>NZ_VSSO01000001.1 GCF_008312885.1 Lolliginicoccus suaedae
ACCCGACAGGGTGCGGGAGAGTAGGACACCGCCGGGCAAACACATGTGAACAAGCGGGAGGGGCGGTCGCCAGCAGGCGACCGCCCCTCCCGCCAATTCGCCATGCTCGTGGGCGATGGCCCCTGTCGCGCCCCGCCGAACGGCCGGGCCACGAGCACCGGTCAAGCTCCGTATGAAGCTCGTTCCACAGAACCCCACCCATCCCGCCTACTGGCGTTCACCGGTCACCAGTCAGAGTGCGACTCAACCATCAGACTGACTCTGAGGCCGACTCGACTGGCTGGGCATCAGCCTTGCGCGGGACCGCAACAACAGTCATCGCTTCGCGGCCGCGCAACTGCACCTCGCGCTCTGGGCGCCACTTGCGTGACTCCCGAGCGCCGGCAGCTTCCAGGCAGGCCCCCGAAGCGGCGATCCGGCCAGGGACAGTCTTGGCCACATCGGATAGTCGTGCTGCCTCGTTCACAGGATCCCCGATGACGGTGTACTCGAAGCGCTCGTGCGCCCCCACGTTGCCCGCGACCGCGATGCCGTACGCCACACCGATGCCTGCCTCGCAATCAGGCACTTCGCGCTCGAGCCGCTTCATGATGGTCCGCGTGGCACGCAGCGCAGCTCCAGCTGGATCATCGACCTCGATCGGCGCTCCGAAGATGGCGAGCGCGGCATCCCCCTCGAACTTGTTGATGAAGCCACCATTGCGGTCCACTTCCTCGACGACGACGGCGAAGAACCGATTGAGCAGGGCAACGACCTCGGTCGGTGGCAGTTGGGTGGCCAGCCGTGTAGAACCGATCAGATCGACGAAAAACACCGCGACCGAGCGTTCCTCGCCGCCGAGCTCCGCGTCGTGGTCGAGCGCGTTGGCAGCGACCGCTCGCCCAACATGGCGACCGAAGAGATCGCGGATGCGTTCCCTTTCGCGGAGTCCTTCCGCCATCCGGTTGAACCCGACTTGAAGGTCGCCGAGCTCCGATCCGTCGAACACGACGACCCGGGCATCGAAATCGCCTTTCTCGATCTTCCGCATGGCATGCCGCACCACCCGCACGGGAGCAATGGTTCGCGAGGTATTCAGCAGTTCCATGAACCCGCCGAAGAGCAGGACGATCGCGCCGAGAGAGAGTATGGAGATGATGAGCGGTGCGATCTTCACGTCGTCGCGGACGATGGCGGCGATCGCGATGACCATCAAGCCACTGACAGGGACACCGGTCCCCACCATCCACGTGACCATCGAGCGGCTCACCGCGCCCGCGCGGCGGCCGGGGTGATCTCCGTAGGAAAGGACCTCCGCGGCAGCGGGCCGCAGCGCGAACTCGCTGAGCAGGTAGGCGATCGCGCACACGACCATCCCTGCCGATGCGAGGGTGAATGCCATCTTCGCGATGATCTCGGGCTCGATGGCCCCGTACCACGCGGTGAACAAGACCAGCGCGATGCTCCACAGCGCGAGCTGGATGAACGTGAGCCGCCACGGGGTGGCGAGCGCGATGCGTCGTTGCCGGGGCGTGGGAGGCTCGCCGCTCTGGGCCCATCGGAGGTCCTTGAGCGCGCGACGGGTTCCCCACACGATGCCCAGGAACAAGGCAGCACCGACATACACAGGTACGCCAACAATGTTGGGCACGAGGAACTTGGTCTGTATCACCGAGGGGCCGGGAACCACCCAGACGATGAGCACCACCACGATCGCGATCCCGATGATGTTGGCGCCGACGAGGAACGTGGTGAGGAGCAGTTGCACACGGATCCGCCGCGCGGTCCGTCCCTCGTTCTCGCGGCCAAGCAGCCAGGAGCCGAGCGGTGATCGGGGACTGGGCAGGACGGGACTCATGGCCCCAGAGTAGGGCAGCGGCGGTGCGGCAATGGGACGTTCGTCGGCTCGGCCCCGCGTGGCATTCGGTGCCTGGCCATGCTGCACCTATTGTGGACGGGTGCGTTTAGTTATAGCTCAGTGCCAGGTTGATTATGTTGGACGCTTGACCGCTCATCTGCCGCTCGCGAAGCGGTTGCTGCTGGTGAAGGCAGACGGCTCGGTGAGCATCCATGCCGACGACCGTGCCTACAAGCCGTTGAACTGGATGAGCCCGCCGTGCACCTTGACCGAGAACGGCAATGAGTGGGTGGTGGTGAACAAGGCGGGCGAGGAGCTTCGCATCACCATCGATGAGATCGAGCTCGATGCGTCGCATGAGCTGGGCGAGGATCCTGGCTTGATCAAGGATGGTGTGGAGGCGCACCTCCAGATCCTGCTCGCGGAGCACGTGGAGACGCTGGGGGATGGTTACCGCTTGGTCCGGCGCGAGTTCCCCACAGCGATCGGCCCGGTGGACCTGATGTGCCGCGATGCGGAAGGTATCAGTGTCGCGGTCGAGGTGAAGCGGCGGGGCGAGATCGACGGTGTGGAGCAGCTCACGCGCTACCTGGAGCTGTTGAACCGGGATCCGTTGCTGGCACCGGTGCGGGGGGTTTTCGCGGCGCAGCAGATCAAGCCGCAGGCGCGGACGCTCGCGTCGGACCGCGGTATCCGCTGCTTGACCCTGGACTATGACCAGTTGCGGGGTCTGGGCAGCGACGAGTATCGGCTTTTCTGACGTCGATGGTGTGCTTTCTCACCGCTTGCTGGGGGACGGGGCGGTCCGTTCTTCTGTGCTGGCCCGGATAGACTGGGCGGCATGCCGCGCCGGAACACGCCCCAGCGGAACGCTAGCCAACGTCGTCAGTCGGGGCGCCGCTCGGGCTCCAGCGACGCACGGCCACCAGGCGTCCACCTAGGGGGACTCTCGAGTCCTCGCACGGAGCATGGCTCCCCGAAGGGCTGGGGCGATGACGAGTTCCTGGTCCGCGATGTGCCAGGCAGTGCCGCTACGAAGGATTACCGGTGCCCGGGTTGCGACCAGGTCATCATGCGGGGCTCCGCGCACGTGGTGGCGTGGCCTAGCAGGCCTGGGGGAACCGATGACCGACGTCATTGGCACCGTGGATGCTGGAACAGGCGCGCGACCCGCTCGGTGACCAGGAAGTGGTCGTGATCGAAGCGGATCGCGCGCCTGTCGAGGGTAGCTAGCTAGTTCTGCTGGCTGGACTGTGAGTCGTCGTCGGACTCGAACGGATCCTGCATCTCGCCCGTGGTCTCGCTGTCGGTGGCGTAGCGGCGAGTGTTGCGGGTGTTGTCGTCAATGGCGTCATCGGCTGCGCTGCGGGCGCTCGACTCGGTGTCGGTCTTGCCAAGCACGCCGGGGAATGCATCGAACTGCTCCCGGACGCTGGCGATCTGCTTGAGCAGGTGATCCCGCACGGAACCAAGCTCGTCGACGATCTCGGTGGCGCGAGCGATGCGCGTATTGGCGTCGCCAGTGGCCTCGTTGATCACGTCCTCGGCTTCCGCGTGCGCATCGTTGACGGTGCGATCGGCATCGCGGCGTGCACGGTCACGCAGTTCCTCGATCTCGCGGAGCGCTGCGGTGCGCTTCTCGGACATGGTGGCGTTGAAGTCCTCGAGCTGCTGGCGCTGCTGCGCGGCGGTCTCGGCCTCGATCTGGCGGCGCTTGGCCTCGGCGCCCTCGACGATGCGCTCGGCCTCGCTGCGGGCACGCGCGAGGGTTTCCTTCTGCTCGGCCTCGAGGCGGGCGCGGCGCTGGGTCCACTCCTCGTACTCGCGCTTCTGCCGGGTCTCGAGCTCATGCGCGTTCTGCTCGGCGATCGACATGGTCTCGGCAGCATCGGCGCGGGCCTGCTCGCGCGTCTCGGTGGCTTCGTCGGCGGCGAGGCGCATCATGCGGGCGATGCGATCGCTGACGTCCGCTGCCGTGGTGGGCGCGGTGGCGAGCTGGTCGACATCCTCGCGCAGCGCCTGGATCTCCGCACGGGCCTCATCGAGCTGGTAGGCGAGATCGTTCGCCTGGGCGGCGATGGCATCGCGATCCGCCGCGGTGACGCGGATCTCCGCGTCGATCCGGCTCAGGTGCTCATGGACCTCGGTGCGATCGTAGCCACGCATCGCAATGCTGAACATCGTGCTGTGGGGGGTAGCTTCGGTGGTGCGCGCCATCGTTATCAGCCTCTATCGTGCGGTGCGCTTCCGTCCCCGGGAAGCTGCAGTCACTGGATCTGGTGAACCCAGTGTGCACGTCATGGCCGCTATTGGTGGTGTGGCGCGCCGTGGGCGGGCTCAACAAGTTCGACGAGGATGCCGCCCGCATCCTTGGGGTGCACGAAGTTGATCCGCGAGTCGGCGGTGCCGCGGCGGGGCTCGTCATACAGCAGGCGGACACCGAGTCCGGTCAGGTGCTCGGTGACGGCGTCGAGGTCGGTGACGCGGTAGGCGAGCTGCTGCATGCCGGGGCCGTGGCGGTCGAGGAACTTCTTGATGGTGGAGCTGTCATCGAGGGGCGCGAGGAGCTGGATCGCGGTCGCGGCGGAGATGTCGGTGCCCTGCGCGGCGGGCACGAGCATTGCTTCCTCGACGCCCTGGCCCTCGTTGGTCTCGCGGTGCGCGAGCACGAGCCCGAAAGTGCGGCTGTACCAGTCGATTGCCTGGTCCAGGTCGGCGACCGCGACACCGACGTGGTCGATCGCCGTGATCAAGGAACCGATCTCAGGTGTGGACAGCATGTGTCGACGTTATCGTCGCTCTGCCAGGAATGCCCAATCCACGTGATCGACGCCACACGGGCGCGGCGCGCAAGCGGCCCGGTAGTCTTGCTGGACGCGGGAAAGTGGACCCGTCACGCGTCGTCCACGCCTCGCCCCACACGCGGAGACTCGTCAGGAATGCGGAGGTTCGGATGACAACGTCAGTCATCGTTGCAGGTGCGCGCACACCGATCGGCAGGCTGCTCGGCTCGCTGAAGGGGCTGAGCGCCGCCCAGCTGGGCTCGATCGCCATAGCGGGCGCGCTGGAGAAAGCGGGTGTCGCGGCCTCCGATGTCGACTATGTCATCCTCGGCCATGTGCTCCAGGCCGGCCAGGGCCAGCTGCCCGCGCGCCAGGCCGCTGCGGGCGCGGGAATCCCGATGAGCGTGCCGTCCATCAACATCAATAAGGTGTGCCTCTCGGGGCTCAACACCATCGCCATGGCTGATCAGTTGATCCGGGCGGGCGAGGTGGAGATCGTTGTCGCGGGCGGCATGGAATCCATGTCCAACGCCCCGCACCTGCTGCTCGGGAGCCGTGAGGGAACTAAGTTCGGCGATACCAAGCTCGTCGATCACATGGCGTTCGATGGGCTTCGCGATCACTTCACCGCGGAGGCCATGGGCAAGCTCACCGATGACCGCAATGACTCCGACAAGGTGTCGCGCGAGGAGCAGGACGCGTTCGCCGCGGATTCCCACCAGCGGGCCGCCCGCGCGTGGGAGGCCGGGCTGTTCAAGGACGAGGTTGTTCCGGTGGAGATCCCGCAGCGCAAGGGCGCTCCCGTTGTGTTCGACCGCGACGAGGGCGTGCGCGGGGACACGACAGCGGAGTCGCTGGGCAAGCTGCGGCCGGCGTTCCGCCGTGACGGCACCGTGACGGCCGGCAATGCCTCGCAGATCTCCGACGGTGCTGCCGCGGTCGTCGTGATGAGCAAGGAGAAGGCCGAGTCGCTGGGACTGGCCTGGCTCGCGGAGATCGGGCCGCATGGCATGTCCGCCGGGCCGGACTCGACCTTGCAGTCCCAGCCAGCGCTGTCGATCGCCAATGCCTGCGCGAAGGCTGGGGTGGAGCCGGCCGAGCTCGATCTCGTGGAGATTAACGAGGCATTCGCTGCGGTTGGCTTGGTCTCGGCGCGCGAGCTGGGCGTCAGCACTGACCGGATCAATGTCAATGGTGGCGCGATCTCGATCGGTCATCCGCTCGGCATGTCGGGCGCGCGCATCGTGCTGCACCTGGCGCTGGAGCTGCAGCGCCGTGGCGGCGGCGTGGGCGCCGCGGGATTGTGCGGCGGTGGCGGCCAGGGCGATGCACTGATCGTGCGGGTGCCTGCCTGATCGTGGTGCCTGCCTGAAGCGTCGGCCGAGGCGCTGGGCCGCACGACATGTTGGCTGCAAACGCGATAGAAGCTGCTCGAACTCCGGGGCAGCTTCTATCGCGTTTGGCGTTCTCCGGTGCTTTTGGTGCCTGGCGGCCGCCCTGCGGCTACCAAGCACCCGCAGCCGCCACGCGCGGGTGATGTCTACGACAGGATGTCGTAGTCCTTGGCGGCGTGCGGCACAATGGGCGGCATGCGTGCTAACCCGTATCTCCAGGATCTCTTCTCCGTCGCGACCCCGGCCAAGCGGTTCCGTCTTATCGCCGTGATCGAGGCCCTGACCTGGGCGGGGCTTCTGGTCGGCATGTTCCTCAAGCACGTCACCCACACCACTGAGCTGGGAGTTCAAGTGTTCGGGGCGCTGCATGGGGGTGCGTTCATGCTGTTCATCGCGGTCACGGCCGCGACCGCCTGGAGCCTGCGCTGGAACTGGCGCGTCATCGTGCTCGCCCTGCTCTCGAGCATCCCGCCCCTGGCCACCGTGGTCTTCGAGGTGTGGGCGGCTCGCCGCGGGCACCTGGCGGAGCTCTCCGCCGCAGTGGAGAAGGGCGAGAGCGTCGACGCTCGCGCGCAGGGGCAGGGATAGGGAACCCGGAGCGATAAGCCAACGGCGAACGCTCCTGGCTGTCAGCACGGCCCAGCTCATGCCAGACTAGATACGTGACTCGACCTGGACGACCAACCCCTGCAACCTCGTTCGCCGGTGCCGTCGATCTCTCGGCGCTCAAGGAACGTGCTGCCCGCCGTTCCGCACCACAGGCCAGCAATCCTGCTGCGGCCCCGCCCGGCGCGGACTCGTCGGCTTCCACCGCATCAGGCGTTCCGGTGATCGTTGACGTCACCGAGGCCACCTTCGAGGCCGAAGTGGTCGAGCGGTCGAACCAGGTGCTCGTGGTCGTGGACCTGTGGGCGCCCTGGGCCGAGCCTTGCAAGCAACTATCCCCGGTGCTGGAGAAGCTCGCGCGGGAAGGCAGGGGCAGCTGGATCCTCGCGAAAATCGATGTCGAGGAGAATCCCCGCATCGCGCAGGTCTTCGGCGTGGAATCCATCCCCACGGTTGTGGCCATCGCAAATGGGCAGCCGGTGCATGCGTTCGCGGGCGCGCAATCGGAGGACCAGATCCGCAACTGGCTGGCCGAGCTGCAGAAGGCGGTCGGCGACAGGCTGCCCGGCCTGAGCGCAGAGGGGGAGGCCGAGCCCGCGCAGCCGCCCACCGATCCCCGTTTCGAGGCCGCCGAGGAGGCGCTCAACGAGGGTGACTTCGACAAGGCCGAGGCCGAGTACCAGAGGATTCTCGGCGAGGAGCCCCGCAACGCCGAGGCCAAGTCCGGGCTCAACCACGCTCGATTCCTCGCTCGCGTGCGCTCGATCGACCCTGAGGCGCCGCGCAAGGCTGAAGCCGACCCCACCGATATCGAGGCCCAGCTCGCGGCAGCTGATCTGGAGATCATCTCGCAGCAACCAGGCAAGGCATTCCAGCGGCTCATCGAGGTCGTGCGGGCCACCTCCGGGGAAGACCGCGCCGCCGCGCGGGAACGGCTGCTCTCTCTCCTGGAGATGTTCGATCCCGCTGACCCCACCGTGCTCGCCGCGCGCCGGGATCTCGCCGCAGCCCTGTTCTGAGCAGCCATACGCTGGCCCCGCAGGTCACGATGCGGTCCGGCCAGCTTCCGGCCACGTTTGCTCGGCGACGCGGTAGAAGTTGCCGCCGAGCACGGCGGTGATGTCGCTGTCGGCCCATCCGCGCTGCTCGAGGTGGTGCCCGAGCTGCAGGAAAGTCTCTGGCGGCATCCATTGGATGGGGCCCCAGCGGGTGTAGCTGTCGTCGAAGAGTGCTGGGTTCGCGGCGATCTCCTCGAGGAAGTCCTCGTGGTCGAAGGAATAGTCGCTGCTGACTCCGACGTGCTCGATGCCGACGAGCTCTACCGCGTGCTCGATGTGCCGGGTCAGTGCCTCAAGGGTGGGGGTATTGGGGCCGAGAAAGATCCCGACGCACGTGATCCCGATGACCCCTCCCGTCGCGGCGCAGGCAATGGCTTGCTCGTCGGTGATGTTGCGTGGGTGATCCCAGACCGCCCGCATGCACGAGTGGCTGTAGACGACGGGCCTGGTGGATGCCTCACACATGTCGAGGCCGGTTCGGGTGCTGCAGTGCGAGCCGTCGGGCACCATCCCTGCGGAGTTCATCTCGGCGACGATCGCTCGCCCCCATGCGGTGAGGCCGGTGTCCTCGGTGTCGAGGCTGCCGCAGCCGGCGGCGTTCGCGTGGTTGTAGGTGGGCAGCATGGTGCGTACTCCGAGGGCGGCGAACCGGTGCACGTTGTCGAGGTCTCCCTCGAGCGGTCCGGAGTCCTCGAGATCGAAGGCAACGGCGATCCTGCCGGAGTCCCGGACTGCTGCCACGTCGGCGATGCTTGTGACGAGGTCCATCTCGGGGGAGGTGCCTATCTCGCGCCGGAAGTGGTCGAGCAGCCCGAGCACGTCGTCGCGGCTATGCGGGGCGTACCCGGCGTTGACCGAGGCGAAGGTTCCACCGGGCCACCGGTAGCGGCTCAGCTCCGTCACGTCCGCATCGAGGCTCAGCGGCAGGCACGTGTGCTGTTCCCAGAGCAAAGGCGTCATGCCCCATGATCTTGCACGACACCAGGCACCGCTGCGACGAGATTCCCAGCGCGGGCCCTGTGCCCTCTAGGGATGCCCGCATGCCGGCAGCCCGCCGCGGAATCCTTTCCCGAAGGCGTCGATGCGCGCTATCCCGACGGGGATGGCGGCGGCGACCAGGGAGTTGAGGGCGGGGTCGAGCAGGGCGGTGATCGCCTCGTCGAGGTCGCCGGGGGAGAGGTAGATCCTGCCCGTTTCCTCGCGCGCGGTGGCGGCGGCCCACGCCCCGTTCAGGCACAGTGCGCGCTCCACGGCTGTGGCACCGAGGTCGTTCGATGCTTCCTTGGCCAGGATCGCATGCAGCGCGATGATGCTGAACGCGCTGAAGTCACCGTGTGGCCTGGCAGTGTCGCGGGCCTCGGCGCCCTGCCGGAGATGAGGCAGGTCGAGCTCAAGATAGTTGGTGCTGGCGCAGTGCTCCACGGGCGGCTGGAGCGAGCGGTCGGGGCAGTCGCTGGCCGGTTCAGTGGATATGGCTGGAGTCGTGGCCCACTCCAGGAACCCGGCGATCGAGGTGACCACGAGCCGTGCTGTTCCCTCGGTGACGGGCAGCTCGCCGCGGTCGAGGGCGTGCGCGTACTGGTCCGGCATCCCGGCTTGCCGATGCTCGATCGTGCGCGCGGTGATGCTGGCGCAGGCTTCCGTGCCCCCGTGCACGCCGAGGGCGAAGGCGTCGATGCGGTCGAACCCGGAGCCGTGCCGCGCTTCCCCGAGCGGGGAGGGGTCGCGCACCGAGAGCAGCGTGGCGAGCACCGCGTCGAGAGCATCGGTCGTGTTCATCCGGAACCGCGGTGATTCGTCCCGCATGACGCTGCCGAGGTAGGTACCGGCGAAGCAGTCGGCCTGCTGCTCCCAGAGCAGTGTCGCGCTGTCTGGGGGTGCGTTGTCGATCCCGGGAAGCCCGAGGTTGGCGCTGATGGCATGGCCATACTCGTGGGCGAGGACGAGCACCCCGGCGAGCGGGCCGAGCTCGTCGATCAGCGCGGTGAACCGGTCAGTGCGATCCCAGCCGATGGTCCGGGACGAGGGGCAGTAGGCTGCGACGCCGAGGCTGTCCGTCGGGGCGGCGCAGAACGTGTCGCTGGAGCTCCTCCCGTCGTATGGCGCGAAGGACAGGTCCGCCGGTTCCAGCTCGTCGGCCCAGAATTCACCGAGATCGGTGAGTGCCTGCGCGGCAAGCTGGTCAGCGGAGTCGTCGCTGGTCGGCCCCGTGAGCTCCACGGTGGGCGCGGGCGCGCTGGGGCGCAAGCCACTGGGCCCGTAGGTCACTGGCAGGGGAGCGGGCTCCTCGGTGGGGGTCGCGGTGCACGCAGTGGCGGCAAGGGCGCAGGCGGCCACCGCGGCGGTCCAGCGATCGATGCTAGCCATCGGGGGCTGGCCCGTCCCAGGCGAACCATATCGAGGTCAGCGCGGGAATGGTGATCACCGCGCAGGCCTGGTGCCCGTGCCAGGGAGTTGGCAAGGCTTCGGTGGCGCCGAGGTTTCCCTGGCCGCTGCCGCCGTACTCGTTCCCTGCGGTATTGAGCACCTCGTTCCACCGGCCGGGCCTGGGCAGCCCGACCCGGTAGTGATCGAGATCGGTGCCGCCGTGGTTGGTGATGCAGGCGAGCAGGCTGTCCCCGCTCGCGCGGAGGAACGAGACGACGCTGTTGCGGGAGTCGGCCGCGTCGATCCAGGCGAACGATTCGGGTGTTCCCTCGGACCGCCACAGCGCGGGAACGCGTCGATAGAAGTAGTTGAGATCATCGACGAGCAGCTGGATGCCGCGGTGCAGGGGGCTGTCCGCGGAGCCGGTGGAGATCTCGAACCAGTCGAGGCCGCGCATCTCGCTCCACTCCGCGGTCTGCGCGAACTCCTGGCCCATGAAGAGCAGCTTCTTGCCCGGGTGCGCCCACATCGCCGCGAGCAAGGAGCGCACGGTCGCTGCTCGCTCGCTGTCGGTGCCAGTGGCGCGGGACCACAGGGTGCCCTTGCCGTGGACTACCTCGTCGTGGCCGAGCGGCAGCACGAAGTGCTCGGTCTGGCTGCTCATCAGCGAGAACGTCACCTCGTTGTGGTGGTAGCCGCGATGCTCCGGCGCGCGGGCGTGGTAGCGCAGGACGTCGTTCATCCAGCGCATGTTCCACTTGAAGGTGAAGCCGAGCCCGCCGAGGCGCACGGACCGGGTCACGCCGGGCCAGGAGGTGGAGTCCTCGGCGATGGTGAGGCAGCCCGGCCCATGGTGCGCGACGCTGGTGGTGAGCTCGCGGAGGAACTCCACGGCATCGAGGTTCTCGCGCCCGCCGAGCTCGTTGGGCGTCCAGCCGCCGGGAGGCCGGGAGTAGTCGAGGTAGAGCATCGAGGCGACAGCATCCACGCGCAGCCCGTCGATGTGGAACTCGTCGATCCAATAGAGGGCGCTCGAGATGAGGAAGTTGCGCACTTGCGGCTTGGACCAGTCGAAGATGTAGGTGCCCCAGTCGGGGTGCTCGCCGCGCTGCGGGTCGGGATGCTCGTACAGCGTGGTCCCGTCGAACCGGGCGAGGGCCCATTCGTCTCGGGGGAAGTGGGCGGGCACCCAGTCCAGGATCACTCCGATGCCTGCGGCGTGGCAGGCGTCGATGAGGTAGCGGAGGTCGTCGGCGGTGCCGTGCCGGGGAGTGGGCGCGTAGTAGGAGGTGACCTGGTAGCCCCAGGAGCCGCCGTATGGGTGCCCGGCGAGTGGCAGGAACTCGATGTGGGTGAAGCCGCGCGCCCGGGCGTAGGGCACGAGCACGTCGGCGAGATCCCGGAACGTGGCCGCGCCCTCGGCGAGCTCGCGGGACCAGGATGCCGCGTGCACCTCGTAGATGCTGATCGGCTCGCGGGTCCAATCGGTGCGGGAGCGGGCGGCGAGCCAGTCCGCGTCGCTCCACTCGTGCGTTGATGGCTCCGCGATGCGGGAGGCGGTATGGGGCGGCACCTCCGTCTCGCGCGCGAGGGGGTCCGCTTTCTCGTGGACCTGCCCGTCGCGGCCATGGATGTGGAACTTGTAGAGTTCGCCGGGCTGCGCGGACGGCACCAGCACGTCCCAGGCCCCGCCATCGAGGCGACGCATCGGGAAGGTCCGGCCCGACCAGCGATCGAAATCGCCCGTCACTGTGACGCCGGCAGCGTGGGGCGCCCAGACGGTGAACGCGATGCCGTTGATGCCGTCGATGGTCGCCGGCCGTGCACCGAAGTCCTCCCACAGGCGCGGGCAGCGTCCTTCGGTGAACGCGGCGAGGGTCGGCCCCGTGGTCGCCGGTGCGAGCCGGTAACCGTCGGCGGTGGTGTGCTCGCCGTCGGCGTAGCGCGCCGTGACGAGGTAGTCGAGCAGCCCGGCGTCGACACCATCGGGCAGGTCGGTGACGAAGATCCCGTCGCCCTCGGCGTCGAGGCGGATGGGGCCTCCTCCGGGAAGAGCAGGGCCGACCAGCTCCGCCTCCAGCGCGTAGGGGCGCAGTACCCGGATCGTGCTGCCGTGCGGTCCCAGGATCGCGTGCGGGTCAGGGTGCCGGCCCCGCAGGAGCTGCTCGAGCTCGGCAGGGCCCAGCGGCGCGCGCGGCACCCGGCACGCCCTGGGATCGTTCTGCGGCATGCCCGGGGGAACCCTCATGGCCTGCCCCGATCGGTGGTCCGCACCCATCCAGTGTGCCAGCCAGGTGCCGTCCTGCGGGAGCAGGGCCGGGCCTGGGCGACCTTCCCCGCTCGCTGGGCTTTCCGACACACGGGGGGCCTGGCGTGTGGGCGGGGCGGATGTGGGCCAAGATGGTAGCCGTGGGTGAACCGAATCCTGACCTGTTGCTCGAGTTCGATGGCGTGCTGCTCCGCCGCGGCCGCAATACCCTCGTGGGGCCCGTTGATTGGCGGGTAGCCCCGGGCGAGCGGTGGGTGGTGCTCGGCCCGAATGGCGCTGGCAAGACGTCCTTGCTGCGGATCGCTGCCGCCGAGCTGCATCCGACGGCGGGCGAGGCACACTTGCTGGGCGAGACGCTGGGGCATACCGATGTGTCGGAGCTGCGTCCGCGGATCGGCTTGTCCTCGGCAGCCTTGGCCCAGCGTGTCCCCGCCGAGGAGTCGGTCGCGGACCTCGTCGTGTCCGCGGCCTACGCGGTGCTCGGTCGCTGGCGGGAGGACTATGACGAGATCGACCACGAGCGCGCCCGCGAGATGCTCGCAGCAGTGGGGGCGGATCACCTCATCGACCGCACCTACGGCACGCTGTCGGAGGGGGAGCGCAAGCGCGTGCTGATCGCCCGGTCCCTGATGACCGATCCCGAGCTGCTGCTGCTCGATGAGCCCGCTGCAGGCCTGGACCTCGGTGGCCGCGAGGATCTCGTGGCTCGCCTCGCCGAGCTCGCGGCCGACGATGCGGCACCGGGCATCGTCCTGATCACCCACCACGTGGAGGAGATCCCGCCCGGGTTCACGCATGCGTTGCTGCTCCGGGAGGGGCGCGCGGTGGCGCAGGGCCCGCTCGAGGAGACCATCACCGCGGAGAACCTGTCCGAGGCGTTCGATCAGCCGATCAGCCTGACGGTGGAGCACGGCCGGTTCTTCGCCCGCCGCACGGCACCGCACCAGCGCTGATCGGGAAGCGCGGCAGGACAGGGTAGCCTTCCAGCATGGCTGAATACGTCTCCCTCGAAGTGTCCGATGGTATCGGGACCATCAGGCTTGCCCGCCCGCCCATGAACGCGCTCAACCGGCAGGTGCAGGGCGAGCTGCAGGAAGTCGCCCGCGAGGCCACGCGCCGCGCCGACGTCCATGCGGTGATCGTCTACGGCGGCGAGAAGGTCTTCGCCGCGGGCGCGGACGTCAAGGAGATGGCGGGCATGTCCTTCGCGGAGATGTCGGAAGCCATCGGTGACCTGCAGGCCGGGCTCGGAGCCATCGCTACCATCCCCAAGCCCACCGTGGCAGCGGTCACCGGCTACGCGCTCGGCGGCGGCCTCGAGGTGGCGCTGGGCGCGGATCGTCGCATCGTGGGTGACAACGCCAAGCTGGGCGTGCCGGAGATCCTGCTCGGCGTGATCCCCGGCGGCGGCGGGACGCAGCGGCTCGCGCGGCTGGTCGGCCCGGCCCGCGCCAAGGACATGGTCTTCACCGGTCGTTTCGTCGGCGCGGAGGAAGCGCTCGCCATCGGGCTCGTTGACGAGGTCGTCGCGCCCGACGAGGTGTACAACGCGGCACGCGCCTGGGCAGGGCGGTTCGTGGGCGCGGCGGGCCGCGCGCTGGCCGCGGCGAAGGCATCGATCGATCAGGGGCTCGATACCGATCTCGGCACCGGCCTGGCCATCGAGCGGCACCTGTTCGCTTCCCTGTTCGCCACCGAGGACCGCACCATCGGGATGGAATCGTTTGTCGAGAACGGCCCCGGTAAGGCAAAGTTCACCGGCAAGTAGCACCGGCACGAGCCGCGCCAGGACGACCATCTCCACGAGACAAGCAGGAAAGATCATGACAATGACTTCGAACGAGCCCACCCCGGCCGACGCGCGCGTCGAGGATCCCGCGCCCCGGCCGCACGCCACGGCGGAGGAAGTGGCGGCCGCCTTCGAGGACACCAAGCTCGCCCAGGTGCTCTACCACGACTGGGAAGCGGAGACCTACGACGAGAAGTGGTCCATCTCCTACGACGAGCGGTGCGTCTCCTACGCGCGGGGCCGCTTCGAGGCCATCGCCGGCGAGGACCAGCCACTGCCCTACGAGCGCGCGCTCGAGCTTGGCTGCGGCACCGGGTTCTTCCTCCTCAACCTCATGCAGGCCGGGGTCGCCCGCGCCGGCTCGGTGACCGACCTCTCGCCCGGAATGGTGAAGGTCGCGCTGCGCAACGCCGAGAACCTTGGCCTCGACGTCGATGGTCGCGTCGCCGACGCCGAGCGCATCCCGTATGACGACAACACCTTCGACCTCGTCGTGGGCCATGCGGTGCTGCACCACATCCCCGACGTGGAGCAGTCGCTGCGCGAGGTGCTGCGCGTGCTCAAGCCCGGCGGCCGGTTCGTCTTCGCCGGCGAGCCCACCACCGTGGGCAACCTCTATGCCCGCAGGCTCGGCCAGTTGACGTGGTACGCCACCACCAACATCACGAAGCTGCCGTCGCTGCAAGCATGGCGCCGCCCGCAGGCCGAGCTCGACGAGTCCTCTCGCGCTGCCGCCCTCGAGGCTGTCGTGGACCTGCACACCTTCGAGCCGCGCAAGCTCGAGCGGACAGCCCGCAACGCCGGGGCTGTCGAGGTCAAGGCCCGCACCGAGGAGTTCGCCGCGGCCCTGTTCGGCTGGCCCGTGCGCACCTTCGAGGCTGCCGTGCCCGCCGACAAGCTCAGCCTGCAGTGGCGGCTGTTCGCCTACCAGGCGTGGCAGAAGCTCAGCTGGCTCGACGAGACTGTCATGCGGCGCGTCGTTCCTCGCGGGTTCTTCTACAACGCCATGATCACCGGCGTGAAGCCCGCGCCCGCCTCCGCGGCCGACTAGCCCTCGCGGCATCGTGGCCTACGAGTTCACCCTTGATGATGTCGAGTTCCTCCGTTCCCCGCGCGGGACGGAGGAACTCGACCTCGTTGACCACATGCCACTGTCCGACCAGACCCTGGTCCGCGACATCACCGCTGCCAGGGAACGGCATGGTGACCGCGCCGGGGCGCTGATCGAGACGATCCGCCTGCGCCGCCGCGCCCGCGTCAAGCTCGACGTCGACCGGCCATGGCTGCTCACTGCCGATGCCCTCGAGCAGGCGACGCCCGCCCCTGTCGCCCGGCATCGAGCCCAGCGGCTGCGGGGCCTCGACATCCACGATGTGACGTGCTCCATCGGAGCGGACCTTTCCGTGCTCGCCGAGCATGGCGGGAGGGTCATCGGCAGCGACATCGATCCCGTCCGTGCAGCCATGGCAGCGCACAACGCACCGGATGCGCTGGTAGTCCGCGCGGACGCGCTCGTGCCGTGCAGCCGCGATGCTGTGGTGGTCGCTGATCCCGCCCGGCGGGCGGACGGCCGCCGCACCCATGATCCGAGCAAGCTCGTGCCGCCGCTGCCCGATCTGCTCGCCGCCCACGCGAACCGGCACCTCGTGGTGAAATGCGCGCCCGGGATCGACTATGACGCGCTCGGCTGGCCCGGCGAGGTGGAGGTCGTCTCGCTCGACGGTGGTGTCCGGGAGACGTCGCTCTGGTCGCCCGGCCTCGCGGGAACAGGAGTCTCGCGCCGCGCAACGATCCTCCGCACCGATGGGGCAGGGGACACGATCACCGATGCCGAGCCCGATGGCATCCCCGAGCGTCCCGAGGGCGAATGGATCATCGACCCTGATGGTGCCATCGTGCGGGCAGGGCTCGTGCGCCACTATGCCGCGCGGGAGGGCCTCTGGCAGCTCGATCCGCGCATCGCCTACCTGACGGGGGATCATCGCCCGACTGGCACGCGCGGGCACCGCATACTCGCGCGGACGCCGTTCCGGGAGAAGCCCCTGCGCGCACTACTGCGCCACCACGACTGCGGATCGCTGGAGATCCTCGCTCGCGGCGTGCGCATCGATCCGGATGCGCTGCGGCGCCGACTCAAGCCCACCGGCACACGGTCGCTGAGCGTTGTCATCGTGCGCATCGGCGACAGCCCCGAGGCGTTCGTGTGCGAACCAGTGGCCGCGACCGCTCGATAGCGACCACTCCCTCGCGGCGGCCCACTAGACACTGCCCACTAGACTGGGAGGGCAAGGAGGCGATGGCCGTGCTCATTGGAGTCCCTGCCGAGGTGAAGAGCGGCGAGCATCGGGTGGCTCTCACCCCCGACGCGGTCCGCGAGCTGGTGGAAGCCGGCCACGAGGTGCGCATCGAGGCGGGCGCGGGCACCGGGTCGTCGTTCCCCGACACTGATTACGAGAATGCGGGCGCCACGCTGTGCGACGCCAGTGACGCCTGGGCCGCCGCGCTCGTCATCAAGGTCAAGGAGCCCCAGCCGAGCGAGCACGACTACCTCAGGCCCGATCTGCTCCTGTTCACCTACCTGCATCTCGCTGCGACGAGGGAATGCACCGAAGCGCTCGTCGACAGCGGCTGCACCGCCATCGCGTACGAGACGGTCGAGTCACACGATGGAGGGTTGCCGCTGCTCGCGCCGATGAGCCTGATCGCTGGCCGGCTCGCCACCCAGGTGGGTGCCTGGGCACTGCAGAAGGCCAACGGGGGCAGGGGAGTGCTGCTCGGCGGCATCGCCGGGGTGCCCCTCGCCGATGTGGTGGTGATCGGCGCCGGAGCCGCGGGAAGCCAGGCCGTCGATGTCGCGGTGGGCATGGGCGCGCACGTCACGGCGCTGGATGTGAGCACGAGGCCGTTGCGCGGGCTCGTCACTCGCTACGGCAACCGGGTCCGCACCATCACGGCCACCGCTGGGGCTCTGGAGGCGGCGGTCCGGGCCGCGGACCTCGTCATCGGTGCGGTCCTGGTGCGCGGAGCGCGAGCACCGCGACTGGTGAGCAATGATCTCGTCGCGCGAATGCGCCGTGGCAGCGTGCTCGTCGACATTGCCGTCGATCAGGGCGGCTGCTTCGAGGACACCCGCCCCACCACGCATGATGACCCGCTCTACAGCGTGCACCGATCCCGCTTCTACGCGGTGGCGAACATGCCCGCTGCAGTGCCCCGGACCTCCACGTTCGCCCTCGTGGACGCTACGCTGCCCTACATCAAGGCCATCGCGGCGAACGGATGGAGGGAAGCGTGCCGGGCCGATCAGGGCCTGGCCCAGGGCGTGAACGTCACGGCGGGCGCGATCACCTGCGCGCCGGTCGCCCGAGCGCATGGGCTGAGGCACGTCCCGCTGGAGCTCGACGCCACCTGAACCGGGCGGATCCGGCGAGTGCGGTATGGCTTCCCAACGGTCACGCCGTAGGCTTGCATGCCATGACGAGTATGTGGGGTTCGCCGTACAGGCTGCGGTGGCGGGCGCGGCAGCGCGAGGACGGGCAGGCACGATTCCTGACGGTGGCGTCGCTGCGCTGGGTACTGCGCAACAAGGCCTACACGCCGTGGTACCTGGTGCGGTACTACCGGTTGCTGCGGTTCCGCATCGAGAACCCCCACATCATCCTGCGCGGCATGGTCTTCCTCGGCAAGAACGTCGAGATCCACGCCACCCCGGGGCTGTCCCGCATGGAGATCGGCCGGTGGGTTCACATCGGCGACGGCAACGCGATCCGCTGCCACGAGGGCTCGCTGCGTATCGGCGACAAGGCCGTGTTCGGTCGCCAGAACGTGGTCAACGCCTACCTCGATATCGAGATCGGGGATGCCACCCTCGTCGCGGACTGGTGCTACATCTGCGACTTCGACCATGTCGTCGATGACATCACCATGCCGATCAAGGACCAGGGCATCACCAAGGGGCCGGTCCGCATCGGTCCCGATACCTGGATCGCCACGAAGGTGTCGGTGCTGCGCCACACGATCGTTGGACGTGGCTGCGTGCTCGGCGCGCATGCCGTGGTCAAGGGCACGATCCCGGACTTCAGCATCGCCGTGGGCGCGCCAGCGAAGGTCGTGAAGAACCGCAAGGATGCCTGGGAGCGCACCGCCGCGGAGCGGGCCGCGCACGAGGCCGCGCTCGCCGACATCGAGCGGAAGAAGGCGGGCGAGAAGCCGGTCGATTCCGAGGCCAGCTAGCCGTAGTCCTCTCGAACGGGCAAGCAAGAGGCCTCCCCGGCACAGCATGACCGGGGAGGCCTGAGGGTCTACGAGAAGCTACTTGCCGGACATCGGGGTGCCGCGGCCCTTGAACTCCTCCATGCTGTGGTACACGCCGAGGACGCGCCCGGCGAGGAAGTCAAACGCACGGGTGGGCAGCACGCCCTTGAGGCCCTTGGACAGCAGGACGGTCTTGGGCAGGAAGATCAGCGGCGTGCCGGCCTCCATCGCGGCCCACGCCTTGTCGACGACTTCCTGCGGCTCGAGGATCGGGGCCAGCAGCGGGCCCTTGGCACCCTCGAACATGCCGGTGTTGATGTAGCTCGGGCACACGGTGGTCATCTTGACGTGCTTGTGGCCCTCCTGCTCGAGCTCGAGGCGCACCGAGTCGCTCCAGCCGAGCACGCCCCACTTGGACCCGGCGTAGACCGACATCTTCGGGTTCGCGACGGTGCCCGCGGCGGAGGCGAGGGTGATCAGGCGCGAGTCCTCGTTGCGCTCGATCATCTCGTTGAGGAACGCACGCGCGATGTACATCGGGGCGAGCACGTTGATGTCGATGGTGAACTTGGTGTCGCGGATGTTGTCGTGCTCCCAGAAGAGCTTGCCGCGCACCACGCCGGCGTTGTTGATCAGCACGTGCGGAGCGCCGACCTTCTTCTTGACCTCCGCGGCAGCCTTCTCGATCTGGTCGAGATCAGCGACGTCGACGACCTGGGCGAGGATCGTGCCGCCCGCTGAGGTCAGCGCGGCCTCGGTCTTCTCCAGCTCGGGACGGTTGATGTCCCAGATGACGACGTTCGCGGCGCCCTCCTTGACGGCCTTCTCCGCGAACAAGCGTCCCATTCCCATTGCTGCGCCCGTGACGAGCACGGTCTTGCCCTTGACTGAAAATCCCATGCCACTGAGACTATCCGAGCGGACCCCCGCGCCGGCACGCACATGCCGGTTTCGTCGCGAAACGTGTCGCTTCAGCGGCCCGGCAGCGGGCGCTGCGGCACATCGGGACGGTGCAGCGGCGAGCGCGGGCGGCGCTGGGCCGAGCGGTAGACCTCGACGGTCGTGGTGGTGACGGTGGACCAGGCGAACTCGGTGGTGAGCCGCTCGTTGGCGGCCAGCGCCATCTTCTGGGTCAGCTCGGGCTCGTCGAGCGAATTGCGCACCGCCTGGGTCAGCGCGACGACATCGCCGGGCGCGAACGTGCGTCCAGTCACGCCATCGATGACCGCTTCGCCAAGGCCACCCGCGGTGGAGGTGATCAAGGGCGTGCCCGCGGCCGCGGCCTCGAGAGCGACGATGCCGAACGGCTCGTAGCGGCTCGGCAGCAGGATGGCTGTCGCCCGGTGCAGCCAGCCCAGCAACTGCTCGTGGTCGAGGGAACCGAGGAACGTCACCCAGGGCGCCACGCCATGACGTGTCGCCTCCTCGGCGAGCCACTGCCGCTGGGTTCCGATGCCGGCGATGGACAAGGTCGCGCCCGGGTGCGTCTTGCGGACCTCCGCGAGCGCGGCGATCGCGTCATGCACGCCCTTCTCGTACTCGAGGCGGCCAGCGAAGAACAGCTCGGGCGCATCCTGGCGGTGCGCCCGGGCCGCGTAGCGCCACATCGTGGTGTCGATGCCATTGTGGATGACGTTGATGCCAGACAGTGCCGGGCCGAACAGGGCCGCGACCTCGTCGCGCATGGACGCGGAGCAGGTGATGAGGGAGTCGGCGGAGTTGGCGAGCCACCATTCCACCGAGTGCACCTGCCGGTTGATGCGCCCGGAGATCCAGCCGCTGTGCCGCCCGGCCTCGGTGGCGTGGATGGTGGCGACGAGCGGCGCGTCGCAGCGGCCGGCGATGGCGATGGCCGGGTGGGCGACGAGCCAGTCGTGGGCGTGGATCACATCAGGGGTCCACGTGTCGAGCAGCGCGAGGCCGTGGCGGATCATCGCGTGGCCCATCGCGAGCGTCCAGGCGAGCATGTCCTCGCCGAACAGCAGGTGCGGTGGATCCTCGGCGACCGCGAGCACGCGCACGCCCTCGACGACGCTGTCGGTGGTCGGGTGGGTGCCCGCGTGCGTGCCCGAGGGCTGCCGGGACAGCACGACGACCTCGTGCCCTGCCTCGGCCAGGTGGACCGCCAGGTTGTGCACGTGGCGACCGAGGCCGCCGACGACGACGGGAGGGTACTCCCAGGAGATGATGAGGATCTTCATCGTGAACCTTCGGTGCTGGTGGAGGTGGTGCGCGCCGCGGGCCGGAAGCCGCGGGCGTCGAGCGCGGGAAACAGCCCGTCGGCCAGGTTCCAGGCGGCAGCGAGGTCGCGCGCCCGCTGCTCCTCCCCGCGCAGGGCCGCCCCCGCGATCTCGCGCGCGGCGTGCGCGTGCTTGTGGGCGCGGCCACGGGCGTACTCGACGGCGGAGTCCTTGCTGACCATGAAGGCCCAGTCGCTGGCCAGGCACAGCAGCACCTCGCGCAGCACCTGGTCGGCGACCGGGTCCCGGCCGGGAGCGCCCGCGGACATCCGCTGGGCGATGACATCGAGCCCGAGGTCACCGACCTCCTGGTTCAGCCGCACGAGGTCGGCCACCTGATCGCCAGCCCACACCCGCCAGTCCTTGCCGGACCCCCACGAGGAGTCCTCGATGCGAGCGGGCTCTCCCACGTATCCGGAGGCCAGGGCGTCATCGAGGGTGCCGATGGTGATGCCGCGCTCGGGCATGAGGCGCAGCACCGCGGCCAGCCAGTCGGGGCCCTCGTGCCACCAGTGGCCGAACAGCTCGGTGTCGAACGCGGCGATGACGTGGGCAGGCCGACCGATGCGGGCGGACTCGTCGATGAGTCGCTCGCGCACGGTCTCGACGAAGTCGGCCGCGTGCTCCTGCACGGCGGCCGCCGCCCGGTCCGGATCGTAGGGTGCTTTCCGCTCCGAGGGGGTCGTCTTGCTGGTCACGCGGGCGGGCTTGAGCCCGGTGCCGTGGTGGTAGGTGTGGAAGTCGCGGTAGTCGCGATGGCCGGGATAGCCGGACTTCGGGGACCACACGCGGTAGCTCACGGTGAGGTCGCGCCCGAACGCGACGACGCTGGAGTCGTGGACCGGGCGGCCGAGCGTGGTGTCGCCGTGCAGGCTCGGTCCGTCGACCATGAAATGAGTGATGCCGCTGGCCTGATAGAGCTGCTCCATGCCGGGGGTGTAGGCGCATTCCGGCGCCCAGATGCCGGTGGGTCGCGTGCCGAAGCGGTGCTGGGCATCGGCAAGGCCCGCGCGCAGCGCGCCCTCGCGCAGTGCTGGCTGGGTGAGGGGCTGGAACGTGTGGGTGAGGGGCCCGCCGAGCAGCTCGATGGTGCCGTTGGCCGCGAGCTCGCGGATCAGTCCTGCTCCGCCGTGGCGCCAGTGCTGCTCGAAGTCGTCGAGCGCTGCGGCAGCGTTGCGGTGCTCGCGCCAGCCAAGCTCGCGCAGTGCCGCGGGGCAGGAGGCCGTGGCCCCCGTGCCGTTGCCGGGGGTGAGCGCCGCCTCGTGGGAGCGCAGTTGCCAGTCGGCGAGCCACTGGTGCATCGCGGCGAGCGCGTAGGGGTCGTCGAGCTGCGCGGCCAGCACCGGGGTGACGCCCAGGGTGAGCTGGTGCTCGCGGCCTTCCGCGGCGAGCTCCCGCAGGGTGCGCATGACCGGGATGTAGGACGCGGCCCAGGACTGGTAGAGCCATTCCTCGCCGACCGGCCATCGGCCGTGGTTCGGCAGCCAGGGCAGGTGGCTATGCAGCACCAGGGAGAACATGCCGGGCACCGGGGATGCCCCTGGCCCGGTGGTCGTTGCCGTGCTCATTGCTTGACGGCGATGGCGAGCAGGTCGAGGCTGTCGTCGATCGATCCTGGCCGGATGTCGAAGTCCTCGGCGGTCACCCCAGCCACGTCCGCGGCGAGGTCGTCCGGCCAGGGGATCCCGGCGATGGCGAGCTCGAGCTGGCGGTCGATGAGGGAGCCTCCGTGGCGCTCGTCGAGGGCCGCGAGGCGGGGGCCGTGGTGCACGCCCTCCATGGAGGTGACGCGGAGCCCGCCCTCGATGAGCAGTTCCTCGAGCTCGCGGCCGTTGAGCTCGCGGGTGTGGAACGGGTTGAGCGGGGTATCGCGGCCGGGGGAGAACGTGATCCGGTTGGGCGTGGAGATGAGCAGCTCGCCGCCGGGGCGCAGCACCCGGGCGCACTCGCGGATGAATTGCACCTGGTCCCAGAGGTGCTCGATGACCTGCAGGTTGATGACGACATCGATGGATCCGTCGGCGAGGGGCAGCGCGGCGAGGTTGGCGCGGGCGGCGCTGACGGCGGGGTAGCGCCTAGCGACGTGCTCGGTCGCTTGCTGGTCGTAGTCGAGCCCGATGACCGTGCGTGCCTGCCGGGCGATCAGGTCCGCGCCGTAGCCCTCGCCGAACCCGGCGTCGACAACGATCTTGCCGGCACAGCGCGGGGCGAGCGCGTGGTAGACGATCTCGTGGCGGCGGAACCAGTAGTTCTCCTCCGCGATGCCGGGCACGGTGCGCTCGCCGGTGAGGGGCAGTGGCTCGGAGGTGTTCGTCGATGCGCTGGCGGAATCGGTCACGAGGGCAGCCTAGAGGCTGATCGGGCCGTAGTTCGAATCACGCCGCAGCCGTGTGGGATGGCGTGTCCGCGCTATTTGCTGTGTCCTGGTGGCTAAGCGTGCCATTCAGCGCGGTTGTAGAGTATGTTCAGCTTGGTACTTGCACATATGTTACTCGTCGGTAACCTAGGTGTAGGACACGGTTGCGTATCAAGCTGGACGGACGCGGCATCGCTGGACCTCGGTCGGCGGCTGGTCGCGAGCGTCGGGTTCACACGCGCTGCCGGAGCCTAGAATGCCACCACTCGCAGGAGGTCAAGGAAGACCCATGACAAATGTTGTCGTCTTGATCAAGCAGGTCCCCGACACCTGGTCCGAGCGCAAGCTCCGGGAGTCCGACTGGACTCTCGACCGCGCATCCGCCGACCCGGTGCTCGATGAGATCAACGAGCGCGCCGTTGAGGAAGCGCTGCTCATCAAGGAGAAGAACGGTGGCGAGGTGACGGTGCTGTGCGCCGGTCCCGACAGCGCTGCCGATGCCATCCGCAAGGCCCTTTCCATGGGCGCGGACAAGGCGATCCACATCAACGACGAGGGTATGCATGGCAGCGATGCCCTGCAGACCAGCTGGGTGCTCGCCAAGGCACTCGGCACGGTCGAGGGTGTCGAGCTCGTCATCGCCGGCAACGAGTCCACCGACGGTCGCGTCGGTGCCGTGCCCGCGATCATCGCTGAGTACCTCGGCCTGCCGCAGCTCACCCAGCTGCGCAAGCTCGAGGTGGACGGTGACACCGTCCGCGGCGAGCGCGAGACCGACGACGGCGTGTTCGGCCTCGAGGCCAGCCTGCCCGCGATCGTCAGTGTCAACGAGAAGATCAACGAGCCCCGGTTCCCCTCCTTCAAGGGCATCATGGCCGCGAAGAAGAAGCCGATCGAGGTGCTCACCCTGGCCGAGCTCGGTGTCGAGGGCGATGAGGTCGGCGTCTCCAACGCAGCCTCGCAGGTGACCTCGGCCGCCCCGAAGCCGCCGAAGGCCGCGGGCGAGAAGGTCACCGATGAGGGCGACGGCGGCAGCAAGATCGCCGAGTACCTCGTTTCGCAGAAGATCATCTGATCGCCTCTCTGACGACACACAGACGAACAGGAGTAGCAACAAATGGCAGAAGTTCTTGTGCTCGTCGAGCATGCCGAGGGCGCAATCAAGAAGCTCACCACTGAGATGCTGACCGCCGCCCGCAACCTGGGCGAGCCGTCCGCAGTGGTCACCGGTGCCCCGGGCACCGCGGCCGCGCTCGCCGACAGCCTCAAGGAGGCTGGCGCCGAGAAGATCTACGTGGCCGAGTCCGACGCTTTCGACAACTACCTCATCACGCCCGTCGTGGATGTGCTTGCCGAGCTGTTCGAGCAGGCCAGCCCGGCAGCGGTGATCACCGGTGCCACCACCGAGGGCAAGGAGGTCAGCGGTCGTCTCGCAGCGCGTCTCGGCCTCGGCCTGCTTTCCGACGTGGTCGCGGTCAACAGCGATGGCTCCGCCGTCCACTCCATCTTCGGTGGCGCGTTCACCGTTGATGCGAAGACCAGCGGCACCCCGATCATCAGCATCCGTCCCGGCGCCGTCGAGGCGGAGCCGCAGGCCGGTGCTGGCGAGCAGGTGACCGTCGAGGTCGGCGAGCCTGACGAGAGCGCGGTCAAGATCACCTCGCGCGACCCGGTCGTCGCCGGCGATCGCCCCGAGCTCGCCGAGGCAAGCGTTGTTGTCTCCGGTGGCCGTGGCGTCGGCAGCGCCGACAAGTTCCACGTGGTCGAGGAGCTCGCCGACTCGCTCGGCGGCGCCGTCGGTGCCTCGCGCGCCGCGGTCGACTCCGGCTACTACCCGGGCCAGTTCCAGGTGGGCCAGACCGGCAAGACCGTCTCCCCGAACCTCTACATCGCCCTCGGCATCTCCGGTGCCATCCAGCACCGCGCGGGCATGCAGACCTCGAAGACGATCATCGCCGTCAACAAGGACGAGGAAGCACCGATCTTCGAGATCGCCGACTACGGCATCATCGGTGACCTCTTCGACGTGGCTCCGCAGCTGACCGAGGCCGTCAACAAGCGCAAGGGCTGATTCCAGCACCGCGCGCCAATGGCCTCGAGCGGCCCCCGCAGGGATGCACATCCCGGCGGGGGCCGCTCCCGTTCGCGAAGCGATGCACATCACTGCGCGACCGCGTGTTCGGGGCCCGTTCACCTCGTCGTGGCCTGCTCCACGCGATCCGGTCAACACGGACAAAGAGTTAACCAGCACGGCATAGTGCCTTCACTCCCGTGATGCGCCCCGGCCGATCTGCCCCGGTAGACACCGAGGCATGACCACATCATCGGTGCTGATCCCGGCTCCCGCGGCGACAGCGAGCACACCGCGCTACTCCCTGCTGCTGTCCACGCGGCCGGATGACATCGAGGCCGCCCAGCGGCTCCGCCATGATGTCTTCCGCGCTGAGCCTGGCTTCAGCGACACCATCGGCGAGTACGGCCGCGACGCCGACGAGTTCGATGCCCACTGCGACCACCTCCTCGTTCGCGACGAGCAAGACCAACGCATCATTGGTTGCTACCGGATGCTTCCGGGCACCACCGCGCGCCGCATCGGCGGCTTCTACACCGCCACCGAGTTCGCGCTCGACGGCTTCGAGGAGATCCTGCCCAGCACTGTCGAGATGGGGCGGGCCTGCGTGCACCCCGACCACCGCAACGGCGCGGTCCTCAGCATCATGTGGTCCGGCATCCTCCAATACCTCAACCACACCGGGAACGACTGGGTGCTCGGGTGCGTGAGCGTACCGATGCTCCCAGCTCCCGGTGATGTGCCCGGCGCCAACGTGCGAGCCGTGCGCGACCACGTGCTGGCCCGGCATCGCGCTCCCGGCCACATGAACGCGCGCCCCTACAATCCCGTGATCGTCGACGGAGCCACCCTCGATGAGATCCCCCCGCCGCCAAGAGCGGAGATCCCGCCCCTGCTGCGCGGCTACCTGCGCCTTGGTGCCTGGATCTGCGGCGAGCCCGCGCACGATCCCAGCTTCGGCGTCGCCGACTTCGTCACCGTCCTCGGAGTGCGCCACGCCAACGCCCGCTACCTCGCCAGGCTCGCCTCGGCCTCCGCTGCCTCGTCCAGCGCCACCGGGAACGGCTCGGAGGCACGATGACCGGCACCACGCGCCATCACTGGTACCCAAGCAGCCCCTGCGGCTGCGGCTGCCTGCCGCCCGAGCGCGAGACCGTGCCCGCCCCGGTCTTGGCCGGCCGGTGCATCCGCCTCGCGCTCGCCCTCGCCTCCGCGCCCGTCCTGCTCGGCGCGCGCCCCTGGCTGCCTGGCCGGGCCAAGGGGATATGGCAGCGCGCGTTCTCCCGGCAGCTGCTCGGCGCGCTCGGCATCACCGTCCGCGTCCACGATCGCCGCGGCGGTCTCGAACAGGGGCGCGCCCAGGGGCTGATCGTCTCCAACCACATCTCGTGGCTCGACCCACTAGTGATATCCACCACAGTCTCCGCGTCGTTCGTCGCTCGCGCCGATCTCGTCGAGTGGCCCGTCATTGGCTCGATGGCCCGGTGGGCGCGCACCATCCCGGTGCGCCGCGAATCACTGCGCGACCTGCCACAGGCGCTGGATCTGGTGACCGAGCGCCTGCGCCGAGGAGAGCGTGTCGCGGTGTTCCCGGAAGGCACGACCTGGTGCGGGCGCTCCTGGGGACGGCTGCGCCCCGCCTTCTTCCAGTCCGCGATCGACGCGGGAGCGTGGGTGCATCCCGTGCACGTGCGCTACCTGACCTCCGACGGCGAGACGACGACCGTGCCGAGCTTCGTCGGCGACGACGGCCTGGCCGCCTCGATAGGTCGGGTGCTCAGCCAGCGCTCCCTCGTGGTGGAGCTGACGCTGCTCGCTCCCGAGCTCGCGGTGGGCGACCGCAAGCTGCTGGCGCAGCGCTGCGATCGCAGCCTGCGCAGCGCTGAGCGCGATACCGGCCTGCGGCTCGTGGACGTCGATCACGCGGAGCGCGCGGCCGCCTGATCCCCGGGGGGATTCGCGCGTTTGGTGGCCGGGCGCGGGTGGCGTCTATCCTGGCAGGTGCCATGAACCATCCCGTGTATCTCGATCATGCCGCGGCCACACCGATGCGCCCTGCGGCGATCGACGCGATGACCAAGGGATTCGCGGTCACGGGCAACGCCGCATCGGTGCATCGTTCCGGACGGGTGGCCCGCCGCCTAGTGGAGGAATCCCGCGAGGCCATCGCCAAGGTCCTCGGCGCGCGCCCATCCGAGGTCATCTTCACCGCTGGCGGCACCGAGAGCGACAACCTTGCCGTCAAGGGCCTGTTCTGGGCCCGCCGCTCCGAGGATCCGCGGCGCAGGCGCGTCCTCGTCGGCAGCACCGAGCATCACGCCGTGCTCGACGCGGCGGAGTGGCTCGTCGAGCATCAGGGCGCCGAGATCACTCGGATACCCGTGACGCCCGCGGGGGTGGTCACGCCCGAGGCGCTGCGCGAGGCGATCGGCGATGACCCGGCGAGCGTCGCGCTCGTCTCCATCATGTGGGCCAACAACGAGGTCGGCACGATCAATCCGATACCCGAGCTTGCCGCGGTGGCCGCGGATGCTGGCGTGCCGCTGCACAGCGATGCCGTGCAGGCGGCTGGATCGCTGCACTGTGATTTCGCGGCGAGCGGGCTCGCTGCGCTCACGCTGACCGCGCACAAGCTTGGTGGGCCCCACGGCGTCGGCGCGCTGCTGCTGCGCCGCGATGCCGCGTGCCAGCCACTGCAGCATGGCGGCGGCCATGAGCGCGACGTGCGGTCGGGCACGCCTGATGTCGCGGCGACCCTGGGAATGGCCGCCACGCTCGATCAGGTATCGGCCGAGCGGCGCGTCGAGCATGTTCGGCTCGCCGCGCTGCGCGAACGCCTGAGGGAGGGCATCACGCGGATCGATCCCACCGCGATCATCAATGGGCCCACCAGCCCCGGCGAGGCGCTACCCACGATCCTCAACGCGACTTTTCCCGGGTGCGAGGGCGATTCGCTGCTCATGCTGATGGATGCCCAAGGCGTGGAATGCTCCACCGGCTCGGCCTGCACGGCCGGGGTGGCGCGGGCCAGCCATGTCCTGGTAGCCATGGGCATGGACGCGCGGATCGCGCGCGGCACATTGCGGTTCTCGCTCGGGCACACATCCTCGGTCACCGACGTTGATCGAGTGCTCGACGTGCTGCCGCAGGCCGTCGAACGAGCCCGGATGGCAGGGCTTGCCAGCACGGCAGCAGGGGAAAGGACGAACTGATGCGAGTACTCGCGGCAATGAGCGGAGGCGTCGACTCGGCAGTAGCGGCCGCCCGGGCCGTCCGTGACGGCCATGACGTGGTGGGCGTGCACCTTGCCCTCTCCACGGCGCCGGGAGCGCTGCGAACCGGATCGCGGGGCTGCTGCTCCCGCGAGGACGCCGGCGACGCGCGCCGCGCCGCCGATGTGCTCGGCATCCCGTTCTACGTGTGGGATTTCGCCGAGCGGTTCAAGGAAGATGTCATCGACGATTTCGTCGAGTCCTACGCGGCGGGGGAGACCCCCAACCCATGCCTGCGCTGCAACGAGCGCATCAAGTTCTCGGCCCTCGCGGAGCGGGCTCTCGCGCTGGGATTCGATGCCGTGGTCACCGGCCACTACGCCCGGCTCGAGGACGGTGTGCTGCGTCGCGCGGTCGACAACGACAAGGACCAGTCCTACGTGCTGGCCGTGCTCACCGCCCAGCAGCTCTCGCGGGCGATGTTCCCGATCGGTGACACGCCCAAGCCGCAGATCCGCGCGGAGGCCGAGCGGCTCGACCTTGCCGTGGCGAGCAAGCCCGATAGCCACGACATCTGCTTCATCCCATCCGGCAACACCCAGGCCTTCCTGGGCGCGCGCATCGGTGTGCGCCCGGGCAAGGTAGTCGACGCCGAGACCGGTGCCGAGCTCGGTGAGCACGATGGGGTGCATGGCTTCACGATCGGGCAGCGCAAGGGGCTCGGCCTGCCCGGGCCCGCGCCGGATGGCAAGCCCCGGTACGTGACAGCGATCGACCCCGGCTCCGCCACCGTCACCGTCGGTGCAGCGGAGTCCCTCGATGTATGGACGATCGAGGCCAGGGGCGCGGTATGGACCTCGGGGAGCGTCCCGAGCGAACCCGTGCGCTGCACGGTGCAGGTGCGGGCGCACGGGGGAATCGCGCCAGCCATCGCCGAGCCCGTCGAGGGCGACGACAGCATGCCAGGACTGCGGGTGCATCTGCTCGAGCCGCTGACCGGCGTCGCGCGCGGCCAGGCCGCGGTGCTCTACCAGCCCGACCAGGATGGCGACATCGTGCTCGGCAGCGGCACCATCAGTGGCACCAGCCCGCAGCGGCACCAGTTTGACGAGGCAGCGTCGGTGGGCAGCCGATGAGCCTGCTCGCGGGCACTGTCACCGGCATGGGGCACTGGCCAGGCGCCAGCATGGCCGAGGCGATCACCACCGTGCTCGGCGAGCTAGCGGGCCACGGCGTGCCGTTCCAGCCAATGATGCAGGACCGCGGGGCCGGGTCGGATCCCGTGGGCCAGGCGGCGGTGCTGCTGGTCGACATGCCGGTCGAGGCCTCGGCCACGGGCTATCGGCTCGCCCAGCATCACGGCATCATCGGCCGCCGCGCCCGCGACTGGCACAATCGCGACACCGACCAGGTGGTGGAGGCGTGGGAGACCAGCGGTGGCGCGCCTACATGGAAGATCCAGGTCACGGGCCCAGTGACGCTGGGTCGACGCATCGAGCTGCCCAACGGGCATGCCGTGCTCGAGGATCGTGGCGCGCTGCGCGACCTTGCCGCCTCCCTCGCCGAGGGAGTCGCCAGGCATGTGGCTCGCCTCGAGCATTCCCTGGGCTGCAAGGTCATCGTGGAATGGCTCGAGCCCGCCCTCCAAGAAGCGCTGGACGGTAGCAGCAAGCCGTTGAGCATCCTGCAGCCGCCACGGCGGCTTCCAGCCCCCGAGGCGGTCGGGCTGTGGGCGGCATGCGCGGGAATCGGCGCGGACCAGGCCGTGCGGTGCGGTGCCGCAGTGCCGTGGAGTGTCGTGGCGGACGGCCCGTTCGGCACGATCGTGGTTGGTACCGATGCCACCAGTGCGGGCAGCAGCCTGCGCGATTCGGCCTTGATCGACGGGCTGGGCCGATGGTTCGACACCGGGCGTCATGGTGTGCTCGCGGTGGATGGCCGCGAGGATGCGCGAACTGTAGCGCGCCGCATCCTCGCTCTCGGGCGGGAAGCCGGGCTCGGTGGCGAGCAGCTGCTCGAGCGCGTCGGTATCGCGTTCGATGGATCGCAGGCAGGCTCGTCGCGGGAGATGGTCGCGGGATTCCGCCACGCACGCTCGGTTCGCGCGGCGTTCTCCGAGGTCGGCGAGCGCTAGCGGCTGGGGTCGCAGGTGCGGCCTCGAACGCGGCTGGCGCATGCCCGGCTCCGGCTGGCGCATGTCCCGCTTCGGCCACGAGTGTGCGAAGAACGACAGCTCGGAGCCGTAAACCTGTCGTTCTTCGCACACTCGCGGGGCGATTGTCGCGACGGGCACCAGGGGAAGCCAGGCCCATGCCTGGCGATTCCTGACAGGGGCCTGCGCTACTCTGCCCAAGTGGATGATGGCCAGGCAGCGGGCAGCGCGCCCATTCGGGATCAATGGCAGAAGCTGGCGGAGGAAGTGCGCTTCCACCAGTTCCGCTACTACGTCAAGGACGCTCCCGCCATCAGCGACGGCGAGTTCGATGAGATGCTCCGCGCGTTGCAGCAACTCGAGGATGAGCACCCCGAGCTGCGCACCCCGGATTCCCCCACGCAGCTGGTCGGCGGCGGGTTCTCCACCGAGTTCACGCCCGTCGATCATCTCGAGCGGATGCTCAGCCTCGACAACGTCTTCAATGAGGATGAGCTGCGGGAATGGGCCCATCGCGTCGAGGGCGAGGCCGGTCGAGGGGTGCACTACCTGTGCGAGCTGAAGATCGATGGGGTAGCGCTGAGCCTGGTCTACGAGAACGGTGCGCTCGTGCGTGCCGCGACCCGTGGTGACGGGCGCACCGGCGAGGACGTCACTCTCAACGCCCGCACGATCGACGATGTGCCGGAGAAGCTCGCCGCGAGCGAGGAATTCCCGGTGCCCGCGCTGCTCGAGGTGCGCGGCGAGGTGTACTTCCGGCTCGATGACTTCGCCGCACTCAACGCCGCGCTTACTGCGGAGGGCAAGCCACCGTTCGCGAACCCGCGCAACTCGGCCGCTGGCTCGTTGCGGCAGAAGAATCCCGCGATCACCGCGCGGCGCCGGCTCCGGATGCTCTGCCACGGCATCGGCAAGCGCGAGGGCTTCCTGCCGGGCTCGCAGTCCGAGGCGTACGAGGCGCTGCGCGCCTGGGGGCTGCCGGTGTCCGAGGACACGGTGCGGCTCGTGGACGTTGATTCCGTGGTCGCTCATGTCATGGACTGGGCGGAGCGTCGCCACGACGTCGACCACGAGGTCGATGGCCTCGTCGTGAAGGTCGACGAGGTGAGCGTCCAGCGGCGGCTCGGCTCGACCTCCCGCGCGCCCCGCTGGGCCACGGCCTACAAGTACCCGCCGGAGGAGGCCACCACCAAGCTGCGCGATATTCGGGTCAGCCTCGGCCGCACTGGCCGCGTCACCCCGTTCGCCTACATGGAGCCGGTGCTCGTTGCTGGATCCACCGTCTCTCTGGCCACGCTGCACAACGCTGAGGAGGTCAAGCGCAAGGGCGTCCTCATCGGTGACACGGTGGTGATCCGCAAGGCCGGCGAGGTGATCCCGGAGGTGCTCGGCCCGGTGGTGGACCTGCGGGATGGCAGCGAGCGCGCGTTCGTGATGCCCACTCATTGCCCTGAGTGCGGATCGCTGCTCGCCCCGTCCAAGGAGGGCGATGTCGATATCCGGTGCCCCAACTCCCGCACGTGCCCGGCCCAGCTGCGCGAACGCGTGTTCTACATCGGCGGCCGGGGCGCGCTCGACATCGAGGGGCTCGGCTACGAGGCCGCGACGGAACTGCTCGCGCATGGTGTCATCACCGACGAGGGGGAGCTGTTCACCCTGTCGGAGGATGACCTGCTGCGCACGGAGCTGTTCCGCAACAAGAAGGGCGAGCTCACCGCCAATGGCGCGCGGTTGCTCGAGAGCCTGGCAAAAGCCAGGTCGCAGCCATTGTGGCGAGTTCTTGTGAGCCTGTCGATCCGGCATGTGGGCCCCACCGCGGCCCGGGCGCTCGCCACCGAGTTCGGCAGCCTCGATGCCATTCGCGGCGCCACCACCGAGGAGCTTGCCGCCATCGATGGGGTGGGGCCCACGATCGCGCAGGCCGTGGAGGAATGGTTCGACGTCGACTGGCACCGCGAGATCATCGATAGGTGGGCTGCCGCTGGCGTGCGCATGGCTGACGAGCGCGATGCGTCCATCGAGCGCAATCTCGAGGGCATGTCCATCGTCGTCACTGGTGCCTTGCAGCGCTACTCGCGCGACGAGGCCAAGGAAGCGATCGTCGCTCGCGGCGGCAAGGCCGTGGGCTCGGTCTCGCGCAAGACCGCGTTCGTCGTTGTGGGGGACGCCCCCGGCTCGAAGTATGACAAGGCCATGTCACTGGGCGTGCCGATCCTCGACGAGGACGGGTTCACCGTCCTGCTCGAGCAGGGCCCCGACGCAGTGGCGCCGATCAACGACGACTCATGAGACCAGGCGCGCAGCCACCTGGCGAGCGGAACCCAAGGGAGCAGCACCCGCACACACTGCGACCGATCGATCCTGGCGACTACGCTGCCGTCTCGGGGCTCACGGTGGCCGCCTACGCGCCGTACATTCCCGCGGGCAGCGAGTACCTCGACCTGCTCGCGGACGTCGAGGCACGTGCCGCGGCCGCGGAGATCGTCGTTGCCGAGATCGCGGGCGCGGTGGTGGGGGCGATCGTCCTGGCCGACGCGGGCAGTGCCCTCGCGGAGATCGCGCGGGAGGGGGAGCTGGAGTTCCGCATGATCGCCGTGGCCGAGCAGGCGCGCGGCAGCGGTGTCGGCACCGCCCTGGTGCGACACGGTATCGCCGAGGCGAGGCGCCGCGGAAACGAGGCGGTCGTGCTGTCCTCGATGCGGGCGATGATCGAGGCCCGGCGCATCTACGCCCGCCACGGATTCGTCGAGGTTCCCGAGCGCAAGCAATACCGCAGCATCGATGTGTTCCGGCTCGTGCTGTAGGAAGTAGTCCGCCCTACAGCAGCACGGTGCCGATGATGCCGGCGAGATAGCCGAGCCGCGCGACCTCCGATGGCCGGAAGTCAGGCCCGCCAGGGCGACCGAGAACCAGGGCCATCTCCTTCTGCCCCAGTGGCGCGGCCGCGAGGGAGGTCGCCATGTCCTTCCAGATCTGGGGCACCCAGTCCGCCTCGGAATCGAGCATGACAGGCTTGCGCAGCGGCATCCACGGCAGCTCGGCCGCCCTCGACTCGGGGGATCCGGAGCTCGCTGCTACCCGGTAGGCACCGTTCGGGCCGAGCGCCACGACAGTGGCCCAGCCGACGCGCAGCACCCGGGGAGCTCCATCGACGAGGACCTGGATGCGATCGGAGGAGGCCACTGCCACCTGGTCGATGAGCTCGAGCTCCCGGTGGGTATCAAGAACGTCGGCGTAGGGGCGGATCGAGTCGACCCGCACATCCTCGAGCTGCTCGGCAGCGGTGATCAGGGTGTCGGGCAGGGATCCCTGTGCCATCTCGACAACGAGATCGTCCACGGCGTAGCCCGTGGAGCGCTCCACCACATCGAGGGAGATGATGTCCGCGCCGACCGAGCCGAGCGCGAGAGCGAGGGACCCCAGGCTGCCGGGGCGGTCGGGGAGTTGCACCCGCAGCAGATACGACATCAGTCCCCTTTCGTGCATTCCGATCAACCTGGCGGCCCGCGCGGTCTTGGCCTCTCCCACACGATCCTCGCACGCCAACCTAACCGCAACATCTGACAACTCCGGCATCGACGAATGTGACAAGACGTTCACACAGTGCCGATCCACGGCAATCTTGGTCGACCACACTGGGATGCATGGCAATCCAGACCACGCACCCAAGGCTCGCCCCGAGCCCGGCGGCCCCACCCGCAGGCCGCCGCGCGCACATGCAGGGCCTCCCCGCGCCAACGGTCACCACCTCGGTCATCCGTGATGTCGACCCGGGCCGGGAGGAGGACTTCGTCCAGTGGACGGAGGCTGGCATCGCGCTCGCCCGCACGTTCCCCGGCTTCCTCGGTGCCGGATGGGTGCGCTCGTCCACGACGACCCGTCGCTACCACGTCCAGTACCGGTTCGCCTCCGACGGCTGCCTGCGCGACTGGATGCGCTCGTCGCTGCGCAGCGCCTGGCTCGCGCATGGCCGCTCGTTCTCCCGGGATGCCGCGGTGCACCAGCGGACGGGCATCGAGGGCTGGTTCGATCCTGCTGTGCCGACGAGCATGCAGGGCGCCGTGCCGGTCGATCCCCGGCCCGCTTCCGATCAAGCGCCGCCGCGGTGGAAGCAGGCCGTGACGATCTGGCTCGGCTTCTTCCCCCTCAGCCTGCTGGTGAATATCCTGCTCGCGCCCCAGCTCGCTGACGTCAACGTCGTGGCGAGCACGTTGCTGCTGACGGTATGCGTCACTCCGGTGATGGTGTACGCGGTGCTGCCGTTCATCACTGCCCGACTAGGTTCCTGGCTGCGCGCGCGGCGCGACTGACCCCCGCCCGGCCCCGCGCCGGCATGGGCGTGCCGTGCCGATCGGGCTAGGCTAGTCGGGTCCGACCGTGAACCCACTGGAAAGGGGCCCGTGCAGTGCCTGACATGCCTGCAATCTCCCGCGACGAGGTGGCCCACCTCGCGCGGTTGTCCAGGCTCGCGCTGTCCGATGCCGAGCTCGATGAGTTCGCCGGCCAGCTCGATGCGATCCTCGGCCACGTGAAGGCCGTGACCGAGGTCGCCGCCAATGACGTGCCCGCGACCGCCCATCCGGCGGCGACGGCGAACGTCTGGCGGGAGGACGTCATCGAGCCGGGGCTCACGGTGCAGCAGGCCCTCTCGGGCGCTCCCGACGCCGAGGGGGACCGCTTCGCTGTCCCGCAGATCCTGGGGGAGGAGCAGTGAGCGACCTGACACGGCTGACCGCGGCCGACCTCGCCTCCCGCATCCACGCCCGCGAGGTCTCGGCAGTGGAGGTGACCGAGGCGCACCTCGAGCAGATCCGCGCGGTCGATGGAACCTACAACGCCTTCCTCCACGTCGGTGACGAGGCCGCGCTCGATTCGGCACGCGATGTCGATGTGGCGCTGGCCAACGGGGAAGCGCCCGCCTCGCCGCTCGCCGGGGTGCCCCTGGCCCTCAAGGATGTCTTCGCCACCGCGGACATGCCCACCACGTGCGCCTCGCGGATGCTGGAGGGCTGGGTACCGCCCTACGACGCGACCGTCACGGCACGGTTGCGCGCTGCGGGGATCCCGATCCTGGGCAAGACCAACATGGACGAGTTCGCGATGGGATCCTCCACCGAGAACTCCGCCTACGGCCCGACGCTGAACCCGTGGGGCGACGATCGAATCCCAGGCGGCTCGGGCGGCGGTTCCGCGGCCGCGCTCGCCGCGTTCGAGGCACCCCTGGCCATCGGCACCGATACGGGCGGCTCGATCCGCCAGCCCGCGGCCATGACCGCCACGGTCGGTGTGAAGCCGACCTACGGAACGGTCTCGCGCTTCGGCCTCGTGGCGTGCGCGTCCTCGCTGGACCAGGGCGGCCCCTGCGGCCGCACGGTGCTCGATACCGCGCTGCTGCACGAGGTGATCGCCGGCCACGACCCCCGCGATTCGACTTCTATCGACACTCCGGTGCGCCCCGTGGTCAAGGCTGCGAGGGAGGGCGCGACGGGCAGCTTGAAGGGCGTGCGCGTCGGTGTGGTCAAGGAGCTGCACTCTGATTCCTACCAGGACGGCGTGCTCAGCACCTTCGATGCCGCGGTGGAGACGCTGCGCGGGCTCGGCGCGGAGGTCATCGAGGTCTCTTGCCCGCACTTCACCTACGCGCTCGCCGCGTACTACCTCATCCTGCCCAGCGAGGTGTCGTCGAACCTCGCGCGCTTCGATGCGATGCGCTATGGCCTGCGCGTCGACAATGATGGCACCAAGGGCGCCGAGCAGATCATGGCGGAGACCCGTGCCGCTGGCTTCGGCGCGGAGGTCAAGCGTCGCATCATGATCGGCACCTACGCGTTGTCGGCGGGCTACTACGACGCCTACTACGGGCAGGCGCTGAAGGTCCGCACGCTGATCTCGCAGGACTTCGCCAAGGCCTACGAGAACGTCGATGTGCTCGTGGCGCCGACAAGCCCGTTCACGGCGTGGAAGCTCGGCGAGAAGGTCGACGATCCGGTAGCGATGTACCTCTCGGACCTGTGCACCCTGCCGACCAACCTCGCCGGGCACTGCGCGATGTCGCTGCCCGCGGGGCTCTCGCCCGATGATGGCCTGCCCGTTGGCCTGCAGATCATGGCACCAGCGCTCGCCGACGAGCGCCTGTACCGGGTCGGCGCGGCCTACGAGGTGGCGCGCGGGGAGCATCCAGCGGCCGTGTGATGTGCCAGCAGCGTGATCCAACAAGACCGGAGGTGGGCCGATGCGCATCGGAGTGCTGACAGGTGGCGGGGATTGCCCGGGCCTCAACGCGGTGATCCGCGCGGTGGTCCGGACCAGCGAGGTCCGCTATGGCTCCACCGTGGTCGGCTTCCGGGATGGCTGGAGGGGCCTGCTCGAGGATCGCAAGCAGCGCCTCCGGTTCGATGATCGCGTGGATCAGATCCTCGACCGGGGCGGCACCATCCTCGGGACCGCGCGGGTGAACCCGACGATCCTGCGCGAGGGCCTCGACACCATCAAGCAGACCCTCGACGACAATGGCATCGACGTGCTGATCCCCATCGGTGGGGAGGGCACGCTCACTGCCGCGCACTGGCTCTCGGAGTCCGGGGTGCCGGTGGTGGGGGTGCCCAAGACGATCGACAACGACATCGCCTGCACCGACTACACCTTCGGCTTCAACACCGCCCTCGCGATCGCTACCGAGGCGATCGACCGGCTGCACACCACAGCGGAGTCCCACCAGCGCGTCATGCTGGTGGAGGTGATGGGGCGCCACGCTGGCTGGATCGCGCTGCATGCCGGTCTCGCTGGTGGCGCTCACCTCACGCTCATCCCGGAGCAGCCGTTCGATGTCGACGAGGTGTGCCGCATGGTCAAGAGCCGTTTCCAGCGCGGGGACAGCCACTTCATCTGTGTCGTCGCGGAGGGCGCGGCGCCGCTGCCGGAGTCGATGACGCTGCGCGAGGGTGGCGTCGACGAGTTCGGCCACAAGCGATTCACCGGTGTGGCGCAGCAGCTCGGTGACGAGATCGAGAAGCGCATCGGCAAGGACGTGCGCACCACCGTGCTGGGCCACGTCCAGCGTGGCGGCACCCCTACCGCCTACGATCGCGTGCTCGCCACCCGGTTCGGCATCCATGCTGCCGATGCTGCCCACGCCGGCGAGCACGGCAAGATGGTGGGGCTGCACGGCACCGACGTCAGGCTCGTGGCGCTCGCTGACGCGGTCGATCATCTCAAGACCGTTCCCCAGGATCGATACGACGAGGCCGCGGCCTTCTTCGGCTGACACTCGTGACCAGACCATTCGCCCGAGCCGGATCGGCCGGAGCGGGCCCGACAACGAATAGACTGACGAGACATGACTTCGAGCACCCCGATGGACACTGGATTGGACGCACGCGTGGTGGAACCTCTCGCTTATGACGATGTGATCGAGCGCTTCGACCCCGTGCTGGGCATGGAGGTGCACGTCGAGCTGCACACCGAGACGAAGATGTTCTGCCCGTGCCCCACCGAGTTCGGGGCCGCGCCGAACACGCAGGTGTGCCCGGTGTGCCTCGGCCTGCCCGGCGCGCTACCAGTGGTCAACCGCAAAGCCGTGGAATCGGCGATCCGCATCGGCCTGGCGCTGAACTGCTCCATCGCGTCGTGGTGCCAGTTCGCGCGGAAGAACTACTTCTACCCCGATCAGCCCAAGAACTACCAGATCTCGCAGTACGAGGAGCCCATCGCGTTCGATGGCCACCTCGATGTGGTGCTCGATGACGGCGAGGTGTTCCGCGTGGACATCGAGCGGGCCCACATGGAGGAGGACACCGGCAAGCTCACCCATGTGGGCGGGGCCACCGGCCGCATCGAGGGCGCCACCCATTCCCTGATCGACTACAACCGGGCGGGCGTGCCGCTGATCGAGATCGTGAGCAAGCCCATCGAGGGCGCGGGCGAGCGGGCACCGGAGGTCGCGCGGGCCTACGTCTCCGCGCTGCGGGAACTGCTCCGCGCGCTCGATGTGTCGGACGTGCGCATGGACCAGGGCTCGCTGCGCTGTGACGCGAACGTGTCGCTGCGCCCGCACGGGCAGCAGGAGTTCGGCACGCGCACCGAGACGAAGAACGTCAACTCGCTCAAGAGCGTCGAGGTCGCCGTCCGCTACGAGATGCGCCGCCAGGCAGCCGTCCTCGAGGCCGGGGGCGAGATCAATCTGGAGACCCGCCACTTCCAGGAATCCGATGGCACCACCAGCCCGGGCCGCAAGAAGGAGACCGCCGACGACTACCGGTACTTCCCGGACCCCGACCTGCAGCCCATCGAGCCTGCCGAGGAATGGATCGAGCAGCTGCGCGGCACCCTGCCGGAGCTGCCGTGGGTCCGCCGGGCCCGCATCCAGAAGGACTGGGGCGTCTCCGACGAGGTGATGCGCGACATCGTCAACGCGGGCGCCGTGGAGCTCATCACCGCCACCGTGGAAGCAGGTGCCTCCGCGGAGGCCGCGCGCTCCTGGTGGGTGTCCTACCTGACGCAGAAGGCGAACACGGCGGCGGTCGCGCTCGCGGATCTCGCCATCACCCCCGCTCAGGTCGCGGCGGTCGTCGCGCTCGTCGCGGACGGCAAGCTGAACAACAAGCTCGCCCGCGAGGTCGTTGACGGTGTGCTGGCCGGAGAGGGCGAGCCGGAGGCCGTGATGGTCGCGCATGGGCTCGAGATCGTGCGTGACGACTCGGTGCTCGACAAGGCCGTCGAGGAAGCGCTCGCCGCCAACCCCGGGATCGTCGACAAGATCAAGGGCGGCAAGGTGCAGGCCGCCGGCGCGATCGTCGGTGCCGTGATGAAGGCCACCAAGGGCCAGGCCGATCCCGCGCGGGTGCGCGAGCTCATCCTCGAGAAGTGCCAGTAGGGGTTTCTGGGGCTCGGCGGCGCGACCCATCGAAGGTCGCGCCGCCCCCCGGTCCGCCACCAAACGCTGCCCGCGCTCGAACGGGCGCCTGCCACCAAACGCGATAGAAGTCGCGAGAAGCGATAGAAACGGCACGGTGTAGCCGGCGGTTTCTATCGCGTTTGCGGTCGGGACCTAGGCTCCCTGCGGCCCAGGGCGAGGTCTAGGCTCCCTGCGACCCAAGCCCAGGCCTGGCGCTAGTCGGGGCCGACGCCGCCACCGCCGCCGGAGGGGATGAGCACGACGCGATCGTCGGTCTCCACGGGTTCCCCGATGTCCTTGTTGACGGTCCCGGACCAGATCTCGCCAGCGAGGCCCACAGCAGCGCCGTGCAGCTTGCCGAAGCGTCCCTCGGCGGCGCGGACGGGATCGCCACTGATCAGGCCGGTGTCCTCGTCGCGAGTGAGGAACGCGACCGCCTCGGTGTCGGTGAGCACGACGGCGATGTCGTTGCCGACGACCGCGCACTCGCTGGCGCCCTCGCTGCCCTGCCAGGACCACAGTGGTCGCAGGCTGCCATCGCCGAGCACCTCGAGGAGCTGGTCACCACTGGGGGTTCGCTCGGTGATGTAGATCGTCCCGGTGCCCGGATCGGGGCAGATGCCGCCGGTGCCGCGCGCGCCCGCAGCGATGACCTCTGGAGGCTGGGCAGAGCTCGGGTTGAGCGAACCAAGGCGCAGCACCTTGCCGCCGAGCGAGGCCGGATTCGTCGCGGATGCCGGGTCGCCGCCGTCCCCGGTGCGGACGAGCAGCGATCCGTCGGAGGCGAACGCCAGCGCGCCCGCGTTGCCGGACGAGCCTCGGGGCAGGCCGGTGAGCAGGGGCTTGGCGACATCGCCTGGCGCGATCCGCACGACACGATTGTCGGAAGGCGTGGTGATGAGCGCATAGAGCAAGCGGTCCTCGCCGAAGGCGGGGGAGAGCGCGATGTCGAGCAATCCTCCTCCGCTGCTCGCGTCGACATCGATGCTGAGAATCTCCACGGGGTCGAGGTCGGGGGCGACCTCCACGATGCGACCGGTCGCGCGCTCCGCAGCGAGCGCAGCCTCGCCCGACGGCAGCACCGCGATCCCGGTCACCGGCTCGAGGCAGGTCGCGATGACGGCGGGGTCCGGGTCATCGCAGGGTCCAAGCTCCTCGCTCGCCTCGTCGTCGGGCGGCTCGTCGGTGGGCTCGGCGGGCCGGATGTGCGCGAATCCGCCAGCGGTGGGCTCCGGCTCGAAAGGTGTTGTGGCCCGTTCGTCGAAGCGGGCGCAGCCGGCTGCCAGCAGGGTGGAGGCGAGGAGCGTCGCCACGACGATTGCCCGCGGGCGCTGCCGCCGCGAACTCGATTCAGCCATGTGCACCAACGTAACCCAAAACACGAGGCGACCGCGTGGCGCGCCCGGCCGCCTACCGCCCTTTCGGCGCCGGATCGACCTACTCTGGGAGCATGAGCGACAAGCGCGACGACGCGGATGCGTCTTCCCCCAACGATTCCTGGGGCGCTGCACCCAGCGCCAGCGATTCCGGCAAGGATGGCTCCGGCACCGCGCCGAGCCCCTTCGATCATTCCACCGAGGAGATCGCGGTGGGCCGTCCACCGCGACCGGAGTCCGCGACCGAGCAGACCTCCGCGATGCGCCTCGGTGATCTCGACGACGAGGCTGCCTCGCGCGATGACGAGACGGGTGCTCCCGGCTTCGCCTGGTCACGCACGCCCGAGGCCCAGGCTGGCACGGCTGCCAACCCCTACAGCCAGCATGTGACGCGTGGTCGCCCGCCCCGCTCGGCCGCCGCCGCTGGCCGGGAGGGTGATCCGGCTACCGAGGAGCAGGCCCGCCCCGAGCCCGTCGAGTCGGCACCGACCGAGCAGATCCCGATCAACCGGGATCCTGAGCCGGAGCAGGCTTACAGCAGCTCGCAGACAGTGATCCTCAAGCGGCCGGGGAACATGGACGACACCACGCCGGGCCTCGCGCCGCGCTCGGCGGAGTATCACGAGCCGCAGCCCGTGGCGTACGACGAGCCCGCCGCGCAGGCCATGCCCTATGGGAACTACCAGGAGCCCGAGCGTGGGGCCATGATGGTCCCGCCGACCGCGGTGGAGCCACGCCGGGGCACGCTTGACCTCGGTCTCCTTGTGCTTCGCCTGCTGATCGGTGGCGCGCTGATCGCTGATGGCGTCCGGCACCTGCTGGGCCAGGGCGGCGGACTGGGCATCGATGGCGTGGAGGCATTGTTCGCCACCGCGGGCTACGATTTCGCCGGCATCGTCGCGATCAGCGTGCTGAGCGCGCAGATCGGTGGTGGCGCGCTGATCGTACTGGGGCTCGCGACCCCGTTTGGCGCGGCGGTTGCGCTCGCGGCGATGATCAATGTGTGGGCGGCCAACCAGGGGGCTCGCTCGGCGCTCGATGGCATCGGCACCCCGGCGCTGGAGCTCGCAACGATCCTCGGCGTGGCAGCGGCGGGCCTGGTGCTGACCGGTCCGGGACGGATGAGCCTGGAGCGCAACGCCAAGTGGGCAGTCCGGCCGCGGTGGGGGGCGAGCGTGCTGCTCGTGCTCGGCATCATTGGCGGCATCGCCGCGTGGGTGGTGCTCACCGGCAAGGTGTAGGAGCCTTCGACGGCGGCGGGGCGGGAAGCTGGATGCTTCCCGCCCCGCCTTTTCTCGTCGAGGGTGGCTACCGGACCTCGCGCACCGCGCCCCGATCGGCGGAGGTGGCGAGCGCTGCATAGGCGCGCAGCGCCATGGTGACGGGGCGCTGGCGGTCCTTGGGCTGCCAGGGGCGCTCGGACGCCTCCATCTTGGCGCGGCGGGCCGCGAGCTCCTCATCGTCGATGAGCAGCTCTAGGGCACGGGTGGTGACATCGATAAGGATCTGGTCACCGTCCTCGATGAGCCCGATCGTCCCGCCCGCCGCCGCCTCGGGGGAGATGTGGCCCACCGAGATGCCGGAGGTGCCGCCGGAGAATCGTCCGTCGGTGATCAGCGCGCACTTCGCGCCGAGGCCCGCGCCCTTGAGGAATGCCGTCGGGTGCAGCATCTCCTGCATGCCAGGACCGCCTGCGGGGCCCTCGTAGCGGACGACGATGATCTCGCCGGGCTGGACGACGCGCTGCAGGATGATCGACACGGCCTCCTCCTGGCTCTCCACCACGCGCGCGGGGCCCTGGAAGCGCCATAGGGACTCGTCGATGCCGGCTGTCTTGATGACCGCGCCACGGGGAGCGATGTTGCCGCGCAGCACCGCGAGCCCGCCGTCCTTGGTGTAGGCATGCTCGATGTCGCGGATGCAGCCGCCCGCGGCGTCGGTGTCCAGTGACGACCAGCGGTTGGAGGTGGAGAACGGCTCGGTGGTGCGCACGCCGCCGGGCGCGGCGTGGAACAGCTCCATGGCTTGCTCGGTGGCGGTGCCGGAGCGGATGTCCCACTCGTCGAGCCAGGCGCCGAGGCTCGGGGCGTGCACGGCGGGAAGGGAGTCATCGATGAGGCCGCCGCGGCGCAGCTCACCGAGGATCGCAGGGATGCCACCAGCCCGGTGCACGTCCTCCATGTGGTAGTCGGAGTTGGGGGAGACCTTGGCCAGGCACGGCACCTGTCGGCTGATGGCGTCGATGTCCTCGAGCGCGAAGGCCACCTCGCCCTCCTCGGCGGCAGCGAGGATGTGCAGGACGGTGTTGGTCGATCCGCCCATCGCGACGTCGAGCGCCATGGCGTTGCGGAACGCGGTGGGAGTGGCGATGCTGCGCGGCAGCACGGACTCGTCGCCATCGCGGTAGTAGCGGGTGGCTGCCTCCACGATCACGGTGCCTGCCCGCTCGAACAATGCGCGGCGCGCGGAGTGCGTGGCGAGGGTGGAGCCGTTGCCGGGCAGCGCGAGACCGAGCGCCTCGGTGAGGCAGTTCATGGAGTTGGCGGTGAACATGCCGGAGCAGGAGCCGCACGTGGGGCAGGCGGAGCGCTCGACCTCGTCGAGGCCCTCGTCGGCGATGGCGCTGTTGGCGCTCGCTGAGATGGCGGTGACGAGGTCGGTGGGGGCGTGGGTGATCCCCTCGACGACGACGGCCTTGCCTGCCTCCATCGGGCCGCCAGAGACGAAGACGGTGGGGATGTTCAGGCGCATCGCGGCATTGAGCATGCCGGGGGTGATCTTGTCGCAGTTGGAGATGCACACCAGCGCGTCGGCGGTGTGCGCGTTGACCATGTACTCGACGGAATCGGCGATGATCTCGCGGCTCGGGAGCGAGTAGAGCATGCCGCCGTGGCCCATCGCGATGCCGTCATCGACGGCGATGGTGTGGAACTCGCGCGCGACGCCACCGGCTTCGCGGACGGCTTCGGCAACGATCTCGCCGAGGTTCTTCAGGTGCACGTGGCCGGGGACGAACTGGGTGTAGGAGTTCGCGATGGCCACGATGGGCTTGCCGAAGTCGGAATCGGTCATGCCGGTGGCGCGCCACAGGGCGCGGGCCCCGGCGGCGTTGCGGCCGATGGTCGTGGTGCGTGATCTCAAGGGGGGCATCGGTTGGTCCTTGGCTCAAGGTAGTGACAGGTGGGGGCCGGATCCTCGGGGCTTGCGTACATCAAGGCTGGCGGGATCCGGGCTGGCGCGCTGGCACGTTCGGGCGTGGTCGTGCCCGGGCGGGGTCTAGCCGGGGGCGTCCTCGGGATCGGCGGTCGCGGTGGAGCGGGCTTTCTCCTGCTCGGCGCGATGGGTCGCCTCGATGTCCGGGATGAGTCCGTTGCTCAGCGGCGTGATGCTGGGCAGGTCCTCAAGGGTCACGGCGGGCAGCGGTACGTGCTCGCCGGAGCGCAGGACGGCGCGGGCGGAACGAAGCCTGGGGAAGGTAAGCCCCTTGATCTCGTCCCATGCCACGGTACGTGTTCTCAGCATCGTTCGTGTTCTGAGGCCGGTCTCGGATACCCTGGTCTGTACTCGCAGGATCCATACCGCGAGGATGATGGGTGCCGCTAGCAGCCAGCCAAACAGGCGTGGCGCGGTAGCGGCGACGAGTGCGACGCAGCAGGCGAACAACAGGACGCCGAGCAGCGCGAGGCGTGAGACGCGGATGATCCGTGCGTGCGATTCCGGTGGCTTTGCATTGGGCACTCGTCCATACTCCCATCCCACCGCAACCGTCTTACCATGTGGGACGATCAGTGGTTTCGTTTGACGCTATGCGTAGGTTTTCACTAACGTCGGGTGCATGAATCGAACTGAGGTACTCGTACTCGCTGGGCGCGTCGCCGCCTGAGTGGGATTACGGAACACTCACGAGAGACGACGCGCACCCTCGTTTCGCAGAGACCTGCGAGCGGGGGTTTTTTGATGCCCGCAGTTAGGATTCATGTAACGCCCAGGCGCGGTGACCACGATGACGTCCCCGTGATTGGTACAAGCCCGAGAACTAGCCAGAGGAACTTGCAGTGAGTGCACCGACAGCACGGCCAACACCAGGCCCGCAGCCAGGACATCTCGCCGCGGGCAGCACCGCGGGTCACAGTGGCGACAGCGGTGGTGCCCAGGCCGAGCACGGTTCCGGGGCCACCCCGGCAAGCCTGCCCAGCACCCGGCCCGGTACCCCCGAGAGGATGACGGGCGCGCAAGCGGTGGTCCGGAGCCTCGAGGAGCTCCACGCCGACATCGTGTTCGGCATCCCCGGTGGCGCCATCCTGCCCGTCTACGACCCGATGCTCGACTCCCGCAAGGTCCGCCACGTGCTGGTCCGCCACGAGCAGGGCGCGGGCCACGCGGCCACGGGGTACGCGCAGGCCACGGGCAAGGTCGGTGTGTGCATGGCCACCTCTGGCCCCGGCGCGACGAACCTCGTCACCCCGCTCGCCGATGCCTACATGGACTCGGTGCCGGTGGTGGCGATCACCGGGCAGGTCGCGCGCCCGCTCATCGGGACCGACGGCTTCCAGGAAGCTGACATCTCCGGCATCACCATGCCAGTCACCAAGCACAACTTCCTCGTCACCGAGGGCGATGACATCCCGCGCATCATCGCCGAGGCATTCCACCTCGCGGCGACCGGCCGACCGGGCCCCGTCCTCGTCGATATCCCGAAGGATCTCCTGCAGGGCCAGATGAGCTTCTCCTGGCCGCCGGAGATGCACCTTCCCGGCTATCGCCCCGTCACCAAGCCGCACGGCAAGCAGGTCCGCGAGGCAGCCCGCCTGATCGCTGCCGCCGAGCATCCCGTGCTCTATGTCGGTGGCGGCGTGATCAAGTCCGAGGCATCCGCGGAGCTGCTCGTCCTCGCTGAGCTGACCGGCATCCCCGTGGTGACCACCCTGATGGCCCGGGGCGCGTTCCCCGACAGCCATGACCTCAACCTCGGCATGCCTGGCATGCACGGCACCGTCGCGGCGGTCGCGGCCCTGCAGCGCAGCGACCTGCTCATCACGCTCGGTGCCCGCTTCGATGATCGCGTCACCGGGCAGCTCTCCACCTTCGCCCAGGGCGCCAAGGTCATCCACGCGGACATCGACCCGGCGGAGATCGGCAAGAACCGTCATGCCGATGTGCCGATCGTCGGTGACTGCAAGGAGGTCATCACCGAGCTGACCGAGGTGATCCGCGCGGACCGCGAGAGCGGGCGCGTCCCCGACCTCACCGCGTGGTGGCGCTACCTCGATGGGATCCGCAAGACCTTCCCGCTGAGCTATGGGCCGCAGAGCGATGGCTCCCTGTCGCCCGAGTACGTCATCGAGCAGCTCGGCAAGCTCGCGGGGCCCGAGGCTGTCTATGTGGCGGGTGTCGGCCAGCACCAGATGTGGGCCGCGCAGTTCGTCAAGTACGAGAAGCCCCGCACCTGGCTGAACTCCGGGGGGCTCGGCACCATGGGCTACTCCGTCCCGGCGGCCATGGGCGCCAAGATGGGGATGCCCGACACCGAGGTGTGGGCCATCGATGGTGATGGTTGCTTCCAGATGACCAACCAGGAGCTCGCGACCTGCGCCATCGAGGGCGTGCCGATCAAGGTCGCGCTCATCAACAACGGCAACCTCGGCATGGTGCGGCAGTGGCAGACCCTCTTCTACGGGGAGCGCTACTCCAACACGGACCTGTCCACGCACTCGCTGCGGATCCCGGACTTCGTCAAGCTCTCCGAGGCGCTCGGCTGCGTCGGCATCCGGGTCGACAAGGAGGAGGACGTGATCCCCGCCATCAAGAAGGCGCAGGAGATCAACGATCGTCCCGTCGTCATCGACTTCATCGTTGGTGCGGACGCGCAGGTGTGGCCCATGGTCGCCGCGGGCACCGGCAACGACGAGATCATGGCCGCGCGCGGCATCCGGCCGCTGTTCGACGATGATGAAGGCATCGGGGATTCCCCCGCAGCGATCCATCAGGTGATGCATACCGAGGACCAGGCCGTCGCGAGCAGCGACGCGCAGGACTCGGACGAGGCAGAAGGGGCCGATCAGTGAGAAGCAGTCACACGCTCAGCGTGCTCGTCGAGGACAAGCCTGGCGTTCTCGCGCGCGTGGCATCGTTGTTCTCCCGGCGCGGCTTCAACATCGAGTCCCTCGCGGTCGGGCCCACCGAGATCAAGGGCGTCTCGCGGATGACGATCGTCGTCGTCGTCGACGAGCAGCCGCTCGAGCAGGTCACCAAGCAGCTCAACAAGCTCATCAATGTCCTGAAGATCGTCGAGCAGGATCCTGCCGCGTCGGTCGCCCGGGAACTCGTCCTGATCAAGGTGCGCGCCGATGCAGCCGTGCGCGGCCAGGTCGTCGAGGTGGCCCAGCTGTTCCGGGCCAATGTCGTCGACGTCGCCCCGGAGTCGCTGACCATCGAGGCGACCGGCACCCAGGACAAGCTCGAAGCGCTTCTCAAGCTCCTCGAGCCCTATGGCATCCGCGAGATCGTGCAATCCGGGATCGTGGCGCTCGGGCGCGGACCGAAATCCATCACCGCGACCCGCTAGCCTTGACTACCCTGGATGCGGCCAGTCCAGCATCCAGGGAAATGCCTTACATCATGGTCGACGATTGTCGAGCATGCCCATAGCGAAGAAGGGAACTACCACGTGGCCGTCGAGATCTTCTATGACGATGATGCCGACCTCTCGATCATCCAGGGCCGCAAGGTCGCTGTCATCGGATACGGAAGCCAGGGGCATGCCCACTCGCTGAGCCTCCGCGATTCCGGCGTCGACGTGCGCATCGGCCTGAAGGAAGGCTCCAAGTCGCGCGCCAAGGCGGAGGAGCAGGGCCTGACCGTCCTCAGCCCCGCCGAGGCAGCAGCCTGGGCCGACGTCATCATGGTCCTCGCGCCCGATACCGCGCAGGCCTCCATCTACACCAATGACATCGAGCCCAGCCTCAAGGACGGCGACGCGCTGTTCTTCGGCCACGGCCTCAACATCCGCTTCGGCCTGATCAAGCCCCCGGCCAACGTCACCGTCGCGATGGTCGCGCCGAAGGGCCCCGGCCACCTCGTGCGCCGCCAGTTCACCGACGGCAAGGGCGTCCCCGCGCTCGTCGCCGTCGAGCAGGACCCGAAGGGCGAGGGCCTCGCGCTCGGACTGTCCTACGCCAAGGCCATCGGTGGCACCCGCGCAGGGGTCATCAAGACCACCTTCGCCGAGGAGACCGAGACCGACCTGTTCGGCGAGCAGGCCGTGCTGTGCGGTGGCACCGAGAAGCTCGTGCAGACCGGCTTCGAGGTCCTCATCGAGGCGGGCTACGCCCCCGAGATCGCGTACTTCGAGTGCCTCCACGAGCTCAAGCTCATTGTCGACCTCATGTACGAGGGCGGCATCGGTCGCATGAACTACTCGGTGTCCGACACCGCTGAGTTCGGCGGCTACCTGTCCGGCCCGCGCGTCATCGACGCCGACACCAAGGCCCGCATGAAGGACATCCTCGCCGACATCACCTCCGGCGAGTTCGTCAAGCGCCTCGTCGCCAACGTCGAGGGTGGCAACAAGGAGCTCGAGGGCCTCCGCAAGGAGAACGCCGAGCACCCCATCGAGGTCGTCGGCGCCAAGCTGCGCGGCCTGATGAGCTGGGTTGATCGGCCGATCACCGAGACTGCCTGATCCCCGTCACTGACGAGAATGCCCCCGGATCCGTAGGGATCCGGGGGCATTGTCATGCTGCCAGAGCCCGGCAGTAAAGCCGGGCCAGCATTGCTAGATCGGTCGGTATCCTGCTCCTACACCGCCGACGAAGCTGCTCTCGGCAAGGATCGCATCCATGTTGATGCTCACGTGCGGACCGGCGCAAGGGATGAGGAAGTAGGCACTGACCAGTCCGATCAGGCGGGTGCCCGAGGTGATGGGGCCGCCGGAATCACCCTCGGTGATGCACACGAAGCCATACTGCTCGGCGAAGACGGAATCCACGAAGAGGTTCACGCCGCATGTGTGGCCCGTGGTGCGTCCCTGCTTGCAGACGAGCTCGGGGAACGGAGCGGGCGCGCCGACATCGGTGATCGTGGTGCCGCCGACGGTGCGGGTCGGCGCCACGCGCGTCTCATCGAACTCGATGACCGCGTAGTCGAGCAGGGGATTGGTGCGGACGACGGTGCCTACCCGGCCGACCGAGGGGCGCTCCTCGGAGTGCACGGAGGAGCCAGGTCCTCCGCAGTGCGCGGCGGTGAACCCGACGAGGCGGCCCTGGCTGTCGCGGCCGATCGTGGTCAGCGAGCAGAGGTAGTCCCCGCCCACGATGATGCCCGAACCGCCCCCGAGCGTGGCCTTCGTGGTCTGCGCGCTCGCGCCGGGCAGCCCGACGAGCAGCATGGCGGCCAGCGCGACCAGGGCGATGACGAATCTTCTCAACCGGGGGCTCCTTCGCTCGATGTCAATCCGGGCCGACGCCATGACCTCGCGCGCGGCGGATTTTCGTTGAGACTACGTGACTGCATTGATATGCAGTCGTGATTAATGATCGTAACCCCATGGGGGTGCCTCGTGGCTGATCAACCACGCCCCGGCTCCACTAGGTGGGACGATGTGGAATGTGACCGGGCAGCCGACTAGGCTATCGGCGATCACAGCATCTAGAGACCCGAGGAGAGTTCGCAGGTGACCCAGTCAGGCCGTCCGGTAGTTCTAATCGCGGACAAGCTCGCCCCCTCGACAGTGGAAGCGCTCGGCGATGGAGTGGAGGTCCGCTGGGTCGATGGGCCCAACCGTGCCGAACTGCTCGCGGCCGCCCCCGAGGCTGATGCGCTGCTCGTTCGTTCCGCCACCACCGTCGACGAGGAAGTCCTCGCAGTGGCGTCGAAGCTCAAGATCGTCGCGCGCGCCGGCGTCGGGCTCGACAACGTTGATGTCCCCGCCGCGACCGCGCGAGGCGTCATGGTCGTCAACGCCCCCACCTCGAACATCCACAGCGCCGCAGAGCATGCCGTGGCGCTGATGATGGCCGCTGCCCGGCAGATCCCCGCGGCCGACAAGACGCTGCGCGACCACGAGTGGAAGCGCAGCAGCTTCAACGGCACCGAGATCTTCGGCAAGACCGTTGGCGTCGTGGGCCTCGGCCGCATCGGCCAGCTGTTCGCGCAGCGCGCTGCTGCTTTCGAGACGACCATGATCGCTTACGATCCCTACGTCTCCGCGGCCCGTGCCGGGCAGCTCGGCATCGAGCTCGTGTCCCTCGACGAGCTTCTCGAGCGCGCCGACATCATGTCGATCCACCTGCCCAAGACGCCAGAGACCAAGGGTCTCATCGGTGCCGCCGAGCTCGCGCGCACCAAGAAGGGCGTCATCATCATCAACGCCGCTCGCGGTGGCCTGATCGATGAGGGCGCGCTCGCGGACGCGATCACCAGCGGTCAGGTCCGTGGCGCCGGCATCGACGTGTATGCCTCGGAGCCCTGCACCGACAGCCCCCTGTTCGAGCTTCCCCAGGTCGTTGTCACCCCGCACCTCGGAGCCTCCACCGTCGAGGCGCAGGACCGTGCCGGCACCGACGTCGCCAAGAGCGTCCGGCTCGCCCTCGCTGGCGAGTTCGTTCCCGACGCGGTCAACGTCGCCGGCGGCGCGGTCGGCGAGGAGGTCGCGCCGTGGCTCGAGATCGTCCGCAAGCTCGGCGTGCTCGCCGGCGTCCTCAGCCCGGAGCTCCCCGCCAGCCTGTCCGTCGATGTGCGGGGCGAGCTGGCCAGCGAGGAGGTCGAGATCCTCGGCCTCTCCGCCGTTCGCGGCCTGTTCTCCGCGGTCATCGATGACTCCGTCACCTTCGTCAACGCGCCCGCGCTCGCCAAGGAGCGCGGCGTGACCGCCGAGGTGACCAAGGCCGCCGAGAGCCCCAACCACCGCAGCGTCGTCGACCTGCGCATGGTGCTCTCCGACGGCGAGATCATCAACGTATCCGGGACCCTGACCGGCCCGGCACGCGTCGAGAAGATCGTCAACATCAACGGGCGCAACTTCGAGATGCGCGCCGAGGGCATCAACCTGCTCGTGCACTACCAGGACCAGCCCGGCGCGCTCGGCAAGATCGGCACCCGCCTTGGCGAGGCCGGCGTGAGCATCCTCGCCGCGCAGCTGTCCCAGGATGCCGAGGGCCCCGGAGCGACAATCCTGCTCCGCCTCGACCGCGATGTGCCGCAGGAGACCGTGGATTCCATCGCCGCGGGCGTCTCTGCCTCGAACATCAAGGTCATCAACCTCGACTGATCACAACCACAGGGCCGGGTCCACCAGGGCCCGGCCCTGCTCGGGCAACGGGAAGGAATTCATGAAGCTCGCGGTCATCCCCGGCGACGGCATCGGACAGGAAGTCATCGCCGAGGCGCTCAAGGTCCTCGACAAGGTCTCGCCCGGCATCGACAAGACCACCTTCGATCTCGGTGCGCGGCGCTACAACGCCACCGGCGAGATCCTGCCGGATTCCGTGCTCGAGGAGATCCGCGAGCACGATGCCATCCTGCTCGGTGCGATCGGCGATCCGTCCGTGACCCCGGGGATCCTGGAGCGGGGCCTGCTCCTCAAGCTGCGCTTCGCGCTCGACCACCACGTGAACCTGCGCCCATCGAAGCTGTTCGACGGCGTCACCGGCCCGCTCGCTGGCAACAAGCCCATTGATGTCGTCGTGGTGCGCGAGGGGACCGAGGGCCCCTACATCGGCAACGGTGGCGCGCTGCGCGTCGGCACGCCCCATGAGGTCGCCACCGAGGTCAGCGTCAACACCCGGTTCGGCATCGAGCGAGTCGTCCGCTACGGCTTCGATCTCGCGATGCAGCGCAGCAAGCACGTCACGCTCGTGCACAAGACGAACGTGCTCACCTACGCCGGGTCGCTCTGGTCCCGCACCGTGGATGCGGTCGCGGCCGAGTACCCGGAGGTGGAGGTGGCCTACCAGCACATCGATGCCACCACGATCCACCTCGTGACCGATCCGAAGCGCTTCGACGTGATCGTCACCGACAACCTGTTCGGCGATATCATCACCGACCTCGCTGCGGCCGTCACCGGCGGGATCGGGCTCGCAGCAAGCGGCAACATCGATGCGAGCCGCGCCAACCCCAGCATGTTCGAGCCGGTGCATGGCAGCGCTCCGGACATCGCCGGGCAGCAGAAGGCAGACCCGACCGCAGCAATCCTGTCGGTGTCGTTGCTGATGGCCCACCTCGGGGACGATGAGGCGGCCGCGCGCATCGAGGCAGCGGTCGCCGCCGACCTTGCCAGCCGTGACGCATCCGCGCCCGCGACCACCAGCGAGATCGGGGACAGGATCGCCGCCGCCCTGTAGCGATCCTTGGCCGCTGGTGCTCGGCCTCACTGCCTCGTAGTGATGGTGCCGGGCACCAGCGGCACCGCGAGGAGGGCGAACACGGCGCTGCCAGCAAAGACCCACGGGAAGCCCCATTGCTCGGCGACGAGGCCCGCTACCGGGGGCACCGCGCTGGCCAGGGCATTCTGCGCGGTGTTGTGCAATCCCAGCACCCGTCCTCCCCAGAAAGGTCCGGCGATCTCCGCTGCCGCCGTGTAGGCCAGCCCGTTGTCCGCGACGGTGATGATGCTCGCCGCGACAAGGACTACGAGCGCTACGGTGGTCGCGCCCACCATGTCGGCCACCGCGAGCAGGAGCATCACGACCACCGCCGCGATAGCAACGATCCGCATCGGCCTGGTGCGCGACCCGGCCCGGTCCGACCACGCCCCCGCGGCCACCCGGCCCGCCGCGCCCGCGAGCTGCGTGAGACCAACGAATACGCCCGCAGCGAGGGGCGAGAAGCCCTGATCGCTGATCAGCCACACCATCGCCAGGCTCCACAGGGTGAACTGCGGCACCACGAGCAGGACGGCCGCGGCATGCACCCGCATCAGGCCCGTTCCCTGCTTGTAGGGGGAGCGGCGCAAGGCGATGGCCTCGGTTGAGCCCGCGCGAGGACGCAGCGGGTCATGGGCCCAGCGGGCCAGCACTCCGACCGACGCCAGGCAGGCCGCGGCCGCGACCGCGAGCACTGCTGCCACGCCGGAGTGGTCCGCCGTCACGGGCACCACCACGGCTGCTGCCGCGACCCCGAGCGGTTGCGCCATCTGGCGCAGGCCCATCGCGAGGCCGCGCTGCTCGGCGGGGAACCAGCCGACGACCAGCCGCCCGCTCGCCGCGTTGGCGCTGGCCGCGGCGATGCCGGCGAGGAACAGCACGGCCGCGATGGATGCGGGGTGCATGGTCGCGCCGAGCGTTCCGCCGCGCAGGGCTACGGCGAGCGCTGGGGCTCCCGTGGCGAAGGTGCCGAGCATCATTCCCGCGAGGAGGATGCCGCGCTCGCCGAGCCGGTCGACGAGCGTGCCCCAGGCCACCAGCGTGAGCATCAGTCCCGCTGTGGGGGCCGCAGCGATCGCGCCGGCCTGGCCGAGGCCGAGCCCATAGGGCCCATCGGCGGCGTGCAGGTGGGGGATGAGGAACGCGCCGATGCCCACGAGGAGCGCTGAGGTGGTCTGCGCGAGTGTTCCCGCGGCGAGCACGCGCCATTTCGTTGCGGGATCGTGGGCATCGACGCTCATCGCCGCTCCTAGAATGTGGGACTACGGTCCTAGCATGTGAACTTCACTGCTGGGAACGCTAGCACCCGGGCGCCGGTGCCGCTAGCCCACCGCACCCGCTACCCTTGACCGCATGCGTCTAGGCCGAGTAGCAACCCCCGACGGCGTCGCCTTCGTCTCCGTGGACGGCGACCCCATCGCAGACCCGAGCACCGCCACCGTCCGCGAGATCGCCGAGCATCCCTTCGGCGAGCCCACCTACACGGGCAGGAGCTGGAACCTGCCGGACGTGCGGATGCTCGCCCCGATCCTCTCCAGCAAAGTCGTGTGCATCGGCAAGAACTACGCCGCCCACGCGGCCGAGATGGGAGGCGCGCCACCGGAGGAGCCGGTCATCTTCATGAAGCCCTCCACATCCATCACCGGGCCGGGAGCGCCGATCCTGCTTCCTCCCGCGTCCGCCGAGGTCCACTACGAGGGCGAGCTTGCCGTGGTGATCGGTCGCCCCTGCCGCGATGTGCCCGCGGCCCGCGCCAAGGACGTCATCCTCGGCTACACCGTGGCCAACGACGTCACGGCCCGGGACCTCCAGCGCCGCGATGGGCAATGGACCCGTGCCAAGGGGTTCGACTCGTTCTGCCCGCTCGGCCCCTGGATCGTCACCGACCTCGACCCATCTGACCTGCGCATCCACACCGAGCTCGACGGCGCGACCATGCAGGACAGCCGGACTTCGCTGCTCGTCCACTCGATCCCTGAGCTCGTCGAATGGGTATCGCGCGTGATGACACTGCTCCCCGGCGATGTCATCCTGACCGGGACGCCCGAGGGAGTCGGACCGATCCGCGCGGGGCAAAGCGTCTCCGTCACCATCGAACGGATCGGCACTCTCACCAATACCGCGCAAGACCGCCCATGAGCAATAGCGGACACTGAACACCTAGCCCCTGCGCGCCCAGGCAGGCGCGCCCAGCCCCCTAGGTCCCTCGTGCCCGGGGCCGCGCCGCACCATCCCGATCATCGAAGAGAGCCATGAATACTCCTGTCAGTCCTGTCCGAGTCCGGTTCTGCCCGTCGCCCACCGGCACCCCGCACGTCGGACTCATCCGGACCGCCCTGTTCAACTGGGTGTTCGCCCGCCACCATGGCGGCGACTTCGTCTTCCGCATCGAGGACACCGACGCCCAGCGCGACAGCGAGGAGTCCTACCTCGCGCTGCTCGACGCGATGCGCTGGCTCGGCCTCGACTGGGACGAGGGCCCGGAGATCGGTGGCCCCTTCGAGCCCTACCGCCAGTCCGAGCGGCGCGAGCTCCACCTCGATGTGGTGCGCCAGCTCCTCGAGGCCGATGAGGCCTACGAGTCCTTCTCCACCCCGGCAGAGGTCGAGGCGCGCCACAAGGCAGCTGGGCGCGACCCCAAGCTCGGCTACGACAATCACGACCGCGATCTCACCGACGCGCAGCGCGATGCCTTCCGCGCCGAGGGCCGCCAGCCCGTGATCCGGCTGCGCATGCCCGCCACCGACATCACGTGGAACGACCTCGTGCGCGGAGAGATCACCTTCAAGGCCGGCACCGTGCCCGACTTCGCGATCACCCGCGGCAACGGCGATCCGCTCTACACGCTCGTCAATCCCGTCGATGACGCGACCATGCGCATCAGCCACGTGCTGCGCGGCGAGGACCTCCTGTCCTCCACGCCGCGCCAGATTGCCCTCTACAACGCCCTCCAGCGCATCGGAGTGGCCGAGTCCGTCCCCGAGTTCGGCCACCTGCCCTACGTGATGGGGGAGGGCAACAAGAAGCTCTCCAAGCGTGATCCCCAGTCCAACGTCTTCCTCCACCGCGAGCGCGGCTTCATCCCCGAGGGCTTGCTCAACTATCTCTCGCTGCTCGGCTGGAGCATCTCCGGGGACCGCGACATCTTCTCCCTCAACGAGATGGTCACCGCCTTCGACATCGCCGAGGTCTCGGCCAACCCCGCGCGCTTCGACCAGAAGAAGGCCGACGCGATCAACGCCGAGCACATCCGGCTGCTCGAGCCCGAGGACTTCGCGCAGCGTCTCCGCGCATTCCTCACCGAGCGGTTCGGGCTGCCCGCGAGCATCCCCGACGAGGAGTTCGCCATCGCGGCAGACCTCGTGCAGACCCGCATCGTCGTGCTCGAGGACGCCTGGGGGCTCCTGCGCTTCCTCTACGTCGACGAAGCGGACTTCGCGATCGATCCCGCTGCCGCGCGGAAGAACCTCAAGCCGGAGAGCGCGCCCGTGCTCGATGCCGCGATCGCCGCGCTCGACGGACTGGCCAACTGGGAGACCGCCGCCATCGAGGCCGCGCTGAAGGCCGCGCTCATCGAAGGGCTCGAGCTCAAGCCGCGGGTCGCTTTCGGCGCCGTGCGCGTCGCGGCGACCGGATCACACATCAGCCCGCCGTTGTTCGAGTCCCTCGAGCTGCTCGGCCGCGATCGCACGCTCTCCCGGCTCCGATCAGCGCAAAAATCGCTCTCCTGACCAGCTGATTTGGTCAAACCGGTGGTGGGTTTGCTAACCTGTTCATCGGTTTGGGGCGCAGGCGCTCGGCCTCCACGGTCAAGCTCGTCTTCGCCCCAATGCTTTGGGGTATGGTGTAATTGGCAACACAGCTGATTCTGGTTCAGCCGTTCTAGGTTCGAGTCCTGGTACCCCAGCTTGCTCGCGCAGCAGCCGATTTGGTTGCCGGACGATCACCAGTTATGCTGGCTGAGCTTCCAAGCGAGCGAACAAGGAACGGCAACGTTCTGAAGTCCTGGCCCCGTCGTCTAGCGGCCTAGGACGCCGCCCTCTCAAGGCGGTAGCGCGGGTTCAAATCCCGTCGGGGCTACAGTGAGATCTCTCCGGGGATCACGCAAGGGCCGGACCCTTTCAAGGGTCCGGCCCTCTTGCTATTTCTGGGGTGTTCTGCGGAAGCACTCGACGCTCGCGCGCGTGGAGCTACCCGCAGCGAGTCGGAGAGGGCTGCCGCCTTCGCGGGCTTGCCGTTGCCCGCGGCCGCCGTAGAACTGCCACCCTTACGGGCTTGCCGCCACGGATAGCTCACAGGTGCCACCAATACTTCGGTGGCGGCTGAGCTCAGGGATGGCAGGAGCAGGCCACGGGTGGCAGCTGTGCGGGCAGGCGGCGCAGGTTTAGAGAGCCCGCCCCGGCAAGCCCGGCATCCCGACGGTCAGAGGCGCTTCTGGATGGCGTCCGCTGCGGCCAGGAGGTCCGCGGCCCAGCGCGCGCCAGGCTTGCGGCCCATGCGGTCGATGGGGCCGGAGACGGAGATGGCGGCGATGACCGCGCCGTTGCCATCGCGGATGGGAGCGGCGACGCTCGCCACCCCGGACTCGCGCTCGGCGATGGACTGCGCCCAGCCGCGGCGGCGAACCTCGCTGAGGGTGCGATCGGTGTACTTCGCCTCGGCGAGCAGCGCGCGCTGCACGGGCAGGTCGGCCCAGGCGGCGAGAACCTTGGCGCCCGAGCCGGCGGTCATGGGCAGGCGCGCGCCCACGAGGACGGTGTCGCGCAGGCCGGTGGGCGGTTCCATGGAGGCGATGCAGATTCGGTCGAGCCCGTCGCGGCGGTAGACCTGCACGCTCTCGCCGGTGATCTCGCGCAGCCGGGGCAGCACGTAGGAGGCGGCGTCGACGAGGGTGTCCTTGGCGGTCGCGGCGAGCTCGGCGAGGGCGGGCCCGGGCGCCCAGAGCCCTTGCGCGTTGCGGATGAGCAACCGATGGGTCTCGAGCCCCACGGCGAGGCGATGCGCGGTGGCCCTGGGCAGGCCCGTTCGCTCGCAGAGTAGGCTGAGGTTGCATGGTTCGTCTGCCACTGCGTGCAGAACGGTCATGGCTTTGTCGAGAACTCCAATGCCGCTATGCTGTCTCACAAGACGATATTAGCGTTCCGAATGGTGAGATTTCTAGTGGTTGCGAGAAACGGCCAGGCATCTCCCGGAAAGAGCGCCCCTGACACAGCATGCGGCGGTGCGACCGTGCTGCCGCTAGGAGCAAGGCCGGGCCCTGGTTCGCGCACAGCCCACCGCGCGATCCCTGGAGCCCGAACCAGGATGAGGTGGAATCGACATGGCACACACATCGTCGGCGCAACCACGCCCCCGCACGATGGCGGAGAAGGTCTGGGAGGACCACGTCGTCGTGCATGGCAGCGGCGAGGGCGCCTCCCGCGAGCCCGATCTGATCTACATCGACCTGCACCTCGTGCACGAGGTGACCAGCCCGCAGGCCTTCGACGGCCTGCGCCTCGCTGGGCGCCCGGTGCGGCGTCCTGACCTCACCATCGCCACCGAGGACCACAACGTCCCCACCATCGATATCGACAAGCCCATCGCGGACATGGTCTCGCGCACCCAGGTCGAGACGCTGCGCCGCAACTGCGAGGAGTTCGGGGTGCGCCTGCACCCGATGGGCGACCTCGAGCAGGGCATCGTGCACGTCGTCGGCCCGCAGCTCGGCCTCACCCAGCCCGGCATGACCGTGGTGTGCGGCGATAGCCACACCTCCACCCACGGCGCGTTCGGCTCCCTCGCCATGGGCATCGGCACCTCCGAGGTCGAGCACGTGCTCGCCACCCAGACGCTTCCGCTGCGCCCGTTCAAGACGATGGCCATCAACGTCGACGGCGATCTCGCGCCCGGCGTCACCAGCAAGGACATCATCCTCGCGGTGATCGCGAAGATCGGCACCGGCGGTGGCCAGGGCTACGTCCTCGAGTACCGCGGCAGCGCCATCCGAGCCCTGTCGATGGAAGCCCGCATGACTATCTGCAACATGTCCATCGAAGCCGGAGCCCGCGCGGGCATGATCGCCCCGGACGCGACGACCTACGAGTTCATCAAGGGCCGCCCGCACGCGCCCCAGGGCGATGACTGGGACGCTGCCGTCGCCGCCTGGGACCAGCTCCGCACCGATGAGGGCGCGGAGTTCGACCAGGAGGTCTATCTCGACGCTTCCACCCTCGCCCCGTTCGTCACCTGGGGCACCAACCCGGGCCAGGGCGTCCCGCTGAGCGAGGCCGTCCCCGACCCCGAATCGTTCCTCGACGAGGGCAGCCGGTACTCGGCGGCGAAGGCGCTCGACTACATGGGCCTCACCGCCGGGACCCCGATGCGCGAGATCCCGGTCGATGCCGTGTTCGTCGGCTCCTGCACCAACGGTCGCATCGAGGACCTGCGCGCGGTCGCCGAGATCCTCGAGGGACGCACTGTCGCGCCGAGCGTACGCATGCTCATCGTGCCCGGCTCGATGCGGGTCCGCGCCCAGGCGGAGAAGGAAGGCCTTGGCAAGATCTTCGAGGCCGCTGGGGCCGAGTGGCGGCAGGCGGGATGCTCGATGTGCCTGGGCATGAACCCCGACCAGCTTGCCCCGGGGGAGCGATGCGCCTCCACCTCGAACCGCAACTTCGAGGGGCGCCAGGGCAAGGGCGGGCGCACCCATCTCGTCTCGCCGCTCGTCGCCGCCGCCACCGCGGTGCGCGGAACCCTCGCCTCCCCCTCGGACCTCGACTGAGCAGTCGGTCGGCAGAACAGCTCCACGACCGCTACAGCCAGACGAAGCACCAGCCCGACGAAGCCACGCAAGGAACACACCATGGAAGCCTTCACCACCCACACGGGAATCGGCGTCCCGCTGCGCCGCTCGAACGTCGACACCGATCAGATCATCCCGGCCGTCTACCTCAAGCGCGTCACCCGCACCGGGTTCGAGGATGGGCTCTTCGCCGCCTGGCGCAACGACCCCTCCTTCATCCTCAACATCCCGCCCTACGATCGCGGATCCGTCCTGGTGGCAGGACCTGACTTTGGCACCGGATCCTCCCGCGAGCACGCCGTGTGGGCATTGTCGAACTATGGCTTCCGCGTGGTCATCTCGTCACGGTTCGCCGACATCTTCCGCGGGAACTCCGGCAAGCAAGGACTCCTCGCCGCCGAGGTCGAGCAGGGCGACGTCGAGCTGCTGTGGAAGACCCTCGAGGAGCAGCCCGGACTGGAGATCACCGTCGATCTCGAGACGCGCACCATCACTGCGGGAACGCTCGTGCTGACCTTCAGCATCGACGATTACACCCGGTGGCGGCTGCTCGAAGGCCTTGATGACATCGGGCTGACGCTGCGCCACGAGGCGGCCATCGAGGAGTTCGAGAAGACGCGGCCGACGTGGAAGCCGCTCACGCTGCCTGCCCGCACGGAGTGATCCTGCTGCGCAACGCGACGAATTATGCCGTCTGCGCACACGAGTTTCACTGTGGCACATAGACTCGGAGTGATCACGGAACTACCGTGAACACTGGGGCCGGAGCCACCGGGGCCAGACTGTGCGGAGGCAAGGTATGAACAAGGCGGATCTCGTCGATGCCCTCACCCAGAAACTGGGCACGGATCGGCGCAATGCATCGCAAGCCGTCGAATCGGTCGTCGACCTGATCGTGCGGGCAGTACATGCCGGAAAGACCGTGACCATCACGGGATTCGGCGTCTTCGAACAGCGCAAGCGGGCCGCCCGCGTCGCGCGGAACCCCCGCACCGGCGAGACCGTGCGCGTCGAGCCCACGAGCGTTCCGTCGTTCCGGCCGGGAGCCCAGTTCAAGGCGCTCGTCGCTGGCGAGGCGGAACTGCCCGAGGAAGGCCCCGCCGTGAAGCGTGGCGCCGGGGCATCCAGTGAGAAGGCAGCCCTTCCGGAGGCGGCGCGCGCCACCGTCGTCAAGGCGCCGCGCAAGTCCGCGACGAAGGCTGTCGAGGCGGGCAAGCAGTCCAGCGGGAGCGGCAGTACCCCGGCCAAGAAGGCTCCCGCGAAGAAGGCGCCCGCCAAGGCTGCCGCCGCCAAGAAGGCGCCCGCCAAGAAGGCACCCGCACGGAAGACGACTGCGAAGCCATCCAGCGAAGCACCTGCCAAGGCGCCCGCCGCGAAGAAGGCGCCCGCGCGCAAGGCCCCGGCGAACAAGTCCGTACCAAGCACACCGGCCCCGAGCACCACAGCCAAGGAGCCTGCCAACAATCCCGCCGCTTCCGGGCCCACCACGAAGCCCCCTGCCGCCAAGCCGCCGGCTGCGAGGAAGGCACCCGCTAAGAAGGCACCGGCGAAGGCCGCTGCCGGGGAGGGCCTCGGCCCGTCGAAGAAGGCACCCGCGAAAAGGGCTCCAGCCAAGAAGGCGCCAGCCAAGAGCGCGGCGAGCGAGACAGCGGGTCCAGCCTCGTCGCCCGCCAAGAAGGCTCCAGCGCGCAAGGCACCGGCCAAGGGGACGGGCGCCGGGTCCTCCGGCACCAGCACTGCCCCGGGCGAGGAGTCGTCGAGCTAGCGGTCACCGCTTGCGCGAGCCTCGCACCGGCACCATCACCGAACGTGCCCAGCCCAGTGGAAACTTTTCCTCCTCCAAGCGGGAAAAGTTTCCACTGTTGCGCGTTCAGCTACCGGAGATGCGCGGCGGAACCCCCGCGCCCGAAGCGCTTCGAGGAACCTACGTGGTGCTGAGCGCTGTGCCGGACATCGGCGAGGCCAGGTAGTCAGCCGTGATGAGGTAGCCGTCGAGGAGGGTAAGCACCCACAGGCTGGCTTTCTCGTTCTCCGCGGGCGGCAACGGGATGCCGCTGCGCTGAGCGAGCCACTCGGTGAGGTGGGGGATGACGCCTCCCTGGCTGCAGAGCACGCGGGTGCCCGGTTCCTTGGCAAGCTCGAGGAGCCGCTGCTGGGCGGCCTTGGGGTCTTCCCGGTACGCCTCCTCGGTCAGCGTGGGCTCGATGATGATGTCGGTCCGCAGCTCGTCGGCGATGGGTGAGACGGTCTGGGTGCAGCGGACCCGGTCGGCGGAATGCACGTCCGTGACGCCAAAAGCCAGAAAGTGCAGCAGCAGCGCCTCGGCCTGCGCGCGTCCGGTCGCGTCGAGGGGCCGCTGGGTGTCATCGCCGATGAAGTCCTCGCGGCTGCCCGCGCTGGCGTGCCGCACGATCAGCAGGGTCGTGACGTCGATGGCTGCCTTGGTGAAGGTCTTGATGACGCGGCGATCAAGGTTGTAGCTGACCTTCTTGAAGGCCTTGTCGATATCGAGCCACAGCAACTGGTCGCATTCCTCGTTGGGCGCGAACGCGCCGTGGAGGGCCTCGGCGGACCAGTAGTCGACTTCCTTGCGCTTGGCGTCCTTGAGCGGGTAGGAGACCCGGATGAGGTGGCGCCCGAGGCGGGGAACGAAGCCGGTTTCCTCAGCGATCTCGCGGGCCGCGGCGACCGCTGGCGTCTCCCCGGGGTCGAGCTTGCCCTTGGGCAGTGACCAGTCGTCATACCGGGGTCGATGGATGACGGCGATCTCGATGCGGTTGTGGGTGGGGTTGTGGCGCCACAGCACAGCACCGGCCGCGAGGACGCTGGACTTGTCCTTCTTTTTCTTCCGGGACCCTGACGCCATGCCTACGAGCCCTGGGCCAGATGCCGGCGGATCATCTCTTCCTGGTGGTCGCGGACCTGCTCGCCATCGGCCGGAGCAGCCACCCAGTTGCCGTCCGCGCCGAGCACCCAGCAGCGAGTGGTGGGATCGAGCGCGGACTCGAAGAGGTCGTTGATCTGCTTGGTGATGCGGGGGTCGGTGACGCGCAGCAGGACCTCGATGCGCCGGTCGAGGTTGCGGTGCATCATGTCGGCGCTGCCTATCCAGAACTCGTCGCCGCCGCGGAACTGGAGGATGCGGGAATGCTCGAGGAAGCGTCCAAGGATCGAGCGGACGTGGATGCTCTCGCTGAGGCCGGGTACGCCGGGCTTGAGCGCGCAGATGCCGCGCACGACGATATCGACATGCACCCCTGCCTGCGAGGCGCGATAGAGCGCGTCGATGACTTGCTCGTCGACGAGGGCGTTGGCCTTGAGCCGGATGCCCGCGGGCTGTCCCGCCCGATGGAGCTCGATCTCCCGTTCGATGCGGCTGATGATGCCACCGCGGATGCCGGAGGGGGCTACGAGCAGGTTGCGGTATTGCTCGACGCGCGAGTAGCCGGTGAGCGAGTTGAACAGGTCGGTGAGGTCGGAGCCGATCTCGGGGGCGGCAGTGAGGATGCCGACGTCCTCGTAGAGGCGCGCGGTCTTGGGGTTGTAGTTGCCGGTGCCGATGTGGCAGTAGCGGCGGATCGTCGGTCCCTCGCGGCGCACGACGAGGCAGGTCTTGCAGTGTGTCTTGAGGCCAACGAGGCCGTAGACGACGTGCACGCCGGCTTGTTCTAGCTTGCGGGCCCACTTGATGTTGGCCTGCTCGTCGAACCGCGCCTTGATCTCCACCAGCGCCACAACCTGCTTGCCAGCCTCCGCGGCATCGATGAGCGCGTTGATGATGGGGGAGTCGCCGGAAGTGCGGTAGAGGGTCTGCTTGATCGCGAGGACCTGGGGGTCGGCGGCTGCTTGCTCGACGAATCGCTGGACGCTCGTGGAGAACGAGTCGTAGGGGTGGTGGACGAAGACATCGCCCTCGCGGAGGGTGGCGAAGACACTTTTGGGCGTCTCGCGTTCTCCGAACGCCGGGTGGGTGGCGGGAACGAAGGGCTTGTCCTTGAGCGCGGGCCGATCGACGCTGTAGACCTGCCACATGCTCGAGAGGTCGAGCAGCCCGGGGACATGCACGACGTCGCCCGGGTCGACATCGAGCTCGCGCAGCAGCAGCTCGAGCATGCGCTCGGTCATGTCGTCGGAGACCTCGAGCCGCACGGGCGAGCCGAAGCGGCGGCGGGCAAGCTCGCGCTCGAGGGCCTGCAGGAGATCCTCGTCGCGATCCTCCTCGACCTCGAAGTCCGCGTTGCGGGTGATGCGGAACGCGTGGTTCTCCAGGATCTCCATGCCGTGGAACAGCACGTCGAGGTGGGCGCCGATGAGCTCCTCCACCGGCAGGAACGCCACCGTATCGGGCTCCTCCACGGGCACCTTGACGAAGCGGGAGACGTTGTCGGGCACCTTGACCCGCGCGAAGTGCTGCCCGGCGGCGTGGTCGCGGACGGTGACCGCGAGGTTGAGGCTCAGGCCGCTGATGTAGGGGAACGGGTGCGCGGGATCCACGGCGAGCGGGGTGAGCACGGGGAACACCTGGTCATGGAAGTACTTCGTCATGGCCTTGCGCTGCTCATCGGTCAGCTCGGCCCAGGCAACGAGGAGAATGCCCTCGCCGGCGAGCGCGGGGCGCACCTGGTCCATGAAGACGCGCGCGTGCTTGTTGGCGAGCTCCTGCGTGCGGGTAGCGATCAGGCCGAGCTGCTCGCGCGGGGACAAGCCGTCCGCGGACCGCACGGAGAGGCCCGTCTCGTCGCGGCGCTTGAGCCCGGCCACGCGCACCATGTAGAACTCGTCGAGGTTGGAGGCGAAGATCGCGAGGAACTTGGCGCGCTCGAGCAGTGGGATGGAGGAATCCTCGGCGAGGCTGAGCACCCGTGAGTTGAAGTCCAGCCAGCTGAGCTCGCGGTTGAGGTAGCGATCGGTGGGCAGGCCCTCGGGGGCCGATTCCGCTGCGGTCGCTGCGGGCGGCGCGGACGGGATGACATGCACGGGGGCGTTGGGCGCGGCAGGGGCCTCGGGGTCGAGCGCGAGGCCATCGGGCAGGGGGTTCCGCTCGGTCCGCTCTTCACCGCCGGCGGGGCCATTGCTAGCGCTGCGGCCTGGGGCCGGGGCAGGTGAGGTGTTCGCGCGATCATCCACACCCCGATCATTCCAAATTGTGGCGCCACAGCAAGTTGGTTGGTGCCCGATCTGTCTGAACATCTGGTGATTTCTTCGCGACATGCCCGAATAGCGGCAAAGATCCCAGGATTTCGGCCGTGAAACGGCCCACACCGAGAGCGCGCGCAGCCTCGATGTCGGCGAAGCTATCGATATCGGTGCGCAGGCCGGGCGCGGGCACGGCGAGATCAACGGCTCCATCGAGGCCGTGCGACCGTGCTGAATCAGGCCCGAAGCGGAATCGCGGGGCCCGGTCCGGCGGGTGGACGAGCATGGTGCTGCCGCGGCCGTGGCGGTCCGCGACCACCACCGTGGCGCCCTCCGCCGCGCACTGGTCGAGGGCGGACTCGATCTCGCTGGTTCGTGCCGCGGGCAGATCGGCATGCACGACAGCCATCACGTTTCCGCGCCTGCGGGCGAGCCGGGCCGCGCCGGCGAGGAGCATGTTCAGCCGCGCCTCCGGTTCCGCCCGTGAAGGCGTGGCCCCGTGCGCGGCGAGGCACGTGGCCTCATCGAGGATGCGGGCGCCGTGGCCGCGGGCGGCGCGCGCGATTGCCTCGGATCCCGCGATCACCGCGACCGATCCGACCGCTGCGCTGCCGGCCAGCGTGGCGAGCACATCGTTGAGCATGGCCTCGGCGAGCCAGGAGCGTTCCGCGGGGCCGAGGCGCGGCCCGAGCCGGGACTTGGCGCGCGACCAGTCCTTCGCCGGGACAAGCACGTCTACCATGGTCGGGCCCCGGGGTGTTGTCGTGGCGATCTACCACGGTCGCCCTGGGGTGCTGGCAGAATGCCGACACAGGAGCATGGCGTAGCGCGCGAGACACGGAAGTGGGTTTTCATGACCAAAGCTGCAGTGATGGGCTCGGGATCGTGGGGCACGGCATACGCCAAGGTCCTCGCCGATGCCGGTACGGACGTCATGATGTGGGCGCGCCGCCCGGAGCTCGCTGGGTGCATCGAGTCGCGGAACGAGAACAAGGACTACCTTCCTGGCATCATCCTGCCGGAGCGCCTGCACGCCACGGCCGACCCCGCTGTGGCGCTCGCCGACGCGGACATCGTGGTGTTGGCGGTTCCGTCGCAAACACTACGCGGCAACCTCGAATCGTGGAAAGAACTGGTGCCGCTGGATGCCACGCTGATGAGCCTGGCCAAGGGCGTGGAGAGCGAGACGCTGCTGCGCATGAGCCAGGTCATCGCCCAGGTCCTCAAGGCCGACGCCTCGCGGGTCGCGGTGCTCTCGGGGCCGAACCTCGCGCGCGAGGTCGCTGAGGGGCAGCCTGCGGCGACGGTCATCGCGTGCCCGGACTCGGCGCGGGCCATCGCGCTCCAGAAGGCCTGCCACACCGGCTATTTCCGGCCCTATACCAACACTGATGTGATCGGCTGCGAGATCGGCGGCGCCTGCAAGAACGTGATCGCACTGGCATGCGGCATGGCATCGGGAGTCGGGCTGGGGGAGAACACGATCGCCTCGATCATCACCCGGGGGCTCGCGGAGATCACCCGGCTCGGGGTCGCGCTCGGCGCGAATCCCTCGACGCTCGCGGGGCTCGCCGGGGTGGGCGACCTCGTCGCGACATGCTCGTCTCCGCTGTCGCGCAACCGCAGCTTCGGCGAGGCACTCGGCCGGGGCGGCTCGATGGAGGACGCGCAGCGCGCGGCCCACGGGCAGGTGGCCGAGGGCGTGAAGTCATGCACGTCGGTGCGGGCGCTGGCCAACAGCTACGGGGTGGATATGCCCCTGACCAACGCGGTGCACCAGGTATGCCACGAGGGGCAAGCGGTGCTCGATGCGGTGCAGCAGTTGCTGGGCCGCTCCACGAAATCCGAGTAACAGCCGCGCCTCTCGCCCCGTCCCGGCGATGGTCCGGGTAGCGTTGGGCCCGTGGCTGAGGATCGGATTCGCGTAGCTGTTGTATTTGGTGGCCGCAGTGCCGAGCACCCCGTGTCGTGCGTGTCGGCGGGGAGCGTGCTGCGACACATCGACCGGGAGCGCTTCGAGGTGGTCCCCATCGGCATCACCAGGGAGGGCACCTGGGTGCAGGGCGTGACCGATCCCGCCCAGCTGGTCATCGCCAACAAGACGCTGCCCTCGGTGGATCCCGCCGGGGGCGAGCTCGCGCTGTCGCCGTCCCCCGCGCGCAAGGGCGAGATCGTCGCGCTCGATGGTGAGGCCATCGGAACCGTGCTGTCCACCGTCGATGTCGTCTTCCCGATCCTGCACGGGCCCTATGGCGAGGATGGCACGGTGCAGGGCCTGCTCGAGCTCGCGGGCGTGCCCTACGTGGGCCCCGGGGTGCTCGCGAGCGCAGCGGGCATGGACAAGGAGTTCACCAAGAAGCTCCTGGCGGCCGAGGGGCTGCCGGTCGGGCGGCAGGTCGTGCTCAGGCCGGGCGTGGCCACCCTCGCCGATCAGGAGCGCGAGCTCATCGGCCTGCCCGCGTTCGTCAAGCCCGCCCGTGGCGGCTCCTCCATCGGGATCTCCCGCATCACGAGCTGGGAGGATCTGGACGCAGCGATCGCGGAGGCCCGCGCGCACGACCCCAAGGTGATCGTCGAGGCCGGGATCGTGGGCCGCGAGGTGGAGTGCGGGGTGCTCGAGTTCGCCGACGGCCGGGTCGAGGCCAGCGTCATCGCCGAGATCCGGCTGCCCGATAGCCACGTCGGGGATGCCGAAGGTGGCGCGTTCTACGACTTCGAGACGAAGTACATCAACGACGTCACCGAGTTCGATGTCCCGGCGAGCCTCGACGACGCGACGACGAAGGACATCCAGCGCATCGCCATCGAGGCGTTTCACGCGCTCGGCTGCCAGGGACTCGCCCGGGTGGACTTCTTCGCGACCGAGGATGGCCCGGTGATCAACGAGATCAACACGATGCCGGGGTTCACCTCGATCTCGCTGTATCCGCGCGTGTGGGCCGAGACGGGCGTGGAGTACTCGCGGCTGATCTCCACGCTGATCGAGACGGCGCTCGCCCGCGGGACCGGCTTGCGCTGATCCGGGCTCGTCGACGCGCCCCCTGGACCAAGGTACCCCAGGGGGGTATGGTGGAGCTGTCTCGCAACGGAGGTTCACCATGCACGAGCACCACGCCAGCGACCGTCACGCCACGCATCACGGGAGCGACCGCCACGCCGGCCACGGCGCGCACGGCGAGATCTTCAAGCAGCGCTTTCTCGCCAGCCTTGCCCTCGCGGTCCCGGTGGTGCTGCTCAGCCCCATGATCGCGGGCCTGCTCGGCTATGCCTTGCCCAGCAACAGCTTGGTCGCCGCCATCCCCGCGATCCTCGGCACCATCATCTTCGTGTACGGCGGCAGTCCCTTCCTGACCGGCGCCATCCGGGAGCTCCGTGACCGGCAGCCCGGGATGATGACGCTGATCGGCATGGCCATCACCGTCGCCTTCCTCGCCTCCGCCGCCACCACCCTCGGAATCGGCGGCCTGCACCTCGACTTCTGGTGGGAGCTCGCGCTCCTCATCGTCATCATGCTTCTCGGCCACTGGCTGGAGATGCGAGCACTCGGCTCCGCATCCGGCGCGCTCGACGCCCTGGCCAGCATGATCCCCGATACAGCTGAGCGCATCGAGGACGAGGGCACGCGAGAGGTCCCGATCGCCGACCTCGCCGTCGGCGACCAGGTCCTCGTCCGGGCAGGTGGCCGCGTCCCCGCCGATGGGGACATCGAGTCGGGCCACGCGGACATGGACGAATCGCTCATCACCGGTGAATCGCGGACAGTCCCCCGCGAGGCCGGGGATCGCGTCGTGGCGGGCACCGTCGCCACCGACAACTCGATCCGCGTCACCATCACCGCGATCGGCGACGACACAGCACTCGCGGGCATCCAGCGGCTCGTCGCCGATGCCCAGCAATCCTCCTCCCGTGCCCAGGCCCTCGCCGATAGGGCAGCCGCGCTGCTGTTCTACTTCGCCGTCGCCGCGGCCACGCTGACGTTCACCGCCTGGATCATCGCCGGCAGCCTCGACGATGCCGTGGTGCGGACCGTCACCGTGCTCGTCATCGCCTGCCCGCACGCCCTCGGACTCGCGATCCCGCTCGTCATCGCCATCTCCACCGAGCGCGCCGCCCGCGCCGGCGTGCTCGTCAAGGACCGGCTCGCCCTCGAGCGCATGCGCACCGTCGATACCGTCCTGTTCGACAAGACCGGCACCCTCACCACCGGCGAGCATCGCGTCACCGGCATCGAGCCACAGGACAGCGACGAGCTGCTCCGGCTCGCGGCCGCCGCCGAGTCCGAGAGCGAGCATCCCGTCGCGCGCGCCATCACCGCCGCTGCCCGGGAGCGCCATATCGACGTGCCGCGCGCCACCGGCCACGAGTCGCTCGCCGGGCGCGGCGTGACCGCCCAGCTCGAAGGACGCCGCATAGCGGTCGCCGGTCCCGCGCTGCTCGACGAGCTCGGCATCGCGCCCGACCAGCGACTCGACGCCGCCATCGAGGAATGGAAGCAGCGCGGAGCATCGGTGCTGCATGTCCTCGACGGTGATCGGATCGTCGGTGCGCTAGCGCTCGAGGACGCGATCCGGCCCGAATCTCGCGCCGCTGTCGACGCGTTGCATGCCGACGGCATCCACGTCGTCATGATCACCGGCGACGCGCAGCAGGTCGCCGAGAGCGTCGCCGACCGGCTCGGCATCGACGAGGTGTTCGCCGGGGTGCTGCCCGACCGCAAGGAATCCCGGGTGCGCGAGCTGCAGCAGCGCGGCCACATCGTGGCGATGGTCGGGGACGGGGTCAACGACGCTCCCGCGCTCGCCCGCGCCGATGTGGGCATCGCGATCGGAGCGGGCACGGACGTCGCGATCGAGTCCGCGGGCGTGGTCCTCGCGGCAGACGATCCCCGGCTCGTGGTCTCCGTCAAGCATCTCTCGCGAGCCGCCTATCGCAAGATGCGCCAGAACCTCGTGTGGGCCGTCGGCTACAACATCGTTGCCGTGCCCCTCGCAGCAGGCGTCCTCGCCCCGGTCGGCGTCATCATGCCGCCCGCGGTCGGTGCCATCCTCATGTCGCTATCCACCATCGTCGTGGCGCTCAACGCGCAACTGCTCCGGCGCGTGGACCTCGATCCCGGCCAAGCGCGGGAGGCAGCGCGTTCAATTGAGCGAGTCAACGCATGATCCTTCCATCGCGGATTCGATATCGACGGTGTGCTGCTCCCGTGATCCGATGGTGCTTCCCGCGACGATGAACCCATCCCCGAACCCGACGGACGCCACGGTCGGCTCGCCCCAGTCCGACCAGCCGAGCTTCACCCCAGTGACGCCCTGGAGCCGCGCGGCGCCCCAATCCTGTATCTCCCCGTCCGCCGCGACGAGCCGCGTGCTGGTCATGAGATCCAGCACCTCGCGGCCCGCTCGTGATTCCCTGGCCTGCTGGAGAAAGGCGACAAGGTCAGCGGCACTGGTGCGGCTCGTGCCCCAATGGTCCATCCGCACCGTGTCCTGAAGGCCGTACCGGTAGGCGACGCTGTCGATCGCGCTCGGGTGCTGGGCATCCAGGATGTCGGCGGCGCGATCATCGGAACGCGCGATCATCCGCTCCACCAGGGCGATCTCGTCGTCGGAAACGCCGGGGCGGGACAAGACATGCTCGGCCAGGTAGAGCTTGGAAGTCGAGAGCGCCGCGCGCGACATCGTCGCGTTCCCCGTGGCCGCGACCGCGCCATCGGAGCACGCGATCACCAGCGCGCTACGGGATGGCACGACCAGGGTAGCGGTGGCAGGATCCGAAAGAATGGCAGCAGTATCGCTCTCCGCGGAAGTTGTGCACGCTGCCAGCCCATTCGATGCGAGAAGCGCACCGAATGCCAGTGCCACGATCGCGGAGGCCCAGGCGGAATGACCGCAGTGGCCTGCCCGCAGGCTCGACATGCGTTCAATTCTAGGCCGGGTAGCCGCTAGCCGCCCCTTGCCGCGAGCCGCAAACGCGATAGAAGCGGTGGCAATCGCGGTGTAGTTTCTATCGCGTTCGCCAGTTTCCGGTGCTTCTGCCGCCGCGCCCGCGGCCCCGGGCAGCGCCGCCTAGTTGATCGGAGCAGGGTCGATGGGCTGCTTGCCGAGCGCGTCGGTGACTGTGTTCGACAGCACCTGGATCGGAGTGGGGCCGGAGCCGCTGGGGATCGTCACCGCGACATACACGCCGCGATCGACCGCGTACCAGGTGGAGGAATCCAGCCCCATGCTCTCGCCGGAGATCTCGAACCAGTCCACGCCGTTGACCATCTGCAGGGCCGATGCACGGTCAAACTCGAGAGGGCGCTCGAGCCCGCAGCGCAGCACCACCGGCTCGCTCACGATCGCCGGGTCGCGCCACGCCGCCGCGCCCACGGGTGCCGGGTCGAGGAGCTCCGCGCGCTTGAGATCACCGAGTTGCTCGGGCAGGGCATCCATGAGGCTCGAGCACTCGCTGGACTCCGCATCGGGCGCGGGCACGGTGGTGATCGCGACCGGCTCGGCGGGCGAGGAGCGTTGCATGATCACCGCTGCCGCGATCAGCGCCACGATCAGCGCCGCGGGCAGCGACACCGCGGTGGCGATGAGTCCGGGGGAGTAGCGTTCCGACGCAGTCTTGCTCACCCCGCCACCGTACTCTAGGGGCGTGAGCGATCTGCATCACCACAACCGTGGTCCCACCGTGCGCGAGGCCGGCGAGTTCACGATCATCGACCGCGCCACCCGGGGCCGCGCCCAGCCCGCATCAGTGCTGCTCGGCCCCGGTGATGACGCAGCGATCGTACGCATCGATGGCGGGGCGACGGTCGCGTGCCTCGACATGCTCGTCGAGCATCGGCACTTCCGCACGGACTGGTCCAGCGGCCACGACATCGGCCGCAAAGCGATCGCCCAGAACGCTGCCGACCTGTGCGCGATGGGTGCTATGCCAGTCACGTTCCTCATCGGGCTCGCGTGCCCGCCCGGCACCCCGGCAGCGTTCACCGATGCCCTCAGCGACGGGCTGTGGGCCGAGGCCGGGCGGTTCGGCGCGGGCATCAGCGGCGGAGACCTCGTCCAAGGTCGCGACATCACGGTCTCGGTCACCGCGCTCGGCCAGCTCGAGGGGCGCGCCGCGATCCTCCGCTCGGGAGCGCGGCCCGGCGACGTGGTGGCGCTAGTCGGCTTGACCGGACGCTCCGCGGCGGGGCTGCACCTGCTCGAGAGCGGCACAGCGCCAGAATCGTCGGCCGGGGAGGAATGCATCGCGGTGCATCGCGTGCCCCGCCCGCCCTACGCTGCGGCGCTCGCTGCCTCGCGAGCCGGGGCGCGCTCCATGATCGACATCTCCGACGGACTCCTCGCCGACCTTGGCCATATCGCACGGGCATCCTCGGTGGTGATCGATCTCGACCGTGGCGCCTGGAAGCCCTGCTCCACCGTGCTGGCCGTAGCGGGCGCGCACGGCGTCGATCCCTGGGCGTGGGTGCTCAACGGCGGGGAGGACCACGCCTTCGCGGCAACCTTCGATCCCCGCGCGCCGCTGCCCGAGGGCTGGTACCGCATTGGCCGGGTCACCGAGGGCGAGGCAACCGTCCTCGTCGACGGGGAGAGCGCGGCAGCGAGCGGCTGGACAAGCTGGGGGTAGCTGGCGCTGGCTCATCGCGGGTCGATGCGCGCCCACCCCTGCGGGGCAGTGAGCTGTGTCACATTCTGGCGAGCGAGGTGCAGGTCACGGGCTCCAGTGACCGGCAATCGGCGGGCACGGCCGAGTTGCGGGCACCCTCGATGTCCCCGACGGTCGGGATGGAAGCATCCAACGATCAAGGAGAAGAATCATGGGATCAGCCGAAGGCTTGCTGTACAACGTCCAGATCATCGGTGGAGTCATCCTCCTGCACGCCTACAACTCCATCGCTGAGCTTGTCCCCGGACTGCAAGTGCTGGGCCTGTAGGACGCCAGCTCAACAGGCCTCGCCGTCAGCAACCAGGGATGCGAACCCGCTCCATGCCCACTGAATAGGGTGCATACTGGCAATGAGGGGTACGACCGCTGAGGGGCCCAGAACGCGGGTGCCCCGCACGTGACCAGCTCCGTGCGGGGCGCATCGCTATTCCGGGGAACGAGGTCAGGGCAGACCCCTAGTCGGAAATGGGGCGCCGCCACCGATGCGCTGGGCGCCCGCTCCACCAACGATGGGAAGCATGGGTTCCCGTGTGCTTCCATCCCGCTTAGCGATCCTGGCCCACCTCATCCTGATCAGTGTTCTCGCAGGCATCGTCGCGATGGCCGGCGTGCTAGTGATGGCATGGAGCAGCGCGGTGAAGGACACCTCGGGGGCCGTGGAGTTCACCAACCCGCTCGGCGAGACCAGCACCCTGCACTGGCACGGCATGCACCTCCCCGCAGTGATGGACGGCGGCCCCCACCAGCCCATCGAGCCAGGGAATCAGTGGCAGCCGGAGTGGACGATCACGCAGCCCGCAGCAACACTGTGGTACCACCCGCACCTGCATGGAGCCACCGCCGAGCATGTCTACCGTGGAATCGCGGGAATGTTCATCCTCGATGATCCGGACGGGCCCCGGCTGCCCTCGGAATATGGAGTCGATGACATTCCGGTGATCGTGCAGGACAAGCGGTTCCGCGACGGCCAGCTCGACACGTCGCCTCCACTGTTCGCCGAGGCCGGGATCCTCGGCGGTGACATCCTGGTCAACGGGACTCCCGCGCCCTACCTCGACGTGACAACCGAGCGCGTGCGCTTGCGCCTCCTCAACGCCTCCAACGCCCGGACCTATCGGTTCGTCGTAGCCGGATCCGCGACAGTGGACCTGATCGCCTCCGACGGCGGACTCCTTGAGCGCCCGCACCGGGTCGACCACGTGCAGCTCTCGCCTGGCGAGCGGGCCGAGATCATCGTCGAGGTCGCTGCGGGCACCACCGCTGTGCTGCGCAGCGAGCCACCGGAGCTTGGCCTGAACTTCTGGACCGCACGCTTCTCGGGCGGCGATGACACCCTGGACATCCTCGAGCTCCGCGCCGCGGACGATCTCGCCCCGAGCCCCGGGCTGCCCGCGGAGTTCGCGCCGCCACGTGACCTCGGCGAGCCCACTGCGAGGCGCGAGCTGACCATCACCAGCTCCAGCACCATCAACGGGCGCACCATGGACAGGGGCCGCATCGACGAGACCGTCACGGTCGGGACAACGGAGCTGTGGGAGGTGCGCAACGCCACCGGCGATCCGCACAATTTCCATATCCACGATGTGCAGTTCCAGATCCTCGACCCCGAAGGACCCCTCCAGTCCGGGCCGAAGGACACCGTCTACATCCGGCCAGGCCAGGTGGTGCGGCTACTGCTGCGATTCGAGCACTACACCGATCCGCGCACGCCCTACATGTTCCACTGCCACATCCTCGCCCACGAGGACCGCGGCCTCATGAGCCAGTTCGTGGTGGTCGAGCCCGGTGCCGTCGAGCCCGGTGGCGTCGAGCGAGGTAGAACCGAAGGCGCGTCGCATCCCCATGAACCGATGAGAAACGGAGCCCATGCCGGTCCATAGGTATAATACCCTGCGATCACAGGAGGGCACCATGGCTCCAGCACCCACCGTTCACCTCGATCCGCGCTACAGCGCCGCCGCAGCAACCGCAACCGCGTGGGAAACGGCACGAACGCTGCTCGAGCGGGCAGAGCTCTACTGGATCTCGACGGTCCGGCCCAGCGGACAGCCTCACGTCACCCCACTGATCGCGCTCTGGCACGATGAGCGATTCTGGTTCTGCACCGGGCCAGCCGAGCAGAAAACACGCAATCTCGACCGGAATCGCCGCGCCACCATCACCACGGGCGCCAACACGCTGGACCGAGGACTTGATGTCACCGTCGAAGGCATCGCCACCGCGCAGCACGACGAATACGTCCTGGCCAGGATCGCTGCCCTCTACGTCACCAAGTACGGGCCGAGCTGGACCTTTTCCGTCCGCGATGGGGGCTTCGACCATGCAGGCGGAGGCCACGCGACTGTCTTCGCCATGCAGCCGATCATCGCTCATGCCTTCGCCAAAGACCCGTACAGCCAGACGAGCTTCACGTTTCCTGCCGTCGTGGGGTATCGGTAGAGAGGAACCAGCATGGTCCCCAAGCCAATAGGCACCGTGACACGATCTTCGGTGACTACTACCCCGCGATGAGCGAGCACTATCGGGTGGGGCAGGGCGAGCAATCCTAGCGCGGGTGCGGGGCTCGATTGCCTCGCCCGGTTGTGCGAGGTTTTGCACCCCAAACCTGGCTTGGAAGGGTGCAGAACCTCGCACTTCCGAGGATGCCGCATGCCCGCACGCTCCGATAGTGAAAACCGGGCCGCCTCCCGCGTGGCGGGATCTTCGCAATTGGGTGGCGAGCTCATCCATCAACCGGCTGGGCATCCACACCGGCCGCGGTGGCGATGCGCGTCAACTCGTCGAGGGAGAGCGCTGGCTGGTCCGCGAACGTGTCGGTCATCGTGTCCTGATCGGTGTGCTGGTTCGTCGAGCGGGCCGTCACTCGTGATCCATCGGGCTTATAGACGGTGACGCCGTGATCGATCACAGTGCCGTACTCGTCGCGATGGTGCTCGACAATGGTTCCGTCGGGCCACTGCTCCCGCCGCAGGGTATAGCCCTTGGTGCACGGCGGAATGGGCTCGGTCGAGTGCTGCACAGACATGATGAGCGAGCCGACGCCTCGTGGCGTTTCCACGTTGGACCACGCGGTCGCACTGCCGTCGATCGAGGAGTTGCCCGTGCCGGTTGGCAAGCCGCCAAAATCGAGCTGGTCCACCTCGGCGCGGCTCGGCAGGGCGTCGAGGACGGCCTCGCGCAGCGTCTCTGCCTTCTGCTGTGAGTACCAGGGGAACTCTGGAGCCTCATAAGTAGCGCTGCCCCTGACCCATCCGGGAGTGTCGTCCACCTCGATGGTCTCGGTGCACGGGAGCGGCACGGGTACTGGTTCAGCGCACCCCGCAGCGGTCAGTGGGGCGAGAAGGACCATTAGGGCAGCTGGGACTCGGCGATGCACCTCGCTATCGTACGGTGACGGGGCTCGCTTGCCTGGCCCGGTTGTGCGAGGTTTTGCACCCCAAACCTGGCTTGGAAGGGTGCAGAACCTCGCACTTCCCGCGAGGCGGGATCGCCACGGTTGGGTGGCGAGCTGCCCGGGCCGCGGGTTCACTCATCGAGCGGCTGAGTATCCATTCCGGGGGCCGTAGCGATGCGCGTCAGCTCATTGTGGGAGAGCGCGGGCTCGTCCGCGAACGTGTCGGTCATCGTGCCCTGACCGGTGTGATAGTTCGTCGAGCTGGCTATCACCCGTGATCCATCAGGCTTGTAGGCGGTGACGTTGTACGTGATGGACTCGTCGCTCTCCTCAAGGCTGTGCTCGAGTATCGTGCCGTCGGCCAGCTGCTCCCGGAACAGGGTGTAGTCCTCAATGCACGGCGGAAGGGGATCGTCGAACTTTTCCACGGACACGTAGATCGTGCCGCGGCCGCGTGCCGTCTCTACGTTCGACCACGAGGTCACGATGCCGTCGAACGTCGGATCGGTCGAGTCGACCATCAGTGGCCCGAAGTCGAGCGCCTCCACCTCAGTGCCTCGCGGCAGCGCGTCGAGCACTGCTTCGCGCAGCGATTCCGCCTTCTGCAGGGAGTACCAAGGGAATTCTGGTGAGTCATAGGTCGAACCGCCGGAAAATACTCCGACCCATCCGGCAGTGTCGTCCACCTCGATGGTCTCGGTGCACGTGAGCGGCACGGGTACTGGTTCACCGCACCCCGCAGCGGCAAGAGGCGCGAGGAGCATCATGAGGGCGGCGAGGGCTCGGCGATGCACCTCGCCATCGTACGGGCACGCGGCTCGATTGCCGCGTCCGGTTGTGCGAGGTTTTGCACCCCAAACCTGGCTTGGAAGGGTGCAGAACCTCGCACTTCCGAGGGACCGCCTTGACCGCCTACCGGGCAGCCATCGCACTGGCGGGAGCTGGCTCGCGCGCCGGACTCCCACCCCCCGCGAGGTCGATGGTCTCGCGCGCGATGGCGGCGGCGAGGTCGGTGTCGTGGGTGATGAGCAGCAGGGCGGCCCCGGTGTGATCGATGCCGCGCATCAGGCAGTCGATGGTGCGTTCCTGGCTGATGAGGTCGAGGCGGGAGGTGGCCTCGTCAGCGAGGATGAGCGCGGGCTCGACGAGCATGGCGCGGACGATGGCGAGGCGTTGCAGCTCACCGCCGGACACTTGGCTGGCCAGCCGGTCGAGTAGTCCAGCCTGCAGCCCGACTTGTTCGAGCAGGTCATCGAGGCGGCCGAGGTCGATGCTGTGCCGACGGCAGACGTCGTGCATGGCGAGCCGGAGCGGGACCCTGCGGGGGAAAGCTAGCGCGGGATCCTGGTAGAGCTTCTGCCGACCGGTGCCTCGAGCTTCTGCCGACCATTCGATCTGGCCAGTATCAGCGGATGCGAGCCCGATCAGCACGTTGCCGAGAGTGGTCTTGCCCGCGCCGCTGGGGCCGGTGAGGGCGATGCGGTCCCCCTGGCCGACGTGCACCGAGAGATCTTCGAACAGGCGGTTGCTCCCGTAGGCCTTGCTGAGGGCATCGGCGCGAACGAGCTCCTGGCCGAGTGCATGGGGGCCAGAGCCCTGCCACGGATAGCGCCATCGTGACGGCTCGGCGGCGACGAGCTGCTGGGTGTAGGCGTGGCTAGCCGCAGAGAGGACCTGCTCGACCGGACCTTGCTCGACGACCGTCGCGTCCTTCATGACGAGCACCTGTCCGCCGAGCCGCCTGGCGAACCGGAGATCGTGGGTGATGGCGAGCAGCATCCCGCCGCGGGCGAGGTGGGCTTCGAGCAGGTCGCCGAGATGGTCGACGGCTGCTGCGTCGAGGCCCTTGGTGGGCTCGTCGACGATGAGCACATCGGCCCCGCCGATGGAGGCCGCGGCGAACGCGACGCGCTGCGCCATGCCCCCGGACAGGGTGTGCGGGTAGGAGCGGGCAGCGTCGGTGAGCCCGAGGCCGTCGAGGGCGCGGCGTGCCTGGCCTAGCGCCGTCGTGGGCGAGGTGCGGAATCCTCTAGCGCCTTCCGCGACCTGGTTGATGATGCGCATCGTCGGATCGAGCGCGAGCATCGGTTCCTGGGGAAGCAGCGCGAGCCGCTTGGCCCACAAGTGTCGTGGTTCGCGCGAGGCGAGGTCGAATGGCTTGCCGTCGAGGAACAGCGAGCCGGAGACGGTGAGCGAGCGGGGGAGCGTGCCCATCAAGGCATGGGCCAGGATCGACTTGCCCGACCCGCTCTCGCCGACGATGGTGGTGGAAATGCCTGGGTCGAGCTGCAGGTCCTCGACGTCGGCGAGCATGGTGCCGTGATGGTCCACCGCCACATGGGGGACGCGAAGGGAGCTTGTGGTCATCGGTGATCCTCCGTGCGTCGCAGGCCGAACAGGCACAATGCCAGCGCGAAGAGCACGCAGATCGGTGCGAGCGCGATCCACGGCGCGGCGTCGTAGTGCGGGAATGCCTCGGCGATCATCAGGCCAAGCTCGGCGCGGGGCGGTTCGAGGCCGACCTTGATGAAGCCGAGGGTGGACATCGCGAGGATCGCGGTGACCATGCCGAGGGATGCGAGGGTGGTGAGCACTGGGCGCAGCTCGGGCCAGAGGTGCCTGTGCACGATGTGGGTGACACCGAGGTCGAGCATCTCGGCAGCCTCCACAGCGTCGGAGCCGAGCAGCACGGCGCACCTCGACCGCACCACCCGGAAGTACTCCACCCATTGGGCGAGCGCCAGTCCGAGATAGAGGGTGATCAGGCTGCCGCTGGGCGAGAGCGCGGCGAAGAGCAGCACGATGAGCAGCGCGGGCATCGCCACGAACGTCTCGGAGATCCCGCGCAGCGCCGCATCGATCCAGCCGCCGCGCCAGGCGGCGAGCACCCCGGCGAGAGTGCCGAGCAGCAGCGCGGTGGCGACGCTCGCGGCAGCGAGCAGCAGGGATAGCCGTGTCGCGTGGGCGAGGCGCGCGAGGACGCTGCGCCCGAACTCATCGCGGCCCAGCGGCTCGGCGGCGGTTGGCGGCTCGAAGTAGCGGGTGAGGTCCTGGCTGATGGGGTCGTTCCACGCCAGCGGGCCGAGCAGCGCGAACGCCACGAGGGCGAGCAGTCCGCCAGCTGCCACGATCCGCACCGGGGACCGCTTCGGCCGGGGGCGTGCCAGGGCATTCTCGATCGGTAGCAGGGTGCTCATGCGGCGATCGCCTCCTTCCTCGGGCGCGGATCGAGCCACGCCATCAGCAGATCCACCGCGGTATTGATCGTCACCACGAGCAGCGCGAGCGCCAGCGCGGTGGCTTGCAGCATGGGCACATCCCGCCAGAAGACGGCGTGCACGAGCGCGTGGCCGAGTCCTTGCCAGCCGAAGAGGCTTTCCACGACGACGACTCCCTCCACGAGGATGAGCACCTGCGCTCCGATGTAGGGGACGACGAGCACGCAGGCGTTGCGCGCGACGTGCCGGACGAGCAGGGCTCGTCCGCCGATGCCCTTGGTGCGCGCGAACAGGACGTGCTCGCTGGCGCGGACCTCCACCACGGCATCGCGGGTGACCCGGGCGATCAATCCGGAGAGGCCGACGGCCAGTGTTGTCGCGGGGAGCACGATGCTCGATGCGCTGCCGTGCCCGACGGCTGGCAGGAGGCCGAGCTGCACGGACAGCACGGTGATGAGCAGCAGTCCCAGGAGGAACGGCGGCAGTGCCCGCACGGCCGCGACCCACACATCGACGAGCCGGTCGATCACCCCACCAGGCCGTCGGGCCGCCAGGACTCCTGCCGTGGCGCCAAGAACGATGGCGAGCCCGACCGCCACAACCGTGAGCTGCAGCGTGCCGGCGAGGTAATAGCGCACCGCGTCGAGGACCGGGCGCGAGGTCACTAGAGATGCCCCGAGGTCGAGGCGGGCAGCGTTGGCGAGCCAGTCGACGAGCTGCGCGAGCATCGGACGGTCGAGGCCCAGTTCCGCGCGCACGGCATCGGCGGATTGGGTGTCGACGAGGTCATAGCCGTAGCGTCCGGCGGCGATGCGGTACGCGAGGTCTCCGGGCAACTGGCGGATCATCACGAAGCACAGCGTGGACACGACCAGGGCGACGCTGATCGCTTGCGCTGCGCGGCGCACCAGGATCGAAGGCAGCGCGCGGGTCATTCCTCGAGCACCGCGTCTGTGATGCGCCAGGTGTGCTCCAGCGGATCCATGACGAAGCCCTGCACGCGATCAGAGACTGCGGCATTCATCCGGTACCAGGCGATGGGGATCACGGGCAGCTCTTCCTGGGCGATCCGGGCGATCGTCGCGCGCAGTTCCTCCGCCTCGTCCTCGTCCGCTCCGGCGAGCAGGGCATCGATCGCGGCGAGGACCTCATCGTTGCGCCAGTTCATCGCGCCCCAATCGGCCCCGTCCGGTCCGAAGGTGTCCGCGACAGTTACGAGGGGGTCGGAGACGAGGGCGAGGTGGCGGGCCAGCAGCCCTAGCTCCAGGGTGCCGTCGGCATGCCCGGCCGGGATCTCGCTGGAGTTGGTGACGTCCACCTTGACCCGCACCCCGATCTGGCGGAGCTGGTCCTGGATCGCGGCGGCGAGCGCGGGCAGCTCCGGGCGGTCCGGGTACGTCAGGAGAGCTACTTCGAGCGGCTGTCCGTCGCGCTGCATGGTGCCGGACGCATCCTGGGTCCACCCGGCCTCGGCCAGCAAGGCGATCGCGCTCTCGGGGTCGTGCTCGAGCGGCGATAGCTCGTCGTTGTGCCACTCGGGAAGCGACGGCGGGAACAGCTGGGTAGCGGCGAGCTCGGGCTCCCGCAGCACGGCGTCGGCGATGCTGCGGCGATCGATGGCCTTGCTGATCGCCTGGCGCACGCGCGCATCGCCCAGGACCGGGTGCTCGCCATTGACCTTCATGTACAGCGTGCGCGGTTGCAGGCTGCTCACCAGATCGACGCCGTCGGCGGACTCGACGCGCTGCCGGCCAGAGGGCTCGAGGTGGAAGATCACGTCGGCTTGCCCGCTGGCGGCCATCAGTGCCCGCGACTCGGCGCGCGAGACGGTCTGGAACTCCACTCGCTCGATATCGGGGCGTTCGCCGCGCCAGTCCGCGAAGCGCGTGGTGTGGATGGACGCGGGCAGCTCGATCGACGCTGCCTCGTAGGCGCCGGTGCCGATGACGTCGAGGACGTTGCCGGTGTCGTCGTACGCCGCGGGAGCGAGGATCGCGGTGCTGTAGTGGGTGAGGATCGCGGGCAGTGTCGGCAGTGGCTCATCGAGCTCGATGCGAACTTCCTGCTCGGTGGCGTCGATGCGCGTGATCCCGGCGGTGGCGAGCGGGCTGCCTGCTTGCTCGCGGGCGTGGTCGAGCGCGTTCGCCACGGCCTGCCCGGTGAGCGGGGTGCCGTCGTGGAAGGTAACGCCAGCGGGCAGGGCGAAGGTCCAGGATCGCTTGTCGTCGGAGGATGCCCACGAGGTGGCGAGTCCTTCGGTGATCCGGCCGCCCATGTCGCTGGCGACGAGCGTCTCGATGATGTGGAGGCGGTTGAACACGGCGCTGCTCGCGGCGGGAACCATGCTGTGCACCTCGAAGGGGCCGATGATGCGCAACGTGTCGTCGTCAGCCCCGCGGTCCTGCGCGCCGCAGCCGCTGAGCAGCAGCGTTGTCGCGATCGACGCCGCGATGGCCATGCGCGATCTGGTCTTCACCTGGTGCACCCCCACTTAAACGGTAACGATTATCGAAAGCGATAGTACGAGAGGGGGCGCGGATCGCGAAATCGGGCGGTATCCGCGAGACGCTAGCGCTGGGCGGGCCTGGCGCGGGGGCCGGCCTGGAACACGCGGAAGCGTGAGGTTTTGCACCCCAAAAACTGCTTGGCAGGGTGCAGAACCGCACACTTCCGGAGCCGCTCGCCCGCCCACCGCCCGCCCCAGGCGGGAGTGAAGGATGAACCACCCCCAGCGTGGCCAGGTGTTCACGATCGAGCGGCACCAGCGGAAGACCCGCGCCGTCCGGATCGCCACAGCAGCACCGCCGCGATGAGGTAGGGCACCACCAGCAGCAGCGCGAACGCGCCCGCGTGGCGGCCCAGCGGATGGAGACCGGCATAGGCGAGCAGGACCAGCACCGCGAGGATCTCGCTCGCCACCCCGGCCAGCGAGGTGATGGTGGCGCGGCTGGTGCCACGGATGCGTTGCTGCATCCAGGCCTCGGCGAGGACGCTGGTGATCTGGAAGCCGCCGAACGCGATCCCCATCGCGAGCCAACCGACAGCTCCGCCGAGCAGCGCGCCGACCACGCCGAGCAGGGTGCTCGCTAGGAGCAAGATCGATGTCCCGCGCGCGGTGAGCCCGCTGAACCTGCCGGTGAGCGCGCCACCGATCCCGACCCCGGCCCAAACGGCAAGCACCACCCATGGCACGTCCACGGTCGCGACGCCGTGCTCGGCCGCGAGCAGCGGCACGTATTCCTCGAGGGTTTCCCACACGGCCGGGATGATCGCGACGAGCCCGATGATCGCGATGAGCCGGTGATCGGCCCGGACCTCGGCGAAGCCAGCGCGGATCGTGCCGAGGTAGCCCTCCGGAGCATCGTCCTCCTCGCCCGGCAGCACGGGCGCAGCGGCGTGCCTCGTCTCGGGCAGGGCAAGCCCGGCGATGGCGCAGGCGAGGCAGGCGGCCACGCTGCCGATCGCGACGAGGGTGTATCCGCCGAGATGCATGGCGGGTATCGCGAGGAGCGTGCTCGCGCCGACGGCGACCACGGCGAATGCCTGCGCCATTCCCATCACCGCGGCGTAGCGGCCCGCGGCCCCGTGCTGCTCGAGCTCGGTGTAGACGAGTGCCTCGAGCGCGCCGGAGGAAAGGGTGCCGCCGAATCCCCACAGGATGAAGCCGAGCAGGAACACCTCGAACGAGGGCGCGATCACCCACAGGGCGAACGCGAGCCCAGCGAAGAGTGGCGCGGCGGCGATGAGCCAGCGGCGCGGGAGCACATCCGCGAGCGCGCCGGAGGGCACTTCGAACAGGATCACCGTGATGGCCCCGGCGATGAACAGCGCGGTGATCTGGGTGACGCTCAGGCCCGTATCGGTGAATAGCAGCGCGTAGAACGGGTAGAGCAGGATGAAGTCCTGCAGGAACAGATAGCTGTAGAGCGCGGCGATGAGCCTGCGCGGGGCAGCGGCACGGGAGGGTGCAGCGAGCATGGCGGGAACCTCAAGCGGGTGGAGTGGCGGGGACCGGCAGGCATGGTAGGGCCCGGGAGGGGACCGTGCCCGCGCCCGTGAGGCAATGCCAGGTCCAGCGCCGCTGCGCGAGGATCAACATCGATGACGCATGAGACTGATTCTATTGGCCGGGCATGTGCCAGCGCATCTGGTTTATCGGCGACCTCGCGCACCTCGCCGTCGGGGACGCTAGCGTGAGCGACAGGACAAGGGGGTGGCGCGTGCGGGTCGATCCGGTTGCGGAGCGCTGGTTGCTGTCGGCGCCAGAGCGCGGCAACCCGTGGACGCGGCTGCATGGGTGGACCCAGGGCAATGTGGTGGTGCCGCTGATCGATGGCCGCCGGTACTTCGAGCGGCTCGCGCGGGCGCTCCAGGCGACGCGGCGCGGTGACGCGGTGCTGTTCTCGGCATGGCGTGGCGACGCCGACCAGGTGCTGCTCGATGGTGGCCCGACGATCGGTGATGCGCTGGCGGGGGCGGCCCGGCGCGGGGTGACCGTGCGCGGGCTGATGTGGCGCTCGCACGTCGAGCCGCTGGGGTTCTCGGGGCCACAGAACCGGGCGCTGGTGGAGCGGGTCAACGCTGCGGGCGGGGAGGTGGTGCTCGACCATCGGGTGCGGCCGTTCGGTAGTCATCACCAGAAGTTCGTGGTGGTGCGCTTCGCTCGCCCAGGCACGCATGATGTGGCATTCGTCGGCGGCATGGACCTCGCGCGCACGCGCCGCGACGATGGGCAGCATTCCGGTGATCCGCTGGTGCGTGGAGAGGATCTGGAGCCCTGGCACGATGCGCAGCTGGAGGTTCGTGGTCCTGCGGTGGCCGATGTCGAGCTAGTTTTCCGGGAGCGGTGGGAGGATCCCTCGGCGCTCGAGGAGCCTCCTTGGGTGGCGCTCGGGGACGAGGAGGAGCCCCAGCATGACCGCGAGCCGACCCCGTTGCCCGCGATGGCGCCCCCGCCCGTCGCGGCCGGTTCCTGCGCGGTGCAGGTGCTATGCACGTATCCGGAGCGCACCCCACCGTTTCCGTTCGCGAGGAATGGCGAGCGGTCGATAGCCCATGCGTACGAGAAGGCGCTGCGGCGAGCGAGGTCGCTGGTGTACGTCGAGGAGCAATACCTGTGGTCACGCGATGTGGCAGAGGTGTTCGCCTCCGCCCTGCGCCGCAACGCGCGCCTGCGGATGGTGATCGTCGTGCCGCGCCTGGTGTATGAGCGCAGCCCCATGCGCTCGATCCCGGCCTTGCTGGGGCATGGGGCTGCCCTGCGCGCGGTATGCCGCGCCGCGCCCGACCGGGTGGTCGTCGTCGATGTGGAGAACCATGAGTCCGTGCCGGTATACGTGCATGCCAAGGTGTGCGTGGTCGACGATGTGTGGGCCTGCGTGGGCAGTGGCAACCTCAATCACCGCTCCTGGACCTACGACTCCGAGCTGACCGCGGCGTTCGTGGATGCGAACCGGGATCCGCGAACGCCCATGGACCCCGCCGGGACGGGCGAGGGCGCGCGCGTCGCCGCGCGGGACCTGCGGCTCGAGCTGGCGGTCGAGCACCTCGACCGGGACCCGCACGATGTGGCTGACCTGATCGATCCGTTGCGGTTCTTCGATGCGGTCCGCCATTCCGCGCACCGGCTGGACCAGTGGCACAACGACGGCGAGCGTGGCCCGCGTCCGCCCGGGCGCCTCCGGCCGCACAAGGCCGCATCACTGTCGCCCTGGCAGGCCGCGCTCGCCGCGCCCCTCTACGAGGCAATGATCGACCCGGACGGCCGGAGCTGGCGCATGCGCGCCGCGCGGACGTTCTAGCGCCCCGCCATCCTGATGCGGTAATAGGCACCGCGTCCGAGCCTGCTGGCATTCTTCCGGGTGAAGCGCGGCTCGGTGAGGGCGCTCATGGTGTGCTCGGCGACTATCCGGGGGTCCGGTGGCCCGGGCTCGGCCCACGCGTCATCGTCGCGCGGTGGTGGATCGAGGAAGAGCTTGCCGTCGGTGCGGCCCAGGAATGTCCGGGCGATCCACTCGTAGTCCTCCGCATTGTCAGCGATGAGCTGGCGCCGACGGGCAGGAGACAGGGTAGGGGAGTGAGCCGTGCCGAGCGGAGCGTCCATCGCGTGGGTGATGAGCTTCCTGCGGATCCGCGGTGGCACCCGGGATCGCTGGTAGATGTCGATGAGTGACATGGTCTGGTTGTCGAGTGCGAGATTGGCCAGCGGTGGCTGGATGAGCCCGGATTCCGCAAGCTCGGGCTGGTCGGCCGCGCGGAGGAAGTCGGTGACGATATCGGGCTGGTTCTGTTGCTTCTCGAAGGGCCGGACGATAAGGGCTTCGGTGCCGAACTGATCGGCCCACCGGGTGATGAGGTGCCGGTACCTGGCGCGCATGGAGTTGCGCCTCTGGTGGAAATCGATGAAGGAGCCTGCGCTGCTCTCCCAGGGCGGGGAGGGCAGTCGCTTGACGGATTCACGGTAGGCCGACTCCCACCACTTGTCGTGACGGCGCAGGTAGACGATTATGCGCGTGTCGAATGGGGCGAGGAGCTCCCTGGCGAGGGCGACGTCCTGCTCGTTGACGAACATCTCCGAGCTGATGATCACAGCGTCGGCGCGGCTTCGCCTGATCTCGTTGGCGAGCCTTTTCTGGAGCGCGGGGATGCGGGCTCGGATGGCGGCGGTCGACTGCTCAGGCGGGCTGGTGAATCCGAGGGCGCTGCTCAGCAGGTAGTGCGCGTGGCCGATCCTGCCGGTGCGCGGGTAGAGGATGCCATGCGCGCGGAGGATGCGCGTGGACTTGCTGAGCGCTTCCTGGATCGCGGTCGTGCCGGTCTTGTCGGTGCCGATGTGCAGGTAGACGACCGTCATGCCTGCCTTTATAGCAGGTTCCTGGCATGTCGGACCCGCGCCCGCTCGCCTCGGCTATTCGCGCTCCCACGGCTCGATCTGGTCATCGTCGTCATTGAGCTCGTCGTCATCGGGGCGGTGCTTGCGCGCGAGGTAGATGAGCGTGCCGATGATGGCGACGGGACCGAGGAGCATGATTGCCTCGTCCCAGCCGCCCTGGTGCATGAGGTAGATCTGCTCAGGCACTGGACACCAGCATGATTCCGATCATCGTGTATCCCACCATAAGCGCCAGCGCGGGGAACTGGCCAGTGCTGCGGTGGGATGGTCGGATGATCCGCAGGGACTGATCGTGCGCGGCGGCGACAGCGATGATGTGCCCGGTGATGATGGCGGCGACCTGCACGATGGCGATGGTCGTTGTGGAGACGATCGTGTAGTCGATGCTTCCCGTCGCGCCGAGCAGCTCCCATCCCTGGCCGAGGGGATCGGTGGCGAGCAGGTATCCGGCCTGGCCCTGGAAGATCGCGAACGAGAAGTAATGGGCGATGGTGTAGCCGAGCGCGAGCGGGATCAGGGTGTGGGCGAAAGCGTCGTACGGGTCGATGCCTGGCTGGCTGGTGCGGGTCTTGCGCAGGTAAGGGCGTGTCAGCCACATCGCGAGGGCATACATCGCGCCCATCGCGGCGATCGTCCCCGCGAGAGCGGCGGTCCCGCTGAGCGCGGAGACGGCGGGCGAGAGGCCGCGCGTGAGCTCGGCCCAGGCGGGGATGCGCGTGACGCCATCGAACGTGGTGGCGCCGAGGACCAGGATCAGGATGGGGGTGAGGCCCTTGCTGGATCCGGCGATCAGCCCGTCGAGCGGGTTGCGGACGACGAGCCTGCGGTCGGCGCGACGGCCGAAGGGGCTGAGCCGCGCGATGAGGATGAAGTACACCTCGAACCCGTCGCACTGGTCGAACCAGCGTGGTCCGGCGATCGCGCCCGCGAGGACCATGATGATGGCGTAGCCGGTGACGAACACCGCGACCACTCGGGGCGAGTCGGAGGCGGGATGCACGAGCTCGAGCCATAGGAAGGCGCCGAGGCTCGCGACGGCGGGCCAGTGGCCGAGCTTGTCGAGCCCGGATGCGAGGCGTGCGCGCCCGAGCAACGGGTGGAGTGCCGCGGCGAGCGTGCGGAGCGGGTTGGCGAGGCGGTAGATGGGACCGAGCAGGAGCGAAACGGGGATCAGCCCGATCCAGAACCACACATAGAACCAGGTGGGGCCTGGATTGGTCGTGGAGTCATCGGTGCCGAGCCATAGCGCGGCGAGCAGTATCGCCAGAGCCAGCAGGCCAAGCCCAGCGAGGATCGACCGGGTAACTGGGTGATCAGCGAAGCGCTCGAGCGGCCGGGGCAGCGGGTGGCCAGCCTTGTCGCCGCGCAGCAGCGGCTTCTTCCAGAGGAACGCGAGCGCCACGAACGAGACGAGAACGGCGGCGGCCCCGGCATACAGCGCCATCCATAGTGGGACGGGCAGGTCGGAGCGGCCACCGAGGCCGTGCGCGAGGATCATCCGGTGACCCGCAGCTGGGTGATCACCGTGCCCGCCTCGTGCATCTCGACCTCGAACACCCCGGGCAGATCAGCGATGAACTCGATGGTGGCGGGCTGGCCGGGCACTGCCTCGGCGGTGAGGTCGTAGCCATGGACGTGGATCTCATCGGCGGTGTCGGCGGTGATGGTGAGCGCGATGGATGTGCCCAGCGGGATCTCCACCTGGGACTCGCCCTCGGTGCGGGTGCCGCCGGAGATAGTGAACTCGTAGGTGGTGGTCTCGGGGACCGTGGCGTCGCCGGTGCTGGTGCTGGAGCCGCTGGGCGCGCTGGCGGGATCCTCGGTGCTGCCGCAGGCGGCGCCGCCGAGGGCCAGGGTGGCCGTGGCGAGCGCGGCGACGACGGTGACGAGGCGGCGTGGTGCGTGCATGGGTGCTCCCGGGTCGAGTGCCGCCGGAGCTGGCGGGCGCGGCTCCGGCGGCGTGGCGTGCTGGTGATTCCGTGTGGACGATTCCTCTGGGCAGCCTAGGTCGTGAGGGAATGCGGTTCCCGCTGAATGGCGGAGATACGCTTGTTCTTGCCGTGCGCGGCGGTGGTGTAGCACCAGGCGTAGAAGACGATCAGCGCGTACCAGAACAGCTGCACCAGCAGGTACGCCACCGTCCACAGCCATTCCGGGACGTCATCGCTGACTTCGCGCTGCAGGAAGTGATGCTCGGTGACGAGCTCCTTCGTCTCGCCCTCCGCCGTGGTGACCTGGCGGCCCTTGTCGCTGAGGATCTCGGGATCATCGGGCGCGTAGACGGGCAGCGCCATGTGGACGGTCGGTGCGAGGTGCAGCCGGATGAGCGTCTTCCACGAGCCGTACAGCGGCAGCGGGTGCTCCGAGGTGTACTCGCCGGGCTCGCCGGTGGGCTGCATGGCGACGCGGATCACGCCGGGGGCACCGGACTCCGGGTCCCGCGGGGGGTTCGGCTCGTCCGGGTCAGCGAGCCCCTGCCACGCGAGCGCGTACAGCCAGATGGCATCGTCAGCGATGCCCTCGGGGGTGAATCGCACAGTGATGGTGGCCATGCAGCGGCGGTCCCCGTCGCACTCGGTGTCGCCGGTGCTGCCCGGCAGGGGCTGTCCCTGCTCGTCGTAGTAGGTGACGTCGCTGAACGTGGAGGTGGCGGTGATACCGGTCCGCTCGGTCGGGGGCGCGTACACCTGCATCAGGGCGATGAAGCCGAGGATGCCGACGAGTCCGGCGGCGTGGGCCTTCCAGAAGGCGCTGCTGCGCGGGGAGAGCCGGATGACCTTCTCGGCGTCGGCGCGGGTGAAGCTGGCGCGGGCCTCGACGAGGTCGAGCTTGTCGGTGTGCCAGGCGGCGAGAAGGCCGCCGGAGAGCGCGGCGAGCGTGCCGACGGTGAGCATCAGCGGCAGCGAGGAAGCGGGCAGCGGCTGGGGCAGTGGCATGAGGATGTGGCTCCAGCCCCATTCGGCGAGCATGCCGAGCGTGCCGACGAGCAGGCCACTGACCAGGCCGAGCAGCACCTTGCGGCGCGGATCGATCACCAGCGCGGCCGCCTCGACGAGCAGCGCGGCGGGCAGGAACAGCAGGAACCCGGCGACGAGCACGTCGTCGAGCGCGGCGACGGTGCCCATGAGGAACAGGTGCGCGATGATGTAGACGGTCCAGGCGAGCAGTGCTCCGCCGCGGCCGAACCGCATGCGGACCGCGGTGAAGATCCAGGCGGTGATGAACCCGGCGATGATGAACTGGGTGGCAGCGGGGAACTGCGGCACGCCGAGGTCGAATTCCATGAGGAACGCGAACGGGGCGATGCAGAGGCTGAGCAGGACGGCCTCGCGGAACCTCCCGAAGGTGGTCTGGGTGCCGGGCGCGCCGATCTGCTTGGCCTCGGCGTGGAGGAGGACGATGCCGAGCATGAAGGTGACGGCGCCGCCGATCATCATGATGTGGGTGGGGCCCCATTCAGTGACGTCGGGGCCGAAGATGCGGTGCCAGATGTCATCGGCGGGGAAGCCGATGAGCGCGATCGTGCCGGCGGCGGTGATGATGAAGCCGCCGAGGGGGCTGCGCCATCCTGGGGCGATGCGGATGGTGCGGGCGGGGAGCTTGCTGTTGTGGCCGAGGATGATGCTCAGCACGCCGGCGATGAAGAAGCCGACGATGCCGAGGAAGATCGGCCAGTGCGAGGGGTTGGAGAGGGCGCCGTCGTCGCGGCCGTACTGCATGTGCAGCGCCACGTCCCACCACACGCCGAATCCGCAGGCCAGGAGCGTGAACACGCCAAGGTAGGCGGGGAGGCTGAACCAGCGGGGCATGCCGTCGCGCTCGGCGAGCCAGTCGGCGAAGCGGCTGATGAGGGTTGTCTTGCCGGCGCGCTCGCGCAGCATCGTGTGGATTATGGGCGCGCACATCACGAGCGTGATGATCATCGCGATCGCGATGTCCTGGAAGGATGCGCCGCCTACTGGTGCGGTCTCTGGTGGCTGTGCGACAAGCATTGTCGATATGCCCTCTCTGTCACACGGGATCGCTACGGGATGGGCGCTCCGTTGCGCTCACAGCGAAACCGAATTAACTGGACAAGACGATACACATATCAATGATGCGCTTCCTAGGCTCTGAGCGGGAGATGTGAGGACAACCTCATGAAATCTTTCTGGTGATCGAGGTCGCAGGAAGCAAGGCGCTAGCGGCGCGACAATGGCCGATCCGCGAGCCCGCATGCGCTCTAGCGGGCGAGCCCCATGCTGGACTGGTGCCACTCGCTGACGATGTTGCCGATGATGATCTCGTGCCCCGGACCGGTGAGGCCCGCGCTGCGGTGGCGGCGCGTTGCCAGCGCGAGCCGGTCCGCGGTCTCGTTGAGCTCATGGCCGGCATGACCCTTGATCCACTGGATCTCGATCTGTCGCCCCTGCCGCTTGGCATTGATGCGATCGACGAGCGAGCGGGCACGCTCCGGAGCGGTGCTCGGGTTGTTGATCGCCGACACTGCTGGCTTGCTATCGCTGAGGATGCGTAGCGGGCGCCGGCCCTGGCAGGACGCGATCGCGAGCTGGATCGCGGCGAGCTCCGCGAGGAATACATCGGACACGGCCGGCAGGTACTTGGTGACGTGCCTGCCCTCGGCGTCCATCACAGCGATTCCCGCGCCGGGCCGCCCGCGGCGTAGCGACGCATCCGTGCACACGATCAATGGCCCCCGCTGCCGCTCGTGGCGCTCGGCGAGCGCTGCCTGGCGGGCGAGGACCTGGTCCTCGGCGAGCGCGGCGGACCGGCTCAGGGCAGCTCGGACCGAGCTGCGGGCAAACGCGCCCGAGACCTCGCAGCCGGGGAAGGAGGCAGAGGCGCCGTGCAGCAGCGACAGCAGCAGGGGATCGTGCGCATGCACGGCGAGGCTCCGGCCGGTAGAGCTGGCGAGCTCGTAGAGGTGCGCGAAGCAATCGAGCCCGGCGCGGGCGGCCAAGCGCGCGGCCGCAAGCTCATCCGAGCACGTGGGGATGGGGCTGCGCGCCACCGTCGCGGTCGTCCACATGCGATCAGTGACGCTGGCGACCGCCCAGGCCGAATCGATCGGGCCTCCATCGGTGACGAACGGTCCCCGGAATGTGCGGATGACGGCCCACAGGCCAGGCGGCGGGTCGAGGGCTACGCCGCGCGAAGCCTGGCCCGTGGCACCGCGCCGCACGAGGTCGAGCCACTTGCCTGCTGGTTCCCGCATCGCGATTGCCCTCCCCTGATCCCTTGCCGCCCTTGGCCGCCCCCTCGAGCACGTGCCCCTTCCGCACCGGACCAGCCATGATATCGCAGGCACGCCTGCGGAGGCACCACACGAGTACTGGTCGCGGCCGCAGCGGCGTCACGTGCTGCTCGGCCGCCGGATCAGCCCTCGCATCCGCTGTTGATAGTCTGGCCCCTGCCCTGCTTCTCGATGCTCCCGGAGGGGATCCATGCCCGCACCGCTAGATGAGCAGGCTGCATCCAATCGCCTGACGCGGGTGAACGCGCCACGACCGTTCCTCCTCGGATTCGGCACCTCAGCGCGCGAGGTATGGCGCTACCGGGAGCTGCTGGGCAACCTCATCCGCAAGCAGGTCACGGTCAAGCACAAGAACTCGTTCCTCGGCTTCCTGTGGAGCCTGCAGATCCCGCTCGTCCAGCTCGCTGTCTACTGGCTCGTCGTGGGACAGATCCTGCGCGCGGGCGACATTCCGTATTTCGGCCTGTTCATCTTCTGCGGCCTCGCGGTCTGGGCGTTCTTCGCGGACCTCCTCCAATCGACCACCGCATCGATCGTGAGCAATTCGGCGCTCGTGAAGAAGGTGTATTTCCCGCGGGAGCTGTTCCCGCTCTCCACCACGGGCGCTGCCGTCGTCAACTTCTCCTATTACCTGGCGATCCTTCTCGGAGGCGTGGCGCTAGCGGGTGTTCTCAGCGGAGTCTGGCCGGATCCCGCGCGAATCGCTCTCCCGGCCCTCGGCTTGCTCACGGTCATCGTGTTCGGGCTCGCGCTGGGCATGTTCCTCGCCGCGGTGAACGTGTACCTGCGCGATGTCCAGCACTTTGTCACCGTGATCATGATGCCGTGGTTCTGGCTCACCCCGATCATCTACGACATCAGCATGGTGGAGCGCGCCCTGCCAGCCTGGCTCTACGAGATATACCTGCTGAATCCAATGGTGCCTGTCATCTATTCGTTCCGCGCGTTCTTCTGGCCGCAGGGCGTCGACTATGGCTTCGGTGATGGGCTGTATCCGCGGTTGTTGCTAGCGCTCGGCGTTTCGCTGGTGCTGCTGTGGATCTCGCAGCGGATCTTCTCCCGCTTGCAGGGCAACTTCGCGCAGGAGCTGTGATGGCCGGAAACGACAACATCGTCATCCGCACGGTCGACCTGTCGAAGCGGTTCACCATCCGCAAGGACAAGTCGCTCAAGGAGCGTGTCCTCAAGCGAGGCCGGGGACGATCGCACGCCGAGCAGTTCTGGGCCTTGCGCGATGTCAACCTCGAGATCGCTTCGGGGCACACCATTGGCCTGATCGGGCCCAATGGCTCGGGCAAGAGCACCTTGCTGCAGATGATCACCGGCATCATCACGCCGACCACGGGCTATATCGAGCGCACCGGTCGCGTGGCCGCGCTGCTCAATCTAGGTGCCGGTTTCCACCCCGATCTCACGGGCAGGGAGAACGTATACCTGAACGCGTCCATCCTGGGCCTCACCCGCAAGGAGATCGATCGGCATTTCGAGGCCATCGTGGCGTTCTCCGAGATCGAGAAGTTCATCGATACGCCGGTGAAGTTCTATTCGTCCGGGATGTACGTGCGGCTCGCGTTCGCGGTCGCGGTCCATGTCGATCCCGACATCCTCATCATCGATGAGGTCCTCGCGGTCGGCGACGAGGCATTCCAGCGCAAGTGCCGGGATCGCATCAAGCTATTCCAGGACCGGGGCAAGACAATAGTGCTCGTGACCCATTCGCTCGACCAGGTGGAGCAATGGTGCGACCGCGCGATCCTCCTGGTCAAAGGCGATGTGGTGGCGGAGGGCAACCCGAAGGATGTGGTGGCCCGCTTCCGCGAGATCCAGCGCGGCCCCGGGGCGCGGCCGAGCGCGGGCGCGCAGCGCACCGATGTGGAGATCTCGGCCGCCCGCGCCCTCGGGCCCGACGGAGCCCCGGCGGGAACGCTCGCCAGCGGATCCCCGATGGCTCTCGAGTGCGACATCACCAGCGAGCAAGCGCTCACGGATTGGTCGGTGCGCATCGAGCTCCGCAAGGCCGATGGCACGCTCGCGCATGCCTCCACGACCACCCAGCGTGGCATCGCCATGCCCGATCTAGCTGGCGCCATGACCATCCGGATCGATTTCCCCGCCCTTCCCCTGGCGGCCGGGAAGTACCACGCGGACCTCGCCGTGCTCGAGGCGCAGGGACAGGTGCTGCACGAGCGCAAGCAGGCCGTGCGCTTCATCATTGCCCGGGAATGCGAGGACGGGGGAGTGGTCGCTCTTGATCCGCGCGTCACTGTGGTCGATGGCAGAGCACCAGCGAGGGTCGTGGAGTGACTGTCACCATCGCCCGAGCTGTCGGTGAAGCGCAGGGCGCATTGCCTGACGGCGATGAGCCGATCGTGATGATCGCCGTGCACGGCTCCTACGACGACGTCGTGCGCTGCTACGAGTCGTTCCTGCGGGAGACCGATCCGCGCGTCCCGCTACTGGTGATCGATGACGCGAGCCCGGATGAGCGCGTGGTGACCGTCCTCGACGGGCTCCTGCGGCGCATGGGCGCCGCCCACACGGTGGTGGTGCTGCGCCAGCCGGAGAACCTCGGATTCGTGGGCTCGGCGAACAATGCGTTCGCCATAGCCCGGGGCCGGGACGTGGTGATCCTCAACTCCGACACCATCGTCGGCCCGGAATGGCTGCCGCGGCTGCAGGCGGCAGCCCGGTCGAGCTCCACCATCGCGACCGCGACCGCGCTGACCAATCACGGCACCATCGTCTCGGTCAGCGCCGACGGCAAGCCCGCATCCACCGTCCCCGGTGGCCACGATCCCCGCGAGGCAGCGATCCGCGTCGCGCGGGCAGCGACCAGGACGCGGCCCCGCTTGCCCACTGGCATCGGGCATTGCCTCTACATCACCCGGCGCGCGCTCGATGTCGTCGGCGGATTCGACGACGAGTTCGCGCCCGGATACGGCGAGGAGGTCGACTTCTGCCAGCGCGCCCTCGCGCATGGCCTCCAGCATGTGGTCGCCGACGATGTCTTCATCTACCACCGCGGTGGTGCGAGCTTTGGTGAATCGCCCCGCAAGCGACAGCTGCAGGCCGCCCACGAGCGCATCATCGCGCAGCGCTACCCCTACTACCACCCGTGGGTGCGCGAGCTTGCTATCGACGAGGGCTCGATGCTCGCCGCCGCGCTGCTCACCGCTCGCGCCGCGCTCGAGGGGCTGCACATCGCGGTGGATGGGACCTGCCTCGGGGCGCGGGTCGCTGGCACCCAGGTGAACGTGCTCGCCACGACGACGGCGCTGGCCATGCACCCGTGCGTGGCACGGGTAACCCTCTACACGCAGCGCATGGTCCCGCAGTACGCCCGCGATGCCACCGAGGGCATCCCCGGCCTGGAGCTGCGAACCATGCCGCGCGGCCGCGTCGACAGCGCCAGCAAGGCGCATGTGGTTGTTCGGCCGTACCAGGTGCAGCATCAGTGGGAACTGGACGTGCTGCGTGGCATCGCGCACCGCGTGGTGGTCACTTGCCTGGACCTGATCGCCTATGACAATCCCGCCTACTTCGGCACGGGCGCGGAGTGGCAGCGGTACCGCGACGCGACGCGGGCGATGTTCCGCGAGGCCGATGCGATCGGGTTCCTCAGTGGACACGTCGTCAATGCCGCGCGCGCCGAGGGAATGCTCGATGGAGACGTGCCGCACGGCATCGTGGGCAGCGGCACCGACCACGTGATCGTGCCGCAGGAACCGCCGGCACGACCATCGGGGCTCGGGGATATCGAGCCAGGCTACGTGCTGGTCCTGGGCTCGGCGTACCACCACAAGAACCGGCCCTTCGCGATCGCCGTGCACCAGCAGATGCGGGAGCGCGGGTTTCGCGGGCCGCTCGTGCTGTGCGGAGCAAGCCCGGCGCACGGCTCGACACTGCCGGACGAGCGCCGCCTGATCTCTGAGCCGGGCGCAGTGGCAGGCGCAGTGGTCACCCTCGGTTCCTTCCCCGAGGAGCACAAGGCCTGGCTGTACCAGAATGCCGCCCTCGTGCTGTACCCCACCTTGTCGGAGGGCTTCGGGCTGATCCCGTTCGAAGCGGCCCAGCATGGTGTGCCGGTGCTGTCCACCAGAGCAGGCTCGCTCGACGAGGTGCTGCCCCGGGGCATCCCCACCATCGACGCGCTCGACGCCGACCAGGTCGCGGGGATAGCAATGAAACTGCTCGGCGACCAGTCCGCGCGGGACGACCTGATCGATCGGCTCCGCGACCATGCCACCGCGCATTCGTGGGCCCGGACCGCCGATGCGCTGGTCGAGCTAGCACGGGCCAGTCTCGGTCGACCCCCACGATCGGGCGACCACGGGCACGAGGGACAGCGCGGGGCCAAGGGCATCTCCAGGACGATGGGAAACCTGATGGATTCGACCGTGATGCTCTATAACGCGATGCCAGGGGCGCGGGAAGCGATCACGCCGCAGGGGTCGCGGCGCGAGCAAGCGGCCCGGCGCGTCCTCGGAACGATCCGGCGGATGCGGTAGGCAGGGGCGCGCATCACCGGGGCGCGGGCTCGGTGATGCTTGTCCTGTATCGCCGGACAAGGCCCCGGTACTCCGGGTACCGGGAATCAAGGATCTTCTCGTTCGCCGATACCTGGACATCCCGGGTCTTCGGTGTGAAACTGCGTGCCCGGAAATGAAACACGAACGACCGATTCGCCACCGCGCACCGCCAGCCCTTGCGGCGGATGCGCATGCAGAAATCATTCTCCTCGCCGTAGCCCTTGCCGTAGGCCTCATCGAACAACCCGAGATCGCTGATCGCCTCGCGGCGGATCATCATGCAGAAACCATGCGCCACTGGCGACTCGTACCATTGTGGAAGCTCATCGGCGACGCCGAGGTAATGCTCGTACGCCAGATCCATCGGCAATTGTCCATCGATCGGTACCGAGAAGATCGTCGCCGCGTTGCTCCGCGATGTCACTGCTCCGAACCGCATGCCTTCCGCATAAAGAACTCGCTGCATCTCCTCCGCGAAACCACTGGTGACGATCGTGTCGGAGTTGAGCAGAAGCACATCGCTCGCTTGGTCCACTAGGTTCAGCACAGCGTTGTTGCAGTTGCCCACGAACCCGAGGTTCCGCGGATTGCGCGCATAGTGCAGATTGTCGTGTCCCTCGATCGCGGCGAGGATCCGGTGCTCCAGCTCATCGGCCTTCGGGCCGCAATCATTGACGTAGTACACATCGCAGGAAGGATTGCCCGCGAGGTCCGCGCACACCGACGCGATATTGTGCCGCAGCGAATCCCAATCACCGAAGACCGGGACGATCACCGACAAGCGGCGCGAGCCATCCAGTGCTGACTTGCTGCGGCGCTCCAGCGACCACTGGAACAATGTGGCGGGGTCGCACTGGGAATGGATCGTCCTGGATTCGCGGCGCAGGCGCTTGGTCGCACGGCCAACGGACCGGCGTGCGACATCGCCGATGCGCTGGAGAGCACGCAGTGCTGCGCGGGCCTTCTTCGCCAGCAGGGTCAGGTGCATGATTGTCACGAGAACAGCGATGAGCCCCCAGGTCCGCGCGAGGGAACCGCGCCGTGGCGCTGGAGCGCGCTCGATCGCCTCGATCATGGTGCCGATGGAGGATTCGGGCCCCAGGCAATCGGCATACCGGCGGCGCCCTGCTTCCCCCATCCGCTCCCTCATGCTCGGGTCGCCCGCCAGCCTCGCGATATGCCTGGCAAGGCCCTCGGTATCGCCAGGGCTGTAGAGCAGCCCGGTCTTGCCGTTGATCACCAGATCTGGGGTGCCGCCGCTGCGGGAACCAATGACCGGCAGCCCGCATGCCATGGCTTCCACGGTCACGCGGCCGAAAGCCTCGCACCGCGATGCCATGATGTAGATGTCGGCGTCGCGGAGCCACGGGGCGGGGTCGTTCTGGAACCCCGCGAACTCAACGCGCTCGAGCGGCACCTTGCTGTCGCGGAGCATCTCGATGATCCGTTTCTTGTATGCCCGGTCGGCGCCGCCGACGAGCACGAGCTCCAGATCATGCTGTCCCTCGCACATCAGGCGTGACAGTGCGCTCGCCGCATCGAGCTGGCCCTTGGACGGGGTGACCATTCCGACCATGACGAGCCGGACCGGCGATCCGTCCGCGCGGCCAGCTACTGGGTCCCGGCTGGGCCCGGTCGGCTCGACCACGGGGTAGGAGACGGAGACCTTGCGCGCGCCGCCGGTGCGGGCAGCGACGTGCTCGGCGACGGCTTCCGAGTTCGCGATGATCGATGACGACAGCATGCCGATCGCTCTGTACGTCGCTGATGAGCCGAGATAGAAGTGGAAGCCGTGATCCTCCGCGCCGAACTCGCGTATGTACCACACGTGCGGAATGCCGTTGAGGCTAGCGGCGAAGGCAGCCCAGGGGCAGGTGCTCGTATTGGAGACGACCACGTCAACATGATTGTCGCGGAGGATCGCGCGGAAGCGCGAGATCCCCATGAGGCTGCGGTGCACATCCGCGTGGGTCGCGGGCGCCTGCCGAACCCACCACGCGTGCGGCACGACCAGCACCTCCACGCCGAGCGCCACGAGGGGATCGCGGAGCCCGAGATCGGCGGGGATGGTGACGATCACTCGATAGCCGTGCTCCACTAGTAGCCTCGCGGATGCGAGCAGGGATCGCTCGCTGCCGCCGGTGGTCTTGCCGCTGTGCGATGCCCAGAGCAGGGTGGGCCTCGATGGCCGTGGTGGTTCGTCCGTCGCGGATTGCGTGGCATCGCGCCCCGGCCCACGCCCGGTGCTCGTGCTGCTCTGCATCGCCGCGCAAGTCTTCACCGGGCAGACTCTAACGAATCTGCTGCTCGTGCGTCCAAGCGATAATCGCTACGCTCGTCCCGCATGCGGAAGCAGATCCGGGCGCCCGCGTATCTCCTGGCGCATGGAGAACCAAGGGACATGGAAGCCCCGGACAGAGTGGAGAGCGCGATCATTGACTGACCTTGATATGACGGATCCAGCCTCGGGGAGCATGCAGCGACCGCTCGCGCGAGCGTTTCGATGGCGGCACGCGATCAACCGGAAAGAACTAGCGCGCATGACAGCGCTCAGGACCATCAGGGATCACATCCTCCTGACCTTCTCGGACTGGTTCGATGAGTCGTGGTACTTGCGGCAATACCCAGACGTTGCCTCGTCGGGTACGGACCCCGTCGCCCATTACCTGGCCTTCGGTGCGCTCGAGGAGCGGGACCCCGGGCCGAGCTTCTCGACGAGGGCGTACCTGGAGGAGAACCGCGACGTGGCGGCATCGCGGCTGAATCCTCTGGTGCACTTTCTCAGGCATGGAATCCAGGAAGGACGCACGCCACGCGCCAGCGAGATTTCACAGGGTCCCGTGATCGAGGGGATACCCGTAATCGGGGAGGATGACCGTGGGGCTGCCCGCGCGTCGATCGACGGTGCGAGCGTGCGGACGATAGGGATCGTTATCAAGAATGGCGCGTCGCCGCCACCTACTGCTTTTATCCGCGTGCTGCTGCCCTGGCGCGAGATTTCCCGTTCCGCGCCGTACAGGCCAATCATCATCGATGCGGTCCGACTGCTCGCCGCGGATGTGGCGTCCTTCGATGCCGTGGTCATTCAGCGAGATGCTATCGCTCCCCGCGTCGTGCCGGATGTGATCGACAATCTCCGCGAGCGCGGAGTTCCCTACTTGTTCGAGATCGACGATCTGTTGTGGGATCTGCCTGGCGATCACCCGGACCGGGCTGAGTACGAGGGCAGCAAAAGCTCGATCGTGCTCCTGATGCGGCATGCGCGAATGGTCTCCACCTCGACGGAGAATCTTCGGTCGGAGATCTCGCGGCACAATCTCAGCTCGATGGTCGTGCCCAACTCGTCCTGGTTCGAGTGCTGGGAGAAACCGATCGACTCTCGCCTCGCCGATGAGGTTCGCCGCGCGCATGGGCTCGACCCGGATCGTCCGCGGATCCTCTACATGGGCAGCGCGTCGCACGCGCTCGACGTGGAGATGGTCGCGCCTGCGATCGCGGCGGTGACCAGGGCGCGGCCGGATGTGGACGTGGTCCAGGTCGGTGGCGGGAGACTGGCACCGTCGGCCCGCGCGATCGCCGTGCCCGCAAGGTTCAGGGCGTACGAGGAGTTCGTCCAGTGGTTCAGGATCGTCGCTGGTGGTTCCTCGATCGGCATTGCCCCGCTGCGGGGAACCAGGTTTGACTCGATGAAGTCCGACATCAAGGCGCTGGACTACGCGCGCGCGGGTTTGCCAGCGATTTTCAGCGACGTCGAGCCGTACCGTGGTTCCGTGATCCACGGGCAGACCGGATTGCTGGTCGGGAACTCGAGCGATTCCTGGACCGCGGCGATTCTGGGGCTGCTGGACGATGAGCCAGCGCGGGCGCATCTGGTGACTGGCGCCGAGCAATGGGCCAGCGGAAGAAGCCATGAAGCACGTGCCGCGCTCGAGCAATTCATGCGGGAAGCGCTCGGCCGAAACCTCTAGGGGTATTTCTGGCAGCAATCACTGCTGCAGTCTCGATCCCGTTGCGGTTATCGCTCCCCCGGTTGCGGTGGCGCGCTGGGCTGATAAGACTTGAGGTGTCCAGGTTCTGCTCGACCAAGGAGAGTGTTTGTCATGATTTGGAGCATCATCGTTGCCATCTTCGTGGGCGCGATCATCGGTGTGCTGGCCCGGCTCGTGCTTCCGGGCAAGCAGCAGGTCTCGATGCTGCTGACCGTCGTGCTCGGTGCCGTGGGCGCGTTCGCGGGCTCCGCGATCGTCAGCGCTGTCGCGGACAAGGAGGGCTTCAACATCTGGGCCCTGCTCGTCGGCATCGTGGTGGCCGCCGCGCTGATCGTGGGCTACGAGCGGATCGCGCTCAAGAAGTAGCATCACGAGAGGACTGCCTGGCCGGGCACGGGGAGATTGTTCCCCGCGCCCGGCCTTCTTCGTGTTCGCGGGTGGCCATGCAGCCGCACCGCCTCCTGGCCCGGACATGGTGTCTCACATGTCCTAGGATGTGGCCATGCCGATCTATGCACTGGGCGACCGCGAGCCGACCATCCACCCCGAGGCGTACGTCCACCCCGATGCCGTCGTGATCGGTGCGGTCACCCTCGGCGCTGGCGCGAGCGTGTGGCCGACCTCGGTCCTGCGTGGCGACTACGGCACCATCGAGGTCGGGGCCGGTACGAACATCCAGGACGGCACGATCATCCATTGCACGAGCGTGCACCCCACGGCCATAGGCGCGAACTGCGTCGTCGGCCACAACGCGCACATCGAGGGCGCCACCATCGGCGCGAACTGCCTCATCGCCTCGGGCTCGGTGGTGCTCAACGGCTCGGTCGTGGGGGAGGGCGCCATCGTGGGCGCCGGGGCGGTGGTGCCGTTCAACTTCGAGGTGCCCGCGCGGCGCATGGCTCTCGGCGTTCCCGCCCGCATCCGCGATGGCTACGAGGTGCCCGAGGGACACGTCGATGGCAACACTGCCGTGTACATGGCGAACGGTTCCTACTATCGTGAGGCGCTGCGCCGGCTCGACTGAGCCCCCGGCAGGACCTCGGGGGAAGCTCGATGGGCTGGCGCAATGATGTGCGGGGACGCGACGGAGAAGCGAGGCAGCATGGCGCCACGGCCACTATCGGAGATCGTCGAGGAAGGCTGGGCGAAAGCACTGGCCCCGGTGGAACCGGTGATCGGGGTGATGGGGGAGTTCCTCCGCAACGAGGTCGCCGAGGGGCGCGGATACCTGCCCAGCGGAGCCAACGTGCTGCGGGCGTTCCAGCAGCCGCTCGACGAGGTGCGCGTACTGATCGTCGGGCAGGACCCGTACCCAACGCCGGGCCACGCGGTGGGACTGAGCTTCTCGGTGGCGCCGGACGTGCGGCCGATCCCGCGCAGCCTCGCCAACATCTTCCGCGAGTACTGCGACGATCTCGGCCACCCGATGCCGGCGACGGGTGACCTGACGCCGTGGTCGCGCGCGGGGGTGCTCCTGCTCAACCGCGTGCTGACCGTGCAACCCGGCCAGCCCGCCTCCCACCGGGGCAAGGGCTGGGAGGCCGTGACCGAGCAGGCGATCCACGCGCTCGTTGATCGCGACGAGCCCCTCGTGGCGATCCTCTGGGGGAAGGACGCGGCCTCGCTCAAGCCGATGCTGCAGGACGTGCCGATCATCGAGTCCGCGCATCCCTCGCCGCTCTCGGCGTCGCGGGGGTTCTTCGGCTCCCGGCCATTCAGCCGCGCCAACGAGAATCTGCTCGACCTAGGGGGCGACGAGATCGACTGGAAGCTGCCCTAGCAGAAGGCCCTAGCAGATGTGCCCTGGCAGATGCCACGGTCAAGCCTTGCCATCCCGGCATGGGCGCGGGCTAGGCTTGGCATAGCGTGATCCATCGGACAGCACGAGGGAGGTGAGCAGGCGGTGCTGGAGGTTGTCGAGGCGCTCGACGCGCGAGCGTTGATGCGGTGGGCGCACGCCTGCGTGGCTGGCCTCGAGGCGCGCCGCGAGGAGATCAACGTCCTCAATGTGTTCCCGATCGCTGATTCCGATACCGGAACGAACCTGCACTTCACCATGCGCGCGGCCTACGAGAAGGCCTACGCCGACTGCGTCCCCCTCGACGGAATGTCCACGCACGAAGTCGCGGTGGTGCTGGCCCGCGGTGCCGTCGCCGGAGCGCGCGGCAACTCTGGGGTGATCCTGTCCCAGGTGCTGCGCGGCGTCGCGGACGCCGCCCTCGACGGATCCATCGACGGGCGGGTCCTGCGCAACGCGCTCACCGGCGCGCTCGCGCTCGTGGGGCAGTCCATGTCGAACGTCGTCGAGGGCACGGTGGTCACCGTGCTCCGGGGCGCCGCGACGGCTGCCCGCGATGCCGCCGAGGACGACCTCGCGAGCGTTGCGCGCGCGGCAGTCTCTGGCGCCGTGGAGGCACTCGATCGAACGCCCTCGCAGCTTTCGGTTCTCGGGCAGGCCGGAGTGGTCGACGCGGGCGGAGTAGGCCTGCTGATCATTCTCGACGCGCTCGTGGAAGTCGTGACGGGCGAACCGACGCGGCGGCCCCGCTTCACCGCGCGCGCCATGGCCCGGACCGGCTCGGAGGACCCCTCGGCCGCGCTATCGGTGGGCTCGGCACCAACGGCCCTCGGCGGGATGATGCTCGCGGAGCCGTCGGGGAACGGGCATCGCGCCGGATCAACCATCCCCTCGGGCGATGGAAGCGCAAGCGCGCTGGCGGGACACGGCGCCGAATGCGTCCACAGCACCGAGCACGTGCACGAGTACGCCACCGGCGACGTCGAGTACGAGATCATGTACCTGCTGCGGGGCTGCGATGACGCCGCCGCGGCCGTGCTGCGCGAGGAATTGTCGGACCTCGGTGATTCAGTGATCGTCGTGGGAGACGGTTCAGGAGCATTCACGGTGCACGTGCACAGCACCGATCCGGGTGCCGCGGTGGAGGCAGGGATCGCTGCTGGCGTGCCCTACGACATCCGGATCACCGCGTTCGGTGCCGATCAACAGGGCTTCACGCCCTCGACGGCGCCACGGGTGCGTGAGATCCTCGCGATCGTCAATGGCGATGCCGGTGCCGAGCTGTTCCGCTCCGAGGGGGCCTCGGTGCTCGCGTGCGGCTACGAATGCACCCCGCAGGAACTGCTCGATGCGGTCCTCGCCACCACCGCGGACGAGGTGTTCGTGCTGCCCAACGGCTTCATCCGCCCGGAGGAGCTTGTAGCGGTCAGCACGCAGGCCCGCCAGCTCGGTCACCCCGCGGTGCTGCTGCCCACCGCGAGCCTCGTGCAGGGCCTCGCCGCCCTCGCCGTGCATGACCCGCACCGCGCCGCTTCCGATGACTCCTACGCCATGGCCGCGGCGGCCGCAGCGACACGATGGGGAAGCGTGCGCCGAGCGCATGAGAAGGCCCTCTCCCTCGCCGGGGCCTGCGAGCCCGGCGATTATCTCGGCCTTGTCGGCCACGAGGTGCTCGTCATCAAGGACGGGTTCCTCCCCGCCACGCTGCACATCGTCGATCTCATGCTCGGAGCCGGTGGCGAGCTGCTCACCATCCTGCGCGGCGCCGCGCAGACCAACGACACCTTCGCCGAGCAGCTCGAGGACCACATCAACAAGAACCATCCGGGCGTGGACCTGATGATCTACGAGAGCGGACAGGACGAGGACATCCTGCAGATCGGCGTGGAATGACCACCGCCTGCACCAGGCTCGGCCTCGAATCACGGCTCGACGGTGCGCTCGCCCCCGCTGCCGTGGCCGCGCTCGCCGAGAACTTCGGCATCCACACTGTCGGCGACCTCCTCCGCGCCTATCCGCGCCGCTACGCCCGCAACGGCGTCCCGCTCGGCGATGAGCAAGCCGAGCCGGGCGATCACATCACCGTCGTGGCCACCATCGCCAAGGCGGATCTGATCCCCATGCGCAACCGCAAGGGCAGCTTCCTCAAGCTCACCCTGCAGGCCGATCGGCAGAAGCTCGAGGCGACGTTCTTCAACCCGCAGAAGCTGCGCCATGTGCTCAAGCCGGGCCTGCGCATGATGTTCTCCGGCACCGTCAAGTACTTCCGCGGCACCATGCAGCTCACCCACCCGAGCTACGTGGAGCTGCGCGCCACCAAGGACGGCACCACCGTGCACGGCAGCGGCCAGCTCGCCCAGATGGCGCGCGCCCAGCAGCAATCCGACGGCACACTCACCGAGGACGCGCTCGCCCGCGACATCATCCCCATCTACGACTCCACCCGCGCCTTGCAGAGCTGGGAGATCTGGAGCTGCATCCGCATCGTCCTCGAGCAGCTCGCCCCCGTCGAGGACCCCCTGCCGCGCGAGATCCTCGAGACGCGGGGCATGGTGCCGCTCGAGACCGCGCTGCGTGCCGTCCACCTGCCCAGCACCCCTGCGGATCACGACACTGCCCGCGACCGGCTGCGCTTCGACGAGGCGCTAGCCATGCAGCTCGTCCTCGCCCGGCAGCGCCACGCCGAGGCCGCCCGCACCGCGCCCGCCATGCCGCCCCGCGCCGACGGCATCGCCGCCGCGTTCGATCAGCGATTGCCGTTCACCCTCACCGATGGCCAGGCCGAGGCCGGACGGAGCATCAGCGAGCGGCTCGCCCAGCAGCACCCCATGAACGTGCTCCTCCAGGGCGAGGTGGGCTCCGGCAAGACCCTCGTCGCCTTGCGCGCGATGCTCCAGGCCATCGACTCCGGCCACCAATGCGCCCTCCTCGCGCCCACCGAGGTGCTCGCCACCCAGCACTACCGATCCCTGCGCGCCATGCTCGGCGAGCTCGGCAACGGGGGCGAGCTTGGCAGCTCAGCCAGCGCCACCCGCATCACCCTGCTCACGGGATCCATGACCACCAGCCAGCGCAAGGCGGCGCTTCTCGCCACCGTGACCGGCGACGCCGGGATCATCATTGGCACCCATGCCCTCATCCAGGACACCGTCGAGTTCTTCGACCTCGGGCTCGTCGTCATCGACGAGCAGCACCGCTTCGGCGTGGAGCAGCGCGATCAGTTGCGCGGCCGCGGCCGCGACGGCAACACCCCGCACACGCTCGTCATGACCGCCACCCCCATTCCGCGCACCATCGCCATGACGGCCTTCGGTGCCCTCGACGTCATCACCCTCCACGGCCTGCCCCGCGGCCGCAGCCCCATCAGCTCTTCCGTCCTCGCCCTGGGGGTCTCCCGGAAGTGGTTGCCGCGCGTGTGGCAGCGCATCACCGAGGAGGTCGAGCAAGGCCGCCAGGCCTATGTCGTGTGCTCGCGCATCGGCGAGGACGCCGCCGCGCCTCCCGCCACCGCGAAGGAAGGCCCGGAGACGAAACCGGTCCTCGACATGCACGAGCACCTCTCCACCGGGCCACTCGCGGGCCAGCGCGTCGGTCTGCTCCACGGGCGATTGCCCGCCGACGAGAAGGACCACACCATGCGGCAGTTCGCCGCCGGGGAGATCGATGTGCTCGTCTGCACCACCGTCATCGAGGTGGGCGTGGACGTGCCGAACGCCACTGTCATGGTGATCGTCGATGCGGACCGGTTCGGCATCAGCCAGCTCCACCAGTTGCGCGGCCGCATCGGACGTGGCCGACACGCCGGATTGTGCATCCTCATGTCCGAGGTGCCCGAGGGCTCACCGGCGCTGCAGCGCCTCCAGTCCGTCGCCGCCACCACCGACGGGTTCGAGCTCGCCGAGCTCGACCTCCAGGCCCGCCGCGAGGGCGACATCCTCGGCGTCGCGCAATCCGGAACGCGCACGTCACTGCGGCTGCTCTCCCTTCTCGACCACGCCGAGACCATCGCGGCCGCCCGCGAGCTCGCCGAGGACATCATCGCCCGCGATCCTGGCCTCGAGGAGCATCGTGGCCTCGCGCGCATGATCACCGCCGCCACGACGACGAGCAGCATCGACTACCTCGACAAGGCGTGAGCAGCTCGCCCAGCACCCCGCGCCCCAAACGCGATACCGGTAATGTCCTTCCCGAGAGAGCGGCACCCACCCTCCGCCGACCAGCAGCACAGGCCACCGGCGGAGCGACCAGGTGCTGTTGCAGCGAACAGGTCAAGGAGCCAGAACCACCATGTTCACCAAAGTGCTCGTCGCCAACCGCGGCGAGATCGCAGTCCGGGCCTTCCGTGCCGCCTACGAGCTCGGTGCCTCCACCGTCGCCGTGTTCCCCTACGAGGATCGCAACTCCCTCCATCGGCTCAAGGCCGACGAGAGCTACGAGATCGGCGAGCACGGCCATCCTGTTCGCGCCTACCTCTCCATCGACGAGATCATCACCGCCGCCACCAACGCCGGGGCGGACGCCATCTATCCCGGCTATGGGTTCCTCTCCGAGAACCCCGACCTCGCCGCCGCGTGCGATGCCGCAGGTATCACCTTCGTCGGCCCGTCCGTCGAGGTCCTCGAGCTGGCCGGCAACAAGGCCCGCGCGATCGCCGCGGCCCGCGAGTCCGGACTGCCCGTCCTCGACTCGTCCGAGCCCACCGATGATGTCGACGCGCTCGTTGCCGCCTCCAAGAAGATGACCTTCCCCGTATTCGTCAAGGCCGTCGCCGGCGGCGGCGGGCGCGGCATGCGTCGCGTCGACGCGCCACCCCAGCTGCGCGAGGCCATCGAGCAAGCGCAGCGCGAGGCCGAGTCCGCGTTCGGCGACGCCACCGTCTTTCTCGAGCAGGCCGTCGTCAACCCGCGCCACATCGAGGTCCAGATCCTCGCAGACACCCACGGCAACGTCATCCACCTCTTCGAGCGGGACTGCTCCGTGCAGCGCCGCCACCAGAAGGTCGTCGAGCTCGCCCCGGCGCCCAACCTGCCCGAGGAGACGCGGGACCGCATCTGCGCCGACGCTGTCGCGTTCGCCCGGCACATCGGCTACTCCTGCGCCGGCACCGTCGAGTTCCTCCTCGACGAGCGTGGCCAGCACGTGTTCATCGAGATGAACCCCCGCATCCAGGTCGAGCACACCGTCACCGAGGAAGTCACCGACGTCGACCTCGTGCAATCGCAGATGCGCATCGCCAGCGGCGAGAGCCTCGCCGACCTCGGCCTCGCCCAGGAGAGCATCACCCTGCGCGGCGCGGCCCTGCAATGCCGCATCACCACCGAGGACCCTGCCAACGGGTTCCGTCCAGATACTGGTCGCATCACCGCCTACCGGACCCCGGGCGGGGCGGGCGTGCGCCTCGACGGTGGCACCGCGCTCGGCGCCGAGGTGGGCGCCTACTTCGACTCCATGCTCGTCAAGCTCACCTGCCGTGGCCGCGACTTCGGCACCGCTGTCGGACGTGCCCGCCGCGCGCTCGCCGAGTTCCGCATCCGCGGCGTCTCCACCAACATCCCGTTCCTCCAGGGCGTCCTCGACGACCCCGATTTCCGCGCCGGAAACGTCACCACCTCGTTCATCGACGAGCGCCCGCACCTGCTGACCCAGCACACCCCCGCCGACCGCGGCACCCGCATGCTGCGCTACCTCGCCGACGTCACCGTCAACAAGCCCCACGGCGAGCGGCCCGTCGATATCGACCCACGGTCCAAGCTGTCGGCGTTCGACAAGGAAGCACCGATCCCCGACGGTTCCCGGCAGCGCCTGCTCGCCCTCGGGCCCGAGGGGTTCGCCCGCTCGCTGCGCCAGCAGGACGCGCTCGCCGTCACCGATACCACTTTCCGCGACGCCCACCAGTCCCTGCTCGCCACGCGGGTCCGCACCCGCGACCTGCTCGGCGTGGCCGGGCACGTCGCGCGCACCACCCCTGAGCTGCTCTCGCTCGAGGCATGGGGCGGCGCGACCTACGACGTGGCGCTGCGATTCCTCCACGAGGATCCGTGGGAGCGCCTCGCCCGGCTGCGCGAGGCGGTGCCCAACATCTGCCTGCAGATGCTGCTGCGCGGCCGCAACACCGTCGGCTACACCCCGTACCCCGAAACCGTCACCCGTGCCTTCGTCGATGAGGCCACCCGCACCGGCATCGATATCTTCCGCATCTTCGACGCGCTCAACAACGTCGACCAGATGCGCCCCGCCATCGACGCCGTCCGCGAGACCGGGACCGCGCTCGCCGAGGTGGCGCTGAGCTACACCGGCGACCTCGCCAACCCGGACGAGGACATCTACACCCTCGACTACTACCTGCGCCTCGCCGAGCAAGCAGTCGAGGCCGGCGCGCACATCCTCGCCATCAAGGACATGGCCGGACTGCTCCGCGCGCCCGCCGCCGCCACTCTCGTCACTGCGCTGCGCTCCCGCTTCGACCTGCCCGTGCACGTGCACACCCACGACACCCCGGGCGGGCAGCTCGCCACCTACCTCGCCGCGTGGCAGGCCGGCGCGGATGCCGTGGACGGAGCGACCGCCTCCCTCGCCGGCACCACCAGCCAGCCCGCGCTCTCCGCCATCGTCGCCGCCGCCGCGCACACCGAGCGCGATACTGGACTCGACCTCGGGGCTGTCTGTGCCCTCGAGCCGTACTGGGAGGCAGTCCGCAAGGTCTACGCGCCGTTCGAGTCCGGACTGCCCTCGCCCACCGGCCGCGTCTACGAGCACGAGATCCCCGGCGGCCAGCTGTCCAACCTGCGCCAGCAAGCCATCGCGCTGGGCCTCGGTGATCGCTTCGAGAAGATCGAGACCGCGTATGCCGCCGCCGACCGGCTCCTCGGCCGACTCGTCAAGGTCACGCCCTCCTCCAAGGTCGTCGGCGACCTCGCTCTGCACCTCGTGGGCGCCGACGTCGACTTCGAGGAGTTCGCCGCTAACCCCGGCTCCTACGACATCCCCGACTCCGTCATCGGATTCCTCCGCGGCGAGCTCGGTGACCCCGCCGGTGGATGGCCCGAGCCTTTCCGCACCAAGGCGCTCGAGGGCCGGTCGGCCGCCAAGCCCGTGCCGGAGCTCTCCGCCGAGGACACCGCCACCCTCAAGGGCGACGACCACGACGCCCGCCGCGCCACCCTCAACCGGTTGCTCTTCCCCGTGCCCACCCACGAGTACGAGGACCACCGCGAGCAATACGGCGACACCTCCGTCGTGCGGAGCCTCGAGTTCTTCTACGGGCTCCAGCCAGGCGAGGAGCACCAGGTCAGCCTCGAGCCCGGCGTGACCCTGCTCATCGGCCTCGAGGCCATCGCCGAGCCCGACGAGCGAGGCATGCGCACCGTCATGTGCACCATCAACGGGCAGCTGCGGCCCGTCAAGGTGCGCGACCGCTCCGTCGCCAGCGAGGCACCCACCTCCGAGAAGGCCGACAAGGACAATCCCGATCACCTCGCGGCACCGTTCGCCGGAGTCGTCACCGTCTCCGTCGCGGCCGGTGACTCCATCAAGGCAGGGGAGACCATCGCGACCATCGAGGCGATGAAGATGGAAGCCTCCATCACCGCGCACAAGGCAGGCACCGTGTCGCGCTTCGCCATCAGCGCGGTGCAGCAGGTCGAGGGCGGTGACCTCATCGCGGTCATCGGATCCACCGAATCGGAATGACCCGCATCATCGCCGGAAGCGTGGGCGGCACGCGCATCGCCGTGCCGCCCCGCGGTACCCGCCCCACCTCCGATCGGGTTCGCGAGGCACTGTTCAGCTCCCTCGACGCGCGCCTCGACCTCGTTGGGATGCGGGTGCTCGACCTGTATGCCGGGTCGGGCGCGCTCGGAATCGAGGCGCTCTCCCGCGGCGCCGAGCACGCCACTCTCGTCGAGCGGGATGCCCGGGCCGCCCGCATCATCAGCAGCAACCTCGCCGCCACGCATTTGAGCGCCCACGCCGATGTGGTGCGCGGCGATGTCCTCGCCACCTTGCAACGGCCCCCCGTCGCGCTGTACGACCTCGTCCTCGCAGACCCGCCCTACGACGTCGATGACGCCAGCATCACCCAGCTGCTCCAGCGCCTGGTCGACCAGCAGTGGCTTGCCCCGGGCGCGACCGTCGTCATCGAGCGGTCCGCCCGGTCGCCCGAGCCCGCCTGGCCCGATGCTCTCGAGCCACTGCGCGCCCGCGACTACGGGGAGACCCGCATCAGCATCGCCGAGCTCTCGGGCTGAGTCGTAGCCGGGCGGCTGGTTGGCGGACGGTTAGTTCGCGGCTGGTCGGCTTGCCGGCGCTAGTGGTAACTTTTCCCGGTCTGAGCGGGAAAAGTTTCCACTGCTCGCTCTGTGTGGAGGATGTCGCGGCCGAGGAGCTGCTGCCGCGCCGGGCGCACCCGTTCCGCGCGACCCCGCGACTGCTACCGTCAACGCCATGAGCGGAGCTGTTTGCCCCGGGTCCTTCGACCCCATCACCAACGGCCATCTCGATGTGATCGAGCGTGCCGCCAAGAACTTCGATCGCGTCGTCGTGGCGGTGCTCGTCAATCCCAGCAAGAAGGGGATGTTCAGCGTCGATGAGCGGCTCGAGCTGATCCGCAAGGTCACCGAGCACCTTCCCAACGTGACGGTCGACTCCTGGCAGGGCTTGCTCGTGGACTATGCGCGCCAGGAAGGCCTCGATGCCATCGTCAAGGGCCTGCGCGCGGTCAGCGATTTCGAGTACGAGCTGCAGATGGCCCAGATGAACAAGGAGCTCACGGGGGTGGACACCTTCTTCACGGCCACCAATCCCGTGTATAGCTTCGTGTCGAGCTCGCTGGTAAAGGAAGTGGCCACCCTCGGGGGCGAGGTGGCGCAGCACTTGCCCGCGCCCGTGCACGAGGCCCTGCTCACCAGGATTGCCCAGCGCAAGCAGGGATAGTCCAGCGCAAGCAGGAATGAGCCAGCGCATGTTGTCGCGCTCGGGGACCCTCGGATGGCCGCGCGATATGCTGCAACACTGACACGCTCGCGCGGCGATGATGCGGATTCCGCGCGGAGCGGGCAGACTAGCGGATGTCACGCACACGTGCCGTGATGGCACAGTCGAGGATGTGGGGTAGCGGTGTATCGGGTTTTCGGTGCTCTGGACGAGCTCGTCGCGATCGTCGAAGAGGCACGCAGCGTGCCCATGACCGCGGGGTGCATCGTGCCGCGCGGGGACATCCTGGAGCTGCTCGACGAGATCCATGCGATGTATGAGCCTGAGCTCAATGACGCCCAGGACGTCCTGGATCATCGGGACAAGCTGGTCAACGACGCTCGTGAAACGGCGGAGCAGACGGTGTCGTCCGCGACGTCGGAGGCTGAGTCGACTGTCGCGAACGCGCGCGAGGACGCGGACCGCATGCTGCGGGATGCGAAGGCACAGGCTGATCGCATGGTCGCCGAGGCGAAGGCGCATGCCGAGCAGCTCGTCGCCGAGGCGCAGGCCGAGGCGGACCGGGCGATCGCCGGCGGGCAGCGCGAGTTCGAGGCCATGACGGCCCGTGCGCGCAGCGAGGCGAACAGGCTCATCGAGTCGGGCAACACGGCATACGAGCGCGCGGTCAGCGAGGGCGTCGCCGAGCAGCAGCGCCTGGTATCGGATTCCGAGGTCGTGCGGGCGGCGCAGGCCGAGGCGAACCGTGTGGTCGACAACGCGCACGCCGAGTCCGAGCGCCTGCGCGGCGAGTGCGATCTGTACGTGGATTCGAAGCTTGGCGAGTTCGAGGAGTTCCTCAACGGCACCATCCGTTCGGTGCATCGTGGCCGCCAGCGGCTGCGCGATGCGGCGCCGGTAGCGCCCGCTGGAGGGCCTCCACTTGTGGAGGATCGCGCAGGGGGCCGGCGCCGGTAGACTGGTGGCTTCCTGAAGCAAACCAGAATCGGAGCGTGAGCTTGTGAAGTCTTCCCAGCATGGTCCGGCGCGGCCTGATGAGAATGCGCCGTTTGTGCTGGACGCACGGTCTCTCGGGCGCAAGCCCGGATCGATGCGCGAGGTGCATCGCGTGATCTCGGCCCCAGAGCGCCTCGGCCTGGACATGATCGCGATCCCCGCGGGCAGCGAGGTCACCATCGACGTGCGCCTCGAATCAGTCAGCGAGGGCGTGCTCGTGACCGGCACTGTCTCGGGCGTCGCGGTCGGCGATTGCGTGCGGTGCCTCGAGCCGACCGAGGAGGAGGTCGAGGTTCCTCTCGTCGAGCTGTTCGCCTATCCGAACAGCACCACGTCGAAAACGACCGATGAGGACGACGTGCAGCTGCTCGTCGATGACTTGATCGACCTCGGCCCGGTGGTCGTCAACGGCTTGGGCGATGAGCTTCCCCTGCAGCCCGTGTGCAGCGAGGATTGCCCCGGATTGTGCACCGACTGCGGCGTTCCGCTTTCCTCGGCCGAGCCCGGCCACGGGCATGACACAATAGATCCCCGGTGGGCGGCGCTGCTGGACAAGCGCGACGGGGCGGATTCGTCCCGATCCTGATGCGTGGCCCGCTCGGGACCAATGCCGGAGCAAGCTGCCCCCGTGCTCGCGGGCAGCTCAGCGTCATGAACAGGTGAAGGAATCGATGTCCGAGAGCAACACCCCAGATCGTGGACTACTTCTCGACGCACTGGGCGTGCGGATCTCCGACGAGATGCTCACCCTGGCACTGACCCACCGCTCCTACGCCTACGAGAATGGTGGCCTGCCGACCAACGAACGGCTGGAGTTCCTGGGCGATTCCGTGCTCGGCCTGACCATCACCGAGTACCTGTACACACAGCACCCTGACAAGCCCGAGGGCGAGCTCGCGAAGATCCGGTCGAGCGTGGTCAACATGCATGCGCTGGCGGAAGTGGCCCGCGATCTCGGTCCCGGTGGGCTGGGCGCGCACATCAGCCTCGGCAAGGGCGAGGAACTGACCGGAGGTCGCGACAAGGCCAGCATCCTCGCCGACGGCATGGAATCCATCCTGGGCGCGATCTATCTCGATCATGGGCTGGCCGTCGCCCGCGAGGTCGTCATGCGCCTGTTCGAGGACTTGCTGGATCGCGGGCCGAGGCTCGGGGCCGGGCTCGATTGGAAGACGAGCCTGCAAGAGCTCACCGCCGAGCGTGGCCTGGGCGTGCCGTACTACGAGGTGACGGCGAGCGGCCCGGACCACGACAAGGAATTCACCGCGCGGGCGGTCATCGCTGGCCGCGATCTGGGCTCGGGCATCGGCCGCACCAAGAAGGAAGCCGAGCAGAAAGCAGCGGGCGCGGCATGGCGGGCGCTGGAGGCGGAAGCGTGATCGTCTCCGCCTCGGTATCGCGGGGCGGGGAGCATCGGCATGCCTGAGCTTCCCGAGGTCGAAGTGGTGCGCCGAGGCCTCGAGCGCCATGTAGTGCCGAGCCGGATCGTCGGCATCGACGTGCTGCATGATCGGGCCGTGCGCAGGCACATGCCGGGGGCGCTCGATCTCGCTGGCAGGCTGCGCGGGCAGATGATCGGTGGTGCGCGGCGGCGCGGCAAGTACCTGTGGCTCGACGTCGCTGGGCCAGGGGAGCCTTCGGCGACTGATCCAGGCGAGTGCATCGTCGTGCATCTCGGCATGAGCGGGCAGATGCTCGTTCAACCTCCAGCCGTGGATCGGGAGAAGCACGCGCGCATCATCGCGACGCTCGATACCGGGGTGGAGCTGCGATTTGTCGACCAGCGCACCTTCGGCGGCTGGATGCTCGCGGACCTCGTCGATGACGGTGCGGGCAGCACAATCCCCGAACCGGTGCGGCACATCGCGCGCGATCCCCTCGATGCACTCTGGGACCGCGACGCCACGGTCGAGGTAATGCGCACGCGCACCTCGGCGATCAAGCGGGTACTGCTCGACCAAGCCGTGGTCTCCGGCATCGGCAACATCTACGCCGACGAGGCACTATGGCGCGCCGGAATACACGGCGAGCGCATCGCGGCAAAACTGACCAGGCCGCGGCTGCGCGCGGTGCTCGACGCGGCTCGCGAGGTGATGGTCGAAGCGCTCGCGCAGGGCGGCACATCCTTCGACTCGCTGTACGTGAATGTCAACGGGCAGTCCGGCTACTTCAGCCGATCCCTCGACGCCTATGGCCGGGCGGGGGAGCCATGCCGCCGCTGCGGGGCAGTGATGCGGCGGGAATCGTTCATGAACCGCTCGTCGTTCTCGTGCCCGGTGTGCCAGCCTCGGCCGCGCGTGCGTGTGGTGGCGGGCGGGCTGGCGCGCGCGCCACGCTGAGGGCGACGTTTCGCGCGCCCCGGCCCAAGAGTGGGACACTGTGTCCAGTTAACATGGGAGCTGAGCCGCTGGTGCGGGATTCGCAGCGCGGGGCTTACAACGCAAGGCACGAGTACAGGGAGAATCAACCATGGCTGACCGCGAGGAACACCGCGTCATCATCGTCGGGGCCGGTCTCGCCGGAGTGGCCGCCGCGATCACTCTCGAGCGCGCGGGCATCGACGACGCGATCGTCCTGGAGAAGGCGGACCGTGTCGGTGGCACCTGGCGGGACAACACCTATCCGGGGTGCGGCTGCGACATCCCCTCCAACGTGTATTCGTTCTCGTTCAATCCAAACCCGGACTGGCGCTCCACCTTCGCGCTGCAGCCCGACATTCTCGAATACATCGAGGCCACGGCCGAGAAGTTCGACACCTACCGCAAGATCCGTTTCCGCACCGAGGTCACCGAGGCGCGCTGGGACAACGACGAGCGCCGCTGGCTGATCGACACCACCAACGGCAGCTTCCGGTCGCAGTTCGCGATCTTCGCGGGCGGGCCCATCACCGAGCCCAAGCTGCCCGACGTGCCCGGCATCGACTCCTTCGAGGGGGAGATCTTCCACTCGGCCCGCTGGAACCATGATCTCGACCTGACCGGCAAGCGCGTAGCCGTCGTGGGAACCGGTGCTTCCGCGGTGCAGTTCATCCCCGAGATCCAGCCCAAGGTCTCGCAGATGTATGTCTTCCAGCGCACCGCCTCGTGGGTCATCCCGCGCCTCGACGCGCCCATGCCCGGCGCCGTCAAGACCCTGTTCCGCAAGGCGCCCGCCACCCAGCGGGGCCTGCGCCACGGCCTCGACGGCGTCCTGCGCCTGCTCACCCTCGCGATGCGCCACGACAAGGCCGCCCGCAAGCTCAACATCATTGGCAAGAGCTTCCTGCGCGCCCAGGTCAAGGACCCCGAGCTGCGCAAGGCCCTTACCCCCAACTTCAGCCTCGGCTGCAAGCGACTGCTGATCTCCAACGACTTCTACCCCGCTCTGACCAAGCCCAACGTGGAGCTGATCCCGCACGCCCTCTCCAGCCTCGGCCCCCGCACCATCACCGCCAACGATGGCACCACCCGCGAGGTCGACGTCATCATCTTCGGCACGGGCTTCGACGTGAGCCACCCGCCCATCTCGAAGCGGGTCCGCGGCGCCGACGGGCACCTCCTCTCCGAGGCCTGGTCTGTCAGCCCGGAGGCCTACCTCGGCACCACCACCACGAACGTGCCCAATGCCTTCGTCTTGCTCGGGCCCAACCTGCTGGTCTACAACTCCTTCCTCGGCATCGCCGAGGACCAGATGCGCTATGTCGTCGACGCCATCAAGAAGGCCGACGAGTACGGCTTCGAGGTCTTCGAGCTCAAGCCCGAGGCACTGCGCGAGTTCAACGACGATATCCAGCAAGCACTCGAGCGCACCGTGTTCAACCACGGCGGCTGTGCCTCGTACTACCTCGACGCGAACGGCAAGAACTTCGCCGCGTGGCCGTACTCCACGACGCTGATGCGCAAGCTGCTCAGCGAGTTCGACCTCGAGAATTACGACGTGACGCCGCTGCGGGAGCCCGCTGCCACGCGCTGAACCGGCGCTTGCGTGTCGGCGCGCGGCGTCGTGCAGCGGCAAAAGCACTGGATACTGTCAAACGCGATAGAAGCGCACCTGGATTCTCCGCGGCTTCTATCGCGTTTGCGGCTGGGGCTGGCGGCCGGGGCACGACTGGCCCCCGGCTGGCCATGCCTCGGCCCCGCTACCCGCTGAGCCACCGTGCGTTCGGAATATCCGTGCGATGGGTGCGATTATTACCGGCATGACAGATCAGCGCCATGAGACCGAGATCCGCAACCCTAATCCCGAGGACACCCGGCTGTGGGTGGACCGCACTGGGGTGCGCCGCTACGTGGGGCGCAGCTCGCGCGGCGCGGAGGTGCAGATCGGCTCGGTGGATGTCGAGGGCGTGTTCACCCCCGGCGAGCTGTTGAAGATCGCGCTCGCCGCGTGCTCGGGCCTGTCCTCGGACCTGCCGCTATCGCGCCGCCTCGGCGAGACCTACGATGCCCGCATCCGGGTGACAGGCAGCCCCGATCGCGAGAACGAGGTGTATCCCGTGCTCGATGAGGTGGTGGAGCTCGATCTCAGCGAGCTCGACGAGGCTGCCCAGCAGCGCTTGCTGACGGTGGTGGAGCGGGCCATCGAGCGCAGCTGCACGGTGGGCCGTACCCTCAAAGCAGGTTCGACCATCAATCTGGCCATCGAGGGGGAATCATGACCACACCACGCCAAGGAGCAGGAGCGCCCCGATCGCGTCGTCCGGGCAACCCGCGCGCGGCGAGCCATCGCCCGAGCCAGCTGCACCGCTCTGTCGGTACTTTCGGTGCCCGCGCGCGTGCGGGGCACTCGACCACCGGGGTCACCCCGGTGCGATCCGCTGCCCCGTCCCGGCCAGGATCGACCGCCGCGCCCCAGTCGCAGGCGCCCCAGTCGCAATCGGCCCAGTCCCAGGACACCAATGCCAAGGCGCCCACCAGTGCCCCGACCCGCCCCGCATGGCTAGAAGTACGCAGCCTGGGACGGCTGGGCCCGCTGAGCATTCCTGCCGTGAGCTTCTCCCGCCCGCCCGCGCTGCCTGCGGGCCTGTCGCGCATCGCGCTGGTGCCGGGGCGGATCTTCCCGCCGCGCATCCCGCGGATCCGTCTGCGGGGCTGATCGGGAAGTCACCGATACCGGTGGTTCACCAGCGCGCAAGCAGGCTGTTGGCGGCGCGTGGTTTGTGGTTCTGTCGGTGCCAGCGTCCATAATGGCGGCATGGTGCGATTGACAGCATGGGTGCATGGCCGGGTGCAGGGCGTGGGGTTCCGTTGGTGGACCCGCGCCCGCGCGCTCGAGCTTGGCCTCACCGGTCATGCCACCAACCAGCGCGACGGCCGTGTTCTCGTCGTGGCGGAGGGGCCCCGGCAGGATTGCGAGACGCTGCTCGGCCTGCTGCGCTCCGGCACCACTCCTGGATCGGTGAGCGTGGTCGTCGAGTCGTGGGACGAGCCTCGCGGTGATCTCGTGGGCTTCGAGGAGCGGTAGGCGCTGCCGTGCATCTGAAATCACTCACGCTGCGGGGCTTCAAGTCCTTCGCATCGGCCACCACGCTGCAGTTCGAGCCTGGAATCACGTGCGTGGTCGGCCCGAACGGCTCGGGCAAGTCGAACGTGGTCGATGCGCTGTCGTGGGTGATGGGGGAGCAGGGCGCGAAGGCCCTGCGCGGCGGCAAGATGCAGGACGTGATCTTCGCCGGCACGGCGGGCCGGGGCGCGCTGGGTCGCGCCGAGGTGACGCTGACCATCGACAACTCCGACGGGGCGCTGCCGATCGACTACACGGAGGTGTCGATCACGCGGCGGGTGTTCCGCGACGGTGCCAGCGAGTACGAGATCAACGGCGCGAGCTGCCGCCTCATGGACATCCAGGAGCTGCTCAGCGATTCCGGGATCGGCCGCGAGATGCACGTGATCGTCGGGCAGGGCCAGCTCTCCCAGATACTTGAATCCCGGCCCGAGGACCTGCGCGCCTACATCGAGGAGGCCGCAGGCGTCCTCAAGCACCGCCGCCGCAAGGAGAAGGCCGTGCGCAAGCTCAACGCGATGCAGGCCAACCTCGCGCGGCTGACGGACCTGACCGCCGAGCTGCGGCGCCAGCTCAAGCCCCTTGCCCGGCAGGCGGATGTCGCGCGGCGGGCCCAGGTGATCCAGGCGGACCTGCGCGACGCGCGATTGCGTATCGCCGCTGATGATGTGGTGCGTCGCCGGGCTGAGCTCGCCGATCAGCAGCGCAACGAGGACCGCGCCCGCGATCGCGCCCGAGAGGTGAAGGAACGGCTCGACGAGACAGCCGCGCGGACCACCACGCTCGAGGAGCAGGTCGAATCGATCACTCCGCGCGCCGAGGAAGCATCGCAGGCGTGGTTCCGGCTGTCGGCCATGTCGGAGCGGGTCAGCTCCACTATGCAGATCGCGCGGGAGCGGGCCCGCCACCTCGAGTCCGGCGGAGCGATGCATCGCGGCCAGGACCCCGAGATCCTCGAGGAGCAGGCCGAGCAGGCCGCCGAGCAGGAGCTCGAGCTCGCTGAGACCGTCGCGATGGCCGAGGCCGCGCTCGAGACGGCCCGCGACGAGCTCGCCCGCTGCGAGGACGAGGCCGCGGAGGCGGAGCGGGAGCATCTGAGCGCGGTGCGCTCCATCGCTGATCGCCGCGAGGGTCTCGCCAGGCTCGCTGGCAAGGTGGAGAACCTGCGTACCCGCGCGGAGTCCTTCGACGGGGAGATCGCCCGCTTCGACGACCGCATCGATACCGCCATGCAGCGCCAGCACGATGCGGAGCAGCAGGTGGAGGACGCGCTCGCCCGGCTCGAGGAGCTCGAGGCCAGCGAGCACACCCTCGACCGGCAGCACGAGCGCGCCGCGGCATCGCTGGCGAAGGCCGAGGAGCGCGTGGCCGGGCTGCGGGCCGCCGAGCGCGAGGCCGGGCACGAGGTCGTGTCGCTGCGATCACGCATCGAGACGCTGGCGGCATCGCTGCGCCGTGGTGACGCCCCCGCCTGGCTGGTCCAGCACCATGACGGTGCCCTCGGCCCGCGCCTGACCGACATCATCGAGCCGCGACCAGGCTTCGAGACTGCCATCGCTGCGGCCCTCGGCACGGCTGCCGACGCGCTCACCTGCGAGACGCCCGCCGATGCGGAGTCCGCGCTCGCCGCGCTGCGCGCCGCCGACCGCGGCCGCGCTGTTATCCTCCACGCGCACGATGCTCGTGGCAACGAGGATGAACCACCACTGCCCGCCGGTGCCTGGTGGGCGCATCAGCTCGCTACCGTGCCCAACGAGTACCTCCCGGCCCTGCGCTCCAGGCTCGGTCGCGCCCTCGTGGTGCAGGACGAGGAGCTGATCCCGCAGCTGCTGGCCGATCACCCCGACGCCCGCCTCGTCACCATGAGCGGAGAGGCCCGCGGCACGGCCTGGATCGAGGGAGGAACCAGCCAGGCGCCCTCCGCCCTCGAGATCCAGGCCGGGATCGACACCGCCACCGAATCGCTCGAATCCGCCGCGCAGCGAGCGGAAGAGCTCGCGGCGACCCTCGCCGGAGCCGTCGACGACCTCGAGAACCGGCGATCTACCCTCACCGAGGCCCACGCGGCGCTCACTGCAAACGATTCCGCGATCGTGCAGGTGCAAGAGGAGCTCGCCCGCCACGGGCACGCCGCCCGTGTTGCCAGCGCCGAGCGGGATCACCTCCTGCAGCAGCGCATCCGGGCCGAGTCCGAGCATGCGGCCCTGCTTGGCGAGCTCACCGACCACGAGGAACGCCTGCGACGCGCCCAGGGCGAGAGCGACGACACCCCCGACGAGACCGGCACAGCGGAGCGCCGCGAGATCGCCGCCCATGCGCTCGCCACCGCGCGCGCCACCGAGATCGATGCACGGCTCGCCGCCCGCACCGCCGAGGAGCGAGCCGGGGCACTGCGCGGCAAGGCCGAATCCCTCCGCAGGGCCGCGCGCGCCGAGCGGGAGGCCCGCGCCCGCGCCGCGCAGGCCCACCAGCGCCGCCATGCCGCAGCGGAGGTAGCGCGCGTCATCGGTGAGTCCGCCGAGCAGCTCGGGGCTCGGCTCGCCGTCGCGGTCGAGGCAGCGGCTGGCCACCGCACCGAGCTCGCGCGGCAGCGCGATGATGCCAGTGCCGCGTTGAACCGCGAGCGGGAACAGCGGCACGCGCTGACCGTGGAGCTCGGCAGGCTCACCGACGCTGCCCACAAGGACGAGATCGCCCGCGCCGAGTCCGCGCTGCGCGCCCAGCAGCTCGAGGAGACGGTGCTCGAGCAGTTCGGCATCGCCGCCGACGACCTCATCGGCGAGTACGGCCCCGACGTCGCGTTGCCGCCCTCGGCGCTCGAGATGCGCGAGTACGAGCTCGCCCGCGAGCGTGGCGAGTCCGTCAGCAAGCCGCAGCCCATGCCATACGACCGGGCCAGCCAGCAACGGCGATTGAAAGCAGCGGAGAAGGACCTCGCCACCCTCGGCAAGGTCAACCCGCTCGCCCTCGAGGAGTTCGCGGCCCTCGAGGAGCGGTACAACTTCCTCGCCACCCAGCTCGAGGATGTCAAGGCCGCCCGCAAGGACCTCCTCGATGTGGTCGACGATGTCGATCAGCGCATCCTGCAACTGTTCACCGACGCTTACAACGACGTGGAGCGCGAGTTCGTCACGGTCTTCGCCACGCTGTTCCCCGGCGGCGAGGGACGCCTGGTCCTCACCGACCCCGATGACATGCTGGCCACCGGCATCGAGGTCGAGGCGCGCCCGCCGGGCAAGAAGGTCAAGCGCCTCTCCCTGCTCTCGGGCGGCGAGAAATCACTGACCGCGGTCGCGATGCTCGTCGCGATCTTCCGGGCGAGGCCCTCGCCGTTCTACGTCATGGACGAGGTGGAGGCCGCGCTCGATGACACGAACCTGCGTCGGTTGATCAACCTTTTCGAGCAGCTGCGCGAGACCTCGCAGTTGATCGTCATCACTCACCAGAAGCCCACCATGGAGATCGCTGACGCGCTGTATGGCGTGACGATGCGCGGGGACGGCATCACCACCGTGCTATCCCAGCGGTTGCGCGGGCAGCCGCTGGGTAGCCGGGCGGGCAAGGGCGCGCCGGAGGATTCCGCGCCCAACGTCGTTGCCTGACGACCATGCCAACTAGTGTTGATAGCGACACGAGCCCCAGCCGGAGCGGCCCCGCGCAGGCTGGCCTGCCGAATCGGAAGCGTGGTGTGCAAGAGTGGCAGACATGAGGACGCCCGAGCCGGGATCACGGCCCCCCATGCGTCGCCGGGGCGAGACCTACGCCGAGTACGCCAAGCGCATCCCGCGGCCGATCAAGTCCGAGGACTACGTCCGCGAGATCGACGAGCTCGCCGCCGAGCCACCGATCACCACTGATCGCATCTGGACGATCCCTAACTCGCTCAGCATGCTGCGGCTCGCGGGCGTTCCCGTCTTCCTCGTGCTGCTGCTCGTCTACCAGCTCGATGCGTGGGCGCTGTGGGTGCTGATCTTCAGCGGGATCAGCGACTGGCTCGATGGCAAGCTCGCCCGGCTGCTCAACCAGACCTCGAAGCTCGGGGCGATCCTCGATCCGCTCGCCGACCGGCTCTACATGTTCGTCATTCCCATCGCGTTCGCGTGGCGCGAGTTCATCCCCTGGTGGGTGGTCGCGCTGCTCGTCGGCCGCGACGTCATCCTCGCATCGATGGTGCCGTTCGTCCGGGGCCGCGGTGTGGACTCGCTGCCCGTGACGTATCTGGGCAAGGCCGCGACGTTTGCCCTCATGTATGCCTTCCCGGTGATCCTCGCGGCGCAGGGGACGAGCACGTTCGCCTCGATCATGGAGCCGATCGGGCATGCCATGCTCATCTGGGGACTCTTCCTGTACCTGTGGACGATGGTGCTGTATGTGGTGCAGGTGCGGTTGCTCGTGCGCGCCTATCCACGGCTCCGGGCAGGGCGCTAGAGACTAGCGATGCCTGATCCCGCGCCCCGCTCGCCCGAGCCCTCGCTGCTGCGTGCCCTGCTCACCCACCACCTCGATCCTGGCTATGCCGCTGCGCGCGCACGGGCACAGCACGGGAAGGGCCGGAGCAGGCATCGCCTGGCGGACCTGGCATGGCTGGTTGTCGGCGCGTTCCTCATCGGCATCGCGCTCGGCGGCGCGCGAGGCTGGGCCGAGCAGCGGGCGCCCGACACCGAGCTCTTGCTCACCACCCTGCGAGCGGAGGCGCGCGAGGCCAGCGCCCGGGTCGATGCGCTTGCCAGCGAGCGTGACCAGCTCGCCGCGGAGATCGCCGAATCCCGTTCCCGGCTCGCGGATCTCGGCGGACCGGCGGGCCGCGCCATCGATGAGCTGGCTCTCATCGAGCACGCCGTCGCCGCGACCCCGGTGGAGGGGGCCGGCATCGAGATCGACCTCTCCGAGCCCGACGGCGCCAACGCCATCACGAGCACGGATCGTCTTGCCGCCCGCCGCAACACCCTGCTCGATCGGGACCTGCAGATCGTGGTGAACGCGCTGTGGGCATCGGGCGCGGACGCCATCTCAGTGGATGGGGTGCGCATCGGCGCGCATACCGCTATACGCCAGGCTGGTCGTGCCATCCTGGTGGACAATCACGTCATCAGCGAGCCCTACGTCATCTCCGCGATCGGGGAGCCACGAAGCCTGCAGTCGTCATTCATCGCCAGTGGCGCGTATGTGCGGATGTCCGGGCTTGGCCAGCTCTACGGGATCGGGTTCGCCGTTCGCGACGCGGACCATCTCGAGCTGCCGGGCGCCTCGGTCCGCGAGCTGCGGGTCGCGCAGCAGAAGGAGGCACCGTGATCGGTGTTATCGCTCTCATCGCCGGCGTCGTGCTAGGGGTCTATTTGAGCCCTGACGTTCCGGCCGGCATACAGCCCTACTTGCCGATCGCGGTGGTGGCCGCGCTCGATGCGCTCTTCGGGGGCCTGCGTGCCTATTTCGATGGCCTGTTCGATTCCAAGGTCTTCGTCGTGTCCTTCCTGTTCAATGTCACGATCGCTGCCTTGCTGGTCTATCTCGGCGATCTCCTCGGGGTGGGCGCGCAGTTGTCGACGGCAGTCCTTGTTGTCCTCGGTATCCGCATCTTCGGCAATGCGGCCTCGATCCGCCGCGGGGTGTTCGGTGCCTGATCGCGCGGCCCGGAAGCGCAAGCGCGGGCGCAGAGCCGTGTTCTCCGTCCTCGCCGTCGTGTTCTGCGTCGTCCTGGGCGTGGCGATCACCGCGCAGGTGCGCACCGTGGGGAGCGACGATGTCCTCGACGGGATGCGGCAGCAGGATCTCCTCGAGCTGCTCGATCAGCTCAATGCGACCGAGGCGGAGAACCGTGCGGAGATCGAGGCGCTCGAGGAGACCCTCGCGGGGATCATCGCCTCGGGCAGCGATGGCGAGGCCGCTCTCGAGCAGGCGCTGGCCCAGCGCGACGCGCTTGCCATCCAGGCGGGCATCGTCGCTGCCCGGGGCCCCGGCGTGGTGCTGATCATCCGCGACCCCCGCAACGCCGTTGGCGCCGAGGTCCTGCTCGATCAGGTGCAGGAGCTACGGGCAGCGGGCGCGGAGGCGATCCAGGTGGCGAGCAGCGACGGAACGGGGGTGCGGGTGGGCACGAGCACCTGGTTCACGGGCCCGGGCGGGCGCATCGTGGCGGAGGGCGTCGAGCTCGCGGCTCCCTACGTGGTCACCGCGATCGGAGATCCTGATACGCTCGCAGCCGCGCTCGACATTCCCGGCGGGGCGATAGACACGGTGGCCCGCAATGGCGGTAGGTTGACCATCGAGAAGCGCGACGAGGTCGTGGTCGACATCGTGCGGGAGCTGCCCGGGGCACTCGATGCCCGGCCCGGCGGCCCGTGAGCGGTGGGAGCCGGCGATGATCGCGCGAGCACCTCTTTGTCCGTCGCGGCCGATGCGCGGCGGATGCACGCAAACAGTGTGGATGGAAGGAAGACGCAAGTGACCGAGGCCAGCCTCCCCGAGGACCTGCGGTATACCCGCGAGCACGAGTGGGTCCGCAAGTCCGGGGAATCGACGGTCCGTATCGGCATCACGGACTACGCGCAGCGCCAGCTCAACGATGTCGTCTTCGTGCAGCTTCCCGAGGTGGGCGATGAGGTGACCGCGGGGGAGCCGTTCGGCGAGGTCGAGTCGACCAAGAGCGTCTCTGACATCTTCGCGCCGCTCACCGGTACTATCTCCGCGCTCAACGATGCTCTCGTCGACGCCCCGGAGCTAGTGAACACCGACCCCTACTCGGACGGCTGGCTCGTCGAGATCGCCGTCGCCGACGCGGGAGCGCTCGATGACGAGCTCGCGGGGATGCTCGGCGCGGCCGAGTACCGCGGGATCAGCGGCGACGAGTGAGTTCCCCAAGTACATTTCGGATTAACTTTCGCTGAGGATCGCGGAAAACTCGCGCAAGCGCTCCGCATGGCTGTGCCAACAAGGTACGGTCGAACCTAGCGTCGGTGGGCCCGCGACACCACGGGCCGGATCGGCAGCCGGGGATTGTGCAGCGGAACTGTGAGACAGCGGAAAGCGGTCGGGGATCGACTGGACCCCCGGCCCGCGCGACACTCGGTCGTGGTGCCACAAGGCAAGTAGAAAGAGGAGATACGGTGAGCGACAACCAGAACAATCCGGCCTTCGAGGGAGCGTCGGCGGAGACCACATCGGTATTCCGTGCGGATTTTCTGCGCGAGCTCGATGCAACCGGCCATGCTCCTGAGCCGCAGGTTTCCGGCATCGAGAGCCTTCCAGCCGGATCGGCGCTGCTCGTGGTCAAGCGTGGACCAAACGCCGGTTCGCGCTTCCTGCTCGACGAGGCGACCACCTCGGCGGGCCGCCACCCGGATAGCGACATCTTCCTCGATGACGTCACCGTGAGCCGTCGGCACGCGGAGTTCCGCCGCGAGAACGGTGCCTTCCAGGTTGTCGATGTCGGTAGCCTCAACGGCACCTATGTCAATCGCGAGCCGGTGGATGCTGCTGTCCTGGCCAACGGTGACGAGGTCCAGATCGGCAAGTTCCGGCTCGTATTCCTCTCCGGCCCCAAGCCCGCGGGATCGGAGGAGCCCGCTGCAGGAGCGGGCAGCCAGTGACCGCAGCGGGGAATCCCCTGCAGGGCGCAGGTCTATCCATCGGGGCGGTGCTGGATCAGCTTCGCCCCGATTTCCCTGACGTCACGATCTCCAAGATTCGCTTCCTGGAGTCGGAAGGCTTGATCAGTCCGCAGCGCACGCCGTCGGGATACCGGCGGTTCGGCGCGGCGGACTGCGATCGGCTTCGCTTCATCCTCACCGCGCAGCGGGACCACTACCTGCCGCTGAAAGTGATCCGTGAGCAGCTCGATGCCATCGATCGGGGATCCACTCCCGAGGGGCCCGTCGTTCGCCTGCCGCGCACGTTCGCCTCGAGCGAGGGCGCGGGGGAGTCCTCGAGGGTGAGCCGCGCGGAACTGCTGCGGCGTACTGGCGCCGACGAGACGTTCCTCGACGGCATCATCGGCGCCGGCTACGTCAAGGCGGGAACCGCCGGCTACTTCGATGCGGATGCGGTGACGTTGGTCCGTGCCGCGCGGTCGATGGCTGAGTTCGGGATCGATGCGCGGCACCTGCGGTCGTTCCGCATGGCAGCCGAGCGCCAGGCGGACTTGCTGGCGCAGATAGCGAGCCCGATCGCGCGCGGCCGCGAGGAAGGTGCCCGCGACCGTGCCGAGGAGATGGTGCTGGAGCTGTGCTCGCTGCTCGTCACCGCGCATGCCGCGCTCCTGAAGTCCGCTGCGCGGGATGCGCTGCACTAGCGGGGAGCACACGTGCACGAGGGTCGCGCGATCGTGACGGATCGGTGCGGCACCCGTGCGGCCATCGCGACCACGTTCCCATAGACTTGGTGGTAGCGCTCCGTTCCAGAGCCGGACGTGCACAGGAGAGGCGGTTGAAATGGGAGAGGTTCGCGTTATCGGCATTCGCGTCGAGCAGCCACAGAACCAGCCCGTGATGCTGCTCCGTGAGGTCGATGGCGATCGCTACCTGCCCATCTGGATCGGGCAGGCCGAGGCGACGTCGATCGCGCTGGAGCAGCAGGGCGTGGTGCCGGCACGGCCGCTGACCCACGATCTGTTCCGCGATGTGCTGGTAGCCCTGGGGCATTCCTTGAAGGAAGTGCGGATCGTGGATCTGCAGGAAGGCACCTTCTATGCGGAGATGCATTTCGACAAGGACGTGACCGTCTCTGCCCGGCCCTCCGACGCTGTGGCCATCGCGCTGCGCGTTGACGTGCCGATCTTCGCGGAGGAGGCCGTTCTGGAGGAGGCGGGCCTGGTCATTCCGGATGAGAAGGAGGACGAGGTCGAGAAGTTCAAGGAGTTCCTGGACTCGGTCTCGCCGGAGGACTTCAACTCCCCGGATAGCTGATTGCGTATCGGAATCGCAACGTAAAAATCTCAACTCATGGTTGAGGGTTTACCATTCTGATTCTTTCTTACATTTGTGTGATTCATCTCATGCTGGCTTTCTTAAAGTTGTAGTCTATAAACGGCGAGGCGCAAAGACGCGCAGCGCTTCAGGGCGGTAGTGTGCACAGCGACCACCCTGAAGGGGCCACCGCGGTCCCACCACATCCGTGGCGCCGGGTACTGCTTGGCACCCAACGTGACGGATCCGGCGAGAGGGAGATATCCGTGGCCGAAGAACTGAAGGGACAACGGAGCGCGCACGCGACACCCCGATCACTTCCCGCTGAGCCCATTCAGCCGGGACTGTTCCCCGATGACTCGGTTCCCGACGAGCTCGTCGGCTACCGCGTTCCCACCGCCTGCCAGATCGCCGGGATCACCTACCGGCAGCTCGACTACTGGGCCCGCACCGGCCTCGTGCAGCCCTCGATCCGCGGTGCCGCGGGCTCGGGCAGCCAGCGCCTGTACTCCTTCAAGGACATGCTGGTCCTCAAGATCGTCAAGCGCCTGCTCGACACGGGCATCTCGCTGCACAACATCCGCATCGCCGTCGAGCACCTCCGCAAGCGTGGTGTCGCCGACCTCGCGAACGTCACCCTCTTCTCCGACGGCACGACCGTCTACGAGTGCTCGTCCCCCGAGGAGGTCGTTGACCTGCTCCAGGGCGGCCAGGGCGTGTTCGGAATCGCCGTCGGTGGTGCCATGCGCGAGCTCACCGGCAAGATCGCCGAGTTCCCCGGCGAGCACGCGGACGTCGTGGAGACCGGCGAGACCATCGTCGCGGTCGAGGACGAGCTCGCGTCCCGCCGCCGCAACCGGGCCCGAAAGATCGGCTAGGCACACCAGTTCGTCCGAGGCGTCCGCACCCAGTAAGCTAGGGTCGCGTCGATGCCGTGCGGGAGAGACCCTGCTGCAGCTTCCAAGCTGCACGGGGCGCCGAAGGAGCAACACCTCTCCGTCAATCTCTCAGGCACCCAGGACCGTACGAGCTGCGACGCCTCTGGAAAGTGGTGGCCATGCCACCCGCCCACGGGGAAAGGCGCGCTCGCGCTGAATCTCTCAGGCGCCCTCACCGGCAGCGACAGAGGGGGAGGACCACCCAAGGCAAAGCCTTGCCCGGCCCCCGAGGAGCACCCGTGACCGACTCCACCCCGAATGGATTCGCCGACCGCCACATCGGCATCAGCACCGACGCGCTCGACCACATTCTTTCCGTCATCGGCGTGGACTCCCTCGACCAGCTCGCCGCCAGGGCAGTGCCCGGCGACATCCTCGACCAAGCCTTCGCCAGTGCCCATCATGATGCGGCCAGCGAGCACGAGGTCCAAGCCGAGCTGCGCGCCCTCGCCGCGCGCAATACCCTCACCACCTCCATGATCGGTCTTGGCTACTACACGACCCTCACCCCGCCCGTGCTGGTGCGCAACATCCTCGAGAACCCCGCCTGGTACACCGCGTACACCCCGTACCAGCCCGAGATCAGCCAGGGCCGCCTCGAGGTGCTGCTGAACTTCCAGACGATGGTCGCCGACCTGACCGGCATGGACATGGCGAACTCGTCGCTGCTCGATGAGGCCACCGCCGCCGCCGAGGCCATGACCATGCTGCGCCGCGCGTCCCGCTCGAAGTCGCCGAGGTTCCTCGTTGACACCGACATCTTCCCCCAGACCCGTGCGGTGCTCGAGACCCGCGCAGAGCCGCTCGGCATCGAGCTCGTGCACACCGACCTCACCGTGGGCCTCCCGGCGGACGGCGAGTTCTTCGGCATCCTCGTCCAGGCCCCCGCCGCGAGCGGCCGCCTCCACGACTGGACCCCTGTCTTCGCCGCCGCCCACGAGCGTGGCGCGCTCATCGCCGCCGGGGCCGACCTGCTCGCCCTCACCCTCGCCACCCCGCCGGGCGAGATGGGCGCGGACGCGGTGTTCGGCACCACCCAGCGCTTCGGCGTCCCGATGGGCTTCGGCGGCCCCCACGCCGGCTACCTCGCCACCCGCCAGGCCCATGCCCGGCAGCTTCCCGGTCGCCTGGTAGGAGTGTCCAAGGACGCCGACGGCAACCTCGCCTACCGGCTCGCCCTGCAGACCCGCGAGCAGCACATCCGCCGCGAGAAGGCCACCTCCAACATCTGCACCGCGCAGGTGCTCCTCGCCGTGATGGCCGCGAGCTACGCCTCCTACCACGGACCAGAGGGCCTGCGCGCCATCGCGAGCCGGGTGGCATCGCATGCGGCCACCCTTGCCGGGCGCCTCGCGGCTACCGGTTCCGCGGAGATCGTGCACGAGCACTTCTTCGACACCATCCTCGCCCGCGTGCCCGGCCGGGCCCACGCCATCCACGAGGCAGCCCGCACCCAGGGGATCACTCTCCGGCTGATCGACGCTGACCACCTCGGCATCGCCTGCGACGAGGCCACCACTGCTGCCCACATCGACGCCGTCGCCGCCGCGTTCGGTGCCACCGGTTCTGGCACGCAGGCCGCGGCCGCAATCCCGGCCGGACTGGCCCGCACCAGCGACTACCTCACCCATCCCGCCTTCCACCTCTACCGCACCGAGACCGCGATGCTGCGCTACCTGCGAGCCCTTGCCGACAAGGACATCGCGCTCGACCGCAGCATGATCCCGCTCGGTTCCTGCACCATGAAGCTCAACTCCACCACCGAGATGGAAGCCGTCACCTGGCCCGAGTTCTCCGGCCTGCACCCCTTCGCCCCCGCCGAGGACACCGAAGGCATCCGCGCGCTCATCAGTGATCTCGAGACCTGGCTCGCCGAGGTCACCGGCTACGACCGCGTCAGCCTCCAGCCCAACGCCGGCAGCCAGGGCGAGCTCGCTGGCCTCCTCGCCATCCGCGGCTACCACCATGCCCGCGGCGAGTCCCATCGCGACGTGTGCGTCATCCCGTCGTCCGCCCACGGCACCAACGCCGCGTCCGCGGTCATGGCGGGGATGCGCGTGGTGGTGGTCAAGTGCCGCGACAATGGCGACGTCGACCTCGACGACCTGCGCGCGAAGATCGCCGCCCACGCGGAGTCGCTGTCGGCGATCATGATCACCTACCCCTCGACGCACGGGGTGTTCGAGCACGACATCCGCGACATCTGCGCCGCCGTGCACGATGCCGGTGGGCAGGTCTACGTCGATGGCGCGAACCTCAACGCACTCGTCGGCGTGGCGCGCCCCGGCCAGTTCGGCGGCGACGTCAGCCACCTCAACCTGCACAAGACCTTCTGCATCCCCCACGGCGGAGGCGGCCCGGGCGTCGGGCCCGTCGCGGTCCGCGAGCACCTCGCGCCATTCCTTCCCGGCCACCCGCTGGCTCCCGAGCTCGGCGACGGACCGACCATCTCCGCCGCCCCATACGGCTCAGCGTCCATCCTGCCGATCAGCTGGGCGTACATGCGCATGATGGGCACCGCCGGGCTGCGCCGCGCCACGCTGACCGCCATCGCCTCCGCGAACTATCTCGCCCGGCGCCTCGACGAATACTTCCCCGTCCTCTACACCGGCGAGAGCGGCATGGTCGCCCACGAGTGCATCCTCGACGTGCGTCCGCTGAGCAAGGACACGGGCGTCACCATCGATGATGTGGCAAAGCGTCTCGCCGACTACGGCTTCCACGCCCCGACGATGAGCTTCCCCGTTCCCGGAACGCTCATGGTGGAGCCCACCGAGAGCGAGGACCTCGCCGAGCTCGATGCGTTCTGCGACGCCATGATCGCCATCCGCAAGGAGATCGATCGCGTCGGCTCCGGCGAGTGGCCGGTCGACGACAACCCGCTGCGCGGCGCGCCCCACACCGCTGAGTGCCTCGTCGAGGACTGGCAGCACCCCTACGACCGCAAGACCGCCGCCTACCCGGGCGGGATCGGCAACCGGCCCAAGGTGTGGCCTGCTGTCCGGCGCATCGATGGCGCGTTCGGCGACCGCAACCTCGTCTGCTCGTGCCCGCCGCTGGAGGCCTACCAGGGCTAGGCGGTAGTCCGTGAGGATGTGCCAAACGCGATAGAAGCAGCCAGACGCGATAGAAACCGACCTGGGATTCCCGGCGGTTTCTATCGCGTTTGCGGCAAAGGCGGCCCCGGCGCCCCAGCGCACGTCGGCACCGCCAGGCCTACTCGCGGACGAGCTCGATGATCACGATCTCCGGGGTGGTGCCGACACGCACTGGTGGCCCCCACGCGCCCGCGCCCGAGGTGGTGTAGATCTGCGTGCCTCGCGCATCACCGTTCCCTTCGGCACCGCTGGCCAGGCGGTCGAGCCCGGTGATGGCGACGTCCTGGGTGAGCGCGACGAGATAGCCGAACGGCCAGAGCTGCCCGCCGTGGGTGTGGCCGGAGAACTGGACATCCACCCCTGCGGCGGCGGCAGCGTTGATGTGGCGGGGCTGGTGGGCGAGCAGCAGCAGGGTGCGCCCGGTGTCGCGGCCAGCGAGCGCTGCATCGAGATCAGCGGGGCGGGGCGCGGGGGCGTCGTAGTCGTTGACGCCGGCGAGGTCGAGGATGTCGTCACCGCGCTCGAGCTCGATGCGCTGGTTGCGGAGGGGATTCATGCCCAGCGTGGCGAAGTGGTCAAGCCAGGCGTCGGCATCATCGGCGTAGTACTCGTGGTTGCCGGAGACGACGTGCACGCCGAGCGACGCACGCAGGGCCGAGAGTGGAATCGTGGCGGGACCGACCTTGGCAATGGTCCCGTCGATGAGGTCCCCGCCGACGAGGATGAGATCGGGTTCCTGCTCGTTGACCAGCTCGGTGACCCCCCGGGCGAACTCTTCACCGAGGGCGGGCCCGAGATGCAGGTCGGCGACGAGCGCGATGCGTGTGCCGTCGAATCCCGGGGGCAAGCCGGGCACGGCGATGCGCGTCTCGCGCACCGTGAGCTGGTGGGCGTTCCAGGTTCCCCAGCCGCACACAGCGAGCACCCCGACGACAGCTAGGGCGGTGGCCGCGCGACGGGCTACCAGGATGCGCCTGGCATCGACGCGGGTGGCGCGGGCCAGGAGCGCGACGACAGCGATGAGGGCGAGCGCGGGAACGAGATAGAACAGCACCGCGAACCAGATGCCGCCGGCATAGCCGATGGGCCGCCCCCAGCTCATCGGTATATGGATGCCAACGGCGAGGCTAGCGATGGCCGCGGCCCACAGGGCGGCGAGGGCGATGCGCCCGAGGCGTGTGGCACGAGGTCCAAGGCTGGTTGCCGAGAGCAGGGCGTGGTGCAGCCAGAGATGGAGCGCGCCGATCAGCAGCGCGGTGACGGCGAGGAAGATCAGCATGCGTGTACCCGATCCTGATGGAGCGAGGGCGGGCGCCCCCTGTGTGGGGAGCGCCCGCCCTCGATGCTCGTTGCCCGCTAGCGCCGGTCAGGCGTTGGCGGCCTTGTACTCGCGGCGGCGGCGGTGCAGGATCGGCTCGGTGTAGCCGCTCGGCTGCTTGGTGCCCTCGAGGATGAGCTCGCGGGCCGCCTCGAAGGCGATGTTGCCCTCGAAGGCGGGGGCCATCGGCTTGTAGTTGCTGTCGCCGGCGTTCTGGCGATCAACGACCTCGGCCATGCGCTGCAGGCTCTCATTCACCTGATCGGTGGTGATGATGCCGTGGCGCAGCCAGTTCGCCAGCGTCTGGCTGGCGATGCGCAGCGTGGCACGGTCCTCCATGAGGGCGACATCGTTGATGTCGGGCACCTTGGAGACGCCGACGCCGTGGTCGATCCAGCGGACCACGTAGCCGAGGATGGACTGGCAGTTGTTGTCGACCTCGCGAGCAACCACGGCAGCGTCCCAGGTGGCGGCATCAGCGGCAACAGGGATGGTGAGCAGGGCATCGATGCTGGCCTGCTCGCGCTTCTTCAGCTCGATGTGCTCGGCGAACACATCCACCTGGTGGTAGTGCATGGCGTGCAGGGTGGCGGCGGTGGGCGAGGGAACCCATGCGGTGGTGGCGCCCTGCTTGAGCTGCCCGGCCTTCTGCTCGACCATTGCCGACATCAGGTCAGTCATGGCCCACATGCCCTTGCCGATCTGGGCGTGGCCGGTGAGGCCGGTGGACAGGCCCGCGTCGACGTTGTTGTCCTCGTAGGCGGCGAACCACTTCTGCGACTTCTGGTCGGCCTTGGGGACCACGACACCGGCCTCCATGGAGGTGTGGATCTCATCGCCGGTGCGATCGAGGAACCCGGTGTTGATGAAGACGACGCGCTCCTGGGCGGCCTCGATGCAGCCCCGCAGGTTGACGCTGGTGCGGCGCTCCTCGTCCATGATGCCGACCTTGAGGGTGTTCTCGGGCAGGTCGAGGATCTGCTCGACGCGGCGGAACAGCTCGACGGTGAACCCGACCTCTTCGGGGCCGTGCATCTTGGGCTTGACGATGTAGAGCGACCCGGTGCGGCTGTTCTTCAGCGGGTAGTCGCCGCGCAGGCTGTGGAGCCCAGCCAGGGAGGTGATGAGTCCGTCGAGGATGCCCTCGGGGATCTCGTTGCCCTCGGCGTCGAGGATGGCGTTGGTGGTCATGAGGTGACCGACGTTGCGGACGAACAGCAGCGAGCGGCCGGGCAGGGAGAGGGTGCGCCCGTCCGGGGTGGTGTACTCGCGATCGGGGTTCATCACGCGGGTGAAGGTCTTGCCACCCTTGCTGACGTCCTCGGAGAGGTCGCCCTTCATCAGGCCGAGCCAGTTGCGGTATCCGTTGGTCTTGTCATCCGCATCGACCGCGGCAACCGAATCCTCGAAGTCCATGATGGTGGTGACGGCCGACTCGAGGACGACGTCCTTGACGCCAGCGGCATCGGTGGAGCCGACGGGGCTGGCGGGATCGATGAGGATCTCGGCGTGCAGCCCGTTGTGCTTGATGAGCAGCGAGGAGGGGTTGCTGGCATCGCCGGTGTAGCCGAGGCAGCTAGCGCCCGCGGCGAGCCCGGTGGTGGAGCCGTCGGCGAGGGTGACGGCGAGCTTGCCGTCCGCGATGGCGTAGTTGGTGGAGCCGACGTGGGATCCCTCGGCGAGCGGGGCGGCCTGGTCGAGGACGCCGCGCGCGTAGGCGATGACCTTGTCGCCGCGGACCTTGTTGTAGCCGCTGCCCTTCTCCGCGCCGTCGTCCTCGGGGATGACGTCGGTGCCGTAGAGGGCGTCGTAGAGGGAGCCCCAGCGGGCGTTGGCCGCGTTGATGGCGAACCGGGCGTTGGTGACGGGAACGACGAGCTGCGGGCCTGCGGTCTCGGCGATCTCCTCGTCCACGCCGGAGGTGGAGACGGTGAAGTCGGACGGAGCGGGCTGCAGGTAGCCGATGTCGGAGAGGAACGACTTGTAGGCGGCGGCGTCGAAGGTGTCCTTGTTGTCCTGGTGCCAGGTGTCGATGGTGGCTTGCAGCTCATCGCGCTTGGCGAGCAGGGCCTTGTTGGTGGGGGCGAGATCGTTGATCACGGATTCGGCGCCGGCCCAGAACGCGTCGACGTCGACGCCGGTCCCGGGAATGGCTTCCTCCACCACGAAGTCGTACAGAACCTTGGCAACCTGCAGGCTGCCGACGTTCACGCGCTCAGTCATTCATCGCCTCGCTTCTTTGGAAATTCGTGTCACGCATGCGCACAGCAATACGGGCACCGGCTCGGTGCGGCAGCCCGGCAATCACTTTAGGCTACCCGCACGGCAGTGCTCCAACCACGCTATCGCCCATCCACGGCTGCGCGGAAGCCAGGTCAGGCCGGTCCGGCCGCTGCTAGGGCAGCGAGGGATGCCTGGCACGCCGCTGCGATGCGCTCGCGCAGCGGGGCGGCGCGCCCAGCGAGCCACTGCTGGAGACGGACATACTCGGCGCGACCGCCCGGGGACTCCACCGCGATGGGGGCGAGACCGTGGCCGGAGAGGTCATAGGGGCTCGCGCGCATATCGATCTCGCGCGCGGCCAGGGCGAGCTCGAAGCAGTCGAGCAGCAGGTTGGAGGAGGTGATGGGCAGCAGCTTGTAGCACCATTTGTACAGGTCCATGCTGGCGTGCACGCAACCGGGCTGCTCGGCGCGGAGCTGGTCGGCGCGGGTGAGCACTTGGTCATTGCGGGGCCGCGCGGCCTCGGTGAAGAACCGGTAGGCGTCGACATGGGTGCAGCGCAGCGGCATCGACTCGACGACGGCATCGGTGCCGTCATGGCCGAGCCGCAGCGGCAGCCGGGCATGGCGCACCTCTTCCGGGCTCGTGCGGTACACCATCGCCCACTCGTGCATGCCGAAGCAGGAAAGGCGAGCGGGGCGCGCCGTGGTCCGCTCGATCAGGTCGAGGACGAAGCGCACGGTGGACGCGCGGTGCTCGATGAACTCGGGGGAGACATCGGTCAGGCCCTGCTCGTCGGTCCGGTAGCCGCGCCAGCGGGCGTGGTCGGGGGCGTTCTCGAGGGCTGTGCCGATGCCGGGGTGCCAGCGGCGCAGCTGCGCGGGACGCAGGCTGTAGTAGGTGAAGAGGAAGTCCCAGACAGGATGTGCCTCGCCGCGCTGCTGCCTGGCCCGGTGCGGGGCGAGAAGGGCGTCGGCACGCTCGTGGTGGCGGCCCTGGCGAGCGTGCCAGGCCTCGGTGGGGAGGTAGCGGGTAGCTGCGGGGGGAGCATCGAAGGCGCGGCGCACGGTGAACATTGTGGACCGGCGGAGGCCAGGCTGGCTAGTTCGTGCGGACGGTGCGCGAGCGAGGTGCAGCAGCTAGCGGGGGAGGGGGCAGAGGTGCCAGCGGGCGGCGTTCCAGATGGGGAACACCTCAGCGGTGGTGGCATCGGGGTGATTCTGCCGGGTATAGGCGAGCAGGTCCTCGATGGTCTTGCCGCTCTTGGCGGTCAGGACGCACGTCTCCAGGGCGATCTTGCTCGTATCGACGAATCCGATATCGCGGGCGAAGGAACCCATGCGCTGCTCGCCGACGAAGCCGTCGAGACCGCCCGCCCAGCGGTTGAATCCGAGCTGCGTGTCGAAGTCGCAGGTGGCGCCGTAGAAGTCGGCGCAGGTCTGCTGCGAGCCGTTCACGGCATACGTGAGGCTCTCCTGCCGCACTTCTGTCGATTCCGAGCTATCGACGAGGACGAAGAACAGTACTGCGCCGATCGCGATCGCGACGATGGCGGCGAGCAGTCCAGCGAGCAAACCCTTCATGGACCTACCCTATAACGGTACTTGCCGTGGCGAACGACAAATGCGACGCATCGATCGCTCAGAACTGTTGCTACCGGCCGATCGGGCGGGCGCGGCCCTCCGCGAAGCCCGCTGGCGACTGGAGCCCCACCACCGCTTCCTCCGCGAGCGCGGGCAGGGTGCGCACGCCGGTATAGGTGCAGGTGCTGCGCACCCCCGCGCAGATGTGGTCGATCAGGTCCTCGACGCCGGGGCGCTCGGGATCGAGGTGCATCCGCGAGGTGGAGATCCCTTCCTCGAACAATGTCTTGCGCGCGCGATCGTAGGGGGAGTCGCTGGCGGTGCGGGCGGCGACGGCTCGCTTCGACGCCATGCCGAAGCTCTCCTTGTAGGGACGGCCATCGCTGTCGGTGCGCAGGTCGCCGGGTGCCTCGTAGGTGCCGGCGAACCACGAGCCGATCATCACGTTCGATGCCCCGGCGACGAGGGCGAGCGCGACATCGCGCGGGTGCCGGATCCCGCCATCGGCCCATACGTGCCCACCGGCCTCGCGGGCGGCGGCAGCGCACTCGACGATCGCCGAGAACTGTGGCCGCCCGACGCCGGTCATCATGCGGGTGGTGCACATCGCGCCCGGACCGACGCCGGCCTTGATGATGGTCGCGCCGGCCTCGAGCAGGTCGGCCGTGCCTTCCGCGGTGACGACGTTGCCCGCGACGAGCGGAACGCCGAGCCCGGCATCGGCGATCGCCGATACCGCGCTGATCATCTTCTCCTGGTGCCCGTGCGCGGTGTCGACCACGAGCAGGTCCGCCCCCGCGCGCACGAGGGCCCGGGCCCGTGCCACCACGTCGCCATTGATACCCACCGCGGCCGCGATGCGCAGCTCCCCGCGCGCGTTGGCGTTCGGCTCGTACAGCCCGGCGCGCAGTGCTCCCTGCCTGGTCAGCACGCCCACGACGAGCCCCGCATCGTCAACGATCACGGCGATGTCCTCGTGCGCGGCCGCGAGCTGGTCGAATATGTCGCGCGCGGGCGTGTCCTCGCTGGCGGTGATGAAGCTGGTTGCCATCACATCGCCGATACGGGTGTAGCGGTCGACCCCCTCGCAGGCCCGGGGGGTGAGCAGGCCGATGGGGCGGCCTTCCTCGGTGACCACGGCGGCTCCGTGCGCGCGCCGGGTGATCAGCGCGAGGCCGTCGTAGACCGCCTGCTGGGCCGAGAGGATGATGGGCGTGTCCGCCACGTGGTGGCGGGAGTGGACGAACTCGATGGTCTCCGCGGCCGCGGGCATCGGCAGGTCCTGCGGCAGCACGACGAGCCCGCCACGCCTGGCCACGGTCTCGGCCATGCGTCGCCCCGCCACCGCCGTCATATTCGACACCACAAGCGGGATAGTGGTGCCGGAGCCGTCGGCGGTGGACAGATCGACGTCGAACCGGGAGGCGACGTCGCCGCGCCGGGGCACGAGGAACACATCGTCATAGGTCAGGTCGTGGGTCGGTTGCCGTCCGTCGAGGTATCGCATCGCTGCCTCCTGTGGCTGCATCCTGCGTGGGGGCTGCTGGATCGACCCGGGAGCTAGTCGGCGGGGACCTCGCTGCGATCGCCGCCCCACAGGGTGTGGAAGTGGCCCGGCTTGTCGATCCGCTCGTAGGTATGCGCCCCGAAGAAGTCGCGCAGGCCCTGCAGCAGTGCAGCGGGCAGCCGGTCGGCGCGCACGCTGTCGTAGTAGGCGAGCGCGGACCCGAATCCAGGCACGGGCACGCCCATCATCGCGGCGGCCGCGACCACGCGCCGCCAGCTGCCCGTTGATCCTTCCACGGCATCACGGAAGTAGGGATCGAGCAGCAAGCTCGGGAGGGCGGGGTCCGCATCGTAGGCCTCGCGGATGCGGCCGAGGAACTGGGCGCGGATGATGCAGCCGCCCCGCCAGATCGTCGCGAGATCGCCCGGCCGGACGTCCCACTCGTACTCGTCGCTGCCGGCTGTGAGCTGGTTGAAGCCCTGTGCGTAGGCCACCACCTTGGAGGCATACAGCGCCGCATGGATGTCGTCGAGGAAGGATTGCTCGTCCACGCCCGGCAGCGCTTCGCCCAGTGCCGTGGCGAGCTTGCCGCCGGCGAGCCCGGTCGCTGCCGCACGCAGCTCGCGGGCACCGGAGACCGCGCGCGCGAAGACGGCCTCAGCGATCCCGGTGACCGGAACACCGAGGTCGAGGGCGGACTTGACGGTCCACCGCCCGGTGCCCTTCTGCCCGGTGGCGTCGAGGATCATCTCGACGAGCGGCCGCCCGGTTGCCGCATCGACCTGGGCAAGGACCTCGGCGGTGATCTCGACCAGGTAGCTCTCGAGCACGCCGCGGTTCCATTCGGCGAACACCTCGGCGCAGCGGGCGGGGCTGTAGCCGAGGACGCCGGTCATCAGCTGGAACGCCTCGCCGATGAGCTGCATGTCGGCGTACTCGATGCCGTTGTGCACCATCTTCACGTAGTGCCCGGCCCCGTCGGGGCCGATATGGGTGCAGCAGGGAGTCCCGTCGACGTGCGCGGAGATGGACTCGAGCAGGGGGCCGACGGCGGCGTAGGCCTCGGCGGAGCCGCCGGGCATGATCGACGGGCCCTCGAGCGCGCCCTCCTCGCCGCCGGAGATCCCGCAGCCCACGAAATGAATGCCACGCTCGCGCAGCTCGGCCTCGCGCCGTCGCGTGTCGGTGTAGAGGGAGTTCCCGCCGTCGATGATGATGTCGCCGGGCTCCATGGCTCCGGCGAGCTGCTCGATGACCGCGTCGGTGGCGGCCCCGGCCTGCACCATGATGAGTGCCCGGCGCGGTTTCTCGAGGCTGGCCACGAACTCCTCGATCGTGCCTGCAGCAAGGAATGTGCCGTCGCGGCCGTGCTCGCTCACCAGCTCGGCGGTGCGCTGCGGGCTGCGATTGTGCACGGCCACGGCATCGGCATGGCGGGCGAGGTTGCGGGCGATGTTGGCGCCCATCACGCCGAGGCCGGTGACGCCGATGGGGGCGGTGCGGGAGGACGAGGTCACGATGCGGACTCCTGACTGGGCGAATGCCGGGCTGGGGTATTCAGGCCTGGGTTCTCGATCCACCTTAGACCGCGGTGCCCGCGAGCGCGTGGAGCCGCTCAGGACTCCAGCCCGAACAGCCGGGACAGCTCGATGAGCCACGGCAGGGCCACCGCGAGCGTGGGGCCGATGAGGATGAGCGAGGCGGTGGTGTAGGCCGCGACGGCGGTGGGCAGGTGATGGGTCTCGCCAGCCAGCCGCTGCACGCGCAGCAGCGTGGAGATCCCGCCGGCTGCCATCGCGCCCTCGGGAGCCGTGCCGGCGGAGCAGGTCACTAGAGCCCGGGCGAGCGGCGCGCGGCCGGTGGTGTGCAGGGCCGCATCATCGGCGAGCAGCTCGATGAGCAGGCGCACCGAGCCGAGCGCGGACTTGCTGCGCACGATGCGCGGGAAGGCCTCGTGCACCGCGGTGAAGGCCTCGAGGACGAGGTCGTGGCGGGCCCGCAGGTGCGCGCGCTCGTGGGCCAGTATCGCTTCGAGCTCGATGGGGGAGAGGGAGTCGAGGGCGCCCTCGCTGACCACTACCCGCTGGTGAAGGCCGGGCAGGCAGTACGCGAGCGGCTCGGCGTGCTCGAGGACGCGCAGGTCAGCGGTGGTGTAGTGGGCGAGCCGGGGATCGCCCTTGCTGAGCAGGTCGACGAGCATCCGGTGGTGGGCGCGGCGGCGACGGGTGCGGATCGCGACGCGGGCCGTGCTGTAGACCAGGCGCGCGCCGATCAGCACGGTGACGGCGAACACGGCCACCGACAGCAGCCACAGGGGCAGTCCGAGGACGGCGATCTCCGCCGCGGGGGAGGTGGTGGGTCGCCCATCGGGTCCGGGCACGAGCAGCATGCTCGCGATGGCGAGCCCGGAGCTGAACGCGGACAGCACCGCAGCGAGGGCGATGGACTGCCACAGGACGAGGGCGGCGCGGGGGGCGCGCAGGGGCCAACGCGCGCGTGCCAGCACGGTGGGGATCGGTCCGGCGAGAGTGACGGCAAGGACCGCGAACGCGATGGCGGTCGTGCCGATCATGCTTGTCCCTCGATCGTTGGCGGTGCGGGCGAGTGGCTTGCTGTGCTTCCAGTGTGCCCGCGCAGGGTCGATTGGGAAAGCCCGGCGGGGCTAGTTCCGCTTGTGCTGCCCGCGGGCCCGCCCGCTGCCCTGCTGGTCGCGCTGCTCGAGCGCGGTGAGGGCCTGGCGGAGCGCATCAGCCTCGGTCGCATCGACGCGCTCGACGAAATGGACGAGGGCGGCGGCGCGGCCACCGGACTCCTCGGCCTGCTTGAGCGCATCGACCATGAGCTCGGCGACGAGCTCCTCGCGGGCATTGATCGGGGCGTACCGGTACGCGCGCTCCTCGCGCTCCTGGGCGACGAGGTTCTTCTTCGCGAGCCGCTGGAGCACGGTCATGACCGTGGTGTAGGCCAGCGCGCGATGCTGCGAGAGGGACTCGTGGACCTGGCGCACGGTCTGGGGCTCGCGCACGGACCAGAGGTGATCCATGACTGCCCGCTCGAGTTCTCCAAGACCTGCCATTCCGCCAATTCTACTGCTAGTGCGCTCGCAGCCGCTACTACGAGTGGTCGTAGTCACGTTCTGGCGCGGTTCCGCTGGCGCTGGGGGGCCGCGAAGGCGGCGGACCGCGCGGAATGCTCGATTTCCCCATCGACTAGCTTAGCCTTGCCTCAATATGGTTAGGTTACACTAATTAATGCGGCTCCTCGTGGGCCGGGAACACTGTCGAACGCCCCGCGATGGGGCTCGGGAGGGACGAGCAACGAATGGGCTTCGCGACATCAGCGCACGTACCGCGCGCCGTGACGGGCGAACTGGTCCAGGGGCGCCTGGCCGCCCGTGTCGACCAGCCATTCCGCGAGAGCATGGCGCGGCTGCGGGAGCTCGACATCGACTACCCGCGCAACTACGCCATCACCTGGATGCACAACGAGCCGCGGCGCCGGTGGTGGCCGCTGGGCGCGGCGATCCCCGAGGGGCGCCTGCAAGTGATGCATCACAAGGCACTGCGCGAGCTTGGCTCGCGGGATGTGGCCACGGGCCAGGTCGCCTCGATGGTCATCCATGCCGTGGTGGCGCGGCTGGTCGCCCTGCTGGTGCTCGAGGGACGCGCATGGGATCCCGGCACGGAGAACCTGTGGCTGCACTACGACTCGGATGGCGGGGTCGACTGGACTGGCGTCGTCGACCCGATGCTGCGCGTGCTGCCCGGGGATCCCGCCGCGGGATCGCGCGCGGTGCGGACGCTGCCGTGCGAGGCGGCGCTGCTGATGTGGGTCGCGCATCGGTGCGACACCACCCTGGGGCCGCTGCTCGACGAGATCGCGGTTTTCTCCGGGGTGGATGCCGCGCGGCTGTGGTCCATGGTGGGCGAGGCCGTGATGGGAATGGCGTCCTACGCCCCCGCGCGGGCAGGCGTGGACGATGCTGTGCCGCTGCGGCGCGCCCGGGCGCTCCTGGGAGCGTTCGAGGAGCTGGGCCGCCCGGTGCGCAGCCACTCCTCGGCGGTGCGGCTGCGATGGGGGAGCCTAGCGGTCGCAGTGTGACGAGCATCACAACCGCAAAGAGGTTGCAAATGAGGCAAGCCTCACCTAATGTAAGTGGTGGGTCGGAGGAAAGAACAATGACCGCCGGGCCGTGACGGTGTCCTGAGGGCTGCAGAGACACCCGGTCCATGCCAGGATGGGCCTCACGCATACAGTGGCGTGAGGCCCATCTGCTTTCCACGCAAAAGGATTGACACGTGACCACAAGCGACTCCACCGAAGGCTTCCCCGGCGCCATTCCTGACGAGCTCACCGAGATGCTCGACCGCGGGATGGGCAAGTACCTCGGTCTCCGCTACACCGAGATCACCCCCGACTCCGTGCGCGCCCACTGGACGATCCGTCCCGACATGCACCAGCCCGCTGGGCTCGTCCACGGCGGCGTCTACTGCGCGGTCGTCGAATCGCTCGCCAGCGTCGCGGGCACCGCCTGGCTCGGCGAGCGCGGCCACGTCGTGGGCGTCAACAACAACACCGACTTCCTGCGCGCCGTCCGCGAGGGAACCCTCCACGGCCACGCCATTCCTATGCACCGCGGCAGGCTCCAGCAGCTCTGGCTGGTCAACATCACCGACGAGCAGCACCGGCTCGTCGCCCGCGGCCACGTCCGCATCCAGAACATCATCGACTCCGCCAAGCTCGGCACCTCCTGAGAGGCGCCTGGGCCTGAACCCTGGGCCTGAACCCAGGAAAAGCCAGCGGCGCCGGGAACCATCGTGGTTCCCGGCGCCGCGTGCTAGGCGCTAGCCGGCTCAGCTTGCCTCGAGCTCGTCCTGCTTCGCCTGGGCCTCAGCCTTCTTCTGGGCCTCCAGCGATTCGAGATGATCGAGCGCGGTGCGGGCAGTCATCCACTGCTCGGTCACGGTGAGCTGCGCGCGCGAGTTGGTCAGGAACGTCACCGTCCACGAGAACAGCGTCGCCACGCGGCTCTTGAAGCCCACGATGTACACCAGGTGCACCGCGAGCCACATCAGCCAGCCGATGAACCCGCTGATGTTGAGCTTGCCGACCTGGGCGACGGCGCTGTACTTCGACACAGCGGCCATGTTGCCCTTGTTGAAGTAGGAGAAGGGCTTGCGCTCCGGGACGGGCTGCCCCTTCTCCTCGGCCTTGATCTCCTTCTTGATCGCCTTCGCCGAGTAGCGGCCACCCTGGATGGCGACCTGCGCGACGCCGGGCAGCCCATCGAGGGCCATCATGTCGCCCACGACGAAGATGTTCGGCTGCCCCTTGACCGTCAGGTCCGGGTTGACCTCGACGCGGCCGGCGCGATCGACCCCGGTGCCGGTCTGGTCGGCGAGGATCTTGCCGAGCGGGCTCGCCGCCACGCCTGCCGCCCACAGCTTGCAGTACGACGTGATGCGCTGCTCCTCGCCGTCCTTGTTCTTCACCACGATGCCGTTCTCGTCGACGTCGGTGACGAACGTGTTCAGCATGATCTCCACGCCGAGCTTCTCGAGGCGGTTCTGCGCCTTCATCCCGAGCTTCGGGCCGAACGGCGGCAGCACTTGCGGGGCGGCGTCGAGCAGGATCACCCGGGCCTGGCCGGGATCGATGTTGCGGAACGCGCCCTCGAGGGTGTCCTTGGCGAGCTCGGCGATCTGCCCGGCCATCTCGACGCCGGTGGGGCCAGCCCCCACGACGACGAAGGTGAGGAGCTTCTCCTGCTCGACGGGATCGTTGGACAGCTCCGCGAGCTCGAACGCGGAAAGGATCTTCCCGCGCAGCTCAAGGGCGTGGTCCACGGTCTTCATGCCGGGCGCGTGCTTGGCGAAGTGATCGTTGCCGAAGTACGACTGCTCGGCGCCCGCCGCGACGATCAGGCTGTCATACGAGGTGACGGTGATGTGGCCGAACTGCTCGGAGGTGATGGTCTTGTTCTGCACGTCGATGTCGATGACCTCGCCCATCAGCACGCGCGCGTTCTTCTGCTTGCGCAGCACCACACGGGTGGGGGCGGCGATCTCGCCGACCGACAGGATGCCAGTGGCCACCTGGTACAGCAGGGGCTGGAAAAGGTGGTGGGTGGTGCGGGCGATCATCGTGACGTCCACATCGGCCCGCTTCAGCGCTTGGGTCGCGAACAATCCTCCGAAACCGGACCCGATGATGACGACCTGGTGCCGCTGAGTGGTTGCGGGCTCGTTACCCATGGCAGGCTCCTTTGATTGCAAGGCTGGCTTTCCAGCGTAGTGACGTGCGCATGCCGCGGGAATGGGATCCCCATAATTCCTGCGGTTGTCTCTCCACCACTTTCTCACTTCGCGGGAAAGCGATGCTGCACCAGGGTGCCCGAATGTGTCCGATATCGCACTCTTGGTCTAGGCGCACGGTGAGGGTGAGGCACTTCACTGCCGCCAGGCCCATCCATCCCCCCCGGCAGGAGCGAATCCTGGCTGTGAACGCAATCGTGCTCGTGCTCCCCGGCGGCAAGGTCCGCAACGCCCGCCCGCTGCGCCCCTGGCACCTCGCTGCGGTGCGGATGCGCCCGTTCACCGCTGCGCTCCGCGCCGTGCCGGGCCTCGATGTCACCCAGGTCAGCTACAGCCAGCGTGGCTGGAACGGCGACGGCGCGGCAGTCCGCGCCGACGCTCTGACTGCTCTGCGGCAACGCCTTGCAGTGCATCCTGATGCCGCCGTGGTGCTCGTCGGCCACTCGATGGGCGGCCGGGTGGCGGCGCACCTCGCGGCGCACCCGGCCGTGCGCGGAGTCGTGGCGCTCGCGCCGTGGTGGCCCGGCGACGAGGGAGCGTTGCTCGCGGCGGGACAGCGCGTGCATGTGCTGCACGGCACCGCGGACGCGTGGACCGACCCGGCAGCGTCACGGCGGGAAACGCTGAGCGCCAGCACCGCCGGCGTGGAAGCATCATGGCATCCCGTCGAGGGCGCCGGGCACTTCATGCTGCGCGATCCAGGCCGCTGGCATGACTGGACCGTCGAGCGCGTGCAAGAGATCGCCGCGCTGCCGCGCTAGGCGCGCGCGGCACCACCGAACCGATCCGGCAGCGGCTCCGAATGCCCAAGGACTACAGGAACACGAGGGGGAATCCATGGCACGTGCGACCCACCAGGACAGACGGGTAGCGGTGATAGGCAGCGGCGTCGCGGGGCTCACCGCGGCGTGGGTGCTGCACCGCAGCGCGAAGGTGACGCTATTCGAGGCCGACGCCCGGCTCGGAGGCCACGCCGACACCCATGACGTGCCCATTGGTGGAGCGACCGTGCCCGTCGATACCGGCTTCATCGTGCACAACGACCGCACCTACCCGACCTTGCTCAAGCTGTTCGCCGAGCTGGGGGTAGAGACCCAGGAGACCGACATGAGCATGTCGGTGCGCTGCGACGGCTGCGGCCTCGAGTACGCGGGCGGCAAGAAAGCCCCTGGCATCATCCCCACCGTGCGCACCCTCGGCCGCGGCCGCTACCTGCGCATGCTCGCCGAGATCAAGCGCTTCCACCGCGCGGCCCGCACGGTGCTCGACACCGGCGAGAACGACGATCGCGGGGACGAGGACGTCACCCTCGGGGCATTCCTCGAGGCCGGCGGATTCTCGCCCTACTTCATCCAGCACTTCGTCACCCCGCTCGTCTCCGCGGTGTGGTCCTGCAACCCCGGCACTGCCCTGCAGTACCCGGCCCGCTACCTGTTCGCCTTCCTCGACCACCACGGGATGCTCAGCGTCACGGGATCACCCACCTGGCGCACCGTCACGGGAGGGTCCCGCGAGTACGTGGCGCGGGTCGCCAAGCAGCTCGACGCTGTGCATACCTCCTCCCCGGTCGTATCGGTGCGGGAGGCCAAGGACCATGTGCTCGTGGTGAGCGAGGGCGGCGACCGCGCGGTGTTCGATGCCGTGGTGATCGCCACGCACCCCCACCAGGCGCTCGCCATGCTGCCCTCGGCGACGCCCGAGCAGCGCGAGGTGCTCGGAGCGATCCACTACACGCCCAACAAGGCGCAGCTGCACTCCGACGAGTCCGTGCTGCCGAAGGCGCGCCGGGCCCGGGCGTCGTGGAACTACCGCATCCCCGCCTGCGATGCCGACCCGGAGAACGTGCTCGTCAGCTATGACATGACGCGGCTGCAACGGCTCGGCGCGCTCGACGGGCGCCGCTTCGTCGTTACCCTCGGCGGCGAGCAGCTCATCGAGGAGAGCACGGTGATCGACACGATGGACTACGAGCATCCCCAGTACACTCCCGAGGCCGTCGCTGCCCAGCGCAGGCTGCCGGGCATCAGCACGAGCCGCATCGCCTTCGCCGGCGCCTACCACGGCTGGGGCTTCCACGAGGATGGCGCACTATCCGGGCTGCGCGCCGCCGAGCAGCTGGGCGGGGCCTGGTGACCAGCGCGACGGTCCGTGCCTATCCGGGCGCGCTGTACCCCACTGAGGTGCGGCACGTGCGCCGGGCACCCCTGCACAACGAGTTCACCTACCGCAGCTACTGGTGGCTCGTCGATCTCGACCGGCTGCCCGTGCTGCCCTGGTGGCTGCGCCCGCTCGCCCGCTTCGAGGCCCGTGACCACCTCGGTGATCCCGCGCGGTCCATCCGCGAGAACGTCGACGCTTTCCTCGCCACCCGCGGGATCGACCTGCGCGGCGGCACCATCCTGATGCTCGCCAACGCGCGGGTCCTCGGCGTCAACTTCAATCCGCTATCGGTGTTCTGGTGCTTCGGCGCCGACGGCGGGCTGCGCTGCGTCATCGCCGAGGTGCGCAACACCTACGGCGAGCGGCACTGCTACCTGCTGCCCGTGGACGCTGCCACCGAGCCTGGCGGAGCTCGCGTGGCCAAGGAGTTCTACGTCTCCCCGTTCAACGACGTCTCGGGCGACTATGAGCTGCGGCTGCCGGTGCCCGGTGAGAAGCTCGGGCTCGCGATCGTGCTCCATCGCAGCGCCCAGCCTCCGTTCGTCGCATCCGTCACCGGCACCCGCCGCCCCATCACCCGCCGCACCCTGCTCCGGGCGTTCGTGAGCATCCCCTGGGCGCCGCTGCGGGTGATCGTGCAGATCCGCTGGCAGGGTATCCGGCTGTGGGCGCGGCGCCTGCCCATCCAGCCCCGGCCAGCCCATGCCAGGCAGGAGGGCACGTAGTGAAGCGAACCACGGCCGAAGCGCGCCCGCGCATCGCGCGCGCACGTCATGATCAGCAAGAGACCCCCATCCCCAGGAAGAAAGTGGCAGGCACGATGAACACCGACGCTGCGACAACATCGCCGGAAGCGATCACCGCGCCGGCACCACCCTCCACGATCGATCCCGAGACCTGGCCCGGCGTGGCCTCACCACCCCGAGGCCCCATCGCGCGCGGCCGGGGCCGCGTGGCGCGACGACTCTTCCGCCGCGCCGTCAAGGACATGCCGCTGCGGGTGGAGCTGCCCGACGGCACGATCTGGGGAAGCCCCGAGACCGACGATCCCGCCCCGCGCATGATCCTGCGCCGGCCCGCGGACTTCTTCGATCGGCTCGGCTGCGGCGCGCTGATCGGCTTCGGCGAGGCCTACATGGCCGGGGACTGGGACGCCGATGACCTCGAGGCCGTGCTCGAGGTGTTCGCCCGCAACCTCACGAGCCTCGTTCCCGCGCCGCTGCAACGACTGCGCGCGGCACTGATCGCCCGGCAGCCGCGCAGCGAGCACAACTCCACCGAGAACTCGCGCTCCAACATCTCCCGGCACTATGACCTGTCCAACGATTTCTTCCGGCTCTTCCTCGACGAGTCCATGACGTACTCCTCGGCGCTGTTCACTGATCCCGATGGGGCCGCCTGGGACGACCTCGCCACCGCGCAGCACCGCAAGATCGATCGCCTGCTCGACCAAGCAGGCGTCGGCGAGGGAACCCGGCTGCTCGAGATCGGCACCGGATGGGGCGAGCTCGCTGTTCGCGCTGCCCGGCGCGGAGCCCGCGTGCGCACCGTCACCCTCTCCACCGCCCAGGCCGAGATCGCCCGCCAGCGCGTCGCCGAGGAAGGACTCGACGAGCTCGTCGACGTCGATGTGCTCGACTATCGCTTCGTCGAGGGCGAGTTCGACGCCATCGTCTCCGTCGAGATGATCGAGGCCGTCGGCTACCAGTACTGGACCACCTACTTCCAGAAGATCGACGAGCTGCTCGCCCCCGGCGGCAAGGTCGCCATCCAGGCCATCACCATGCCTCACGAGCGCATGATGGCCACGCGCAACACCTACACCTGGATCCACAAGTACATCTTCCCCGGCGGGCTGATCCCCTCCGTCCAGGCCATCGACGAGACCGTCTCGCGGCACACGAGCCTGCGCATCGCTGACCGGCTCGGCATGGGCCTGCACTACGCCCGCACCCTGCGGCTGTGGGAGGACCGCTTCACCGCGACGTTCGACGAGGCCCGGGAGCTCGGCTTCGACGATGTGTTCCGCCGCATGTGGAAGTTCTACCTGAACTACTCCGAGGCCGGGTTCGCCGCCCGCTACCTCGATGTGGAGCAGATCGTGTTCACCCGCCCCAGCGAGGCCGCCGAGGCGAGCGAGAAGGGCGAGGCATGACGACCACCGCGACGCAAGGCACCAATGCCCGCTCGGCGCAGCAGGGTTCCGCCGGGCTGATCGCCGAGATCCTCGAACCGATCACCGGAAGCCCCCTGCCCGTGCGCCTCACCGCCTGGGACGGCAGCACCGCTGGCCCCGAGGATGCCCCGCGCGTGCGGATCACCAGCCCCGACGCGCTGCGGCGGCTCCTGTGGCATCCGGGCGAGCTCGGTGCCGCGCAGGCCTACGTCACCGGCGAGATCGACGTAGACGGTGATCTCGGCGAGGCCCTCGACCACGTCTGGAACGTAGTGCGCGAGCGTGGGCTCGCCTCGGTCCGCCCCGGTCCACGGTTGATCGCGCGACTTGCCAGGGCCGCCCGGCAGCTCGACGCCCTCGGCCTCGACCCTCAGCCCCCCGCAACCCAAGCCCGCGTCCGCGGCCGCCTGCATAGCCCGGGCCGGGACCGCCAGGCCATCAGCCACCACTATGACCTGTCCAACGACTTCTACGCCCTGATCCTCGACCCGCACATGGCCTACTCGTGCGGCTACTGGACCTCCCGCGACCCCGGCTACACCGTGGAGGACGCGCAGCGCGACAAGCTCGACCTCGTGTGCCGCAAAGTGGGCCTGCGCCCCGGGATGCGCCTGCTCGACATCGGCTGCGGCTGGGGCTCGCTGAGCATCCACGCGGCCGCGGAGTACGGTGCCACCGTCGTGGGCGTCACCATCTCCGCCGAGCAGAAGCGCTTCGTCGATGCCCGCATCGCCAGCCTCGGACTGCAGGACAAGGTCGAGATCCGCTTGCAGGACTACCGGGAGGTTCCCGACGGACCGTTCGACGCCGTCACCTCTCTGGAGATGGGCGAGCACGTCGGCCAGCGCAACTATCCGCGCTATGCCCGCGCGCTCTACGACAACGTCCGCCCCGGCGGGCGCGTGCTTATCCAGCAGATGTCGCGGCGCGGCAGCCATCCGGGAGGCGGACCGTTCATCGAGTCCTTCATCGCCCCGGACATGCACATGCGCCCGGTCGGCGAGACCATCGCCATGCTCGAAGCGCCCGGCCTCGAGCTTCGCGACGTCCACGCCCTGCGCGAGCACTATGAATGGACCGTCAACGCCTGGCTCGACACCTTCGAGTCCCACTGGGACGATGCCGTGGCGATGGTCGGCGAGGAGATGGCCCGCGTCTGGCGCCTCTACCTCGTCGGTGGTGCCCGGGCGTTCCGCGACGGGCGCATGGGCGTCGACCAGATCCTGCTCGTGCGCGCCCGTGACCGCGGCGAGTCCGGCTTCCCTGATGTGCGCCCGCAATGGGTCGGCAAGGACAACCGCGATGAGTGACTTCCTCCTCGTCAGCGCCGCGAGCCTCCTCGCGGTGATCGTGCTGATGGCGATCACCGCGCGCATCGGCTTCACGCTGGGCAGGCACAACGTCGTCGATGTCACCTGGGGCCTCGCGTTCGTCGTCATCGCGCTCGTCGCGGCCCTCGTAGGAACGGGCGAGCCTGCCCGGCGGATCGTGGTGGCGCTCCTCGTGGCCATCTGGGGCCTGCGGCTCTCCTGGCACCTGCTGCAACGCACCCGCGGTCACGGCGAGGACCCTCGCTACGCGGCGATGCTCGAGCGGCACGGCAGCGACTCGCCGTGGGTGCCCATCACTCGCATCTACCTCACCCAGGCGCTCGCTGCCTGGTTCATCTCCCTGCCCATCCAGGTGGCGGCCATCTCCGACGGGCCGCTCGGCTGGATCGCGTTCGCCGGGATCCTGCTGTGGATCGTCGGCGTGCTGTTCGAATCAGTCGGCGACCACCAGCTGCGCGAGTTCAAGGCGGACCGCGCCAATCGCGGCAAGATCATGGACCGCGGGCTGTGGTCGTGGACCCGCCACCCGAACTACTTCGGTGATGCGTGCGTGTGGTGGGGCATCTTCCTCATCGCCGCCGATGTGTGGCCCGGCGCGCTGACGGTGCTCTCGCCAGTCGTGATGACGTACTTCCTCGTCTACGCCACGGGCGCGCGGCTGCTCGAGCAGCACATGGCCGATCGTCCCGGGTTCCGCGAGTACCAGGAGCGCACCAGCTACTTCGTGCCGCTGCCGCCCAAGCGCGGGTAGTGCTGGGGGTTGCCTCGAATGGGCGGCGAGTGTGGCTCGGTGGCCGACTACCGGTAACGGTCCGCGAGTGTGCGAGAAACGACAGCTTTCTTGCTCAAGCGTGACGTTTTTCGCACACTCGCGGCCCGATGGCCCCACGACTCGCGGCCAGACAACCCGCCACTCGCGGGGCCGTGACTACCGGGTCTCGAGCCCTGCGGCCTCGGTGCGCGACCCCCAGCACTCCACGCCGGTGAGGTCCGGCATGTCGCTGCGCACGAACACCGGATCGAGACCCTGCTTGCGCTGGTCCCGGTAGTGCTTGAGCAGCCGGAACACCACCACCGACAGCGGCGCGATGACCAGCAGGTTGATGGTGACCATGAAGCCCATGCTCAGATCGGCGAGCGACCACACCAGGGCCAGCGATGCCACCGAGCCGAGGAACACGCACGCCACCACGGCCATGCGGAACAGCTGGATGGCGAGGGTGGAGCTGTTGAGGAAGGCCATGTTGGCCTCGCCGACGTAGTAGTTGCCGAGCACGGAGCTGAACGCGAGGAAGAAGATCACCACGGCGAGGTAGTGGATCGCCCAGTCCCCGAACTGCATGGCGAGAGCCTCCTGGGTGAGGGAGGCGCCCTCGCGGCCCACCCCGTAGGAAGGGTCGGCGAGCAGGATGATGAACGCGGTCATCGAGCAGATCAGCAGGGTGTCGAAGTACACGCCGAGGGACTGGACGAGCCCCTGCTTGACCGGGTGCGAGACGGCTGCGGTGGCGCTGACGTTGGGGATGGAGCCCATGCCCGCCTCGTTGGAGTAGAGGCCACGGCGGATGCCGTTCATGATGACCGCGGCGATGCCGCCACCGACGATCTCCTGGATGCCGAAGGCGTTCTCGAGGATGAGCATGAACATGCCCGGTACCTCGCTGATGTTCAGCGCGACGACGACGAGCCCGAGGCCAACGTAGGACAGTGCCATCACGGGCACGAGCACCTCGGTGACCCGGGCGATGCGCCGCACCCCGCCGAACACCACCATGGCGGTGAGTGCTGCGAGGATGACCCCGATGCCGACGGTGAACATGCCGGAGGTGTTGCCGGTGGAGGTCTGCACGACGTCGGAGATCGTGTTGGCCTGCACCGTGTTGAACACCAGCGAATAGGTGATCAGCGCGATGAGGGAGAACGCGATGGCGATGTGGCGATTACGGAGCCCGTAGGTGATGTAGTAGGCGGGTCCGCCGCGGTAGGAGTCGACGTCCTTGATCTTGTAGAGCTGCGCGAGCGTGGACTCGATGAAGGCGGTGGCGGCGCCGACGATGGCGGTGAGCCACATCCAGAAGATCGCGCCGGGCCCGCCGATGGTGATCGCGATGGCCACGCCGGCGATGTTGCCAGTGCCGACGCGGGCTGCCGCGGCGATGGTGAAGGACTGGAAGGCGGAGAGGCCCTTCTTGCCGTTCTCCATGACGAGGGCGGGCTCGGCGACGGCGCGGAACATGTCGCCGATCATCGTGATCTGCAGGACCCCCGACCGGACGGTGTAGTAGAGGCCCGATAGGACGAGCACGGCCACGACGAAGTACCAGTAGACGTCGTTGATGCTGGTGATCGTGTCGATGACGGCTTCCAAGGCGGTGACCCCCAGGGGATGTGGCCCAGCACGCGGCCCGGCATGGTCGGTTGGCTCCGCTGAGCGTATCCCCGCACCGTCCTGTTACAGGCGTTTTTCCGGGTTCGCGGGACGGCTGGACCGGCGCTGATCTGCGGTTGCGCCCGCGATGCCCGGTTCCTCCTGATCGACGTTGTTACGTGGAGTTCACCGCGGCGCTGGTGCTGCTCACACGTCGCGCTGGATCGGCAGCTCGCCCGCGTCGATGAGGCTGGTGAACTTGCGGTAGTCCTGCTCGGCCTGGTCGGCGTAGGCGTTGGCATAGGCGGCGATCGCACGGTCGAAGTGCTTGCCCTTGCGCAAGTAGGCGCTGAGCGCGCGGGGGTCGCCTGTCCGGGCATGGGCACGGGCGAGCAGGGCGCCGGTGAGCCGGCCGTAGTCATCGAGGTTCTTGCTGGTGAGGGTCTCGGGATCGATGTCGGCCTTGTGGTTGCGGAACTGGCGCACGTAGTAGTGCTGGTCGTCGATGCTTGTCCAGCCGAGGGTGACGTCGTGGTCGGCCTGGACGAGCTTGGTGCCCTCGATGACGCGCTGGCCGTGGTGCTCGGGCGCGGTGTAGTGCACGTAGGGGTCGAGCTGGGAGGCCGTGGCCTGCTTGACCTGCAGGATCAGTGCTTCCCCGGCGTTGCCTTCGAGCAGCACGAGATAGCTGCGCAGGCCGACACTGCCGGTGCCGACGATGCGGTGGACGACGTCATGGGGGCGGTAGCGGCGCAGCAGGGTGCGCTGGGCGGCGGGCACGGTCTCGATGTAGTGGCGCAGCGCCTCGATCACCTGCTCCTCGACATCGTCGGTGACGTGGGTGCGGATCGGCGGATCGTCGGTGAAGCGCCAGCGGTCGCCGTCCTGGACCGTCCATTTGTCGGCGACGCGCCGGCTCGCGTTGCGCTGGGCCTTCTCGCGTGCGTCCTCGAGGTCGTCCTCGAGGTGCTTGGCCTTGATCTCGCTGATGGCTGTGTCGTCGGGGAGGGTCCGCCAGGAATCAAGGAAGGTCAGGTCGGCGAGGCGGTGCATGGTGCGGCGGTAGGCGCGCGAGGCGTGGCGGGCGGCCTTGCTGTACGAGTCGCGGTCGATGCCGTTGTCGCGCCCGGCGAGGACGAGGCTGGCGGCGAGGCGCTTGAGGTCCCATTCCCAGGGGCCGGGGACGGTCTCATCGAAGTCGTTGACGTCCATGATGATGCCGCCGAGGCGTCCGGCGAACAATCCGAAGTTGGCGGCGTGGGCGTCTCCGCACAGCTGGGCGTGCAGCCCGGTGACGGGATCGTCGTGGAGGTCGTGGGCCATCAGCCCGGCGATGCCGCGATAGAAGGTGAAGGGGGTCTCGCTCATGCGGCCGATGCGGATGGGGATGAGGTCCTCGACGCGTCCCTCGTTGGTGCGATGGATGTGCTCGGCGATGGTGGGCCGCGCGGGGGAGAGGGTGAGTTCGGCGTGGGCCTCGAAGGGCACCTTCTCGCGGAGGGCGTGCCCGAGATCGCGGGCCTCGTCGGCGCTGAGCCAGGCGTGATCGGCATCGGCGAAGAGGGTTCTCTGGGTGCGCGCGTCCATGCGACAACTGTGCCTGACGCGCCCCTTGGCATGCCAGCCTTGAGCGGAATACACTCAACTATGTCCATGTTATGTCAGGTGCGGGGGCTAGCGAAGCTCCCCGGCCACCAGAACAAGCAATTGGATGCAAGGAGGATCAACGATGGCACTTCCTGCTCGACGCGCCGCTGCCACCCCGGCCCTGGGCCGCTGGGATCCGTTCCGTGACTTCGAGGAGATCTACGATCGCCTCGGCCGCTGGCTCGACACCACGCCCGGTGACGCCCCCTCGGCGTGGGTGCCCAACGTCGACATCGAGGAGACCGGCACCGCGTACCAGGTCGAGGCAGAACTGCCCGGCGTGAGCAAGGACAACATCGCGATCGAGTACCGCGACGGCGTCCTGCACATCTCCGGCGAGGTGGAGGAGAAGGAGCGCGACGGCATCGTCCACCGCCGCACCCGGCGCACCGGACGATTCAGCTACCAGGTGAGCCTGCCCACCGAGATCGACCACGACAACATCGGCGCGCAGCTCAACGACGGCGTCCTTGCTGTTACCCTGCCCAAGTCCGAGAAGCGCGACAACGCGCGCAAGATCGAGATCACTGGATGATCGGACCGCGTGCCCGGGCCGCCCGCCGGCCCGGGCACGCGCGCTACCGTGGACCCCGTGGCCACCAACGAACACCGACCCTCGCCGATCGCCGACCTGCTCTCGGCGCGCCGCTCGTTCCTCACACTCACCGACGAGGCGCCCAGCGATGCCGGCATCACCAGGCTCGTCCAGGCCTGCACATCCGTGGCCGACCACAAGGCCCTGCGCCCCTGGCGGGTCATCACCCTGCGCGGCGCTGCCCGCGAGCGCATGGGCGCCGCGATCGTCCGGCACGTGCACGGCGATGCCTCGGCGCTCACCGACCCCGAGCAGATCGAGGACGCGCGCAAGCTCGCCGCCAAGTCCTTGCGCGCCCCGCTGCTGATCGCTCTCGTGCACCGCGCCGTGCGCCACCCTAGCGTCCCGGAATGGGAGCAGATCGCCACAGCTGCGGGAGTCGGCCACTACCTGTCGCTGCTGCTGCACGACGAGGGATGGGGCGTGGTGTGGCGCACCGGCCCCTTCGTGGACATGGCCGAGGTCGCAGCGATGCATGGCCTGGAGGACAACGAGCGCCTGCTCGGATGGTTGTACGTCGGCGGCATCGAGCCAGGGGATGACAAGCCGCGCAACCGCAAGATCGACGCCGATCGGCTCATCACCCGGCTGGCATGAGCTTCACCAAGACCGACGACGCGGGCAACGGTCCCGGCTTCTTCGCCGCGGAGGCCGCCGGGCTGCGCTGGCTGGGCGAGGCTGGCCTGCCGGTCGTCGCTGTGCATGAGGTGGGCAGCGGGCACATCTCTCTCGAGCGGCTCGCGCCCGCGGCCCCGAGCGCTCCGGCGGCCCGGCGGTTCGGTGCCGCGCTCGCCCGCTGCCACGCAGCGGGAGCCCCGGCGTTCGGCGCGCCGCCCGCCGGTCACGACGGTGGCCTCTACATCGGCACCCAGCCGATGCCTGCTGGCCCGGGCAGCGAGCCCGGCTCGTGGGGATCGTTCTACGCCGCCCAGCGCGTATTGCCGTTCCTTCCTCGCGCCCGCGGGCTCGGCATGCTCGCCCCGGCAGCCGCGCGAACGGTGGAAGCGGCCTGCGCGGAGATCGCCGCCGGCACTTTCGACGATGGCGCGCCGCCCGCTCGCATCCATGGCGACCTGTGGGCGGGGAATGTCATGTGGACTCCATGCGGCGCGGTCGCGATCGATCCAGCGGCGCATGGCGGCCACGCGGAGACCGATCTCGCGATGCTCGCGCTGTTCGGCTGCCCGATGCTCAGCGAGATCCTGCGGGGCTACGAGACGATCGCTCCGCTGCGGGAAGGCTGGCGCGACCGGATACCGCTGCACCAGCTCCATCCGCTCGCCGTTCACGCGGCGGGGCAGGGGTCGCACTACGGGGACGCGCTCGAGCGCGCCGCGCGGCAGGTGCTCGCGCTCTGTCGCTAGCCGGGGCGGAGCGGGCCACGCAGGTATGGTTACGCACTCATGAGTAGCATCGGTTAGGCTCACCTTGCTAGCTGGCTGTCATTGCGCGCAGGCAGCGGCCACCACTTTGCTCACGCTCATCCGGGAAGGCACGAACACATGGCACTGCGCCACCTAGGACCCCGCCACCCACGACCCCGTCATCGCGCATTGATCGCCACGGGCATCGTTGCGGCCCTCTCCCTCGCGGGCTGCTCCGCCAGCGACGACGCGGCGAGCAATGCCACCGCTACTGGCTCGGGCATCAACGTCGAGCATGCCTTCGGGAGCACCGAGGTGCCCGAGGACCCGCAGCGCGTCGTCAGCGTCGGCTACAACGATCAGGACACCCTCCTCGCGCTCGGCGTCGTCCCGGTGGGCGCTTTCGACTGGTACGGCGACTATCCGGGCGGCGTGTGGCCATGGGGCCAGGAGTTGCTCGACGGGCAGGTTCCCACCGTCGTGGGCTCACCGGCCGGGGACATCGACATCGAGACCGTCGCTGCCCTCGGCCCCGACCTGATCGTCGGCACCTACACCGGGCTCAAGCAAGCACAGTACGAGCAGCTCAGCTCCATCGCTCCCACGGTCGCGCAGCCTGATGACCACCCCGAGTGGGGCATCCCGTGGGACGCGCAGACCCGCATGATCGGGCAAGCCGTGGGCGAGCCTGACAAGGCCGAGGAGCTGATCGACGGCATCGCCGACACGATCGCCGAGGTCAAGGCCACGCATCCGGAGTTCGAGGGCAAGACCATCGCGGTGGGCGCGCTCAACCAGCCGGGCGAGTTCGGCATCTACGGCCCCGCCGACCCGAAGGTGCGATTCTTCAACGAGCTCGGCTTCGTCAACCCGCCCGCCACCGAGGAGATCGCCGGCAATTTCTCGCCCATCTCCACCGAGCAGCTCTCCCTGCTCGATGTCGATGTCCTCATCTGGTACGCCAGCGCCGACTTCGAGCCGAAGCTGCGCGCCGAGCTCGACAAGACCGAGATCTACCAGCAGCTCGATGTCGTCAAGGATGGGCGGGCGATCATCCTCGCTGACGATGCCGCGCAGGCGATGTCGTGGAGCACCGTGCTGAGCCTGCCGTTCGCGCTCGAGCGGATCCCCGACCGCATCGCCGAGCTGCTCCAGTAGCTCGCTACAGCTCGGCTCCCGGCCCCGCGAGGCGCGGCACGACCAACCATCGTGCCGCGCCTTTCCGCGTTTCCAGGGCCTCGCGCGCCGAGAGCTCCACCGCGCGCTCCCCGCACCACCGGCGCAGCGCGGCGAGCCGTTCCCGGTCGAGCTCCGGTGGCACGCCACCGGCCGCATCGAGGCTGCCCGCGAGATTGGCAGCGGCCCGCCCCAGCAGCCGCCCGGCGCCGGTGGGATTGCCGCGCGCGGCATGGGTGACGCCCACGGCGAGCTGGGCGAGGGCCCTCCACGCCTGGGCCTCATTGGCGGGCGCTGCTTTCCACGCATCCTCGAGCAACTCGTGCGCATGGAAGGGGTGACCCGTCGCGAGGAGCGCGTCCGCGTCGCGCAGCGCCTGGGCTGCCGAGACGAAACCAGGAATGGAATGACCGCACTCCCGCTCATCACCGTGCGGCAGAGGGCGGCCCAGGCAGTCCCGCGGCCGCTGGTTGCGCGCGCGGCCATCGATATCACGGTCACGGCCAGCATGTTCGCGGTGATGCGGAGAGGTCACGGTTCCATCGTCGCACGAGCACGCAGCACCAGGACGAACGCTCCGTGCCGTGCAAACGGGGGGCATGCTGGCTAGAGTTCTCCCATCGCGGTAGCCACGAGCACGCCGCACCGATCCCGGGCGCCCGCACCCGCCGCCCGACGAGCTTCGAGGGGCCCCATGGCACAAGCCGTCATCACCGTCATCGAGAATCACCCGAACTGTCCGCTGGACCTGCTCGAGGAGCCATTGCGGCAATGCCACCTCGAGGTCGTCCGCCCGTACTACGGCGATGCGATCCCCGGGCTCAGTGACATCGGCGACGGGATGATCGTGCTCGGCGGCTACCAGAACGCGCAGGCCGACGACGATTGCCCCTGGCTGCCGCGCGTCCGCGCGCTGATGGCCGCCTGCGTCGAGGAATCAATTCCCCTCCTCGGCATCTGCCTGGGGGCACAGTTGCTGGCGCTGGCCTGTGGCGGACGCCTCGACCGGGACGCGGAGGCGGGGCTCGAGGCCGGCGTGGCGGCGGTGCAGTGGTCCGCCGATGCCGCGGGCGATGAGTTGTTCCGCCGCATCGCCACTGCCTGCGATCCGCTCCCGGTGCCGACCATGCACTTCGATGCCGTCAGCGCGCTGCCGCCCGGAGCGACGCTGCTCGGCTCGACCGAGCTCTACCGCAACCAGGCGTTCCGCGTCGGCGACCGAGCCTGGGGGGTGCAGTTCCACCCCGAGGCATCGTTCGGTACGTTCCGGGCCTGGGCCACCGATGCCGCGGTGCAGGAATCGATCAGCCCCAACCGCTTCCTCGAGGAATACAAGGAGCGCGAGCCCCAGATCGAGGCGACCGCGCGGATGGTGGGCGCCTCGTTCCGCAGCGTCGTCATGGCACATTCCGCATGACCTGCGCCACACGAGGATCCCTTCGCGCTGCTAAATCACCGGGTCGATGAAACAAATGTGATTGCTCATGTAACAATCCCTGGCTCTCCGTGCGATGTATCTGGCAGAACGTCCGGCGCGCCACCCGATCGGTGCGCGACCCGGCACCACGGGGAGAAAGGTCCATTGATGCACACCGACACCACGGCGCAGGTCCTCATCGAGGTCGTTGGCGACGACACCACGATCAGCTCCGCCTTCTCCGTAGAAGCAGCGGCGTTCCGCGCCCACAAGAGCGACTACATCGATCACCAGCCACGCCCCCTGAGCTGAGCCCCCGCAGCCAGGCAGCCCGTAGCGCGGCCCTCGCCCGATGCATGAAACACTCAAGGGGTGGGTGAGCAAAGATTGACTCGCGTGAAGGTCGCCGAATACGCAGTGCTGTTCTGGCGCAACGGGAACCTCATCTGGGACGACTACCTCCACCACCGACAGTTCGCCCTCACGCCCGAGAGCGTGGGGATACTGCGGTGGTTTTCTTCTTGGCGGGACATCGCCACCATCGGGCCCGTCACTGACCTGCATCGCGCGATCGCCGAGCGGCTCCTCGAGGAGAAGATCCTGCTCGCCGAGGATTCCGAGGAGCACCAGGAGGAGCAGCAGCTGCTCGCTGAATGGGGCGACTGGGGACCCTCGACGCGGTACCACCACTTCGCCTCGCGAACCGACGAGACCGTTGACTACCTTGACCCGGTCGCCGATATGGAAGCCTTCTCGACGAAGGCGCGCGCCGAGCCACCCCCCGAAGTGGTCAAGACCTTTCCCCAGCAACCGATCACGGTGACCACGCCGGCCATCGACGATTCCGCGAACTGGCCGCGCCCGGGCCTCGTTGATGCGCTCTTCGCCCGGCGGTCCGCGAGATCATTCACCACCCGCGCCCTGTCCCTCGACGCGCTGGGCACGATCATCGACATTGCCGCGGGGCCCATCGACGTGATCGAGAACGCCGAGACCGGCCCCATCATCCGCAAGACCAGCCCCTCGGCCGGCGCGCGCAGCTCCATCGAGGTCTACCTGCACGCCAACAAGGTCCACGGCCTGCAACCAGGCGTGTACCACTATTCAGCGTCGAGAGGCGGCCTCGAGCGGATCCGTCGTCCCGCCCGCGCGAAGCTCCTCGCCCGGGCGCTCGGCAACCAGCCCTGGCTCGCCGAGGCCCCGGCACTGCTGATCTATACCTCGGTGCTACGCCGCAGCCGATGGCGATTCAGCACCACGCGCGCCTACCGCGACATCCTGATCGAGGCCGGGCACATCAGCCAGACGGTCCTGCTCACAGCGACGGCCATGGGGCTCGGATCGGTCACCGCGACCGCGATCAGCGACGTGCTCGTCGAGCAGATCATCGGTGTCGACCCGATGCGCGAGCCCGTGCTCGCCGTGACCGCCATCGGCTACCCCGGGTAGCAGCTCACAAGGTGCCCTCTACAACGTGCACAGTGGCTGGATCGTCTCCAGCCCACCGGCGACGGGGGAGGTCAGGAAGAAGCACGGGTTCCAGCCGCGATCAACGATGACATCCTGGACCTTCTGCCACTGCTCACCGGTCAGCGCGCCCGATCGCGACAGCACGAAGCCTGACGTGCGGGCCGGGTCGCCGACGATGGCCGTCTCGTAGTCCTCATCGATATAGGTGACGACGTAGTTCGGCACGCCCTCCGGCGGGGAGAACGGCACCGATGAGAACGTGACCTGCAAGGATGCGTTGGTAGAGGGATCAGTCACGGTCGCTTGCCCATTGATGCCCGAGCGCTCGCCCGACCAGGTGGTGCATTCATTGCGGACCGAGATGGTGCCGGGGGCCACCACGGCATAAGTGGCACTGGTATCGCGGGCGCACTCGAGGTTGAACGGCTGGGGCACGGCAGCGACCTGCTGCCAGGTGCCGGCATATCGCTCCACATCGAGCGAGGCGATGGACGGCAGGGGAGCGGGCATGATCGAGCCCGGGGAGGCCGCGGCAGTGGCCGCGCCCGTGGTGAGGATGCCGGCCGCGAGGACGCCAGCGGCGGCGAGAGCGGGGATGAGCGGGCGGGACGGTGAGCGGCTCATGATGGCTCCTTGTTGCTCGGTGGGTAGCGGGGGCAGCATCGCGGCACGACGTGCTTCACCCGGCGTGACACTACGTTACTAATACGCGGTCGGCCGCTGCGCGGATGGGTGGAACACGCCACAATCACCACATCCGAATTGTGCGATCCTCGCCCGGCCAGCACCATAGAAGGCGTGAAACCCGTCCTCGACCGAGTAATCGGCTCGGCGCCCTATGCGCTGGGCTCCTTCGTCGCCATCGTCGGCGTCCGCCTCGTCACCGGGCACGCACCCGATGAGGCCGTCCTCGGATCGCTCGGCAGCGGCGCGTTCGGCTGGGGCATGATGGCGCTCCTCGGAATAGGCATGCCCGTGCTCCCGGCCGCGGACCAGGCGGCGAGCGCCCGGTAACGCGCTATCCGAGCCCGGGCAGCGGCGGCTCGAAGACCAGGGGCACATACGGCTGCGAGCCATCCCCCTCAGCCTGCGGCCACTCCGCGACAGCCTCGTGCACGGCATCATCGAGCTGCAGCGTCACCCGATACTCATAGGGGCCTGGAGCCTCAGTCAACGACACCTCGTCGCCCGTGCCGAAGAAGCGCACGCTGCCCTCCGGGCAACCGATCGTGGCGGCATCGCTGCTGATCGACTGCGACGAGCCATCGGCAGCGACGATCTCGATGGTCACCGCCGCATTGCCCGGATCCGCGCCGAGCCCCGACACCGACATGTCCGGGCGCGCCTCGCTGAGCGGGATGAACGGCGAGGCGATCGCGAGCGTCGCCTCCGGGACGGCGATCACCCCATCGCGCGGCGTGGTCCAGGTGAACGACACTGCGGCATCGCCGCTTCGACCGCGAACCGCCAGCAGTACCTCGTACTCGCCAGCCTTGCCCATCGGCTCCAGCACGAACGCATCATCAGCACCGCGCGACAGGGTCGACTCGAACGTGCGCGCGCACTCCCCGCCACCAGCCGCGCGCATCCGCGCGATGAACGTCGCATCCTCTTGCGGGAAGGAGACCCGGACATCCTCGGTCGTGCCCAGCGCGACCGGCTCCACCGGCGGCGCTCCATCCACGCAGGTGCCATCCCAGCAATACGACCAGGGCTCGAGAACTTGCTCCGATCCGTTCGCGGACACCGTGATCGGGGGCGGTCCAGAACCATCGGCCGGCGGTGTGCTCGTCGCCGCTCCAGGGCTCGCCGAGGTGCTCGTCGCAGCACCTGGAGACGCAGCGGAATCGCCAGGATCCTCGCCCCCGCCGCACCCCGCGAGCACGACAACGGAAGCTAGCAGCACAGGCGCCACCCTCCGCGATGACCACCTCGAAGCGGTAGATCCCACTACACGACCTCAGCCTTCTCCCCGCATGGATAACTTGCGCGTGATGCTACCCGCTGGCGCAGTGGTGCACGTCACCTCAGCAGGTCCCGCCATGACATGTGTCATCGCCGATCCCTGACAACTCGACGAGGCGTGCGCGCGGGCGGACTGCGACGCTCGATGCATGGACCAGAACGCAGCAATACAGCTCACCGGCGTGACCAAGACGTTCCAGCAACGCGGCGGACCCGCCGTGCACGCCGTCCGTGGCATCGACCTGAGCATCTCCGGCGGCGAGATCGTGGCTCTGCTCGGGTCCAACGGGGCCGGCAAGACCACCACCCTCGATATGATCCTCGGGCTCGCGGCGCCGAGCAGCGGCCGCATCGAGATCCTCGGGGCAGCGCCGCGCGACGCCGTACGAGGGGGAAGGCTTTCCGCGCTGCTCCAGACCGGTGGCCTCCTCGCGGACCTCACGGTCGCCGAGACGGCCGCGATCATCCACTCCGTCACTCCTGGCGCGCTCCCGGTGGCCGAGGCGCTCGAGCGGGCAGGCATCGCCGACCTCGCCCGCCGCCGGGTCGGATCATGCTCGGGCGGGCAGCAGCAACGCCTCAAGTTCGCGCTCGCCCTGCTGCCGGATCCCGACATCCTCGTCCTCGATGAGCCCACCACCGGCATGGATGTCACCGCGCGCCGCGCCTTCTGGGACGCGATGCGCGCGGAGGCCGAGCAGGGGCGCACCATCGTCTTCGCCACCCACTACCTCGAGGAGGCCGACGACTTCGCCGATCGTGTCGTCCTGATCGCGGAGGGCCGCGTCATCGCGGACGGCCCCACCGAGCAGATCCGCGCCACCACCATGGGACGCACCGTCACCGCCCGCATCGATCCCCGGGACGAGCACGACATCGTCGAGATGCTGGCTGGCCAGCCCGGTGTGCGCGGCATCGACAGCCGGGGCAACGCGATCACCATCACCACCACCCAGGCCGACCACATCGCCCGGCTGCTGCTCAACCACACCAGAGCCACCGACCTCGAGATCACCAGCGCCAGCCTCGAGGCGGCATTCGTCGCGCTCACCACGACCCGCGAGGAGGCACCCGCATGAGCACCACCTATGCCCGCATCGAGCTGCTGCGCACCGTCCGCAACATTCCCAACGTCTTCTTCATCGCCCTGCTGCCCGGCATCTTCTACCTCGTCTTCGGAGCCATGCAGGACTACGGCTCCGAGACCGCCGGCAATGGCAATGTCGCAGCCGTCATCATGACCTCCATGGCCGCCTACGGCGCCGCGGTCGCCACCATGACGATCGGCGGGTCCGTCGCCGTCGAGCAGTTCCAGGGCTGGGGCAGGCAGCTCGCGCTGACCCCCATGAGCACCCAGGGGTTCATCGCCACCAAGGCCGTCGTCGCCGTGGCCATCGCGCTGCTGCCCATCGGAATCGTCTACGCGACCGGCGCCCTCACCGGAGCCGAGGCCACGCCCCGGACCTGGCTACTATCAGCCGCCGCCATCTGGGCCGGATCGGTCGTCTTCGCGCTCTTCGGCCTTGCCGTCGGGTTCGCGTTCCGCACCGAGGCCGCGCTCTCCGCCGCCGGTGGCGCGCTGGTCATCCTCGCGTTCCTCGGCAACGTGTTCATCCCGCTCAGCGGAACGATGCTTGCCATCGGCAAGCTCACGCCCATGTATGGCATGGTGGCGCTAGCCCGCTACCCGCAGACGGAGGGCATCTACGCGACCTCAGCAGGAGAACCCCTGTGGATCCCCATCGCCAACATCATCGCCTGGACGATCATTCTCGGCGCCGCCGCGGCACTGCTCTCCCGGCGCGGGCGGCAACGCCAGTGACGAGCACCATCGAAGCAGGCCGCGACGAGCCCAGCGACCACGGCTGGATCTTCGGCGCGGCCTGGCTGGTGTTCCTCGTGTTCCCCGTCATGGTCATTGTCGAGGACGCGACCTCGGTGGCCACCCGTGCGGCGGCACTGGTGCTGCTCGCTGCCTACGCCGCCGTCTACACCGCGGGGCTGTTCCTGCTTCGTGATATCGCCGAGGACAGCGCCAGGATCAACATCCTCGTCACCACCTTGATCGCGCTCATCGTGGCCGTGGCGGCCACCGCCGGGATCGGGGCGGCGCTCGCGATGCTGCCGTTCGTCACCTGCTACGTGATCTTCGCCTGGCCCCTGGGCCGCTCCCTCGCCCTCGTCGCGGTCGCCTCCGCAGCGATCATCGGGGCGCCGACCCTCATCGACGGAACCTCCCTCGGCGCCTACTGGCAGATCCTCTTGTTCACTGCCCCAGCCGTCGTGATCTCCCTGATGTGGCGCACCCTGCTGCTCACCGAGGACGATCGCCGGCACCTCGAGCAGGAAGTGGCCCGCCTCGGCGAGCGCGACCGCATCGCCCGCGAGGTCCACGACATCCTCGGCCACGGGCTCACCGTCATCGCCGTCAAGGCCGAGCTCGCCTCGCGCCTCATCGACGCGGACCCCTGTCGCGCCCAGGTCGAGATCGAAGCCGTGCACGATCTCTCCCGCACCGCCCTCGCCGAGGTCCGCGCAGCGGTGAGCGGGCTGCGCACCCGCAACCTGCCCGAGGCGCTCGACGCCGCCAAGCAAGCGCTCGGCACGGCCGGGATCGCGCTGCGCACCGAGATCAGCGCCAGCCCCGACAACGCCGCCACCGCAGCAGCATTCGCTAGCGCCGTGCGAGAAGGAACCACCAACATCATCCGGCACAGCACGGCCCGCGCGTGCCGCATCCACATCGACCGGGGCCGCGTGCGCATCACCAACGACGGCGCACCTGCCGGACCACCAAGCGCCGCCCGGCGCGGCAACGGACTGCGTGGCCTCGCCGAGCGGGCAGCGGCAGCAGGAGGCACCGTCTCGGCGGGCACGACCGGCAGTGGAGAGTTCACCCTGGAGGTGCAGATCCCATGATCCGAGTCCTGCTCGCCGACGACCAGGCGCTCGTCCGCGGCGCTCTCGCCGCGCTGCTCGACCTCGAGCCCGACATCACCGTCATCGCCGAGGCAGCCAACGGCGAGGATGCCCTCGCGGCCGCGCGGGACCACCAGCCCGACGTGTGCCTGCTCGACATCGAGATGCCAGGCCTCGACGGGATCGTCACCACCCAGCGGCTCCGCGCCGAGTGCCCTCGCTCCCGCGTGCTGATCGTTACGACCTTCGGCCGTGGTGGCTACGTCCGGCGCGCCCTCGAGGCCGGGGCGCATGGCTTCGTGGTCCGGGCACTCCCGCGCGCGAGCTAGCCGAGGCAGTGCGGCGCATCCATGCTGGTGTCCGCGTCGTCGATCCCGCCCTCGCGGCGGAATCACTCATCACGGGCAACAATCCGCTCTCCGCGCGCGAGCAGGAAGTGCTGCGCCACGCCCTCGATGGTGCCGTGGTGTCGGTGATCGCTCGCCGAATTCATCTCACCGAGGGGACGGTACGCAACCATCTCTCCGCGGCCATCGGGAAGACCGGGGCGGCCACGCGTGCCGAGGCGGCCCGCATCGCGCAGCACAACGGATGGCTCTAGCTGGCGACTCGCGGCGGCGGCGCCCAGGCTGCTGCTCGCTGTGGCCCGGGGGCGCGGGGGCTGCTGCTCGCGGCGCAAACGCGATAGAAATCGCGGAGATCCCAGGTCGGCTTCTATCGCGTTTGGCGATTTCCGGTGCTTCTGCGAGCGCAACAGGCGCCAGGCGCGTGGCTGTGGCTGCCAGGCGAGCGCGAGTGGAACCCTTTCCTCACATGTGCGGGAAAAGCTTCCACTGCGCACCGGCCTGACCCCGGGCGCCCAATCCCGCGGACCCGATCCATGAGGCTGACCAGGTCGCGCACCGGCAGTCGGCAAGCTGGCCCGAGGGCCAGGACGACTAGCAACCCAGCGCCGCAGCATGTTGCATCGCATTCACATGCATCGGGCGAAAGGGGCACGGAGCCGGGCATTCTCGACGAATCGCCCGGGTCGTGTGACAGCGATCTTGCGGGTGCGGGAAGGAGGCGGCCAATCTGTCACCTACCGGCAACGCTAGTGAACATCGTTGGCAACAGTGTGCGAATAGCTTTATCCCTGTCCCTCCGGGGATGCCTCACGAAAACCAAACGAAAGGACACCATCATGGGTCTTGTTGCTGGTCTCGTCACCATCGTCGGCGATCTTCTCCACCTTCTCCTCGGCGGACTGTGACACCTTCGAGCTGAATCCCTGGACATGATGCTGGCCCCCGCCTCAGCGGGGGCCAGCATCCGTCATGCGCACAGGGCTAGGGCCGAACAGGGCTGGGGCCGCTCGATAGGCGCAAGGCTACGGCTGCTCGAAAACCGCCGCGCTACGACTGCGCGACGTACTCGAGGCCATTCCCGGACTCGCCCATCACCGTCAGCCGGTCCGCCTCGATGGTCACCTGCACCGTTCCCTCCGACAGCACGGCGAGCACCGCGCGCTCCACCTCGTTCTTCTCGTCGGAGCAGCTCATCCGCGTCGTGGCCAGGGGGCTGAACTCCACCGTCGCGCCATCCACCCGTGCTGACCCCATGATGTTGTTGCACCCGGCCGAGCCGCTCACGCGTCCTTCCTCGTCGATGCGCAGCGTCGCGCCAGCATCGGTGATGGAGGGACCAGAAGCCACCGCGTCCTCGGAGATCAGGGACCGCAGTTCCCAGGTGGTTCCCACGAGCGCCTGGTCGGGCTCAGCGACCTCGCGGTCCACCAGCGTCACGGTGGTGTCCTCGGTGCGCAGCACCAATTCCTCCCCGTCGAGCTCCCACGCGGGTTCCTCCGCCAGCAAGCCATTGAGCCATTCGTCGGCGCCCGCGGTCTCCTCGGAGCAACCGATCAGTGTCATCGCGAGCTGCTCGGTCCGCACCCGGCCATCCGAGAGATCCACGCCCCCGAACGCGGTGTTGCAGCCCGCGGTGGCGTTGAGCGTGCCGTCATCGCCGAACTCGACCCGCAGCGGACCGCCACCAGGAATCGGTGTGCCCGTCACCGAGCTGGAGATGAACTCGCGCCCCTCGAGACCCGCCACGGGTGCCTCCTCCTCGTTGCTGCCGCACGCCACCGCCATGCCCGCGAGGACACCGCAGGACGCGATCGCGCTGATCATTCGCCGTGACACAGACCTCATCCGATCATCCCCGCTCGTTCGCACACGTACCTGAGTAGGTACCCAGCCGTTCTACCAGACCGTGCCGATCGTCGCTGCGGAGCGTGGAAGGGGCTCGGGATCGTCTACATTCGGGTGGTGACCACACCGCAGGATCCCCACGACGACGACCGCCCGGGCGATGGCGCGAGCTGGCCACCGCCCTACCCTGGAGCGGGTGGACCGGGAGCGACCGGCGACCAGTGGGGTGGCGGGTACACCTATCCGCCGCTCGGCGGTGCGCCCCAGGGCCCGCACGGAGGCACCGGCCAAGGGCACGATCCCTACAGCCCGCCACCGGAGCAGGGCTATCCAGCATCGGATCCGCCACCCGGGGGCTACTACCCCCCGCCACCCGGCCCGGGCGGCTATCCAGGCTCGCCCTATGGGGTTCCCGGCCCGCCCTATGGCATGGTGCAGCGCACCAACGGCCTCGCGATCGCGTCGCTCATCGTCTCGATCGCCTCGCTGCTGTGCTGCGGGTTCTTCGGGTTCATCGGCATCATCCTCGGCGTGATGGCGCGCAAGCAGATCCAGCAGACCGGCGAGAACGGCGACGGCCTCGCTATCGCTGGCATCGCCATCGGAGCCGCGCTCACGGTCATCTTCGTACTCCTGATGGGCCTCAGCATCATCGGGAGTGCCACGGGCTACTAGCCGCACCGATACGCTGGCGATCATGGCGGAGGTCAGCAACGTCGAGGTGGTCGTCATCGGTGCCGGGCAGGCAGGCTTGTCCGCCGCCCACTTCCTGGCCCGGTTCGGCCTGCGGCCCGGCGAGGACTTCGTCGTCCTCGACTCGGCCCACCAACCAGGCGGGGCGTGGCAGCACCGCTGGCCCTCGCTCACCCTCGCCACGGTCAACGGAGTGAGCGACCTGCCAGGCCTGCCGTTCGCCGATGTCGTGGACACCACGCGCGGCGAGGTCACCGCCGCCGAGGCGGTTCCCCGCTACTACGCCGCCTACGAGGACAAGTTTGGCCTGGACGTGCGCCGACCGGTGGCAGTGCGGGTGGTGTGCGGCCCGCACGAGGATGATCGTTTCCAGGTGGAGAGCAGCGCGGGAACCTGGCGGGCACGCGGCCTCATCAACGCCACCGGCACCTGGGAGAAGCCATTCATCCCGTTCTATCCCGGCGCGGATACCTTCCGGGGCAGGCAGCTCCACACCCGTGACTACACCACCGCCGACGAGTTTCGCGGCAAGCACACCGTGGTGGTCGGCGGAGGCATCTCCGCGATCCAGCTGCTCGACGAGGTCTCCCGCATCACCTCCACCACCTGGGTGACGCGCAGCGAGCCCCGGTTCCGCGAGGGACCGTTCGACGCGGGCGAGGGGCGTCGCGCGGTGGCTCTCGTCGAGGACCGGGTGCGCCACGGGCTGCCGCCCGGCTCGGTCGTCTCGGTGACCGGCCTGCCCGTGACGCCGACGGTCCGGGCGGCGCGCGAGCGGGGCGTCCTGGTGCGGCGACCGATGTTCGCGCGCATCGAGCCGGAGGGCGTGCGCTGGGCCGATGGCGACTACCAGCACGCGGAGATCCTGTTCTGGTGCACCGGGTTCCGCTCCTCGCTCGATCATCTCGCCCCGCTGGCGCTGCGCGGGCACGGTGGTGGCATCGTCATGACAGGCCGCGCAGCGACCCAGGTTGCCGAGCAACCACGGGTGCACCTGGTGGGCTACGGTCCGTCCGCGAGCACTATCGGTGCCAACCGGGCAGGCCGGGATGCCGCGCGCGAGCTGCTCAGCACCCTCGGGCTCCGGTAGCAGCCCCGCGCGCCACACGCAGCCCGTAGGATCACCACGCGGAACGAGCAAGGAGGCAACAGGGTGAGCATCACCGTCGAAGGTGGCATTGCCACGGTCATCGTGTCGGACCCGGACCGTGGTTGCAGCCTGGACATCCCGGGCCTCGACCACGCCGCGACCGTTCTGCGCGAGGACGGCAGCATTCGCGCCGTGCTGCTGCAAGGCCCCGACGGGATGGGATTCTGCAACGGCGGCGACGTGAAGGCCTTTGCCGCAGCGGAGGATCCCGGCGCCTATCTCGCGGAGATCGCTGCGCCCTTCCACCGCTTCATCTCGGCATTGCGCGCCATCGATGCGCCCTCCATCGCAGCAGTACGCGGATTCGCCGCCGGGGGAGGGATGAGCATCGCCTGCGCCGCAACCCTCGCGGTGGGCGGTCCCGGCACCCGGTTCCTCCCGGCCTATCCGACGATCGGATTCTCCACCGACGGCGGGCTGAGCTGGACCCTGCCCCGCATCGTGGGGCAGCGCCAGGCCGCGCGCATCATCCTCGGCAACCAGCTCCTCGATAGCGGCGAGGCGCAGCGGCTCGGGCTGCTCGGCGATGTGACCGGCACCGACGAGGACGTCGTGCCGCACGCGCGAGCCCTTGCCGACAAGCTCGCGGGCGCCTCGCGCACCGCCACCACCGAGATCCTGCGGCTGCTGCGCTCGGGCCCCGCCAGCGTCCTCGACGAGCACCTCGATGCCGAGGCAGCAGCGATCGCCCGCACGGCTGGGAGCGCGGACGGGCGCGAGGGCGTCGCGGCGTTCCTCACCAAGCGCGCGCCCCGGTTCGCGCCCTGAACCACCACCAGCGTCCATCGTTCCTGCGACCCCAAGGAAACCCATGAGCAGTGAATTCATCGAGACCCTCGACCTCCGCGGCAAGGTCGTCTTCGTGGCCGGGGGAACCAGCGGCATCAATCTTGGCATCGCCGAGGACTTCGCCCGGGCCGGGGCGAACGTCGCGGTGCAGAGCCGCTCCCAGGACAAGGTCGACTCCACCGTCGCGGACCTGAAGGAGTTCGGGGTGGCCGCGTTCGGGGCGGCCGCCGATGTGCGTGACTACGCCGCCACCGAGGAGGCCCTCGCGACCGCCGCCGACGCGCTCGGCCCCATCGACGTGCTCATCTCGGGGGCCGCCGGGAACTTTCCCGTCTCCGCGCTGAACATGTCGGCCAACGCGTTCAAGTCCGTGGTCGACATCGATCTGCTCGGCACGTTCAACGTGCTGCGCGCGGGCTTCCAGTTCCTGCGTCGGCCGGGCGCGTGCGTCATCAACATCTCGGCGCCGCAGTCGGAGCTGCCCACCATCACCCAGGCGCACGTGTGCGCGGCCAAGGCCGGGGTGGACATGCTCACCCGCACCCTCGCGCTCGAATGGGGACCGTCGGGCGTGCGGGTCAACGCGGTCATCCCGGGGCCCATCGACGGCACCGAGGGCATGTCCCGCCTCGCGCCGACCGATGAGGCCCGCGAGCTTGTCACCAGCAGCGTCCCGCTGCGCCGCTATGGAACCCCGCGCGATGTCGCCAATGTGTGCCGCTTCCTCGCCTCCCCGCTCGCTGACTACGTGACGGGCGTCGTGCTGCCCGCCGATGGAGGCTGGGTGCTTGGTGGAGCCTCCCAGACCATGGGTGTCATCGGCGCGCCGCTGATGGAGCCCAAGCAGCGCTGATCCGGGCCAGAGAAGGCCAGTGGCCCCGTGGATCATCCACGGGGCCACTGTTCTCGGATTGGTCTCAGGGGCGGTCAGCAGGGTTCCAGGGGAAGACCGGCTGGAAGAAGGCCTGCTCGGTGTTGACCCACTCGCCGGCCTCGGCGTCCCATTCCTGGCCGATCTCCTGGGTGCCCTGGAGCACGCCGAGGAGCTCGGCCTGGCCTGCGTTGAAGTCTCCGAGCCCGGCGAGGAAGTCGCCGAGGTCCGCGTAGTAGCCGGAATCACCGATCAGTGCGGTGAGGATCTGCTCGAGCATGATGCATCCTTGGTTCGTAGGGCGCGCGCCGGACTGGGGGAGTGGCGCGCTGCCCCTATTTGTATTGAGCAGCAGGTGCATTGGTGGCATTACCGGGGCGATGGAGACGCTTCCTTGGCCGGTTCGTCGCCTTTCCGAAACCCGTTTAATTGCTGGTAAACGGGGGTTTTCGGTAAGGAGTCCGGCGCGTGGATGGCGGGGGTCGCAGTTCGGGCCTAGAACAAGCAGGAGCGGGAGGGATGCCTTGCGGCTTCCCTCCCGCTCCAACGTTCCCGCGGTGGATCGTGTAGCTACGGGTTCATCGTGTACCGGCCCGACAGGCTGGAAACGGCGTCCCAGGTGGAGCTGTCGTCGCTGTCCGCGGGACGACGGATCGCAGCGATCATGCGCTTCTGCTGCTCGTCGGTGGCGAGCGGCTTGGAGTACAGGGCCACCGCGTAGCTGGAGAAGTCCCGGACGATCGTGGTGAAGATCTGATCGATCAGTGCATCATCGATGCCAACGATGCGGGCCTGCTCGAGGATGAGGTGGCCGTAGACGATCTGGGTGAACAACTGGCCGACCTCGAGCATGAAGTTCATGTCCTTGATCTGCTCGGCCGAGGGGGTGGCCTCGGTGAGCAGCGCGAGGAACTCGGTGATCTGCTCGCGGAACACCGCCACGTTCGGGATGCGCGAAGCGGCCTCGAACTCGCTGTTCCAGTCATGGAACCGCACCTTCGACAAACCCCGGGCGGGGCCCTGGTTGAACAGGAAGCCGTCGTTGGCGGCGTCGCGGCGCGTGGGCACCTCGGGCAGCTCGGCGGGCTGGAAGAGGTACGCCGCCATGAACTTGTTGATCAGCGCGAGGTTCACCGCGACGGTGCCCTCGAGCTTGGGCAGGCCGCGCACGTCGTTGGCGGCGATGGTGATGTAGTTGTCCTTCTCGAAGCTCTTCGCCGCCACGATGTCCCCGAGCAGGCCGATGACCTTCTCCGACTCCGTGGTCACCTTCATCTTGGTGACGGCGTTGTAGAGCAGGTAGCGGCGGTCATCGGCGCTGGCCTCGCGGAAGTAGTCGATCGCCCGGTCCGAGAACAGGCGGCCACCGATCAGGCGGGCGTATGCCTCGATGAACGCGGCACGCACATGCGGCATGGTGGTCACTGCGGCGCCGTAGAGGACGCGGTTGGACGCGTGGGTGATGGCCTCGTAGAGAGCATGGGTAGCCATGCCGACGCCACCGAAGCACAGATTGAACTTGCCGACGTTGACGGTGTTCATCGCGGCGGAGAAGGCGTCGTCGCCACGGTGGAGGATGTCCTCCTCCCGCACGGGGTAGTCGTTGAGCTGGAACGCGGCCACATACATCTGCGAGGGCACGATGTTCTTGATCAGCTCGAACGCCGGATGGCTGGAATCGGCGCGGAAGAAGACGTACTCGTGCCCGCCGTCGGCCTGGTCGATCCGGCCGAACACCGACACGGTGCGGGCGCAGTTGCCGTTGCCGATGTAGTACTTGCCGCCGTTGGCGCGATAGCCGTCCTCGGTGGCGGTGAGCCGCATGTCCGTGGAGTAGACGTCAGCGCCGTGGTCCTTGTCGGACAGGCCGAACGCCGCGACCTCGCCGCTGGCGAGGGATTCGGCGGTGATCTGGCGGGCCGAAGCGTTGTTGCTCTGCCAGACCGGGCCGAGACCGAGCGCGGTGACCTGCCACGGGTACCAGTAGTTCAGTCCGTAGAACCCAAGGATCTCCGAGAGCGCGGCGACGCGGGCGGTGTCCCAGCGGGCTCCGGGCGCGGCACCCTCCTGGCCCTCTGGAGTGAGGAACTTCGCGAAGAGCTGCTTCTCCGCGACGAAGTCAAGAAACTGCTGGTAGAAGACATGATCGTGATAGTCCTCGGTGAGCTTGCCCAGGCCGCGGGACTCGAACCAGTCGATCGTCGCGGCGAGCAGCTCGCGGGTCTCGGTGTCGAAGTGCGCGGGGTCGTAGCTGTGCGGGTCCAGCAGAAGATCGGGGGAGGGCACGGTACCTGCCTTGGTCTCGGATCGATGCGTTGATAGGCCTGTCCACCGAGACTATGCCGCTACCGGGCCGGTGTGCCAGAGCACACGCCGGGACGCCTTGTCCCACGAAACCGCAGGTATCAGCGTCTTCAGTGTTCAGCACCCCTCGAGCTTGCCGGTGGCCTACTGTTCGCATTGGATGGGTTTCCAGCCAGATCCAGAATCGACAGGGGCGTTGCGATGGGATTCTCTCGCCGCGCGGGCTTGCTGGGGCTAGTTATTCTGCTGCTCGTCGCGATGTTCTCCGCAGCCATGCTGCGGATGCCCGATCCGCTGCCCGCGGACGCGGAGAGCGGGCAGTTCAGCGCGGGGCGTGCCCTCGAAGTGGTGGGGAAGGTTGCCCAGGCGCCGCATCCTGCAGGAACGGCCGAGCATGCGCGGGTCCGCGACTACATTGTCGGCGAGCTCGAAGGCATGGGTTTGTTGGCGAGCGTCGAGGAGGCGGTAGGCCGCACCCCCGAGCATCTTGACGATCCGGACCTGGTCGACCTCGCGCGTGCGCAGAACATCGTCGCCCGGCTGCCCGGCACCGATCCCACAGGGTCGGTGTACCTTGCTGCTCACTACGACTCGGTGGCTTCCGGCCCAGGAGCCAATGACGATGGGGCCGGGGTGGCGGTGGTCCTCGAGACTGTCAGGGCGCTCGTCGCTGGGGACGCTCCGCTGCGCAATGATCTCGTGGTGCTGATCACCGACGCAGAAGAGCTAGGGCTGATCGGCGCGGAAGCGTATGCTCGCGGCTTCTCCGACGATGATCCGCCCCGCGTGGTCATCAACCATGAGGCCCGAGGGGCGCGCGGGCCGGTGTTGCTGTTCCGGACAACGAGCCCGAACGACACGCTCATCCGGGACGTCGCCGGGGCGGCCCCGCACCTCATCGCGGATTCCGCGACGTCGGCGTTCGCGGCCGCGCTGCCCAACGACACGGATTTCTCCGCTCTCGACGTCGCCGGGTTCACCATTCTGGACTTGGCCTATATCGGCGGGGGTGCGTACTACCACAACGTCGTCGACACACCGGCTCACGTCGACCCCTCGACCGTCCAGCAGTTTGGTGACAACACCCTCGCCATGGCCCGCGTGCTCGGCGGCGCGGACCTCCGGGCCAGCGAGCCCCGCGAGGATCTCGTGTACTTCAGCGTCCCCGGCGGGGCGCTCATCACGTATCCGACGTGGCTGGCGACGGTCCTCGCCCTTGTCTCGCTCGCCGGATTGGGGGCGCTGCTGTTCTCGTCGCGCCGGGCCGTGCCCCTGCGTCGGGTGGTGCTCGGAGGGTTGTCGACTTTCGCCGCGATCGTTGCCGGTGCGGGGGTCGTGCTCGTGATGTGGTGGGCAGTGAACCAGGTTCGTCCGGGCTACGCGGCACTCACGGACGCCTACCGGCCATGGTTCTACTACGGCGCCGTCATTGCTGGCGCGCTGGCGGCCCTGACGGGCTGGTATCACCTGGGTCGACGAATGGGGGCTACCGCGTTGGCCTACGGCGGCCTCGGCGTGGTGACGATAGCCGGGGCGGTTCTCAGTTTCGCTGTGCCTGTGGCGGGACACTTCGTGACGTTGCCTGCCCTCGGTGCCGTGGCGGGCGCGCTGGTCTCCCGGGTCGTTCCCGGGGCGTGGAGGGTGCTGGCGACGACGGCGGGGCTGTTGCCGGCTGCGTTCTTCCTCAGCGTGGCGCTCTGGCCGAGCCTGCAGATCGGGATGAGCCAGGCGGCGTTGCTCATCGTGGGGCCGGTCGTGCTGCTGGCCGTGCTTCTCGCGCCGCTCCTCGAGGCAGTGTGGCCGCGGCGGCGCGGAGTCCTGATCCCGGTGACCGCGCTCGCGGGGGTCGTGGGGCTCGCCGGGTGCGGACTCGCTGTCGATACGTTCAGTCCGGAGACGCCGGAACCAGTCAGCCTGACCTACGCGATGGACGTCAGCTCCGGGGAGGCGATGTGGATGTCGTCGATACCGCCGAACCGGTGGAGCGCGGACTATGTGGACACCAAGCGCGAGCTGGTTGCCCCGTTCACGCATCTCTCCGAGGTTCCGCTGCACACTGGTCCTGCTGAGCCGAGCGACCTGCCGCAGCCAGAGCTCGACGTCATCGCGGATGATGTACAAGGCAATGAACGGACACTCGATCTGCGGCTGGGCTCGGAGCGCGGGGCGGGTGCCGTGGGTGTCTTCTACGAATCGGCTGACACGATCCGCTCGCTCACCGTCGATGGGCGCGAGGTGTTGCCGGTGCCGACGGCAGGGTTCGTTTTCCACGCGCCGCCCGCGGAAGGGCTAGAGATCACCATCGTGGCCGAGCCCGGTGAGCTCACCCTGCAGGCGTTCGACTATTCCCGGGTCGATGCCGGTGGGGTGCGCGGTTTCCGGCCGCCGCCACCGGAGATGTTCCTGCATGCACGCAGCAACGCATTTGTCCTGCGCACCGTCACCTTGTGATTCTCGGGGTCTTGCCAAATCCCGGGAACGGAGTAATATACAACCATATGGTTGTACATACGGGCGCGGGTGCCGCTGAGCTCACCGATGACGAGGTCGACCGGATCTTCCGGGCCCTCGCCGATGCGACGCGCCGCGACATCCTGCGCCGGACTCTCGCCCGAGAGGCGACAGTCTCGGAACTCGCAGCGGACTACGACATGTCGTTCGCCGCTGTGCAGAAGCACGTCGCCGTCCTCGAAGGAGCTGGGCTGGTGACCAAGCATCCGAAGGGCCGTGAGCGGCAAGTCCGCGGCAACCCCGAGGCAATCCGGCGGGCACAGGTGCTGCTCGGCCGCTACGAACAGATCTGGCGGGGCCGCATCGCGCGACTCGACGCGCTCCTCGCCGACGACACCGATTGATCAACCCGAACCGAGAGGCAAAGCCATGCCCGTCACATCTGTAACCCGCGACCCAGAAGCCCTCACGATGACCGTTGTCGCCGACTTCGCGGCTCCGCTGGAGCGCCTGTGGGACGCCTATACCGACCCGCGGCAGATCGAGCGATTCTGGGGGCCACCGGCCTACCCCGCGCAGTTCACCCGTCACGATGCCGCGCCCGGTGGCCGATCGGTGTACTCGATGACCGGGCCCGACGGGGAGACCTACCACGGTTTGTGGGAATGGGAATCCGTGCAGCCCCGGCACTCGTTCGACGTGCGCGACCGGTTCGCCCACGCGGACGGCAGTCCCAACAGTGACCTGCCCACCGTGCGGATGCGATTCACCTTCGAAGGCACCGACGCGGGATCCCGGGTCACCACTGTGAGCCAGTTCGACTCGCTCGATGAGCTCGAGAAGCTCCTGGAGATGGGCATGGACGAAGGCATGAGGGAGGCGATGGGCCAGATCGACGCGATCCTCGATGATCTTTCTTCCTTCGCCGCTGGCCGAGCGACCAGCACCGCGATCCTCAGTGACACGAAGGTGCGCATCAGCAGGGTCATCCGTGGCCCGATCGAGGAAGTGTGGCGCGCGCACATCGACGTGAGCCTCCTGCGGCAGTGGATGCTCGGCCCCGATGGCTGGACGATGCCGGTGTGCGAGGTCGCGGAGGTTGTCGGCGAGAGCTACCGGTACGAATGGGAAGAGGCCGGGAACGACGAGAACAGGTTCGGGTTCGAGGGCGAGCTGCTCGAGTCGGCTCCGCCGCACCGCATGGTGACCACCGAGCGGATGATCGGAATGCCCGGGGACGGCACGGTCAACGAGATGACCCTCGCGGCAGTGGAGGGGGGCACGCTGATGACGCTGGTCATCACGTATCCGAGCGTCGAACTGCGCGACATGGTCCTCGGTACCGGCATGACCGATGGCATGGAATCGAGCTACCAGCGGCTCGAGCGCGACGTGCTGGCAACGGCCATCGCGTGACCGTGCCTGCCTTGTGACGGTGCCTGCCGGGCCTCTCGCCTAGCGGAATGCACTGGTCCCGCGCGCCGGGGTGGTGGCACGCGGGACCAGGGGTGGCAGCGGAAGGTGTGCTACTGCTTGACGGCCTCGATGTCGAGGGTGATGGTGACCTTGTCGCCCACCACGGCGCCGCCGTTCTCGAGCGGTGCGTCGAAGCTGAGGCCGAAGTCCTTGCGGTTGATGGTGGTGCTGGCCTCGAAGCCGGCGACCTCGCCCTGGCCCATGCCGGGGCTGACACCGTTGAACTCGAGCGCGAGGCTGACGGGCTTGGTCACGCCGCGCAGCGTGAAGTTGCCGTCGAGGTAGAGGTCGTCGCCGTCGGCGCGGAGCCCGGTGGAGGCGAAGGTGGCGGTGGGGTTGTTCGCGGAGTCGAAGAAGTCGGCGGTGGCGAGGTGCTCGTCGCGCTGCTTGTTCTTGGTGGTGACGGAGGCGACAGCGATGTGCGCGGTGACGGACGGGGTGCCGTCCTCGGCGACCTCGAGCTGGCCGGAGAACTCGGTGAACTCGCCGCGGACCTTGCTGACCATGAGGTGGCGGACGCTGAAGGACACGGTGGAGTGGACGGGGTCGATGGTCCAGGTGCCGGTGGTGAGGTCGGGCAGGGTGGTGACGGCGGTGGTCATGGTGGCTCCTCGAAAGCGTGGAATCGATGCAAGTAGTTGCTTAAGCAACTAAAACTAGTCAAGCATTCAACTAGGAATCTGTCGAGGGATGGTGACAGAAGTCACACCTAGAGATGCAGGCGTCGATGGTGGCGCCCGCGGCACCGACCGACGACTGGCTCAGCGGCCCTGCCCCGGCGGCAAACGCACCTGCGATCGGCAAACGCGATAGAAATGCGCCCGGTTCTCGGGTCGCTTCTATCGCGTTTGCGGCCCAGCAAGCGGCCCAGCGAACTAGCCGGCGAGCACGGTGTACGAGATCGAGTCAGCTCCATGTTGGGCATCCTGCGCGCCCAGGCTGATCTGCCCACTGCCGAGCAGGGGGCACTCATCGCGTCGCAGATGCACCCGCGCGCCCTCATGGGTCACCACGTACGTGCCGTTGGTGCTCTGGTCCTCCAGCACGAATGCGCCTCGCCGGTACTCGATCCGTGCATGCTTGCGCGACACCAGCGGAAGATCCACGACCAGGTCGCTATTCGGCCCACGGCCGAGCAGGAACGGGGTATCGCGCTCGGACACGCTCGCGGCATGCCCGTGGAACAGCAGTTGCAGCACCTTGCCGGCCTCGCCCGGGGCGGAGCGCCCGAGGCTGACGATGCGTGTTGCATCGGTATCGTCGTCCCACAGCACCTGATAGATGTCGAGGGGCTCCTTCTTGCCCTTCACCGTGGCGCGATCGACGAGCCGAACCCGCACTGGCCCGCCGCCGGGCAGCAGGGCAACGCTCGCTCCAGACATGACGATCTGGCCCGCGCGAGCCAGCCCGACCATGCGCGCCGCGACATTGACGGCGTCGCCGAAGACATCGCCATCGTCGCGGATGATCGCCTGGCCGAAGTGCAGGCCCACCCGCACGCTCAGCCGGGGCCCCGCCGGTAGTGGCGCGCGCATCGCTTCCTCGATGGCGATAGCGCCCTGCGCGGCATCGGTGACGGTGCTGAACCGGGCCATCACCTCGTCGCCGATGGTCTTGATCACGATGCCGCCGTGGCGGCCGACTGCGCGCGCCATGCGATCCACGGCCTCGGCGATCACCATGCTCGCGGTCGTGTCGCCCAGTGATTCGTAGAGCTCGGTGCTGCCGCTCACATCGGCGAACATCACTGCTAGCGCGTCAGGCTCATCCATTCAGCACCTCTCACGCGGGGGATCGGGCAGCGGGACCGGTTGCGGTTCCGTGCCCATTATCGCGTCCCGTCGAGCTCGAGCGTCCCCCGGATGGCCACGGTCACATCATCGGCGAGCCGCAGTGCCCCGAGGAACGCGGAGAACGGGGTGATGCCCCAGCGGGACTGGCGGACCTGTGCCGTCACCTCGACCTGGCCGGATTCATCGATGGTGCCGGTCAGCGTGACGGGCCTCGCGGCGCCGAGCAGGGCGAGATCGCCGTCCACGCGCAGCGTTGTGCCGTCGATGGTGATCGAGGTCGAGGCGAACGTGGCGGTAGGGAATGCTCTCGGATCGAGCACGCCGCGCATGTTCTTCTCGGTGGTGCGCCGGTCCGAGCCGGACATGGGCTTCACGCCGCCAGTGGCTGCGCTGATCGCGAGGGAGCCCGTCTGGATGGTCGCGGCGATCGTGGCGTCGCCCGGTCCGCTTGGGGGCACGATGACCCGCGCGGACCACTCGGCGGCACCGATCACGAGGTCGTGGCCCACGCGCGCGCCCACCCCCGCTCGGGAGGTCCGCACTGCCAGCTGGTCGGATTCATGGCCCGGGTGCTCCGGGCCGAGGACGTATTCACCCGCATCGAGCATGGTGTCCACGGTAGTCCCGCGCGAGGGCTCGCGGGGGCCAGGCGCGCTACTAGCCGTGCCCGGTCGGCGACGATCAGGAGTCCATGAAGCGCTCTAGCGCACTATTTCCTCCGCTGCCCGGTCGAGCCGGTCGGGGAGGTCTGCTTCGGACAGGTGCAGGCGCTCCGGCAGGCGAGAAGCGATCGCCGTCCCGAATCCCGCCATCCTGATGGTGTCGAGAAGGATGACCTCGATGTCCACGGGCCAGGGAAAATCCGGCTGGCTGATCAGCAGGGAAACGTACCCGTGCAAGGCTGACCACAGTCCGATCGCGAGGCGCTGCGGACTGCCCTGGAAGATCCCGGTCTCGATGCACTGCGACACGGTTTCGAGGTGGAACTTGTAGCACTCGCGCGCCGCGAGGGCGACTCCGGGCGAGGAGGACTGGCGCATCATCAGTACCCGGTACTGGATGGGGTGGTCGAGGGCGAAGTGCGTGAATGCCCGTGCCTGCGCGGCGAGCGCGGTGAACGGGTCACGGTGGCGTGCCGCCGATTCGCGGACGTGTATGCCTAGTTGATCCCAGACGCGAAGGCACACCGCGTCGACGAGGGTCTCCTTGTTCTCGAAATGCAAGTAGACCGACGGAGTGGTGACCCCGGTGCGGCTGGCCACCGCGCGCATGGTCAACGCGCTCTCGGTGCCCGATTCCACGAGCATCGCTTCGGCCGCGTCGAGAATGTCGTCGCGGAGCTGCGCGCCCTCTCCGGGGCGGGCGCGAGCTCGTGTGCGGTGTCGCGATTCGGGCATGCGGGAATTGTCGGTCACCGGGGTTGACACTGTCAACCTGACGTCGTTAACTTAACGATGGGTGCAACGGTGCGCCCACGGCAGCGAAAGTGAGAAACCCATGACCACCTTCGATTCCGCATCGCGGTCGGAAGAAGTCTCGCCAGGCGTCCACCAGGTGAATCTCGACGGCCGCTTCGCCGTCGGCGACAAGCTGCACGGCGGCTACCTGCTCGCCACCACGGCCCGCGCGGCAGCGCATGGGGCCCTCCGCCATCCTGATCTCAGCGCGGTCAGCGCGACATTCATCAGCCCGCCCGTGCCCGGGAAGGCTCTCGTCGAGACGACCGTCCTCCGCGAGGGAAAATCGGTCACTCAGGTGCATGCGGTCCTGCGGCAAGGCGGCACGGACTGCCTGGCCGCCCTCATCACCCTCGGAGCATTGCAGAACGCGGACCCGTACTTCTCCTCGGCTGCACGGCCGCAGATCCCCGACGAGGACAGTTGCGTGCAGATCCCAGCGAACGGGCCGTTCGTGCTGCCCATCATGGATGTCGTGCAGCACCGGGTCGACCCAGGCGTTCTCGGGTTCGTCGCAGGGAAGCCCCGGGGCTCCGGCCAGGTCGGGGCGTGGATCAGGCATGCGGACGGGGCGCCGTGGGATCCGTTCAGCCTGCTGATCCCCCTGGATGCGTCTCCGCCTGTTTCCCTGGAGCTCGGTGTCACCGGCTGGGCGCCGACCATCCAGTTCACCGCGTTCATCCGGAACGCCCCCGCGCCCGGCCCCGTCCAGGTGCACACCACATCGGCGGAGATCAGTAGTGGCCGGATGGACGAGACGACGACCGTGTGGGACAGCGCTGGCCGTATCGTCGGGCAGGCCATGCAGCTCGCAGGGGTTCGCCTTCCCGACTGAGCCTGAGTGCCGGGCATTCCCTAGGACTGGCCCTGCTCGAGGATCGTCTTGAGCAGGCGCAGGTCCTTGCTGCTGGCGCGCTTGATAGCGGCGGAGATCATGGGCCTGGCCAGCCGGGACAGCCTGGGCGGTCCCCCCTCATTGGTGAGCTCCATGCGCGTGGCACCCTCGCCCGCGTCCGCCCACGCGTAGGTGGTGCGCATGGGGAACGGACCCTCGCGGACCTGCATCACGAGCCGCTCGCCGGGCACGTGCTCCACCACCTCGTAGGTGTAGTCGAGGGTGCGGCCGACGAACTCGGCGTGGAACGCGAGCTGGGTGCCTACCGCGAGCGGCGGGGAGGTCAGCCACTCGACCGACGAGATGTTCTCGTACCAGGTGGTGGCCTTGTCGGGGTTGGCGGCGAACCGCGCGACATCCGCACGGGGGCGATCGATGATGATCGACGTGGTGACCGAGACCATGCCTGTGATGCTAGAGGGCCGGGCTCCTACAGGTCGAACTCGGCCCGGCGGTCCTCGGGCACCAACGCCACGTAGTCGACGTGCTTGGTGAGGAACTTCCGCACGGCCGGGCAGTACGGCAGGATCTCGAGGCCCTCGCCGCGGGTGGTGTCGAGCGCTTCCTGGATGACCTTCATGGCGAGGCCCTGGCCGCCGAACTTGTCGGCGATCTCGGTGTGGATGAAGGCGCGGTAGGAGCCGCGCGGCCGGTACTCGGTGAATCCGGCGAGCTCGTCATCGACCCAGATCTCGAAGCGGGTCTGCTCGGTGTTGTGCTTGACCTCGATGGCCATGGGGTTCCTTTCAGAAGTGGGCGTACATCTCCCAGATGAGTATTTCGGATTCGCTCGTCGCTGTCAGCGCTTGGCCGCCCCCGCTGGTGATGCGAGCGGAATCGCCCGCCGCGAGAACCTCGTCCCCGAGCGTCGCGGTGCCCTCGGCGAGGTAGACGTGCACGAACGGTGCGCTCGGTACCGTGATCGATCGGCCCTCCGGGAGGCGCGCGGCGTAGAGGGCAGCGTATTTGTTGGCCAGGCCGATCCCGGGGGAGCCGACGTGCTTCGGCAGCCCGGAAGCCACGACGAACAGCTCGCCGGATGCGAGCTCGCGGCTGAAGTCGGCCTGCTCGTAGCTGGGCTCGAGGCCGTTGGTGTCGGGCGCGGCCCACATCTGCACGACGCGGATGTCCTCGCCCTCGCGCGAGAGGCTCCGCTCGGCGTGGCTGATGCCACTGCCGGCGGTCATGCGCTGGGCGGACCGGGCGGGGATGCGCAGCGTGTTGCCGGTGGAGTCCTCGTGCACGACCTCGCCCGACATCACCCAGGTGATGATCTCCATGTCCTTGTGCTGGTGGCGGTCGAAGCTGCCACCGGGGGCCATGATGTCGTCGTTGTTGACGAGCAGCACGCCGTGGCCACCGCGATGCAGGTCGAAGTTGCCCGCGAACGGGAACGAATGCCTGCTCGTGAGCCACTCCATGCGGATGGTGGTGCGCTCATCGGCGCGCTTGATCACGGTGTCCATCGGTTGCCTCCCGGGCGCGGGGCCCTCGTCAGCGTCCCCGGTAGGGACGGATGCCATCGGCGGGGATGTGCCCGAACGCGCCGGACTGGAAGTCCTCGAGCGCCTCGATGATCTCCTGCTTGGTGTTCATCACGAACGGTCCGTACTGGAAGACGGGCTCGCGGATCGGTTGGCCACCGAGCAGCAGCACCTCGAGCGCGGGACGGTTGCTGTCCTGCGACTCCGCGGCCGCGACGGTGATGCGGTCGCCAGCGCCGAGGACGGCGAGCTGGCCCTGGCGGATGGGGCGGGCCTCCGCGCCGACGGTGCCGCGGCCCGACAGCACGTACACCAGGGCGTTGAACGCGGGGTTCCACGGTGTGGAGAGCTGCGCGCCCGGCTGGATGGTGGCGTGGGCCATGGTGATCGGCGTGTAGGTGGCGCCTGGGCCGTGATGGCCGTCGAGGTCGCCGGCGATCACGCGCACGAGCGCGCCGCCATCGGCGGAGGCGAGCAGGGTCACCTGCTCGCCCTCGAGGTTCTGGTACTTCGGGGCGAGGAACTTGTCCTTGCGGGGCAGGTTCACCCACAGCTGGATGCCGTGGAACAGGCCGCCGGAGTCGACGAGCTCGGCGGGCGGGGTCTCGATGTGCAGGACGCCCGAGCCCGCGGTCATCCACTGCGTGGCGCCGTTCTCGATCAGTCCGCCGCCGCCGTGGGAGTCCTGGTGCTGGAAGCGGCCGTCGATCATGTAGGTGACGGTCTCGAATCCGCGATGGGGGTGCCAGTCGGTGCCGCGCGGCTCGCCCGGCGCGTAGTCGACCTCGCCCATCTGGTCCATATGGATGAAGGGGTCGAGGGCACCGGCGGGGACTCCGGCGAAGGCCCGGGTGACGGGGAAGCCCTCGCCCTCGAAGCCGCGCGGGCCGCTGGTCAGGGAGGTGACGGTGCGCTCGGTCTCGGGGGCGGTGGCGGCGTGGATGCGGGGGAGGGTGAGCGGATTGGCGGTGACGGCAGGCATTGGGTGCTCCTCTCGTGGCTCTCGAACCCTACAACTGGTTGAGGATTCAATCTATTCCGGGTGCGCCGGGACTGTCGGCCATCCGGGTCGCGTGGTTCCCGTCCTGTATCGGTTGCATCGATCCATCCATGCGCCGAACCTGGGATTTGGTACGTTTCGGATCATCGGCGAGGCATGGTCCACGCGCCCCACGAGATCGGAGCCACGATGAGTAGCTTGGCACCCACCGGAGCCGGCGGAACCGCTCGGTCGGCCCCGTCAGCCCAGCCAGACGCGCTTGCGCCCCGCCGCGGCGTGCCGGACCCCGGCATACCGCTCCCCGTCATCGCCTTGCCCACGGTCGCGCTGTGGGCGGTGGGGATCGGCTGGTGGGCGTTCGTCGCGTGGCTGCTGCTTGGCGCCGGGGTGAGCGCATGGATCACCATTCCGCTCCATGCCGTCGTCAACTTCACCATGTTCACCGTGCTCCATGATGCCACTCACCACGCGGTGAGCCGCCACACCTGGATCAATGAGGTGTTCGGCAGGCTGTCGGTGCCGTTCGTGGCCAGCTACGCGTCGTTCCCGCTGATTCGCTACATCCACATCGAGCATCACCGCAACACCAACGAGCCGATGACCGAGGACCCTGATGCGTGGACGAGCCACGGGCCGTGGTGGCAGCTGCCGTTCCGCTGGGCCACGATCGACGTCTGGTACGTCCTGTTCTACCTGCCCCGTGCCTTCCACTGGAAGGGGATCCTCGACAAGTCCGAGCGGCCGATCATCCGCCGCCCGCGCACCGAGGTCATCGAATCGGTGTTCCTGCTCGCGCTCTCGGCGGTGGTCTACGGCGCGCTGATCGTCTCGGGGCTCGGCTGGTACCTGCTCGTCATGTACATCATCCCGCAGCGGATCGCGCTCACCGCGCTGGCCTGGTGGTTCGACTGGCTGCCCCATCATGGGCTCGAGGCGACGCACAAGCAGGACCGCTACCGTGCCACCCGCGTCCGCGTCGGCATGGAATGGCTGCTCACCCCGACGCTGCTCTACCAGAACTATCACCTCGTCCATCACCTCCACCCGGCGATCCCGTTCTACCGCTACATCACCGCGTGGAAGCGCAACGAGGACGGCTACCTCGATGCGAACGTGGCGATCACCAGCGCCTGGGGCAAGGAGCTCACGCCGGAGGAGTACCGGGAGTGGCGGCATATCACCCACAACCTCGGTGCGGGCTCGTCCTCCCGGCCCGAGTTCCGCAAGCTCACCGTCGACGAGGTCCTCCCGCTAACGGACGACGCGGTATCGCTGACGTTCACCATCCCCGAGGAGCTCAAGGAGGAGTTCGCGTTCGTTCCCGGCCAGCACCTCACCCTCGAGCTGACCGTGGACGGCAAGCGCCAGCGCCGCACCTACTCGATCTGCTCGTCCGTGGACTCGGGCCGCGCGCGCATCGCCATCAAGCGCATCCCTGGCGGTGCTGTATCGCACCAGCTCGTCTCGTCCGCCCGCCGCGGCGACGTGCTCGACGTCCTCCCGCCGTCCGGGCGCTTCACGCTCGATCACGCCCCGGGGGACACGACCACGCACTACGTGGCAATCGCGGCGGGCAGCGGGATCACACCGATCCTCGCGATGATCACCACCACGCTCGAGCGCGATGAGAATGCCCGGTTCACCCTGCTCTACAGCAACAAGTCGCGCGCGCAGACCATGTTCGCCGACGAGCTCACGACTCTCGCCGAGAAGTTCGAGGGCCGCCTGCGGATCGTGCACTTCCTGACCAGCGGCAAGGAGCCCGCGCTCGACGGCGAGCTCGAGACGGTGCGGATGCGCCGCTTGCAGCCGCGCGAGATCATGGAATGCGCCGAGCCGGGGAGCGGCGCGATCAACGGGTGGTACCTGTGCGGGCCGCAGGACCTGATCGACCGTGCGACCGAGGAGCTCGAGGCTGCGGGCATTGATCCCGCCACCATTCATTCGGAGCTGTTCTTCGCCACAGCGCCGCCACCGACGACCATGCACAGCGTGGTTTCCTCGGTGACCGCGCGGATCGATGGCGAGCTCTACAACGGGGTGAGCTCGGGCCCGGAGACCGTCCTCGATACCGTGCTGCAGACCGGTGGCGACGCGCCCTACGCGTGCATGGGCGGGGCCTGTGGCACGTGCCGCGCCAAGCTGCTTGGCGGCGATGTGGAGATGGACATCCGCTACGCGCTGACCGACGAGGAGGTCGCGGACGGCTACATCCTGACCTGCCAGGCGCGGCCGACCACGCACCAGGTCGAGGTCGATTACGACCAGTAGTGCCCGCGAATGGCAAAGGGATGGCCCGCAGCAGCACTGGTGCGGGCCATCCACATCTGTGGCCGGGTTCTACCCGGCGAGCTTGCCACCGATCTCGACCACGCGGGTCGCGAGGTGCTCGAGCGCCGCGCTGACCTCGTTGCTCAGCTCGTTGGTGTTGCTCGGGCCGGTGATGTGGCTGGCGCCGTAGGGGTTGCCGTCGGCGAACTTCAGCGGGTCGGTGTACCCGGGGGCGACGATGATGCCGCCGAAGTGCATGATCGTGGTGTAGAGGCTCAGCAGGGTGGCTTCCTGGCCGCCATGGGTGGTCTGGCTGGAGGTGAATCCCGCGTAGACCTTGTTGGCGAGCTTGCCCTGGGCCCAGAGCCCGCCGAGGCTGTCGATGAAGGACTGGAACTGCCCGGAGACGTTGCCGAAGCGGGTGGGGGAGCCGAAGATGACGGCATCGGCCCATTCGATGTCGGCCCCGGTCGCGGCGGGCAGGTCCTTGGTGGCCTCGTGGTTGGCCGTCCAGGCGGGGTTCTGCGCGAAGGCGGCGGGGTCCACGGTCTCGGCGATATGGCGGACCCGCACCTCGGCGCCGGCGGTCTCGGCGGCCTTGGCGACGATTCCGGCCATGGTGGTGCCGTGGCCCGTGGCGGAGTAGTAGATGACAGCGAGCTTCATGGGTCCTCCGGGATTGTGGTGCGTGTCACATCATGCGGCGATGGAGCAGATTCTAGTACCAATAAAATTGAAGCGTCAACCAATCGGAGGAGTTCCTGGCATGGACCGACCACTGCTCGACAGGCAGCATCCCGAGATCTTCAAGGCCTACGTGGCCGCGGCCCGTGCCGTGCGCACCGCCGCCAAGGAGGCAGGGCTCGACCGAAAGCTCATCGAGCTGATCAACCTTCGCGCCTCCCAGATCAACGGCTGCGCCTACTGCCTCGATGTCCACGCGCGCGCAGCGCTGGACAACGGCGAGGACCCGCGCCGCATCACCGTCCTGCCCGCGTGGCGCGAGGCAGGCGTCTTCACGCCGGGCGAGCGAGCCGCGCTCGCGCTCGCCGAGGCCGTCACCACCATCCAGGACGACTCCCGCCGCGACGCCGCGTTCGCCGCGGCCGCCGAGCACTTCACCGAGGCCCAGGTCTCCGTGCTCAACTGGACGTTGATCACGATCAACGCGTTCAACCGGGTATCGATCCTCAGCGAGCATCGCGTCACGCTCTCACCCGAGTGACGACCGCACGCGCGGGATCACCTCCTCGGCGAGCCAGTGAAGCCTCGCCGAGGGCCCATCCGGCCCATCGATGCCCAGCACGATCGTGTCCATCCGATGGTTAGCGATCAGGTCGCACAGCAGGTCCACATACTCCTGAAGCTCGAAATCGCCCCACACGTTGTAGATCCTCCGGATGCTCGCGGGATCGCGGCCAACGGAAGCGGCAGCGTCGTCGATGCGCGCGTGCCGTTCCGCGAGCGTCTCGGGCGGAGCGAACCCGAGCGATGCCACCCAGCCATCCGCGTGCGTCCCCACCAGCCGCAGGGCGCGCGGCCCTAGCACGCCCAGCCAGATCCCCATCGCGTGCGCGGGCGCCGGGCCCGGCTTGGCTCCCGCCAACTGATAGTGCTCGCCCGCGTACCGCGCAGAGCCCTCCGTGGACCACATCGCCCGGATCACCTCGATCGCCTCCCGCAGCGCGGCCAGCGCATCAGCGGGCGCACGGCGCTCGCCGCCGTACGCCTCGATGGCCTCCCAGAAGCCGCCCGCGCCCAGGCCGAGCTCGCATCGCCCGCCGCTCAGCACATCCAGTGATGCCGCAGCCTTTGCCAGCATTGCGGGCGGGCGCAGCGGCAGGTTCGCCACATCCGGGAACAGGCTGATGCGCTCCGTGCGCGCGGCCAGGAAGCTCAGCAGCGTCCAGGTGTCATGGAAGCGGCGCTGGTAAGGATGATCCTGGATGCCGATCAGGTCGAGGCCGAGCTGGTCCGCGAGCCGAGCGGTCGCCGCGAGACCGGTGTCGCTAGCGCTCGGCGCGAGGAAGCATCCGAAGCGAGGCTGTTGCTGGTCCATGCTTGTCTCCTCCAGGGGGATGGGGCAAATGCCGTGGTCCTGCCCGTCACGAGGAGCGCCCAGCTGGGTCGGGGCCGGCTGGGCGCTGGGGAAGTGGGAGCCACGGTGACCGGGCGTCGTGGGGGCTAGAAGGGGAGCCCAGCGAGCGAGCCGAAGTCCAGGCCCGCCTGGTGCAGCGGGCTGGTGCCGCCGCCACCGTTGAGGTAGCGGTAGCGCGGCTCGAGCGCCTTGATCTTGGCGACATAGGGCTGGGTCTGGGTGGAGTACTCGCCGCCCGAGGGCATTCCACCGGCGCGCTGGACGGCACCGAGCCCGGCGTTGTAGGCCGCGAGCGCGAGGTCGAGGGCGTAGCCACGCATGGTGCCGTTGCTCACGCCCGCGGCGGTCTGGCCGAAGAGGTGACACATGAAGCGCCCCTGTGCCATGACCGAATCGGCGATGCTGTAGGGGTCGGTGGTGCCGTTGCCGTCACCGTCGGTGCGCCAGATGGCCCAGGTTCCCGGCATGAACTGCGCGGGGCCCATGGCGCCGGAGCGGCTGACGGCGTTGGTGCGGAAGTCGCTCTCCGCGTGGATCTGTGCGGCGAGGACGCTGGCGCTGATGCCGGAGCATTGGGCGGCCGAGCGTTGCAGCCAGGGCTCGAAGCTTGCTGGCGCGTTGGCGGATGCGGGGCTCGCGAGCGCGGCGGAGGCGGCGAGAGCGGCCACAGTGGTGCTGAGGACTGCTGTGATCTTCTTCATGGCAGTGAGCAGCCTGACACGCCGACTGCGATTCGGGATCGTTTTCAACACATTTTGATAACGGGTGGCGTGGTTTCCCGTGGTGGCGCGACAGCGCTTGCCGGGTGCTTGCCCAGCGTTAAGTAGTGGAACTCTCAAATAGTGGACGGTGTGACGCTGGCTTCCCCGGCGGCGATACCCATGCTGTGCCGTCAACACCGTGAAACAATCGCCGGTGCGGCACACGCCAGGAAGGAGCCGCCATGCTTATCGCCCTGCTGCGGACCTACCTGCCCCGCTACCGGCGCTCGATCACCGGGATCATCGCCCTGCAGTTCCTCGGCGCCCTCGCGGCCCTGTTCCTGCCCAGCCTCAACGCCGACATCATCGACAACGGCGTCACCGAGGGCGACATCGCCTACATCATCCGCATCGGCGCCGTCATGCTCGCCGTGGCGCTCCTGCAGATCACCTGCACGATCAGCGCCGTCTATCTCGCCGCCCGCACCGCTACGTCCTTCGGGGCCGAGGTGCGCCGCGACGTGTTCCGGCGCGTCACCGGCTTCTCCGCCCGCGAGATGGGCACCTTCGGCGCGCCCTCGCTGATCACCCGCAACACCAATGATGTCCTGCAGGTGCAGACGCTCGTGCTGATGAGCTTCACGATGCTCGTCATCGCGCCCATCATGGCGGTCGGTGGCATCATCATGGCGCTGCGCGAGGAACCGCGCCTGTCCTGGCTCATCGCGGTCAGTGTCCCCGCGCTCGCCATCGCCATGGGCACCATCATCGCCCGCATGATCCCCGGCTTCCGGGTGATGCAGTCCCGCATCGACGCGATCAACCAGGTACTGCGCGAGCAGATCACCGGTGTACGGGTGGTCCGGGCCTTCGTCCGCGAGCCGTGGGAGTCCCGGCGCTTCGCCACCGCCAACGAGGCCCTGACCAACACCGCGCTCGGTGTCGGGCGGCTCCTGGCCCTCGCGTTCCCCATCGTCATGCTCATCATGAACATCACCTCGGTGGCCGTGATCTGGTTCGGTGGCATCGAGATCGACGAGGGCCGCATGCAAGTGGGCTCCCTGACCGCGATGCTCAGCTACCTGATCCTCATCCTCATGTCGATCATGATGGTGACCTTCATGGCCTCCCAGGTGCCCCGCGCCGCCGTCAGCGCCGACCGCATCAGCGAGGTCCTGCGCACCGAGTCGACCATCGTCCGTGCCCCGGAGCCGCGCACCGACCAGCCCCAGCCGGGCCGCATCGAGTTCCGCGACGTCGCCTTCCAGCACCCCGGGGCGGAGCAACCCGTACTCGAGCACATCACCTTCACCGTCGAGCCCGGGACCACCACCGCCATCATCGGCGCCACCGGATCGGGCAAGACCACCGTGCTGCAGCTCATCCCGCGCCTGATCGACGCCACCGAAGGGGTCATCGAGGTCGGTGGCACGAACTCCCGCGAGCTCGAGCCCACCGCGCTGCGCGCGAGCATCGGCTACGTCCCCCAGCGCGCGTTCCTGTTCTCCGGCACCATCTCCAGCAATCTGCGCTACGGGCGTGCCGACGCCACCGACGACGAGCTGTGGGACGCGCTGCGGATCGCCCAGGCCGAGGACTTCGTCCGAGCCCTGCCCCAGCAGCTCGACAGCCCCGTCAGCCAGGGCGGCACCACCTTCTCCGGCGGGCAGCGCCAACGCCTCGCCATCGCCCGCGCCCTTGTCCGCCAGCCCGGCATCTACCTGTTCGACGACTCGTTCTCCGCCCTCGACGTCGCCACCGATGCCCGGCTGCGGGCCGCGCTGGCCAGCCGCATCTCCCATGCCGCGGTGGTGCTCGTCGGCCAGCGCATCGCCACCATTCGCGACGCGCACCAGATCATCGTGCTCGACGCGGGGCGCATCGTCGGAATGGGAACGCACGAGCAACTGGTCGCGAGCTGCGGGGAGTACCGCGAAACAGTTGAGTCCCAGATGACAACGGAGGGGACCCCATGACCCGGCCCGGACCCATGGGTGGCGCCGCGGACAGCCGCGGCAACCCGAACGCCAAGGCCATGAGCTTCGGGCCCTCCACGCGGCGGCTGCTCGGGCTGCTCGCGCCGCAACGACTCGCGCTTACCGTCATCATCGCGCTGATCGTCGTATCGGTCCTGCTGAACGCGGTGGGACCGCGCATCCTCGGCCACGGCACCGACATCATCTTCAACGGCATCATCGGCAGGCGACTGCCCGACGGCTTGACCCAGGCCCAAGCGGTCGAGCAACTGCGCCAGTCCGGCCAGGACACTTTCGCCGACATGGTCTCCGGCATGACCGTCACCCCCGGGCAGGGCATCGACTTCACCGCCCTCGGCCAGACCATGATCGTCGCGCTGCTGGTCTACCTCGTCGCCGCGACGTGCGCCTGGGGCGCTGCCTACCTGCTCAACACCGTGGTGCAGAACGTCATCCGGGGCCTGCGCGCCAGCATCGAGGCCAAGATTCACCGCGTACCGCTGGCCTACTTCGACCGCAACCAGCGCGGAGACACGCTCAGCCGCGTCACCAACGACATCGACAACCTCTCCCAGAGCCTGCAGCAGACCGTCAGCCAGATGCTCAACGCGATCCTGACCGTCGTCGCGGTGCTCGGCATGATGCTGTGGATCTCGCCCCTGCTCGCCGGGATCGCGCTGCTCACCGTGCCGGCCTCGCTGCTCGTCGCCGCAGTGATCATGCGGCGCGCCCAGCCGCACTTCGTGGGGCAGTGGCGCCACACCGGGTCGGTCAACGCGCACGTGGAGGAATCCCACACCGGCCACGAGCTGCTGCTCGCCTACGGGCAGGAGGACATCGCGCAGGCCCGCTTCGACGACCACAACGGCGAGCTGCGGCAATCCGCGTTCAAGGCACAGTTCCTGTCCGGGCTGATCATGCCGGTGATCATGTTCCTCGGCAACATCAACTACGTCCTCGTCGCGGTGGTCGGCGGGATGCGCGTGGCCACCGGCGCAATGAGCCTTGGCGAGGTCCAGGCCTTCATCCAGTACTCGCGCCAGTTCACCCAGCCGCTCTCGCAGCTCGCCTCGATGCTCAACGTGATGCAGTCCGGCGTTGCCTCCGCCGAGCGTGTCTTCGAGCTGCTCGACGCCGACGAGGAGCCAGCGGACGTGCCATCCGCGCCCGCGAGCGGTGGCCTCGCCAGCGACGGGCAGCGCGGCCGCGTCGAGTTCGATCATGTCTCCTTCCGCTACCACCCGGACCAGCCGCTGATCGAGGACCTATCGCTGACCGTCGAGCCGGGTCACATGGTCGCCATCGTCGGCCCCACCGGGGCTGGCAAGACGACGCTCGTGAACCTGATCATGCGGTTCTACGACGTCACCGGAGGATCGATCCGCATCGACGGCGTGGACATCCGCCGCATGCCCCGCGACGCCCTGCGCTCGCGCATCGGCATGGTCCTGCAGGACACCTGGCTGCTCGGCGGCAGCATCGCCGAGAACATTCGCTACGGCTCCGACCAGGCCACCGAGGAGGACGTGCTCGAAGCGGCCCAGGAGTCCTATGTCGATCGGTTTGCCCGCACGCTGCCCGATGGCTACGACACCATCCTCGGCGAGGACACCGGCACGGTCAGCGTGGGCGAGCAGCAGCTCATCACCATCGCCCGCGCCTTCGCCGCCAAGCCGCAGATCCTCATCCTCGACGAGGCGACCAGTTCCGTCGATACCCGCACCGAGCTGCTCATCCAGCAGGCCATGAGCCGCCTGCGCACCGACCGCACCGCGTTCGTCATCGCGCACCGCCTCTCCACGATCCGGGACGCTGACGTCATCCTTGTCATGGAGCAGGGGCGCATCGTCGAGCAGGGCACGCACGATCAGCTGCTCGCCGCGCAGGGCGCCTACCACCGGCTGTACATGAGCCAGTTCGCCGGCGCCGAGACATAGCAGGGGCGGGCGCGCGGGTTGCCGCCGGTGGCTGCCGCTCTAGGCCGCTGGCTCCTGGCGGCGGCTGCCGCTCCAGACCGCTGGCTCCGCTCCTGGCCGCGAACGCGATAGAAGCCGTGGGTGCACCCAGGCAGTTTCTATCGCGTCTGTCGATTTCAGGTGCGTTTGGCGCACGGCCTAGCGCTTTGGCGCAACGCGGCCAGGCGCCGGCACCAGGCCCCGCCAGCTCGGGCCCAGCCAGCCCCAGGCCCCTAGGTCGAGCGCTCCGCGGTGCGCGTCATGTTCTTGACCATGCCGCTGAAGATCACCCCGTGGAACGGCAGGATCGAGTACCAGTAGAGACGCCCGAACAGTCCCTTGGGGAAGAACACGGCACGTTGATCGAGCTGCGAGCCAGTTCCGGAGGGGTGGACGCGCATCTCCAGCCACGCGCCCCCGGGCACCTTCATCTCGGCGCGCAGCCGCAGCAGCCGGGGCGGCTCGATCTCCTCGACCCGCCACCAGTCCAGGGCTTCCCCCTTGTAGAGATGGCGGGCATCGCGCCGGCCCCGGCGCAGGCCAACACCACCGACCAGGCGGTCCATCCAGCCGCGGACCGACCACGCGAGGGGGAACGAGTACCAGCCGTTCTCGCCGCCGATGCCCTCGACGACTTCCCAGAGCTTCTCGGGCGGTGCCGAGCACTCCTGGCGGCGGATGTCGGTGTAGACGGTCTCGCCCGACCAGTCCGGATCAGAAGGCAGCTTGTCCGCGGGAGCGTCGGGCACGGAAGCATTGGACCAGCGGGTCTCGACATCGCCATCGTCGATGCGTTGCAACGCGAGCCGCACGGCACGGCGATAGGGAGTGAGGCCCTCGGCGGGGGGCGGCACGAAGTCCTTGATGTCGCTCTCGTGGGCGATCGCCTCGCATTGGAGCGATTCGATCAGTGGCATCGCCAACGCCTTGGGAACCGGGGTCACCAGGTTGATCCAGTGCCCGGCGAGGCGTGGGGTGAGGACGGGTACGACGATCATGCGGCGGCGGGGGAGACCGGCGATCTCCCCGTAGGTCTGCATCATCTCCCCGTACTGCATCACGTCGGGCCCGCCGATATCGAACGTACGATTCTCGCCGGCCGCGGTGCTCAGGTCAGCGAGCGCGAGCAGGTAGTGCAACGCGTCGCGGACCGCGATCGGCTGGATGCGGTTCTTCACCCATTTCGGGGTGACCATGACGGGCAGCCGATCGGTGAGGTGGCGGATCATCTCGAAGGACGCGGAGCCCGATCCGATGACCACACCGGCCTGCAGGACGATGGTGGGGACGGTGGAACCGAGCAGGATGTCGCCGACCTCGGCGCGGGAGCGCAAGTGGGGGGAGAGGTCGTCGCTGCTGGGATGCAGGCCACCGAGGTAGATGATGCGCTGAACCCCTGCTGCCTCGGCGGCGTGCACGAGATTGAGCGCGGACTGGCGCTCGGTGTCGGCGAAGCGCTTGTCGCCACCCATCGAGTGGACGAGGTAGTAGATGACATCGATGCCCTGGCATGCCTCTTCGAGGCTGTGGATGTCGGTGAGGTCGCCCTGGACGATCTCGGCCTCGCGCGCCCAGGGCACGTCGCGGAGCTTCTCGGGCGTTCGGGCGAGGACGCGCACAGCGTTTCCCTGCTCGATCAGTCGGGGTGCGAGGCGGCCGCCGATGTAGCCAGTGGCGCCGGTGACGAGGCATCGCGTGGTGTGTGCCGAGGAGGAGTCCGCCATGCGACCACGCTACCGGGGCGATGGGGGAGAAGGGCGGTGAGGATGTGGTTTTCCGCTATGGGCGCAACGGCCTGCCGGAGGCGTCGGCGCCGCCGTTGACGAGGATGACGATGCCATCGATGAGGCTCCACGCGTGGCCGAGCCCGCAGGTGAGCAGCGCGAGGATGAGCTGGAGGAGGCCGATGATGTAGTGGCCGGAGTAGAGGCGCCCGGCGCCAGGAATCAGGAGATTGAGCACGCCGACAGCGAGGTTGCCCCGGTCGGAGTAGGGGCGACCGGTATCGGGATCGTAGCCGTTCGGGGCGCCGGGCGTGCCAAAGATCTGGGCGTAGTCGGAGATCGTGAGCGGCTGGGTGTCGGGCTGCTCGTCGACCTCGCTCCGGCCCGCCGATCGGGGTGGCTGGCGCTCGGTGCGGCGTGCGCTGGGCTGGTGTGGTGGTTCCTCGGTCACGAGGGTTAAAGCTACGACAATGACTGTGCGGTTTGCACCCTTTGGTGACAAACCCCACGCCCTAGCGCAAATAGCTGTGACGTGGGGTTTAGTTTTGTCACACCCGGTGCAGTTATTTCACCGCGAAACTATTTCCGGGCACCAACCATGAATGCATCGACCTCCCGCGCGCTCGCGCGCAGCTCCGGATCGTTGGCCAGGTAATGCCTCGTCTCGCGCGCGACGAGACCGGAGAGCACCAGCAGGCCGATGAGGTTCGGAATGGCCATCAATCCATTCAGCACATCGGCGAATGTCCATACGAGCGTTAGCTGGGATACCGCGCCCACGAAGACCATCACCGTGAATATCGCCCGATAAGGAGCGACGCCCCGGCGGCCCACGAGTCGCTCCACGCAACGCTCGCCATAGTACGACCATCCCAGAATGGTCGAGAAAGCGAAGAACGCGATGCTCAGAGCCACGACGTAGTGGCCCCACTCGCCGGGGAGGCCCGCATCGAACGCATCAGCGGTCATGGTGCCAGAAGCTTCGCGGTCGCCCTCCCACACGCCAGTGGTGATCAGCACCAGTCCGGTGAATGTCACCACGATGATCGTGTCGATGAAGGTCTGCGTCATCGAGACCAGGCCCTGGCGCACGGGATGCGTCGTCTTGGCCGCCGCGGCCGCGATGGCTGCCGAGCCCATGCCCGACTCATTGGAGAAGATGCCACGAGCCACGCCGAGCTGCAGCGCGTAGAGGAAGGCGGAGCCGAGGAGGCCGCCCATGGCGGACTGCCCGGTGAACGCCTCCGAGAAGATCATCCCGAACGCCCCCGGGATCGCGCTCGCGTTGAGCACCAGGATCAATGTGCCGCAGGCTAGGTACAGCACGATCATCATCGGCACGAACGCTGCGGTGACCCGGCCGATGGCCTTGATGCCGCCGATCAGGACCAGCCCGGTCAGCACGAACAGCACCAGGCCCGTGACCTGCGGCGAGATACCGAACGCGTTGTCCATCTGGGCGGCCACCGCGTTGCTCTGCGTCATGTTGCCGATGCCGAACGACGCGAGCACCGCGAACACCGCGAACAGCAGGCTGAGCACGAGCCCGAAGCGGTTGGGGATGCCGCGGAACAGGTAGTACTGCGGGCCGCCGGACTGCTCGCCCTTGGCGTCGGTCACCCGGAAGCGCACGCCGAGGAAAGCCTCCGAGTACTTGCTCGCCATGCCGACCAGCGCGGTCACCCACATCCAGAACAGGGCACCCGGACCGCCGAGGCCGATGGCTGCGGCCACGCCCACGATGTTGCCGACGCCCACCGTGGCGGCCAGCGCGGTGGTCAAGGCCTGGTACTGGGAGATGTCCCCGGTGCCGCCCTCGTCATGCCGCTCGATCAGCGCGAGCCGCAGCGCCGGGCCCAGCTTCCGGAACTGCAGGCCGCCGAGGCGGATGGTCAGGTACAGGCCGGTGCCGAGCAGCAGGGGGATCAGCAGCCACGGGCCCCACACGTAGCCGGAGACTGTGCCGAGCGCGGACTCGAGCGCATCGGCGAACTCTGCGATGTTGGACATTGCTGAAATGTATACGCGTGGTGTCACGGTCGCGATTCGAACCGGCCACCAACTGTGAAAACCATGTGAGGTCGGCGTTAACCCCGGCCACTGATCGCGCCGACCGCTCCGCACCGGCACACTGGACGGCATGAGACCGCACCGCCAGAACCACCCCAGCACGCCCGCGGCGCGCTACCTGGAACTGCCGCGGCCGCGTGCCTTCGCCCACCGTGGCTGGCACATCGGTGAATGGGACGGGCTGGAGAACACCCTGGCCGCCATGCGCGCCGCCACCGACCACGGCTACCGGTACATCGAGATCGATGTGCACGCGACCAGCGACGGCGTGGTGATCGTCCACCACGACGACACCCTTGCCCGCGTCACGGGGTCGCAGGGCTCGGTGCGCGACCTTGCCTGGTCCGAGCTCGCCGACGTGCGCGTCCATGGCCGGGAGGCCGTCACGCGCCTCGATGCGGCCCTTCGGGAACTGCCCACCGCCCGGTTCAACATCGATATCAAGTCCGACGCCGCGGTCGAGCCCTTCGTCGCGACCATCGACGAGGCTGGCGCGCGGCATCGTGTCAGCATCGCGTCGTTCTCCACGCGGAGGCTGCACCGGTTGCGCCGGCTGTTCTCCCGGGGTGGCGAGCTGCCCGCTGCCGCGCTCACCAGGCTCGGCGTCGCTGCGGTCTGGGCAGGCTCGCGGCTGGCGCCGCTGCGACCACCCCTGGGCCTGCTCCGCAAGGTGGCGTGGGGGCACATGGCCCAGGTGCCGCTGATCTATCGGGGCCGGACAGTGGTCGATCAACGATTCGTCGATCTCTGCCACGACCTGGGCATCGAAGTTCATGCGTGGACCATCAACGACGCGGCGGAGATGCATCGACTGCTCGACCTCGGTCTCGATGGCATCGTCACCGACCGGCCCGACACGCTCACCGCCGTGCTTGCCGAGCGGCCGCAGCGCTAGCCGTGCCCGCTCGATAGCTACCGGCCTCACGCCACACCACTGGAAACAGGAAGGAACACGCATGCGCGGGCTGCTCAAGGCCGTCGTCACGCTCCTCGTGCTTCTCGCGATCATCGCGGGGGCAGCAGAGATCGTCACACGCTTCATAGTCGGCGGGGAGATCCGGGAACCGCTCGGGGAGTCCTGGCAATCCGAGCCCAGCACTTCGTTCGGCATGCAACCCCTGCTGCCCGCGCTGATGAACGACCGCATCGAGTCCTTGTCGATCGACAGCGGCACCATCGGCACCGGCGACCTGCGTGGTTCCGCGCTGACCATCGAGCTCGGCGATATCGATATCACCGACCGGGACAACCCCGTCGCGGGTGACGTCACCGTCATCGCGCGCATCACCGCGGAAACCATCTTCCAGGCGATCCAGGAGAAGGACGGCGGCGACGTCTCCATCCTCCCCGGCGTGAGCATCACCATCGACGGGGTGGTCCCGCAGCCCGCGCGGGAGGCGCTCGTCGTCGAGCTCATGCGCGGCACCGCTACCGTCGACGCCACGCCACGGATCGAGGATGGCAACGTCGTCATCGACCTCGGCAACGCCGAGATCCTTGGGCTGCCTCTGCCGGAGGCCATCACCGATGCCATCAAGGGCGGCGCGAGCCAATCGGTGGGAGCCCTGCCCGACGGCCTCACTGCTACTTCAGTCACGGTCACCGAGGAGGGCGTGGACGTCACCCTGACCGGTTCCGGGCTCGCGCTCGCTGACTTCCAGACCTCCCCCTAGGCCAGGCACTCGTGGAAAACCGACCAGCGCAGCCCGCCAGCCCGCGGCTCCCGCGCATCGTCGCCGTCCGCGTCGGGCGCCCCGCAGTGCTCGGCACATTGGGCGGCAAGGACGTGCGCAGCGCCATCAGCAAGCGTCCTGTGGACAGCGCCACCATCGGGCTGCGCCCGCACAACCTCGACGGCGACGAGCAGGCCGACACCGCGGTGCACGGCGGCCCGGACAAGGCCATCTACCTCTACCCGGCCCAGCATTACCCCGCGTGGCGAGCTGACGGCTACCCGCTCCGCGAGGGCGGGGTCGGCGAGAACCTCACGATCACTGGCATCAGCGAGGACACTGCCTGCATCGGCGACATTTGGTCCTGGAGCGATGCGATCATCCAGATCAGCCAGCCCCGCGAGCCCTGCTACAAGCTCGGCATGCACGCCGGGGACAAGGCCGTCATAGTCCGCATGATCGACACCGGCCGGTGCGGGTTCTACGCCCGCGTGCTCCAGCCCGCGATCGTGCCCACCAGCGGACCACTGGTCCCGCACGCCCGGGCCGCGCACGGTGTCGCCGTCGCCGAGGTATTCCGCATGCTCACCGCGCCTCCCGGCAGTCTCGCCGCTGCCGGGATCACCTCATCCAGGATCGAGTACGCCCTCAGCATTCCCGAGCTCGCGGAGTCCGCGCGCCGTGGGCTCCGCAAGGCGCTCGCCCGCCTCGAGCGGCAGTGATCCTGGTGGGCACGGGGTGAGTCAGGTCACGGTTGGGTGAACAAATGGCGCGGATCATGCGCTACCGCTAACAAGATCACCAGTGGGGCGCGATGACCAGGTGAAGATGCCGTCATCGAGAAAGAGGGACCGTTGCGCTCCGTCCATCCGTTCGCCATTGCCATCCTCGCCCCCGGGCTCGCTCTCGCCACCGCGTGCGGCACCACCACCGAGCCCATCGCCGGAACGTCTCTCGAAACACCGGCCCCGACGCCTGACGAATCCTCAGCGGCAGGCTCGCCAGAAGCCGAGCCGCTACGACCTGGAGCCCAGGAGCCAGGCGAGCAGGCTCCGACGACTGCTCCCGCGACCGCACCGAGCGAGCCAACCGCGTCACCCAGCACGAGCGATCCAGCCAGCGGCCAGCTCGTGGTCGCCGCGACCACAACCAGTGGCGCGCCTGTGCCGGGCGCCAAATTCACCGTCTCCGCCATGGATGCGTGCTACTCCGATGGCCCCGGTGCAGACCTCAACCCACGGTTCGCCGCCCGTGGCGGAACGGGATCCGACGGCGTGATGACCATCGAGGGCCTCGCGCCTGGCTGCTACAGCGTCACGCTGACAGAAGCTCCCACCGCCCACCTGCCCGTGCCATCGGGCCTCTTCGGCGGCGAGATAGCGGGTGACAACGACACGCTGACCGTGCCCATCGAGTTCTACGACGGCCCAGCCCGGCTCCCCGAGAATGTCGTGGACACCACCCTGCGCGTCACCGACCTCGAAACCAATGATCCGATCGATGGCCTAGGGATACGGCTGCAGCGATGCGACACCAGCGGAATCGACCTCATCACGCCGCCTTCCGATGACTCCGGCATCATTGAGCTGGAACTTGCCAACACCTGCTACGACGCGGTGGGCGTCGCAGGAACCACCGCCCCATGCGCGCCAGCGGGAATCACCCGATTCACCCCCGAGGGCAATTCCTTCGAGTATGGGATCCTGATCAACCAGGACTACCCAGGACCCGGAACCTGCTGAGCCGCTAGCGCACCGGCAGGTCGAGCACGCCACGGCAGAACTCCCACAGCCGCATCACGTCATGCTCATCGTGCTTGGTGCCGGGTAGCCGGAACGGGGAACGCTGATGGCGATCGTGCCAGAAGTGCCCGGACTCCGGAGCGGGGGCCGCGGCCGCGAGCCACACGATCGTGTCGGCCCCGGCCCGTGCATCGCGCAGCAGGGGACGCATCAAGCGGTGGAACCCCGGGAGCGCATCGACCACGCCCGGGGTGTTCGCCCAACCAGGGTGCATGGCATGCACCGCGATGCCATCGACCGCCCACCGGTGCGCGAGCAGCGGCACCAGCGACACCTGCATGCGCTTGGTGCGGGCATACGCCACCGCGCCCTTGTACTCGCCCTGCGCGTACTCGGGATCATCCACGGCGAGCCCCTGGGTGTACATGCCGCCGGAAGAGACGAAGACGACGCGGCTGGTGCCGGAGGCCCGAAGCGCTGGGCGCAGCAGCTCTGACAGCAGCAGCGGACCGAGGACGTGCGTCGCAAGGGTCACCTCATGGCCGTCAGTGGTGAGCTCGCGCTCCTTCGGCAGCACGCCCGCGTTGTGGATGACAACATCCAGCCGGGGCTCGACGGAGAGCACATGGCGTGCCGCGCGACGCACCGAGGACAGATCAGCGACGTCGATGTCGACGATATCGACGTCGGCACCGGGCACCGAACCGCGGATCCACGAAGCGGTCTCGGTGCCCTTGCTCGGCGTTCGCACACCGAGCAGGACCCGGGCACCGAGCATCGCGAGCTGCCGGGCGCACTCGGCACCGATCCCGGACCCGGCGCCGGTCACGAGAACAGTCTTGTCGCGCAGCGCGTGCAGCTCGGGATCGCCCGGCCATTCCGGCAGCGCCCGGCGCGCGGACAGTCCCAGCGACGAGAAGCTCCCCACCACAGTGCCCTCGAGCACTGCATCGGCGGTGCGGGCAAGCATCCGGGCACCGCGAGGAACGAACGATGGCGTCAAGACAGGTACCTCGCAGGTTGAGCAATAAAGGATTCGTCCCCCACAGCGTAGGAGAACCTGTTGCGGTCGCGCACCGGGAATGGCCGGTAACAGTGCTGTCACGATCCAGGTTCGTTTGCGCGGCACGGCTCCTGGATGCGTGCATTCCCGCTGCTGGGAGAGTGAAATATCAACAGACGCAGCAACGCCAGCAGGGGAGTGATCAGCGTGGGCGACAACACAATGCGCTCGCCGGGGCGCCCGGCCTGGCGCGGCCTGCCCCTCGCGCTCGTGGCCGGGGGCGCCGCCCTGGCTGCCGCGTGCGGATCACCCGACTCCGAGATGGTGTACAACTACCGTCCCCTGCCCCTCGGCTCCACCGCTGAGCGGACGGCTGACCCCGTGGCCGATGACTCCCAGCAGAGCGGCGTCCTTCCTGAGCGGACCCAGGACGAGGGGGCCCAAGCCGGCGAGACTCAGGCAGGCGAGACCCCGTCCGCTGCGGACGTGCCCCCGAGCGTCCCGGCACGCGTGGTGGCCGAGCCGCCACCCATCCTGATCCTGGACGGGCCTCCTGCGCCCGCGCCAGCTCCAGTGGCACCCGCTCCAGCCCCGCCCGCTCCGGTGGCGCCCCAGCCTGAACCAGAGCCACCAGCCCCGCCCGCTCCCGAGCCTGGCGCGCCCGCTGTCCAGCCGGAGCCAGCCCCGGATCAGGAGCCAGAGCCAGCCCCGGAGCCTGCCGATCCCGTAGTGGAGCCCCAGCTTCCCGCCGAGCCCGCGGAAGGCGTCGAGGCCCCGCCAGCCGAGCCCGAGCCCGGGCAGCCGGATGGCCGTCATCTCGCTGGAGCCCCGGAGCAAGGGGAGCTCGACGTCGTCGCCCGCACGCTGAGCGGCTCCCCGCTCGGCGGCGTCGAGGTACACGCCCACGTGTTCGAGGCCTGCGATTCCCCGAGCAGCCCCGAGCCCGTCGAGCCGATCACCACGATCACCGGCACGACCGACGACTCGGGCCAGCTGATCCTCGACGGCCCGCTGGGCTGCTATCACTTCACGCTCGGTGCGCTGCCCGACAATGCCTACCCGGTGCCCGAGGGAATGCGCCAGGTGGTGGTCGATGGCTCGGGCGAGCACGCGCCTGCGGAGATCAGGTTCTTCGATGGCCCCGGCGGGCTCGGCGACGGATGGCGGGCCGGGTCGCTGAAGGTGCTCGACGCGCGAACCGGAGCCGTGGTCCCCGGTGCCAGCCTGCAGCTAGCGCCGTGCGATCCCGCTGGCGGCGCGCCCTACACGACAGCCCCGGCTACCGCGACCGGGCACATCGTGCTCGCTCTCGCGCCGCAGTGCTACGACATCACCAGCGTGAGCGTGGCGCACCGCTCGCCATTGGTGCTCGAGGGTGGTGCTCCCCAGCGGATCGACACGTCGGGCGGCTTCCCGGAGATTCCAGTGCGGCTCGTTCCGGCTGGTTCAGTGCCGGGGGAAGCGCCTCCCGCGGCCCCCGAGTAGGCCTCGCGCGCCCTTTCCCCCGGACAAGCGCCTGTGAGAAGGTAGAGAACAGGCAGGACTCGTCCACGGATGGATGCGCCGATGCAGGTCCATGACTTTCCCCTCATCGCCGGGATCCTTGCCGTGGCCGCTGGTGCTGCATTGCTCGCTGTGTGGCTCAAGCAGCCTCTCATCGTGGCGTTCATCGGTGTCGGCATCCTCGTTGGTCCAGTGGGCCTGGGCTGGGTGACCACCGATGGCACCATCGAGCTGCTGGCCCACCTGGGCATCGCGATCCTGCTGTTCCTGGTGGGGCTCCGGCTGGATATCCATCTGATCCGAAGTACCGGCCCGGTCGCGCTGGCGACCGGGCTCGGGCAGGTCGCGTTCACCTCGATCATCGGCTTCGGGATCGCGCGGCTGCTGGGCATGGACGTGGTGACCGCTCTGTATGTGGCCGTGGCCCTGACCTTCTCGTCCACGATCATCATCGTCAAGCTGCTGTCCGACAAGCGCGAGATCGACCACCTGCACGGTCGCATCGCGGTGGGGTTCCTCATCGTGCAGGACATCGTCGTCGTGGCCGTGATGATCGTGCTGACCGCGTTCGGGCAGGAATCGAGTGGCTCGATGCGCGCCGATATCTTCACGGTCTTCGCGAAGGGCGTCGCACTGGTCGTTGGCGTGGTGCTGCTGATGAAGCTGGTGCTGCCCCGGCTGCTGCACACGGTGGCGCGATCGCAGGAGCTGCTGGTGCTGTTCGGCGTCGCGTACGCGGTGTCCGTCGCGGCGGTCAGTGATTGGCTGGGCTTCAGCTCCGAGGTGGGCGCCTTCCTCGCGGGCATGTCGCTGGCCTCCACGCCATATCGTGACGCGCTAGGAGCCCGCCTGGTCAGCCTGCGGGACTTCCTGCTGCTGTTCTTCTTCCTCGCGCTCGGCGCGCAGCTGGAATTCACCGACGCGGGCGAGCAGATCTCCGAGGCGATCGTCCTGTCGGTCTTCGTGCTGGTGGGCAACCCGCTGATCGTGCTGGTGATCATGGCGTTGATGCGCTATCCGGTGCGGGTGGGGTTCCTCGCGGGCCTGACCGTCGCGCAGATCTCGGAGTTCTCCCTGATCCTTGCCGCGCTCGGGCTGAGCCTCGGCCATATCACCAACGCCACGGTCAGCCTGATCACGGTGGTCGGCCTGATCACCATCGGTGGCTCGACGTACCTGATCCTGTACTCGCACCAGATCTTCCAGCGGATCGGGCCGTGGCTCGAGCGGTTCGATCGCACGCAGGGCCGGGCGCACCGCCCTGCGCAGGATCGGCCGCCATGCGATGTGATCCTCTACGGCCTCGGTCGCTTCGGTGGCCGGATAGCGGACCGGCTGACGACCGATGGGTGGCGGGTGCTCGCGGTGGATTGCGACCCCTATCGCGTGAAGCACCGGCACCGGCATGGCATGCAGGTGGTATTCGGGTGCGCGGAGGACGTCCACTTCCTGGAGGCGTTGCCGCTCGAGTCCGCGCGCGCGGTCATCAGCACCGTGCCGGTGGCTGACGTGAACCGGGCGTTGCTGCATGGCCTGCGCCATCATGCCTATGCGGGGCGCATCGTGGTGACCGCGCACAATGAGCGCGACGCGGTCGATCTCGCTGGGGCAGGCATCGAGGTGGTGCTCGAGCCGTTTCGCATCGCCGCCGACGCGACCGTCGAGCTGCTCGAGGAACTGGTTGCCAACGAGCGCCGCGCGGACGACGGGTCAGCCGATGGTGGTGCCGAACGCGAGGCCGAGTAGATACGTCACCGCTGCGGCACCGAACCCGATCGCCAGCTGGCGGGCGCCTCGCTTGGCCGGCGGGCCACCGGAGAGCAGGCCCACCACCACACCCGTGGCGATGAGCGCGATGCCCACGAGCACGCATGCGGTGACCAGGGCCGCGAAGCCCTCGATGCCGATCGCGTAGGGAATCACGGGGATGATCGCGCCGGAGGCGAAGAACCCGAAGCTCGCGAGCGCGGCCCGCATCGCGGTGCCGATGTTCTCGTGCGCATCAGTGGCGGGCTGCCCGTCCGTGTCATCGGTGCGCAGCCCCGCGAGGACGTCGGTGGCGCGCTGCTCCGCCTCCGCCGGGGACATGCCCCGCGCGCGGTAGACCAGTGCCAGCTCGTTCTCGTTGACGTCCAGGTCAGGCACTGCGTCGCGGGTGTGGGGGCTAGGGGTGGACGCTTCGAGCAGCTCCCGCTGCGACCGCACCGAGATGTACTCGCCCGCTGCCATGGACATCGCGCCCGCGAGCAGGCCGGCCGCGCCAGCGAGGAGGATGACCTCATTGCCCACGCCGCTTCCGGCGAAGCCGAGGATGAGCGCGAGGTTCGAGACGAGCCCGTCGTTGGCGCCGAACACGGCGGCGCGAAAGGTCCCGGAGAGGCGGTTGCGGCCCCGGGTGGCGAGGGCGCGCACGACCTCCTCGTGGATGTGCTCGTCCGCGGTCATCGCGCTGGTGGCGTCGGTATCGGAGGCGTAGGGCGATCGCTTCTCGGCGCGCTGGACGAGGGCGAGCACGAACACCGAGCCGAAGCGGCGGGCGAGGAACCCGAGCATGCGGGTGCGGACATCGCCGCGCAGGGGCATGCCGACGTGGTCGCCGAGGAGACGCCGCCAGTGCGCCTCGTGGCGGCCCTCCGCGTGGGCGAGCGCAAGGAGGATCTCCCGTTCCTCGCCGGTACGGCGCTCGGCGAGATCCATGTACACCGCGGCCTCGGCGCGCTCATTGGCGAGGTAGCGGCGCCAGCGCCGGATGTCGCGCGCAGTGGGCGCCGCGCGCTCGGTGCCGGGGACGCCGGGATGGGTGGCGCGCTGATCATCGGCCATCGTGCTCGTCCCTCCCTGGTCTGTCGGCTTGCTGGGATGACAATACCGCTCTGCCGGTGCGCGCGCCGCCCGCAGCGCGGCCCCCACGGAACCTTCCGCCGGGGGCCAACTTTGGCGTTCTGGTCCAGCCGAGCGCATCGTCGGGTAGAAATCGTGGACATGAGCAAGCTGGTACGCGACCACATCCCGCACATCATCAGAGCCTCGGGACGGGATCCCCTGGTGCATGTGGTCGATGGCGAGGACCGGCGCGTGGCCTTGCTGAGCAAGCTGGGCGAGGAGTGCTCCGAGCTGACCGCCGCCGCGCCCGAGGACGTGCTCGACGAGGCTGCGGACCTGTACGAGGTGCTGCTCTCGCTGCTCGCCCAGCATGGCCATGGAAGGCTCGAGCTCGAGCTCGCCGCGGCGCAGAAGCGCGCCGAGCGGGGCGGCTTCGAGCACGGCGTGATCCTCGATGCGGTCAGTGATGCTGCCGTGCCGGTGGCGGGCTAGCTAGTCCGGCCCCTAGTCCGTGCCGCGCCGCCGTTGGTGGATCTCGTAGGAATCGCGGCCCCGCCACAGCAAAGTCCCGGTGGGGATCGTGGTGTAGATGCCGATCCCGGCGGCGGTGGTGCGGTCGAGCAGGACGGGCAGGCCTGACGCCGCGGAGAGCTCGCGCAGCAGCGGATCGGGGCGCCCGATGGCCCGCTCATGGTGGTCGCGCACGGGGAGCATCGCGAGCTTGTTGCTGTTGCAGCGCGCATCGGTGAGCACGAGGTTCGCGGTGCCGTCCAGCGGTATCCGCGACCAGGGCAGGACGTGGTCGACGTGCGGCGTGGCCCGCAGCGGGGCAGCGCAGTAGAAGCAGCGGCCGTGCTGGATGTCGCGCAGGGGGTCGTGCAGGCGGATGAGCGAGGAGCGGTCGGCGCCGAAGAGGAAGCCGGCGAGATCGTCGTGGTCGAGGTCGGTGGCGTTGAACCGCACGATGTCGGCGATCCAGGTCATCTCGATGACGGGGCGCAGCAGGGGAGCGCATTCGCGGAGCGCGGCCGCCACTCCGGGCCGCAGGACGAGCGGGCCGTGAGCATAGAGGGCAGCGCGGCTGATGGAGTTGTGGAAGCCACTGGCATCGAAGAGGAAGTCCGTGCTCGCGCCCTGCGGCACCCGGACGGGAGTCTGGAGGTAGGTGAGCGGGTTGCGGGCGAGCTGGTGGGCGACATCGCGAACGAGGTGCTCGTACACCGCGGACCCGGACTCGCGCGCGTGGTCGGCGGTGGAGTGCCCTTCCGCGCGGAGCGCGGCGCGGGCCTCCGCGATCAGCCGGGGGATGCGCGGCATGCCCCCGCCGGGACCTTTCGCGGATCCCTGGGGCCAGCCCTGCCGGAGGGGACCGCTGGCGGTGTAGGGCTGCACCTGCGGCCAGTAGTAGGCGATCACGCGCTGCGCGAGGTGGGGCACGGGGACCGCGAGCTCGGCAGTGGTGGGGACCGGGTTCTCGACGGCCTCATCGACCAGGGCGAGCAGCGTGGCGAGCTTGTAGGTCGATTGCCGGGCCCCCGATTCGAGGAGGGCGACGACGCGCTGCGCGAGCGCGATCGAGTCCGCGGCGCCTGGTTGCTCTGGTGCGCCTCCTGCGGATCCGGGCATGGTCAGGCGGAGAGGGCGTCGGCGATGATGGCGATCACCGCGATGGCGGAGACGAGCACGACCACTGTGGTCAATGCGACGAGATGCCTGCTGCCCGGCATGTCGGAGCCAGTGCGCAGCGCCTTCTCGACGGCGAACCAGCGACCCAGGCCCGCGGCGGCCGCGGCGCCGGCGAGCACGACCAGCGAGCCGCCGATGAGGCTGCGGATGGTCTCGTTGGCGAACTCGGGAACGACATGGATGAGGGCGATGCCAGCGACCATGAGGCCGAGCGAGGTGCGGATCCAGGCCAGGAAGGTGCGCTCGCTGGCGAGGGTGAAGCGCTCATCGGGCCGCGTGGTCTCGGTCAGCGGCTCATCGTCGGGATGCTCGCCGGATGCATGCTCGTCGGTGCGCAACGATCCTCCGTTCCCGCGGTGCTCCTGCCGCGCTGCGCGCGCTGCTGCCGCAAGCCCGAACCCTACCGCGCGGCCCGAACTCTACCGCGCGGATAGTTCCTTGGTGTAGAGCACAGCGCCGGAGGTATCGCAGAGGTTGACCGTCAGCGAGCGGGTCTCGCCGTCGATGATGACCTCGCCGAAGTGCTGGTACCCGTCGAGCGGAGAGGTGTTCGGCGTCTCGGGGGCGTGGATGAACTCGGCGCGCGGCCCGAAGGTCGGGTCGAGCTCGTTGGGGCCGAACCCCCCGGCGTGGAGCGGCCCGGTGACGAATTCCCAGAACTCGCTGAAATCCTGGTAGGCGGCCCGCTCGGGGGAGTAGTGGTGCGCGGCGGTGTAGTGCACGTCGGCGGTCAGCCACACCACGCCGGGCACGTCGCGGATGGCGGTGAGCACGCGGGCGAGCTCGGACTCGCGCCCGCCCGGGGAGCCTGGCCGCCCGTTGGCTATGCCCTCGATGTGGTCGCCGTCGGGAACGATCAGGCCAAGGGGCAGGTCGTTGCACACGATCTTCCACTGGGCCGTGGAGGCGCGCAGCGAGTCGATGAGCCATTGCGCCTGACGCGGGCCGAGGACCTGCCCGGTGTCCTGGGCGTGGCTGGTGTTGGGGTCCTTGTAGGCGCGCATGTCGAGGACGAACACGTCGAGCAGCGGGCCGTAGGGGATGGCGCGGAACAGGCGCCCGTCGACGGCCTCGGACGGTCGCATCGGCTGCCATTCATGGAAGGCTTGCCAGGCGGCACGGGCCATCGCGTCGATCTCGGGAGACTCGCCGGGGTACCAGTTGTTGGTGACCTCGTGGTCGTCCCACTGCACGACCTGCGCGACGCTGGCGTTGAACCGGCGGTAGTTCGCCTCGGTGAGGTTGTAGGCGTAGTTGCCGCGGAACTGCCCGAGCGTGGTGGCTGCCTGCGCCTTGGCCTCGCTCAGCTCGTTGCGCCAGATGCGGCCATCGGGCAGCGTGACGGTCTCCTCGAGCGGGTTGTCGGCGTAGATCGAGTCGCCGGAGTGGAGGAACAGATGGGGGGAGCGGTCGGCGATGGTGGCGAAGCCGCGCATGCCGCCCATCTCGGTATTGATGCCCCAGCCCTGCCCGGCTACATCACCGGACCAGGCGAGCCGGATGGTGCTCGGCCTGGCCGGGGCCGTGCGGAAAATACCGGCGACCGGCTCGGACAGTGCGCCGCCGGACTCGAGCGTCACCCGGTAGTGCACGTCGGTGCCCGCGGGCAGGCCCGGGACCCGGAAGGTGCCGGTGCCGTCGGTGGCAGGGGTGAGCATGGGGCCGAGGTAGCGCGCGGGCGCGGTGAAATCCTCGGTGGCAGAAGTCTCGACGATCATGCGGGCGGGCCGGTCGCTGCGCGCCCACACGAGCGCTCCGTCCGCGCGGGGATCACCGGTAGCGACGCCGTGGGTGAGGCGCGGCCGGGAGCGGGAGAGCAGCGGCCCGATCGACTGGGCGCGCGCAAGTCCTGCTGTGTCGCTGATGCCCAGGGTCGATGCCCCCAGGACGGAGGTGCCGATCAGTGCGCCCTGCAGCATCGCGCGCCGCGAGAATTCCATGCCCCGAGTCCTTTGCTAGGCCAGCCGATCCATGCCGGGTATCCGGCATGCCCAGCGTGACGGGACGGGCCAACACGGAGCCAAGGAGGGGATGGCGCGCGGGCGACAAGGCCGTGAACAGCGTCGCGGAACCGGACGGCTACGCGTTGGCGGTGGCTTGCTGCTCGGCGAGGAAGGCGTCGATGTGGGGCCAGGTGTGCTCGGGCGCTCCGGGGCCGGTGAGCACACCGAGGTGGCTGCCCGGCGCGGTCTCGAAGCGCACACCGGGCGAGCCCGTGAGGATCGTCGCGAGGTGGCGGGCAGCAGGAACCGAGGTGATGGCATCACCTGTGCCTGCGATCGCGAGCACGGGCTTGTCCACGCGGCCGAGATCGATGCGCCGGTCACCGAGGATGAGCTGCCCCTTGGCGAGATCGTTGCGGAGCATGATGCGCTGCCACAGCTGCAGGTAGAGCCGACCGGGGTAGCCGGGCATCTGGCTCATGAACCGCTCGATGGATTCCATGCGGGCGAGGGTCTCGGTGTTGCCGAGGTTGCGGGCGATGAACCAGGGCTTCTTCAGCTCCCGCTGGAACGCGGTGGCACGGAAGGTCAGCTTGACGAAGGGGGAGGGCATGCCGCCCATGAGCTTGGTGCCGTAGGTGGTGACGCGTCCGCCGGTGAAGCGGGCGGCGGTGCGCAGCGGCACGAGGTTGGGCAGCTTCGCGTAGTCGATGGGGGTGGCGACGGTGGCGATGGAGCGGATGGGCTGCTCGGGGTGCGCGGCGGCGGAGAGCAGCGTCATCGTCCCGCCCAGGCACCAGGCCACTACGTCGATCGGCTTGCCGCCATGCTCGGTGGAGACGCGCTCGATGGCTGCGGGGATGATGTCGTCGATCCATTCCTCGAACCCGAGGTCGCGGTCGGCGAAGGAGATGGTGCCGTAGTCGACGACGTAGGGCGCGTGGCCGGTGTCGATGAGGTGCTGGGCGAGGCTCTGCTCGGAGCGGAGGTCGAAGCAGGAGATCGGTACGGCCAGCGGCGGGACGAGCAGCACGGGATGGTCGTCATGGTTGCCGCCCGCAGGCACGTCGTACTTGCGGAGCGTGCGGTGCGGGGCCTCGTGGATCACCGTCGAGGGCGTGGGGGCGTAGGGCTCGAGGCCCTCGCCGAGGGTGAGGTTCCAGGCATTGCGCGCGGCGGTAGGGATCCTGCTCGCGAAGGCGCTGGACTTCTCGGGAGCGGTGGGGGGAGCCGTGGGGAGATCGAGGCTGGCGCTCATGAGGGTGGGCTCCTTCGGATCGGGCAGGCCGGGTGACGGTGTCGCTGGGCGGGGCGATCGTGGCAGGCACGAAGCGTGAGACCCCTGTTGATGAGACATATTGTCACAGTAGGTTTCGCTCCCGTAACCCATGCGTGAACAACGCCACACCATGGATCGGCGCTGCGTGCCCCGAGGATTGGCGTCATCCAATTGACCGATCGTCAGCAAAGGCCACATCCACTACGGTAAGAGTCACCCGGGCGCGGTCAAGATCACCCGGGCACGGGAAGGGGACCACGGAACCAGGAATGCGAGCACCGCCGAGGCGGGTTACCAAACCGAGACACTGCTCGGCCACGGATGCACGGTAACGGCAACACCGCGCATGTAACGTTCCGGGGGACCAGATGGATGAACACACTGAGATGAGCAAGGCGAGCCAGAGAGACCAAGCAGCGATGGAGACTGGGCGCATCCCGCTCACCGCATCGCAGGCCAATGCCTGGTTCGCGCAGCGCATGAACCCCGGCATCCCGGATTGCCTGGCCCGCTACGTCACCATCGACGGCCCGCTCGACGCCGGCATCCTGCGCCGCGCCATCGATCAGACCGCCGCCGAGTGCGGACTCACCACGACTCGCATCACCGAGCATGATGGCTGGCCCTACCAGCAGATCACGAGCGCTCCCCGGGGCGCGGGCCTCGCGATCGTCGACCTCTCCGGCGAGGACGACCCCGCCGGCGCGGCGCAGGACTGGATGTGCCTGCAACGCTCGACCCCGGTCGACATGCTCCACGGGCCGCTCCTCGAAGCCGCGCTGCTCGTCCTCGGGCCGAGCCAGCACATCTGGTACACCAGGGTTCATCGCATCATCGCCGATCCGGCGTCCTGCCAGCTCTTCCTGCGCCGCGTCGCGCAGGTGCACAACGCCATGCTCGCCGATCGGTCCGCCCCGCCCTTCCGTGGCCTGCCCATCACCGACCTTGTCGAGCAGGACCATGCCTACCGTGGCTCGGCAGCCTACGACGGCGACCACGACTACTGGTCCACCACCCTTGACGGTGCCACCGAGGCAACGAGCCTGGCCGGCACCACCGCGCCAGCGTCCGTGGCAACAGTCCGCGAATCCGCCGCGATCCCCGCGAGCACTGCCTCGATGCTCGATGAGGTCGCGCAGTACTCCAGCAGCACCGCCACCGCGATCATCACGGCGGCCTTCGCCGGCTACCTCAGCCGCATCACCGGAACCAGCGACACCACCCTCACGTTCCCGGTCCCCGCGCGCACCCGCATCGCGATCCGGCGCTCAGCGAGCGCGCTGGGCAATACCGTTCCGCTGCGCACCGGCATCAACGAGGACACCACCATCTCCGAAGCCATCCGTGCAGCGCGCGACCGCATCGCGGGAGCGATCGCGCACCAGCGCTTCCGCAACGATGACATCATCCGCGAGCACGGACTGATCGGCGACCACGCGCACGCCTTCGGCCCCACGATCAACCTCGCGCTCGCCGATCCCACCATCCTGATCGAGGGCACCACCGCGGTCAGCCAGTCGCTCACCGACGGACTCGTCCACGATCTAGTCGTGACCATCCGCTATGACCAGCACAGCGCCTTGGTCCTCGACATCGAGGCGAACCCGAAGCTCTACACCCACGAGGAGATCGCCGCGCACCTGCAGCGATTCCTCAACTTCCTCGGAAAATTCGGCGACAGCGATCCCCGGACTCCGCTGCGCTCCGTCGCTGGCATCCAGCCGCTCCTCCAACTGGTCTAGCGCCCGCCGACGGAGCCGCCGCCCCCGCCACCGCCGACCGAGCCGCCGCTGAACCCGCTCGCGGACCCACCGGCCGCCTGCGCCCCGGTGGACCCGAACCCGCCCTGCAGCGCGATGAAGACCATGGGGCTGAAGGGGCGGGGCCCGACGAACCAGTACGGTGCGACTCCCTCCTCCTCGTACGTGCTGGACAAGCGCTCCACCCAGTCCTTCGCGGCCCCGCACAGCATCGCTTGCGGCAGGGCACGCTCATGGAACTCGATCACCGGCAGCTCGCTGCCTGGAAGATCCGTCGTGCCGTGCGTGCTGGTGCGCGAGGACTCCACCGAGTCGAAGTACTTCGCCGTCGCCTCGAGCTGGTCCACCACGGGCCGGCCCTTGCCGGTGAGGGGCCGGATGTCGAAGGCCAGCACGATCGCGGGCAAAGCAACCACCACTGCGCCGATGGCCACCGCGATCCGCCAATCCGGGCCCAGCATCGCCAGCGCGATGATCGCCGCCACCGCGCTGCCGAGCGCCACCGCGCCTCCGGCGACCACGCCCCGGGGCACCGGCACCTTCCGGCGGTAGCCGTCGGCGACGACCTCGCTCTTTATCCGGCGCTGCAGTGCCGTGATCGCGCTCGCGGTGCTCGAGCTAGGCTCGCTGAGCTCGTGGACGGTGCTGCCGGCGGGGAACAACGCATCGACGATTTCCTGCTCGTCAGCATCGAGGCCCGTGGGATCCACTAGCTCCGCCTGGTACTCGTGGCCCGCGCCGCTCTCCACCTCGACAAGGCGGATGGTGCCGCGGATGGCGAGATCGACGATCTGCGCCGGCACCGCGCGCGCTTCCATCGTGCCCCCGTGGATGGCGGCCATCCGCAGGATCGACAGGCCCTGCGGCACCGAGTAGGAGGCGGTGATCGCCCGTGAGCGTGGCACGGACCGGCCCACCGTGGCCCGCACACGGGTCGCGAGGGCGAGGGCTCCCGCCGCGAGAAGCGCCGCCGCGCCCGTGAGCACGGAGGCGACCACGCCGAGCGCCCCCTCCGTGTAGGGCTCGAAGGCGCCCGCAGCGAATCCAGCCACAACGGTCATGCCCTCGCCCTCGGCCAGCGGCCGCGTCGAGGTGAAGCGCACCTCATCGTCGTCGATGCTCACCTCGCATTCACGCGTCGAGCCCTCCGCGCCCTCCAGGCAGCGCGCGCGGCCGTCGAACAGCCCGGCTACCTCCGGGGAGAGCTCCAGCGTCACCGTCACCGGCCCATAGGGCTGCGCCGATCCCGCGGGAAGCACATCCCAATACCATTCCTGCGCGTCGCCGACGTCGTCGATCACATCGCGCATCCGGTACTCGATCGAGAAGACCTGCTCGCCCCGCAGGAAGTCATCCGTGCCAGTGGCGACCAGCAGCTCGTCGCCCTCGCTGGTCTCCGAATAGATCGGCTCCGGCTCGCCGTTGCGCGTCACCGATTCCACCTCGGTGCCCAGTGGGTGCCCGTCGTGCTTGCGGGGCAATCCCCGCACGATGCCCTTGTTCTGATCGCGGTCCGGGAACTCCGCGGTCAGCGTCTCGGTGACGTGCATCCGAGCGCGGCCCTCCTCATCGCGCTCGAGCAGGTACACCGCCTCGACACCATCGAACTCGAAATCCTCGGCGGACGACTGCGCTGCCGCGCCACCCGCTCCCGCGACCGCGAGCAGCCCCACGGCTCCCGCCAGCATCGCGCGCACTGCTAGACCTCGGTGCATGACCCTCCCTAGGCGAGCAACAAACCCTGGGGCAAACGCTAACAGTGCAGACCACTGCGCGCCCGGCTGCGCTGCGCCTGATCGACGATCCCCGCACGGTGGCCAGGCGCACTAGTATCGGGACGACTGCCAGCCACGGACGTGCCAGGGGAGGGGACCATGGAGTACGGCTTCCTCGCCGGGCACCCCTTCGTCGTTGTCTACCTCGCCCTGTTCGGCATCGTGTTCCTCCGCGCCCAGGCCACCTACTGGCTGGGGCGGCTGCTCGGAGCCGGGCTGTACCGGACGCGGCTCGGCGCCCGCATCGAGCCCCGGCTCGAGCGGTCCCGCGCCATCATCGATCGCTACGGGCCCCCCGCTGTCACCGCATCCTTCTTCACCATTGGCCTGCAGACCGCTGTGAACGCCACAGCCGGTGCCACCCGCATGCGGTTCATCCGCTACCTGATCGCCATGCTCGCCGGCTGCGCGGCGTGGGCCGCGATCTACTCGCTCGGCGGCATCGCGATCCTCACTGCCTGGTGGCGCGCGTTCACCTATTCGCCGCCGCTGGCCATCGCGCTGCTGGTCGCCCTTGCGGGGGCGATCGCCTGGTGGTCGCAGCGTGGCCGGGCACGGGACGCGACCTAGCCGGAATTGACCTAGCCGGAAGCTCTTACATTCCGTGCGAAAGGCGCGCAAGATTATCGGTGGGAGCACGACCAGCCGAGGCCGCGCACCGTAGGACAAGGACCACCCTCATGACCACCACCGTGCTGCGTGGACGGTCGCTCGCCGCGACCAGCATCACCCTCGCCGTCCTGGCTGCTAGCTGCGGCAGCGACGACACCGAGCCGGGCGCTGCGAGCGCCACCACAGGACCGAGCGGCACAACGACCGCCGTCGTCACTGAGCAAGCGGAGGCGAGCCTCGAGCGCGGGCCAGCCGTCACGGTCGGCGAGGGGGAGGCCGCGGCCTTCGTCACCGTTGACGCCGAGGGCAACCCCAGCGAGGTGGGAATCCGGCTCACCGAGGATGCGCTCGACGGTTTGCCCGATGAGCCGGACGCGCCCCCCACGGTCTGGACGCTCGAGCTTCCAGAGAGCGCCGACTCCACCATGTTCGACCATGTCTCCCTCGACTGGGCGAGCAGCGGCCACGAGCCGCCCGGCCTGTTCGACAAGCCACACTTCGACATGCACTTCTACATGATCGATGAGACGGATGTCGCCGCGATCGTGCCTACTGATCCGGATTTCGGCGCCAAGGCCGCGAACCTGCCCGACGAGCCCTATATGCCTGCCGGGTACGTGGTGCCGCCCGAGCCTCCGGTCGAGATGCAGGGCGTGCCCAACATGGGGGTGCACTGGCTCGATGGCGGGGAGGGGCTCGTCCCCGGCGAGTACGTGTTCGAGTCCACCCTCATCATGGGCAGCTGGAATGGCGAGTTCACGTTCGTCGAGCCGATGATCACCCGCGACTGGCTGCGCGGCAAGCCGTCCCTCGAGAAGGACATCCCGCAGCCCGGGGTCTTCTCGCGCGACGGATACTTCCCCACCACCTACACCGTCGGGTTCGACGAGGACACCAGTGAGTACGTCATCACCCTCGGAGGCTTGGAGGAACGATCCAGCGAATGATCGGCTAGTTGCCCGCGCAGGGGTTGATGCTGGTGCCGCGGTCCGCGATCGCGGCGCGCAGCACCGCGGCAGCCACCGGGCCGGCGCTGCTCGCGCCACCCCGGTCCGTGCCCGTCGCCGTATCGGCGAGCACACGCACCGCGACGACGATGTTGCTGCCCTCGACGGGGGCGATGGCGACGATCCAGCCGTCGTACAAGCCGTTGCTGTTCTCGGCGGTGCCGGTCTTGGCGGCGATGTCCTCGGTGAGTCCCTGCAGGGCCGGCACGTTCCCGCTGGTGACGGACAGCTCCATGCCCTCGCGGATGCGCTGCGCCGCCTCGGGCGCGATGACACGCTCGCGGGCCGGTGCATCGGTCGGGGCGTAGCGATCGCCACGGCAGGCGCCGACGATCGACCGGGGCGGGCTCGATGTCCCGCCGGTTGCCACGATCGCTGCGGCATGCGCCATCGCGAGGGGGGTAGCACGCACGTCCTGCTGGCCGAACCCGGTACGCGCGATCGCATCGGGATCGCCGAGGCCGCCGAGCGCGACCGGCCTGCTGGCGAACGTGGTGCCGTCGTTGTCCCAGCCGCTCATCGCCTCGGTCATGCCGCGGATCCGGTCGGCACCGATCTCGATGGCAAGCTCCGCGAACGCCGTGTTGGACGATTCGGCGAGCGCCTCCTCCAGGGACCCGCCGGCCGGGCCGAGATCATGATTGTGGACCGTGCCGAAGCCATCGGGCGGGGTGTACTCGGAGCGGACCTCGGTCTCTCCGTCCAGCCCAGCATCCAGCACCGCGGCCGCTGTGATGATCTTGTAGGTGGAGCCGGGCGCGGAGTCCGCGGCGAGCGCCGGATGACCATTGCCCCAGCGCCCCGAGGGGTCGGGCGACGAGTATGCCGCGAGCACCGAGCTCGTCGCCGTATCGAGGACGACGACATCGCCCGACACCCCACCAAGAGCATCGCGCGCAGCGGCCTGCACCGTCGGCGAGAGCGAGGAGACCGCAGGCTGCGGCGGGCAATCAAGATCGAGCATCAACCGCCACCAACTGCCGCAGTTCGGCCACTCCTGGATGCGATTGTCCACGACACTGATGAGGCGCTGATTGTCATCGGTCATCCCCGCCACGCCATGAACGATCCGGCTAGTGCCGCTCGCATCGTGGGTCGTGCTCGCCAGCAACTGGCCATCGCGGGCCAGCAGGTCGCTGCGCTTGTCCAGCGGCACGAAGCTACCGAACTGCGACGCCGGCAGCGGATCCACCACCGCCGTGGCAATGACGGTGCCCGCGACGACCAGCACCCAGAACGCCGGGATGCCCGGAGTGACGCGAGCGATGCGGCGGGTGAGGTCCCGCTCGCTGCGCGGCGCATTGAGATTGACTGCCCGTGAACCAGCTCCGGCGATCAGTCCGATCGTGAACCACATGCCGATCAGCGCGCTGCCCCCCTTCGACAGGAACGGCGTCACCATTCCCGTCATGGGCACCACGCCGAGATTGCCAAGGATCACGTACGCCGCCTGGATGCTGAACATTGCCGTCAGGCCAGCGGTGATCAGGCGCATCGCCAGCGTGCGGGCACGCAGCGCCGAGTACCACCCGGCGAGGCTGATGACCAGGAACAGCGCGACGATCACCAGGAGGGTGGCGTACCCGCGCTCCTCCCCGATGCCAGCGAGCACATAATCGCTCTCCACCACCGGCACCACCGTGGGATTGCCCCGGTTGAATCCACTGCCGAACCAGCCGCCGCGCGACAGGGCCATCTGCGCCATGCCGTTCTGGCGGATGCTGCCATCGGGCAGCACGGGCTCCCAGATCTCGGAGACGCGGTCGCGCACCTTGCCCGAGACGAGATACACCAGCCCGAGCAGCACAGCACCCGCCCCCGCCAGCCACAGGGCGTAGCGCATCTTGGGCAGGCACAAGGTGATGATCGTGGCACCACCGGCGAAGATCGCTAGCGCCGGGCCCAGATCGTCGAGGTACAGGGCGAGCAGCCCGGCCGCGAACAATGGCACCGCGGTGATCGCGATGGTCTGCTTGGTGGCCTTGCGGAACGACGACGCCGTGGACAGGGCCAGCAGCGCCACCGAGATCACGATGAGCGGGCGCGCGAACTCGACCGGCTGCGCGGTGAACGGGCCGAGCTGGATCCAGGCACGCACCTCGCCCACGGCGTAGGACAGCGATGGCACCAGCGGCAGCGCCATCAGCGCCAGGCCGAGAGCCGCGATCGCCGTGGCGTGCAGCCGGGACACCCGCGGGTGCCAGCGGCTGGTGAACAGGGCGGACACGACGAACGCGGTGATCGCGAGGCCCAGCCACAGCATGGTGGTGATGAAGCTGCCCGGCGCCAGCCGGAAGCCGGTGACCAGGCCGAGACAGGTGAGGAACCACGCCGCCCACGGCATCGCCAGCGACACCTGCGGCCCTATTGCCGCGCGCACCGCTACTGTCAGCAGCAGCGGTGCCACGATGGCCGCGATGAGCAGCAGGATGCCCTGGCCCAGCGGCCAGCCGAGCCTGCCCAGGGCGGTGAGCACCAGCAGGCCGCTCGACGCCGCCACGAGCAACGCCATCCGCCACTCGCGGGTGGACGTCGACGCGACCGGCGACTCGTGCCAGGTCCAGCGCGGAGCAGGAGTGGCCGCGGGATCGTTGACCGTGGTGGAGGTCATCGCGCCCGCTTCGGGGTGCCGGGACGGCCCTTCTTGGCGCTATCCGTCGCATCGGGCGTCGAGCCCAGCACTCGTGTGGTGCCGGATCCGTCGCTGCTCGAGCGCCGCGCTTTCGCCCCCTTCGCCGCTTTGGCGCCCGCCTTCGAACCGCTCTTCGGTCCTGCGGTCGTCTTCGCCGCTGACGGGGACCCCTTCGCGCTGGCTGTGCGCCCCGGACCCGCTGCCGGAGCATTCCCCGGGGCGCGCGAGGCTTCCTTCGGGGGACGCTCGCGCAGGACCACGTGCGCGAGAAGAGGCAGCGCGATGATGAGGACGGCCGCGTGGGCGAGGAAGTTATTGATCATCGTCGGCCCGCTACAGCGCCGCGATATGGACGATGCGGACCGGGACCCGACCAGCCAGATCGATCGTGGCGTCCTTGGTGATCGTGAGCGGACGGGTCAGGCGCTGCTTCTCGTGCCAGGTGCCGTTAGTGCTGGAGAGATCGGTGATCGTCAGCGAATCACCTTTCGCGGTGATGCTGGCATGCTCGCGGCTGACGATCGGCTCATTGATGATGATGTCGCACGTGCCACCGGCGCCGACCTTCCACGAACGGCCCTCCGTGAGCGGAACCGCCTTGCCCGACGGCGGCTCGATCAACCACTGCGCGCGCCCGACAACCTGGGTGACATCGCTGGCCGCGCGCGGCGAGGAACGGCGGACCCGGGCACCGGCAGGAGTCGAGGAGGTGTTCAGGATGGTATCGACACGACGACGATGGAACCGCTCGTTCTCCGCGAGGGTGAACCGCACATCGCCGGTGATGTAGTCCTCATCGGCCGCGGACGACAGCACATAGTTCGCGAGATCGTCGGTGAATGAATCCCAGTTCTTGGTGATCCTGCTCGCTAGCTCGGGCGCCACGATCAGCACCACGCTCTCGGGCAGCACTCGGGTGCTCAGCGTCCGCTCGGACTTGCGGAGGATCTGCTCGCCGATCCGGTGGATGAGAGCATCGAGAGGCTCCTCCGGCAAGCGCGCTTCGGCACCACGCACCACGTTGGCCAGCGCGCTGCGCGCCACCGACGGCAAGGCACGCGCGCGGGCTTGCTGCCACGCCCACCACGAGGTGCCCGCGATGATCGCGAGGAACACCATGATGACGAGAACGTCCATGCCCTGAACTCCTGACCGTTTCCTGCTGCTTGCTTGCTGCGGTTCAATGCTTGCTGGTGCTCCCGGGGGACAGCACGGGATCCCGCCGGACCAGGACCGTCGCATCCAAGCATGCCGCTAGGCCGGACACCACGCCAATGCAGGCACCAGCCAGGAACTGTAGCGCGCTGCCCGGACATCCCCCTGCGAGCGATCGACCACCCCTCCCGAGTAGCCATGGCTCGCCAACCCACGATAATGGACGCATGGACGAAACGGACCACCTCGGTGCGGCCTATCACACCTTCCGCGACGAGATCACCCAGTACAACGTCGCCACGGACCGCACCACCGGCGACAAGTTCCGCTTCTATCTCCTCAACCGCCGGTTCGAGCACGTGCAGCCCGTCGTGATCTACAACGGGTTCGGATCCACCCCGAACACCACCCTCGGGCAGCGGTACCTCTGGTCCTACGCCCAGCAGCTCGATCGGCCCATCATCGCCCCCATGGCCGACCACGTCCACCGCCGCACCGACCGCCGCCAGTTCGCCGACAGCCACGCCCACGCCCTCGCGCGCCTCCATCCCGGACCGCTCCACGTCGCCGGGATGTCCTGGGGAGGCATCGTCGCCTACTCCGTCGCCGAATCGCTCCAGGACAACGCCGACCACCTCGTCACCCTCTCCTCCGTCGGCACCATGGACGGCCTGCACCGCCATGCCTGGCGGGCCCTCCACATGCTCCGCCGCGAGGGGCCCATCGTCCGCGATGCCATCGAGACCATCGTCGGCGACTTCGACCCCCACGACCACGAGCACCCCGCGCCCACCATGGACCCCCTCAGCAAGATCCGCCGATCCATGATCATGCGCCGCCGCTCCCTCCACGAGCTCCCCGACACCCTCCACCCCTCCACCACCTGGCACGACATCATCGGCGTGCACGATGCCCTCACCAGCCACTCCGACCACATCGACGCCGTGCTGCGCCGCAACACCCGCCACCCCGGCAGCACATCCATCACCGTCATCCGCAACCACGGCCACATGTGGGCCCACATGCGCCCCACCCTCGCCGAGCTCCTCGCCGACGCGCTGCACCGCAAGGAAGCCGGCCACTACCAGGAAGCGACCATCGCGCGCACCAGCGACGACTTCACTAGCGTCGAGAACGTGCCGGGCTGGGGTGTCGGTGGTGGTGGCGGCTCGGGCGCTGGTGGTGGCTTCGTTGCCGACGAGAGTGCGAAAAACGACAGCGATCGTGAGGAAGGCTGACGTATTTCGCACACTCGCGGCGGGGGCACGGCCAGGCCCACCCGCCTAGCGGCTCATCCCCGTCGGTACCGGTACGCATGAGTGACGTACGGCAGCTCGATGCGGGACCGGCCACGGAGATCAGGATGCGATGCCAGCAACTCCTCGATCCTCGCATCGATGTCGGCGCGCTCCGCAGCAGTGGCTACCAGGTAGTTGCTGCGGCTGCGCACCAGCTCCCGCAGCTCAGCGGGCGTGAGCGTGCGTTGCCACGCCTGCGTTGTCTCAGCTTCACGCACGAACGGTGCTGCCACGCACGGACCCTCGCCGCGCACGAGATCCTCGGCGGGGCTGCGCTGCATGATCCCCGTGAGCTCCCGCACCCACGGCACCGTCTCGTCGCGGATGTTCCACAGCAGGAGCAGCGAGCCGCCGGGCGCGAGCACACGATCGATCTCCCGGGAGGCAGCCTCCACGTCCACCCAGTGCCAGGCCTGCCCGAGAACTACCGCCGCGGCCGAGGAATCCGGCAGGGGCATTGATTCAGCCCGGCCTTCCAGCGCCATGACACTGGGAAGCACCGCCCGCAGCCGGTCGAGCATGCGTGGATCCGGGTCCACCGCGATCACCTCGCGCCCGAGCGCCACGAGCTCGGCGGTGAGGATCCCCGTCCCGGCGCCACAATCGACGACTACGCCCGGCCCCGACGGCAGTATCCGCTCGAGCAGTTGCCGCGGGTAGCGCGGACGCACCTGGTCGTAGCTGGCCGCGGCCTCCCCGAAGCTCCGTGCTCGATCGGTCATTCTTCGCCTCCATGTAGCGGGATTGCATGGAGCTTCGCGCTCGATCTGGTACGGCTGGTCACCCAGATGGACGGGGTGCGCGCCGCAACGCTAGTCGCCCGTGCGGGGGCGGCCTGGCACTCGGCCCGATTTCCTCAGCCACAGCACGAGTCCTCCAGAAGCCAGCACCACGATACCGAGCAGCAACGAAGTCAGCTCGTGTCGCGTTTCATGCGGTTCGAACAATGAAGGGAGCGTGAGGATGAGCGCAGCTCCGGCCAGCACCGTTGCGGTGAATGAAACCCAGTACGTCATGCTCATGCCGGTCATTCTCCTCGGGAGCAGCGGGCGACGGTAGAGGTGACCACGTCGACGACGGCGGAGGCACACCGCTAGCCTCAGCAGGTGACGAGCTCGCTCGGGTCGCTGGTGGTGTCGAGCCAGCGCCCGTAGGCATCACCGCCGACAGTGCGGACGCGGGCGCACAGCTCGGTGCGGCTCGTGCCTGCTGGGTAGTAGACGGCGTAGATGGGATTGCCCTCGTAGGACTGGCGCAGCGACGGGCAGGACTGGTCGGTGCGCAGGTAGCGGGCACCGGGGTGCGTGTCGAGCGCGTTCTGCACCTCGTTGGCGTACTGCCCGGGGGTGATGGCGCTGTGCAAAATGACGATGCCAGTGCCGTCGCAGGCCGGCATCGTCATGGGGGTGCTGAGGCCGAGGCCGCCGCTCGCCGCGGGCCGCGCGGTGCTGGTGGTGGGCGCGGGTGCCGCGCAGTCGTAGGTGCTGCCAGGCCAGGTGCTGGTCATCCATCCGGGGTCCGCTACAACCACATTTCCTGCGGGGCGCGCGCCTGCGCGGAGATCGCCCTGCCGACTGGGGAGGGCACGGTGTGGGTGAACCTGAGGCTGTCGCCCCTTGGGGACCGCTCGCTGCATGCCAACGAGGAGGTCATCCGCTACACCACGCTCCTCGAGCCGTACCTGCCCGCCCGCTAGCCATCGGGCCAGAGCGCCGCGCGGCTGCTCTCCCGGGAATCTGCTGGTCAATGTCACGCGACGCGCCGCGACACGCGCCCGAAAACGCGACATCAGCTAGCAGATTCTGTTGCGCGGTTGTGATGCATCCCATATGGGGGCTCGGGAACCATCGCTGCTCGGGCTGCGTCCTATTCTCCGAGCGCAGTACTGGCAACGATAGGGGACGGGCATGCGACGAGCGGTGGCAGGCATGGGCGTGGTTCTGGTGGCGGGGTTGCTCGCGGGCTGCGGCCTGCCTTTCGTCACGGCGCCCGGCGGGTCGATGCCCATTGCCGCGCCGACGTCGACAGCGCCGGTGCGCCCGTCGGCGTTGTTCGATCCGTGCACCGATATCCCCGACGAGGCACTCGAGGCGGTGGGTGTCGATGTCGAGTCCGAGTACATGAGCATCTACGGCAACCCCAAGATCTCCGGCGAGCACTGGGATGACCACCGCGAGTGCGCCTGGCGGGGCGAGGACCACCGCATCTGGATCGCCTCGGAGATGCTCCCGCTCGACGAGGTGCTGCTCCAGTCGGGCATAACCGGCGTCACCGAGGTGGTCATCAACCGGCGCAGCGGGATCCGCTACAACCACGAGTCTTGCGGGGCGTTCCTATGCGCGGAGATCGTGTTCCCCACGGGTGAGGGCACGGTGTGGGTGAACCTCCGGCTCGCGCCCCGGGCAGACCCCTCGTTGCACGCCAACGAGGAGGTCATCCGCTACACGACGATCCTCGAGCCCTACCTGCCCGCCCGCTAGCCACCCGCCGACCCGCCAGGGGGAACCACCACGATGTCGTCACCGATCACCACCCCGGGGGGCCTGCTCGAGCTCGACCCGGCCACCCTCGACCGCGCCATCACCGCCTGCGAGCAACTCGCGATCGAGCTCGCCCGGAACAGGGATGGCGTGATCCGCACGCTGCCGTCGGCCAGCCTGCGGCTGGGCACGCTGCCGTCGGGCCAGGCCCTGGCCACCGCGTATGGATTCCTGTGGGACGGCGGGGAGGCCTCGCTCGATGGCATCGTCACTTCCCACATCGCTATCGCCGAGGCGATGGCGGTCACCCTGGGCTCGGCGCGCGATCAGATGACCGGCACGGATGTGGATACCGCCGAGGCGCTCGCCACGCTCGAGGCGCTATCGAAGCAGGGCGGCACCGGGGCGGTGCTGGCCACGAGCATGCTGCCGGCCACCGGACCAGCGGAAACCGACATGCACGGTCCGCTGGAAGCGCTGGTGAAGGAAGGCGGGACCGGGGCACTGCTGGCCAAGGGCCTGCTCGCTGCCGCGGCGGCGGTTTTCAACCTGAGCCCGCGCTCGCCGGGCTACCACGCGCTCCCAGTGGCGGTGACCGAGCCGTTCGCGGTCATGGGGCATGCCGAGATCGCCGCGGCCGCCACCGCGTTGTCCGACGATCTGCGGGAGTTCATGCGGTTCGCCGACTCGTGGAGAGAGGCCGGTACTGCCTTGGCGACCGCCGCCGAGGATGCGGCAGCGGGCCTGCGGGTGCTGCCTTCCGGGCTGTCGGGAGAGCTGGCTGATCGGATGATCGCCGCGATCGAGGACCACCTGGTCAGCCTCGTCACGCTCGGGTCGGTGGCCGAGGAGATCGGCGGCAAGCTCGACACCACGGTGCAGGGCTTGTCGGACGCGGCTCGGGCGGTGCCCGAGATACCGGTAGCCAGCGCTACGGATGCGGCGGATCCGACAGGAGCATGGCAGGCGCGGCTGGCCGCGGAGCAGCAGGCGGCGCTGGAGCTGGCGCGGGATGCGATGGAACTGCGCTACCGGCCGGTGGTGGAGGACTCGGCGGATCGTGTGCCGCTGCTGCCGCCCCCGGACGCGCCCACGACCGACAGCGATACCGCCATCGCGCCGCAGGCAAGCGGCAGGCCAGGCGGAGCGGCAGGAACTGGAAGCGAAGGAGCGACCGGAGGTACGGCTGCTGAGGCTGCCACCAGCGGTAGCGAGGGAGGCGCGGCCGGGGACGAGGCCGACGCGCGATCCTTGCATCGTGGTCCGGAAACCGTTCCGGCCGGGACGCAGCCCGCGGGTGCTGCGGTGGCCAGCGGAGAAACTGCCACAGCGCCGAGGGCGGGCATCGGAGCAGGCCCAGGCAACGGTCCAGGGCCAGTCCCCGGCGGCCAGCCAGGCGCATCGGGCCCGGGCGGAATGCACGGGCCAGGTGGCCCAATAGCCGGTGGCGCGGCATCCGGTGGGGCACCACGCGGTTCCGCGCCGGGCAGCGCACCAGGAAACGGTCGGCCACCCAGCAGCGGCGGGACGCCGAGGCTGCCCGGGGGAACCCTGCCGCCAGCTGCGTCCACCGCACCCAGCAATCCAGGCACCAGTTCCCGTCCGATGATGGGCGGCATGGCGCCAATGGCACCCATGGCCGGTGGCGGCGCCGCCGGGGGACAGGGGCACACCCCTGCGTCGTACCTGACGTCCAAGCGCAATGGCCATGCCCTGGTCGGGGACCTGCCGCGCACGCCGCGGGGCATTATCAGCGGTTCCGAAGACATCTTCGACGAGTAGCCCCGGCCGCGCCCCAGACCGTAAAAAGCCCATGAAAAGCAACAAGTTCTGCCCAGGATCGACGCAGATCGTTGATTCTCATAGGAGTTTGCCACGAGGCACGCGCGGCATGGCCTAGCTATCGGGGACAGCGAAAGGTGCGGGGATCAGGGGATCCCCGCACCCTTCCGCCACTGCCTACTCGGCCTCGTGGAGGCGGGCGAGAAGGATGCCGATGCCCTCGGCGTTGTTGCGCGACCCGCGGGGGCAGATGGTGCCGGCCACGCACACCTGTGCGGTGAGCGGGCGGCGCGGCGCTGCCGGTGCCTCTTCCTCCACCGGGCCTTGCAGGGCCTCGCGGAGGGCGGCGCGGCTGATCCCGACGCGCCGCGCGATGAGCGCGATGCGATGAGCACATACGCCGCAGCGGCAGATGGTGCCGGGCTTGGCCTGGTGCAGGCGGCCCGAGAGGAGTTTGACGGCGTTGAGGACCTTTTTGCTGGACGAGTTGGACATGGTGACCCTTCCTGTCGACCGATACACCTCTCCTGCGGAGATGTCTCGGCGTCGGATTCGGGTGTCATGTCATGTCGTCATCAGCGTGGTCCTGCCTTTCTCTGCTCGGGGTTGCCAGTTCCCGGATGCTGCTGTGAGGTGTGAGCCATCGCGGCGCGGGAGCCCGGGGAACAGAGATACTAGATCGTGTACGAATAGGTCGCAAGAGGTAGTTCGCCCGACTTGCCACCTCGGCCGGGACGGTGAATCGCGAGGATCGCGCCACACCTACCGTGGCTGGATCGTCACAATCGACGGCCGCGCGCGCCTAGCGTCAAGTCCTACGACGAGGAAGCTTCCCCGGTCGCGCTCCGTTTCGCTCGAGCGCTTCCTCCGGTAGGTTGGCCGGGTGCTGCCCGCCGCGCTCCGAGATTTTCCCACCGTTGCCCTCCGTCCGCTCGTGGGGGAGGCGACGTTCTGGCGCGGCATGGGCTATGCCCGCGATGGGGCTGTGCAGGATCATTCGTGGGATGCCGCGGCTTACGCGCTGCGCGGCATCGTTGCTGGCAGTGGCCGCAATTCGTATCGCACTTCGGCGGTTTTCACGCTGGTGGGCGGCGAGCTGCGGTTCGATCATGGCCGGTGCAGCTGCCCGATGCGGCAGGATTGCAAGCACACTGTCGCGCTGGTGGCCACCGCAGTGGATTCGGTGCGGGAGATGGTGCCCGGCCTTCAGCTCGCAGCGTGGGAGCAGGCGCTCGCGGGGCTGCTGCCCGAGGATGAGCCTCCGGAGGAGAGCGCGGTGCTGGGCATGGAGCTGGCCGCGCAGCCGTTGACCTCTACCCAGCAGCGGGCGGGCATGGTGGGGCACCGGCTGGTGGCCAGGCTGGTCACGCAGGGGCGGCGGGGCTGGCTCTCCACGGCGATCACGTGGAACGAGTTGCCGTATGTGCAGCATCGCATGGCGATCGATGGGGAGCAGCTGGCGTTGCTGCGCGAGTTCCATGCCGTCTACCAGGCGGGCCGGGGCGGGGCGCGTGGCTCGGCGCTCGATGGGCAGCTCGATCTCGCGGAGTTCCACAGCATCCGGTTCTGGCCGATCCTGCTGGACCTCCTCGGCAGTGGCGTCGTGCTGCTGGACCGCGATCGGGACTGGGCGATGGTGGATCTGCATCCGCCCGCGGAGCTGATGCTGGATGTGCGCCGCAGCGAGGGCGGTGACCTGCGGATCGAGGCGAGCGTGCCGCCGGGCGCGGTTGCAGCGGAGAATGCTCCGAGCGCGGGCGAGCTGCGGCCGATCGGGTTCCTCGGTGCGGAGGGGCATGGTGTCGCGTACCGCGATGACCTGGGCTGCCTGCATCTTGCCGCATGCCCAGCGGGGGTGCCCGAGCCCTTGCGGCCCGCGGTAATCGACGCGGAACCGCTGAGCGTGCCTGCTGCTGACGCGCACCGCTTCGCGACCCTGTACTACCCGCGCCTGCGCGGGCGCGCCGCGATCCGGTCGAGCGATGAATCGTTCGCTCCGCCGAAGGTCACGGGACCGAGGCTGCTGGTGCAGGTGGTGTTCGAGGTCGACTATCGCGCGGCGAGCCTGTGCAGCTGGCGGTACCGGATCGATGACACGGTCGCGGATTTTCCCGCGCTGGCCCCGATCGAGCCCGATGGCATCCGGGATCCCGCTGCCGAGCAGGAGCTGGCGCGAAGCATCGGCACGCTCGTTCCGTTGGATCCCACGGCCTACCACGGCATGGATACCGTCACTCTTGTCGAGGACATGCTGCCCGCGCTGCGCGCGCTGGACAGGGTCGACATCGAGATCAGCGGCGAGGTCCCTGACTTCCGGGATGCCGACGATACGTTCTCGATCACCTTGTCCACCACGCACCTCACTGGGCAGTCGGACTGGTTCGATCTCGATGTGGCGGTCAGCGTCGACGGCACCAACCTTGCGTTCCCGGATGTGTTCCGCGCCCTCGACAGCGGCGAGACGCGCATGATCCTGCCCGGGGGTGCCTACTTCACCCTCGACCGTCCCGAGCTCGATACGTTGCGCTCGCTCATCAGCGAGGCGAAGGCCCTGACCGACAAGCCCGGCGACGGCTTGCGCATCAACCGCTACCAGATCAGCTGGTGGGACGAGCTCGTCGAGTGCGGCGTGATCGGCGAGCAGGCCGCTGAATGGGACCGGCATGTCACCGCGCTGCGCACCGACAGTCCCACTGTCGCGGACCTGCCGCACACCTTGCGAGCCAAGCTGCGCCCCTACCAGCAGGAGGGCTTCGACTGGCTCGCCTTCCTGTGGCGCAACCAGCTCGGCGGCATCCTCGCCGACGATATGGGGCTGGGCAAGACCCTGCAGACCCTCACCCTCATCGCTCATGCGCGCGAGCACCATCCCGGCGGGCCGCCGTTCCTCATCGTCGCTCCCACTAGTGTTGTCCCCAACTGGGCCGACGAGGCCGCCCGCTTCACCCCGGGGCTCACTGTCGCGACGCTGACGGACACGCTCGCCAAGCGCCGCACCACCCTGGATGCCGCCATCGCGGGCGCGGATATCGTGGTGACGTCCTACACGCTGTTCCGGCTCGACAACGAGGCCCACCAGCAGCACTCGTGGTCCGGGCTAATCCTCGACGAGGCGCAGATCGCCAAGAACCACCAATCCAAGATCCACAATTGCTGCCGCACGGTCCCGGCGCCCTTCAAGCTCGCGATCAGCGGCACACCCATCGAGAACAACCTCATGGAACTGTGGTCGCTGCTCTCCATCACCGCGCCGGGGCTGTTCCCGAATCCGCGCTCGTTCAAGCAAACCTACGCGGAGCCCATCGAGAAGATCGGTGACACCGAGCGGCTCGGGCAGCTCCAGCGACGCATCGCGCCCCTGCTGCGGCGCCGAACCAAGGAGGCTGTCGCCAGCGACCTGCCCGCCAAGCAGGAAACCCTTCTCGACCTGCCGCTGCACCCCAAGCATCGCAAGGCCTATGACACGCGGCTGCAGCGCGAGCGGCAGAAGATCCTCGGGCTCGTCGACGACATCGACAAGCACCGCATCACCATCCTGCAGTCGCTGACTACGTTGCGGAAGCTCAGCCTCCACGCTGCGCTCGTCGACCCAGCCCACGAGCGGGTGCCGTCCGCGAAGATCCAGATCCTCCACGAGCACCTCGGCGACATCATCGCCGGTGGCCACCGCGCGCTCGTGTTCAGCCAATTCACCAGCTTCCTCGCGCTGGTCCGGCAGAGCCTCGATGACGCGGGAATCCCGTACGCCTACCTCGACGGCTCCACCCGCGACCGCGGCAAGGTCCTCGATGCGTTCCGCGCCGGGACCGCGCCTGTTTTCCTCATCAGTCTCAAGGCGGGCGGATTCGGACTCAACCTCACCGAGGCCGATTATGTCTACATCCTCGATCCCTGGTGGAACCCCGCCACCGAGGCGCAGGCGGTGGATCGCACGCACCGCATCGGCCAGACCCGCCCCGTCAACGTTTACCGGCTGATCTCCCGTGGCACCATCGAGGAGAAGGTCGCGGAGCTCAAGCAGCGCAAGGCACAGCTATCGAGCAATGTCCTCGACGATGGTGCGGGGTTCAGCAGTGCCCTGACCGCTGACGACATCCGCGGGCTGTTCACCTAGGCCCGCCGTGCGCGAGCCCCCGGGCCGGATCGGCTACGGGACGGTGCCGTTGACGTCGAACATCACCGCCGCGGTGCAGACGAGGGTGTCGCCGTGGAGGGGGCGCAGCGCATCGCGCATGTGGGAGAGCACGAGCGCCCATTCACGATTCTCGGCATGCTGGGCGAGTGTTTGGCGCCAGGCGAGCGGTTGTCGCCGCAGCGGGGCGAGGTGGTCGAACGGGCCGGTGCCGGAGTTCCATTCGTCGCTGCTCGATTGCCACATCAGCCAGCGCTCCACGCCACGCACGAGCAACGGCGTCGACAGTGTTGTCGGTGCGACGACGACGGCGGCGCGCGCGGAGCCCGGAGCGGTATCAGGGATGTCGACATGCACGCGCTGGCCTTGCTCGAGGATCAGGACCATGGCCACGGCATCCTCGGTCCATTGGCAGTCGAGGATGATCGCGTCATGCACGCGGTCGCCGTCCTCGTTGCGGAACTCCACGTTCATGCGGTGCCGTCGCCCCGGCTGGAAGCGTAGCGCTGCCGCGCGGAACATTTCCGGAGGAGTCAAGCACGTCACTGTGAGGCTCACCCGGGCTACCTCCTCGGCGTCCTGGTCCGCGACTCCGCGGCCCCCCTCCATTCTGTTATGCAGATCACACTTTTTTCAGCGGAATCGGGCAAAACCTTCGTCTCGCTGTTCCCGGCTACTCGGTGCCGCAGATGTCGATCTCGGGAACACCGGGCAGCAATTGCTCCCATTCGCCGCTGGTCAGCGCGGTACCGCGGGTGTCGCATACCCAGTCGGCGGCGGAATCCGGGGCACTGGTCCAGATGCGCACGTTGCGTTCCCATCCGGCGGCCGCGATGTGGTGGTCATCGCCGATGAAGACGGCATCGTTGGCGCGGCCCTCGTACGCGGTGGGGACACCGAGGACTCGGGGATCGTCACGGTCGGTGATGTCCCACATCCAGATCTGATCTCCGGAGGTCCCGATCAAGCGGGTTCCGTCGGCGCTGAAATCGAGGGAGTAGATGTCTACGCGGGGCCCGGAGAGGGTGGCGGTGATGCGGGGGCTGCTGGGGTCGGTCACATCGATGAGGCGGATCGCGGTGTCGCCACCACCGCCTCCCGCGGCGATGAGGGTGCTGTCGGGACTGAACCTGACGGCCTCGACGTGGCCTCCGAAATCGCCCGGGTCGGCGACGAACTCGAATTCGCCGGTGCCGGTGTAGCGCCAGATGGGCACGCCTCCACCCGCGGTGCCGAGCGCGTAGAGGTTGCCGTCGGGGCTGAAGTCGCCGAGGTAGCCGCGTCCGCGCCGCGATCCGAGGGTGTCGAGAGCGCGGGGGCTCGCCGGGTCGCTGATGTCCCACACGCCGTTCTCGGGGCCGGCGTAGGTCTTGGTGATGAGGGTCTGCTTGTCGCGGGAGATCTCGAGGGACGCGACGAGCGAGTCATGGTCGTGCTTGATCGTGGAGAGCTGGCGTGGACTGGTGGGGTCGCTGGTATCCCAGAGGTGGACCTGCCCGTCGAGGGTGCCGACGGCGAGGATGGTGCCGTCGTCGGTGATGGCGGCGGTGGCGCTGAACTCGGGGACGTCGATGCGGCTGAGGCGTTGCGGCCTGGCGGGGTCGGTGGTGTCGAAGAGGTGCGCGCCGCGGTCACCGCGCCCAGCAGTGACGACGAGGATGGACCGGTCAGCGTTGTAGCGCAGCTGGAAAACCACGCCAGTGATGCCACCGAGGACAGGTCCAGGGGTGGGCCAGATACGAATGATGCCGTCATCACCACCGGTGATGAGCATGTCCTCGGCGGTGGAGTAGGCGATTCCGGTGAGCAGGGCGGGCGAGTTGAAGCGGGTCAGTTCGGTGCCGGTGGCCCAGTCCCAAGTGCGCGCGGTCTGGTCGGAGCTCGCGGTGGCGAGGACTCTGCCGTCGCTGGTGAAGGTCACGCCGTTGACCCAGCTGTCGAACCCGGTGAGGGGGTCGAGGACGGTGGGGCTCGCGAGGTCGGTGATGTCCCAGCGCTGCACGTCGGCGGCGGTTGTGGCGGCGGCGAGGAAGCGGGCATCGGGACTGAGGGCGAGCCCGTTGGCCACGGTCGTGCCATCACCGCCGAGGGGCAGCTCCGCGAGCAGGGCCGGCTCCTCCCCGGGGATGGTCACGTCCCAGGCGCTAACGATGCCCGCATTGGTGGAGGTGGCCATGATGCTGCCGTCCGCGGAGTGCGCGATGGCGGCCCGGGCCTGGGGAAGCGGGTTCTCGGGCACGATGCCGGGCAGGACGACGGGGCGCTCGGGATCGGTGAGGTCCCAGCGGAGGATGCCACCGTCAGGGGTCCCTGCCACAAGGATGCGGCCGACTGGTGCGAACTGTGCATCGTGGATGGGCTCGCCACCGGTATCGAGCTCGGCGAGGAACCTGGGCTCGTCGCCGTCGAGCTGCCACAGCACGAGTCCACTGCCGCCACCGAATGCGGCGAGCGACTCGTCGGGCGAGAGCGTCACCGCGTAGGAATGGTGCTTGTCCTCGTCGCCGGTGGTGAGGGTGCTGGTGCGGGCCGGCGCGGAGGCATTGCCATTCATGCGGTAGATGTGCGCGGTGCCGTCCGCGGAGGTGCCGATCAGGGTGCTGGCGTCGCGGGAGAGCGCGAAGTCGGTGGCGCCCTGGGCGTGGGCGAGGCGCATGGGTGTCGGCGTCGCGGTTGCGTCGAGCAGGGCGGCGCGCGATTCGATGGTGGGATTGATGCGGTAGGCGGCGAGCGCGAGCTGCGCGGCGAGGGCGGGGGTGTCCTCGCGGGTGCGCTGGGCCTGCACGGACGCCTGGCGGGACATGGATTCATTGCGCGCGAGCTCCGCGTCGCTGCGCTGATTGCTGGCGTACACCCCGGCAGCGGTGGCGGCTATCGCGGCGACGACGGCGACGACGGCGATGAGGGCGAGGGTGGCGTTGAGGCGGCGTAGGCGGCGCTGCCGGTCGGCCTCTTTCGCGCGGAGCTGCTCGTGGTGCGTGGTGCTGGCGGCGAGGAACTCGTGCTCGAGGTTGTTGAGCTCGGCATGGTGGTCGTCGCTGGAGGCCCACTGGTCGAACACCTCGAGCCGGCCTGCGCCGAGGAGGGTGCTGGGATCGTGCTGGGAGTCCTGCCAGAGCCGTGCGGCCATGGTGATGCGACGGTGGACGACGAGGCTGTCCTTGTTGTCCTGGATCCATTGGCGCAGGCGTGCCCATTCGCGGATGAGGATCTCGTGGGTGATCTCGACGGCATCCTCGGTGAGGGTGAGCATGCGCTGATCGGCGAACAGGTCAACGACCTCGCGGATCATGTCGCGGTCGCGAGCGTCGAGCAGCTCGCCGAGGGGGACACGACGACGTGTCTCGGCGGGGCCGTCGACGTTGACGAGGCGCTGGAAGATTTGTCGCGCGAGCTCCTGCTGGGCGGGCTCGAGCGTGGTGTAGGTACTCTCGGCGGTCTGCTGCAGCGCGCCCTTGATGCCGCCGGTCGCGTGGTAATCGGCGACGGTCATGTGCTTGCGGCTGCTCAGGGCCCATGTGCTGAGCAATGCGTGGGACAGCAGCGGGAGGGCGCCGGGGTCGTGGGTCTGCGCGGAGTCGCGGGGCGCGAGGTCACTGGTGAGGACCTCGACGAGGCCGTCCTCGAGGGTGTATCCGGCCCGGGCCGCGGGCGCGGTGATCGCCGCGTTGAGCTCGTCGCGGGTGAGGGGGCCCACGACGAGCGTGTTCTCGCGCAGCGGCTGGAGCAGCGCGGGCTCATCGACGGCGGCGGCGAAGAAGTCGGCTCGCAGCCCTAGGACGATGCGTGGCCGGGCAGGCATGCTGGTGAGGGCTTCGAGGAAGGCGCGGCGCTGCGCCTCGTCGCGGCATTGCGTCCACAGCTCCTCGAGCTGGTCGATGCACAGCACGGTGCTGGCATCGATCCTGGCGGCGGCGAGGGCTCGCATCGGATTCGGTCCGGGCGTGAGCAGCACCGGTGACAGGTGCTGCGGCAGGTCGCTGCGGCCGGTAGCGAGCGCGGGCATGATTCCGGCCCGGATCAGCGAGGATTTCCCTGCCCCGGATGCGCCGATGATGATGAGGGGCACATCGGGCTTGCGAGCGAGGTGGTCGAGGGCGTAGCTGACGAGGCCGTCGCGGCCGAAGAACCATTCGGCGTCCTCGGGCGAGAAGCTATCCAGCCCCTTGTACGGGGGAGACTGGCTGCTTCCCCGGCGCCCAGGGGAGCGGCGAGCACGAAGCACTGCCTGCCACCATTCGCCCCGCCGCTCCTCGCTCGTGACACCGACGGCGGCGAGGAGGTCATCGAACGCGGGCTTGCTGGAGTTGGTGGGGACGTGCTGCCCGGCGAACCAGCCGCTGACGGTGCCGTGGAGCACGCCGGACTTCTCGACGACATCGCGGATCGTCAGGCGCCGCTGGTCGCGGAGCGCGGTGAGGGCGGCGCCCAGCTCGAGCCGGTTGGTGACAATGGTGGGGCTCACAGCGGGATCGCTAATGTGAGTTTCGCCCGATTCGCTCATGGGTGAGCAGGGTAGACGATGCGTGTGACATTCACCCATACGCGTAGGGCATTGCCGGGACAGAGGTGCGAGGCTGATCGCGGTTGCCTGAGAATGCCCTGAGATCATGATCGCTAGCGGCCAGCACCGGAATCCATGCCCTGGGGCCCTTGTTGTATCGGGTAGACGCGCGTCATTCCCCGTCGCTGGCGGATCGCCGGTAGCGTGGGAGGACCATAACGGGAGGAGACGCCCATGAGCACGTCAGAACGTCCCCGCGACCGCGAAGAGCTGAATCGTGAGATCTCGGACCTGCAGTCCGAGGTCGCCGTCCTGCGCCGCCAGCTCGCTACCAGCCCGCAGCAGGTCCGCGAGCTCGAAGCGCGCATCGAGTCCCTCGCGGCCCGCAACGCCAAGCTCCTCGACACGCTCAAGGAGGCCCGCCAGCAGCTGCTCAACCTGCGCGAGGAGGTCGATCGGCTCGGGCAGCCACCGAGTGGCTACGGCGTCGTCGTTGGCATTCCGGATGATGAGACGGCGGACGTGTTCACCTCGGGGCGCCGCATGCGCCTGCAATGCTCCCCGAACATCGACGCCAGCGCTCTGCGCAAGGGCCAGACGGTGCGCCTCAACGAGGCGCTCACGATCATCGAGGCAGGCTCGTTCGAGCAGGTTGGTGAGATCAGCACGCTCCGCGAGCTCCTCGACGACGGCCATCGTGCCCTCGTGGTCGGGCACGCCGACGAGGAGCGTGTCGTCTGGCTCGCCGATCCACTCGTGAACCCTGACGAGGACGATCCGTTCCAGCCGCCCCGCGCGCTCCGGCCCGGTGATTCCCTGCTCGTCGACACCAAATCGAGCTACGCGTTCGAGCGCATCCCCAAGGCCGAGGTGGAGGATCTCGTGCTCGAGGAGGTCCCCGACGTCGACTACCACGACATCGGTGGCCTGTCCCGGCAGATCGAGCAGATCCGCGACGCCGTCGAGCTGCCCTTCCTGCACCGCGACCTGTTCCGCGAGTACGCGCTGCGCCCGCCCAAGGGCGTGCTGCTGTACGGCCCTCCCGGCTGCGGCAAGACCCTCATCGCCAAGGCCGTCGCGAACTCGCTCGCCAAGAAGATTGCCGAGGCCCGCGGCGAGGATACGAAGGAAGCCAAGTCCTTCTTCCTCAACATCAAGGGCCCCGAGCTGCTCAACAAGTTCGTCGGCGAGACCGAGCGCCACATCCGGCTGATCTTCCAGCGCGCCCGCGAGAAGGCATCGGAAGGCACTCCCGTCATCGTGTTCTTCGACGAGATGGACTCCATCTTCCGCACCCGCGGCTCCGGCGTCTCCTCCGACGTCGAGACGACTGTCGTGCCCCAGCTGCTCAGTGAGATCGACGGCGTCGAGGGGCTGGAGAACGTCATCGTCATCGGCGCGTCCAACCGCGAGGACATGATCGACCCCGCCATCCTGCGGCCCGGGCGCCTCGACGTGAAGATCAAGATCGAGCGTCCCGACGCCGAGGCCGCGATCGACATCTTCTCCAAGTACCTCACCAGCAATCTGCCCATCAACGAGGAGGACATCGCCGAGTTCAGCGGCGACCGCGCCGCCTGCGTGCACGCCATCATCGAGCGCGTCGTCGAGCGCATGTACACCGAGAGCGATGACAACCGCTTCCTCGAGGTGACCTACGCCAACGGCGACAAGGAAGTCCTCTACTTCAAGGACTTCAACTCCGGCGCGATGATCCAGAACATCGTCGACCGGGCCAAGAAGTTCGCCATCAAGGAGTTCCTCGACACCGGCATGCGGGGACTGCGCGTGCAGCACCTGTTCGACTCGATCGTCGACGAGTTCTCCGAGAACGAGGACCTGCCCAACACCACCAACCCGGACGACTGGGCACGCATCTCCGGCAAGAAGGGCGAGCGCATCGTCTACATCCGCACCCTCGTCACCGGCAAGAACGCCAGCGCGAGCCGGGCCATCGACACCGAGTCCCAGACGGGGCAGTACCTGTAGGGCTGGAAGCTTTGGGGGCGCCCGGTGCCGGAATTCGCCTATGGAGCTCAACGGAAAACGGCCGTGGATGGCCGGATCTGTTGAGTTCCATAGGCTTTCGTCCTCGAGAGTCCGCCAGCCAGCCAGGCTCGACGGCAGGCCCCGGCTAGCTCAGTGCCACGGAATCGGCGTGCGTCGCCCAGAACACATCCGAGCTCGGGTACGCGCAGGTGATCGAGACCTCGCCGACCACGCCGCCCTCGAGGACGACGAGCGCGGTGCCGGAATCATCGACGGGCACCCATCCGTCCTCCTTGATGACCAGCCCTGCCTCGGCGGGGTCAGCGCGGCATTCCATCTCGGGGTCGGCGCCCTGGATGAGGACAGCCGTGGCGATGCCAGCATTGACCGCTGTCGCGGCGAGTGGTGTGTCCTCGCCGGCGCAGATCTGCTCGCACTCGCTCCAGTGGTCGGCGAGCGCGCTGGGGGCGCCGAGCAGGGCAGCGGCTGGCATGAGTGCGATGGCGGTGGCGATCCGGCGTGTTGCTCGCATGGCGCGTGCCTCCTGTGCTCGATAGCGATCGGCTCGGTGATGATCTTCTAGTCCGGATGCTACTCGCGCGTGCGCACGCCTTGCCAAGCTCTTGCCACGCGTCGACCGGCGACGCTCCTGCCGGAGTGATCGCCTAGGCTGTGGTCCCATGCAGCGGATCATGGGCACGGAAGTGGAATACGGGATCAGCTCGCCGGATGACAAGTCCGCGAACCCGATCCTCACCTCGACCCAAGCGGTGCTCGCCTATGCCGCGGCGGAAGGGGTGCCACGGTCGCGGCGGACCCGGTGGGACTACGAGGTCGAGTCCCCGCTGCGCGATGCGCGTGGCTTCGACCTGGGACGCTACAGCGGGCCGGCGCCAGTGATCGATGCCGATGAGATCGGCGCGGCCAACATGATCCTCACCAATGGGGCGCGATTGTATGTCGATCATGCGCATCCGGAGTACTCGGCCCCCGAGGTGGTCGATCCGCGTGACGCAGTGATCTGGGACAAGGCGGGCGAGCGTGTCATGGAGGCAGCCGCGCGCTACAGCTCGTCGGTGCCGGGCAACCCGCGCTTGCAGCTCTACAAGAACAACGTCGATGGCAAGGGCGCCTCGTACGGCACGCACGAGAACTACCTGATGAAGCGGGAGACGCCGTTCGCGAAGGTCGTCTCGGGGCTGACGCCGTTCTTCGCGTCCCGGCAGGTCATCTGCGGGCAGGGACGAGTGGGCATCGGCCAGCATGGGGATGGCGAGGGCTTCCAGCTGTCCCAGCGGGCGGACTACATCGAGGTGGAGGTCGGGCTCGAGACGACGCTCAAGCGCGGCATCATCAACACGCGCGACGAGCCGCATGCCGATGCGGAGAAGTATCGGCGGCTGCACGTCATCATCGGCGATGCGAACCTTGCCGAGACCGCGACATACCTCAAGGTCGGCACGACCGCGCTGGTGCTCGACATGATCGAGGCAAACAACGATTTCGCGGACCTGCAGCTGCGGCACCCGGTGGATGCGGTGCATGCGATCAGCCATGATCCGACGCTGAAGGCAACCGTGGAGCTCGTCGACGGTCGCAAGCTGACGGGGTTGCAGATCCAGCGTGAGTACGCCGAGCGGGTGCAGGCTTTCCTGGACCGGCGCGGGGATGACGACGAGCGGGCCCGCCATGTGCTGGCTACCTGGCTCGATGTGCTGGGCAAGCTCGAGGGCGATCCGATGGATTGCGCGGACCTGCTTGATTGGCCCGCGAAGCTGCGCCTGCTCGAGGGCTTCCGCAAGCGCGAGGGGCTGGCCTGGACGGCGCCGCGGCTGCACCTGGTGGACCTGCAGTACTCGGATGTGCGCCTCGACAAGGGCTTGTACAACCGGTTGGTGGCGCGGGGGTCGATGAAGCGCATGGTCTCCGAGGACGAGGTCATGCGCGCGGTGACGAACCCGCCGGAATCGACGCGCGCGTACTTCCGGGGCGAGTGCCTGCGCCGGTTCGGGGCGGATATCGCGGCGGCGAGCTGGGACTCGGTGATCTTCGACCTCGGCGGGGACTCGCTGGTGCGGGTGCCGACGCTGGAGCCGCTGCGGGGCACCAAGCGGCACGTGCAGGGCTTGCTCGATTCGGTGGGGTCCGCGCGGGAGCTCGTGGACAAGCTCGGCAAGTAGTCGCTCGGCCAGCAGGCGCTGCACGCGGGCAGTGCTCGTATTCCGGGAAGTTGTCATGATCTCCCGGTACTGTTGAATTATCGCCCGGGTGAACGAGATCCGACGCCCCGGTGAGACGCACCGATCGAGGAGGTGGCCGCTATGGCTCAGGAGCAGATCAAGCGGGGCGGTGGCAACGATGATGACGATGCCACCCAGGGGACCGGTACCGGAGGCCAGGAGCGCGTCGAGAAGATCGCCGAGGATACCGATGATCTACTCGACGAGATCGATGATGTCCTCGAGGAGAATGCCGAGGACTTCGTGCGTGCCTACGTGCAGAAGGGCGGACAGTGACGGGCCAGGACCTGTGGCGCATGATGCAGCGCGATGCGGGAGCGCAGCGGTACTCGCAGCTGTCCTCGTTCAGCGATCACCTGCGCATCCATGCGCCCGAGCTGCTGCCGGGTAGTCGGTCCGTTGACCTGCGTGGCCGTAGCGGCAGCGAGGACCTCGCTCCGCACGGCACCACGATCGTCGCGCTCGCGTTCGACGGTGGTGTGCTGATCGCGGGCGATCGCCGTGCCACCATGGGCAACATCGTGGCGAGCCGTGATATCGAGAAGGTCTTCATCACCGATGAGTATTCCGCGGTGGGCATCGCGGGCACGGCAGGCGTCGCGGTGGAGCTGGTGCGGCTCTTCGCGGTCGAGCTGGAGCACTACGAGAAGATCGAGGGCGTGGCGCTGACGCTGGATGGCAAGGCTAATCGCCTGGCCACGATGGTGCGCGGCAACCTGGGCGCGGCCTTGCAGGGCCTGGCGGTGGTGCCACTGTTCGTGGGCTTCGATGTGGACGCGGCGAGCGATGCCACGGCGGGACGGATCATTTCGTTCGACGTCACCGGAGGCCGCTACGAGGAGCATGCGGGCTACTACTCGGTGGGCTCGGGGTCATTGTTCGCGCGATCGGCGCTGAAGAAGACCTACCGCAAGGGGCTCGCTCAGGACGAGGCCGAGCACGCGGCGATCGCGGCATTGTTCGATGCCTCCGATGATGACACCGCGACCGGCGGCTTCGATGCGATCCGCCAGCTGTATCCCACGATGGCCGTGATCACGCCATCTGGGGCGCAATCGGTCGCGCCGGAGCGGATCAGCCAGATCGCTGAGGAGATCATCAACCAGCGCAGGTCATCTGCCGGGGAGGACCAGCACTCGTGACGTTCCCGTACTACGCATCCGCCGAGCAGGTGATGCGCGACCGCTCGGAGCTCGCGCGCAAAGGCATCGGCCGGGGCCGCAGCGTCATCGTCCTTGCCTATGCCGATGGCATCCTGCTGGTCGCGGAGAATCCTTCCACGGCGCTGCACAAGATCAGCGAGCTCTACGATCGCCTCGGCTTCGCTGCGGTGGGCAAGTACAACGAGTTCGAGAACCTTCGTCGCGCCGGGATCCTGCATGCCGACATGCGCGGCTATTCCTATGACCGCCGGGATGTCACCGGGCGGGCCCTGGCCAACGCCTACGCGCAGCTGCTCGGCACCATCTTCACCGAGCAGCCCAAGCCGTACGAGGTGGAGCTGTGCGTGGCCGAGGTCAGCCCGCCGGGGGCGGATCGCCCGCCGCAGCTGTACCGCATCTCCTATGACGGGTCGATCGCTGACGAGCGAAACTTCGTCGTCATGGGTGGCTCGACCGAGCCGATCCTCGCGGACCTGCGCACTTCCTACCAGCCAGGTCTCGGCCTCGCCGAGGCGCTGCGCACCTCCGTGACCGCGCTGCAGAAGGCACCCGCGCCCGGAGGGCAAGCCGATACCCGCACGCTGGATCCGACCGGCCTCGAGGTGGCGGTGCTGGAGAGCACGCGACCGCGCCGCGCGTTCCGTCGCATCCGGGGCGCCGACCTCGCCGAGCTGCTCGGGTAGAGCGCGCCGGTCGAAGGCTCGCAGGCTCTACTCGACGGTCGCGGAATCAGCGCTCCACAAGTGGCGGGTGAGCAGTGCCACGGAGACCCCAACGACGCCGCCCGCGACGACATCGGAGGGCCAGTGCACCCCGGTGTGCACCCGCGAGTAGGCGACGGCCGCGGCGAGCGGCGCGATGAGGTAGCCCGCGAGCGGTGATTCGATCGCGACGCCGGTGGCGAACGCCGCGGCGAGCGCGGAGTGCGCGGAGGGAAACGAGGGGGTGGTGGGGGAGTCACCGAACCGGCGCGTGCCGGGAAGAGCGTTCTCGGGTGGCCGGTTGCGCGGGAAGAGTGGCTTGAGGAGCCGGCTCGCCACGAGGGTGCTGGCACCGAGGACGACGGCGCCGCGGACCGCGCCTCGGCGGGCATTGCCACCGGAGGCCACGAGGATGGCGGCCACGCCCATCCAGACCTGTCCCTTGCTCGTGGAGCGGCTGAGCGCGATCATGGCGCGGTCCATGGGCGTGGGCCGCCACTGGGCGGAACGCTCGACGAAGCGACGGTCCGCCTGGCCTACAGCGCGGCGCACGGCGCGCGGGGCCGCTGCTGCTGTGGCACGCCGGGACGCCAAGTGGGCGGCCGCCGGGTGGGCAGTCGCGTCTTCCGCAGGGCCGGTCTCGGCGCGGCCGGGGGCATCCATACCGTCAAGAGTAGGCATTGCCGCCGTGCACGCAATGCAAAAGTGACGATCGGTGATGATTTGTTGCGGTAGTCGCCGCTGAGGAGGGTGGCAGTGGCGGTAGTGTGGCGAGGGTGCAGCGAAGAATCATGGGTATCGAGACGGAATTCGGTGTCACCTGCACGTTTCATGGGCATCGCCGGTTGAGCCCGGACGAGGTGGCACGGTACTTGTTCCGGCGCGTCGTGTCGTGGGGACGCAGTTCCAACGTGTTCCTGCGCAATGGGGCCCGGTTGTACCTCGATGTCGGCTCGCACCCCGAGTACGCGACCGCGGAGTGCGATGGGCTGCGCCAGCTCGTGGCGCACGATCGTGCGGGCGAGATGATCCTCGAGGAACTGCTCCTCGATGCCGAGCAGCGGCTTGCCGACGAGGGCATCGCCGGGGACATCTACCTGTTCAAGAACAACACCGATTCCGCGGGCAACTCGTATGGCTGCCACGAGAATTTTCTGGTCTCGCGGACGGGCGAGTTCTCCCGCATCTCCGATGTGCTGCTGCCGTTCCTCGTGACGCGGCAGCTGATCTGCGGCGCGGGCAAGGTGCTCCATACCGTCAAGGCGCCGATCTTCACGCTGTCGCAGCGCGCGGAGCACATCTGGGAGGGCGTCTCGTCGGCGACGACGCGGTCGCGGCCGATCATCAATACCCGTGACGAGCCGCATGCCGATGCGGAGAAGTATCGCCGCCTGCATGTCATCGTGGGCGATTCGAACATGGCGGAGACCACGACCCTGCTGAAGGTGGGCTCGGCGGCGCTCGTGCTCGAGATGATCGAGGCAGGCGTGCCGTTCCGGGACTTCGCGCTGGACAATCCGATCCGGGCGATCCGTGAGATCAGCCACGACATCACAGGCACCAAGCCAGTACGGCTCGCGGGCGGACGCCAGGCGAGCGCCCTGGAGATCCAGCGCGAGTACCACGCGCGGGCGGTCGAGTACCTGGCGGGGCGCGAGCCGAGCGACGAGCTCGAGCAGGTCGTGGACCTGTGGGGCCGGATGCTCGATGCGGTGGAGACGCAGGACTTCAGCAAGGTCGATACCGAGATCGACTGGGTGATCAAGCGCAAGCTGTTCTCACGGTACGAGGAGAAGCACGGCTTGTCGCTCGGTGATCCCAAGATCGCACAGATCGATCTCGCCTACCATGACATCAAGCAGGGCCGCGGCGTGTTCGATGTGCTGCGGCGCAAGGGCCTCGTCGCGCGGGTCACCTCCGATGCGGAGGTCAAGCAGGCGACTGCCGTGCCGCCGCAGACGACGCGGGCGCGGCTGCGGGGCGAGTTCATCGCGGCCGCGCAGGACCGCGGCAGGGACTTCACGGTCGACTGGGTGCATCTGAAGCTCAACGACCAGGCGCAGCGGACCGTGTTGTGCAAGGACCCGTTCCGATCGGTCGATGAGCGGGTGGAACGGCTCATCGCAGCCATGTGATGGGGGAACGGGCGCGCAGCGGGAAGGGATGATCAGGTGGCGGCGGCACGAGCGGAACGACTGGTCAACCTGGTGATCGCGCTGCTATCGACGCGGCAGTTCCTCACCGCGGACCAGATCCGCGAGACGGTGGCGGGCTATCCGCGCGACGGCAGCGACGATGCCTACTACCGCATGCTCGAGCGTGACAAGGCGGAGCTGCGGGATCTCGGCATTCCGCTCGAGACCGGGCGGGCCTCGTGGCACTCGACGACGGAGGGCTATCGCATCCGCCGCGACGCCTACGAGCTGCCGGATGTGCAGCTGGACCAGGACGAGGCCGCCGCGGTCGCCGTGGCGGCGCAGCTATGGCAGTCGCCGGAGCTGCACGCGGCCACGCAGGCCGCGTTGCTGAAGCTGCGCGCGGGCGGGGTGCCCGTGATCGAGGGGTTGCCCGTGACGATGGTGCCGCAGCGCGCTCGCACGTCGGAGCAGGCGGTGCGGGTGCTGCTCGAGGCGATCGATTCGGCAACCGCGGTCCGGTTCGCGCACCGGCGCAGCGCCGGGGAGGACTTCCGGGAGCGCGAGGTGGAGCCGTGGGGCATCGGCACCTGGCGGGGCCGCTGGTACCTGGTGGGGCAGGACCGCCACAAGCAGGCGGTGCGCACGTTCCGGCTTTCCCGCATAGCCGGCGAGGTGAGCGTGATCGGCAAGCGCGGGATGGTGCGCAAGCCAGAGGATGTCGATATCCACGAGGTGATCGCGCGCGCGGTCGCGAGCGGCACGGCGCCCCGGCTCCCCGCGAAGGTGTGGGTCGCGCCGGGAAAGGTGCATGAGCTGCGGCGCATGGCCTCGGCCTCGGCACGGCATGCGCTCGACGGGGTGGATGGTGACCTGCTGGAGGTGGAGGCGTCGTCGTGGGAGTGGCTGGCGCGCGCGATCGCTGGGCATGGGCCCGATGCCGTGGCGATGGAGCCACCGGAGCTGGTGCGGGAGGTTGTCGCGGTGCTCGAGGGGGCGCTGCGGGCAGCGGGAGGTGATCGGTGATGGCGTCGTCGCGGTTGTCGGTGAAGCTGGTGCGCCTGCTCAACCTCGTGCCGTACGTGATGGCCAACCCCGGAATCTCCAAGGCCGATCTCGCGCGGGAGATGGGGGTGACGCAGAAGGAACTGGTCGATGACCTGAACCTGCTGTGGATGTGCGGGCTGCCCGGCTACGGGCCGGGTGACTTGATCGACCTGTCCTTCGAGGGCGAGACGGTGGCGGTGACCTATGCGGCCGGGATGGAGCGGCCACTGCGCCTGGCCGGCCCGGAGGCGACCGCGCTGCTCGTGGCGCTGCGGGCGCTGCTCGACCAGCCCGGCATGGCCGATCCCGCAGCGGTGCGGCGGGCGATCGCGAAGATCGAGTCCGCGGCTGGTGTCGCGGCCTCCAGCAATGGCCAGGACAAGCCCGGCGACGATGACCCCGCACCGGGGGAGACCGAGGCTGGTGACCCTGAGGCGACCGCGAGGCTCGCGGTGGTCCGCGAGGCGGTGCGCCGCAAGCGCGCCATGAGCATCGTGTACTACTCGGCCTCGCGCGATGTGGTGAGCGAGCGCGTGGCCGACCCGATGGGGATGCTGCTCGTCGATGACCAGGCCTACTTGCAGGCGTGGTGCCGGATGGCCGAGGACGTGCGATTGTTCCGCCTCGACCGCATCGAGTCCGCGCGGCTGCTCGAGGAGCCCGCGCGCGTTCCCGCCGACGCCCAGCGCGTCCCGGCCGATGGCTTGTTCAGCGAGCATGAGCACCTCGGGGTCGCGCGATTGGTGATCGAGCCCTCGGCGGGATGGTTCGTTGACTACTACCCCGTGGAGAACGAGCAGCGCCTCGATGACGGTCGCGTCCAGGTCGATATGCGCTATGCCTCCGACGAGTGGATGGCGCGGATGCTGCTGGGCTTTGGCGCGAGCATCACGGTGGTCGAGCCGACCGGGCTCGTGGAGCGGATGCGGGAGCAAGCCAGCGCGGGGCTCGAGCGCTACCGGCAGCAGCGATGATCGGTGATGGTGGATGAAGCCTTGATGAACGCCGGTGCGGGGTGCCGCCTGCCGGGCCCGATCTCGGGTAGCATCGGTGACGACGTCGATGTGGGAGGCTGAAAGAACAATGGGATTCACGAGCCCGTGGCACTGGTTGATCCTGATACTCGTCATCGTGGTGCTGTTCGGCTCCAAGCGGCTGCCGGACGCGGCCCGCGGGCTGGGTCGCTCGATGCGCATCTTCAAGAGCGAGATCAAGGAGATGGGCAACGACGGGAGCACCGAGAGCGCCAAGCAGCCCCCGCAGTCCGCGCCCCCGCAGATCAACGCGGCCCCCAGCGAGCCTGACCCGAGCGATCGCGCCCAGGGCAGCTACACCCAGCAGGGCAACCAGCAGCCTGATCAGCACGCATAGTGCATGGCCCGTGCAGCGCCAGTCCAGCAGTGGCTGGCGTTGCGCCGTTCCGGCCGGATCCCTATCCCTGTGAGCGAGAAGAATGACCGCGGTGCGACTATCCCTGAAGCCTGGGCGCCGGAAGCGCAAGCTCAATCCGGACGGCACGATGCCGCTCACCGAGCACCTGCACGAGCTGCGTACCCGCCTGCTGATCGCGCTCGCCGCGGTCGCGGTCACCACGATCATCGGCTTCATCTGGTATTCCTACTCGGTGCTGGGCATCCCGGCGCTCGGTGATCTGCTGCGCGGCCCCTATTGCGAGCTGCCGCCGGAGGCACGCGCCTCGTTGACGCAGAACAGCGACGAGTGCCGCCTCCTCGCCACGGGCCCCTTCGAGCAGTTCATGCTGCGCTTGAAGGTCGCGGTCACCGCGGGAATCGTGATGGCCAGCCCCGTGTGGCTCTACCAGGTGTGGGCGTTCGTGATGCCCGGCCTGCACCGCAACGAGCGCCGGTTCGGACTGGTGTTCGTCTCGATCGGCGCGCTGCTGTTCGTCGCTGGCGCGGTCATGGCGTACATCCTTGTCGCGTTCGCTCTGCACTTCCTGCTCACCATTGGTGATGAGGTCCAGATCACCGCATTGAACGGCCAGGAATACTTCGGCTTCATCATCAGCCTCATCGTCATCTTCGGCGTCAGCTTCGAGCTGCCCCTGATCGTGGTGATGCTCAACGTGGTGGGCATCCTGCCGTACGAGAAGCTCAAGACCTGGCGCCGCGGCATCATCTTCTCCCTGTTCGTCTTCGCGGCGTTCGTCACCCCGCACGATCCGTTCTCGATGATCGTGCTCGCCCTCACCCTGACCTTGCTGTTCGAGATCGCCGTGCAGTTCGCGCGCATCAACGACAAGCGTCGCGCCCGCCGCGCCGGCACGTGGGGGCACCTCGCCGACGATGAGTCCGAGCCACTCGAGGCACCCGGCCCCGTCGCCGATGACGCTTCCGGCGAGCAGGAGCGATAACGTAGTACAGGATGAGCATTCCTGCTACTGAGGTCGCGGCCTTCGCCGCGCAACTACCGTTCCCGCTCGACCCGTTCCAGCGGAGCGCCTGCGAGGCGCTGGAGGCCGGGCATGGCGTGCTCGTCTGCGCGCCCACTGGTGCCGGCAAGACCATCGTCGGCGAGTTCGCCGTGCACCTCGCGCTGCGCGCGGGCCGCAAGTGCTTCTACACCACGCCCATCAAGGCGTTGTCGAACCAGAAGTTCCACGACCTCGTCGAGCGCTACGACCGCGACACCGTGGGCCTGCTCACCGGTGACCAGAGCATCAACTCCGACGCGCCGATCGTGGTGATGACCACCGAGGTGCTGCGCAACATGCTCTACGCCGGCTCGGACCGGCTGCGCGGGCTCTCGCACGTGGTGATGGACGAGGTGCACTTCCTTGCTGACAGGTTCCGCGGCGCGGTATGGGAGGAAGTGATTCTCCACCTCGCCGACGATGTGGCACTGGTCAGCCTCTCCGCGACCGTCAGCAATGCCGAGGAGTTCGGCTCCTGGATGGAGACCGTGCGCGGCGACACCACCGTGATCGTCGACGAGACCCGGCCCATCCCGCTGTGGCAGCACATGCTCGTCGGCCGACGCATCCTCGATCTGTTCCCCAGCCGGATCAGCGGCGGCCCGCCCGGCCGCGGCCAGCGCAAGCTCAACCCGGACCTGCTCTCGCATATCCGCAAGCGCCTCGCGATCGAGGATGCCGAGCGGCCCGGCCATCGCCGTGGCGGGGGGCGCGATCGCCGGGGCCGGGGTGGCCCGCCCAGCCGCTACCGGCCACCGGCGCGCCCGGAGGTGATCCTGCAGCTCGACAAGGCAGGGCTGCTGCCCGCCATCACGTTCATCTTCAGCCGCGCGGGCTGCGATGCCGCCGTCGGTCAGTGCGTCCGCTCCGGCCTCACCCTGACCACCGAGGATGAGGCTGCCCGGGTGCGCGAGATCATCGAGCGCCACACCGGCGAGCTGCCGCAAGCGGACCTGCGCATCCTCGGCTACGAGCAGTGGTGCACCGCCCTCGAGCGGGGCATCGCCGCCCACCACGCGGGAATGCTGCCGGCGTTCCGCCACACCGTGGAGGAACTGTTCGTCAACGGCCTCGTCAAGGCCGTCTTCGCCACCGAGACCCTCGCGCTGGGCATCAACATGCCCGCCCGCAGCGTGGTCCTCGAGCGGCTCGTCAAGTTCAACGGCGACACCCACGCCGATCTCACCCCCGGCGAGTACACGCAGCTCACCGGCCGGGCCGGGCGGCGCGGCATCGACATCGAGGGCCACGCGGTGGTGCTGTGGGAGCCCAGCGTGGATCCCGACATGGTGGCGGGGCTTGCCTCGACACGCACCTTCCCGCTGCGCAGCTCCTTCGCCCCGGGCTACAACATGGCTGTCAACCTGCTGCGCCACCTTCCTGCCGACGAGGCCCGTGCCCTGCTCGAGCGGTCCTTCGCGCAGTTCCAGACCGACCGCGACGTCGTGGGGGTATCGCGCGCTATCGAGCGCAACGAGCAGGAGCTGCAGCGCATCGCTGGTTCCACCGACTGCCATCTCGGTGACTTCGCCGAGTACGCGCGACTGCGGCGCGCCCTCAGCGAGCGCGAGCGCGAGCTCAAGCGCGGCGCCACCGGCGAGAAGCGCAATACGGTCGCCGAGTCGCTGGTGCGGCTGCGCCGTGGCGATGTGATCATCGTTCCCGCCGGGCGGCGGGCCGGACCCGCGGTGGTGCTCGAGCCTGATCGCGAGTTCGCTGATCCGCATCCGCTGGTCATGACCTCCGGAGGCTGGTCGGGCAGGCTCTCGCCGCGGGACTTCGCCGACCCGGTGGAGGCGGTGGGCTCGATCCGGCTGCCCCGGCACATCGATTTCCGCGATGCCCAGGTGCGCCGCGATATCGCGTCCACGCTGCGCAACAAGGGCTTCGCGCCCGCAGTGGGGCCGGGCAAGCACGGCAAGCATGGCAAGAAGCGTGATGGGGCGACGCATGACCGCGAGCTCGCCCGGCTGCGCCGCGAGCTCAAGCAGCATCCCTGCCACGATTGCCCCGACCGCGAGGAGCATGCCCGTCTCGCCGAGAAGGCCCACCGCCTCACCGTGGAGACGCAGAAGCTGCGCGCCCGGAGGGATTCGGCATCGTCCTCGCTAGCGCGGACGTTCGACCGGATCGTGGAGCTGCTCGCCGAGCGTGCCTACCTCGAGCCGGACGGCGACCCAGTGGTCACCGAGGAGGGCGAGTGGCTGCGCCGCATCTACAGCGAGAGCGACCTGCTCATCGCCGAGGCTCTGCGGCGTGGCATCTGGAAGGGTCTCGGCCCCGCCGAGCTCGCCGCCGTTGTCTCCTGCGTGGTGTACGAGGCGCGCCGCGACGCCACCGCCGCTAGCGTCATGCCGACGGGCCCGTTGCGCCGGGCCGTTGCCGATACGCAGCGCATCTGGGAGGAGATCCAGTCCGACGAGATCCGCCACCAGCTGCCTATCACCCGGGAGCCGGACACCGGCTTCGTCCACGCCATCCATGTGTGGGCGTCGGGGGCGCCGCTGCTCGATGCGCTGCTCGCCGCGAACGAGATCCCGCCCGGTGATTTCGTGCGCTGGTGCCGCCAGGTGCTCGACCTGCTCGAGCAGCTGCGCATCGTCGCGCCCGACTCGCAAGTGCGGTCCTCCGCGGGCAAGGCTATCGCGGCGATCAAGCGGGGCGTCGTCTCGATCGACGCCACCACGGAATAGCGCGCCGCTACCGCCCGATAGCTGTCCTGTGGCGGGGAACCGCTGACGAGCACGCCGCGGCGGGGCATGATGGGAACCATGAGCGCGCGCCCCATGCCCACGGCCGAGGAACTGCATGACCTCGCCATCGCCTCCCTGCACGCATGCGGGACCGATGTCATTCCCGAATCCGTGTTCACGGGCACGATCCTCCCCGTCGGAACGGGCGAGCCGCTCGAGGCCCGCACCCCGATCCTCGGGGCAGACCTCCTGACCATCACTGGCAGCGCGCCCGCAGACGTCGACGATGCGATCTCCGGCGCCGCCGATGCGTTCGCCGCGTGGCGCGCCGTCCCCGCGCCACGGCGTGGCGAGCTGGTGCGCTCGCTCGGCGACCTGCTGCGCGAGCACAAGGAGGACCTCGCGGCGCTCGTGACGATCGAGGCGGGCAAGATCACCTCCGAGGCGCTCGGCGAGGTGCAGGAGATGATCGACATCTGCGACTTCGCCGTCGGACTGTCGCGGCAGCTCTACGGCCTGACAATGGCCTCGGAGCGGCCCGGGCACCGGCTCGCCGAGACCTGGCATCCGCTCGGCGTGGTCGGGCTGATCACCGCGTTCAACTTCCCCGTGGCGGTGTGGGCGTGGAACACCGCGATCGCGCTGGTGTGCGGCGATCCGGTCGTGTGGAAGCCCTCGGAGTCCACGCCGATGACCGCGCTGGCCTGCGATGCCCTGCTCGGCCGCGCGATCGTCGAGCAGGACGCGCCCGAGGGACTGCATACCGTGGTGCTCGGGGCGCGGGAGGTCGGCGAGCAACTAGTCGATGACGAGCGCATCGCGCTGCTCAGCGCCACCGGCTCGGTGCGCATGGGGCGCGACGTCGGGCCGCGGGTGGCGGCACGGTTCGGACGGTCGTTGCTCGAGCTCGGCGGCAACAATGCCGCGATCATCGCGCCCTCGGCGGACCTCGATCTCGCGGTGCGGGCGGTGGTGTTCGCGGCCGCGGGCACAGCGGGGCAGCGCTGCACCACGCTGCGGCGGCTCATCGTGCATCGGTCGATCCTCGATGACCTGGTCGAGCGCATCGCCGCCGCCTACGCGACGCTGGTGGTGGGCGATCCGTTCCGCGAGGACGTGCTCGTCGGACCGCTGATCTCGCAGGGCTCGGGGGACGCGATGGAGGATGCGCTCGAGCGGGCCAAGGAGGCGGGGGGAACGGTCATCCGGGGCGGCGAGCGGATCCTCGTGGAGGGCGCCGAGGACGGGGTGTATGTGGCGCCGGCGATCGTGCGGATGCCGGGCATGGCGCCGGTGGTGCGGGAGGAGACATTCGCACCGATCCTCTACGTTCTCGCCTACGACGATCTCGACGAGGCGATAGCGCTGCACAACGGTGTCCCGCAGGGCTTGTCGTCGGCGATCTTCACCACCGATCTGCGCGAGGCGGAGCGGTTCCTCGGGCCAGAAGGCTCGGATTGCGGCATCGCCAACGTCAATATCGGAACCTCCGGCGCGGAGATCGGCGGAGCGTTCGGTGGCGAGAAGCACACTGGTGGTGGCCGCGAATCCGGCTCGGACGCGTGGCGCAACTACATGCGCCGGTCCACGAGCACCATCAACTATTCCTCGGAGCTGCCGCTCGCCCAGGGCGTGCGCTTCGCCTGATCACGTGCTGCGCGCGGGATTCGCCGCGAGGGCGGCGAGCAGCCGGGCGAGCGCGTTGTCGATGCCGTAATCGTGACCGAGATCGGCGAGGCCGTGCCGCCCCGGCGGTTGCCTGGGAATCTCGTCCGGCCGTGACAGCGTGATGGGAGCATCGGTCGCTACTCGCACCACCTTCTCCGCGGCCGCGACATAGTCCACGCTCGCCGCGAGCTTCTTGCGCACGGAGGCCGTGAGGCTGCTCGCGGGATCAGCCGCGGCGGCCATGACCGCAGCCAGCGAGCCATGCTCGAGGAGAAGGCGCGATGCGGTCTTCTCGCCCACGCCCGCCACTCCGGGCAGCCCGTCGGAGGGGTCGCCGCGCAGCAGCGCGAGCTCGGCGTAGGCCGCGCCAGCACGCTCCTCGGGCACCCCGAAGCGGGCGGCAACCTCGGCCGGGCCGAACAGTTCCGCCTTCGCCAGGCCCCGCCCCACATACAGCACCCGCACCGGCACGGGATCATCGGCAACAACTTGCAGCAGGTCGCGGTCGCCGCTCACGACGATCACCGGATCGGTCGCCTCGCGAGCGGCGAGGGTGCCCAGCACATCGTCGGCCTCGTAGCCGTCCGCGCCCGCGGTGGCGATGCCGATCGCATCGAGCACATCGAGGATCATGTCCACCTGCGGGGGCAGCGACTCCGGCACATCCTCCGCGCCTCCTGCCGGCTCGTCGGTGCTCGCGACGCGATGGGCCTTGTAGGACGGGATCGCGGCGACCCGGAAAGCGGGGCGCCAATCATTGTCGAGGCATACCACCAGGCGCGATGGCTCGTGGGAGCGAACCAGCGAGGCGATCGTGTCGAGGAAACCGCGCACCGCGTTGACGGGGCGGCCATCCGGAGCGGTCAGCGACTCGGGCAGCGCGTGGAACGACCGGAACCAGAGGCTCGCGCCGTCGAGCAGAACAACCGGTGCATCCATGGTTCCGTATCATGCCAGGCCGTGGCGGGCCGCTCGCGGCGGGATAGGCTGGGAGGCATGGCTGCTCCCGATACTGGTGCCCCGTCCGCCACATATGCCGCGCGGCTGGATGCCGCGGCGCGGCTGCTCGGCCAGCGGGGCATCGACGCGCTCCTGATCACCCCCGGGCCTGATCTGCAGTACCTCACCGGCTCGACGATGTCGTCCTTCGAGAGGCTGACCTGCCTCGTGGTGCCAGCCTCGGGACAGCCCCGGATGATCGTGCCGCGGCTCGAGGTCGCGGCACTGCGCGGCACCGCCTTCGATGACCTTGGCATAGTGATCGTGCCGTGGGTGGACGGGGAGGACCCGCACGGCACGATCATCGACGTGATCGGCGCGGATGCACGTGCCGCTATCGCCGACGCGACGCCCGCGCTGCATGTGATTCCCTTGCAGGCACGGCTCGGTCAGCCGCTCGCGCTGGCCACCGAGGTCCTGCGCGAGATGCGGATGATCAAGGACGAGGCAGAGAAAACAGCATTGCGCGAGGCCGGCGCGGCCATCGATCGCGTCCACGCCCGCATGGGGGAGTTCCTGCGCGCGGGCCGCACCGAGGCCGAGGTCGCCGCCATGATCACCGACGCGATCGTCGAGGAGGGCCACACCGGGGCGGCGTTCGTCATCGTCGGTTCCGGCCCGCACGGCGCGGACCCGCACCATGAGGTCTCCGACCGGGTCATCGCGCGCGGGGACATCGTCGTCATCGACATCGGTGGCCCGGTACCGGCCGGGTACTTCTCCGACTGCACCCGTACTTACAGCATCGGTGAGCCTGATCCTGCGGCGGCCGACCGCATCGCCATCCTCGAGGAGGCACAAGCCCGCGCGGTGGCCACGGCCCGCCCCGGCGCCACCTCGGGGCAGGTCGATGCGGCCGCGCGCGACCACCTCGCCGCCCACAGCCTCGGCGAGTACTTCGTGCATCGCACCGGCCACGGCATCGGCCTGTCGGTCCACGAGGAGCCCTACATCATGACCGGAGGCGACCAAGTGCTGGCCGAGGGCATGGCGTTCAGCATCGAGCCTGGCATCTACCTGCCGGGCGAGTGGGGCGCGCGCATCGAGGACATCGTGATCCTCACCGCCGACGGGTGCGAGCCGGTCAACCGCCAGCCCCACGGCCTGACCGTGCTGCCGGGATGAGTTGACGCGATGCGCAGGAACGGACGGTGGTGAGGGTGGCGCAGGAACAGGGCTCGTCCTACCCGCGGGTCCGGAGGATCGGGGCACTGCTGGTCATCGTTGTCGTCGTGCTTGTCGTTGTCATCGTCGTCACCCGCGGGGACGAGCAGACCACCGGTTCCGGGGACGCCAGTGCCACGGCCTCGACCACGGTCACCGAGGATGGCGGGGATGCGCGCGTCGTGCGCATCGACGAAGGAGACCCGCGCCGGGAGCGGCGCGTGGTCATCACCATCATCGAGGACTACACGTGCGAGGCCTGCGCTGCCTTCGCCGTGCAGTACCGCACAGTGCTGCGGTCCCTGGTGACCACATTCGATGCCGCGGTCGAGCATGTCCCGGTGGCGGCCGAGGGGGATGCGGGCGCGCTGCGGCTCGCGAACGCCTCGCTGTGCATGGCTGGTGACTCGATCGAGGGGTGGATGGCTTTCCGGTCGGCCATGTTCGAGCTCGGCACCATCGGGGCAGGGGCGGCGATGGTCACTGACGCGCAGCTCGTGCGCATCGCGCAGGCGACCGGGGCTTCGCACGGGGTCACCGAATGCATCGCCGGGAATCGTCATGCGTCGGGCATCGAGGAGACCAGTGCCCGCTGGTCGAGCGACGGGGTGGAGCTGCCCCACATCGAGCTCAACGGCGAGCCCTATGCACCGGAGAGCCCCGAGGAGCTCGCGGCGCACGTGCGCGGGCTGTGAAGCCGGCGCCCGGATCAGGGGTGCGGGGGCTCGCCGGTCAATCGATGGTCGGCGTGGTTGAACCCCTCGCGGACCAGCCGAGCGAGGTGGCCGTCGCGGATGCGATAGACGATGCGCCGCCCGTCGCGCCGGGTGTCGACCATCTCGGCGAGCCGGAGCTTGGCGAGGTGCTGGCTGATCGAGGTGCGGGAAGCTCCCGTTGCCTCGGTGAGAGTGCTGACATCAGCCTCGCCCCGGGCGAGCAACCAGAGGACATGCAGGCGCGTGGGATCCGACAGCATCCGGAACGCATCGCTCGCGGCATCGAGGTGGGCCTGGTCCGGCGGAGCGTCATGAACGAGGCTGGGGGAGGCAGTACCGGGACTATCCACCTCTCGTTTCCTCCTGGTGAGCACGGTCGATCGGTGGCCACGCCGCCGCGGCAGCGACCAGCGCCGCGGCCGCGAGCAGCGTGAGCATGAGGGTAGCAGTGACCTGCCCCGCTGCGAGGCCGAGCCATCCGGCGAGCGGATAGGTGAGCAGGAAGCAAGCGTGGCTGAGCGAGAACTGAGCAGCGAATACGGCGGGCCGGCTGGCCGGGGCCGCCCCTCGGCGAAGCAGCCGGGCGGACGGGGTGAGGACCATCGAGGTGCCCGCGCCCATCATCACCCACGCGAGCACCAGTGGCAGCCAGGTGATCGGCGGCGCGGTCGCTGCCGCCACGCTGGTGGCGGGCGCGAGAAGAATGGTTGTGGTGGCCAGGCCGATGACGCTGAGCAGCCCGCCGCCGAGCATCACGGACCTATCGGTGCGTCGGCGGAGCACGCCCGGGACGAGGATGGCGGCGAGCACCGATGCCGTGCCGAAGCAGGCCAGCGCGAGCGCCACGCCAGTACCGGTATCACGGGTGAGGGCCTGCACATGGATGACGGTGTTGACCAGCACGAGCGCCGTGGCGGCAGCGACGACCATGTCGAGGGCCAGCAAGGCCCGGAGCTCCCTGCCGCGAAGCATGATCCGGGAACCGAGAGCGATCCGTGCGGGAAACGGGGCGGGCGCGGGCGAGATTGGCATGGCCGGGAGTGTGCTCCACAGCACGATGATGCCGGAGAGCAGGAAGCCCGCCGCCGTGCCGAGGAACAGCGACTCGTAGGAGTAGACGGCGAGCAGGGCGATCGCGATCACGGGACTGGCGAGGGATTCGAGATCGTAGGCGATGCGCGAGAAGGACAAGCCCTGGGTGTAATCCTCCTCGTCTACGAGCACGGCCGGGAGCATCGCCTGGAAGGCGGGCGTGAATGTGGCCGAGGCTGCTTGCAGCACCAGGATGAGCAGGTATATCTGCCAGACCGCATCGACGAGGGGGAGGGCGAGCGCCACGGAGGCGCGGATCGCATCGGCGGAGACAAGCAGTACTTTTCGCGGGACGTGATGGGCGAGGGCAGAGATCACGGGCGCGATGCCCACGTAGGCGACCATCTTGATGGTGAACGCGGTGCCGAGGACCGCGCCCGCGCCGTTGCCGGCGATGTCCACGGCGAGCAGGCTCAGGGCGATGGTGAGCAGGCCGGTTCCCAGCAGCGCGAGCACCTGGGCAGTGAGCAGCTTGCGGAACAGCGGATTGCCCAGGGCGCCGTGCCGGAGGCTGGGACGGGAGGTGCGCGCCATACAACGATTGTATAGGTGCGCACATGCGCACTCAATGGGGAAGGCTGGATCTCGCGGCCGCCAGGACCCTCGAGCGGGGTGTGGCCGGGCGCTTCCCTCGCCCGGCCACGGGCCAACCGTAGCATATTGTCGAACGCATGTTCGATAGCGGATTCCGCGCCGGTGATGGGACCGTGGCATCGCCCGGCCAGCTCCGTCAGTGGAAACAATTCCTGCCCTGAGCGGGAAAAGGTTCCACTGGCGAACAAGGGCGCCGCAATCCAGCCTCCCGCCTCGGCCCCCAGCCGCGCTACCGCCCGAGCAGGGAGCGCGAGCCCAGGATGCGGGTCACATCGATCTCGATGACGACGCGACGAGGGTTCTCGCGAGGCACCCGGTAGCGCCCGGCGTAGCGCTCCTCGGCCTCGCGCACGGCGTCGGGCTCGCGGCGCACCGTGGCGGTGCCCTCGAGGGCGAGCCAGCGTGCCCGGTCCACCTGGAACACCGTGGCGTGCCCGGCGCGCTCCACATTGACCACCTTCTGGCTTCCCTCGCTGGTGATGACCCGCGCCTTGCGGGTCTCCGCGTCCCACGTGAAGCCGACAGCAACGACGTGCGGCAATCCGTTGGCGCGCAGGGTCGTCAGCGATCCGAGGTGACGCTCGGCGAGGAAGAGCGCGGCATCGTCGGTCAGGTGTTCGGGGGTGTATGCCATGCCGTCCACGGTAGTCGAGCACACTAGGGGCGTGAGCGATGCAAAACTACCGTCCCCCTCCCGCGCGAGCCTCGCCGACCGCTTCGACCCCGGACCGGTCGTGATCCTTGGCGGGCGCAGCGAGATCGGCCTGGAGGTGGCACAGCGCCTCGCGCCTGGCCGCGTCGTGGTGCTCGCCGCCCGTCGCAGCGAGGATCTGGCCAACGAGCAGCAGCTCGTGCGCGAGGCGGGCGCGACAGCTGTGGTCCCGGTCGAGTTCGATGCCGACGATGTGGCCTCCCATGAGTCCTTCCTCGACGATCTCGATGCGCGCGTGGGACTGCCGGGCGTGGTGGTGCTGTGCTTCGGCATCCTTGGCGATCAGCAGCGCGCGGAGGAGGATGCGGCGCACGCCGTGCAGATCCTCCACACCGACTACGTGGCGCAGGCGAGCGTGCTGACGAGCCTGGCCCGCCGCATGAGGGCGCGCGGCCGCGGGCAGATCGTGGTGTTCTCCTCGGTGGCAGGGGCACGGGTGCGGCGCGCCAACTACGTCTACGGCTCCGCGAAGGCCGGTCTCGATGGCTTCGCCAGCGGTCTCGCGGATGCCCTGCACGGCACGGGCGTGCACCTGCTGATCGTGCGTCCGGGGTTCGTGATCGGCCGCATGACCGAGGGCATGGATCCAGCGCCGTTCTCGAGCACGCCGGGCCAGGTGGCGGACGCGGTGGTCGCAGCGGGGGCGCGTCGTCGCCGCGTGGTGTGGGTGCCGCTGCAGCTGAAGCTGCTGTTCATGGCGCTGCGCTTGCTGCCGCAGTGGGCGTGGCGGAGGATGCCCCGGTGACCGAGGGCACGAGGAGCGGCAGCCCGCGCATCGCCGTGGTGGGCATTGGTGCCGACGGCTGGACGGGGCTCGGTGATCCGGCGCGGGACGCGATCCGCATGGCCCGCACCCTCCACGGCTCGGACCGCCAGCTCGAGCTCGTGCCGGACGAGGTGCCGGGCCAGCGGATGCCCTGGCCTTCGCCGCTGCTGCCCGGCTTGCCCGCGTTGATCGAGGAGCACGGTCCGGGCGGGATGTGCGTCCTCGCGAGTGGTGATCCCATGCTGCACGGCATCGGGGCGACCCTCGCTCGCATCGCGGGAATCGAGCGACTGCGGGTGCTGCCGCACGTATCGAGCGTGTCGCTGGCCTGCGCGCGGATGGGCTGGGCGCTCCAGGACACGCCCGTGGTGTCGGGCGTCAACCGCCCCCTCGCGGCGATCCTGCGGGAGGTCGCGCCAGGCCGCCGCATCCTCGTTCTCAGCGAGGACGGCTCCACGCCGCGACAGCTCGCGGACCTGCTCGGCGCGCATGGCTGGGGAGGAAGCCGACTGACCGTGCTCGAGCAGCTCGGCGGACCCCGGGAGAACACTGTCACGGGCCACGCGGCCGGATGGGATGTGCCCGACGGGGATCCGCTGAACGTCGTCGCCATCGAGTGCGATGCCGGTCCCGCGCAGCACCTGGGACTGGTGCCTGGGCTGCCCGATGAGGTCTACGGCGATAGCCAGCTGACCAAGCAGGAGGTGCGGGCGGTGACCCTCGCGGCGCTCGCCCCGGCGCCAGGGGAGGTGCTGTGGGACGTGGGAGCGGGCACGGGCAGCATCGCCATCGAATGGATGCGCGCCCATCCCACGTGCCGGGCCGTGGCGTTCGAGCAGGATCCCGCCCGAGCGGAGCGGTTGCGCGGCAATGCCGATGCCCTGGGCGTGCCGTCGCTGCACGCGGCGGGCCCGGCGCCCGGAGCGTTCACGGATGTGCCTGCCGCGCTCGCGGCACCGGATGCGATCATGGTCGGCGGCGGGGCCACCGTGCTCAGGCTGCTCGATGCCTGCTGGGACCGGTTGCGGCCCGGTGGGCGGCTCGTTGTCAACGCGGTGACCATGGAATCCGAATCGCTCGTGCTGCGCTGGCACGGCGCGCACGGCGGGATGCTGCGGCGGATGCAGGTGCATCGCGCGGCGCCGCTCGGGGCATTCACCGCGTGGCGGCCCCACATGCCCGTGACCCAATGGAAGGGGACCAAGCCGTGACCGTGTTCTTCGTGGGCGCCGGGCCTGGTGCTGCGGACCTGCTGACGCTGCGGGCGGTCCGCGTGCTCGAGCGCGCGCCAGTGTGCCTGTACGCCGGCTCGCTGGTGCCCGATCAGGTGCTGGCCCATTGCCCGCCGGACGCTCGGCTGATCAACACTGCCCGCATGCGCCTTCCCGACATCGTCGAGATCATGGCCGGGGCCACCGCGCGCGGCGAGGACGTGGCGCGCCTGCACTCGGGCGACCCGTCGATCTACAGCGCCGTCGCTGAGCAGATCCGCTTGCTCGCCGAGCGTGGCATCGACTACCAGATCGTGCCGGGCGTGCCCGCGTTCGCCGCCGCGGCTGCCGCGCTGGGCCGGGAACTGACCGTGCCCGGGGTGGGCCAGTCCCTGCTGATCACCCGCATCGCTGTCCGGGCCACCGCGATGCCGCCCGGCGAGGAGCTCGAGCGGCTCGCGGGAACCGGTGTGACGCTGGCACTGCACCTCGCTGCCGCGCACATGGACACCGTGATCGCCGCGCTCGCCCCGCACTACGGCACGGACTGCCCCGCCGCGGTCGTGGCGTTCGCCAGCCGCCCCGAGGAAGTGGTGCTGCGCGCGACAGTGGGCACGATCGCCGAGCGCATGGCCGAGCACGGCATCACCAAGACGGCCATCATCCTCGTTGGCCGCGCGCTCACCGCGGACGGGTTCCCCGACAGCTACTTGTACTCGGAGGAGCGGGCGAGGGCGTTGCCGTCATGCGGGTCCTGATCCTGGGTGGCACCGGCGAGGCCCGGCAGCTGGCGGCGGCGCTGGCGGGGCGGCACGAGGTGGTGTCCTCGCTGGCGGGCCGGGTGCGGGAGCCTTTGGTGCCGGTCGGGGAGGTGCGCTCGGGCGGGTTCGGCGGTTCTCGTGGTTTCGCGGAGCATCTCCGCGCGGACAGGGTCGAGGCAGTGATCGATGCGACGCACCCTTTCGCCGCGACGATGACCGCCACAGCGGCACGCGTGACCGCCACGCTGGGAGTGCCGCTCGCCCGGCTGCAACGGCCCGGGTGGGAGCCGGTGGCGGGGGATGAGTGGCTCCACGCGCCCGATGTCGCTGGCGCCGCGCGGATCGTGGACAGCATGCTTCGCGAGGGCAGCGCCACGAGCGTCCTGCTGACGGTCGGCAGGCAGGAGCTCGCGGCGTTCGATCGGCTGCCGCGGGGCGCCGTGGTGGCGCGAATGATCGATCCGCCCGCGAGCATCCCGGCGTCGGTGCGGGAGGTCATTCTCGCGCGGGGGCCGTTCACGCTCGACGAGGAGCGCGCCACGCTGGCGAGTTCAGGCGCGGACGTGCTGGTCAGCAAGAACAGCGGGGGCACCGCGACGGCCGCCAAGCTGGTCGCGGCGCGGGAGCGCGGGATCCCGGTGGTGATGGTCGGGCGCCCGGAGCTGCCCGGGGGCGCGACCGTGGTGACGAGCGTCGCGGAGGCAGTGGCGTGGGCTGATCGCGTGGTGCCGCCCGCTGCTCGATGACGCGGGCGTGGTGCGAAAGTGAAACCTGAGAATTCTGGTGAAACTGCGGCAGGAGTGAACTCCTTACTTACGATAAGGATCGTCGCCCGCCCCCGATCCCAGGAGAACCCGTGGCATCCCGACGTGACTTCCTTCGCAATGCCGCAGTTGGTCTTGCCGCCATGCAGGCAGGCGGGGCATTCTCCTCCCTTGGAGATCTTGTTCCCAGCTCGCCGCCCGCGCCGACCTCGCCACCCTCGCCGAGCACCCCTCCGTCCCCGAGCGAGCCGACGATCCCCGGCAGCGACGACACCGGGCAGATCCTCATCGACTATGCCGCCGGAGTGCCGTCGGCCGCCTCGATCAAGCGTGCCGGGTACCGCGGCGTCATCCGCTACATGTCCGAGCCCCGCGCGAGCTGGATGATCGGCAAGCCGATGCGGGCCAGCGAGGTCGCCGACATGAAGTCCCAGGGCCTCGCGATCGTCTCCTGCTACCAGTTCGGCAAGGACGTCACCTCCGACTGGCGTGCTGGCTACAACGGCGGAATCCGCCACGCCGCCATCGGTGAGCGACTGCATCGCGAAGCGGGCGGCCCCTCCAACGCCGTCATCTACGCCGCGATCGACAGCAACCCGAGCAGCAGCGAGCTCGAGCTCGTCGCCGGCTACATCCGGGGCTGGCAGGACACCATCGGCGCGGCGCGCACCGGCGTCTACGCGAACTACCCCACCATCGATTTCCTCCGCGGCCGCGGGCTCGGCCGCTACTTCTGGATGCACAACTGGGGGTCGGGCGGACGTGTGCATCCCGCGGCCCACATCCACCAGTTCGAGATCGACCGGCTTTCCGTGGACGGGGTCGGCATCGACCGCAACCGCATCCTCAAGGCGGGCTACGGCCAGTGGTGATTCCTCCTCGCTGAGGGAGGGCCCCGTCACACCGGGAGAGGGCATACGCTCGGATCGGTAGATCGACCGAGAACCGGGGGGCCAGCATGATCATCGACACCGCCGCCGCGCAGCGCCGCGCGCTCACCGTGCTGGTCATCGCCCAGGTGCTCAGCGGCGCGGGACTGGCGGCCGGGATCACGGTCGGAGCGCTACTCGCCCGCGATGTGCTCTCCTCGACGAGCCTCGCCGGGGTTCCCGCGGCATTGTTCACCGTCGGCGCGGCGCTCGCGGCAGTGCTTGTGGGCCGTGCATCGCAGGCCCGCGGGCGCAGGGTCGGCCTCGCGCTCGGCTACGGAGCGGGCGCGCTCGGCGCGATCGGCGTCGTCGTGGCATCGGCCCTGCCCTCCACGCCCTTGCTGTTCCTCTCGCTGTTCGTCTACGGGGCGGGCATGGCCACCAACCTGCAGGCCCGCTACGCCGGAGCCGATCTCGCCCCCGCGCATCGAAAAGGCCGAGCGGTGAGCATCGTGCTGGTCGCCACCACGCTCGGCGCGGTCGCGGGCCCCAACACTGTCGGCCTCACCGGCCGCTTCGCTGCCAGCCTGGGCATCCCCGAGCTAGCGGGGCCGTTCCTCCTCGCGGCGGCCGCCTATGGCATCGCGGCGGTGGTGCTGTGGATCTGGCTGCGCCCGGATCCGTTGCTGCTCGCCCGCGAGCTGCGCCTCGACGAGCCCGCCGAGGGCGACGATGCGCCCGGGACCGCAGTGGTCGATTGGCGACCGGCCGTGCTGCTCGGCGCGGCGATCATGACGATCACCCAGGCAGTGATGATCGCCATCATGACCATGACGCCCGTGCACATGCAGGACCACGGGCATTCCCTCGGCGCGGCGGGCCTGGTGATCGGCTTCCATGTCGCGGCGATGTACCTGCCGTCGCCCCTATCGGGATGGCTGGTCGACCGGCTGGGCCCCCGCGTGGTGGCGCTGGCCGCGGCCGTCACGATGTTGCTCGCGGGAGCGGCTGCCGCGGCCTTCACTGGCATGGCGGGCCTGACTCTCGCGCTGGTGCTGCTCGGTCTCGGCTGGAACCTTGGCCTCATCAGCGGGACGACCCTGATCACCCAGTCGGCGCCGCTGCACCAGCGCGCGGCCGTGCAGGGCAATGTGGACTTGTCGATAACCCTGGCCGGGGCGGGCGGCGGATTCGCGTCCGGCATCATGGTGGCCGCCACGAGCTACGCGCTGCTCGCGGTGGTGGGGGCTGCGCTATCGCTGCTGATCATCCCGGTGGTGCTGCGCCGACGGATTCCGGCCTGACCTGGCTCCTGGTGGGCTTGGTGGGCAGTGGAAACTCTTCCGCCCCAGAGCGGGAAAAGTTTCCACTCGGGGCGCGCGGTCTCGCTGCGGCGGCGCTCGTTCGAGCCGCGCTCGCTCAAGCCGCGAGAAGGCCCTTCCGGAGGGGACCTAAGACACTAGGCAATTGGGGCAAAATGACCTCCTATTTGGGGGCAGTTGATTCCTAAACTTGTGTTGCAAATCACGCTACTCTTGTGGGGCGGGTACACCACTAGCCGCAATCCCACCTGCAGGATCAGTGACGATCCAGCCCCAGCATTCGGAGAAAATCCATGCGTACATCCCTCAAGGCCGGAATCGCCGCCATCGGTGCCGTCGCCGTCATCGTTCCCGGCAGCCTTGCGCACGCCCAGCTCGACAGCGGCATCACCGTCGTCACCGCTGAGCTCCTCGCAGGCGCGCTGACCATCGTGCCGCCCGCCGCGGCCGTGATCTCGCCCGCGCTCGACCAGCTCTCCGCGAGCGGCCAGGTGCTCGCCGTGACCGTCAGCGACCTCCGGCTCTCCAACGCTGGCTGGACCACCACGGCCATCATCACTGACTTCACCGACCTCGCCTCAAACACCATCCCCGCTGCCAACACCACCTACACACCGGAGAGCGCCGTCACCACCGGCTCCGTCACCGTCACGCCTTCCGGTGCTGTTGTCATCGACAGCGCCCAGAACGTCCAGACCGCCACCGCGTCCGGCGCCAACACCGCCATCTGGAACGCCACTCTCGATCTCGACACCACGGGCGCCGTCGCGGGCGTCTACACCGCCACGCTCACCCACTCCGTATTCTGATCCACCCCGAGCGAATCGAGATAGTGACGTGCGTCGTCTCCTTCCACTCTTGATCGCGGCGACGCTGCTCGCACCGGTGTCGGCTGTGCACGCGCAGCCGGCACCGGAGCCCGGTCCCACCGACAATCCCGGGCTCGGCATCCGGCTCATGGAAGTGCCCCTGCACCTCCAGGATGACCCCCGCGCCCAGGTCTACGTCATCGACAACCTCGAAGCAGGCGACTCCTTCGATCGGCGCCTCGAGATCTCCAACCGCACCGGCGCCACCCAGGACGTCGACCTCTACGTCGGAGCCGCCGACGTCGACGCCCAGGACGGCTTCAAGGTCGCCGACGGGGCCGGGGCGAACGAGCTCACCGAATGGGCCGAGCTCGACACCAGCGAGGTCACCCTCGACGATCGCGAGAACGCCGAGATCGTCCTCAGCATCGACGTTCCCGAGGAAGCCGAGGACGGAGAGCGCTACGGCGTTGTCTGGGCCGAGATGACCAGCGAGAGGCCCGAAGAGGGAGGAGCCATCGCCGTCAACCGCGTCGGCGTGCGCATCTACCTCGCCATCGGCGATGCCGAAGCGCTTCCCGCGGACTTCGTCATCACCGGGATGACCCCGCGCCGCACCTCCGAGGGCGTGGCGGAGCTCGTCGTCGACATCGATAACACCGGCGGCCGAGCCGTCGACATCACCGGCTCCCTTGACCTCGCGGACGGCCCCGGCGGCATCCGTCTCGATACCGTTCGCTCCAGCCAGTCGACAGTGCCCGCGGGGGAGCAGGGGCAGGCCATATTCACCCTGTCCGACACCCTGCCCAACGGCCCCTGGCAAGCCAACGTCACTCTTGCCAGCGGCTTGCTCGAGCGCACCACGAGCGCCCAGGTTACCTTCCCCGACAGTGGAGTCGGGGATGCCGTAGGCGTCGAGCAGGAAACCCAGCGCACCTGGTGGTGGCTCCTCGTGGTCCTCGCCGTGCTGGCCGTGCTCGCCGCGATCATCCTCATCCGCCAACGACGCCGGAACCCCTGATGAACCCTCGACGCCGCACCATGGCCTGGGCGATGTGCGGCGCCAGCATCCTCGCTGGCGCCGCCCTCGCCCCCGCGAGCCACGCGCAACCCACCCCCGTGACACCGGACTGCACCGCTGAAGCCGAGCCGCAGGACTGCGAGACTCCTGGCCCAGCAGCAACTCCTGTCGCGCCAACGACCACAACGCCCCCGCCAACAACCGAGCCAGAGCCGGAGCCTGAACCGGCGATCGTCACGACCGAGGCGCCCCCGCCGGAGCCCGAGCCCCCGGCACCTGTGACAACGGAGCCCGAGCCGGAGCCTCCGGCGCCGGAGCTTGAAGCGGCGATCGTCACGACCGAGCAGATGCCTGCCGAGCCCGAGCCGGTGACCACCGATCCGGTCGAGCCTCCACTCACTGGGCCCACGGAGGTGCCTGAGCCTGGGCCGACGGTCGATGAGACCTCGCCGGAGGAAGTAGCGACTGAGGATCCAGCGACTGAGGATCCAGCGACCGACGATCCGGAACCGGACCAGCCCGCTGCCGACGAAGCAACGACCGAGGGTGATGCGTCTGCCGAGCCCAGCACCGAGGAGGCGCCGGAGGCGGAATCCACCGAGGTCGAAACCACTGACGAGGAAGCGACGGAGGATCCGTCCGAGGATGAAGCCGCCGAGGATGAGGATCTGACTTCCGAGGAAGCCGCCGACGTCGAAGCCACCGAGGCCGGAATGCTGACCATCACGGTGCCCGGGAACCTGGTGCTCGCGCAGCAGGGCGAAGGGGCGGTGCGTCGCGGCGCGCTGAGCGTGCAGGTCCTCGATACGCGGGCGGGGAGCCCGGGCTGGACGGCGTTCGCCTCGATGGCCGCCTTCTCGGGCGAATCCAGCGGGACCGTGCTGGTTCCGCGCTCGGTGCGCTACCGGGCCAGCGACACGGAATGCAGCTCGTCGACCGGGCGGCAAGTGCTCGGTGAGGACGAGGTGCAGGTGCAAGTGGCCGAGGGACCGTGCAGTGCCACATGGATCGCCGATATCGAGGTGGTGTTCCCCGGTGCCGGGACGGTGGCGGACCGGTACTCGACCGCGATCACACACTCGGTGTACTAGCGCCGCGGGGGAGGCTCGCCACGGCAAAAGCACCGGATACCGCTAAACGCGATAGAAGCTGCCCCGGATCTCGGGCGGCTTCTATCGCGTTTGCGACGGGAGCCGGGAACGCGAGCCGGGACGAGGCCCTAGCCCCTCGCGCGCAACCAATCGATGCCGAGCACATCGATGCAGCGCAGCGCTAGTCCGAGGTCGGCATGATCGCCATCGTGCGGGACGCCGAGCTCGGTGAACGCTTGCTCGATCCGGTAGCGGACGGTGTTCTTGTGCACCTGGAGGGTGCGGGCAGCATCAGTCGGGCTGCCGCCGGTGCGTATGTATTCCGCGACGGTGTCGCGCAGTCGCGCAGCATGCTCGGTGGGCGCGGCGAGCGGTCCTAGCGCGCGGGCGAGGAACTGGCGCAGCGCGTTGGTGTCCCGGCTCAGCAGGTAGGGGATCTCCACCTGGTGGTAGAGGGTGCAGGCGCGCGTGCTGGTGGATACGGTGGCGATCTGCTGGGCGGCGACGGCGTCGAGGTGGCTCTGCCGGAATCCTGAGCTGCCGCGGGCGGGCGATCCGACGGCGATGCGCGTGCCCGGGGGAAGGTCGATGCCCGCGATGGCATCGGTGCTCGCTGGTAGCTCGGTGGCGATCCAGGCCCAGTGCCCACGTGCCCCGGATGGCACCGAGATGACGCGTCCGTGGGCGTCGAGGGCGCGCGCGGCCCGGCGGATGACCTGCTCGCGATGCCCCAGGGCCTCGGTGTCGTCGGTGCCGCTCCACAGGATCATCGCGGTGTGCCAGGGGCGCAGGGGGTAGTCCAGCCGGGTTGAGGCAGTGTCGATGGGGATGGTCGCGCCGTCGAGCAGGGCGTGGATGGTGTCGGCCCGGCGCGCGGTGGCGCCGCGCTCGAGGGTGGCGCGCTCGCTGGTGTAGGCGGCGAGCAGGACGTCGGTGGAGAGCTCGAGCCAGGAGATCGCGGATTGCCAGAAGGTGATGAGCGCGTTCATCTTGCGCTCGGCATCCACGGGCACGGATTGCACGATCTCGGTGAGGATGTTGATCGCGGTGGTGCGCCCGGTGCCGTAGATCCGGAGCAGCACCTTGACGTCCATGCCGCGGCGGGCGACGGTGCGGGCGAGCGCTATTGCTGCTGGCGGGGGCTGGTACTCGGCTTGCTCGTTGGAGATGGCGGCGATGAAGGCGCGCACCTGGCCGCGGGTGCTGGCGTCGAGGTCGCGGCGGAGCTCGTCATCGTCGCGGAGCGCGGGCAGCGCGGCGAGGATGTCGCCGTTGACGCGGTCGACCATGGCGTCGAGCGCTGCCGGGCGCAGTACCTCGGAGGTGAGGCGGGAGATCCAATCAGCGAGCTGATCCTCGGCCATCGTGTGCCCTCCTGCCCGCCAGTGTTGTATCGAGGATACAAAGGTTGTCGGAAAATTGGGCGCGGAAAGCCTAGTCGCGGCGCGCTGGCCAGGAGCACAGTGGAACCACAACGCGGAACTCTCGATCAAGGAGCACCATGAGCAAGCCACTGCACGGTCACGTCGTCGCCATCACCGGGGGAGCACGAGGCATCGGTCTGGCCACGGCCACCCATCTCGCCGCCCTGGGCGCCAAGGTCGTCATCGGCGACATCGACGAGGCCGAGCTGCCCCGCGCGTCCGTGGCTTCCGGCGCGGTCGCCCATGCACGGGTGGATGTCACCGATCGGGATTCGTTCGCCGCGTTCCTCGATCTCGTCGAGCGCGAGGCCGGACCGCTGACGGTGCTGGTCAACAATGCCGGCATCATGCCCGTGGGACGGATCATCGACGAGCCGGAGCACATCGCGCGGCGCATGGTGGAGATCAACGTCCTCGGCGTGATCACGGGCACCAAGCTTGCCCTCGAGCGCATGCTGCCCCGCCGCTCCGGCCACATCATCAACATCGCCTCGCTGGCGGGGGAGTACCAGTTCCCGGGCCTCGCCACCTACTGCGCCACCAAGCATGCGGTGCTGGGCTTCACTGACACGGTGCGCAAGGAGGTCCGCGACGATGGCATCAGCGTGTGCGCGGTGCTGCCCACCCTCACCAACACCCAGCTCGGCTCGGGTGCTTCCGGCATCCGTGGCGTGCGCGTCCCCGAGCCCGAGGAGATCGCCGCCGCCATCGAGAAGCAGATCCGCAAGCCCGTGCCGCGGCTGCGGGTGACCCGCCTCGCGGGCGTGCTCGTGCAGTCGCAGCACTACCTGCCGCCGTTCGTCTACGAGGCGATCAGCCGGGTCCTGCGCGCGGAGACGATGTTCATCAGCGGCATCGACGAGAGCGCGCGCCGCGGCTACGAGGATCGCATCCGCAGCAACTAGCCGTCGCCGCTAGCGCCCCGCCCACCACTTCGCTTTCCAAGGAGCAACAAGCCATGCCCGCACCCACCCAGGAAACGTTCGACCGCCTCGCCGCGCTCGTGGCCATCGACGAGCCGCAGCAGCGCGAGCAGCGCACCGTCCGCGAGGTCTTCACCGGCCGCGAGCTCGCCACCATCCCCGTCGGCACCGCCGATGATGCCGCCGCAGCGATCGCGAAGGCCCGCGCGGCACAGCGCGAGTGGGCGGCCCGACCCGTCGAGGAACGCGCAGCGATCTTCCGCCGCTACCACCGGCTCGTCCTCGACCACCGCGCCGAGCTGATGGACATGGCGCAGGCCGAGACCGGCAAGGCCCGTGTCGCCGCGCAGGAGGAAGTGCTCGACATCGCGCTCAACGCCCGGTACTACGCGATCCGCGCCCGTCGTCTCCTCGCGCCCCGTCGCGCGCAGGGCTTGTTCCCGGGCCTCACCCGCACCATCGTCAACCATGTGCCCAAGGGCGTGGTCGGTGTGATCTCGCCCTGGAACTACCCGATGACCCTCGCGGTGTCCGATGCGATCCCCGCCCTGATCGCGGGCAACGCCGTGGTGATCAAGCCCGACAGCAGTACCCCCTACTGCGCTCTGGCCTGTGCGGAGCTGCTCTACGAGGCGGGCTTGCCGCGCGAGCTGTTCGCCGTGGTCCCCGGGCCCGGCGCTGTGGTGGGCGGCGAGATCGTGCGGCGCTCGGACTACGTCATGTTCACCGGCTCCACCGCCACTGGCCGGACGCTCGCGACCCAGGCCGCGGAGCGCCTGATCGGCTTCTCCGCCGAGCTGGGCGGCAAGAACGCCATGATCGTCGCCGAGGGCGCGGATCTTCGAGCGGTGGCGCAGGCAGCGACCCGCGCCTGCTTCTCCAACGCTGGGCAGTTGTGCATCTCCATCGAGCGCATCTACGTCGAGGACGGCGTCGCGGACGAGTTCACCAAGGAGTTCGCCGACGCGGTCGCGGGCATGCGGCTCGGCGCGGGCTACGAGTTCGGTCCCGCCATGGGCAGCCTCGTCTCGAAGGCACAGCTCGACACCGTGCAGGAGCATGTGCGCGACGCGCTCAACAAGGGCGCGACCGTGGTGGCTGGTGGCCAGCACCGCCCCGATCTCGGCCCGTTCTTCCACGAGCCCACCGTGCTCGCGGGCGTCACCGAGGACATGACCTGCTACGCCGAGGAGACCTTCGGCCCGCTCGTCTCCATCTATCCAGTGGCCAGCGTGGATGAGGCGATCGAGCGCGCCAACGCCACCGAGTACGGCCTGAACGCCAGCGTGTGGGCGGCCACGGCTCGGGAGGGCGAGGCCATCGCGGGCCGCGTCCACGCGGGCACCGTCAACGTCAACGAGGGCTACGGCCCGGCTTTCGGCAGCACCGACGCCCCGATGGGCGGCATGGGTTCCTCCGGAATGGGTCGCCGCCACGGCGCGGACGGGTTGCTCAAGTACACCGAGTCGCAGACCGTGGCCACGCAGCGCCTGATCGATCTCGGGGGACCGTCCTGGTTGCCCGACAAGGCGTGGAACGCCGTGCTGCCCCACGCGGTGCGGGCGATGGCGCTGCTGCCCGGGCGGTAGTAGGCAGGCCTGATCAGGGCAGAAGCACGGTCGGGCCACAAACACGGGAAACGAGCAAACGCGATAGAAGCCGACGTGGATTCTCCACGGCTTCTATCGCGTTTGCGGTTGTGCGGCCCCCGGTTGTGCGGCCCCCGGTTGTGCTGCCCCCGGTTGTGCTGCCGGGCGGCTGCCTAGTCGATGTTGTGCAGGGCGAAGAACCCGATCTTGTGATAGCGGCCCGAGACGCGAAACAGGATCTTGCCCAGGTACACGCCGGGAACGAGCTCCACGAGCTCGTCGCGGACGCTGCGGATGAGCAATCGCGGGTTGGTCTCGACGGACTTGTAGTCGATGACCAGCACATCCTGCTCGCCACCGTCCTTGTCGCGGCTCGCCTCGACGTGGGTGACGAAGTCGAACGCGAGCTTGCCGTCCTCGGTCTGCGTCATCGAGTAGAGCGGCCACAGCAGCCGCAGGGGCATCGACGCGCGCGAAGCGATGCGATTGGCGCCCTTGCCCTCCGCGCCGAACCGCTTGCCCTCCCAGGGCATCCACAGGTCGGTGACAGCAGTGACGGTGCGGTCAAGGATCGGCAGGGTGGTCGTCATGACGAGCAAGCCCTCGGTCAAGCCCTCGAGCTTGCGCGGCGGCGCGCTGGCACGGAACAACGCCTCGAGATCGGATGCGGCCTGGTCATACTCCCGCAGCTCGCTATCGCGCACGCTCTTCAGCCATGCCCAGGCCTGCGAGGCAGCCTCCGCCGGATTCTTCCTCGACAGCGCGCGGAGCTCATCGAGCCGCTCCGCTGGCGCCGAGGTCGTGGTGGTCGTGGGGTCCTCAGTGGATGCCATGGTCGCTTTCCATCCCTCGTAGGTGATCTCCGTCACTAGTCTACGGGCCGTATGGCGCGTGCAGCAGGGAGATTCCCGCGGCGAGCCCTGCCGCAGCCGGATGCCGAGGGTTTGGCGGATCCCGGCCAGGGGTACCTGGGCTCTATTGCTCCCACCATCGTGAGGAAGAACCCATGGACACCTCAGCAATCGTGACGATCGTCGTCGTGGCGCTCGTGGTCATCGTCGTGCTCGCCGTGACCGTGGCGCTCGGGCGCACGTCCACGGAGCGACGCCGCCGCAAGGCCGCCGAGCTGCGCCAGGAGGCGGTGGAGCGCCAGCACCGGCTCGAGGCCGAGCAAGCGGAGGCCAATACTGCCGCGGCGCGCGCCGAGCAGCAAGAGGTGGAGGCGCGCAATCGCGTGGCTGATGCCGCGAGCCAGCGCGAGCAGGCAGATGCCGAGCGGGCGAGGCTGCGCCAGGAGGCAGAGGATGCGCGCCACGAGCTCGATCGCGCGGATGAGCTGGATCCGGACGCGGGAGTCCCCCGGCACCCGCAGCCCGGTGCCGCAGCGGGCCGCGGGCGAGGTGCTGCGGAGCCGTCCGCGGAGCCGGGACGCCCGGGCATCATCGACCGGCTGCGAAAGGGCCCCCGCCCGCGCCACTGATACGGTGCGGCTGTCGAGCCATCAGTAGGCCACCCTGGCCATTGCCCCCCACTCCGGTGTGATCGGTGCCACAATGCCCGCGTGGACAATTTCGATCTCGTGGTGCTCGGTTCCGGACCAGGCGGGCAGCGCGCCGCCATCGCAGCAGCCAAGCTGGGACGCTCGGTGGCAGTGGTGGAGCGCCGCGACATGCTCGGCGGGGTGTGCATCAACACCGGCACCATCCCGTCGAAGACGCTGCGCGAGGCGGTTGTCTACCTGACGGGGATGAGCCAGCGGGAGATGTACGGCCACTCCTACCGGGTGAAGGACGAGATCACCCGCGATGACCTGATGGCTCGCACGCACCATGTGACCGGGCGGCAGGTCGACGTCATCCGCAACCAGCTCACGCGCAATCACGTGACGATGCTGGCCGGGTCTGGACGGTTCACCGATCCGCACACCATCGAGGTCCAGGACGGCACCGGGCACGCCCACCGGGTGAGCGCCAAGAAGGTGATCATCGCGACCGGCACCAAGCCCGCGCGGCCCGCCACCGTGGAGTTCGATGGCCGCACGATCATCGATTCCGATGGCATCCTCCAGCTCGGCAGCATCCCGCAATCAATGGTCGTCGTTGGTGCCGGGGTGATCGGCATCGAGTACGCGTCGATGTTCGCCGCGCTCGGCACCCGCGTCACCGTGGTGGAGCGCCGCTCGACGATGCTCGATTTCTGCGACCACGAGGTCGTCGATGCGTTGAAGTACCAGCTGCGCGATCTCGCCGTCACGTTCCGGTTCGGTGAATCCGTCGCGGCGGTGGAGCGCTACGACCGGGGAGCGGTCACAGTTCTCGAGTCGGGCAAGAAGATCCCCGCCGAGACAGTGCTCTACTCGGCCGGTCGACAGGGGGTCACCGAGGAGCTCGCCCTCGACGCCGCGGGCTTGGCAGCGGACGCGCGGGGGCGCATCGAGGTCGACGAGCACTTCCGCACGAGCGTCGACCACATCTATGCCGTCGGTGATGTGATCGGATTCCCAGCCCTCGCGGCCACCTCGATGGAGCAGGGGCGTCTCGCTGCCCACCATGCGTGCGACGAGCCCGTCTCGGGAATCGACGCCCTGCAACCGATCGGCATCTACACGATCCCGGAGATCAGCTTCGTCGGGCGGACCGAGGCGGAGCTCACCGAGGCCCGGGTGCCGTTCGAGGTGGGCATCTCGCGCTACCGGGAGCTCGCGCGCGGCCAGATCGTCGGCGATTCCTATGGGGTGCTCAAGCTGCTCGTCTCGCCCGAGGACCGCAGCCTGCTCGGGGTCCACATCTTCGGCACCCAGGCCACCGAGCTGATCCACATCGGGCAGGCAGTCATGGGATGCAAGGGCACCATCGACTATCTCGTCGAAGCGGTGTTCAATTATCCGACGCTCGCCGAGACGTACAAGGTCGCGGCGCTCGATGTCACCAACAAGCTTCGTCAGCTCGCCGCGCTGCAGGACTGATCCGGGCCTGGCCCCGCACGTTCCAGCCGCGCGATCCGGCGGCGCTCGGGCCGGGTGATCCGGCTGGGCGATCCGGCCGCGAGTGTGCGAAAAACGACAGCTCCAGTGCTCCGACGTGTCGTTTTGTGAACATTCGCGGCACATCGATCGCGGGAGCAGCATCCGCGCGCGGCTAATACGCGTTAGTGTGGTAAGCGTGCGTGTGACAGGAGTGCCGGATGATGCGCTCGCCGAGGCCGGCGAGACGCTGACCGACACCATCGACCGCTGGATCGACAAGCTCACCGCGCACGCGACGGGCTCGCCCGCTCCCGGCACGCCCCGCTGGCACCGGCTCTGGAACGCCCGCGAGGCAGGCGAGGGCGCGACCTGGTGGAGGCAGCAATTGCTCACTCGCATCGCCATCGCTGACATCGCCGGAGTGGACCCCGCGCCCTACATCGCCCAGGCCCGCGAGCACGGCATCAGTGCCACCGAGATCCGCATCGCCCGCAAGGCCCGGGCGCGGACCGGCACCAGCAACGCGACCACCACCGCGGGCAGGCGCAAGCGCGTTCCAGCCAACAGTGCCGACCAGCTCGCCATCTTCTAGCCGCCCCGGGGATCACGGGTATCGTCACGGCATGGCCCCCGCCACCCGAGACCCGCATGAGATACCCATCCGCGATGCGTCGACGCTGATCCTCGTCCGCGACGCCCCCGGCCGCGGCATCGAGGTGTTCCTGCAGCGACGCACCCGGACCATGGCTTTCGCGCCCGGCATGACCGTCTTTCCCGGCGGGGGAGTCGATGCCACCGATCATGCGGCGGAGCTCGACTGGCACGGACCCGGCCCCGAGCACTGGGCGCGATCGTTCGGGACGAGCCCGGGCACAGCGCGGGCGCTCGTGATCGCTGCGGTCCGCGAGCTGTACGAGGAATGCGGCGTCCTGCTCGCCGGGCACCCGGACGGGCGCCTCGTCACGGGGGATTGGATCACCGCGGCCCTCGGCGACTGCCGCGCCCGCCTCGACGCCCGCGCCGTTTCTTTCGCCAGCATCCTGCGCGACCACGGCCTAGTCCTGCGTGCTGACCTGCTGGCGCCCATCGCGAACTGGATCACGCCCACCGGGAACGCCCGGCGCTATGACACCCGGTTCTTCCTCGCGGAGCTCCCGCCGGGCCAGGACGCGGACGGCCAGACCACCGAAGCCGACGAGTGCTTCTGGCGAACCCCCAGCGAAGTGCTCGCCGACTGGAGCGGGGGCGGAACGATCCTGCTACCGCCCACCTGGAGCCAGCTGCGCGCGCTGGCCGGTGCCGCCTCGCTCAGCGATATCGCCGCCGACCGGGAGGCTGGACTCTCATGGGCCCCGATCCCGGTGATCGAATCGGCGCCGATGGACCATCCCGACGGCTGGCGCCTGGGCTTCCCTGATTGCGATGCCTACTACGCGAGCTCTCCACCGGGGCTCGGCCGCACCTTGCGCCCCTAGCGCTGGGGGCACGATGTGGCGCCGGGGACTGGTCAAGATCGCCACGGAAGGGCATCATTAGGTGACGCGCTCCCGTGCGCAATTCCGGAGGAAGCCAATGAGCACGATCACGATCGCGAGATTGCCGCGCGCTGCTGCCATGGCTGCGACCGCCACGTTGCTCGCGGTCCCGCTCGCGGGGACCGCCCACGCCCAGGAGGCCGGTGAGCTCCGCGTCTCCGCGGCCAGCGCCACCGGCGCACCGATCGCCGATGTGTCGGTGAGCATCACCAGTGGCTGCGACGGTTCCGATCCAACGGTGAGCACCTACCAGGTGCTCGATCTCGGCGACGACGGCGTGGCAGCAGTGCCCGTGGCCCCGGGCTGCTACACGATCACCCCGGTCCGCCATCCCGCTGACTATGTGCCCGCCGGCGCTACGCCAGTCACAGCGATGGTGGGCGAGTCCCAGGGCGGATTGGCAACGGTCCGGTTCCAGCCGTTCAACGAGGGTGCCTATGACCTCGGCGCCGCGATGATCACCCTGGTCGGCGAGGACGGCGTGGCCCCGATAGCTGACCGCCCGATCGTGATCCGGCCCTGCGACGGCAGCGGAGCCGAGCTCGTGTCCCATCCGAGCGATCCGAGCGGACGCATCGCCACCATGCTGCCGGCCGGATGCTGGAATGTCATCGAGCCGAGCATCCTGGGGGCGCAGCCCGAGGCACCTCTTTCCTTCGTTGTGTTCCCCGGCCAGACCGCGCCCGTCCGCCTGGTGCTCGGAGCCTGACAGGTTGCTCGAAGGCTGGCAGGGCCAGGGCTTGGCATCACGCGACGTCGGAGCCTGTCGCTCGGATCCGGGCAATGCGCGCCCCCGCGAGCAGCAGCAGGATGCCCACGAGCAGGAACGCCAGCACGCGATACAGGCCGTCGAGGGCCGCGAGATCGAACAGCATCAGCTTGGCGACGGTCGAGGAAGCCATGACGGCACCAGCCGCGAGCGCCGCGTCGTGGCGCGCACCGGCCATCAGCAAGGCGATGGCCACGGCCATCCATAGCACGGTGACCAGGGCGTGGCCGGCCACGAAGCCCGTGCGGCCCGCCAGGGCCAGCACCCCGAGGGCCACGATCGCGACCATCGACCCGTAGAGCGCCGCTCCCGTGGCAAGCAGCCGCAGCAGCACCGGAACCCCCACAGCGCTCGCCATCACCGTGGCCGCGATCACCAGCAATGCCCCGCCCGTGACGATCAGCACGCTCGTGCGCTCCACCGCGTCCGCGGACGAGACCAGCATTCCCTGCGAGGCCGCAGCACCAAGCAGCCCGGTGCCCACTACTGCGAGGACGGCGCCACCGGTGCCCGCCACGACATCCCGCGCTCGCTGCCACGCCAGCAGCACCGCGCACGCGAGACCGAGCACGACCAGCCCAGCGCGGTCACCGGGAACCCATGCCGTGATGGCCATGATGCCTGCCAGGACGCCGATCCCGCCGATCAGCAGGCGCGCGCTCGCTGGCAGGCCGGGGACGAGCGAGGCCATCGCTAGGAGGATCGCTCCCGTCGCCACGCACACCAGGGCAAACGGTCCCGCGGCGAGCAGCTCGCGGGCCAGCAGCAACGGCAACGCGGCGATGGCGAGGCCGAGCATCGTGGCCCCCCGGTCGGTCCGGCCCTCCTCCCGCAGCAGCATCGCGCCCGTCGCCACCGCGAGGAGGAGCAGCACGGACGCGATGGCCACCGCCTGCCAGGCGAGCACCAATCGATCCTCGCCGCCCGGCGAATCGAGCACGATCAGCAATGCCAGTACCGCTGGCCCGATGCGGGAAGCCGTCAGCCACGGCCACCGCTTGGCACGCTGAGCGGGGAAAGTCGCTGCCATCAGGGCAACGAGGAATGCCGCGACCGCAGGCGCGGCGCCTCCGCCCACGAATGGAGCCAGGCCCGCCGCGCCCAGCACGACCATGTGCGCGAGCCAGCGGGAATCCCACGCCACCGCGAGCCACGCTCCCGCCAAGGCCACCGCGAAGGCGATCGCGAGGCCCACCACCGCGGGAAGCAGCTCGTACAGCGCGGTGGCGGCAACGAGGTCGAGATACAGCCCGGCCACGCCCGTCGCGGCCAGCGCCACGATTCCCGCGTTCACCTCATCGCGGCGGGCGCGCCACAGCGCCAGGGCCAGCAGGCCCGAGGCGAGCAATGCTCCCACGACGACGCGCCCCGCGGGCCCGAGCAGTCCCGACTGGATGGCAAGGGCAAGCAGCAGGGCAACACCGATCAAGGTGATGGTGGTGCCAGCGGTAGCCAGCACCCTGCCGAGGGTGGCCTCCCGTGCCCACCACGGCGAGCGGTCGCGCTGGCCAGGGCGGCCAGGAATGGTGGGACGGACTGGCATCGCGCGTGCTTGCGGCGCGCCAGGCGTGCGATGTCCCACCGCCGCCGCAGTCCCGGCCGCTGGTGCCCCGGCTGGTGGTGCCCCGGGGGCAGCAGGACCCGAGCCCTGCGCCGCGCCGCGCAGCAGCTCCAGTTCCTGGCGGGCGTAGTCGAGCTGTGTGCTGATCTGGGCCAGCCTGGCCGCGAGGACGTCAGCGACGTCCCTGCCGTACGGATCTCTGTGCTCCACGCCTACATCATCCGCGCATCGTCGTCGATCCGCGCGGGATGCGTCCAGGGGATGCGTCCAGCGGCGTGGCCTACAGCATCGCGCGGCGTGCCTCCGAGAGCTGGTACACCCGCCGCGTGAGCACCTCGGCGAGGACGAACATCAGCAAGGCCGAGACGAGCACCTCGGGCGGCGCGACCGCGTCGAACGCCAGCCCCGCCGTCAAGTACATGCCCGCGATGGTGCGGTACGCGACATAGACCGCCGCTCCGGGAAAGCGCAGCGCCATCGCACCGAGAAGGCCGCCCAGCCCCACCGCGATGGCCCCCGCGACCACGGGCAGGGGCAACAGTCCGATGATCAAGTCCCGCTCGTCCGGGTCCATCCGCACCAGGCCAACGATATGGAGCAGCTCCACGGCGAGCACGCAGCCCGAGAGCGTCCACACGCGCACTGCCTGCGCCTGGTAGGAGGGCACCACCAGCGGCACGAGCTGCTCCCGTGCCCGCACCGCGAGCCGCGTGGCGAGCACGAGCACTGCCACCGAGATCCCGATGCCCATGATGCTGCCGTCGAGCAGATAGGCCAGCACGAGGAACAGCCGGATCGCCACATACACGTGCGCGGCCCATAGCTGGTCGAACAGCACGCACAGCAGGGCGCCGAGCCCGAGCGCATAGGTGACGAGCTCGAGCGGCACCAGCCACTGGGAGGCCCCCGATGGCCAGGCTGCCAACAGCCACACCGCGAGCCCGGCCTCCACGACGAGCAGCAGCACCGCGAGGGCGGTCGGCCTGCTCCCCGGGGTGCCCGGGGGGATCGGGCTTGAGGTACTGGGCTGGTCCACGAGGGGATCTCCTTGGGGCATCATGTCCGGGCGGTTCCTGCAGGAGGCGGGCCCAAGGCTACCAAGGGCGGGCCCGCCGAGCGTCGCTGTGGAACACTATCCGGGCCAGGCCGTGCCCGGATCGCGCGGTGGTACTGCACGGGGCGACGCGCAGGCGTGTGATCTGGTGCGTACATGTGGTGTGCCTGGTGCGGTCGGCGCTACCCTTGGCGACGAGACAACGTGGGTTGTTACCGGACTATGAGGCCAGCGGCGCAAAGGCCGGGCTCCGAAGGAATGTGACTGTGGGTTCTGAGCACACTGGGTCGTCGCGGTCCGCGGCGGGACGCGGCAAGCCGCGGCGCAAGCGGTCGCGGCTGCGCACCTTCCTGCTAGCAGCTTTCGTCCTGCTTCTGGTCCTCATCCTCGTCCCTGTCGGCTACTTCGTGTACAGCTATCGCGAGGCAGAGGTGCCGCGGCCCGAGGCATTGCGCAATGATCAGATCGCCACCATCGTGGCCGCCGACGACTCCACCGTGCTCGCCCGCGTGGCGCCCCCCGAGGGGAACCGGGTCAACATCGCCCTCGATCAGGTTCCCGAGCACGTCCGTGATGCCGTGCTCGCCGCCGAGGACCGCAGCTTCTACGAGAATCCAGGCTTCTCGGTGCGCGGCTTCACCCGCGCCGCATGGGACAACCTCACCGGCAAGGAGGACGCCGGGGGAGGCTCGACCATCACCCAGCAGTTCGTCAAGAACACCGTGGTGGGATCCGACCGCACCTACACCCGCAAGTGGCGCGAGCTGGTGCTCTCGGCCCGCATGGCCACCGAGTGGAGCAAGGACGACGTCCTCACCGCCTACCTCAATACCATCTACTTCGGGCGCGGGGCCTACGGTGTCGCGACCGCGGCCCAGGCGTACTTCGGCAAGCCGGTCGGCGAGCTCACTCTTGAGGAGGGCGCTTTGCTCGCCGCGGTCATCAATCGCCCCTCGAGCCTCGATGCGAGCAACGATAGCGAGCAGTTGCGCGAGCGCTGGAACTATGTCCTCGATGGCATGACCGCGATGAACGTTCTGCGCCCCTCCGAGCGGAGCGCCATGGAGTTCCCGCAGGTGATCCCGTTCGAGCGGGTCCCCGATCCCAATGAAGCGCCCGGCCCCGAGGGGCTCATCCGTGCTCAGGTGCTCGACGAGCTCGAGCGCGCCGGGGTGGACCAGGAGCTCATCGACACCCGCGGCGTGCGCATCGTCACTACGATCGATCCCCCCAAGCAGCGGGCAGCCCTCGATTCGGTGGCCAATGTGATGGAGGGGGAGCCAGAGAACCTGCGCACCGCCGTCGTCTCCATCGACCCCCGATCGGGCGCGGTGCAGGCCTACTACGGCGGTCCCCAGGGCCAGGGCTACGACTACGCCCAGGCGCCGCTCCAGGCCGGGTCGGCGTTCAAGGTGTTCGGCGTCGTGGCAGCGCTCGACCAGGGCATCCCGCTCTCGGCCCGCTATGACAGCTCACCGGTGACGATCGGCAACCTCCGCATCACCAACGTCGACGGCGCCTCCTGCGGGGTCTGCAACGTCGCCGAGGCGCTCAAGCGCTCCCTCAACACCAGCTTCTACCGGCTCACCCTCGCCATGGACAATGGCCCGCAGAGCATCGCCGACGCCGCCCACGCGGCAGGCATCCCCGAGAACATCCCCGGCGTGGAGGGCGTGTCCCTCACCGAGGATGGCGGCGCCCCGCAGACCGGCATCGTCCTCGGCCAGTACCTCGTGCGCCCCATCGACATGGCCTCGGCCTATGCCACCCTCGCCGCGTCCGGGGTGTACCACGAGCCGTACTTCGTGCAGCGTGTCATCGCCGCAGACGGCGAGGTCCTCTACGAGCGGCCCCGGAGCGAGGGCGAGCAGCGCATCGACAAGGCGGTCGCCGAGAACACCACCCAGGCGATGCTGCCCATCGCCTCCTACTCGCGCGGCAACGGCCTCGCTGGTGGCAGGCCCTCGGCATCGAAGACCGGAACCACCCAGCTCGGCGATACCGGCCTGAACAAGGACGCCTGGATGGTCGGCTACACGCCCTCGTTGTCCACCGCGGTATGGATGGGCACCAATGACTCGGAGCCCCTGCTCAACCTGTGGGGCGGCAGCATCTACGGCTCCTCGTTGCCCGCCTCCATCTGGAAGCAAGCGATGGACGGGTCACTGTCGGGCACGGATGTCGAGACCTTCCCGTGGCCCGACCCGATCGGCGGCCAGGCAGGCGTGCCGGTCTACGTCGAGCCGCGCCCCTCCCAGCCCGCGCCGCAGCAGAGCCGCCCGGCACCGGCGCCCGCGCCCGCCCCGGCACCGATCCCGATCCCGGAGCTGCCCCCGCTGCCGCAGCTGCGCGAGGTAGAGATCTTCCCGGGCATCCGCATCCCGTTGCCCGTCGGATAGCCACGACCGCCGCGGGATTCGCGGAACCCGGCCCCGCGCTGCCCGCGACTCCGACACACTAGTGCTCATGGCAATGCGTGGCATGGTGCAACGATTCAAGGGCAGCGACGATGAGAGCTTCCCGCCGCCCATTGGGTTCGATCCCGACAGCCTCGACGACATCATCGAGGCGCCCGAGGATGCCAGCCTGCCGAGCAAGAACCCCATCCTCGCCCTGCAGCACATGGAGACCGCCCTCGCGCGCGCGGATCTCGACCATCCCGAGGTGCTCACCCGCCGCGAGTTCCGGCGCCTGCGCTACCTCATCTCCCTTGCCCGGCTGACCGTGTTCGAGCCAGGCGCGGCAGGGCCGGGGCGGCGCTGCGGACGGGGCGACGTCGACGTCACCGAGGACACCGAGGAGCTCCGCGGCCGCGTCATCGCGACCCTGCATGACCCGCTGCGGTCCGAGCCGGACACGATGAAGCGACTCATCGCGGCCAAGCAGATCCTCCCCGACCTCGTGCCGCACGTCGACCGCGCCCGCGATGCCCTCATCGAGAGCCACGAGCAGCGGTTCAGCGCCAGCGAGCTCGACGCCGAGGTCGGCTACAAGGCGCTCGTCTGCATCATGGGCGGCGGCGGCGGCGCGGGCTATGTCTACCTCGGCGGGATGAAGATGCTCGTCGACAACGACCTCGCTCCCGACTACATGATCACCACGTCATTCGGATCCATCGTCGGCAGCGTCGTCGCCCGGACATTGCCCATCCCGGTCAACGACTACATCGACTGGGCCAAGACCGTCACCTACCGCGGCATCCTCGGGCCCGCCCAGGTCCGTCGCAAGCATGGCCTGACCGGCTTGTTCTCCCTGAACTTCGACCGCTTCGCCGACGACCTGTTCCGCCGCGAGGACGGCGAGCCCATGCGGCTGCGCGACCTCGACATCCCCTTCGAGACCGTCGTCGCGGGCGTGCGCAAGCAATCATTCGACCGGCTGCCCGCGCGGTTCCGCCGCACCGAGCTCGACGCGCTGCGCACCCGCACCCTGCCGCGCTTCCGGCTCGGCATCCGGAACACGGTCGCCGGGCGCATGTGGCAGGCCGCCGCGTTCATCGACAGCCGCGTCGTCAAGCCGATCGTGCTCGGGGCCGATGAGCTCACCGCCGACCTCAACGTCGCCGATGCCGCGAGCTTCTCCTCCGCCATCCCCGGCGTGCTGCACCACGAGACTTCCGATCCGCGCATGGTGCCGCTGCTCGACGAGCTGCTTGCTACCAAGGATGTCGGCGCGCTCATCGACGGCGTCGCCGCGAGCAACGTGCCCATCGAGCTGGCATGGAAGCGCGTGCGCGACGGCAAGATCGGCACCCGCAACGCCTTCTTCTACGGCTGGGACTGCTTCCACCCGCAATGGAACCCCAAGCACCTCTGGCTCGCCCCCATCACCCAATCCATCCAGGTGCAGATGGTGCGCAACGCCCCCTACGCGGACTGCATCGTGCGCTTCCGGCCGACGCTGTCCGCCCTCACCCTCGCCGCGTCCTCGAGCGCCATCGACCGTTCCATCGGATGGGGCTCCGACGCCGTCGCCGCGACTCTGCCACTGGCCAAGCACATGACCACTCCAGTGTGGTGGACCGGCGACGAGCCGCCCGAGCTGATCCGCACTCCCATCACCATCAGCGGTGCCCCGCCGGCGCCCGCGCGACCGATGAGCGTGGTCCTCGAGCACGCCCGGTCCGTGGTGTCATCCTTGTCGGAGCGGGCACGCCGCAACCGCACCGACATGCTCGCCCCGCCACCCCGCTTCTGAACGAGCGCGAGCCCGCTGGTGATCAACGCCACCCGGCCCCGCCCTGCCCGGCGAAGTACAGTCGATCGGGTAAGAGAGGCAGGAAATGGACTGGTCAGGCATTGCAGCGGTGCTCGGCGTCTTCATCGGAGGGGCGGCACCCTGGCTCGAGGCAATCATCGTCATCCCCGCCGGGATCGTCGCCGGGATGAACCCCGCGGTGGCGTTCCTCGCGGGCACGAGCGGCAACCTCATCACCGTGGCGATCGCCGCATGGTTCGGCGAGCGGCTGCGGGCGTGGTGGCGCGCGCGCCGCGACCGCAAGGCCGCCGAGCGTGCGCTCGCGGCGCAGGAGGCCGGCGGCACGGCCGTGGTCACCGAGCCTGACGAGCACGAGGTAGCGAAGCGCGGCAAGAGGGCGGCCCGCATCGAGTCCATCGTCACGCGCTGGGGCATGCCCGCCCTCGCAATCCTCGGGCCGCTCGGACTCGGCACCCAGGCATCCGCCATCGTTGCCGTCGGTCTCGGGGTAAGCGCGCGCACCGCCTTCGCCTGGATCGGCGGTGCCACCATCGCCTGGGGCATCATCGCCGCGATCCTCGCCGCCCAGGGCATGGCGATGCTCGGCTAGCTCGCGTGTGGCCTGGCTTGCCAGCTGGCTGGTTCGCGGCTGGCTGGTTCGCGCGCCCGCTGGTAAGCGCGCTGGGAGCCGCCACCCTTGTGACTCAGCGGCTACGGAAAGCGCACAGCGGCCACCGATATTTCGGTGGCCGGAATGCACAGGGGTGGCAGCTGCCAGCTATGGATGGCGGATGTGCGCCTACCCGCCCGGTGCACGCCGGTGCTCGGACCCGCCTGGCGCCAACCAGCTGCGCCGGGCCATGCGTGGGAATCCAGTAGCGCGAGCACTGTGAAGAGTGACACACTCAATGCAACGGCGGACCAATGCGTCGCCACGAGAGAGAAGGTTGCCATGGAAGATCAGAGCAGCAAGATCAGCGACGAGCAGCGCAAGCACTTCGCCGAGGCGCTCGCGCACAAGCAGTCCAGCAACAAGGACCCGCACCGGGGCAGCCCGAAGTCGAGTGGCAAGGCACACGGCCCGCACGCGGCCGAGGGCGGGCGCTCCATGTTCCGCCGCAAGAGCGGATAGCCACGAGGCGCGGAGCGACGAGGCACGGAAAGACAGAGCGGCGTGGACCCGAGCAGGGTCCACGCCGCTTCACTGTCCTGAAGTCGATCAGGGCAGCAGGGTGTCGAGCATCCCGGGGTCGAGATCGGTGATGAGCGGCAGGATCGCCTCGAGCAGCTGCGGGCCCCCGACCGCGCCCGCGATGCCGAGCGCGAGGCCACCAAGGCCGAGTGCGGTTCCGCCGAGGCTGCCAGCGAGGATCTGGGCGATGAATTCGGGCATGTGTGCTCCCTGGGAGTTCGGGTTCGGGCAAGAGCCGCAGTTACGGCGAGTGGGCCAATTGAAACACACCTGACGTGGTCGGGCGCACTCGAGGAAGCTACTGTGGGGCGCAGCACCACACGGTTGCGGACGGCCCCGGGCAGTTCATCGGCCGGGACGGCTGAAGGGAGAGTGTCGTGGACCGAAGGCAAGCGATCAAGGCAGGGTGCGTGGCATGCGCGGGCACCGTCGTCGCGGCATGCGGGGGAGGCAGCACGTCGCCCGCCAGCTCGGGCAACGATCCTGCTCCCGCGACTCCCGGACCTGCCTCGCCGGACGGTCAGCCCATGGACGGCGCCCTTGCCGATACCGCTGATGTGCCGGTGGGCAGCGCGCTCATCATCACCGAGCTGCAGCTCGTTGTCACCCAGCCAGTGGCCGGGGAGTTCTTCGCCTACTCGGCGGTGTGCCCCCACCAGGGATGCCTCGTCCGCGAGGTCCGCGAGGACACGATCGTGTGCCCATGCCACGGCAGCGAGTTCCAGCTCGATGGGAACGTGCAGCGCGGCCCGGCCCGTCGGGGCCTCAATCCGCTGGCGATCCGCATCGAGGGCACCTCCATCATCCCGGCCTGAGGGGCGTCCCGCAGCGGCTAGCTCGTCGCGCGAATGAACTCGTCCATGCGGCGCGCGAGCTCGGGACCGTGGTCCTCCTGCAGGAAGTGGCCCGCGTTCAGCCGATCGTGTGGCTGGCCCTGCGCGCCGGGAACGTGCGCTTGGAGGGCCTTGTCCGCGTGCCCGAGGATGGGGTCCTTGGACCCGAACAGGGTGAGGAACGGCTTGCGCCACTCGCCGAGCTCGGCCCAGGCCGCCCTGTTCGCCGGGATCGCCACGTCGTGCTCGGTTATCGGCACGAGCCGGGGGAAGGCCCGCGCACCGGCCTTGTGACGGCTTGTGGGAAATGGCGCGTCGTAGGCGGCGCGCTCCGCCGCGGTCAGCTTGGTGACCGTCCCAATGTCGACGATGCGACCGATCGGGAAGACCGGTGACCATCGCGCGAACGCGCGCCACGCGCGGAAGGCGGCAGGCGGCGGGCGGTGCGCGGTCGGCAGGAATCCGTTGCCCACGACGATCCGAGCGAATCGGTCTGGCTGCTCAGCGGCGATCCGCAACCCGATCAGTGAACCCCAGTCCTGGCAGAACACCGTGATATCGCGGAGATCAAGGGCCGCGATCCAGTTGGTCACCCACTCGACATGCTGGGCGTAGCTGTAGTCGTTGATTGACGCAGGCTTGTCGGAACGCCCGAATCCGACCAGGTCAGGCACTACGACCCGGTGTCCCGAGGCCACCAGGGGCGGGATCATCTTCCGGTACAGGTAGCCCCACGTGGGCTCCCCGTGCAGCAGCAGTACAGGTGACGCGGTGCGCGGCCCCTCGTCGACGTAGGCCATCCGCACATCCCCAAGGTCCACGTACTGGGGGGTGTGCGGGAAACCGGGCAGATTCGCGAATCTGTCCTCCGGAGTTCTCAGGATGCGCATCGGGCTCCTCGGCGGACGCGTGCCACAGCACTGGAATGGCAGGGGGCAAGCCTGCTCGTGGATGCCGTGCCACTAGCCAGGCTCCTATCCAGGCTAGTACCCGGTGTGCTGCCGGGTCGCGCAATGACGAGCCGATCATCGCGCCGCGGCCACGATCGGATCCCGCGAGCATCACAGGCCGCGCTTCCCGCCGTGCGGCCCCAGGAGCGATCGAATAGGGTATCGGGAGCCCACCGTCCTCACGAAGGAGCTCTCCATGGATGCACTGCCCCCCGAGTTCGCGATGCTCGACATGATGGGCATGATCCTCCCGATCTGGCTGGAGCAGTTCTCCCAGCAGCAGGTCGACCTGATCAACAGCCTGCTCGTGCCCTACGGCGCCGAGGCGATGCCGGATGTCGATTTCGGGCTCGACTACGACCTCGAGTCCATCCCGAGCGCCAGCATCATCTAGCGGTCGATGGCGCAGCCATCGATCACCCACGCACGCTGACCCTGGGAGGGGACCGGGTTGAATGATGTGACCATTCGCGATGAGGTGATCCGGCTCGGGCAGTTCCTCAAGCTCGCCAGCCTCATCGATTCGGGCGCGGACGCGAAGTCCGTGATCGCCGACGGCCTCGTGCACGTCAATGGCGAGGTCGAGACCCGGCGGGGCCGCCAGCTCCGCGACGGCGACGTCGTCTCCTTCCAGGGCGCGAAGGCGCGCGTGCTCACGGGGAAGCCCTGAGGGGCGCGCGGGCCCGCGCCGGAACACGCTGAGAAGCAAGCACATCCGCAGCGAGGCAGCGATACTGGGGGAATGGTGCCCACATCCAGCGAACTCGTGAACACCCCCGCAGCGCCGCGCACCGACGCGGACGAGGAACTCCTGCGCGAGGACATCCGCGTCCTCGGCGGGATCCTCGGCGACATCGTCCGCGAGCAATCCGGCGACCGCGTGTTCGACCTTGTCGAGAAGGCCCGCACCGAGTCCTTCCGGCTGCGCCGCTCCGAGATCGACCGCAGCGAGCTCGAGGCACTGTTCGACGGCATCGACACCGCTGACGCCATCCCGGTGGTCCGCGCGTTCAGCCACTTCTCGCTGCTCGCCAACCTCGCCGAGGACCTGCACCGCGAGCGACGCCGCGCCATCTACCGCCGGGAGGGCGCGGAGCCGCAGGACAGCACCCTCGCCGCGACGTATCGCAAGCTCGAGAACGCCAACCTCGATACGAGCACCGTGGCCGAGCGCCTCGAGGGAGCCCTCGTCTCGCCCGTCATCACCGCCCACCCCACCGAGACGCGGCGCCGCACCGTGTTCGAAGCCATCAAGCGGATCACCGGCCTCATGCGCGAGCGCCACCGCCCCGACGTCGACGACACCGACCGCGAGCGCATCGATCTCGCGCTGCGCCGCCAGGTGCTCACGCTGTGGCAGACCGCCGTCATCCGGCTCACCCGCCCGCGCCTCGAGACCGAGATCGACGTGGGCCTGCGCTACTACGACATGTCGCTGTTCGAGGTGATCCCCGCTCTCAATGCCGAGATCCGCCGCGAGCTGCGCTCCCGCTGGCCCAACAGCGAGCTCCTCGCCGAACCGATCCTGCGGACCGGCTCCTGGATCGGCGGCGACCGCGACGGCAACCCGTACGTCACCGCGGAGGTGGTGCGCACCGCCACGCGCCGTGCCGCCTACACCGCTATCGGCTACTACCTCGCCGAGCTCGGGCAGCTCAAGCAGGAGCTATCGATGTCCGATCGGCTCGTCACTGTCAGCGATACCGTCAACGCGCTCGCCGATGCCTCCGGCGACGAGTCCCCGTTCCGCTCCGACGAGCCCTACCGCCGCGCGATCAACGGCATCATGGGACGACTGACCGCGACGGCCCAGCGGGTGCTCGACGAGATTCCGCCTGCCGCTCGTGAGGCGGGGCTCGACCCCTACATCCGGCCCGGCGAGCTGCAAGCCGACCTCACCGCGATCAGCGACTCCCTGCGAGGCCACAGCGACGGCATCCTCGCCGACGACCGGCTTGCCACGCTCATCGAGGCCGTCCACACCTTCGGGTTCCACCTCTCCGGCCTCGACATGCGGCAGAACTCCGACACCCACGAGAAGGTCGTCGCCGAACTGCTCGCCTGGGCCGGAGTCCACGACGACTACACCAGCCTCGACGAGGACGAGCGGGTCGCGATCCTCGCCCGCGAACTGGGCACCCGCAGGCCCCTGCTGCGCCCCGACGCCACCCTCAGCGACCTCGCGACCGGTGAGCTCGGCATCATCCGCGCCGCCGCCCACGCCATCGACGATCTCGGTGCCGATGCCGTGCCGCACTACATCGTCAGCATGTGCTCCTCGGTCAGCGACATGCTCGAGGCCGCGGTGCTGCTCAAGGAAGCTGGCATCCTCGACCCCGGCAACATTGACACCGCGCCCTCGAGCCCCGTGCGCGTGGTGCCGCTGTTCGAGACCATCGACGACCTGCGCCACGGAGCCGAGACGCTACGGGCCACCCTCGACGTCCCCGGCTACCGGGAGCTCGTCCGAGCCCAGGGCGACCGGCACGAAGTGATGCTCGGCTACTCCGATTCCAACAAGGACGGCGGCTACCTCACCGCCAACTGGGCCCTCTACCGGGCCGAGCTCGACCTCGTCGCCGCAGCGCAGGAGACCGGCATCCGGCTGCGCCTCTTTCACGGACGAGGAGGCACCGTCGGGCGCGGCGGTGGACCCAGTTACGAAGCCATCCTCGCCCAGCCCCCCGGCGCCGTCAACGGCTCACTGCGCATCACCGAGCAGGGCGAGGTCATCTCCGCGAAGTACGCCGAGCCCGGAATGGCCCGCCGCAACCTCGAGAGCCTGCTCGCCGCCACCGTCGAATCCACCCTCCTCGACGTCGAAGGCCTCGGCGACAACGCCGAGCGCGCCTACGCCATCCTTGACGAGATCGCCGACCGCTCCCGCGATGCCTACACCGACCTCGTGCAGCGCACTCCTGGCTTCCTCGAGTACTTCCGCACCTCGACCCCGCTTGCCGAGATCGGCGCCCTCAACATCGGCAGCCGCCCCTCGAGCCGCAAGCAAACCAGCTCGCTGGCTGACCTCCGCGCGATCCCCTGGGTGCTGTCGTGGACGCAGTCCCGCGTCATGCTGCCCGGCTGGTACGGCACCGGCACCGCCCTCCACGAGTGGGTCGGCGACAACGACGAGCGCCTCGCCGAGCTCAGCGACCTCTACCGCCGCTGGCCGTTCTTCCACTCCGTGCTGTCCAACATGGCCATGGTCCTCGCCAAGTCCGACGTCGGCCTCGCCGCCCGCTACGCCAGCCTCGTCCCCGACACCGCCGTCCGCGACCTCGTCTACGGCAAGCTCCGCGACGAGCACGCCCGCACCATCGCCATGTACAAAGCCATCACCGGCTACGACGACCTCGCCGGCGACAACCCAGCCCTCCAGCGCTCCGTCCACAACCGCTTCCCCTACCTCGAGCCGCTCAACCACTTGCAGGTGGAACTGCTGCGCCGCTACCGATCCGGCGACGACAGCCCACTCGTGCGCCGCGCCATCCACATGACCATGAACGGTCTCGCTACTGCGCTGCGCAACACTGGGTAGGGGGCATGGCTTCGGCGCCGCGAGTCCAGGCCAGGCCTCGAAGCCGCGATTCACGCAAGGCGGATAAGTCGGGCGTGTCCAGAATATTCACTGGTCAGGACCACGTCGATGGGCCTACTGTTCTCCAGGTCCGGCCAGGCCCACCAGCCTGGCGGAACGAGCGAGAGGAATGGCATGAGTCCCCGTTGGCGCTGGAGCGAATTGCTCGCGAAGTACCCGCTCTGCCAGATCGTTACGGCCAGCCTGGAATCCGGTCGGGTCGCGACCTCCCGAGTACCGCTCTACCACGCGCACCGCGATGGGAGCGACTTCGTGGCTGGGCACTTCGCGCGCGTGAATCCGCATTGGAAGCTCTGGGCCGAGTCGTCGGTCACTGTGTGCTTGATCGATGGCGCCCACGCGTATGTGAGTCCCGCGAGCTATGCCGTCCCGTCGGCCGTGCCCACCTGGAACTACTGCACGGCGACATTGCATGGTGAGCCGCAGGTCATGGACGACACGGAAACCGTCGACAGCCTCCTGTCGTCGCTAGCGGTCTTTGATCCACAGCTGCGCTCGAAGATCGGGCCCACCGAGCTTGCGTCCTACGAGCGGGCCCGCCCGGCGATCGTGCCATTCCAGATCGCTATCACCCGTGCCGAACGGAAAGAGAAGGTCAGCGCGCAACGTTCCATGGCCGACCAGGAAGGCATTCGCGCTGACCTTGTCCGACGGGGAGGCGCGGACGATTATCTCGCGATGCTCGACTGGCTGTCCGGGCTCCCCGGGCCAGAACGGTCCGCTCCGCATGCCTGAAACAGGGCAGACCGGTGCAGAAAGTTGCGCCACGTCACCTTCGTGTGGCTGTCGTCAGCAACGCCACAGCGAGCGCGCGGGATATTCACACGGCTCGTGCGTAGCGTGGAAGGTAACTATCGGGGGATGGAGCATTGCCCGGCGCGTGGCAAACCGCGGCGGGGAAGGGGAGCGCAGTGATCGAGGCACGATACGGTATCGGGGGTGGACGCATGCCGCTAGGAGTGGGCGTATCCCGGGGTTCCGGCGCGCCTGTGGCGACGGGGCCGCGCAGGCGCGCCATCCCTGTCCTGGCGGGCGTGGTGCTTGTCCTGGCGCTGGTCAACGGGCTGGCGGGCTGGCTGCCCGTGCTGCTGATCGTTGCTGTCCTTGGTATCGCTGGGCTGTTGCGCGTCAGCGAAGCGGATCTGGCCTGGCAGCGAATTCAGGCGCGCCGCGCTCGCAAGCTTCTCGCTGCTGCGACGAAGCGCAGCGGTCCACGCTGCTAGTGGGCTGTGGAGCTGCCAGCCGGCGCCGATCAGCGATGCGCGGTATACAACCAGCCGATCTCTGAGCCGCGTTGTTCGTCATAGCCGAGGTCACGGCCATGCCGAAGAGCGTGCTCCCGCACCGTTGTGACCGAGTCGCTAGCCCAGCCGTGCTCAGCCAGCCATATCGTGGGGTCATCGACGATGGACTGGAATTCGTAGCCCGCATCGGCGACGCGCTTGGCCACCACCTGATGCTGGCCAGGCAGCAACGTTCCTTTGCCGCGATGATCCCCGGAAATTCGGCTGCCCGGAACCGACGCGGCAGTGATCGACCTCATCAGGCGTTCCGACTCATCCTCGGTCAGGTAGTAAAGAATTCCCTCGCAGATCCATAAAGCTGGAATGGAGGCATCGAAGGCGGCTTCACGCAGTGCGGCAACCCAGTCCTGCTTGAGATCCGCGACCACGGGCTGCCACAGCTTTGCCCGGGGATGGTCTTCGATCACCATCCGCTTGAGTTCCTGCACCGGCTCCAGGTCGATATCGAAAACCGTTGTGTCCGGTGGCAGGTCCAGGCGGAACGCCCGCGCATCGAGCCCACTAGCGACGATGACGATCTGGCGGATCCCGGCCGCGACAGCATCCTCCACGGCTTCATCGATGTACCGGGTGCGCACAGCGATGCCATCGATCACCCGGCGCACGTTCTCCTCGGGGAGCCTGAGCAGATCCGGCCCCAGGCCTGTGGCCTCGACGAGTGGCCACGCGAGCTTGTCGCTGATCAGCGCATCAGCGCGGCCCGACTCGACGTGCCGGAAGTACGCCACCGCTACCGCTGTAGCACTGATGTGGCTCTCGGAAAGCTGATCGGCCATGGCCCCCCAATCCTTGGTGGTGCCCGCGCAACCGGCAGGCACGCCGCAATCGCCGCTAGGATGGGATGCCCACGCAGCGGGGTGTTGAAACCTCGGATTGCTTCCGGGCTCAGGTTCGCCCTCATAGCTCACGGGACCAGGTGTGGTCGCAATCCGAGCACGACCATGAATGATCCGGGCCCTCCTCGCAGCACCCAGGAAAAGCTAGCCAGGGGTGCCGGAAAAACTGAAAGTCGGGAAAACCGATCACCACGCCGCGGGTTCGCCGGGCACCGCAGCGCGGACATCCTGGATGCTGCTCGGCAAACACGTATTCGGCGAAATCGCTGCGCCCGCTGGACCGGAACCTGATCGTGCAAGGACCGCAGAGCAGGGCTGGATACCACGTGCGAGGGTCATCCCAGTTTCCCGTGCCGGACTCCGGTAGGAGGATCGCATCCAGGCTGATCGTCGCGTGGTCGACTTTCCTGTGGCATCCGGCACAGCCGGGGAAGGAACCCAGCACCGCGCGGGCGGTGGCGACCTCGCGCGAAGGATGCCGCACCGTGCGATCGAAGCGGAACTCCGTGTAAGGGGCAAGCGCAGCGAGCACATGATCAGCGTCCTCTGCCCCGAGCGGGGCCTGCGTGGCCAGGTCTAGGGCGCAGCCGGATTCCGCTTCGATGGCAGAAACCTCGGGAAGCTCACGGAGCAGGCATCGCTCGCCGGTGGTGACATCGGACCCGGGCCAGCCATCATGATCGACGACATCGATGCGGTTGATGCATAGCACTACTGGCGGCTGGGTATCGAGCACGGTGAGCAGCAGGTCCCCCGGACGAGGAGCACCGCGGACGTTGAAGCATGACAACCCTTCCGTGCCACTCGACATTGCCGTGATTGCCGACAGCCAGGGCGAACCCACCCCGAGGAACACCTGCTGGCCGGGTGAGCGCTTCATCATGATGATGTTGTACGCCTATGCTCCGACACATTCCGGGGGGGCGCTGGACCTAGGATCTCCAGACCTGGATCAGGTATTTCTCCTCGGTGATGCTGTCGAGCTGTCCAGGGTTGGCGTCGCGGCCGCGGGCGTAGAGCCGGACGTTGTACTCGCCTGGTCCCTGGAGGCTGAGGGGCAGGTCGAGGCCGGGGAGATCGGTGCTGGCGCCGGCCTCGATGCGCAGGTCCGTGCCAGCGGTGATGGTCGTGTGGATCGCCTCCTCCCACGAGTCTGGATCGTGGGGGCGTGGCTCTTCGGTGTAGGAATGCGCTTCCACGTGATGCGGCCCGTACGGGGTCCCGGTCTGGAGGCGGATTCCTGATTCGCTGGCGTAGAGGCGGGGAAGGCTAGCAATGCGCCTCGGCTCGGACGGGCGCGCGCCCGGATCGAGGATCGAGATGGAGCCATAGCCACGCAGCACCGCGCTCTGGACGCGCGATGGTTGCGGGTGATGCGCCTCGGTGGAGGTGTTGTGGATCGCGCTAGGAGGCGCGGGCACGGATGTGGTGGGGCCGGTGCAGGCGCTGGCCATGACGGCGAGCGCGACTGTTGCGATGATGCGCGGAGATGGCATGTGCGTGCTCCCTGCTGGCGTTGTCTCCCACCGCCGTGACCATCTTAACTCTACCCTTACGTTAGAGTAGAGTCCATCATCGTTCACCAGGAAGGGCACCTACCCACGTGATCGGCAATGACAACGCGGCGCACGTACAGATCGGTCGGGCCGCGGAACTGACCGGCCTGTCGATCCGAACATTGCGCCACTACGAGGAAGTCGGGCTCGTCACCCCATCAGCTCGCAGCGAAGGCGGATTCCGTCTCTACTCCCGCGACGACATCGATCGGCTGCTCGTGATCCGGCGCATGAAACCGCTGGGCTTCACCCTCGAGCAGATGGCCCAGTTGCTCGCAGCGCTCGATTCCCTGGCGAGCAGCGAGGCCGGAGCAGGCGCGAGGCGCGCTGCCGCTGAAGTCCTCGCCGAGTTCAAGTCCAGTGCCCAGGATGCGGTCGACCGGCTGCGGGTCCAGCTCGAGTACGCGGAGGAGCTGACCGGATTGCTCGGCGAGCATGTCGCCAACGCGCGACGCTCCGATGAACCTGGCGCGAGCGCGGTGCGCCATGCTTGAGGATCCCCCGAGCACCCGCGCGCGGAATCCTCGGCGATTGGCGGCGCTTTCCGCTGTGTTGATGAATGCCTCCCACCGTCTCTCGTTCATCGAGCCAGAGATCCGCGGCCTGCGATGCCTCGTGGAGCGCGGGGACACCTGCATCGATGTGGGGGCGGAATACGGGCTCTATACATGGACCCTGTCCAGCCTGGTGGGCGCCGGGGGCCATGTGCACAGCTTCGAGCCGCAGCGTGGACTCGCCAGCACGCTGGGCTGGACAGCGCGAATGCTGGGCTGCACGAATGTGATCGTGCATCATGCGGCACTCCATTCGCGTCCGGGCCAGGGGACGCTCAGCGTGCCGATCAGGCGAGGAATATCCGTGCATGGGCGCGCATACCTGAAGCGGGGAGCCCTGCATCCGGGGCCGAACCGTGAATTCACGCGATCGCGGGCCATTCAGGTGCCCGTCACCACGATCGACACCCTCGCTCGTGCCCTCCCCGGCCGACGGATCTCGTTCATCAAGGCTGATGTCGAGGGCGCCGAGATGGGTGTGCTGAAAGGCGCCCGGCAGACCATTGACCGCGATCGCCCGGCGATCCTCCTGGAAATCGAATCCCGCCACCTCGCCAAGTACGGCGCAACCACCGAGGACCTGATGCTCATGATGAAGACCCTCGGCTACCACCCCCATTTCTGGAGCCAGGAGCACTGGCTCCCCTCGGAAACGAACCTCGAGAAAGTGCCACGGAACCAACTCTTCCTGCACGAGTCGAACAGGAGACCCCATTGACCGACGTGAACACGCCGGACGAGCGCCACGAGCGCAAGCACCTCTCGGAAATCCTGGGCCTGCTCCAGGACGAGCTCGCGCGGCTGAGTGGGACCATCGACGACTCCGCGCGCACCATCAAGGACCAGAAGCAGGAGATGTGGACGAACTTCCGCGATATGGACTTCGCGGAAAAGGCCGATATGCGAACGTCGGTAAACCTCTCCGTATCGCTCGGTGACCGGGCGGTGAAGGCGCGCAAGCGCATCAAGAGGCTCCTCGATTCCCCCTACTTCGGACGTGTCGACTTCCACGCCGACGATGATCCGGATGCCCATCCCTACTACATCGGTGTGCACAACTTCCTGGACCGCGATACCCAGGAAGTGCTGATCCATGACTGGCGCGCGCCCGTATCGAGCTTGTTCTACGACTTCGAGACCGGCACGGCATCATTCGTGGCACCACAGGGCACCATCGACGGCGAGATCACCGGCAAGCGCCAGTACAAGATCACTGGCGGGGAGCTCGAGTTCATGTTCGAGAGCTCGCTGAACATCGGCGACGACGTCCTGCAGCGGGAGCTGGGGCAATCTGCCGACGACAAGATGAAGAACATCGTCGCGACCATCCAGCGGGAGCAGAACGCGGTGATCCGCAACGAGACCGCGGACGTGCTGATCCTGCAGGGCGTGGCGGGATCGGGCAAGACCTCTATCGCGCTGCACCGGGTCGCGTTCCTGCTCTATCGGTTCAAGGACACGCTCTCGTCGGACAATGTGATGATCCTCTCGCCCAACAAGGTTTTCGGTGACTACATCGCTGACGTGCTGCCCGAGCTGGGCGAGGAACGGATCTCGGAGATCGACTTCGACAGGATCGCCGGGCGTTTCCTGGAGAAGATCACCGGCTACGAGACGTTCAGCGAGCAGGTAGTCAACCTCCTCGAGGGCGTCGACGAGGCCGTGGCCCGCCGCATCCGCTTCAAGGCCACACCGGAATTCGTCACCATGCTCGACGGCTGGATCGCCGACCGCGCCGAGAATGACTTCGTCCCGGCCGGGATCGAGCAGAAGCTCAAGCGGCTCTCCGAGGACTGGGTCGCCGACATGTATGCCGAATCGAGCACCCTGCCCGTGTTCGCGCGCCTCGACCGTGTCGCGAGCACCGCGGTGCAGCTGCTGAAGAACGAGGTGATCGACGGCGGCGGCAAATGGTCCTCGGCCGACACGACCGCCGTGCGCAAGCAGGTGCGCGCCATGTTCCCGCACAAGGATCCCTTCGCCCTCTACAAGGCGTTCTACAAGGATCCAGCGCACGCCGACCGCGCACGCGGCATGTTCAAGCCACTCGGCCGCAAGCGCATCGAGCATTCCGACGTGTTCCCGCTGATCTACACCATGATCAAGACCACCCAGCAGGACAGCTACAGCCACATCCGCCACCTGCTCGTCGACGAGATGCAGGACTACACGCCCATCCAGTACGCCGTGCTGCGCGAGCTGTTCACCTGCAAGATGACCATCCTCGGTGATGCCAACCAGTCGGTCAACCCGTTCAGCTCCTCCTCGCTCGACACGATCCACAGCATCTTCACTGGCGCCGACTGCCTCGAGCTGTGCAAAAGCTACCGCTCCACCACCGAGATCACCGAGTTCGCGCAGAACATCTCCCGCAACGACAAGCTCATCCCCATCGAGCGGCACGGCCAGCCACCCCGGATCATCGAATGCGACGACCCGCTTGACGAGGCAGCGCAGGTCCGCGCCCTGATCGACCAGCATCATCGCAGCGAATACCGTTCCCTCGGCATCATCTGCAAGACCGTCGCCCAGGCCGCGGCGCTGCATCGCGAGCTAGCCGACGCCGACATCGAGCTAACGATGCTCGACTACAACAGCGCCTCCTTCACCGGGGGAGCCATCATCACCTCCGCGCACATCGCCAAGGGCCTCGAGTTCGACACTGTGATCGTCCCCGTCGCCGACGAGGCCAACTACGCCAACGACATCGACCGGGGAATGCTCTACATCGCCTGCACCAGGGCCATGCACGAGCTGTTTCTCACCCACGTGGGGGCTCGGTCGGGCCTGCTCGGTTTCGCGGGGGAATCCAGCCGCGCGGCGCTCTCTGCCCGACCCCAAACGCGATAGAAACCGCTAGACGCGATAGAAGCAACCCGGATCCCAGGCCGGTTTCTATCGCGTTTGCGGGGTAGTGGCGTCAACCGATGCGGTCATGAGACGCGCTCCCGCAGCAGCGCGAGCACCTCATCCGGCCGGTCCGGGGTGATCACGGGCCGGGTGGCCTGGCCGGTATCGAGGATGATGGCGGTCTTCTTGTGGCGGCGCCGAGCCTCGAAGGGCATCCACGTGTTGGTGCCCAGAGTTCCCCACGCGCGGGCGCGACCGCTGAGCCAACCGAGCCGACGCGTGCCGAACCGGACAATGCGCGAGTACGGGATGCGCTTGTCGCCGCCGGTGGGGAAGTAGTAGCGGTGAATGGTGATTCCCGTGTCGTCGAGGCGTACTTGCCCATCGTCGTAGAGGGTTTCAGCTGGCATGGTGCCGAGCATAGACGCGTGCGCGCGCGGCGGCATATCGTTGACGAGCAACGGGAGGTACGCGATGAGGCTTGATGAGTATCGCGAGCACGATGGCGTTGGCTTGGCTCGCTTGGTGACGGATGGGCAGGTCACGGCGTCGGAACTGCTCGCGTGCGCGATCGAGGGCGCCGAGCGGGTCGACCCGGTGCTCAACGCGATCGCCCGGCCGATGCTGGGGGAGACGGGGCGACGAGTGGCGGAGCCGCTCGCTGGCCCGTTCGCGGGAGTGCCGTTCTACCTGAAGGATCTGATGCAGGACTACGCGGGCCTGCCGTCGGGCTGCGGATCGCGGGCCTTGCACGACGCTCGCGCGCCGGAGCATGCCGAGGTGGTGCGGCGCTGGCTCGATGCGGGACTGGTCATTCTCGGCAAGACCAGCACGCCGGAGTTCGGCCTCAAGGGCGTCACCGAGCCTCACGCGCATGGTCCGTGCCGCAATCCGTGGGACCCGGGCCGCACTCCTGGCGGATCCTCGGGTGGCTCAGCAGCGCTTGTGGCCGCGGGCGTCGTGCCGGTAGCGGGGGCCAACGACGGCGGGGGGTCGATCCGCATCCCCGCGTCGTTCTGTGGCTTGTTCGGCCTCAAGCCTGGCCGGGGCGTGGTTCCCGATGGACCGGCGCACGAGTCCTACCTGTTCGGGGCAAGCGTGAACGGAGTGGTGTCGCGGTCGGTGCGCGATTCCGCATTGATGCTCGATGTTCTGGCCGATGGTCCGCGGGCGGGCCGGTTCATCGCGGCCACGCGCGCGCGTCCTCCCAGGCTGCGAATCGGATACTCGGTTGCCTCGCCGATCGGCAGCGAGGTCTCGGCCGAGGCAGTCGAGGCAACGGAGCGGGCGGCAGGATGGTGCGAGGAGCTCGGGCACACAGTCGAGGAAGCAGCGCCCGCCATCGACGGGCACGCGCTCGCCGATGACTTCATCACCTTGTTCTCCGTCTATGCCGCGCGCCAGGTCGATGAGGCGAAGCAGGCATGGGGCGCGACGGACAGCGATTTCGAGATCGATACTCGCGTGCTCGCCGCGCTGGGGCGGGCGACGACCGCGCCGGAATTCTATGCCAGCCATGATCGCTGGCACGGGTACGCCCGCTCCCTCTCAGAGTTCCACGATCGCTTCGACTTGTTGCTGACCCCCACCGTCGCCCGGCCCGCGCCGCGCATCGGGGAGCTCGACACCCCGCGCGCGCTCGCCGCCGCGGTGCGTCCCCTGCTGAGGCTCGGGCTCGTGGAGCGATTGGCATCGCTCCAGGTGTGGCGCGATCATGTCCGCGACAGCCTCGCCGTCGTGCCATTCACCCAGCTAGCAAACCTGACCGGGGCGCCGGCGATGTCCGTGCCGGTGCATGGCACGGCGAACGGATTGCCGATGGGCGCGCAGTGGGTAGGCCCGCCGGGCGGGGAGGAGATGCTGCTCGCGCTGGCCGCCGAGCTCGAGGAAGCTCATCCGTGGGCCGATCATCGGCCGAAGGTCTCGGTCACGACAGCAGCAGCCACGCCCCCACGATGAGCGCGGCGATGCTGGCGCCACCAGCGGCGAGCACGTAGCCCCGTCCTGATGTGGTGCGGGGCAGCCGGAATGCTGTGGCGACACCGATGACTCCCAGCGCCAGGCCCGCGAGCGGCACGATCACCGCGAACACCAGCGCCACGATCCCGACGATGAGAGCGAACTTCTGCGGCGCGTGGCGGGGCACCTCCTGGACGCTCGCCGCAGGCTCCTCGGTCTCCTCGTCGAGAGCATCCGCGCCACGGATCGCCCGGGCGACGGCACGATCATCGGAGAGATCGGCATCGGCGGCAGCCACCGCCTCGCACACCCGCTCCGCCTCCGCCATCAGCAGCCGATCACGCTCCTCGTCGTCCATCCCGGCCAGTGCGCTGCGCAAACGGCTCATGTGGGCCTGGACCACGGGCGAGAGCAGGATCGACTCGTCATCGGGATCGGTCATCGCAGAGTGCTCCTCACGGGATCGGCCGCCACGGGCCCACGGTGCGGGGATACGGGCCGGGGTTTGGCGGCAAGCTAGATGCTAGCGAGCGCCTGCCCGTCCGGGCGTGGCTTTGGTCCTTGCGCGGAAGGGCCGAATGCCCCTGGCACGCAACGGTCGAGCCGTGGGGTAATGAGCAGGTGATGATGACGATCCACGAGATATGCCAGGGCTGCGCGCGTGGTGTCGAGCGTCTCGACGAGGCCTACCAGGGAATGTTCCCGCGCCGCTTCATCGCGGCTGTGCTCGGTGGCTGCGTCCACGATCTCGCGGGCACCCCTGCGGAGGACGTCGCCGAGCTCAGCGAGCGCCTTGCCCACTATCGCCTCGATGACGCGCGCGTCAATCACCGAACCGAGGCGTCATGGCTGCGGCAGATCGCGGAACCGTGCCCGCTCATGCTGCGCGGGGTCGTGCCCGAGAGCGAGGACTGCTTGCTGCGGCCCCATCGCTAGCCTGGGCCTAGAAGGGCCAATCGAATCCCGGCGGCAGGGTGAACCGGAAGTCCCCGATGCCGGTGTGGCACTCGATCACCGTGGGCGGCGGGGGATAGATCAGGATCATCGGCAGCGGCTCGCAGTAGGGCAGCGGCTTGCCCGGCGTGGTCTCGCCCGGCTGGTGTGCGGCAGCGGTAGCGGGCAGCGAGAACGCGGCCACTGTGGCGATCCCCGCGAGGGTGGCGGCGCGGGCGATTCGGCGGCGCCGCGCTGGGGTGGCTGGTGCTGGTTCCATGTATCCACGATGCCACAGGAACCGGGATCCGGCGCGCTCTGCTCGGCATCGCGGCCCTGATCCGTGCCGAGGCATTACGCTGCAAAGAACGACGCAGCGACCACGAGCATTCGCGGTGGGGACCCCTCTAGCGGTCCCGGGAGGAGGAGCCAGTGGCAACGGTGAGCACTCATGTGCTGGATACCACCCGCGGAGAGCCAGCATCGGGGGTGACAGTGGTGCTGCAGGCGCAGGACGGAGCCGAGATCGCCTCGCTGGTCACCGATGGCGATGGGCGCATCGGTGACATCTCCGGCGAGGACCTTCCCACGGGCGTGTACCGGCTGGTGTTCGGCACCGGCCCTTACTTCTCGACGAAGGGCGTGCAGGCCTTCAATCCGGAGGTCGTGGTGTCGATGGTGCTCGGCGGGCACCGGCACTACCACGTGCCGCTGCTCGTCTCGCCGTTCTCCTACACCACCTACCGGGGCAGCTGACAAGCAGCCGGGGCGAGGGTTCTTGCTTCCCTCGCCCCGGCCACCCGCGTCACGACTCTGGGATCAGAGGGTGCGGGCGAGAGCGTCGGCGAGCAGTGACGCGAACCGCGCCGGATCGGCCAGCTCGCCACCCTCGGCGAGCAGTGCCATGCCGTGGATCAGCTCCGCGGTCGGCTTCAGGGCCTCGGCATCGGCCCCGCCAGCCTGCTTGGCGCGCAACGCCTCCACGAGCGGGTGGGTGGGGTTGAGCTCGAGGGTCCGCTTGACCGTCGGCACCTCCTGCCCGGACGCGCGGTAGAGCTTCTCGAGGGTCGGAGTGATGTCGAAGGCCTCGCCGACGAGGCACGCGGGCGAGCTGGTGAGCCGGTGGGAGAGCCGCACGTCCTTCACCGAATCGCTGAGGGCTTCCTTCAACGCGCCGAGCAAGTCGGCGAAATCCTTGTCCTGCTCCTCGTTCTTCTCCTTGTCCGCCTCCGAATCGAGGTCGATATCGCCCTTGGCGATGGAGCGGAACTGCTTGCCGTTGTACTCGCCCACCGAATCGACCCACATCTCGTCGACCGGATCGGTGAGGATGAGCACCTCGAGCCCCTTGGCCTTGAAGGCCTCCATGTGGGGTGAGTTCTCCACGAGCTGCCGGGATTCCCCGGTCATGTAGTAGATGTGCTCCTGGTCGTCCTGCATCCGCTCGACATAACCGGCGAGGGTGGTCCAGGGCTCGTCCTCGTTGGCGGCGGTATGGGTGGAGACGAACGACGAGATCTCCAGCAGGGTCTCGCGGTTGTCGAAGTCGAGCAGCAGGCCTTCCTTGAGGACGCGGCCGAACTCGCCCCAGAAGGTGCGGTACTTGTCAGCGCTGTTCGCCTGCAGGTCCTTGATGGTGGACAGGACCTTCTTGACCAGCCGCTTCTGGATGCGGCCGATCTGCCGGTCCTTCTGCAGGATCTCGCGGGAGACGTTGAGCGAGAGGTCCTGCGCATCAACGACACCCTTGACGAACCGCAGGTACTCCGGCATCAGCTCCTCGCAGTTGTCCATGATGAACACACGCTTGACGTAGAGCTGCACGCCGCGCTTGTGATCACGGGTGAACAGGTCGTGCGGGGCATGGGTCGGCAGGAACAGCAGCGCCTGGTACTCGAAGGTGCCCTCGGCGCGCATCGAGATCACCTCGAGCGGCTCGTCCCACGCATGCCCGATGTGCCGGTAGAACTCCGTGTACTCCTCGTCGGTGACATCGCTCTTCGGCCGCGCCCACAGGGCCTTGCGCGAGTTGAGGGTCACCGTCTCGGTGGTGGTCTCGCCGTCGACGGTGGATTCCTGCTCCATGCGGATGGGCCAGGAGATGAAGTCGGAGTACCGCTTGACGATCTCCCGGATCTTCCACTCGGTGGTGTAGTCGTAGAGGTGGTCCTCGTCGTCGGAATCCTTGAGGTGCAGGGTGATCGCAGTGCCCTGCGGCGCCTCAGGGAAATCCTCGATGGTGTAGGTGCCGGTGCCCTCGGATTCCCACCGCGTGCCCGTGGCCTCTCCGGCCTTGCGGGTGACCATCGTGACCTTGTCGGCCACCATGAACGTGGAGTAGAAGCCCACGCCGAACTGGCCGATCAGCTCGCTGGGGGCCTCTCCGCCATCGGCCTTGCGGGCCTCAGCGAGAGCGCGGCGCAGCTCAGCGGTGCCGGACTTGGCGAGCGTGCCGATCAGGCCGACGACCTCTTCGCGCGTCATGCCGATGCCATTGTCGCGCACGGTCAGGGTGCGGGCGTCCTTGTCGGCCTCGATCTGGATGTGCAGATCGTCGGTATCGACCACGAGGTCCTTGTTCCGGAATGCCTCGAGCCGAAGCTTGTCGAGCGCGTCGGAGGCGTTCGAGATCAGCTCGCGCAGGAACGTGTCCTTGTTCGAGTACACCGAGTGGATGAGCAGCTCGAGGAGCTGCCGCGCCTCGGCCTGGAACTCGCGTTCCTCAACCTGGGTGGTCACCAATCAATCCTTTCGTTTCATGCATGGACCGTCACGGGAACGCAGGCATTTTACTCCGTGATCGGCTCGAACAGCGTGATCGTGTACGCCATCTCGTCGTCGAGGGCGTTGACCTCGCTGTCGATCTCCACCGACGACGGGAAGCCACGCTCGGGATCGAACGTGGCCTCCACGGAATCAGCGGTGGCAAGGACGCCCTCGAGCGAGTCGAGCAGCGCATCGATGGTCGTGTCACGTGGGTGGATGGTCCACTGCTCGTCCCAGGGCGGCTCGATCACCGTCGCGGTATCGCCCTCGACGGTGATGGTGCGCGGGGCGATCATCGCCTCCGGGCAATAGCACGTCGTCGACAACGTGAACTGGTACTTGTCCGGGCGCTGCTCGGTCCACAAGGCCCGCGCCTGCTCGAGCGTGGTCGGATCGCCAGGAGGCGTCGTGGTGCCCGGCACTGCTTGCTCGGGCCCGGCGGAGCCGCACGACGCCACGATGAGCATGGCAGTGGCCGCGCTCGCCGCGATCGGGATGACGGTCATCGGGATGCGCATGGTGCCTCAGGGTAGCCCAGGGATCCCACCCCGCCCGGCTGTCCCTGCGGCTGGCCCGGTGCTACCAGGGGCGGGAGAACATCACATCACCAACGAACAAGTGGCAGATGATGATCGGGCCGAAGAAGGGAAGGCTCGACTCCTCGCAGTACGGCAGGAGCGTCAGGTGCGCGGGAGTGGCCTCGGGCAACAGGTCGCGCGGCGACTGGGCCTGCGCGGCCGGGGCGGCGAGCAGCGCAGACGAGGCGAGGGCGGCGCCTGCTGCGATGGTGGCGATACGGCGTGCGACGGACATGACTGCCTCCATCAAGATGTGTGTCGCTGGTCACATAAGCATGGCACACCGAGGGGGCCGCGTCGCGCCGAGGTCTCGGGGAGAGGAATCAGGAGCTGACCGGCGCGGCCACGACCGGATCGCAGCGCCATCCGCCCTCGCCGTCGAGCACGAGGCGATGGGTGTGGTGCTGGTCGACAGTGCTGCGGTGCGCCACGCTCACCACGATCGTCTCCGGGACCTCTGAGCGGATCAGCGCGTACAGCGAGAACTCGAGGCCCTCATCGATCGCGGAGGTCGATTCATCGAGGAAGACCACTGCGGGGCGGATCAGCAGCACCCGGGCGAAGCCGAGCCGCTGCTGCTCGCCCGGCGACAGCACGGCCGACCAGTCAGCCTCGTCCTCGATCCGCTCAGCGAGATGACCAAGGTGCACCGCGCGCAGCACAGCGCGGATCCGATCGTCGTCGATGCCGCCCGGATCCGCGGGATAGGCCACCGCGGATCGTAGGTCACCGAGCGGAAGGTAGGGAACCTGCGACAGGAACAGCGTCTGCTCGCCCTCGGGACGGCGCACCTCGCCCGTGGCGAACGGCCAGATCCGGGCCAGTGCCCGCAGCAGGGTGGTCTTGCCCGCGCCCGATGGTCCCTTGATCACCAGCGCGTCCCCGGGCTCGAGGTCCAGGTCAAGACTCTCGATGAGGGCACGCCCGTCCGGGGTCGAGACACTCACATCGCGCACCGCGAGAACCGAGCCCGTCACGCTCGCCGTGAGCCGTGGCAGCTCGCGGGATCGATCGTTGGCCATGCGCAGCCCGTCGAGCCGGATCAGCGATGCGCGGTAATCAGCGAAGATGTCATACGCCTCGCGGAAGAACGACAGCGAATCATGGATCTCGCCGAACGCCCGCGCGGTCTGGGTCAGGTCGCCGAGGGTGATCTGCCCGGTGAAGAAGCGCGGGGCCTGGATGACGATGGGAAAGACGACGGCCGTCTGGTTGACGGTCAGGTTCCAGCCGTCGAACTTCAGCGTCCGGAAAACGATGTCCCAGTAGTTGCGGATCACCGCGGCGAACCGGGCGAGCAGGCCGCGCCGCTCCATCCCCTCGCCCCGGTAGAACGCCACATTCTCGGCGGTATCGCGCAAGCGCACCAGCGAATAGCGGAAGTTGGCACCGAGCCGCTCGTTGAGGAAGTTCAGCCGGATCAGCGGGCGGCCGATCCAGAACGCCACCACTGTTGTGACCAGAACATAGCCGAGCACCAGGAACATCATCGCGCGCGGGATGGTCACCCCGAGGATCGTCAGCGGCCCCGAGAGCTCCCACAGGATCATCGTGAACGACACGACCGTCACCATCGACCCGATCGCCCCGATCGCGAGTGACCTCGACGTTTGCACGAGAGCCGTGATGTCCTGCTGGATGCGCTGGTCCGGGTTGTCGATCGTGCGATCGACGAACCGGTTGCGATAGTAGGCGCCGCCCTCGAGCCAATGGTCGATCGTGTGCTTGTTGAGCCACAACCGCCACCGGATATCGAACGCCTGGCCGATGTAGAAGTTCAGCAGCACTCGCACCACGTGGATCGTCGCGAGCACGCCGAACACGATGATCGAGTCCCAGAAGGCCTCGATCGCCGCGTCGAGGCCGGCCTGGTCGCCACCGGCGAGCGCCGACCCCGCGTTCTGCAGCGCCGTGTACAGATCATTGCCCTGGTAGGAGAACAGCACGGCCATGCGGACGCCGAAGACCATCATCAGGAGCAGCAGGGCCACGAACGGCAGGGTGCGGCGGGCTTCCCGGCCCGAGAAGTATGGTCCCGTGATCCGCCAGAATTGCTGGCCCCAGCGCGTGAAGCGAACGAGCAGGAAAGCCGCGATGGCAAAGGCCACCGACGAGATGGCGAACGCCCGCAGGATCCAGATGATGCTGGTGACCAGTTCCTGGCCCCAATCGATTCCCGATGCACCGACCATGCTCGAGCGCTCCCATTCCACCGCAGGTTGAACCGGCGGTGAATACTATCCAGATCCGTGCAAAACCGGCGGTGAATCCCCGGTTCTGCTCGCGCGATCCACGCGCTTCGTTGGTGCCCGGCTGCTGCTAACCATGCAGGTGGGAGGGTGTAGGGCGAGCCCCGGGCGGCGACGCGAAAAAGGTCGCTGCGAAGGGGCGATTTTCGCCCCCTTTTCTTGCATACTTGAGCGCATGATCCCACCCTTCGTGCCGGTGGCCGATCCACGGCCGACTGACACACCCTGGCCCACCATGCAGTGGCCCATCCCGGCAGGCACCACCCTCGCCGGAACGACTGTCTCGCTCAGTCCTCTCGACCCCGACACTGATTCCGAGGCCCTGTTCGCCTGCCTCGACCACGATCAGGTCTGGGCCTTCGTGCCCGTCCAGCGGCCCCGCAGCGCCACGGACCTGCACGCGCTGTTCTCCGCGCGCCGCACCCTGTCCAACTGGCAGCAATGGACCGTGCGGCTCGCTCGCGAGTACAAGGGCCTGGCGCCCGGCACCATCGTCGGCACCACGTCCTACACCAATGTCTCGCCCGCCGACGCGCGCCTCGAGATCGGTGGCACCTTCTACACCCCCCAGATCTGGGGCAGCATCGTCAACCCCGAGTGCAAGCTGCTGCTGATGCGGCTCGCGTTCGAGGCGCTGAACGTCGGGCGGGCCGAGATCCGTACCGACACCCGCAACACGCGCTCGCAGCTCGCCATCACCCGTCTCGGCGCGGTCTACGAGGGCACGCAGCGCCGCTACGCCCGCCGCCCCGACGGCACTGTCCGAGACACCGTGCTGTTCTCCATCATCGCCGAGGAATGGGCAACCGTGGAGCACAACCTCACCGAGCGCATCACCCGGGCGATCGCGAAGGAGTCGCTCGGCCAGGATCACGGTGGTGCCAGCGCCGGGGCCGGGAAGCCGCACCCGTGCCTGGGCGGGTTCCTCCCCGATGGGCGTGGCAGCGAGATGCCTGCGCGGTGCCCTGCGGGGTGATCGTGCTGGGCGTCTCGGAACTGGGCTAGGGGCCCACGAGCACAGGGGCCCAGTAGCTCAGGGGCCCCACGAGCTCAGGCGTCGAGATGAACCGGCTTGTGCGTCACTGATTCGATGTCGCTCGCGGAGATCTCCACGAGGCGATGGGCGATGTCCTGCAAGGCTCGGGCGACCGCGAGCTCATCGCCGATCTTCGGCACGTCCGGATCGTCCGGGTTGCGCCGAGCCATGCCGGTGGCGGACAGGCGCAGCTCGCCGTTGGCGTGCAACCGAGCCTCGGCCCGGGTCTGGCTGCCCCGCTCGTCGATCTTGATGTCGATCCACCAACGCTTGTCCTGCATGATTCCTCCTCGGATTGATGCCGAACCCGCTCCATCTCCCACCCTTCGCCGATCGTGTGCGATTGTCTATAGGCATCGGGCTCCAAATCGGTTCGATCTTGGTTGGCCGGTGCCCACACGTCTCCCGGGGCGTGCTGGCGCGAGAGCATGCAAGCGGGCCCGCGAGAGTGCACGGGAGCCCATGAGAGTGCGATACACGACAGGTTGCCGCGCTGGAGGTGTCGCTTTTCGCACTCTCGCGGCGCGGACGGAGGAGGAACTCCAATGATGGTGCTGGCGGCGGGGGAGAGCCCCGCATACCTCGGACCCGTGGTGGCGCTGCTCGTCGCCGCGGGGCTCGTTGGGTACATCTCGATCCGACTGCGAATCGTGCCGATCGTGGGCTTCCTCCTCGCCGGGGTGCTGATCGGCCCGCACCAGCTCGGTCTCGTCGACAACACCGAGACCGTCGAGGCCGCCGCCGATATCGGCGTGATGCTGCTGCTGTTCACCATCGGCGTGGAGTTCTCCCTCGGGCGGCTCGCCGAGATCAAGACCCTCGTCCTCGTCGGCGGTGGACTCCAGGTGCTGCTCACCACCGGCATTACCGCCGCCCTGGTCATGGCGTTCGGTGGCGACTGGAACACCGCGTTGTTCACCGGCATGCTCGTGGCGCTGTCCTCCACCGCGATCGTGCTCAAGGTCCTCGCCGCTACCGGGCGCTCCACCCAGGCAGTAGGGCAATCCGCGCTGGGCGTGCTGATCTTCCAGGACCTCGCGGTCGTGCTGATGGTGCTGATCGTGCCGCTGCTCGGTGCGGGCGACGGCACGGAGGGCGGCAGCGGGCTCGGCGACCTCGTCACCGCGCTCGGCACGGCAGCCGTAGTGCTCGTCCTGGTGCTCGTCATCGCGCGGAAGATCATGCCGCCCCTGCTCGAGCGGGTAGCCCGCACCTGCTCTCCCGAGGTGTTCCTGCTGACCGTTGTCGCTCTCGGGCTCGGTACCGCTTACCTGACCTCTCTGGCCGGGGTGAGCGTGGCGCTCGGCGCGTTCCTCGCCGGCCTGGTGGTCAGCGAGTCCCGGCACAGCGCCCATGCCCTTGGCGAGATCCTGCCGCTGCAGATCCTCTTCAGTGCCGTGTTCTTCGTGTCCATCGGCATGCTGCTCGACCTCGGCGTGCTCCTGAGCCTGTGGTGGCTGGTGCTGCTGCTCGCGATCGCGGTGATCGCCATCAAGCTCATCGCCACCTACGTCGCGCTGCGCGCCGTGCGCGTCGCGGCCCCCTCGGCGCTCGCCGGGGCATTCCTGCTCGCCCAGATCGGTGAGTTCTCCTTCGTCCTGCAACGCTCCGGGAGCTCGGCCGGGCTCGAGCCCGCAGGCCTGGGCGCGGACGGGGAGCAGATCCTCATCGCCGTCACCGTGGCGCTCATGGTGATCACGCCGCTGCTCTCCACCGCCGGGGAACGGCTCGGTACATTGCTGCAGGCCCGAGCGCCGCGCGCCCACGCCCCCGTCGCTCCCGAGGACGGCCTCGCCCATGACGGGCGTGCGCTGATCCTCGGCTGGGGACCCGTCGCCGCCGAGGTCGCCGCCACCCTCGCCGCCCGCCGCATCCCGGTCACCGTGACCACCCTCAGCCCGGATCTCGCCGAGCAGGCCGAGTCCGCCGGGCACCACGTGGTCCGCGGTGATCCGCACCGCCACACCGTGCTCGAGGAAGCCGGCCTCGACTCCGCTTGCCTCGTGGTGATCTGCGAGAACAGCAGCAGCGACACCGGGCACCTCGCGACCGTCATCCGGCAGTTCGCGCCCGCCGCCGCCATCGTGGTGCGTCCCATCGACGCCGCCGACCCTGCGGAACTAGTGCCCACCGGCGCGGACCGCATCGTCGACACCCCTCGTGCCGCCGCCGCGCCGCTCGTCGCAGCGATCCTCGACCGCATGGGCCTCACCGAGCCGGGCGCCGCCTATCCGGACCCGACCGTTCCCCTCGCCTTCGAGCCCGACCCTTCGAGCCCATGCCACCACACCAGCACCATCGCGCCAGTGCTGCCCACGAGCGCCGGATGCCTCGAATGCCTGCGCCTCGGCGAGCGGGACTGGGTGCACCTGCGCACCTGCCTCGCGTGCGGGCACGTCGGATGCTGCGACTCCTCGCCCGGCAAGCACGCCGCCGCGCACGCCGAGCAGCAGGACCACCCCATCGCCGCATCCGCCGAGCCCGGGGAGCAGTGGGCGTGGTGCTACCTCGACCAGACGGAGATCGGTCGGGCGCGGTGAGCGCGTGCGGGAGCCCCGCGACTGTTTCCGGTCCGCTGGCGATAGTGCGAAAAGCGACAGGATTTCGCGCTGGAGGTGTCGTTTCTCGCACACTCGCCAGCGCTGGGGTCGGCGCTCTCGCTGGCACCGGTGACGGACCGCCTAGGCAAGAGACACGCTCCGCGTGCGGCGCAGCACGGCCTGGGCATCGCGGCCTGCGGGCGCGTGGTCGATGTGCGCGCGGGCGTGCTCGTCATCGAGCTCCACGGTCATCACGCCGTTGTCGAACCACGGGCCATGCGGGATGGTCCAGTCCATGCCAACATCGTCGACCCGGGCGCGGCGAGCGACGCTATGGAGGGCACCGGCGGTGAGCCGCGAGCCGAGGACCTTCTTCGCCCATCGCACGCCACGCGGCAGCGGGTTGCGGAACGGCGACATCGTGAGCTGGTGGATCGCGGTGGGCACGCCGGGATGATCGTCGAGGCTGGCGGTCGCGATGTAGGAGGAGTGCACGTCGCCCGACAGCCACAGCAGCGAGACGGGCGGGCGCGGGCTAGTGGCTGCCGCGATGACTAGATCGACCATCGCGAGGAAGGAGCCCCGGAACGCGCCCCAGTGCTCGAGGTCGATCTTCCGGCGCAGCTTCTCGCCACGATCCACCCAGCGCTGGCCCCACTGCCCGTCGCACACGGCCTCGTTCCAGCCCTCGAGCTGGTGGATGCCGGGCAGCATGAGCACCGGCAGCGAGGTACCGATCAGGATATGCCGGGCATCCGCGCCGAGGACCTGCTCGCGCGCCCACTGCCATTCCGCGTCGTCGACCAGCCTCCGTCGTCCTGGTTCCAGGGATCGGGAGCATCGGGTGTCGAGCATGAGCAGGCGCGCGGGCCCGATGTCACGCACGAAGCTCCATCGCATCGACGCGGGCTGACTATCGGCCCGCCGGGCCATGTCAGCAAGGATCCGGGCGCGCTCGTCGGCGGTAGGGGCGTCGAGCACGGCACGCAGCACCGCATCCTCGTCGAGCTGCACGGGGGAGAGGTTGCCGAGGTGCTGGTACACCCAGTACGAGGACAACGCGCCGGTGACGAGCGTGTCCCAGCCGGGCTGGACGCTGGCCTCGTCCCGCCACGACTGCGAGGTGTTCCAGTCATCGCGCAGGTCATGGTCGTCGAGGATCATGCAGGTCGGCACGGCGGAGAGCAGCCAGCGCACATCGGGCTGCGACCACGCCGCCTCGTACAGGGCCGCATACTCGTCGAAAGTGCTGGCGCGCGGCAGCCCATCCTCGCCCCGGGGCAGCGTGTCCGCGAGCGGCTGCGGCGGCAGGTCGGCATACACCTGGTCGCCGAGCAGGCACAGCGCGTCTGGCCATTCCTCGTCCGGAGTGTCGCGCATGCGCCGGGCCAAGGCCACCAGGGCATCCGGGCCGAGCGCCTTGACACTGGCGGGATCCTGGCCGCCGGTGCGGTAGCAGGAGCCGAACACGATGCGCACGGGCCGCGCGGTGCTATCCCCGGGCGTGGCGCGAGGCAGGGTCCTGATGGTGCTGGGGGCATCCTCGATCTGCTCGGGCCACACCGCGCTCTCGTCGAGCTGCACCCAGTACGGATGCGCGCGTCCCGGTGCGAGGCCCGTGACCCGCACCAGCGTGTAGTGGCGACCGTGCACGGTCCAGGTGGGCGCGGAGCATTCCTGCCCGTCGCACAGCACCGCGACGGTGCAGGGAACGCTGGTTTGCACCCAGATCGTCGCCTCGGTCTCGTTGACGTAGCGCACGATCGGACCGAGGACGATGCTCGCGGAACCTGCATTCACTGGGGTCACGGCTTCCATTGTGGCGGAACGCCGCCGTGCTGGCCTGTGGCATGGCTGAGCGTGGCATGAGGAAACGCTTCGGCGGTATTGCTAGGGTGGCTGCTCGTGATGACGGTGAGCACGGACGGATCTTGCTTGAAGAACCCTGGCGGCGCGATCGGCTGGGCGTGGGTGAACCACACCGGTGAACGCTCGTCGGGCGGCGCGTCGTCGGGGACGAACCAGATCGCGGAGCTGATGGCGCTGCTCGAGGCGATCCGCTCGCATCCCGGTCCGGATCCGCTGCTCGTGGAGTCGGACTCGCAGTACGCGATCAAGTGCGTGTCGGTGTGGCTCGCGGGCTGGAAGCGCAATGGCTGGCGCACCTCGGGCGGCTCGCCGGTGAAGAATGCCGAGCTGATCCGTGCCATCGACGCGGCGATCGCTGATCGGGAGGGCCCGGTGCGGTTCCAGTGGGTGCGCGGGCACGCGGGCAACGAGTTCAACGAGATCGCTGACGAGCTCGCCGGGACCGCGGCCCGGGCGGCTGCGGGATCGTCCTAGGCAGACGTGTTGTAGTCGAACACCTGGTCCCACCGCTCGTCGAGGCGTCGCTTCGCGTCCTCGATGGGGATCGCGGACAGTCGGCCGTCGCGGTCCTCGATGAGGCTGAGCTCGCGGAGCTTGCGCAGGCCATCCTGCACCTCGAAGTCGAAGCGTGCGTTCCAGCGCTTGGCGAACCACTCCTCGATGCGCTGGTCGAGCTCCTCGGCCGTGAGCGGGCCGTCGGCGAGCCGGAGGAAGTGGTAGGAGAGGATCGCTTCCTTGGCCTCGGCCTCCTCGGCGATGTCGAGCAAGTGGTGGAAAACGCCGACCTCATTGTCGAGGTTGCGGAAGTAGAGGTTCTCCGACAGAGCCTTCATGAACTGGATCTTGCGATTCTTGAACTTGTTGAACTGGCGCACCAGGTACCCGCCGAACGCAGCGAGCCCGGCACCGATGGTCACTAGCGCGGCCTGATCCAGCTCCACCGCATCATCGCGCAGGCCCAGCCAGAACGCGATGAGCAGCAGCAGCACACCGAGCGAGGCGATCAGCTTGGTGACCACCACGATGATCCCGGAGATCACTGCCGGCACCCCGATGAGGAGCTTGTCGATCGGGCGCATCCCCACCCGTACGTTGGGGAACAGCATCTCCAGATCGTGTCGCGGAACGTTCTCGAACAGCTTCACCATCGTGCTGCCCGGCGTGAACGGCAGATCCTCGACATCACGATCCGCGAAGTGCTCGATGTCCCGGAATGTCACGTAGACCAGCACCTTCGCATAGCTGCGGAAGGCGATCGTGCGGCGGCGCAGCCCGAAGAAGGACTTCACCTCCCGCTCGCGCTCGAAGCTGCCGCGCCGGAAGAACATCGCCGTATCGATATCGCCCCGATCAACCTCGAGGCGCACCTTGATCAGCGATTCTTCGTCGAATGCCCGCTGCATCTCATCCTCGGTGACGCGGATGAAGTTGGCGCGCTCGGCCAGCTCGACCAGTTCCTCCTCGAGGGACTGCTGCGCGCGGACACGGTCCTCCCAGTCAGGCTCGGCGATGCGCTTGAGGTCGGGCGGCGGATCGAGGACGTGATAGGCATCCTTGATCCGCTCGATGCGCGCATGGAAACGGTGATGCAGCACGCTCGCGAGGATCGTCGCGAGCTCCCGGAAGGGCTCGCGCTCCTGCTCGGGCAGCTCATCGGCGCACATCGTGATCACCGCAGACTTGCGGAACGGGATGAAATGCTCGAGCTCCGCGGCTCCTCGCTCCGCGGCTGGATCGGTTGCTTCCGGGCTGCCTTGCTGGACCACGGTGACGCTCCCTCTGCCTGTCCTCGTCCGCCCCCGCTGCATCGCGCGGAGGCAAATTGGGCCGATTCCGACACCTCCAGGGTAGCCGCAGGGCCCCGGGCGGCGACGATTGCTGGTCGCTCATGCCCGGGGCCCTGGGGTCCTGGTGGCTCAGTGCCGCTGGATCAGCAGCCGCCGCTTCCCGAGGGAATGCACGGCTCAGGCTCTGGTTCCGGCTCGGGCTCGGGCTCGGGCTCGCCCGATGTGGTCACCTCGGCATCGACGAGGAAGCCGTAATGCTTGGTGCCCGGCGAGTTCCGCGGATCCCCGGTGAAGCCATAGCTCGCCGCGCGCGCCTGCGCATCGGCCCGCACGAGGTCGATGATCTGCGCCGGCGAGAGGCCATCGCACGGTCCGGCCACTCCGCCACTGCCCAGGCAGAGCGCGACAGCACCGGCGACATGCGGGGCGGCCATCGACGTGCCCGACAGCACGCGCGTGCCGCCACCGAGCCGCGTGGACACGATGCACGATCCGGGCGCTGCCACCACATGTGACTTGTCGGTGGTGGAGACCGCAAAGTTGGAGAAGTCGGCCGCAGCGTCATCGGACTGGCCCAGATCGCACGACGGCCGCCCACCCGTGCCACCGGGAGCACCGTCGCTATCGGCCATCGCGGTGACGGTCAGCACCTCGGGATACGCCGCAGGCACCGAGCTGCCGAAGCCCGTGTTCTCGTTGCCGGCCGCCGCCACATACGTGATGCCCTGGTCCGTGGAGCGGCAGATCGCGAGGTGCAAGGCATCGCTGTTCGAGTTGCCGCAGTTGTTGTCATTGCTGCCTTCGCCGGACAGCGACAGGTTGGCCACCTTGATGCCGAGGGTGGCGGCGTTCGCGGTGATCCAATCGATGCCGCAGATCACCTGCGAGAACGATCCGACGCCATCCTGGTCGAGCACCTTCACCGAGAACACCGTCGTACCCGGCGCGACACCGATGACGCCGCTGCCATTGTTGCGGGCGCCGATCGTGCCGGCGACATGGGTGCCGTGGCCGTTCGCGTCCTGGGACGTGCCACCCGAGGAGGTGCAATCCACCCCGGCGACCGAGGTGAGGTCGGGATGCGCGAGATCGATGCCCGAGTCCACCACGGCCACACCGACAGAGCTCGCTGGCATCGCTGACGTGCTCGTCGCGGCCTCGATGCGCCGGACGCCGGTGGGCGCGGAATCACCCACGATGACGGGCTCGCTGGCTGGCACCGCGCGGACCTCACGGTCAGGAGTCACGAACGCTACATCCGGATCCTTCGCAAGGCGATCGCGCACCTCCTTGGGCATGCGGGCCGAGAAGCCCTCGAACACGCGGTTGAAGCGCCGCTCCGCAGCGATGCCATGCTCGCGCTCGAGGTCAACGGTCTTCGACTGCGACCGGACCCCGCCCTCGTACACCACGATGTACGGCTCGGCAGCCGGAGCCGTCCCCGACGGTGGGCCCTCCGGAGGCTGGGCGATGGACGGGCCACCCGCCACCACCAACCCAGCGGCCAGCATCCCGGCCGAGATCGCGCCCAACAATGGTCGACGCATGCGCAAGACCCTCCAGTCACCCGATGAAACAAACGGCAATACCGGACGGATCGTATGCGTCAGCCGAGACGGGGGGTTCGATCCGCGCTGCCCGACATGGCATCGTGACCCCACCTTGAGGTGATCTTTACGAAGGCGACGTTGGTGGCCGTGGCGGCGGTGGAGTCGGTGGAGGCGCCGTATCCGCCATATCCGTCGCGAGTGTGCGAAAAGCGACAGCTTTCCGCGCTGGAGGTGTCGTATTTCGCACTATCGCGCCGTCGCGGCGGCGGGCGCATCACCGCGGTTGGTAGCTGCCATCCTCCTGCGCGATGCGCACGGTCGCGCCGCGCGGGGCGCCGCATGCCCGGTCGCACCCGGCCCAGTGCTCGGGCACCCCGGGCTCGCCCGCGAGCGACCCCTCGGCGACGGCCCGCTGCACGTCGGCGTGCACATCAGTGCGCGACGAGGCGCATCCGGGCTGGCCGGTGCAGGCGCTCAGCCGCGCCCAGGGCGATTCGGCGTCGAACACCAGGCCCAGGGGAGCGAGCACGCGCACCACCTGCTCGGCGCGCCAGTCGTCGAGGCCCGTGATGACGATTCCGCGCCACGGCGTGACGAGCAGGGGCCGCTCGATCGCTTCGAGGAACTCCGCGAGGCGGGCGCTCAGCCGACCCAGCGGCACCGCCGCGCCGAGTGCGACATCACCGTCGTCCTGGGCGAACCAGCCGATCGGTGGCTGGGGCCGCTCGCTGGGATGCACGGGCTGCGGGCAGGGGTCCGGCCGGAGCCCGGCATCGCCGAGGAGTTGCTCGCGCGCGGCGGCGGGCAGGTCACGGATCCGCCAGGCACCGTCGGCGTGGTGCAGGAACGCGCGTGAGAGGGCATGCACCGCCGCTATAGCGTCGGCGTGGTCGAGCCGCACACGAGTGTCCTCGCCGTGGAGCAGCAGGGCAGCGGTGGTCTCGTCGTAGGCCATGACGGTGATGTCGGCATCGAGGGCCGCGACGTCGCCGCGACCGTCGTCGAACGCCACGAGGAACCGGCCGGGCAACTGCGCGAGGCCGGCATCGGAGCGCAGCAACTCGTCCCACGCGGCGACGAGCGGCCGGGAGTCGGTGAATCCGCCGACGAGTCCGCTCAATGGCGAGGCAATGATGTTGCGCGCGCGATCGTGCTCGTCGGAGGGCAGCAGCCCGGCATCGCGCAGGAGCATCGCCACCGCACCCGCTGATTCATCCGCGAGACCCCGCACTTGGATATTGCCGCGCGCGGTCAGCTCGAGGATGCCATTGCCCAGCCGACCGCTGATCGTCGCGAGGGTGCCCATCTGCTCGGCGGTGATCGCGCCACCGGGCAGCCGGATTCGAGCCAGGCCACCGTCGGCAGCGGGGTGCAGGCGCAGCGCGCCGGGGCAGCGATCAGGGGGAGTGGTGCTCACTCGTTCCAGGATAGGCCCCCCGCGCTACCGCAGTCGCGCCCGCAGGTTCTCGCGCACGCGTGGCCAGTCCGCGGCTGTGATGGCGAACAGCTCGGTGTCGCGCAGGGTGCCGTCCGCGCGCCGGTGGTGCATCCGCAATGTTCCCTCGTGCCGGGCCCCGAGCCGCGCGATGGCGGCGCGGGACCGGGTGTTGCGCGCATCGGTGCGCAGCTCGACGCGAGCGACGTGGAGCGCGTCGAAGGCGTGCTCGAGGAGCAGGAGCTTGGCCTCGGGATTCACGACGGTGCCCCATGCCGCTGGCGTGTACTGCGTGGCACCGATCTCGAGGCGCGCGTGCTCGGGAGCGGCATTGAGGTAGGACGTGGTGCCGAGGATCGTTCCCGCTGCGATCGCGCTGATGGGGGCGGTGGCCACGACGGTGAAGACCTGCCAGCCTGGGGTGTTTGCTCGCGTGGCCAGTGCGGTGCCCAGCTCGGCGGCAGCGGGAGGCCTGCGTGCTGGCAGGTGCGTCCATGCCTCGGGGTGGTCGAGAGCGTCATGGATCCCTGGCGCGTCGCGCGCGGTGTCGCGGTGTCGTAGGCGCGGAGCTCCACGGTGGTTCCGCGCAGGGTCATCGACCGCGGGGGCCAGGTCATCCGGGGCCACGCCGCCTCCGGGCTCGGCATGCTGGTGCTGGCCGTCGGGGATTCGGCCGCCGTGCTGCTGGGCGTGTCGTTGCTGCTGCTCACGGCTTCGAACCTAGCGTGCCGGCCGCGGGCCGTCACTTCGTCGGATCTTCGGGGTAGCATGCGTGGCGTCCATCGGCATTGGTGGATCCGTCTTGCGGAAGGGCTCGCGTGATACTGCTGCTATCGACCTCGGACACCGACCTGCTGTCGGCTCGCGCGAGCGGATCCGGGTTCAGGCTAGCGAACCCCGCGCGGCTCGACCTGGCGGAGGTGCCGGGCCTGCTGGAGGGCGCTGACCTCGTGGTGCTGCGCATCCTGGGCGGCAAGCGCGCGTGGGAGGACGGCATCGACGCGGTGCTCGCGTCGGGATTGCCTGTCGTGGTGGTCAGCGGCGAGATCGCGCCGGACGCGGAGCTGATGGAGCTATCCACGGTGGCGGCCGGAGTGGCTGCCCAGGCGCACAACTATCTCGCGCAGGGCGGCCCGGCGAACCTGGAGCAACTGCACAATTTCCTTTCCGACACGGTGCTGCTGACCGGCCTGGGCTTCGAGGATCCGCAGGCCTTGCCGGACTGGGGCTACCTCGAGCGCAATCCGGCGGAGCTGCCCGCGGACGTGCCGACGGTGACGGTGCTGTACTACCGGGCACAGCATCTCGCGGGCAACACCGGCTATGTGCATGCGCTGTGCGATGCGATCGAGGCCGCGGGCGCGCATGCGGTGCCGATCTATTGCGCATCGCTGCGCGCGGCGTCCCCGGCGCTGCTCGATGCGCTCGGGCAGTCCGATGCGATGGTGGTGACGGTGCTCGCGGCCGGGGGCACCAAGCCAGCGTCGGCGGGGGCCGGTGGTGATGACGAGTCGTGGGATGTCACCGAGCTTGCCGCGCTGGACATCCCGATCCTGCAGGGGCTGTGCCTGACGTCGCCGCGGGCGCAGTGGGAGGCCAGCGATGATGGCCTGACACCGCTGGATGTGGCCACGCAGGTGGCGGTGCCGGAGTTCGACGGCCGGATCATCACGGTTCCGTTCTCCTTCAAGGAGATCGACGACGAGGGCTTGTCGACGTATGTGCCCGATCCCGAGCGGGCCGCCCGGGTGGCGGGCATCGCGGTCAATCATGCGAGGCTGGGTCGCATCAGCCCGTATCGCAAGCGTGTTGTGCTGATGCTGTCGGCGTACCCGACCAAGCATGCGCGGATCGGCAACGCGGTGGGCCTCGATACGCCCGCTAGCGCGATCGCGCTGATGCAGGCGATGCGCGAGGCCGGCTATGACCTGGGGCCCGAGCAGGGTGCCGAGGCCATTCCCGGCCTGGCCCAGCGTGATGGCGACGCTTTCATTCATGCCCTGATCGCGGCGGGCGGGCAGGATCCGGACTGGCTGACCGAGGAGCAGCTCGGCGCGAGGCCGGTGCGACTGTCGGCGAAGAAGTACCGCAAGTGGTTCTCGACGCTGCCCGCGACGCTGCGCGAGGCCGTCGAGGAGCATTGGGGCCCAGCCCCGGGCGAGCTGTTCGTCGACCGCTCGCAGGATCCGAAGGGCGAGATCGTCATCGCGGCGATGCGCTTCGGCAACCTCGTCATCATGGTGCAGCCACCACGTGGCTTCGGGGCGAACCCGGTGGCGATCTACCACGATCCTGACCTGCCGCCGAGCCACCACTATCTCGCTGCCTACCACTGGCTCGCCGCGAGCGAGGACAACGGCGGGTTCGGCGCGCACGCGCTGATCCACCTCGGCAAGCACGGAAACCTCGAGTGGCTGCCCGGCAAGACCCTCGGGCTCTCCGCGGAGTGCGCCACCGACGCTGCTATCGGCGACCTGCCGGTGATCTATCCGTTCCTCGTCAACGATCCCGGCGAGGGCACCCAGGCCAAGCGGCGCATCCACGCCACGCTTGTTGACCACCTCATCCCGCCGATGGCCCGCGCCGAGACCTACGGCGACATCCAGCGGCTCGAGCAGCTCCTCGACGAGCACTCGAACATCTCCGCGCTCGACCCGGCCAAGCTGCCCGCGATCCGCCAGCAGATCTGGACGCTGATGCAGGCCGCCCGCATGGACAGCGACCTCGGGCTCGAGCAGCGCCCCGATGACACCGAGTTCGACGACATGCTCATGCACGTCGACGGCTGGCTCTGCGAGATCAAGGACGTGCAGATCCGCGACGGCCTGCACATCCTCGGGCGGCGGCCTCGCGGCGACGAGGAGGTCGATCTCGTCCTCGCGATGCTGCGGGCCCGGCAGATGTGGGGCGGCGAGCAGTCCGTTCCGGGCCTGCGCGAGGCCCTGGGCCTGAGCGAGGACGGCGACGAGGCGCGCGTCCGTGTCGATGAGATCGAGCAGCAGGCCCGCGAGATGCTGCGCGAGCTCGCCGAGCGCAAGTGGAAGCCCAAGCACATCGGCAGGCTCACCGACGACAAGACCGTGGCGCGGATCCTCGAGTTCGCGTGCGAGGAGATCGTGCCGCGGCTGCGCGAGACCCGCGAGGAGATCCCCCGCATCCTCCACGCCCTCGCCGGTGGCTTCATCCCCGCCGGGCCGAGCGGCTCCCCGCTGCGCGGGCTGATCAACGTGCTGCCCACCGGGCGCAACTTCTACTCCGTCGACCCGAAGGCCATCCCGTCGCAGCTCGCGTGGGAGACCGGGCAGGCCATGGCCGACTCGCTGCTCGCCCGCTACCGGGCCGATCACGGCGAGTGGCCGCGCAACGTGGGCATCTCTGTGTGGGGCACGTCCGCGATGCGCACCTCCGGCGACGACATCGCCGAGGTGTTCGCGCTCCTCGGGGTGCGACCAGTGTGGGACGAGGCGTCGCGGCGCGTCCGGTCCCTCGAAGTCATCCCGCTCGAGGAGCTCGGCCGCCCGCGCATCGACGTCACCGTGCGCATCAGTGGCTTCTTCCGCGATGCGTTCCCGCATGTGCTCGCGCTCCTCGACGACGCGGTCCGCATGGTCGCCGACCTCGAGGAGCCACGCAAGAAGAACTACGTCCGCAAGCACGTGCAGGCCGACCTCGAGCGGCACGGCGACCATCGCCGCGCCACCACCCGCATCTTCGGCTCCAAGCCAGGAACCTACGGCGCGGGCCTGCTGCAGCTCATGGACGCCCGCAACTGGCGCACCGACGCCGACCTCGCCGAGGTCTACACCACCTGGGGCGGCTACGCCTACGGCCGCGGCCTCGACGGCATCCCCGCCGGGGATGACATGCGCGACGCCTACCGGCGCATCAGCGTGGCGGTGAAGAACATCGACACCCGCGAGCACGACATCGCCGACTCCGACGACTACTTCCAATACCACGGCGGCATGGTCGCCACAGTGCGCGCCCTCACCGGCACTGACCCCGAGGCCTACGTCGGGGACAGCACCCGGCCCGAGTCGGTGCGCACCCGCACCCTCAACGAGGAGACGCGGCGGGTGTTCCGGGCGCGCGTGGTCAACCCGCGCTGGATGTCGGCGATGCGCCGCCACGGCTACAAGGGTGCCTTCGAGATGGCCGCCACCGTGGATTACCTGTTCGGGCTCGACGCCACCGCCGGCGTCATGGACGACTGGATGTACGAGCAGCTGACCAGCAACTATGTGCTCGACGAGACCAACCGCGAGTTCTTCGACCAATCGAACCCGTGGGCGCTGCACGGCATCTCGGAGCGGTTGCTCGAGGCGGCGCAGCGCGGACTGTGGGCGCAGCCGGACCCGGCCACGCTCGCCGCGCTCAAGGATGCCTATCTGCGCAGCGAGGGCAACCTCGAGGGGGACAGCGCCCATGCATGAAGTCGGCGTCCATGACGCGAGCACGGTCGAGGCATTCCTGCCCACGCGTGACACCACGCTGTGCATCTCGCTCGCCGCGCGGCCGAGCAACATCGGCACCCGGTTCCACAACTTCCTGTACCGGCAGCTCGGCCTCGACTACCTGTACAAGGCATTCACCACCGAGGACATCACCGCGGCCATCGGTGGGGTGCGGGCGCTGGGCATCCGTGGCTGCAGCATCTCCATGCCGTTCAAGGAAGCCGTCATCCCGCTGCTCGACGCGATCGACGAATCGGCCGCCGCGATCGACTCGGTGAACACTATTGTCAACGACCACGGGACCCTCACCGGCTACAACACCGACTACCTCGCCGTCCGTGCGCTGCTCGCCAGCAACCGGATCCCCGCGAGCACCCCCACGTTGGTGCGGGGCAGCGGCGGCATGGCCAAGGCTGTCACCGCCGCCCTGCGCGACAGCGGCTTCACCGACGTCACCATCGTGGCCCGCAACGAGACGACTGGTTCCGCTCTCGCTGACCGGTACAGCTACCGCTGGGCCGCCACCCCGGACCAGCAGGCGGGGCTGCTCATCAACGCCACTCCCATCGGTATGGAGCACCAGCCGGGACTGCCCTTCACCGCCGAGCAGGTCGCCGCAGCACGCTGGGTGCTCGATGTGATCGCTATGCCTGCCCGCACCGAGCTGCTCGACCTCGCCGACGAGCATGGTGCCACCACCATCCCCGGAACCGAGGTCATCGCCCTGCAGGCCGCCGAGCAGTTCATCCGCTACACCGGCATCGAGCCGCCCGCCGAGCTGATCGCCGCGGCCTCCCGCTTCTCCCGCGAGGCGCCAGGCCAGTAACGCTTGGGACACCCCGCGCGGCGAAACCCCCGGCATCGCCACCAGGCTCGTCTACTGTCGTCCACGACCATTCCCCGCACTCGGATCGTCCGGCACGTTCCTGCCGGTGAAGGGAACACCACAGCGCATGGCACCGATCACCTTCGACAAGACCACCCGCATCTATCCCGGCTCCACCACCCCCGCCGTCGACCAGCTCGACCTGCACATCGAGGACGGCGAGTTCCTCGTCCTCGTCGGTCCCTCGGGATGCGGCAAGTCCACCAGCCTGCGAATGCTCGCCGGGCTCGAGGACGTCGATGGTGGCCACATTCGCATCGGCGAGAAGGATGTCACCCACCTCGACCCCAAGGACCGGGACATCGCCATGGTGTTCCAGAACTACGCGCTCTACCCGCACATGACTGTCGGCGAGAACATGGGCTTCTCCCTCAAGCTCGCCAAGACGCCCAAGGCCGAGATCCGCGAGCGCGTCGCCGCGGCCGCCGACCTGCTTGGTCTCGCCGACTTCCTCGACCGCAAGCCCAAGGCGCTCTCGGGCGGGCAGCGGCAGCGCGTCGCCATGGGTCGCGCGATTGTCCGCCAGCCGCAGGTCTTCCTGATGGACGAGCCGCTGTCGAACCTCGATGCGAAGCTGCGCGTGCAGACCCGCACCCAGATCGCCCAGCTGCAGCGGCGCCTCGGCACCACCACGGTGTATGTCACCCATGACCAGGTGGAGGCCATGACCATGGGCGACCGGGTGGCGGTGCTCGATAAGGGCGTGCTGCAGCAATGCGACAACCCGCGGGAACTCTACCGCAATCCTGCCAATGTGTTTGTTGCCGGGTTCATCGGATCGCCTGCCATGAACCTCTACACGATCCCGCTCGAGGGTGACGAGGTGCGCATCGGAGGGACCACGATCCGGCTCAGCCGGGACGCGGCCGCCACCGCGGGCACGGAAGTGGTGATCGGCATCCGGCCCGAGCACCTCACGGTCGTCGACGAGGGGCTGCGGGTCGAGGTCGATGTCGTCGAGGAGCTGGGCTCCGAGGCATTCATCTATGGGCGGGCCGAGATCGCGGGGGCGGAGCAGGACATCGTGGCCCGGGTGGACTGGCGCAATCCGCCGCGCAAGGGCGGCACGATCCACGTCGCGATCGACGCCGACCATGTCCACATGTTCGCCCCGCGCGGCGATGGCGCGCGACTGCCCCGGTAGCGGGATACGCTGTGCGCATGGCTCCGACGTTCCAGGAACTCGCTGAGGCGAAATATGTGCTGCTGAACAGCTACCGCAAGGATGGCACCACAGTGGGCACGCCCTTGTGGGTGGCTGCCGACGGCGATCGGCTGCTCGTGTGGACCGAGACCAGCTCCTACAAGGTCAAGCGGATCGGGCGGGATCCGCGCGTCACCATCGCGGTGTGTGGCGCGCGCGGCAAGCCCAGCGGGGAATCTGTCGAGGCTCATGCCGTGGTCCTCGACCAGGACGGTACCGAGCTTGCCCGCCGCCTCATCTCCGACAAGTACGGCATCCTCGGCAAGCTCCTCGTCAAGGGAAGCCTGCTGCGCCGGGGGCGGCGCGGGACGGTGGGAATCGCGCTAAAGCTCGTCTAGCGGCGCGCTCAGTGGAGCTATCTGGTTCCAGGGTGGGCACTGGCGATAGCGCCGCCGGGTTCGAGCACATGCGTGTGGGCCGGTGGCTCAGGCGGGGTGGCCTGCGTGCCGAGCGGGGTGAGCACCGCTGCGGCAAGGGCGACCACGGAGCCGGCGACGACGGCAGCATAGCGGAGCGTTGCTGCTGTAGCTGTCATGATCACCCGCCTTTCCGGATCGTTGTCGCAAGACGCCTATAAAGAAAAGTATCGGGGAAATGTGACATCCGAAAGGCCTGCCTGTAAAGGGCAATGACCGGGCAAAGCGGACGACCGGGCGCTCATGGCGGTGAACTGTTGACGGCCAACAGGTCCCGGCCACCAGCACGATGCCCCAGTGTATCCCTGTGCGCGGGATCACCCGTCCACAGAGCGGGACACCCTGCCGCGGCAAGCCGTCGCGTCAGGTCGCCTGGCTCACCGACGACATATGGAAATCAGGGACGCGCAACGGGGGCATGATCGCGCGGGTGAACCAGTCCGCCCACTCGCGCGGCAGTGTCCGCTCGCTCGCTCCCGCCTCGTTCGCGCGCTCGAGCAGGCTCACCGGGCTCTCGTTGAAGCGGAAGTTGTTGACCTCGCCGACGATCTCGCCATCCTCGATCAGGTAGACACCATCGCGGGTGAGCCCGGTGAGCAGCACTGTCGCCGGATCGACCTCCCGGATGTACCACAAGCAGGTCAGCAGCAGTCCCCGCTGGGTGGCGCGCACCATCTCCTCGATAGTTGCCTCCGACCCGCCTCGCAGCTCGAGATTGTGCGCGGCCTGCGCGGGCTGGGCATCGAAATGGGCGGCACCGGACCGGCTGTAGGGCAGCGCGGCAAGCTGACCGTTGGCTATCCAATCGATGGCTTCGATGGGCAGTCCATTGTCGAACACTGACACATCCTCGGACGACGAGGACGTCGCCACGAACGGGATCGCCGCGACGCCGGGGGAGCCCGGATCGGTGCGCAGCGACAGCGGCAGGGTTGCGATCCTCTCACCGACGCGTGTGCCGCCGCCTGGCCGGGAGAACGCTGACCGCCCCTCGCGCGCGCTGCGGCCGCTCAACGACCACAGCAGCGGGATCATCAGGTCCGCCGCAGCCGACGGAGGGAGGATCACCTCATAGCGACCCGCCGGCAGCTCCACCCGCGTCCGCGACCAGCCGAGCCGCCGATCGAGCTCGCGCAGCAACGCTGAAGCATCGACGTCGCGGAAATCCGTTGTCCCGGCACCCACCCAGGCACTGGCCACATGCGTGCCGTGGTCGCGCTTGCCGTTGATCTCGATCGACCCGGTGTGCTGCACCCAGCGGCGGCGCACGCCCCCGCTCGTCCCCAGCCACGTGGTACGCACCACGTGATGGGCGAACCCGAACAACCGGTCGGGACCATCGAACGCCGCGGAGAGGGGAGCGACGAGGCCAGCGAACACCTCGATGGAGGTCGTCGATGGAGGCTCGGCCCAGTTTCCATCCGGATCGCTCGCGCCCACCAGCGGCATCGATTCGGCGGAAGGTGCTGCCGCGCGCGCGGTCTCCTCGCTGGCCCGCACCACATCGGCGATGTCACCAGCGTCCACGCTCGCGCTATCGACCACGCCCACCGATACCCCGTTGTCGCTGGCGATGAACGACACCACCGACCACTCCCGGTACACCGACGAGCCATTAGTGGTCATCGAGCTGTTCGCCCACCGCAGCGACGCCTCGGAGACATCCGCGACGATCACCGCGACATCATCGGCCACCGAGACGGCGAGCACCTGCTCGATCAACTCCTGCGCGGCGATCATGCCTCGCCCTCCTGAAGCGTGTTGAGCACGTTGACCTGCCGGAACAACGCCGATGGGCAACCATGGCTGACCGCGGCGACCTGGCCGGGCTGGGCCTTTCCGCAGTTGAAGGCGCCCGCGAGCTGCCACGTGCCGCGCCCGCCGACCGCCTCCATCGAGCCCCAGAAATCAGTAGTAGTGGCCTGGTACGCCACATCGCGCACCTGCCCGGCGAGCTTGCCACCACGGATGCGGAAGAACCGCTGCCCGGTGAACTGGAAGTTGTAGCGCTGCATGTCGATCGACCAGGAGCGATCACCCACCACGTACAGGCCATCCTCGACCATCCCGATCAACTCCTCGGTGGTGCGGTTCACCTCTGGGTCCGGCTGCAGGGACACGTTCGGCATCCGCTGGATCGGCACGTGATGCGGCGAATCGGCATACGAGCAGCCATTGGAGCGCTCCAGGCCCAGCCGCGGCGCGAACGTGCGATCCACCTGGTAGCCGACCAGCACGCCATCGCGCACCAGGTCCCAGGATTGCCCCGCCACGCCCTCGTCATCGAACCCCACCGTCGCCAGCCCATGCTCGACCGTGCGATCCGCCGTCACATGCATGATCGGCGTGCCATAGCGCAACGAGCCCAGCTTGTCCGGAGTCGCGAACGACGTCCCCGCGTAGGCAGCCTCATAGCCGATCGCGCGGTCGTACTCCGTGGCATGCCCGATCGACTCATGGATCGTCAGCCACAGGTTCGTCGGATCGATCACCAGGTCCGTCGGCCCCGCCACCACCGACGGCGCGACGGCCTTCTCCGCTAGCCACTCGGGGATGCGGGCGAGCTCGGAATCCCAGTCCCAGCCGGTGCCTGTCACGTACTCCCACCCGCGACCCGTCGGCGGTGCCAGCGTGCGCATCGACTCGAAAGCGCCCGAACCCTCATCGACCGTCACCGCCTCCAGCTGCGGATGCACCCGCACCCGCTGCTGGGTGATCGACGACCCCGCCGAATCCGCGTAGTACACCTGCTCCTTCACCGCCAAGCAGGAGGCCGTCGCATGATCCACCCCCGGCGCGCGCAGCAATCGGTCCGAGTACGCGGCGAGCACATCGACCTGCTCGCGCACCGGCAGCTCGAACGGATCCAGTGCGTACGACGACACCCACGAGGCGTCCTTGTACACAGGCTCGGGCGCGAGCTCCACCTGCTCCCGGTTCAGCGCCCGCATCGCTCGCGCCACCGCCACCGCCTCGCGCGCCACCTGCGCCCCGATATCCGGGCTCAGCAACGCGTGCGAGGCGAACCCCCACGTGCCATCGACGATCACCCGCACCGCCAGCCCCACCGTCGAGGAATCATTCGCCGACTCCACCGCCCCATCGCGCAGCCGCAACGACCGCGACCGCAACCGATGCACCCGTACATCCGCATGCGAGGCACCCGCCTCCCGCGCCGCATCGAGCACCGCGTCGGTCAGCAAACGCGTTGGCAGGTCCAGGAAATCAGCATCGATCGAACGGGTCAGGCTCACCCCTGCGAGGCTAGCCGCAGTGTGGGTGCGCTACCAGTGGCGCGGCCGTGCGCCAGCCCCCGCGAGTGTGCGAAAAGCGACACGATTTCGCGCTGGAGCTGTCGTTTTGTGCACACTCGCGCGGCGACATCGCCGAGACGCGCAGCACCGTCACGCGGCCGAACCCCCACCTACACCGCCGCGAGCACAACCGTGCCCGTGCCCCAGATCGCGAGCGCGACGGCGAATCCGACCCAGACGGAGTTGCAGATCATGCCGCGGCGGCGCGCGATGGCCCGTGCCCAGGTGCCCGCGCCGAGGCCGATGTAGCCGATCGCGGAGGAGAGTGTGCCTAGCGTGGTCTCGCCGCCGAGCCAGCCGACGTGCCGGAGCGCCACGATCGTCCCGATCACGGCCAGAGCGATCGCCGCGAGGCCCAGGAACTTCTGCTCGGTCCGGGTGAACCGCTCCTCGGAGGGCACGGCGGGGCACGAGGCGGGGGAGAGGCGGTCGAGCTCCATGCCGTCCAGTATGGCGACCGCACGGCCCGGGCGCCTAGGCTGGCTGTCCGTGGGGCGCATTACTCGCTGGATACGGGACGAGCCGCGGTTCGCTGACGGACTGCTCGCTTTGGTGTTCGTGCTTTTCGAGGCGCTCGCCGCGCCGCGCAGCGATGATCCGGCCGTTTTCCTTGCACTTGGTGTGCTGCTGTGCGCGCCGATCGTGATGCGTCGCACCGCGCCCGCCGCGTCGGCTTTCGCGATCCTGCTGGTCTCGATCGTCTCGTCGCTGGTGCTGGCCCGGTTCGACAATGACACTGTGGGCCACCCGGCTGGATTGTTGCTGATCGTGGCGCTGTACTCACTGGTGGTGCATTCGCGCCGCTGGGTGGCGGTCCTCTACCTACTGGGGCTCGGCGCCGACACTGCGGTGAAGATCCTCGCGCTCGACTACGAGATGCCCGAGACGGTCCTCTACCTCGCGGGCTTCTACTTGCTCGCCTGGGCCATCGCTGAGGTCGTCGCGGTCCGCCACCGCCACCACGAGGAGATCGCCGCGCGCCTCGAGATCGCGGAGACGGATCGGGATCGCCGCGCCGAGGACGCTGTCGCTGCTGAGCGCACCCGCATTGCCCGCGAGCTGCATGACGTTGTCGCGCATTCGGTGAGCGTGATGATCGTGCAGGCCGAGGGGGCGTCCTATGCGGTGCGCTCCAATCCTGATGTCGCGGAGAAGGCCCTGCGCACGGTCGCGGCGACGGGGCGGGAGGCACTGACCGAGCTGCGTCGCACCCTGGCGCTGCTGCGCGACGAGACGACCACCAATGAGGTGCTTGACTATGGCACCGCTGGCCTTGCTCGCACGGCGGCGTTGATGCGCGATGCCGGGCTGCCGGTGGAGCTGGAGATCACGGGGGATGTCGATGCGCTCGCCCCCGCGCTGGGGCTGGGCATCAAGCGGATCGTGCAGGAATCGCTGACCAACGTCCTCCGCCATGCCGGGGACGGCGCCCGGGCGACGGTGGTGGTGCAGCGCGCGGCGGAGCAGGTCACCGTGTCGGTCACCGATCAGGGCGGCAACGGGATCGCCCGCCAGGGGCACGGCAGCGGCAACGGCATCGTGGGCATGCGCGAGCGCGTCGCGGTGCTGGGCGGCACGCTGTGCACCGAGGAGCTGCCCGGCGATGGGTGGCGCGTCACCGCCACGCTGCCCGTCGGTCCGGAATAGTACTGGCGGTACTAGTCTGGGCGGGTGCCGATCTCCGTGCTTCTCGTCGACGACCAGGAACTCATGCGGATGGGCCTGCGCATGATCATCGATGCCCACCCGGGCCTGACGGTGGTGTGCGAGGCCGGGGATGGCGCCGAGGCCGTGCGCCAGGCCGAGATCCACTGCCCCGACGTGGTGCTGATGGACGTGCGCATGCCGGTGATGGACGGGGTGACGGCTACGGCCCGCATCACCGAGCGCTGCGCCTCCACGCGCGTCCTGGTGATGACGACGTTCGACCTCGACGAGCATGTGCTGGGCGCGCTGAACGCGGGGGCGAGCGGGTTCCTGCTCAAGGACACGCCTCCTGACGAGCTGGTCTCGGCGATCCGTTCCGTCGCGGCCGGGGATGCTGTCGTCTCGCCGAAGGTGACCCGGCGCCTGCTCGACCGGATGCTGGCTGGCACCACGGGACCGGCCACCCCGCCGCCGGTGGTGTTCGAGCTCACCGAGCGGGAGCGAGAGGTGCTCGGGCTGATCGCGGCTGGCATGTCCAACGCCGAGATCGGCGCCACCCTGCACCTGTCCGAAGCGACGGTGAAGACGCACGTCGGGCGGGTACTCGCGAAGCTCGGCGTGCGCGACCGCGTGCAGGCGGTGGTGTTCGCCTACGAGAACGGGCTCGTCACCCCGGGGGCCTGAGCCGCCGGGCCCCTCCGTGCCTGGCATTCGCCCGCAGCGGCAGGATAGGGAACACTGGGAGGGCACGAACGCACCACTGGAAAGGGCTGACGCGTGCCACTGCTGATCCTGCTCGTCTATATCATCGTCGAGGTCGCCGCCATCGCGGGACTCGTCTCGCTGGTCGGTTTCTGGTGGACTCTCGCGATCATCCTCGGCAGCATCCTGGCTGGGTCGGTGCTGTTCGCCTCGCAGACGCGGTCCTCGATGCGGCAGGTCTCGGCCGCCATGCACGGCGAGGGCTCCCCGGCCAGCGCTCTCGCGGATACCGCCACCGTGGGCGTCGCCGGGATCCTGCTGACCATTCCCGGCATCGTCACCAGTGCCATCGGCCTGCTCATCCTGTTCCCGCCCACCCGTGTCCTGCTGCGCCCGGTGGTGCCTTACCTGTTCTTCCGCCAGCAGCGCAGGGCCGCTGAGCGGATGGGCTACACCGGGATGGGCTTCCCCGGGATGGGCGATGGCCCGGCAGGCCGGCGCCGCGGCGGCACCATCATCGACGGCGAGGTCGTCGATACCAGTACCCGCCCCACGGCCGAGGATGGCACGATCATCGAGGGCGAGATCGCCCCGCCGCCCCCGGACGGACCGGATCCGGGGGAGAAGCAGGACCCGAACGAGGAGGATCCGCGCCAGTGAGCACCCAGCTGCTCGTCGGCGGGCGCATCTATAGCCCCACCAATCCCGACGCCACGACCATGGCCGTCAGCAACGGCACCATCGTGTGGCTCGGCGAGGAACGCCCCGGCCGCGCCCTGCACCCCGACGCGGAGATCATCGACCTCGAGGGCGCGTTCGTCACCCCCGCATTCGTGGACCCGCACGTGCATGTCACCGCTGCGGGCCTGCAGCTGACCAGCCTCGATCTCCTTGGTTGCGCGAGCCGCGACGAGCTGATCGAGCGACTTCGCGCGCACGCCGCCACCCATCCGGGCGAGGTGATCTGGGCGACCGGCTGGGACGAGACCACCTGGGACTGCCAGCAGCCGCCCACCACGAACGATCTCGACGCGGCAGCACCCGGCCTCGCGGTGTACGCGGTGCGTATCGACGCTCATTCCGCGGCCGCCTCCACTGCGCTGCGCGAGGCCACCGCGGGCCTGACGGGCGCGGCAGGCTTCGCGCCGGAGGGTCCACTGACCGCCGAGGCGCACCACCTCGTGCGGCATCGCGCCAGCGAGCTGCTCAGCCCCGCGCAGCGTGCAGCTGCCCGGACCGCCGTGCTCGATCTCGCCGCCTCTCGGGGCGTGGTGTGCGTGCACGAGTGCGGTGGGCCGGATATCTCCGGCCTCGATGATTTCCTCGATCTGCTCGGCACCGAGCATGGCGTGCAGGTGCGCGGCTACTGGGGCCAGGCCGTCGCCACCGCGGCGGAGGCCACCGACCTGCTCGCCGCCACCGGCGCCCACTCCCTCGGCGGTGACTTGTTCGCCGATGGCGCCATAGGCTCGCGCACCGCGTGGCTCACCAATCCCTACGCCGAGCCCGTCGCGGGGTGCCAGCATGCCTACGGGCGCACCTACCTCGACGCCGACACGATGGCCGCCCACCTCATCGCCTGCACGGAGGCCGGCATCCAGTCCGGGTTCCACGTCATCGGCGACGCCGCTGTCACGGCCGCCATCGATGCGCTCGAGCGCGCCGAGCATCAGTGCGGCGTGCGCGCCGTCGCCGCCTGCGGCCACCGCCTCGAGCACGTGGAGATGATCACCCGCGAGCAGGCCGGCGTGCTGGCCCGCCTCGGCGTGATCGCGAGCATGCAACCGGTGTTCGACGCCCTGTGGGGCGGCCCGGACGGCATGTACGCGCAGCGCCTCGGTGCTGATCGTGCCGCGACCTTGAACCCGTTCGCGATGCTCGCCGCCACCGGGGTCTCCCTCGCGTTCGGCTCCGACAGCCCCGTCACGCCGATCGATCCGTGGCCGATGATCCGTGCCGCGGTGCATCACCGCACCCCGGGCAGCGGCATCTCGCCGCGGGCGGCGTTCTCCGCGGCCACGCGGGGCGCCTGGCGCGCCGGAGGTGTCCGTGACGGCATCGCGGGCACGCTCGTTCCGGGCGCGCCCGCCTCGTACGCGGTGTGGGAGGCGGGCGAGCTGGTCATCTCCGCGCCGAGCAACGCGGTGCAGCGCTGGTCCACCGATCCCCGGTCGCGCGTGCCACCGCTGCCGGACCTCGAGGCGCCGCTGCCGGTGTGCCTGCGCACGGTCCGTGACGGCGTCACGATCTACGAGCGCGGCCAGTGAGCGTTGGCACGGCACCGGTGATCGACCGTCCCGTGGTGGCCCGCCAGGCTGCCCGGATGGCGCTCTCGGTGCTCGCGGGCGTCCTGCTGTACCTGAGCTTCCCGCCGAGCCCGCACTGGTATGCCGCACCCCTAGGAATCGCGCTGCTCGTCGGCGTGCTCACCGGCTGGGCGGGCCGCCCGATCAGCGCGCGCGCCGGTTTCGGGCACGGCTTCCTCGCCGGGGCGGGCTTCTTCATCCCGCTGCTGCCGTGGGTGGGCATGTATGTCGGCGCCGTGCCGTGGCTGGCCCTGGCGCTGGTGTGCGCGCTGTACATGGGGCTGTTCGGCGCGGGCACGGTGGTGGCGTGGCGGTTGCCCCGGTACGCGGCGGTAGCGGTGATCCCGCTGTGGTGGGCGGCGACCGAATGGCTGCGCTCGATCTTCCCGTTCGGCGGTTTCCCCTGGGGCAGGCTTGCTTTCGGGCAATCGGGATCTCCCTTGCTGCCGATCGCCGCTCTCGGGGGTGCCCCGCTGCTCAGCACGGTCGTCGCGCTGCTCGGCGTGGCGGTACTGCTGCTCGGGGCGGCTATCGCGCGCCGCGACATCCAGGACGGCGCAGCAACAGCGGTGAGCCTCGCGCTCGTGACCGGCACGGCCGCCGCGATGACACCCATGGTCTCGCCCGCTCCTGAGGGGGCTCCGACGCTGACGATCGCGGCGGTGCAGGGCAACGTGCCACGCCTGGGCCTGGAGTTCAACGCGCAGCGCCGCGCCGTGCTGGCCAACCACGTCGATGTCACCCTGGAGCTCGCGGCGGCGGTGGAGCGGGGGGAGCAGCCCCGTCCCGATCTCGTCATCTGGCCGGAGAACTCCTCGGATGTGGACCCGCTGCGCGACGCGGAGGCATCAAGCCTCATCACGGGCGCCGCCCGGCGCATTGGTGCTCCCATCGTGGTGGGCGCAGTGCTCTACAACGGGGATGGCACGTTCACCAACAGTGTCATGGCGTGGGACCCGGTCGCGGGCCCGGTGGACCGGCATGACAAGGCGATCATCCAGCCGTTCGGCGAGTACATGCCTATGCGTGGCTTCTTCCGGTTGTTCTCCGACTACGTCGACCTTGCTGGCAATTTCGTGCCCGGAGACAGTGACTGGGTCATCGAGGCCGGGGGAGTTCCGCTGGGCATCGCCACCTGCTACGAGGTGGCCTTCGACCGTGCTTTCGCCACCGCGGTGCGCTCGGGGGCGCAGATCCTTGCCGTACCGACGAACAACGCGACGTTCACCACGCCCGATGAGCCCGACATGACCTACCAGCAGCTCGCCATGTCGCGGGTGCGGGCCGTCGAGCATGGTCGCGCGGTGGTCGTCGCCGCCACCAGTGGCGTAAGCGCACTGGTGCTTCCCGACGGATCAGTGATCGCCGAGTCCGGGATCTTCGAGCGCGACGTGCTCGTCGCGGAGATGCCGCTGCGCACGGAGCTGACAGTGGCGACCAGGCTGGGCGCGTGGCCCGAGCGGGGACTCGTCGCCGCTGCGGTCATCGCGCTGCTCGTCGCGCTTGCCCGCGGCCGGGAGCGGTCGGGCCCGGACACGGAGATCGCGGCATCCACGTGATGCGTACGCGCTAGGCGGCGTGGCGTTTTGGCCCAGCCGGTCACGGACAGGACCCTTACGGGATAGATTCAGCGGGGAACATTTTGACGCAAGCACCATGGCGGCAGGAAGGACGACAATGACGCCGGGCACATCCGGGGACAGCCCCGACACGAGGCCAAGCGCGCGCACGCTGGTGATCATCCCCACCTACAACGAGCGCGACAACCTCGGCATCATCATCGAGCGGCTGCACAATTCGCTTCCGCACGTGCACGCGCTCATCGTTGATGACGGCAGCCCCGACGGCACGGGCCAGCTCGCCGACGAGCTCGCTGCCGCCGACGAGCAGGGCCGCATCCACGTGATGCACCGCACCGAGAAGAACGGTCTCGGTGCCGCCTATATCGCTGGATTCGCCTGGGGACTCGACCGTGACTACGACGTGCTCGTCGAGATGGACGCCGATGGCAGCCACGCGCCCGAGCAGCTGCATCGCCTGCTCGATCAGATCGACGGCGGCTACGACCTCGTGCTCGGCTCCCGCTACGTGCCCGGCGGCACCGTGGTCAACTGGCCGAAGCGCCGCGAGTGGCTCTCGCGCGGCGGCAATATCTACTCCCGCCTCGCGCTCAAGGCACCGCTGAAGGACATCACCGGCGGCTATCGCGCCTTCCGGCGCAAGGTCCTCGAGACCCTCAGCCTCGACGCCGTGGAGTCGCATGGCTATTGCTTCCAGGTCGACCTCGCATGGCGGACCATCCAGGCCGGGTTCAATGTCACCGAGGTACCGATCACTTTCACCGAGCGCGAGCGCGGCGAGTCGAAGATGAGCGGCAACATTGTCCGCGAGGCGCTGATGAAGGTGACCCAGTGGGGCATCCGCTACCGGATCGAGAAGCTCAAGGGGCTGCGCAAGTCCTGATCGCCCCATAAGCGCGCGCCGCGAATGCGACAGCGCCCCCTGCCGGATGCATTCCGGTTGGGGGCGCTGTCGTTGTGCCGCTGGATCAGGTGGTGATGCCGCGGCGGCGCTTCTTGAGCAGATCGAGACGCTCCTGGAGCAACTCCTCGAGCTCCTTCTCGCTGCGGCGCTCGAGCAGCATGTCCCAGTGGGTGCGCGGCGGCTTGACCTTCTTGGCCTCGGCCGCGGTGCCCTCCATCAGCTCGCCCTCTTCGCCGTTCTTGCAGATCCACACTCCTGGGATCTCTGCCTCGTCGGCGAACGGGATGTCGAACTCCTCGCCACTGGGCGTGCGGTAGCGGGCGTAGCGGCGTGGGGCGAGGTCGTGGTCCCGGTCCGTCTCGTAGCTCACCGCGCCGAGGCGGCTTCCTCGAAGTACGCGATCTGCCATGGCAATACCCTCTCATCGTCGGACACGAAAGCCGGTGGTCCGGTGGGCCCGCGCGTCGAAGCGCGGACCGTTCATAATGCTCAACGCCGTGGGCGGCGCAAACGTTCCCGCGGCCCGGTCGCAATATCCTACTCCCTGGCCGGTGCTGGCGTTCGGCCGCCGGTGGAGCCGCCGTGCCGGCGCGGGACTGCCGGTACGGTCCGGTTGCCGCTAGTGTGTGCTCTCGTGGCAGCAGCAACGCGGCGACCGCACCCGTGCGCGTGGTGCGGCAGGGAAGTCATCGACACAGGCATGGGGCGCCGGCGCCAGTACTGCCGGCAGTCCTGCCGGCAGCGCGCGTACGAGCATCGCAGCAGCCTGCGCGGCACCAGCATCCCGGAGAACGCGGTCGTGCTGACCCCGGAGGAGGCCGCGGCGCTCGCGGACCGGGCTTTCGCCGTGCGGTGCGCCGCGGAGGATGTTGCTACCGCGCTCGACGAGGATGCGCCCCGGGGCGAGCTGCGCCAGCTCGTGGCCCAGCTCACCGATCTCGCGCGCGACGCCGAGCGCCTGCGCTAGCTGTGGTTCTCAGGCGGTCGCGCGCGCGGCGGCCTGCTGCATCCAGCTAGGCACGGTCACCGCGCGGTTGCGGATGATCGAGCGCAGGATGTCGCCGCTGCGCACCGCGACGTTCGACAGCAACGACGAGGTGAGCCCGTGGCTGTGCTCCACGCCGCCCTGGAAGTAGATCCCGGCCTGGATGGCCGGAGAGGTGACGGCGCGGTAGTCGCGGGAGATCTGCCGATCGCGGGGCTCGGCGGGCACGAGGTCGCCGAGGATCGGGGCGAGCGGCGCGGGGGCGAAACCGGTCGCGAGGATCACCGCATCGCAGGCTAGTTGCTCGTCCTCGCCGGTGAGCTCGGAGCGGATCTGGACGTTGATGCCGGTGGCGTGCTCGGTCGCGCTGGTGACGTGGCAGCCGCGACGCATGAACAGCCTGCGGGGCCCGCGCACGCGCTCCTGGTACTCGGCGGCGTAGAGCTTGTTGATCAGCTCGAGATCGACGACGGCGTAGTTGGTGCTGCGGTGGATGTCGAGCAGTCGCTGGCGTGCCTCGGCCGGGGCCCCATGGAACTCGTCGACCGCGCTGGGATCAAAGATCCGGTTGGCGTAGGGGGAGTCGTCGGCGGGGCTGTACCCGAAGCGGGAGAACACGTTGTGGATCTCGGCGCCGGGGTAGTTGGCGTGGAGGAAGTCGACGATCTCTGCGGCGCTCTGGCCCGCGCCGATCACCGCGAACCGCTGGTTGGTGGGCTCGGGCATGGTGGCGAGGTGCTGGAGGAAGCGATGGTTGTGGAAGCAGCGGGAGGAGGCGGTGGCCCACTCGGGGTGCTTCTCGCGCAGGCCGACCGCCAGGACGACGTTGCGGGCGCGGAACGACTCCCCGGCGCTGGTGGTCACGATGAAGCGGCGCGTGATGCCGTCAGCGTCGGGCTCGGGCAGCACGCTGGTGACGGTGGTGGAGTAGCGGACGTCGGCGGAGACGTTGCTCGCGGCCCACTCGAGGTAGTCGTGGAACTCGTGGCGGGTGGGGAAGAACGTCTGGTGGTTGACGAAATCTACGAGGCGGCCCTGGGCGTGCAGGTAGGACAGGAAGGTGTAGGGGCTGCGCGGGTTGCGGAAGGTGACGAGATCCTTCGGGAAGGCGATCTGCATGGTCGTGCCATCGAGCAGCATTCCGCGGTGCCAGCCGAAGCGGTCCTGCTTCTCGAGGAACACAGCGGAGAGAGGCGTGGACTCGGCGTCAGCGTTGTGCTCCTCCAGCGCGATGGCGAGCGCGAGGTTGGATGGGCCGAACCCGATGCCGATGACGTCGTGGACGTGGTCCGCCTCGTGGCCGCTGGTGCTCGCCGACGCTGTCATGTTCTCCCCGTTCCGAAGTGGCGTTCAATGCGGTCGTGGTAAGGGGTACCTCACCGACTCGATTACTTTAGCTGAGGCTCGCCTTATTAGGAAAGGCGGGGATTGGCTAGCTTGGCCTAGCCCTGCTCGCTCGCGCCCCCCGTCCGCCCCGGTCCGCTGGTGCCTCACCCGCTGCAAACGCGATAGAAACCGCCGGGATCCCAGGTCGATTTCTATCGCGTTCACGAGTTTCCGGTGCGTTTGCCACCGCAGCCAGCCCACCGCAGTCAGCCCACCGCGCGCTGTCAACCGCTCGCGCCCAGCCTCCGGACGACCCCGTCGGCCAGCGCTGCCGCGCCCGCCTCGTCTGCCTCCGCTGTATCAGCCGCCAGGATGAGCGTGATCGGCTCGCCAGGAGGGGTCTCGTAGATGCTCGCGACGAGGCCCGTGCGCGGCTCACCCACCGGGATCGGCAGGAACTGCCCCAGCGCCTCGACCTCCGCATCGAGCGCGGCACGCTGATGATGCATCAGCAGCACCGATGGCCATCGAGCACCATCCTCGCCGAGCGCGTCCATCTGCTCCGCGTAGCCGAGCGTGGCGTGCGCTACGCGATCGAGCACGCCCGCCCCGGCAGCTCCGTCGAGGCGGATGACGTTGAACACGCAGCCCACCGCAGGCTCGAGCCGGGGCTCCTCGCGTCCGGCGACGATCGCCCCCATCGGGGTGCCCGCGGGAAGCTCGGTGGCAAGAGCATCGTGCACGAGCCCGAACACGCTGCTGCCGCTGGCCCGGACCTGTCGATCGAGCGCGAGCCGGTCGTCCTCGGCGATCGTGCGTGCCACCACCACCGATTGCTCGCCCGCGCCCGTGCTGGGTAGCGACATCGCAGGATCCAGCGCGGACCTCCAGAACTCGTGCTCGCGCTCCCGCACCCCGCCCGCGAGCTGCTCGGTCCAGGACACGAAGTCCGGATACGCCACCGGCAACGGCTCCCAGGCAGGCTCCTGCCCGGTCGATCGCGCCGAGTACGCGATGAGCAGGTCCCGCACGAGAGGCACCACCGACCATTCATCGATGCCCGTGTAGTGCATCACCAGCAGCAGCGCCTGCCGCCCGTCCGGCTGATCGAGCAGGTGCACCCGAAGAGGTGGCTCGCGGTGCAGGTCGAACGGTTGCTGCGCCAGCTCGAACGCGCGGCGACCAGCATCGGCGGCCTGCTCCGTGGTCGTCGTCGGATAGGTGCCGGGAATCCATGATCTGGCCGGGGCGTCGAGAATGCTGCGCAGGGGCACATGCCGATCGGCCAGATCCCGCACGGCTTGTTCGAGAGCCACTGCGTCGAGAGGCTCGGCGGGCCAGAACGACAACGCATGACGGCTTGTATCCCGGCCCCCGGCCTGACCCCGCTGCCACTGCCGCACGTGCAGGCGCTGCACTCCGGCCACTGGATACGACTGCCCGTCAACGTATTCCGCGACGAGGCGCACGGAATCATCCGGCGCGGCCATGCCTGCACGCTCGGCGAGCGCGGCGACCGTGCCGTCCTCGAGAACATCACGGACCTGCAGCCGCGTGCCGAGCACGGCGCGCAGCCGCCCCACGAGCTGCATCGCGGCCATCGAATGACCACCGAGATCCAGGAAGCGATCAGTCCGACCCACGCGAGGCAGGCCCAGCACGTCGGCCATCTCCGTCGCGATCAGCTGCTCGGTCTCGCCCTCGGGCTCCGCGCCGGTGGCGAGCTGCTCCCAGTCCGGGGCGGGCAGCGCCGCCCGGTCGAGCTTGCCGTTGGGAGTCAGCGGCAGGGGTCCGTCGAGCAGCATGATCACCGCGGGCACCATGTAGTCGGGCACCAGGCGCGCCACCGTGGCGCGCACGTCACGGGCGTCGGGCGGGCTGGCGAGGCCAGGCTCGGCGGCCACGTAGCCCACCAGCCGGGTCGCTGCGCCATCGCCATCGGCGATCACCGCGGCCTGCGCGATGCCGGGGTGCGTGGCGAGCGCGGCAACGATCTCGCCCGGCTCGATGCGGAACCCGCGCACCTTGATCTGATCGTCCGAGCGCCCCAGGAAGTCGATGGTGCCGTCGCGCAGCCAGCGGGCGCGGTCGCCACTGCGATACATGCGTGCCCCCGCTTCGGCCCACGGGCAGGCCACGAACCGGCCCGCCGTCACGCCGGGCTTGCCGAGATAGCCCTGGGCGAGCCCGCGCCCGGCGATGTAGAGATCCCCGGCCACCCCGATCGGCACGGGGCGCAGCAGCTCATCAAGGACGAGGATCGATTCGTTCGGATCAGGAATGCCGATGGGCAGGCGCTGCTGGCCGGTGGCGCGCGGATCGAAGCCGGGATCGACCTGCCAGAGCGTGTTGTTGACCGTCGCCTCGGTCACCCCATAGGCGACGAGGAGGTTGGCCCGGCGAGCGAAGCGCTCGATGACCTTCGGCGGCACCACCTCGGTGCCCACGAGCACCGTGCAGCCCTCCGGCAGCTCGCATCCCGCGGGCAGCGCCGCGACCAGCGACGGCGGCAGGATCGCATGGGTGATGCGATGCGCGGCAAGGAAATCCGTCAGCTCCGGTCCGGCCGTGCGCGCGTCATCGGGGCAGATCACCAGCTCGGAGGCCGAGCCCAGTGCCATGCATGCCTCGAACACGGCCACATCGAAGCCGGGCGAGGCGAATGCTAGGACGCGCGAGCCAGGCTCGAGGCGCATCCGCTCGGTGGCGGTCGCCAGCAAGCTCGCGAGCCCCTCGTGGGTGGAGACCACGCCCTTGGGCTTACCGGTGGACCCGGATGTGTAGATGACATACGCGGGCGCGTCGAGGTGCTGCGGGGCAGGCATCGCGGGAAGCGTGCCGTCCTCGGCTGTGCCGGCGGGGGCGATCCGCGTCCAATCGACCAGCTGGGCCGGAACGTCACATGCGTGCTGCACGACGTCGGTGACGGCGGCCGCATCGCCGGGCTGGTGCACGACGAGGACGGGCCGAGCGTCGGCGATCATGTGACCGAGCCGCTCGGTGGGATGCGCGAGGTCCATCGGCATGTAGGCCGCACCAAGCGCGTGCGTCGCGACGATCGTAGTGATCAGCGCCGCCGAGCGGCCCATCGCCAGGCCCACCACATCACCGGGACGCACCCCGAGCGCGGCGAGCGCGGCGGCGACCTCTGCGGCATCCCGCGCCAGCCCGGCGTGGGTGAGCACCGTCGAGCCATCACGCACCGCGACACCGTCCGGGTTGGCGCGGGCAGCATCCCACGCCATCTCCGCCAGGGTGCGGTCCGCGACCTCGACCGCAGTGTCGTTGAACGCGTGCAGCACGCGCGAGCGCTCGCCGATGACCAGCACATCGAGATCAGCGATCGGTGTGCCCGGGTGGCGGACAGCTTGGTCGATCAGGTGTGTCATCCGGTCGGCGAGCATGCTGGCGGTGTCGTGGTCGAACAGGTCCGCCGAATACTCCAGCCGCAGCTCGAGCCCCTCGGGGGTGTCGGTGAAGTTGAAGACCAGGTCGAACTTCGCGGCGGTCTCGCTGGCACGGACCGGCTCGATCCCTGGCACCGTCCACGCCGGAGGTTGTGCGTGATACGCCACCATCACCTGGAACAGCGGATTCAGCGCGAGGGACCGCGCGGGCGCGATGCGCTCGACGACCCAGTCGAACGGCACATCGGCGTGGGCGAACGCGGCCACATCGGTCTCGCGGGCCAGGTCGATCAGTTCCGCGACAGTATCGGCGCCCTCGACCCGGGTGCGCAGCACCACGGTGTTGACGAAGAACCCGACCAGGTCGGCCATGGCTTCCTCATCGCGCCCGGCGATCGGGGCACCCAGCACGATGTCGCTCCCCGCGCCGAGGCGATGCAGCAGCGCTGCGGTGAGCGCGTGCACGACCATGAAGGCACTGGCTTGCCGGTCGCGGGCGAGGCGTCGCAGGGACGCGTCAGTAGTGGGATCCAGGGCACGGTCGATGATGCCGCCGGTGAAGCTCGGCACCGCGGGCCGTGCGCGATCCGCCGGCAGCACCAGCTCATCGGGAATGCCGTCGAGCACAGCAGCCCAATGGTCGAGCTGCTCCGCGGCAAGGCTGTCCGTGCTCATGCGATCGCCGAGCAGCTCCGCCTGCCAGAGCGTCACATCGGCATGCTGCACCGGTAGCGGCTCCCAGGCGGGGGCCGCGCCGTCCAGCCGTGCCGCGTAGGCCGTCAGCAGATCGCGCAGGAACGGCCGGTCCGACCATTCATCGGTGGCGATGTGATGCAGCACGATCACGAGCAGCGACTCGTTCCTGCACTGCACGACGCTGCCGCGCACGGGCAGGTCGCTCGCGAGATCGAAGGGTGTCTCGATCGCGGTGCGCGCGTGGGTCATCGCTTCCTCGGCCGTGGCGCAGGCGATCATCTTGATGGCGCTGGCCCGCGCACGGGCCTCCTCGGCGGGGAGGATGCGCTGCACGATGGTGCCGTCGGCCTCGTCGATGACGGTGCGCAGGATCTCGTGGCGCTCGGCCACGTCGGCCAGCGCGCTGCCGAGGACCTCGGCGTCGAGGGTGCTGCCGGTGGCGCGCAGCACGAGTGGATAGTTGTAGGCCGCGGATGCGGGGTCGATCTGCTGGAGCAGCCAGAGCCGCCGCTGCGCCGCCGAGGCGGGCACGGCTTCGGGGCGCTGGCGGGCAGCGAGCACGGGCCGGGCCGCGCTGCCAGTGCTCTCGTGCGCTTCGAGGCGCGTCGCGAGCGCCGCGATGGTGGGCGCATCGAAGACATCGCGCAGCGACAGGCTCGCGCCCTCGCCGCGCAGGCGGCTGACGAGGGTGGTGGCGAGCAGCGAATGGCCCCCGAGATCGAAGAAGTCCGCCTCGATGCCGGGCGCGGATCCGAGCCCGAGGATGGTGGCATAGAGCTCCGCGAGGCGTCGTTGCCACAGGGTGGTGGCCACGGCGCCGGTGGCGGCCGCTCCGAGATCAGGCCGGGGAAGGGCCCGCGCGTCGAGCTTGCCGTTGACGGTCATGGGTAGGTCATCGACCAGCATGATCGCGGCCGGGACCATGTAGCCGGGCAGGATGGCGCGCAAGCGATCCCGCGCGGCCACGGGATCGACATCCCAGCCCTCCTCGGCGATGGCATAGCCCACGAGCTGGCGCGAACCCGCCACATCCATCGGCACGACCGCCGCGCGATGCACGCCGGGCACCCCGAGCAGCGCGGTGGCGATCTCCTGTGGCTCGACGCGATGGCCACGGATCTTCACCTGGTCATCGGTGCGGCCGAGGTAATCGAGCAGGCCGTCCTCGCGCTGGCGCACCAGGTCCCCGGTGCGGTACATGCGCGCCCCCGTGTTGCCCCACGGGCAGGCGACGAACCGGTCGGCGGTCTGCGCGGCCCGGCCGAGGTAGCCACGCGCGAGCCCGGCTCCCTCGATGTAGAGCTCACCGGGGGTGCCGGGCGGCACGGTGCGCAGCCACGGGTCGAGGATCCAGGCCGTGGTGGCGCGGATGGGCGCGCCCACAGTCGGGGTGGCAGAACCGTCGGTGCCACCCCCGAGGGTGTTGATGGTGTACTCGGTAGGCCCGTACAGGTTGTAGCCAAGCGTTCCGGGATGCTCGCGCAGGCGATCCCACACGGTCGTGGACACGGCCTCGCCGCCGAGCAGCACCAGCCCCGGCACGTGGTCGCCCTCGAGCAGCCCGGCGTCGAGCAGATGCTCGGCGTAGGTGGGGGTGACGTTGATGACGTCGATGCGCTCGCTAGCGATGTAGTCGGTCAAGGCGTGGGCGTCGCGGCGCAGGTCCTCGTCGCACACATGCACCTCGTGGCCCTCGACGAGCCACAGCAGTTCCTCCCACGACATGTCGAACGCGAACGACACGGTGTGCGCGATGCGCAGGACACCCGGGTGGGCCGCCATGACGGGCTCGAAGATCTCCGTGCGGTGGTTGAGCTGCATGTTCGTCAGCCCCGCGTGCGGGGTGATGACGCCCTTGGGCTTTCCCGTGGAGCCGGAGGTGTAGATCAGGTAGGCGGGATGGCCGAGGCGGCCCGGCGTTCCGGGGGCGAATCGGCCCAGCTCCGCATCGGTGAGCGGTCCATCGGGCAGGCCAGCGATGACGGCTCGCTCGGTGGGCTCGTCGAGCAGCACCGTGGTCCCGCCGGGGCAGCGTAAACCGGTCGAGGACGTGGTGAGCAGCACCGCGGGGCGGGCATCGTCGAGGATCGCCTCGAGCCGTGCCACGGGCTGGTCGAGCTCGAGCGGCACATAGGCCGCTCCCGTCCGCAGCACCGCGAACAGCGCGATCACCATCTCCGGCGTGCGGGGCAGACCGAGCGCGATGGTGCGCTCGGGCGCGGCGCCGAGCGCCAGCAGGCGGCGGGCGAGCTGGTTGATGCGGGCATCGAGAGTCGCGTAATCCAGCACAACGTCGTCGCCGTGCTCGGTGCGGGCGATCAGGGCGGTGCGGCGGGGGTGCTGGCGCGCGGTCTCGGCGAGCATCTCCGCGATCGTCATATCGGGCACCTCCCCGGCCTCGCCTTGCACCGGCTGCGGCTCGGGAGGCGCTAGCCGGGCGAGCAGAGTGTCGCTCGGTGCGGACTCCAGCGCGTGCAGCACCGCATCAAGGCGGGCGAGCAGATCCCGCGCGGTCGAGCCGGGGACGAGCGCCGGGTGATGCTCGGCCTTGATGCGCAGCCGCTCGCCCGGGGTGGCCACCACGGTGAGGGGATAGTGGGTGTGGTCGATGCTGTCCTCGCCTGTGATGCCGTGCGCCTCGTGCAGCGCGGCACGGGATCGATCATCGACGAAGTTCTGCACCACGAGCAGCACATCGAACAGGGCTCGGTGGGTGCTCTCCCGCTGGATCGCAGCAAGGCCCACGTGCTCGTGCTCGGACATCGCGAGGCGCTCGGACTGCAACCGTGCGAGCAGCTCGGCGATCGCCATGCCCGCGTCGAGCTGGGCGCGCACCGGCACGGTGTTGAGGAACATGCCGACCACCCCATCGAGGCCATCGACCTCGGGAGGGCGGCCCGCGGTGGTCGCGCCGAGCACCACATCGGCCCGTCCTAGGTTCTCGCCGATCACGAGCGCGAGCGCTGCGGTGAGCAGCGTATTCAGCGTGACCCCGAGGTTCGCGGCGCGCGCGACCAGCGCGCTGGTGCGGTGCTCGTCGAGGACGAGGTCGCAGCGCTCGGGCAGCCCGAGCTCTTGGCGTGCCCCTATGGCTTGCGTCCCCGCGATCAGCGACGGCTCGTCGATGCCCGCGAGGTAGTCGTGCCAGAAGCGCAGCGCGGCTGGCTCGTCGCGGCCCGCGACCCACTCCAGGTAGTCCACGAAGCGTCCCGCGCGCGGCGGCAGGGACGCGAAGCCCTGCCCGGCGAACGCTGCCTGGTAGAGCGCGAGCAGATCGGTCACGACGATGCCGTTGGACCAGCCGTCCCACAGCAGGAACTCCCGGTTGACGATGAGCCGGTCCACCTCGGGCAGCCGAACCACGGTCAGCCGCCACAGCGGCGGCTCGGTCAGGTCAAAGGGCGTGGCCCGGTCCTCCGCAGCGATCTGCTCGGCCCGCGCGGCGGCATCCTCGGCAGTTGTGGCGCGCAGGTCGTGCTCGATCATCGGCACGCGCGGGTCCGCGGAGACTAGCTGGATCACCTCCTCGCCGTCGCGGACGAACCCGGCGCGCAGGGTCGGGTGGCGGCTCTGCAGCTCGGTGACCGCGGTGGCGAGCGCATCAAGATCGAGGCGCTCGTGGAAGTCGAGGTGGAACTGCGCGGTGTAGATGTCCTGCTCGGCGATCTCGGCCTGGAAGTGCAGGCCCTCCTGCAACGGGGAGAGCGGCCACAGTGCCTCCACGCCCCGGCCATGCCGACACTCGATGGCGGCGATGCGCTGCTGATCGAGGTCGAGCAGTGGCACATCGATCGGTGCGAGCAGCGGTGCGCCGGAATGCGCGGCCCCGGTATCGGCAATCTCGACCAGGGCGCCGCGCACTGCGTCGGCGAACTTTTCCGCAGCTGCGGCGTCGAGGACAGTGGTGGGCCAGGACAGGTGCGCGACCAGCGCTGAGCCGCCCTCGGCATCCTGCTCTGTCCAGGCATTGATGATCACTGCGTACGGGCCCGCGAGGTCAGCGTCGGGCGTGTTGCGCAGCGCGGCGGTCTCGGGGGCAGGCTGCCACGGCTCGGTGGACGGCGCGGGCAGGGTGCCCAGGTAGTTCACCAGCACCTGGGCGTTCGCGCCGGTGGCGAGGAGTGGCGCGGTGCGGGCGTCGAGGTAGCGCAGCACGCCATGCCCGGCGCCGCCGGAGCGCGGGCGTCGCATCGTGTCCTTCGCCGCGAGCAGGATCCCGGTCGCGGTCGTGGCGGGCGGGACCCGGACAGGCGTGACGGCCGTGAACCAGCCGACCGTGCGGGAGGCATCCACCCCGGGGACGAGGTGGTCGAGGACGTCGCGGCCGTGCCGCTCGAGGTCGATGAGCACATCGCGGGCCGTGCCCGGCTCGGTGGTGGCGCGCCAGCGGTGCGCGGCGAGGGAGACGGCGGCGACGATCGTCTCGGTGATCGTGGTGCCCGCGACGCGCGAGGCGTGCTGGTGCAAGCGGGATGCGTGCTCCTGGTCCAGGCGGATCATGGTGCTGGCGCTGTCCCCGGCCTGGCCCCGCGCTTCGTGGTCGAGCAGGCCCGCGCCTGGCGCGGTGGTGGCGCGCCAGTGGTCGAGCTCATCGAGCCAGGAGGAAGTGCCCGCGGCGAGCGCGGTGGCGAACTGCTTGAGGCTGGTGGTGGCGGCGGGCAGCTCGGTGTGCCCGTGCAACGCGGTGGCGAGGTCCTCGAGCAGGATCGGCCAGGACACCCCGTCCACGGCGAGATGGTGGGCGACGATGAGCAAGCGCCCTATGCCAGCGTTGTCGGGATCGGCTGGCTGGAGCACGACGGACTCGATCATGCCGCCCTGCTCGGGGTCGAGCCGCCCGGTGGCCGCATCGGACTCGGCAGCAACAATCGCCTCGCGCTCGCCTGGCACATCGGGCCAGGAGGCGGTGCGCACATGATCGGCGGCCTGCACGGAGCCCGGCCCGTCGATGGTCAGCTCCCACACGCCGGGCGCGTGGATGCTCAGGCGCTGGCGCAGCGCGTCGTGGTGGTCGATCACGATTTGCAGCGCATCCGTGACTGCCTCGGCGGTGATCCCGGCGGGCAGGTTGACCAGCGCGGCCTGGCTGAATCGGCGGATGCTGCCGCCCCACTGCGCGAGGTGCTGCGCGACAGGCAGGGCTGGAAAGCTGCCAAGGGCGTCGACGTGCTGCTCAGGGGCGCGGGGGGCTTGCTCGCGGGACGGCAGGGCCGTCGCCACGATGCGCGCGGCAGTCCGATGCTCGAACACTTGGGCAGGGGTGATCGCCCAGCCTGCCCGGCGGGCGGCATTGACCAGCCGGATCGCGAGGATGCTGTCGCCACCGAGGGTGAAGAAGTCCTCATCGATCCCGACCGTGCCCGTGGCGAGAACTGTGGCCATGAGCGCCGCGAACGCAGTGGCATCGCCGGCCGGGGTGGTGGCGCGATCCTCCGCTACCTGGCGCGCTGCGGCTTCAGCGGGAGCCGGGAGGGCGCGATGGTCGAGCTTGCCGCTCGGGGAGACCGGCATCGCATCGAGCACGATGATCGCGGCGGGCCGCATCGCCTCGGTGAGACGATCGGCGAGAGCGTCGCGCACCGCATCGGCGAGGCTGTCGCGAGAATCATCAGCAGCCACGACGTACAGCAGGACGCGGGCCGCGGAGCCATCAACGATCGCGGCAGCCTGGGCAACACCGGGCACCTCCCGCGCTGCGGCGGCGATCTCGCCGAGCTCGATGCGCTGGCCACGGATCTTCACCTGGCCATCCGCGCGTCCCCGGTAGTGCAGCACGCCCCCGCGCCATACCGCGCGATCACCGGTGCGGTACATGCGCGCGCCCGAGGTCGAGGCCGGGTCGGCGACGAAGCGCTCCGCCGAGAGCGCGGGCCGCTGGTGGTAGCCGCGCGCGAGCTGGATCCCGGTGAGGTACAGCTCGCCCTCCACGCCTTCGGGCACGGGCCGCAGGAACCCGTCGAGCACGTGCAGCCCGGTGTTCCATACCGCGCCGCCGAGCGGGATGTCCGCGGGCAAGGCCTGGTCCGTGGAGGTCTCGACGCGCGGGGCGAACGTCACGTCCACCGCGGCCTCGGTGGGGCCATAGAGATTGTCGAGCCGCACGCCGGGCAGTCGCGAGCCCACGCTGGCAGCGACCACGGGCGGCAGGGCCTCGCCGCTGCACACCAGCACGCGCAGCGAGCGCGCCACCGAGGCAGCCGCGCCAGGACCGGCGGTATCGAGGTAGCCGAGGAACACCTCGAGCATGGTGGGGACGAAATGCGCGATCGTGACGTTCTCGCCGGCGATGAGGCGGGCGAGGTAGTCCGGGTCGCGGTGGCCGCCGGGGCGGGCCATCACTAGGCGCGCGCCGGCGATCAGCGGCAGGAAGAACTCCCACACCGACACATCGAAGCTCGCGGGGGTCTTCTGCACCACGGTGTCGGTGGCGTCGAGCCGGTACTCGTGCTGCATCCAGTGCAGGCGGTTGGCGATGGCCTCCTGGGGCACCAGCACGCCCTTGGGCCGGCCGGTGGAGCCGGAGGTGTAGAGCAGGTAGGCGGCGTCCGCGGGGCGAGGGACGGGCAGCGGTAGGCGCTCAGGCGTCCCGGCGGCGGCATCGCTTGTGGCCAGGACAGGGATCCCCAGCCCGGCGGCCGCGGCAACTATCGCGCCGGGATCCTCGCTGCCGGTCGTCACGAGCAGCGCGGCGGGGCGGGCGTCGTCGAGCATCATCGACAGCCGCTGCGCCGGGTAGTCAGTGTCGAGCGGCAGGTATGCGGCGCCGCAGCGGATCACCGCGACGAGCGCGACGAGCAGCTCCACCGAGCGGGGCACGTGGATCGCGACGATCGATCCCGGACCCGCGCCCCGCGCTGCGAGGCGGTGGGCGAGAGCGACGGTGCGCGCGTCGAGCTCGGCGAAGGTGAGAGTGGTTCTGTCATCGAGGACCGCATCGCGGGAGGAGCAGCGCTGCAATGCCTCCTCGATCATCCCGGCCAGCGTGCGGGGAGCGAGCTCCACAGCGGCGGGACCTTGCCGGTCCCCGGCCAGCGCGATGGCCTCCACAGGGGTGCGGGGATCGCGCGCGAGCGCCCCGAGGACGGTGGCGAGACTGGTGGCGGCAGCATCCCGCAGCATCGGATCGATCCCGGCCTGCGACTTGATCTCCAGCGATAGTGACTCGCCGGGCATCGCGATGAGCGTCAGGGGGTAGGCGGGCTGCTCGTCGACCCGGATGCCGGTGATGCGCACCGTGCCCGTCGGATCGGTGATGGGCCCGTCGCCGAGCGGATAGTTCTCCACCACCACCAGCGACAGCGGCCCGGTTTCCGGCACGATGCCGCGCAATCCGGTCACACCGACGTGATGGTGGTCGAGCAGTGCCGACTGCTCCTGCTGCACCCGCGCGGCGAGCTCGATGATCGGCTCGCCGGGCGCGATGGTGACGCGCGCGGGCACGGTGTTGATGAACAGCCCCGCGACGGTGGCGAGCCCGGGCAGCTCGGGGATCGCGCGCCCGGAGACGGTGGTGGCGAGCAGCAGATCGGCGCTACTGGTGGCGCGGGCGAGCACGACGCCCCAGGCGGCATGCAGCAACGTGCTCAGCGTCAGGCCATGCTGGCGCGCGGTGGCGAGCAGATCGCCGGTGGCCACGGTGCCGAGGTCGATGGTCCTCGAACCGGCCGCCGCAGTGGCATCGTTGGGCAGATCAGGCTGGTCGGGCAACGCGGCGAGCGCGGCGGACCAGGCCTCGCGGGCCGCGGCGGCATCGCGCTCGGCCAGCCATCGGTGGTGCTCGCGCAGGATGGCGAGCTCCCGCGCGGCGTGCTGGGCGGGAGCCTCGCCCTGCTCGGCGCCGAGGCCCTCCAGCAGATCCTGGATCATCAGCGGGATCGACCAGCCATCCGCGATCAGGTGGTGGATGGACTGCACGAGCACGCTCGTGCCATCCGGACGGCGCGCCAGGGTGAACCGCACCAGCGGCGCCTCGTGCAGGTCGAGCGGCAGCCGGTCGGCCGCGCAGACGGCCTCGAGGTCCGCGTCGTCGCGCACATCAATGACTCGCAGCGCCACGGGGCCCGGTGTGGTGATGGCCTGCACGGCCCGCCCGTCGTCGAGCTCGGCGATCGCCGCGCGCAGGGCGGGGCGCCGGGCGATCATGCGCTCGAGGCTGGCGCGCAGGCGATCGGGATCGACGGCGCCGTCGAGGAAGAGCCGCTGCTGCACGACGTACGGGTCCGTGCCGTGCTGCTCCTGCGCGAGCCGGGACTGGGCGTGGATACCCTCTTGCAGCGGAGTGAGCGGCAGCATGTCGTCGAGGCCGCCCGCGCGGTCGATGAGCTGGCCGAGCTCGGTGCCGGAGACCCCGGTGAGAGTGACATCGGCAGGGTCGAGCGAGCGTTGCTGGTCGGCGAGCCCAGCGATGCGGGCCGCAGCGTCGGCGAGTGCGGTCGCCAGGGCCTCGGCGTCCTCGGCCCCGATGAGCCGGGAGGCGAATGTCAGGCGTGCCTCGAGGACGGTCCCGTCCGGGGTGGCGCGCTGTGCGATATCGATCTCGACGGCATGGAGCAGCGGCATGGTGGGGCCACGGTCGGCATGGAAGCCGGCGAGCGTCCACGCGCCTGGCTGGTCGGTCACACCGTTGCTGCCGAGGTAGTTGACCAGCACCGGGGCGAGCGGGGTGGCGTGGAGCGCGAGGGAATCGAGCGCAGGGGAATCGAGCACGGGGGAGAGGTGGCGCAGCGCGGCGTAGCCGAGGGCACTGCCCGGCGGGCGGCGGGTGGCGAGCTTGGCGGTGGCGAGCGCACCGGAGGCCGTGGCGGCACGATCAGCGAGGATGGGCGCGATCGCGGTGAACCAGCCGACGCTGCGACTGAGGTCCAGGCCCTCGCTGGCGGGCTCGAGCGCGGACTCGTCGCGCCCGTGGCTCTCGATGTCGATCAGGAACCTGCTGGCGCGGGGCCGCCACTGGCCGAGCCCCTCGATCACGGTGGCGATGACGGCTTCGTGGGCGGTGCAGCGCTGCGTGGCAGGGCCGGTCTCGATCAGTGCGCGCGCTGTGGCGGCGGGGATGGTGACGGTACGGGTGGTGGCGGTGGCGAGGGTGTCGCGGGCCGGATCGAGCGGTGAGGCGGTGACGCTTGTGCCCTCGAGGCCGGACAGCGCGTCCAGCCACGCGGTGGCGTCCGCGGCGAACCGGTTGCTGCGCACCGCGTCGTGCAGCGCGGTGGACCAGCGGCGGAACGAGGTGGTCGGCGCGGGCAGTGGCTGGTCGTGCAGCGCGGCGGCGAGATCCTCCAGCACGATGCGCCAGGAGACCGCGTCGATGACGAGGTGGTGGATGCACAGCAGCAGATCGGCCCCGGAGAGCAGCCCCGCGACCGTCGAGCCCGAATCGGCATCGATGCGCCCGCGGACTACGTCGAGGTCGGCTACTGGATCACCGGTGCCGACGGTGACGAGTACCTGCTCGGGACGAGACGTTCCGGGCGCAGGCACGTCGAGGGACCAGGCGTGGTCCTCTCGGACGAGGCTCGCGGCGAGGATCGGATGGCGGTCGATCACCTGGCGCAGGGCATCGTCGAGATCGGTCGCGGTGGTGCCGTCGGGCATGCGTACCCGAGCGGTGTGGGTGAAGCCGTCGATGCTCCCCCCGGATCGACGCAGCCACGCCATCAAGGGCGTCTCCGGGATGCGGCCAGCGGGCTCGTCCGCGACAGGGGTGCTAGTGCTCGATGCTTGCTCGGAGATCCGGGCGAGCGCGGCGGCGGTGCGGGCACGAAAGACCTCGCGCGCGCCGAAGCGAAGACCGAGCTGGCGGGCCCGGCCCACGAGCTGGATCGCGACGATGCTATCGCCACCGAGGTGGAAGAAGTCCTCCTCGGGGCCAACTTCGGGCAGCCCGAGGATGTCGGCGATGATGCCGCACAAGTGCTGCTCGGCCTCGCTGCGGGGCGCGCGGGCGACGGCGGAGCGGTCCGGGCGCTCGAGCACCGGCTCGGGCAGAGCGCGGCGATCGAGCTTGCCGTTCGCGGTCAGGGGGAATGCGTCGAGCACGGTGATCGAGGCTGGCACCATGAAGTCCGGCAGGTTCTCGTGCGCCCACTGCTGCACCTGATCGGCATCCAGGCCATGCGCGGTGGGCACGACGTAGGCGGCGAGGCTCGTGGGGCTTCCGGCGCGCTGGTGCATCACTACGGCGCTGTGGCGCACCTGCTCGTGGCGGGCCAGCGCGGCTTCGACATCCTCGAGCTCGAGGCGCATGCCCCGGATCTTGACCTGGTTGTCGGCGCGGCCAAGGAACTCCAGCTCGCCGGTGGCGGCGAGGCGCGCGAGGTCGCCCGTGCGGTAGAGGCGCTGGCCGGGCTCGCCGAAGGGGTCGGCGATGAAGCGGGCCGCGGTCTGCGCGGGCGCGTTGGCATAGCCGCGCGCAAGCAGGAACCCGGCGGCATACAGCTCGCCGGGCATGCCGAGCGGCACGGGGCGCAGGCGCTCGTCGAGCACCCGCAGCACGGTGTTCGGGTTCGGTCGACCGATGCTCGTGGCGATGCGCTCGGCGGCGTCGCGATAAATGACGTGGGAGACGCCGATGGTCGCCTCGGCAGGCCCGTAGCCGTGATAGAGCGTGGTGCCGAGCTGCTCGCGGAACCGGGCGAACAACGATGGGGTGAGCACCTCGCCGCCGCACCACACATGCTGGAGCCCGGCGAGGGCTCCCCGCCCGGCATCGAGGCCGAGCAGCACGTCGAGCATGGAGGACACGAGGTAGACGAACGTGACGTTCTCCCGCGCGATGAGGCCGAGCAGGTAGTCGGGATCGCGCTCCCCGCCGGGCTCGGCCACGACGAGAGTGCCCCCGGTGGCCAGGGGCAGGAAGATCTCGTTGAGCGAGATGTCGAATGCCAGCGGGGCCTTGAACAGCGACGCGTCGCCGGGGCCGAAGCCGCCGAGGATCTCGCGGGCCTGCCAGTCGAGCCGCTCGCAGAGTGCCTCGTGGCGGATGATCGCGCCCTTGGGGGTGCCGGTCGAGCCGGAGGTGAAGATGATGTACGCCGCTTGGCCCGGCAGCACCCGCGCGCCGGGGGTGCTCGTGGGCCGGTGGTGGTAGTCCCAGTCGTCGAGATCGAGGGGGAGGCCCTGCTGCCCGGGGGCGGCGAGGACGAGCTTGGCGCCGGATGCGGCGAGGACCTGCTCGCGGCGCTGCGCGGGCCAGGCCGGGTCGAGGGGGACGAACATCCCGCCGGCGGCGGTGATGCCGAGCAGCGCGACGATCATCTCGGCAGAGCGGGGCAGCGAGACCGCTACCGGCGTCTCAGTGGTCACGCCCTCGGCGATGAGCTGGTGGGCGAGCTGGTGCGCGCGGTCCATCAGGTCGCCGTAGGAATAGCGCATGGGTGTGCCCGAGATTGTGGTGGCGACGAGGGCCGTGGCGGTGGGCGCGCGGCGGGCCTGCTCGGCCACGAGCCGGGGCAGCGTGGTGACCGGATGCGGCCGCGCGGGACCGGTGGCGAACCGCTCGAGGTCCGCGAGCTCGGCCGGGGGAAGGATCGGCAAGGTAGCGAGGGGCCGGGCAGGATCGTCAAGGATCGCGGCGAGACTGGTGGACAGGCGATCTGCGTGCAGGGCGAGCTCGGGCCCAGAGCCGGAGGGCCCCCGCAGGACGAGGCGCAGCGGATCGGCGCGGGTGCCGCCGAGAACGACGAGCTCGAGGTCGTGGACGACGCCGCTGACGGTGTGGATGAGCCGTCCGGGCTGGGCACCGAATGCGACATCGGTGTCGAACATCATGATGTTGATGCCGGGGCCATGGATGCGCCGGTCGGGGCTAATGCCCCGGATGATCCGGTGGAGCTGCTCGCCGCGGAAGCGGGAGTGGCGCAGCACCGTGGTGATGGTGGCCTGGGTGGTGGCGAGCACGTCGGTGATGGTGGCAGCGGGGTCGAGGGCGAACTCGACGGGCAGGATGTTGGTGGCCATGCACGGGGTGGATCGCAGCGCACGGCCGAACCGGGCGGTGAACGGCATGGAGACGGTGATCGCGTCGCGGCCGGTCAGCGCGTGCAGGTGGGCGAGCAGTGCGGCGAGTACGAGCGCTTGCGGGCGGGTGCCAAGCTGCTGGGCGCGATCGAGCAGGCGCGCGGTCCCCGCCGCGCCGAGCTCGAGGATGTGCTCGCTGTAGCCGTGGCTGGTGCTGTGCCCGCCGAGGATCTGGGGCGGCTCGGACATCTGCTTCGCGCGAGCGGACCAGTAGTCGCGGTCTCGCTGCGCGCTGGGGGACTGCTGGTAGCTGGTGTCGGCATCAACGACGGTGGAAAGCGTCCAGGAGGGCGGCTCGTGGCCGGGATCGGCGTGCAGGCGCGCGGTCTCCTTCACGATGAGGAACGCGCCGTAGCCGTCGAGGATGCTGTGGTGGGCGCGCTGGTACCACCACAGCCGGTCATCGGGCAGCATCAGCAGGACGTGCCGGAACAAGGGGGCATCGTCGGTGGGCGGGGTGGCAAGGTCGTCGTCGATGAGCGCGCGGGCTTCGCCGTTCGGATCGGTGCTCGCGCGCAGGTCGATCGTCTCGACGTGCCAGTCCCAGCGGTGGATGGCCTGCGCGGGCTGGCCACCGGTGAGCACGAGGCGAACGTGCAGGGGCTCGGCGGCATCCACGGCCCGAGTGATGGCGCGAGCAAGGGCCTCAGGGTCGGGGATACCCGGCAGCTCGATGACGGTGCAGATGTTGGCCGGTGGTGCGGTGTCGTCGAGCTGCTCGGCGATCCAGACCTCGTGCTGCGCCGCAGTGAGGGGAAGAGGGGCGAGAGGAACGGGCAGGCTCGGCTGGTGCGAGGTGTGGCCGCTGGATGACATCTGTGCTCCGGTCCCTATCTGTGCTCGTGCCGGATGGCCAGGCGAGGGGCCACCGCGAGAGAATCTCGACTGAGGATAGGCTATCCAAGGCATGGCCCTGCAATCCGCGACGGCGGGGCAGCCAGGATTGCCTTTCCCGAAAGGCAATGGTTAGCCTAAGCTCTGTAACCGGCTGTGCCCAATCGGGCCAGGCACCAGTAGCCACCGCGAACTGGGCCTCACCGCGAACCGGACCAACCACGACCAGGGGGAGACACACGTGCGCGTCGCCACGCTCGGATACCAGACCTGGGGGCACCGGACCCTCGAAGCCCTCATCAAGTCCGACCACGACGTCGTCCTCGCCATCACCCACCCCCAGTCCGACCACATCTACGAGACCATGTGGGCCGACTCGGTCGCCGACCTCGCCACCCAGAACGGCATCCCGGTCCACCTCGCGACCAAGCCCGACGCAGCGTTCCGCGACGCCCTCGCCGCCGCTGAGCCCGACATCATCGTCGCCAACAACTGGCGCACCTGGTTGCCCCCCGAGGTGTTCAACGCACCCCGCCACGGCACCCTCAACATCCACGACTCGCTGCTGCCCAAGTACACCGGCTTCTCGCCGCTGATCTGGGCCGTCATCAACGGCGAGCCGGAAGTCGGCCTCACCGCGCACATGATGGACGACGAGCTCGACGCCGGCCCCATCGTCCTGCAGCGCTCCACCGCCGTCGGGCCCCGCGACACCGTCACCGACCTGTTCCACCGCACCGTCGACATGATCGGCCCCATCACCCTCGACGCCCTCGAGCGCATCGACAACGGCACCGCCACCTACACCCCGCAGGACCGCTCCCAGGCCACCTTCTTCCACAAGCGGTCCATCGAGGACAGCCGCATCGACTGGAACTGGCCCGCCGAGGTCCTCGAGCGCCTCGTCCGCGCCCAGTCCGACCCCTACCCGAACGCCTTCACCTTCCACAAGGGCCAGCGCCTGCGCATCATCGAGGCACGCGTCTCCAGCGGCCACTACGGTGGCACCCCCGGTCGCATCTTCATCCACGAGGGCGACGGCATGGTCATCGTCACCGGCCCCGAGCCGTGGACCGGCCGCAACAAGGGCCTCGTCATCGACCGCGTCCGCCTCGACGACGGCACCGAGCTCACCGGCCGCGAGCGGTTCCCCCACGGCGGCGGATACCTCGCCCGCCACCCCTGAGAAACCGTCCGCCACACCAACCCAGGCACACCCACCCCGGCCCAGCGCCCCACCACGCCGACTAGGCTGGGCCGGTGAGCATCCGCGACCCCCACCCGGCCCAGCGATGACCCCGCTGATCCTCGCGCTCGCCGGGTTCGCGCTGCTCGACTCCCTCGATGTCCTGCTCGTCGGGGCGATCTCCGCGATCATCTACGACGCCCGGCTCGCCCGCCGGTCCCCGATACCCGGCGCCGTCAGCTTCCTGCTCGGCGTATTCACCATGACCACCGCGTTCGGCCTGCTCACCGTGCTCGGGTTCAGCACGCTCGCCGACCGGGCCGGGCTCACCATGACACCCACGCTGCGCTACTGGGCCGAGCTCGCCATCGGCGCGATCCTCATCGCCGTCGCGCTGATCCCCGCCTCCGACCGGCCCGCCCCATCCTGGGCGATCCGCGCCCGCCGCAGCCCCGCCCTGCTGCTCACCATCGGCGTGGCCATCGGCCTGGCGCAGGCCCCCACCGCAGTGCCCTACCTCGCGGGCCTCGCCATGATCGCCGCCCACCAGCCCCTGCCGCTCTGGTGGCCGATCATCGTGATCCTCTACTGCCTCGTGGCGCTCATCCCGCCGATCATCGTGCTCGTCATGGGCACCCGCACCACGCCCGCGGCCCGGCGCCGCTACCTCGCCGTCGCGCGCTTCATCACCCGCCACGGCCCGCGAGCCGTGCGGATCATCTTCATCGTCGCGGGGGCGCTGCTCATCCTCGACGCGCTCGTCCACCACCAGCACCTGCTCTGAGGGCAGGAAGGCTATTCGCGGGCGAGCAGCCGCTCCCGCACCACGAGCTCGCCATCGACCATCACATCGCGCACATCGCCCGGCCGCGCCGAGTACACCAGCTGCGACCACGCGTCGCCCAGGCCCGCGTGGTGCGGCCCCGAGAGATCCACGATCTGCAACGTCGCGGAATGGCCCTCGGCAACCACGCCGCCACCCCGGATGCCCAGCGCCTCCGCCCCGTGGCGGGTAGCCATCGCCAGCACGGCCCGCGCCCCGAGGCTGGCCGGATCGTTCTCCCGGTTCTTGTGCAGCACCGCAGCGAGCCGCAACGTGCTCCACATGTCCAGGCTGTTGCTGCTCACCGCGCCATCGGTGCCCAGCGCCACGCGCACCCCCGCATCGAGGAGCGCGCGCACGGGCGCGACTCCCGAGGCCAGCTTCAGGTTCGACCACGGGCAGTGCGCCACCGTGGCCCCCGCCTCCGCGATCAGTGCGATATCGGTGGTCGACAAGTGCACGGCGTGCGCGATCACTGTCCGCGAGGTGAGCAGGCCCGTGCGGGCAAGCACCTCGATCGGGGTGGCGCCATGCTGCTCGCGCACCAGCTCGAGCTCCCCAGTGTTCTCCGCGGCGTGGACATGGATGCGCGAACCGAGCTGCTCAGCAGTCCCCGCGATGCGCCGCAGCTGCCCGTCGTCGAGGGCGTACACGCTGTGCGGCATCAACCAGGGCACCCGCTCCCCGGCCGCGGTGAGCGCATCGAGCTTCTCCTCCACCGAGCGCCGCTCCGGGGTGGGAAAGCCCGCGAACGCCTCGCCGGTATGCACGCGCAGACCCAGCTCCACGCCGGCCTTGATGGCGCTGTCGGGGAACCAGTACATGTCGAGCGCATCGGTGGTTCCGGCGAGCAGGGATTCCCGGCACGCATCGGCCACGCCCCGCCGCACCCGATCAGGAGTGAGGGTGCGGGATTCCTCGCCCACGACGCGCTCGAGGAACGACTGCAGGTCCACATCGTCGGCGAGGCCGCGGAACAACGTCATCGCGAGGTGCGTATGGGCATTGACGAACCCGGGCAGGACCACGCAGCCCGAGGCATCGATCACCGTATCGCTCGCCCCGAGCGGGCCGTCGCGCTCGCTGCCGATCGCGGCGATGCGACCGTCGCGCACCAGGATCGTCGCGTCCTCGAGGACAGAGGCATCATCGTCCATCGTCAGGACGGTGCCGCCGCGGATCTCGATGCCGCCATTGCTCACGCTCTCGCCGGGGCTCACGGGAGCCAGTGTGCCAGCCACCGCGCCTCCCGGTGGCGACTTGGCGCGGCACGATCAGCCCGGCCCCCGCATCCGCGCCCGCTGATGCACAATGAGCGGCAGGAAGCGGAGCGAAGCAGCAGCGGGTCACCAAGGAGAGAGCATGATCCTTGTCACGGGCGGTACCGGGACACTAGGGGCACAGGTCGTCGATCAGCTCGTCGCGCGCGGGCACGAGGTGCGCGCGCTCAGCCGCAAGGCCCGGCCCGAGCGCGCGGCAGGCGCGCAATGGGCGCTGGGTGATCTCGTGACGGGAGAGGGCATCGATGCCGCGGTCTCCGGGGTGGACACGATCATCCACTGCGCCTCCGCCACGGCGAAGCAAGGCACCACTGACGCCAAGCAGGCCACCTGCTTGATCGAGGCAGCGCGGAAAGCGGGCACGCCACGGCTGATCTACATCTCCATCGTCGGGATCGATGAGGTGCCGATGCCGTACTACAAGCGCAAGGTGCTCGTCGAGCGGCTCATCGAGGGATCGCGGCTGCCGCACACCATCCTGCGGGCCACCCAGTTCCATGATCTGCCGACCATGCTGTTCAACGCGCAGAAGCGCCTTCCGGTACTGATGGTCCCGCGCGCGCGGATCCAGCCGATCGAGGTGCGCGAGGTCGCTGCCAGGCTCGTGGAGCTCGCCGAGAACCCGGTGGACGGCAGGGCCGAGGATATCGGCGGGCCCGAGGAGACCACGATCGAGCAGCTCGCTGAGCAGTACCTCGCGGCCCAGGGCCGCCGCAAGAAGATCGTCGGGGTGCCCGTGCCGGGCAGGATCGGCGCCGCGATCACCGAGGGCAAGCTCCTGTGCCCGGCCAATGCGACCGGAAAGGAAACCTACGCGGACTACCTCGCCCGGTCAGCCTGACGGGGCGAGGGTGGCCTAGCGGGAAGCTGCCTCGGCCAGCCGCTCCAGGGTCCTCGTGATGTTCGCCTCGGTGACGCCGGGAATGGAGCTGCGCTTGAGCAGGAAGCGCTGCTTGTCCTCGGAGATGTCCCACGTCTCGCGCACCAGCGTGCCGCCCTCGACGGGCTCGAGCTCGTAGCGCCAGATGCGCCCACCGATGAGTCCGCCGAACCCGGTGGTCTGCCAGGCGATGCGCCGCTGCGGCTCGAACTCGATCACGGTGTTGACCGTCGAGTAGGCGACGCCCCACTTCATCGACATCCCGAACCGGGACCCCGGCTCGAGGGGCTTGGCGCTGCCGCGCGTGCCCTGCACCGTGCCGGATCCATCGAACACCGAATGCTGCGATGCGTCGGCGAGCAGCGCGAAGATGCGGCCGGGCTCGGCGTCGATGACACGCTCGACGGAGATCGTGTTGCCGTTCATGGGGTCCTTCCGACAAGGGGTCGCGGGGCGTGCGATCCCCACGCTACCCGCGGTCAGGGCCGCGTGCTCAAGCCCCTGCGCCGAGCGGCGGGACGGGGCAGTGCAGCACCGCGCACACCGCGCGCACGAGCTCGCCCTCCTCCACGGTGAGCTGCTCATCGTGGAGCACGACGGTGACGAGGGCCTCGACGAGCCGCGCCTTGTCCTCGCCGCGCAGGCCATCGAGCACCGGCCAGGCCTGCTCGAGCGCGATGACGCCCTCTGGTGGCAGCGCGAACGCGATGCGCGAGCCCGGCAGGATCGCCGCCATCCCCGAGGCGTAGGCGGCCTCGGCGTCGCCCGGATCGGGGTTGCCCACCCGTGCGAGGACGGCGAGCAGCATCGCGATCATGGGGGCGGCCGAGCGCAGGTCCTGCCGCTTGCCGCTCCAGGAGGGCTTGTGGTGCATCGACTCGTGCAGGCCGGTGAAGACCAGCGTGCCGAGGCTGTACTCGAAGACGCTCACCTGCCCGTCAGCGCCGATGAGCTCGCTGAGCACGGCCATGAGTTGCTCCAGTTCCTCGGGGGAGCGGCGGCGCAGCGCGGGGAAAGCGATCTCGACGAGCGGGAGGCGCAGACCTGGATCGAGGCTGGCGGTGGCGGCTCCGCTGTGCCAGGCGGCATCCGCGGGACCGGCACCGAGCCGCTGCGCGAGGATCTGGTGCTGGGCGGCACGAACGCGCCGGTCGGGGGAGAGCAGCAGCCCGCACACCAGGGCGATCACCCCGGCGGGATCGTGGGCCTGCTCGACGAGGGGCTCGGGCAGCGCCCGGCGCAGGGCCTGGCCGTGCTCGTAGGAGGAGCCGGTGGGATCGCCGACGCGCGCGACGACCTGGCGGGCATCGACCTGCACGCGTCGAGGCGGAACCTGGCCCGCCTGCGCCCGGGCCGGTGGTGGCGCTGGTTGTTGCTGCGCCGGGGCCTGGCGCGGGGATTGCGCGGGCATACCGTCCTGCGGAGCGGCGAGGCCGAGGCGCTGGTCCTCCTCGAGCCCGTTGGGCGGGGCCGAGCGCCACTGGCTGCGCAGCGATTCGAGCCGCTGCTCGTCGAACCCGGGCTCGAGCAGCTTGATGCGCTCGACGAGCGGCGGGTGGGTGGCGAACATCGACGAGAACCGCAGGCCCTCGCCGAACAGCATGTGGCTGACATCCTCGGCCTTGGCGGAGCGCAGGCGCGAGCCCTCGTCGAGGCCGCCGATCTTCTTCAGCGCGCCAGCGAGCCCCTCGGTCTGCCGGGTGAACTGCACCGCGGAGGCGTCGGCGAGGTGCTCGCGCTGGCGTGAGACCGCCGCCTTGATGAGGCGCCCGAAGAAGACGCCGATATAGCCCGCCGCCATGACCACCAGGCCGACGAGGACGATGGGGACGGTGTTGCTGTTCTTGCTCGAGCGGCCCGAGCCGCCGGCGTAGAAGGCGAGCCGACCGACGATCGCGAGCGCGGTGATGCCGAACAGCACGCCGATGAGCCGGATGTTCAGCCGCATATCGCCGTTGACGACGTGGGCGAACTCGTGGGCGATGACGCCCTGCAGCTCATCGCGGTTGAGCCGCTCGAGAGCGCCAGCGGTCACGGCGATGGCGGCATCGTTGGGGCTGTAGCCCGCGGCGAACGCGTTGATGCCGCGCTCGTTGGGCATGATGAATAGCTCCGGCACCGGGGTGGAGGAGGCGATCGCGATCTCCTCGACGACATTGCGGTACCGGCGCAGGCGCGGATCGGTGGTGTTCTCCGGCACCGGGACCGCGCCGACGCTGCGCGCCACCGCTGGGCCACCGCCGTTGCGCAGCATGAGCGTGCGCACGAGCGAGACGCCGCCGATGATCGCGGCCGTGCCGAGCGAGACCACCACAGCGAGCGATGCCACCTCGGCGGGCGTTGCCCCGTTGGCGACCGACATGCCCCCGATCACGAGGTTGATCACCACGATGATCGAGATCACCGCGAGGATGAACAGCAGCACGAGGCGCCGGGAGGACTTGCGGACCTCGATCTGGCGTTCGAAGAAGTTCATGGTGGACCCTCATCTGCGCGGGGTGGCGGGGCGGAACGTCCTGGCGGGGGTGGACGCGGGGCGCCGCGCTGCCGGGCAGCGCGGCGCGAGCCTGCGGACGGCCTAGAAGGAGATCTTCGGGACCTCGCGCTTCTCCGGGCCCTCGGCCTCGAGGAGCGCGGCGTGCTGGAAGTTGAACATCCCGGCGATGACGCTGCCCGGGAACACCTCGCGCTTGATGTTGTAGGCGGTGACGGCATCGTTGAAGGCCTGGCGAGCGAACGCGACCCGGTTCTCGGTGGAGGTGAGCTCCTCGGAGAGCTGCATCATGTTCTGGTTCGCCTTGAGGTCCGGGTAGGCCTCGGAGAGGGCGAACATGCGCCCGAGCGACTGGGTCAGCTGGTTCTCCGCGCCGGAGAGCTCGCCCATCGCCTGCGGGTCGCCCGGTGCCTGCCGCGCGGTGTTCTGGGCGGTGACAGCACTATTGCGGGCCTCGATGACACCCTCGAGGGTCTCGCGCTCATGCTTGATGTAGCCCTTGGCGGTCTCGACGAGGTTCGGGATGAGATCGTGGCGGCGGGTGAGCTGCACGTCGATCTGGGCGAACGCGTTCTGGTAGCCGTTGCGCCGGGTGACGAGCCCGTTGTAGATGCCCATGACCCAGAAGGCCAGCACGGCAATGACGATGACGACCAGCACGATGACTGCGATCAGGATTCCCACGGCAATCCCCTTCATGTACGGATTGGGTTCGGACCAATCGTCTCACGGCGCCAGCCCTTCGGCGATGTCTTGCAATGCCCGCAGGTGCTGGCGCCACTTCTCGTGGCCCTCGGGCGTGAGCGAGAGCCATGTGCGCGGCCGCTTTCCCACGTGGCCTTTCCTGATCCGCACCAGGTCTGCCGCCTCGAGCTGCGATGCCTGCTTGCTCAGCACGGAGTCGGATACCTGCAGCAGGTCCCGGGCCTCGCGGAACTCCATCGAGTCGGCGTGCGCGAGCGCCGCGGCCAGCGAGAACCGGACGGGGTGCTGGAGCGGCTCGACGAGCCGGGCGCGCGGGTGCGGCGCGGGCATGTCATCCACGGCGCGACTCCATGACAGCGCCCACGATGCAGGCCAGTCCGACGGCGGTGGCGGCGGCCGCCCAGTAGGCCAGGTTTCCGGCGAACCAGAGGCTGCCGACGACCATTCCGATGATGTACGTCGTGGCCCAGGCAGTGATGTACAGGATCCAGCGCCGACCGAACCCGCGCCGCGCCCCGCGTGCCCGGCCCATGGCAAACGCCATCAGCACGCCGATCCACGCGAGCATGCCGAGCACCACTGCGGTATTTCCGGCCGTGGGCGCATCGGGGCGGGTGGTCGTGCCGAAGGCGAGGAAGGCCATGGAGGTGGTAGCACCGAGGCCGAGCAGGAAGGCTATCCAGGGCCAGGCGGCGTCGTGGCTCGAGCGGGCGAGGAGGCGAGCCTCGGCAAGGAGCTGGTCGGCCTCGGTCGGGGAAGGGGGCTCTTCGTGATCCGTGTTGCTCATGAATCGATTGTGGCAAGTACTTTCCAATATGGCAAGAGTGGGATCCGTGCCAATCCGGCGGCCCGGTGTTAACCCTGCGTAAAACCCTCCCTCGCAAGCCCATCACGCGCCCGGCTCGACCCCATTGGGCGTGCAGGGGGCTGCTAACGTCGTTGCTATCGCACAGCCTGGCCCTGGCCCGGCATCGAGGAGGATCCATGCGCCTGACGCCGCACGAGCAGGAACGGTTGATGATCAGCTACGCCGCGGAGGTCGCGCGCCGCCGGCAGCAGCGCGGGCTCGTGCTCAACTATCCCGAGGCGATCGCGATCATCACCGACCACGTGCTCGAGGGCGCCCGCGATGGCCGCACCGTCGCCGAGCTGATGGCATCGGGCCGCGAGGTCCTTTCCCGCGACGAGGTGATGGAGGGCGTGCCCGAGATGATCCACGACGTGCAGGTCGAGGCGACCTTCCCGGATGGCACCAAGCTCGTCACCGTCCACCACCCCATCTCCTGAGGAGCGCGCCATGATTCCCGGAGAGATCCGCACCGCGCCCGGCGAGATCGAGCTCAGCCCAGGCGCGCCCCGCATCACCCTCGAGGTGACCAACGACGGCGACCGCCCCATCCAGGTCGGCAGCCACTTCCACTTCCCACAGGCCAACGAGTCCCTGCGCTTCGATCGTGCCGCGGCCCACGGCTACCGCCTCGACATCCCTGCCGGCACGGCGGTGCGCTTCGAGCCCGGCCTCGCCCACGCCGTCTCCCTCGTCGCCATCGGAGGCGCCCGCGAGGTGCACGGGCTCAGCCTCACCCCACCCGGAAAGCTGGACCGCTCATGACGTCGATCAGCCGCGCCCGCTATGCCGAGCTCTTCGGCCCCACCACCGGCGACCAGGTGCGCCTCGCCGATACCAGCCTGTTCATCGAGATCACCGAGGACCGCAGCGGCGGGCCCGAGCGTGCCGGCAACGAAGCTGTGTTCGGTGGCGGCAAGGTCATCCGCGAATCCATGGGGCAGGGCCGCGTCACCCGCGTCGACGGCGCCCCCGACACCGTCATCACTGGCGCGATCGTCATCGACCACTGGGGCATCATCAAGGCCGACGTCGGCATCCGCGACGGGCGCATCAGCGGCATCGGCAAGGCCGGCAACCCCGACACCATGGACGGGGTCACGCCCTCCCTCGTCATCGGCCCGTCCACCGAGATCATCGCCGGGAACGGCAAGATCCTCACCGCCGGCGGCATCGACTGCCACGTCCACTTCATCTGCCCCCAGCTGCTCGAGGAAGGCATCGGCTCCGGGCTGACCACCATGATCGGCGGCGGCACCGGCCCCGCGGAGGGCTCCAAGGCCACCACCGTCACCCCCGGCGCCTGGCACCTCGCCCGTATGCTCGAGGCCCTCGATGCCTGGCCGATGAACATCGCCCTGCTCGGCCGGGGCAACACCGTCAGCGAGGACGCCATGTGGGAGCAGGTCCGCGCGGGCGCCTCCGGGCTGAAGCTCCACGAGGACTGGGGCTCCACGCCCGCCGCGATCGACGCCTGCCTGCGCGTCGCTGATGCCTCCGGCATCCAGGTGGCGCTGCACTCCGACACCCTCAACGAGGCCGGATACGTCGAGTCCACGCTCGGCGCCATCAAGGGCCGCAGCATCCACGCCTACCACACCGAGGGAGCGGGAGGCGGCCACGCGCCCGACATCATCACTGTCGCCGCGCACCCCAATGTGCTGCCGAGCTCCACCAACCCGACGCGGCCGTTCACCCGCAACACCGTCGACGAGCACCTCGACATGCTCATGGTGTGCCACCACCTCAGCCCGTCGATCCCCGAGGACCTCGCTTTCGCCGAGTCCCGCATCCGCCCGTCGACCATCGCTGCCGAGGACCTCCTCCACGACATCGGCGCGATCTCCATGATCGGCAGTGACTCGCAGGCCATGGGCCGGGTCGGGGAGGTCATCTCCCGCACCTGGCAATCCGCGCACATGATGAAGGTGCGCCGCGGACCGCTGCCCGGCGACGGGGGCGGGGACAACGCCGCGGACAACAACCGGGTGCGCCGCTACATCTCCAAGTACACGATCTGCCCGGCCATCGCCCACGGGCTCGACGGCGAGATCGGTTCCATCGAGCACGGCAAGCTCGCTGACCTCGTGCTGTGGGACCCGGCGTTCTTCGGCATCCGCCCCGATCTGGTCATCAAGGGCGGCGCCATCGCCTGGGCCGCGATGGGCGATGCGAACGCCTCCATCCCCACCCCGCAGCCGTATCTGCCCCGCCCCATGTTCGGTGCCTATCCCAAGGTGGCGGCAGGCACCTCGGTGCACTTCGTCGCGCCAGCCGCGCTCGACGCCCACCTGTCGAGCCGCATCGCCTGCGACCGCCGCCTCGTCCCCGTCAAGAGCGCCCGCCAGATCGGCAAGGAGCACATGCCGCACAACTCGGCGATGCCGCGCATCGAGGTCAACCCCGACACCTTCGAGGTGCGCATCGATGGCGAGGTGTGGGAGGCCGAGCCCGCCACCGAGCTGCCCCTCGCCCAGCGCTACAACCTGTTCTAGCGGCGCCGAATGCTCACCGACCTGCTCGCGCTCGCCGACGCGCGCCTGCCCATCGGCGGCCACGTCCACTCCGGCGGCATCGAGGAAGCCATCACCAGCGGCATCGTCCATGACCTGCCCACCGTGGAGGCATTCCTGGCCCGCCGCATCCGCACCACGGGCCTGACCACCGCGTCGATCACCGCTGCCGTCGCTGACGGCCTGGACCCCGGCCGTGCTGATGCCGAGACCGACGCCCGCACCCCGTCCGCCGCCGCCCGCGATGCCTCGCGCGCCCAGGGCCGCGGGTTCGCCCGCCTCGCCCGCCGCGCCTGGCCCGCCCACGACTGGACCAGCATCGGCCGCCGCCCGCACCTGCCGGTGATCACTGGAACCGTTGCTCGGTTGTGCCACCTCGATCCGCACCAGGCGGCGCTCGCGCTGATCTACACCACGATGACCAGCTCGGCCACCGCCGCGCAGCGGCTCCTCGCGCTCGACCCCGCCGACGTCACCATCATCACCTTCGGGCTGTCGGGGCTGTGCGACGAGACGGCCCGCCAGGCCACGACCGGGCTGCACGCCCTCTCCGACCCCCTGCTCGATGTGCTCGCCCAGCGGCACATCCAGCGCGAGATGCCCTTGTTCGTCTCCTAGCGCCCAGCTATCACCCCCCCAGCCCTATCCCCGCACGACCCAGCTAGCACCAACGACGAAGGAGCGACCCCATGCCCCCGCACCTGATGGGCGGAGAACCCCACAGCCACGCCCCCGAGCGCGCCCGCCGCGAGCGCACCCCCGGCGAGCCCGTCCGCATCGGCATCGGCGGCCCCGTTGGCTCCGGCAAGACCGCGCTCGTCGCGGCACTGTGCCGCGAGCTGCGCGATGAGCTATCGCTCGCCGTGCTCACCAACGACATCTACACCACCGAGGACGCGGACTTCCTGCGCCGCAACGCCGTCCTGCCCGACGAGCGCATCACCGCCGTCAAGACCGGAGGGTGCCCGCACACCGCCATCCGCGACGACATCACCGCCAACCTCGACGCCATCGACGACCTCATCGACGCCAACCCGCCGCTCGACCTGATCCTCGTCGAGTCCGGCGGCGACAACCTGACCGCCACCTTCTCCATGGGGCTGATCGACGTGCAGATCTTCGTCGTCGACGTCGCCGGGGGCGACAAGGTGCCCCGCAAGGGCGGCCCCGGCGTCACCTACTCGGACCTGCTCGTGATCAACAAGACCGACCTCGCCCCCATGGTCGGGGCCGATCTCGGCGTGATGGACCGCGACGCCAGCAAGGTCCGCGAGGGCAGGCCCACCGCGTTCACCTCGCTGACCGAGGACCCTGCCGCCACGCCCGTCCTCGAATGGGTGCGCGCCCAGATCAGCAGGCTCACCGAGGTCCATGCGCACTGAGCTGATCATCGAGGCCAGCGCGGGACGGGGCCCCCGGATGCACGCCACCGGGGGCCTCGCCGCCCGCCAGACCGGGCCCGCCACGGTGCACCTCATCGGCACCGCCATCACGCCGCTCGGCGGCGACCACATCGACATCACCCTGCGCCTCGGCCCCGGAGCCCGCCTGGCCATCCGCACCGTCGCCGCGACCGTGGCGCTGCCCGGCCGCACGACGAGCCGATCCACCTCGCGCTGGACCATCGACCTGAGCGAGGGCGCTCATCTCGACCTCCTGCCCGAGCCCACCATTGTGGCGAGCACCGCCGAGCACGAGACGACCACCGCCATCACGACCGCGCCGGGCGCCACCGCCCGCATCAGCGAGCGCATCCAGATCGGCCGCACCGGCGAGGACCGGCTAGGCAGCTGGCAGGGCACCACCACCGCCCACCTCGATGACGGCACGCCCCTGCTCGCCCACGCCCTGATGCTCGGCACCCGCGACGCGCTCGGACCGGCCACCGCGCTCGACTCCACCCTCGAGCTCGGGCAGCACGCCTGCGAGAAGGACGGCGACGCGAGGCTGCTCGACGGCGACCCCCGCGCAGCCCGCACCACGCTCGCCCTGCCCCGCGGCGGAACCCTCACCACCTGGATCGGCGAGCGGCTGCCCGCGCTGCCGGGCTGATCGACCGGCCAGTCGTTCCTGCATGGCCGGGACGATCCGCCCTTCCCGGAACCGCCACTGTTGCGTCGATCATGTTTAGACACGCATTCCTCGGGAAACGTCTCTCTTATCCAAGTGGCGCTTTGGCAGGAGGTATTAAATGCGATACCGTGTATCTTGTCAGGCTAGCCTTATCGGCCGAAGCACGTCTCGGCCCACCATTTATTGGGAGGAGATGACGCATGACAACCGCGCAGAATGCAGTAAAGGATTACTATCCCTCGCGCCTCGACGTCCCCACGGATCCCGTGAGGCGACCGCACCCCACCGTGTGGGGCACGCGCGCCTCCGGCCCCTTCGACGCGGACGCCCTCTCTGCCTATGAATCCAAGGGATTCCACATCGAAGAGGGGATGATCAACCCGGCGCAGGTGCAAAACTGCTGGTCCGAGGTTGAGCGCCTCGCTGCGGACCCTGAACTGGCCAAGAGCGAGCTGATCGTGCGCGAACGCGGTTCCGACCGGGTCCGGTCGATCTTCTCGGTCCACGAGGTCAGTCCGCTGATCGACCAGCTGATCCGCACCCCCCGCATCCTCGACCGGGCCCGACAGATTCTCGGCTCCGAGGTATACGTTCACCAGAGCCGAATCAATTGCATGCCAGGATTCGCAGGAACCGGATTCTACTGGCATTCTGATTTCGAGACCTGGCATGCCGAGGATGGAATGCCGACCCCGCGCGCGGTGAGCATGTCCATTGCGCTAACGGACAATTACCCCTTCAATGGGGGGCTCATGCTGATGCCCGGTGCTCACCGCACCTATGTGCCGTGCGTGGGAGAGACCCCCGAGAACAACTACAAGTCGTCCCTCCAGGCGCAGCGCATCGGCGTTCCGAGCGAGGACGCGGTCACCAAGCTCGCCTACGAGTTTGGCATCGAGCAGTTCACCGGGCCCGCCGGCAGCGCCCTGTTCTTCGACTCGAACTCGATGCACGGATCGGCCAACAACATCACGCCGTACCCGCGCGCGAACATCTTCATCGTGTTCAACAGTGTCGAGAACACCCTCGTCGAGCCCTACGCGGGAACACGACCGCGGCCCAACCACCTCGGCAGCCGTGATTTCACCCCGCTCACCCCGAAGAGCGGCACCCCGTTCGCGTAAGCGGACGGGCCAAGCAGCCGGAGCGCGCGGCACCACGTGCGCCGATACGAAGGGGCCGGGGATCCTGAGCATCCCCGGCCCCGGCCCGTGCGCGTACCCGCGCCCCGGTGGCCGGGTCAGCGCAGCCCCGGGGAGACGAGCACGCGCCGCGCCACCGCGAAGACCGCGAGCACGAGGATCGACGCCGCCATCGCCAGCACGGCCCCACCCACCACCAGGGTGTAGTCGCGGCGCGCGAGCCCATCGATGATGTAGCGCCCGATACCGCCGAAGCTGACCGCGGCAGCGATCGTCGCGGTCGCCACGACCTGCACGGCCGCGGTGCGCAGGCCCACCAGCATCAGCGGCAGCGCCATCGGCAGCTCGACCTGCCACAGCACCTCCCGGCCCCGCATGCCCACCCCGCGGGCGGCATCGGTGATCGCCGGAGGCACCGCGCGAACCCCCTCGTAGGTATTGAGCAGGACGGGCGGTATCGCCAGCGCCACCAGCGGGATCAGCACCGGGCCGAGCCCGATGCCCAGCAGCACCACGAGCAGCACCAGCACGCCATAGGTCGGCAGCGCCCGCGCCGCGTTCGCGGTAGCACCCACAAGGAGCCCGCCCCGGCCGCTGTGGCCCGTCCACAAGCCGATCGGCACCGCGATACCGGCGGCGAGGAGCCACGCTAGAAGGGTGTACACCGCATGCTCGCCCACCCGCGCCGGGATCCCTGACGAACCGGACCAATTGCTGCTCGTCGTGAAGAATTCCTGCAACGAGAACCAGAGCGACGTCATGCGCCGCCCCCTCTCGTGCTCGAGCCCTGCCTGATCGTGGCGAGCGCCCTGCCCGGGCCCCACCGCACGGCCGGGCTGGTACCGGCACGCGTCCACGGAGTCAGCGATCGCTGCGCCAGCACCAGGATCACATCGATCACCAGGGCCATGCCGATGGTGGCGATGATCCCGATCACCGCGAGCTCCACCCGATCAAGCTGCGCGGAGGCGGTGAACAACGAGCCGAACGCGCCCATCCCGATCAGCGCGCCCACGCTGACCATGCTGATGTTGGCCACCGTCGCCACGCGCAGGCCCGCCATCACCGCGGGCAGCGCGATCGGCAGGTCCACCGCGAGCAGCCGACGCCCCGGACCCATGCCCATCGCGGTGGCGGATTGCCGCACCACCTCCGGCACCGACCGCAGCCCATCGACGACATTGGGCACCAGCCCGGACAGCGTGTAGAGGGCGAGCGGAATGATCACCGTGAGCGGGGCGATGCCCGTGAATGCGATGAGCAGCACGAAGAACGCCAGCGAGGGCACCGCGTACAAGGCGCTCGCTCCTGCGAGCACCGGGCCGTACAGCACCGGCCAGCGGATGCACGCCAGGCCCAGCGGCAGCGACAGCACCAGCCCGAGAAACGATGCCGACAGCGCCATCAGCAGATGATCGCCCAGCAGGCCCGTGAATGTCCCCAAGTAGGACGGGATCTGCCAGCTCACCGCGCCGCCACCTGCCCCGCGGCATGGACCGCCCGCACATGCTCCGCGATCGCTTCCGCGCTCGCGGTCCCGAGCACACGGCCGTCGCCGTCCAGCCCGACAGCGTGCCCGGCGGGGGAGAGCATCGCGGAGTCCAGGGCCGCCCGCAGCGTATCGGTGGCCGGGTCGAAGCCGTGCCCGATCGGCAGCAGCGAGTCCGCGCCGCCACGGCGCCATCCCAGGGGCCGGTCGTCCGCGTCCACGACCAAGCACCATGGTGCTGTCGCGGCGTCCTGCTCGCCGATCACGGTGTCGCGGCGCAGCGGCAAGCTCGCGCCCGGATGGAAGGAGAGCAGCCGCACGCCGCGATCGACACCGAGGAACTGCTCGACGAACCGATCGGCGGGGCGGGCAAGCAGCTCGGCGGGCGCGGCGTACTGGGCCAGCACGCCCCCGGGGCGCAGCACCGCCACCCGATCCCCGAGCGTGATGGCCTCATCGATGTCGTGAGTGACCAGCACGATGGTCTTGCGCAGCTCGCCCTGCAAGCGCAGCAGCTCGCGCTGCAGGTCCGCGCGCACCACCGGATCCACCGCCGAGAACGGCTCATCCATCAGCAGGATCGGCGGATCGGCCGCGAGCGCGCGCGCCACCCCCACCCGCTGCTGCTGCCCGCCGGAGAGCTGCGCCGGGTAGCGATCGCCCTGGCCAGCGGTAAGCCCCACGAGCTCGAGCAGCTCCCGGGCACGCGTGCGCGCCACCGAGCGCCGGGCCCCGAGCAGGCGCGGCACCGTGGCGACATTGTCGAGCACCGTGCGGTGCGGGAACAGCCCGGCGTTCTGGATGACGTAGCCGATGCCCCGGCGCAGGTCATGCGCGCGCCGCGTGGCCACATCGACGCCGTCGACGAGAACCCGGCCGCCGGAGGGCTCGACCATTCGGTTGATCATCCGCAGCGACGTCGTCTTGCCGCAGCCCGAGGGCCCCACCAGCACCGTCAACGTGCCCGCGGGCACCTCGAGGTCAAGGCTCTCCACCGCGGTCGTGCCGTCGGGATACCGCTTGCCGACCCTCTCGAAGCGGATCACGCGAGCCCTTGCTCCGCGAGCCACTCGGCGGCCACCTCGTTCACGTCCCGCCGCTCGGTGATCACCGACGCGAGCAGCCCGGCGAGGGTATCGGTGGTCAACCGGGCCGACACCTCGTTCGCGCGGGCAACCGCCTCGTCGCCGAGCACCCCGCTCGACACCAGCGGCGTGATGTTCTGCGCCCCGAACACCGACTCGGTGTCCTCGAGCACCACGAACGGACGGGACGACAGGGCCGGATCAGTGGAGTAGATGTTGGCGACATCGATGTCCCCGCGAGCGAGCGCGGAGATCGTCAATGGCCCGGAGTTGTCGGTGGCGACGAACTCCTCGAACACCACGCCGTAGGTCTCCTCGAGGCCCACCAGTCCCTGCTCGCGCGTCTGGAACTCCGGTGCCGCGCCCACGCGCATGTCCCCGGCCACCGGCGCGAGATCAGCGATGGTGGCCAGGTCGAAACGCTGCGCGGTGTCCTCGGTGACCACCAGCGCATCGGTGTTCTGCGCGGGAGCGGAATCGAGGATCTCCAGCCCGTCGGAGAGCGCCTCGGCGAGAGCTGCGTTGATGTCCTCGGTGGTGCGCGCCGTCGCGCCCGTCCCGAGGTAGGCGAGCAGCGCGCCGTTGTACTCGGGCATCAGGGTGATCGCGCCACGCTCGACCTGGCCGAAGTAGATCTCGCGGCTACCGATGTTGTAGGTGCGTTCCACATCGGCGCCCGTCGCCTCGAGCGCCTGGGCGTATATCTCGGCAAGGAGAACGCTCTCGGGGAAGTTCGCGGACCCCACCACGATCCCGTCGCCGCCCCCGCCCTCGGTCAACGGATTGCCGCCCTCCCCGCCGCAGGCGCCCAGCGTCGCGCTGATCGCGAGGGCCGCCGCCCCCGCGAGCGATCGGGTGAGGAAACTGCGTCGGGCCACGTGCATGGGCTTGCCTCCTAGCCTGTGGCGGGCCGGATGCCCGCTACCGTAACCGTTACCGGCCAGCTCGCCCGAGGTGGCCGCAATCGCCGAAATCGTTACGGTCCAGTGCGTCTAGGCGGGCGCGCCCAGCCAGGCGCGTCTAGCCGCCGAGGCCACTGCCCCGCAGCGCCTGCTCCGGGGCAGGACCGAGAACAGCGTCGACGAATGCCCGGGCATCACGGCTGGACGCCTCGAGCACACCACCGTGATCGACGCCCGGATACGTGCGCAGCGTGACCGGGCCCCCGCTGGAATGGATCTGGTCGGCCAGGCCGATCGGTCCGCTCGGCGGCAGCGAGTCATCGAGTCCCTGCGCCACGAGGAGGCGAGTGATATAGCCCGTGCTCGGCAGACCGAGGTACTCGGTCGCGGCATCGGCAAGGCCCGGTACCTCCCGCAGGGGCCGGGCAAGGATCTCCTCGAGCCGTACGCCATCGAGCGTGCCGGCGAGCTCGTCGCTGCACGTTCGCTCGGCGCTCGCGAGCAGTCGCTGGCCCTTCCCGGTCAGCGCATCGGCGATGGGAAGCCCTGGATGCACGTCGGCGAGCCCCGCGAGGACATAGAGCAGGTAGGCGGTCTCGTAGCCGGGCAGCGAGCGCGTCTCCGGCCTGGCGTCGAGCACCAGCGGCAGCGGGACCGCCGGGGCGAGCGCTACCACTCCGCGCAGGCCATCGGTGCTCGCATCCGGCTGCCGCGCGAGCTCGATCACTGCGTGGCCACCCTGCGAGTGCCCGATCGCCACCCAATCGCCCGACAATCGCAGGTTCAGCGCCCGCGCTGCGCGCACGGAGTCCGCGACGCTGCTGGCCGCGGAGCCCGCATGGAGGTACGGGTGGACGCCCGGTGTTCCGAGCCCGGCGTAGTCGGTGGCCACGATCGCGAAGCCCTGCCGCAGCCAGTACGCCGGGTAGTCGCGGTCCGCGCCCGGATCGGCGGACGGGGCGCAGTCGTCCCCGATCCCGGTGGTGCCATGCGCCCAAGCCATGACCGGCCAGCCTCCCGGCGGCGGGGTGCCCTCGGGAACCTGCACGGTGGCGGTGGACAGCACGGCCTCGCCGCGCGCGCCCGTCGTGGCATAGGTCATGCGGTACGCGTGGCCCGCGCCGGGCAGCCGGATGGCGGGGTCGAGGGCGGAGGATTCCACGATGCCGCCCGGGGCAGGCATTGCCTCTGCCGGGCCGCTCGCATCGATCCCTGGCAGGGGAGCGGCGGTCGCGGCGGGCGCGGCCAGCATGGCGGGCGCGCACGCCGCTAGGACAGCGACGAGGGCAAGACCCGGCATGCGGCGGGCGCGGAGGCTGATGGGCATGGCGACCACGCTAGGGGAGGACAGCGGGGCCGCCCACCGCCACGACGCGGCTTGATCGACCTGTTGCACGAAAGATGAATGGGTGCAAGCATTTTCACTCTCAGCGTGTGGGCGCGATCACAGCGGGACGATCCTGTCGCCCCATGCGGCTACCATCACCGCGCCACGACACCCGCGGCCGCCAGATGCAAGGAGCCACACCATGACCGCAACCATCGCCGCCCACGACACCGTGCGCGCCCGCTACGTGCTCGGCAGCATCGTCGTCGCGTTCCTGCTCGCCATCGCGGGCCTGCTGCTGAACTGGCTCATCGCGCCCGATGAGGACTTCGTCTTCGTCGAGGGGGTATCGGCGCTCGCCGTGCTGTATGTGATCGCCCAGGGCGTCGAGCGCATCAACGAGATGCTGGTCACCGTCCTGGACTTCGTGTTCGGTCGCCTCGGCGCGACGTTCCCGGAATCCCGCAAGATCGCCGCGGAACGCGCGCTGCGGGAGCAACGGGCAGCGGCCCGGGCGGGCAACGCCGGCGCGGGCGCCGATCCGGGCGCGGTCATGGCCGCGGAGTCCGCGGTGCGGGCGGCACGACGCGAGCTACGCATCCTCACTGCCGTGGTGGGCTTCGGGCTGAGCTTCCTCTTCCTCGCCGCGCTCGATACCGGCCTGTTCGAGGTGACCATCCGGTCGCCGCACGTGCCCATCGGGATCGACTGGGTGCTCTCCGCGGCAGTGCTCGTCGGTGGCGCCACGGCGCTGCATGACTTCATCAGCACGCTGCGTGGCTCGAAGGAGCGCGCCGATACGCTGTAGCGCCGGAGGGGCGCGGGCAGCGCTGGGCCGGGCAGTTGTGGTGAGACAGGCCTGACGGTGGGTTGAATCGCTTGATCTGCTCCGTTCGCGTCTTAATCTCTCGTGTCACAGACGAACGAACGGCACTGCGAGACGAGATCCTGCTCAACGGTGAAGGCCCGGTTCGTGACACGCAGGTTGTTCGAACGCCCGCGACCGAGGCCCGGCTGGGTTTTGAGGATGTCCTTGGCGACGGGAAGCGCGAGCGTGACATCGGTCCAATCCAGGTTCTGCGGATCCCGCACCTGCCGGGTGAAGGTCTTCACGGTGTTGCCCGCTGATCGGAACTGCGGGAATTGCTCGACCATCGCGGCAGCGAACTCCGCGAGCCGACCTTAGAAGAGGCGCGCGATGATGTCGGAGGTCAGATTCCGGCCGATCCCGCTCGATGCCGCCGACGAACAGCGGGAGGTCTTCGATGTGCCGCAGGATCGATCCCGACCTGGACCGCCACCGCCAAATCGGTGTTCAGCGTTCAGCGCTATCCCGATCCATTCGCCGACATCGTCGGCGCCGCCGTGACCGCTGAAGCTGTTGGTGGCCAACCCTAACCGCGTCTCCTCCCATGTGCTGGATATTTTGAGGCCGCGAGTTCGGAAAGGGTGATTGCATGCTGCATAATCCGCAATTGCCTGAGATCGAGCATGAATCTATGGCCACGTGATGACGCGGGGATCCTACCTGGGAACCCATCTGCCTTCGGTGCTGCGCGCAGTCGTCGCGGTGAAGGCAACGCTCCGAACCTCGTATCGCATGGCGCCGACAGCAACTGAATACGGAGCCGGGCATGGATCCAACCGCGGTGACGGTCTCAATGACGGAGCCTCAGCATCTGCGAGAACTGTTGGCTTGCGCGGTGCGCGAAACCTATGACGAGGATCGGCACCTCATCGAAGCGGACATTCGTGAGGAAGCGGTGGTGTTCCGGATCGCGCACCGATTGGCGGACTGGATTGAACGGCCCGGCAGCCTGCGGCATGTCGACGTCGAATACGACCGTCGCTACCTCGATGGGCAACAACGTCCGAAGTACGAAGTCACGGGTGATTCCCATGTGACCCCGGACCTCATCGTCCACACTCGCGGTGTCGACACGCAGAATCTGCTGGTGGTCGAAGCGAAGAAGGTTCAGCCCATCGGCGATCGCCTGACCGAATCCGTGGAGGAGCTTCAGGACTTCCGATCAGAGTTGAATTACGCGTCGGCCGTACTGTTGGTTCTGGCGCCACAACCGGTGTGGCGGTGGATCGGAGAGAGCGAGACGTTCACCGACATCCCGATCACCGCCGACGCGACGAAGGCTGACCAGCGCGAGCCGGATGGGCAAAGCAGTACGCTGCAGTGACGAGCTGGAATCAAGTGTCTATTTGCGATGCGGATCGTCGAGCCTTCTTGTGTTCGATGAGGGTGAGGTGCGGCCGGTACCCCATGTGAATGGGGAGATCAGGTCGGCGATGTCGAGCACTCCATCACTGGATGATGACTTCGTGGTGGTCGCTGGCGACCACGACTTCTTCTCGCACGATGTAGACCTCGATGTAATGGCGCCCACGGTATTTCGTGCTCTCGAACCGAGCATCTCCTGCTTGGTTGGGAGCAATGAGCGCCCCGCGAAGATCGGCCGCAGCAGTTGCTGGATCCCCACGATTTCGCACTTTCCAGATCACCCGGTAGGGGTGTGGAGCATCCGTTTTGACTGTGAACCTCAGGCGCAGGCCGCGACGTACGGGCTTGCGATCCCGGAGGGTCCGAGCACGTCCGCCGTTGAGTTCCATAACCCTGCCGTCGATGGTGGCGGTGTATCTCGGTTGAAATCGGTAGCCTTGCTCTTCGATGAACTCCTCGCCGGGTGCACGGACATCCAGGGCGGGGCGGCACGATCGTGCAGTGGCCACGATCGCTGCTTTGGCTTCCGTGACTTCAGGTGTGACGAACTCTGGCCCGAACAGCTTCTGCCAGGCTGCGACCGCGCCTGCTTCGGTCGTCGCGTCACGGGCTTCGCAGGCCCAGCGGGCGTACTTCTTGATCATGGTCTTGAAGGTGGAGTATTTCTCCTCGCCCCAGCGGTGATTGAACGACGTTCCAGGGCAGCTCGGGTCATCGAGGAGCGGCATCATCTCGTGGAGATCGAGGTAGCTATCGAGGTCTTCGAGCAACGTAACCAACGTCGTCGGGATGTCAGCATAGCGGTCGGCGACGTCGAAGGGCTGCACCCGGCCACCGACCAATGTAGTCAGGATCACGGACTTGCAGTCGAAGGTGTTCTTGTAGTCCCGCAGGTACTTCAGCAGACGGATGACCCGACGAAGGTTTCCGCCGGCGAGCTCGTCGCGTTCGTGCATCCACTGGGTGAACCCATCGGGATTGGTGTCTTCGAAACAGTTGTCGCGGTAGTTGACGATGACCTGCCTACCGTCGGCGAGTGTTAGGTTCGGGACGACATCGACGTGGCTTTCGTTGGCGTATCCGATGCGGATGCATCGGTTCTTCTTGCGGACCTTGTCCTTGTAGGTCGCTGTCCGTTTGAAGGCCGCACGTACCTCGCGCAGATACTGGCCGGGATCATCGGACCAATCCAGGTTCTCCTCGACGTGTAGCAGGAAGTCGGCGTCGAACTCGTCGAACTCGCCCACCGGGTTGATGATCGTGTGGTGTGCCCACGAACCCTGCGGGAGGTGCTCCTTGTACATCGGGCCGATCGTCGGATCCCGCTGCAGTGCGTTGACGATCGCGTTGACGCGGTCATCGAGTTGGGTGAGCTTCCACGGCTTGAGGTTCACCGTCTTGTCGAGGAAGGCCTCGAAATGCGCGTTGGTGTCCATCAAATCTCCAGTGCGTGCTGATAGCCGGTGGGGGTCAGGTCGTAGAGCACAACTTTCGGCCGCAGATCGCGGGCCTTGAGAGTCTGTCCAAGGCTCACGGCCGCCGAGACCGGAAGTGCTCCGAATACGTGCAGCGTCGCCACACTGGGCCGACTGGCTTCGAGCTCGGAGAAGAATCGGCGCACAGCGGTTCTGAACTCCACTACCGAGGCAGGGTGGGCGATCACGTCTTCGTGGGACTGCTGGCCGGTCGGTGTCACGGTGAATGCGGGCAGCCCGAGGAAAGCTTCGGGCAGTTGTGGTGGCGTCGTAGTACCGGACAGGTTGGTGATCAATACCGCCTCGGCGGCGTCGGCTGCTCCGGCGACAGTGGCCTCGACGGTGAAGGTGGTGATATCTTCGGCGGTTGGCCACTGCCATTTTCCGGTCGATCGGTGGCGCTGGTAGACGTCGGTATCGATGCCGTCATCGAGCGACCAACCCAGATAGACCAGCAGCGGCAATCGAGCGATAGCAAACACACTCAAATGGGTGAGATGGCCCTGCTCGACACCGTCAGCGACCCGACCACCGACGAAAGTGTCGATTATTCGCGCTGCGGACGCGTAGTACCCGTTGGTCGGTGATTCCTCACCAGGTATTCGGCACAGGTCGAGTTCGAGGCCCTGTTGGTCATAGCTGGCAGGGAAGAGGGGAAATCGATCGCTGGACTGGAGAACAGCGGTCGCGGCGTCGGTCGCGTCAACTCGCATCATTGCACCCCGGATGGCGCCGAACATCCGCAGCACGGTCGTTCGCCGGTCTGCGGTCAAGCCGGTTTGATGCCGGATCTCGGCTTCGTGAGCTGCTTTGCGTTCTTGCAACATCTGGGCAGTGACAACTTCGGCGACCTTCGCCTTGTCGATCTCGTTATGGCAGTTCGCACATGCCAGAAGAACGTTCTCCGGCGTGTCGCGTCGATCGAGGGGCAGCTCACTCATTCCGCGTGGGGAGCGCTCGGCTTGTGCCTGGCCGACGATATGAGCTCCTTCACCGACAGGTACCTCGAAGCCGGTCAACTCCCCGTGCAGCAGATAGGATTTGCACAACGTACAGCGGCCGCCAGCGCGCACCCACAAGATCCGGCGGTTGTCGCTCGACATCGCCATCAAATAGCCCCATCTCATTGATGCTGTGTATCAGCCGACTGGATCACGACGAAGATACAGGAGAGCACCGACAAGTTCGCGACCCACAACCGGGGGATTGCTCAGGAGGTCTTCGGCGGCCGCGGGGGTTTTCTTCTCGCGGCGGAATGTCGTTGTCGGTGAGATACAGCGTGCTGGCGCGAACGCACCCTCAACGCCGAGTTGGTCTCGTCGCTCCGTGCTGCGGTCAGAGACCGAGACCCGCGCATCAGAGACCTCATCGGCCAGCTCTACGACCCCGAGGCCAATCACGTCGCCGAGGAAAACGCGAAGCTCCGCAGCAGTCTCACCACGCTAAGTGGACCCTCGCCGAGGCGAATCAGGAGAACCGCGCGCTCTGCGGCGCTCCCTCTACGGCGCCCGCGCCAACGTCAAACGCGAGCAGGCGTCTGGATGGCGAACTGCCGGGCCTGGGCGAGGCAGAGGTCAGCGCTGCCCCAAGGATCGTCGGAACGGTGAAGCAGAACCTCACGGTCCTCGAGGCATCCCTCGACCTGGCAGGTGAATCCCTCCAACGCCATGACTCAATTGCTCTCAGCTTCACGATCAGCCCGCGGTCAGGTCCACCACGACAGCGAGCCTCGATTCAACGTCAAGCGCCAACGGGAACACCGATCCCCTGAACAAGTCTGCCGGTCAGCGAAACTCGGGGGGCAGCAACTTCCGAATATTTTCGGCTATGCGTTGCAAGTCCTTGGGAGGCAGTGCCTTCTGCGCCTGCTCGGCCATGCGTTGCAAGGACTCCGGGGGCATCATCTCCTGCGCCCGCTCGGCCATCTGCAGCAAACTCTCGGGCGGCAATGACCTGCTCATCTCTTCAGCAAACCTGCGATTCTGCGCACTTGCATACCCCGCGCTCACGGTCTGGAATGGCAGATCCCGAAACGGGTCCGAAAACTTGGCATTCGACGCACGCCGGTTAGACCGCTCGACCCATTTCGCACGCCGGGGATCATCAGGCAGCGCCTCGGCCGACGTCACAACAACGTCCAAGACTTCGTTCTTCGATGACACCGTGATGTCGCCGAACATCCGGAGCTTCTTGGTGATGTCACTGTCGCTAAGGTCATGCCGGACGAACCTGACATCGACTTCTGTGTCGACCGCGAATCGCGCAGTCCATCCGGCCTCCCCGCGGAGAGCGCCTTCGCTGAACTCCCATCCGTCATGCTGTTCTCGAGTCCCGATGATCACACCCGCAACGGCAGCGAGAGGCAGTGCTGTTTGCTCTGGATCAACTTCCAACCCGAAAGCAGATGACATCAACCGTTCCGCGAGCGGGTTCCTGTCGATCTGATCGGCGAGGGCCTCGAGGTCCGGTTCCGGGATCGGCGCGAACCGGGCGGCTATGTGTTGTTCCAGCCGCTTCACGCTGACCACATAGTTCACTCGGCTCGACAAGCCCCGCTCGTCGAGGTCCTCACGTAGATCCTGGTGGAACAGAATGGGGCAATCATCACGCTCGCCGGTGTTGTCCCCAGTCCAACTGCCGGGCTTCGGCCCGAAGTCGTCGTGGTTGTCGCTGACGAACCACACCTCGGCATCAGGACGGTCCTGCGCGATGGCCAGAACCGTGAGCCAGATCAGGGTGTCGCGAAAGCCATCCTTGTCCTTGGCGTATGGAGCGCGCAGAGCGGAAGCGCGGCGGGCGAGGTCCATCAGATCGGTCGGCGGCGGCGCCACGATGGACGCACCGATCTCACCGAGACGGTCACGAAGCCACTGCTCATATCCCTCGGAGCACTTGTCGATCTCGGCGAGCATCGAGTCCATCGCGTTACCCAAGCCGAACTCGCCAACCTTGACCCTGGCTAGTGCGCTGCGTTGCTTGTCCCACTCGCGCCGAACGACATTCACTGACTCCATGACCACGATCTCAGGGACTGCGAGTTCCACACCCCAAGCGGTCTTGTTCTCGATAAGAGACAGCCACTCCTCACGCCGGAGCCTCGGAGAAACCCTGATCATGTTGGTGTCGACCACGACGACGATTGCCATAGCAGCCATTGTTGCTCACGAGCCGGCATAGACCCACCTCGACGGGGCCGAAGTCCGACGTCGCGAACGTGTCCGCGACGGCATGACCAGCCTCAACATGATCTCAGTCCCGGCGAAGGCGCAATAATACCGGGGACTGTGCGCGCGTTCTCGGAGCGTGCCTCGTGCACGATGGTGCGGGTGTTCCTGCCGTGCTGAATTCGCGCGCGCAACCGCAGGATGACACCGCTCAGGTCACCGTTCCGGGGAGCAGCACGCGCCGACGGTACCCGCTACCCAGCCAAGGGCTGCGCGTCGGGCGGCCAAACCTGGACCAGTACGTCGTTGTGACGTCAGTATTCGAACACGACGAGCGCGTCGTCGAAGGCATCTCGGGTCAGCGTGCTCGCTTGTGGCGCTGACATTTCGATGACAGGCCTCATTGACCGTAGGTCACCTTCTGCTACCGACCCTCAGTCGCAGTTCGAATGAGACATCGGACCAGCCGTAACGCTGTCGGCTCAAAGAGAGCAGACGGGGTGAGACGGGTTGCGTGGACGGAGCGGTTCACACGGGAAATCTCCACGAATCGGTGCACCTCGCATGCGATTGGATCAACTCTGCTGCGATAGGACAACCGACATCCTCGCGCCGTAGTGGCGCGGGCGGCTCTGGACGAGGCCGCCGGTGCGCAGGTCCCCGCGCATTCAGAAGCACCGGAAACCGCTCTAGATCCGGGGGATCTTCTATCGCGATTAGCGGTTTCCGGTGCTTTTGCGGCTAAACGGCCTAGCCCAAGCGAGCGCCCCTGCCTCTACGCGCCGATGGCGGGACCGAGCACGCGCCAGGAGTCGCGCATCTGGTGCTCGAACAGCCCCCAGGTGTGCGCGCCGGTGTCCTGGCGAGCGTAGGTATGCGGGATGCCCATCTGGTTGAGCTGGTTGGCGAACGCCGCGGTGCAGGCGCTGGTCGCGCCCTCGATGACACCCGCGCCGAGGGCCTGCAGGCCGGGGTTCAGGCCGGTGGAGAAGTCACGATCGCCGGGCAGGCCCGATGCGGCGGCCAGGTAGATCGCTTTGCCGCGCAGGCGGTCGGCATTGAGCGACGGGTCATGCTCGTACCAGCCGGGCGCGGTGGGCGGGCCGAAGGCGTTGAACACGTTGCCGCCGCCGAACGCGACGACCGCGGCGTAGGTGGCGACCGATTCGGGGGAGCTCACGCGCGGGCAGCCGCTGTAGGAGGCGACGGCCTGGAAGCGGCCGGGTGCCTGGATGCCGAGGTCGAGGGCGGCGGCGCCGCTGAGGGACAGGCCTCCGACAGCGTTGCGGCCGGTGGAGGGGAACGTCGCGTCGATGACGGACGGCAGCTCCTGGCTGAGGTAGGTGATCCACTTGTTGCGGCCAAGGATCGGATCGTCGGTGTTCCAGTCGGTGTAGAGGCTGTACCGGCCACCGATGGGGCTGACGACCTTGACGTGCTTGTTGGCGAAGAAGTCCTCGAGGTTCGTGGAGCGGAACCAGCTGTTGGACTCCTGCCCGCCGTCGACGCCGGGGAGCAGGTATACCGAGGGGCTCGCCGCGCCGCGGTTGGCCGGCAGGAACACCTCGTTAGCGATCACTGTGTTCATCGAGGGTGAATAGACATGCACGATCGCGAAGCGGTCGGTGATCCAGTCGATCCGGTCGAGGCGCGGCGCGGCCGAGGCGGGGGCAGCACCCAGCAGCGGCGCGATCAGGGCAAGCAGCGCGATGACGATCCCGCCGATGGTCCGTCGCGATCGTTGGTGGTGTGTCGCTACCCGCATCCCTGGCCTCCAGATGTGATCCATGCCGCATTCACCGCAGCGTTATGGCGTGCATCAACTATAGAGGCAGGGCTCCGCCGGTGTGGCGCGGGCGCAGCAATTCGATCTTGCCGTCCTAGTGGCTGGCGTCCTAGCGGCTCAAGTCCCAGTGGCTCAAGTCTTAGTGGCTGACGACCGCCTTGAGGAAGGAGCGGGTGCGCTCGTGGGCCGGATCGGTGAAGATCTGCTCGGGCGGGCCATCCTCGAGGACGCGGCCCTTGTCGAACATCATCACCCGATCGGAGACGTCGCGGGCGAATTGCATCTCGTGGGTGACGATCAGCATGGTGATGTCCGTGCTGTTGGCGATGTCGCGCAGCACGTTGAGCACGCCCACCACGAGCTCGGGGTCGAGCGCGGAGGTCACCTCGTCGAGCAGCAGGATCTCCGGGTCCATGGCGAGCGCGCGGGCGATGGCGACGCGCTGCTGCTGCCCGCCAGAGAGCTGCGTGGGGTGCGCGTTCTCCTTGTCGGCGAGACCGACGAGATCGAGCAGCTCGCGTGCCCGCTCGCGCGCGGTCGCCTTGTCGCGCCCGAGCACATGCACGGGCGCCTCGGTGAGGTTCTCCATCACCGTCATGTTGGGGAACAGGTTGAAGTGCTGGAACACCATGCCGATGCGGCGGCGGGCGGTGCGCAGGTACTTCTCGCTGGCGGGCACGAGCTTGCCGCGGCGCTGCTCGTGGGAGAACGGCTGCCCGCCGACCCAGATCACGCCGTCGTTGATGGTCTCGAGGGTCATCAGCAACCGCAGGATGGTGGTCTTGCCGGAGCCGGACGGGCCGATGAGGGTGACCCGCTCGCCGCGGTCGATGGCGAAGTCGAGATTGTCGAGCACGACGTTGTCGCCGAAGCGCTTGAGCACGTTGTCGAACCGGATCATCGGTTCCGCGTCGGTGCTGCTCGATCCTGGGCTGCTTGATCCTGGGCTGCTCGATGCGTCCTCGCTCGCGGCGGGGTCAGCCGGGTTGCTGGGCATAGCGATCCTCCAGTTTGCGGATGAAATAGGCGGTGACGAGGCTCGCGACGAGGAAGATCACCCCGGCGAGAGTGATGGCCTCGACATAGCGGAACGTCTGCGCCCCGTATTGCTGCGCGCGGGTCACCATCTCGGCGACGAAGATGACGAACAGGAACGGGGTGTCCTTGAACATCGAGACGGCGTAGTTGCCCAGCGACGGGATGATCCGCCGGATCGCCTGCGGCAGGATCACCGCCCTCCAGGTCCGCGCAGGAGGCAGCGACAGCGCGCGGGCGGCCTCCCACTGGCCCTTGGGCACGTCCTCGATGCCTGCCCGGTACACCTCCGCCATGTAGGCCGAGTAGTGCACGCCGAGCACGATGATGCCGACCTGCAGGCCCGAGACGCTCGCGGGCACCGCGTAGAAGACGAACAACAGCTGTACCACCAGCGGCGTCAGGCGGATGAACTGCATGATCGCGGCGAGCGGGAAGCTAACCCATCCCGGCAGCGTGATCCGCAAGACCGCCACCACCAGGCCCAGCACCGCGGCGATGCCGAAGCCGAGCACGGTGGCGAGCAGGGTGATGCGGAAGCCCTCGAGCAGCACGGGCAGCGCGTCCCAGGCAGTGTTCCAGTTCCACATGGCTCCTCCTCACCGTGCCTTCGCGGGGGTGACGGTATCGGGGTCGAGCCGGAAGATCTCGCGCATCGAGGGGCCGCGGCCGAGCTTGTGCTTGGCGCGCGCCTCGACGAGATGCACTCCGAAAGTGAGCAGCAGCGCGATGATGAAGTACACGATCAGGGCGAACCCGAACGCGAAGAACGTATCTCCGGTGGTCTCGCGCAGCCGGTCCACCTGGAAGGTCAGGTCCTGCAACGTGATGGTGGTGACCACGGCCGTTCCCTTGAGCAGGTGGATGAGAAGGTTGCCGAGCGCCGGGATCATCAGCACCCAGGCCTGGGGGAAGATGACGCGGCGCATGCGCTGCACGGGGCTGAAGCCCATCGCGACGCACGCCTCCCACTGCACGCGCGGCACCGCGTTGATCGATCCGCGCACCACCTCGGCGCCGTACGCGCCATAGTTGAGGCCGAGCGCGAGGATGCCGACGACGATCGGCTCGAGGCGCACCCCGAAGGCGGGCAGCACGAAGAACAGCCAGAACAGCTGCACGAGCAGCGACGTGCCGCGGAACACCTCGATGATCGACCGGGCCGACCACCGCACGGGCCACTGGCGGGCCCGCGCGGCGAGGCCGAGCACGATCGCCACGAGCAGCGCGAGCGCCGCCCCGCCCAGCGTCAACTGCACCGTGACCACGATGCCGTCGAGGATGCGGGGGAAGGCGTCGCGCAGCGCGTCGAAGTTGCTCATCGCGTGCTACTCGTCATCGACCGGGACGCCCTCGCACAGGGCCTCGGTGGTCAGGTCCGGCGGCGGAAGCTCGTTGATGCTGAACCCGAACGGCTCCATCAGCTCGAGCCAGCGCTGCTCATCGGCCTTGATCGCGGCGAGCTCCTCGTTGTAGGCGTCGCGCAGCTCCTCGTCATCCTGGCGGAACACGGTGCCGCCCGCGCCGATCTGGGGCACGCCGTCGATGACCGCGACGAACGATTCGGTGACCTCGACGGGAGCGTCGGGGCGCCCATTGGCCATGTGGTTGAGCGAGACGCCGGTCAGGGCGAACGCGTCGACGCGCCCGTTGATCACCGCGTCCATGCCATCGATGGGATCGCCCACCGGGGTGACGTCGATGCCGAGGGTGTTGGCGTAGTCGACCTCGATGGCACCGGTCAGCGCCGCGATGCTCGCCCCGGCATCGGCGAGGGACTGCATGTCCGACAGGTTCATCGGGTTGCCCTCGGGCACCATCAGGGCGGTGGTGTACATGATCTCGGGCTCGCTGAACAGGGCTTGCTCGCAGCGGTCGGGCAGGATCGACATGCCCGCGCTCACCGCGTCGAACCGTCCGGCGTTCAATCCCGGGATGAGCGAGCCGAACTCGGTCTGCACGCCCTCGACCTGATCGATGCCGAGCTCACCGAAGATCTCCCGGTGCAGGGCGACCGTGCCGCCTGTGAGCTCGCCGCCCTCCTCATAGCTGTAGGGGGCCTCGCCGGCGAAGCCGACGGTGATCCCGCCTTGCTCGCGGAGGTCATCGACGGTCAGGGAGTCGCTCGCGCAGCCCGCGACGAGCAGGGCGAGGGCGGCGGGCATGGCGATCGCTGCGGAGCGGCGGGCCTTCCCACGGCGGGAGGATCGAGCGGGAAGCGAAGTCGGTGCGGCCACGGTGTGGGCTCCTTACTGGTTCGGTTGCTGGCACGTGTGCCGGTCTCTCCAGGAGCTCGCGGCAGCCTGCTGGCTGCCGCGCCAAGGAGGTTCCTCGCGCCGACCCTGCCACGGCGGGCCGATCGCTGCAGGGCCCTGCGCCCCGCCCCTACCAAGCGTGACTGTTTCGTAACACCTCGCTGGTACGCGGTAACCGGGAGTTACTGCCCCGCCACCCGATCGTGACCGGGGCGCAGGAACATCGCTGCGACCGCGCCCCCGGCGACCGCGATCGCGGGAAGCAGCAAGGATTGCCCCATCGCCATGCTGAACGCCGCCGGATCACCTGCCGTGGCGAGCGACCCCAGCCGGGCCTCCATGAGCGCGGCGATCCCGGCGGACCCGAGCACCGCACCGGTCTGTCGCGTGGTGTTGTAGACGCCCGCGCCCGCCCCGGCCACCTCCGCGGCCAGACCACGCGTGGCGGTCGTCGACAGCGGCGACCAGATACCGGCGTTGGCCAGGCCGATCAGCGAGAGCGGCACCAGCATCAGCCCGAGCGTGGCATCGATAGCCATGAGCCATCCCAGCGCGGCGGTGGCCCCGGCGAGAAGCAGCATGCTCGGCACGGCCACCAGCCGGGCATCGATGCGATCAATGACGCGCCCCACGACGGGGGCGAGGATCCCGGACAGCACGGCCACCGGCACGATGAGCAGCGAGGCGCGCATCGCATCGAGCCCGCGGCCATCCTGCAGGTACACCATCAGCGGCAGGAACATGCTGGTCATCGCCAGGCCCATCGTGGAGATCGCGATCGCGGCGAGAGTGAAATTGCGCTGGGCGAACAGCGAGAGCGGCATCAGCGCGCCGCGGCCGCCGAGCCGGTGCTGGCGGATGACGAACACCGCGAGCAGCACCACGCCGACCGCGAGCATCCCCGGAATGGTGACCAGGCCGGTGATCCGTCCCCAGCCGTAGCGCTGCCCCTCCTGGATCGCGAACACCACGAGGAACATCGCTGCGGCCGAGAGCACGACGCTCGGAACATCGAGAGCGCGGGCAGTGCGCGGCAGGTCCGGCACCAGCCGCCAGGCCAGGACCAGCGCCAGCATGCCCAGCGGCACGTTGACGAAGAAGATCCATTCCCAGCCGAGCGTTCCAACGAGCAGGCCTCCGAGCAGTGGCCCGGCCAGCGTCGCCGCGCCCGCGACAGCACCCCACATCCCGAGCGCGGCACCACGCCGCTGGGCGGGGAACAGGCGCGTGATGATCGCCATCGTCTGCGGGTTCATCAGCGACGCGCCGAGCCCCTGCACGACACGTGCCGCGATGAGCAACCCGATGGTGCCCGCGAGCCCGCACGCCAGCGAGGACAGCGTGAACACCACCAGCCCGGCCATGTACACCCGCTTCGGCCCGAGGCTGTCACCGAGGCGGCCGGTGATGAGCAGCGGGACGGCGAACGCGAGGAGGTAGGCGCTCGAGGCCCACACGGTGGTGGCGATGTCGGTGCCCAGGCTCGCCATGATCGATGGCACCGCGACAGCGACGATCGTGGAGTCCACCAGGATCATGAAAAAGCCCAGGCACAGGGCCCACAGCGCGGCCCAGGACCCCGGCGGGGGAGTTCCGGGCCTGCTAGGCGCTGCTGCGTGCATGGTTCCATCGTGCCGGTGCGCGGCGCCGCTCGCGCGCGGGGCCCCGCGAGTAGGATCGACAAGCATGATGCTCCGTCGTGCCGCGCTGCCCGTGCTCCTGCCCGCAAGCCTGATGCTGCTCGTGGCTTGCACCGACGATCCGGCAGACCCAGGGGCCCCAGCGCCCACGACGACCAGCGCTTCGGCGGAACCGGCAACCACAACGGCAGCGCCCACGACGACCACGTCCGGCGAGCCGGGGACCACTTCGACCGGCCTGCCGGGGGAGCCCGCCATGTTCGGGCCCGCGAGCGGTGATGAGCTCGCGGTGATCGGCGTGGCCCACGACGAGACGACCGCGGTGCGCGCCGTGCCGGGCGAGGACGGCAGCACCGTCACCGCTCTCGCACCGGACGCGATGGGGCTTCTCGCCACCGGCGAGGCCCGCTCGCTCGACGACGGCACGACCTGGTTCGAGGTCGATGCCCCCGGCGGCACGGGCTGGATCTCCGCCCGCGATGTCGCCTACCTCGGCGTCACCGACGACACCACGGCCGCTGTGATCGGCCGCATCGGACGTGTCTCGGGCAGCTCGGTCACCGAGGTCGGCGAGGCGGTGGCCGATGATCTTGCCTCCGACGAGCCGCCGAGCCGCATCGTTCAGTCTGGTCCGGCGACGTCCGGCGACCTGCATGAGGTGCAGCTCGATGTGATCGGGCTCGGCGACGACTCGGTCCTCGGCTATCGCATCCGCGTTTTCGGCATGGACGACGAGGGCCCGGACGCCTCCGGAGAGGTGGTGCTGCGCACCGTCGAGCAGACCACGATCTGCGCTCGCGGCGTCACGTCCGATGGGCTGTGCGTGTAGCCGTCCGGCGGCGGATCGCGCGGACCACGACGTCATCGAGCGTGACCGTCCCGCCACCGTGCCCAGCGACGGTGCGTTGCAGTTCCTCGGCGGTCGCGACCTCCCACGTCGCTAGGTCGAGGCGCGCGGTGATGTCGGCCGCGGTGATCGACGCCGCAGCGGGCGGGCCATCATCATCGTGCCCGTGATCGTGGTGCCCAGGCGCGTGGTGCCCGTGCCCGACGATCAGCAGGGTGCCGCCCGGGGCGACCCAGGAGGAGATCCGGTCATAGAACTCCAGCTGCGGCATCGCGGGGTGCGCGTAGTGGGTGGTGACGAGGTCGTACGCGGTGGGCGGCTCCCAGGCAGATAGGTCAGCCGTGACCCACTCCACCCGGTCGGGCGAGCCCATCGCAGCGGCACGTCGCGCCGCGCGGGAGAGCGCTCCGGCCGCGATGTCCACGCCGGTCACTTGCCAGCCGCGCGCCGCGAGCCATAGCGCCTCGGCTCCCGCGCCGCAGCCAGCGTCGAGGGCCATGCCGGGCTCGAGATCGTCGATCTCCCGCACGAGGTGCGGGTTGGGCGGGCTCGGAGGAATGGCGGCGCCTGCTCCCTCTCGGGCGCCCTGCCAGTGCTGGTCCCAGTAGTCCTTGTCGAAAGCGTGCCCATCGCTTGAATCCCGCATGCCCTGATGGTGCGGCCCAGGGGCGACGGGAGCAACGAAACTTGCCAGCCCAGCAATCACGTGGCCGTTCCCGGCACATCGCGGCGGCCCCGATCGTGAAGATCGGGCCACGCACGGGGTGGCAGGATCTTCACGATTCGCACGGGGTCGAGCGCTCGACCGCATCGTAAATTCTGTGTTCCCCGCCTCTGCGCTTCCCGCGAGAGCCACATCACACAGGATGGCCTAACCCCGCAGGTGGAAGCGCGATCCCGCGGTCCCAGGAGGCCGGGGCTGTAACTGGTGTGTTGCGCTGATCGCACGCCCGCCCGAAGTGTCCGGTGCGATGCCACTCGCGCATTGAACCGCAGGTCACAGCCTCTATACAGTTCGGTCCACCAGGCCAGCCTGCCGCAGCTCGAGAGGACCGACGTGACCGATATAGCCGACCCGCCCGCCCCGCGCGGCAGCACCACGGACATCGCCGATTCCCTGCTCCGCATGGGCCGCCACTTCCAGCGCGGCGAGGCCTCCGAGGACATGCGCAGCCTCCACAAGACCGGCGGCCGTGATGCTGATGCGTTCTACCGCGATCGCATGTCCTACGACAAGGTCGTCCGCTCCACCCACGGCGTGAACTGCACGGGCTCGTGCTCCTGGAAGATCTACGTCAAGGACGGGATCATCACCTGGGAGGCCCAGCAGACCGACTACCCGTCCATCGGGCCGGACAAGCCCGAGTACGAGCCGCGCGGCTGCCCCCGCGGCGCCTCGTTCTCCTGGTACACCTACTCCCCGGCGCGCGTGCGCTACCCGTATGTCCGTGGCGCGCTGCTCGAGATGTACCGGGCCGCGAAGGAGCGCCTGAAGGATCCGGTCCTCGCCTGGGCCGATGTGGCCGAGGACCCGGAGAAGTCGGCCCGCTACAAGGCCGCGCGCGGCAAGGGTGGCTTCGTGCGCGCCGAGTGGTGGGAGGCCGCCGAGATGGTCGCCGCCGCGCATGTGCACACCATCAAGAAGTACGGCCCCGACCGGGTCGCCGGGTTCTCGCCCATTCCGGCGATGTCGATGGTCTCCCACGCGATCGGCGCGCGGTTCATCTCGCTGATCGGTGGGGCGATGCTGTCGTTCTACGACTGGTATGCCGACCTGCCCGAGGCGTCGCCGCAGGTGTTCGGCGATCAGACCGATGTGCCGGAGTCCGCGGACTGGTTCGATGCTGGGTACCTCATCATGTGGGGCTCCAACGTGCCTGTCACCCGCACCCCGGATGCCCACTACATGACCGAGGCGCGCTACCGCGGCCAGAAGGTCATCGTCGTCTCGCCCGACTATGCCGACAACACCAAGTTCGCTGACCAGTGGCTGCCCGCGCGCCCCGGCACCGACGGCGCGCTGGCGATGTCGATGGGCCATGTGATCCTCAAGGAGTTCTTCGTCGACCGGACCACCCCCCGGTTCAACGACTACGTCCGCCAGTACACCGACCTGCCGTTCCTCGTCACCATCGCCGAGCGCGAGGACGGGACGCTGGTGCCCGGCAAGTTCCTCACCGCCGCGGACCTCGGCGACACCACCGACGGATCGGATTTCAAGACCGTCCTGCTCGATGACGCCACCGGCGAGCCGTTCGTCCCCGGCGGCTCGCTCGGCCACCGCTTCACCGAGGCGGGCAAGGGCAACTGGAACCTCAAGCTCGACGGCATCACCCCCACCCTCACCCTCTACGATGCGGTATCGGGCAGCGAGAGCGCGGAGCTGCTGCTGCCCCGCTATGACACCAACACCCCCGAGCTGCTGCACCGCGGCGTGCCCACCCGCATCGTCGCTGGCAAGCGCGTCACCACCGTGCTCGACCTGATGCTCGCCCAGTACGGGGTGCACCGCGACGGGCTGCCCGGCACCTGGCCCGCCGGCTACGACGACCCGTCCGAGCCCTACACCCCCGCCTGGCAGGAAGGCATCACGGGCGTCAAGGCCGCGGATGCGATCAAGGTGGCCCGCGAGTTCGCCGACAACGCCGAGCGCTCTGGTGGCCGCTCGATGATCCTCATGGGCGCGGGAACGAACCACTGGTTCCACTCCGACCAGATCTACCGATCCTTCCTCGCGCTGACCCTGCTCACCGGCTGCCAGGGCGTCAACGGTGGCGGCTGGGCCCACTACGTCGGACAGGAGAAGTGCCGCCCCCTCACCGGCTGGGGCACCCTCGCGTTCGGGCTGGACTGGACCCGGCCCGCCCGCCAGATGCAGGGCACCATCTTCTGGTACCTGTCGACCGACCAGTGGCGCTACGACCCCTTCACCTCCGAGGTCATGGCGTCCCCGCTCGCCAAGGGAGCGTTCGCCGGGCGCACCGCCGCGGACAACATCGCGCTGGCCTCCCGGCTCGGCTGGATGCCCACCTACCCGTCGTTCAACCGCAACCCGCTCGATCTCGTCGATGAGGCGGAGCGCCTCGGCAAGGACCCCATCGATCACGTCGTCGACGGGCTCAAGACCGGCCACCTGCAGTTCGCGTGCGAGGACCCCGACGCGCCCGAGAACTTCCCGCGCGTGCTGACGGTGTGGCGATCGAACCTGCTCGGTTCCTCGGCGAAGGGCAACGAGTACTTCCTCAAGCACCTGCTCGGCGCGGACACCAACCTGCGCGCCGACGACGCCACCGGCATCCGCCCGCAGGAGCTCAAGTGGCATGACGACGCCCCGGCCGGCAAGCTCGACCTGCTGCTGTCGCTGGACTTCCGCATGACCTCGACGACCCTGTTCTCCGACATCGTGCTGCCCGCCGCCACCTGGTACGAGAAGCACGACCTCTCGAGCACGGACATGCACCCCTTCGTGCACGCGTTCTCCCCGGCGATCTCCCCGCCCTGGGAGGCCAAGACGGACTTCGAGGCGTTCCACCGCATCGCGCGCGGCTTCGGCTGGCTCGCCGAGAAGCACCTCGGCACCCGCAAGGACATCGTCGCCACCCCGCTGATGCATGACACCGCCGACGCCACCGCCCAGCCCGGCGGCATCGTGCGGGACTGGAAAGCAGGGGAGTGCGAGCCCATCCCCGGGGTGACCATGCCCAAGCTGCAGGTCGTCGAGCGTGACTTCGCCGCGGTCGCGGAGAAGATGGCCGCCCTCGGCCCGCTCGTCGAGCAGATCGGCCTGACCGTCAAGGGTGTCACCACGTTCCCGGACGAGGAGGTCGAGCACCTCAAGGCCACCAACGGTGTCGTGCCGAGCGGTCCCGCCGCCGGGCGACCGATGCTGAAGAAGGACACCCACGCCGCCGAGGCCGTCCTCGCGCTGTCGGGCACCACGAACGGCCGCCTGGCCACCGAGGGGTTCCAGAGCCTCGAGACCCGCACCGGCACCCAGCTCGCCGATCTCGCCGCCGAGCACGAGGGCAAGCGCATCACCTTCGCCGACACCCAGGCCCGCCCCGTGCCGGTGATCACCTCGCCGGAGTGGTCCGGCTCGGAGTCCGGTGGCCGCCGCTACAGCCCGTTCACCATCAACACCGAGCGGCTCAAGCCCTGGCACACCCTCACCGGTCGGCAGCACTTCTACCTCGACCATGACTGGATGGCCGAGCTCGGCGAGCAGCTCCCGGTGTTCCGGCCGCCACTGGACATGACGGCCCTGTTCTCCGAGCCCACCATCGGCAACGTCGGTGACCGCGAGGGCACCCCCGCGATCACGGTGCGGTACCTCACCCCGCACTCGAAGTGGTCGATCCACTCCGCCTACCAGGACAACCTGCACATGCTGACCCTCTCGCGGGGCGGCCAGGGCATCTGGATGTCCGCGGTCGACGCCGCGCGCATCGGGGTGGCGGACAACGACTGGATCGAGGCGACCAACCGCAACGGCGTCGTCGTCGCCCGCGCCATCGTCTCCCACCGCATGCCCGAGGGCACGGTGTTCATGTACCACGCGCAGGACCGGGCCGTGGACGTGCCGCGCATCGAGCGCACCGGCAAGCGCGGCGGCATCCACAACGCGCTGACCCGCATCATGATCAAGCCCTCGCACCTCATCGGCGGCTACGCGCAGCAGTCCTTCGCCATCAACTACCACGGTCCCACCGGCAACCAGCGCGACGAGGTCACCACCATCCGGCGCCGCGACCAGGACGTGCAGTACTGATGCGCGCCCCGAACAGCCCGTCCGCGAACCCCCGGCCCAAGCGAGGAGCAAGCCAATGAAACCAATGGCCCAGATCGCCATGGTGATGAACCTGGACAAGTGCATCGGATGCCACACCTGCTCGGTGACGTGCAAGCAGGCATGGACCAACCGGCCCGGCGTCGAGTACGCCTGGTTCAACAACGTCGAGACCCGCCCCGGCCAGGGCTATCCCCGCCAGTACCAGGACCAGGAGCGGTGGAAGGGCGGCTGGACGCGCACCAAGCGCGGCACCGTCACCCTCAAGTCCGGCTCGCGGCTCAAGCGGCTCGCCAACATCTTCGCCAACCCCGACCTGCCCACCATCGCCGACTACTACGAGCCGTGGACCTACGACTACAGCTCCATCCTCGGCTCCGGGCCGATGGACACCACCCCGGTGGCCCGGCCCAAGTCCGCCATCACCGGCGATGACACCACCATCACCTGGGGCGCGAACTGGGACGATGACCTCGGCTCCGGGCCCGAGGCCATCGCGCAGGACCCGATCCTCAAGCAGGTCGGCGACAAGATCAAGCTCGAGTTCGAGCAGACGTTCATGTTCTACCTGCCGCGCATCTGCGAGCACTGCCTCAACCCGTCCTGTGCCGCGTCGTGCCCCTCGGGCGCGATCTACAAGCGCGCCGAGGACGGCATCGTGCTCGTCGACCAGGACAAGTGCCGCGGCTGGCGCCAGTGCGTCACCGGCTGCCCCTACAAGAAGATCTATTTCAACCACAAGACCGGCAAGGCCGAGAAGTGCACGTTCTGCTACCCGCGCGTGGAGGTGGGCATCCCCACCATCTGCTCGGAGACGTGCGTGGGCAGGCTCCGCTACATCGGCGTGATGCTCTATGACGCCGACGCCGTCAAGCAGGCATGCGAGGTGCCCGACGACAAGGACCTCTACCCGGCGCAGCTCAACGTGTTCCTCAACCCGCACGATCCCCGCGTCGTCGACGCGTGCGAGAAGGCCGGCATCTCGCCCGAATGGATCGACGCCGCCCAGAACTCGCCCGTCTACAAGCTCATCGCCGACTACCAGGTCGCGCTGCCCCTGCACCCGGAGTACCGCACCATGCCGATGGTCTGGTACGTGCCGCCGCTGTCGCCGGTCGTCGATGCGGTCACCGAGTCCGGCGGGGACGGGGAGGACGGCGACAACCTCTTCGGCGCCATCGATGCGCTGCGCATCCCCATCGAGTACCTCGCGGAGCTGTTCACCGCCGGTGACCCCGGTCCCGTGCGCGCTGCTCTCCAGCGGCTCGCCGCGATGCGCTCGCACATGCGCCAGATCAACCTCGGCGAGGAGGTGGACCCCACCATCGCCGAGTCGGTGAGGCTGACCAGCTACGAGGTGGAGGCCATGTACCGGCTGCTCGCCATCGCCAAGTACGACGAGCGCTACGTCATCCCCACCGGAGCCACCTCCGACGCCCACAAGCTCGAGGCCATCGCCACCTCGTGCAGCCTCGACACCGACGGCGGGCCCGGCATGAACCCCGCCGGGATGACCGCGTTCGACGCGATGGCCGACAAGTTCCACCTCCTCGATGACGCGAACACCGCCGCGCCCGAGGATAAGTCGGGCCGGGTCAACCTGCTGAACTGGGACGGCCGCGCCACCGACGGGATCGTCCCGGAGCACGTGTCATGAGCCTGCGCGGAATGCTGCGGCGCCCCGGCACCACCTCGGACGACTACAGCGACCGGGAGAAGCGGCTCGTGTGGCGCCTCGCCGCGCTGCTGCTCGACTATCCATCGCCCAACACCCTCGTCATGCTCGGCGACCTGTGCGACGCGACCTACCAGATCAGTGATCCGGCCGCGGAATCGCTGCGCGCCTTCATTACTCATGCCGAGTCCACGCCCCAGCTCGCTCTCGCCCAGGCCTACGTCGAGACGTTCGACATGCGCCGCCGCTCGAGCCTGCACCTGACCTACTACGCCTACGGCGACACCCGCAAGCGTGGCACCGCCCTGCTGATGATGAAGCAGGCCTACCGCCGTGGCGGGGTGGACATCGGCGAGCAGGAGCTGCCCGACTACCTGCCGGCCGTCCTCGAGTTCGCTGCCACCGCCGATCCCATCGGCGGGGAGCGGATCCTCGCCCGGCACCGGGCCGTGCTCGAGCTGCTGCGGCTTTCCCTGCATGACAGTGGCTCCCCGTATGCCAGCGTCCTCGATGCCCTATGCGCCACGCTGCGGCCGCTGACGACCGTCGATCGCGCCGAGATCAATGTCCTCGCGGCGGAGGGGCCGCCCGAGGAGGAGGTCGGCCTCGATCCCTACGCCATCGACCCCACCCTTGCCGAGCATCCCCTCGCCCAGCGTGCCCGGCCCCGGGGCGATTCCGCTGGTGGCTGCGGCACGAGCTCGGTGCCGGAGCTGCTCGGCCAGCCCGCCTTCCCCCAGACACCCGGAGGACCCCGGTGAACACCCTGCTCTGGCAGATCCTTCCCTACATCGCGCTCATGTCGTTCGCGCTCGGGCACCTGTGGCGCTACCGCCACGACCAGTTCGGCTGGACCACTCGCTCCTCGCAGATCTACGAGACCCGCCTGCTGCGCCTCGGCAGCCCCCTGTTTCACTTCGGGCTGCTCGCCGTCATCGGTGGCCACATCGGCGGCCTCGCCATCCCCAAGTCCTGGACCCAGGCCGCGGGCATCTCCGATCACGCCTACCACTACCTCGCCGTCATCCCTGGCACGCTCGCGGGCATCGCCGTGGTGGCGGGGCTCGCGATCCTGCTGTACCGGCGCATCACCGTCCCCGCTGTCCGCAAGGCCACCACCCGCGGTGATATCGCCATGTACACCGTGCTCGTGCTGACCATCCTCACCGGCATGGTCAACACCGTGTGGGAGAACATCGTCGCCGGGGGCTACGACTACCGCGAGACCGTATCGCCCTGGTTCCGCTCGATCTTCTACCTCGGTCCTGACCCCACGCTCATGGAGGGGATCCCGCTGAGCTTCCAGCTGCACGCCCTCGCCGCGCTCGCGCTGTTCACGATGTGGCCCTACACCCGGCTCGTGCACGTCTTCAGCGCCCCCGTCGGCTACCTCTTCCGCCCCTACATCGTCTACCGCAGCAAGGACCTCGCCAAGAAGGGACGCACACCCTACGACCGGGCCTGGGAGACTGCCAATAGTCGCCGCTAGCCGCGCGATCGATGAACGGGAAGACGTGCTGCCCTGCTGATAACGTACGTGTCATGGCCGAAATGGATGACGCGAGCTCCTTGATCTGGCACATGTCGCGGAAGCTGCCGCGTCGCAACATGGCGAGCATGAATCTCATCGAGCTCGACGGCAGCGAGGCCGCGCCACGCACCGCCGAGCAGTTCCGGGAGTATGTCGCCGCGCGGCTCCAGGGCCACCCGTTGTACGCGGCGGTGCCCCAGCCGTCACCGCTGGGCCTCGGCCGCGCCGCGCTTCTCCCGGGCGGGGAGCCTGATCTTGCCTGCCACGTCGTGGTCAAGCCGGTATCGGGCGAGCAGAAGTGGGCCGATGCCTGCCGGGACTTCGTCGATATCGCCGAGGAATCGCTCGACGAGGATCGCCCGCCGTGGCGGATCACCATGCTCACCGGGCTGGCCGAGGCGCCCCTGCCCCTCAAGGATGCCGCGGCGATCATTCTCTCCGTAGACCACGCGGTGCTCGATGGCGCATCATTCGTCCAGCTCGCCCGCCAGCTGTTGCCCCCGCAGCCCCATGCGGTGCAGGCACGCCCGGAGCCAGCCGTGGCGCCGCGACAGGATTCCCGCGCGACGGTCGCCGCGGCGCTCGCCGACATCCCGCGGCGGGCCCGCACCATCGCAGGATCGGTGCGCGAGGCCCGGCAGGCGACCAAGCAGCCCCAGGCCGCGCGCCAGCCCCGTCCCCGCACGATCTTCGATGCGACCGGGTTCACCCACCGCATCTATGACGGCTTCCCCTTCCCGTTCGCGCACCTCAAGACGATCCGCCAGCTCGTGCCCGGCGCCACCATCAATGACGTCGCGCTGTCCATCATCGCGGGCTCCCAGCGTCGCTACCTCGAGCGGTACAGCACCATTCCCGAGCAGCCCATCCACTGCGCCATCACCGTCGCCCTGCAGCGGCACGGGCACCAGCGCACGACCGGAACCTCGGCACAGCTCGGCAACGAGATCTCCGCCGCGAGCATCCCCATCGACCTGCGCCCCGCCGACGTCCATGAACGCCTCGCTGCCATCACTACCGAGTCCCGCGCGCGCAAGGAGGCCCTGCGCGTGGGGGCCCGCGTGCCGATCGAGCGGGCGATCCGCACCCTGCCGCCCGGCATGCTCGCCGCGGCCATGCGCCTCGCGCCACGACGCACCGGATCGCCCTTTAACACCAGCCTGACCAACGTGCCAGGCGGGCCGGATCCCCGCTACCTCGCCGATGCCCCTGTTCGTGCCACGTTCGGGCTTCCCCTGGTCAACCCCGGCGCCCACATGTCCCATCACCTCAGCTCGTTCAGCGACACCGCATCGCTCGGATTCATCGCCGACGCGACGTCCCTGGAGCACCCGCGCGACTACATCGCGATGCTCCGCGATTCGCTCGATGAGCATTACCGGCTCGCCACGGGAGCGTAGGGCACTCGCGGCTCCCGCCGACGCTAGGCTGGCAGCACTATCCTGGGCATCGCCACCCCTGGGCAACAGGGGCCCAGCCGATCGCGAGGAAGGGGTATCCCGCCCGTGCCTGCCACCCGCCCCACTGTCCTGATCACCGGCGCCGCCGCCGGTATAGGCAGGGCCACCGCGCTCGCCTTCGCCCGCGCTGGCTACCTCGTCGGTGCCTACGACGTCGATGAGCCCGGCACCGACCGGCTCGCCCGCAGCGCCCCCGCGGGCAGCATCGTCCCCGGCCATCTCGACGTCACCGATCCTGACTCGTGGACCGCGGCGCTCGAGGCGTTCATGGATCGCACCAGCGGCCGCCTCGATGTGCTTGTCAACAACGCCGGGATCCTGCGCGCCGGGCCGTTCGTCGACATTCCTCTCGACGCCCAGCACCAGATCACCCGCGTCAACGTCGACGGCGTGCTCAACGGCTGCTACCTCGCCCACCCCTACCTCAAGGCCACCCCGGACGCGCACGTCATCAACCTGTGCTCCGCCTCCGCCATCTACGGGCAGGCCGAGCTCGCCACCTACTCGGCCAGCAAGTTCGCCGTCCGTGGCCTCACCGAGGCGCTCGACCTCGAATGGCGCCGCGACGGCATCCGCGTCACCGCCGTGTGGCCGCTGTTCGTCGACACCGGCATGATCGCTTCCGAGAAGACCAGTTCGATGAAGACCCTCGGCGTGCGGCTTAGCCCCGAGGACGTCGCCGCGCGCATCGTGGGCATCGCCCGCCCGCGCCGCTGGCACCTGCCCCGCCCCGTGCACGTCCCCGTCGGCGCCCAGGCCAGCGCCATGCTCGCCAGCGCGCAGATCACCCCGCTGCGGCTGCTGCGGGCCATCAATCGGCGGATCGATCACGCATGAGCGGCCACGATCCCACCGCTGCGAGCTCGACCGGGCGACGCCCCCACGGCGTCGATGACGAAACCGTCGCCGCGCTCGGCAAGCTATCCGAGGCCCTCGAGATGGTCGAGCGGGCCCGCGGCCACCTCTACTCGTTCCACCAGCTCATCGGGGGAGCGGACAAGCGGCTTGGCCACGCCGTCGACCAGCTCGCCGACGCTGGCCACGAGGAGCTCGCCGACCGGCTGCGCACCGAGCTGATCGGGCTCAACGTGCTCGACGGCCGGTGGACCTTCCAGGTCGTCGAGGAGTTCGACGATGGCTACTGGAGCACCTTCCGCGAGCTCGAGCGCCACGCCCGCGACACTCTCGCCGGGGGCATCCGTCACACCCTCGAGGCCGAGGTGAAGGAACACAACCGCACGCCCGGCCGGCCTGGCCACGAGCCCGCACCGCCGCGCCGCGATGCAGCCACCGAGGGTCCCGAGCGATGAACAACCACTACCATCACCTCGTTCTCGGCGAGCACGCGCTCGCCCGCCAGCACCGCAACGGCTCCTACGTCGCCTACGGCACCCACCTCGAGCGCCCCGACGACGGCCCGCAGGACCTCAGTGACCGCGAGCTGCGCTTCCTCGCCCGCGCCTTCCAGTTCCACCTCGCCACCATCACCCCCGCTGGATGGCCTTACATCCAGTACCGCAGCGGGCCCCGCGGATTCCTCCAGCACCTCGGTGGCAACCGCATCGGCTTCGCGGACCTGCGCGGCAACGCCCAGTACGCCTCGGTCGGCAACATCGAGCACAACGGGCGCGCCGCGCTGATCCTCATCGACCATCCGCGCCGCCAGCGCCTCAAGCTCCTCGGCACCGCCACCGTCATCGACCGCGCCGACGATCCGGAATTGCTCGAGCGGCTCGTCACGATCGGCACCACCCGCATGGCGGCCCAGGCCGAGCGCAGCATCATCCTCGACATCGAAGCGCACGACTGGAACTGCGCCCGCAGCATCGTGCCGCTCTACGACCGCGACTACATCGCCGAGCTGTCCGGCCTCTACCAGGCCGAGCTCGGGGAACTGCGCAGCGAGGTGCAGCGGCTGCGGGCCGAGGTCGATCGGCTGCGCGGCTAGACAGGTGCGCGACTAGGCCAGCACGGTGCCGTCGGGACAGGGATGGTCCACCGTCACCAGCGTCACCGCCCCGTCCTCGCGATGCGCGCCGAGCGTGAGCACCTCGGACCTGACGCCCGCGATGCGCACCGGCTCGAGGTTGCACACGCACGCCACCTGCTTGCCGACGAGCTGCTCGGGCTCATAGAGGTCGGTGATCTGCGCGCTCGAGGTGCGGACGCCCAGCGGCCCGAGGTCGATGCGCAGCACGAGCGCAGGCTTGCGGGCGCGGGGGTTGGTCCGCGCCTCGATGATGGTGCCGATGCGCACCTCGACGGGACCAAGGTCTGCGAGGGTCGCGCCACCGATGGCCATGAGGGCTCCTCCGGGGTCAGTGATTCAGGTGCCGGTGAGTCAGGTGCCGGGCTGGCCCGGCGGACGGCCCGACTCGGTGTAGGGAGCGCCGGTGCCGTCGAGCGCGGCGAGCGCGGCCTCGATGCGGCGGGCGGTGAAGTCCGCGCACACTCGCCGCACCTGCTCGATGCTGCAGAACTGCGCGCCCCGGATCTCCTTGGCCTCGAGCACCATCCGGTCGACGATGCTGCTGTCGTGGATGCCGCCGTCGAACACCAGGCACACCGCGTCGTCCCAGCCGCCCCAGGGGGGAAGCCAATCGGTGAGCACCAGGGGACCGGCATCGAGGGTCACGCCCAGTTCCTCCTCGGCCTCGCGGCCCGCCGCGAGATGCGGCGACTCGCCGACCTCCACGACCCCGCCCGGCAGGTCCCAGTCCCGCTTGTAGGTGAGCTGGCACAGCAGCACCCGCCCCTGCTCGTCGCGGACGATCAGCTGCGCGATGGCGCGCTTGCGGGGCAGGAAGGCATTGAGGATCTCCCGGAAGCCCGCCGGATCGTAGAGAGGCCGGTCATCGGCGAGGCGCGCGAGCACCACAGCATCGCGCAGCCGCCCAGCGCCAGCGGCTTCCTCGGCGCTCTCGCCCGCCCGGATCGCGCCCTGCCGCAACGTTCCCTCGCGGCGCATGCCGGCACGGGTGGCGAGGCGGATGGACCGCTCATCGTCCGGATCGACGTGGGCCTGCAGGCGCACGTAGCCGAGCGAGTCGAAGGCGTACTCGGCGAGCAGCGCGAGCGCGCGGGTGGCCAGGCCGCGGCCCCGGTTGCCCGCGAACAGCATCCACGTCAGCTCCCCGGTTCGATCAGCGGTGCGGCGGACCTCCACGTAGCCCACGGGCAGGTCCTCGTGCTCGATGACGAGGCTGAGCAGCTCGCCCGCGCGGAAGGCCTCGGTGGCCTCGTGGGGAGCATCGGCGAGGCGCTGGGAATCAGGCGCGCCGATCCAGCGATGCGCCTCGCTATCGTGGCCGCGCAGCGCCACCTCGATGTCGCTGTCGCGCCACGGCCGCAGCGTCACCACCCCATCGGTGAGCACCGGGGGCTGCTGCTGCTCCATCGATTCTCCGACCACGGGTGCTAGCTTATCGTTCCGCGCCTCCAGGCAGCCGCTCAGCGCGCGCTCGTCCCGGCATCGGCCCACGCGGCCCACAACCGCGCATAAGCCCCGGGCCGGGCGAGCAATTCATCGTGGGTGCCTTCCTCGACGATGCGTCCCTGGTCGAGCACGATCACACGGTCGGCGGACCGGGCCTGGTTGAGCCGGTGCGCGACGATCAGCGCGGTGCGGCCCGCGCAGGCCTCCCGCGCCGCGGCCTCGAGGGCACGGGCACCGGCGCTGCCCGCCTCCGCGGTGGCCTCATCGAGCACCACGACCGGCGGATCGGCCAGCATAAGCCGAGCGAGCGCGAGCTGCTGGGCCTGAGCGGCGGTGAGGCGATGGCCGCCCTCGCCGACCTCCGTGGCCAGCCCGAGCGGTAACTCCCGGATCCACTCCATGGCCCCCGCGCGGGACAGCACCTCGACGACCTGCTCATCAGTCGCTGCGGGGGCGGCCAGGCGCACATCGTCAACGATGGTCCCGGTGAAGACGTGCACCTCCTGGCTGAGGATCGCGACCACCTCGCGCAGGCGGTCGCCGAGGCTCTCGATGGGCTGCCCGCCGATGGTGACCGAGCCGCGCGTCGGCGGGTGGCTGCCCGCGGCGATCTGCGCGAGCGTGGACTTGCCCGCACCGGTCGCACCGACGAGCGCGATCCGCTGGCCCTCGGGAATGGTCACGGTGATGCCGTGGAGCACTTCATGGTCACCGTCGTAGGCATGATGGATCCCCGTCAGCTCGACGGCGTGGGCCCGCGGCAACCGCTCGGGAGCCGGTGCGGGCACCGCGTCGGGATGGGAGATCACGCCGACGAGGCGCGCCAGGCTCGCCGTCGCCGACTGCATGTCATCGAACGTCCACAGCACCAGCCCGATGGGGTTGAACAACCGATGGAACAGCAGCGCCGCCGCCGCGGTCTGCCCGACCGACACCTCACCGGCCTCGACGAGCAGGAACCCGACCGCGAGGACGCTGGCGAGCCCGATGAACTCGGCGCGGTTGCCCCGGCCCACGAAGCGGGTGAACAGGCCGAACACCGAGACCGACAGATCACGCGCGCGAGCCGAGGCCGTATCGACCAGCCCCACCTGCCGGTCCTCGAGCTGATAGGCCCGCACGGTGCGGGCGGCGTGGATGCTGCTGACCAGGGCCTCGGAGCGCTCGCCCATCGCGATGCGCTCCGCCCGGTACATCGGCCCCGACCGCGGCAGGTAGAACCGTAGCGCCAGCCAATACATCGGGATGGCCACCAGCCCAGCGAGGCCGAGGCGCCAATCGAGGCCGAACATCGCACCGATGCTGAGGATGACCATCAGCACCGCGGTGACGAGATTGGGCACCACCTGGGTGACGGCCTTGCCGATGGTGGCGACGTCATCGCCGGAGCGGGAGAGCACATCGCCACGGCCGCTGGCATCGAGCACGGCCAGGGGCAGCCGCAGGACGGTCGCGACGAACCTCTCCCGCAGCTGCGCGAGGATGGTCTCGCCGATCCTCGCGACGAGGTAGTAGGAGACCCCGGCGAGGCTTCCCGCCATCAGCGCGGCCACCACGAGGATCGCGATGTAGGGCGCGATGCGCGTGCCGGGGGCGCCCTCGCGCACGGCATCGACGAGGATGCCGAGCACGAGCACGGGCACGATGGCGGCGACGGTCGCGCCGAGCGAGGCGAGCAGGGCGACCGCGACGTCGCGCCACCGGGCGCGCAGCTCGGTGCCCAGCCAGCGCGCGGTGGCGCGGGGCGGGGCGATGGGCAGGAGGTGCTGCTCGCTCATCGCGCCACCTCCGCCCGGTAGGCAGGCTCGTGCTGCATCAGCCAGGCATGCGTCGCGATGGACGCCACCTCGCCCCCGCGCAGCTCGACCACTCGATCGGCGGCGGCGAGCAGTGCTGGGCTGCGCGTGATCGTCACCGTGGTGCGCCCCGCGCGCAGCGCCCGGATGCCAGTGGCGATGGATTGCTCGGTGACGGCATCCACGGCGGTGGTGGGATCGTGCAGCACGAGGATGGGGGGACTGGCGTGCAGCGCCCGGGCGAGGGCGAGCCGCTGGCGCTGCCCGCCGGACAACGTGGCGCCACGATCGGCGACAGCATGGTCGAGCCCGTCGGGATGGGCGGCGACGACATCGGCGGCAGCGGATGCGGCGAGCACGCGGTCGAGCTCGCCGCTGTCCCCGCCGAGGGTGATGTTGTCGCGGATCGTGCCGGCGAACAGCTCGGTGTGGTGTGGCTCGACGAGCAGCGCGCTGCGTGCCTGGGCCAGCCCGAGGAGGGCGGCATCGGTCCCGTCGATGAACACGGTGCCATGCTGGGGAGCATGGCTGGCGAGCACGTCGGCGAGCGCATCGGCGTCGCCGGGATCGTGGGCGAAGATCGCGATGTGCTCCCCGGGGTCGATGGCGAGGTCGATGCCGGAGAGCCCGCGGTGGGAGACGCCGCGCAGGGCCAGTCCGGTACCGGTCGGCGCGGGGGCGCCGGCGGGGCCCGGGGCGGTATCGAAGGGCGCCTCGAGGACGAGCGCGATGCGACGCGCGGAGCCGCGCGCGGCGGCGAGCATCGGCGGGATCGACGCGAGCAGCCCGAGCGGCTCGAGGAGGAACTGCGCGAGCCCGGCGACGATGATCAGCTCGCCCGGGGTGAGCGCCCCGGTCAGTGCCATCCAGCCCGCGCCGCCGACCACGCCGACGGCGAGCAGCGCGCTGGCGGTCACGCCGAGCGCGGTGACGAGGCTGTGCGCGCGGGCGGCGCGCAACCGGGCGGCGAGGGCGGCCTGGCTGCGCCGGTCGAACAGGGCGGTGGCGCTGGACTCGGCGCCGATGCCGCGCAGCGGGCGCATGCCGGTGACCACGTCGGTGGCGGTGGATGTTGCCCGGCCGACGGAGTCCTGCTGCTGCTCGGTGCGCCGGATCAGGGCGGGGGAGCCGAGCTGGACGAGACCCATGATGGCGGGCGTGCCGAGCAGCACGATCAGGCCGAGGGGCAGCGTGGTGACCAGCAGCGCGACGGAGATGATGGTGAGCGCGGTGAGGGCGGCGACGGCACGCGGTATGAGGTCGAGGAACCAGGCGGTGTTGTCGGCGTCGGTGGTGGAAATAGTGGTGAGCTCGCCGGCCTTGAGCGGAGCGCGGATGCCGCGCGGGTCGAGGATCCGCCCGGCGACCTCGACGCGCAGCGCGTGCGATTCACGCTGCACGGCGGTGACGACGATGCGCGCGCCGAAGCGCCAGGAGAAGGTGAGCACCAGGAACAGTGCCCCGAGCGCAGCGATCGCGAGCACGAGGAACCGGAGGTCTCCGCTGGCGATCGCGCGGTCGACGATGATGCCGATGGCGATCGGCACGGCTGCCTCGGCGGCCTGGTGGAGGCTGACGAGCACGGTGGCGCCAGCGAGGGGCCCGCGGTGGCGGGAGAGAGCCCGCGCGAGCAGGCGTGAATCACCCCCGTGGGCAGGTGCCGTCGCTGACGGTGGATTGGTCTCGACGGTTCTGGATGCGGGGGCGGGCTGGGTGTCGTGCTGCGTGGTCGCCACAGTTAGGCAAGTCAACCCTAAAACCAAGAGTTTTGCATCCCCGCAGCGTGCAGCGGTGGCCAGCGCGCAGCGGCACGCGGCAACGAGGTGATCAAGATTACGTACCAACACGCGACGGCCCCCGCGACGGCGCCCTACGATAAACCTAAAGTAGACCTTTAGGCATGGGAGGACGTGGAGCATGGATCGCCAACACCACCACGCCTCTCGCCGTCGCCGGGACGAGGCCCGCGCCGCAGCGCCCCGGCGCGCGGCCACACCGCCACCACGCATCACCAGAGGCCGGGTCGCACCACGCCAGGGCCTGCCACCGTTGCCACCGCGGATCCCCGAGCCCGGCCGAGCCGCCCCGGTGCGGCCCTACCGGCCCCATCGGCCATCCGAGTACCGCATCGAGGACTATCGCAGCAGCTACCGCGATGCCGCCCGCCGCGACACCGCCACCTCGTCCCGGGGCGCGGCCAAGCGGGGGGCGAAAGCGGGGCACGCCCGGACAGGAAGCGCGCGGACAGGAAGCGCGCGGACAGGAAGCACCAGGAAGGGCGGAGTGGCCACGAGCCGGTGGCCCTGGGCAGCGCGCGCGCAGCAAGCGCGGTCCACCGGGGACCCGCGCAAGTCAGCAGCCGCGGCCGCGCTCGCCGAGCGCCGCGCCAAGGCTCGCCGCGCGAGGTCCCGCAGCACCACGCTGCACCTCGACCTCCACGCGAGCGGGCTGCCGGGCCGGCCGCACGTCAACCCCATCGGGCTCTCGGTCACCCTGATCCTCGCGGTGATGACCTGGGTGATCCTGCTCGCCCAGCCCTTCGGTGGCGCCATGCTCGGTCCCACGATGCCCTCGAGCGCGTTCATCATCATCGTGGGGCTCGGCCTGTTCGTGATGTGGCAGCTCGACAACAAGTACGACTAGGCGCGCCCGGCCTGGGCTAGCGGACGAGCGTTCGATACGCGTCGTAGAGCTGCTCGATCGTGGTGTCGATGCACAGCCCGGGGCACTCGGGCTCCGTGGATGCCGCCCCGGCTCCGGCAGGACCCTCGGCGCCCAGGATGATGATCACCTGCGGCGCGTCAGCCTCCTCCGCCGTGGTCGCCCCGTCGGCGTAGGTGCTGCTCAGGGGATTGCCGCCGCCAGCGACGAGGAAGCGCGCGTCGCGGTCGCTGGCCTCGGTGTGCACCGCGGAGGCGCCGCCCTCGCCAGGGGTGGCGACGAAAATGCGGAGGATGCCTGCTAGTTCCGTGAAAGTGCTGGTGGCCGTGGCCGCGCTGTCGAGGACCTCGCCGGATTCCGGGTCGATGGCATGCGCGCCGGTGGCGACGATCATCGCGGACTCGAACTCCGCGGGGACCTCGAGGGCATGCCGCCCGGGCTCATCGAAGACGCAGGTGACCTGCTCGCCCGCGGGGGTGCATTCCGCCGGGAGCGCGGCCCCCGCCTGGGCGGGCGCGGGGATCGGCTCGGCGAGGGCGAGCGAGGGCGCGGCGAGGGCGAGGCCGCTGGCGGCGGCGAGCGCGAGAGCGGAACGCAGGTGCTGCTGGGGGTGCTTCATGTATTCCCATCCTTGGTGCTGCCGCGAGCGCGGTGTATGAACGCCTGTGGCGCGACGATAGAACGGGAAGCGGTGGCGCTGGGGCGCGGCGGGCCCCGGGTTGCGCAATCGATGCCAAACGGTGGCCGGATCGCGAGCGGGACCGGCGAGACACGCAAACAGTGAACACTTGTGCACTGAACGTGGCGCCGGGTACATTCGATGACAGTGCAGCTAGAACACCTGTCGCGCCTCAGGAAAGTACACACCTGATCGTGCGTGGCAGCGCAACGACCAGGAGTCCCAGATGAAGCACACCCTCCATGCCGTGGCATTCCACGGCGACGCCCTCCGCTACGTCGACATCGGCGAGGGCGACCCGATCATCCTCGTCCACGGATTGCTCGGCTCCCACGCCTCCTGGGGCGAGCAGATCTCCTGGCTCGCCGAGGACTTCCGCGTGATCGCCGTGGACCTCTACGGCTGCGGCGCCTCCGACAAGAACCCCGGCGACTACACGCTCAGCGCCCACGCCGCCAGCATCCGCGACCTCATGGATCATCTCGGCATCGACCGCGCCGCAGTGGTGGGGCACTCCTACGGCGGCGGTGTCTGCATGCAGATGCTCTACCTGTTCCCCGAGCGCGTCGAGCGCCTCGCCCTCGTCAGCAGCGGTGGCCTCGGCCCCGAGGTGAGCCTCCTGCTGCGCGCCGCGAGCCTGCCCGGCAGCGAGCTCGTCCTGCCCGTGCTCGCCTCCCCGCTGCTGCGCGGCCTCGCCGGGACCGCCGCCCGCGTCGCCGCGATGCTCGGCCGACCCATCTCCGCGAGCCCGAGCACCCTCGAGATCTGGCGGACCTTCGGCACCGTTGCTGACCGCGACGCCCGCCGCGCGTTCCTGCGCATCACCCGGGGCGTCATCGGACCCCTCGGCCAGACCATCTGTGCCGTCAAGCATTTCCCCGACTACCAGCACATCCCCGCCATGGTCATCTGGGGCCGCCACGACAACATGATCCCCATCCTCCACGCCGAGCAGAACCGCGAGGTCATGCCCCACGCCGAAGCCGTCATCCTCGAGGACGCCGGGCATTTCCCGCACCTCGACGAGCCCGTCGCCTTCCACGCCGCGATCCAGCCCTTCCTCGCCGCCATGGCCGGGGCCAGCGGAGCGCGCGCCCAGATCGCGAGCTGAACGCTCCAGCCAGGCCGCGGGGAGCGGACAATGTCGGCATGGCCACGTAGGGTCGTCTGCGATCCCGCACCGCCCGCCCCCGCTGGCTGAATCCTGGAGCCGCCGTGTTCATCCTCGACCCCGCCACCCCGACCCGGGCAGTGTGCAGCGCCACCGACCTCGCACTGGCCGCCACCAGCGAGTTCGACCTGCTGCGGACACTCGATGCGAAGCTTGGCCGCTACGACCTGGCCGCGGCGCGCGAGGACGGGATGCTCGCCCGCGCCGCCGAGCTCGGCGACGAGCACGAGCAACGCCACCTCGAGCAATACCGGCGCGAGCACGGCGACGCGGTGGTGGAGATCCCGCGGCCCCGGTTCACCCACGACGACCTCCTCGCCGCGCACCATGCCACCCTCGACGCCCTGCGCGCCGGAGCCGCTGTCGTCTACCAGGGCACCTTCTACGACGGGCGGTTCGCGGGATTCTGCGACTTCCTCGTCCGCGCCGACATCGCCGCTGCCAACGGAGACGCCACCAGTGGCGAAGCCTCCAGCGCCGGTTACGCCGTCTACGACACGAAGCTGTCCCGGCATGCCCGCGTCACCGCCCTGCTCCAGCTCGCCGCCTACGCCGACCAGCTCGAGAACGAGGGCATCCCCACCACCGGCACCGCGCACCTCGTCCTCGGCGATGGAGCTGTCACCACCCACCAGCTCGCCGACATCCTGCCCGTCTACCGGCAGCGCCGCGCGCGGCTCGACCACATCCTCGCCGTGCACCTCGCCGAGGACGGCCCCGTGCTGTGGGGGGATCCCCGCTACACCGTCAATGTGCACAGCGACCTCGTCGCCGAGGACGTGCGCGCCGCCCGGGATCCCAGCCTCGTCGCCGGGCTCACCAGCGTGCAGCGCGCCCGGCTGATGGCCGCGGGAACCACCACCATCGATGCGATCGCCGCCCTGCCCGACGATGCCCGCGTGCCGGGCGTCTCGTTGGCCGCCCTCGAAAGGCTGCGCGCCCAGGCCCAGGCCCAGCTCATCGAGGAACGCACCGGCACCCCCTACTACCTCCTCCACGCCCCCGATGCCCTCGGGGAGCTGCCCGAGCCGAGCCCCGGCGATGTGTTCTTCGACTTCGAGGGCGACCCCCTCTGGGCGGACGGCGCGGACCCGGACTGGGGGCTGGAATACCTCTTCGGCCTCGTCGAAGCGCCCGAGGAGGACCTCGACGCGCAGCACCCCGGCATGGACACCACCTTCGTGGCGTTCTGGGCGCACGACCGCGCCGAGGAGAAGCAAGCGCTCATCGACTTCGTCGACTACGTCAGCAAGCGGCGGGCCCGCTATCCCGACATGCACGTCTACCACTACGCGCCCTACGAGAAGACCGCCCTGCGCCGCCTCGCCGGCCGGCACGGCGTGTGCGAGAACGAGATCGACGACCTGCTGCGCGCCAACGTGCTGATCGACCTGTACCCGATCGTGCGGCGTGCCCTGCGCGTCGGCAAGCCCTCCTACAGCATCAAGAAGCTCGAGCCGCTGTACATGGGCGACCACCTGCGCGGCGGCGACGTCACCACCGCCGGCGACTCCATCGTCGAGTACGCCCACTTCACCGACCTGCGAGCGCGGGGCGATGACGCGGAGGCCGCCGCGATCCTCGACTCCATCGCCGACTACAACCGCTACGACTGCGACTCCACCCTCCACCTGCGCAACTGGCTGCTCGGCCACGCCCTCGACCACGGCATCGCGCTGCGCGCCGCGACCGAGCCACTCGACCCCGACGACACCCTCGACGACGACACCACCAGCATCCTCGAGCAATCCCTCCTCGCGCGATCCGGCGACCGCCCGCGCGACGACGCCCGCCAGGCCGCCGCCATGCTCGCCGCCGCGCTGAACTACCACAAGCGCGAGCGCAAGCCATTCTGGTGGGCGCACTTCGACCGCCTCACCGCAGCGGATGCGGACCTCGCCGACGCCAACGACGCCCTGCTCATCGAGCACGCCACCATCATCACCGACTGGGACAAGCCCACCCCCCGCTCCAGCTACTGCCGCTACCTGCACCTGCGGGGCGACATGCCCACCGGGTCCGGGGTCCGCGAGGGAGCCGACGTGCACACCCTCTACGCCCCGCCCGCCCCCGATACGCTCAACCAGCCCGTGCCCCAGGGACGCGCCGTCGGCAGCGCGCACCTGTGCACCGAGGAGGAATGCGACGCCGCTGGCATCCGCTACCCGAGCAAGGGCGCCGTCCTCCGCGAGCGCGCCCCCCGCGGCGCCGGGCCGCACGACGACCTGCCCGTCGCGCTCGCCCCCACCGCGCCGCCCGCCACCACCAGCCTCGAGGCCGCCATCGCCACCCTCGCCGAGGAATGCGATGACCTCTGGCCCGACCTGCCCGCCAGCGCCGGGCTCGACATCCTGCAGCGCGCCACCCCGCGCACCCGCAGCGGCCGCCCGCCCGCGCCCGCCACGGGCGGCGATACCGCCACCGCCATCACCACCACCCTGCTCGACCTCGCCGATTCCTACCTGGCCGTGCAAGGCCCGCCCGGCACGGGCAAGACCTACACCGGATCCCGCGTCATCGCCTCGCTCGTCAACGACCACGGCTGGAAGGTCGGCGTGGTCGCACAAAGCCACTCCGTCGTCGAGAACATGCTCGACGGCATCGCCGAGGCCGGGGTGCCCGCCACGCAGGTCATCAAGGCCGAGAACCGCCTCGGCTCCGAGCTGTGGACCACCGTCGCGAAGAAGGCGCTGCCCGGGCTCATCGGTGATGCCCACGAGGGCATCGTCGTCGGTGGCACGGCCTGGACGTTCTCCAACGCCAACCAGGTGCCCGAGCAGTCCCTGGACCTGCTCGTCATCGACGAGGCCGGGCAGTACTCGCTCGCCAACACCCTCGCCGTCACCGCCAGCACCCGCAACCTGCTGCTCCTCGGCGACCCCCAGCAGCTCCCGCAGGTCAGCCAGGGCACCCACCCCGAGCCCGTGGACCTCTCGGCCCTGGGCTGGATCCTCGCTGGCCGCGCGACGATGCCCGAGAGCCACGGCTACTTCCTCCAGACCACCTTCCGCATGCACCCCGCCCTGTGCGAGGCGGTCTCCACGCTTTCCTACGAGGGACGGCTGGGCTCCAAGGCAGAGGTCACCACCGGCCGCCACCTCGCCGGTATCGCCCCCGGGGTCGCGGTGCATGCCATCGATCACCGTGGCAACGCCACGTCCTCGATCGAGGAAGCGCACGCGGTGCGCGAGACCATCGAAAACCTGCTTGGCACCGCCTGGAAGCCCGCCCGCGACCAGCCCGCGCGTCCGCTTGGCGAATCCGACCTGATCGTCGTCGCCCCCTACAACGCGCAGGTGGACCTCATCTCGGTCGTCCTGCGCGATGCGGGCCTCTCCGAGGTGCTCGTCGGCACCGTCGACAAGTTCCAGGGCCGCCAGGCTGCTGTCGCGATCGTGTCCATGACCGCCTCGGCCGTCGAGGACGTGCCGCGCGGCATGGGGTTCCTGATGTCGCGCAATCGGCTCAACGTCGCTATCTCGCGCGGCCAGTGGCTCGCGGTCATCGTTCGCTCGCAGGCGCTGACCGACTACATGCCGACCACTCCCGACGGGCTCGCCGAGCTCGGAGCGTTCCTCGGGCTGTGCGCCGTCGCCACCAGCTGAGGCCGGGCGCTGCTGCTGGCGGCGAGCTGTGACCGCCGCAAACGCGATAGAAGCCGCCGTTCGAACGGGTCGGCTTCTATCGCGCTTGACTGTTTCCGGTGCGTTTGGCGCCAAGAGGCTGGATCCCAGCCGGGTCGTCACCTAGCCCAAGGCTGCACCAGGGCTAGGTGACGGGGGATGGCAAGCTACTGCCAGTAGTGCGCCACGTCGATCACCACGCGCGAGGACGTGCCCGGTCCCTCCAGGGTGAATACCCGGAAAGGCAGCCGTGCTCGCACCCCGAGGCCCAGTGATGTCTGGCCCTCGAACGTCCCGGCGAACGCTACCTGGCGGAACGTGTCGTAGCCCCAGACGTTGACCAGTTCGCTGCGATCGGCGGGCCAGTAAGTGGAGTTGCCATGCTCGTTGTAGGCGGGGGCATGGACGACGACTTGCAGCTGGGCACCGCCGCGCAGGGGCACCTCGAAGCCGGAGCCCTGAGCCCGCACCACATCGACGTAGCGGACGTTGTAGCCCGCGACCGGGCCAGCGACATCGACCACGAGCCGGTCGAAGCACGCGTGGCGCCCCGAACGCACGTTGGTGACCGTGCCGCTGGAGTAGTGCTGCCATGACTTATCGAGGGAGCCCCACGTGATCCCGCAGTAGGGGGACGCGCCTGCCGCTGCCGAGCCAAGTATGCCCGGGCCCGCGACAAGGCCGACGGCGAGAAGCAGCGAGCCCATCATCGACGTGAGAAAGCGTCGGATCGTTGTCGTGCTCACAAAGCATCACCTCTGATCAGGTTGGATCCCGACCTACCTGACATGGTAGTCCCCAAAACCGACACGCACGAGGGATGGCGATGGATCGTTATCTCCCGCTGATCAGGGGCGCGGGCTACTCGACGCGGGCGAGCAGCAGCGCGAACCGCGACCTCGGGTCCTGCCACGCGTGGGCCACCGGCAGCCCCTGCGCGGCCATCTCCGCGGAGAGATCGAGCAGGTCGAACTTCGCGGAGATCTCGGTGCGGATCTCCTCCCCGGCAGCAAGCTCGACATCGAGCCCGGCACCGGGGACGCGGACGGTCATCGCCGAGCGCGCGCGCAGCCGCATCTCGATCCACTTCGCGCGCGCGTCCCACACCGCGACGTGCTCGAACTCCTCGACGGGGAAGTCCGCGCCGAGCTCCCGGTTCATCACCGCGAGCACATTGCGGTTGAACTCCGCGGTCACACCAGCGGCATCGTCGTAGGCGGCGACCATGGTGGCCTCCTCGATGATGAGCCCGGCCCCGATGAGCACATGTTCTCCGGGCCGCAGGGACTCGCGCATCGCGGCGAGGAACGCGGCACGCTCGGCGGGGTCGAGGTTGCCGATGGTGCTGCCGAGGAAGACCATCATCCGATCCGGGTAGTCGGGGACGAAGCGCAGCCCATCGCGGAACCCACCGGCGGAGAAATCACTGACCACCCCGTGCACGGCGAGGCCCGGGTAGTCCTGCTCGAGCTCGGACATCGCGGCGGCGAGCGCGGCGGGGGAGACGTCCTGGGCGACGTAGGTGGCGAGGGTGCCGGACGCATCGAGGGCATCGAGCAGCAGGCGGGTCTTCTCCGAGGATCCGGACCCGAGCTCGACGATGGTGCGCGCCCCGGTGATCGCGGCGATCTCGTTGGCACAGCCGGTGAGCAGGGCCTTCTCGGTGCGGGTGGGGTAGTACTCGGGAAGCCGGGTGATCTGCTCGAACAACTCGCTGCCCGTGGCGTCGTAGAACCACTTCGGGGGCAGCGTGCGGGGCTGGGCGGCGAGCCCGTCGCGGACGTCCGCGACGAGCGCTGCGGCGCGGGCGTCGTCGGCGAGGTGGACGTCGAGGTGCTGGGTGCTGTGGGCCATGGTTCTCCGATTCGTGGGCATCCAAGGGGCTGCAGGGGAAAGGTCGCAGGGGGAAAGGTTTCAGGGCGGCGGGCTGGCCGTGCTCGGGATGGCGATGGTCTCCACGCGATCGGGCCGGGCGATGAGCAGCTGCCCATCGGGCACCCACTGCCAACCGGGCGCATCGTCGGTGGGCTCGCTGGCAACGACCGTCTCGCCACCATCGCGCCACCACGCGAGGCTGTGCCCCCAGGCCGTGGCGAGGATGGTGGTGCCGTCGCTGAGCAGCAGGTTCATCCGGGAGCCGGGCGCGGCCTCGGCGACGCGCGCCACGAGCTCGAGCAGCAGCCCGGCGGGATCGGCACCGGCCCGCAGGTGGTGGCGCAGCCATGCCCACAGCACCGCCGAGTCCACCGACGCATCGAGGGTCATCAGGTCGGTGAGCGGGATCTCCCGGGCGAGCGGCACCAGGCTCGCGGGCCATCCGGTGGCATAACCGTTGTGGGAGAACGCCCAGCCATCGGTGGTGAACGGCGCGCAGGCGTGCTCGCTCAACGGCATTCCCGTGGTGGCGCCGCGCACCACCGCCATCACAGCGGTCGCGGTTACCGCGCCGAGCACAGCCGCGCCGGAGGGGTCCGCCCACGGCGGCACTGCCCGCCGGTATGAGCGCCACCCGTCACCATTGCTCCAGGCCACGCCGTAGCCGTCGACGTTGAGGGTGCCGGTGCCGCGCATGAACCGGGGCGCATGCGCCTGCCGCGCCAGCGAGTGCGCCCCGCGGGCGGGCACGTCCGCGACAACGATGGGTCCGCCGATGCGGGCGAGATGCCGGCACATCAGCTCGGCCCGGTGCTGCCGGTGTCCCAGGCGAGGCGCAGGCCCGCGAAGATCTGCCGACGGATTGGATAGTCCCAGTTTCGGAACGTGCCGCGGATGGCGACCTCGTCGGTGCCGAACGATCCGCCGCGCAGCACGCGGTGATCGCTGCCGAAGAACACTTCGGAGTACTCGGCGTAGGGGAAGAACCGGAAGCCGGGATAGGGCAGGAAATGCGAGGACGTCCACTCCCACACATCGCCGATGAGCTGCTGCACCCCGAGCGGCGACGCGCCGGCCGGGTAGGCGCCCACCGGCGCGGGACGGATGTGGCGCTGACCGAGGTTGGCGTGCTCGGCAGTGGGCTCGGCGTCGCCCCACGGGTAGCGGCGGGAGCGTCCAGTAGCGGGGTCGAAGCGGGCAGCCTTCTCCCACTCGTGCTCGGTGGGCAGCCGCGCCCCGGCCCAGCGGGCGAATGCCTCGGCCTCGTGGAAGCACACGTGCATCACCGGCTCGTCGGCGGGCACGGCCTCCTCGCGGCCGAAGCGCCGCCGCCACCACTGCTCGCCCTCGCGGCGCCAGAACAGTGGCGCGGAGAGCCCTGCCTCCTGCCGGTGCTGCCAGCCCTCCTCCGTCCACAGCTCGCGTCGCTCGTAGCCGCCGTCGGCGATGAACTCCATGTACTCGCCGCAGGTGACCGGAGCGCGGGCGATGGCGAACTCGTCGATCCACACGGTGTGGGCGGGGCGCTCGTTGTCCAGCGCCCACGGCTCGTGGTCAGTGCCGATCTCGCAGGGGCCCGCGGGCACCACTACCCGCCCGGTGGCGTCGATGCGGGTACGAGGCGGCGCCGGGTCGGCGAGCACGGGCTCTCCGCGGCGCAGCTGGTGGGTGGCGAGCATGGTCTCGTCGTGCTGCTGCTCGTGCTGGGCGATCATGCCGAACGCGAAGCCCCCCTCGATCAGGGGCGAACCTTCCAGGGGAGTCGCATCGAGCACATCGAGGGTCTTTTCCCGGACCACGCGCACGTAGTCGCGGGCCTCGCGCGGCCCGAGCAGCGGCAGCCGCGGGCGCGTGGCGCGGGGATGCTGGAAGGCGTCATAGAGCTCGTCGATGTCCGCGCGCAGTGGTTCCCGCCCGCCGACGTCGCGGACGAGCCACAGCTCCTCCTGGTTGCCGATGTGCGCGAGGTCCCACACCAGGGGGCTCATGAGGCGGGAATGCTGCGCGACGAGATCGGCCTCATCAACGGAATCGGTGAGCAGCGTGCTGCGGGCGCGGGCACGCTCGAGGGTCGTGGCGATGCGCTCGCGGACGGGGCTGGTCGACGGATCATGCCTGGGCTGCTCGGTGGTCACTGCGCTCCTGCTCGTGCTGTGGTGGTCTGTGGCCGGGCCAGTTGCTCGATGCGGGCCGCGATGGTGGTGTCCTCGCAGTGGCTGGCGGCCAGCATCAGCAGGTCGCTTGCCGCGCGGGCCAGGCCGGGGTCGCGGGTGCCGAGGCGGGCTGCCCGCGCCCACGAGCTGGCCGTCGGCTCGGCGATGCCGTGCGCGTGCTCGACGGCCGCAGGGCAGGACACCAGTGCCGCGACGACGGCGACGGGGATGTCCCACTGCTGATCGGGCTGCTGATCGAGGTAGCGGATCTCGAAGAATCCCTTGGGCCGCACGGGCGGGAACAGGGTGGTGAGGTGGTAGTCCACGTCTGTGACGGTGGCTGCGCGCCCGATGGGGGACCTGGTGCCCTGCTCGATCCAGGCGCCCAGCGCGAGGCCTGGGGGAGCGGCCCACTGCTCGCCCTTTGATCGCACGCACAGCAGTGGGACATCCAGTGCCCACTCCGCGTAGTCCTCGCCGAGGGTGCATCCGGCGGGCAGGCGCGTGCGGGAGGGATCGAGGGTGAACCAGGCACGCATCCGCTGCGACGCCCACCGGCCCGCCGCGCCACCAGCGACCCGGGGCGAGGCGGCGAATGCCGCGATCAGGGCCGGGCCGATCGCGTTGAGCATCTGCCACCGTGCCTCCGATTCGGCCGGAGTGCTGCCCGGTCCGACGCATGGCTGCACCGCGGCGGTGTTGTTCATCATGATCCGGCCCATCGGCCCGTTGCGGTCGAACACCGACTCCATGGCCCGGTAGCGGGGCGCGTCGAGGATCCGCTCGGGGGCGCGGCCGGTGTCGGCGGCCGCGCAGCCAAGCACGAGGCGGCGGTCGCTGAGCCGGGCGGCGAGCAGCCGGGCATCCTCGCGCAACGCGGCGAGCAGCTCACGGGTGGTGGCGGCGGGAGCGCTCGATAGCTCGATCTGCCCGCCCGGCTCGATGGTGACCACTGAGCCTCCGGGCAAAGGCGCGGATCGGCCCCCGATCGGTGGCGCCCAGGGGCCGAGCGCCGCCTCGATCTCTGGCAGTGCCGGCCTGCGCCGGGGATCGGCCGGATCGAGGATGAGCCATTCGATCTCGGCGCCGACCGTCGGTTCAGCGGAGGTGGCGGTGATGCGGGTGGTGATCAGCTCGCGCGCCGCGGCACGGGAAGGCACGATCCGCGCGGGTTCCGCGGGCAGCGTGGTCGCGGGTGGGGGTAGGCCCATGGTTTCGAAACTACCGGCGCGCAAGCGATCCGCGCCACAGTTTGCCACCAAGCAGACAGACCGGAGCGCGTGTGGCTGCCCCAGGACGCGAGCCGGGGCCAGCGCGGTGTGCGCTGGCCCCGGAGGAGGTGGGAGTGCTGGCTAGTTGCTCGGGCTAGCCGTGGCCCCGTACTTTGCGAGGTACTTCTCGCGCTTGCGGGGGTGGATGTTGGCCTTGGTGATGTCGCCGTTGTAATGCGCGAGCACGCGCTTGTCCATCACGCGCCGCCACAGGGGCGGGAAGTACGCAAGCACGATCATGCTGGCGTAGCCGCTGGGCAGGTTGGGCGCGCCGTCCCAGGAGCGCAGGATCTGGTACCGGCGGGTGGGGTAGGCGTGGTGGTCGCTGTGGCGCTGCAGGTGGTACAGGAACACGTTGGTGCAGATGTGGTCGCTGTTCCAGCTGTGCTGCGGGGAGCAGCGCTCGTAGCGCCCGCTCGCGGTCTTCTGCCGCACCAGGCCGTAGTGCTCCAGGTAGTTGACCACCTCGAGCAGCGAGAACCCCAGGATCGCCTGCAGGATCAGGTAGGGGATGACCCCAACGCCGAAGAGCGCGATGGCGGCACCGAAGAGGACCACCGACATCAGCCACGCGTTGAGCACATCGTTCTTGATGCTCCAGTGGCTCTTGCCCATCCGCTCGAAGCGGATCTTCTCGAGGTGCCAGGCGGACGTGAGGCTGCCAAACACCGTGCGCGGCCAGAAGGCCCAGAACGTCTCGCCGAGGCGAGAGGAAGCGGGGTCCTCGGGGGTGGCGACGCGGACGTGGTGGCCGCGGTTGTGCTCGACGTAGAAGTGGCCGTAGAAGGTCTGCGCGAGGGTGATCTTCGACAGCCAGCGCTCGAGGTTCTCCTTCTTGTGGCCGAGCTCGTGCGCGGTGTTGATGCCGATGCCCCCGACGAAGGAGACGCTTACCGCCAGGCCGATCTTGTCGACGAGGCCGAGACCGCCGTCGAAGCCGAGCCAGCCCAGGTCACTGGCGGTGATCAGGTACATCGCCATGAAGAACGTGATGTACTGCAGGGGGATGTAGGCGTAGAGGATGTACCGGTAGTACTTGTCATTGTCGAGCCGCTCCATCCATTCCTCCGGCGGGTTCTCGCCGTCGGGACCCAGGAAGATATCGATGAGCGGGATGAGGATGTAGACGAGGATGGGGCCTGCCCACCACAGCACATGCGTGACGGATGTGAGGCCGATCTGGTTGAGCCCCCAGACGAGGCCGAGCACGATGATCATCGCGCCGGGAACGAGCATGCCGAGGGTCCACCAGTAGCGCTTCTTGTCGCGCCACTCGCTCACCGGGCTCTCTGGAACTACTTCTGCTGACGACACCTTTGTCCTCTCCAGCGAAACGGACACACGCAGACAAAAACGTGTGATCTGTATACCTCGCTGACGATAGCGCGGCAAGGTGCAGAATGCATCACACATCGGGAGTTTTGTCCAAAAGAAGCAAGCAGCGCTGCTTGATCCAGTGCCGTGAGGCGGCGACACCTGCACGGTAGCCGCCCCGGCGTGGCAGGATCACCATAACGCCACAGTTTCCGAGCCCGGAGCGTCGCCATGGCAACGGCAAACGGGGTGCCCCGCAATATCGTCACCTTGCGCCACTACCAGCGGCGCTGGCTGCGCGCCGACATGCTCGCCGGAATCACCGTCGCCGCCTATCTCGTTCCGCAGGTCATGGCCTATGCGGCCGTCGCGGGCCTGCCTCCAGTGGTGGGGCTGTGGGCCATCGGCGCCGCGCTGGTGCTCTACGCGATCCTCGGCACCTCGCGCAAGCTCTCCGCTGGCCCCGAATCCACCACCGCACTGATGACGGCAGCCGCGATCGCCCCGCTCGCCGCCGGGGACCCCGCCCGCTACGCCAGCCTCGCCGCGCTGCTCGCGCTGCTCGTCGGAGTGGTCTGCATCCTCGGCTGGGTGGCCCGGCTCGGCTTCCTCGCCGATCTGCTCTCCCGGCCGGTGCTGGTGGGCTACATGGCTGGCATCGCCCTGATCATGATCATCAGCCAGCTCGGCACCCTCACTGGCACGGCGGTCGACGGCACTGCTGCCGTTGCGCGGGTGGTGTCGTTCGCCGGGCTGATCGACGATATCCACTGGCCGACCGTCGTCCTCGCCGCGACCACCACGACCTTCCTCCTCGTCGCGCATGCTCGCTGGCCACGGCTGCCCGTCCCGCTGGTCGCGGTCGTCCTCGCCGCAGCGATCACCGAGGCCTTCGATCTCGCCAGCATCGGCATCGGCGTGGTCGGATCGGTCCCTGCGGGGCTGCCCGCGCCCGCCCTGCCCGGCGTGAGCGCCAGTGACCTCGGGGCGTTGCTGCCGGCGGCCGCCGGGGTGGCCATCGTCAGCTACTCCACCAACGTGCTGACCGCGCGCTCCTTCGCCAGCGGCGACGGTCACCGCATCGATGCCAACAAGGAACTGCTCGCCCTCGGCACCGCCAACCTCGGAGCGGGAGCGCTGAGCTCCTTCCCCGTCAGCAGCAGCGCGAGCCGCACGGCGCTCGGCGATGCGATCGGCAGCCGCACCCAGGTGCACTCCCTCGCGGCGCTAGCTGTCGTGATCGTCGTCCTGTACGCCGGCGGCCCGCTCCTCGGCCTGTTCCCGACCGCTGCTCTCGGCGCGCTGGTCATCTTCGCTGCCACGAGGCTGATCGATCTCCGCGAGTTCCGCCGCATCGCCGCGTACCGGTCCAGCGAGCTCGTGCTTGCCCTGACCACCACGATCTCGGTGGTGCTCCTTGGCGTGCTCTATGGAGTGATCGTCGCTGTCGTGCTGTCCATCCTTGATCTGCTGCGCCGCGTGGCTCGCCCGCACGATGGGGTCCTCGGCCAGGTGCCAGGCATCGCGGGCATGCACAATGTCGAGGACTATCCCCGCTCCCGCCGGATGCCGGGACTCGTGGTCTACCGCTACGACGCGCCCCTGTTCTTCGCCAATGCCGCTGATTTCCACCGCCGCGCCATCGCTGCCGTGGACTCCGCGCCCACTCCGACCGAATGGCTCGTCGTCAACACCGAGGCGATGGTCGAGATCGACCTGACGGCCACCGACATGCTCGAGGAGCTGCGCGTCGAGCTCGAGCAGCGCGGCGTCACCCTCGCCCTCGCGCGCGTCAAGCGCGAGCTGCGCGCCGACCTCGACGCAGCGGGCCTGCTGGGAAGGATCGGCGAGGAACAGATCTTCCCGACCCTGCCCACCGCTGTGGACGGGTACCTGCGCGCCTACAAGACCAGGCACGGCCACCCGCCGCAGGAACGGCCGCAGGGACCAATGCCCCCGTGATCCGTGCCGGTCGGCCCCGTGCTCCATGACCGGCGGCCCTGTCGCTGCCACGCCCGCGCGAGAAGGATCAGGAGCAACGAGCAAGGAAGCGGTGATGGCGATGATGTACGGGTGGGACGGCGGCTGGCTCTGGATGATGCTCATGCCCGTGGTGTGGATCTCGTTGCTCGCCCTGCTCGTGTGGGCGGTGATCGTGCTGACCCGCAGCGGCGCGGGCGATCCGGGAGCGCCGACGGCGGAGCAACTGCTCGACCGGCGCTTCGTCAGCGGCGAGATCGACCCGGACGAGTATGCGGCGATGCGCCAGCAGCTTCGCGAGCAGCGCCGCGCGAAGGGCTGACGAGCACCGCCCCGGCAGCGATCAGCCATGCAGGGCCAGTGACGAGCACGGCATACCCAGCGGATGCGAGCGGCTCGACCGCCAGCACGCCGATCGCCACGGCTCCGCACGCCGCCGAGACGGCGCCCAGCGCCCGCAGCCACCCGGGTGCCCATGTGCCCGACCAGGCCAGCAGCGCGGGCGCGAGGCCGAGCAGCAGTGCCGTGGTGGTCCAGTCGGCGCGCGAGGCCATCCAGCCCAGCACGGCCGCGAGCTCGACTGCCTCCTCGTCGGCGGCGGCCACCACGATGGTCATGGCGAGCAAGTACGTGGGCAGGGCCAGCGCGGCCGCGATCACGGCTATGGCAGCACCCATGATCGTCGCTGGAGCCCGGTCCGCCGCGGCCAGCGCGACCGAGCCGAGCGCGACGAGCAGCGCGGTGGCGATCCACATCGCATAGTTGATGACGAGAGCGGCGCTGCCCGATGCGGCATCGAGGTAGGTGGCCATCGTGCCGTCGCGCACGGCCTCCTCGAGATCGATGCCCGTGCGCGCATAGAGCACCATGCCGCTGATCACCACCGCAGCGGCGAGCAGGTAGATCGTCCCGGCGGTGCGGTGCGCGCGCGTCATCTCATCCATGGCTGCCATTGTGCCCCGCGACGACGGTGCCCTCCCGGTCGGCGTGGACCGGGAGGGCACCGTGTGCACGGCTACGGAAGGGTCAGGATTCCCCGTCGCTGGATCCTCCTGCGCTAGATCCTCCTGGGCTGGAGCTCCCGGCCCCGTACTTGGCGAGGATCTTCTCCCGCTTGGGCGGATAGATGTTGGCCTTGGTGATGTCGCCGTTGTAGTGGGCGAGCACGCGCTTGTCCATGACCTTGCGCCAGATGGGCGGGAAGTAGGCGATCACGATCATGCTGGCGTAGCCGCCCGGCAGGCTCGGCGCGCCGTCCCAGGAGCGCAGGATCTGGTAGCGGCGGGTGGGGTAGGCGTGGTGGTCGCTGTGGCGCTGCAGGTGGTACAGGAACACGTTGGTGCAGATGTGGTCGCTGTTCCACGAGTGCGAGGGCGCGCACCGCTCGTACCGCCCGCTCGCGGTCTTCTGCCGCACCAGGCCGTAGTGCTCCAGGTAGTTGACTACCTCGAGCAGGGAGAAGCCCCACACGGCCTGGAGGATGATCCACGGCAGCACCGCCCAGCCGAAGATCGCCACCATCGCGCCCCAGAGCACCACCGACATCAGCCAGGCATTGAGCACGTCGTTCTTGATCGACCAGGGGCTCTTGCCCATGCGCTCGAAGCGCTGCTGCTCGAGGTGCCAGGCGGACTTGAGGCTGCCAAACACTGTGCGGGGGAGGAACATCCAGAAGCTCTCGCCGAATCGCGAGCTCGCGGGATCCTCGGGGGTGGCGACGCGGACGTGGTGGCCGCGGTTGTGCTCGACGTAGAAGTGGCCGTAGAAGGTCTGCGCGAGGGTGATCTTCGACAGCCAGCGCTCGAGCTGCACCTTCTTGTGGCCGAGCTCGTGCGCGGTGTTGATGCCGATGCCACCGATCATGGCCATCGTGGCCATCACGCCGACCTTGTCGATGAACGACAGCGGACCGTCGTAGCCGATCCAGCTCGGATTGCTCGCCGTGACGAAATAGCAGGCGAACACGAATCCGGTGTACTGGATGGGGGTGTAGGCGTAAAGGATGTACCGGTAGTACTTGTCGTTCTCCAGCTTCTCCATCCAGTCATCCGGCGGGTTCGAGCCGTCCGGTCCGAGGGCCATGTCGATCAGCGGGATGATCAGGTAGACGAGGATCGGTCCGATCCACCAGGAGACCGATGCCGCAGTAGTCCAGCCGAGGCTGTTGTACAGCGCCACGAAACCCATTCCCACCAGGAACAAGGCAGGGACCGCCATCCCGAGCATCCACCAGTAGCGCTTTTTATCGTGCCACTGCGAGACGGGAGTCTCGTGCAGCGAATCCGATGAAGTCATTGGCCCTCCTTGGCTCACCACAAAGGCACCACAACCCTGTGTTGCCGCTACTTCCGACACTACGCCCAAATCGCCGATTTAGTGATCTGAATCACAGTGAAACGATCTTCCCGCGGTGGCCGGAACGGACGAGCGAAGCGACGCGAAACGTCACGGTGGAGGAGGTCCGCCAGGGTCAGGCGAGGCGCTCGGTCAGCGACACCAGATGATCGAGCAACGTCGACAGCTCGCCCTCGCGGCGATCCTGCAGGGCCAGGCCTGAATCGTCGAAATCGGTGAACAGGCCCAGCGCTACCTGCGTCCTGACGTCATGCATGTGGAAGTTCGCGATGATCTGCCGCCAATGCTCCACCGCGCGCACGCCGCCGTCCGCGCCGTAGGAGACGAACGCGACGGTCTTGCCCGTCCACTCAGGGCCGATGCTGTCGAACGCGTTCTTGAACCCGCCCGGGACACCGTGGTTGTACTCGGGGGTGACGAACACGAAGCCATCGCACTCATCGATCGCCGCGCCCCAGGCGGTGACAGCGTCGGAATCGTATTGCCGGTTCGCCGCGCCCGGAACCGTCGCGGAGGTCAGCAGGGGAACGTCGAACGCCTTCAGATCGATCACCGTGAAATCAGCATCATCGCGCGCTTTCGCTGCTCCGCTGACCCAGGAACCGACTAGAGCTCCCTTGCGGTCGTCACGAATCGAACCGATGATGATGCCGATCTTCATTGCGCTCCTCGGGAATGCAGGGAACCGTGGGCTCCGCTCCGGTCGTGGACGCCCACCACCGTAGTCGTCGTCGCGCGATGACGCTCCCCGGAAGACAGCAATGGCAGGAAACGACTTCCGTTCCCTGCCACCTTCAACATATAGCGCACTGGGGGGCTTGCGGCAAGGCCCCGGTGGGGGCGCACAATCACCGTTCATGGCGTGGGCACGCGGCGGCGCGGCCCCGATGACCAGGGGGATTCCATGATTGATGTGATCATCGCGGGGGCAGGACCGACGGGCCTGATGCTGGCGCGCGAGCTGCGGCTGCACGGCATCGAGGTGCTGATCGTCGAGCGCGATGCCGAGCCACCGCCCTACGTGCGCGCGCTCGGGCTGCACGCGCGTTCCCTCGAGATCCTCGATCAGCGCGGCATGCTCGGACCGTTCCTCGCCCACGGCGAGAAGCATCCGCTCGGCGGCTTCTTCGCCGGCATCGCCAAGCCCGCCCCCGCCAACCTCGATACCGCGCACGGCTATGTGCTCGGCATCCCGCAGACCATCACCGACCGGCTGCTCGCCGAGAGCGCCATCGACCGTGGCGCGCAAGTGTGGCGCGGCCACGCCCTCGCCAGCCTGGAGCAGGACGAGCAAGGGGTGGCCGTGGTCCTCGCCGACGGTCGCGAGCTGCGCGCCCGCTACCTCGTCGGCTGCGATGGCGGCCGCTCCACGGTTCGCAAGCTCCTCGGGGTCGGCTTCCCCGGCGAGCCCTCGCGCGTGGAGACCCTGCTCGGCGAGATGGAGCTCGGCGAAACCGTCGAGACCGTCATGGCCGTGACCGCACGGGTGCGCGAGACCGAGAAGCGGTTCGGGGCCATGCCCCTCGGCGACGGGGCCTACCGGGTGATCGTGCCCGCCGCCGGGGTAGCAGGGGACCGCTCGGTGCCTCCGACTCTCGCCGAGTTCACTGAGCAGCTCCGAGCGACAGCGGGAACCGACCTCGGCGCCCGCTCGCCACGATGGCTGTCCCGCTTCGGCGACGCCACTCGCCAGGCCGAGCACTACCAGGTGGGGCGGGTGCTGCTCGCCGGCGACGCCGCGCACATCCACCCACCCGTGGGCGGGCAGGGGCTCAACCTGGGCATCCAGGATGCGTTCAACCTCGGCTGGAAGCTCGCCGCCGAGATCAACGGCTGGGCGCCCGCGGGCCTGCTGGAGACCTATCACGCCGAGCGGCACCCCGTCGCCGCCGACGTGCTCGACAACACCCGCGCGCAGATGCAGCTGCTCTCCACCGATCCAGGACCGCAAGCCGTGCGCCGCCTGCTCGCCGAACTGATGGACATCGACGAGGTCAACCGTCACCTCACCGAGAAGCTCATCGCCATCGGGATCCGCTACGAACTCGGCGGGGGCCACGAGCTCGTGGGCAAGCGCCTGCGCGACATCGCCCTCGGGAGCGGCCGCCTCTACGAGTGCCTGCACCACGGTCGCGGCATGCTGCTCGACCAGGCCGGAACGCTCTCGGTGTCGGGATGGACAGGCCGGGTGGATCGCTTCGTCGAGACCAGCATGGAGGTGGACGCGCCCGGCGTGCTGCTGCGCCCCGACGGTCACATCGCCTGGGCGGGCGAGGACCAGCACGATCTCGAGCAGGCGCTGCGCAAATGGTTCGGGGATGCCGAGGTGTGAGCGATGGCCGCAACGCTCCGGTAACCGAGCGGCGCGCAATGTTCACGAGCGTAGTAACCGTCGTTACTGCACGATTGATCAATAACCGCTACGTTACGTCTCATGCACAGCTTCTCGCGCCCGCAGGGCACCGTTCTCGACATCCTGCAGCATCGCCGTGCCACCGCCACCACCGCCGCCGATCGCGCGGACGAACACAAGGTCGCACTGGTCATCGAGGGAGGGGGCGCTCGCGGCGCCTACTCGGGCGGCATGGTCGCTGCGCTCGAGCGGCTTGGCTACAGCAACGCCTTCGACGCGGTGTTCGGCACCTCCGCCGGGGCGCTCAATGCTGCCTGGTTCCTCGCCGGGACCGCCAACGAGCACCTGTGGACCTGGTGGGAGCCCCGGGTGGTGCATCGTGTCCTCGAGCCGCGCCGCCTGTTCACCGGCGGCCGCGCCTTCGACGTCGAGCATCTTGTCGAGACGATCTACACCACCATCGCCCCGATGGACTTCGGCGCGATCGGCGCGCATCCCACCACGCTGCACCCCGTGGCGACCGAGCTGGCCACGGGCGCTGCCGCGGACCTGCACCCGCACACGCGCACGCCTGCCGGGATCAGGGCCGCCCTGCGCGCGAGCTGCGCCCTGCCGCTCGTGGCCGGGCCACCGGTACACCTCGGTGGCAACCGCTACCTCGACGGCGGCCTCGCCGAATCCGTGCCGCTCGATACCGCGCTTGCGTGGGGCGCCTCGCACGTGCTCGTGCTGCGCACCCGCAGCGCCGCCCACGCCGTTGCCGGCAATAGCGGCTTCTCCGCGATCATGGAGCTGCTGGCCGTGCACGGATACCTCGCGCGGCAGTCCCGCGCCGCGGTCCACGCGTGGACCGGTCGCGCCGAGCGCGCGCAGCAGCTCGAGGATCTCCTTGCGGTTCCAAGCCCGGGCCTCGCGGTCATCCGTCCACCGGATACCGCTCCCAGGGTCGGTACCGGCGAGCGCGACGAGGACCTGCTGCGCATGGCCGTCACGATCGGCGGTGAGCAGGTCGAAGACGTTCTTGGAGAGGGTGCTCGGGCGCTGGAGGACGTGCGGGGCTAGCCGCTTCGACCCACCGAGCGCGGCAGCACGCTGATGACCACGACCAGCGCGAGCATGACGCATGCGCCGACGTGCGCCACCAGCCCTGCCCAGCCGCCGTGGTCGAACATGATGCCCGCGCCGCCGCCGAGGACCGCGGAACCGGTGTAGTAGGCCGCGAGGTACAGCGAGGACGCCTCCGCCCGGTCGCGCCGGGCCAGCACCCCCACCCAGCTCGAAGCCACCGCGTGGGCAGCAAAGAAACCGGTGGTGAGCACTGCTATCCCGGCGAGGAGCGTGGGCAGCGTCGCTGGCAGCGCGAGCGCGGTGCCAAGCAGCATCAGCGCGATCGCGGCGATCAGCACCCCGCGCCGCCCGAACCGGTCAGCGAGCCGCCCCGCGCGCGGCGAGGACACGGTGCCCGAGAGGTAGAACAGGAACACCAGGCCCGCCAGCGCCGGGGCGAGCCCGAACGGTTCCCCGAGCAGCCGGTAGCCGAGGAAGTTGTACATCGACACGAACGCGCCCATCAGCAGGAAGCTGACCGCGAACAGGGCGAGCATCCGGGAATCCCGGAGGTGCCCCGCGGCCTGGCGGGCGGTGGCGCGCAGGGAGACGGGGCGCGCGACGAACATGCGCGAGGGTGGCAGCATCCGCATCATCACGATGGCGCTGCCCGCGGCGACGAGCGCGGTCGCCTCGAGCGCCCAGCGCCAGGACGTGACGTCGAGCAGCCCGGAGGCGAGGATCCGCCCGAGCAGCGCGCCGACGGTGGTGCCAGCGATGTAGCGGCCCATCGCCTGGCCCAGCGAAGCACCCTCGATCTCCTCGGCGAGATAGGCCATCGCTACCGCGGGCACCCCGGCGAGCGCGAGGCCCTGCAGGGCGCGCAGCACCAGGACGGTGGCAAGGGTGGGGGAGAGCGGCACGAGCAGACCGATGACCGCGGCGGCGATCGCGGAGATCGTCATTACCCGGGTGCGGCCGAACCGGGAGGACAAGGCGCTCGCCGGGATGATGGCCAGCGCGAGAGTCCCGGTCGTCACTGACATCGCGAGCGCCGAGGTGGCGGGGGCGACGCCGAAGGCGCGGGAAAGCTCGGGCAGGACGGCCTGCGTGGAGTACATCGACCCGAAGGTGGTGACCCCGGCGATGAACAGTGCCACGGTGATCGCCCGGTACCCGCGCGAGTCCACGCCATGCGGCGCGAGCGGTCGCGCGCTCGCAGCGGCTGTTGTTGGCGGTGGCATGCCTGTGATCGTCGGCCACCAGCGTGATGAAGGAAAATGCATGAATCCGTTACAGTGCATGCAGTCAAGGCATACAACCAGTTGGGGGCGCTCATGCCAGCGAGCACCAGTGACGCGCTTCACGAGTTCATCGCCATCGCCGAGCACGGCCAGGTCTCCGCCGCCGCCGATGAGCTCCGCGTCTCCCAGCCCACCCTCTCGCGCAGGCTCCGCCGCCTCGAGGCCAGCCTTGGTGCGGCGCTGTTCGACCGGCGCGGCCACCGCCTCGAGCTCACCGCCGCCGGACGCATCCTCCTCGACCACGCGCGCCGCGCCTCCGCCGAGCTCGACACCGCCCGTCGCCGCATCGCCGACCTCGCCAACCCCGCGCTAGGCACCGTCCGGCTCGGGTTCCTCCATTCCTTCGGATCCTGGCTCGTCCCGCGGCTGATCCGGGAGTTCCGCGCCACCGAGCCCCGCGTGGCCTTCACCCTCGCCCAGGACGCCGCCTCCACGATCACCGACCGCGTCCTCGACGGCACGCTCGACCTCGGAATCGTCTCGCCCCGGCCCCACGCCACCGGCGTCGCTTGGACCCAGCTGATCGAGCAGCAGCTCGCCCTCGCCGTCCCCGACGAGCACCCCCTCGCCGCCCGCCAGGCCGTGGATCTCGCCGAGGTGGCCGCGGAGCCGTTCATCACCATGCACCAGGGCTACGGCATGCGACGCATCCTCGAGGAGCATTGCGCCACCGCCGGGTTCCGGCCCCGCATCACCTTCGAGACCTCCGAGCTGCTCACCATCGCCGGAATGGTCGCCGCCGGGCTCGGGGTCGCCCTCATGCCCATCGAGCAGCACCCGCTGCTTCCCGAGGGGCTCGTGCAAGTACCGCTCGCCGGGGCCCGCGCGACCCGCGACGTCGGACTCGTCCGCAGCGCGGCAGCGCCCCTGCCGCCCGCCGCCCGGGCTTTCCATGAGTTCGTCATCGCCCGGCCCGGCCAAACCGAGAAGCTCAGCTCGCCTCGCGGGTGGTGACGTGGATCTCCGAGTGGAGGGTCCGGTGCACAGGGCAGCGGTCCGCGATCTCCATCAGCCGGGCACGCTGCTCGTCGTCAAGGTCGCCGGTGATGCGGATATCGCGCTCGATGTGATCGATGTAGCCCTTCGTGGTCTCGCACGCCGCGCAATCCTTGGCATGCACGCGCGAATGCCGCAGCGACACATGCACTCCGTCGAGCGGCCAGTTCTTCCGGTTGGCATACATCCGGATGGTCATCGAGGTGCACGAGCCCAGTGAGGCGAGCAGCAGATCATACGGCGACGGCCCGGTGTCATCGCCGATCGGCTCGGGCTCATCGGCACGCAGGCGATGCTTGCCCGCCGCGATGTGCTGGGCGTAGATGCCCTCGTTCGCCTCGGTGACGGTGACGGTGCCATCGGGGGCAGCGAGATCGGGCTCGGCGGGAGCCGGGGCCTGCTCGGTGCGGGTGTAGCGCGAGGACCAGGCCGCGATGATCGACGCCACATAGGCGGCATCGCGCCGATCGGTGAGCAGATGGTTCGCCCCGTCGATGGTGACGAACGACTTCGGGTGCCGGGCGGTGTCATAGAGCTGCCGGGCATTGTCGATCGCGACGATCTCATCGATCGGCGAGTGCAGGATCAGCAGGGCCGCGTCGAGGCCGCGGATGCGATCGCGCTGCGGCTGCGACTCAATGTCCTGGAGGAACTCGCGGCGAATGGTGAACTTGCGCCCGGCAAGGGTGACCGTGGCGTGCCCGCACTCCTCGATCTCCTCCCGCGACTCATCGAACAGGTGCGCCACGTGCGCCGGATCAGCGGGCGCGCCGAGGGTGACCACCGCCCGCACCTCGGGGATGCGGTGTGCCGCCCCGAGCACGGCAGCACCTCCGAGGGAATGGCCGATCAGGATCGACGGGGCCTCGTAGTGCTCGCGCAGGAAGTTCGAGGCCGCATCGATATCAGCGATGTTGGAACTGAAGCTCGTGTCGGAGAAATCGCCCTCCGACGAGCCGAGCCCGGCGAAGTCGAAGCGCAGCACCGCGATGCCCGACTCGGTCAGCGCGCGCGCGATGCGAGAGGCAGCGACGGTGTCCTTGCTGAAGGTGAACGCATGCGCGAACACCGCGAACGCCTGGGCAGGCCCGTCCGGCACATCGACATGGCCGGCGAGCATCACGCCATCGGGACCGGGGAACTGCACGGCCCCACCGGTGATGACGCGTCCCTCACGTGATTGTCCTTGCATGCGTGTGCTCCTTCGCTGCTTGCCGGGGTCTCCTGCGGCACAACATGGCCACGCTACCGCGCGGTTCCGGGTCCTCGCCCGGCCGAGGGGGTGCGCCACCCGGGTGGCCGGGCCCGGATCTAGGTCCGAGCGGCGCGAGTGGAAACTTTTCCCGGCTGGGGCGGGAAAAGTTTCCACTCGCGCACGGCATTGGTGGGGCCCCGGAACCAACTGGTCCAACCAGTTGACATGTCGGCTGGGGCTGGGTCATTCTTGGATCCATGGACATCGCCCCCGTCGCCCGTGCCGCTGTCTCCGACACGGTGTTCGCCGCGCTCGTCGACGAGATCCTCTCCGGCCGCGCCGCCCCCGGCGACGCGCTGCCCTCCGAGCGCGAGCTCGCCGCCGCCTTCGAGGTCAATCGCCACGCCATCCGCGAGGCCCTCAAGCGCGTGCAGCAGGTTGGCCTCGTGCGCATCGCCCAGGGCGGCAAGACTCGCATCGAGGACTGGCGCCACACCGCCGGGCTCGAGGTGCTCCACGCGCTCGCCACCAGTGGCGCGGTTCCCGCCGAGCGGGTGCTGCGCGACATCCTCGCCCTGCGCGCCACCGTCGCCGCCGATGCGGCACTGCTGTGCGCCACCACCGCCACCGACGCCGAGCTCGCGCGCGTGCTCGCCACCGCCGACGGCTATCCGGCCGGGCCCGCCACCGTCGCCGAGCTCACCGCCGCCGACCTCGCCTTCTGGACCGCCGTGATCGACGGCACCCACAACATCGCGTTCCGGCTTGGCCTCAACACCCTCGTGGCCGGGATCTTCGCCATCGGCGTGGAGCGCATCCCCGCTCTCGTCGCGGAGTACGCCGACCGCGACAACCACCTCGCCCTCGCCCGCCTGATCGCCGACCGCGACGGGGACGGGGCCAAGGCGCTCACCGAGCGACTGCTCGCACCGATCCTGGAGCCGTGAGATGTTCGACCTGATCCTGCATGCCGTCCCCGTCTTCGTGCTGATGCTCGCCATCGAGGCGATCTCGTTCCGCTGGCGCCCCGACGAGGACCAGCTTGGCTACGACCTGCGCGATGCCCGAACCAGCATCACCATGGGCCTGGGCAACGTCGTGATCAACATCGGCTGGAAGCTCGCCGTCGTCGCGATCTACGCCGCTGCTTACCTGCTCACCCCGCTGCAGGTCGATCCAGCGAACCCGCTCACCTGGGTGGTGCTGTTCTTCCTCGACGACTTCCTCTACTACTGGTACCACCGCACCCACCACACCATCCGGGTGTTCTGGGCCAGCCACGTGGTGCACCACTCCAGCGAGTACTACAACCTCTCCACCGCCCTGCGCCAGCCCTGGACGCCGTTCTCGTCCATGCCGTACTGGCTGCCGCTGGCGCTGCTCGGCTTCCCGCCGTGGATGATCCTGCTCGCGCAGTCCTGGAACCTGCTCTACCAGTTCTTCATCCACACCGAGCGAGTCGGCAAGCTGTGGGCACCGATCGAGTACCTGTTCAACACCCCGTCGCACCACCGAGTGCACCACGGCACCAACCCGCAGTACCTCGACAAGAACTACGGCGGCATCCTCATCGTGTGGGACCGGATCTTCGGCACCTTCGAGCCGGAGGGCGAGCGGGTGCGCTACGGGCTGACCAAGAACATCAACACCCACAACCCGCTGCGCGTGGCCACCCACGAGTTCGTCGCGATCTGGCGGGACATCCGCGGCGCCCGGAGCTGGCGGGACCGGGCAGGCTACATGCTGCGCGGCCCCGGCTGGGCGCCCGCTGCCACCGAGGATGCCGAACCAGCGCGGGGCTGACGCGGGCGACGCGCGGCGCGGCGCTGGACGAGAACGATCACTAGCCCGAAGGTCAGCACCGCGGGCGGTGCGGTCAGCGCGGCGCCGTAGAACGCCTCGAACGTCGTGAACGGGATCGCGTACACCAGCCAGAGGGCGAGGAACATGGCCGGGGCGAGCGAGATCGCCCGCCGATGGATGCGCCAGTCGGCCAGCGCCCGCTGATCCGTGCCACGGCCTGCGCTGCTCTCGGCGAGCACGAATCCGCCGAGGAACAGCATGAAGCTCGCCACAAGGGTCACGGTCAGGATCGTGATGTCGCCGATCCAGCGCTCGTGCAGCGCCGCGATCAGACCTGTGCCAAGGACGGTCGATGCCCAAGCGAGCGCATCGATCCGGCCGAGCGGCGCTACTGATGCCTTTCCCGGGGAGCTGAAATGCCGGGATGCGAGGATCGCGCCGGTCACCGCGGCGAAACCGAGCACGATCGCGCCCATCATGTTGGTGAGCTCCTGCGAGTATCCAGGATCCATCGCCCCGTAGATCATGTACTGCACGCGTAGCAGGGGAGCGGTGAGCAGCAGCGCGAAGGCGTAGGCCATCAGGCTCTGGTGGATCCAGAGCTGGCGCGCGCGGATCGCCATCACCGCGGAGATGGTGGCGGCGAGCGTGCCGATCGCGAGGAACCACAGCTGCAGGTGGAAGGCAGGCCCGTCGAAGGCTCCCGCGGGGCCGACGCGCACGAGGTAGATCATCGACGTGATCATGCTGATCACCACGAGTCCAGCGAAGATGCGCCCGGTAACGCGGTGCAGGGCGAGGTGGCGGGCACGCAGGCGGCTGCTGAACTGCGCGATGGCCAGCAGGATCGCCAGGCCCCCGGTCGTGGTGTGCAGCAGCAGCGCGAGGCGGTTGTCGGCATACACGGCGGCCTGCTCGTGCTCCACCGAGCCGGGTCCAGTGGCGCGTCCCTCGCCGACCACCTGCGCGAACGTGCTGATCCATAGCTGCGGGCTGCGCATGCCGAAGAAGGTCCACATGTACTCGATCGCCATGGGGGCATAGACGACGCAGACGATCGCGAGGGCGAGCCACGTTGCCCTGCCCGTGAGGGTCTTGCTCATAGTCGCTCCTAAACGATTGTTATAACAGTGGTTATAGCAGGTGCGATGCAAGGATGGAAAGCATGGCAGGAACACGGGATGCCCATCACATGCGCGACAAGCTGCTCGATAGCGCCGCGCGGCTGCTCGCGGAGGAAGGCCCCTCCGCGCTGACGACCAGGCGCGTCTCCGCCGAGGCGGGAACCTCGACCATGGCGGTCTACACCCACTTCGGCTCGATCGCTTCGCTCGTCGACGCCGTGGTCGAGGAGGCATTCAGCCGGCTTGCCCGCCAGATGGCGCGCGCCGGGCGCACCGAGGACCCCGTTGCCGACATCGCGCGGCTATCCCGCGCCTACCTGGCCAACGCGCGGGCCAACGGAAGCCTCTACGCCATCATGTTCGGCTCCGCCTCCCTCGGCCCCTACCGGCGCCATTCCCCCGAGCAACTGCGCATCGGCAGGGCCGAGACCTTCGGGCTGGTCATCGAGGCGGTCCACCGTGCCCTCGATGCTGGCAGGTTCGACGCGGGCAGCCCCGTGCGGATCGCCACGCAATGGTGGTCAGCCATCCATGGCTACACGATGCTCGAGCTCGGCGGCTACATCGAGCAGCCCAGCGGGGTGGCGAAGGTCCTCGCGCCGCTGCTGGAGAGCTACTTCGTCGGACTTGGCGATGATCCCGCCGCCGCGCACCGGTCGCTCGCCGCGCTCGATGAGCCACCTGCCGAGCGGGAGCGTGCCGAAGCCTGACGGTTTGGTCATATGACTGGCACGTCAGATTGAAGCATGGAAGTGGCCCGTGCCCGCTCCACCGCTGCGCGCGCATCCTCGGCCACCAGGTCCGCATTGATCCCGGCCGCGACGGCCACCCCGTCCCCGGCAGAGGCGGTGACCATCGACTTGAAGTCGCGAACGTTGCCCGCCGCCCACACGCCCTCGACCGCCGTGCGGCCCATCGCATCGGTCTCGATGAAGCTGCCCATCGGATGCTCGGATGCCGCACCGCCGAGCTGCTCATAGACGCCGGTCCGCGCCAGAAAGCGGGGCGCCACCGCGAGGTAGTCCACATCGTGGCTGCTGCCACCAGCTAGGAGCACGCGCAGCGGCCTGCCCCCGCGGACTTCCAGCACGGGCCCGGGCACAACAGGAATGCCGAGCGCGTCGAGCTGCTCGCGCTCCGCGGCGTCGAACTCCTCCCGCCCGTGCACGAAAACCGTGACCGAGTCGCTGAGCTGCCGGAACAGCAGTGCTTGGTGCAGGGCCATCGGCCCGGTGGCGAGCACGCCGATCGCTTGGCCGCGCGCCTCCCAGCCGTGGCAGTACGGGCAGTGCAGCAGCCGGGATCCCCAGTGCGCGCGCAGGCCCGGCACCTCCGGCAGCTCGTCGATGATGCCCGTGGCGATCAGCACTCGCCGAGCGCTGGCCTCGGTGCCATCGTCGAGGCCGAGCACGAAGCCCCTCGCTCCTGCTGGCCGTGCCCGCTCGACCGTTGCGTCCACGATGACCGCGCCGTAGCCGCGTGCCTCGGACCGCCCCTGCCGCAGCAGGTCGCGGGGCGCGATGCCCTCCTGGCCGAGGACATTGTGCGCGCCCCCTGCCAAGGCGTTGCGGGGCTCGCCGCCGTCGATCACGATCACTGATCGCAGGGAACGGCCCAGGGCGACCGCGGCGGCGAGGCCTGCCGGGCCGCCACCGATGATCGCGACATCGTAGGTGCTCATGGGATCTCCTTCGCTGCTGGATGTTCTCCAAGTCTGCGACTCAGGGTGGGTGGCGGCAAGGAGTGTTGCTGCTATGGCAAACTCGGGGGATGGACGAAACCCTCGAGAACACCCTCACTGCCGTGGCGGGCCGCCTGCGTGCCGCGCGCACCCAGCGCGACCTCACACTCGCCGATGTCGCCGCGCAGACCGGAATCTCGACGAGCACCCTCTCGCGCCTCGAGTCCGGCCAGCGCCGCCCCACCCTCGAGCTGCTGCTACCGCTCTCGAGGACCTACAACGTGCCCCTTGATGACCTCGTGGGCGCTCCCGCTACCGGGGATCCGCGCGTGCACATTCGTCCCCTGCGCCGTGGTGATCGCACGATCCTGCCGCTGAGCCACGGCGCGTCCGGCTTGCATGCCTTCAAGCACGTCCTGCCTGGCGCCCCCGCGCACCCCGGCGCTGCGGCAGCCCCGCGCCTGCGCGTGCACCCCGGCCACGAATGGTTCTACGTGCTGCGCGGGCAGCTGCGCCTGCTGCTCGGCGATCAGGAATACATCCTCGGGCCGGGCGAGGCCGCCGAGTTCGACACCCGCACGCCGCACTGGTTCGGCAGCGCCACCGCCGACGGTGTGGAGTTCCTTGGCATCTTCGGCCCATCCGGGCAGCGCATGCACATCACGCCGCTCGAGGATTAGCTGGCTCTCGGTCGTGCGCCCTTCTCGGTGTCGGGGCGCGCGGGGGCGGGCTGGCGCGTGGCCGACGTCACGCCATGCCTGGAAATAGTTGCATACGCAACTAAGTTGAGGGTGGGAGTAGGGCGGAACGGCCGCCCGAGCACCACACGGATAGGAAAACCCTCATGGACGTCGTACTTCTCGCAGGCCGCATCCTCTTCAGCGCGCTGTTCCTGTTCTCCGCCATCGGCCACTTGACCCAGGCCGACGCCATGGCAGGCTACGCGAGGTCCAAGGGCGTGCCCTTCGCCAAGCCCGCCACCATCGCCAGCGGGATCGTCCTCGTTGTCGGCGGCCTGAGCGTCCTGCTCGGCGTCTACGGGGAGATCGGCGCGGCGCTGCTGTTCCTGTTCCTCGTTCCCACCGCGATCATCATGCACAACTTCTGGGCCGAGACGGACCCGGCCGCGAAGATGAACACACAGATCTCCTTCAACAAGGACATCGCCCTCGCTGGTGCCGCGCTCGTCCTCATCTGGGTGTTCGCCCAGGACCCCGGCCTGACGATCACCAGCTCGCTGCTCTGACCGTTGCTGCGAATGGCCCGCGCTCCCGCACTGGGGGCGCGGGCCATCGTGTCGCTTTTCGTCGTGGGATCGCCCGGTTGTGCGAGCCTTTGCACCCACTTGGGCACTCTGGAGGGTGCAAAACGGCACACAACCGGGGCGGGTCGCGGGTCAATGTCAGGGCAGGGGAGTAGAACCGATCCCGTGGAGATGAAGCCCCGTGAGGTCCTAGCCCGTCGCATGCACAGCCTGCTGCTCGCCCCCTCGTCCCCGGAGGCGCGAACCGTTGCCGAGGTGGTCGAGTGGTTCGGTGCCATGCAGGCCCAGGATCTCGGCAGCGGACTGTGGTCACTGGGCGCGCGACTGCCCGGCCACACCGCTGAGGATGTGCAGCAAGCCCTCGAGGACAAGCAAGCGCTGCGGACATGGCCGATGCGCGGCACTGTTCACTTCGTGCCCTCGCGCGATGCCCGCTGGATGCTGGAGCTGACCGGCCGGAAGGTGCTGGGAGGGGCGGAGCGCCGCCACGAGCACCATGACCTCGACCGGCAAGCGATGGTCCGGGCAGTCGATGTGCTGGGTGCCGCGCTGACCGGAGGCGGGCGCATGACCCGGGCGCAATGCCTCCAGGCGCTCGAGGAAGCCGGAATCGGCACGCAGGGGCAGCGCAGCTACCACTTCCTCTGGTACGCCAGCCAGGTCGGCGTCACCTGCATCGCCCCCAGCATCGGCAACGAGCAGACCTTCGTCCTTCTCGACGAATGGGTCCCCGATCCAGCCCGCCCAGGGCGCGGCGAGGCGCTCGCCACCCTCGCGATCCGCTACTTCCGCAGCCACGGGCCGACCACCCGCAAGGACTTCATGGGCTGGACCGGGCTCAATACGGCCGAGGCGAAGGAGGCGATCGCGGAGGCCGGTGATGAGCTCGCCACGATCACGTGCGAGGGCACCGAGATGTACTGCCCGCCCGCGCTGCTCGATGCGCCCGCCGCACCGCCGAGGACGGTCCGCGCGCTTCCCGGCTTCGATGAGTACCTGCTCGGGTTCAAGGATCGCGCTCTGATGGTCGATGCGGCGCACGCGCAGGCCATCGTTCCCGGCAACAATGGGGTGTTCCGGCCCACGATCGTGCGCTCGGGCCGGGTGATCGCCACGTGGCGGAAGAAGTCCCTCACCCGCGCCGGGCAGCGGATCGAGGTGGACCCGCTCGTGCCCGTGAGCGAATCGGCCCGCGCGGCGATCACCGGCGCGCTCGCGCCATACGGCAGGTTTCTCGGCACCCCGGTGGAGCTGCGCTGGCCCAAGGCCTAGGTGTTCGAGGCTCCGCGCCGGGCAGGCGGGAATAGATGTGCTTCCCCGGCGTTAGAATAGATGCAAACGCATTGATCTAGGGAGGCATCACGATGCAGTTCGGAATCTTCTCCGTCAGCGACATCACCCGCGACCCCACCACCGGCGAGACCCCGACCGAGGCCGAGCGCATCAAGGCATCCGTCGCCATCGCCCAGAAGGCCGAGGAAGTCGGGCTCGACGTCTTCGCCATCGGCGAGCACCACAACCCACCGTTCTTCTCGTCCTCGCCGACGACGCTGCTCGCCCACATCGCCGCGCTCACCGAGCGGCTCATCGTCACCACCTCCACCACGCTCATCACCACCAACGACCCGGTGAAGATCGCCGAGGACTACGCGATGCTCCAGCACCTCTCCGGAGGACGCATGGACCTGATGCTCGGCCGCGGCAACACCGGCCCCGTCTACCCCTGGTTCGGCCAGGACATCCGCCAGGGCCTGCCGCTCGCGCTGGAGAACTACAACCTCCTGCACCGGCTGTGGCGCGAGGACGTCGTCGACTGGGAAGGCCAGTTCCGCACCGCCCTGCAAGGATTCACCTCCACCCCGCGCCCCCTCGACGACGTGCCCCCGTTCGTATGGCACGGCTCCATCCGCACCCCCGAGATCGCCGAGCAGGCCGCCTACTACGGCAACGGCTTCTTCGCCAACCACATCTTCTGGCCCACCTCCCACTCCAAGCGCCTCATCGACTTCTACCGGCAGCGCTTCGAGCACTACGGCCACGGCACCGCCAAGCAAGCCATCGTCGGACTCGGCGGGCAGGCTTACATCGCCAAGCGCTCCCAGGACGCCTGGAACGAGTTCCGCCCCTACTTCAACGCCGCTCCCGTCTACGGCAACGGGCCCTCGCTCGAGGAGTTCGAGGACATGACGCCCCTGTCGGTCGGCAGCCCCCAGGAGATCATCGACAAGACCCTGACCTTCCACGACGCCATCGGCGACTACCAGCGGCAACTCTGGCTGATCGACCACGCCGGGCTTCCACTCGGAGCGGTCCTCGACCAGCTCGAGCTGCTCGGCGGCGAAGTAGTGCCCGTCCTGCGCAAGGAGCTCGCTGACCGCAAGGATCCCGAGTCCGCCGAGGCTCCTACCCACCAGTCACTCATCAAGGCCAAGTACGGAGACGGGCCCGTTCGCCAGCCACGGCCCAACGCCAACCGCGGCGACAACCTCACCGGCACCTCGCCGTACCAGGACACCAGCACCGCCAAGGCCGGGCAGTAAGGCCAAGCCAGTGACCCGCACCAGCAGCCAGCAGGCCAACGCCGCGTGGGAGGCACTGCTCACCGCCCACGCGGCGCTGATGAAGCGCTTCGCCGCCAACGACATCTGGCACGGCACGACCATGCGTGAGTACGACGTGCTCTACGCGCTCTCCAAGTGCGAAGAGCCACTGCGGCTCGCCGAGCTCAACGACTATGTCCTGCTCAGCCAGCCCGCCCTCTCGCGCATGGTCGACCGGCTCGTCGAGCGCGGCCTCGTCCACCGAGACCGCGACCCCCGCGACAAGAGGGGAGTGCGCCTCGCCCTCACCGAGGACGGCAAAGCCACCCAGCGCCGCATCGGTGGACGCCACGCCGTCGACGTCGCCCGCGCCATGAAGGCCACCCTCACCGACGACGAGATGCGCGAGCTCGAGCGCCTCTGCCGCAAGCTCGCCCACCAGCACCAGGAGGACACCCCATGACCGCCACCAAGCCCTACCGCCTCGTCGTCGTCAGCGGCGGCACCAGCGACCCATCCTCGACCCGCCTGCTCGCCGACCGCATCGCCGCCCGCGCCGCCACCCTCGCCGAGCAGCACGGACACGAGACCACCGTCACCATCATCGACCTGCGCGAGCTCGCCACCGAGATCACCACCGCGCTCGTCTCGCAGCTCACCGGCCCCCGCATGACCAAGGCCATCGAAGTCCTCGCCGCCGCCGACGGCATCATCGCCGCCGCCCCGGTCTACAAGGCAGCACCAAGCGGACTATTCACCTCGTTCTTCCACGTCCTCGACAACGACCTGCTCATCGCCAAGCCCGTCATCCTCGCCGCCACAGCCGGGACAGCCCGCCACGCGCTCGTCGTTGATGAGCAGATGCGGTCACTGTTCGCGTTCCTGCGCACCATGACCGTGCCCACCGCGCTGTTCGCCTCCGCCGAGGACTGGTCCGACACCGACCTCAACAAGCGCATCGACCGCGCCGCCCGCGAGCTCGTCATCCTCATGGAAAGCGGATTCGCCGAAAAAGTCCGCGACAACTCCTGGGGCCACTACCAGCACGAGTTTGGCAGCGCCGGGGGAGCGGAGACCGGAATCGACCTCGATACGGATCTTATGCGGCTCGCCACTGGCGGGAGCTTGCCCAAGCGGTGAACCGGCTTCGAGGATGCTGCGAGTGGAAGCTTTTCCCGGTTCGAGCGGGAAAAGCTTCCACTGCGTGGTCCCAGCCGACAGTTCCGGGCACAGCAAGTCGGGTGCACCGATGCGGCCCGACCGTACGGTCGAAGGCGAACAACAAAGGAGTTCGCAGTGCTAGATCGCCTCAATGACGCGATGGACCACATCGAGAACAATCTCGAGCACACCATCGACGCCGCAGACCTGAGCCGCATCGCCCTCACATCCGAGTATCACCTTCGCAGAATGTTCTCGGCGCTCGCTGGAGTGCCCTTGTCGGAATACATCCGGCGCCGGAGACTCACCGTCGCGGGAGCCGCGGTGCTCGCCGACGAGGAAACCCTGCTCGATATCGCGGTTCGCTACGGCTACGGCTCGGGCGAAGCCTTCGCGCGGGCCTTCAAGGCCTTCCACGGCATAGGCCCAGGCGAGGCACGGCAGAAGCGGTCAGCACTGCGATCACAGCCGCGAATGTCATTCCGGCTGATCGTAGAAGGAAGCACCGAGATGGATTACCGAATCGAAGACAAGCCCGCGTTCCGCATCGTGGGCAAGAAGGCGCGAGTACCAATCGTGCATGAGGGCGACAACCGGGCAATCATCGATTTCGTCCGCGGCATCGATCCGGCGGTATCGCAGCAGCTCGCCCAGCTGTCGGACCAGCAGCCGGAAGGGATCGTCGGAGTTTGCGCCAGCATCGCCGACAACCGCGCGGAGGGCAGCGAGATCGACTATTACCACGGGGTCGTCACCAGCGCCGAAGCGCCAGAGGGATTCGACTCGCTCGATGTTCCCGCTGGCAAGTGGGCGGTCTTCGAGGTATCCGGCGCGTTCCCGCACGCCATCCAGTACCTCTGGCGCGACGTGTTCACACAATGGTTCCCCTCGAACCCCTATCGCAGTGTCGCGGGTCCCGAGATCCTGCGAACGCAGATGTCTACCGATGGCAATGGCGAGGCACACTTGTGGCTACCGGTGGAGCGGACTGGCTAGCCCGGCGGACCATCGCCGCTGTCGACCGGCGGGCGGGATTCCTCGACAGCGATATCGGTGCTCGGCTCTAGCGCGAGAATCGCTCCCGGCGCAGGATCTCCCGTGATGATGGCCGTGCCCCAGTGGAAACTTATCCCGCTGTGGGCGGGAAAAGTTTCCACTGGCGAGTGCGGATGCCCCGCCGAGACAAGGCGCGCACGCCGCACCCACCCCATGTCGGACGTTCCGCCCACATTTTCGCAAGTCGTAGACGTGACCTGCATCACGTTGTTACCGTCTAGTCACGGCGACGGAAGGTGCGCGACATGGTCGAACACGCGGCAATACCCCAAGTCCCCAAGGTGCGCCAGCGCCTCTTGCGCGCGGGCAGGGTCCTGACGACTCCGCTGCTGCCCGATGACTACCTCGCGCTGATCAATCCGATGTGGTCGTCGCGCCAGATGCAGGGCAAGATCGTCCGCGTCAAGCAGGAGACGCCCCGCTCCGCGACGGTCGTCATCAAGCCCAGCTTCCCCTGGCCGGGGCACAAGGCGGGGCAGTACCTGCGGATCGGTGCGGAGATCAACGGCATCCGCCACTGGCGCGCCTACACCCTCACCTCGGATCCTGGCCACCCGGACGGCCATATCAGCATCTCGGTGCGCACCGTCGAGGGTGGCCGGATGTCGACGTTCTTCACCCGGCACATCCAGCCTGGCGCGCATGTCTTCCTCGGCGAGGTCGAGGGAACGTTCTGCCTGCCCCATCCGCTGCCGTCGAAGTTCCTGATGTTCAGCGCTGGAAGTGGCGTGACGCCGATCTTCAGCCTGCTGCGCGAGCTCGCCCGCCGCGGCGCGCTCAGCGACGTCGTCCACCTGCACAGCGAGCACACCCCCGACGAGGTGATGTTCGATTCGATCTTCGACCAGATGGAGGAGGGGTTCCCGGGCTACCGGCGCCACGTGCACCTCAGCGAGGACAAAGGCATCCTCACCCCACCGATGCTCGACGACTTGTGCCCCGACTGGCGCGAGCGCACCACATTCCTGTCCGGCCCGCCCCCCATGCTCGATGCGATGAGCGCCCACTGGGATGCCGAGGGGGTCTACGACAACCTCTCGATGGAGCATTTCCAGCCGTTCGCCGGTGATGGCGGCGCGCGGGGCCTCGGCGAGGGCGGAACGGTCCATTTCCGCGTCACCGAGATGCTCGCCGAGTGCGACGGCGCCACCTCCATCCTCGTCGGCGGCGAGAACTGCGGCGGCGACCTGCCCTTCGGCTGCCGCATGGGCGTTTGCCACACCTGCATCGGCCGGCTCGAGCATGGCCAGGTGCGCGACCTCCGCACCGGCAAGGTGTCCGGAACGCCCGGCGAGATGGTTCGAACCTGCATCAATGCACCCGAAGGTCACGTTGAGATCGACCTGTGAAAGGACTTCCCGATGACCCAATCCGTGCTTGACGGTCGCGCAGACGTACCGGCAGCCCCCACCCCGGGCGAGGGCAACCCCCTGCACTGGCTGACCCCGGAACAGATCGAGCAGCTCGGCAAGGAGTTCGACGCCATCCACGAGCGCGTCTACAGCGAGCTCGGAGCCGATGACGCCGAGTACATCCGGAACATGATCAAGGTGCAGCGGCGCCTGCTCGCGGTCTCCCGCAGCGTGCTCATCACCTCGCGATTCTGGCCATCGTGGATCCTCGGCACGGCGGGGCTGTCGGTGGCGAAGATCCTCGAGAACATGGAGATCGGTCACAACGTCATGCACGGCCAATGGGACTGGATGAACGATCCCTACATCCACTCCTCGTCATGGGACTGGGACAACGTCTCCCCGGCGGCGGCCTGGAAGCACTCGCACAACTACCTGCACCACACCTATACCAACATCGTCGGCCTGGACAAGGACGTCGGCTACGAGATCATGCGGATGGACCCGAAGCAGCCGTGGCATCCCCGCTACCTCGGCCAGCCGCTGTACAACGTGCTGCTCGCGCTGCTGTTCGAATGGGGCGTCGGGCTCCACGACATCGACGCCGAGGCCATCTTCAACGGCACCAAGGACAAGCAGCAGCTCAAGGACGAGCTGAAGGTCATCGGCAAGAAAGTACGCCGCCAGGCCGTCAAGGACTATGTCGCCTGGCCCGCGATCAGTGCCGCGGCCATGCTCGTCGTCGAGCTCGGCGTGATCACCCTGTTCGACCGGAAATCCGAAGGCGGCCTCAACCGGTTCCGCAACGCCAAGGCTCGAGCGGGTGGCGGGCTGAAGAAGGGCAACGTCGTGCGGCGGCTCATCGACCGGCGGGCCATCCGTGAACCGTTCTTCGCCACCCTCACCGCCAACGCCACCGCCAACCTCGTCCGGAACCTGTGGGCCTACGCCATCATCTTCTGCGGCCACTTCCCCGACCAGACCTACACCTTCACCCAGGAAGAAACCGCGAACGAGACCAAGGGCGCATGGTACGTCCGGCAACTCATCGGTGCCGCCAACCTCGAGGGCAGCGACCTCTTCCACCTCATGAGCGGCAACCTGTCCTTCCAGGTCGAGCACCACCTCTTCCCGGACATGCCAAGCTCGCGCTACCAGGAGATCGCGCCGCAGGTCCGCGAGATCTGTGAAAGGTACGGCCTGCCCTACAACATCGGGCCATTCTGGAAGCAGCTTGGCACCGTCCAGCGCACGATCCTGCGCCTGACCTTCCCCGGTGGCTCCGAGCGGCCCAAGCCCGGGCCGCACCGCGAGCCGAAGCAGCCCAGCACCATCGACGGGGTCCTGCCCGTGTTCCCGTGAGCCGGGTGGTTCGTCCTCGGCGCGTGTTCCGGCACATGCACCGGAAAACGGCAAACGCGATAGAAGCGTCGGCGGATTCGCCGCGGCATCTATCGCGTTTGGGCCCGGACGCTCGCGGATCCAGCGGTGGGGGAGAACGCACCCACCCCAACCTCGACGCGCTCCGCCCCGTGGGGCGAGTCCTCGACGATGGTGCACACCGACTCTCGTCCCGGCGGGAGGATCCGCACAGTGATCCTGCCTGCGGGGATCTGCTCGAGCCGCGCGATCACCGTCGCGCGCACCCCACCGACGAGCTCGGGATCATGGCCGTCGAGACTACCGTCATCGAGGAGCGTCACGTCCACGCCGCGGGAACGTGCTTGCTCGGCCGCGTCGAGCAGTAGCTCGGTGGCGAGCGCCCGCGCCCGGATGCGGTCGCGCAACCGGGCCTCGATGAGCCGCGCGCGTTCCGCGAGATGGTCGATCCGTCCTCTTCAACTCATGGCGTCGAGGAGCGCCCGGGCGGTGGTGGCGCGAACGATTCCCGCGCGACCCATACAGGAGGCGCATCGCGCGTCACCCACAGGAGGCAGCCTGAGTAGGCAGTGATGAACGCGGGGATGCAGGGGAGCAGCAACCACGCCCGGCCCGTCACGGGCACCGCAGTGATCGCGGCGGCCGTGGCCGCGCCCGCCCAGATCCAGTCCTGCTCCGCGCTGAACGCATCGCGCGCGAACCCGAGCGGCACGAGAGCCAGGACCAGGAGTTGTCCCACCACGTACAGCATGGCCGCCCGCTGAAGGACTCGAACAGGCAGTACAGCCGAACCTGCTGCCAGCACGCACGGAGGCACCACCACAGCGGCGACGGTGAGGTAGTTCCACCACTTCCCGATTCACCGCCACGGCCCTCACCTCTTCTGCCTACGATGGCAGGAAGACACCGGCAAGGAGACACGCATGGCGCAAACCCTCACGGTCACATCCCTTGATGAGGCCTTCATCAACCTTGCTTCGAAGGTCATCATGTCGGTGCAATTCGAGGTGAGGGTATCGGGCACCCTCGAGGAGGAGCGGCTGCGCGGCGCGCTGAGGCAAGCCGTGGCAACCCATCCGCTCGCCCGCGCCAGGCTAGCGCCGCCGCGGCTTTCCTCCACCCGTGTGACGTGGGAGATCGCCGACAGCGCTGATCACCTTGCTCTCGAGGTGACGGATGAGCCGGTGGGCGTGGTGCGCGACAGGCTCCAATCGCGCGCGCCGGATCTCGCGCGCAGCCCGTTGTTCCATGTAGCGCTCGTGCGGCACCCCGGCGGCGACTACTTGATGTTCAACTTCCATCACGCCGGATTCGACGGCATGGGCGCGGTGCGGTTCCTCACCTCGGTGGCCCGCGCCTACTCGGGTGCTGAGGACATCGCGGGTGGTCCGCCCATCGAGGAGGCCCGCGACCTGCGTGCCATCGCCGGTGCCCGTTCCTTCAGCGATGTGATCCCTCGGGCGCAGAAGCTCGCGCAGGACACGATGGAACGCAAGCGCGTGACCCGGGTAGCGAGCGATGGTGGCGACCCGGCCGAGCCCGGCTACACCTTCGCTGCCGTCACGCTGACCGCCGAGCAAACCGCTGGGATCGTTGCCAGCAAGCCGAAGGGCGCGACGATCAACGATGTGGCTCTCGCCGCGCAAGCACTGACCGTGCTGCGCTGGAACGAGGCGCACGGCGAGAAGATCGGCGACTCCGTGTCCATCATGATGCCGGTCAACATGCGGCCCGCGGAATGGTCCACGGAAGTCATTTCCAACTACGCAAGCTTCCTCGCCATCGTCGTCCCCACCTCGGTGCCGCGCGATCTCGCCGAAGCGACAATGGTTGTGCGTGATCGCACGAAGAAGCTGAAGGAGAACGGTGCCGCGGGCTGGATCGTCGACGTCCTCGACCGCGGCAACATGCTGCCCGTCATCCTCAAGAAAAACCTCGCCAGCATGCTGCCGCTCGTGCAGCACCAGTTCGTCGAGACGACCGTCCTGTCGAACGTGGGCCGCATGAGCCTGCCCGGCTTCGGCGATGCGGGCGAGGTCACCGAGGTGTGGTTCAGCCCGCCCTGCTTCGGCGACGTCATGAGCCCCGGCGTCGGGCTCGCGGGTGTGGGCAAGGAACTGTTCGTCACGTTCCGCGGCATCCGCAAGTACCTGAGCAACGACGCCGTGCAGCGCTTCGCCGACCTCTATGTCGAAACGATCACCGGGGGCTAGCGGCCCGGAGGCAGCTCAAGCAGGTAGCTCCGCGAGGGCGATGCCGGTGAGGCCCGGTTCCAGCGTGACGATGGTGCGGTCCTCACCGGTGTCCACATTCACCGCGCGGATGGTGCCGCCCCGCAGGCTCGTTACGTAGAAGGTGGCGCCGTCCGCGGTGGCGAGTCCGATGGCCTCGGTGAATCCGCGCGCGAGGAGCTCGTGCTGCCGGAGCTCGCGCGGCTCCAGGGCAGGGGAGAGGACTGCACGGTTCAGGCTGTTGCCGTCCGGTGCCGCGCCCCGATCCGTCCACACCAGCCGCAGGCCAGCGTCGGGATCGCTGCGATCGAGATGCAGATCGATTGGCTCGGGCAGGTTCTCCCGCAGCACGAGGATGTCGTCCCGATCCTCAGCGGTGCGGCCTTGTGGCATGTCCAGGGATGCGCGGAAGATCCGTCCCTGACCAGCCTTCGGCGCGCCCTTCTGCGTCCAGTACAGCTGGCGGGCCTGGGTGTCGATGGCGATGCCCACGCAGTGGTGACGCGGATCGCGCGCATCCTCGCCGCGGCCCGCGATGACCAGCGTCTCGATGCGCGATCCGTCGAGTTCGCAGCGCATCACTCGCATGCCCTCGCGGTCGCACCAGTACAAGTGGCCAGCGTCGAAATCTGCTGCGAGCTGCTTGCCGGTGGTGAACGTGCCGCGCGGGATGATGGTGCGCCGGTTGGAACCATCGAGGTCAACGCGTTCGATCGAGCCATTGCGGGCGAAGAACTTCGGCTCCTGGCCGGGCGGCGAACCGGGATCGGGCGTGCCCATGTTGGTCCAGTAGATGTGGCCGCGTGCTTGGTCGACGACAATGCCGTCCGGAGCCTCCGGGGTGTTATCCACGAGAACGCGTATATCGCGGCCGTCGGGGGAGACAGCCACGATCTGGCGTGCCAGCATGCTCAGCACCACGAGTTCCTGCATAGTCATCCTCTTCATCGACGGCCGGGGGCACGGTTGACACTACGCGCGGCGGGTGGGTGGCTTGACTGTGCGGGATGGTTCCGAGGGGCGGTGTGATCGGAATCTGCGAGCGTATGTCAACGGATCGCGCCATTCGAGACCCAAGCTATTGACATTCACTCGCAGATTGCCCGGTAGGCCGCCAAGGCAATGCGTCACAGTGACGTAATCATCATGGGTGGCAGCAAGGCCAGGAAGAGGCCCAGGACCGGCCGCGAGGGGAATTTTGGACGTTGGACCGACTGGCGGGGCCATTCGGTGGCTGGAGCCAGTTCAGCCTCGCGGAAGGCTCTGGCGTTCCAAGTCGATCGACTTCGGTGTTGCTCGGCAAGGCACTCAAGCGGCGTCGAAGTCGGGTCGACGCCTGGGCGCACGGCGCGACGCTCGATGCAGCCGTTGAACCGGCGCGCAACATCGTCGTCCATGCCAGTGCATCATCATGCGGGCGACTGGATGAACCAGCCCGCAGCGGCGATGACAAGAAACCAACCGGCGGCGGAGCGCGTTGTGGCAGCATCGGTGCGAAACCAGACCCTAAGGGTCGGAATCGGGCGCGCAGCGCGCAATACCCGGTTCTTGCAACATTGCGTCGGCGCTGCGCACCGCTTCCTGGCCACCACAGATATATAGCCGATAATCTACATTATGTTAAGTAGAACTCGCGCGGGCTACCCCTGGTGCTTCATCGGGCGCCACGCTGCGCAGCGCACGTCATGCCCATCGCCGCGACCGCATGCCTGCTGCCTCCATGTCTAGGCGCCCAGGCCTCTGGCGGTCGGCTCCTGGAAACCGACCGGGAGCCATCAGGACGCATCGCGACGTTTCGAGCCGTAGGCCTGGTCGATCGCGACAGTCATTTCAGCATCATGCGCAGTAGTGCACGGCGAACCGCGGACACGATTGAGTGGCAGCGCTTGGGCGGCCGTCACTCCTCGGGCCTATCGCGCGCAGTGGCGGCGCGATCCCCTGTCTCCTGCGGAACTGGCACAATCGGCACCTGTCACCGGTTGCCGCATCTGCGTGGTCACGCGTGTGGCCTTGATGATGTGCCCACAGCTATTGGAGGATTCTGATGAAGGTGTTGCGCGCAGCCGTAGCCATGGCAGCGGTGGCCGGGATAGCCGCTGCCGGTTGTTCCTCGGGTGCCAGCGGCGGAGGCTCGACCGAGGCCCTCGCGCACATCCACGGGATCGCGATCAACCCCGCTGACGGAGAGGTCTACGCGGGCACCCATCACGGTGTCTACCGTGTTGCCGCTGAGGGAGATCTGGAGCTCATCAGCGAGAACACCGATGACTATATGGGCTTCACTGTTGTCGGAGCCGACCACTTCCTGGGCAGCGGCCACCCCGCGGAGCGAGCGCCGGGCATGGACCCGCACCTGGGTCTGATCGAGAGCACCGACGGCGGCCGCACATGGGACACGCTCTCGCTGGAGGGCGAGGCCGATTTCCATGCGCTCGAGCATCAGAACGGCCGAGTCCTGGGGCTGAACAGTGTCTCTGGCCAGCTGTTGTCGAGCACGGATAACAAGACCTGGACCGTGCTGACGGAGCTGTCCGCTTACGACATCGCGGTGTCACCGCTGGACAATGACGAGATCCTGGCGACGACTCCCGACGGGCTCGCGCGCAGCCGCGACGAGGGAAAGACATTCGAACCGGTTCCCGGTGCGCCGTCGCTCGTGCTGCTCAGCTGGCCCGAGAACGGTCCTCTCGTGGCTGTTGATGCGGAGAGCACTGTGTACATCAGCTCCGACTCCGGCGAAACGTGGCAGGAGCGGGAAGCGCTCACCGACCGGCCGCAAGCGCTGTTCGCCTCTGCCGATGGGGAGATCCTTGTCGCGACCGAGCACTCGATCTTCCGATCCTCGGACGGAGGGGATTTCAAGGTGTTCCGGCACCTCGGCTGACGGTGGTTGATGGTGGCTCGATCAACGTGCCGTGGCGTGCTCCCCCTGCTGCCGCGCGGGTCCGGCGTTTCGGGCCGTGGAGTTTCCTCGATTTTGCAACACTCCCTCGTGTTATTCGACCATACTGACAACGATGGTCGAGCCGAGATCGACTGCTCCACAACGACATTCATCCATATCCTGGAACGAGGACTCCTGTGAGATCCAGTCATCGCCTGCGCGCAGCATGTGCCACCGCCGTCGCGGCAGCCTTCGCGCTGTCTGCCGTGCCCGCCTCCGCGGACTCGGCCGACCAGCCTTCCCCGGAAGGCGCGCCGCTGTCGGACCGCCTCCAGCATGACGAGCAGGGCGAGCTCCGCACCAACGGCACGGGCGGCTACTTCGTGCAAACCCCCTACACCGCGAACGAGATCTCCCGGAAGATCGGCTCCATGTACGTCGGTGAGAACTTCGGGCCCTCGGGCTGCACCGCATCGGTCCTCGAGTCGGCCACTCGCACCCTCGCCATCACAGCCGACCACTGCACGGTGAACATCAAGCCCGGCACCACGGTGAAGTTCGCGCCCGCCGCCGAGGAAGGCCAGCAACCCTACGGCGGATGGTATATCGACAAGAAGTTCTCCTCGCCCGGCCCGGTCGATGGATCAGTCCCGGATGTTGCCGTGCTGGTCATCCGTCCCCAGGATGGCAAGCGGATCGCGGACCTCACCGGAGGTGGGCTGAAGATCCATCCCGGCCTCGAAGCTGGGGAGGTCGTGCGCGGATCGTTCATCGGCTACCCCGGCCCATCCCCCTACGATGGTCTGCGGCAGTCCATCTGCATTGGTGATTACACCTACCACCCAGACAAGGGACGCGGAGCGATCAGCCGGGTCACTGACCAGACCGAATGCTGGGTCGGTGGCGGCTCGAGCGGCGGCCCATACCTGGCGTTCTCCGACGGCGAGGCGAAGATCATCACGGTGCTCAACAGCAACGGCGGCTCGCGCATCAGCGACGTCGTTCCCGATCTGATCCAGCAGGCCGATGCGTGGGCGACGGCCGAGTACAACCTCGACGACACTCCGACCGTGCCACCAGCGCCCACGCCTGACACCGGAAGCCTCTCCGGACTAGGACGCTAGGCGTCGCTCCCGGCCCCTGGCGCGTGCTCAGCCGCTAGAGTGAGCGGCATGAGTGATCGCGACATGACGAAAGGCGCATGAGCAGCAAGCACATTCCGCTAGCTGCTCATGCGGGCTTCACCAGGCCTTTCATAGCAGGACCGCTATCCGCCCACGAAGATGCGCTCTGGCTGCTTGATGCCAGCTCCCCGCTCTTGCTCCGTCGAAGTACTGATGGCTCGCTCCTCGAGCACGCTGTGCCGGGCCATGTGCACGGCCAGAGAGGATCCCCCTGGCGTCAGCTGTGGGCCGATGAATCCGGGTGCTGGATCGCGGGTAGCGACGGGATCGCTCATTGCGATCACCAGGGCGTCGTCCGCGCCCTCGACCCGTCTCCGGTTACGAGATCAGCGCTGACAGGCGGCGTGCTCGCCACTGCGTGCCGTTATGGCGGCCCAAGCGGGACGAACCCGTGCCATGTAGAGCTCCGCACCGTGGAGGGGCATTTCGCTACCGCGGAACTGCCGGCACCGGTCGAGAGCCTGGGACCGGCACGCGGCGGCTTCCTCACATTCATGCGCGGTGGCCCCAACGTACCGTCCTTGGCGGAGAACTCCCCCGGCCCGCAGTGTGCTCGTATCGGCACCGACGGAACCGTCACGCTGGGCGCGCCATGGCCGCGACCATACTGGAGCCTGGGCGACGTCGCTCTTGTCGACCACGATGCGCCGCTGGCCCTATCCCATCAGTATCGGCGCTCGCAGGTGCTCGATGACAACCTGCTTCCCGTCAGCGCGCTTCCCTTCGACGCCAGCCATGGTCCGTATATCCAGAAGGACGGACCATGGCTGGCGAGGACGCCGGATCCCGTGGCCCGCCCGTATAGGGATCCTGCCTTTGCGGGCCTGGTAGCACCTCGAGGAGTCGAGTTCAACTATTTTCGCCTCGACCCACGCTTGGCGAGGCCGACTAGCTGGGCGACCGCGCCGGGGCATCCGAAGGATCTCGCAGTGCAGCCCAGCACTGGTCAGCTTTGGATCTCCACCACATACGGGCTCTACCGCACAGACGCCGGTTCGTTGGAAACGCCTGGGAGCATCGACATGCACGAAGTCAGTGTGGCAGCGCTGGCCGCGCCCGAGGTGCCAGTGGTCGCGCCGCCCGAGATGGGTGATCCAGATGAGTGGCTCGAGCTCGAACGTGCCCGCCTGATCCATGAGAACCAGCAGCAGGGTCTGCTCGATGTCGAGATCGACGGGTGGTTCCCGACCGCGAAGCTCATCGTCACCTTCGCGGTCGGGCGCTTCCCTGGTGTGGTCTTCGCCAGGCGCTTCTCAGCGTTCACCCGCGACGGAGCCCCGGCTCTATGGCGTGGCGCACCAACGCTGATGGACCACATCAGCCTTGACATCCAGGAATCCGGCGGAGATCGGCGCCTGCGAAAGAGAGAGCCAGGCGCGTTCGGGTATGTCTGGGTGTAGTCCTGCTGCCTCCAACGGGCCGCGCTCGAGTCCGCGTAGCCACCCTCAACCACTGGCCTGCCCGAGGAGCTCCGCGACATCGAGCCGAATCGGCCACTGCATCGATTCGGTGGGGATCTGCTGGACCCCCCGGGCGATGATCCAGACGGTGCCGCTGCCGTCGATGGTCACGTTGGGGTTCGTGCTGAATATCGGTGTGCTCCGCACTGGTTCGAGCGTTGTCGCGTCGAGGAGGGTGAACAGCCAGAACTGCTCGGTCCGGTCGTAGGTGGTCGGGCCTGGCAGAGGCCACCATCCCGAGTCGCCCGTGCCGTTTGGCGGATGCCCGACCGTCCAGATGAACTCTCCGACCTGGCCTGCGGTGAACTGCTTGCCGCCTAGGCGTTGCACCTGGCCGATGGTCAGGTCGGGCAGCACCTCGGCCACGGTGTCCCCCTGGAACATTCGGAGTGGTTCTCCGGCGAGATAGGGACGGCCGCCCCGCCAGGAAAAGTTCCGTAGCTCTGGTCCAACGGTTACCTCGCCCGTGATCGATACCCGCAGGAGGTAGTGCATCGCGCCAGCCTCACGAGGTCTTTGGCTGACAAAAGCGAGGAATCCGCCCTCCGCGACGGCGACAGACCGAACGACGCAATCCGGGACGTTCACCGCGGTGGGGCCACACCCCCCTGAGTGCAGCCACCAGGTTCCGCCCGGGGCGCAGGCGAGGAATGCCTCCCCCGCTACTGCTCCCGCATGCACCGGGTCCTTGCTCACCTGGCGGGGCGCCTCGCCAGGTGAGCACCAGTATGTTCCGTCGCTGCCACCGACCCAGCAACCACTGGGCGTTGCCCACACACGTCGCGGAGAACCGATCGGACCTGGGAGGATGTGCTCGGTCGCGATATGGCGTCCGTCGATGCTGGCGACGAGCGGGAGCTCCTGGTCCACGCCCCATAAAATGTCCCCGGAGGCTGACACGTCGCCAGGCACGATGCGCGGACGGGCCGGTAGCGCAGGCACATCGTCGAGGTCGAGATCAACAAGCGCACCTACCCCACGGTCCACCTCCTTGACGTCGTCCTCGCCCATGCTGAAGAGGTCGAAGAACCGTGGTGCTTCCTGCACATCGCGCAGCGTGCGATGACCCGGCACCAACAGCCAGGCACTGGTCCTAGTCGCGCGCCGGAACCTTTCGGTCACCAGCTGGACTCGGGTCACCCGCCCACGCGCGCGCCCACTGGTGTCATAGCCCATGACGCCGTAGAAGCGGCCCGTGATCTCGACTCGACCCGTCAGGGGACGGAAGCCGCGCCAGGACGCGGTCCAGCCGTCGCCGCGCAAGAGACCTTCCCACTGCCACCGGCGAGGAGTGTTGGCACCGGTGTATTGCCAGATCGGGTCACGATCGCTGGGTTCGAGGACTGCGTTGATGGTCACGACGTGGCCGTCGGATGGTGGTAGCTCGATGAACCGGAGCGGGAACTTGATCACTGCATTGATTTGAGGCGGCGGAATGTCGCCGTCCCCGATCGCGATCTCGTCGATTAGCACGACCAGCGTGCGTCGGTTCCTCATGCGCCCTTCGGGAGTGTCATGGTCCTGAATGTATCGCAGTAGGGTCGTAAAGGTGACCCGGCTCTCTCGCTTGCATCCCCCGCTGTCCCCTCACGAGCAGGGCTTTCTCGGTGTCGGATGCGGACAGCGGATCTTCTGGCAGATCAGCGGAAATCCCCTGGGCATCCCCGTGCTCGTCGTGCATGGCGGACCGGGCAGTGGCAGTAGTGCTGGTGCTCGCCGGTTCTTCGACCCTTCGTGCTACCGAATCATCCAGGTTGACCAGCGCGGTTGCGGGAGAAGCGAGCCGCACGCATCAGATGCGGGAGTGTCGCTTGCTGTCAACACGACGGACCATTTGGTCAGCGACATGGAGGCGCTACGTGAGCACTTGAGGATCGAACGCTGGATGCTGGCAGGCGGGTCGTGGGGCTCGACGCTGATTCTCGCCTATGCCCAGGCCCATCTGCGTCGGGTCAGCGCAATACTTCTCATGGGGGTGACCACCACGACTCGCGATGAGATCGAGTGGCTCTATCGAGGCGTGGGACGTTTGCTGCCCGCACAGTGGGAGGCCTTCAGGGATGGTGTGCCCGAGGGCCAGCGTGACGGTGACCTGGTCATCGCCTACCACCGGTTGATCGAGAGCGCTGATGAGACGGCACGCCAGGCTGCGGCTCGCGGCTGGTGCGCGTGGGAAGATGCTGTTATCGCGCATGAGGTCGACGGTGCTCCCGGCGCGTACAGCGCGAGACCAGACCGGGACACCTTGGCATTCGTGCGGATCTGTACCCACTATTTCGCGCACGACGCTTGGCTGGCACCGGGTCAGTTGCTCGACAACATGCGCGTCCTGTATGGCATTCCTGCCGTCCTGCTGCATGGCGCGCTCGACCTTGCTGCACCCCTGCGAACCGCGTGGAGCGTCGCGCAGGCCTGGCCGGGAGCGGATCTCCGTGTACTGAGGGGCATCGGGCATACCGGTGGTGCGCGCATGCATGAGGCGGCGGTTGAGGCTGCTGCCGAGCTAGCCCTGCTTGTCGGAGATTCTGCCGCCAGGCGGTGACCCAGGTTCATCCATCCGGGGCGAAGCTGGTGATGAGTTCCGCGATGAGGCGCGGGTCGTCGAGCTGGGGGCAGTGCCCGCAGTGGTCGAGGATCGCTAGCTCGCTCCCGGGGTAGCGGCGATGCAAGCGTATCGAGGCGGATGGTGGGACGAGGAAGTCGTGGCGTCCGTGGAGGATCAGCATCGGTGGCGTCTCGCCTGCTGGGGGCATGGCGCTGAGCTCACGGAGCATCGCGCGTCCCTCTGCGGCGACGAGCGCGAGCTCGCGGCGATCGCCCGCGCGTTCGGCGAAGCGTGCCACGACGGCCGGGTCGGCGGCGTCGGCTCGGGCGTAGAGGGCTCGCGCTATGAGGCGGTTGGCGGCGGGGCCGCGGGTTGCCTGCTGGGGATACGGGAGGCGGCCCAGGACTGTGGCTGGTGGCGAGTACTTCCCGATCGTTGCCTCGATCAATGGACGGTAGCCGAGGCCCGCGACGTCGATCGCGATGGTGCTGCGGATCGGCAAGTCCCCTGCGAGTGATGCCCGGACGGCGAGGGCCGCGCCGAGCGAGTTTCCGGCGACGACGGCGGGTTGCGTGCGTGCTTCGGTCGTGAGCAGGTCCGTGACGAAGGCCTCGAGCTGCGGTAGTCCGGGGCCCGGGCGCCGACGATCGGCGTGGCCGTATCCAGGGAGGTCCACGGCGATCGCTCGGCGGCCGAGGCTGGCCAGCTCGGACAGTACCCCTGTCCAGGTGTCAGCGCTGTCGAAGATGCCGTGCAGCAGCACGATCGTGGGGCCGTCCCCGTCCCCGTCGCAGTGCAGCGCGCGTGTGCTGTAGCCGGCATATTCGGCGCGGCGTTCGGAGATCATCGTGGTGGGTTCCTAGTCGCGGACCTGGAGCACGAGCTTGCCGCGGGTGCGGAAGGTGCGGCTCTTGCGGTGCGCCTCGGCCGCGTCGGTGAGGGGGTAGACGCTGTCGACGACGGATCGGAGGTGTCCGTGCACCATGAGGTCGGCGAGCTCGCTCAGTTCGTTGCCTCGTGCCTTGACCGTGATGACGGATGCGCGCTGGCCTCCGAGAATGCGGGAGCGCAGGCTGGTCTGTGCCCAGCGGGCGATGGTGCCGAGATCGGGCACCGTTGTGATGTACAGCCCATCGCGCTTGAGCACATCGCGGCAGCTGTCGAGGCTTTCCTTGCCGAGGGTGTCGAAGACCAGGTCCTGGCCGCTGACGACGTCGGTGAACTGCTGCGTGGTGTAGTCGATGACCTCGTCTGCCCCGAGGCCTCGGACGAAGTCGGCGTTGGCCGTGCTGCATACGGCGGTGACGTGTGCGCCGGCATGGTGGGCGAGCTGGACCGCGTAGTGACCGACGCCTCCGGAAGCGCCCACGACCACCACCTTGTCGCCGGGGCCGATCCGGGCGATGCCGAACAGGCTCTGCCATGCGGTCAGCCCCGCCACGGGTACGGCGGCGGCAGCGACATGGCTGATCTCCTTGGGCTTGAGCGCCACGCAGGAGGCCTTGACCGCCATGTACTGGGCGTAGCCGCCCATGTGCCCGAGCTGGCTCTGCATGGCGAAGACCTCGTCGCCGACCGTGAAGCCCTGCACCTTCTCCCCCACTTCGGCGACCACGCCGGAGACGTCGCTGCCCGGGATGATCGGCAATCGACCGACGAGCGGGCGGCCGACGTAGGTGCCTTGCCGCAGCATCCAGTCGCGGGGGTTGACTCCCACCGCGTGCGCCTCGATGAGGACCTGGTCGGGCGCGGGCCGGGGCGTGGGGCGTGGCCCGTAGCGCAGGACCTCGGGGCCTCCGTGCTGCTCGAAGTACACCGCATCCATCATGGATTCTCCTGTTGCTGCTCGACTGTTCGCTGCTGATGCGCACCGAGCGTGCTGGTCGCGATCAGCGAACCACGCAAAGTGGTTCTATTTCGAGACTGAACGCTAGCACGACTAGTCTCGTTTTAAAACCATCCAGGTAGGATCGATGCATGCGCTACGACGACCTCGCCGACTTCCCCTGCTCGATCACCCGGCCCCTGGTGATCCTCGGCGACCGCTGGACACTGCTGGTGCTCAAAGCCTCGTTCACCGGCATCCGGCGCTTCAACGAGTTCCAGCGCGCGCTCGGCATCTCGCGCAGCCGCCTGCAGGACCGCCTCGACCGGCTCGTCGACCACGCGATCCTAGTCAAGCAGAAAGCCCCGGGCAGCGCTCACGACGAGTACCGCCTCACCGAGAAGGGGCATGACCTCTACCCCATCCTCATGGCCATCAAGGACTGGGGCGACGACTACATGGCGCCCCAGGGCCCGCCCGTGCACTACCAGCACCGCGGCTGCTCCGGCGAGGCACACGTGCGCCTCGAATGCGACTGCTGCGGAAGCGAGCTCACCGCGCGCGATATCGAGCTGGCACCCGGCCCCGGATTGCTGGACGAGGACGCGGAGCGCGGAGCCTAGAACCGGGAGCACTGCTCGCCCGCCGTCACAAGAACTCGGCGAGCTCCGCATCGAGTTCCGCGCGCGATCGCACGCCCTTCATGGTCCGCACGACCTGGCCCTTGTCGAACACCAGTGTCGTCGGCGTCGAGGTCACCCCGTACTCCGCCGCGATATCCGGCTCATTGCCCACGTGGACCCCGAAGACATGGAGCTGCCCCGCGTTGTCCTCGGCGAACTGCTCGAGCGTCGGCGTGAATGCCCGGCACAAGCCGCACCACGGACCCCAGAACTCGACGATGGCAGGTGCCTCGCTGTCGCGGACCTTCGTCCAGAAATCTGAATTGCCGACTTGGGCTATGGCTGGCATTGTCCTGCCTCCTCCGCTCGGGGCTTGCCTCCATCGTATGACCGCTGCATGGACCGCGCGAAGATCAGGCTAGGCGAGCGTATAGGTGTACCGGTACCACGGTCCGCTGATGTGCTCAGCGGAGTAGTTGCCGTAACGGCCGCGCGGCTCCCCGCCAGGGGAATAGACCCAGCGCGCCCCGCTCTAGCCGCGCCGCCCCACTTCTTGTTCTCTGCGACAATGACGGCAAGCTCGGAGCAACGTGACCGCGATGCTCGTCGTCAGTCAGGAGCATGCACGGTGTCACCTCACAACAGGCCTCCCCCCTCGCCGGGGCGCGAGCAGCGCGATTCCGATGGCACGCGCGATCGGACACCAGCATCGTCCGGTCTGGTGGGCAAGGATCTGCAGGCTGACTGCGCCAACTGCTTCGGACTGTGCTGCGCGGCTCTTCCTTTCGCGCGTTCCGCCGACTTCGCCGTCAGCAAGCCTGCGGGCACGCCATGCACGAACCTGCGATCGGACTTTCTCTGCGGAATCCACGGACAGCTGCGGGAGAAAGGGTTCGCTGGTTGCACGGTTTTCGACTGCTTCGGTGCGGGGCAAAAGGTGTCACAGGTGACCTTTGGTGGCGTCGATTGGCGGCAAGACCCCGATTCGGCGTCCTTGATGTTCGCGGTCTTTCCCGTGATGCGGCACGTGCATGAGCTGGTCTGGTACGTCACCGAGGCGCTTGATCTCGCCCCGGCTCGCCCGATCCACGCGGATCTGCGCCGGTCGCTGGACTCCCTCGATGCCCTGACGCGTGGTAGTGCCGAGTCGATTCTCGAGCTCGATGTGAACGCGCTGCGCGGTGAGGTCAACGCGCTGCTGCTGCGGGCCAGCGACCTCGCGCGAGCCACGGTTCCGGGCAGCACGAGGAACCTTCGCGGGGCCGATCTGATGGGTGCAAAGATGCCTGGTGCCGATCTGCGAGGTGCGAGCTTGCGCGGTGCGCTTCTCATCGCCGCCAACCTGCGCGGAGCGGATCTGCGCCAAGCAGATTTGATCGGTGCCGATCTGCGGGGTGCCGACATCCGCGGGGCTGATCTGACCGGTGCGTTGTTCCTGGTCCAGGCGCAGCTCAACGCGGCCAAGGGCGATTCGGCCACGAAGCTGCCCCCTGCGCTTGAGCAACCCGCTCACTGGTAGCGAGGGCGTGGCGCCCCTGTGCCATACCCTGTGACGATGCGTCGATCCGCGGTCTTGCTCGCTGCAACCCTGCTAGTGGCGGGTGCTGCGTGCGGGAACGAGCCACGGCAGGTCGCGGAGGTTGTCGGCGAAGCAGTGTGCGCCATACCTGCGGAGGCCGAGCACTACGGAGCCATCCCGCCTGCTGAGCTGCTCCCCGCATCGGACGCGCGGCCGGGCGCGGTGCCCGACGGCTTCGAGCCGGTCCGCGCGATCACGTGCGATCGTGATCTGGCCCGCGAGGTCAGCGAGGACATGACCGCCACGTTCAACGAGTATCGATGGGAAGGCGACCTGTCCACGGCGATCCGGTTGCTCAATGGGCGGGATCGCGCGCAGAAGGAGTGCGTCGCGCACAGTGGCTCGCGCGCACCGGACTTGTGGCTGATCGATGCAGCCGGAAGCGCAGTGCGCGCGAGGCCACCGCTCGACGAGTGTGGACTACATAGGTTCGCGGCGATTCTCGAGATCCGGGCGCTCGAGCAGATCGAGCGCGTCGAGCATGCCGTGCGGTTCGCCCCGGATTCGGCTGCTCGGTGGCTTGGTTGCGACGGTGCCCAGCCGGTGCCAGTTCCTGGAGAGAGCCCCCCGCGCACGGAGCCGTTCCACGTTGGCCGCACCTGCACGTATCAGCAAACAGGTTCCGGCGCGACAACGTTCGCGGGCGGGCGCATCGACTACGCCCGCTTCACTGAACCGCTCGAACCGTTCTACGGCCCATGCAGCGAGGTCGCTACGAGGACTGTTGCCTCGATGATGCGGTTCCCCGGCGATGGCGGCGGCCTCGCGATGGTGGTCGAGCTCGACGGTTGCCGACGCGTTCTCGCTGATGGCGTGGTACCGATGCAAGCGTCCGGTGAGCTTCTGGCCCAACTGGATTGAGCAGCAGGAGAGAGCATTCGTTGGCCGCTTCCCCACGCAATCCTCAGGTGAGAACTTTCTCCTTCGCGTCCACCTCGTCGACGGGTGCGACGAGAACGTCCTCATCGTCGTCTCCCCCGCCTTGTGCGCGGAAGATCTGCAGGTAGTAGGTGTCGTGGGGTTGCGCGCCGATGTATTCGTAGGCGGCTTTCTCCAGCGTGCCCGCGATCACGGGCAGTCCGTCGACGTGCCAGTCGAGTTCCTGGACGAGGTTGTGCAGCCATTCCTTGCGGCTGACGAAGTCGGTGTGCTGTTCCGGGATCGTATCGGGATCGATCCATCCGTCCGACAAGGCTGCTCGCATCACTGCGGGTGGTTGCTTGCCGAACTCGATCAACCAGGACGTCGGGTGGTACATGCCTTGCACGTAGCGGGAGTCCCCGTCGAAGCTCACCACGAAGACGACGCCCGCGGGCCAGTCGGAGACGATGGCGTGCAGGACGGTGCGCATGGCGTCGCTGAACCGTGTGAGGCCGCTGGGGCCTTGCGGGGTGATGGGCACGTCGAGCGACTGGATGCCCGGTGGGCGGTGCCGCGCCAGGTAGGCGCCGAGTTCCTCAGCAGGCAGGTAGTCAGTTGAATCCATGACGGGCTCCTCAGGCTGGGGTGGGATCGATGCCTCCTGCTGCCGCTTGAGGGCGAGCCGCTTTCTGCGGAGCCAGGCGCGGTGAACCTTGCGGTGCTTTTCGTCTGCCTCGTGGTAGCGAAGGGTCTCTTCGTGGGTCACGACGCCATCGAGCGGCACTGGTGGCAGTGGCGGCGGATAGCCCGAGTAGGCCACCGGCGTGGGCAGCACCATCGACACAAGGTGACCTAGGGCCAGGTGATCGTGGCGTGACCTGGGCCGGTAGTAGTAGAGGAAGCCGAGCTCTATCGGCTCCTCGCTGTGCTCGCTCCAGGTGATGCCATCGCTCGGCAGGTACCTATCGAACTCAGCGGTGGTGACGGCATCTGCGCGCCATGCTCCTTCGGCATCGACGGTGATCCATCGATCCGGGTTGCTTTCGGAGCGCGCCTGCCAGAATGCTTCGGTGTCGCCTGGTCCGCTGGGCATTCTCATGTCTCCCCCTGAATAGTTGTCGCTACCGTTGTCCCCCGGCGCTGATGGTTACTTCCCGCTGATTTCCTTCATCCGCGCGACGAGGCGACGCAGTTCCGCGGCCCGCTGCTCATCAGCGCGACCGTCCTTCGCGTGGTCGGTGTATGCGGCGGAGAGCGAGCTGTACCACCACAGCTGGTCCTCGACTCCGGCATTGAACCGGTCCCACACCGATGGGCCGTCGGTCTCGAGGTCGCTGACGGTCGAGCGTGCGTTGTGGACCTTGTCGGCGAGGGAGACGCGCACGGTTCCTGCGTCGCGGGTGGTGGTGAGGTGATCGAGGTAGGTCTGCTTGCGGGTCCGGAAGTCGGGGATCTGCTCCTTCTTCGGGCCGGAGCAGCCGAGCACGATGTCGCGAATACGCACGCAGAATCGCTGCTCGAGCTCGTCGGCCCCGTTCTCATCGATGTCCTCGATGTAGTCGTGCAGCAAGCCCGCGATGGCCTCGTCGGTGTCGCCGCCGTCCTCGATGACCATCCCCGAGACTGCCATCAGGTGACTGATGTAGGGGATACGCGGACGCTCATCCCCCTCCGCGCGCTTGCGGGATTGTTCACTGTGCTTATCGGCCGCGAACGCCACTGCCTCGGCCAGCCGTACCGGATCGATCTTCTGGGTCTGCTCGGTCACAATCATCACCTTTCATCGGGATGGTCTGGTGTCGAGGAGAACGAGATCGAGCACTAGCCGGCGCGGCCGCCAATCAGAATGGCGGACCCATCACGCAATGCTCGATGGGACAGTGCGCATAGTGCCGGTGAACCTCGGTGGAGGGGAGAACAAACCCCGTCGGCTCCTGACAAGATTCATCGTGGCATAGGGGTACGACAAATTTTGTTCTTCCGCGGTCAGGCCTTACCGAAAAGGTGGATCGGGACAGGTCACCGTGGCTTGTGCGAGAAGGGTGGGCGGCTTGCCCGCTCGAGTGCCCGGCAACGGTCCACGAGTTCGTCTACTCGATTCGCCAGATCCTCGACGGAGCCATGCTCTGCGGCCAGGTCGTCGAGGAGCGCGGTGTAGTCGGACACGATGGCGCGGTACTTGGTGCCAGAGTCCAGGTGCGGGGCGCTTCCCGAGTAGCGCCGGTCGAGGTCGATGATCTGCCGCGCCAGCACTGCTGCGTGAGCATCGAGCGATGACTGCGCATCGTTGGTCATGGCGCGGCCCTGGGCACGCTGCGCGGCGAGCTTGCCCGCGCGGCGCGCGGTCAGGTAGGCGAGGGCGGATCCGCCGAGGACGGCGGCGACGGCAGCGAGCGCGATGAGGTATCGCGGCAATGAGGGGCTGATGGTGCGCGCGTGATCAGGCACGATATCGGCTTTGACGAGCATGTCGTAGTTGACGACGATGACCTTGATCGCTTCGAGCGGGCGCTCGGCGAATACGTCGATGCCTTGCCTGATCTGGGACTCAGCGACGAATGCCTGGCCGAGGTTCGCGTCGCCCGCGCCAGGGAGTTGCGAGCATCCGTAGGTGTCGTAGTCCTCGTCGCCGTCCTGGCTCAGCAGCAGAGCGAGCGTCCCTTTCGCGGGACCGGCGATCTGATCGCATGCGTCACCGAGGTCGGCGCCCGGCTCGAGGAAGCCCACGAAGAGCCTCCGGTTGCCGATGATCGTGGCGGCTTCGTCGGTATCGAGATCGACTCCGTCGGCGGCATGGACCGAGCCGGATCGGGCTGCGCGCTGCAAGTCGTTGTCGAGGAGCCCCGCGGTCCATAGTGCCCATCCCGTGAGCGCTACCAGCGCGATGACCGCGATGCCGAACGGTGTGCGGAGGAAGTCCTTGATCCGTGCAGTGCTCACTCGACACCGCCTGCCACGTAGTTGCGCGGGCGCAGATCTTCCCGGCCGATGTTGCGCGCGGTCTCGTCGAGCTCGGCTCCGGCCTTGCCGATGAAGCGCTCGACGTGGGGCAGCAGAAGGCCCTCGTCGAGTGCTGACGACGCGGCCTGGAGCTGCTGGATGCCGCGAGCCAGCGCTGGGTCGTAGGAAAGCCCGGAGATCTCGATGGCGAGCGTGTTGAGGAGCGCGAGGCGGGCAGGCGCGGCGCGGGGTGGCCGTGCGCCTGGGCCGAGCACCTGGCGCGCGGAGAGGGCGAGGAACACCAGGACGCTGGCGCCGAACAGCCACGGCAATGCGGGCATGGCCACGCGCATCGGGTCGAATGGCTGGTACGGGAGCGGACGGTCGAACACACCGGAGTAGCGGATGTCGGTCACTCGGTTCAAGTAGGCATTGAGGATGTTCTGCTGCGGGTAGTCCCAGCGGCTCAGTCGGCTGCCGAACTGCGCGTAGAAGCTTGCGGAAGCGATCTCGGCGAACTCGTCGGCCTGCGGGCCGTGGTACTCGATCCAATTGCCGTGCATCACCACGATGGGCTGCCCGGGGAAGCGTTCAGCGAGCGCGGGGCCGTACTCGGGCATGGGTTCGCCGAACTCCTGCCGAGGGAACGCTGCGACCAGGAGCTCGCTGTCGGGGAACGCCCGGTGGGCACTATCCGGTGCCGTGTCCAAAGTCGTGCCGGCAGCGAGGTGCGGGCGTCCCGCGCTCAGATCGGCGACGACGGCGGCCAGCTCGGGACCGGTGGGCGCGCGGCGCTCGAGAACGTCGACATCGTCCGGGATGGTCTCGTCCCGCTCCACCGCGATGAGCGCCAGCATCAAGCTGGTGACGTCGCCGGTCGCGTACTCGCCGCGCCAGCCGGGGATGTCGTCGTGGCGCGCGCCGGTGATCCCGCTGACGACGCTGGTACCGATGATCTGGAAGTCGATGTCGTCGACCTCGCTGATCTGGGCCTTCTGGTCCGGGGTCAGGCCGGGTGGCGCGATAACGATCTTGGGTTCATTGTCTCCGAGAGCCTCCGAGACCAGCTTCTCGTCCCAGTGCGCGATCGCCCCCGGGAGTCGCACCACGCGTTGCTCGTCGGCCATCGCCTGGATCTCCGCGGTCGACGGGATGGCGTGATCGGTCAGTTCGATCGGGTCGCCGTCCATGACCCCATCCTTCGCCGACGGTGACTGGCCGTAACTGACATCCACGCTCTGGCTCTGGCGCTGCGCGACGAGGAAGACAACGAGAACGGCGATGGCGACGGCAAGGAATGCCCATCGGATCCAGGAAAGATGTTCACGCATCGGCCGCCGCCCGCCACAATAGGTCGGCGCGGACGGCGCACTGCTCTGCTTCGGAGGCGGCCGTGATTCCGCCGTCGGCAGCGACGAGCAGCTCGGCCCGGTGGAACAGCGCCTCCGCCTCCGCTACTGGTTGAGCGGCGGCGTCTCGGCTGATCGCCGCGCCCTCGACCGCGGCGCGGGCAGCCGACCAGGCGGTGCGTCGACGCAGGGCGCGCGCCCGCGCGCGGGGTGCGTAGGCGGCACCGAACCCCGCTGCCACCAGCAGAGCGGCACCGGCCACCCACAGCATCCATTCCACCGCACCCTCCCAGCGTTGCTCCCAGGCATTGTGCCAGGCGTGCTTGTGATCGCAAGCTGATCGAGCCCGTGAGAGGTGCGCTGAGGCAGGGATCAGCTCGTGAACCCTGTCTGGTAGGCGATGACGACGAGCTGGGCGCGATCTCGGGCGTGCAGCTTCATCAGCAGGCGGCTGACGTGGGTCTTGGCGGTGCCGATGCTGACGACGAGCCGCTCAGCGATCTCGGCATTGGATAGCCCATCAGCGACCAAGGCCAGGACGTCGCGCTCCCTATCGGTCAACGATTCCAGTGCCTTCGGTGTGGGGCGGCGCGATTCTGGTGAGCGGACGAACTCGGCGATCAATGTGCGGGTAACACTGGGCGATAGCAGTGCCTCGCCCGCGGCGATCACCCGGACGGCATCGAGGAGTTCATGAGGGCGGGTGTCCTTCAGCAGGAACCCGCTGGCCCCGGCCCGCAGCGCGCCGTAGACGTACTCATCGAGCCCGAAGGTGGTCAGCATCAGCACCCGCACCGAGGACGTGGCCGAGGTGGCAGCGATCTCGCGAGTCGCCTCGAGGCCGTCCATCACCGGCATCCTGATGTCCATCAGCACCACGTCGGGCAGGAGGCGGCGGGCGAGGTCCACGGCCTCCTGGCCGTTGCTGGCCTCGGCGACGACGCTGATGTCGTCAGCGGAGGCGAGCAGCATGCTGAACCCCGACCGCACTAGCGCCTGGTCGTCGGCCACTATGACCCGGATCGTCATGTCATCACCGCGGGCAGTGGAAGTCGCGCGGTGATGCGGAAGTCGCCACCGTCGTCGCCATGCTCGAGCGAGCCGTCGAACAGCTTCACGCGCTCCTGCATCCCTAGCAGGCCAACGCCGGCACCGCCGACGCTTGCAGGACGGCCAGTCCGCGCGTTGCGCACCTCGATGAGCAGCTCCCCGCCGTGGCACCCGATCGAGAGCTGCACGTCGGTGGGACCAGCGTGCTTGGCGACGTTGGTCAGCGCCTCCTGCACGATGCGATAGACCGTCAGGGCCAAGGCATCCGGCACCTCGCACCCGTCGAGATCGATGGCGAGCCGCAACCGCAATCCTGCTCGCTCGGCTTGCTCGAACAGCCACGGGAGATCGTTGAGGCCTGGTGCCGGGCGCAGCTGGTCCGGGCCCTCCTCTCGGAGGACCCCGAGCATGCGGCGAAGCTCATCGAGCGCCTGGCGGCTGATGTCGGAAATGCTGACGAGCGCGGCGCGGGCCTGCTCCGGCTTGGTGTCAATGAGGTGTGCTCCGACACCGGACTGCACAGCAATGGCGCTGATGCTGTGGGCCACCACATCATGCAGCTCGCGAGCGATGCGGGCGCGCTCCGCGGCCACCGCCTGCGCCGCCAGCTGGCTCTGCGCGTCCTCCAGCTGCGCGGTGCGCTCCTCGAGGGCGGCGATGGTCACCCGGCGCGCCCGGTGGCTGTCGCCGAGCATCCATGCGGCGAGGGTGACGACCCCGGCGACGAGAAGGTCGATCAGCGCCCACTCCGTGAACGCCGTCAGGGCGGTCATCACGGCCCATGTTCCGACCAGCGCGGGTAGCGAGCGGTTTCTTTCAGCGTGCGCGCCCACGCTGTACATCGCGAGGGCCACCGCCATGCCCAGGCCGGGATACGGGTAGCCGAGCGCCGCGTACAGCACTTCACCAGCGAGCACCGCGACGAGCACGACCAGCGGCGCCCTCCGTCGCACGACCAGCGGCAGCGGGATGAGCAGCGCCAGCACCAGCGCCGCGGGCGGAGGATCGGCCGCGGCCAGCGGAAGGACCTCGACGACGCCGATGAGCACCGCGACAACACCGTCGACCAGCAACGGGTTCACGCGCTTGAGGCGCCTGGTCCACTCCACGGCGATCATGTTACGACCACGATGCGGCGCGCACATCTGCCTGCAGGCGTACCCGCAAGATCGGTCTGGAGGCAGACGACGGCGGCCGCGGTTGACCGGATCGTGGAAGCCATGAACGACACCATCACCGTCACGGGCCTGACCAAGCGGTTCGGGGACGTTGTCGCCGTCGACGACCTCACCTTCTCGATCGGCCGCGGCACCGTCGCCGGGTTCCTCGGTGCCAACGGCGCCGGCAAGACCACGACCCTTCGGGCCCTGCTCGGCCTCATCACACCGACCTCGGGCACGACCGCCATCAACGGCACCCCCTACCGCGAGCTCGCCGAGCCGACCCGGACCGTCGGCGCCCTCCTCGACTCCGCTGGCCACCATCCGGGCCGCACCGCGCGCGACCATCTGCGCGGCCTGGCGATCGCGACGGGAGTGGCTCCCGGCCGCGTCGATGAGGTGCTCGCCGAGGTCGACCTGACGCATGCGGCGCGCCGTCGCGTCGGCGGGTACTCCCTGGGAATGCGGCAGCGCCTCGGCCTGGCGGCGGCGCTGCTTGGTGATCCCGAGATCCTGATCCTTGACGAACCGGCCAACGGGCTCGACCCGGAGGGAATCGCCTGGCTCCGCGCCTTCGTCCGGGGCTTCGCCGACTCCGGTCGCACCGTGCTGATCTCCAGCCATGTGCTGACCGAGGTGGCACAGACCGTCGACCAGGTCGTGATCATCCGCCAGGGCCGCCTCGTCGCCCACAAGCCGATCGAGGCCGGCGAGAACCTGGAACGCACGTTCTTCCAATTGACAGGAGACCTGGGATGACCCGCTTGCTCCACGCTGAACTGTTCCGCCTGCGCACCACCCGGACCACGTGGGCGCTCCTCGCCGGTGCCCTCGGGCTGGTCGGGCTGGTGCTGTACCCGCCGCTCGCCAATGCCGGCAGTGGCACGTATCCCTCCCTGGGCACCCCGCACAGCCTCGAGACGATCATCGGCGCCCCGCGCTACGCGATGTACTTCACGGCACTGCTCGGCGTGCTGGCGGTCTCCGGCGAGTACCGCCACCGCACCATCACCCAGACGTTCCTCGCAACTCCCAACCGCCTGCGTGTCGTCGGGGCCAAGCTCGCCGCGTACGGGCTCGCCGGGCTCGGGTTCGGCGCCGTGGCCACGGTCGCGGCATTAGGTACTGCTGCCGCGTGGCACGCCGCCAAGGGTGTGCCCCTGGACCTGTGGCAGTCCGAGATCCTGCTGTCGGCCGTCGGACTGGTGGCCGTCGCCGGGCTGCTCGCCATGATCGGGGTGGGCGTCGGCGCGCTGGTCCCGAACCAGGCAGCCGCCTTGGTCGGTGTCATCGTCTGGCTCCAGATCATCGAGTCGGGGCTGCTCACTGGCTTCGCGCCCCAGCTCTACGGCTGGACGGTCAACGGCGCCGCTCTCGCGGTCGCCGGCATCGCCCCGCCCTCGCCGGCACTGCCACTGCTGGCCCCGCTCCAGGGTGGGCTGCTGCTATCCGCCTACGCGCTCGTGATCGCCCTGGTCGCCACCCGCGTCACCCTGGAACGGGATCTGGCATGAGACGCCGACTCAGCGTGATAGTCATCCTCGTGGCACTGGTGTCCGGATGCGCCCCGGACCCGGTCAACGCCGCGGACGACCTGCCGGAGCTGCTCGCCGCCTGGCAGGCCCGCTCGGGCGCGGTCGGGGTGGCCATGGCCGTCGACGCACCCGGCCAGTCAGTGTGGGTCGGCACGGCAGGGCTCTCCGACATCGACGCCCAGGCACCGTTGGCCGCCGACGACCAGTTCCGCATCGGCAGCGTCACCAAGACGTTCACCGCGGTGGTCACATTGCAGCTGGTCGAGGAGGGCAGGGTGGGCCTCGACGACCCCGTCGCCCGCCACCTCGACGGCTTCCCGTGGGGCGAGGACGTCACCGTGCGCCACCTCCTCGCTCACACCAGCGGCATACCTGACTACCAGCGCGTGCACGGTTTCCTCGACGGGCAACGCACCGACCGTGACCGCCGCTGGACCGCCGACGAGCTCATCGGGCTCATCGCCGACCGCGACCTGGGGCACGCGCCGGGGAGGCGTTTCGCGTACTCCAACACCAACTACACGCTGCTCGGCCAGGTCATCGCGGCCGTCTCCGGCAACCCGTGGGCGATCGAGGTGCGCCGACGCATCCTCGGGCCCCTGGGAATGCACGACACCTCGATCCCCAGCGTCTCGATCCCCAGTGTCGATGGCGTCCCGCCCGAGCTGGTCGCGGGCTACGCCGACATCGACGCCGACGGGCAGCTCGATAATGTTGGCGGGGGTTCCTGGCCAGCGCTGGAGTCCGAGGGAGAGGCGGTCGGCAACATCATATCGACGGTCACCGACCTGCAACGGTTCGCTGCTGCCTTGTTCCGTGGCCGCCTTCTGCAGCCGACGTCGATGGCGACGATGCTCGGCGCGGACGACGGGCAGCCCCTGGGCTTGCACCGCCAGGCCTACGTCGATGACACCGCGATCGGGCACTCGGGCGCGGACCCGGGGTTTGCCGCCACCATGACCTACCTGCCTGATCGCGACATCACCATCGTCGTGCTGACCAACGACGGCTCGGTCGATCCCGTTGACCTCGTGGCAGTCACCGCTCGCTTGCTCCGCCGTGCCACAGGTCAAGCAGGAGGTTGTTGATCGGGTCCCCGGTGAACTGGATCTCGTGGCCCGCGCCCGCGACTTCCGCGCGAATGGCGTGGATCTGCTCCGCCAGTTCGTCACAAATGGCATCGAAGCCCGGATTATGCGCACCGGAGACCACGAGCTTGGGGAACCGGGCCGCCGCCAATTCGTTGACGGGAAGCTCACAGGTCCAAGCGCGGCGGCCCCGACGAGTGATAGGCACCATGGGCATGGCATCGTCAAGCACCTCGGCGGGCAGCGATGCCGGATCTGTTCCTACTGCTTCGAGGAACCGCTCGAGCCACTCCCTGTCGCTGAGTTCTTCCTCCCAGGACCTGCGCACTCTGTCGACCAGCCGGGCTGCGTCCGGGTGGGTAGCCAGCGTGAGCGCAGGGGGCTCCAGCAGGGCGAGCGAGCGAACCGATCCTGGTCTTCGTGCCGCGGCGAGCATGGCACCGAGCCCGCCATAGGAGTGCGCGACGAGGTGCGCACCATCAAGGATGAGATCGGCGATGTCGTCGGCATCACGCAGGAAGTCCTCGCCCTCGGCCGCCGGGCTCCTGCCGTAGCCGCGCCGATCAGGCACGAGCAGCCGATACCCCTCGTGGGCAAGCGGCTCCTGCGCCTGCCACTCCTCGGCTCCTGTTGCCAGCGAGCCGTGGACCAGGATCACGGGATCGCCTGCTCCCCACGATTCCATCCAGAGATCGCTCATCGCTTCTCCTCGCGCGGATCTCGCCTCGCCGATGCTGTCCGAGTGATCCGGCGCCCGCCGAGAACCTCTGCAGCATGTGGCCCGATCCCTCGACCATGCACCTGTCCCGCAAGACCGTCAAGGGTGCGAGCGGGGTCCGTGGATGGGTGTCGGGACTCCAGATGGGCGACATAGCGCTCCTAACGCTGGTCCGAGATATGGCACTATCGAGCTATGCGCCCTGTGACTGCTCCGAGGTTGGATGAACTGCGCCGAGCCGCGAGGAGGCGGGGGCGGCATGCGGTGGGCCAGTACGTCCGTCGCTTGGGCTCGCGCGGCACGGTCACGCACGCTGAGGTGCGTGCGATGCGGCTGTTTCTGGATCGGTACTTGACCCGGCCCCCGTTCCGGGCGCATCCGGACACGAGGGTCGAGCAGGTCCGCGCGCGCACGGAAGGTGGGCAGGTGCGGGGCGAGTGGGTCGAGCGCCCGGGGGCTGGTGCGCGCGATGGTGGTGTGCTGCTGTATGTGCATGGAGGCGGGTTCGTGAGCGGCTCGCCCTTGTCGCACCGGGGCCTGACCAGTGAGCTATCGTCGCGCTCCCAGCGACCAGTGTTCTCGGTGGACTACCGCAGGGCTCCCGAGCATCCCTACCCGGCTGCCGCTGACGATGTGCTGCGCGCCTACCGGTGGCTTCTCGACTCTGGCCTGGGGCCCGAGCAGATCGTGGTGTGCGGTGATTCCGCTGGCGGGCATCTCGCGCTGGGCCTGCCTCCGCGGGCGCACCGGGCGGGCCTTGCTGTTCCGGCTGGTGTGGTGGCCCTATCTCCCGTGATCGATCCGACGATGACGCTGAGCCGCCACTGGATGGCCGAGAAGCACCCGAAGGCTCCCGCCTACTACACCGATGCCGCGCGGGCGCTGATGGCCCCGAACTGGCGCGGCGTGGCGGTGACTGACCCGGAATTGTTGCTGACCGTCGATGATCTGGCCGTCATGCCGCCCGTGCTCGTGCAGGCTAGTGACGCTGAGCTGCTGACCGGGGACGCGGAGCATTACATCGAGCGGCTCAACGAGATCGGTGGCACGGGCACTCTGAGCCTCTATCGCCGACGGGTGCATGTGTTCCAGGTGGCGCATCGGGTCTCGAAGACTGCATCGCGGGCCCTCGACGAGATCGCTCGTTTCGTCGATGATGTGAGCGCGAGGATGGATCGGGCATGAGGCAGCGGCCCAGCGTCCTGCCTCTCACCATGACGATTGGGATCATGCTCGGAGCGGTGATCGGAGTGATAGTCGGTGTCGCGACGGGAAGCATCGCGCTGTGGCTGCCAATTGGCATCGCGATGAGCTTCGGCATTGCCATAACCATCGGCGCGGTCATCGACGGCCGCCGGGGATCCGGCGAGCACGAGTAGTCCAGCGCTGGCGCAGCGGCGCGAAGGAGGATCACATGCCCGGATCGACGCTTGCTGGGATCATGGCCGAGCTGGCAGGGCTCGCGGACCCAAGGATCCGTGAGCTCAACGTGAAGCATGGTGACGATCATGGCGTCAACCTCACCAAGCTGCGTGCGATCGCGAAGCGCATCAAGTCCGAGCAGGAGCTCGCGCGCGAGCTGTGGGCCACGGGTGACTCCGCGGCGCGATTGCTGGCGTTGCTGGTCTGTCGGCCGAAGGCGTTCGACCGGGACGAGCTCGACGCCATGCTGCGCGAGGCCCGCACCCCCAAGGTGCAGGACTGGCTCGTGAACTACGTGGTCAAGAAGAGCCCGCATGCCGAGGAATTGCGCACGGACTGGCTTTCCGACCCTGATCCGGTGGTAGCGAGCGCCGGATGGGCGTTGACGACCGAGCGTGTGACGAAGAACCCGGAGGGCCTGCACCTGGCGGGGCTGCTCGACGTCATCGAAGCTGGCATGAAGGAAGCCCCGGACCGCTTGCAATGGTCGATGAACCACTGCCTCGCGCAGATCGGGATCGACCATGCCGAGCATCGCGCCCGCGCGATCGACATCGGTGAGCGGCTCGAGGTGCTCAAGGACTACCCGACTCCCCCAGGCTGCACATCGCCATTCGCGCCGACCTGGATCACGGAGATCGTACGGCGGCAGGCTGGGACCACCGTCAAGCGCCGCTGAGCCCGTTGAGCAGGAACCAGAAGATCACGATGCCGACGAGCGCCATGCCCATGCCTGCCACAGCGCCGATCGTGGCCTTGCGGATGCCTGATGCCCCGTCGCGCGCCAGCGGCAGTACCAGAGCTACCAGGGCGCCCAGTAGTGCCATCGCGCCGAGCTGCGCGGGCATGATCCAGTTCTCGGTCCGTGCCCCGTCGAGGAAGTAGGCCGACAGAGGCAGGCTGAGGATCCCCAGCGCGAGGAGGAGGGCCAGGGCGGGCAGTCGCTTCACTCCCCCAGCCTAGGCCTCCGGGCTAGGCCCCCCCGGACTACGCCTCGGTGCCGAGGACTCCCCCAGCGAGGGACGTACCGGTCAGGTCGAGGATCTCATCGATCCAGCCGATGATCCCCTTGGCCGAGCCGATGTTCTGCGGGGGATGCCGGACGAGAGTGTCGCGCAGGATGAGGCGGTCGAAGTCCACGTGGATGGGATCATTCCTCGGCGATCCATCCGGGTCGCGAAAGCGCACTCCCGCAGCGCGCATGGTGTGGATGGATTCCTGGGCGAGGATGCCGTAGCCCACCGTGGTGGGGTGCACGCCGTCGAGAGAGAACAGGCCCCCCGCAGCACGCCCGCCGTGCCCATCCGCGGCGAGAAACCTCGTGGTCAGTGGCGGGTCGAGTGCTGCTAGCGCACCAGGAAGCTCGTACCCGGTCCACCACTGCGGGCGCGCGGAAGGATCCTCATGGAATCGGCGGGAGGCGAGGTTGTCGAGCAAGGCGGCGGTATCGAGGAGCAGCCAGTCCCTGCCATCGGCTCGCGCCTCGCGGACGATCGATTCGATGTGGTCGTTGTAGGCGTCGATGGCGTAATCGATCGCGCGGGCCTGTGCCCCGCTGAGGTGCTTGTCCCGATGGCTGCTGAACGTCGATTCCCCCACCCACGGATACACGTAGTGGTCGAAGTACCGCGAGCGGGGGCCGATCTTGCCACCGATGCCATTGGTGATCGGCGCGATGGTCACATGTGGGACGGTGCACAGGATGACGTGGCGCGCGTTGATGGTATGCACCTGCTCGATCATCTCGTCGTATTCCTGCCGGAAGTGCTCCGGCGTCCACACGGTGTATTGGCTCTTGGCGCCAAGCTGATCGAAGCCGGGCCCTGACCACCTCACTTCCAGGTTGGTGGCGGCCTTGAGGGCATTGTTGGCGCCGAGGAAAACGATGAGGGTCTCGATGCCGGCTTCCGTCGTGGTCTTGTGCTGCTCCCCCAGTGCCCTGGCCGCGTCGAAGAGTGTCATCCCCCGCTGCTCCGTCGTCGCTCGCGGATACACCCGCAGAGCGGCCCGCAACGCGGCGTGCTCCACCTGCTGCGCGAGGAGATCGTTGCCCGGCGGATTTCCCGCCAGCACCGCGGCGCATCGGTCATATGTCCATTCGAGGCTGTCGCGCAGGTCCCAGCCGAACATCGACAGGTTGTGGTTGATCGGCCCGGGCGGCGGCTCGATGCTGCCGGGGCCACGTTCCCAATAGTCCTCCACCTGAGCCATCCACGAGTGAACAGTGAATGGCGCCAGCGGCAGGTCCCACCAGTCCAGCCGCGCCCCATGCTTGTCCTCGAGCACGCGCAGCAGGTACTCCAGGTTCATCGGCAGGCCGCCGTGGCCGCGGTAGCGCGGAAACCGGAAGGACCGCTGCCAGCCGAGCTCGCGCGCGATGATCGCCGGGTACGACAGGTCAGTGTTGTGGATGGCGAAGCTCTGGAAGCCTTGCGACAGCGAATCGCCGATCACGACGAGCCGATGCGGCGGGGTGCCCGATCTCGTGGATGCCACCGTCGCGGGCAGGGGGATGCCCAGCGTGGGGTCGGTCGCAGGCTCGCGCGGACCACTCTCCGCACGATCGATCACGGATCGGGGTGTTCCCTCGGGAAACAGGATCACGGCGGGCCTCCCGTCGGCTGGGACGGTTCTTCACTCATTGTGCGCCGGGCGGGGCTATTGCACGGGCTCTAGTGACCCACTGGCGCCGGTGAGCGTGGTGAGCAGGTCCGCGGCCGGTGAATCACCGGAGCCGGTGTGCGTGGCGGGAGGAGGTGGGGCTTGCTTGCTCTTGGGGATCCCGGCAGCACGCGTGGCTTCGAGCCGGATGCCCGCTTGCTGTGCCTTGGTGTAGGGAGCCAGGAACGCCGCGAGCTCGGTATCGGTCGTGGTGGTCCCCGCGACGAGGGTGCCTGTGGCGGCGAAATTGGCTGCGGCCCGCCGGACGTGGCTCGGTGACGTCACCAGGACGACATCCTCGATCCCTGCTTGCTGCAGCAGCCTGGTGGTGTTCTGCGCGTTGGCCACCGTCGAGGTCGAGCGATCCTCGGTGGTGATCCTCGATGCCGGTACCCCGTGGTCGAGCAGCCATTGCTGCATCGCGGCCGCCTCGATGATCCCCCGCTTCGGGGCGCCGCCGGTGACGTAGATCGGGGCGCCGGGATTGGCGTAGGCCTGCGCGAGGCCAGCGGTGAGGCGCTTGATCAGCTCGGGTGCCATCGTGCCGTCATCGCGGAGGCCGTGGCCGAGAATGACGATCGCGACCGGCGATGCTTCCACGACAGCGGGCGAGGTGGAAGGCACGATCCGGGCGGCCGCGTCGACGCCGTTGATGACATCACGTGCCGTCTGGGCGAAGGGCGGATCGATGTCCGCGAGGCGGCCGAGTGCCGCGTCACGGGTGACGGCATCGTTGGCCTGCTCGGCCCAGATCGCTTGCAATGCCAGCGCTTCCGCATCGTTCGGCGTGATCGCGAGCACCCGCTCGAGAGCGGCGAGCCCGGTGATCGCGTCGTGCGCCGCGAACCGGGCTTGCGCGGAGTTGTAGAAGGTGGCGGCATCGGCCTCGGTCGCTGCGTTGATGACCCTGACCGGGCCGGCAGCTTCGATCGGCGCGCCCGGCTGGGCAGCGATGGTGAGGCTGGCAGTGGCCGAGAGCAGCACCAGGCTGAGGGTGCTGGCGCGGGCAAGCGAGATCATGGGGCCACGCTATTCGGCAAGGCGCGGGCCGGAGTGTCCTCCGGCAGCGTCTCGGTAACGATGTCGCGCGGAGCGGAAATACTCTGGCTAGCAGCGTCGTTGCACCAAGCGTGCCGATCTCCATACTTGACCTCGCATCGATCGCCGACAATGAAACCGCCCGTGACAGCTTCGCGGCCAGCGTCGAGATGGCGCAGCACGCCGAGAAGTGGGGCTACGAACGGATCTGGTACGCCGAGCACCACAACATGAAGTCCATCGCGTCCTCCGCTACCAGCGTGCTCATCGGCCATATCGCGGCGCATACCTCGACGATCCGACTCGGCGCGGGCGGGGTCATGCTGCCCAACCATTCGCCGCTGGTGATCGCGGAGCAGTTCGGGACGCTCGCCACCCTGCATCCGGGCCGCATCGACCTCGGGCTCGGTCGCGCGCCGGGCACGGACCAGAAGACGCTGCGGGCCCTGCACCGCTCCCCCTCGTCGGCGGACAGCTTTCCCCACGATGTGCTCGAGCTGCAGGGCTATTTGTCCGACGAGTCCACGATCCCCGGCGTGGAGGCCATCCCCGGCAAGGGAACCCATGTCCCCCTCTACATCCTCGGCTCGTCGCTGTTTGGTGCCCGGCTCGCGGCGGCGCTCGGACTGCCGTATGCCTTCGCGTCGCACTTCGCCCCTGATGCCCTCGAGGCCGCGGTCGCGGCGTACCGGCGCGAGTTCCAGCCATCCCGGCAGCTCGAGCACCCCTACGTGATCGCTGGGGTGAACGTGATCGCCGCCGACAGCCAGCGCGACGCGATGCGCCTGTTCGAGGATGCCCAGCGCTTCCGGGTGACCCGCCTCGTTGGCAAGGGACGGTCGTTCACGCGCGAGGAGGCGGATCTGCTGCTCGATTCGCCCGCGGGCCAGCAAGTCCGCCAGATGGGCCGCTACTCCGCCGTCGGTACTGCATCCGAGGTTGCTCAGTACCTCGATGAGTTCACCGGCCATGCCGCCGCTGACGAGCTGATCGTGCTCTCCGCTGCCACCGACCGCGACGCGCGGCTACGGTCGCTGGAGATCCTGTCCGAGGTCAGCGGGCTGGATAGCGTCGCTTCGCGCTAGCGAGCGCCTTGATGGTGAGCAGCATTTTCCTGCTCATCACGAAACTGATGGGCTCCAGCAGCATCCGGCCAAAAGCCAGACGGCTTGCCATCGTGTCACCATGCGAGCTGCCGCCGCGCTCGATGAGCCTCGTTCGGCCACCGCTGACGGGCACCAGCTGGAACCCCCAGAGGGTGGCATCGTTCGAGCTCGCGTCGAAGGCGAACAGCACCAGGTGGCTCTGCGCGTCGATCAGCGCGACAGGCATGGGCGGCGCCTTCGGATGCAGCCGGATCGCATCCCCCACCTCGAGGTGCTGGAACTGCGGCAGGATCGCGTGCGCGTTCGTGATGCGGCAGCCGACCAGGTTCTCGAGCGCTTGATAGCTGTAGAAGCCCCCGCGGCCCTGGCCGATCTGCACGATCCAGGGCCATACGTCGCGCGGCGTCGCATCGATCGTCACACCGTGGGTGTAGGTCCAGTTCGGATTCGCTAGGAGCTCATCGCCCGGATAGGCCTGTTGCCGCTCGGCTTCCGTGGTCCCCCAGGTGGTCCGCCACCTCCGGAGCGGGCGCCCCAGCAGGACGTGGATCTTCACCAGGGCGATGGCGGCGAACGTCTCGATGGCAGCTCGCGCCGCGCGACGGACCGGGCCGATGCTGCTGCGGCGATGGGGATTCATGGTTCAAGAATGGACCCCGCGCGCGGAGCGGGCTAGGACCGGGCGGCCCTTGGCCAAGGGCCGAAAGCTACTTTCGGTGGTGCCTTTAGCGATGTGGATGATCGAGGATCTCGAGCCATTCCCGGACGCTCCGTGCGTGGGCGAGGTGTGCGAGCCGTCCACCTACTGGGCCACGCCCGGCATACTGGAGGTTCCGGACGAGATGATCTGCGAGATCACGGCATTCGTCGAGGAAGTGACAGTGCGCGGGCAGACGGAACGCGTCGCGCACCTCGGCGAGGGTTTCACGACGATGGTCCCCGAGAGCCTCAACGCGATAGGCGAAACGACTCTTGCCGGATGCCTGGTCTGGGATCGCTACCTGTGGCTGGACTACCGCACGCAGCCGACAGGCAGGGTGCGGGTTGCTGAGCGAGCATCGCTGTGCCGACGAGCAGTTCGCGCGCCCACTGGGCCTCCCGGCTGGCATAGCGTGCGCCACGTGGGTCCGGCGAGACGGCTTCGTGGCGCACGCGTCTCCGACGACTATGAGGTGGTCTCCCACGCCTTGCTCGTATCGCTGGTGTGAGCGCACAGCTCCCCCGCACCCACCCCGGAAGTGTTACCGAATGCACCCTCTTGCTCGCGAGACTGGGTGCAAAACCTCGCACAACCGGCGTCGGGGGCTACCCCCCAGCGCATCCCGCCCCAGCTAGACCAGGTACGAGCCGACGAAGACCGCGACCGAGAGAGCGAGCATCCCGAGGCAGTTGAACCAGAAGACGCTGCCGAGGAATCGCGCCCGGATGTGGGAGTAGGCCGCCGCGAGGAAGTAGCCGATGACCGCGGCATTGGTGGCGGCGGCGATGCCGGGATGCGCCAGTCCGACGAGCAGCCCGGCCGTGGCGAGCACCTTGATGTACACCAGCGTCCATCCCCACTCGAGTGGGAACCCGACGCCGTCGAGGCAGTCGGTGACGAACCGTGGTGGCCGGATGGAGATCAGGGCGTCGCCCAGCAGGATGGCGGCGAGCAGCACGGTGGGCCACAGGGGATCCGGTACGTCGAACATTGCTCCTCCTGGTCTCCGTGCGGTCTCCCAGCAAACCCGACTACGGTCGTGCGAGCTCGCTCTTGAGAATCTTGCCGGTGGTGTTGCGGGGCAGCGCGTCGAGGAACTCCACATCACGGGGCACCTTGTAGCGCGCGAGCCGGGAGCGCACGAGGTCCTTGATGTCGTCGGCGGTGATCTCGTGGCCATCCCGCGGGACGATGAATGCCCGGAGGCGCTGTCCGAACTCGTCGTCTGCAGCTCCCACGCATGCGACCTCGGCGACGGCGGTGTGGCTGGCGATGACGTCCTCGACCTCGCGGGGGTAGACGTTCTCCCCGCCGGAGACGATCATCTCGTCGTCGCGCCCGAGGACGTGCAGACGGCCTGCCTCGTCGAACTGGCCGACGTCGCCGGTCGCCATGAGACCGCCGATGCGTTCCTTGTCGCCGCCGCCGGTGTATCCCTCGAAGAACTGGGCGTTGCCGACGAAGATGCGACCAGTCTCGCCCTGCCGGACCTCGTTGCCCGTGTCGTCGAGAAGTCGCACGGTGGTGCCTCGGGTCGGTCGCCCAGCGGTGCCCGGTGCCGCGCGCAGATCTCGTGGGGTGGCGATCGTTGCGTAGGCGACCTCGGTGGATCCGTAGAGGTTGTAGAGGGTGTCGCCGAAGGCATCCATCCAACGGGTGGCGAGGTCGCCCGGGAGCGCGGAGCCCGACACCGCGACCACGCGGAGGGAGGAGGTGTCGTAGCGGTCACGAACCTTGTCGGGCAGTTCCAGGATTCGCTGGAGCATCACGGGGATCGCGATGAGTGCCTCGCACTGGCAGCGATCGATCTCCGCGAGCCACGCCTCGGCATCGAACCGGCGCATCATCACCACCGATGCGCCCAGTCCCAGGGCCATGGCAAGGTTCGCGAGCCCCCAGGCGTGGAAGGCCGGCGCGGCCAGGCCGATGCGCATCCCGGCGCGCAGTGGTATGCGGTCGAGCAGCGCGGCGGGCGCCTCGAGGGTGGGCGCGCCGCTCGCGGCGACGGCACCGCGGGTGGCTCCGCGGGGCGTGCCGGTCGTGCCGGAGGTCAGGAGGGTGAGCTTGCCGGAGCGTCCCGGAACGGGCGAGCGGTGGCCGTGATGCTGCTCGGCGAGGGACGCGAGGCTCAGCGCATCGCCAGAGGGCTGCCCATCGTAGGCATCCGCGTCGCTGAGGACCCGCAGCAGATGCTCGGGCTCCTCGCCCACCAGGCTGTGGAACTCTCTGTCATAGATGAGGGCGCGCACGGGTTCGCGCTGCATCACCTCGCGCAGCTGGGGCCCGGAGAAGCCGGTGTTGAGCAGCAAGGCGTCCGCCCCGGTCTTCGCCACGGCCGCCAGGGCATCGATGAGGCCCCCGTGATTGCGGGCGAGCACGGCGACGGTGGCGGTCTCGGTGACACCGTGCTGCGCGAGGCCAGCGGCGATGGCGGTGGTGCGCTCGTTGGTCTCCGCGTAGGTCCGGGTGCCGAACTCGTCGATGACCAGCGTCGATTCAGGAGTGCGGATCGCACCCGAAGCGACGACCGTTGCGAGGCTGAGCCCCCAGGTGCGTGCTGCCCACGCGATCCGGACGAGCATGGCGGGCATCATTGGTCGCACGATGCCGCTGCGCGCGAGGATCCCGGCGTTGACGATCTCCTTGACGGCGCGGCGTGGCAGCGAGGGAGGCGGGGGCTGGGGTGTCGCATGATGCTCGATCTCGGTCTTGGCGGCCTCGAGCGCATGGCTGAACATCGCATGCACCCTCGGGTACGCGACGAGATCGGCCACCGCTCCGAGCACGCCGGGAGCATCGTAGGAGAAGCGCAGCGTCACTGCTGTGCGGCCATTGCCGCGAGGCCGCAACCGCAACCGGAAGCGATGATCGACGCCAGTGAAGGCGTTCCATGCGAACTCGCGCGGGGGCGTGCAGTCGACGATAATGACATCGCCTCCCACCAGTGCGGCGCCGAGCTTCAGGTGGACGCGGTAGCGCGCGTCGAGAGCGGGTTCCTGGCCGTCGCGCGCTGCGGTGGCGGTCATGCCGGTGCCGACGAACCGTGCGATGCGCGCGGGGTCCGCGAGAGCGTCCCACACGTCCTCCGGCGGAGCATCGATCTCGACTGCTTGCTCGAACTTCATCCGATCACCGGTAGCTTCCGCTCGATCTGCAAGGCAGTGAGCACGTCCTGCATCCGTGCCAGCACATCGTCGTAGACAGCGTCCCAGTCCGGGTCCTCGCCATGCTCGGCACGCAGATCGATGGGGCGCAGGTACTGGATGACGATCTTCGACGGCAGGGGCACGAACGGCGCGAAGGGTGGCGCGAGGCCGTAGGGCACCGCGACCATGATGGGAATGGTCTTGAGCCGGAAGATCCGGTCGAAGTGCAGCAATCGAGCGAGCCACTCCCCCCGGGAGAGGAACAGCGCGGTCTCCTGGCCACCGATGGTCACCTGCGGCACGATCGGCACATCGTGCTTGTGGGCGAGGCGCAGGAAGCCCTTCCGGCCGCCGAAGTCCACCTTGGACGACTCCCAGCTTGGCCGGAAAACCTCGTAGTCGCCACCGGGGAAAACCTGCAGCACGGCCCCCTCGGACAGAGCCATATCGGCGTTGTCCGGATCGGCCTCGACGGTGCCGAAGCGGCGCAGCAGCCACGCGAACGGCGAGTTCAGCACCATCCGGTGCGCCAGCTGGTAGAACGGCCGCTCGGTGCCGAGGTACGAGGAGATCGCGAGCTGGGAGATGAACACCTCGGGCGATTGGAGGCCGCCGGTGTGGTTGCCGACGATGAGCACGGGGCCCTCGGCGGGAATATGGTGCAGGCCGCGCACATCAGGGCGGAACCACAGGCTCATCAGCAGCCACAGGCCGGGAAGCAGTTCCCGGATCGAATCCGGATCGCGGGCCTCGAGATCACCGGGGCGGAACCGCGGCAGGAATCCCGAGAGTGGCCGGGTGACGCTACCTGTTACCCCCTGGCCCAGGGCCCGCGCGGTACCGAGGATTCGCCCAGCTACGGTTTCGCCGAAGGCCATCGCGCTCCTCTATCCGGTCCGTGCGCACGCGGGGTAGCGATGGCCCCAGTGTAGGTCGGGGCCGGGGGCGGGCGTCGAGGGTTCGGCGACTCCGCTCCTCCTCGCCTAGCCCGGGTGCGACGGGCGTTACTCGCCTGTGGCGTGGCGGCGAGCCGACGACCGGTGCCGCGGACCCTGATCTGCCAGGATCGCCCGGGCGGTGAGGGCGACGGTGCGATCCTCATCCCGTGTCATCCGGTCCAGCTCAGCAGCCGCCGCCTCGCCCGGGATCTCGGCGAGCGCCTGGGCGAGGCGCAGCCGGGACCTCGGGTTGGCATCGGTTCCGAGCGCACCGGCCAGCGCGCGGACGATCCTCTCGGCCTCCCGGGCGCTCGATGCCAATGTCCCCAGGTGCTCCGCTGCCTCCACGTCGCTGGCTCCCGCGACCACCATCGCGATCAGGCTGGGCACCGCCGTGGCCTGCGCGCGGGCTCCGAGCTCGAGTGCCGCGCGGCGCCGCACCATGTCGTCGGGATCGGTGAGCGCTCCCTCGAGCAGGGCAATCGCTTCCGCGCCTTGCACAGCGGCGACAGCCACCACCGCGCGCCGCCGGGTTTCCGCGTCCGGCGCGGTCAAGCCTGGTGCGATACGAGCCAGTCCATCAGTGCCAGTCCTGGCCAGCGCCCACATCAAGGCGCCCGCGACGTTCTGATCGTCCTCGGTGAGCGCCGCCTCGGCCAGGACGTCCGCAGGGACGCGCGTGCCGGGGGTCGACGACAGGATCGCCTGCTGCCGGAGCGCAGCATGCTCCGATCCCAGCGCGCGCAGCAGGCTGACGATTCCCAGCACATCGCCCCATTCGGCCGGGTCGGCAGCCTCGATGCTGCGGAGCCTGGCGAGCAGGTCCTGCTCGCGGTCGATCCGCAGCTGGGTCTGGCCGATCAAGTCCCCGAACAGCGTGGACGGCGCGAAGGCGGGATCGTCGAGCGCGCGCTGCACCTCGCGCAACGAGAGTCCGAGGGACCGGAGGCTCTCGATGTGCAGGATCCGCTGGATGTCCGCGCCGGAGTACTCGCGGTAGCCGCCGGAGGTGCGGCCCGAGGGGGTGACCAGGCCCAAGGACTCGTAGTGGCGCAGCATGCGCGTGCTCACCCCGGAGCGCCGCGCTACCTCCCCGATCAGCATCCGGGCTCCCCCGTCGGTTCTACCCCCGTGCTGGCGATGCGCTTGGCATGCTCGAGCGCGGGGGCGAACTCCGCGCTGGGGTCGCTCAGCAGTCGCTCGGTGGCGATGGCGTGGGCCCGCGCCAATGGGTCATCGCTGCCACGGGCCGCGCTGAGCAGCGATGGAACCGTTTCTCCGAGCGCCATCAGGGCGCGGCTCAGGCTGAGCTGCATCTCGTCGTCGCCGCGGCCGAGCTGCGTCGCGAGGCGCTCAGCCAGCGCGGCCTCGTGCCCGGGCGCAACGAGCGCGACAGCGGCGCGCCAGGCACTGCGCGCGACCTCGGCGTCGTCATCGTTGAGCAGCGGCAGGATCGCCGGCCAGGCAGCCGGATCCCCGATCTTCGACAGCGTATGCAGGGCCTGGCTGCGGGCCTGGGCGGACGCCGAGCCCAGCTCCACGAGTAGCCGCGGCACAGTGGCCTCGGCGGGGTGGCGGACCAGCGCCCAGGTGAGCATGTCACGCACGAAGAAGTCCAGTTCGGTCGCGCAGCGGGCGATGAGTGGCTCCAGCAATCCTGGGTGCGGCTGGGATCCGGCGATCAGCGCGGCCCGCAGCCGTGTCGACGAGCGGGAACCGGCGAGCGCGTCGATCAATCGGGCATCCAGTGCGTGGTGGGCAGTGTTCATGGCGGCCACCTCCTCTACCAGACAGTAGAAACCTTGCCATCGTGTCAAGGTCAAGCGTCGCCGGTGGCCAGCTAGTGGGGCTCGCTAGTGGGACTAGGGGGCGGTGAACGTGCCGAGGCCGGGCAGGGACGGCTGTCCCGCGGAAGGGCGGTAGTCCGAGCCCGTGACGCCGATGCTGAACACGACCAGGCCCGGACCGGTATGCACGGTCGAGGCCTCCGGGGTGGGATCGAGGAAACTCGTGCAGGGTCGCACCGTGGTGGTGCCCGCGGCCCCGGTCGCGACGTTGAGGTAGTCGATGCGCACGAGCGCGCCCCCGAATGTCGTGGCGCATGCCTCGGGCCTGGTCGGTGCGGCGAAGGTGACATCGCCGGGCCCAGCGCTGGTGACGCTCACCGCCGCGCCGTGGATGCCGGGCACGACAAGGCCAGAGACGACGAGGCTGTGCGCGGGCAGCTGAAGGACGCCGAGAGGCTCTGCCGCTGCGGTGCTCGTGCCCAGCGCGAGCGACGCGAGCATCGCCGCGCCGAGAGTGGTAGCAGTTCGTGTGCGTTTCATGGTGCCCCGGTTCATGATCCCTGGTGATGGCCTCGCATTCAGGCTACGTCCCCGCCTGGCAGGTTGTCCCGGGCTCCGCGCGTCTGCTCCCCCGGCGCCAGCAATTCTTGTCAGTGCCCAGGCGCAGGATGTGATCTGTCACTCAACGGCGTGGAAGGAATCCTGATGAGCGCGCTCGACCGCTATATCCCCGGAGTGCCCTGCTGGGCCGACACGAACCAGCCCGACCCTGATGCCGCCGCCCGGTTCTACGGCGAGCTGTTCGGGTGGCGATGCGAGGACGTCATGCCGCCAGGCTCGGACGCGCAGTACCTGATCGGCCGCCTCAGCGGTGGCGATGTCGCCGCGATCACCGGTTCGCAGGAGCCGCCCGCGTGGAACACCTACGTGTGGGTGGAAAGCGCCGACGAGACCGCGAACCGGGTCACCGATGCCGGCGGCACGGTCGTGGTGGAGCCTGCGGATGTGCTCGACCAGGGCCGCATGGCGGTATGCGCCGACCGCGAGGGCGCGCGCTTCATGATCTGGCAGCCGCGTGCCCACCGTGGTTCCGCCGTGGTCAACGAGCACGGCGCGGTGAACTTCAACGACCTGCACAGCCGCGATCTCGAGGCGGCCAAGGAGTTCTACCACGCGGTCTTTGGCTGGGAGGTCCTCGATCTCGGTCCAGGCGGGCAGATGTGGACGCTGCCTGGGTACGGCGACCACATTGACCTGCTCATGCCCGGCCACACCAAGGCGATCGTCGAGATGGGTGGCCCGACCGGTTTCGAGAACGTCGTCGCGAGCCTCAATCCCCTCCCTGCCGACGATGCGGTCACCCAGCCGCACTGGGGCATCACCTTCGCCGTCGAGGACGCGGACGCCATCGCCGCCAAGGCTGTCGAGCTCGGCGGCACCGTGGTGATGGCGCCCACCGATGCGCCGTGGGTCCGGGCGTCGGTGCTGCGCGATCCGGCGGGGGCGGTGTTCGGGGCCAACCACTTCGCGCCCGAGAACGGCTAGCCCACGGGGCGCCGCAGCCCCTCCCTAGTCCTCGCTCCGGCGAGCCTTGTCCTGCTTGCGCCGACGGCGCACCTCAGCACGGGCAATGACAAACGCGAGGATCACGGGCCACGCGTATTTCAGCTTGTCGAGCAGCCAGCGCACCCAGTCCGGGACCGTGACGTCCGGGAGGTCAATGCTGGGCAGCGGGATCGTCGGCAGGGGAATCGATGGGAGGCTTGGGAGGGGGACGGACGGCAGGTCTGGCCAGTCGATCGAGGAGAGGAGCCTCGCGAGCAGGACCGCGATCAGCACCGAGGCCATGACCCCGGCCGCTCCACCGAGCGCCTGCAGCATGGGATAGAGCGTCGGATGGTCGCGCAAGCGATCTTCATGCTTGGCCGCTGGGGTTCCCGGCTCCGGGACCAGATCGATTCCCGCTATCCCTGCCGCCGCCTTGAGCGAGACCTCTGGCCCGGTGCTGCTCAGATAGGTGGCCCGCTGGGGCGTCCCCATCGAGGAGAAGCGCAGGAACATCGTGCCGGCATCATCGGCGGTGAGCCTGACCTTGCCGTCCCACGACTTCTTCTCCGCCACCACCACATCATCGATCTGCCACTCGATGCGGCGGCCAGCCGATCCCCACACGGTGACCCGGTGGTGCTGGCCGCCAGTCTCCAGTGTCCAGCTCTGGTCCGGGTGCCGCTCAGCCACGGGCCCGATCGTACTTGAACACCAGAGCGGAGGCCTCCCGGAGAACCGATAGCCCACGGGTGGCCGCAGCCCGTCGCGCTGCGCGCTAGGTCCTGCGGCCAGTATCGTTGAGTCCTACTCCCCGCGTGGCCGGGATCGACGACCAGGGGGCACCATGTCCACTGATACGAACCACCCAGCTCCGGACGGGGCCAGCCAGTCCGGCCACATCCGGCTGACCTCGCATGCGAAAAGCGCCGGCTCCCTGCCGATCAAATGGGGCGCGCCGTCCCCGGTCGAGCGCGGTCCGGTAATCGGCACGACGGCCTCGCGGGCGCAACGCAATGTCATCGGCACCCATAGCGGGTCCTACAGCGTCTACCGGGCGCTCGCGGTCGCGGCGGGAGCATTGTCGCGGGACCATCGCGCCGACCTGACCAACACCGCCCCGGCGGTGACCATAGGCCCCTATCCACGGTGGAGCGACCCGGGCGCGATCGTCAGCATGGACCCGTGGGGCGCGATGATCGGCGAGGCATTCGCTGGCGAGCTCGCCTCGGGGCTGGATATCCGTCCCACCATCGCGGTGACCAGGGCGCATGTGTCGCTGCCGGAGATCGCCGAGGCGATCGCGCATCGGCGGCTCGTGCCCGATGGCCGAGTACTGCTCGCCAGTGGTGCCGCGGTGGTCACGAAGGTCGCGATCGAGCCGGTGTGGTACTTGCCAGGCATCGCCGACCGGTTCGGGTGCACGGCCACCGAGCTGCGCCGGGTGCTGTTCGAGGAGACCGGCGGCATGTTCCCGGAGCTCGTCACCCGCCCCGACCTGGAAGTGTTCCTGCCTCCCATCGGCGGGCAGACGGTGTACATCTTCGGCTCGGCCGGCGATCTCGCCGATCCGTCGGTGGAGCTGACCGCGCGGGTCCACGACGAGTGCAATGGCTCCGATGTGTTCGGCTCCGACATCTGCACGTGCCGCCCGTACCTGACCCATGCGATCGAGGAGTGCATCCGCGGCACGCAGCACGGTGGGGCCGGCATGGTCGCGTACTCCCGCAAGGAGGGCCGGGCGCTCGGGGAGGTCACCAAGTTCCTGGTCTATAACGCGCGCAAGCGCCAGGAGGGCGGGGACACCGCCGACCGGTACTTCGCCCGCACCGAATGCGTGGCGGGCGTGCAGGACATGCGGTTCCAGGAACTGATGCCCGATGTGCTGCACTGGCTGGGCATCCAGCGCATCCACCGCCTGGTGTCGATGAGCAATCTGAAGTACGACGCGATCATAGGAGCGGGCATCGAGGTTGGTGAGCGGGTGAACATCCCGGACGAGCTGGTCCCGCTGGATGCGCGCGTGGAGATCGACGCGAAGATGGCCGCGGGCTACTTCACTCCCGGCGCCGTGCCGGATGCGCAGCAATTGAAGCAGGCCAAGGGGCGGGGGCTTGACGGATGACGGAGACTCCCGCGCGGGCAGCGGCGGCGCTGCGGTCTACCCGCGCCATCCGGGAGCGGGCGGATCAGCTGCTGCAGCGCGCCCGCGATGGTCGTTCCACCTGGTTCTCCGTGGATGACGACGCGCTCGACGGTGCTGCCGCTGACGTCGCTGCCCTCACCCGCGACCGCTACCCCACGCTGGAGATCCCGTATCACAGCCGGTGGCGCCATTTCGAGGCCGGCGGAGTCGATCGGCTCGCCGAGCTGCATCAGCGTCTGGACGGGCTCGATCGATGGGAGCGCGCCGCAGCGATGATCGACCTCGTGGTGGTCAGTGTCCTTCTCGATGCGGGCGCGGGACCGGACTGGAAGTTCACCGAGCACGCGAGCGGCCAGGTGCTCGCCCGGTCCGAGGGCCTGGCCGTGGCGAGCTGGCACGCGTTCAGCAATGGCCTGTTCTCCAGCGACCCGGCGAGACCTTTGCAAGTCGATGTGGTCGGGCTGTGGGACCTGACCGCCGCGCAGCTGGCCGAGGCGTTCCAGGTCGGCTCCGAGAACCCACTGGTCGGCCTGGAGGGCCGGGTGCGGCTGCTGCACCGCCTCGGCGATGCGCTCTCCCTCGTGGGCCGCCCCAGCGGGCTGTTCGAGGGGACCGCGGAGATCTCTGCCCACGGCGTCCTGGCTGTGCTGCTCGATGGCCTCTCGGGCATCTGGTTGTCGGGCAACACGATCGGCGACGAGCCGCTGGGTGACTGCTGGCGCCACGAGGCGGTTGCCGGGCCGGGCCTGACCCGGGGCTGGATGCCGCTGCACAAGCTGTCGCAGTGGCTGGCGTACTCGCTGCTCGAGCCGCTCGAGCAAGCGGGCGTGGTGGTTACCGGACTCGATGAACTAACGGGCCTGCCCGAGTACCGCAATGGTGGCCTGCTGATCGACACCGGTGTGCTGCGGCTGCGCAACCCGAGGCTCGCGGCCCGCACGTGGAGCGTCGGTGATGAGCTTGTCGTCGAGTGGCGCGCGCTGACCGTGTCCTTGCTCGACGAGCTTGCCCCCCTCGTTCGCTCCCGCCTCGGCCTCGGGGCGCAGCAGATGCCGCTGGCGTGCGTGCTCGAAGGGGGCACGTGGGCGGCAGGACGCGCATCCGCGCAGCGTTTGCGCGGCGGATTGCCACCCCTGTCGATCGCCAGTGACGGCTCGGTCTTCTAGAAGGAGCACACCATGGGCACGGTTCACGTGATCGACCATCCGCTCATCGCGCACAAGCTGACACTGATGCGTCGCAAGGAGACCTCGACGAAGAACTTCCGGCAACTGCTCGAAGAGATCTCCACGCTCATGGCCTACGAGGTGCTGCGCGACTTCCCGGTCCAGCGCATCGACATCGAGACCCCGCTCGAGGCAACCACCGGCAGCGCCATCGACGGCAAGAAAGTCGTGCTCGTCCCCATCCTGCGGGCCGGCACCGGCATCCTCGAGGGAATGCTGCGCGTGGTGCCCGGTGCCCGCGTCGGCCACATCGGTCTCTACCGCCAGCCCACCACGCTCGTGGCGGTCGAGTACTACTTCAAGATGCCTGAAGACCTCGGCGAGCGCGACATCGTGGTCGTCGATCCGATGCTCGCCACCGGCAACACCGCCCGGGCGGCGATCGAGCGGATCAAGGAGCTCGCGCCGCGCTCGATCAAATTCGTGTGCCTGCTGACCTGCCCTGAAGGCATCGAGTCGCTGCACCGCGCGCACCCGGATGTGCCCATCTACACCGCCGCCATCGATCGCGAGCTCGACGAGCACGGCTACATCCGGCCCGGGCTTGGGGATGCCGGCGACCGGATCTTCGGGACGAAGTAGGTCCTCCCCGGACCGTGCGTGGGAGTACGGGCCGGGGAGAGTCCTGCGGATGTCACAGCCTGGCTTCTTCCGGGGGCCTCGTGCTCGTGCGGTGCTGGCGCGTCGCGGTGGATGCCCACATCGCGGAGGCGATCAGCCACAGCGCGACGGCCGCGGCGAGGGGCTGCGCGTAGAACTGCACGATGCCGATCGGGATGATGCGCGATGCGGCGAAGACCATCAGCGCGAGCGCGGCGATCGTGCCCTCGGTCCGGCCCAGCGCCCCGGTCCGCTTGATGGCTGCCGCGAAGCCCGCGGCGCCGAGCACGAATGCCACACCACTGATGAGCAGGACGGGAGTGAACCACGTCATCAGTGCGTCCTGGACGGCTCCAGCATCCGCGCCGGCCTCGTGCGCGGCGAGCGGACCGAACTCCATGCCGGGCAGCAGCGCATAGCCCAGGCTGCCGAGCACGATGAGACTGAACCCGGCGGCACTGAGCCAGCGGTCCCCCGCATCGCGCAGGAAACCATGGATCGCGGCGAACGCGACGATCAGGAACGCGGACGCCACGGCCAGCGCGATGTGAGCGAGGCCCCACACCACCGGGTTCTCGGCGATGTGCCCGGCGACGGCCGCGCTGTCCGGGAGCCGCCCCGGGATCGGCGGGTGCCACAGCAGTGCACCGGCAAGCATGATCGGGGCGACCGCGGTGGCCGCCGCTCCAGCGTTGTGCTTGGTCATGACAGGACCTCCTGGTTCTGGATCCGAAGGGACGGATCGCTGCACCGAAACCGTCCTGTACTCGAGCGTAGGAACGCATGCCGCGCTCCCGCATCGGCAATACCCCGCGATCACGCCACTGCGGCAGTGAGGGAAATCCCCTATCGGACGAGCCCGTGCTGGAAGGCGTAGGCGGTCGCGGCCGAGCGGTTCGGCACGCCCAGCTTCCCCAGGATGCTGCTGACGTGCCGCTCGACGGTCTTCTCGCTCAGCACCAGTCGCGTAGCGATGTCCTTGTTCGTCAGCCCCGCGGCGATGTGCGCGAGCACCTCGTTCTCGCGCGGGCTCAGGTCTCCTGGGTTCCGCGCATCGGCAAGCACCGCTAGGTCCTGCGCCGCCCCGAGCTCGCTGAATGTCGTGCGCGCTGCTTCCAGCTCGAGCCGCGCGGTGTCGGTGTCCCCGAGCTCCCAGCAGGCGCGCGCGAGCAACGCGTGGGCGCGCGCGGCCTCATAGGGCGCGCCGAGCTCCTGCCATGCCCGCAGAGCGGACTGCAGCTCTCGGCATGCCTGCGCGGCCTTGCCCTCGGCCAGCAGCACCGCGGCATCCGACTGGGCCGCGAGTCCTACCAGCAGAGGAGTCGCCACCGCATCGGCGATCCCGGCGAGCTCGTCCGCTGCCTCGCGAGCGCTGTCCGCCCCACCGGCGGCGAGCATCACCTCGGCCTGCGCGGCCAGCAGCCGGGCCCGTGCTGGCGGATCCTCGGTCTCGTCGAGCACGCGCCGCAGCGAGGCCTTCGCTGCCTCCAGGTTGCCCTGGGCACGGCGCAGCAGGGCCAGGCCGGGCTGCGGCGACTGCCCGTGCTCGACAGCAAGGTGGTAAGCCTGCTCGGCCGCGGAATGGTCGCCGCGCAGGCGGTGCAACTCGGCAAGCTGGTAGTAGGCCATCCCCACCGCGGGCTGCCACGGCTTCGCTAGTCGCTGGACAGCCCGGCGTGCCTCGTCCATTGCCTCGGCCCATTGCCCGTGCCACTGCAGGATCTCGGAGCGGTGCACGAGGCACTGGCCCCGGTAGAGCACGAGATCGGGCTGGCTGCCGCACCACCGCGACATCGCGGCCGTCCACTCCTGGGAGCGACGAAGATCGAGGATCCGTCGGCACTCGATGAGCACGGCACAGTAGATGATGCCGGATGGGATGATCGAGACATCGCCGGTGGTCACTGCCACCATCGCGGAGTCCAGGAACTCCATCCCCTGGCGCACGTCGCCGCGCTGGATCAAGGCTTGCCCCTGGCCGAGGCTGCTCAGGGCCGCGAGATCGGCATCACCACAAAGGCTTGCGATCCGCCCGGCCCGGGAGAACGCCGCGAGTGCTGCCTCGAAGTCTCGCTCGCCGAGCGCCTGGAGCCCGCCGGGCACGAGCAAAAGCCCGCGCTCGGCGCATTCCTCGGGCGCATCGTCGAGCGAGTCATGCGCTCGGCCGAGCCAGCCGCCACCGCGCGCGGGCTCCCCGCGCATGATCAGGGAGATCCCTAGCCAGAACGCGCACCTCGCTGCGCCTCGCAGGTCGCCACGCTCGAGATGATCCCGATAGGCCCGCTCGAGCGCCGCATCGCTCTCCACGTCCCTTCCTAGTACGTACGCTGCTGTCGCGATCAGCTCCACGTCACGGGGATGCATCGGCTCCCGCTCGGCAGCGGCGGCGAGAACGGCGTACGCCTCGGCCCATGCACGGTCGCGGAAGAGCTCCCTGCCCCTCTCGAGCTGGCAGGGCGGGGCTGTGTTGTCCCGGGATTCGCTGGTCGTCACGGTGGCACCTTCTTGGAGTCTCTGCCACCTTCCACCTTATCCCCGCGCTGGTCCTGTGCTACCGATCAGCGACTGGGTCGATCGGTTGGCCTGTCCTGGTGAAAACGTCCCCCCGAACCATGCAAGGAGGCGCATGCTTGCAGGACAACCCTAGGTGGAAGCCATGACGACTGATCCGAGCATCCAATGAGCAGCCGTGGAACCCTAGCCGTCGCGGCGGTGCAAGCGACACCGGCATACCTCGATCGCGGTGCCACCCTCGCTGTCGCCATCGAGCACGTAAGGGCGGCAGGCGCGGATGGTGCTGGCCTGGTGGTGTTCCCGGAGTCATTCGTGCCGGGCTACCCGGACTTCGTGTGGCGCAGCAAGCCGTGGAGCGAGGGCGAGTGGTACGCGCGCTTCCAGGACCAGGCCGTCGACCTCTCGGGATCGGATCTCGATGACCTGCGCGCCGCCGCGGAAGCAGCCGGGACGTGGGTGGCACTGGGAATCACCGAGCGCAGCCGATCAGGGTCGCTCTACAACGCAGTGGTCTACATCGATAGCAGTGGACGGATCGCCGGGGTGCACCGCAAGCTCGTGCCCACCGGGGCCGAGCGCCTGGTGTGGGCGAACGGTACCGGCCCGGTGCTGACCGTCGTGGATACCGGCGGTGCGCGGGTCGGTTCGCTGATCTGCTGGGAGGCCTACATGCCACTGGCCCGGGCCGCGCTGTACCAGCAAGGCATCGATGTGCTTCTCGCCCCGACCTGGGACAATAGTGATGTGTGGGTCTCGACGCTGCGCCACATCGCCAAGGAGGGGCAAGTGTTCGTCGTTGGGGTGTCGGCGTTCCTGCGCGGCAGCGACATGCCGCGCGATCTTCCCGGCGCCGACGAGATGTATGGCGGCACCGAGGATCACTTGTCCTACGGCAACACCACCATCGTCGCCCCCGGCGGCGGCATCCTCGAGGGCCCGCTCGTCGGCGAGGCCGGGGTCGTCACCAGCGTGCTCGATCTCGATGCCATCGCCGCGGGGCGCAGAACCTTCGACCCCGTCGGGCACTATTCCCGCCCCGACCTCCTCAACCTCACGATCACCAACGATGGAGGCAATCGATGAGCGCTCAACCCTTCCCCGGCATCGCCCATGTGGCCCTGACCGTCCAGTCCCTGGCGGTGAGCCGACCGTGGTACCAGCGACTGATCGGGACCGAACCAGTCATCGACGAGCCCACCGGCGGGGGCTTCCACCACACTGTCTTCCAGATCGGCAGCACCCTGATCGGACTGCATGAGCACACCGCCACCGACGACGGTGCCTTCAGCGAGCGGCACCTCGGGCTCGACCACCTCGCGTTCGGCTGCGCGGACCGCGCGGAGCTTGTCGCGTGGGGCCAGCGGCTCGACGAGCTGGGCATCGAGCACAGCGAGATCGTGGACGCTCCCTACGGCTCGGGGCTGAGCTTCCGCGACCCCGATGGGATCGCCCTGGAATTCTTCGCCCCGCCTAGCTGATCGCTGGGCGTTCGGCGGCGCACGGTCTCAGCAAGGGATGGGCTTCCACCAGTACACGCCATTGATGCGCCCGCCCGGGTAGCCCTGCCGGCAGCCGGTGTAGCCGGGAGTCAGGGCATCGGTGGTCCAGCCCGGGCCAGGTCCCGGCGCTGGTGCAGGTGCAGGTGCGGGTGCAGGTGCGGGGGCAGGAGTCAGTGCGCACGTGTTGGTGGTGGCAGCATCCGCGGCCCGGTACTGCTGCTCCCGCGCGTGCACGCCGTAGCCATCGCGCGAGTCGTAGCGGGCGATGGCATGCCCTTCGATGAGCTGCCGCAGGCCAGCATCCGTTGTGCCGACCTCGATATAGCGGAGCAGGCGATCGTAGCGGTCCCGATCATCGCGTGCCCCCTCTACTAGACGAACCTGCTTGCCCTCGATCAATGCCCGCAGTGCCTGCTTGGCCGCCTCGAAGCCACACTCGCCAAACTCGGGGGTGTCGATGCCGATGAGCCGGACCTCCTCGCCGCCGACGAGCTCGATGCTGTCCCCATCGACAACACGGCTGACGGTCACCAGGACCGGGCCCGCGGGCGGGGCAGGCTCCGTTGGGGGCTGCTGGATCGGTTGTGCCGGGCTTCCGGCTTCGTTGCTTCCAGGCCCGTCGACGCGATCGGCCGGAGCCTTGGGATCGCGTGGACTGCTCTCAGCGACGGTCGTGGCTTGCTCGGACCGTGGCGCGAGTCCAGCGGGAGCATCCGTGGCAATCGACTCGCAGCCGGTGATGAACAGCAGGGGCAGGACCGTGAGAACCAGCAAGCGCCGCATGGGGCCGAGGATATCGCCACGGCTCGGGCTTGGAGGCGGAACCGGGATCCGCCTCCGCTCCCCCGTCGCGACCTTCGGAAGTGCTACGAAATATCCCCTCGATCGCGCGCCGGAGGGTGCAAAGCCTCGCACAACTGCCACGCGACGGATACCGGCTACCTCGACCTGGCGTTGAGCCGCGCGGCCTGCCGCATCAGGTGATCGCGCTCGGGCAAGCTCGTGGCGGCTCGGGCCGCGTCGGCGTAGAGCCTGGCCGCGGTGTCGAGATCTCCGTCTCGCTCGCGCAGGTGCGCCTCCACCGCGGTGTGGCGCGGCAATCCAGGATCAATCTGCGCGAGCGCTGCGAGCCCGGCCCGGGGGCCATCGGCCTCTCCGACCGCGACGGCCCGGTTGAGGCGGTGCACGGGGCTGCCGCTCAGGCGCACGAGCTCGTCGTACCATTCGACGATCTGCGGCCAGTCGGATTCCACGGCGGTGGGCGCGTCTGCGTGCAGGGCGGCGATCGCTGCCTGCGCCTGGTACTCCCCCAGCCGGTCGCGCCGCAGGGCCGCCTGGATCAGGTCGACGCCCTCGGCGATCATGCGGGTGTCCCACAGTGCGCGGTCCTGCTCGGCGAGCGGCACGAGGCTGCCGTCGGCGCTGGTCCGCGCGGGGCGGCGGGCGTGGTGGAGAAGCATCAGCGCGAGCAGGCCGACCGCCTCCTCGTGGTTGGTCAGAGCCGCGAGCTGCCGGGCCAGCCGGATCGCCTCGGCAGCGAGATCGACCTCGCCGGAGTAGCCCTCGTTGAACACCAGGTACAGCACGCGCAGTACCGTCGCGAGATCCCCGGGCTGGTCGAGGGAGGCACCGGCGATGGTGCGCTTGGCGCGGCTGATGCGCTGGGCCATGGTCGCCTCGGGCACGAGGTAGGCCCGCGCGATCTGGCGGGTGGTCAGGCCACCGACCGCGCGCAGCGTGAGCGCGACCGCCGAGGCCGGGGCAAGGGCCGGGTGCGCGCACAGGAAATACAGGGAGAGGGTGTCATCGGTCTCCGTCGCCGGGCCGGGCACGGGCTGGGCATCGACGAGCGCCTCGCGGCGCCGCCGGGACGCATCGGCGCGGGTGGCGTCGAGGAACTTGCGCCACCCGACAGCCACCAGCCAGCCCTTGGCATCGCGAGGTGGCTGATCAGGCCAGCGGCGCACCGCCTCGATCATCGCTTCCTGCACGGCATCCTCGGCCGCCGCGAAATCAGCCCCGCGCCGGACGAGGATCCCGGTGACCACTGGCACGAGCGTCCGCAGCAGGATCTCGTCCACGGCCTGTCACTCCGTGATCGTGGGCGGCGCGGTCAGGAACGGGCGCAGCTCCAGCCATTCGTGGATCGGCTTGCCGCCCGCGCCCGGGGCCGCGGATAGCTCGGCGGCGAGCTCGAGCGCCCGCTCGTAGCTCTCGACGTCGATCACCATCCAGCCAGCGATCAGGTCCTTGGTCTCGGCGAACGGCCCATCGGTGACCGGTGGCAGGCCCTCGCCGCCGTAGCGGACGAACGTGCCCTCCGGCGCGAGGGCGCGGCTGTCGACGAACTCGCCGGTGCCCTTCAGGCGGTCGGCGAAATCCTGCATGTACTGCACATGCGCGGAGATCTCGTCGGGCGTCCACTCCTCCATCGGCACATCGTTCACCGCCGCGGGAGCTCCCCGGTAGTGCTTGAGCAACAGGTACTTGGCCATGATGTCCTCCTTCGCGCGGTACAGCCCATTGTGGCTGCTTCACCCCTAGGACGGAGCCGCGCGCGGATTCTCGACATGGTGCTGCGGCAGCGCCTCAGCACCGGGATATCAACAGTCCTGGATCACGGCGGTGACGACGGCGTGCGCGAAGTACGCGAGGCTGGCGGCGAGGATGGCAGCGCCGATGAGCGGCCCGAGGTGACGGGGTGGATCCTTTCTGGCGGCGAGCAGCGCGGCGTGCGCGAGGATCAGCAGGCCGATGGCGGTAAGCCCGACGATGAAGGGCGGGATCGACGGGTCGGCGACTGCATTGGCGGGATCGCTGGTGCTCACGTGGGCGGTGATGGTGTCGCCGTGGTCGTAGCGGCATACGCCTGCGCTATCGTCTCGCCCACCGTAGGAGTATTTGCTCGAGGTATACGTGGTTCCGTCATAGATGTAGCGGTACTCGAAGGCGAACCTGGTCCTCGGTGGCTGGTCGGGTGACGTCTGGTAGGTGGTGGAGCGCGCCACGGTAACGGTCGCGGGCACCGTGGCGCGCTCCGTCAGCACCGCCTGGTGGAGGACGTAGGCGCCATACCCCGTGGCGAGGAGCCCGAGCACTAGGTGCGCGGCAACGAGCTTGATCGGAGTCATGGCCTGGTCCCTTATCCCAGCGATCCGTTGAAGCGGGCGAGCCACGCGCCAGCCCCCAGTATCAGGGCGCCAATGGCGAGAGGTACCCCGGTGGTCCAGTCCGCGCCGCGGCGCAGCACCGCATCGCCGGGATCGTCAGGGTTGTAGTACACCGTGACGCGGCCGCCAACCGGATACGCGGTGACGGCCTTGGTGGCTGCTTCCGCCGCCTGATCGAATCCACCAGTGGCATCGGGGCCACGCCCGATCGCGTACCGGTTCCCCGTGTACGGCACGCCCGACACCTCGTAGCTGTAGCGCGCCTCCGCGTGGTTGACCGTTTGAGTCCGCGCGCCCTGCTGGTATTCCGACACGATGCGGTGCGAGGTGACCATGCCTTGCGCGGTGGGCCACCGGTAGGAGGCCAGCCCCGACGACACCATCCATACGCCGACCGCCATCACCAGGCCGCCGATGGCCGCGATGATCCACGGCCCGTATTGTCGTGCCAGCGCGCCCGCGGTCACCGGCGCGCGCCCATCAGTCCGCGCCGGCGGGCGAGATCGATGCCGTGGCTGAACACGTTCGCGGGATCGTGCTCGCGCTTGATCGCGTGGAGCCGGTTCCACGTCTTGCGGTTGAATGCCGAGGTGGCAGCCGCGATGCGTTCCTGGCCCTCGGTGAAGTTCAGGTATCCCGATCGCTCCGCGAGATGCCCGCGCAACTGCTTCCACGTGTCGCTGAATCGTCTGTCGAGCTCGGCGTCAGCATCAGGCCCAGTGATCAGGCCGACCATCTCCAGCGAGTAGGCCCCGTCCCGGCCGGAATAGCTGACGGTGCTGTTGGGCTCGCTGATCGCCCCACCGCCGTGGCGCAGCTCGGCGAACAGCATCGGTGATGGTCCCGGTCCTCCGGTGACCGCGCCGAGCATGGCGTCGAGCACTGCCTCGTCGATGCCGGAGAGCCATTTGCCGTTGGACGCGGCAGGCACCGGGTCGACCGGATCCTGGGAGATCTCCGCGCACCGAGCGAAGGGCATGGGGCCGAACATGTCCATCGCGGGGGCGCACCAGGCGCGCCATTCGTCGATCAGGGCCTGGCCCTCGCCGAGGTCGCCGGAGAAGCAGCCCCGCACGATGGCGAATGCCTTGCCGCGCAAGGGCTCAGGGACGATGTCGAGCGGCGGGAACGCGGTGATGTTGAATGCGCTGGTCAGTTCGCGAGGGGCCCGTGCCGACCAATTCTGGAAGAACCCGAACGCCTCGCGGGCCTGATCGATCGGGTACATGAGGTTGCCGGCGTAGACATCGGTGGCCGGGGCGAGGCGGATCGTTGCCTCGACGACCACTCCGAGGCTTCCACCGCCTGCGCCGCACATCGCCCAGAACAGGTCGGGGTTCTCGTCCTGGGAGGCGGTCACCGCCCGGCCGTCGGCGAGGACGATCCGCAGCGACGTGACGCTGTCGACGGCGAGCCCGTGCTTGCGGGCGAGCCATCCGAAACCACCGCCGAGGGTGTAGCCGATAGCCCCGACGTGCGGCGCGGACCCGAGCAGTGGCGCGAGACCATGCTCCTGGGCCTTCTCGAGCACGGGGTTCCATGCGGTGCCGCCGCCGATCGTGGCGGTGCGCTGTACCGCATCGATGGTGACGTGATCGAGTCCGGCCATGGTGATCAGGATCGATTGCTCATCGGCGGGGACGGTGACGCCATGCCCGGTTGATTGCACGACGACCTTGTAGCCGTGCGCGGCGGCGTGGCGCACGGTGGTGATGACGTCGCGCTCGTGGGCGGCGGCGATGACGGCCGCGGGCCGGTGGGTCCAGGCCTGGTTCCATGCCTGGCAGGCGTGCGCGTAGTCGCCGTCGCGCCGGACGAGCATCTTGCCGTCGAGGGCGATGCGCAGTGCGTCGAGGCTGTGCTCGCGGGGACGATCCATGATGTGGCTCCTTGCTGGGTGGGGCGCTGCGCGGTGGGGTGGTGTAGACATTTCCGGATCGCCCGTGCGGCTGGTATCCCCCTGCTGCCCGGTTTGCCGGGAACCCGCCCCCCTCATCCGGGGGATGGCGCGGCCTGCCCGGGCCCGCTAGCGTTAAGCCATGACCCGTGCCACGCCTGCTGACAGGCTCGCTGCGAGCGAGTCCCGGATCCGCGAGGCCTGCGAGCGCGCGGCATCAACGCGCGAGCTCGTTGACGGCCTCGGCGTAGCGCTGCGCCGCGCGCTCGATGTGCAGGGAATGTTCCTTGGTGCCACCGATCCCGAGTCCACTGTCTTCGCCACTGCTGCGGTCATCGAGAACCTGCCGGAGTCGATGTGCGCGCCGTGGATGCACAACGAGTTCATGGTGGATGACTTCAACAAGTTCGCTGAGCTGCACCGAGACAAGCTGCCCGCGACGACGCTGCACCGGGTGACGCAGGGGCGGCTCTCGCTCAGCCCGCGGCACGCGCAGCTCAACGGGCCGCTCGGGTTCGGTGACGAGCTGCGCACCACCTTTTCCCGAGGCGACGCCTGCTGGGGGGTGGCGAACCTGCTGCGGGCGGCGGACGGTCCGGCATTCGATGACGGGGAGATCCGCTGGCTCGAGTCGCTGCGCCCGATGATTGCCGCAGCGTTCCAGCGCACGATCATCAGCGCTTCCCCGGCAGGGGTAGATGACGCGATACCGGGAGTGATCACCCTCGACCCGGATGGCGAGGTGCTGTCGATGTCGCAGAGCGCCGGGGAGCTCCTCGCGGAACTGACCATGAACCGGATCGACGCTGGCCAGCATTCCCGCCTGCCTGGACAGGCCTACATGATCGTCACGCTCGCCCGTGCTCGCGCCCGCGGCATGCACGAGGCGGTGCGCCCGGTCACTCGCGTCCAGGGCGCCTCCGGGAGATGGCTGACCCTGCGTGGCGATTACACGCTGTCGCACTCCGGTGAGCTCGCCAACGTGGTGCTCGTGATCGAGCCCTCGCGGCCCACCGAGATCATGCCGCTCGTCGTCGCGTCCTATGGACTAACCGCCCGCGAGCAGGAGGTGCTCACCGAGCTGACCAGCGGCCGCGCATCGGGCGAGATCGCGGCACGGCTGTTCATCTCCGAGCACACAGTCCGTGACCACGTGAAGTCCATCCTGTCGAAGACCGGGACCTGCTCGCGCGGCGAGCTGATGAGCCAGCTGTTCCATCACCACGCGTTCCCGGTGACCGAGTTCGTGCACCGCTAGCTCGCGGCGGCGCGGGCCGGTCGCTCGGGCTGCCGTGGGCGCGGTTCCAGGGCCAGCGGACCTTTCCGGGCGGTAGGTTGGGAAGCATGGACAATCCGCTTGCCAGGCTCCGTAGCGACCGCATCGACCTCGACGGGAAGGTCGTTTTCATCACCGGTGGATCCCGTGGCATCGGGGCGGAGGTCGCGCGCCTGTGCGCGGCGAAGGGCGCGAAGGTGTTCCTCGCTGGCCTTGAGCCCGAGCTCATGCAGGCGCTGTGCGCGGAGTTCGGCGACGCCAATGCCGCCTCCCTCGAGACCGATGTGGTCGACCTCGAGGCGGTGCGCGCGGCCGTTGCTGCGGCTGTCGAGAAGTTTGGTCGCATCGACCTGGTGCTCGCCAACGCGGGCATCGCGCCCTATGGGACCGTGGCGACGATCGGCAAGCCGACGTTCGACCTGGCCATGGCGATCAATGTCGGTGGCGTGTGGAACACCCTCAACGCCACGCTGCCGCATGTCGCTGAGACGCGTGGGCATGTGCTGACAGTGTGCTCGGTCGCGTCGTTCACCCCCCTCGGTGGCCTGCACGCCTACACCGCGAGCAAGGCCGCCGCGGAATCGTTGACCGCCGCGTTCGCCATGGAGGTCGCCCATCTCGGCGTCACGGTCGGGTCGGTGCACCCGAGCTGGATCGACACCGACATGGTGCGCGATGCCGAGTCCGATCTGCCGACGTTTCGCAAGCTCCGCGCGATGCTGCCGTGGCCGTTGCACTCCACGACGACGGTCGACAAGTGTGCGGCAGCGATCGTCTCGGGCATGGAGAAGCGATCATCGCGGGTATTCAGTCCCGCATCCGTCGGCACGGTGTACTGGTCGCGGGCGATGATCCAGGCCCCGCTCGCGATGAAGCTCGCCCGTGGGATGTCGCGGCGGATCATCCCGGATCTCGAGCGGGAGGTCCGGTCCCTCGGCCGCTCGCTGAGCGCCCGGGAGGCCCAGCAGCTCGAGGACGGCGACAGCACGCGCGGCTAGCTGGTCGGGCCCTCGCGGGTACCGCGCACACATCTTCACAGTTTCTCCACGCTTCGTCCCCGATCGGTGCACCAGCGCCCGCATACGCTTGCGGCATGAAGGTTCCCGTGGTGCTGGTGGTCGAGGATGACCCAGCGATCAACCAGGCTCTGAGCGATCGACTCGTTGCCGAGGGCTTCGAGGTACTGCGGGCGTTCGATGGTCCCGGCGCGGTCGCCGCGCATGACGAGCACCGCCCCGATGTGGTGGTGCTCGATGTGATGCTGCCGGGCTTCGACGGGCTGGAGGTGTGCCGGCGGATCCAGTCCTCGCGGCCAGTGCCGGTGCTGATGGTGACCGCGCGGGACTCGGAGACCGATGTGCTGATCGGGCTCGGGGTGGGCGCGGACGATTACGTCGCCAAGCCGTTCCGCATGCGCGAGGTCGTCGCTCGGGTGCAGGCACTGCTGCGCCGCGTGGAGCGTTCCCGGGAGGTTGTGCCCCCGGCGGCGGCGACAGTGGGCGGGCTGAGCATCGATCCGCGTGCCAGGCAGGTCCTCGTGGAGGGCGCGGGCGTGCACCTGACGCCGCTGGAGTTCGATCTGCTCGTCGCGCTGGCAGCCGAGCCGGGGGTGGTGCGCTCGCACGTGGAGCTGATGCGCGAGGTGTGGGGCTGGTCGGAGGCATCAGGGACCCGCACGCTGGCCAGCCACGTCAAGGCGCTGCGCGCGAAGATCGGGGCGCACCGGGTCCGCACGGTCCACGGCGTGGGCTACGCGCTGGTGGTCGCGTGAGCACGGGGCGGCCGCTCGACGGCGTCCGGTCGATCAAGGCGAAGCTGGGCTTGCTGGTAGGCGCGAGCGTCATCGTTGCGGTGCTGGTGGCGCAGGCAGGGTCGCGCGCGGGCGTGCCCGGCTGGCTGACGATGCCGGTGACGGTGGTCGTGGCGCTGCTGTTCACGCAGTGGCTCGCGCGCGGCATGACGTCCCCGCTGCGGGAGATGACCGCCGCCACCGCCGTGATGGCGACGGGTGATCATTCGCGGCGGGTTACAGCGACCTCGCTGGATGAGGTCGGCGAGCTCGCTCGGGCGTTCAACCTGATGGCCGATGAGCTCGCGGCCGCGGACCAGCAGCGCAGGCAGCTCGTCGCGACGGTGTCCCACGAGCTGCGCACCCCGCTCACCGCGCAGCAGGCGTTGCTCGAGAACCTGGTCGATGGCGTGGTGTCGCCGGATTCCGACAGCTTGCGAACGGCGCTGGTACAGGCTGAGCGGCTGAGCGCGCTGGTGACGGACCTGCTGGATCTCAGCAGGGTCGATGGCGGGGCCGCCCGGCTCGATATCGGTTTGGTCGATGTGGAGGCGGTGATCGCGCAGGGCGTTGCCGAGGCACGCGCGCAGGGTGGCGCGCAGCGCGGAATCCGCATTGAGGTGGCGATCGCTGAGGGTGCGCGACAGGTCGAGGCCGATGCGGGGCGCCTCGCGCAGGTCGTGGCGAACCTGCTCGACAACGCGGTCCGTCACTCTCCGGAGGGCGGCACGGTGACGGTGCGCGCGGACTCCCTCGGCGGCGACCGGTGGTCGCTGGAGGTCAGCGACGAGGGCCCGGGCATCCCCGCTAATCGTGCGGAGCGGGTGTTCGCGAGGTTCGGCTCGTGGGACGACTCCGGGGGCGGCACCGGGCTGGGCCTGGCGATCGCGAGCTGGGCGTGCGAGCTGCATGGCGGCTCGATCGCTGTCATCGCGGAAACGGAAAAGGATTCCGGGCGGGGCGCGCGCGTGCGCGCGGTCCTGCCCAAGGCCCCCCGGCCACCGAGCGCCGGGGACTACATGGAGGAGACAGTCATGCCTGATGATCCACTGCCCGCGGGCACCGGGACGCTCACTGCGGAGACGGTGCCTGGCGGACCCATGCCACCGGTGCGACCGGTAGCGGATTCGACGGTCGCGCAGCTCTTTGGCCGGGCCTGGCCCGAGGTGGCACAGCGTCCTCGGCCCGGCCTGCTCGTGGGAAGCGTGGCGGTCGGCGTGCTCGCGGCCCTCATCCTGCCGGCGCAGACGAGCATGGGGCTGGGCCTGCTGGTGGTGCTGCTTGCTGCGGGCGGGGTGATCCTGGCCGGGTCAGTGCGGCGCCACGATCGCTGGACTGTGGTGCTGGCGGTTGTGTGCCTGGCGCTGGCCTCGCTGCTGGTGCTGCGCGCCGCGGAGTGGCTATCGGTGCTCGCGGTGCTGGCGGCGTCGGTGCTGGTGATGGCCGGGCTGACCGGGGCACGCTCGTTCGGGGCAATGGTCGCGTCGATGGCGGCATGGGTGCTCGCGGCCATCCGTGGCCTGCCCCTGCTCGGTCGCACGCTGAACGTGCTGTCGCGCCGATCCGCTGTCTGGCCGGTGGTGCGCACGGTGGCGGTCACGCTGCTCGTGCTGGTGGTCTTCGGCGGGCTGTTCGCCTCCGGTGATGCGATCTTCGGCTCCTGGGCGGACCGGATCGTGCCCGACATGCAGGTCGATGGGTTCATCAACCGGGCGTTCGTCGGCTTCTTCGTCGGAGGAATCGTCCTCGCCGCGTCGTACGTGGCGGTCAATCCGCCGCCGGTGGAGAAGGCCACGCTGCCGCCGGGAACCCCGGTGCGCCGACGGTTCGAGTGGATCATCCCGCTCGGGATGCTCATCGCGATCTTCGTGGCGTTCGTCGCCGCGCAGGCCACCGCGATGTGGGGCGGGCACGACTACGTGCAGCGCACCACGGGGCTGACCTACGCGCAGTACGTGCACCAGGGTTTCGGGCAACTCGTCGCCGTGACGTTCCTGACGCTGATCACTGTGGCGATCATCGCGCGCAAGGCACCGCGGGCCACGCGCCTCGACCGCGGGCTGCTCGCCACCGCGCTCGGCCTGCTGGGCTCCCTGGCGCTGGCCGTGGTCGCCTCAGCGCTGTATCGCATGCACGTCTACCAGGAGGCCTACGGCTTCACGGTGCTACGGCTGCTCGTCGTTGGCTTCGAGCTGTGGATGGGCTTCCTGCTGGTCCTCGTGCTGATCGCCACCGCGCGGCGCACGGGCCGGTGGATCCCCCGCGCGGCACTCGTTTCCGGCGCGCTGCTGATCCTGGGCATCGGGCTGATGAACCCGGAGGCGTGGGTGGCGGAGCACAACATCGAGCGCTACGCGCAGATCGGCAAGATCGACCTCGACTACCTTCGCTCGCTCGGCCCCGATGCCACCCCCGCGATCATCGAGGGACTGCCCCGGGAGCTCTCGGAGTGCATCGTCTTCGCCCGTGAGGATGAGGGCAGCCTGATCGATTGGAACCTGGGCCGGGAACGGGCAGTCGCCGCGTCCGAGGACTTTCCCGACGGGTTCCGCAGTGGCTGCGAGGCTTGAGCGCTGGCTCAGCGTGGAGGGAAGTAGCTGCGCCCGCTGGGGTGGATGTGCCCGATGATGGAGCTCCCCGGCGGGCAGGCCGCGAGCTGGGCGCGAGGCACGATCACCTGCTCGAAGCGTTCGTTCCCGGTGCTGTCGCGGTAGCGGACCCGCAGTGTGTGGTGGCGCGTGCTGGAGAACAGGTTGAACGCCCGGCCATGCCCGACCACCTCGCCCTCGACGGTGCGGCCCGAGGCGAGCGCGTCGAGGCGGAACCGTCGGGTGCGGTAGAAGTACCGCAGGAACAGGTAGCCGATGCCCCCGAAAAAGATGGTTGGCATCACGATGGCGATCAGTCCGGCGCTCGGACCCGTTGACAGCACGGTTACTACGATCGCGAGGACCACCATCGCCAGGCACACCCAGCCGGCGATGGCGAACAGGATGATGCCGTGGTTCACGCGAGGCGATGAATGCGCGGATGTGCCTGTCATGGGTTCATTATGCGGGCTCGCGGAGTCTATCTGGCCCGCCGACGTGCCCGATCGGCGAACGCGTCGATGGCTCCGAGGACAGCACGGGCCTGCCACATGCGATTGCGCTGCTGCCCAGTGAACTCGGTGAGGATCCCGGCGTCGACGAGCGGGCCGATGGCTCGCAGCGCGTTCTGCGGGGCCATCCCGAGCTTGGCGGCAACGGACGCGGCGTCGACGATGGGCTGGCGGAGCAGGAGGTCGGCGAGCATCCAGGCCGATGCGCCCCGGCGCGCGGTGATGACGGTTGCCCAGTGGTCGCTGATTCCACGCAGGTCGGCCACTAGGGCGCGGCCGTTGGAGGTGGCGGCGAACGCGGCCTCGGCGAAGGCAGCGACGATGCTCCCGGGGTCGCCGTCGCGGTAGAAAGTGAGGGCGTCGAAGTAGCGGTTGGTGTCAGTGAGCAGGCCCGCGGAGATCGGAATGGTGACGTTGCGGGCGAGGCCGCGCCCGCGCAGCACGGAATGGACGAGCGCGCGACCGGTGCGGCCGTTTCCATCGGTGAACGGGTGAATGGTCTCGAACTGTGCGTGGGCGATCGCGGCGAGGACGAGGACGGGCATGTCGGTTCGCTGCAGGAATGCCGTGAGGTCGTCGATCAGTGCGGGCACGTGCTCGTGGTGGGGCGGGATGAACGCAGCGTCATGGGGGCCGTAGGTGGTGCCGCCGATCCACACTTGCTCGTCCCGCCAGTGCCCGGCTCGCGGATCGATGCCATCCATCAATGCCTGGTGCATGGCGAGGATCGCGCCCGGGGAGAGCCGGTCGGCGAGGTCGAGAGCGGCCCGCATGGCGCGGGTGTTCGCGACGATCGAGGTGGCGTTGCGCTTTCCGGTCTCGCCGAGCTCGGCGAGGACGATCGCCTTGGCGCCGGAGGTGAGGTTCTCGATCATCGAGGAGGAAGCGGACTCCGAGCGCAGCAGCACGGTGGCGAACGGCGCGAGGTCGGATCCGAGCTCGGCATCGAACCTCGCGAGCTCGGTGGCGGCCTGATCGGCGAGGGCGAGCACGTCGCCGGGCAGCTGGAGCGGCTGCTGGGCGATGAAGGGGACGACGGCTGCCTGGTAGGGGCCCTGGTGGCGGTGCCGGATGGCTGCGGCGACCAGCTCGGGCGGGATGCGTGGCACCCAGGGGCGGGTTTCCGATCCGAGGCTGGGCCACTCGGCTTCTGATGCCATGGCTCCATTCTATCATCAGATAATCCCTAAGTGATACTAAGGGTGCATGCAGTGCTCGGATCCTTGGTGCTGCCCCCGCCCATGCCCCCGCCCACGAGTGTGCGAAAAGCGACAGGTTTTCACGCTGGGGCTGTCGTTTCTCGCACACTCGCGGCGCGCCGGTCACCTCACGCGCCCGACAAGCGCCCCCCGCACCCCCAGCCCGCTACCCCAGCGCGGCGAGCTTGTCCTCGAGCACGCCACGCTCCTGCTCGTTGCCGCACAGCTCGATGGCCCGGCCTAGCTCCGCGCGGGCTTCTCCGCTCCGGCCAAGGCGGGCGAGCAGCTCGCCACGCACGCTCGGCAGCAGGTGCGAGCGCGCGAGCCCCGCATCGGTGGCGAGCGCATCGACCATCGGCAGTGCCTCTGCGGGTCCCCGGGCCATCGATACCGCGACCGCCCGGTTGAGCTCGACGATCGGCGACGGGGCGAGCCGCCCGAGCGTCTCGTAGAGCTCCACGATCCGCTCCCAGTCGGTCTCGGCGACGGATGCGGCGACCGCGTGGCATTGCGCGATGGCGGCCTGCACTCCGTACGGGCCGAGGCCACGGCCGAGAGTCTGGGCGTGCGCGAGAGCGTCCCTGCCGCGGCGGATCGCGCCCTGGTCCCATCTCCTGCGGTCCTGCGCGTCGAGCAGGACGGGTCGGCCATCGGGTCCCGTGCGGGCGGGAAAGCGTGCCGCGGTGAGCTCGAGCAGGGCGAGCAGTCCGTGCGCCTCGGCGGAGCCGGGCACCAGCCGGGCGAGCATGCGCGCGAGGCGCAGAGCCTCGCTGGTCATGTCGAGGCGGATAAGCGAGGCACCGGAGGTCGCCGAGGAGCCTTCGGTGAAGATCACGTAGATGACGTTGAGCACCGAGCCGAGCCGCTGCGCCCTCTCCTCGGCCGGGGGCACCTCGAAGGTGGCATCCGCGTCGGCGAGGGCTTTCTTCGCGCGAGTGATGCGGGCCTGCACGGTCGCGGTGGGCACGAGGCACGCCCGTGCGATCTCGTCGCTGGTCATGCCCGCGACCACGCGCAGCGTCAGCGCGATGCGTGCCTCGCGGGAGAGCACGGGGTGGCAGGAGATGAACATCAGCGCGAGGATGTCGTCGTCGATCTGGTCGGGATCCCACAGGATCTCGTCGCCCTGCTCGCCGCGGGCCTGCTCCCCGGCCTCGTGGGCGAGGGTGGCATAGCGGTCGTCGCGGGCCGCGCGGCGCCGGAACCCGTCGATCGCGCGGCGCTTTCCCACGGTGAGCAGCCACGCCGCGGGGTTGCGCGGCACCCCGTCGCGCGGCCAGGAGACCAGGGCCTCGGCGAGGGCTTCCTGGGCGAGGTCCTCGGCGAGCGCGAAGTCGCTGGTGTAGCGGGCGAGCGCGCCGACGATCCGTGCCGACTCGATGCGCCAGACCGCGGCCACCGCATCGCGGGTCGCGGTGCCGCCGACTGCTCCGCCCATTGCCGTAGCCTCCTTGCCGCTCAGTCTCCCGATAGGGACAGGCAATGGCTGCCACGGCGCGCCGGTCGACTGTAGGATCTGCGTGACTCCCGCCCCCTTCCCAGCCTAGGACGTGCCGCATGCCCGCGCCCGGTCTCGATGAGTACCTCGACGATCTCGTCATCGCTTTGCAGGTGCGCAAGGTGCCGCATTCCACGATCCACCAGATCGTCGCCGAGGTGGAGGGCAAGGCATCGTCCACCGGCACTCCTCCGGCGGAGCTGTTCGGCCCGCCGCGTGCTCATGCCGACAAGTGGGGCAAGGATCCGCGCTGGCCGTGGTGGGCGAAAACGGTCGCGGTGGTGCTGATGCTCGCGTTCGCGGCCGGATCGATCTGGCTCGCCCAGCACCCGGACATGGTGCTCATCGGCACGCTCGTGGCGTTCATCGCCCCGTTCGTGATCTTCGTCGCCTGGGCCTACTCGCATCGCGCGCGGCCCGAGGAGGATTGAGCCCTGCATTCCAGGTGGGGCAGGCTGAACCGCTGCTAGTCTCGCTGGCATGGCGACCACTGACGACGGCACGACCGACGAGCTGCGCGAATCGTTCGACCAGTTCGACAAGGACGACAACGGCCAGATCGACAGGAGCGAGTTCGCGGAGCTAGTCGCGATCCTTGATCCCGGGATGCCGGAGGAGCAGGTCTCCATCGGGTTCGGCGAGATCGACAGCGACAGCAATGGCGCGATCGATTTCGCCGAGTTCGCCGAGTGGTGGGACAACCGCTAGCGGCTCACAGCTGGCCGGTGGCCTCGCGCCAGGCAAGCTCCCGCTGGATCCATTCATTGTCCTGGGGGAACTCGTCGATGGTGGGCACGCGCCGGATCTCGGTCTTGAACCCGGCACCGAACGACGGCATCCGGGTGGCCCACTCGACTGCTTCCTGCTTGGACGAGACGTTGAGGATGTAGAAGCCGTTGAACAGCTCCTTGGTCTCGCCGTAGGGGCCGTCGGTGACCACAGGGGGCTCGCTGGAGTAGTCCACGATGACGCTATCGGCCGCGTCGTCGAGGCCTTCCGCGGCGACGAGGACCCCTGCCTTGATGAGCTCGTCATTGAACTTCCCGACGGTCTCGAGCATCTCGGTGAAATCGAAGTCGGCCATCGACTGCGCTGCCTCGTCGGTGGTGCGCATGATCAGCATGTACTTCATGGGGGTGTTCCTTCCTGGGGTGGCCCGGGCCGGTGCGCGGTGCCTCATCCCTAGGTCGAGCGGGCAAGCCCCGGATCGACACAGCCGTCAAAGAAGTTTTCTCACGCTGGCTTGCGGGCGGGCACCGGCTGGTAGTCGGCGGGGTCGAAGCGTGCTTCCCGCTTGTACTCGATGCCGAGCAACGGCCAGTTGGTAGTGACCCGCCCTGATGCAGTGCGGTACCAGGACGTGCATTGGCTCCACACGCTGTTGGCGAGCTTGTCCTGGATGCGCTGGTCGTAGGCGCGCTCGACGATGGCCTTGACGGTCAGGGGCGCGCCCCGCTCGGCGATCGCATGGACAAAGTCGCGCAAGTAGGCGGCCTGGACCTCGAGGAAGTAGATGATCGATCCGCCGCCGGTGTTGGTGTTGGGCCCATACATGATGAGCATGTTGGGAAATCCTGTGACCGTCATGCCGTAGTAGGCGCTGGCACCGTCGGCCCACTGCTCGTGCAGGTCGCGGCCACCGGTGCCGGTGATCCTCATGGGGGCGAGGAACTCGGTGGCCTTGAAGCCGGTCCCCCAGATGATGACGTCGGCGGGATGCTCGGTGCCGTCGGTGGTGACGATGCCGCTGGGGGTGATCTCGCGGATGCCGGTGGTAATCAGCTCGGTGTTCGGCTGTGCGAGGGCGGGGATGTAGTCGCTGGAGAACAGCACCCGCTTGCAGCCGATGGGATAGTCGGGCCAGACCTTCTCGAACAGGCCGGGCTTGTCCTTGGCCTGGCGCTTCATGTGGGCGCGGGAGATGCGGCGGACGAGCGCGGCGAGCGGCTTGGAGTACACCCAGGCGACACTGAGCGCCTCGACGAGGCCATACCAGGTGCCGCGCTCGGCGAGCTGGGTGGCGGGCAGCAGCTTGAAGATCTTGTGGTGCAGCTCGGTGAACTCGCGGTCGGGCCGTGGCAGCAGGTAGGGGGCGGAGCGCTGGTAAACGTCGAGGTGCGCGGCCCGGGGCTGGATCTCGGGCACGAACTGGATGGAGCTGGCGCCGGTGCCGATGACGGCGATGCGCTTGCCGTCGAGGTCGATGCCGTGGTCCCACTGCGCCGAGTGGAAGGCCTCTCCGGCGAAGGTGTCGCGGCCGGGGATAGCCGGGGTGGACGGCCGGGATAGCTGGCCCACGGCGGGCACGAGCACGTCGACGGTGAGGGTGTCGCCGGTGCTGAGGTCGAGCGTCCACTGGCCGCTGGCCTCGTCGAACGTCGCGGCGGTGACCTCGGTGCCGAAGCGGATGTGGCGGCGCACGTCGTAGGTGTCGGCGACGCCGCGGATGTAGTCGAGGATCGCTGGTTGCTGCGAGAACCGCCGCGGCCAGCGCGGGTTCGGCTCGTAGGAGTACGAGTAGAACGGCGAGGGCACGTCGCATGCAGCACCGGGATAGGTGTTGTCGCGCCACACTCCCCCGACATCGCTGGACTTCTCGAGGATGGTGATGTCCTCGTGGCCGGCCTTCTTCAGCTCGATGGCCGCGGCGATGCCACCGAGACCGGCACCAATGATCGCGATGGACAGGGCTAGCATGTGTGGCGTTCTCCGATCAGGGTTCGCGATGTGTCCTGCTCCACAATAGTGGCGGCACCGGTCGGGGGCAGCTAGGGCTGCTCGGCGGTTCCCTCGGGCGCGGCGAGCGGGAGGCGCACCACGAAGCGGGTATCGCCTGGCGCGGACTCCACGCGGATGTCGCCATGGTGCTTGTTGGCGACGATGCGGAAGGAGATGTCGAGCCCGAGACCGGTCCCCTCCCCGACGGGCTTGGTGGTGAAGAACGGCTCGAAGATGCGCTGCTCGATCTCCGGTGGCACGCCGGGCCCGGTGTCGCCGATCTCGATCGCCGCGCAGTCGTTCTCCCGATAGGTGCGCACGGTCAGGGTGCCGGGCCCGCTCATGGCACCGATCGCGTTGTCGATGAGGTTGGTCCACACCTGGTTGAGCTCGGCGGCGTAGCACGGCAGGGCGGGCAGCGCGCGGTCGTAGTCCTTGACGACGGTGATGGCATCGGTCAGCTTGCCACTGAGCATGACGAGGGTGCTGTCGAGCAACTCGTGGACATCGACGACCTGGAACGGGGCGCGGTCCATCTGCGAGTACTGCTTGGCAGCATCGACGAGGGTGGTGATGCGGTGGGTGGAATCGGTGATCTCGTTCAGCAGCAGCTCGGTCTCGACGGTGTGGTCGAGCCACTGCATCGCGCCATCGAGCACGGTGCCGCTGATCGCGTCGGCGGCCTGATCGAGCCACGCGAGGGTGATGCCGGCCTGGGCGAAGGTGGGCGCGATGTCCCAAGCACGTGTGATGCCGTGATCGTCGAGCCATTCGCCGAGCTCGTCCTCGCGATCGGCCTCCTCCATCGGCGAGAGCGCCGGCGCGGTCGCGACTAGCTCCACGGCCTGCTCCTGGAGGCCCACGAGGGTGTCGAGGATCGCGGGGTCGATGTCCTCGCGGGCGATGCGGGCGAGCTTGTGGCGCATCCCCGCGACCCGCTCGCGCAGGGCGGAGGTGGCGCGGACGGCCGCGGCGGCGGGATTGTTCAGCTCGTGCGTCAGGCCCGCGGAGAGGGAGCCGAGAGCGAGGAGGCGCTCGCGCTGCTCGATGATGCGCCGGGAGTTCTGCCCGCCGAAGAACACCCCTTCGAGCAGGTGCACGGCCATGGGGAACCATTGCTGCATCATCAGTGCGAATGTGGTCGCGTCGAGCACGAAGAAACGGGCAGGCTTGATGACGTGCAACGATGCGCCATAGGTCTGGTCGACGCGGTCGCCGAGGAACGCCGACCATGCCCCGGCGTAGGCGCCGCGGTGATCGGTGCGCACGGTCTCGATCTCCTGGCCGCCCGAGAGCTTGCGCAGCGCGATCTCGCCGTCGATGAGGACGTAGAAGCAGGTGGCGGTGTCTCCCTCGCGGAAGACCGGGCCGGGCTCGATGTTCTCGATATGTCCATCGCGGCAGAGCCAGTCGAGCTGCTCGTCGTCGAGCTTCTCGAACAGGAACAGCGATCGCAGCTCGTCCTTGCTGCACGGGATGCGGCCGGTCATGGCTTGGCCAGGTATCGGTGGACGAGCATGACTGCCATGGCGCCCTCGCCCACGGCGGAGGCGACGCGCTTGGCTGATTCGGAGCGGACGTCACCGGCGGCGAAGACGCCGGGGACGCTGGCCTCGAGATAGTGCGGCGATCGCTCGAGCGTCCACCCCGAGGGCCGGTCGCCGTTGCTGGCGAGGTCGGGCCCGGCGAGGATGAAGCCGCGCTCGTCGCGGGCGATGGTGCCGTCGAGCCATTCGGTGCGGGGCTCGGCGCCGATGAACAGGAACAGCCATCCGGCCTCGATGGTTTCCTCCACGCCGCCCGCGCGCAGCCGGATCCGCTCGAGGCGGTCGCTGCCCTCGGCCCCGATCACCTCGGTGCCGGTGCGCACGGTGATGGTGCTGATGGCCCTGATCTGCTCGATGAGGTAGTGCGACATGGATTTCTCGAGGCCCTCGGCGCGCACCACGATGGTCACCGACCTCGCGTGGCGGGACAGGTAGACCGCGGCCTGGCCTGCCGAGTTCGCCCCGCCGACGATGTATACGTCCTCGCTGGCGCAGCGGGGTGCCTCGCTCAGCGCCGCGCCGTAGTGCACGCCCCGGCCGATGAGCTCGTCGATGCCGGGAGCGGGGTGCTTCCGGTAGGAGACCCCGGTGGCGATGATGACGGTATGGGCGGCGAGCTCGCTGCCGTCGGCGAAGCGGACGACCCGGGCGGCGCCGCGCGCCTCGAGGCCGGTCACGTCGCGGGCGGTGATGATCTCGGCGCCGAAGCGGGCTGCCTGGCGGCGGGCACGATCGGCGAGCTGCGCCCCGGAGACTCCGTCGGGGAAGCCGAGGTAGTTCTCGATCCGGGAGCTCTGGCCGGCCTGCCCGCCGGTGGCGGTGCGCTCGACGAGAACGGTCCGCAGCCCCTCCGACGCCCCGTAGACCGCGGAGCCGAGGCCTGCTGGTCCCCCGCCGATGACGATGAGGTCGTAGAAGTCGCGCGCGGGGGCGGTGCTCAGCCCGGCGTGGTCGGCGAGCTCGGTGTCGGTGGGGTCGATGAGGGCCTCGCCGGCGGCGGTGATGACCACGGGCAGGTTGTCGGCGTGGGCACCGGCCGCCTCGAGCAGCCGGGTGCCCTCGGGCTCGTCGGCCATGTACCAGCGGTAGGGCAGCTGGTTGCGGGCGAGGAAGTCGCGGACCTGCGCGGAGCGGGCCGACCAGCGGTGGCCGACGATCTTGGCCTCGGGCACGGGCCGGTGCTCGGTGGCGAGCCATGACTCGAGCTGGGCATCGATGACCGGGTAGAGCTTCTCCTCCGGCGGGTCCCACGGCTTGAGCAGGTAGTAGTCGAGATCGACGACGTTGATCGCGTCGATCGCTGCGCTGGTGTCGGCGTAGGCGGTGAGCAGGATGCGGCGGCTGTGCGGGTGGATGTCCATGGCGTGCTCGAGGAACGCGAGGCCATCCATGCCGGGCATGCGGAAGTCCGCGATGAGGATGGCGACCTGCTGGCCGCGCAGCGCGACCTCGCGCAGCGCCTCGAGCGCGTCGGGCCCGGATTGCGCGCGCATGATCCGGTAGTCGCTCGCGTAGCGGCGGCGCAGGTCGCGGACGACGGCGCGGGAGACGCCGGGGTCGTCGTCGATGCTGAGGATGACGGGCTTGAGCTGCGCGGTCGGTGGGCTCGCGCCGCTCGGTTCGGTCATGGCCACCAGTATGCCGATCGTGGTGGGCGTGTGGGGCCGGGCCGGGCATGGACACCTAATTATTCACAGGTGTAGAATATTGCTTCGGTCGCGTAGCGACGCTGCCTCGCGCCACCAGACCACTGCAAAGGAGCAGCTCATGGCAAGACAGGGGATTGCTCGAGCTCACCACCGCAACGAGCCCCGGCGCACGGTGGAGCCGCTGGCCGATTACGGCTTCTTCGGCCCCGGATCCGTCACCTGGAAGGTCTGGGGCCACTCGACCACCCCCATCCTGGGCCTGCAGCGCGCCGTCGTCGTCGAGGAGCTCGACCCCGCCCTGGTCGCCGCCGTCGATGCGACGGGCGCCAACTACGCCCGCCCCCGCACGCGGTACGACCGCACCGTCCGCTACTTCGCCACCGTCGCCCTCGCGGACAGCGAGACCGTCCTCAAGGCCGCCGACGTGCTCGTCAAGGTCCATGCCCGCGCGATCGGCACCGAGCCGCTCAGCGGCAACGCCTACGACGCCAACGACCCTCGCTCCCAGCTGTGGATCCTCGTCACCGGCTGGCACTCCGTGCTCACGATGCACGAGGCCTATGGCGGCGGCCCCCTCACCGACGAGGAGGACCGCCAGTACTGGGCCGAGTGCGCCATCGCCGCCGAGATGCAGACCTGCGACCCCGCGGACGTGCCACGGTCGCGCGAGGAGGCGCGTGCCTACTTCGAGCGCATGCGTCCCCACCTCGCCGTCAGCGAGGCCGCGCAGCGCATGATGGACCATCTGCTCACCGCCAAGGTCGCCATGCCCGAGCTGCCGCTGCCGCTGCGGCCCCTCGCGCACATGCTCTCCGCGCTCCTGCGGGCCGGCACCATCGCCACGCTGCCGCGCTGGATGCGCCGGCTCAGCGGTTTCGATCAGCCCGCCGCCGTGGATCTCGCGGTGCGCCCCGTGCTCAAGGCCGGCTTCGCGCTCGTCGAGGCGAGCCCGCGGCTCAAGCTCGCGATCGCCTCCGCGCTCGCGCCCTCCCTCCACCCCATCGCGGCGCCCCAGATCCTTGGCATCGCCCCGCTCTCCCCCGAGGTCCTTACCCCCGCGCAGGCCCGCGCCCGCTACGGCTACCCCCGCCCCGCCGAAGCGCACCGCGAGCTGCGCGCCAGGCAGTGGCAGCGCGTGCTCGGCGAGGGCAAGCCACCCAGCGACGAGGGCCTCGTCGAGTCCGAGGCCCACCTCGGCAACCTCGCCTGACCCATCCCCTACGAAAGGAAGCCATGACCCCCTCCACCGCGCCCCTGAACCCGCGCGAGCCAGATTTCACCGCGTTCGACGCCACCACCCGCCGGATCTTCGACGTCACGATCGACTTCTTCGAATCGAAGGGAAAGGCCTGGCTCAAGCAGCAGGACCGTGATCGCGCCTGGTACTCGGACTTCCTCGACCTCGTCAAGCGCGAGCGCATCTTCGCCACGTTCCTCACCCCCGCCACCGAGGCCGACGGCGACCCCGACAAGCGGTGGGACACTGCCCGCAACGCGATGTACAGCCAGATCCTCGGCTTCTACGGCATGCAGTACTGGTACGTGTGGCAGGTGACGATCCTCGGCCTCGGGCCGATCTGGCAATCGAGCAACACCGCCGCGCGGCGCCGGGCGGCCGAGATGCTCGAGTCCGGCGAGATCTTCGCGTTCGGCCTCTCCGAGCAGGACCACGGCGCGGACGTCTACTCCACCGGCATGGTGCTCGAGCCCGGGACGGACGGTGGCTACCGCGCGACGGGGAGCAAGTACTACATCGGCAACGGCAACCTCGCGGGCATGGTGTCGGTATTCGGCCGCCGCTCCGACAAGCCCATCATCGACAGCTCCGACATCGAGCGGTACCGGCCCGAGGAGGACTTCGAGGGCTACTTGTTCTTCGCCGCCGACAGCCAGCACAAGGCCTACAAGCTGCGCAAGAACGTCGTCGACGCGCAGATGTATGTCGCAGCGTTCGACCTCGAGGACTACCCCGTGCGGGCCGAGGACGTACTCCACGAGGGCAAGTCCGCGTTCCACGCCGCGATCAACACCGTCAACATCGGCAAGTTCAACCTCGGCTTCGGCGCGATCGGTGCCTGCGAGCACGCCATGTACGAGGCCCTGACCCACGCCGAGAACCGGATCCTCTTCGGACAGCGCGTCACCGAGTTCCCCCAGATCCGCCGCATGACCGCTGAGGCCTACGCCCGGCTCGTCGGGATGAAGCTCTACAGCGAGCGCGCTATCGACTACATGCGCTCCGCTTCCCCCGGGGACCGGCGCTACCTGCTGTTCAACGCCATCGAGAAGATGAACGTCACCCGCGAGGGCGAGAAGATCATCACGCTGCTGTCGGACACCATCGCCGCGCGCGCCTTCGAGAGTGACATGTACTTCACCATGGCGCTGCTCGGGGTGACGGGCCTGCCCCGGCTCGAGGGCACCGTCCACGTCAACATGGCGCTATCGCTGAAGTTCCTGCCGAACTACATGTTCCGGCCCACCGATGCCGGCCACGCCGCGCTGAGCAAGCTCCCGGTCGGGCGTGCCCCGCGTTCCGCGATGACCGCCCTCGCCAAGGGCGCCCGCGGCATCAGCAGCATCACTGCCGCGGCCCTGCCCGGACAAGCCACTGCCCTGCCCGAGGTGCCCGTGCGGCGCGACGCCACCGACGACGTCTTCCTGTTCAACCAGGGGCCGAGCCGGGGGCTGGGCAAGGTGCGGTTCGCCGACTGGCGGCCAGTGCTGCGCGCGCATGCCACCATCCCCAACGTGGCGGTTTTCCTCGAGCAGGCCGACTCGCTGCAATCCCTGCTCGCGGCCGCTGCACCCACCGCCGAGCAGCAGAAGGACGTGGACTTCCTCTTCTGCATCGGGGAGATGTTCACCCTGCTGCCCTACGCCCAGCTGATCCTCGAGCAGGCCAGCCACGAGGGAACCAGCGTGGACGTGCTCGATCAGCTGTTCGAGATCCTCGTCACCGACATGTCCCGGCATGCCACCACCCTGCACTGCAAGCCGACCGCCACCCCGGCGCAGCGCAAGCGCGCCCTCGACCTGCTGCGCCAGCCCGTGGGCGACCCGGACCGGCTCGACCGTGTCGTCGCGCGGGCCCGCTCGCTCGCCGGGGCCTACGAGATGAACCCCTAGCGCATCAGACCTTGCTGAAGGCCCGCCACATCGCATGCCCATACAGCTCACCGAGCTCATCAGGCGACCATGTGGCGGGCTCATCAAGCAGGGACCGCATTGCCGCCTCGCACGAGGAGATGAACAGCTCGACGAGAACCGGTAGCTTGCGCTCCAGATCTGGGGTGGCCCGCGCTCGCAGCATCGGGGCGAGCTGGGCGCGGGCCGCTGCGGCCACCTCGGCGCGCGCCGCAACGAAGCGATCCGCCACCTCCGGCTCCCGAGCGTGGGAGAACGTCAACCGCCACGAATCCGCATGCGCCGCGCCCGCCCGCAGCAATGCCTGGTAGCCGCGGACGAATGCATCCTCGGGATTGTGAGCGGCTCGCGCGGATGCCTCTAGCGCCTCCATCGTCGAGCCGAGCAGCACCTGCGACTCGCGGTCGAGCAGCGCATCGATCAGCTCCACCCGATCAGAGAAGCACGAGTACACCACCGGCCGCGTCACATCGAGCCGGTCCGCGACCGCCCGGATCGTCACCGCGCTCACGCCCTCGGAGACCGCGATGCCCAGTGCCGCGTCCAGGATCTGCGGGCGCCGCCGATCCGGGCCAAGGTGAGCGGCGCGGGGACGCTGGCTCGATGCAGCAGGCACAGCAGCTCCTCGGTCGGACCGACATTGCCCCACCGATCCTAGGTGCTGGCCTGGCTAGCGGCGTCGGCGGCTTCCGCGTCAGGCCCACGCCTCGAGCTGCTCGCGCAGCCACGCCACGAGGTCCAGGGGCGCATCGAGCATCACGTGATGGCCCGCGCCGTTGATAGTTGCGAACGGGGCATCGGGCGGCAGCACCCGCCGCGTCGCCTCGAGGATCTCGTCGGTCACCACCGAGTCCCGGCCCGCGCGCAGCAACGCCGCCGGGGCGCGCACCGGCCCCTCGACCGCGTGCGGCATCGTCAGGGCCGCGAAGATCGCCGGATCGAACTTCCACGACCATCCCTCCGGCACCGCCTGCACGGAGTGCCCACCGATGTGGCGCTGCAGATGGTCCGCGATCGGCGTGGACGTGCCGAAGGGGCGGAACGCAGCCACCGCCTCCTCACGGGTCCGGTAGACCCGGCCCGGACGCGCGGCAAGGTCCGCGAAGGCCGCGCGCGCGGCGGCACCGGGCATCCCCGCGAACCCGGTATCGAGGAACGCGATCCCACCGAGGCCAGGGCGCGTGCGCTCTAGGTGGTACGCGACCCGGCCGCCCATGCTGTGCGCCACGACGATCGGCCGGTCGCAGCCATCGAGCAGCGCCCCGACCTCCCGCGCCCACATCGCGTAGCTGTAGCGCGCGCGGTGGCCGCTATCGCCGTGGCCGGACAAGCTCACCGCCACGACCCGGCGGCCCTGCGCGAGCGATGGCCCGATGTGGTCCCACCAGTGCGCGTTCGCCGCCGCGCCATGCACCAGCACCACCAAGGGATCCCCCGCCCGGCCCCAAGCCCGGTACGCGATGTCGACGCCGTCGACAGGTAGCGTGCCGGTTTCCACCGGAGCATCGAGGGCGCGCTGGAACCATTCGGGTGCGGTCACTGAGTCTCGGCGATCCCGGCGAGCCGATCGATCGACGCCGCGAGGTTCGCGCTCCCGGTCGCACGGGCACGCGGGAAACGCGATTCATCGGTCAGCCGCGACCAGTCATAGGTATGGGTGACGCGCGACTCGTTGTGCCCCAGCGGCTCCACCTCCCACCGCCACAAGTGGCCGAACGGCGGCTTGCCCACATCCGCCGGGGTCCAGGCGATCAGGCGGCCCTCGGTGAACTCCACGACGTGGTTCTCCCGCGTATTGCCCTTCTTGGTGGTCATGGTGAACACCTCGCCCACTGACCGCACTCGCTGCCCCGCCGGGGCCTCCGCGAGATTGTCGTTGCCGTCCCAGCTCGGCTGCTGCGCGGGATCGGCGATCAGCTCGAAGATCCGGGCCGCGGGCGCGTTGATGATCCGGCTTGCCTGCACCACGTGCGTGTCATCGGTCATGGATCGATTCAATCAGCTCGCGGTCCGCGGGGCACGGTTCGGTTGCGGCGGGGTGGTGCCGCTAGCGCCGCCAGTGGAAACTTTTCCCGCTCCAGCCGGGAAAAGTTTCCACTCCTCACCGAGACGGGCCGAAACCGCGCGATCTACCCCGCGCCGGCCCCACCAGCGCCCCCACCAGGAGCCGAGAGCGCCATGATGAGCTCGAGCACGACCCGCGGGTCGGCGAGGGCGTCGCCGTAGATCTCGCGGAGCTGGTTCATGCGGTAGCGCACGGTCTGGGGGTGGACGAACAGGTCGGCGGCGACGATGTCGCGCTGCCCCTGGCGCAGCAGCCAGGCGCGCAGGGTCTCGCCGAGCCGGTCGGCGGTGGTACCCCGCAGGTCGTCGAGCGGGGCGAGGGCGCGGCGGCGCAGGTCGGCGGTGGCGTCGGGGTCGGCGGCGAGGATCAGCTCGACGAGGTGATCGTCGGTGTCGGTCGGGCCGGTCCGGGTGGTGGGGAGCAGCTCGAGGGTGCGCAGGGCACGCTGGTAGGAGGCAGCGACGTTCGTCCAGGGGTGGGCGGGCCCGATGATGGCGGGCCGGTCGTGGAGCAGGGCGAGCAGGTCGGTGCGCTTGCGGCCGTCCATGTCGGGGACGAGCAGCACGGCGAAGGCATCGGGGGCCTCGATGCCCGGCAGGTCGTCGGTCAGCTGGAGTGCGGACTGGGTGAAGCGGGAGGCAAGGCCGCGGGATTGCGCGAGGGGCAGCAGCACGGCGGTGAGGGTGGCGGGAGGTTGCCAGTGGGCGCGGTCGGCGCTGGATCGCAGCAGTTCCTCGGGCTTTCCGGCTAGCAGGTGCCGGCCGAGCTGGTCGAGGTAGTGCTCCCGGACGCGGCCTGTAGTAGCGCGCTCGTCGGCGTGGCCGGCGCTGCTGGCGGCGGAGAGCTCGTCGATGAAGGCGAAGGCGAGCTCGGCGAAGCGGGCGACGGTGGCGGCGGGCAGTCCGCCCTCCACCGCGGTGTTGGCGATGGCCCGCCAGGAGGCGCGCGCCCCGACGCGGTAGGCGGCGAGGAGGGCGTCCATGGAGCGTCCGTTGCGGGCTTCTCCCCGGCCGAGCTCGTAGGCGGCGTCGAGGGCCGCGGGCAGGGGCGAGCTCTGGTCGGAGTCGGCGGGGCGGGCGGCGATCTGGACGAGCGCGCCGAGGGCCATGCGGACGGCGTTCTCGATGTTGCGGCCCATGCGTCCGCGGAAGGCACGGGTGTAGGACGGGACCTCGATGGTGACGGCGCTGACGGTCAGCTCGGCGTAGCGGGGCAGGCTGGCTTGCAGCGCCTCGACGATGCGGGGGTCGAGGTCGAGCCCGGTTACGCGTCCGGGGTCGCGTCCCTCACTGCTGCGGGGCATTGTTTGTACTCAGCGCATAAAAAGGTAGATCGAGTTCACGTCTCATGGACAAGAGTTTATACCGGCGGTGCGCGAGAGTAGAGGCATGACAACACGGGCTCCGAAATCACTCGCACCCGGCACCCTGCGTGACCGGCTGATCAGGCTGGCCGAGCGGGCAACCACTCCGTTGCTGCCCTCGGACTACCTCGATCTGGTCGCGCCGCTGCGGTCCGGGTCGGCGCTGCGCGGACGGATCACCGCCATCCACCGCGAGACCGCTGAGGCCGCGACTGTTGTCATCAAGCCGGGCCGCGACTGGCGGCCCCACGCTCCTGGCCAGTACGCCCGCATCGGCATCGACGTCGACGGCGTGCGCCAGTGGCGCACCTACTCGCTGACCTCTGAGGTTGGCAGCGCGGACGGGTGCATCTCCATCACCGTCAAGGCGATCGAGGGCGGCACCGTGAGCAACCACCTCGTGCACCGCGCTACCGAGGGCACGATCGTCCACCTCGACCACGCCGCCGGTGACTTCACCCTCGGCGCCGAGCTTCCCGCGAAGGCGCTGTTCGTCACCGCGGGCAGCGGCATCACCCCAGTGATGGGCATGCTGCGCAACGCGGTGGACCGCCTCGACGACGTGGTCGTGGTGCATTCCGCCCCCACCGCCGACGACGCCATCTTCGGCCCGGAACTGCGCGCCCTGCACCGGCAGGGCCGCATCACGCTCATCGAGCGGCACACCGCCACCAGCGGGCGCCTCGGCATCGACGAGCTCAACGCGCTCGTTCCTGACCTTGCTGACCGCGAGGCGTGGGCGTGCGGCCCGGCGGGGCTCCTCGATGGGATCGAGCAGCACTGGGCGGATCGTGGCATCGCTGACAAGCTGCACACCGAGCGATTCCGCATCGCCCCCATCGTCGTCGGGGATGGCGGCACCGTCACCTACGACCGGGCCGGGACCACGGTCGAGGCAGGCGGCTCCGATTCCCTGCTCGATGCCGGCGAGTCCGCGGGCGTGCTCATGCCGTCGGGCTGCCGGATGGGCGTGTGCTTCGGCTGCGTCGTCCCCCTGCGCAACGGCATTGTCCGCGACCTGCGCAACGGCGAGATCACCACTGCTTCCGAGGGCGACGGCGTCCTCATCCAGACCTGCGTGTCCGCCGCGGCGGGCCCCTGCACCCTCGACGTTTAAGGACTACCTGATATGACCGTCATCCAGAAGAAGCCCAACAACGCGATCGCCCACCTCACCGCTGCGGACATCGAGAACATCGGCATCGAGCTCGATGCGATCCGCCAGCAGGTCCTCGATACCCGTGGCGAGCGCGATGCCGAGTACATCCGCTCGGTGATCAAGCTGCAGCGCTACCTCGAGCTCGGCAGCCGCGGCGTGCTGCTCGTCTCGCTGTTCCCGCCGGCATGGCTGATCGGAACCGCGGGCCTCGGCATCGCGAAGATCATCGAGAACATGGAGATCGCGCACAACGTGATGCACGGCCAGTGGGACTGGATGCGCGACCCGAAGATCCACTCCACCACCTGGGAGTGGGACAACGCCTCGCCGTCGGACATGTGGAAGCACTCCCACAACGAGCTGCACCACACCTACACCAACGTCATCGGCAAGGACAACGACCTCGGCTACGGCATCATGCGCGTGGACGAGGATCAGAAGTGGATGCCCTTCTACCTCGCGCAGCCGTTGTGGAACTTCATCAACGCGTGCGTCTTCGAGTACGGCATCGCCGCCTATGACCTCGAGATCGGCAAGTACATGAAGGGGCGGATCCCCAAGGAGGAGTTCGACCGCAAGAAGAAGAGCGTTCTCGCCAAGATCCGCAAGCAGGCCACCAAGGACTACCTGGTGCACCCGCTGCTCTCCGGGCCCTCCGCCCCCACCACCTTCGCCGCGAACGTCGTCGCGAACCTGATGCGCAACTGGTGGACCCACTCGGTCATCATGTGCGGGCACTTCCCCGAAGGCGTGGAGACCTACGAGAAGGCCTCGATCGACGGCGAGACCCGCGGCGAGTGGTACCTGCGCCAGATGCTCGGCTCGGCCAACATCTCCGGCGGCAAGATCACGCACTTCATGACCGGCAACCTGTCCTTCCAGATCGAGCACCACCTTTTCCCGGACCTGCCGTCCAACCGCTACCAGGAGATCGCCCCGCAGGTGCGCGAGGTGTTCGACCGCTACAAGCTGAACTACGTGAGCGGCCCGCTGCCCAAGCAGGTCGCCTCCGCGTGGAAGAAGGTCATCCGGCTGTCGCTGCCCAACGACTTCGGCAGCAAGGTCAAGTCGGCTCCGGCGAAGGTCATCAGCGCCCAGTTCGGGTCCCGCACCCCGGCGAAGGCTGCCGCGTAGCTTTTCTCCCGAGCACGCGAGGGCGGGCCAGGCAACGGCCTGGCCCGCCCTCTCTGCGTGTCGCACCGCACGGGTGCTAGGCCGCTACCTTGCTGGGCTTGCCCCGGCGTAGCGCGCGAGGATCTTTTCCCGCTTCGGCGGATGGATGTTCACGCGGGTGATGTCGCCGTCGTAGTGGGCGAGCACGCGCTTGTCCATAACTGCCCGCCATACCGGCGGCACGAGCGCGAGGATGAACATCGTGGCATACCCCGAAGGAAGCTGCGGGGCCTCCTTGAAGTCGCGTAGTGCCTGGTAGCGGCGCGTGGGGTTCGCGTGATGATCGCTATGGCGCTGCAGGTGGAACATGAACAGGTTGCTGGCGAAGCTGTTGCAGTTCCAGGAATGTCGCGGCGTCACCCGCTCATAGCGCCCGCTGGCAGTCTTCTGCCGCAGCAGCCCGTAGTGCTCGGTGTAGTTGGCGGACTCGAGGATGCTGAACCCGATGACGGCCTGGATCAGGAAGTACGGCAGCACCATCGGTCCGAACGCGACGACGAGCACGCCCACGAGCACGGCGCTCATCAGCCAGGCGTTGAGCACATCATTGCGCAGCGACCAGTGCGACTTCCCAAGCCGCGCGAAGCGGTCCTTCTCCAGCCGCCACGCCGAGCGGGCCGCGCCGCGCACGCTGCGCAGCCAGAAGGTCCAGTAGCCCTCGCCGAACCGCGAGCTCGCGTGATCCTCGGGCGTGGCCACGCGCACATGGTGGCCGCGATTGTGCTCGACGAAGAAGTGCCCATACAAGGTGGGGGCGAGGGCGATCTTCGACAGCCACCGCTCGAGCGAGAGCTTCTTGTGGCCGAGCTCGTGCGCGGTGTTGATGGCAAGCCCACCAACCACCCCGACCGACCAGGCGATGCCCACGTAGCCGATCCAGGAGACATCCATCCGGGTGGCGATCGCGGCGCCGATGAACAGGGCGATGTACTGGGCAGGCAGGAACAGGTACAGCACTGCCCGGTAGTAGCGGTCAGCCTCGAGCTCCTCGGTCAGGCTCTCCGGCGGGTTCTCGCCGTCGGCCCCGAACGCGAGATCGTGCCACTGATGAGCCACAAGTACCGCTTGGGGTCGTGCCACGTGCGCTGCGCGAGATCGACGTCGCTCACTGGCCTGCCTCCTGCTGCTGCATGGCGGCGGCGAACATGGCGCCCATCTTCTCGGCGAAGGCAGTGGTGGCCTTGAGCGGGCGCAGCATCACGGTGAACTCGTCGATGAGCCCGTCGGCGTTGGCGTGGAGGAAGTCGCAGCCCTGCAGCTCGAGGTCGCCGACGCGGGCGCGGAAGACCAGCGCGTGGTCGTCGCCGTCGGAGATCTCCTTCTCGTACTCGAAGTCCTCGAAGACCTGCGTCACCGCTCCGAGGATGAGCGCCACCATCTCGCGGCCCTCGTACGGCCTGTGGGCGATGGGGCTGCGGAAGACGACGTCCTCAGCGAAGATGCTCGGCAGAGTCGAGAAGTCATTGGCCTCGACCGCAGCGCGGAAAGGGTGCACGAGTGGGCTCCTTATTGTGATGTGGGACACTCAGAACATAGTCATCAATCTGACTATGTCAACGACCAGCCAGGGAACGGAGCAGCCACGTGGCGTTGCGGCACGCTGTCCTCGCAGCACTTCTCGACGGGGAGATGTCGGGCTACCAGCTCTCCAAGACCTTCGATGTCTCGGTGTCGAACTACTGGCACGCGCTCCCCCAGCAGCTCTACGCCGAGCTCGCCAAGCTCGAGAAGGAAGGCCTGATCACCGGCCGCGTGGTGATCCAGCAAGGCCGCCCCAACAAGCGCCTGTTCACCCTCGCCGCAGCGGGCACCGAGGAGCTGGCCAGGTTCATCGCCCAGCCCTCGCGACCCTCTTTCATCCGCGATGACCTGCTCGTCAAGGTCCGCGCCTGCGAGGCCGACGGGACCTTCGCGCTCATCGGGCAGCTCGAGGAGCGCGCAGGGCAGGCCCGTGCCAAGATCGCGCTGTTCGACAAGCTGCTGCGGCAGCTGCGGGGCACCGACGACGAGGACGACTTCCTCGCGCGCGCGCCCCGCGTCGGCCCGTACCTGACGGGGCTTCGGGGCAAGGCGTTCGAGGAGGAGACGCTGCGCTGGTGCGAGCAGTCCGCGCGAGTGCTGCGCCTTCGGGCCGAGAACTCCCGCCCGAGAGGGTAAGTTGGTGCAATGGCGAAGTGGCTCTCCCCCCTCGACTCGATGTTCCTCTACATGGAATCTCCTGATTCGATGATGCACGTCGGGGGGCTGATAGAGATCGAGATCACCAACGGCACCGCTGGCGACATGAGCAGGCAGATCCGCGACGAGCTGCAGGAGATCACCGCGGTGCAACCACCGTGGAACCGCAAGCTGGCTACACCGCGGTTCCTCAAGAACCCCGCTCACCGCTGGGTCGTGGACACCGATTTCGATGCGATGTACCACGTGCGTCGCTCCGCGCTGCCCAGCCCTGGCGGCGAGCGCGAGCTCGGTGTCCTCGTCTCGCGGCTGCACAGCCGCCCGCTCGACTTCCGCCGCCCGCCGTGGGAGTGCTACATCATCGAGGGGCACGAATCAGGCAACCTCATCCTCTACACCAAGGTTCACCACTCCCTCGTGGATGGCTACACCGCGGTGAAGATGCTGATGCGCTCGTTCTCCAAGTCGCCGGATGCGCCGGAGGAGCCGTTCTTCTTCCAGATCCCACCTCCCCGGCCGCGCCCCAAGTCCTCCAGCAAGAAGGAGGTCGCGAGCGCCCCCGCCGACCAGGGATCGTTCATCAGTGCCGTGGGCGGCCACATGATGTCGGTGCGCGATATCGGCAAGGGCCTTGGCAGGCTCTCGAGGTCCAGGTTCCGCAAGGACGATCACATCGTCACCGTGCTGCAAGCGCCCCGTGGCATCCTCAATGGCCGCATCGGTCGCGATCGCCGCTTCGCCACCCAGCAGTACGATATCGCTCGGCTGCGCCGGATCGCTTCCGCGGCCGGCTGCACGCTCAATGATGTGGTGCTCGCGGTGTGCGGCGGAGGGTTGCGAGCCTACTTGCAGGGCCTCGACGCGCTCCCCGAGAAGCCCTTGATCGCCTTCGTTCCCGTCAATATCCGCCCCAAGGATGATCCAGGCGGCGGAAACATGGTCGGGGGCATGCTTGCCTCGCTCGGCACCAATGAGGCGAGTGCCGCGGATCGGCTCAGGGCCGTCGTTGCCTCGACCAGCGCGGCGAAGCAGCAGATGGAGAACATGACCCGTGCCGCCATCATCGCCTACACCACTTACGTCGGCTCGCCCCTGCTGATCCAGACGGGTCTCGCGCAGTTCGGCCTGAGCAAGGTCGTCCCGCCGAGCTTCAATGTCGTCATCTCGAACGTGCCCGGGCCGAAGCAGCCGCTGTACTTCCGTGGCAACCGGCTCGCCTCGGTGTATCCGGTGTCGTTCCTCATGCATGGCGGCCCGCTGAACATCACCTGCGAGAGCTACGGCGACACGTTGAACTTCGGTTTCGTCGGTTGCCGCGACACGCTTCCGCGGTTGCAGCGGCTCGCGCTCGCCTGCGGTGAGGCCGTCGACGAGCTCGAGGAGATCTTCGTCAACGCCTAGCGCGTCGACCCCTAGCGGCGGTGCAAGCCGCCCGTCCGGTGCAGGATCGCGGTCACCGCGATCGTTGCGGCGACGAGCAGTTCCCATGCCTGCACGGTGTACACCGCGCCGCGCTCCCACGCGCCCTCGTCGAGGATGATCCCGCCGCCCGCCTGCTGGCTTGCGACCAGCATTGCTAGGCACGCGAGGCCGAGGAACCCGAGCCCGATGCTGATCCTGCGTACCGGGCCGGGGACGAGCCCCCGCAGTGGGCCCGCGCCCGAGGCAATCACCGCGAGGTTGCCGCCGACGATCGCCATGATCGCGCCGATGACATGCCAGCCCATCATCGCGCTGCCGCTCGTGTCGAGCTGCGCGGGAAACACGCCCACGAGGACGATTCCCGTGCCATGCACCAGCGCGAGCAGCAGGAAAGGCACGCGCCACGAGGACGCTCGCGCTGCGCGTGCCAGTAGCAGCGCGCCGAGGACGAGCAGCACCCCGTGGCCGATGAAGCCTGCGTTCATCACCCAGGCGAGCGGCGAGTCGATGACTCGTCCGCCGGAGGTCCCAGTTCCCGGTATGCCCAGGTCACTGATGTAGTTGTACGAGTAGCTGTATCCCGGGAACGCTAGCGCCGCGGCCGCCTCGCACCCCAGGTACCAGGCGGCCGCGGCCGCGAGCACGACAGCGGCGCGCACGCCTAGAAGATCCAGGCGATCAACCAGGCGGTGATCGCCACGATCGCGAGCAGCAGCATGATCGTGAACACCACGATGACCGCGATGGACAGGATCACACGACGCCGGATCTGCGCCCGGGTGAGAGTGGGATCGACAACGTGCCGCTCGAGCAGCGCGACGTTGCGATTGTTCGCCTTGTAGAAGATGTCGAAGACGGTGCCGAGGATCGGTACCGTGCCCGTGATCGCGTCGAGGGCCAGGTTGAGCAGCATCAGGACCAATGTGGAGCCACGTGCGCCGAACCGTGCGGCCTGGATGACGATGCCCGCGCTGATGATCAGGCTGGCGGCATCCCCGCCGCCGGGGAGCAGTCCCAGGATCGGATCGATGCCGAAGGTCTGCTTGGTGCCCGGAATGCGGAACCGCGAATCCATCAGCTTGGAGAATTTGCGGATCTGGGCGCGCCGCTGTTCAGTGAGCTCGGTCGACAGGTGATCCGTCGACACCGCTTCTGTCGACGCTTTTTCTGGGGCCATGCGCCGATTGTCCCATGGGGTCGACGGTCCAGCGCTGTGGAGGCGGGGCTCCAGTGCCCTAGTGGCGCCGGGGAGTGACCGGAACCACCGTTGCTGGCCTGCCGCGCGTGCAAGCATGAACCCCAGACACCCTCATGCCCTTCACCAGGAGATACCGATGGCCACCGATGCAGACCGACATCCAGGAGATCGCAACCGCCGCAGCATCGGCCTGCTGGGCCTCGCCGTCCTCGGAGCGGGAACGATCGCCGCTCTCGCGCCCAGCGTCGCAGTCGCCGCTCCGGCGCCAGTGTGCACAGCGGGCACCTGCATCGTCACCTTCTCGACCGTCGGTCCAGACATATTCACGGTCCCTGATGGCGTCGCCACCGTGGACATCACCGCCATCGGCGGGCGCGGCGCGTCCAACGACCAGGGTGGGGCGGGCGGCCTCGGTGCCATGACCAGTGCCGATGGCGTGGCGGTGGCTGGTGGGGAGGTTCTCGATGTGTTCGTCGCCGGTGACGGCAGTGGCCGCACCGGTGGCGTCGGTGGCGGGGGCGATGCAGCTACCGGGGAGTTCTTCTCCGGCCGTGGTGGCGGCGGGGCATCCTCGGTGGCCCGCGGCGTCGACCGGCTCATCGTTGCTGGCGGTGGGGGCGGAGCGGGCAGCGACTCCATCGCCGCCGGAGGCGCGGCGGGGGCAGACGGAGCGCGTGGCGCTGGCCGCAGCGCTGGGGAAGGCGGGCAGGCCGCGATCGGCACGACGCCCGGCGCGGGGGGAACCGGCGACACCGCCGCGCAGACTGGTGGACCGGGCTCGGCAAACGGTACGGGCGGCAACAGCGTCGAAAGCCCGAGCACAGGTGGCGGGGGTGGCGGAGGCCTCGCCGGCGGTGGTGCTGGCGGAGGCGGTGTCGCTGGCGGCGGTGGTGGCGGTGGCGGGGGTGGCTCGTCCACTGGATCCCCCACTGTGACCGAGCTTCCCGCGGCGGTCATCATCACCTACGCCGATCCTGACCCGGGTTGCAGCGGGCTGATCTGCCTCGACTTCGGCTCCCTCGGGCTACCGAGCTAGCTGCGAGCTACCAGGCTGGGCATCGGGGCGCTCTCGTGTGCGCCGCGGCAAGCTCTGGCGCATTCTATAGCCCTAGACTAATATAAGTAGAAACGTATAGAAGGAGATGGTGAACATGATCCCCGACCCCGTCGCCACCGCAGGGCTCGTCGCGCGCGAGGTGCGCACCGGCACGCGCGGCGCCTCCCCCACTCGCATCGCCATCGCCCGGCGCACCTATCCGACCGACCAGGCCGACCTGTGGGACGCCCTGACCAATGCCGAGCGCCTCCCCCGCTGGTTCCTGCCGCTCACTGGCGAGCTCGCCATCGGTGGCCGCTACCAGCTCGAGGGCAACGCGGGCGGCACCATCGAGCAGTGCGCGCCCCCGGAGTCGTTCGCTGTCACCTGGGAGATGGGCCCGCAGGTCTCGTGGCTGCGCGTGCGGCTCTCCCCCTCCGGCGCGGGGACCGAGCTCGTGCTCGAGCACGAGGCGCCGGTCGACCCCGAGTTCTGGGCGCAGTACGGTCCGGGAGCCGTAGGCGTCGGCTGGGACCTCGCCCTGATGGGGCTCGGGCTGCATCTCACCAGCGGGGAGGCGATCGACCCTGACTTGGAAAACGCCTTCTCAACTTCTCCCGAGGGCATCGAGTTCGTGCGAGCCTCCGCGAACGACTGGGCCCGCGCGGCGATCACCGACGGTGATGATCCAGCCAGTGCCGAGGCGGCCGCGGAGCGCACGCTCGCCTTCTACACCACCATGCCCGAGGACGAGACCCCGGGCTGATGGCAAGCACCGACCACGGAGGCGTGTTCGAGGCGCTCGGCGATCCCGTGCGGCGGATCATCCTCGCTACCCTCGCGGACGGCGAGCGATCCGTCGGAGGCCTCGTGGCCAAGGTGCGCGGTCATGCGCCGATCTCCCAGCCCGCGGTGTCCCAGCACCTCAAGGTGCTGCGGGAGGCTCGGCTGGTGAGCTCGCGGGCTGAGGGCAACCGCCGCGTCTACGCCCTCGATCCGGCAGGGATCGCCGTGGCCCGCGACTGGCTTGCCGCGCTCGCCGACCCGCTCGCGCCGTTCGCCCAGCCGCTCGACGCGCTCGCCACCGAGGTCGCCCGCGGCAAGCGGGAGCTCCGTGGCTCCGCGGCAGCACCGGCCGAGGGCCAGCCGGGGCGCCAGGCCGGGACCGCCTAGCAGCTCCTCGCGGCGTTCGAAGATCGTCGAGCAGGTGTCGATCCACGACCGGCCCGTTCGACCTATGGCCAGAGGACAGTCCTCGCCCACCGCACGCAAGGAGCATCCATCATGCGCACACTGATCATCACCGCGTTCGTTTCCCTCGACGGCGTCATGGAGGCCCCCGGTGGCGGGGAGGACTACCGCAACGGCGGCTGGACGTTCACGGACGTGGAGTTCGACGAGGCGGCCTACGAGATCAAGGGCCGCGAGCAGGCCGAGACCACTGCCCTGCTGCTCGGCCGCAAGTCATACGAGCTCTTCGCTCCGGTGTGGCCGACGATGGAGGAGTTCGCCGGGTACAACGCTATGCCGCGCTATGTCGTCTCCACCACGCTCGGTGGCGATGATCCGCGCTGGCCGGCCACGGTCCTGCGGTCGGTCGATGAGGTCGCAGCGCTCAAGGAGACCGAAGGAGGGCCCATCGCGGTGCATGGCAGCGCAAAGCTGGGCCAGGCGCTGGCCGACGCCGGCCTCGTGGACCGGTACCACCTGCTGGTGTTCCCGCTGCTCCTCGGCGCGGGCAAGCGCCTGTTCAGCGCGACGGACAAGGACACCACCAAGCTTCGGCTCATCGAGCATGAGGTGTACTCCAACGGCATCCAGAAGCAGGTTCTCGACGTTGTGCGCTGAATCGCGCCCTAGCCTCCGTCGCCCGTGTATGCCAGAGTGCATACACGGGCGACGTCCGCCCGCCGTGGCATGAGGAGACCAGTATGGACCGACGCAATCCGCGCATCGGCAAGTTCCGGCGCGAGCGGCTGATCGGCCGCTACCTCGCCAACCCGGCGGTGCGCGCGCTCGACCGGATCGGCGTGCGGACCTCGCTGATGGCCGAGCTCGAGACCGTGGGCCGCAAGTCGGGCCAGCCGCGCGTGGTGCCTGTCGGCATTGCCGTGGATGGGGCGGGCGCCTGGCTGATCTCCCAGCACGGATACACCTCCGGATGGGCGCACAACATCGTGGCCCACCCGAAGGTGCGCCTGCGCGTCGACGGGCAATGGCGCGACGGCATCGCCGAGTTCCGCCCCGACGACGATGTGGTGGCGCGCAGCCGTGGATTCAGCACCAATCCCCTGCTCTCGCGGTTGATCGCGCTGACGTTCCGGGCACTGGAGTCCGATCCGGTCACGGTGCGGATCACCTTCGCCTAGCGGCCACGGCAATGCTCGGTCGGGCGCGGCGCGCGAGCTCTAGAATCGTGCCATGAAATGGTCGCAGGCCACCACGTCCGACGGGCAGGCTTTCGTCTTCGATGACCGTGGCTCCGGCCCCCTGGTCATCCTGTGGCATGGGTACCCCGACACCCCCTATGGCTGGGCATCGACGGCCGAGTTCCTCGCTCGCGAGGGGTATCGCACGATCACTCCGTGGCTGCGCGGCTATCACCCGGAGACCGTGCAGCGCGGGCGTGACTATCGCATGACCACGCTGTCCCTGGACACAGCTCGATTGCTCGATGCCCTGGGCGAGGACGATGCGATCGTCATCGGCCATGACTTTGGCGCGGCGCTCGCCTATGGCGCCGCGGCATACACCCCGGACCGCGTGCGTGCGATCGTGACCGTCGCCATTCCGCACCCGAGCCTGGTGAAGCCGAGCCTCGGACTCGCCTGGGGGGCCCGGCATTTCGCCGAGCTGCGCCTGCCCCTGGCCCAGCGTTGGGTGCAGCGCAAGGACTTCAAGTACATCAGCGACGAATACCGTCGCTGGGCTCCGGGCTGGACCGGCGAATCCCGGGATCGCACGCTCGCTGACGTGAAGAAGTGCTTCGCCGAACCGGGCAACCTCGATGGCGCCTTGTCCTACTACCGCGAGTTCAACGGTAGGTTCGGCCGTGCCCGGCATCCGATCGCCAAGCGGGGTCTCGTGGTCGGCGGCACTGCGGACCTCATTCCAGCGCAGGCCATCGAAGCGACCCCGGCACGATTGGCGGAGGGCTCGTCGGCGCTCGTCATCGAGGGAGCCGGGCACTGGCCTCATCGGGAGGACGAGCCTCGGTTCCAGGCCGCGCTCCTCGAATTCCTGAAGTCGGTGGGCTAGAGGGCCGGGGCCGATCCTCGGGCGCCGCATCGCACTTTTCCGCCTAGCCTGGCCGAGCCGTTGCCTAAATATGTAGACCGGTCTAGTCTAAAACCATGCCACCATCCGAGAAGGGCACCGCGACCCGGGCCCGCATGGTCGAGTCGATGCTCGAGCTGATCCAGTCCCACGGCTACTGCGGCACCGGAACAACGACGATGCTCGAGCACGCGGGAGCCCCCAAGGGGTCGATGTACTTCCACTTCCCCGGCGGCAAGGAACAGATCGCGGAGCAGGCCATCGCCGTTGCGGGCGAGCGCTTCCACGACATGATCACCGGCCTCGTCGAGGAGGGAATGCCACCCGGCCAGCTGCTCGCACGCCTGATCGACACGCTCGCCTCGCTGCTGGCCGACAGCGACTACCAGCTCGGCTGCCCCGTATCCGTGGTCACCCTCGAGGTGGGAGCGAGCAACGCGCGCCTGCGCGAGGCCTGCGCGAGCGCCTACGCCTCCTGGATCGGCCCCCTGGCCGACTACCTCGCATCACGCGGCATGCCCGGCGAGCGCGCGCTCGACCTCGCCGCCACGATCGTCAGCACCGTCGAGGGCGCCATGATCGTCAGCCGCGCCAACCGCCACACCGACCCCCTCCGCCGGGCCGCCCGCGTACTCGGACCGCTGCTTGACTCCGAGGCGCACCATCCACAGGAGAAAAAGTCATGACTGCATCACCCAGGACCGCTCTCGTCCTCGGCGCCACGGGATTCATCGGACGACACCTGATCCTGAGGCTCGCCGCCGAGGGCGCCACCGTCATCGCCGCCTGCCGCACCACCGAGTCCTTCGACAAGCTGCTCGCCTGGCTCGACGAGCACGAGTCCGCAGCTCCCCCGAATCGGCTCATCGTCGATTTCCACGCCCCGCGCCTCGCCGTGGCGGATGATCCCGGGATCGGGGCGGTTACCGAGATCCACAACTGCGCCGGCGCCTACCGGTTCGGGATGAGCGTCGAGGAGGCGCGCGCGGCCAACGTGGCAAGCGTCCGCGAGATCGTCGCGCTCGCGGCCACGCTGCCCCGCCTCGAGCGGCTCGTGCACGTCACCGGATACCGCGTGGCCGCGCACGAATCCGTGCCCACGCCCTGGAGCGAGGACCAGGCCTCGGCCATGTACCGCCAGCTCGGTGCCTACGAGGCATCCAAGCTCGAGGCCGACGACACGCTGCGCACCGAGGCGCAGCGGCTCGGTGTGCCCTGGACGGTCATCAACCCCTCCACGGTCATCGGCACCAGCACCACCGGCGAGTCCGACCAGTACCTCGGGCTCGCTGACATGCTCCGCGAGCTTTGGCAGGGCACATTGCGGGCCATCCCCGGCGGGAGCGACACGTTCATCCCGGTCGTTGCCGTGGACTACCTCGCCCGCTTCATGGCGCTCGCCGCCACCGACCCCGAGGCAGCCGGGCACGCCTACTGGGTGCTCGATGACCACACGCCACCGCTGCCGGAACTGCTGCGCCACATCGGTGAGCACTACCACGTGCCCGTGCCGCGTGCTCGCCTGCCGATCGCCGTGGTCAAGCGACTGCCGCAGGCACTGACGAAAGCGGACCCCGAGACCCTGTCGTTCCTCTCCAGCGACCGCTACCCCACCAGCGAGGCGCGCGATCTCGCTCGCCGCCACGACCTGCCCATGCCACCGGTGAACGAGTCACTGGCGCGCTGGGCCGACCATCTCGCGGCGCACCGGTTCGGGCTCCCTGCCCGCGCACCGGACCTGCGACGTCGCTTCGCCGCCCACGCCGGGGCGCGCACGTTCCTGCTCGGCCCGGACGCGCCCCGCGCGCTCGTGCTGCCGGGGCTCCCGGTCAACGCGGACAGCTGGGCGGCCGTCGCTCAGCAAGCCGGGGAAACGACCGTCGCGGACCTGCCTGGGCTGGGCTTGAGCAACGGTGACCTCAAGGCGTGGCCCCAGTGGATCGACGCGCTGATCGCCGGTACGGGCGCACGCCACCTCGTTGGGCATTCCATCGGCTCGGCCGTCGCGGTGGAGGCCGCGCACCGCAACCCCTCCGCCATCGATCAGCTCACCCTCGTCGCACCGTTCTTCCTGCAACCGCGCCCCGGCTTGATCGCCCGCCTCCCCATGCTCACCAGCACCTATCTCAAGCACGCGAGCGCGAGAACGCTAGCCACACGGATCACCGGGCGTGCCGAGGATGCCGCAGCCCTCCTCGGCACGGTCGCGGACCTGCGGAGGCCCGGCACCACCCGGCGCATCAGCCAGTTGCTGCGGCGTGCCGTAGACCCGCGCTGGCGCCAATCGCTCACCGAGCAGCTCGTCGGGTTCCCCGGGCGCATCCACGTGATCGTCGGCTCACAGGATCCGCTCGCACCGTGGGCGACGGAACTGCTGGCCCCGCTCGGCGACCGTGCCCGCGTGACCGTGATCGACGGTGCCGGGCATCACCCGCAGCTCACCCATCCTGCCCAGGTCGCGCATGCGCTCCGACATGGACTGGTCGCGCATGCCACGGTGCCGAGGGAGTGAGAACACCGTAGTCTTCTCTCGCATGGCCTCCGGAACAACGATGCATAGCTTCACCGTCCAGCTCGCCGACGTCGACCGAGGCCTGTACGAGCAGCTCGAGCTGCGGCTCGCGCGGCATCCTTCCGAGACCGCCGCGTTCATGGTCACGCGACTGCTCGCGTACTGCCTGGAATACCGGGAAGGCATCACCTTCAGCGATGGTGGCGTCTCCTCCGCCGACGAGCCCGCGGTACTGGTCCGCGATCTCACCGGGCGCCTCGTCCACTGGGTGGAGGTGGGCGCGCCCGATGCCGAGCGGGTCCACCGTGGCAGCAAGCGTGCTGGGTCTGCAGCCATCTACACCCACCACGATCCGGCGCGCGTGCTGGCCCAGCTGGCGGGCAAGCGCATCCACCAGGCCGAGACGATCCCTCTCCATAGCTTCGACCGATCGTTCATCGACGCGGTCGCCGCGCTGGTCGAGCGTCGCAACGACCTGGCGTTGTCGATCACCGAGCAGCAGCTATTCCTCGAGCTCAACGGCAGCGTGCTCGAATCCCCGGTGATCGAGCATCGGCTGGCCTGACAAGCGCTGCGCTGACGGCCTAGCGCTGCTGATCGCGGAACCGGTATAGCGCCCGGATGTCCCGGGTGATCGCCTTGCGCTCCTTGCTCCGCTTGGCGGACTTGCGCGCGTCACCCCGGCTGGCGGCCCATTCGCTCTCGCGCAGGAGCTTGCGGTAGCGATCGAGCCTGCGCGCATCGAGCTTGCCGGCAGCGATGGCCTCCTGCACCGCGCACCCCGGTTCGCTGCGGTGAGCGCAGTCGCGGAACGAGCACGAGGATGCCCGCTCCTCGATGTCGGAGAACACCTGCTCGATGCCGTCAGCGGCATCCTGGATGCCGATGCCGCGCAGGCCGGGGGTGTCGATGAGCGTGCCGCCGCCTGGCAGCGGCACGAGCTCGCGATGCACGGTCGTATGGCGTCCCTTCCCATCGGCGCGGCGAACCTCGTTGGTGCCCATGAGGTCGTGCCCGAGCAGCGCATTGGCGAGGGTGGACTTGCCCCCACCTGAGGGGCCGAGCAACACGGCGGTGCCTGTGGTGCATTGCGCGAGCTGGTCGATGCCCTCGCCGGTCGCGGCGCTGGTAGTCACGATGTCTACCCCCGCGGCGACAGCCTCGACGATGGCCAGATCCATGGTGGGGTCGTCAGCGAGATCAGCTTTGGTGAGCGCGATCACGGGCCGCGCGCCGCTGCTCCAGGCCAGGGCGAGCAGCCGCTCGATGCGGCCAGCCCTGATGGGCATGGCGAGCGAGACCACGATGACGACGGTGTCGACGTTCGCGGCCAGGACTTGCTGGCGGGACGTGCGATCCGTGGTGGCCCGGGTGATCGCGCTGCGGCGTGGCAGCAACGCCACCAGCTCGGGCTCGGGACCGGGTCGCAGGGCCACCCAGTCCCCCGTGCACACCATGTGCTCGGGATCGTCACTGGCCACGGCGTTGATAGAGGCGCGGACAGGACCCGCGTCGGTGATGGTGCCGCAGCGGCCGCGATCGACCCGTGCCACACGGGCGGGCACCAGCCCAGCGGCCGCGTGCTCGGCGAACTGCGCGGCACGAGCATCGTCCCAGCCGAGTGCCGACAGGCGCGGGGAGGGGGACGGATAATCAGATGATGGTTGCACGATGAGACCCTTCGTGAAGGGGCCCCGTTGCTCACCCAGAATTCATCTGGCTCCATCGGTGGCGACAGAACCAGGGCGGGGCCGCGAGCGGCCCACGGGCGTCGGTCACATCGGGGCCCGGGAGGAATGACTGATCCGGGCGCTGCGCGCGGCAGCGATCCTCACCGCAATCATGAATCGGCCTCCCTATCCCTCGACTCTCCACGTGAACCTGAAGCTAGCACTCGGCGGGAAGCCTGTCGACGCATTTTCCCGCCGGACCAGCTCGTACGCGCTGGCACGCCCCACGGGCCTGGCTTCGTCGCGCCATAAGCACCCGCAAACACCAAACGCGATAGAAGATCCACCGGGTGTTCATGGACTTCTATCGCGTTTGGGAGGACCAGGGGCTTGCTACGCGCCGCTTGGCTTCGGGCGCTTCCCGCGCGGGGCGTACTCATTGACGTACTCCTGGCCGGTGAGAGCCTGGATGCGGTCCATGATGTGGTCGGTGAGCGCCCGCTCGGCAGCCTTGTCGCCGCTGATTCCGAAGGCGGCGGGGTCGATGGGCTCGCCGAACGTGACGATGACCTTCTCGCGGTTCCAGGTGTTCTTGCCCGGCGGGCAGACCTTATCCGTTCCGATCACGCCGACGGGGATGATGGGGACGCCGGTCTCGAGCGCGATGCGGGCGACCCCGGTCTTGCCGCGGTAGAGCCTGCCGTCGGGCGAGCGGGTGCCCTCGGGGTACAGGCCAACGAGGCGGCCTTCCTTGAGCAGTCGCTTGGCGGTGTTGAGGGCGTTCTCGGCAGCGCTAGCACCGGTGCGGTCAATCGGTACCTGCCCGGTCTGGGAGAAGAAGAACCGCTGGAATTTCCCCGACAGGCCCGGGGTGGTGAAGTACTCGTTCTTCGCGAGGTAGGAGATGCGGCGCGGTGAGGCGAGCGGCGCGAACAGCCAGTCGGCGATGGACATGTGGTTGCCGGCGATGATGCCGGGCCCGTCCTTGGGGATGTTGTCGACGCCGCGGAAATCGGGGTGGTTGCACACCTTCAAGAACGGCCCGATGATCCCGAACTTGAGTATCCAGTACAGCGTCTGGTTGCTGCTGAAGTCCGGGTGGTGCGTGACCGCTTCACTATCGGCCATGTTCGTCCCTGTCTCCTTCAAGGCCCATTGGCCCGTGCCGGTAGCTGGGCACCAAGCGGGCACTAGCGTGTCGAATTCGTCGTATTGACTCTCGCCTAGTTAGTCCGGCGACACAAGTCTAGAACGTGGTGGGCGCGCGGGGGCCGGGAGCGGTCATACCGGTGTGCCCTTCATCACGGGCCGTGCTGCCGCAGCCTGATCATATGCTCTACTGCATAGGACATATTGGCTGAGCTTTCCGCATCAACGATGATGCGAACCAAGGAGCACTGATGGCCCACTCGACCAGTCCCCCCTTCCGGCGGCTCGGCGCGTTCGCCGCCCGCCACGCGCGCTGGATCATCGCAGCATGGATCTTCGCGCTCGTCGGGCTCAATCTCGCCGTGCCGCAGCTCGAGCGGGTGATCGCCGACAACTCCGCGGCGTTCATCCCCCACGACAACGAGGCCAACCAGGCCTTGATGGAGATGTCGCGGGACTTCGGCAACCCCGAGTCTTCCGCCGTCGGGTTCTTCGTGCTCGCCAGCGAGGACGGCATCGACGAGCAGGACCGCGCGTACTACGACCAGCTCACCAAGGGACTCCTCGAGATCCCCGAGCACGTCGCCTACATCCTCGACCTGCAGACCACTCCCGAAGCTCGCGAGCTCACCACCAGCGAGGACGGCAAGGCCGTCACGCTGATGACGGTGCTCAACGGCGGCAACGGCACCACCGAGGCCACCCAGGCCACCGACGCCGTGCGCGACCTCGCTGACACCCTTCCCCGGCCCGACGGGCTTGACGTCGAGTTCAGCGGACCGGTCGCCACCACCTCCGACCAGCTGCGCGCGGTCGATCACGGGATGCTGCTGATCACCGGCGCCAGCATCATCCTCATCAGCCTCGCGCTGCTCATCGCCTACCGGCGCATCGCCACCGTCGTGATCGCGCTCGCGCTGCTCGGCGTGGGCCTCGGCACGGCACGCCCCGTCGTCGGGCTGCTCGGCCAGGCCGGGATCCTCGAGATGTCGATGTTCACCGCCGCGCTCATGACAGCGCTGGTCATCGGTGCCGCCACCGACTACGCGGTGTTCATCATCGGCCGCTACCACGAGGCACGGAAGCAGGGCCTCGATGTGCAGGAGGCCGCGGCCGAGGCCATCGGCGGCATCGCCGTGGTGATCATCGCCTCGGGCCTGACCATCGCCGCGGCCTGCATGGCGATGCTGTTCACCAAGGTAGGCATCTTCCGTACCGCCGGTCCCCCGATCGCTGTCGGCATCCTCGTCTCCCTCGCCGCGGCGCTCACCCTCGGACCCGCGCTGCTCGCCATTCTCGGTCGCGGTGGCCGGGCCGATCCGCTCCCGGGCAGGCCCGGCAAGCGATCCCCCGAGCGCCGCTGGAGGCGCGCCGGGGCGCGCGTGGTCCGCCGTCCACTTCCGGCCTTCGCGCTGTCGGTGCTCGTGCTCGTGCCCTTCGCGCTCGTCGCGCTGACCCACGAGCCGAACTTCGATGAGTTCAGTGCCCAGCCCGCCGACTCCCGCAGCAACCTCGGCTACCAGCTCGCCGCGAAGCACTTCCCCCGCAACGAGCTCGTGCCGGAGTATCTGATCGTCCGCGCGGATCATGACCTGCGCACCACCGAGGACCTCGCGGCGCTCGAGCACATGGCGCGCAGCATCTCCGAGGTCGAGGGCGTGGGCACGGTGCGCTCGATCACCCGTCCCGACGGGGAGACCCTGCCCGAGGCCTCGCTCGGCTACCAGGCCGGGCTGATCGCCGACGGGCTAGGCGTGGCCAGCGAGCAGATCTCCGCGCAGCGGCCCGAGCTCGACCGTCTCGTCGCCGGTGCCGCCGAGCTCGAGCGCGGCACCAGCGAGGCGCGGGAACGCATGCCCGAGCTCGTCGACGGCACCGATCAGCTCATCGGGGTCTCCCGCGAGATCCTTGGCACGGTAGACGCCGTGGAGCGTGCCGTGCAGGATGCCTCCGGAGGAACGATGGACCTCGACGACGCCCTCGCGGAGATGCGCGTGCTCGCCGACGGCATCGAGAATGCCGCCGCGGTCATCGCGGCGAACTCCACCGCGATCCGGGACTCGACCGAGCTGCTCGCCGCCGTGTTCGGGCCGGGCCTGCGCGACGGCGGGTGCGGTGCCGACGCGCACTGCGCCACCGTCCGCCAGGCACTCGTCATGATCGATGCTGCTACCGGTGGAAACTCCGCCCAGGCCCTGCGCGATGCCATCAGCGCGGGACGCGATGCGGATGCCGCGGCCGAGCGCATGCGGGCGATGTCAGTGAGCATGCGCCAGATCTCCGATCGCGTGCAGGGATCCCTTGCCGTGCTCGGCGGGGACGGTGCCGCGGTGCGCGGGCAGCTCGATGCGCTCTCCGCCGGGGTGCGCGAGCTCGAGGCGGGCGTGGCGCAGATCGCTGGAGGCGCCAGCCAGATCGCGGACGGCACGGGACAACTGCCCGGCACCCTCGATGAGCTCACCGCGGGGCTCGGCACGGCCACCGGATACCTGGAGCAGATGCGGGCGAGCGCCTCGACGGGCACCGCTTCCGGGTTCTACCTGCCCGCCTTCGCGTTCGACGACCCGCGCCTGGTCACCGCGAGCAAGTTCTTCGTCTCCCCCGACGGCAAGACCGCCCGCATGATCGTGCTCACTGAGGGCGATGCGCTGGGCCACGAGGCGTTCGAGCGGATCGACGCCATCAAGTCCGCCGCGCGGGCGGCCGCGGAGGGCACCGTGCTCGCGGACGCCGAGATCTCGACCACCGGGTTCGGCTCCATCTACAGCGACCTCGAGGACGAGATCAATCGCGACTTCGCGCTGGTGGCGATCATCGCGCTCGCTGCTGTGACGCTGATCCTCGTGGCGATGCTGCGCAGCATCGTCGCTCCACTGGTGATCATGGTGTGGGCGCTGGTGTCGTTCATCGCCACCATCGGCATCGGTGTGCTCGTCTGGCAGCACATCCTGGGCATCTCGCTGCACTGGTCGGTGATCCCGATCGCGTTCGTGATCCTCGTGGGCGTGGGCGCGGACTACAGCATGCTGGTGATCAGCCGTATCCGGCAGGAATCAGCCCAGTCCTCCGATGCCAGCGGACGAAGCGGCGGACTGCGCCTCGGGGTGATCCGCGCGCTCGGTGCCACCGGAAGCGTCATCACCACCGCGGGCGTGGTGTTCGCGGTGACGATGTTCGCGCTGATGGCTGGCGGAATCTACCTGCTCGCGCAGCTCGGCTTCGTGGTGGGCATCGGGATGATCCTCGACATCCTGCTCGTGCGCACGGTCCTCGTGCCGTCGACGTTGCTGCTGCTCGGTCGCGCGTCCTGGTGGCCCGCCAAGGCCTAGCCGCATCCCGCTCGCGCTGGCGCCCCGCCGGTCCCGGATTCCCGGGCACCGGCGGGGCTCTCGCTATCCTCAGCCAGGAGTCGTCGCGGTGTAGACAGTGTTGGTGGACGTGCCGCCCTGCAGCGGATTCGCAAACTCCACCACATGCGCCTCAGATGTCGTGAACGTGCTAGCCAGCCGGTCGAGGAACTCCTTGTCCGGGGGGTCGTTGGACCACAGCGCGAACACTCCACCGGGTCGCAAATGAGTGGCGAGGTGCTCGAGCCCGGGACGCTCGTAGAAGGCCGCATGGCGCGGGTGCAGCACATGCCGCGGCGAATGATCGACATCGAGGAGGATCGCGTCGAACCGGCGGCCCGGCTGCTCCGGGTCGAGGGAAACGCCTGCCGCGAGGGCAAAGAAGTCCCCGTGGACGAGGCGGCAACGAGGATCGGTGGCAAGACGCTCCCCCGCTGGAATGAGGCCGTCCCGGTGCCACTCGATGACCTCGGGGATCGCGTCGATGACGACCAGCGATGCCACGCGCGGGTCATCGAGCGCGGTGATGGCGGTGTAGCCGAGGCCGAGGCCGCCGACAGCGACGGAAAGATCGCTCTGGTCCGCCGCGAGGAGGGCCAGGCCGAGCCGGGCGAGCTCCTCCTCGGCAAGGGTGAACATGCTGGACATCAGGTACTCGTCGCCGAGCTTGACCTCGAGCACGTCGCGCTTCGCGCGGGGATCCCACCGGCGCCGCAGGCTGATCTCTCCGAGCGGGCTGTCCTGCCAGGCCAGTTCCTCGAATCTCATTCGCCGCACCTTACTTGGTCGCGCGATCCTTGGTCGTATCCTGCTCTGCCGACGTTTCTGGGCGGCCCCGTCGCGTGCGCGGTCCACAGAGCGGTGGCAGACTCGGATCATGGTGTCATCGCTGGGCAAGGTGGGATTGTGGACGGCGTCGCTCGATGGTCGCGCCCCGGCCGAGGCGAGCGAGCTGGTGACGGAGCTCGACGAGCAGGGCTGGGGGTCGCTGTGGTTCGGCGAGGCCTACGGCCGGGAGGCATTCACCGCCGCGCAGCTCTATCTCTCAGCGGCGCAGCGCATGGTGATCGGCACGGGCATCGCCAACATCTATGGGCGCGACGCACTGGCCGCGGCGTCCGCTGGGCGCACTCTCGAGGCACTGCATCCGGGACGGTTCGTCCTTGGGCTGGGAATCTCCCACGCCCCTCTGGTGGAGCGGACGCGCGGGCACGTGTACCGCAAGCCCATCGCGGCGATGCGGGAGTTCCTCGATGCGATGGATTCCGCCCCGGCCCTGGTTGCCGGTGAGCAGGTGGCCCCCGCCCGGGTGCTCGCTGCCCTGGGCCCCCGGATGCTGGAAGTGGCGCGCGACCGTGCCGACGGGGCGCACCCCTACCTGGTGACGCCGGAGCACACCGCTGGAGCGCGGGAGATCCTCGGCCCGGACCCGTTGCTCGTGGTGGAGCAGGCGGCGGTGGTCGATCCGGTCGCCGCGGGCAACCGCGAGTCATGGGAGGAGCGCGCGCACGGCCATCTCGCGATCTACACCGGGCTGCCGAACTACCGGACATCGTTCGTGCGGCAGGGATTCACCGACGATGACCTCATCCGGGGTGGCAGCACCCGTCTCGCCGAGCAGATGGTGGCGCGTGGTGTCGAGCACACGCGCGAGCTCGTCGCGGCGCACCTCGAGGCGGGCGCGACGAGCGTGGTCGTGCAGGTGCTGGGAACGAGCATCACGGAGCCACCGCGCGCGGACTGGGCAATGCTGGCCGAAGCGCTGCTCTAGCCGTTCACAACCCTCCCGCTAGCCAGTGGCAGTGCCGCCGGGGCGCACCACGGTGTAGCGGGCACAGGCGAACTCACCGTTGCGCGCTACTTCCTCGAGCCGGAGCTCGACATGGCGGGGCATCAGCGGCTTGCCCGCGCCGACCGTGACCGGCGCGAGGTAGACGATGATCTCATCGAGCAGGCCCGCGTCCGCGAACTGGCCGGCGACATCTCCCCCACCGACGATCCAGATATCACGACCACCACTGGCCTCCAGCAAGTGCTGGTGGATCCTCGAGGCGTCGCCCCGCGCGAAGGTGATCGGTGCGCCGGGGATGCTGGGCAGGTCGCGATGCGTGAGCACCCAGCACGGAATGGTGTACGGCCACTTCCACTCCGAGGAATCCTTGCCAGCGAACTCGTGATCGATCACCCACTGATAGGTCGTCGACCCCATGACCATCGCCCCGATGCCGACGAAGAAATCGTCATAGTTCAGCGGGCCGCGCGGATCCTGCTCCCGGGTGAACAGCCAGTCCAGCGAATCATCGGAGGTAGCGATGAACCCATCGAGGGTCATCGCGGTGTAGTAGTAGGTGCGCGCCATGATGATCCTCACGATTCCGGGGTGCGGAGCAGTGCCTACCCTAGCGGTCCGGTCGGACACATCGTGGTGGTCAGCCCCGGATGCCAGCCGCGATGCCCTCGAGATGAGTGGTGAACACAGCGGCGTGGGTGAGCGGCAAGTAGTGGCCAGCCCCGGGCACGATGCGCAGCTCGGCGGCTCGGCCGTTGTCGCGGCTCGCGCGGAGGAAGCGTCGCTCGTGGATGCGGAAGTGGTCGTGGCGCCCGTTGATGTACCAGGTGGGGCCGGGGTAGGAGCGCGCGGCGGCGAGCGGATCGAACGCGACGATGTCGCGCACGACGTCGGGGATGACCTCGGTGGCGATGCCGTTGTCGATGATCGCGCGGGCCGCCGGGGGCGGGGCGGTGAGGCGCATGGCGATCTGGCTGGCGGTATCGCCGCGGTTGGGGAGCCGGTTGAGGGCGTGGTAGCCGCCAAGGAAGGGAGCGGCGAAGATCTTGCTGGGGATCGCGGTGGAGCCGGTGACGACGAGCCCGGCGAGGAGGTCAGGATGCCGGGCCGCGGCAGCGAGCGCGAGGTATCCGCCGAGGGAGTGCCCGACGAGCAGCGCGGGCTCGCCGTGAGCGTCGATGCTGCGGGTGATGACCTCGATCGCACCGTCGAGGGTGAAGGGCTGCCCCCGGCGGCTGCCATGCCCGGGGAGGTCCACCGCGTCGACGCGGTAGCCATGCTCGCGGAGCTGGGCGGTCTCGGCGGTCCACTCAGCGTGGCTGAGACGGATGCCGTGGACAAGGACGATCGGGGGCAGGCTGCTCACGCCAGACAGTGTTGCATGCGCGAGCGTGGCGGCGTCGTCGGGGAGATCCCTGCCACACGGGGGTTATGCAGTATGGCATATGTCCGTAAAGTGAGTTCCAGCAGCTTTCTCGCGACCCAAGGAGCAATCATGCAAATCACGCCACGGACACTGAAATGGGGCATGCGGGCCTGGCCGCCCTTCCTCGGCGCGGGCATCAAGGTCGAATCCATCGCCGAGGACTGGTCGCGCGCGGTCGTATCGATGAAGGTCACCCCGCTGACGCGCAACGCCGTGGGCACCGCCTTCGGTGGATCGCTGTCGTCGATGACCGACCCGTTCTTCATGCTCCTGCTCCTGCCGCAGCTTGGCGACGACCACTACGTGTGGGACACGCGCGGCGAGATCGAGTACCGCAAGCCCGGAACGGGAAGACTGACAGCGACCATGGACATGCCTCCCGAAGTGGTGGCGGCGATCCGCGAGCGTGCTGCGGGCGGCGAGCGCGTGCTCACCTGGTTCTCCTGCGATATCCGCGACGAGTCGGGCGATGTGGTCGCGACCGTGCGGCGCGAGGTCTATACCCGCCTCAAGGCCCGCCGGAGCATTGCCGCTGCGGCCTAGGGCCTAGCGCGCGGGCCGGTGGATCAGCGCTCGAGCCGCAGCACATGGATGCGCGGGGCAACGCCGTTCTCGCCAGTGCCCCCGCTCGTCGCGAGCACGACGGTTGCCGTGCCGTCCGCGAGCCTCGGACCGAGGCTGATGGCCTCGACGGCACCGGCCTGCGCGCCGACGGTGTCCAGGTCGAGCAGAAGCTCGGACTCTAGCGGCGCCTCTTCGCCGGTGAGCGCACGCCTGCCCGCAATGTCGGTCGCGGCCTTCGTGCTCGCCCGGTGCAGCCGCGCGGATGCTTGCCCGTCGGGGCCAGTGCCTTGCTCGACGATCAAGTAGTCGGTTCCTGATAGCGCGAGGATGCCGGTCACTCTGGCTCTATCGCCCATCGAGAGCTCGAAGGCGTGCTCGCGCATGATGATCCCGCTGTAGCGATCGATCAGCGCGAGCCGCGCGCGCGGCCGACCCGGGAGCGAGCGGTCCTGCTGGAGCGGCGCGCCGCTGGCCACCGCGATAAGGCCACCGTCGATGGCAGCACCGAGCGTCGACGGCGCGGAAGCGATGCCAGAGCCACCGGCATCGCTGGGCATCCACGAGCCGGGGAGGGCGTAGTCGCGGACGTGGGCTCCAGTGATATCGAAGCCGCTGAGCCGCGGAACCACGCCCGAGCGGCTCCTCGTCGTGCTCGCGACGAGAACGTCACCGCCGGCTTGCCGGACAGCTCCGGCCGTGAAGGTGGCGCCACCGATCGGGCCAGCGGCGTCGCGCAGTGGTGAATCGGCGAGGACCTCGATGCGGCTGCTGGTGAATCGCCCGTCGGCGCCAAGCGGGATGCGGATGGTAGTGAAGCGGGCAGTGCCCGAATGATTGGCATTGCCGGAGACAGCAAGGAAGACACCGGGGATCGGTGTGGCATCGAGGCCGGTGAAGCCGCCCGGAAATGCCTCGACCAGGCGGGAATCCACTTCCACGGCGGCGGTGTCGAGATGAGTCACGCGCTCGGCAGCCACCTGGGGCGCCAGGGACACGGCGGAGATCGTCACAGTGACGAGCATGGTAGCGATGCCCAGCCTGGTCCTCATGGGGCAGCACGGTACTCCCGCAACGTTACATTCTGGTGCACGACACGTCGCGGTGCCGCGAGCGAGGGAACAGGGAGAGAGCTACGCGTCCAAGCGCACACGATCAACTCGATGAACTGGTATGCAGTGCATATCTGTCACCTGACTGCTTCACAATATGACCCAGTAATCATATGACTAATCCGTCAGATGACTGTTTTGTTGTATGATCGACGGGTGGATCATCGCCCCATGCGCCCCATTCCCCTGACCGTGGGCAGCGTGCCCGCGCTCGAGGACATCATTGGCCGGGACCTCCAAGTCGACCGCGTGCTCGGCCTTCTCGCCGCGCGGCAGACCGTCCTGCTCACCGGCGACCGCAGGGTCGGCAAGACCTCGATCGCCCGGCTCGTCGAGGCCCATCTCGCGGCCACGGATCGACGCTTCGTCCGCACCTCCGCCGAGCGCGTCGACTATCGCGGCTTCGCCACCGAGCTCGCCAGGTCCCTCTCCCGCTCCGTGCCCGCAGGCCCCCTGCGCGAGGAACTGCGCCGCTGGGAGCTGACCATTACCGCGGGGCCCGTCGGCGCCAAGCGTGCCAGCGAGGACCGCGGCCTAGACGACATCATCGCCCTCGCCCTTCCTGATGAGGGCGAGCCGCCGCTGGTCCTCATCATCGATGAGGTGCCCGTCCTTGCCCTCGAGATGGAGCGCGCCCAGCCCGGCTCCGGGCGCGAGCTGCTTGTCACGCTGCGCCGGATCCGCCAGCAGCATTCCACCCGGCTGGCCATGCTCCTGCTCGGCTCCATCGGGTTCCACCATGTCAGCGATGCCGCCCCGGGAAGCGTCAACGACGTGGTCCCCGAGCCCGTCGGCTCGCTCGATGAGGCCGACGCGATCCATCTCGCGCGCTGCCTCATGCTCGGCGAGGACATCCGCCCCACCGATCCGCTCGGGGTAGCCGTAGCGATCGCCCATGCCGCCGAGGCGGTCCCGTACTACATCCAGCACCTCGTGAAGGCCTGCCGGGACATGCCCGCCCGCGATGATCTCGCCCCGAGCGACATCGCGAGCCTCGTCGAATCGGCGCTGATCGATCCCCACGACCCGTGGAACATGCGGCACTACCGCGACCGCATCACCCCCTATTACGGGGCCGAGCGGGCCGAGCTGATCGAATCCATGCTCGATGTGTACGCCGACCGCGGCACCATCACCGTCGATGAGCTGCGCCGCCTGCTGCCCTACACCGAGCTGCCCGAGGTGCCGGGACGGCGCGCGCTCGTGCGGATCATCGAGGATCTCGAGCGCGATCACTACCTGCGCCGCGAGGGCCGGGCGAGCGGGTTCCGCAGCACGCTGGTGCGCGAGTACTGGAAGCGCAGCATGCGATGAGCGCATCCTTGCCGGCCCCGCTGCATCCAGTGCACAACCCGCGCACCGCCCCTCTCCCCCACCTCGAGCAGGCCACCGCCGGGCATGCCGCTCTGATCGCGCGGGTGCGCTCCCGGATCGAGACGGCCTCCCGGTCAGGGACGCGCGCCCACACCTTGCTGCGCGGGCCGTGGGGCTCGGGCAAGACCCACATCCTCGCTGTGGCTACAGGTCAGGCCCTGCGCAGCGAGAAGGTCGCGGCCCGGGTAGCACTGGCGTGGCTGAGCGACGATGCTCTTCCGATCAGCAGCTATCCAGACTTGCTGCACGAAGCCATCACCACGCTCGGCCCCGAGCATGCGGACGAGGCGCGCGCGGCCCGGCTCGCGGCGTCGGTCAGCGATCTCGAGGATCTCCTCGCCACCATCGTGGGCAGACGGCTCCTCGTGCTCGTCGCCGAGCACATCGATGTTCTCTTCGACCGGATCGGCGGTGCCGGGGCGCGCGCTCTGCGCGGCTTCGTGGAGACCCACGGCCGCACGCTCGTCCTTGCTTCCGCGAGCAGGCTCGTCCCCGCGCTCTCCTCGCGCGCCGAGCCCTGGTACGGCAACCTCGATATCGACACCATCCCGCCCCTCGGCACGGCCGAGGCGGTGAGCCTTCTGCGGCACCGCGCCACCAGCGCCGGAGACGAGCAGCTCGCCACCTGGCTCGGCACCGCCGGTGCCGCCGCCGCGATCGAGACCGTGCACCGCGCCATCGGCGGATCACCGCGGGCATGGCAGATCATCGCCGATACCGCGCGTCCCTCGACGCTGGGACAGCCGGCAGCGACGATCAGCAAGCTGCTCGACACCTGCTCCCCGCACTACCAGCACGAGCTGCTCGGCCTGGCCAACACCGAGCGGCAGCTCCTCCTCGGGCTCGCGCGCGCGCCGGGACCCATCACCGTGGGCGAGCTTGCCGACAATGCCGGGCTGACGGCCAACACCGCGGCGGTCACGCTGCGCCGCCTCGCGGACAATGCCTGGGTGCGCGGTGGCAAGCTGCCCGGCGAGGACCAGCGCCGTACCTATTACCAGTTCACCGATCCGATGCTGGCCGCCTACCTGCTGTGGCGCGACACTGCCGGCACGACCTGACCGGCTAGTCGGCCATCATCTCGCGCATCCGCTCGCTGATCTGAATGATCTGGGCGTGATTGCCGTCCGGATCGATGAACGTTCCGAACCAGCTGCCGTCGCGGTCCTCGAGCGGGGCGAACCAGCTCGCGCCCGTCGCGTCGATCCGGGACGCGGCCGCGCGGGCATCGTCGACCTCGATGTTGAGCATGAAGCGGCACGGATCGATATTGTGCTCCTCCACATCCTCCCGGCCATCGAGCATCAGGTAGAAGCCGCCGAGATCGAGCACCCAGTAGCCGCCATCGGGCGTGCGCTGCGCGGTGATGCCGAGCGCCTTCTCGTAGAACACGCGGAGCCGCTCGGGATCCCTGCTCGCGAACAAGACGCTCGAGATGGCGGGGGCGGGACGCGAATCAGTGGGCATGGCAAAGTCCTTTCCTCAGCGATGCACGGGCAGTGCATGAGGGTAGGACTCGCCACAGCGACGGAAGTCATCGCGCCCATCGGGCACCGAGGGCGTAGAGTACGAGGTACGCGGAGCAACCCCGGAAGGCACGACGCCCGGAAATACCCTGGCCACTGGTCCGCGCTCTGTCTCCCGCTCGCCCGCTCCGCGTCACAACGCGAGATGCCAGCCAGCGGAGCACCCACGGGCGCCTCCTGAAGCGCGCCCCACGAACTCACTGAAAGTTGCACAGCTGCATGGAATACTCCCAGCTCTTCCTCGCCCCAATCAGCAATGATCCTGATGCCAGCCCGGCACCCGAGGATCACGACACCACCAGCGCCGATCAGGCCGCCCCCAGCACGCAGCACGCGCAGCCGCACGCCTACCGCGAGCTGTTCTCCGACCGGTCCCGCGGCTAGCGCTGCGCCGCCCAGCTCGTCGGGCGGCGACGACGCAACCGCCGGGACCCGCGATAGGCCAGCCACGCCACCGCGATCAGCACCAGCGGGATGAGCACCGGCAGCACCATCGCGATCAGCGCGACCACGAACGACAGCACATCCTCGACGATCGACACGATGGGGTTCGCGGTGCCCGCCGTCGCGGTGGTGCTCGCCACCCGTGTCCCGGCCTGCGCCGTGCCCACCGCCAGAGCCGTGGGCGCGCCCACGATGATCCCGGCGATGATCGCCGCGGACGCATCGAGGCTCGTGAACACCGCTCCCGCCGCGATGGCGGCCGCCACTGGGCGCGAGACCATGCCCAGCGCGCTCAGTGCATTGTCGATCAACGGGATCTTGTCCGCGAGGAGCTCCGCCACCGTGGCGATCGCTAGCGACACGAGCGCGGCCGTGGACCCGAGCCAGGAGAACGACTCGCCCAGGCTGATCCCCAGCCACCCGAAGTGCGCGACCGCGCTGAGCATCAGCAGCGGCAGGAAAGTGCGCAGCCCCGTGGCGGCAGCAAGGCCAAGACCGAGGAACGCGGCAAGGATCCAGGTATCCATGCGTCCGATTCTAGGCCGCGCCCTCCCGCTCGCGGCTCTCGGCGGGCCAGCCGGCTACGGCTTCAGCGCGTCGTGCACGGGCACGCTATCGGCCACCTGCTCGAAACTGGTGATCGTCCCGTCCTCGACGGTGAACCAATGGGTGAACCGGGCCCGGAACGAGCGGCCCGTCGCCCGGCTCCTGCCGGAGTACCAGCCGAGCGCAGCGACCCGCGGCCCCTCGGCCAGGATTGTGCCGGGCTGGACCCGGAACCCCTCCCAATCGCTCGCCAGCGGCCCCAGCACGTTCGCCGCGACCGCATCGGGGCCGATGTAGGTGCCGCCGTAGGGGAAGCCTGCTTCCTCGATCCACGAGATGTCCGGGGCCATCATCGCCATCACGCCAGGCCCATCGCCTTCAGCGAACTTGTCATAGAGGGTCTCGATGACCTCTCGTGCATCCATTCCGGGCCCCCGATCCACTGGCTACCTCAAGTATCCTGCCGCTGGCTCGCTTGCCACAAGAGGCAACGCGGAGGGGTGCGGGCGATCGCTGCTTACTCGCCGCGCCCGCGGGTCCCGGCCTTGCGCGCCTCCCGTGCCCAGCCAGCCTCGATGCGTCGCAGGATGGGCGGGAACGCGATGCGGAACATGATCGCGAACAGTCCGCCCCGAGGTGTCGCGAGGGGCTGGTATGCGAAGCGCATGCCCACGGTGCTGCCGCTCGGCGCTGGCTCGACCGACCACATCGCGGCGAGCGAGCCAAGCGGGTAGGGATAGGTGCTGGTATCCACATCGATGGCGAAGGCGCGGCCTTCCTCCCAGAGGGTGCAGGTCTCGCTCCAGGTCTTGCCGCCGGTGGAGGTGCATTGCCGGGCGCGAGGTGCCCCGTTGTGGCTGCTGGTGACGGTGACGTCGGAGAGGTTGGGCGCGAGCTGCCCGTAGAGGCGATGGTCGGTGAGATCTGCCAGGACTGCTCGGGCGGGGCCGGGATCGTGGTGCTGGTTTCCATTACCTCGAATCCAGCTAGAGGATCGTCCTGGTGGATGCGGGCGCGACCGATGGCTTGAGCGATCGCGAGGATCGCGACGATCGTGCCGACGACGAGGATCGTGGCGCGTGCTGGCGCGGGCAACGAGGCCACGGCGAGGATGAGGACGCTCGCCACGACCCACAGCACGTCTGCGGCGATGATGGCGGCGGCGGCGCGGCGCAGCGCGGGGTCGGGCAGGGCGGCGGCGACGGCGACCACGATGCCAAACACTGCCACCGATGCGCCGATGGCGGCAAGCAGTGCCGGGGGGACATCCCAGGAGCCCGCGAGCCACCAGGCGAGCGCGAGGGTAGCCGGGCCGGTGACGAGGGAGAAGGTGGCGTTGGCGCGCAGGGCCGCCCGCAGCAGCGTGGCCGAGGGACGGGTGCCCGTGGCGGTGATGATCGATGTGTTCATGGTTCCACCATCGCGCGAACAGGGAGCCTGGTCGATTCCCTGCGAGGGAATGGCCGGGCGGGTCCGACTACCGGATAATCAGGGCATGGCAGCAGCAGGGATCGCGGGACCAAGCGAGTTCGGGGCGCGGATCAGGCAGTGGCGGGCCCATCGTGGCTTGAGCCAGCTCGCGCTCGCGGGCCGCACCGCCACCACCTCGCGGCATGTGTCGTTCCTCGAGACGGGGCGCTCGCGCCCGAGCCAGGAGATGGTGCTGCGGATCGCTGACGCGCTCGATGTGCCACTGCGGGAGCGCAATGCGCTGCTGCGAGCGGCCGGGCTGCCGCCCCGCTACCCCGAGGTGGCGCTGCAGGGCGAGGATCTCGCTCCGTTCCGGGCCGCGCTCGATCGCTTGCTCGCCGCGCACCTGCCCTATCCCGCGATGGTGCTCGACGCGCACTGGAACGTGCTGCTCGCCAACGAGGCGTGCGCCCGCTTATATGGGCCGGATGTGCTGGGCAGCAATGTGATCCGCCGCTATACGGGCACTCCGGGGGCGGCCGAGGCAATCGTCAACTGGGCCGAGGTCGCCTGGGCGGGGGTGGACCGGTTGCGGCAGCAGCGCGACAGGATGCCGTTCGATGCAGAGATCGCTGCCTTGCTCGGCGAGGCAGAGGCTGCCACACGGGGACTGCCGAGACCAGCTGGCGCCCCGCCGGGCCTGGTCGCGTGCCCGTGGTTCCGGGTGGGCGATCGGGTGGTGCGCACCATCGGGATGGTGTCGCGGTTCGAGGCGACCGCGGAGGTCACCCTCGATGAGCTGCGCATCGAGCTGACCTATCCCCTCGACGCGGAGGCCGAGGCCTTCTTCCGCGCCGAGTAGGAGGTCGCGCGGCCTACTCGCCCATCTGGTCGAGCAGCTCGCGCATGGTGTCGATCTCGGCCTGCTGGCTGTCGCTGATGCCCTGGGACATGTCGCGGGCGCCGGGGTGCTCGCCGTTGCCGAGGTGGGCGCGGGACATGTGGATGGCGCCCTCGTGGTGGATGATCATCTGCTCGAGGAACATCCGGCTCGCGGCGGGGCCGTCAGCATCGCGGAGCTCGTCGAGCTGGGCGGTGGACATCATCCCGTCCATCCCGCCCATGAAGTCCTCGTCCATCATGGTGCCGTCGTCCATCATATGGCCGGCATCGTCGTGCTGGTCGGTCCACTCGCTGATCCACCCCTGGAGGGTGTCGATCTCGGGCTGCTGGGCGTCCTTGATCTGCTGGGCCAGCGCGGTGACCTCGGGCATGATGCCGTCCTTGGCGAGGATGATGTCGCTCATCTCGACCGCTTGCTCATGGTGGGGAACCATGCCCTGGGCGAACATGAGGTCGGCGGCATTGGCGGTGGCGGACTCGGCAGTGGAGCTTGCCGGGGAGGTCGCGGGGGTCGCGGTATCGGTGCTGGTGGTGCCGCACGCGGTGAGGGCGATGGCGAGGGCGGAGGTGGCAGCGATGGCTAGAGGACGGGTTCGCATGATGCTCCTGTCAGAGGGGTTTCCGGATCCGGTGGGGTTGCTGGACCCACTACCTTTATATACCCTAGGGGGGTACCTACGCCACACTGTCCGGCCGACGCGCCGGACCACACCGAGGAGCCCTTCATGACCACCACGATCACCGTCACCGGCATGACCTGCGGACACTGCGAGAACTCCGTCCGCTCCGAGATCAGCGCCCTGCCCGGCGTCACCAGCGTCGCCGTCGACCTCGCCACCGGCGCGGTCACCATCACCAGCGACACCGAGCTCGACCCGGCCGCCCTGCGCGAAGCGGTCGATGAGGCCGGCTACGCCATCGCCTGATCGACCCCTGGACGCAGCTCCCCGCACCCCCTGGAGACCCACCATGAGCAAGACCCTCGACACCGCGCGCGCTGCCCAGGAGGCACCGCCCCGGATCATCGACCTCGACATCACCGGAATGACCTGCGCCTCCTGCGCCGCGCGCATCGAGAAGAAGCTCAACCGCGTAGAGGGCGTCACCGCGACCGTCAACTTCGCCACCGAGAAGGCCCGCATCACCACCGGAGCCACCTCGGTCAGCACCGATGAGCTGATCGAGGTGGTCCGCAAGACCGGCTACGGCGCGCGCCCCCACCACAACGACGCCACGCTCACCGCCGCCGACATCGATGCCGAGGACGAGCGCGCCGTCGCGGGCCTGCGCCGACGCCTCGCCCTCGCGACCGTGCTCAGCGTCCCCGTCGTCGCCACCGCCATGATCCCGGCGCTGCAGTTCCCCGGCTGGCAGTGGTTCTCCCTCGCCCTCGCGCTGCCGGTCATCATGTGGTCCGGGCTGCCCTTCCACCGCGCCGCGATCCTCAACGCCCGGCACCGCGCCGTCACCATGGACACGCTGATCTCCATCGGCACGCTCGCCGCGCTCGGCTGGTCCCTCTACGCCCTCTTCTTCGGCACGGCCGGGCACATCGGCATGACCCATGGCTTCAGCCTGCTGCCCGCGCGCGGCGACGGCTCGGCCAACATCTACCTCGAGGCCGCCGTCGCGATCACCACGTTCATCCTCGCTGGGAAATACCTCGAGGCCAGGTCCAAGCGGCGTGCAGGCGCCGCGCTGCGCTCCCTCGCCGAGCTCGGCGCGCGCGACGTGGCCGTGCTGCGCGAAGGCATCGAGCAGCGCATCCCCGTGGCGAGCCTCATGGTCGACGACATCTTCGTCGTCCGGCCCGGCGAGAAGATCGCCACCGACGGCACCATCGTCGAGGGCCACACAGCGGTGGACGAATCCATGCTCACCGGCGAGCCCGTGCCCATGGAGGCCGGGCCCGGCGACACCGTGACCGGAGCGACCCTGAACACCTCCGGCCGCATCGCCGTTCGCGCCACTGCCGTCGGGGAACAGACCCGGCTTGCCCGCATCCGTGAGCTCGTCGAGCAGGCACAGGCCGGCAAGGCCGCCGTCCAGCGCCTCGCCGACCGCATCTCCGCGGTGTTCGTGCCGTTCGTCCTCGCGCTCAGCGCCGCGACCCTGGCGTTCTGGCTGATCAGCGGCGACGGAACCGAGTTCGCGTTCACCGCAGCGGTGGCCGTGCTCATCGTGGCCTGCCCCTGCGCGCTCGGGCTCGCCACCCCCACCGCACTGATGGTGGGCACCGGCCGCGGCGCGCAGCTCGGCATCCTCATCAAGGGCCCCGAGGTCCTCGAGTCCACCCGCCGCATCGACACCGTCGTCCTCGACAAGACCGGCACGCTCACCACCGGCGAGATGACGCTGCACGAGGTGATCCCCGCGACCGGAACGAGCGCCGCCACCGCACTGGCGCGCGCGGCGGCGCTCGAGGACTCCTCCGAGCACCCCATCGCCCGCGCCATCGCCACTGCGGCACGCGCGCAGGGCGCGACGCTCCCCGCGGTCTCTGGATTCTCGAGCATCTCCGGGCTCGGTGTGCGCGGCACCGTCGACGGCACCAGCGTCATCGTCGGCCGCCCGGCACTGCTGAAGGACGAAGGCCTCGCCGTTCCCGGCGATCTCGCCCACGCCCTCGAGGAGCAGCAGCGCCAGGGCCGCACCGCCGTGCTCGTGGGCTGGGACGGCGAGGCTCGCGCGGTGCTCGCCGTGGGCGACTCCCCGCGCGCCGAGTCCGCCGAGGCCGTCGCGGGCCTGCGCCGGCTCGGCGCCGAGGTCATCATGCTGACCGGCGACAACGAGACCGCCGCGCGCGCCGTGGCAGCGACCATCGGCATCGATGAAGTGATCGCCGGGGTGCTGCCCGAGGACAAGGCCACCGTCATCGCCGACCTGCGCGCCAGCGGAAAGGTCGTCGCCATGGTCGGCGACGGCGTCAACGATGCGGCAGCACTGGCGGGCGCGGACTTGGGCATCGCGATGGGAAGCGGCACCGATGTCGCCATCAACGCCAGCGACCTGACCCTGATGCGCCCGGACCCCCGCGCGATCGTCGATGCCATCCGGCTTTCCCGTGCCACGCTGCGCACCATCAAGGGAAACCTGTTCTGGGCCTTCGCCTACAATGTCGCGGCACTACCGATCGCCGCGGCAGGCCTGCTCAACCCGATGATCGCCGGCGCCGCCATGGCCGCCTCATCATTGTTCGTCGTGGGCAACAGCCTGCGGCTGCGCCGCTTCTCCCCCACCCGTTCCTGACCTCCCCTCCGGCGAAGGTCCTGCACCCGAAAGGCCACCGACGATGACAACCTCCAATCCGCCATCAGCCAGCGCTGATGCCTCGGAGACCCAGGCTGGCAGCGCCTGCCATGACGGCAACCATCACGGCTACATCTCCAGCAAGGACAACTACCTCAAGCGGCTGCGCCGCATCGAGGGCCAGGCGCGCGGCATCCAGCGCATGGTCGAGGAGGAGAAGTACTGCATCGACATCCTCACCCAGGTGTCCGCGATGACCAGCGCCCTGCGCTCGGTCGCCCTCGGGCTGCTCGATGACCACATGAGCCACTGCGTCGCCGATGCTGTCGCCGTCGGGGGCGAGGAGGCGGACGCGAAGCTCCAGGAAGTGTCCGATGCGATAGCACGGCTCGTGCGCTCGTAGACTCTCCCCCATGCCCGTCACCACACCTCATCACGCCACGGCCCCCGGCCCGGGCGCGTACCAGGCCCTCATGGAGGCCGGATACGTGCGCGACGGCCTCGAGATCTACCGGCGATCCTTCGCGATGATCCGCGACGAGACCGATCTCAGCGGGTTCTCCCCCGCCGATGCCGATGCCGTGGTGCGGATGATCCACGCGTGCGGGCAGACCGGCCTGATCGACGACATCGCGCACACGCCCGGTGTCGTCGATCACGCCCGCGCCGCTCTCGAGGCGGGGGCGCCGATCCTTGCTGATACGCACATGGTCGCCGAGGGCATCACGCGCCGCCGCCTCCCCGCGGGCAACGCGGTGATCTGCACGCTCCGCGACCCGCGAGTGGCCGGCCTCGCCGAGGAACTGGGCACCACCCGCACCGCCGCCGCGGTGGAGCTGTGGCGCGAGCATCTCGACGGTGCGATCGTGGCGATCGGCAACGCCCCCACCGCGCTGTTCCATCTGCTGCAGCTCATCGATGATGGCGCGCCCGTGCCCGCGGCCATCGTCGGCGGGCCCGTCGGCTTCGTGGGAGCCGTGGAGTCGAAGGAGGCAGTGATCGCGCATCCGCAGCAGCTGCGGCATCTGCTCGTGCGGGGCCGTCGTGGTGGCAGCGCCATCACGGCCGCAGCGGTCAATGCGATCGGGAGCGTGGAGCTGTGAGCGGCACCTTGTGGGGCATCGGCCTCGGTCCGGGGGACCCCGAGCTCGTTACCGTCAAGGCGGCCCGGCTGATCGGCGCGGCCGATGTGGTCGCCTACCATAGCGCCCGCCACGGCCGGTCCATCGCGCGCAGCGTCGCCGCGCCCTACCTGCGGGAAGGGCAGATCGAGGAAAAGCTCGTCTATCCGGTAACCACCGAAACCACCGATCATCCGCGGGGCTACCAGGGCGCGATCGACGAGTTCTACGCCGAGTCCGCCGAGCGGCTCGCCGTCCACCTCGCCGCGGGCCGCGACGTCGCCCTCCTCGCCGAGGGCGATCCGCTGTTCTACAGCTCCTACATGCACATGCACAAGCGGCTGCAAGGCCGGTTCCGCACCGAGATCGTGCCGGGCGTCACGTCCATCTCGGCCGCGTCCGCAGCGATGCAGGTACCGCTCGTCGAGCGCGACGAGACCCTCACCGTGGTGCCGGGCACGCTGCCCGAGGCCGAGCTGATCGATCGGTTCACCAGCGGTGACGCGGTCGCGGTGATGAAGCTCGGCCGCACCTTCGGGCCCGTGCGCGAGGCGCTGGAGAAGGCCGGCCGCCTCGACGAGGCCGTGTATGTCGAGCGGGCGAGCTGGGACGCCCAGCGGGTGCTGCCATTGCGCGATGTTGACGCCTCCGACGTGCCCTACTTCTCGGTCGCGATCGTGCCGTCGCCGCTGAACACCGGCTCACCTGCCCCTGCGCTCCCCGGCGACGCCAGCTGCGGCGAGGTCGTCGTGGTGGGCCTCGGTCCAGGACACACGGACTGGACCACCCCTGAGGTGCGGCGGGAGCTGCGCGCCGCGACGGATCTCGTGGGCTATGGCCCCTACCTGGCGCGCGTGGCCAAGAACGCCTGGCAGCGCCAGCATCCCTCCGATAATCGCGTGGAGGAGGAGCGTGCCGCCCATGCACTCGACCTCGCCCGTGACGGCGGGCGCGTCGCGGTGGTCTCCTCCGGGGATCCCGGTGTGTTCGCGATGGCGTCCGCAGTGCTCGAGGTAGCCGCGCGCGAGGAATACGCGGATGTGCGGGTACGGGTGGTACCAGGGATGACCGCCGCCAACGCGGTGGCCTCCCGTGCCGGGGCACCGCTGGGCCACGACTACGCGGTGATCTCCCTGTCGGACCGGCTCAAGCCGTGGGACATCGTGGCGGAACGCGTTCGCGCCGCAGCGACAGCGGATCTCGCGATCGCGATCTATAACCCCGCGTCCCGCTCGCGCACCTGGCAGGTGGGCGCGCTGAAAGAACTGCTGCTCGAGATCCGTGACGGCGCGACACCGGTGATCATCGGCCGCGCGGTGGGCAGCGACGCCGAGACCGTCACCGTCACGAGCCTTGCTGACCTGGATCCGGCGCAGGTCGACATGCGCTGCTTGCTGATCATCGGATCGACGCAGACGAGCGTTGTCGAGCGCCCGGCCGGGCAGGTGGTCTACACCTCGCGCCGCTACCCGGCGCTCGATCCCCTGGCGCTCGACAACGCAGTCCGCTGATCCCCTAGCCGGTCGTTCAGGCCGCGGTGGTGCTCACGCCAGCCATTCCGCGGTCCACCACACGTTGCCGCTGAGCACCGCGGGCGCCACCCACAGCGCGGCGATGAGCGTGGCGCTGGTGAGCATCTGCTCGCGGGTGCCGCCCGCGCGGCCGAGGACCGGCAGGCGCATGCGACGCTTCGGCAGCGGCCACAGGAAGTTGTTGAGCCCGCGGGTGGTCATCATGTCCTGCACGCAATGCAGCAGGCAGCCGATCGCCGCGGTCCAGGGCATCCACCACCAATCCCCCGGCGCGAGCCACAGCGCGAGCGCGACGATGCCAATGGCTTCCACCGCCATGATCTCGTCGCCGATGTGGCGGGACCGGAACACCGACAGCCCGAGGGTGAGCAGCATCGTGTAGGCCAGGAACCACATCATCACCATCAGCGCCCAGTTCGACGGCAGCACCAGCTGCCCGAAGTCATGCGGCACCGTGCCCAGCAGGCCAGCGAGGAACCCCATCGCCAGCGCGAACGCCACGGTGTGCGTCTTGCCCACCCTGTGCCCACCCGACAGCTTGTTCACCAAAGTGGCGAAAGCTTTCGAGAATGGACCGAGCGTGCGCGAGAGCTGCGCGTCGGAGTGATCCCAGTCCGGCCACACCGACCAGCCCGCGATGGCGATGGTGGAGACAATGATCTCGCCGGTGGTCAGTGGCCGGCCGGCCGCTTCGGCGATCGGCGGGGCGAAAGCGAGCCACAGGACGCTCGTGGTCGCTAGATGTCCTCGGGCCATCATGGTGGCGAGGCCCCCCTTTCCTAGTGGTGAAGCCCGGGCACGGTGCGAGGCTGGAGAGCTGCCCTGGTTCCGGACCGAGACTTGTTGCTGTGCAACCAGATACACGACGACTCCGACAGAAGCGGCACCGCGCGGCCCTGGATGTGCCGGGGATCACAGTGATGGCGTTTCCGCAATGCCACCAGGGGCCTCGGGGTGGTCGCGCCCCTCCTGCCGCGCCATTGGCGAGCAAGGGTTACTGCTCGCTCGTGGCATACCCGCCGATGAGAGTGCGAAAAACGACGCGAAACGTGCGGCGAGCTGTCGCAATTCGCACTTTCGAGGCGGTGTGAAGCACGCGTGGCACCGTCGGCGGGAAGCGAGCGCGACCTCATCGTGTTGCTGCTAGTAGAACACCTGGAGAAGGGACCGACATGATCCGCGCCATCTGGAACGACACCATCATCGCCGAGGCCGAAAACACCGAGAAGGTCGAGGGCAACCACTACTTCCCGCCCGAGAGCGTCAAAAGCGAGTACCTGCGCCCGAGCGAGCACCACACGCGATGCTTCTGGAAGGGCATCGCGTCCTACTACGATCTCCTCGTCGATGGGCAGACCGGCAGCAACCTGGCCTGGTACTACCCCGAGCCGATGCGCAAGGCTCGCCATATCGCCGACCATGTCGCGTTCTACCCGCAAGTGACCATCACCGTGGACTAGCTGCCAGGTAGGGGCTCGAATCCCGGGGCGCCCGCCGACGAGTGCGCGAAGAACGACACGCATTTCGCGCGGAGCTGTCGTAGTTCGCACACTCGCGCCGAAGGCAGCACGGCAACAGGCGGGCGGCACAGCCGCTGCACGGCACTAGAGTGGACGCCGTGACCGACCTATCCCAGCGCGCGCCCGGCCGGGCAAGCAGCACGCCCGGAGGATCCCATGCCTGTTGACCGCCACCTGCCCACGCGCGAGGCGCATGACCTCATTGAGCTCGTTCGCGATGTCGCCGCGCGCGAGATCGATCCGATCGTCGCCGGGCACGAGAAGCACGAGACCTATCCCGAGGGCCTGTTCGCCACGCTCGGCGAGCTCGGGCTGCTCAGCCTGCCCTACCCGGAGGACCTCGGCGGCGGCGGTCAGCCCTACGAGGTGTACCTGCAGGTCCTCGAGGAGCTCGGGGCACGCTGGGCGGCCGTGGCGGTGGCGGTCAGCGTGCATGGCCTCTCCTGCTACGCCATGGCCACCCGAGGAACGGCTGAGCAGCAGCAGCGCTCGCTCCCCGGCATGCTCGGTGGCGACCTGATCGGCGCGTACAGCCTCTCGGAGGCCCACGCGGGCTCCGACGCCGCAGCGCTGCGCTGCCGAGCGACCCCCGCCGATGGCGGCTACACGATCAGCGGCAGCAAGGCGTGGATCACCCACGGCGGGCGCGCGGACTTCTACACCTTGTTCGCCCGCACGGGCGAGGGCTCGCGCGGCGTCAGCTGCTTCCACGTGCCCGCTAACACCCCGGGATTGTCGTTCGGCAAGCCCGAGGACAAGCTCGGGCTGCGCGCGGTCCCCACAACGGCGGCGTTCTACGACTCGGCGTTCGTGCCGGGCGAGCATCGTATCGGCGACGAGGGCGAGGGCCTGGCGCTCGCGTTCAGCGCGCTCGACTCCGGTCGGCTCGGCATCGCTGCCGTCGCCACGGGACTGGCGCAGCGGGCCCTCGATGACGCGGTCGCCTACGCCAAGGAGCGGGAAGCCTTCGGCAAGGCCATCATCGACCACCAGGGCCTCGGCTTCCTCCTCGCCGACATGGCCGCTGCCATCGGCTCGGCCCGCGCGACGTACCTCGACGCGGCGCGGCGTCGCGATGCGGGGCTGCCCTACTCACAGCAGGCATCGATCGCCAAGCTCATCGCCACCGATGCGGCGATGAAGGTCACCACCGATGCGGTGCAGGTCCTCGGCGGCTACGGCTACACCGGCGACTTCCCTGTGGAGCGCTACATGCGCGAGGCGAAGGTGATGCAGATCTTCGAGGGGACGAACCAGATCCAGCGCCTCGTCATCTCCCGGCATCTCGCGCGCTAGCAACCCACCCTGATCACATCACGAAAGCGAGATTGTCGAGGATCGTGGTGGCAAGCTCTTCATCGCCCTCGACGCTGATCCGGTCACGGTGATCCGCCGCGCGCACGCGCCCCGCTGCAAGGCGCGCCAGCAGTCCCGCTCCAAGCGTGATCGCCACGGTCGGAGGCCCGTCGTGGGCATCGACGTGCCGGGCCTTGTCCCCCACCTCGATGTGGATCGCCCGCTCGACGGGGGACGTCGTGGTGATGGTGATCGTGGAGCCGCGTGGTGCGCGCGCCTTGCGCCCCACGGCGTAGGGCAGGCCCGCGGCGATGACGTCGAGCGAGATCGTGCCGCGCAGCCCGCCCTCGTCGCCGGGCAGTCCGGCACTGTCGCGCAGATCGAGCTCATGCATCCAGCAGTCGAACAGCCGGATCCGCATGAATCCGCCATACGTGGTGGGACCGGTCGGCCCGAACGAGGGCTGCTCCCACTGGTCAGCGGAGAGCTCCCGCAGCGCCTTGGCACGCCGAGCCATGACCGAGCCGAACAGCTCGCGCATGCGCTCGGGGCTGTCATCTCGCAGATGGTCGATCCACTGCTCGTTGATCGCGGCGATGTCGTTGTGCACATGGGGCCGCTCGCGCGGATCCGACGCGGGCGCGGGCGCCTGCTCGCCGAGCAGCATCAGCTCGGTGCCAATCATGTGGGAAACGATGTCCTGCACCCGCCAGCCCGGCAGGATCGACGCCTCTGCCCATTGCGGTCCCGGGATCTCGCGCAGCAATCCGCCGAGCACCTCCCACTGCTCGATCAGCGCGGGAACAACCTCGTCCTGGGCGGGCGTCGTGGGCACGGGTCTCCTCCCCGCACGCCGGGCGGCATGCGATTCCTCTTGCTGGAGGGCTTATCGCGCCTCCATCGGTTCTTGCTGCCAGTATCGCTGCCAAGGGAGCGCATCCCGCAGCAACGCGCCGGGCGGCACCGCCGTCCGGCGCGGTTCGCTCGCGGGATGCTGCTAGCGGGCGCCTACTTGTCCTTGTCCTTGTCCTCGGCCGACCGCGACCCGGCGCCACCCTTCTTGCGCTCCTGGGCCTCGACCTCTTCCTCCGACGGGAACTGCTGGGTGAGGATGCGCGCGCCCTTGCCCGCGGAGTTCGTCGCGATGTCGGTGGCACCCTTGATGATCTTGCCGATGCCACCGGAGACGTTGCCCCGCAGCATGTCAGTGCTTCCATCGACGATCTGGCCAGCCTTGTCCAGGGAGGTCTGGGCAATGTGCTTCATCGCGTCGACAGTATTCGTGGGTTGCGGGCGTTCCTTCTCTTCCTCGGCCATCACTGGCCTCCAATCCAATCTCGCGGAGCAGTCCGCGCCGCGCGGACCTATTGACGAGTACCCGCGCGTGCTATCGCATAAACGTTGGGGCGGCCACCGCTCCGGCTCGCGCGCTTTCGATCCCGAACCGGCGGGCGCGACAGGTGTTCTCGACGTAGGGTCGTTCCCATGGGCAGCAATCCAGTCACCAAGAAGTCCCCAGTTGTCGAGCCGCTCGCGGGGTGCTCGCCCCCTGGCTGGCTGTCGGATCCGGATCGGTTGGCCACTGTCGCCGCCGCGGAACCGCCCGCGTTCCCGCCCGAGGAGTACGAGGACCGGTTGCGGCGCGTGCGCGAGGCCATGGCCGACAACGGCCTCGATGCCCTCGTGGTGTCGCGCCCGTCCGCGGTGGAGTACCTGTGCGGCTACTTCTCCGCGGAGACGCTTGCGCAGCCGATGTTCGTCACCGCGCACGAGCTGGTGCTGTTCGTGCCGGACTTCGAGGTGGGACGGGCGGTGGCGAGCTCGATGGCACCCATCGTGCGGTACTTCCGGTACGCCACCGCGCACACCGCGTACGCGGCGGTGGCGGAGTTCATCGCGCACGGGGTCGGCAACGGTCGTGTCGGGGCTGATTCGCGCACACCGATCAGTGTCATCGATGTGCTGCGCGATGCCGACTGCGATGTCGAGCCCGGCTCCGATGTCGTCGACGCGGTGCGGATCGTGATGTCCCCTGCCGAGATCGAGTGCGTGCGCATCGCCGGTGAATCCACGGAGCGGGGCGTGCAGGCGGCCTATGCAGCGGCCGCGAGGCCGGGCGCGACGGATGCTTCGGTGGCGGCGGCGATCAGTGCCGCGCTGGTGGAGCAGGCTAACTCGCGATCGGCGTGGCAGATCGTCGTCGCGACGGGCAACCGGGCATCGATCCCGCACTCGACGTGGCGCGGGATGCCACTGGTCGAGGGATCGACCTTCCTGGAGTTCGCCGGCACCCATCACCGCTATCACGCGCCGATCATGCGGACTGTCTGCCTGGGCGCTCCGTCTCCGCTGGTGACAAGGCTGGCGGGACTGGCCCAGGAGTATGTCGCCGGGGTCCTCGAGACGGCGCGCGCGGGAGCACCGTGCGACGAGGTGGCGCGCACGGTCGGTGGCCAGCTCGGGGCGCTGCCCGAGGGCGTGGTGTTCCATGACTTGTTCGGCTACCCGGTGGGCCTCGCGCATCCACCGCACTGGATGGACAGCGTGCCGTTCAACATCACCGTCGACAACCCGGAGCCACTGCGCGAGGGCATGGTCTTCCATATGCCTGGTTCGTTCCGGTCGATCGGTGAGGCGGGCGTGGGACTATCGCACACGTTCGCGATCACCGCATCGGGCACGGATGTGCTCACCCAGGGCTCCGCGGAGATGATGCAGCTCTAGGTCGCTGGCCCCGGTGCCGGTAGCGATATCGCGCGGTCCGCGATAGCGGCGAGCAGCGCGCTGTCATGGCTGATCAGCAGGACGCCCATGCCGTGGCCGCGCGCGCGGTCGACCAGTGTCCGGGCGAGGGTGGCGGCGGTGGCGGGGTCGAGCATCGCGGTGGCCTCGTCGCACACCAGGTAGCGGGGCTGCTGGACCAGGGCGCGGGCGAGGCATGCGCGCTGCAGCTGCCCGTCGCTTACTTCGCGGGGGTACCGATCAAGCAGATCGATGGTCAGGCCTGCTGCCTCGGCGATCTCCTCGATCATTCCCGGTTTCCGGGGCCCGCGCGGGGCCCGGATGCGTTGTGGCTCGCCGATGATGCGGCGCAGGGTGTGCCGGGGGTTGGTGGCGCTTCGCGGTGCTTGGAAGAGCATCGCTAGCGAGCCCCTCGGCGCTGATCGCACGTCGCGCCCGTCGAGGCTGACGCTTCCGCGGCGCGGGGCGTGCAGGCCGACCATGGCGCGGGCGAGGGTGGTCTTTCCGCTGCCCGAGGGGCCGCCGAGGCCCACGATCTCCCCGGGCGCGATGTCGATGCTGATGTCGTCGAGCACGGGGGTGCCGGGATAGTCGACAGCGAGGTGCCGCGCGGACCACATCAGGAGGTCCTTCGCCGCACGGAGCGGTCGCCGGTCGCGATCAGCGCCGTCGGGCCGCCAGATTGCCGTGTCCGAGGATCGCGGAGGTGGTAGACGCATTCCTCGGGCAGGTCGGTGAGGCTGACGGGCTTGCCCGGCAGCGGGCGCAGTCCTCGCTCGGGCAGCGCGGCGAGCAGGCCGCGTGTGTAGTCATGCCAGGGGTCGGCCAGCACGTCCGTGGCGGGGCCCTCTTCCATGATCCGGGAGGCATGCATCACGGCGATGCGGTCTGCCACTCCGTCGCGATGCAGGGCAGCGAGATCGTGGCTGATCAGCAGGATCGTTGTGCCGCTGTCCGCGAGCCCGCGCAGCAGCTGGTGGGTGTCGCGGGCGAGCGCGGGGTCGAGCTGGGAGGTGGGCTCGTCGGCGATCAGCACGGCGGGGCCCCCGGCAAGGGCGGCGGCGATCGCGGCGCGCTGGGCCTGCCCCCCGGAGAGCTCGTGCGGATACCGGTGCAGCAGTTCCGGGGGCAGGCCCGCGCGCTCGGCGAGATCCCGGGCGTCGTGGCTGCCGCCGAGCTCGGTGATGGTCTCGCGGATCTGGGAGCCGACGGTGCGGACGGGCGTGAAGCTCGTCGCCGGGGATTGCGGGACGAGACCGATATCGATGCCCCGCCGGCACCGTGGCGAGAGCACGTCGGTCACCCCGCTGGGGGTGGCTAGCCGCGCGGTGCCGGTGGTGCGGGCGGACGGTGGCAGCAGTCGCATCAATGCCGCGGCGAGCATGGACTTTCCGCAGCCAGACTCGCCGATCAGCGCTGTCACGGTGCCCGGGCGCAGATCCAGGGTGATCCCGGAGAGGGCGTGGACGGTGCGGCCATCGCGCATCGGGATGCGGACGGTGAGATCGTCGACGGCGAGCACGGGGCGCGCGAGAGGTGCCGTCGCCGCGGGCCGGTGCGTGGCAGGCCCGGCCACTCGGGTCGCTGGGCTCATCGCAGGACCTCCTCGCGGTGATGGAGATGGTGCGCCCGGCCCAGGCGGGAACTGGCGAGGGCAAGGGCGATGGTGGTGAGCACGAGCATCCCGGCGGGAAAGGCGAGGGTCCACCAGGAACCGAGAAGGATCGCATCGCGCGAGGCAGCCAGCAGGGTGCCGAGGCTGGGCTGGTGCGGGGGCAGCCCGAGGCCGAGGAACGACAAGGTGGATTCGTGCCATACGGCGTGCGGCAGCAGCAGGGTGGTGGCGACGAGCGCCTGGCCGAGCACGCCGGGAACGATGTGCTGGACGAGGATGTGCCGGTGCCCGGCTCCGGCGAGGCGAGCGGCGGTGATGTAGTCGTGCTCGCGCAGCACCAGCGCCTCGGATCGGGTGATGCGGGCGACGAGCACCCAGTGCGTGAGGCCGATCGACAAGATGATCGCGGCGATGTTGCCGCGGAACATCGCGACGATGACGATGCCGAGGATCAGGTGCGGCAGAGCATTGGTGGCGTCAGCGAGGCGCATCACGATGCGATCGGTGACGCCCCCGGCGAGCGCAGAGGCGGTCCCGATGAGCAGGCCGATGCCAGTGGCGAGCAGCGCTGCCGCGGCCGCGATGACCAGCGACACGCGCAATGCGGCGGCTACCTGGGCGAAGAGGTCGCGGCCGAGGCTGTCGGTGCCGAACGGATGCGATGGCGATGGAGCCTGCCCGGCGCGGGCGAGGTCGACGGCCAGCGCCTCGGGACCAGCGATCCACGGCACGAGGACGGCGTAGGCGATGATCATGGCCAGGATGCCCGTGCCGAGAACGGGCGCGGAAGGCATCGCGGGCCTAGCCATCGGCGCGCACCCTGGGATCGGCGACGAGGTAGGCGATGTCGGCGAGCAGGGAGCCGAGCAGCACCGCGAGCGTCGTGGCAATGGTCAGCAGCGCGAGCAACGGCAGGTCGAGGTGCTGGGCGGAGGTGACGAGCGCGGCGGCGATGCCCGGCCAGGAGAACACTTCCTCCACCAGGACCGCGCCGACGATCAGCTCGGGCAGGCGTGCGCCGAGGATGGTCAGGACCGGGGCGAGGGACGCGGGCAGCACATGCCCGGTGATGATGCGACGCTCGCTGATGCCGCGTGCTCGTGCCCCGGCGACGAAGTCCGAGGACAGGCTCGCGCTGATGGATTCGCGGGCGGCGAGCAGCAGCCACGGCATCTGGCTGATCGCGAGCACGCTGGCGGGCAGCACGAGGTGGCGGACGACCTGGCCGAGCGACGGCTCGGCTCCGGCGTCAGTGAGCCCGGCCGGGGGCAGCCAGCCCAGCGCGAGGGCGAACACCGCGATGGCGGCGAGCGCCAGCACGAACGGTGGCATCGCCTGCACCGCAAGCGTGATCGTCGTAATGATGCGGTCGATGGTGCTGCCGGGACGGATCCCGGCCCAGGTGCCGAGCAGCAGCGCCACGGGGATCGCGACGAGCATCGAGGTGGTCACGAGCAGCACTGTCCAGGGCAGCCTCTCGGCCAGTACGTCGATCACCGGCTGGTGGAAGGCGCGGGAGTAGCCGAGGTCGCCCTGCGCGAGGTCGGACAGCCACCACCAGTAGGCGGTATGCCAGGGGGCGTCGAGGCCGAGCGTGGCGGTGATGGCAGCCTTTGCCTCCTCGCTGGCGGTCAGGTAGCGGTTGCCGAGGTACGCGGCGAGCGGATCGAACGGCGATGCGGCGGCCGCGGCGAACAGGGCTGCGGATACGACGATGGTGACGACCGGGAACAGGGCGAGCCTGCGCGCGATCATGCGTCCGGCTCCGCGCTCCCGCAGGCGCCGACCGCGGGCCGGAAGCGGTTCGATCATCCTCTCCCTGGTGGTCATCGTGGCGTCCAGGACTCGACCGACCACCAGGGGCCCCACAGAGCTCCGTGGGAGTGGGGCTCGAGAATCGGGTCGCTCGTGCTCCAGCCGTCGGTGCGGGCGAGGTAGGTGTGGTCGAGGAAGACGAGGAACACGTAGCCGGGGTCCTCGACGTAGTGCTGCTGGGCCGCGCGGTAGGCGGCATCCCGCTCGTCCGGGTCCGTCACGCGGCGGGCCTGGTCGAGCAAGGCGTCGATGCGCGGGTCGGCATGGCGGCTGGCGTTGTCGAACGCGCTGCCCACACCTGGGTCGAGATAGCGCGAGTGCCAGGTGGCGTAGAGCTGGGTGTCGGGGTCGTAGGGCTCCTCGCCGCCTCCGAGCAGGATCGCGTCGTCCTCGATGCGAGGGGTGATGCGGTCCCACGGCAGTGCCTCGAGCGGGACCTCGATGCCGATCCGGCGCGCATCGGCGGCAAACGCCTGGGCGAGGTCGCGCCGCACGAGATCGGCGGGGTTGTACAGGACGGTGAAGGTGGCCCGCTGGCCGTCCTTCGCGCGGATGCCATCGCCGCCCGTGCGCCAACCGGCTTCGTCGAGCAGCGCTCGGGCCTGGTCGGGGGCGTGGTCGAACACGGCGTCTCGCGCGTGTGCCTCCCCCGCCTCGGGCGGCATCGGGGTGTGGGCGGGGCGGCCGTGGCCTCCGAGCAAGGTGGTGATCATGGCGTCGCGGTCCACGGCGAGGTTGAGGGCGCGGCGAATGGCGGTATCGCCGGTAACTGGGTCGCCCGAGGGCATGGAGACCCCGCGCCAGTCCGCTGAGGGGGCGGCGACCAGCTCCATGCCGGTGCGCTCGGCATAGCGCTGCGCGAGCAGCGGCGGCAGTGGCGCGCCGTCGAGTTCGCCGGCGGCTAGGCGCAGGGCCCGGGCGTTGTCATCAGGGACCGAGAGCACGGTGATCTGCTCGACCGCCGGCGGGCCATCCCAGTAGCCGGGGTTCGCGCGCAGCACGGCTCGGTCGGGCCGCAGCGCGGCGAGCTCGTAGGGGCCGGTGCCCACGGGCTCGGTGTTGAGCGCGGACTCGGCGGCGGGCTGGCCGGGGACGATGCGCTCGGAGGGAACGATGCCGAGCAGCAGCTTCACGGGGAACGCGGCGAAGGGATGGTCGAGGGTGAAGCGCACCTTCTGCTCGTCGAGTGCCTCGATGCGGTTGATCATGCTGTAGGCGGAGGCGATCTCGGAGGCGCTCTCGGGGTCGAGGATCGCCTGGTAGGTCGCGACGACGTCGGTGGCGTCGAGTGCCGTGCCATCGGTAAAGGAGACGCCCTCGCGGAGGGTGATCGTCCACAGGGTGCCGGTGGCGTCGCTGGTGGGCATCGTTGCGGCCAAGGCGGGCTCGAGACCGTCGGTGGTGTGGCGGAGCAGTCCGTCATAGAGCTTCGAGGCCCCGACCGGGGCGTAGCCGGCGATGGGGTTGTAGCCGCCTGGAGCGCTGGAATCCGCGAGGATCAGCCCGTCTGGTTCCTCGCTGGTGGCCCCGGGGGTGGTGCAGGCGGCGAGGACTGGCGCGAGCGTGGTCGCCATCAGTACTGCGATGGCGTTGCGCGTGCTCGGCAGCCCCACGATATATCCTCTCATCTGTTCAGATGTTCATATGTCATGGTAGTGCTGGACAGTGCGGGAACGATAGGGCCAGCACGGAAAACCATCTGGACATGCATCGAGCCCCCCGCATGAATGCGGGGGGCTCGATTTCTAACGAACTACCTCAAAGTTTGGGGTGTTCCTCAGAGGGGGCGAACCGCGATGGCCTGCTGGCCCTTGGGGCTCTGGCCGATCTCGAACTCGACTCGCTGGTTCTCCTCGAGCGAACGGAAACCGTTCGACTGGATCTCCGAGTAGTGGACGAATACGTCAGCGGAACCATCCTCGGGAGCGATGAAGCCGAAGCCCTTCTCCGAGTTGAACCACTTGACTGTGCCCTGCGCCATGATACTTCTCTCTCTTACCGGAAATGATGGGTAGACGTTCCAGCCCATCAGGCCGGTTGAGATCACAAGAGCTTGCGAGTCTTACTGGTGAAGAACGCTTGGTACATACTCTGTGACCGCAACATTGATCTCGAGCACGCACGAAACGAACACCGAAAACTACGACCGGGATTAAGTAGAGCACATCGTGGGCCGAAGCGCCAGTGCTTGGCCCACATTGCTTCTCGCGGGCGCGCCCAGCACGGACCCATCGGTCCCTCCGTCGGCCATGCAGGGTAGTAATGGATGGATGCGCCCCTCCGTCTCCCCCGTGCGACGCGCCACCGCCGTGCTCACGATCATCGCCTCCGCGGCCACTCTCGCCTCGTGCTCCACCAGCGACGATCCAGCCCCGGGCAGCGATGCCAGCAGCGAGCAGCCAGCGGTCACGCTTCCCGACACCGCCGCCGGGCAGCAGATGGCCTGGTTCCTCTCGGTCGCGGCCAGCCCACCGATCAGCGAGACCGATCTCCGCGAGCGCTTCACCGAGGACTTCCTCGCCAACGTCTCCGCCGACGAGCTCAACTCCACCCTCGAGCAGTTCGGTGGGTTCACCCCCGAATCGATCGCCTCGGACGAGCCCGACGAGCTCGTCATCGTCGCGCGGGCCAACGGCGAGCGCCTCAACCTCGCGGTGGCGGTCAACGACGCCGGGAAGATCGCGGGGCTCACCATCTCCCCTGCCGACCCCGAGATGCCCGCGCCTCCCACGAGCTGGGACGACCTCGACGACCGCCTCGATGGGATCGCCCCGGAATCCGCGTTCCTCGCCGCGCGCATGGACGACGATGGATCCTGCACCACAGTCCATGAGCGCGCCGCGAGCGAGGTGGTGCCGATCGCCTCGGTGTTCAAGATCTTCGTCCTTGATGCCGTCGCCCAGGCCCTCGGCGAGGGGACCATCTCCCCCGATACCACCATGACCGTGCGGGACGCGACCAAGAGCTGGCCAACGGGCGTCCTGCAGGACGAGGCCGACGGCACCGCGGTCACTGTCACCGAGGCGACGGAACTGATGATGGCGCTCAGTGACAACACCGCGACCGACCTGCTCATCGAGCTCGTTGGCCGCGAGGCCGTGGAGGAATCGTTCGCCCGCATCACTGGCGATCCGGGTAGCAATGCGCCGCTGCTGAACACGCGGGAGATGTTCATCCTCAAGGCCGTTGACTATCCCGCGCTCGCCGACGAGTACTCCGCGCTCGACAGCGAGGCCGCCAAGCGGGACTTCATCGAGAACACGGTCGCGAGCACTGACCTGCCGCCCGTCAGCGCCGTATCCGACTGGACGACCCCGCGCCACGTCGACGAGATCGAATGGTCCGTGGCGCTCGATGATCTGTGCAACGCCTACGCCGCGCTCGCCGAGCACGAGGAGCCGCTCGTCGAGGGCGCGCTCTCGCGCAATGATGGCGGGATCGGCCTCGACCTGCAGCAATGGCCCACCGTTTGGTTCAAGGGTGGTTCGGAGCCGGGCGTGCTCGCGCTGTCCTACCGGGCGGTCGATAGCGACGGGCAAGCGGTGTTCGTGGCGCTCGTCAGCGAGGATCCCGGCCTCGACATCAGCGATCCCGAGGCGACGGGCGGCCAGATCCAGGACGCGCTGTCGATCACCAAGGGCGGGCTCGGCCTGCTGCGGGACTAGCCAGGTGCGCGACTAGGGGCCCCGGCCGAACAGCATGCCGTGATAGTCCACATCGCGCGGCGCGAGCCGACCGACCTGCTCGGATACGCGCCGCGTCCCCGCCGCGGAGATCTCGCGATCGCCAGCGCGGCCGGCGATCTCCTCGAGGCGGGCGTCGAGCAGCTCGCCGTCGGCGCTTCCTGGCATGCGCCCCGCCCGCACGGCTTCGTCGACGTCGAGCAGCGCGGCGACGCGGGCGGCGATCTCCCGCCAGATCGGTGCGAGCTGCCGGGTCCGGGCGCGCTGCGCCTCGCGCTCCGTGGCCGTGCTCGCCGCGACGAGCGAGTCCGTGAGGTCCGCGCGCAGCCGGGCCGCCGCGACGGCATCGATGCTGATCGCGGTCAGCTCGCCGGCCAGATCGAGCTGGGCGCGCAGCGGCGCCATCGTCGCAGATAGCCACGCGCCGGAGCTGCTGATGCCCGCGCATGCCACACCGGCGAGGTGCATCAGCACTTCTGACTCGTCGGCGAATCGCCGATCGTCGTGCTCGTCGATGTCGAGGCGATCCCGGATGGCGCGGGCGAGTGGTTCCCAGCGGCTCGCCTGGTCGAGCTTGCGGGCCTGCTGCGCGAGGACGGCCCGGGCTGTCCGATCCGCGAGCAGCGGGGCGGGTGTCGCGAGCAGCGCATCGAAGATCTCGTCGCGCTGCTCGATGGCGAGATATGTCCCTTCCTTGCGCTCGCGCCGGACCTCGCGCACCGACGCGGGGTAGTGACCGCGCGCGAGGGTGAACCGCGCCCGGGCCTCGCGCAGCTGGCGATCGAGGGAGCGTGCCTGGCGCGCGAGGACGAGCCGCGCGGGGCCGGGCGCCAATGACTCCGCACGCGTGGCGAGAGCGGCATGGAGGTCGCTGGCCTGGCGGAGCCTGGCGAACCCGCCGGCAGAAGGGATGCTCGCCCCGGAGCGCAGGCGCTGGATGAACGCCTCGCGGGTCGCTGAGGAGAGGCGCCCGGCCGCGAGGAACAGCGCGGGCCCATCGTCGAGCGAGGGGATGGACGGGGGCAGCCGTCGGCAGCCGGACCAGGCGAGCACCCATCGGGTCGCATCCGGCTCCGGCCCGCGGGGCCCGGGCTCGCGGTGGTAGCACCATCCTGGATCGTCGCGCATGCTCCTCAGTATCCAATGCCGCCACGGTCGCGGCACAGCTGGGGACGAACCGGGCAGGCGCGTGGTGGCGCGCGATCGCTGGGATTTTGCCGTAGCGTGGCAGCGAGATTCGTGTTGCGCGAGAGGTGGTAATGCGGTGCGGTACCGGGTAGCTCGGGTCGTCGCGGCATGCGCGTCGATGACGCTGCTGGCAGGATGCTTCAAGGCTGATGAAGCTCCTGTGTTCCCGGCCACCCTTGATGTGGGCGCGCGCACCTATATCACCGCGCCGCAGCTGCGCCCGCCCGTGGTCGCGCCGATGCTTCGCATGGATTCCGCTACTCCTGGATCGCTTCTCCTGCCGATCGAGCCGGACAGGAGCCGCATTGATGACAGGGAGAGCGAGGACGGCGAGGATGGCGCTGACGGTGCGGACATGGCCCAGCCCGGTGCGTTGCTGGCCTCGGGCGAGGGCGATCCCATCTGGTTCCTGCCCGCCCCGGATGAGGCGGCCATCCGGGCGCCGGCGGTGCAGCGGCTCGAGGGGCAGCCAGTGCTCACCTACTGGCGCGGCGAGAGCGACGGCACCGAGGGGGAATACGTCGTGCTCGGCACGAACTACGGCGAGACCCGGATCGTGCAGGCCGGCGACGAGCTGGTGGCGAACCCCCTGGGAATGCGGATCACCCCCGCGGGCACTGCATGGCTCGTCGCGACACCCGTCGTCGAGACCGTGATCGATGGCGAGGAGCGGGCAGTACGCACCGCTGTGCTGCAGGAGATCTCCCTGGAGGACAACGAAGTCTTGTTCCGGTGGGACGCGCTCGATCACATCCCGTCCGCTGATTCCGAGGTTGCTGCTCCCGAGGATCCGACCGAGCCGTGGGATTATCTCGGCATCGCCGGGCTCGCGCTCGCCGAGGACGGGGATGTGCTGATCACTGGCCACGGCACCGGCGCGATCTACCGGGTCGACCGGGAGTCCGGTGAGCTGGATTGGCGCCTCGGCGGCAAGGCAAGCGACTTCGTGGTCGAGGCCGACGCGGAGTTCCGCTGGCCCCGCGATGCCCGATTGCTGCCCGATGGGCGCCTGAGCGTGTTCGACGGGGCCACTAGGACCCCGCATCGGGGGCTGACCGAGGAAAAGATCGACGAGGCCGAGGAGAACGGCGAGGATCCGATCGCGCCGCCGGCCTCACGGGCTCTCGTCCTCGACCTCAACGAGGTCGAGCGGACCGCCAGCATCGCGGCAGCGTACTCGCATCCCTTCGGCTGGGCGAGCCCCGGGGCAGGCAGCCATCAGGTACTGCCCAGTGGCAATAGCCTGGTCACCTGGGGCGAGCAGGGCGCCCTCACCGAGTTCGCGCCGGGCGGGGAGATCGTCCGCCACCTGGTGTTCCCGGCATCGATGCGCTCGAGCGGCGCCGAGCTCGTAGAGTGGTCCGGCCTCCCCTTCGTGCCACCCGTCGTCGATGCGCGCGCCGATGACCTTTCCACGCGGGTGAGCGTCAGCTGGAACGGAGCCACACCGGTCAACCGATGGCGCATCTGGGCGGGCCCGAGCGAGGACGAGCTCGAGGTCGTGCGGACCGTCCCCCGTGACGGCTTCGAGACCGAAGCAATCATCGACGGCGCCTTCGCAGCGGTCCGTGTCGATGCGCTCGATGTGATCGGCGAGACCATCGGCAGCTCAGCCGTGACGCCAGTCGACTAGCTGGAGGCGTCTCACGCGGCGTCGCCGGTGTCGATGGGGAGCTCCGCGAGCCGCCATTCGAGCATCCCGTCCTGGAGCCTGCGGGCCGGAACGCCTTGCGCGCGGAGCTGGTTCACGGCGTCGTAGGCGAGGACGCAGTAGGCGCCGCGGCAGTAGGCGACGATCTCCTGGTCGGCGGGCAGCTCGGCGATGCGTTGCTGGAGGTCGTCGAGGGGGACGGAGAGGGCTCCGGGGATATGGGCTGCCTGGTATTCCTCGGCGGGGCGGACGTCGATGACGGTGATCGCGCCGGTGGCGGCGAGGGCGAGCAGCTCATCGCGCCGTACCTCTTGCTCGACCGTCGGTGCGCCTGGTTGGAACCTGGAGCGCAGGTAGTCGTCGCGCGCGTGCCGGACGTCGGGGATGTGATCGGTGGCGACGGTACGCAGCTGCGCGTAGAGGCGCGCGATGTCCATGCCGGCTAGGGCGTAGTGGATGCGGGTGCCGTCCTTGCGGGTGGTGACGAGTCCGGCTTGCTTGAGCACCTGGAGGTGCGCGGAGGCGGTGCTGAGGCCGAGGGATGCGGCGGTGGCGAGGTGATCGACGCTGCGTTCGCCCTGGCTGAGCAGATCGAGCAGCTCGAGGCGCTTGCCGTTGCCGAGGGCCTTGCCGACCCGCGCGAGCTGATCGAATAGTTCTGTCTTCTTCCGGCGGTCGCCCATTTGCTCCTCCAAAGCTTTGTGTAATACTGAACTACAGTATTCCATGTTTCTTTGGAGTTTAGTTGCCCAGGGCCACCATCATCCCGCAGGAGACCTCATGAGCCGCCGTGCCCCCGCGCGCCCGCCCGTTCTCGGCCTGCGCCAGAACGCCGCCCAGTTCGCCCTGCTCGTCGCGGTCAACGCGCTCGTCGGCGGCATGGTCGGGCAGCAGCAGACGGTGCTGCCGCTGCTCGCCGAGTCCGAGTTCGGCCTGACCGGCTACACCTACATCTTCACCTACATCGCGGCGTTCGGGATCACCAAGGCCGCGGCCAACTACGTCGCGGGCACGTTCTCCGACCGCTACGGGCGCAAGCCGGTGCTGCTCGTGGGCTGGCTGTTCGCCGTCCCCGTCCCGGTGATGCTCATCATGGCGCCAAGCTGGGAATGGGTCGTTCTCGCCAACGTGCTGCTCGGCATCAACCAGGGCCTCACGTGGTCGACGACCGTGGTGATGAAGATCGATCTTGTCGGACCCTCCCAGCGCGGCCTGGCCATGGGTCTGAACGAGGCCGCCGGATACGGCGCGGTGGCCGTGAGCTCCCTGCTAGCCGGCTACCTCGCCGAGCAGCATGGGCTGCGGCCCGCGCCCTTCCTGCTCGGGCTCGCCTACATCGCGATCGCGCTGATGCTCTCCGGGTTCTTCGTGCGCGAGACGCGCGGGCACGCGCACCTCGAGGCGCAGGGCCACGTCCGTCGATCCGACGGCATCCACGACCACCTGCACGCGGAGCTCACCGACCGGCAGATCGCCATGCAGACCAGTCTCAAGGAGCCCGCGCTATCCTCGGCCAGCCTCGCGGGCCTGGTCAACAACCTCAACTTCGGCCTGTCCTGGGGGCTGTTCCCCCTCCTGTTCGCCACCGCTGACCTGACCATCTCGCAGATCGGGCTGCTGTTCGCCCTCTACCCGGGCGTGTGGGGCGCCGGGCAGCTCGTCACTGGCGCGCTCTCGGACCGCGTAGGGCGCAAGCACCTCATCACCGTCGGCATGGGCACCCAGGCCGTCGCGCTCGCGCTGATAGCCGCCTCCAGCGGATTCGCCGGATGGGCCGCGGGCGCGGTGCTCCTCGGCGCGGGCACGGCCATGGTCTATCCGACCTTGCTGGCCGTGATCGGCGATGTCGCGCACCCTGTGTGGCGTGGCCGGGCGGTCGGTGTCTACCGGGTGTGGCGCGACCTCGGCTACGCCTTCGGCGCCATCATTGGCGGTGTCGCCGCGGACCTGATGGGCCTGCACGCAGCGGTGTGGGTGGCCGCGGTGGTGAGCGCGGCCACCGCGGTGGCGGTCTCGGTGAGGATGTACGAGACCCACCAGAAGGCCTAGCGCCCGGCTAGCTGCTGCGGCGCCGGATGTCCTCGATGATCGCCGAGAAGTCCCGGCCCTTGCCATCCTCGCCGAGATAGCGGTGGTAGAGGGCCGCGGCCTGCTCGGCGAGCGCGCCATCGACACCGTGCGCCCGCAGCGCTGCCGTGGCGAGCCCGAGGTCCTTGTCCATGAGCTCGACCGCGAAACCGGGCACGTAGCCACGATTGGCCGGGGATGCGGGGACAGGCCCGGGCACGGGGCAGTAGGAGGTGAGCGCCCAGCATTGCCCGGAGGCCTGCGAGGCCACCGCGAACAAGGCCTCATGGCTCAGCCCGAGATGCTCACCGAGCACGAATGCCTCGCTCACGCCGATCATGGTGATGCCGAGGATCATGTTGTTGCAGATCTTCGCGGCCTGCCCCGCTCCCGGCCCGCCGCAATGCACGATGGTCCGGCCCATCACCTCGAGCAAGGGGCGCGCGGCATCCATGGCCTCGTCCGGACCACCGACCATGAAGGTCAGGGTGCCTGCTTCGGCGCCCGCCACGCCGCCCGAGACGGGTGCATCGACGCATCCGAATCCTGCCTGCCCGATGCGCTCGTGGGCACGCCGGGCATCGGCGACATCGATGGTGGAGCATTCGAGGAACAGCGCGCCGGGCCGGGCAGCGGGCAGCGCGTGGTCGAGCACCTCATGGACGTGCCGGCCACCCGGCAGCATGGTGAGCACGATGGCGGCCCCGGAGACGGCCTCCTCGATGCTGCTCGCTGTGGCGATGCCGTGCTCGCGGGCAACCTGCAGTGCTGCGGGCACCACATCGAAACCGGTGACGGGATAGCCGGCGGCGGCGAGGTTGCGGGCCATGGGGGCGCCCATGTGGCCGAGCCCGATGAACGCGACGGTGGGCAGTGAATCCTTGGTGGTCATGATGCAGCTTTCTGGTGGGTGCGGGGCCGGAGGGTATCGCGGGCGATGATGCGGTGCATGATCTCGCTGGCGCCCTCGAGGATGCGATGCACGCGCAGGTCGCGGACGATCTTCTCGATGCCGTAGTCGGCGAGGTAGCCGTAGCCGCCGTGCAGTTGCAGGGCCTGGTCGGCAATGGTGTAGCAGGTCTCGGTGACGTGATGCTTGGCCATGGCGCACAGCACGGTCCGGTCGGGATCGCCGCGGTCCAGCGCGCTCGCCGCGCGCCACAGGATGCTGCGCGAGGTCTCGATGCCCAGGCGCATCCCGGCGATGGCTGCTTGCACGGTCTCGCGCTCGGAGAGGGGCTCGCCGAACGCGATGCGCTCGCGGGCATGGCGCACGGTTGCCTCCAGGGCTGCCTCGGCGCCGCCGAGGGAGCATGCGGAGATGCCGAGCCGTCCGCCGTCGAGCCCGGCCATGGCGATGGCGAAGCCCTGGCCGGGCTGGCCGAGCATGTTGCTGGCGGGCACGCGCGCGCGGTCGAGGATGACTTGCCGGGTGGGCTGGGCGTGCCAGCCCATCTTGCGCTCGTCCGCGCCGAACGACAGGCCTGGCGTGCTCGCGGGGACAAGGATCGCGCTGATCCCGCGCGGGCCGTCGCCGCCGGTGCGGGCCATCACCAGGTAGAGCTCGCTGGTGCCCGCGCCGGAGATGAACTGCTTGGTGCCGGTGAGCTCGAGCTCATCGCCGTCGAGCCTGGCGGTGGTGGTGAGCGCTGCGGCATCCGAGCCCGCGCCGGGCTCGGTCAGGCAGTACGAGGCCAGCGCCTCCATCCCGCACAGCCGGGGCAGCCACTGCTCGCGCTGGGCGAGCGTGCCGTGGGTGTCGATCATGCCCGCGACCATGTTGTGGATCGACACGTACGCCGCGATCGTCGGGCACGCCCGAGCCAGGGCGGTGCAGATGCGAACGGCATCGAGGCGGGACAGCCCCGCGCCACCGTGGCCCTCGCGGACGGTGATGCCGCCCATGCCGAGGGCGCCCGCCTCGCGCAGTACGTCCACGGGGAAGTGGGAGCGCTGGTCCCAGTCGAGCGCATGCGGGGCGATGCGGGCCCGCGCGAAGTCCTCGACCGTGGCGAGGATGTCGCGGTCGGCGTCATCGAGCAGGTAGAGGTCCTTCATCGCATCGTGGGGATCGAGAAGTGATCCGTGGCGGGCGCGGCGGCGGCCTGCATGATCCCGCCGGACGGCCAGCGCTCGGTGACGGTCTTGGTGCGGGTGTAGAAGCGGACGGCGTCGGGGCCGTGCTGGTTGAGGTCGCCGAACATCGAGGCTTTCCAGCCGCCGAAGGTGTGGTAGGCCACGGGAACGGGGATGGGCACGTTGATCCCGACCATGCCGACCTGCACGCGGGCGGCGAAATCGCGCGCGGCGCCGCCATCGCGAGTGAAGATCGCCACGCCATTGCCGAACTCGTGCTCGCTGGGCAGGCGCAGCGCGTCCTCGTAGGTATCGGCGCGCACCACGGACAGCACCGGGCCGAAGATCTCCTCGGTGTAGGAGCGGGAGGTGGTCGGCACCCGGTCGAGCAGGGTGGGCCCGGTGAAGAAGCCGTTCTCGTGGCCCTCGACGACGAGGCCCCGGCCGTCGATGACGATGTCGGCGCCGTCGCGCGCGGCGATGTCGATGTAGTCGTCCACGCGGGCAACGGCATCGGCGCTGACGAGCGGGCCGAAGTCGACGGACGGATCATCGGAGGGCCCCACCGACAGGCCCTTGACCCGCTCGGCGAGGCGGGCGACGAGCGCGTCGGCGGTGGCCTCGCCCACGGGCACCACGACCGAGATCGCCATGCACCTCTCCCCCGCCGATCCGTAGCCCGCGCCCACGACGGCGTCGACCACCTGGTCGAGGTCTGCGTCGGGCAGGACGATGGCATGGTTCTTCGCGCCGCCGAAGCAGTGGGCGCGCTTGCCATTGGCGGTGGCGGTGGAATAGATGTAGCGGGCGATCGGGGTGGAGCCAACGAACCCGACGGCAGCGACCTGATCGTGGTGGAGCAGCGCGTCGACGGCTTCCTTGTCGCCATGCACGACGTTGAATACCCCTGGGGGCAGCCCGGCCTCGAGGAACAGCTCGGCGAGCCGGACTGGCACCGAGGGGTCGCGCTCGGAGGGCTTGAGGATGAACGAGTTGCCGCAGGCGATGGCGGGCGCGGCCTTCCACAGCGGGATCATCGCGGGAAAGTTGAACGGGGTTATCCCGGCGACGACGCCGAGGGGCTGGCGCATCGAGTAGACGTCGATGCCCGCGCCGGCGTCGGTGGTGTGCTCGCCCTTGAGCAGGTGCGGGATGCCGCAAGCGAACTCGACGACCTCGAGGCCGCGCTGCAGGTCACCGTGGGCGTCGGCGATGGTCTTGCCATGCTCGGCGGAGAGCAGCCGCGCGAGGCTGTCGCGCTCGGGCTCGACGAGCTCGAGGAACCGGGCGAGCACGCGGGCGCGGCGCTGCGGGTTCCAGGTGGCCCACTCGGCCTGCGCGGTGGCCGCGGAGCGCACGGCCTCATCGACGTCGGCGGTGTTGGCGAGGGGAACGCTCGCCTGCACCTCCCCGCTGCTCGGGTGGTAGACGTCGGCGGTGCGGGTGCTCGACCCCGCGGTGGGCTTGCCGTGGATGAAGTGCGGGATGTCGCGCACGGTCATGGAGAGTCCTTCGGGTCGCGGAAGCATGTGCGGGAACTGCGGTAGTCCAATAGTAGGACGTCCAAGTGTTTTGCGCCATGGTCTCGCCTGCCGAGTCGCGCCCGTCCCGTCGCTCCCGCGAGGGATCAAGCATGATGGACGCATGGAGCCGCGCCGACCCTTGCCGTTCGATCCGATCGCGACCGCCCGCGACCACTGGATCACGAATGGCTGGACCGACGCCGCGCCTGGGATGGCCGCGGTCACCTCGGTGATGCGCGCGCACCAGCTGATGCTCGCCAAGGTCGAGAAGGCACTACGCCCGTTCGGGCTGACCTTCGCCCGCTACGAAGTGCTGATGCTGCTGAGCTTCACCCGGCACGGCGAGATCCCCATGGCCCGAGCGAGCTCCCGGCTGCAAGTGCATCCCACCTCGATCACCAACGCCGTCGACCGCCTCGAGCAGGCCGGGCTCGTGCGGCGCGAGCAGCACCCCGACGATCGACGCACCACCCTCATCCGGATCACCGACGACGGCCGTAGCATCGCCCGCTCCGCCACCGACGCGGTCAACGAGCAGGTCTTCGCCGCGCTGCCCCTCGGCAAGGACGACATCGAGCAACTCGTGGCGGTGCTGACGCGCTTCCGCGCCACGGCCGGTGATTTCACCGGCCCGGAGCGCACCACGGACTAGGGGCCGCGCGACGCGGTCCCGGGCCCTAGAGGCGCGCGTGGGCGATGGCGCTGCTCGTCAGCGAGCCGAACCACAGCTCCCCGGCCTGCTCGCGGACGCTGGTGAGCATGGAGAAGCCGTCCACCCGCCCATACTCCTCGTGGGCAACCATTCCCCGATCGTCGTAGGCGAGGAACCCGATCTCGGCCGAAGGCTTGGGCAGCAGCTTCTCCGGCAGCCGGCCCACCGCGCGACGCGCGGCCTGGGGCAGGTGCCCCACCACATCGAGCACGGCATTGCGCGGGTTCGCCAGCGCCACCCAGATCAGGCCATCGGTGCCGGTCGAGCAATTATCCGGGTAGCCGGGCATGTCCTCGGCGAAGGGCTCGGTCGTTCCCGCTGCATCCCCAGTGAGCCAGATCCGCTCGATGCGCCGCGTCGTCGTCTCCGCCACGATCACATACGACTCATCGATCGCGAGGGCCACGCCGTTGGCGAACTGCAAGCCATCGTGCACCACCTCGACCGTTCCATCCGGATCGCGGCGCAGCAGCCGTCCCGTGCCGGTCCGCTCGATCATCTCCGCGCGCCACCGCGGGATGACGTTCTTCGTGGAGGAATCGCTGAAGAAGATGGTGCCGTCCGCAGCGACGGCGGCGTTGTTGCACGTGCGCAGCGGGACCCCGGCGACCGAGTCGACCAGCACGCGAACCTCGCCGCTCGTGCGGGAGACGGCCAGCAGCCCGGCATCGGAAGCGCACACGACGAGCTCGTCGGCGCCGAGCAGCTCGATGCCCAGCGGTCGGCCAGGAACGGTCGCGATCGTCGAGATCTCGCCATCGCGGGTCCGCGAGATGATGCGACCATCGACGAGCCCGGCGTACAGCGTGCCCTGCTCGTCGAGCACGATGTCCTCCGGACCTTCGCCGGGAATCGGATGAACGGCCAGGTAGGCGGTGCTCACGTGCACTCCTTCTCAATTGCTAGCAGGTCGAGCGCGCGGGTATCCCCCGGAAGCGGTCCGCGAGGTACTCGTAGGCGTCGTTGAAGCCCAGCGCCGCCGGGATCAGGTGCTCTGCCACATCGTAGGTGACAAACGTCAGGGGCGAGCCTGATGCGCAGTACCGCTCGGCGACCTCCTCGACTCCATCGTAGGGCGTGAGGGGATCAAGGCGGCCATGCCACATGTAGACAGGTATCGTCGGCACGCCCTCGAAGAAGCGGATGCTGTTCTCCCGCAGCACCTCCCTGGCCTCGCTGTTGCCCAGCCAGCCCTGCGACCGGGTCAGCTGCGCTGCTCCGCGGAACGCGCCATGCAGCAGGATGGAGCGGCGGCACTCATTGCTCAGGAAGTCGCGCAGCAGCTGGCCCTCCGGATTGAGCTCGGGCGACATGCGGAACCGTTCCGGGTACTCCCGCTCCAGGCCGATCGCGGCGGCGAACCCGAGGCCGAAGCCCGGGTGCGGCTCGTTGCCGATGACCTCCGCCATCTGCTCGAGGTCGGCGGGCAGGCCGCCCTGGACCGCGCCGACGATCTCGAGCTCGGGGGCATACTCCGGCTGCAACGCCGCCGCCCATGCGGTGGACATTGCCCCGCCGGAGTACCCGGCGAGGCCCACGGGGCTTGATTCCAGGCCGAGGCCGGGCAGGCTCTGCACCGCGCGGATGCTGTCGAGGGTGATCATCCCGCCGAGCCGGGCAGCGCCGTATGCGTTTCCTGGTCCGAGGTGATCGGGGATATTGACTGCCCAGCCGCGCTGCAGCGGCAGCAGCAGCCCTGGTGCCTCCACCTGCTCGAGGTTGAACAAGGCCCGCGACGGGGCGCAGCGCGAGCCGAGCGCGTTGACGATCGGCTGGTAGGACAGCATGGGCCGCGCAGCGTTCGCCGGCATGGGCGCTGGGGGGAGGAAAACCGTGGTGACCCCTACGATCGGCTCGCCATGCGAATTCGTGGACCGGAACGCGACCTGCCAGCCCTTCGCTCCGCCGTACACCGCAGCGTCGATCTCGCGAGCGCGCAGCACCTCGCCCGGCTCGGCATCGCTCAAGCCGGTGACGTCGTGGTAGAAGGCATCGGGATCAGGCATCGCGAACGCTGGCCCCGCCGCCGCCCCGGGCGCATGGGCCACGGCCCCGGCTAGTGCCAGCAGGCAGGCCATCGCCACGGCGATCGCTGGCATCGGACGTGAAAGTCTCTCGCTGGGCCCCACGCGGCTCGCTCCCCCTGGTTCGCGTTTCCGCTCCCGGCGAGGGACAGCCCTGGCCGGGAGCGGGAAGATCACAATCTGTCACCGATGTGACAGCACGCACATCGTAGCGACGGGAAGGTGCTATCGCGAGCCGGGGCGCGGCCTACCGGGAATCAGCGATCTCCTCCTCGGGCCGGGGCGGAACCGTCTCGTCGATCTCGAGGGAGTGCGGGCTCGCGAATTCCGGATGCTCCTCGAGCAACTCGCCCGCGAGGGCGTGCCCATGCAGATCGTGGTGGGTCCTGGCCATGGCGATCCTCCGATTCGCGTTCGTCCCAGCGCGAAACCGCCTGGCCGGGGCACCAGCGGGTGACCGCCAGGGGTGCGCTACTGCTCCTCCAGTCTAGGCGCGGGCTCCCTCTCGATGGGGCCCGGCGGGACCGGTTCGACAGGCCGGGCCGCGATCCCGCCACGCCCCCGCTCGACAACCACGAGCCCAGCGAGGATGGCGAGCGCACCGGCGAGCTGTGCTCCCGACAACTCCTCCCCGAGCATGACCCACGCCACCACAGCGGCGAACACCACCTCGGACAGCCCCACCATGGCAGCCCGGGGCGCGCCGAGCCGCGCGATAGCGACCACTCCCACCGCGTACGCCACCGCGCCCGATGCCACAGCGAGGACGAGCACCGCGACCCACCACGGGGCGCGGGCCGGGCCGATCCCCACGGTTCCGGAGAGCACCGCCTCGACGGGCAGCAGCCGTAGGGGCGCCACCAGGGCGAGCGCGATCACGGCGACCACCATCGCCGCGGTGACCAGGATGATCGGCGAGGTACGTGGTGCTGCCCGGTCGACGATGAGGAAGTAGCAGGCCACGCAGGCCATCGCGGCGATGGCCCAGGCGACGCCAGCCGGGTGCAGCCCAGTGGGGCTGCCTGGCCCGACCACCAGCACCAGGCCGCAAACCGCCACCGCGGCCCCCAGCAGGGTCGCGCGGTCCGGTCTCGTGCCGCGCACCAGCCAGGCCCACGCGAGCACCACCACGGGAGCGAGGAACTCGATGAGCAGGGCCACGCTCACTGGCAGGTACTGCACGGCCGAGAAGAAGCACAGCTGCACACCAGCTATGGCGGCGATGCCGAATAGCAGGATCGTCGACCGGTCGCTGAGCATCGCGCGAGCGTGCATCCGTGCCCGGCCACGCTCCATGACCAGCAGTGCCACCACGAGGATGGCTGCTGCCCCGCTGATCCGGGCCAGTACCACCGCTAGCGGCGACCAGCCGGCATCGAGCAGTGCCTTCGCGAAGGGGCCCGAGAGGCCGAAGAGCGCTGCGGAGGCGAGCGCGAGGCCCACGCTCGAGAGCATCGGCGCGCGGGGGTCGGGCGAGTCAGAGCGGGGCACGCCTGTGACTATCGCGCCAGGCATGCCACGCGGGCAACAGGTTTTCGGCCCGCGGTGGACCAGGCACCAGCATGGGCCTGGAACGGGCAGCGAGCACCGCCACGAGGATCACGGCTGCGCCCGCTGCGGCGACGAGCCCGATGGCGGGGGCCGCGAGGTCCCCGGCGAGCCTGCCCTGCGCGATCCACGCCAGTGCCCACGCCACCCCGGCCGCCGGCGCGACCCGCCCGCCGCTGGCCCGGACGAGGAGCACCGAGGCCATCACGAGGCCGCAGATCGCTCCGGATGCCCATGCGGTGGCGGTGCTCGAGGGGTCCGCCGCGCCGATGCCGATGCGCGCGAGCCAGGCGGCGATGTTCGCGAGCACCATGGCCATGATCCACCCGAGGTAGAGCCCGAGCACCCCGTCAACGAGCAGCCGATCGATGCGTCCCGAGGGGCAGGCCCCGGCGATGGTCGCGAGGATCACGACAAGCGTCGCGAGCAGGGCGAGGATGATCACCACGCTAGCGAGCAGGGCGCCCGAGATGGCCGTGATGATCCAGGCGGCGTTGAGCAGCATCGAGGCGATGGCCCAGCCGCGCAGCCGAGCGTGGCGCGGCGAGCTCCGCTGCGCGGGCAGGGCCTGCCACACCGCGTACGCGGCAAGCCCCAGGTAGAGGACGGGCCACAGTGCATACCCAGGCGCGGCAGGCGCGAGCACGGTGGCCGTCTCGGCGAAGATGCCGTCGGCCGCGGAGCCCAGCGACTGGTTTCCCATGCGTCCGCTGCCCACGAGCGCCGCGGCACTCATCGCGGCGCACGCGAGCAGTACTGCGATCGAGGCTTCGCGGGTGCCGCCCGGGTGGTCCTGGCTGCGCACCTCGCGGGCCTCCTCGGTTGTCAGTAGTGGTGATCGGATTCATCCTGGCACACCCCGGAGCGGCATCGACCCTGCCCGGCCGGCGAGGCGCGGATCACCGTGCGGGACCCGCTCGGCATCGGCTACATTTGATCGCCATGGACAGTTGCAGTACCTGCCCGTCACAGCGCCTTGATCCTGTGACGGGGCACCAGTTCCTCCCCTGGCCCGGCACCCGCGCGCGCGATGCCCGGCAGCGGAGGTCGACGACATGCTAGAAGCCTGGATCCTGCTCGGCCTCGCGGTCATCCTGATCGCCGCGAACGCGCTGTTCGTGGCCGCCGAGTTCGCTCTCGTGACCGTGGACCGCCCGCTGATCGCTACGGCAGCGGCGGAGGGCGACAAGGGCGCTCAATCGGTCCAGAAGGCCCTGAAATCCCTGTCCACTCAGCTGTCTGGCGCGCAGCTCGGCATCACCGTCACCAGCCTGGTGATCGGTTTCATCGCCGAGCCCTCCCTCGCGACGCTGCTGCGCCCGCTGCTCGAGGGCCTCGGCCTGCCGGAGTCGAGCAGCCTCGGCGTAGCGATCACCGTCGCGCTGCTGACCGCGACGATCACCCAGATGGTCTTTGGCGAGCTCGTGCCGAAGAACTGGGCGATCTCCGAGCCCGAGCGCGTGGCGCGAGCGGTCTCGGGGCCCCAGCGCGCGTTCACTGCCGCGTCGCGCCCGCTTATCCGCGTGCTCAATGGCGCCTCCAACGCTATGGTGCGGGCGCTGGGCGTGGAGCCGCGCGAGGAGCTCGCCTCCGCCCGCTCCGCCCAGGAGCTTGGCGCCCTCGCCACGAAGTCCGCGTCGGAGGGCCTGCTCGAGCCGGATGTGGCCGAGCGGTTGTCGCAGGCGGCGGAGTTCGCCGAGCAGACCGCGGCCGATGTGATGACCCCGCGCCCGCGGGTCACCTTTGTCGCTGCGGACCTGCCGGTCACCGATGTGCTGGCCCTGGTCTCGCGCACCGGCCACGCGCGCTTTCCGGTGGAGGATTCCTCCGTCGATGACGTGATCGGGGTCGTGCACTTCAAGGAGGCGCTCGCGGTCCCGCCGCACGAGCGTGCTTCCACCACTGCCCGTGACATCATGAGCGAGGTACGGGCCTTGCCGAGCTCGCTGCCGATCGATGATGTGCTCGCCGAGCTGCGCAGCGGGATCCATCTCGCGGTCGTGGTCGATGAGTACGGCGGCACCGATGGCATCGTCACGATCGAGGATCTCGTCGAGGAGATCGTCGGCGAGATCGATGACGAGCAGGATCGGCCCTCGGCGCGCGCCCGCCAGCTCGCCGACGGCACCTGGACGCTGCCCGGGCTGCTGCGGCCGGACCAGATCGATGACCTCACTGGTGTCGACCTGCCCGAGGGCGAGCACTCCGACACCATCGGTGGTGTCATCATCGAGCAGCTCGGGCGCCTCGCGGTGCCCGGGGACACGATCACCCTCGCGGGGCGCAATACCCAGGACCTCGACGAGGATGGGCTTCCCACCGACGCTGATGTGCGCCTGACGGTCACGCAGGTCGACGGCTATCGCGTGGCGCGGGTCCGGATGTCGATCACATCCCCGGCCAGCGGCACCTCGTCCGAGGAGGCACGGTCATGATCGATATCACGGGAATGCTCATCGGCATCGCGCTGCTCGCGGGCAACGCGTTCTTCGTTGGAGCCGAGTTCGCGCTGGTGTCGGTCCGGCGCACGCAGATCGAGCCGCTCGCCGAGTCCGGCAGCCGCCTCGCGCGCTGGACGCTGCGGGCGGTGGACAATGTTTCGCTGATGATGGCCGGGGCGCAGCTCGGCATCACGATGTGCTCTCTGGGGCTCGGGGCCGTGGCAGAGCCTGCCGTGGCCTACTTCCTCGAGATTCCCCTCGAGGCCATGGGCGTTCCCTCGGCGCTGCTGCATCCGATCGCGCTGGTCATCGCGCTGACGATCGTGCTGTCGCTGCACATGACTATTGGCGAGATGGTGCCGAAGAACCTGGCGATCGCGGGTCCTGCCCGGGCCGCGATGATCCTCGGACCGATGCTGTACGTCATCGTGCAGGTGGCCAAGCCGTTGCTGCTGCTGATCAACTTCATCGCCAACACGACGCTGCGGCTTATCAAGGTCACCCCGCGGGACAAGGTGGCGGCGGCGTTCACCGCCGAGGAGGTGGCGAGCTTCGTCAGCGAGTCGAAGGCCGAGGGGCTCATCGATGCGGAGGAGCACCAGTTGCTCTGGGGCGCGCTGAGCATGAGCAGCGAGACGATCGATTCGATCACCGTGCCCCGCACCGAGCTGACGGTGCTGCCGCGGTCAGCGACGATCGCGCAGGCACAGGCCGAGTGCGTCCGCACCGGGTACTCGCGGTTCCCGCTCGCGGACGATAACGGCGAGCTCACGGGCTATGTCCATGTCAAGGACCTGCTCGATGCCTCGCTGGACCCAGGGGCTCCGCTGCCCGGGGACGTGATCCGCGCGCTGCCCCGCTTCGCCGCCGATACGTTGCTCGATGACGCGCTCGATGGCATGCAGGAGGGCGGGGTGCACGTCGCGCTGGTCACCGATGGAACCAGCGCGATCCTCGGCGTGGTGATGCTCGAGGACGTGGTGGAGCGGCTCATCGGGGAGATCGGGGAGCTCAACGACTCCAGCGGATCCCGGTAAGTCCGCGCAGGAGTGCCTGCCGGGTCACTATCGTGGGCGGGGTGGGACTCACTCTGACGGCGCACGCTGTCACCGATCGGGGTTTCTTCCGTGACCGCAACGAGGATGCGATCGCGGTCGATTCCTGGTTCAGCCAGGCCGAGCACGGTGTGGCGATGACCTTCCGGATGCCGCTGGCCCGTCCCACCGTGCTCGCGGTCGCTGACGGCGTGGGCGGGCAGCCGGGCGGGGATGTCGCGAGCCGGGTCGCGCTTATGGAGCTCATCGCGAGCAAGGAGCGCCTGGCCTCGGCGCCCGGGATCTCGGGGGGAGTTCGCTCGATCCATGACCGGATCCGATCCGTGGGGCGCAGCACGGGCCTCGCGGGCATGGCAACGACGGTGGCGGGAATCGCGGTGGGGCCGGGCTCGCTGCGGGTGTTCAATGTCGGCGATAGCCGGGTGTATGTCGCTGGGCCCGACGGTGTTCTGCGGCAGGAGTCCTGCGATGACGTGGTGCGGGATGCGTTCGGCAATCCGACGCATGTGCTGTCGCAGTGCCTGGGCCGCCCGGGGCAGGCGCCGGAGGCGAACATCTCCGAGCCGGGGGCGCGCCCAGCGGGTGCTGGGCTGCGCGCCGTGCTGTGCACCGATGGAATCCATAGCGTTCTCGACGACCGCGTGATCGAGAAGGCCCTCATGGAGCGGGACGGGCTGGACTGCGTCGATCTTCTGGTGGAGACCGCGATCCGTCGCGGTAGCCGGGATAACTACTCGCTGATCATTGTCGAGATCGATGAATAGGCGCGATTCTCCCAAGAAATACCGGTATTGTCCGTTTTGGTGCTGAAGCTTATTGTTGGTTCATGGCGGCAATGCCCAATCGGGATGATGCCGGAACAGGCGCGAGCATTGCCGCCATGAACCTTCTGCGCCGCTGCAGCGCAGCAGCATGGCTGGCCCCGGAGGACCGCGTCGAACGTAGCGGAAATGCTACTCACCCCTCAGAGCAGCTTTCCGGTCCCGCCTTGCTGTGAGTGCTGCTGCCCACCCCTCTGGGCAGCAACTCTCGGCCAGCGTTCTCGGGGGAATAATCGGCTGTCTCGCGGGAACTGTTACTCGCTGTGATCACCGTCCCCTTTTATTGCGGAATCGACCATTTCGCGCCCAGGAGACTAATTAAACAATGGATTACCTTGTGGTGTGGTGGCTCTTCCGTGATCGCACGAGTGGCACCTTCCACCACGCCCTGATTGACTGAGGGGCACGGCCCATCCGGCAGCACCGAGGGGAGCCCACCACCCATGGACAGCGAGACTCTCGCCGCCGCCCATCGCGAGCAATGGCAACGGCTCGCCGAGCTGTCGCGACGAGCGGGCAGGCTCACCGGCTCCGAGGCTGACGAACTAGTCGCCCTCTACCAGCAAGCAACGACCCACCTATCGATCGCCCGCACCACCACGCACGATCCCCGCCTCGTCGACGAGCTCACCATGCTCGTCACCCGGGCCCGCTCCGCCATCACCGGGACGCCCGCCCCAAGCTGGCATGCCATCACGCGGTTCGCCACCTGCACGTTCCCCGCCGCGCTCTACCGCACCCGCGCCTGGTGGATCGCCACGACCGCGGCCTTCCTCGCCATGACCGTCCTCATCGCCACCTGGGTCGCCCGGGATCCCGCGGTGCGCGCAGCCGTCGCCGCGCCCGAGGAGATCCGCGAGCTCACCCGGCCCGGTGGCGACTTCGAGTCCTACTACTCCACGCACCCGGCCGCCTCGTTCGCCGCGCAGGTATGGACCAACAATGCCTACATCGCTGCGGCCTCGCTGATCGTCGGCATCCTTATCGTGCCGGTGGTGTACATCCTGTTCATCAACGCCGCCAACGTCGCCGTCGCCGCCGGGCTCATGTCGGCCGCCGATCGGCTCGATGTGTTCCTCGGGCTCATCCTCCCCCACGGGCTGCTCGAGCTCTCCGCAGTGTTCGTCGCGGCCGGAGCAGGAATGCGGCTGGGCTGGACGCTCATCGATCCCGGCCCCCGCGCGCGCGGCCGGGCCCTCGCCGAGGAAGGCCGGGTCGTTGCCATCCTCGCGCTCGGGCTAGCCCTTGTCCTGCTCGTATCGGGCCTCATCGAAGCAGTTGTCACCCCAAGCGGGCTCGGCACCCCGGCGCGCATCGGCATCGGGGTCGTAGCGGAGGTTGCTTTCCTCGCCTACGCCCTGGTCATCGGCCGCAACGCGGTGGCGCGCGGCAGCATCGGCGACCTCCCGGGCCAGTCCGGGCACAACCACGCGCCCGTCTCCGCTCCCGCGTAGCTCAGCGCGGGCGGCCGACTGATGCCGGATAGTCACCCGACCGTATGTCGTTCGTGCTTCAACCATGCCTACTGTGGTGCGAGCTAGTTCACGAGACCACAAGGCCGCCAGGGCCACTGGCTCGCTCGCCACCCCAGGAGGACCCTTGACCGCGCTCACCCGCAGGCAAGCATTGATCATCGCCGCCGCGACCACGACCGCGACCGCCATCGGACCCGCGGGACTGATCGGCACCCGCCCGGCGCAGGCTTTGCCCGCTCGCCGATCGCCTCGCTCGGTGACCCACACCGCGAGCGACGGCACCACGCTGACCGACGTCCCGCTCGACGGCACCAGCATCGCCCGCGGACCCGTGGGCATCAGCAGCCCGAGCGAGATCTCGCAGGTCTTCGAGGTCGCCCAGGACGAGCCGTTCAACCTCCTCGGCGTCGCCTGGGAGGGCCCAGGCATGCTCGACGGGCAATGCCGGGCGCGCGCCAGCGACGGTACCTGGGGCGAATGGCGCGACCTCCACGGCGGCCACGGCCCGAACAACATCGCGGACCCGGCAGCCCCGGATGTCCGCAACGGCACCGAGCTCGTCTTCTTCGGCCAGACAACGGCAGTCCAGATCCATGTGCGCGGGCAACGGATCGCTGGCGTGCAGACAACCACCACCCCGGGCATGCCCGGAGGGCTCTCCGCCGTGCTCGTGCGACCGAGCGCCGCGCCACTCCGTCCCGCGCAGGATGCGGATCGCGCACCCACCAGCATCGCGGGCACCCCCGCCAAGCCGCGCGTCATCACCCGCAGGCAATGGGGCGCCGACGAATCGATCCGCAGGCGCAACACCGTCTACAACGATAGCCTGGGCGGCGTCGCGATCCACCACACCGCCGGCAACAACCAGTACACCGAGTCCGAGGCCCGGCAGATCGTGCGCGGCATCTACGCCTACCACACCTTGACGCTCGGCTGGGGCGACGTTGGCTACCACGCCCTCGTCGACAAGTTCGGCAACATCTACGAGGGCCGCTTCGGCGGAATGGACCGGCCGGTCCAGGGTGCTCACGCCGGTGGCTTCAATGAGAACACCGCAGGATTCTCGATGATCGGGACATTCACCAGCAGCGCGCCCTCCTCCGCGCAGATCACCGCCATCGCCGAGCTCACCGGGTGGCGGCTGGCCACAGCGAACGCGCTCAACCCGGCTGGCACGCAACCCACGCTCACCGCCACGGGCACCACGGTCATGTACTCGGAGGGCACCAGCTTCACCTGGGTGCCGCAGGGCCAGCCGATCACCGTACCGATCGTGTTCGCGCACCGCGACGTCAACAACACCGAGTGCCCCGGCACGCAGGGCTACCGATACCTCGGGCAGATCCGCAGCACGGCCGCCGCCTACATGAAGGACAACAGCGGTGGCGAGCAACCCACCGAGCCCACCGAGCCGTCGGAACCCACCCAGCCGTCGGAGCCGTCGGAGCCCCAGCAGCCTAGTCAGCCACCGAGCGGCGGCTCCCCCACCGGGCTCGGCAGCCTGAGCCGCTAGCACTGGTCCCGCTCCCTACAAGCGCCCGGCGGCCTTCAGCGCGAGGTACTGATCAGCGAGGGCGGGCGGCAACTCCTCTGGCCCCGCATCGACGACGATGACTCCTCGCGCGCGCAACGAGGCCGCGACACCGTCGCGCTGCGCGAGGTCCTGCTCGGCAGCCGCTGCCGCATGGACGGCATCACTGCTCGAGCGATCCCGGGCGATATCGCACAGCGCCGGGTCAGCGACCGACGCGAGGATCACCTGGTGCCGGGCGAGCAGCCCACCGAGCACGGGTAGCCAGGAATGCTGGATCGCTGCGGGCTCGAGCGGGGTCACGAGCACCACGAGGCACCGCTTGCGGCCCCTGCGCAGCACCTCCGCCACCAGGCCTGCCGCGCTGGTCTCGGCAAGCCGCGGCTCCACTGTGGCCATCGCCTCCACCATGGCGGGAAGCAGCACCGATTCCGTCGTGCCCGACGCGCGGGAGGTGACCGCCACATCGTGCGAGAAGTAGTCCACCCGGTCCCCCGCCCGGCACGCCAGCACAGCGAGCAACAGGGCCGCATCGAGCTGCGCGTCCAGGCGCGGCGCATCCCCCACCCGGCCCGCGGAAGTGCGGCCGCTATCGACCACGATGAGGATGCGGCGATCCCGCTCCGGGCGCCAGGTGCGGACCATCACATCGCGGGAGCGGGCCGTGGCGCGCCAATCGATCGAGCGCACATCATCACCCGGCACATACTCGCGCAGCGCATCGAACTCGGTTCCCTCGCCCCGCCCGAGCACCGATTGCCGCCCGTCGAGCTCCCGCAGCCGCGCCGTGCGCGACGGCAAGTGCTTGCGGCTCGTGAACGGTGGCAGCGCCCGCACTGATCCAGGGACATGCCGATCATGCTGCCGCCCCGCGATGCCCAGCGGCCCCACCGATCGGATCGTCGTCGCCACCACATGGCGGTCGCCCCTGCGCACCGGCGCGATCCGCACGGCAACAGCACGCGCGTTCCCCGGGGGGATATCGATGGCCCATTGATTGCCGGTGGCACCTGCGCTGGGAACCCAGGCGTCACGCGCGTGCCCCCGCACCCTGCGCCGACCCTCGTTAACGATCCGCAGGCGCGACTCCACGCTCTCCCCGAGCCGCACCGACCTCTCCCCCGACCTGGTCACCTCGATCTCCCGCAGCGATCCGGCCAACGCCCAATCGGTGACGATCAGAGCCAGCATGAGCAGCGCCGCGCCGCCGAGCCCCCACCACGACGGAGCAAGAACCCCCACCACTGGGGCGGCCGCGATCGCCAGCGCGCCCGCGCGCCCGGTCACGACCACGCTCCCGCCACCGGTTGTCATCGCGGCACCGCCACTGGTTGTCATCGCGGCACTGCCACGGTCGCGAGCACGTGGTCGAGCACCCCCTCCGCCGTGGTGCCGTCCATCTCCGCCTCGGGCCGCAGGCCAAGCCGGTGGCGCAGCGCCGGGCGGGCGATCGCCTTCACATCGTCGGGGGTCACATAGTCACGCCCCACCAGCCATGCCCAGGCCCGCGCGGCATGCAGCAGGGCCGTCGCCCCGCGCGGCGAGACACCGAGCTGCACCGCCGGAACCGCTCGCGTGGCGCGGCACAGATCGACCCCATAGCCCACGATCTCCTCCCCGACCGTGACGCCCCGCACCTCCTCGCGGGCCGCCGCGAGATCCGCCGCGCTCGCGACCACGCGCACCCCGGCCCCGGCCAGGTCATGCGGATCGAAGCCCGCCATGTGCCGCGCGACGAGCCCCGTCTCGTCCTCGCGCGGGGGCAGGCCCATCGTGAGCTTGAGCAGGAACCGGTCGAGCTGCGCCTCGGGCAGCGAGTACGTCCCTTCCTGCTCCACCGGGTTCTGGGTGGCGACGACCACGAATGGATCGGGCAGCATGCGGGATTCCCCGTCCGCGGTGACCTGGCGCTCCTCCATCGCCTCGAGCAGCGCGGACTGGGTCTTCGGCGGGGTGCGGTTGATCTCATCCGCGATGAGCAGGTTCGTGAACACTGGCCCCTCGCGGAACGAGAACCGCTCCGCCGCGGCGTGGTAGATGATCGATCCGGTGATGTCGGAAGGCATCAGGTCGGGGGTGAACTGCACGCGCGTCGAGCGCAGGCCGAGGCTCGCGGCGAGCGCGCGGACGAGCAGGGTTTTCGCCACCCCCGGTACCCCCTCGATGAGCACGTGGCCCCGGCACAGCAGAGCCACGAGCAGCCCGCTGACCGCAGCGTCCTGGCCGATCACGGCCTTGCCGATCTCTTTGCGCACGGCATTCATGGCCTCGCGGGGGCTGCTGGCATTCTGTGGTGAGCTCATGGGTGGGTTCCCTCCGGGGTGTCACGGCCAAGGTCGAGGTCATGCTCGAGGTCGGCGAGCTCGCGGGCCAGCACGAGCAACGCCGAGTCATCGGTGGGCCCGGGCCCGTGCAGCAGTCCGGTGACAGCGCCAGGCTCCCGGCCCGTCCGCGCGGCGATGGTGGCCGCGAGGGTGCGATCATCGGTGCTTCGGGGCAGCCGCAGCGCGCGGGCGGCCCGGTGGGTCGTGGCGGCGCGCAGGACGGTTGCGGCATGGGCGTGGTCGCGGGCGCGCTGATAGAGGCGGGCGCGCCCCTCGTGGGTCTCGGTGGCGCGGATGATCACCGGTAGTGGCTCAGTGACGATCGGGCCGAGGCGTCGGGCGCGCCACGCGGCGAGCAGCACTACTCCGACGAACACCTGGGCGGCGGCGAACCACCAGCCCGGCGGGATCAGGGAGACCAGCGACTGCTCGTCGGTGCGGAACGCCGGATCGGTGGGGCTCGGCAGGTACCAGGCGAGCGCGGGGTGCCGGCCGAGCAGCATCATCGACAGGGCGGCATTGCCCTCATCGCCCAGGTGCTCGTTGGTGAGCACATCGGCGGAGCCGAGGATGATGATGGTGCCATTGCCCGCGCTGGCGGGAATGACCACGAGCGACTCGTCGTAGCAGCTGATCGCTGAAGGCCCGGCGCTGTAGCGGGCGCCGCCGAGGGTGGAACGCCCGGCCATCGCGGCAGCGGGCAGGGCGCAACCGGGATCGAGCGCGGCCGTGAGCGCGGGGCCGCGCAGCTCCACCTCACCGGGCAGTTCCTCGAGCAGCGACTGGCCCGGGTCGACAAGGACAGTGGCGCTCGCGGTTCTGATGAGGTCCAGGACCCGCTGGCTGGGCATGTCCGCGGGGTCGGTGATGAGGATTGTGCCGCCCGGGGCAGCGGCGCGCGCCTCGTCGTAGGACTCGATCCGGCTGGCTTGCACGCCTTGCTCGCGCAGCAGCACGTCGAGCGCGCGGGTGCCCGACGGTGCCGCCGAGCGCGGATCGAGAGGCGTGCTGGTATCGGTCCCGCCGATGAGGACGGTGATGATGGCCGTGCTGACCACAGCGACGGCGATCAGCAGGGGCGCGCGCACGGCATGCCAGCGCTCGCGCCAGGTCGTGGGGCGCGGCAAGGCGCTCACCGGGGTGCCTCGGGGGTCGCGCCGATGGGCTGGTCCTTGCTCGCCCGGCCGATGGCGAGGGCATCATCGGCGGCGGCGATGGCCGCGTAGTCGCTCATCGTGGCCTCGCGGTGCCCGTAGAGCACGTCATCGAGCACCCGGGCGGCGGAGCGCATCGCCGTGGCTGCGTCTGGATGGTCGTCCCGCAGGCGCTCGGCGAGCTCCCAGGCCGTGGAGCCGCGGGTGTCGTCGATGATGCCACGCTCCTCGAGGCTGGTAGTGGCGGCGTGGAACCGGGCGGCGATGGCCGTGGCGAGGTCTCCCGCGCGGATCGCGCTCTCCGCCAGGAGTCGATGGTCACGTGCACTCTTGCTCGCCATGCCCCTGAGCCGGGAGCGTGCGGCACGGCTGTTGCGCAGCGCTCCTGCCCGCCACCGAACCAGCAGGATCGCCAGGACCAGGACGGCGAGGAGGACGAGGAGGCTACCGGTTCCTCCTGGGGCGGCGCCCTCGATGCCGGCCAGCGCAAGGCTGATCGCCTGGCTGATCTGCTCGAGCAGCCACGCCGTCGCTTGCTCGAGCAGCGATGGTCGCTGCTCGAGGTAGACCGCTCGGGACAGTTCCTCGCGCGCGGCGGCCCCCGCCGGATCCCGAGCGATCTCGACGGGGGGCTGCAGCGCGCTCAGTGACGGCATCGCTTGGCTACCCGGCGCCCTGCTCCCCGCTAGCGCGGGCAAGCTCGATGTCGAGCCCCTCCTTGCGCATGCGCAGGTCGACGTAGAGCAGCGAGGTGGCTGCCGTGGAGAAGGGCGTGACGACGATGGACAACAGGATCCCTCCGATCGCCGAGATGACGAGCACCGGGACGTTGCTGGCCGTCGCGTAGCCGGCGATTCCGCTGAGGATCCCGAACGGGATCATGAAGATCAGACTGATACCGATGACAATGAGCATCACGAGCAGCAGCACGCCCAGCACCCGCCACCACGTGCCGCGCACCAGCGCGATCGAGCGCTTGATGGCTGTGATCACACCGGATTTCTCGAACACCAGCGCCGGCACGGAGAGCGAGACGAGCACGCCCACCCACACCACGAGCGCTAGGGCTGCGAGCACCGCGACGATGCCGATGGCCCAGTGCACGAAGAAGCTCCCGGTCACGATAGCGACCAGCGTGATCCCCGCGACGACACCGAGCAGGTACAGGCCGAGGATCCGCAGCAAGTGCGGGCGAGCCGCGGTCCAGGTCTCCCCGATGGTGATGCGATCGCCGAGCACGGCTGTCTTGACGACAGTGGTCAGCATGCCGAGCAGCACGATCGTGACGAGCCCGGAGATCACCGCAGCGATCAGCTGGCCCCCGACCCATCCGGCCATCCCTTCCGGCGCGGTGTCCATCGCGGCTGGATCGAACGCCACGTCAGCGGTGGGGATCTGCGCGACGGTCGCGATGACTTGGCCGATGGTGACCAGGATCGCGGTGAGGCCGAACATGACGACCGCGTAGCGGGTCATTGTCTTGACCGCGCCGTCGAGGATCTCGCCGACGCCGAGGGGACGCAGCGGGATCACGCCGGGCCGGGGCGCGCCGAAGCGTGCCGGGTCCACTGGCTGCATGGGGGGCATGCCGTAGCCGTCCTGCGGTCCCGCCGCGGCACCTGGTGGTGGCTCGTAGCCGGGTGGTGGTGGCCAGTTCCCCCGTGGATCGTCGCTGCCTGGATTCGAGCCCGGTGGATGGGTCATCGTTCCCCCTTCGATCGTGTCAGGACGCGCCAGCCAGCTGGTGCCACGTGGATCCCTCCGGCTGGTTCGCCTCAGTGAACTCAGAGTCTGCCAGCCCTTGGCCGCGTACGCAGCGCGGGCGGCCACGCCCACCGGGCCGTTGCGCCCGGGCCGTTCCATTCGCCCGGAACCGGCCGCGGATCGCGCGCTCCTGCGACGATGAGATCCCAGCGCGCAGGAGGTCTACCCCATCATGAGGAAACTGATCTATCCCATCGGCGTTTCCGTCGATGGCTATATCAACGATCGCGACGGCAGCATCGACTGGACCGAACCGGACGACGAGCTGCACCAGTACCACAACGACAGGTACCGCGAGATCGAGATCTCGCTGCATGGCCGACGCCTGTACCAGCTGATGGCCGAGTACTGGCCGCGCGTGACCGAGGACGCGCCGCCCATCGAGCGCGAGTTCGGCGGGCTCTGGACCGAGAAGCCCAAGTTCGTGTTCTCCCGGACGCTAGCCGAGGTCCAGTGGAACAGCACCTTGGTCAGCGAGAACGCGGTCGAGGTGGTGCGCGGGCTCAAGGCCGGTGGCGATGGCGCGATGGAGGTCGGTGGCGCGGGACTGGCGGCGTCGCTGATGCCGCACGGGCTCATCGACGAGTACCAGCTCTTCATCTCGCCCGTGGTTCTCGGCGGAGGCACGCCCCTGTTCCCGCCACTGGACAAGCGCATCCGGCTCCGATTGGCCGAAACGCGGCACTTCGACACCGCGGTGATGCTGCGCTACCTGGCCGACTGACGCCCGGGCACGCGGAACCGTCAGCGTGGCGGCGCGGCCCAGGGGTCGTCGCTGGCGGGGCCGCCGGAACGGGGCGCGGGGGCCGCCTGGCTCCGGGGGCGGGCGAGACGGGCCCGGCGCTCGGCCACGAGATCGCTGATCACATCCTCGTCCGGCAGTCCTGCGGGCGGCGTGGCTCCGGTGCGCTTCAGCAAGCTCGCCGCGAGATCAGCAGCGATGCGATCGCGCGCGGCCACCGAGAACGAGTCGCGGCGCGCGAGGAACTGCTGGGCAGACTGGTGCAACGCCGGGCCGACATCGGTGAGATCGACGGTGCGGGTCCAGTCCGCTCGGCCGCGAGGGTTGCTGCCCGCTGCGGCGACCACCGGGGCGAGCCGCTCGCGCACGACGATGGTCCCCGCGAGATGGTCCCCGGCCCTTTTCCCCGCGGGGCTCGCCAGCGACGTCACGAGCGCGACCGCGCCGAAGAAGCCCAGCACCCAGAAATCGAGGAAGAATCCCGCGAGCCCCCGCACGAGGGCATGGCGGCCACTGATGGTTCCTCCGTCATCGCGCAGCACCCGCAGCCCCATGATGGCCTTGCCGAGGCTGCGGCCCCGTGTCAGCGTCTCGACCAGCACGGGCAGGGCGATCATCACCAGGATGACGAGCAGGAGGGAGATCGCGGCGTGGGCGGCGGGATCGAGCGCGGGCAGCGCCGAGAACAGCACGGCGAGAAGCGTGCCGAGCAGGGTGAGCTGCACGGTCACATCGATGGCCATCGCGACGCCGCGGCTGGCGAAGGTAGCGTGCCGCAGGTCGAGCTGGACCGCTTCGCCGGATACGAGTGCGGGCATGGCAACCACGGTATCCGTGCCGCCCCGGCCCCGCACAGGAGCGGAACCGCGCGGTGTACGCGATCTGGAAGCTTGTGCCCTACCAGCACGCATTGGATAGGATCGGGACCACCGATCATCAGGGGAGCCGTGCACGCGTGACCGACGAGCAGAACGACAACAGCGGCGCTAGCGAGCCCAGGAAGCCTCGCGGTCGCCGCATCATCCTCGCCGCGACGGCGCTGCTCCTCCTCATGGGCGTGGCATATGGCGCGGATCTCTACCTGGGCCGCGGCGAGATGGCGCGGGGCACCGAGGTGCTCGGTGTCGAGGTCGGCGGCATGGAGCGCGGCGAAGCGCTCGCGGAGCTGCGGCAAGCGCTGAGCGATCGGGAGACCGCCGCGGTGCCCGTGCTCGCCGGCGACGTGGAGACCACCGTGGTGCCTGCCGAGGCCGGCCTCTCGTTCGACCTGGAGGCGACCGTCGAGCAGGCCGCGCACCAGCCCCTGAACCCATTGACCCGCTTGGCCTCACTGTTCCGGGAGCGAGAGGTCCCCGCCGCCCGCACGATCGATGAGGCGGCGCTGACCGCAACCATGGAGCGGCTCGTCAGCGAGATCGACCGGGAACCGCAACCTGGTGGCATCGCCTTCGAGGGCGCCCGGGCCATCCCGATCATCCCCCAGCAGGGGCAGCAGCTGCTCGCCGAGACCGCACGCGGCATCATCGCCCAGGACTGGCCCCTCGGCGTGCCGCTGGTGCTGCCGACCGACATCACCGACGTCGAGCTCACCGAGGACGACATCGACCGCGCGATGCGCGAGATCGCCGAGCCCGCGCTCGCCACTCCCCTCGTGGTCACCGGGACCAGCGGGACCACCGCGACGTTGCCGCCCGAGCAGGTCGGCGAGGTGCTGCGCTTCGAGGCGGACGGCCCGGAGCTGCGGCACTCCTTCGACCAGGAGGCCGCGATCGGCATCCTCGCCCCCCAGCTGGCCTCCACCGAGTACCCGGCGCGCGACGCGACCGTGGCCCTGGGCAACGCGGGCCCCTATGTGGTGGCGGACCGCTCTGGCAGCGAGATCGACTGGGAAGCAACGCTCGACGGGTTCGACGAGCTGATGCTGCGCACCGAGGAGCGTGCCGTCGACGCCGAGTACGTGGAGATCATCGCGGAGTTCCGCACCGCCGACGCCGAGGCGCTCGGCATCAACGAGGTCATCGCCGAGTACACCACCGGCGGGTTCGCCACCGAGTCCGGGGTGAACATCCGCCAGGCCGCCCGCGAGGTCAACGGCGCAGTGGTCAAGCCGGGCGAGACATTCTCGCTCAACGGCTACACCGGGCCACGGGGCACCGCGCAGGGCTACATCGAATCGGGCATCATCCTCAACGGGCGGCCCTCGGAGGCGGTGGGGGGCGGCATCAGCCAGTTCGCCACCACGCTGTACAACGCCTCGTACTTCGCGGGCATGGACGATGTGGAGCACCAGGAGCACTCGTACTACATCTCGCGGTATCCGGCGGGCCGCGAGGCGACGGTGTGGGAGGGCGCGATCGATGTGAAGTTCCACAACCCCTACAGCACGGGCATCCTCATCCAGTCCTTCGGCGACTCCTCGAGCGTGACGGTGCGCATCTGGGGCACCAAGACGGTGAACGTGCAGTCGATCAACGGGGGCCGCTGGGCCTACACGAGCCCGTCGCGCATCACCCTTCCCGAGGGACCGAACTGCTACCCCTCGAGCGGGGCGCAAGGCTTCACAACCTCCGATACCCGCGTGGTGCGCAATGCCCTCACAGGCGCGGAGATCTCCCGCACCACTCGCACGGTGCGTTATGACCCGCAGCCGATCGTGGAGTGCGAGTAGCGCCTCTACCGAGCCTCCCGTGCCCGCATGGCAGGGGTCCACGAGTGTGGAATAAGCGACACCCCCCCGTGCTCGAACCTGTCGTTCTTCGCACACTTGCCGACCCCAGCAGGACCCAGGCCCTGACGCTCACGCAAACACTCGTTAGACTGTTTGCATGACTTCCGAGATGGCCGACTCCTGCGACCTGCTCTGCCTCGACCTGCCCCGCGCCGAGGCCATCCGCACCAGCCTCCCCAGCGAAGAACAACGTCGACGCGCCGCAGAGCAGGCCCGTGGCCTCGCCGAACCGACCCGCATCGCCCTCGCCACCGCCCTTGCCAGCGGCGGTGAGCTCTGCGTCTGCGACCTGTCCTGGATCACCAGCACCAGCAAGGCGCTCGCCTCGCACCACCTCCGCCAGCTCCGTGCCGCCGGCATGGTCACCTCCCGCCGCGACGGCAAGCTCGTCCTCTACCGCCTCGCCCCCGAGACCGCATCGCTTCTCGGCATCCTGCTCGGCACCACCGAGGGGAGCACGCCATGATCCGCGAGGCCCTCCGCCACCCCACGATCCGCGCGGCCCTGCTCGCCGCGGCCCTGCTCGCCGCAGCGCTCCCCCTGGGCGGCCTGCCGTCGACAATCCTCATCCTCGCCTCCGCCCTCGTTGGCGCGAGCACGTTCGTCCCACGAGCAGTCGCGCGGCTGCCCCGCCACATCGGCGTCGGCACCCTGATGAGCATCGCCATGATCGGTGCGGTCCTGCTCGGCGCCTACACCGAGGCAGCCCTGCTCGGCATCCTGTTCTCCCTCGCCGAAGGCCTCGAGGACCTCGCCGTCACACGCACCCGCCGCAGCCTGCGCGCCCTGCACGCGCTCATCCCCGCCACCGTCACCGTCAAGCGGGACGGAACGATCCGCGACATCCCCGCCGCCGAGCTCTCCATCGGCGACACGCTCGTCCTCGCCCCAGGCCAGCGCGCCGCCACCGACGCCACCATCACCGAGGGCCGCACCAGCCTCGACGTCTCCGCCATCACCGGCGAATCCATCCCCATCGAGGCAGGCCCCGGCGATGCCTTGCCTGCCGGGGCGATCAACGGCACCAGCGCCATCACCGCCCGCGCCACCGCGGAAGTGGCCGACTCCTCGCTCGCCCGCATCGTCGCGATCGTCGAGCAGGCCCAGCAGGACCACGGCGCCCGCCAGCGCATCGCCGACCGCATCGCCCGGCCCCTCGTGCCCGCGATCCTCCTGCTCGCCACCGCCATCACCGTCGTCGGAGTGCTCCTCGGCGACCCCATGACGTGGATCGAGCGCGGACTCGTCGTGCTCGTCGCCGCATCACCCTGCGCCCTCGCCATCTCCGTGCCGCTCACCGTCGTCGCCGCCGTCGGCGGGGCGAGCCGCGCCGGAATGGTCGTCGGCTCCGGACGCGCCCTCGAAGCACTCGGCGCCGTCACGATCCTCGCGCTCGACAAGACCGGCACGCTCACCGCCAACACCCCCACCGTGATCGGCACCCAGCACACCGGGTTAAAGGGCACCGGGCAGGCAGCCGATCCCCTGGCCGTCGCCGCGGCGCTCGAGGAACGCAGCGACCACCCCCTCGCCGCAGCCATCGTCGAGGCCGCCCAGCACCGAGCCGCCACCCGCTACCACGCCGAAGACGTGGAAGCCGTTCCGGGCCGCGGCCTCATGGGAAGCATCAACGGCTCCCCGGCACGGCTCGGCGCACCCGGCTGGATACCCTTGCCCGCCGAGCTCGAGGAGAATGCGCGCGCGTGGCAGGAATCCGGCGCTACCGTCGTCGCCGTCGAGCTAGCCGACGAGGTGCTCGGCATCCTCGCGGTCCGCGACGAGCTGCGCCCCGAAGCGCCCGCCGTGGTGAAGCAGCTGCGCGACCGCGGCATCCGCACCGTCATGCTCACCGGCGACTCCGAGCCATGCGCCCGCGCCCTCGCCGCCGAGTGCGGCATCGACGAGGTCCACGCTCGCCTCCTGCCCGAGGACAAGGCCGAGGTGGTCGCGGGACTGCGGCGGACCGGCACCACCGCCATGGTCGGCGATGGCATCAACGACGCCCCCGCCCTCGCCACCGCCGACACCGGCATCGCCATGGGCGCGATGGGCAGCGACGCCGCCATCGCCGCCGCCGACTGCGCGCTGCTCGGCAACGACCTGCGACACCTGCCCCAGGTTCTCGACCACGCCCGGCGGGCACGCCGCATCATGGTGCAGAACATCGCGCTGTCGCTGGCGATCATCACGATCCTCGTGCCGCTCGCCGCGACGGGACTCCTCGGCCTCGCCACGGTCGTGCTCATCCATGAGTCCGCCGAAGTGCTCGTCATCCTCAACGCCATCCGCGCGGCCCGCATCCGGCGGCTCGACGGCGGCGTTCCCGAGGCCGTGCCCGTTCCCGTGGCGGCTTCCGGGGCGCGGGATCCTCGAGGACTAGGTAGCGGGCTGCTCGCCAAGGACGACGACGGCGGGAGCTGCTGCGACCACTGCTAGGGGGTGCGGTGCCTGGTTGCTGGGAGAGCTGAGTGCTAGTGCCGCGAGTGTGCGAGAAACGACAGCTTTCGCGACCAAGCGTGTCGCTTTTCGCACACTCATGGGGCCGCGAGCTGGGGGTGAGGGCTCGGGCCGAGGGCTGGGGCGCGACGCGCTCCTACGTGGACAAGGCGACTTGGGCGCCAAGGCCTATCAGCACCGAACCCGTTGCCGTCCCGACCGCAGCGCGGACCGCCCTGCGCTGGAACAACTTCCGGATGCGACCGACGAGCATGGCAACGGCCAGGAACCATGCGGCGGTGACGATTCCGCCCGACGCGGCCAGCACACCGATATCGGCCCAATCTCCGTCGGCACCGACGAACTGCGGCATCAGCGCCAGGAAGAAGACAGCGGCCTTGGGATTGAGAACATTGCACAGCAAGCCCTGGCCGAACGAAGTCCGATGCCTCTGGGCCGGGGCGTCGGCACCCGGATCATTGACCGTTCCGCGCTCGCGCCACGCTTGCATGATGGCGCGGGCTCCCAGGTACGCCAGGTACGCAGCGCCCGCGAACCGGATGACATCGAACGCGATCGGCGACGCCGACACCAGCGCGGTCGCTCCTGCCGCGGCGGCCACCACCCAGAACGAAACGCCCACCGCCACCCCCATGGCCGTCGCGATCCCGGATCGGCTTCCGCCTGCCACGGCATTGCGCAGCACGATCACGAAATCGGGGCCCGGAGAAACGACAGCGATGAGCACGATGCCCGCAAACAGAAGAACGGAGCCTGTCATGACCCAATACTCCCCAGGCTGCCGGTCCGGCAGCAATTCAGGCAGAGCGGGCCCGCGCTGCGAATGTTCGAGCTAGATCGCGGTTCGAGCGTTCAACCCCTGGCCGCAGCGTTCGTTTTCCGTTCATGCCCGGTTCACGCTGCCGCTAGGAAGGCCGGGCATCGCGGTAGCGCGACTTCTGCGCCAGTCGACGCCGCGAGTGTGCGAGAAACGACAGTTTTCGCGACCAAGCGTGTCGCATTTCGCACACTCGTGGGGGCACGAGCGGCGGCCAGGTCGGGGGCGCGAGCGGCGGCCGGGACTGGGGCGCCGCGGCCCCCGCGCCCCTATCCCGCGAGGCGGGCCTTGACCACCTGCGAGACCCGCGCCCCGTCCGCGCGGGCGTCCACGAGCGCGTTGGCGGCCTTCATGACCTGACCCATCTGCCGCATGCCCGGGCGCTCGCCCGTATCGGTAGCGACCTGCTCGATCGCCTGGTCGACCAGGGAGGCAAGCTCGTCATCGGTCAGTGGCTTGGGCAGGTAGCGCGCGATGATCTCGCCCTCGGCGCGCTCCTTCGACGCGAGCTCCTCCCGGCCAGCGTCGGCGTACACCGTCGCCGATTCGGCGCGCTTCTTCGCCTCCCGCATCAGTACCTTGGTGACCTCGGCATCGGAGAGCTCCCGCGCCGATTCTCCCGCCACTTCCTCGGTCTGCACCGCGGCGAGCAGCATGCGCAGTGTCGCCTTCGTCTCTGTGTCCTGTGCCTTCATCGCGGCCGTCAGGTCCGCGCGCATCCGTGCTTTCAACTCAGCCATAGTGGCCCCCACGATACGCCGGGGCCGACGGTTCCCCTGCCATGAGCGCGCTGCTGCGGCACCATGGAGGCATCAGGCACGTGACCAGGAGGCCCCGCATGGCATTCACCCTGCGCGACAACGACATGCTCGAGCGCTACGAGTTGCTCGACAACGGCACCAACGAGGTCGCTGGATCGGTGGAGTACAGCATCCTGCAAGGACGAATCTCGCTCACCCATACCGAGATCGGCAAGGCCTACGCCGGGCAGGGCCTCGCGTCCCAGTTGCTCGGACAGGTGCTCGACGAGGCACGGGAGCGGGAGCTCGCGGTCCTGCCGTTCTGCCCGTTCGCCCAGCGCTACATCCAGAAGCATCCCGGCTATGCCGAGCTCGTTCCGCCGCAGCTGCACGGCAAGTTCGGCCTGCAAACCCAGGAGTCGTCATGAGCGAGAAGCCCGCGACCGGGAAGCCCAGCATCAAGGCGTACGAGGCGGACGGCATCACCGTCACCTACGACCGGCATCGCTGCCTGCATGCCGCGGAATGCGTGCGCGGCCTGCCGGAGGTCTTCGACACCGCCCGCCGCCCCTGGATACAGCCCCACGCGGCCGATCCCGCTGCCACGGCAGACGTGGTTCGCCACTGCCCCACCGGGGCCCTGCACTACGAGCTCGCCTCCGGTCCCGCCGAGCAGGGCGATGCCGGGGCCACGATCACCACAGGGCCCGGCCAGCCGCTGTGGATCAGGGGATCGTTCACCATCGACGACGGCAGCGGGCCGCGTGCCGAGACGCGCGCCACGCTGTGCCGCTGCGGACGCACCACGAACGCGCCCTACTGCAGCGGGGACGGCGACTGCACGGGCTGGCACGACGAGTAGACGCGCGTCACACGGCGTCAAGAACGCATCAAGACTGCTGCTCGTCGCGTCAGGACGCCGTCAAGGCCCGTGCGCGCGGCCCCACGGCTGCGCACGCTGGATGAGTGCCCCAACAACTCCAGGCTCATGCTGCGTAGCGCGGCGGGGCCCTCGCGCGCCCGCCATCTGATCGGGCTGTTCGTCCGGCATCCAGCCCGCGTGGTCAGCACCGGCTTCGTGGTGGTCGTGCTGACCGGAACGATCCTGCTGATGCTGCCGTTCTCCTCAGCGTCCGGCGACTGGACCGCGCCCCTGCCAGCGTTGTTCACCGCGACCTCGGCGGTGTGCGTCACCGGACTCGTCGTCGTCGATACCGGCACCTACTGGTCGGTGTTCGGGCAGATCGTCATCGGGTTGCTGTTCCAGATCGGTGGCATGGGCGTGATGACGCTGGCCTCGCTGCTCGGCATCGTCGTCGCGCGCCGCATGGGCATGCGCATGCAACTGATCGTGCAGGCCGAGACCAAGGAGCTGCGGCTCGCCGATGTGCGCCGGGTGGCGGTGGGCGTGGTGGTGGTGAGCCTCGCCATCGAGGCGATCGTGGCGCTCATCATTGGCGTGCGCTACTACGCCGTCTATACCGATTCGGCTCTCGGGGCCCTGGGGTTCGCGCTGTTCCATGCGGCGTCGGCGTTCAACAATGCCGGTTTCGGCCTGCGGGCGGACAGCATGATGGCGTTCACGGGCGACCCGTGGATCCTGCTTCCCATCATCGCCGCGTTCGTGCTCGGCGGCATCGGCTTCCCCGTCCTGCTCGAGATCGGGCGGCACCTGCGGCGGGAACGCCTCGCGCGCAGCAAGGCAGGCCTGCCCCCCGGCCCTCCCCCGCGATGGTCGCTGCACACCCGCATCACCGTGCTGGCCTACGGGGCGCTGGCCGTCGTCGGCATCGCCGCGGTGCTTGCCTTCGAGTACTCCAACCCCGCCACGCTCGGGCCCCTAGGCACGGGCGAGAAGATCCTCGCCGGGGTCTTCCAGGGCCTCGCGCCGCGCACCGTGGGCTTCAACTCGCTGGATGTGGGCCAGATGGATTCGGCGACGATCCTCATCACCGATGTGCTGATGTTCATCGGTGGCGGCAGCGCGGGCACTGCCGGCGGCATCAAGGTGACTACGTTCGCGATCCTCGGCTTCGTGATCCTCGCGGAACTGCGCGGGCAGCCCAGCGTCCATGCGCTTGGCCGGCGCATCCCGGAATCGGTGCAGCGCCAGGCGTTGACGATCGTGCTGCTCAGCGTCGCCGCGATCATCGGCGCGACGATCCTGCTGATCGCCATCAGTGGGCATGGCGCCGAAGCGGTGATGTTCGAGGTCATCTCGGCGTTCGCTACTGTGGGGTTGTCCATGGGCATCACCGCGGACCTGCCTGCCCTTGGGCATGTGGTGCTGATCGCGCTCATGCTCATCGGCCGGATCGGACCGGTGGTCGTGGCGTCCGCGCTCGCGCTGCAGGAGCGGCCACGGCGCTACGAGCTGCCCGCGGAACGCCCCATCGTGGGGTGAGCATGATCGATCAGGGGGCAGCATTGGCAGATCGAGTACTCGTGGCGGTCTCCGGCAACGGGGATGCAGAGGCATTGGTCGAGCACGCGGCACGCTCGGCCGAGCGCTGCGGCGCCGACCTGCTCGTGGCGCATGTGCTCGATCCGCGAACCCAGGGCACCCCGCCAGAGGCAGTCGAGTCGATGCGCGAGCACGCCGCGCGCGCCGGAGCGAGCTTCCACACCGTCGTGGCGGGCGATGCCGCCGGTGCCGTGCTCGAGCTCGCCCGCGGCGCTGGCGCGACCCGCATCATCGTTGGCTACCCCGCGGGAGCACGTGGGCGCTCGCCGGCGCGGCGCGGTATCACCACGACCATTGCCCGCCATGCAGGGGCGATCGACGTGCAGATCGTGGCCACGCCACCGTCGGAGCGTCCACCGCATGCCCCTGGAAGGGGGCCAGCGCTCGGCCGTGGACGCAATCGTGCCGCCTGGGCGGCGGCCATCCTGGTGCCCGTGCTGCTCACTGCCGGGTTCGTGCCTTTCAAGGCACGTCTCGAGCTCGGCGACGTTGCCATGACGTTCTTGCTCGGAACCGTTGCCGTAGCCCTCCTCGGCGCGTGGCGGCCCGCCCTGACGGCGGTGGCGCTCAGCGCGCTGCTGCTCAACGTGTTCTATACCGAGCCCTTTCACACGCCCTACATCGCGGACCCCCACAACCGGTTCACCCTCGCGGTGATGGCAGTCGTTGCCGCTGCGGTGGCCATCATCGTTCACCGATCGGCCAGCCGTGCCCGCGAGGCCGCCCATGCGCGGACCGAGGCGGCGCTCATGTCCTCCTACGCCCGCACGATCCTCCTCGACGACAATCCGGCCGATACGCTGCTCGCCCGGATCCGCGAGGACTTCGGCCTGAGCTCGGTGGAGCTTCGCGAGAAACCCGCGCCCGCACCGTCGCCCCACGGCCAGGAGATCCCCATCGACGCCACCACCGCGCTCGTGCTCGACGGCCCCGAGCTCGACGAGGCGCGGCGATCCATGCTCGCTAGCGCCGGGGTGCAGGCAGTCCTCGCGCTGCGCCACCAGGAGATGACCAGCACAGCCGCCGAGGCCAGGCGGCAATCCGATGCCGCCGCGCTCCGCACCGCGCTGCTCTCCGCGCTCGGCCACGACCTGCGCACACCCCTCACCGCCCTGACCATGGCCATCGGGACGCTGCAGGACGACACGCTGGCCATCACAGCGGCGGATCGGCGCGAACTGCTCAGCGTTGCCGACGAATCGACTCGCCAGCTCCGCGATCTCGTCGACAACCTCCTTGATTCCTCGCGCCTCGCCACCGGCGCCGTGCGGCCCCTCATCCGCCCCCACGGCATCGATGACGTCACCGTGCGGGCTCTTGCCAGCGTCCGTGGCGGCAATGCTGTCGCCCTGCGCTTCCCCGACGATCTGCCCGGTGTGCTCGCCGACGCCGGGCTGCTCGAGCGTGTGCTCGCGAACCTTGCCGATAACGCCCTCCGCCACGGTGGCGCGCCCGTCAGCATCGAGGCACGCCCCATCGACGGCCGCGTCTCGCTCGCGATCATCGATCACGGCCCTGGCCTCTCCCCCGCCGCGCGAGCGCAGCTGTTCGAGCCCTTCCAGCGGCATGGCGACCGCGATCGCACAACTGGCATCGGGCTGGGCATGTCCGTCGCCAAGGGATTCATCACCGCCATGGGCGGAACCATCGAGGCCAGCGACACCCCCGGCGGCGGCCTCACCGTCACGGTCGCGTTGCCCGCCGCTACTGGCCCGGAGGCGCGCCCATGACCGAGGTTCTCGCCGTCGATGACGATCCGCAGATCCTGCGCGCTCTGCGCGTGAACCTCGTTGCCCGCGGTTACACCGTGCGCACCGCGACCACCGGAGCCGAAGCGCTGCGATCCGCCGCTGCCCACCAGCCCGACGTCGTCATCCTCGATCTCGGCCTGCCCGACCTCGACGGCACCGATGTCATTCATGGCCTGCGCGGCTGGACCACCATGCCGATCATCGTGCTCTCCGCCAGGGTCGACTCCATCGATAAGGTCATCGCTCTCGATGCGGGCGCGGACGACTACGTCACCAAGCCATTCGGCATGGACGAGCTGATGGCCCGTCTGCGCGCCGCCATCCGCCGTGGCGCCCCCTTACCCACCACGAGCAGCAGCGAGATCACCGTTGGCTCGCTCGCCATCGACCTCTCCGCCAAGCGCGTCACACGCGACGGGACCATCATCCGCCTCACCCCGACGGAATGGGCCATCCTGGAGCTGCTCGCGCGCAACACCGGCAAGCTCGTCACCCAGAAGCACATCCTCGCCACCGTCTGGGGCCCCGAGTATGAGACCGAGACGCACTACCTGCGCGTCTACCTCGCGCAGCTGCGCCGCAAGCTCGAGGACGATCCCGCCCGCCCCCGGGTGCTCATCACCGAGCCGGGCATGGGGTACCGGTTCATCGGCTAGCGGACGCGGCGTCTCCGTGACATACCGAGAACCAGGACCCGATCTTTCGACTGCCCAGATGGGGTAGCTCGTAAACAGAACCAATGGGGCGTTCTCCAGAGTGCTTCTCGTTGACTAGTGGGATCTTCCGCGGAGCACCTGCATCATTCGATCTACGAGGTGTCGCGCGCCTCTCAACGCAGCGATAAAGTCCTGTGCTTCTCAACCGCTAGCGCGCTGACACTCGATGATTTACCCGTACGGCCCGCGTGGATTCATGAACGACTCGACAGGGTAATATCAATACCTCGCGCAATACCGATGGAGGGTGCAGTAGTTCGCGTGATGAAATTAGGTCTCGCAGTCGTTTCCATCATCATGCGACTTGTGAACGGGTTGATCGCTTCGGCGGCCGTCCTTGGGTCCCTGGGCTATGTTCTCCTGCGCGTGCTTCACAGCGGCACCCATTGCGTTGTCACCCGGTCAGGCACGACCGAGTGCTTCAGCCTCAGCGGTCCCGCCATCCTGCAGGCGACTGCCCAGATGTGCATCATCTGCCTCATCGCATTCAGCATCGCATCCATCATGGTTAGCGGATCGCCCTTCTCTCGTTGGGTCCTCACCGCGCTGCCGTTGCCACTTGTCGGTGGTGCCGCGCTTTGGTTCGATTCGCTCAGCACCTAGGCTCGGAACCGCCGAACGCAGTCGCGGCGCACACCTTCGAGATCGTCGGCCAGCCGTGATTCGCGTCCCCGGAAGCGGGGATCATCCCGCCAGGCTGGGGCAGCATGGGGGGCATCATCCGATCGCCCGAGCAGTAAAGCGCCGGGGTGATCAACAGGATCGACAACATGGGACGATTCGGGGTCGCGCGGATGGCTGTCGCGACGGATGCTGACTAGCTAGCGCGTTTCCGGCACTACATCTGCATCATCATCTGGCGCATCCGCATCATCTGGTCCGGGGAACAGATCATGCCCATTGCTTGCATGTGCATTCTCATCAAGTCGGGGTTCTGCTGCAACAGCTCATGCTTGAAGCGCATGATCTCCGGGTTTTCGTGCATGAACTGCATGACCTTGCCGCACGGGCTGCTCGTGTCCTGCATCATCGGTGCCGAGGGCTGCGCGAGCGCTGCACCGCCTCCAAAGACTGCTGAAGCTGCAATAGCAGTAGCCACGACAGTTGATCTGATTGTCTTCATCCCTCGATGCTCGCCGGAAACCGCGACCCGGGATAGAGACTTCCGACCCCATGCCGACAGGGCCATCCGCCGCCGGATCGTCCTCAGCGAGGGGACGCGGCGATCATTCGCGTCTATAGGCGCCGGCTGCGGAGCGGGCCAGACGCCGTCCCGCCTCGATGGGCTCTGCGGGGGCGCCGCGGAGGAAGGCGGCGAGGGTCCCGCTGTAGGCGATGAGCACCTCATCGGCCAGGTCGTGGGCGCGCTGCCCGGCGAGCGGGCGGGAGAGATGCACGAGGCGATCGGCCAGCAACGCAGTGTCGGCCGCGAGGACCTCGCCGATAGCGTCGGTCGTAGCCGGCAGCTCGGCAGCGGCAGCGAGGAAGGCGCACCAGCGCGCCGGGTGGTGCTGCTCGCTGCGGTACGTGGCGAGCGCGTCGAACACCGCGAGCAACCGCTCGAGGTCATCAGTGGCCGCGATGATGCAGCGGTCCCAGGCGGTCCTCCATTCCGCGAGGCGCATCCGCAGCGCTTCGGCCACCAGGGCGTCCTTGCTCCCGAAGTGGGTGTACAAGGTGGCTGTGGAGACCCTGGCCTCGTGCAGCAGCTCGTCGACCGGGGTGCCCCGGATGCCACGGTCGAACAGCACTCGGTCGGCTGCCTCGAGCAGCCGTGCGCGGGCGGGAGCTCGTTGGTCCGTGGTCACGAATCCAGCCTAGTGACCCCTCAACACAGAACGCACGTTTTGGTACGGTGAAACGAGCGTTCCGGTAATCGACTTTCCCAGGGGGCGCGATGCGGGCTCTCGTGATCAGCGGCATGGCCTTGATCGCCGCTACCTACGGGCTCGCGCGCTTCGGCTACGGGCTCTTCCTGCCCCGGTTCGCCGAAGCATTCCAGATCGGACCGGCCATCTCCGGGCTCATCCAGTCGGGCAGCTTCCTGTCCTTCTGTCTCGCCGCAGTGACGGCCGCCCGCATCGCTGCCCGCCCGCGACTCATCGTCGCCTGCGCTGGCACGACAGCCGCGCTGGGCTCAGCAGGCATCGCGGCCGCCCCCAGCGCGATCATCCTCGCTCCGAGCGTGATCCTCGCTGGCGCGGGGGCTGGGTTCGCCACGCCGGGACTCGTCGCGCTCATCGAGCGAAACATCCCTCGACCGCGCCGGGAAAGCGCCCAGACCATCGTCAATGCCGGTACCGGAGCGGGAATCGTGGTAGCTGGCACCCTCATGCTCCTCACGCTCGGCCAGTGGCGCACGGGCTGGGCGATCATCGCCGCCCTATCGGCCATGGCGACCATCGCCACCCTTTCCACTGACCGGTCCGTCGGCGAGCGCTTCAGCACTCCCGAGCGGGCTCCGATCCTGGCATCGCTTGCCTTGCCCATTGCCGCGGCCGCGCTCGCGGGGGCCTCGAGCGCCGCGATATGGACCTTCGGCCGCACCCTCATGGTCGACTCCCGCGCGGAAGGCGAAACGTACTCCATCCTCGCGTGGATGGTGCTGGGAGCATTCGGTGTCCTGGGCGCCACCGCCGGAAGGCTCGCGCATGCGACAGGCCTCCGGGTCGCCTGGATCCTCACTGCCGCGGCCATGGCCGCCTCGACCATCGCCCTCGGCATGGCACCGGCAGCATTCCTCGCTGCATACATCTCCGTGGCCGTGTTCGGCGCCACCTACACCGCTGTCTGCGGCCTGCTGATCGTGTGGGCATCGCGAGTCGTCCCCGGTCACGCCGCGCAAGGCACCGCCGCGCTGTTCATCGCTCTCGCCATCGGGCAGGCGATCGGCTCGGCATTGATCGGCGTCATCCTGGGTAGCACATCGCCCCTCGTGGCTTTCGGCATCGCGGCCGCGGTTGGGTTCCTCGCCGTGCTTCCCGCGACCCGGCGAGCCACCTCGGCTCCTTCCCTCGCCGCTCCCGCCAGCGCGGGCCGTCTGGCCTAGCTGGCGACTGCGGCGCGCGATGAGAGGCACGGCCGGGCACGCCGTCACTCGTGTTTCGCGGTCTCTGCATCCTTCATGGCCTGCCGGAGCGCGTCGCGCTCGTCGCGCAGGGCGGTGACATCGGCGCGCAGGTCGCTGATGCGCTCGCGGGCGTCGGCGAGCTGCTGGCGCTGGTTCTCCATGGCCTCTCGGTGGCTGGCGGCAGCTTCCTCGAGCGCATCGCGGCGGGCCTTGTCGAGGGCGTCGGTGTGGTCGCGGGCATCGGCGAGGCGCGCGGCCTGCTCGGCGCGCAGCTCCCGGGCCAGCTCACCTAGCTGGCCGCGCAGGTCGCGCGATTCCTCGGACGCTTCTTTGCGGGCGGCCTCGGCGCGGGCCGTCGCGTCACGGGCCGCTTCCAGCGCCTGCTCCAGCCGCGCGAGCGCTGCGGCGTGCCGGGCGTCGCGATCGTGCTGCTGGGACTCCCATTCCTGGCGGGCGCGGGCATGCTCCTGGCCGATGGTGTCAATGTGCTCGTGGAACTCGCGGCGCGCGTCCTCGAGCTGGGCGGTAGCGGAACGGGTGGCGTCCTGCTCCTCGCGGAGCTGCTGCTCGAGCTGCTCGCCGCGCTCCCATGCCTGGGCGGCGGACTCGACGGCCTCATCGCGCTCCTCGCGGGCGGTCTCCTCGGCGGCGCGGGCGCGAGCGAGCGCGGCCTTGGTTGTGGCGGTCTCCTGCTGGGCGCGGGCGACCTGCTCGGCGCAGTCGGCACGGATCGTCTCGAGCTGCTCGTCCACCGCGGCGGGATCCGCGATGCGGGCCAGCGCCTTGTCGATGCGCTCGGCCACCGCGGTGAGCTCGCGGAGGTGCTGTCCGGTGGCGGCGCGCAGCGCGGGCACGGTGGCGGCGAGCGACTCGACTGCTTGCTCCGGCGTCTCGGGATCGGTGGGCGCGCCGTCGGAGAGCTGCTTCTCGGCCTGGCGCGCCCGCCACGCGCGCGCCCGCTCGGCCGCGGTGGCGTACTTGCGGACCCGTCCCCCGGTGGGAGGTGCCTCGCCGACCGGGGTGGGCGCTGAAGCGTTGTCGGTGTTCGTTGCGGCCACGGGCACAGACTACCCCAGGCCCGGGCAGTCCCCGGCCGACGTGAATGCTGCTAGTGGCCGGGATAGTTCAGTGCTTGGCGACCGTCATCCGATGGCGGCGATGAGCTCCCGGCAGGCATCCTCGCAGCGGCGGCAGACGCGCGCGCAGGCGCGGCAGTGCTCGTACTGCTCGGCGTGGCCCTCGCAGTGCCGCGCGCACTCGTCGCAGGCGGCGCGGCAGGCATTGAGGGTGGCCTTCACGACTTGCGCGCTCGCGCCTCCCTGGCGGGAGACGATCTGCCCGGTCGCGCGGCAGATCGTGGCGCAATCGAGGTTTGCGGCGATGCAGCCGGTAAGGCTGGCCACCTCATCCTCGGCGAGGCAGGCGTCGGCGCAGGCAGTGCAGGCCTGCGCGCATTCGATGCACGCCTCGATGCAGGAGACGAGCGCGTCACGGTCCCCGGCGATGCGCACGGGGCCAGGGTGGGTCTCCAGCATGATCGATGGTGTGCCCATGATGTCCTCCTATGTCGTCCGTTCCTGGATGGCTGCGTGGCCTTTGGTCGGGCCGAGGTGTGCCTACCCGGGGCGGATGTGGGCAAACGTCGCGTCCTCGTCCTGACGCTCGTCCGGTTTGCCCGCATGGCGCGCGGGTAGCCGGAGCGCATGTGGTTCGACACGGTGGATGAACTTTTCCGCATCGTTGCTGTTGGCGCTGCCGCCTATGTGGTGCTCGTGGTGGTTCTGCGCGTCTCGGGCAAGCGAACGCTGGCCAAGCTGAATGCCTTCGATTTCGTCGTCACGGTGGCTCTCGGTTCCACGCTCGCGACGATCCTGCTGAGCTCGGAGGTCTCGTTTGTCGAGGGGGCGGTGGCGCTCGTGTTGCTCGCGGCGCTGCAGTTCATCGCGGCGCTGGTGAGCAGTCGTGTTCCCGGGGCGCGGGATGTGTTGACCTCCGTGCCCACGATGCTGCTCGAGGACGGGGAGCTCCACGAGGCTGCGCTGCGCTCCCAGCGGGTCTCGCCGGCGGAGGTGCGGCAGGCGGTGCGCTCGACGGGGCTCGGTGATCTCGCGGACGTGGCGGCCGTGGTGCTCGAGACGGACGGCTCGCTGAGCGTGATACCTGCGAGCTCGCGGGGCGGGGGCACCAGCTTGTCCGATGTGCGGGGGCGCGCGAAGGACAAGGGCTCCTAGCTGTTTCGGCTTGCTCCATCTTTCGTTCGTTGCGTCCGTTCGTTCGTGCGTTCGTCTCACAACAAAACGTCAATCGCCATGCAACGCCGTGATCTGCGGGTATCCCGCGAAGGCATTCGCGATGTTCCATAAACGTCCGTTTTTGGCACACAACGAACGAGCCCCTGGAGCCACATTGGCGACCAGGGACAACGATGGTGCAAAACCTTGTTTCATAACTAATGATGCGAAACTCAGCGATCTGGCGGGTTATGAAACATGCCCCGCACGAGGGGTGCTAGCAGGCGCGCGACCGGGCAACATGCCACGAGCGGAGCACCGAAGCCGCAGAAGCGAAATGAGCGGCGAAAAGAGGCCTGGGCCCGCGCGAGAGGCCCTCAGCGACCCCGAGAAGACGTGTCGTCCCGCGACAGGCGGGCCAGAAGCGACAGTGAATGAACGAACACCGCCCGGTCCTCGTCCCCGATGCCGTCGAAGAATGCCTGCTCCGCGCGCAGCACTTGCTGGGAGAGCTCCTGGTACCGGGTGATCCCCTCCGGGGTGGCGATCACGGTGCGGACCCTGCGGTCCCTGGGATCATCCTGGCGCTGCACGAAGCCCGCGCTCTGGAGGTCATCAACGAAGTACGGCATGACGGTCCGGTCGATGCCGAGGTAGTCGGCCAGCGCGTTCTGCGTCGGGATGCGCTTGTGGATGACGGTGTGCAGGAGCTGGTAGCCGCGGGCCCCTCTGGGGAAGGTCTCGAAGACTGGATCGACGATGGCCGCGTACCGGCGCCCGAGCATAGCGATGGACCATCCGAGGTCGCATGCCTCGCGCGCGGTGGTGTCTTCGCTCATCGCTTGATCGTACGACGCCCTGGTACGCGCCGTGTCGCTACGGTATGTTGCACATATGGTTGCAAACACAAACGATCGCGCCCGGGCCAGCGATGCCCCGGTCGCGCCCGGAGCATCCATCGGCATCGCTTGAGCACCTCGGAGGCCAATCGGCCCACCGGGCGCTGCAACGCTAGGAGAAGGAAACCCGAACATGGTTGACACCACCACAGATCGCAATCCCACGGCCGATCCCGCGGAGCACAATGCCTTCTTTCCATCCCCCTACTCGCTGAGCCAGTACACCGCGCCGAAGACCAACTTCGACGGCCTCGCCACCGACGAGAAGTACACCGGCGACCGGTGGAAGATCCTCGTGATCGCCACCGAGGAGCGCTACATGCTGATGGAGAACGGAACGTTCTTCTCCACCGGCAACCACCCTGTCGAGACGCTGCTGCCCCTGCACCACATGGCCGAGGCGGGCTACGGCATCGATGTCGCCACGGTCGGTGGCGCGCCCGGCAAGTTCGAGTGGTGGGCCTTCCCGAAGGAGGACGAGGCCATCAAGTCGGCCTGGCAGGCCACGAGCGAGGCGTTCAAGGCTCCCAAGCGGCTCGGGGACCTTCTCTCCGAGGGGCTCGACGACTACGCGGCGATCTTCATCCCCGGCGGGCACGGCGCGATGAACGGCATCCCGTTCAGCAAGGACGTCCAGCAGGTGTTGGATTTCTTCCTCGAGACGGATCGCCTCATCATCACCCTGTGCCACGGCCCTGCCGTGTTCCGCGCGGGCGGGCTCGATCGCGAGAAGAACCCATTCGCCGGGTACAAGATCGTGGCGTTCCCTGATTCTCTCGACTTCGGGGCAAACATCGAGATCGGCTACCTCCCCGGCTTGATGCCGTGGAAGCTCGGAGCCACCCTGGAGGCGGAGGGCATCGAGGTCGTCAACGACGACATGTCGGGCGCCACCACGCGCGACCGCAATGTACTGACCGGCGACAGCCCGCTCGCCGCCAACCAGCTCGGCAAGGAATCCGTCGCCGCGCTTCTGGAGAAGTTCGGCAACTGAGTCACGCGACCCTCGGTGCAAACGCGATAGCAGCCGCTCGAAATCCGGGTCGGCTTCTATCGCGTTTGGCAGTTTCTATCGCAGGTAGCGCAGTCGAGCACCCGCTAGTCGCCGCCTTCGAGCCGGGGACGCAGCTTCGCCCAGTAGGCCACAAGCTGCCGGGCAGCGAGTGCTGGCGCGAATCGCTGCACGAGAACGGCCCGGCGCGCATCGGGATGGGTGATGACGCGGTACCTGCCGCGATCGACCGCGTGCACGATCTGTCGCGCGACATCGGCCGCAGTGACCTTCGACGACTTCATGAGCTTGCCCATCAGCCCCACCATCGCAGGATCAGGACTGCGCATGCGGTCGCCGAGATTGGTGGCGAAGAATGACGGGCACACGACGGTGGTCCTGATCCCATAGGGCGCGAGCTCGTGCCGGAGCGTGTCCGACAGCGAGATGACCCCGGCCTTCGACACGTTGTACGACGCCATCCCGGGAACATTGAGCACCCCGGCCATCGAGGCGATGTTGACGATATGGCCGCTACCGGCCTGCTTGAACAGTGGTGTCACCGCGCGGCATCCGGCGACAACACCCATGAGGTTGATGTGCAGGATCCAGTCCCAGTCGCTGGCCGGGATCCGTTCGAACCGGCCCGCGGCGGCGACACCGGCATTGTTCACCAGGATATCGAGCCCGCCCCATTCCTCGGCGCACCACTGCACGGCATCAGCCCACGCGGATTCGTCGGTGACATCGAGCGCGCGGAACTCGACCACACCACCGGACTCAGCGAGCTCCGCGCGAGTGGCTTCGCCTGCCGTACCGTCGATGTCGGTCAGGAGCACCCGCGCGCCCGTGCGCAGGAACGCCACGGCGACTTCCTTGCCGAGGCCCGAGGCGCCGCCGGTCACCAGGACGCGCCTGCTCGCCGTCACGATTCCCTGCTCTCTTCCCCGCCCGACCGCGCCTGCTTGTGGTCACCGAAGGGTTCGTCGCGCTCGCGCACCGCCTCGCGGAAACCGACGGTGGCCGCGCGTTGCTGGAAGGCATAGCCCTCGCGGGTATGCCGGGAGACGCCGTCGAACACCGTGCTGATCATCCCGGAGTTGGCGACGCCCTGTGCCAGCAACGCGGAGTTGAGGGCGAGCTTGGCCATCATCAACTGGTTCACCGGCATCATCGCGATGCGGCCGACCAGGTCCTCGGTTCGTTCATCGAGCTCGTCGGCGGGCCAGGACTCGACAGCGAGGCCCCATTCCTGGGCTTGCTTGCCGTCGATGCAGTCGCCGGTGAACAGCATCCGCTTGGCGCGTTGATCGCCGATCCGGTGCGCCCACATGCCTGCGGCGGGAATGCCCCACACGCGGGTGGGCGGGTAGCCGATCTTTGTGTCGTCGGCGCAGATGATCTGGTCGCAGTACAGCGCGATGTCCGTGCCCCCGGCGACCGCGAATCCGTGCAGCTTGGCGACGGTCGGCTTGTTCGCGTGCAGCAACGACGCGAACCCCCGGTTGAAGCGGCTCATCATGGCGTAATCGGCCATCGGGTCCCACGTGCGCTGGGGGTCGTGATTGCTCGCCTGCACCCCTGGATCGAGGACGGTCCCGGCCACGCCATCCGGTCCGTCGGCGGAATCGAAACCGTTCTCGGCGAACACCTGCAGGTCATACCCGCCGCAGAATCCCTTGCCGCGCCCGGAGAGCAGCATGACGTGCACCCGCGGGTCGAGGTCCGCGCGCTCGACGGCGTGCGTGAGCTCGACGGGAGTGTCGGTGGTGATGGCGTTGCCGCGCTCTGGGCGGTTAAAGGTGATGCGGACAATGCGGCCATCGCGCTCATAGGTGAGGGTGCGATAGGCTCGCTCATCCTCGGGCGATGGGCGCCCGGCCCACGGTGAGCCGGGCGCATCAGCCCAGTTCTCCTGCCACGCGGCGGGCCGGTCGCCGGAATGCTCCATGTGGTCCACTTGCTTCCCTCTACTTGTCGGTCGCGCTGGAATCGGTGAAGCTGCCGTGGCGCCCGTGGCCGGAAGCGAACCTGCCCGCGCCGGAGAACGCATCGACGAGCGAGATCGTGCCGCGCCGCCATTCGTTGGCAATGGCCTCGTCGAGCGGCATGCTTTCCTGCTCGTAGCTCGATAGCCGGTCCTGCCTCATGCAGGTCTGCGGGAACCGCGCGAGCTGCTCGGCGAGCTCGATGGCCTCGTCGAGGGCTTTCCCGGCGGCGCTGATCCGGTTCGCGAGGCCCATCCGGTGGGCTTCCTCCGCACCGACGGGGCGACCGGTGAGGATCATGTCAAGGGCGTGCGACTGCCCGATCAGCCGGGGCAACCGGATCGTTCCGCCATCGATGAGGGGCACGCCCCAGCGCCGGCAGTACACCCCGAACGTGGCCTGCGGATCAGCCACCCGGAGGTCGGCCCAGATGGCGAGCTCGAGCCCACCGGCGACGGCGTACCCGTCAACGGCGGCGATCACGGGCTTGCCGAGCAGCAGACGGGTGGGGCCCATACCGGCTGGACCCTCGTCTCCAGGCTCCGCGATATCGATGTCTCCCTTGGCGACGGCCTTGAGGTCCGCTCCGGCGCAGAAGTTGCCGCCCGCGCCGTGGAGCACCGCGACGGAGGCACTGCCGTCGTTATCGAATTCCTGGAACGCGTCGGTCAGCGCGCGCGCGTGGTGATGGTCGACGGCGTTGCGGACCTCGGGGCGGTCGAGGGTGACGATCGTGATCGGCCCACGCTTCTCCACAGTGACGGTCATGCTCCCACCTCCGGGTTCGCGCGGTCGATGATCGTTGCGGTGTCGATGCCGGTGGGCAGGATGCCGAACACATCGCCCCAGTTCTCGCTCAACCGGCTCGCGGTGAACGCATCAGCCACGGCCGGGTTTCCGTATCGCACGAGCAGGGATCCCTGGAGCACCTTCGCCATCGCGCCGACGATGCTCCGAGCCCGGTATTGCATGGTGTCGAAGTCCGTGAACTGGGCCTCGAGCGCGGTGATCGCCTGGTCCAGCCGCTTGTCGGCCCCTGCTGCGGCGCGCACCTCGTCGAGGAACACTTCCAGCGTCTCGGGCTGCTTGGCCATCGCGCGCAGCGTGTCCAGGGCTGCGACGTTTCCGGAGCCTTCCCATACCGACAGCAACGGGGCCTCGCGGTAGATCCGCGGCATGCGGGACTCCTCCACGTAGCCGTTGCCGCCGAGGCATTCCAGTGCTTCGCCGGCGTGGACCGGGCCGCGCTTGCACACGTAGTACTTGGAGACGGCCAGGCTGATGCGGCGCAGCGCCGTCGCACGCTCATCGCCGCTGGTTGCCTTGTCGGTCAGATCAGCCAGCCACAGGCCGACCGTGGTAGCGGCCTCGGCCTCGACAGCAAGGTCGGCGAGCACGTTGCGCATCGCGGGCTGGTCGATGAGATAGGCACCGAAGGCTTGCCGGTGCGCGGCGTGGAAGGTGGCCTGCTGCACTCCCACGCGCATGAGGACACTGGTGCCGAGGGTGCAGTCGAGGCGGGTCATGTTGACCATCTCGATGATGGTGGGAACCCCGCGCCCCTCCTCGCCGACGCGCCAGCCGGTGGCGTTGTCGTACTCGATCTCGCTGGATGCGTTCGAGTGATTGCCGAGCTTGTCCTTGAGCCGCTGGAGCGCGATCGCGTTGCGCGTGCCGTCCGGGAGCACGCGCGGCACGAAGAAGCAGGTCAACCCAGCGTCTGTTTGCGCGAGGGTGAGGAAGAAGTCGGACATCGGCGCGGAGGTGAACCACTTGTGGCCGGTGATGCGGTAGCTGCCGTCGGGCTGGAGGACAGCGCGGGTGGTGTTGGCCCGCACGTCCGAGCCGCCCTGCTTCTCGGTCATCGACATGCCCGCGAGCAGTGACTTCTTGGTGTCGGGCGGCGCGAGGACGGGATCGTAGGAGCGGGTCGCGAGCAGGTGCTCGTACCGCGCGGAGAGCTCCGGATTGTGCCGCAGCGCCGGGACGACGGCGTAGGTCATCGAGATGGGGCACTGGTGGCCGGCGTCTGCTTGGCCCCACGTGATCAGCTTCGCCGCGCGGGCGAGGTGCGGGCTGGGGGCCGTGTCGATCCACGGTGAGCCGTGCAGGCCGAGGCTCGTCGCGCGGGTCATCAGCTCGTGGTAGGCGGGATCGTAGGCGACCTCATCGATGCGGAAGCCGTACCGGTCGTGGGTCTTGAGCACCGGGGGGTGCGCCTCGGCGAGGTCACCGAGATCAAGCGCGTGCTGGGTGCTGGCGAGCGCTCCAGCGTGCTCCACTTCTGGCCAGCGCTCGAGCGCGCCAGCCCGTTCTAGGGCCTCGGCGATCGGTGGATAGCTGGCCGGATTGTGGCCGGTGGCCTGCACTGCTTGGTTGAGCACTTCATGGGTGGGCATGGCTGGCGTCCTCGCGGGGGTTGGGGGTCGGTGCGGTCGTGGCGCCGAGGGCGCGGGAGACGAATGCCTCGAGCTCGGCGATGGTCGCGGACGGGTCGGCGTGATGCGTGAGCGGCGCGAGCAGGACGTCGTTGATCGCCCCGACGATCGCGGCGCCGGTGATGCTCGCGTTCTGATGCGGGAAGTCGCCGCGCTCGATCCCAGCGGTGACGACGTGGGCGAACAGGTCGGTGAATGCCGCGCGGAACACGAGTCGCTCGGCGTCGACGAGCGGGTCGACGGGTTCGGCGAGCAGCGCGTAGGCGAGCCTCGGTGATTTCAGCGCGCGGTGGCAGAACGTGCGCACGGCGGCGAGCGCCGCATGATGTGGCCCGTGCTGGGCGAGCGCGCGATGGCCGGCCTCCGTCACCGCAGTGACTTCCCGGGCGACCGCCTTGCGGAATACCTCGGCGAACAGCTCCCCCTTGCTGGGGAAGAACCGGTATGTCGTGCCGGTGGCGACCCCTGCCCGCTCGGCGACGCGGGCCATCGAGCATCCGGCGTAGCCGTGGTCGTGGATGAGCTCGGTCGCGGCGGTGACGATGGCACGCTTGGTCTCGTCGAGCCGGGCCTTGACTGCTGGTGTCTGGCGGTACACCATAGAAGAAGTGAACACCAGTTCATAGCTTGGGTCAAGGAGTGGCGGCCGATGCGGCATGCTCCGGGCGTAGCCTGGGGCGATGCGGTACACCGACTGGGGTGAGCGCGTCGGGCGCTGGTCCGGAATTCGCAGCGAGACAGTCAATGTGCACGGCACGGAGGTGCACTACCTGGTAACCGATCGGACGCGGCCGCCAGCTGCGCCGGTCCACCTGCTCGTTCCCGGCGCAGCTGGCGGCGCCTCGCAGTGGCTCGATGTGCTCGCGGAACTGCGGCCACGCGCGCACGCGATCGCGATAGACCTGCCCGGCACACTGGCCGGCCACACTGCGCTGCCGAACCGGCGCGCGGCAGGCATCGAGGCCAACGCGGCGTTCCTGCGTGATTTCACCGACGCGCTCGAGCTCGACCAGCTCGTGGTTCACGGCTGGTCGGCGGGCGGGATGATCGCGTTGCTGTTCGCCGACCAGTCACCCGAACGGGTAGATGCGCTCGTGCTGGTGGCGCCGGCGCTTCCTCCCCCGCTGAGCCGCCGCGAGGCGCGCATGTGGACAACCCTCGGCAGGGCGGGATTGGCCCTCGTCGCGCCGGTCGCCCGTGTGCTGCTATGTCTTTTGGGGCGGCGCATCCTCGCAGCTTCGCAGCGGCAACTGGCCGATCCCGCGTCGATTGCGGACAAGAAATGGAATACGGGCGGTGACATGACGAGAATGTCGCCGGAAATCATGGGTCTCATGCGGGACGAGATGTCGGCGGTCGAGGGGAAGCGAATGGGCAGCATGGTCACGGTATATGCCTCGCTGATGTCGCTGATCCTCGTCCGGCGGGGATCCGCTCTCGATGCGATGCGCCGCGTCACGGCGCCGACCCTCCTGGTCGTGGGCGATGAGGATCGTCTCGCTCCCCACGCGTCGCTCGATGACTGGACCGCGCAGCGGCCCGACTGGAACGTGGTGGTCCTGATCGGTGTGGGTCACGCGCCGCCGCTCGAGGTCCCCGCCGATTACGCTCGCACGGTCATCGACTGGTGTGATTCACGGGTTCACGACCAGTAGGGCTACGCGGCGCCCTTGCTCAGCGGATGCGCGCATGGCGCCGTGTGCCTAAAACCCCTCGCGGCCTAGTTGTGCAACACTTGCCCATCATGGGCGAACTCCTCGGCTACGCGCGCGTGAGCACCACCGACCAGACCACTAGCCTCCAGCAGGATGCGCTCAACGCCATTGGCTGCTACCGCATCTGGACCGAGACCGGGAGCGGCGCGAGCACCACCCGCCCGCAGCTTGCCGCGATCCTCGACGCGCTGCGCCCCGGTGACACCCTCGTCGTGTGGCGGCTCGACCGGCTCGGCCGCTCCCTTCCCCACCTCATCCAGACCGTCGAGGACCTCAACGCCCGCGGCGTCGGCTTCAAGTCCCTCACCGAGTCCATCGACACCACCACCCCCGGTGGCAAACTGATCTTCCACATCTTCGGTGCGCTCGCGGAGTTCGAGCGCAACCTCATCCGCGAGCGCACCAATGCAGGCCTCGCCGCGGCCCGGTCCCGCGGCCGCACGGGTGGCCGCCCCCCTAAGCTCACCCCGGCCAAGCTGCGGCAGGCCAAGCGGATGCGCGAGTCCGGGGCGACGCTCGCCGAGATCGCCGATGTCGTGGATGTCTCGCGCACCACGCTCTATCGGCACCTGTCGAAGGCATAGCTACCCAGGGCATATAGCTACCAGGTGGCCAGCGCGTCGCGGAGCGCATCGACCGTCCCCGACTCCTGCTCGATCCGCCAGTCGAATCGCTTGGCGAAGTCGAACAGGAGCAGGCCCTCGACCCCCTCCGCGCGCAAGTACTCGACAAGGGTGTCCATCCACGCGGCCTTGTCGCCGTAGGAGGCGTCGGCGCCAGTCTCGTAGATCCAGATCGGGATGTCCGGCGCGATCGCTCGCGCGGTATCGATCGCGGGGCCGAATAGCTGGGCGGGCTCGCTCCATGCCCCACCATCGGCCACGGCATAGCCATCGAGGCCGATGATATCCACATATTTGTTACCGGGAAATGAACGGACGAGGTCGTGCTGGCCCCCGGAATCCCCGTCGGAATGCACGTTCGGGGACCACACCCACTGCACATTAGTGGCTCCCGCACTGTCGAAAACGGAACGCACATGCTGGAACGCTTCTCGATAGTCCTGGGGATCATTGCTATTAGTGGTGGTGGCCCACGGGTACCAGTCCCCGTTCATCTCGTGCGCGAAGCGCATGTAGAGCGGGCGACCGTCGGCCGCGAGCACGCGGGCCCAGGTCTCGATGTAGGGATCATGCTCGCCTCGTGCAATGGCGGCAAGCCGGTAGCGCGGCTGCTCGATGCCTGCCGCCGGGTTCCAGGGCTCCCAGGTGATGGAGGGCGTGGCACCGGCGCCATGGATGCGGTCGAGGATCTCCGCGCTGGGTTCCCTCCTCCATTCCCAGGCCTCGTAGAAATTAACCACATCAAGGTTCCGGTTCAGAATGGCGGATAAATCGATCGAGGAATCCACGCCACCACCGGGGCCGTCCGCGGACAGCCCGAATACCCTGCCCCGAGAATTACTGTCATTGGAAATGACGACAATCAGAACTATTGCGCTAATTGCCACGAAAGCCATGCCTATGAACCGTGTCACGTTCATCTTCACTGCACATTCCCGCTCCCTCTATGATTCCCCTCAGAATCACGCGCGTCCACGAATTCCGGGGGAACTTTATGGCTACAATAACCAGGCGAGGGGTCGCTCCGCAGGGTACGGGCACGACCACCACCGCACCAGCGATCGCCCCTGCCCGCACGGGCACCAGCTTCCTCCCGTCGCCGCCGAGCGATCACGACAAGCTCTCCTACCTCGAGCCGCACCAGCGGTGGGTCCCCGTCGTATCGGCATTCGGTGGCCTCCTGACCATCGCTAGCCTGGTCCTGCTCGTCGAGGCGCGCCCCTGGGCCCTGCCGCTGCTTCCCATCCTCCTGCTCAGCTCCGCCGCGCTCGTGATCTCGTTCCTCTCCGCGCGGCGCAAGAGGCGCGACACCGTGGCGAGCCACCGCGCGATCATCGAGTCCTGGAGGCCCGCGTCGATCCCCTCCGTCGACGTCTTCCTCCCGAGCGCTGGCGAGCCACTCGATGTCCTCGACAACACTTACCATCACGTCGCGCGCCTCGAATGGAACGGGGAGCTGCGTGTCCATGTCCTCGATGACTCCGCCCGCTCCTCGGTCAAGCAACTCGCCGAGTCCTACGGGTTCATCTATCGCTCCAGGCCCGATCGCGGGCACCTGAAGAAGGCGGGCAACCTGCGGCATGGGTTCGACAACTCCACCGGCGACATCATCGCCGTGCTCGACGCCGACTTCGTCCCGCGGCCCGACTACCTGCGGGAGCTTGTGCCCTACCTCGACGATCAGAAGCTCGGCATCGTCCAGAGCCCGCAGTACTTCGATGTAGATCCCTCGATGAACTGGGTCCAGCATGCCGCGGGCGCGACGCAGATCCTGTTCTATCGCTGGATCCAGCCCTCCCGCGACGCCAGCAACGCACCGATCTGCGTGGGCACATGCGCCTTGTACCGCCGCTCGGCGCTCGCCGCCGCGGGAGGGTTCGCCCAGATCGGCCACAGCGAGGACGTCCACACCGGCGTCCAGGTCATGAACGGCGGCTACCAGGTCCGCTACGTGCCGGTCGTGCTCGCGAAAGGACTGTGCCCCGACGATCTCGACCAGTTCGTCAGCCAGCAGTACCGCTGGTGCACGGGCTCGATGAGCCTCCTGCGCAGCAAGCCGTTCCACGCCATGAGGCTGAGCATCATGCAGCGCGTCTGCTACTGGGCGGGCTTCCTGTACTACATCACCACCGGCATCGGCGTGATGGTCGTCGCGCTGCCACCGATCCTGATGGCGCTCATCGCCCCCGAGGCCGTCGAGGTCCGCAACTACGTGCTGGTGCTGCTCGCGCTGATCGTCCGGATGGGACTCGTTCCCATCGTCACGCTCGAGAAGGAAAGCTTCTTCCGCCTCACCCGCATCCAGGCCACGTACTCCTTCGCCCACGCCATCGCCCTGCTCGACGCTGTCCGGGGTCGCGCTGATTCCTGGCAGGCCACCGGGATCAGGGGTCCTCGCACCACCACGGCAGCGCGCGTGCGGCGCCTCGCCATCGCGACCATCGCCACCACCCAGGTGCTGCTGTGGGCCACGATCCTGTGGCGCGCCCCCACGTTCGGCTGGATCGACTACGCCCCGATGGCGCTGCTCGCCGCGCTCGGCCTGTACACCTTGTTCCCGCTGCTGCTGTGGCGGTCCGGAACCACCACGAACGGAGCGCGCTCATGACCATCGCTCTGGCCGCACCAGCCCCCAGCCAGCCGCTACCCGCGATTCTCGACCAGCACGGCCGGTGGCGAGCGCCGTGGCACCTCGCGCTCCTCGCCACCGCTTCCGCGATCCTGGCAGTCCTCGCGTGGCGGCCAGGCTCGAACAGCAATGCATTCCAGGACGAGGGCCTCTACCTCTACATGGGCCACCGCGTGATCGACAGCCTGCTCGGCGGCGGCCTCGTCCATGAGTACCCGGGAACGTACTTCTCCGGGGCGCCCCAGTTCTACCCCGTGCTCGGCGCGGTCGCCGATTCGATCGGTGGGCTAGCGGGCGCCCGGCTGCTGAGCCTGCTGCTGATGATCGTCGCTGTGATCGCCATCGACGGGATCGGGCGCCAGCTGTTCGGCCCCGTCGCGGGAATCACCGGCGCGCTCGCGTTCGCCGTCGCTGGCCCAGTCATCTTCGTCGCTCACCTCGCGACGTTTGATGCACTGGCGATCATGCTGCTCTCGCTCGCCACCTGGTGGACCGTCCACAGCGCCCGCCACGACGGACTGCTCGCGGGGCCTCTGGTCGGCGCGATCCTGGCGGCAGCGTTCCTCGCCAAGTACGGCGCGATCGCCTACCTGCCGGGGATCGCGGCCCTCGGCACCATCCTGGCCTGGCGCCGTCTCGGTCCGACCGCTCTCTGGCGCGGGTTCCTCGTCCTCGCCAGTGCCGCCGTGGTCACCTTGTTCGTCACCCTCGTCTGGTGGCATGGGCTCGCCGGGGGCATGATGGCCACCACCTTCGACCGTGCTCCCATGTCCATTGCCAGCACTGGCTCCCTGCTGGGCTCGGTGACCCAGTGGGCCGGCCCGTGGCTTGCCCTCGCCGCTGCGGGCGCGGTCGTAGCGGCAGCGCGGCGCCAGCCGGCCATCGCGACGCTCCTGCTCGCTATGTCGGTGATCGCGATCGTCCAGCACCTCCGCATCGGCGAGGCGACGTCCTTGCCGAAGCACCTGGCCTTCGGCCTGGTGTTCGCCGCTCCGCTCATCGGTTGCTTTCTCGCCATGCTCATCGGCGCGCGGCGTCGCGCGGGCACCGTCGTCGTCGCGCTGGCCATCGCCCTGCTAGCGGTTAGCGGTGCGGCGACATCGATGCGATTGATGACCACGTGGGTCGACGATTCCGGGATCCTGCCCGTGCTCGAGCAACGAGCGCTCGATGCTCCCGGCAAGGTCGTCCTCGGCGAGGAGCCATCCGCCCAGCGCTACGCGCTGCGCGGCACCTACGAGCCCCTCCAATGGACCGATACGTTCGGGTTCCGCTATGGCGGACTCACCGGTCCCGCCGCGTACTTCCTCGCGATCGATCAGTCCCACTTCGGGACGATCTACCTGACCACGAACACCCCCAATGGCAGGCTCGTCCAGCAGTACCTGGCCGAGGGCGGGACTCCCTATCGCTACGCGGGCGCTGTCCCCTTCACCAGGCGGGGCGAGGACGCGGGCCAGTACCTGGTGTGGGTGCCCAGCGCCGAGGAGGCTGGTTCCGAGCTGATCCTCGGGCCCCGCTAGCGCCCTACTCGACGATGACGGTGGCCGTCATCCGCGGATGGTAGAAGCACACGTAGTCATAGGTGCCCGGCTCGGTGAAGGTGCGACTGTAGGACTGGCCCTGCGTGAGGTCGCCGGACTCGGTTCCGTCGGTGAAGTCGACGGTGTGCAGGGAGTCATCCTTCTGCACCCAGGTGATGGTGGACCCCACGGGCACGGTGAGGGTGCCGGGCTCGAACTCGAAGCCGATGATATCGACAGTGCGCTGCACAGGGTCGGCCTGCTGCGCTGGCGCTGGCGGCGGGGCCTGGGTGGTCGTCGTCGGCGAGACAGGCTCCGGTGCATCGGGAGAGGGTGTCGCAGGCGCGGTGGTCTCCCCCTCCGCGCTGGTGGTAGCTGCCACGCTGGACGTGCTCGCGGCCGTCCCGGTGGTGCCGGTGCTGATGGTGTCGTCGGCGCCGCATCCGGCGAGCAGCATGGTCGCGGCGAATGTTGAAGCGAGGATCGTTCTGCGCATGGCGTTCTCCTAGGTGGTCAGTTCTGCGAAGGCGATGATGTTGTCGCGGTAGCTGTCCGCGCCCTGGTCGAACTCGCCGCCACAGGTGATCAGCCGCAGCTCCGGCTCGGGCGTGGGCAGCCATACCTCCTCGGTGGGGAACAGTGCCTTCGCGTGCTGCTCGATCGTGGTGATGGTGAAGACCAGCTGCTCGCCCTCGGTGGTCGTGATGGTGACGGTATCGCCGGGTCGGAGCTCGTGGAGCCGGTAGAACACGTCGGGGCCGCTGCGGGTGTCGACGTGGCCGAGGATTCCCGCGGGCCCGGGATCGCCGGGGGTCGCGCCCTGGTCATACCAGCTGATGTCGCCGAACTCCGGCACAGCGAGAGTGTTGTCCTGATTCAAGCCTGTGTAGGCGAGGGGCGCGTCGATGCCCAGCGCGGGGATGCTGATCCGGGCGGGCGGGGCGGTCTCGCGCTGCTCGCGCACGGACTGGAACGCCCGGACGCTATCGAGGTTCTGCGGCGGGGCTGCCACGACGCTCTGTGAGGCGGCCGAGCCCTGCGTGGGCGCAGCGTCCTCGGTGGCGGTGGCGCAGCCCGTCGCGAGGACGGCGGAGGTGGCGAGGACGGCAGCGAGTCGTCTGAGCATGGTGGTCTTTCCCCCTGGAATGGGTCTGCTGGTGGCACAAGGGATGCTCGTGCCACCAGCAGGGCCTGTCGGGCGAGGTGGAGGGTGGTTACTTCACCGCTCCGCCGGCGCCAGTCTCCACGCCACCGGCGGGCATGGAGTCGCCCATGAAGGCAACGATGCCTCCGGCGAGAGCCTCGGCGGTGCCATACATGTGGTTGTAGGCGTCGTATGCCTCGCTGAACGCGGTCTCGTAGTCACCGGCGTGGTAGGCGTCTACCTGCGCGACGAGCTGGTTGACGTGCATCTGCAGGCCATCGGCGACGACATCGGCGGGGATGTTGCCGTTGGACGCGGTATCGAGGAACTGCGAGAAGTCCTCGCGGTACTGCGACAGTCGTGCGAGCGCATCCTCCTGGGCCTGCTCATCGCCCTCAGCGACACCGACGGTGTACTGGACGAAGAAGTCGATGTGGTCGGACCACATCTCCATGAACGCCTGGCCACCTTCCTCGCCGAACACGCTGCTGATCGATGCGGTCAGGTCCTGGGTGTTCTCGTTGAGAGCACCGGCGAGGGCTTCGAAGTCCTCCCCTCCGGAGACTCCGGCGCGCATGGCCTGGACCGCGAGCTGGGCATGCTCGCCGAGCTGCTGGCCGAGGCCGGAGCGCAGATCGATGGCCTGGCTCTCCACCGGGCCGGTGATCCCGTCCTGGGTGGTGCTGATCGCGCCAGCAAGGCCCTGGGCGGTGCCGAACATGTGCGCGTATGCCTCGCGGGCCTGGGCCACTGCGGTGGTGTAGTCACCGTCCGCGTAGGCGCGTACCTGCTCGACGAGCTGGTTGACGTGCTCCTGCAGGAGGTCAGCGACCGCGTTGGCGGGCAGTTCGCCGTTGGTGGCGCCGTCGAGGAAGCCGCCGAAGTCGGCGCGGTACTGGTCGAGGCGCTGGATGGCCTCGTCCTGTGCCTGCTGGTCGTCCTCGGCGAGTCCGACGGTGAAGTCAACGAAGAAGCCGATGTGGTTGCTCCACAGCTCGTTGAACTGCCCGGCTGCCTCGTCGCCGTAGACCAGACGGATGGACTCGGTGAGGTCCTCGGTGTTCTGGCCGAGCGATGCGGCAGCGGCGTCGAACTGCGGCTGCCCGGCGACACCGGCGCGCATGGCCTCGATGGCGAGCATGGCGTGCTGGCCGAGCTGCTTCTCGAGGATGATGCGGAGCTCTTCAGCGGTGACGCTGCTGCCCTGGGTCAGGACGATCTCACCCGGGGTGTAGGTGCGATCGAGGAAGCTGGAAGTGGAGCCGACAGTCACGACGCCGCCCGCAAGAACTCCTGCGGTGGCGAGGGCTGCGAGCTGGGTCCTGGTGATCTTGAGCATGACTGCTCCTCAATAGTTGAATGCTTGATCCTTCATCATGCATTCGCCGCGCAGGGCCCTTCGGATTGGTTCGATCACGACGATTCGGGCTGATTCTTCTTGCTCAGGCTCGGGTCGCGGTGGCGATGAGGGCGGGCGCGTCGAAGGTGACGGCGCCCCGCGCATCGGTGAAACGGGCTAGCCGCGTCCGCGCTGCCTCGAGGAGCTGCTGGTACTGCGCGTCATCGATCATGTCGGCGAGGGTCCATCCGCGGACGTCGGTGTGCACCCACGCCTCGATAGAGGGAAACCGCGCGCGCCCCAACAACTGCTCGACCGCCACGTCGGCGAACTCCTGGCTGATCAGCTCAGTGAGCTGGCGAGCGTCACCGAGCGAGTAGGGAGCGGCGAGCGCGCGGGCATGCCGCTCGCCGAAGAGCTCCCGGAGCAGATCTACCATGACCGCGTAGCCCGGGGTCGCATCCAGCGCGGCCCAGGTCGCGATCGCGGCCCTCCCGCCCGGACGGAGGACACGCGCGAACTCTGTCAGCGCGCGCGGCTGGTCGGTGAAGAACATCATGGCGAACTGGCACGTCAGTGCGTCCACCGAGCCATCCTCGAGAGGAAGCTCCTCCGCGAGGGCCGCGATCCAGTGGATGGACGGGTCCTTCGCTCGCGCGACCGCGAGCATCCCTGCGTTGGGGTCGATTCCCGTGACGGTGCCCGATGGCCCTACCCGGCGAGCCGCTTCGACGGCAACTATGCCCGTCCCGCATCCGACGTCGGCAACCCGGTCGCCCATCTTGACGTCGGCCGCGTCGAGGACCTGCGATGGCCACGCGCCGAATAGCGCGGGCACGAAGAAGCGATCATAGATCTCCGCCGCGCTCGCCCGAACCTGGCCGCGATCCGCGAGGTCCATGCGACCAATTCTAGGGCTGGCCGGTACCCGACGGCAAGGGCTCCCAGCCGAGGCTGGCGAGCGGGTCCGCAGGGGCGAGCGCGTGCGAGTCCAGCGGGAACGTGCGGGCGGGCCCGGGCCCGGTCGTGCGGGTCTCGAAGCGGACGGTGATCACCCCGTGCCCGCACCCTTGCACCCATCCGTGGCCATGCTCGGGATGGTGGACGTCGAGGCCGGGCCAGTACTCGGACTCATACCGCGCGGGCAGCACGGCGTCGGGGGTGTCGTCCGGTGGTGGCGTGGCGTCGAGCTCCGGGAAGAGGATCTCCTGCCGGGTATCGCTGAGCCCGGAGTAGCTCACGCCCACGAGCCGGATGGCGCCGAAGGTGGCGGGGTCGACGGCGAGCTTGTGTGCCGCGCCGAGCAGGATGTCCTTGTCGCTGGTGGCATGGGCGAGCGTGCTCGAGCGGGAGTGAATGGACATATCAGCCTTGCGCAGCTTGACGGTGACAGTGCGGGCGCCGCGGCCATCGCGCTCGAGCCTGCGGTGCGCGGCGATGCCGGTGGAGGTGATCGCGGATCGCACTTCGCTGCGAGTGATGAGATCCCGCGCGAAAGTCGTCTCGGCACTGACCTGCTTGGCCACGGCGCGTTCCGTCACGGGACGATTGTCGATCCCCCGGGCCAGCTCGTGCAGAGCGCCACCGACAGCGGATCCCAGCAGCCTGCCTGCCTCCTCCGCGCTGATCGCTGCGAGCTCACCGATCGTGGTGATGCCCATCGTGCGCAACCGCTGCTCCGCCACCGGTCCGATGCCCCACAGCTTGCGCACCGGCAATGGAGCGAGGACACCCTGCTGCTCGGCGGGCGCGATCACCCGCTGCCCGCGAGGCTTGGCCATGCCTGACGCGATCTTCGCGATCTGCTTGCCCGGCCCTGCCCCCACCGATGCCTCGAGCCCCGTCCGCTCCCGCACCCGGTCGCGCAGCGACGAGCAATAGCGGGCGACCTCATCGGATGTCGCCCCGCGCAGCTCCGCGGGCTCCCCGAAAGCCTCGTCGAGCGACAACTGCTCGATCACGGGGATCATCTCCCGCACCTCGGCGAACACCCGCCTGCTCGCCTCGGAGTACACCGCCCCGCGCGGCGGCAGCACCACCGCGGTCACCCCTACCATCGCGCGCGCCTGATGCATCGGCATCGCCGACCCCGCGCCGAACACCCGCGCCTCGTAGCTCGCTCCCGCCACCACGCCCCGCCCACCTGCTCCACCAACGAGCACGGGCCGCCCCCGCAGCGTGGGCCGCGCGAGCTGCTCCACGGACGCGAAGAACGCATCCATGTCCAGGTGCAGCACCCAGCGCGACGAACCATCCACGCTGCCTAGTATGACCGCGCGCACCGACAATCCCGGCGCGCACCGGGAGGCCTGGCGCCGGCAAGCGGCCTAGCTATTGCTCCAATCGAAGTCATAGCCGATCCAGTTGGTGTCGGTGAACGCCAGCGACAGTCCGCCCGCCTTCACCTCGAAGTCCCCGACGCCGCAATTGCCCTCGGTCCAGATGAAGCCATCGGGCAGCACGATGCGCGCCTCATGCTTCTCATTGGTTACGGGGTTGCGCAGGCTCCGGCCCGTCGCCGTGCCGAGCCCTTCCGCGGTCATCACCTGATCGATGCCCTCGCCCTCGAAGGAGATCGGCGCCCGCTCGAGGCCCACGACCTCGAAGGTGCTGCCCAGGATCGCCCACGGATCACCGCCGAGCGACCCGGTATAGATCTGGTGGAGGCAGCCGACCTGCTCCTCGGTCACCGAAGGGTCAACGATGAACACCGCGCGCCCGCCGCCGTCGTGGATCGCATGGGGCCAATCCACCACCGCGATGGCCTTGACCCCCGAGAGATCGACGTCCCCGCAGTGGCCCTCGACGATGTCGTTTCCGACCATCGCCCTGCAGGCACCGTCCGACGAGCTCGGGAACCCCGAGAAGTTGCAGGTGCAGCCGGGCTGGCAGCTGCAGAACTCATAGCCGGTGCCTCGGATGTGCCACCGTGTTTGTTGCATGGTCGCGGACATAAGGTCCCCTTTCTCACATCAGGATCACCGCGAGGCCGGGCGACACGAGCAGCGCCACCCCCAGCGCGGCGAACGCCACACCCGCGGCCAGGCCCAGTGCGCGGCCGTGCGGGGCGGTCTTCTCGATCAGGATGATGATCGCCACGACCACCATCCACAGCAGGTTCATGGCGCCGAGCGCGATCATCAGCACCATCAGCATCCAGCAGCAGCCCAGGCATATTCCGCCGTGCCGCACGCCCGCGACCAACGCGCCCCAGGGACGGTCCAAGCGCTTGCCGTGATGCAGGAAGAAGCCGAGGGGGCTGCGGCAATGCGCCAGGCAAGCCTGCTTGAGCGGCGTCAATTGGTAGACGGCGGCGAGCAGCGCGACGATCCCGGCGACCCGTGCGGCCGACGGGCTCGCTGCCTGGATGGGGCCGTTCCACTGCTGCCAGGCCACGTATCCGGGAAGGCCCACTGCCGACCACACCGCGAGGTAGCCGATGACGAAGAACGGGACCGGGGCCACGCGGCCCTGGGCGGCGGCCCGCGCATAGATGCGCACCACCGGCGCGGTCGCGGGGAACATCATCGCGGCCATCATCACGACCCACGCGACGAGGAACCCGACGAACGTCATGGTCATGCTCTGCTCGGCCATGTCCATCCCGCTGCCAGGCATCCCGCTGCCCGGCATCTCGCTGCCGGACATCGAGGGGCGGGTCGCTAGCCACCCCCAGCAGACGATCGCGATCAGCATCATCACCGCGGGTGGGGCGCTCTCGCGCATCCACTCGCGCGTGCGGTTCCGTGTGCTTGCCTGCGAAGTGACCATATGTGGCACGTCCCGCAACTGTCGCCGCGCTCGCTTCCGGCTTCTCATTCTTCCACTTGGCGGGGGTGCCGTATAGGGTTCGCGCAAACCTGTTCGCGCTGTTGCTTCCCGGCCGCGGCATGTCGCCATAGGCTGAAGCCATGCCTAGTGATCTCATGCTCAAGACCATGAATGCCGTGCATCGGGGCATCGTCAAGGCCTCTGGCGGCCGCTTCGGCAACTCGATCGCCGGAATGCCGGTGATCGAGCTCGTAACGGTGGGCCGCAAGTCCGGCCAGGAGCGCGTGTGCTACCTGACCTCCCCGCTCCAGCGCGGCGACACCCTCATCGTGGTGGCGTCCCGGGGCGGGGACGATCACCACCCTGCCTGGTACCACAACCTGCGGGCGAACCCGGACGTGGAGATCATCCGCGACGGCAAGCGCATACCCGTGCATGCTCGCACCGCAACCCCGGAGGAGCGCGCGCAACTGTGGCCCGAGGTGGTGCGCCGGGCCCGCAACTATGGCGGCTACCAGAAGAAGACCTCCCGCGAGATCCCGCTGGTGCTGCTCGAGCCGCGATAGCCAGCGGCGCAGCGTCAGCCCTCGTCTCAGCCCTCGTCTCAGCCCTCGTCGAGGACCGCGGCGAAGAGCTCGGCGAGGTGGTGGCCGGGCGTGGGCGCGAGATCCGAGAGCTGCGTGCGGCAGGAGAAGCCATCGGCGAGGACGATCGTGCCGGGCTCGGCCTCGCGCACCGCCGGGAGCAACTGATGCTCGGCGACCTTCACCGAAACCTCGTAGTGGCCCTCCTCCACGCCGAAGTTCCCAGCGAGGCCGCAGCAGCCACCGAGCCGTTGCACCGCCGCTCCGGCCTGGGCGAGGAGGCGCGCGTCGGCGTTCCAGCCCATGACGGCATGGTGGTGGCAGTGCGGCTGGGCGACCACAGTGGTGCCGTCGAGGCGGGGCGGCTGCCAGCCCCGCTCGGTGAGCAGCTCGGCAAGCGTGCGGATGTTCTCGGCGACGGGCGCAGCGGTCTTCTCGCCGAGCAGCTCACCGGCATCGGAGCGGAACACACCGGTGCAGGACGGCTCCATGCCCACGATCGGCATCCCGCCAGCCGCGTCGTCGCGCCGGGCATGATCGCGCAGGGCACGGACGCTCCGACCAAGGATGCGCCGGGCCGCGTCGAGCTGCCCGGTGGAGATCCAGGTCAGCGCGCAGCATTGCTGCCGCTCGGTGATCTCCGGGCGCATGCCTGCCGCCTCTAGCAGCTTGACCGTCGCGACGCCCACATGCGGGGTGAAGTGGTTGGTGAACGAATCGACGAACAGCAGCACTGGGTCGCCGGTGGTGGCACGCTGATCGGCGGTGCGGCGGAACCATTCGCGGAACGTGACCGGCGCGAAGGCCGGGATGTTGCGGCGCGGATCGGCCCCAGCGGCCTTGAGCGCGACCTGCCCGCCAGCGCGGGTGACCGTATTGACCAGGCCCGGCGCGATCTCGGCGAGCCGCGCCCAGCGGGGCAGCCAGCCGAGCGAGTAGTGCGATGGAGGCCGCACGCGGTTCTTGTAGGTCTGGTGCAGGACCTCCGCCTTGTACATGGCCATATCGACGCCGGTGGGGCAATCCGACAGGCAGCCCTTGCAGGACAAGCACAGGTCGAGCGCCTCGTGGACCTCCGGCGATGCCCACCCGTCCTTGACGGTGCTGCCGTTGAGCATCTCCTGGAGCACGCGGGCACGACCGCGGGTGGAGTCCTTCTCCTCGCGGGTGGCGAGATAGGACGGGCACATCACACCACCGGTTCCGGTGTTGTCGGCCCGGCACTTGCCGACACCGGTGCAGCGGTGCACGGCCTGGGTGAAGTTGCCGTCGTCGCCGTGGTAGCCGAACGCGAGATGCCGGCGCAGCAGCGGCGCGGCAGGGATGCGAAGGTCGGCATCCACCGCGGCGGGATCGACCATGATCCCGGGATTGAGCAGGTTATCGGGATCGAAGACACGCTTGACCTGCTGGAAGAGCCCGATCGCCCGCTCGGAGTACATGTAGGGCAGCAGCTCGCTGCGGGCGCGGCCATCACCATGCTCGCCGGAGAGGGAACCGCCATAGGTGGCGATCAGCTCGGCACCGGCGGTGACGAACTCGCGATAGACCTTGCGCCCGTCGGGCATATCGAGCGGCAGGTCGATGCGGATGTGCATGCAGCCGTCACCGAAGTGGCCGTACGGGATTCCCGTGCAACCGAACTCGGCCATCAGCGCGTCGAGATCGCGCAGGTAGGAGCCGAGCATCTCCGGTGGCACGGCGGCGTCCTCCCATCCCGCGTGGGCCGGCTTGCCCGCGGGGCTGCGGGCGGATAGGCCAGCGCCATCGGCACGGATGCGCCACAGCGCGGCCGCGGTCGCGGGGTCCTCCTCGATGAGCGTGCCCACGGCCCCGGAACCGGCCACGAGCTGCTCGGCCTTGGCCCGCGCCTCATCGCGGGTATCGCCGGTGACCTCGGCGAACAGCCACGCCTCCCCCGCTGGCAGGTTGGGCACCGCATGCGCGCCGCGGCGCTCCCGCACCACATCGGTGATGCGCTTGTCGATGCCCTCGCAGGCGGTCAGCCCGAACTGAAGGACCGTGGGCGTGGCATCCCCGGCGGTGCCGATGTCGGGGTAGCCGAGCACCACGAGGATCTTCGACCGCGGTTCGGTCGCCAGCGAGACCGTTGCTTCGGTGACGACTGCAAGGGTTCCCTCGCTGCCGACGAGCATGCGCGCCACGTCGAAGCCCCGCTCGGGCAGCAAGTGCTCGAGGGCGTAGCCGGAGACCTGTCGCCCGAACCGTCCGAACTCGGTGCGTATCGTCGCGAGGTCGCTGTGGGCGACGCGCTCGAGATCGTCGAGCAGCGCCGGTCCTCGCCGCAGCTCGCGCCCCGCTGCGGTCGAGTCGACGCGCAGTTCCTCGCCCGATGCGGTGAGCAGCCGGGCGGAGACCATGTTGTCCACCGTCTTGCCGTAGCCGAGGGTGCGGGTGCCGCAGGCATTGTTGCCGATCATCCCGCCGATCGAGCACCGCGTGTAGGACGACGGATCAGGCCCGAACAGCAAGCCGTGCGGCTTCGCGGCCTGCTGGAGGTCCACCTGGATGACCCCAGCCTCGACCGTGGCGGTGCGCGCATCCGGATCGATGTCGAGGATGCGGTTCATGTGCCGCGAGAAATCGATGACCACGCCCGTGCCTACAGCATTGCCGCACAGCGACGTTCCGCCGCCGCGGCTCGTGACCGGCACACCGTTGGCGCGACACGCATCAAGGGTGGCGGCTACCTCGTCATGATGCCGTGGCCGGACCACCACCATCGGCGGCACCCGGTAGAGGCCAGCATCGGAGGAGTAGGCAGCGATCGTGGTGGAGTCAGAGAGCACCTCCCCGATCCCTCGGGCACGGAGTTCGGACGCAACAAGATCGGCCATGCTCATCTCCCCGATGCTAGCTGCTCGGGCGCTCCGCGGCAGGGGTGTCGATGAGGCCGGGCTGGACGCGAACGCCTGGGTCAATCCCGCGACACGTCGTCGCGCTCAGCGGGCGTCGCCTGCGATGCCCACACCCCGACCAGCCGGGCCACCACGATCGTCAGGAACAGCGTGCCCACCACGGTCTCGAGCGATGCGAGGGCGCGCGCCCACGGCGCCACCGGCAGGATCTCCCCGTAACCGAGCGTCGCCATCGTCACATAGCTGTAGTAGATGAACTGCTGGAATCGCATCTCGGTGTTCTGCGGATCGCTGAAGCTGCCCGGCGCGGCCAGCTCGATCAGCGAGAACACCGTCGCGAAGAAGCCACCCATGATGAGGTACGCGCACACTGCCGCGAGGATCAGCGCGACCCCGCCGGAGCTCGACCTGCGGAACACGAAGCCCATCAGCTCCACGATCAGCATCAGCATGAACGTCCCCACGCTCAGCAGCATCCCGGCATAGGCCACCGGGCTGTGCTGGGCGAGCGCGAACCACACGGCGAACCCCGCGAAGATCAGGCCCACCACCCTCGTCGGCACGCACGCCCGCCCCTGGCTGCGGACCACCTGCACGCCGAAGAAGATCATGCCCCCGTATAGCAGCAAGTACGCGGCGGTCCACCATTCCCCGTAGTGGCTGATCGGATACCCGAATTGCAGGAGCACCACAAACGCTAGCAACAGGCCCAGCTTTCTCTCCATGCTCGGCATCTAACCACGCCCCGCGCCTGTGATAGCTTTCCCCCCATGCGATCCGCACCGTTGCCCGTTGCTGTCCTGCGCCGCACGGAAAGCGGGCGCGTAGGGACAGTCGAGCTATTCTTCGACCTCGTCTACGTCCTCACGATCATCCAGCTCTCCCACTTCCTGCTGCATGACCTCTCCCCGCACGGAGCGCTGGAGGCACTGATCCTCTTCGCTGCGGTGTGGTGGGGGTGGAACTACTCGGCCTGGGCGATGAACTGGCTCGATCCCGACCATCCCGGCGTGCGCCTGCTCGTGGTCTCGCTGATGCTCGCCGCGCTGACGATGGCCATCGCCATCCCGGACGCGTTCGGCGACCGGGCCCTGCTTTTCGTCGCAGGCTATCTGTTCCTGCAGCTCGTGCGGTCGGCGTTCATGGTCGTCGCGTTCCGCGGGCAACTGATGGCCCGCAACTATGCCCAGTTGCTCGCCTGGAGCGTCGGCTCGGGCGTGCTGTGGGTCGCCGGGGCCCTCGCGGACGATGAGGCGCGGTTGTACTGGTGGATCGCCGCTGTCGTGGTCGACTACGCTGCCCCGATCGTGGGCTTCTACCTGCCGCGGCTCGGCGCGTCCTCGATGCAGGACTGGCCGCTCACCGAGGAGCATCTCGCGGAGCGCTGCCGCCTGGTGTTCATCATCGCACTCGGCGAATCAATCCTTATCCTCGGTGGCGTACTCGCTGATGCGGAACTGGACGCGGGAACCACTATCGCCGGTATTGTCGGCTTTTCCTCGATTGTTCTCTTGTGGTGGCTGTATTTCAGCCCGCGCCACGGAAACGTGGAAAAGGAAACCCCCTTGCATGCGTCCTCCGCCGCGATCGGACGTGCCGCATACACCTACGGGCACGCCTTCATGGTCGGCGGCGCCATCGTCGTGGCCGTGGGCATCGAGCTCGTGACCACGCACCCCGGCGACTCCGCCTCATGGGCGGCCGTGCTCACTATCCTCGGCGGGCCCGCCATCTACCTCGTCGGCAACATCATCTTCAACGAGTCCCGCAACCAGCAGATCCCCGCGTCCCGCGTCGCTGCGCTCTCCGCCTTCATCGCGGCCGGTGCCATCGTCCTTGTCCTTGGTGCGCCCTACCTCGTGGTAGCGCTTGCTGCCCTCGGCATCCTGCTCGCCACCGGAGCGGTGACCAAGGAGCTGTGGGAACGACCCGTTCACCATTGAGCCGCGGGGGGCGGCCTGGCTTGGCCTGCGCCGGTCGGCCTGGCCTCCGCCGGTCGGCCCCGCTGCAAACGCGATATAAACCGGCGTGGACGCGCCGCGATTTCTATCGCGTTTGGCAGTTTCCGGTGCGTTTGGCGACCACGGCCACCAGCTACAGACCGCCACGTCGCCAGGCCGCCACGACCCGCCCCCAGCTACACGCGGACGCCGGCGGTGAGGGCCTCGGCGAGGGCCCGGTCACCGTGCACGGCGAGCTTGTCGAGGGGCTCGCGGCGCCAGAGCGCGAGCAGGAGATCCTGGGCCCGGCCACGGAGCGCGACATCCCCCTTGCCGTGCTCATGGGTAATGATGGCCTGCCCGTCGGCAAAGCGGATCATCCACTCGGCGTGATCAGTGTCGGTGCCGTGGATGTGCACGCTGCGGCCATCGAGGTCGGCGCACACCGTGCTGCCCTTCGCGAGGGCGCGCGGGATCATCACCTGGCACCATTCGTCGATGCCATCGGCCGCGCCAGCTGGATCGGCATCGGCGGGGCCGCCTCCCCCCGCGGCACTGAGCGCGTAGTCGATGTCGAAGCGGTGGATGGTCGCCTCGTGTGCCTGCCGTCGTGCCCACCACTCCACTGCTCGCGGGCCGAGAAAGGTGGTGGTTGGCTGGTCGGGGTCGCGGCGCGCGAGATCGTCAGCGAGCTGGGTGACCGCATCGCGGTAGGCGTCGATGCACGCCTCGCCGCGTGGCACGGCAGGCAGATCGGCACTGTCTGGCATGGGCGCGCTCGCCGGTAGTCGGAGCGCGGCGAGCACCCACAGGTGCACCTTGGTGGTGTGCCGCACCACGTTCTCGACGGTCCATCCGGCAACAGTGGGCACGGGCAGGGCGAGGGCGCCGGGGCTGGTGGCCGCGATCCGGTCGCCCTCCGCGCGGAGCACGTTGATCAGGTGTTCGGTGGGCACCGCCGGGCCGGGCGGGTCCAGCGGTGACGCGTCGCTGTGATTGTGTGCCATGGTCGATGACCCTACCGGCGCGCCGTATCGAAGCGAATCCGTCATACTGGGCTTTCCGGCCGCTGGAGATCCGTGAGGTGCACCATGGCGAAGCATCGCCGCTCGTCCCGTCGATCGATCCTTCTCGTGCTCGCGGCCTGCCTGCTGGTGGCTCTGCTGGTGCTGCTCTACTTGTTCCAGCCGTGGAAGCTGTTCGTCGATGAGACCGTCGACGAGGCGTCTCCGTTCAGCACGTCCACCACCACCGCCGCGGCGCCGGCTTCCCCCGCTCCCGATGCCCAGGCGCCCGCCAACGAGGCTCCCGATGCCCAGGCTCCCGATGCCCAGGCTCCAGCCAACTCGCCACCGGCCGATGAGGGCCCGCGAATGATCGCTCGCGGCACCTTCATCTCGCACGAGCACGCGACCTCGGGCAGCGTTGTGGTCTACGAGTCCCCGGACGGTTCGCGCGTGCTGCGCATCGAGGATCTCCGCACGTCGAACGGACCGGATCTGAAGGTGTGGCTCACCGATGCCCCAGTGATCGAGGGCTTCGATGGGTGGTGGGTGTTCGATGACGGCCAGTACGTCGACCTTGGCGCGCTCAAGGGCAATATCGGCAACCAGAACTACGAGATCCCCCCGGACGCGGACCTCTCGGAACTGACGAGCGTCTCGGTGTGGTGCGCGCGCTTCCGGGTGTCGTTCGGGGCCGCGGAGCTCCTGCCGGTGTGACGGCGCGCTAGGGTCGGTCTCATGTGCGTGATCTTCGTGGCGTGGCAGGTTCACCCGGGGTGCCCGTTGATCGTGGCCGCGAACCGGGACGAGTTCCATGAGCGTCCCACCGAGTCGGTGCACTGGTGGGCTTCGGATCCGGAACTGCTCGCGGGCCGGGACGCCCGTTCTGGCGGCACCTGGCTGGGCGTGACGCGGACAGGCCGGTTCGCAGCCGTCACGAACTTTCGTGGTCCTGACGAGGCGGCGGGCAGTGTTTCCCGGGGCGAGCTGCCGGTGCGGTTCCTGCTGGGCACCACATCCGCGGAGGACTATGCGACCGGGGTGGCCGCGGCGGGGGGCCAGTACGCGGGCTTCTCGCTGCTCGCCTGCGATGGCGATCAGCTCTGGTATGTCTCCAATCGTGGTGACGGGGCCCCGCGCGCCGTGGAGCCAGGCTTCCACGGATTGTCCAACGCCAATCTCGATACGCCCTGGCCCAAGGTCGAGGCTGGTCGTGCCTCGTTCGCGGAGGTAGTGGGCTCCGATGCGGATCCCCTCGGCAACCATCCGGGCGCGGGCCACGATCAGTACCTGCGGGTGCTGCGCAATGCCGATCTAGCTGCTGCCGACCTCCCCGACACGGGTTTCCCCAAGGAGATGGAGCGAGGGCTATCGAGCATCTTTGTGGAGCTTCCCGGCTATGGAACGCGCAGCAGCACCGTGCTCGCGATGCGCGATGGTCGCGGCCGAATGGTGGAGCGGCGCTTCTCCGCGGACTCGACGGTGCTCGGGACCTCCACGGCGGAGTGGTGAGCTAGCGGCCTGCGACGGGGCCTCTCAGCGCCCGCGTTCCACGATCCCATCGGCGAGATCCACGAGATCCTCAGCAGTCAGCCCTGGCCAGCCGTGCAGCATCGCGACCAGATCAGTGGGCAGGCTGCTCGCGCCCCAGCGGGCTCCGACGAGCATGCCTGTGATCGCCGCGGTCGTGTCGGTATCGTGCCCTGCCCGCACCGCTTGCTCCATGGCTGCGTGCGCGTGGCCGGGGGTGCTCGCGTCGGTTGTGGTGATCGCCCACCATGCGGTCTGCAGCGCGTGCACCACCCAGCCATTCTTGGGGAAGTCCGCAGGGGTGCCCGTCTCGGCCTGGTCAAGCAATGGCGACCAGAAGGAGCGGGTCGATTCCGCTGCGGCCTCGAGGTGCAGGCGCACGCCCTCGAAGGTCCCGGCAAGGACGGCGTGGCGGATGGCTGCCGACCAGATCTGGCAGGCCTCGCGGGCGCGCTCGTCGTCGTGGGTGAGGTCACTGACCAGCGCCGCGGCCTGAGCGCAGCCGTCGTTGTCGTTGAGGTAGGCGATGCCGACCGCGGCGGTGCGCATGAGCGATCCATTGCCACCCTTGAGGCCACTGATCTCCCTGGCCACGCGTGCCATCGATGCGGCGTCCGGGCCCGCGCTGCCCAGCACTTGCGCGGTCTGGTTACCGATGTCCTTAGGGCCCGAGTTCAGCCAGTCGAGGAACCCAGCGGCGACTGCATCGAGGCCTGCTGCGGTACGCAGGTCCAGGCCAGCGCGTGCTGCGCGGGCGACAGCGATGGCCATGGCCGTGTCATCGGTCCACTCCCCGGGGGCGAACGGGCCGATGCCGCCGCCGATCATGCCGATCACATCGCCAGGCCCGGGATAGGTGAATTCGTAGCCCGCGCCGAGCGCATCGCCGAACGCGCAGCCGATCAGTGCGCCGCGGGCGCGATCGAGAACGACTCCGGATCCTTGCGTGCCTGAACCCATGCCAGCCTGCTTCCTGCTCGTTGTGACCAGCGCATTCTTGAGACGCGACCAGCCTCCCGACGACAACTGGCGATGCCCCCCAAAGTGCCCGCACCAAGATCACGTGGTGATAACAGTCACAGAATACCGGTAACGATGCGTTGCCTCACCAGGATGTACACCGCGTAACAGCACGCATGGTTCGTTGCCGCCCTGCGCGGCACACGGAGGGGGAACTACACGATGATTTCTGCCCGCAACACAGCACTGACGGCCCTGCTAGGGGTCGCGCTGCTCGCTGGTCCCGCATGTGGATCCGGCACCGACGTCACCCCAGTCTCGGGCTCGTCGAGCGCCAGCCCGACGGAGAACGTGATCGACAACGGCTCGACCGAGCCCACCGGCAGCGAGGCAGGATCAGGCGCGCCCAGCGCTGGAACTGCCAGCCCCGCGACAGTCGATCCCGCGAGCCCGGCGCCGGACTCCACGGGACCCGGTTCCATCCTCGTCGAGACGAAGACGTTCACTGGCGCCGCTATCCCTAGCGTGCCCGTTTACCTGATGCTCGCCGCGGAATGCGACGTCGCCAACCGCGACATCCCCCTCGACGCGGACTTCACGACGACGTACGACGGCGTCACCAACGCCTCAGGCGAAGCCCTGTTTGCCGATATGCCGCTGGGTTGCTACCGCGCCAACATGGACGTGCCCGAGAACTCCAACCCGGTGCCCGAGGGAATGCACACCGTCGTCCTGACCGAGGCGATCCCAGACCAGTCGTTGTGGTTCCGCTTCACCGATGAGCCTGCGTCGGCGGATGCTACGCGCCTCGGCCAGATCTTCGTGCGCGATAGCGTCGGCAACCCGATCTCCCGCGCCGCCCTCGAACTGGAGCAGTGCGGCACCAGCAACCGCATGACCACGGTCAACAGTGACCGCGAAGGCCGGATCATCCTCGAGGTCCCGCGCGCCGAGTGCTACACCGTGGTGGGCACCTCCGGCACCTCCGAGTGGACCCTGACCAGCCGGCCCGTGATCGATACCGGAACCAGCAACTTCGCTCTGGACATCGTTCTCGAGCGCGCGGGCACCGAGCCGAGCTGCGCGGCAACCTCGATCGCGGCCGACCTCGACCTGCCCTACGAGTACGGCACGACCCCGGTGTCCGTTGATTGCGCCAACGGCTGGGCCGCGATCCGCTGGCCCGAGTCGCAGGGCGACAACCAGCGACTCGTGCACCTCGTCGATGGCGAATGGACCACCTACATCGCGTTCCCGCACCAGCAGTGCTGGGCCGAGGCGCGCGGCAACGGTGTGCCCGATCGCTTGCAGAAGTACTTCCAGGGGTGCTGATCCGCCCCTAGGAATGCCGCGCGGTGTCCTGGCCAGTCCTCCGGGACGGTCGGGGCACCGCGCGCTCGCTTGGTGGACAGTCGTTCAATGCTCAGGCTGCGGTGGGCGCCGGAAGTGCCCGCCCGCGCGAACGACGATCAGCAGTGCCACGACAGAGAGCCCGGCGGCGCTCATCAACCGGTACCGGAGCTTCCCCGAGCATCTGGTCTCCAGCCAGCTATGCGGAACCGGGCTGTAGGACTCGTTCGGCGGGCCCCGCACCACGGTCACAGCCAGCTCGCTGGCCTCGACCGGAGCCACCACCGAGCCACACTCCACGACCCGCGCTCCCACACTATCCACCGGAAGATTAGCCGGTGCGCGTACCACTGCCAGGCTGAGCCACAGGGCCGGAGCGGCCAGGAGCACGCAGGCGATCCCAGAGACCAGCGACAGCCGCGTGCGACGGCGCCGTCGCCACCACGTCCAGGTGAGCCCTGCAGCGGCTGCGACAAAGACCAGCCACTCCACCCAGCTGACGGTGCCCGCGAGCCGGTAGCCAAACGCGAACGCCACCAGCCAGAAGACCGCGGTGAGCCAATTGGTGCGCGATCGTCCGGCGCGTTGTCGGTTGGCAACCTCCGGGGAAGCCACTAATCGGGGACGGCCGAGGCCGGATCGGTGCCCACGAAATCGTGCGGCAGGCTGGTGCGCGCGGCCCGCAGGAAGGCGTACGGCGTGTGGCGGCCAAAGTTCACCACGCGCGAGGTGTAGACGTCGGCGAACTTCTCCACCTGCCGGGCGAAGAGGCTCTTGTCATTGCCAGCGCGCATCAGCGGTCCCCACGTCGTGTTGCCGATGGCACCGGCGGCCTGAGCGAGCGGCGCGATCTCCTGGTCGAGCGCTCGCAAGTCCGCGTACAGGTTGCTCATCGCCGAATCCGCGGCCTGGGCGGGCTGGCCGCTTGCTTGCGCCCGGACGCGATCGAGGCGGGCGTGGGAGAGCTGGTCCTCGATATCGACCTTGCGACCCATGAGCGCGCGCAGCTTCCGCTCATCGTCGACGAACGCGGCAGCATCCGCGATCTCGGCCTCGAGCTCCCGCATGATCAGCGCGGTCCGCCAGCGAAGTACCGACTTCGAGACGTGCACGTCGCCGAAGAGGTGGTCGCCGACGTAGAGGATGTTCGCGCCATCGAGATCAAGGCTGCGCTCCACGAGCCGGGCGCACCCACCGTGATAGACGCCGCCCTGCTCGAGCAGGCCCTGGTGCGGCTCGAGGAGGCTGCGCTGCTCGTCGACGACCCGGAACACCGGTGGCTCCTCGGCGAAGAACCTCGGCTTGGCGGCGGCGACCACGACGATGTCGAACAGGTCGCGCCAGTTGCCGCTCGGCACGTGGCGGTCGAAGGCGTAGCTCATCATCGCGCGCGTGTAGAACCATTCGCTGTTGGTGATCAGCAGCAGTTTCTTGCCCGCGAGGCGCTGGTCCATGAGGGTCTCGGCGGTGTCAGCGTCGAGGTCGCAGAAGCGGTCCGGGTCGGCGATGATCTCCGCCTTGAGCGTGCCCATCGTGTGCGACAGATCGAGCGCGGAGGAGACGACCTTGAACAGTTCGTCGTAGCCGAGGGGCTGCTTGATCTCGCCAGCGTCGAGCAGGTCCACGAGCTGGGCGTACAGCGCTGCCTCGGAGATGGAGAACAGGGTGTTGAGGAACCGGAAGCGCGGCTCGGCGAGGTCGACGAACACACCATCGTAGGTGCGGCGCAGCTCGTCGAAGGTGAGCTTGCGGGTGCCATGCTGCGCCTGGATCACATAGCCGAACCGGGTGGCCTTGACGAGGTTGCCAAGGTCGAGGTCGAGGGCGAGGCCCTGGAGGTACTTGTCGGCCTCGAACACGAGGTCGCCGACCGGGAAGCCACGCTCGGCGAGCGTGCGGCGCGCATGCTCGAACGCTGCGCCCTCCCACACCTCGGTGCGGTAGTTGAGCAGCGTGTAGTCCATGTCATAGCCGATCGCGCCGACGGATCGAAGGTTGAGGGTCCTGTTGGCGTACACGCGTCGTCCAGGCTCGGTCACAGTTGTCGAACCTACACCCGGAGCGCGGTTCGTATCACGGTTCGCCGCGCGCGGATTCGCTCGTTGCAGCGAGGTCGGCGAGTGTGGCAGCAAGGCTGGCGAGTGTGCGATCCGCGACAGGAAAACGCGCTGCGGCTGTCGCTTTTCGCACACTCGCGGGGGCGGTCGGCGGGAATCCGGTTAGCGCGCCGCGCATGCCCCGGCTGCGGGGATGCCCGCGCGACGCATGATGAGGCTGGCGGGGCACCAGCCAACGATGCCGTAGAAGACGAGGTTCGCGGCGACGAACGCTGTGAGCACGAGCCACCATTGGCTCAGGGAGATCGCGAGCGCGAGGCTGAGCGCGATCATCACCCCGGCGAGCAGCGGCACGATTCGGTCAACGGTCCAGGCGGGACTGGCCGGGGACATGGTGGAGGTCGTCACGGTGTTTGCCATGCGTGTCACTATACCCCATGGGGTATAGTTCGGCCTCGCTGACGCCGCGAGGCTGGTGAGTGTGGCAGCAAGGCTTGCGAGTGTGCGATCCGCGACAGGAAAACGCGCTGCGGCTGTCGTTTTTCGCACACTCGCGGCGGCACACTCGCGCGGCCCAGGCGCGCGAAAGGGGCCCCACCAGATCGGCGGGGCCCCTTCGCTGCTCCAGCTGGATCAGTTCATCGTGATCTCTTCGGCAAAGGTGCCGTCACCCTGATCGGTCCAGGTGATGGTGCCGTTCTCGAACTCGCTCTCCCAGCCACCGTCGATGCTCTCCTCATCGCTGGTCGGGAAGCCCAGTTCACCGGTGGGCCCGCCATTCTCGGTGTAGACGCGCAGGATCTCGCCCTGGACCACATGCGCGTCGGTGCCCTCGCTCCAGTAGATGGTGCCTTCCTCGAGCTCAGCGGCCATGCCCTCGCCAACCTCGGTGGGCTCGGAGACCAGGTCGCCCAGCTCTCCATCGAGCTCGTTGAACTTCTCGGCGATGCCACCCTCGAGGGTCACCTCGGTCCCGTCGGCCGTGGTGGCTGTCGTGGTGCCGCCGTCGAGCATGCCCATCGCGCTATCGGTCGCCTCGCCGGCCTTGTCCATGCCGGAGTCCATCGCATCGCCCGCGGAGTCAGTGGCATCACCCATGGCGTCGCCTGCACGGTCTGCGGCGTCGCCGGCGGACTCGGTGATCTGGCCCGCGCCATCGCTGATCTGATCGGTCACGGAGTCGCCATCGTCACCGCAAGCAGAGAGCGTCACCGCTGTCGCGAGGGCTGCCGCCAGTCCAGTCGCGCGAATCGCCGTCTTCTTCATGCGTTTGCCTTTCATGGTCGTTGTGCACCAGAAGTGCCGGTGCCGAACCCACACAGACAATCATACGAAGCGCGCTGGTCAAAGCTTATCGGGCAGGCTCCGGCATATTAACACCGCGTCAAAAGGACATTGCCGACATTCAGGAAACCTGACAAATGCTCACTAAACATGGCTGCTGCTTACTTCCGGCACGCTTCCTCCATCTCGGTGAACTCGACACCAATGCGCTCCTGCGGGCGAGGCGCGAGCTTCGAGACCACCACCGCCACGACCGCGCACGCGATGAAGCCCGGCACGATCTCGTACATCGCCGAGGACAGTGCATCCACCGATCCCCAGATGCCGACGGTGACCGCGCCGGTGATCATGCCCGCGAGCGCGCCATGCGCTGTGAGCCCCCGCCAGTGCAGGGACAGCAGAATGATGGGGCCGAAGGCCGCGCCGAAGCCGGCCCAGGCGAAGCCGACGAGCTCGAGGATCGTCCCGCTGGGGTTCACCGCGATAAGTATCGCCACGATCGCCACGGCAAGGACCGCCGCCCGTCCATACATGACGTACTTCTGCGGGGTGGCCTGCTTGCCGAAGATCTTGTAGATGTCCTCGACCAGCGCTGAGGAGCACACGATCAGTTGGGACGAGAGCGTGGACATGATCGCTGCTAGCACTGCCGCGAGCACGAAACCCGCGATCAATGGGTGGAACAGGATCTGCGACAGCCGCAGGAAGACCGTCTCGGGGTTGGCCAGGGTCTCGGGGTTCTCGAAGAAATAGGCGATGCCGATCAGGCCGGTGCTGATCGCGCCGAGGGAGGAGATGACCATCCAGCTGATGCCGATGCGGCGGCCCGCGCGGGCATCGGCCGGGGATCGCAGCGCCATGAACCGCACGATGATGTGGGGCTGGCCGAAGTAGCCGAGGCCCCAGGCGGCCGCGGAGATCACCGCGACCACGCTGCCGCCGAAGAACAACGACGTGCGATGCAGCTCATCGTCGGGGCTTGCGGCGTTATGCAGGGCGTCGGCGGCATCGATCCCAGAAGTCACCGCATCAAGCGAACCGAGGGCGAGGAATGCGGCGACAGGGACGGCGATGAGCGCGGCAAGCATGAGCAGACCCTGCGCCACATCGGTGAGCGAGGCGCCGAGGAATCCACCGAACAATGTATAGCTGAGCGTGATCCCTGCGACGAGGAGCATTCCGAACAAATACGAGGTATCGAACGTGGATTCGAAGAACACTCCCCCGGCCACCATTCCCGCGGAGACGTAGAAGGTGAAGAATCCGAGAATGATGAGTCCCGCAGTGATACGCAGGACGCGGCTCGTGTCCTTGAAGCGATTCTCCAGATAGCTCGGCACCGTGATCGAGTTGTTCGAGATCGCGGTATAGGCGCGCAATCGCGGTGCCACGAACCGCCAGTTCAGGTACGCGCCAATGACCAGGCCGATCACGATCCAGGACTCGCCGAGGCCGGAGGCGTAGATCGCGCCGGGCACACCGAGCAGCAACCAGCCAGACATGTCGGACGCGCCCGCGGAGAGTGCAGCGACGCCGGGCCGGAGCTTGCGCCCGGCGAGCATGTAGTCATCCAGATCGCTGGTCTGGCGGTAGGCATAGATGCCAATGGCGATCATCGCGGCGAAGTACAAACCGATCGCGGTGAGCTGGTAAGCCTGCGTGGACATGAGGGCCTCGGATCATGGGATCGGCGAAGAATGGGCGCCTGGCGCGCCGCGGCAGGCCGGGATGTGATGCCGGAGGGCGCGAGAGCGTCAAGCTACCACAGCGCCTCGACGCTCCGGGCCGTTTCGCGCAGCGCCTCCCGCACCGCGGCGACAGCGGGATGCTGGTGCGCGGAGACGCGGGTGGCGGTGAAGATGGTGCGACGCGGAGCCCCGGCCAGCGGGATGAGTCGCGCGCGGGCGGCACGGTGCACCCACACCAGCTCGGGCAGGAATGCCACCGCGTTCCCGGACTCGACGAGCCGCACATGGGCCTGCAGGTCCGCGGTCTCGTAGCGCACGTCGGGCTCGAACCCGGCCTGGCGGCACGCGTGCTCGGCCCAGTGCCGCGAGGCGGCTCCGCGCGGTTCCATCACCCAGGGCAGGCCGCGAGCGTCGGCGATTCCGGCAACCGTAGCGATGGAGCTGGGGACGGCCAGCTGTATCGCATCGCCGAGGAGCGATTCCCGGTCGAGGCCGGAGTGGTGGGCGGCCGCGTGGCCGGGGTATTGCTCGGCGATCACGAGGTCGAACTCGCGGGCCCATGTGTCGTGCAGCGCTTCCTCCGGCTCGTGCTGCACCATCTCCACGCGCAGGGCCGGATAGCGCTCGGCGAGCAGGCGCAGCGCGTCGGGCATCAGCGCGAGCAGCGCGGTCTGGAACACCGCGAGCCGGATCGTGCCGGTGACGCTGGTGCTCGCGGCGGCGAGCTCGGACTCGGCGTGCTCGATGGCCTCGAGAATGCGCCCGGCGTGCTCGACGAGCAGGTGCGCCTCGGGGGTGAGCTGCAACAGCCTGCCCGTCCGGCGCAGCAGCGGCACGCCGGCCTCGCGCTCGAGGATGGAGAGTTGCTGCGACACCGAGGAGGGACTGTAGCTGAGCGCCTCGGCGACGGCGGCGATGGTGCCGCGGATGCTGAGCTCGCGCAGCAGCCCGAGTCGATGCACGTCGAGCATCAGGTTCTCCGATCATTCGGGTTTCCTGAAGCATATCGTTCGGAAAGCATCGCTTTTCCTTCACCATGAACAGGCCCATACTCAGGGAACACCCCGCCGGATCGCAGCTCGCCCGCCCGGGCAGCAAAGGCCATGAGGAGCCCGCCACCATGAGCACCCCCACGGACCACATCACCCCCACCGTCGAGCCTGCCGATCTCGCCGACGATGCCATCGCGCTGGTGCGCCACTGGCTGGTCGAGGGGGCGCGCTACCCGGTCGATCCCGCGGCCCGCAAGCTCGCCGGGGTGCTCGACGACCCGAACGGGCTCGAGTTCACCGTCGGATTCGTCGACGGCGTCATCCGCCCCGAGGACGTCCGCGTCGCCGCCCGCAACCTCAAGGCCATCGCCCCGCGCGTGCCGCGCTTCCTGCCGTGGCCCATGCGCCTCGCCGTCCGCCTCGGCGCGGTCCTCGCCATGATCGCCCCGCAGCTCGTCATCCCCATCGCCCGGCGCGTGCTGCGCCATATGGTCGGCCACCTCATCGTCGACGCCCGCGACGCCCGGCTCGGCTCTACCCTCGCCCGCATCAAGCAGGACGACACCCGGCTCAACGTCAACCTGCTCGGCGAGGCCATCCTCGGTGACAAGGAGGCCACCCGCCGGTTCGAGGGCACCCGCCGCCTCCTCGCCCGCGACGACATCGACTACGTCTCCATCAAGGTCTCCTCCACCGTCGCCCCGCACAACCACTGGGCGTTCGACGAGACCGTCGCCCATGTCGTCGACACGCTCGAGCCGCTCTACCGCCAGGCCCGCGCGGACGGGAAGTTCCTCAATCTCGACATGGAGGAGTACAAGGACCTTGACCTGACCATCGCCGTGTTCACCACCCTGCTCGACCGGCCCGGGCTGACCGACCTCGAGGCGGGCATCGTGCTGCAGGCCTACCTGCCCGATGCGCTCGCCGCGATGATGCGACTGCAGGAATGGTCCACCGCCCGCGTGGACCGTGGTGGCGCCCGCATCAAGGTGCGCGTCGTCAAGGGCGCCAACCTGCCCATGGAGACCATCGACGCCGACCTGCACGGCTGGCCGCTCGCCACCTGGCCCACCAAGCAGGACACCGACACGTCCTACAAGGCCGTCCTCGACTACGCCCTGCGCCCCGAGCACACGCGCAGCGTCCGCATCGGCGTCGCCGGGCACAACCTCTTCGACATCGCCCTGGCCTGGCTGCTCGCCAAGGGCCGCGGCGTCACCGAGGCCGTCGAGTTCGAGATGCTGCTCGGCATGGCAACCGGGCAGGCCGCCGCCGTCCGCAACGATGTCGGCTCCCTGCTGCTCTACACCCCCGTCGTGCACCCCAAGGAGTTCGACGTCGCCATCTCCTACCTGATCCGCCGGCTCGAGGAAGGCGCATCGCGGGAGAACTTCATGTCCGCGGTGTTCGAGCTCGACCACAACGAGGAGCTGTTCGAGCGCGAGAAGAACCGCTTCCTCGCCTCCCTCCACGCCCTCGGCACCGCCCGCCACCACGGGGTGCCCGCGCCTAACCGCGACCAGGACCGTCGCCAGCCGCCGACGCCCGCCCCGCGCGACCACTTCACCAACACCCCCGACACCGACCCCGACCTTCCCGGCAACCGCGCATGGGGCCGCGCCATCGCCCGGCGCATGCGCAGCTCCAGCCTCGGCACCCGCACCGCCGAGAACAACTGGATCACCGACGCCACCAGCCTCGATAGGCTCGTCACCGACGCCGTGCACGCCGCCCCGGGCTGGCAGAAGCTCGGTGCGGCCGGGCGCGCCGACATCCTCCACCGCGCCGGCGAAGCCCTCGCCGCGCATCGTGCCGATCTGCTCGAGGTCATGGGCTCCGAATGCGGCAAGACCCTCGACCAGGGCGACCCCGAGGTATCCGAGGCCATCGACTTCGCTCACTTCTACGCCGAGCGGGGCCGCGAGCTCGAGCTCATCGACGGCGCCACCCACCAGCCCTGCAACCTCACCGTCGTCACCCCGCCGTGGAACTTCCCCGTCGCCATCCCCACCGGCTCCACCATCAGCGCGCTCGCCGCCGGGTCGAGCGTCATCATCAAGCCCGCCCCGCAAGCAGCCCGGTGCGCCGCCGTCATGGTCGAGGCACTGTGGGAGGCCGGGGTGCCCCGCGACGTGCTGCACTACGTCCAGCTCGATGAGCAGCAGCTCGGCTCCGAGCTGATCGCCCATCCCGCCGTGGACCGGCTCGTTCTCACTGGCTCCTACGACACGGCTGCGCTGTTCCGGTCCTTCCGCAACAATCTGCCGCTGCTCGCCGAGACCTCCGGCAAGAACGCCATGATCGTCACCCCCTCCGCCGACTACGACCTCGCTGCGCGCGACGTCGCCCAGTCCGCGTTCGGCCACGCCGGGCAGAAGTGCTCGGCGGCCTCGCTGGTGATCCTGGTCGGCAGCGTCGCCACGTCCAAGCGATTCCGCAACCAGCTCCTCGACGCCGTCCGTTCCCTCACCGTCGGCTACCCCTCCGACCTGCGCACCCAGATGGGTCCCATCATCGAGCCCGCCGCCGGCAAGCTCCTCGACGGGCTCACCAACATCGGCCCCGGCGAGACCTGGCTGCTCGAGCCCACCGCCCTCGACGACACCGGGCAGCTCTGGAGCCCCGGCATCCGTACAGGCGTCAAGCCCGGCTCCGAGTACCACCTCACCGAGTACTTCGGCCCCATCCTCGGCATCATGACTGCCGCGACCCTCGACGACGCAATCCGCATCGCCAACGCCGTCGACTACGGCCTCACCTCCGGGCTGCACTCCCTCGACGCCTCCGAGATCGAGTACTGGACCGACCACATCCACGCCGGGAACCTCTACATCAACCGCGGTATCACCGGAGCCATCGTGCAGCGCCAGCCGTTCGGTGGCTGGAAGAAGTCCGCCATCGGTCCCGGCACCAAGGCAGGAGGCCCCAACTACCTCATCGGGCTCAGCAACTTCACCGATGCGCCCGTAGCTCATCATCACTCCGCGCCCCTCTCGCGGCCCGTGGCGCAGCTCCTCGACGCCCTCCGTGGAATCCTGGACGCGGCTGACCACCAGTGGCTCCACGCCGCAGCGGGCAGCGATGCCCACGCATGGGACATCGAGTTCGGCCGGGCGCTCGACCGCACCGGGCTGCTCGCCGAGCGCAACCTGCTGCGCTACCGGCCCACCGCGGTCACCGTTCGCTACGAGGACCCCACCTCCGGGCATGGCATCGCTGAGCTCGCCCGAGTCATTGCCGCTGGGCTGCGCGCCGAAGCGCCCTTCGCCATCAGCACCGCCGCCCCGCTCCCGCTCGAGATGCTCGACGTGCTCGGCTCGCTCGGCATACCCGTCCACACCGAGGACCAGCACGCGTGGGCCCGCCATGCCGCCAGCCTCGCCCAGCGCTCCGGTCCCAGCTCGTCTGGCCGGATCCGGCTCATCGCCAGCAGCGCGTCCCCCACCTACGACGCCACCGGCGGCAAGCCCGACATCGCGATCTACCACAACCCCGTGGTCTCCGCCGGGCGCATCGAGCTGCTGCCGTTCCTGCGCGAGCAAGCTATCTCTCTCACCGCGCACCGCTACGGCACGCCCAGCCGCATCGCCGACGCGGTCGGGTAGCGGGAGGCTGGTGTCGGTTGGCTGCTCTTCAGCAGTGGAACTTTTTTCGCCCTGGAGCGGGAAAAGTTTCCACTACCGAGCGGGCCGGGAGGCGAGGCCGCCGGGGTGAGGCCGCTGGCACGCGGCGGCGGGCTGCTCGCGGAGACTGGCCCTATTGACGGCTCAAGCAACCCCCGATAATGTCCATTACTGAATAATGGAGATTATCGAGATGGGGTGACAACGTCATGGATGGTTTCGATCTGGTGATCCGGGGCGGATACTTCTTCGACGGAACCGGTGCCCGACCGGCGATCCGCGACGTAGGAGTACGCGCCGGACGGGTGGCGGCGATCAGCGCTGAACCCTTGGCGACGGAGGGAGCGGTGGTCGTCGACGCCGAGGGCCTATGGGTCATGCCCGGCCTGATCGACGTCCACACGCACTACGACGCCGAGGTGCTGGTTGCCCCCGGGCTCTCGGAATCGGTGCGCCACGGCGTCACGACCGTGGTCCTCGGGAACTGCTCCCTCTCCACTGTGTACGCCTCCCCCGACGACTGCGCGGACCTGTTCTCACGCGTCGAGGCCCTGCCGTGGGACGCTGTCCACTCGGCGGTCAAGGAGAACCAGACCTGGGCAGATCCCCACGGCTATGTGGAGGCACTGGAGTCTCGTCCGCTGGGACCCAACGTCGCGGCGTTCATCGGCCACTCCGACATCCGCGCGGCGGTCATGGGCCTGGAGCGGGCCACCGATCCAGGCGAGCGCCCGACTCCCGCGGAGCTGGACCGGATGCGCTCGATGCTGGCCGATGCGCTCGACGCCGGGTTCGTGGGAATGTCGACCCTGAGAAGCTCGTTCTCCAAGCTGGACGGCGCCCGCTACCCATCGCGCCAGCTTCCCTCCACCTACGCGACCTGGCGAGAGTACCGCGCGCTGAACCGCGTTCTCCGAGATCGCGGGGGCGTGCACCAGTGCACGCCCAACGCTGCCCGCAAAGCCGAGATCGGAAAGTTCTTCGCCCAGAGCGCTGGTCGGGGAAGGGCGCCGTTGAAGACCACGATGCTCACCGCGGCAGATCTTAAGGCAGACCCGAAGCTGATCTGGTTGGTGACCAAGGCGACGGCACTGCTGAACCGGGCTATGGCCTCGGACTTGCGCTGGCAGCACCTGCCGGTGCCGTTCGAGGTGTATGCCGATGGCATCGACCTGGTGGTCTTCGAGGAGTTCGGCTCCGGCGCCGCGGCTCTCAACGTGCGCGACGTGGTCGAGCGCGGCAAGCTCGTGGACTCCGAGGCCTACCGCCGCCAGTTCCGCAAGGACATCGAGCGCAGGTTCGGGCCGAAGCTGTGGCACCGCGACCTGTTCGACGCCGACATCGTCAGCTGCCCGGACGCCGAGGTGATCGGCAAGTCGTTCGGTCGCGTCGCCCAGGAGCGGGGCATTCATCCCGCTGACGCCTTCATCGACCTCGTGGTCGCCCATGGCGCTGCCTTGCGCTGGCGCACGACGATCGCGAATCACCGTCCCGACGTGCTCGACACGATCGCGGGCAACCCTCAGATCCAGATGGGTTTCGCCGACTCCGGCGCCCACCTGCGCAACATGGCGTTCTACAACGCCGGCCTCCGGTTGCTGAAGCGGGTCAAGGAGTCTGCCGAGAACGGCCACGAGTTCCTCAGCCTCGAGCGCGCCGTCCACCGTCTCACCGGCGAACTCGGCGACTGGTACGGCCTGGACGCCGGCACCCTCCGCCTGGGGGACCGCGCCGACATCGCCGTCATCGACCCCGCGGGGCTCTCGCAAGCCTCGGCCGACTACGCCGAGGCCATCCTCGACGGGCTCGGGGGCGTCTCCCGAATGGTCAACCGCAACGACGACGCAGTGGCCGCGACCATCGTGAGCGGTCATCTCGCCTACCGCTACGGAACCTTTGCCGAGGGGTTCGGCACGACGCGAGGATCCGGGTCCTTCCTGCGGGCAGGACTCGCACAGTCGGCCGCCGGAGCGCCATCATGAAGCCATCCCCGGCCCCCATCAACCGCAGGACGCCCCGCGCCGAGGTCCGCGACCGGCTCCTGCGCGCAGCCTCCACGGTGTTCGCCGAGCGCGGCTTCGCCGGAGCGACCATGCAACAGGTCGCGGCCACCGCCGGGTTCACCACCGGTGCCCTCTACTCCAACTTCGCGAGCAAGGACGATCTGTTCTTCGAGCTCTTCGACCGGCAGATAACGGGCCGCATCGCAGAAGTAAGACAAATCCTCGGCCAGGCCGACCTCACCGTCGTCAACGAGACGACCGCGCTCGAAGCCGGTCAGCGCCTGACCGCCGCGATGCAGCAGAGCCGCGAATGGCAGCTGCTGTTCACCGAGTTCTGGCTGCGTGCCGCCCGCGACAACGAGCTACGCGAGCGATGGGCCAACAAGCGCCGCGACTACCACCAGCAACTGACCGCGTTGGCCGAGGACGCGCTCAGCAGCTGGGGCTCAGGCTCAGCCGTCTCCGCGCGCACTCTCATGCTCACCATGCTGGCGCTGAACAACGGCCTCGCCATCGAGGAGCTCGCCGATTCGGGCAGCGTTCCGGCCGACACGATCGGGACTGTCCTGGTCCGCCTGCTGGGTCTCCAGTCCCAGACCACGGGGTGACGAACCTGCAAGGCTGGGGCGCCGCCGACGACCAGGTCCACCCCCGCATCACCAAGATGCCGAACGAGGAGAAGCACGTGACCACCAAGAACAGATCGTCGCCCAAGCGGTGGCGCGCCGACAGCCTGACCGGTCGCACCAGCGCCGAGCCGGCAACAGGCGGCGCAGGAAAGGTCCTGTCCGTCGATGGCATCGACCTGCACGTCCGAGCGGATGGCCCGGTCGACGGTCCCGCGCTCCTGATGCTGCACGGCTTCGGCGCCTCCTCGGCCTGGTTCGACCACGTCGTTGCCCGCCTGCCGGAATGCCGCATCATCCGGGTCGACCTACTCGGGCACGGCGGGTCCGCACGACCTACGTCCGGCTACGACCCCGGCAGCCAAGGCCGGCTCTATGCGCGCCTGCTCTCCGAGCTGGACCTGAACGACGTCACGGTTGTCGGCCACTCGATGGGCAGCATCTTTGGCGTGGCCACCGCCGAGCACAGCACCCGCATCGCCCGGCTCGTGCTGATGGGCGAAGGGCCCGACACGAGCACGGGAACGCTGCCCTCAGGCGAGTGGGTCATCCACCTGCCATGGATCGGGCCCATGGTGCAGAAACTTGGTCCCGCGTTCGTCACCAGCCGCGTGGTGCGGCGAGCATTCGCGCCAGGCTTCGACATGGCCACAGCATTTGCCAACCCCAGCCAGGGCCTCCACGACGCACGCAGCCTCAACCACCCCGCCTTCACCCAATCCATGAGGCAGCGCCAGGCGTGGACCAGCAGCCGGGGCCTGGACGGACGGCTGGACAACCTCGCATTGCCGGCGCTCGTGATCTTCGGCCGGGAGGACCGCTTCTACAACGTCGATGCCTCGCTGGCGCGCTACCGGGAAGTGCCAACGATCACGACCACCGTTCTCGAGCACGTGGGGCACTCACCGATGATCGAGGCGCCCGACCGTGTCGCTGATCTGATCCGCGAGTTCGCCTCTCCCGACGAGTAGCAGCCGGGAACTCCATCGGTGGCCTCGGACGCGCGGCCCCGCCCTGGCGCGCTCGGCGCTGAGCGCCTCAGCCTGCCCGCACCCGCGGCCTGGCCCCGGCAAGAACAGCGGGGGGCACGGCGCCTGCCGTGCCCCCGCTCCTCGTGACGCGAGGAATCAGACCCGGCTCGCCGCCCAGCTGCCGATGGCCATCGCGCGCACCGCGACGATCTCCTCCTCGGGCACGGGAAGCGTGCCCAAGGATCCAGCGGGATCATCGTGGAAGATGTAGAGCCGGGAGATCATCTCGCGGAACGGCAGGGATGCCTCGCCATATCGCTCGCCGTGGCCGCTGGTGGAGACCACTACCCCGTTGCCCCAGTTCTGGCCGCTGTCGTTGTTGGGGTTGTAGAAGTAGACGCGCATCTCGCCGTCCTGGTCGAGGGCGACCCGGATGATGGTGATGGCGTGCCAGCCGATGAAGGTGGCGGTGGAGTCGGTGACGGCGAGTCCTGCCGGCTGCGGATGGATGAGCGGCTGGTTGCCGTTGTACACCGGGTGGCAGGATGCGTAGAAGGCGCGGATGTAGTCGTCGAAATCGCGGAGCTTGCCGGTGGCGATGTCGACGGCGATGCGGAACTCCCGGCCGACCCACCAGCCGTGGAACTCGGGGTTGATCCAGCGGTGCGGATCCTCTCCCCGCTCGGCGCACATGCGGCCCATCTCGTTGTAGACGCGGTCGAGGTGGGGCACGAGCACGGTGGAGACGGGGTCGGTGTCGAGGATCGCGGCGGTGGCGAGCCCGCGGGGCAGCTCGTCGGACCGGATGGGAGTGCCCTCGAAGTGCATGAGCACGGAGTCGAGCCTGGTTGCCTGGTACAGCACGTTCAGCAGGTAAGCGGGCTCGCTGTAGGACCACATCGACAGGGCCCGGGCCGACTGGCAGGTGGGGTTGTTGCCCTGGCCGATGCCGAGCGGCTGGCCGAGCGCAAGGATCGTCCCGGCGAGCAGGAAGACCCGTGGAGGATGCGCGTCGCCGAACGTCGAGACGATGGATTCCGCAGCACGCTCGCAGGGTTGCAGCGCGATCTGCCGCCACAGGCCGGGCGCGATGGGTGGCGAATAGAGAATGCCGCGCTCGAGCAGGTTGACAAGGCCATAGAGCGCTTGGGCGGTACCTGGGTGAATCCCTTCCCGGATGAGCGCGTGCACGAGATCGGTGTAGCACTGCAGCACATCCTGGCCCGTGATGCTGAGGCCGAGCGCGGACGAGAGAAGCGTGCCGTAGCCGTTGTCGAGCAACCACCGCACGAGGGTGACGTGGTAGTCGGAGACGAGCCCGGTGTCGAGCATGGCGCGCGCCATGCCGGTGGCTTCCTGCTGCAGCCCCGCCTGGTCGATGGAGTCGAGGCGTTCGCGGTAGGTGTCGAGGCCGGGGTCGTCGCGGCATGCCTGGGTGGGGCCGAACAGGGCGCTGATGAGCCGATCAGCACCGAGCCTGGCCTCACCGACACCGCTGTTGCTGCTGGCGAGGGTGATGGCGATCTGCGTGATCATTGCCTTCACGTGGCCGACCTGGATGGGTCGCTGCGCGAGGATGCGCCAGATCTCGTCGATGAGGCTGGTGAGGATGTCGTCGAACCCGATATGGGCGACGAGGAACTGGAATAGCTCGGTGACAGCGCCGTCGAGAGGACGGGCCTGCACGCGCGCGGCCTCGCTGATGTCCCCGAACAGCCGCTCGAGGTTCATCGCGAGGACCTGGGTGAGGAAGTGCCGTGCCTGATCGGGCGGCAGGTCGGGATGATGCGCGTGACCGGTGGCGACGGCGAGCAGGCGCAGCTCGCTGAGGCATTCGAGCGTCACCGTGCGCGGGTAGCCGTCCCGGAAGCTTGGGCCGACCAGGCTGGGGAGCAGCGCGCTGGGATGGTCCCAGTCGGTTCCGGCGAACAGTCCTGCTTGATCGAGGCGGGTGACCCGCTCGTACAGCGCCTCGATGCCACCGGACCGCACGAGGATGCGCTTGGCGGTATCGAGCACGGCGGACTGCGATGATTCCTTGCCGAACCGTCCTGCCCGCTCCAGGCGCGCAGCCGCGTCGTCAAGCTTGCCGCACAGGCCGGGAAGGGCAGGATCGGTAGCGGTGGTGGTGCTCACCAGCGGCACCCCCACCGGCTATGGCTGTCACACATAGAAATCGAGTTCCTCCTGCTTGGTGAGCAGCTCGCGCATCTCCGTGGGGTCTTCCCCGAAGAAGTACACCAGGCCCCAGTGCGTGCCGAATGCTGACCGCTTGGTCACCTTGTTCTCCCGGGGCGCCACGAGCTCGTGGAAATCAAAGTACTCGTGGTTCTCCGTCTCCTCGGGGATCTCGAGGTCGCTGACCACGCGACGACGCGGATACACCCCGAAGCAGCCTGCATGCCCCTTGGCATCCACCACTGGCTGCGGGAAGAACGCCTCGATCTCCTCCTCGGTGGTCTTGGGGTCGAACATCAGCACGAGCGCCTGGTAGGCGTTGAAGCCGTAGCTGCGCTCGAGAAGCTCGAAGACCTTGAAGCCGGGCGGCCGGTAGGCGACCTCGCCGAAGTACATCTTGCCGTCGCTGGTGACGAAGTACTCGGGGTGGATGAATCCGAAGTCGATGTCGAAGGTCTCGATGAGCTTCTCGATCTCCTCGGTGATGCGGGGCCGCCATTTCTCGAGCTCCGGGCTCGCGGGCACGAACACCGAGTAGCCCAGCTTGACGTACTCCGAGATGTTGAGGAAGCGGATCTTGCGGTCCTGCACCCACGCCTCGACCGCGAACTCCCAGCCATCGAGGTGGCTCTCGAGGAGTGCGGGAAACTCGTCGTCATTGATCCCGGCGACGTCCTCGACGGTACGGACCACGCGGTGACCGAGGCAGCCGGCCTTGTCGAATGCCTTGAGGTGGATGGGATCGTTCGGGTCGCCATCGAGCTTGAGCAGCGTCTGGTTGACACGCTTGAGGAAGCGCACCACATCGTCGCGGTCATGTGCCTCTTCGAAGATGCCCACCCGGATGCCGCCGAGCTGCGCGCGCCGCTTCATCAGGGCCTTGTCGCGGAACAGCATCGCCTGGCCGTGCAGCCGCGGGTTGCCCTGCAGGACGGCGTTGATCGCGCCCGCCCACTCGACGGTCTCCTCGAATAGCGGGATCGCGACATCGACGCCCATCTCCTTGAGCGTCTGCGCGATCTCCATGGACCGGTCGTTCAAGCGCTCGAAGTTCCACGGCACGAACGGGATATCGTTCTGCCGCGCGTAATCCTCGGCCCACTCCGGGGCTACTACAACGTAGCGACGATCAAATCGATCAAGGGCGTCGATCGCATTGAGCGTCCACCCCAGGATCGCCACATAACCCTTGTTCGGGTCCTTCTCCATGAAAATATCTCCCAGCTCCGTGGCTCGCATGGTTGATCCAGCAGGGCCTTCGGGGCCACCGCTCGCGAGGCCCATCCTGCCCGCGCCGCGCCACGGACCAGACGGGAAGGAACAAGCCTCCCGCGATTCCCACCCTGCCACTGATCTGTGAAGCGCGCCACCAAAACCGGGCACCGGGGTGCGCGCGCCGACGGGGCATCGCTGTCAGTGGAAACTTTTCCCGCTCGGGCCGGGAAAAGTTTCCACTCGCGCCACGCGGCACGGCGATGGCTGGCTTCCCCGCCGCCGCACCGGCACGATGGTGGCCATGCCCGCCCCCAGCAACGCCCCCGCTCCGTCCACTGCGCCCCTAGGACTCCGTGAGCACGCCGAGCGGCTTCTTGCCGACCTCGCTGGCCCCTCCGCGCGACTGCGCGACGACCAGTGGACCGCCATCGAGGCCCTGGTGGTGCAGCGGCGGCGGGTCCTGGTGGTGCAGCGCACGGGGTGGGGCAAGTCCGCGGTGTACTTCCTGGCGGCGAAGCTGCTGCGCGCGCAGGGCCTCGGCCCGTCTGTGATCGTCTCTCCCCTGCTCGCCCTCATGCGCAACCAGGTCGAGGCGGCGGCGCGCGCCGGGGTGCGGGCAGCGACCATCAACTCCGGGAACATGACGGAGTGGTCGGCGATCCACGGCAGCATCGCCGCGGGAGAGATCGATGTGCTGCTCGTCAGCCCGGAGCGGCTGAACAACCCGGACTTCCGCGACCAAGTCCTCCCGCACCTCGCCGAGGACGCGGGCATGGTCGTCGTCGACGAGGCGCATTGCGTATCGGACTGGGGGCATGACTTCCGGCCCGACTACCGACGCATCCGCACCCTGGTGGCTGGCTTGCGCGGCGATGTGCCCGTGCTGGCGACCACCGCCACCGCCAATGACCGCGTGGTCGCCGATATCGCGGCGCAGCTCGGCGTGGCGGGCGGTTCCGGCGCAGGGAGTCCCAGCGCGGGCGGCAATGAGGATGGCGCGCTGGTGCTGCGGGGCAGCCTCGATCGCGAATCGCTGCACTTGTCCGTCGTCGATGTTGGTGCTGGCGCGGACCGGGCCGCGTGGCTCGCGCAGCATCTCGGTGAGCTGCCAGGCAGCGGGATCATCTACTCCTTGACCGTCTCCGCCGCCGAGGATCTCGCGACAGTTCTGGGCGAGCACGGGCACGAGGTGGCGGCCTACACCGGCCGCACCGATCCAGCGGAGCGCGAGGCCCTCGAGGCGGATCTGCTCGCGAACCGCGTGAAGGCGCTCGTGGCGACCTCGGCGCTGGGGATGGGTTTCGACAAGCCTGATCTCGGTTTCGTGGTGCATGTCGGCTCGCCGTCGTCGCCGATCTCCTACTACCAGCAGGTGGGGCGTGCTGGGCGCGCGGCGCAGCAGGCAGAGGTGCTGCTGCTGCCGGGGGCCGAGGACAGGCGGATCTGGGAGTACTTCGCGTCGGTGTCGTTCCCGCCCGAGGACACGGTGCGCGGTGTCCTGGCTGCTCTCGATGGGGAGCGGCCCCAGTCCACGGCCGCGCTGGAGCCACGCGTGGACCTGTCGCGCTCGCGGCTGGAGATGGTGCTGAAGGTCCTCGATGTCGACGGCGCGGCCCGACGGGTGAAGGGCGGCTGGGTCGGCACCGGACAGCCGTGGCGGTATGACACCGAGCGGTACGGGCGCCTCGCTGAGGCACGCAAGCGCGAGCAGCAAGCCATGCTTGATTACCTCACCACCTCGCAATGCCGCATGGTGTTCCTGCGCCGGCAGCTCGATGATCCCGACCTCGGGGCCGCGCCGGAAGGCTGCGGACGATGCGACAACTGCGCCGGCAGCCGGTTCGCCGCGACTGTCGATGACTCGATGCGCCAGGCCACGCGCGAGACCCTCGAGAGGCCGGGGGTGGTGCTCGCTCCGCGCCGCCAGTGGCCCACCGGCATGTCCACGCTCGGGGTGGGCCTCTCGGGACGCATCAAGGACGGTCCGGAGCCCGGCCGGGCGATCGGCCGCCTGACTGATCTCGGGTGGGGACCACGCTTGCGTGCTGTTCTCGATGCCGGGGACGGCGAAGCACCCGAGGCGCTCGTGACCGCGGCGATCGAAGTCCTCAAGGCGTGGGACTGGCAGCAGCGGCCCACCTCGGTCATCGCGCTCGGCGCGGGCAGTCATCCCGTGCTCGCGGCGTCGCTATCGGCCCGGCTGGCGAGCATCGGGCGGCTTCGCGACCTCGGCAGGCTTCCGCTTCGGCCCGGTGCGTCCTTGCCGGTCGCCCAGAACTCGGCGTTCCGGGTGGCGGCGCTGCATGACGCCTGGGACGCGTCCGCGTTGCCCGAGCTCGATGGCCCGGTCCTGCTCGTCGATGCGGTTGCCGATACGGGGTGGACGCTGACCCTCGCGGGGCGCGCGCTGCGGGCGGCGGGCGCTCCTGCTGTGCTGCCCCTGGTCATCGCGGCCACGAGCTAGACGGCAGAAGCGCATCCAGCTAGGCCAATGCGCGGCGAGCCTGCTCGATGCACTCCGGCCAGGGACGATCGAGCGTCATCACTCCACTGTCGCCGACAAAAGCGCTTGAGATGACGATGTCGGGCTCGAGGCGGGCAAGCTCGGTGAGAGTCTTGTCCAGCGCTGCACGGTCGCTGAAGCCCGGTATGTAGCCAGGCGCCCAGGAGCCATTGCGCAGGTACACGGTGTCGCCGGTGAACAGGTATTTCCCGCTGGCACCGTGGGCGAGGTAGCACGTGCTGCCAGGTGTGTGGCCCGGCGTGGGGATAACCTCAAGCACGCTGCCGACGACGTGCGCGGTGGTGAACGGATCGTCCACGGTCAATCCGGCGAGGTGGGCCTCCGAGGCGTGCAGGTGCAGGGTGGATCCGAACCGATTCCTGATGGTTCGGAGCGACGGCGCGATCTCGTCCTGATGGCTGAGGTAGTGGCGCGCCACTCCTCCGAGCCGCGCCATGTGGTCGATCTCGTGGTCGTGGGTCGTGTTGTAGAACAGGATGTTTCCCACCGGCGATGTCCACAGGTAGGCATGGGTGGTCAGTCCCGGGGCGGGTTGCTCGGTGCCGGTCTCCCAGAGGTCCGGCTCGATCTGCTTCATCTCGGCCTCCATTCCATTACGTTACGTAGTGTAACGCTACAATGGGTGCATGACCACCCCAGGACGCCCGCGCGACCGCAATCTCGATTCCGCCATCCTGACGGCAACCCTCGAGCTGTTGGCCGAGCGCGGCTACCTCGAGCTCTCCCTTGAAGAGGTCGCCCACCGCGCGGGAACCTCGCGGCCGGCAATCTACCGGCGATGGCCGGGGCGCGCGCCGCTCGCCCTCGCCGCCATCGCGGACCGCCTCGACACACCTGCACCGCCGGACACCGGCTGCACCCTGTGCGACCTCAGCGAAGGCATCGAGGTCTTTCTCGCCGCGTATCGCACGATCCGCCCCGACGTGCTGAGCTCAGTGTTCGCTGACTGTTCTGCCGAACCGAGCCTGCGCGACCTCTACATCGAGGCCATCGTCGAGCCACCCCGGCGGGCAGTCGCGCACACGCTCGACATCGCCATCGAGCGCGGCGACATCCGCAGCGACGCCGACCGGGACGGCCTCCTCGATATGCTGGCATCGGTCGTCCACTACCGTGCCGTCTTCCAGTCCCGCCACCTGACCGAGGAGGACGCCGCGGCGGTCGTCGAGACGCTCCTGCGCGGCGCAGCCGTCGACTACCCAGCCCTCGTGGAGCACAGCGCGACGCACCACTGAACGCGGCTCGGCTATTGGCGCGGTCGGCTCACGCATCGTCCGAGCGGAAGCATTCGCGGCGCACCGCTCGAACGCCTGCCGTGCAGGAGCTGCGCCGATCGAGGCCCCCTGCTGGTGGCGCAGAACCGCCGGGCGCGACTGGGCGGGCATGGCTCGTCAGCATTGATCATGGACACGCTGAATACGACGTACCGGTCATCCCCTGCGGTTCCACTCGACTCGCACTGTGACGGGCAACACACAGACTGCGTCGCTAGCCAGCCGGAGCCGCTATGCGTCCGGGACGAGGAAGATCCAGGTCGTGCCCTCCGCGAGCGGCAGATCCTGGCCCGTAGCGCTGGCGAACCGGAAAGGAGCGGTCGCGGACGGGCGCACCCAGCGCCCCTCGAACCGCTGCCCATCGCGCAGGATCGTCGCGTCGCCCGACCCTGTGGTGCGCGCCTCCGGGGAGCCGAGCAGCCCATCGCGGACCGGCACCCGCGCGATGGCCACGTTCTCGACCGCGAGCTCCCCACCGTCGACCGTCGAGAACGGCTGCCCATCCACACTGATCGCCCACGCCGCCGCGCCATCGTCCCAAGCGAGCCGGTAGGACGCGCGCTCATACACCACATCCTCGGCCGCGGTCGGCGCACCACCACCGGGCAGCTCGCCGGTGTCCACCAGCGGCCGCGCGGGCCCCACCACCGGCTGCGGCAGATCGCCCGGGCGCACGTACAGGTTGTGCGGGGCGGCGCGGCTCCCATCGCGGAAGTAAGCGCCCGCCGCGCTAGCCTCAGTAGCGTTGATCAGCGGCGCATCGTTGAATCGCTCCAGCACCTCGCGGGCCGCGCCCGAATATGCGAACGTCGGCTCCCCGAACTGCTTCAGCAGGTCGAGGTCCGTGATGCGCGCGCTGCGCACCGGCCCCACGACGTCGGGAAACGGTGCTTCCAGAACCGTCATCAACCGCGTCAGCCCACCCTCCACCGGTTCCACGATGACGAGCGAAGCGTCCTGCACACCGGACTGGGGCCGGGCAGCCGCGACATTATCGATCTTCACCACCACGACCGGGGCAGGTGGGGCGGGAGCCACCGTGGACGGCAGCGGCGCCGCCGAGGTCGTGACCGGAGCCTCGATCGGGCCCTGCCCGCACGACGCCATCGCCAGCACACCCAATAGACCGACCGCCGCAGCGGCCCCACGCGCAACCCGGAGCATGCGACATTCCTACCAGGTGCGGGGTGCGCGGGCGGGCGATCGTGGCCGGTGTCGGCCGGTGAATCCGATTGCTCGGCAGCCAAAAGCACCTCGCATCGCCAAACGCGATAGAAGATCCGCTGGTTCGGGGCCCGCTTCTATCGCGTTTGCGGCTGGCCGCGCTGCCGGACCGAGCCACCACGCCGGACCGAGCCACCACGCTGGGCCGCGCCACCGAACCGCCAGCCCCCTTTGTTCGCGATTCCAGCCACCCCGCGGTCACTGGAGTCGCACGATTATGGAATGACGAGCACGCAGTCCATGCCTTCGGTCTCGCAGTCCACGCCCTCGCCTGGCCGTTTGTGGGCGGGCAGGTTCGGTGGCCCAGCCCTCGCGCTGGTGGCGTACTTCGCGATCCCGGACCATCCGGATCTGTCCCTGGCCGGGCGCACGGTGGCGGCGGTGGCAGTGCTGATGGCGGTGTGGTGGATGACGGAGTCCTTGCCGCTCCCCGCGACCGCGCTGGTGCCGATCGTGGCGTTCCCGTTGCTCGATGTCCGGCCGATCAGCGAGGCGACAGCACCGTACGCCTCGCCGACGATCTTTCTGTTCATGGGTGGCTTCATGATTGCTCTGGCCATGCAGCGGTGGAACCTTCACAAGCGGATCGCGTTGCATACCGTGCGGATCGTGGGCACCCGGCCGCGGCAGATCGTGCTGGGCATGATGGTGGCAACAGCGTTCCTGAGCATGTGGGTATCGAACACGGCGACGACGTTGATGATGCTGCCGATCGCGGTGTCGGTGCTCGCGCTGGTGGCAAGCGATGACGCGGAGAACGGTCCGGCAGCGGCGATGGCAGATCGCGATACGCGCAACTTCGCGGTGGGCCTGATGCTGGCGATCGCCTACGCGGCGTCGGTGGGCGGTCTTGCCACCATCATCGGCAGCCCGCCGAACGCGATCATGGTGGCGTTCGTGGAGGAGGAGTACGGCATCTCGATCAGCTTCGCGGACTGGATGAAGATGGGCCTGCCGCTGTCGGTGGTGTTCCTGGTCATCGTCTGGGTGCTGCTGACCCGGGTGATCTATCGCAGTGATCTGACGGAGATCGCGGGCGGGCGCTCGATGATCCGGTCGCAGTTGACGGGGCTGGGCTCGATGTCGAGGGGCGAGTGGAACGTGCTGGTCGTGTTCGTGACGGCCGCGCTGCTGTGGGTGTTCCGCGAGCCGCTCGCCGAGGTGGACGCGCTGGTGTCGGTGCTGCCGTTCCTGGCGAACCTGTCCGATCCGGCGATCGCGATCGGGGCCGCGTTGATCCTGTTCCTGCTGCCGGCGGAGCATCGCCAGCCCGAGGACGGGGATGGCAGCGCGGAGTGGGTGTCGACGCTGGATTGGCGGACCGCGCAGACCGGCATCCCATGGGGCGTGCTGCTGCTCTTCGGCGGCGGGCTGAGCCTCGCGGGGGCGGTTTCGGGCACGGGACTCGATGAGTACATCGGCACGCAGGTGAGCGGGCTCGGCACGCTGCCGATCGTGCTGATCGTGGCGGGGGTGTGCGCGATCGTACTGCTGCTGACGGAACTGACGTCGAACACCGCGACCGCGGCGACGTTCCTGCCGGTGCTCGGTGGCGTGGCGCTCGGTATCGGGCTCGACCCGATGCTGCTGCTCGCCCCAGCCGTGCTGGCCGCCTCGTGCGCGTTCATGCTGCCGGTAGCGACACCTCCGAATGCCATCGTCTTCGGCTCGGGCCATGTGACGATCGGGCAGATGATGCGCGCCGGGATCTGGCTGAACATCATCGGCGTCGTGCTCATCACCGTGCTGGTGTTCGCGCTGGGCGGCTGGGCACTCGGCATCGAGTTCGGCTAGCGCTCAGGCCTTCTACCCCGCGATGAGGTCGGCGGCCTTCTCCCCGATCATGACGCTCGGGGCGTGGGTGTGGCCGCGGATGATGGTCGGCATGATCGAGGCATCAGCGATGCGGAGGCCGTCGACTCCTCGGACGCGCAGCTCGGGGTCGACGACGCTGTGGTCGTCGCGGCCCATGCGGCACGTGCCGACGGGGTGGTAGAGGGTGTGGGCGTAGTGCTCGAGGGCGAGGCGGAGAACCTCCTCGAGGGGCGTGCCGGGCTCGGCGAGTGGCTGGAGATAGTTGCCGAGGTGCCGGGCCAGAGGCGCGGTGCCAGCGATGGCGGCACAGGCACGGAGGCCCTCCATGATCGCGGCGCGATCGATGCCATCCGGGTCGCTGAGGTACCGGGGGTCGATCAGCGGCTTGGCGAGCGGGTCCGAGGAGGAGAGCGTGATCTCGCCGCGGCTGCGGGGGGTGAGCAGCACCGTGCCGAAGGTCGCGCAATGCCCATTGTGCTGGAACAGTCCTTCGCGGAGGAAAGGGGCCGGCGCGAAGAGCAGCTCGAGGTCGGCTAGCTCGAGAGTGTCGTTGCTGCGGATGAAGCCGTAGGCCTCGGCTACGTTCGAGGTCAGCATGCCACGGCGGGCGGCGAGGTAGGAGATGAGCTGGCGGGGCGTCTCGGCGTCCGCGAGCGTGTCGCTATCGGCCTCGTAGGAGAGCACGGCCACGAGGTGGTCCTGGAGGTTGCGCCCTACCTCGGGGCTGTGGTGCACGACGGTCACGCCGTGATGGGTCAGCTGGTCGGAATCACCAATGCCCGAGAGCATCAGCAGCTGGGGGGTATTGATGGCTCCGCCGCAGAGGATGACCTCGCGCCCGGCGTTGATCTGGCATTGCTGGCCCAGGTGGAGGTAGTCGACACCGGTGGCGCGGGTGCCGGTGAAGCGGACGCGAGTGGCGTGGGCATCCGTGATGATAGTGAGGTTGCGCCGCTTGGCGGCGGGCCGCAGGTAGGCATCGGCCGTGCTGTGGCGGGCACCGCGCTTCTGGGTGACCATCGTCCGGGCGAAGCCGTCGGGCTGGTACTGGTTGGCCCGCTCGACGCGATGCCCGAGCGCAGTGACGGCTTGCAAGTAGTCCTCGGTCATGGGGCGCGGGCTGCGCTGCCGGGAGATGTGCAGCGGCCCATCGGCGCCGTCGCCGGGCGGGGTAGCTCCCTCGACGTGCTCGATGCGCTGGAAGTACGGCAGGAGCTTCTGGAACGACCAGTCCTCGCCGGCGGTGCTGGCCCACTGGTCGTAGTCGGCGGCGTAGCCGCGCACCCACATCATGGCGTTCATCGACGAGCTGCCGCCGAGGGTCTTGCCGCGCGGCCAGTAGATCTTGCGCCCGGCGAGCCCAGGCTGGGAGGCGGTGCTGTAGTCCCAGTCGTACTCGCTTCGGAAGAGCTTGGAGAACGCGGCGGGGATGTGGATGAACTGGTTGTCATCGGGTGGGCCGGCCTCGAGCAGCGCCACAGTAGTACCGGGCTTCTCGCTGAGCCGGGCGGCTAGGGCCGCTCCGGCGGACCCGGCGCCCACGATGACGTAATCGACGGTGATGAGCGTGCTCATTCTGGTGCTCCTGTTGGGCGCGGTCGGGTTTATCCGCGCAGGGCGGAGGCGAAGATTCCGGGCAGCTTGGCCCAGGACTTGTTCGCGGCGAACGCAGTGAGCCGTCGCCCAGTAGTGGCGGCGGTGCGATTGGTCACGAACCAGGGTGGCCGGGGGCTGAGGGCGAGCTCGCCGCGCAGCAGGGAGCGGGGCGCGGGCCGGAACGGGCCGTTGACGACGGTGCGCTCGGGCTGCGCGAGCAGCAATGCGTTATGCACGACTCCCATGCCGGATTGGACGTCGTTGAGCGTGTGGCCGGGGAAGGCACCCCAGGTGGCGCGGGCGGTGAGGTAGCCGACGCCGGTCCAGGCGTTGATGGCGATGGTGCCGTAGCGCAGTTCCTCGATGGCCTTGTCGAATCGCTCTCCGAGGTCCCGGCGGGTGCGGGGGTGGATGATGATGTTCGCGCCGAGCGTGCCGACGAGGTGCTCGTTGGCGAACGCGACCGCCGCATCAAGGTATTCGGCGGCATCGCCGGGGAGCTCGCTGACGGCGAGGACGGGCGCGAAGTATTCAGTGGTGAGCGCGGGCGAGTCCGCTTCGATGCCGGTGGCGAGCACGCGCTCCCCGATGCGGATGGATCCGGCGAGGGTGCCGAGGGCCGAGGCGATGCGGTCGCCGCTGCCGGGGTAGTACGCGGTGCGGACGGGAGCGTCGACGAGGACGGAGCGCACCTCGGCGAGGAACGCGTCCTTCTGCTCCCACTCGGCCGGCACGACGAGCACCTGCGCGGCGATGCAGTTGTAGCCGTTGTTGTGGAGTCGCTGGGTGACCACGTGCTCGGCCTGGTAGCGCAGGTCTGCATCACTCCACTCGCCGGGAACGATGATCACCGGGGATACTCCGCCGAGCTCGCTGCTGATCGGCTTGGCGAGCACGGGGTCGTTGCTGGCCTTGCGGCGCGCGCCCTCCTCGCCGGTGCCGAACACGATGGCGTCGTGGGTGGCGGCGCTGCCGGTCATGTGGACGTGGCTGATCTGCTCGTGATTGGCGAGGTAGCCGCCCACGTCGGCGCCGCCGAGCACGATGCGCACCACGCCGAGGTCGATGAGCGGGCGCAGGGCCTTCTCGAGCACCGGCAGCATCGGATCGGTGATGGGGTTGAGCTTGAGGATTGCTACGCGGTTGTGCGCGAACAGCTCGTAGAGCACATCGAGCGGCGCGATGGAGGTGATGTTTCCCGCGCCGAGCACGAGGCCGGTGCCACCAGTCTCGGTGGGTGTGAGCTGGGCGAGCCCAGCGGTGCGGATCGCGGTCTGCTCGTCGATGCCGGGGCGCAGCCACACCTCGGCGTGGAAGCCATTGAGCAGCAATGCGTTGGCGAGCTCGTAGGGCAGCACATCGACGGCTATGCGCCCGCCGGGGGCATCGTGGATGTGCTTGGGGTCGAGCGGGCTGCGGCCCTGCTCGATCGCGTGGAGGGATTCCGCGAGGGCAGTAGTGGCGGTCAGCACCGGGTAGGGGCCGGACATCCATTCCTCGCCGATGAGCGGGGAGCCCTCGGGGAGGCCCTTGATGCGGGCGGCGGTGGCCACCCATTCGTTCGCTGCGGCGGCCACGCTCGCGTGGACCTGCTCAAGCAGCTCCCGGCGCCGGCGAACGGGCGTCGATGACCAGAGCTTCTCCCCCGCGGCAAGCTCGTCGAGAAGATCATCCAGGTGTGCGGGAATGGGCATGGTCAACCTCGTCTCGCCCCGGCCCTGTCATGGCCGGGCATCGCTGCATCGTATTGCCGCTACCGTACTCCGGCTGGCCCTTGGCGGGGCGGACTTGGTGAGCGTCCCAGCACGCCGCGCCGAATAATAGTTCGCGTAAAAAGTAGTGTGTTTCCGGTCACAGAGTGTCATGATTGATCTTGAGCCGCAATGAACCGAGAGCTTTATCGACAGAGCCGTCCGACCACGCTACTTCGGTGAGGAAGTGCCGCCATGCTCAGGAAAATGCACGATCGGCTCGGCTTGCAGACCGATCCCACGATCTTCTTCGTCTCCGGCGGCCTGGTCCTCGGGTTCGTCGCGGTCGCCATCGCTTTCACCGATTTCATCGACAGTGTGTTCACCGCGGCCCGCGACTGGCTGCTGACCTCGCTGGGCTGGTTCTACATCCTGGGCGTCACCTCGTTCCTGATCTTCCTCATCTGGATCGCGCTGAGCAAGTTCGGGCACGTGCGGCTCGGTGGCGCGGACGAGAAGCCCGAGTTCGGCACCGCCACCTGGTTCGCGATGCTGTTCGCTGCTGGCATCGGCACGATCCTGATGTTCTGGGGCGTGGCCGAGCCGATCAATCACTACGCCAATCCCCCGCGCGCCGACGTGGAGCCCGAGTCCCTGGCGGCCATGGAAGAGGCGATGGGCTTCACCCTGTACCACTTCGGCCTGCACACCTGGACGATCTTCTGCCTGCCCGCCCTCGCGTTCTCCTACTTCGTGTACAAGCGCGGACTCCCGATGCGCGTGTCGTCGATCTTCTACCCGCTGCTGGGCGAGCGCATCCACCAGTGGCCCGGCAAGGCCATCGACATCCTCGCGGTCATCGGCACCCTGTTCGGCGTGGCCACCTCGATCGGCCTGGGCACCCTGCAGATCAACGCTGGCCTCAACAGCCTGTTCGGCGTGCCGATGGGCAAGCCCGCCCAGGTGATCCTCATCGCGATCATCACGCTGATCGCCATCGGCTCGGTGATGCTGGGCCTCGACAAGGGCATCAAGCGGCTGTCGAACATCAACATCACCATGGCCGTGGGCCTGCTCATCTTCATCTTCCTCACCGGCTCCACGCTGTATCTCGCCAAGGGCATCATCGAGACGACTGGCACCTACCTCGAATGGCTGGTGCCGCTCGCGTTCTGGACCGATGCCTCCAACGTCAACCCGGGCTGGCAGGGCAACTGGACGGTGTTCTACTGGGCATGGACCATCACCTGGGCGCCGTTCGTGGGCATCTTCATCGCCCGCATCTCCAAGGGCCGCACCATCCGGGAGTTCGTCGGTGGCGTGCTCGCCCTGCCCACGGCGTTCTCCATCGTCTGGTTCTCCATCTTCGGGCTCTCCTCGTTCGACATCGAGCGCAACCAGGAGGGCACGCTCGTGCAGGAAGTCGTCGAGGAGAACGACATCCCCGGCGCCTTGTTCGCCTTCCTCGAGAACTTCCCTCTCACTACGCTGATCGCATCGATCTCGGTGCTGATCGTCGTCATCTTCTTCACCACGTCCTCGGACTCGGCCTCCCTGGTGGTGGACATGCTGTGCACCGGCGAATCGGAGGCGGGGCCCGTCCGCCAGCGCGTGTTCTGGGCAGCACTCGAAGGAGTCGTCGGCGCCACCCTGCTCGCCGCGGCGGCGGGAACCAACGGGCTCGACGCCTTGCAACAGGTGATCACGGTGATCGGTCTACCGTTCTTCCTCATCGGTTTCGTGATGATCTACAGTCTCGTCAAGGCGCTCAACGAGGATCATGTGTCCACGGGATCACCCGTGAGGGAACGCAAGCACGCCAATCTGAACTAGGCGGTGCGGCCAGGGCGGCGCGTGCCTAGGACGGGTCGCCGAGGCCGCTGATATCGCCCGGCACGTCCACTGCGTGCTCGCGAAGCACCTCGAGCGGCACTATGTCGAGGACACGCTCATGGGAAGCGGCCAGGACGACCGGGGCAGCTGCCCCGTCCTCGTGGGCGCGCAGCCAGTTCCGTGCCGTCACGCACCACCGGTCCCCCGGCTGCAGGCCCGGGAAGCCGTACACCGGCATCGGCCGGGTCAGGTCATTGCCGATCGACCGCTGATGGTCCAGGAACTCGCGCGTGACCACCGCGCAGATCGTGTGGCTGCCCAGGTCCTCATCGCCGGTGCTGCAGCATCCATCGCGGTAGAAGCCGGTCACGGGATCGGTGCCGCATTCCTCCAGCTCGCTGCCGAGCACATTGTTGTCCGCCATGCACCCAGTATGCCGATGGCGCGTCCATTGCCCATGCTGCCGCGCTGTAACGCGAGCACCCCGTGCAGCGTCTGTAGACCTAGGCGCCCCGTTGACGGAGCGGGGCATGGGAATCATCAGGAGCAAGCATGTCCATCAATCGGGTATTCGCCTACATCTCCGCCGCGATCTATCTGGCCGCGGGAGTCGTTGGCTTCCTCATCACTGGGTTCGACGATTTCGCGGGACAGACCGACGAGAAGATCCTGTTCCTCGCCGTCAACCCGCTGCATAATCTCGTGCACATCGCGCTAGGGCTCGCCTGGCTCGCTGCTGCACAGGTCCCGGCCGTCACTCGCACCGCGAACATGCTCCTCGGGGCTGGTCTGCTGGGCGCGTTCGTGCTCGGGGTCGCGGGGGCTGCCGAGTTCCTCAACATCACCTCGGTGACCGAGCCGGACAACGCGCTGCACCTTGTGTACGGCATCGCGAGCATCGTGATCGGCTGGCGGGCTGACCGCCGATCGGCCGTCACGGCGTAGGCGCACGGCACGCGCGGCTCGAGCGTGGGCTGGCGCGGCTCGCGGAGGATGCCCGCTATTCAGCAGCGTCGCGGGCCGTGCCGGTCATCTCCCCCTCGGGGTCGAAGAGCATGCAGACTACTTCCCGGTCACCGTCGGCCCAGGAGGACTCCGTCGGGTAGAGGTAGGACATGTAGTAGCGGGAGTCGAGATAGTCGATGCCTACGAAAGGCTCGAACTCGTCGTAGCACTCGGCCTCGACCTGCTCGATCAGCTGCTCCTCCGCCGGGAAGGGACCGTCCGGGAGGTCAACGAGGGCATAGACCTCCCGGCCGTGCGGCGCCGCGCACGGCACCACGCCAACCGATTCCACCTGGCTCTCGGTGGAGCTCTCCGCGAGGCAATCGCCGACCCGCAGCTTGAACGCAGAGACCTCGTTGGCCTCGATCGGCTCTGGCTCGGCCTGGCGACCGAAAGACTCCTTGGCGGCATCGGCATCGCCGCCCGCCACTGGAGCCCGGGTTTCCGCTTGATCCGGCCCGGCAGTTGGCTCATCGCCGGAATCCGTTCCGAGCGAGAACGAGCACGCCGACGCCGTCAGCCCGACGGCAACTGTCGTTGCAGCCAGGGCGCTCTGGGCGAGGGACCGTCGAAGAAGGGGGACAACAGCCATGGCGGCCTCCTGGCCGTTCGAGGGCTTGCGAGGAGCTTGTGCTGCCTGTGGGTGAATAATATCGTCCGCCTCGCGCCCTTGCCCGCTATGTCGCTCTTTCCGCAGCCCGCGCGATGCTGTCGAGATCCTTCTCCATGGCCTTGCGGGTGATGGAGGTTCCGAGCCGCACCATGGCCTTGTCGGCGAGCTTGCGAAGCCCCCGCCGCTCGGGCATCGTCGCGGAGAATCGCATCGTCACGGCGGTCCCCCCATCGCTATCAGCGAGCTCGAACTCGGTCTCGTAGCGCACCGTGCCATGCTCGGCGCCGATCACGGTGCGCCGCGGCGGCTCGACCTCGGTGACCCACATCTCCTCGCTGGCCTCCCGGCCCATCATCCTGCGGGTCTCCCGCCAGCGGGTACCCACCTCATAGCCGTCCCCACCGAGGCGCTCGATGCGAACAATGCCGTCAAGGACGTCAGCGGCGTTGTCGATATCGGTGATGATCCGCCACACTCGCTCGACCGGTGCATTGATGTGGCGCGTGATGTCGATGCTTGACTCCATGCGCATACGATAGCGACGCAGGGTGACAACTAGGCAGCGCACAGGTCACGGGCGCGCAAGAAGATCGTGTCGAGCATCGATGGGGTCAGCCGACCCGCGACTCGCCGGGCTGCTGCTGATGCTCGGCCACCGCGGCGCCTCACTCCCCCCAGCCACGATCACAAGCCGCGGCACGCTCCTTCGCCGGAGCAACGGCTCCGCCTGCGCACCATCCTTGGTGCAAGATCCGTGAATCTTGACGGTTCCTCGTCCTCGCGCGCACGACGAATCATAGGATAAGGAATATGGGAAAGATCACATTCATTTCACACGACGGCGAAGAGACTGAGGTCGAGATCGTCGAGGGACAGTCGCTGATGCAGCTCGCGACCAATAACGGCCTCGCGGGCATTGATGGCGACTGCGGAGGCGAAGCCGCCTGCGGCACGTGTCACATCATTCTCGAAGCAGAGTGGTACGACAAAACCGGTGAACAGAGCGATGACGAGGCCCAGATGCTCGACCTGACACCTGAGCGGGTTGCCACTTCACGTCTTTCGTGCCAGATCAAGGCCACTGAGGCCATGGACGGGATGATTGTTCATCTCCCCGAATTCCAGATGTAGCCCGGAATTTCCCAGAATACGACGAGGCAGGCGCAATGAACAACATTTTCTCCCCGGTGAAAAACAAAGTTTTCTACCCGGTAAAGAACAAAGTCGAGCAGGTCGTCCCGCTCGATGTACTGGTCAAGGGGTCGCATCTTTACAACAAGGCCCGCCGAGTCATCGACCCGCGTGAGCGCTCGCCCATCTTCGTTGAAACGCCAATCCCTGATGGCGCCACCATTCCACTAGCCGATATCGACATGAGCAACCCGTTCCTGTACCGGCAGGGGCAGTGGGAATCACACTTCAAGCGTCTGCGGGACGAATCCCCGGTGCACCACCAGACGAAGGGGCCGTTCGGCCCGTTCTGGTCGGTCACCCGCTACGAGGACATCCTCGCGATGGACAAGAACCATCACCTGTTCTCGGCCGAGCCCGACATCATCATCGGCAAGTTCCCTGCCGGATTCGACATCAAGATGTTCATCGCCATGGACCCGCCCCAGCACGATATTCAGCGCGCTGCGGTGCAGCCAGTGGTCGCGCCGCAAAATCTCAAGGAATTGGAAGGGCTGATCCGGTCCCGCGTCCAGGAGGTACTCGACGAGCTCCCGGTCGGCGAGCCGTTCGACTGGGTGGACAACGTATCGATCGAGCTGACCGGCCGCATGCTCGCAACGCTGGTCGACTACCCGTATGAGCTCCGGCGCGAGCTCACGGTGATCTCCGACTTGGCTTCGGGCGTGCCGGGCGCGACGGGGGGCACCTCTGACCTCGACGAGGTATTCACCCAGTGCCGACCAATCCTGCGCAGAGTCATGCAGCTTTGGGAACAGAAGAAGGCACGCATCGAGGCGGGCGAGGCTCCCGGATATGACTTGTTCAGCCTGCTGCTGGCCGACGAGAACACGAAGGACATGATCGAGCGCCGTCCGATGGAGTTCCTGGGCAACTGCGTGCTGCTCGTCATCGGCGGCAATGATACGACCCGCAACTCGATGAGCGGTGGCGTATATGCGCTGAACAAGTTCCCGGATGAGTTCGCCAAGCTGAAGGCCAACCCGAAGCTGATCCCGAACATGGTGTCGGAAATAGTCCGCTGGCAGACGCCCTTGGCATATATGGCGCGCCGGGCCAACGAGGACACCGTCCTCGGCGGACAGAATATCAAAAAGGGCGACAAGCTCATCATGTGGTATGCCTCGGCCAACCGCGACGAGCGCCACTTCGACAGCCCGGAAAAGCTCATCATCGACCGCAAGAACGCTCGCAACCACATCGCGTTCGGCTTCGGTGTGCACCGCTGCATGGGCAACCGTCTCGCCGAGATGCAGCTGCGCATCCTCTGGGAGGAGCTTCTCGAGCGGTTCGACGACATCAAGGTCGTCGAGGAGCCCGAGATCGTGCAGTCGACCTTCGTGCGCGGCTACTCGAAGATGATGGTCGAGCTCACCAAGAAGCAGGCCTGACATATGCGAGTGCTGATCATCGGAGCAAGCCACGCTGGCGCGCAAGTGTGCGCCAACCTGCGCCAGGACGGCTGGACCGGGGAAATCCTCGTCATCGGTGACGAGCCGGTCCTGCCGTACCACCGGCCCCCGCTCTCCAAGACGTACCTTGCAGGCAAGACAACGCTTGACGAGCAGCTCATCCGCCCGGCGGCGTACTACGAGAAGCACGACATCAGGTTCCGTGTCGCCCGTGTCGATAGCATCGATCGAGAGGCTCACACCGTCACGCTGTCCGATGGCGAGCAAGTCAGCTACGACAAGCTTGTGCTGTGCGTCGGGGCCCGGCCACGCAGCCTTCCCATCGCAGGTGCTGAGCTGGCCGGAGTGCATTACCTTCGCGATGCCGCCGACATCGAGGCGATCCGTGAAGGCCTGCACGCCAAGGGGCTGCACGCCAGCGGACGCGTCACGATCATCGGCGCTGGTTACATCGGCTTGGAGACGGCCGCATCGCTGCGCCAGCTCGGCGTTGAGGTCACGGTCCTCGAGAGCGCCGATCGTGTGCTCCAGCGGGTCACCGCCCCGGAACTGTCAGAGTTCTACACCCGCGTCCACCGCGAGGAAGGCGTGGACGTGCGCACCGGGGTCACCATCTCGGGCATCGAGGGCGACGAGCACGGGCACGTGCGCGGGGTGCGCCTCGCGGACGGTGAACTCGTTCCCGCCGACCTCGTGATCATCGGCATTGGAATCGTGCCGAACGTGGAGCTCGCCGAAGCTGCCGGCCTGGCCGTGGACAACGGGGTTGTCATCGACGACCACGGGCAGACGAGCGACCCGGACATCTTCGCGGCCGGGGACTGCGCGAGCCACTACCTGGCCCGGTACGGGCGCCAGATCCGCCTCGAGTCGGTGCCCAGCGCCGGGGAACAAGCCAAGGCAGTCGGAGCCAGGATCTGCGACAAGGAGAAGGAGATCAAGGCTCTGCCGTGGTTCTGGTCCGACCAGTACGAGCTCAAGCTACAGATCGCCGGCCTCAATGACGGCTACGACAGCATTGTGTTTCGCGGAGACCCAGCGGCTGGACGTAGCTTCGCTTGTTTCTACTTCAAGCAGGGGCAGATGATTTCCGCCGACTGCGTGAACCACCCGAAAGAGTTCGTTTTCGCGCGGCGCGTCATCGGTGATCAACTGGCCGTTGATCCGGAGAAACTGGCAGATCCGGAGAACTCGCTGAACGACTTGCTGCGCGCGGCACAGGCCGAGCGGGCCTGACGGCGGTCTAGGCCGCGCACAGGTCGCGAGCGCGCAAGAAGATGGCGTCGAGCATCGTGGGGGTCAGTCGGCCCGTGAACGTGTTGTGCTGGCTGGGGTGGAAGCAGCCGACCAGCGTCAACGACCGGCCGTCCGGGTGCTCGACCGGGACCTCCGCCCCGTGGCCGAACCTGGGGCGCGGCCGGGGCACGATCCATCCACCAGCAACGAGGCGGGCGAGCAGGGCCTGCCAGCCGAAGCCACCGAGCACCACCGCCACCCGCAGGGTGGGCGCGAGCAGCTCGAGCTCGCGGGAGAGGTATGCCCCGCACCGGTCCCGCTCGGACGGGGTGGGCTTGTTCGCCGGCGGGGCACAGTGCACCGGGGCCACGAGCCGCGCGCCCAGTAGCTCGAGGCCGTCATCGGCGTGGCGCGCCCAGCCCTGGCTGGCCAGTCCAGCACGGTGCATCGATGCGAACAGGAAGTCCCCGCTCTGGTCGCCGGTGAACATGCGCCCGGTGCGATTGGCGCCATGCGCGGCAGGGGCGAGCCCCACCACAGCGATGGCTGCCGCAGCGTCACCGAATCCCGGCACGGCACGCGCCCAGTAGTCCCAATCGCGGTAGCGCGGCGGCTTCTCGCGGGCGACCTCCTCGCGCCACGCGACGAGCCTCGGGCATGCGCGGCAGGTCGCGATGAGGGTGTCGAGCTCCTCGAGGGACCGTGCATCCTGCGCGCGATCGGGCGCTGCCGCGGGATCAGCGGGCGTGCTGCGCGAGGCCATGCCGCCATCCTGGCATGTCCTCGTGCGGGAGAACAGCGTGAGCACTACGGTAGGCCGTGGAATCCGCGCGAACGATGATGCGCGGCAATCACTATGAATGGAGGCGTCCATGGGATTCGGCGACATGATGAACAAGGCAAAGAACCTGGCTCAGAAGAGCCCGGACAAGGCACGTGCTGCGGTCGACAAGGTGGAGGACACCGTCGATGAGAAGACCGGCGGCAAGTACGGCGACCACATCCGCAAGGGTGGCGATGCCGTAGAGGGCAAGCTCGGCATCTCCGAGCAGGAAGCCGCGGAAGCTGGCAAGGAGCAGGAAGCCGCCAGCGAGGAGCAGCAGTCCGAGGGCGAGAACAAGTAGGCGCCCGCTCAGGGACTTGAGCGCGGGCCCCGGGAATCCCATGATCCCCGGGGCCCGCGCTCGTTGCCGGCCTTCCATCGCGCGTTCACGCGAGCGTCGCCGCGCGCTCATCCGCGCCCGCCAGACTGTGCGGGCCGTGACCGTCACCACACGCTGGAAGGGGCCCAGGTGCTTCCTGCCTCCCGCTCGCTCAAGAATCGCTGGATCGCGCTCGCCCTGCTCGTTCCGCTCGTTGCTGCGGGCTGCTCGGCAGCAGATGACCAGGAGGCGGCACCGGGCGCCAGCGACGCAGCCCGGTCCAGCGCCGAGCCGGTCTCCTGGCCCGAGCAATCCGCCGATGACCTGGTACGACTGGCGACGTATCCGGTGTGGCGCAACCAGCCCGAGGGCGAGGCCCGCGAGACCGAGACCGCGGCCGAGATCGCAGTGGTGAGCGACGACGGCAACACTGTCGTGTACTCCGACTCCCCCGCCGGACGGATCGGTTTCCTCGACATCTCCGACCCCACCGAGCCGCGCGGCCTCGGCACGCTGTCGTTGTCCGAGCTCGAGGATGGGCCGGGCGAGCCGACCTCGGTCGCGGTGGTGGGCGAGCATGTGCTCGTTGTCGTCGACACCAGTGATGGCGATTTCACTGACCCTTCCGGCAGGCTCGATGTGGTGCGCCTCGATAGCCGCGAGCGCATCGCGTCCCTTGATCTCGGCGGGCAGCCAGATTCGATCGCCATCAGCCCGGACGGCGCCTTCGCTGCGATCGCGATCGAGAACCAGCGCGACGAGGACCTCGCGCCCACCGGTGGCGAAGAGGGCGACCTGCCGCAGCAGCCCTCGGGGTTCGTCCAGCTGATCGACCTGGCCGGGGAGCCCTCCGCCTGGACCGCGCGCCGGGCCGACATCCGCGTCGATGCCAATGCGGCCGGAATCGTCGCGCCCGACGACCTGGAGCCCGAGTACGTCGCCATCAACGAGGCCGGTCAGGTCGCGGTAACGCTGCAGGAGAACAACGGCATCGCCGTCCTCGATGGCGGCAGTGGCGAGACAGTGACACTGTTCAGCGCCGGAACCGCCACCGTTGATCGCATCGACACCGAGGAGGATGGTCGAATCGAGCTGACCGGCGGCATCGTGGACGCTCCCCGCGAGCCCGATGCGATCGCGTGGATCGACGACACGCTAGTCGCCACCGCGAACGAGGGCGACTGGCGCGGCGGCACCCGCGGCTGGTCGATCCTCGATACGACCACGGGCGAGGTCATATGGGATGCGGGCAACAGCGTCGAGCATCTCGCGGTCAGCGCGGGCCTGCACAATGACTCCCGCGCCGATGCCAAGGGAAACGAGCCGGAGGGCATCGCCGTCACGTCCATCGGTGGCTCGCCGGTGGCGCTGGTGGGCTCGGAGCGCAGCAACTTCATCGCGTCCTACGACATCTCGGATCCCCGCCAGCCACGGTTCCGGCAGATCCTGCCCACCACGAATGGGCCGGAGGGCATCGTTCCGGTGCCGGGGCGCGACCTGGTGGTCGTCAGCTCCGAGGCTGATGAAGCCGAGGCGGGCGTGCGGTCCACGATCACCATCTATGGCACCCGCGCCGAGCATGGCGACAACGCCGGTCAGCCCGCGTTCCCCACCATCATCTCGGCAGATATCGATGGCGCGCCGATCGGCTGGGGCGGGCTGGGCGCGCTCGCCGCGGACCCCACCGATCCCGACCGCCTCCATGCCGCCACCGACAATGTGTATTCCCCCTCCCGGATCCTCGGTGTCGACGTCTCGCGGTCCCCCGCGGTGATCGACTCCGAGATCCTCCTCACCGAGGGCGGCGCGGAACTGGGCCTCGACATCGAGGGCATCGCGGCGCGCCCCTCCGGTGGCTGGGCGCTCGCCGTGGAGGGCAGCGACGGGCCCGGCAACGAGATCGTCCTGGTCGACTCCAGCGGTGCCGTCACCGAGCGCGTCCCGCTGCCCGATGACATCGCTGATGCCCTCGGCGGGCAGGGCCTCGAGGGCATCGCCGTGCAGGGCGAGGGCGACGGCGAGACGATCTGGATCCCGCTGCAGCGGGAACTGTCCACCGATCCCGCCGGAGCGACCCGCATCGGTGCCTACACGCCCGCCGACGATCAGTGGAGCTGGCACGGCTATCCGCTGGAGGACACGAGCACCGCCGGGGACTGGATCGGCGTATCCGAGATCGCCCTCGACGGCGATGGGCTCCTGGTGCTGGAGCGCGACAAGCTCAGCGGCCCCGACGCTCGCATCAAGCGCGTCTACCGCGTGGCCCTGCCCGAGCCCGGCACCGGTTCCGAAAGCGCCGACGAGGAGCCCCCGATGCTCGCGAAGTCCCTCGAAGCGGACCTGCTGCCGCTGCTTGGCGCGACCAATGGCTGGGTGCAGGAGAAGGCCGAGGGCATGGCGATCGCCGGCAATGGGGCGCTCTACGTCGTCACCGACAACGATGGGCTCGACGATGCCACCGGGGAGACCGTCCTGCTGCGAATCGACCGGTAGCGATCGGGCACGGCGATCGCCAAGCACTACGCCTGCGCGCCCAGGGCCTCTACGATGGCATCACACCCGACACCGTGGCCCGAAGGAGGGCGAGCGCCGTGACCAGGCCAGTGATGCACCTCGCGAGCGTGGATAGCGAAGGCCTGCGCGATGCCACAGACGCGGTCCTCGGCGAGCTCGATGCGCCCGACCACTACCCGCCCGATGCAGAGGCCGAGGCCGCTGCGGCGATCGACCGCTACAGCTCGGACCGGCGGGATGCCACCGAGATCCCGCTGCTGACGATCGACCCTCCAGGCTCCCGCGACCTCGACCAGGCCCTGCACATCCAGCAGCTCCGTTCGGGCTACCGCGTGCACTACGCCATCGCGGATGTCGCTGCGTTCATCGAGCCCGGTGGAGCGCTCGACAAGGAATCCCAGCGGCGGGGCGAGACGTGGTACGGCCCGGACATGCGGATCCCGCTGCATCCCGCCGTGCTGTCCGAGGGAAAAGCATCGCTGCTGCCAGGGCAGGAGCGTCCCGCGGTGCTGTGGACCATCGATCTCGATGCTGATGGCGCCCGTACCGCCACGCGTCTTGAGCGGGCCCGGGTGCGCAGCCGGGAGCAGCTCGACTACCAGCAGGCGCAGCATCGCATCGACAACGGTCCCGGCGACGATTCCCTCGCTCTCCTCGCCGAGGTGGGACGCTTGCGCCTGGAGCAGGAGCGGGCGCGCGGCGGAGTCTCGTTGCCGCTGCCCGACCAGACCATCGATGCCGACGGCGAGGACTGGACCCTGCGATATGGGTCTCCGCGCCCCGCCGAGCAATGGAACGCCCAGATCTCGCTGCTCACTGGCATGGCTGCGGCGGCCATTATGGTCGACGGGGGCACCGGCATCCTGCGCACCCTGCCTGCGGCCGATGAGCATGCGATGCAGCGCGTGCGCCGGGCCGCCCATGCACTGGGCATCTCCTGGCCCCTGGACGTGCCCTATCCCGAGTTCGTGCGCGGGCTCGATGCAGCCCGGCCCGAGCATGCCGCGATGCTGATCGCCTGCACGAGACTGCTGCGCGGCGCCGGGTACGAGCCATTCACCACGCCTCCCGAGGACACCACGAGCATGGTCCACTCGGCGGTCGCAAGCCCCTACGCGCATGTGACCGCTCCCCTGCGTCGGCTCGTCGACCGCTACGGCACCGAGTGCTGCCTCGCGCACGTCGAGGGCCGGGATGTGCCGGACTGGACACTGGAGGCACTGCCCGGCCTGCCCGGCATCATGCGTGGCTCCGCGCAGCGCGCGGCAACCTTCGGCAACGCGATGGTCAACCTCGTCGAGGCGGCACTGCTCGCCCCTGCGGTGGGGCGCGAGTTCGCCGGGGTGATCCTCGAGTCGAGCGACAAGGATCCCCGGTCCGGCACCATCATGATCCGCGAGCCAGCGATCGAGGCGCCCATCACCGCCGTGCAGCCGCTGCCGGTGGGCGCGGACGTCCGTGCGCGGCTCGTCGAGGCCGATGCCGCCACCCGGCGGGTCGGGTTCGCGCTCGAGCATGTGCTCTAGGCAGCCAGGCCTTCCGGGGGTCCGCTAGGCGGGGGCAGCCTCGATGATCGAGGTGGGCGCCACCGTCGGCACGATCCGCGACAGCTCGAACCCTGCCGCGCCAAGCAGGTCGCGGAACTGCTGCTCGGTGCGTTCCCGGCCGGTCGCCTGCACCAGCATCTCGAGGTCCAGCCACTTCCCGAAATGAGGCGTGTTGCCTTCCGGGAGCACGGTCTCGACCAGAATGAGGGTCGCATCATTGCCCATCGCATCGCGCACCGTGCGCAGGATGCGCGTCGCTGACTCGTCATCCCAGTCGTGGATGATGCTCTTGAGCACATACGCGTCGGCGCCGCCGGGAACGGCTTCGAAGAACGAGCCGTCGGCTATCGCGACACGATCGTCCACGCCTTCCCCGGCAAGGATCTCCGAGGCGCCGGCGACGACGCTCTCGAGGTCGAACAAAATGCCTTTCGCCGCGGGCGCGGAGCGCAGGATGCCCGCGAGCAGCGCGCCGTGCCCGCCACCGATGTCGGCAATGGTGGTGAAGCGGCTGAAGTCGTAGGCAGCCACCGTTGGCGGGACCGACATGCGGGAGATGTCGGTCATCGCCTGGTTGAACACGGCGGCGAACTCGGGATTGGCGCCGAGGAACTCGAACGCGGGCATGCCACGCAGCATCTCGAGGCTCGGCCTGCCCGTCTGCACCGAGTACAGCAGGTGCGACCAGTGCTCCCAATGGGTGGGGTCGCCGAACATCAGGACGAGCGAACGGACTGTCCCGGGCGCGTCCTCGCGCAGCGTGTCCGCGAGCGGGGTGAGCCCGAATACTCCTGGGCGCGTCTCGGTGAAGATGCCGTGGGTGGCCAGGGCGCGCAGCAATCGCTGCAGCGCGTCCGGGTCCGCGTCGACATGCTGGGCGATCTCGGCCACGGGCCGGGCCCCATCCGCGAGCACGTCCGCGATCCCTAGCCTCGTCGCGACGTAGGTGGCCTGGGCGACCCAGCTGCCGGTCATCACCTCGAGCATCGAGGCAGAGGCCGGGACGAGGCGCCGCGCGGTGGCGCTGAGCGCGTTGCGCACGCCTTCCACGGCGCGGACGAGGCGAGCAGGAGGCAGCGCGGGCTTGCCAAGTCGGATCATGGCGTCCTCACGTTTCGGGGGCTGCTGGCCCCGGGCACGGGGGCTCGCACGATTCTCGCGAGTTACCTTACAACCGAGATGCTCGCACACATCGCTGACGTGCCCGCTCCAGGTTGCCAGCTCAGCCTCCGCGCACGGCATCGTATGGAATCCTGGGAGAATGGTTCCCCACGCCCGGGAAGGATCCCGCACTCGTGATCGCACGCATCTCGACGGCCGCACGTAGGCTCGCTGGCCGCTCGCTCGAACCGCTCGCCGAGCCCTCCTACGGCTTTGACCCGCGACGGCCGTGGCTGCTGACAGCACGCGAGCGCGACAATCCGCAGGCAGCGGTATCGGCATGGACCACCGGCAATCTGGTGCGCCCGCTGATCGACGGCCACGACTATTTCGCGCGCCTCGCCACGACGCTCGCCGCGGCCCGCGACGGCGACCTGGTGCTGTTCACCGATTGGCGCGGCGACCCCGAGCAGGTGCTCGACGAGAATGGCACCACCATCGCTGGAGCGCTCGCCGGTGCCGCCCGTCGCGGCGCGATCGTCCGCGGCCTCATGTGGCGCTCGCATCCTGAGATCATGGGCTTCACGCACGAGAAGCACTGCGAGCTCGTCGAGGAGATCGCTGGCGCCGGGGGCGAGGTCGTCCTCGATCATCGCGTCCTCACCACGGGCAGCCATCACCAGAAGTTCGTCGTCATCCGCTATGGCCGCGCCGAGCAAGCTGACGTGGCGTTCGTCGGGGGCATCGACCTCGCTCGCTCGCGCCGCGACACCAGCGAGCACTCTGGCGACCCCCTGGCACGCGAGTTCCCGCCCGAGTACGGCCCCACGCCGCCGTGGCATGATGTGCAGGTCGAGATCCAGGGGCCCGGCGTCGCTGACGTGGAGATGGTGTTCCGGGAGCGCTGGAACGATCCCGCCATGCCGTCCCGGCTGCCCTGGCACTCGTTGCCAGACCTGCTCCATCCCCGGCTCTCGTTCGAGGCATCACCGCTGCCCGACCAGGCACCGCCGCCAGCTCCGGCCGGGAGCTGCGAGATCCAGCTGCTGCGCACCTACCCGCGCCGGCGCCCCGCCTACCCGTTCGCGCCCCGGGGGGAGCGTTCCATCGCCCGGGGCTATGCCAAGGCCCTGCACCGCGCCCGCTCCCTGATCTACATCGAGGATCAGTACATGTGGTCGCTCGACGTGGCGCGGGTGTTCGCGCACGCGCTGCGCGAGAACCCCGGGCTCCGCATGATCGTCGTGGTGCCCCGGTTCCTCGACGAGGACGGGTCGATCACCATTCCCTCGGCACTGCTCGGCCACGCCCAGGCGCTCCAGGAGCTCCAGGATGCCGCCGCCGACCGCGTCGCGATCTACGATCTCGAGAACCACGCGGGCACACCGGTGTACGTGCACGCCAAGGTGTGCGTCATCGACGACGTGTGGGCCACCGTGGGCAGCGACAACTTCAACCGGCGTTCCTGGACGCATGATTCCGAGCTGACCGCGGCGATCATCGACGAGGAGGCCGACGGGCGCGAGCCCATTGATCCGGGCGGGCTCGGCGACAAGGCCCGTGCATTCGCCCGCAGCCTGCGGCTGCGGCTCGCCGCGGAGCATCTCGACCGCTCCCCCAGCGATATCGACGACCTGCTCGACCCAGGCAGCTTCTTCGACACCATGCGCAAGCACGCCCAGGCGCTCGATGCCTGGCACGTTGGCGGCAGAACCGGCGAGCGCCCCGCTGGCCGGCTGCGCGCGCACTCCCTCGGCGGCACGCCACGCTGGCAACGCGTGCTCGCCGCGCCGGTCTACCGCACTGTCGTGGATCCCGATGGGCGCCCGAGCAGGATGAGGCTTGCCCGCGAGTTCTAGGGCATGGTTCCCCGGGCGGCGGGCGCGGCTGACCGCTTACGATGGCGGGATGCGTGTCCTGCTCACCGGCGCAGCCGGTTTCATCGGTGCCGCGGTGCGGGCCCGGCTCGCCTCGGACGGGCATGAGGTGATCGCGGTGGACGCGCTGCTCGCGTCCGCGCATGGTCCCTCGGCGCGGGAGGATGCGCTGGCGGGCAATGGCACGGTCACCGTGCTCGATGTGCGTGACCGCGCTGCCCTCGAGACCGTGCTGCGAGGAGTGGACGTGGTGTGCCACCAGGCAGCGATCGTTGGCGCCGGGGTCGATGCCGCCGACGCGCCGGCGTTCGCCAGCCACAATGACCTCGGCACCGCTACTCTCCTCGCCGCCATGGCTGGCGCGGGTTGCGAGCGGCTGGTCCTGGCGTCATCGATGGTGGTCTACGGCGAGGGCCGGTACCGATGCGCTCGGCATGGCGATCAGGATGCTCCCTCGCGCGACCCCGCGGCGCTGCGCCGGGGAGAATTCGATCTCGCGTGCCCGCGCTGCGGCTCGCCGCTGGAATGGGCGCTCGTCGACGAGGACGCGCCGCTTCGCCCGCGCAGCCTGTACGCCGCGAGCAAGACCGCGCAGGAGCACTACGCGCTCGCGTGGGCCCGGGCGACCGGTGGCCAGGTGACGGCGCTGCGCTATCACAACGTGTACGGCGCCGGGATGCCTCGCGATACCCCGTACTCGGGGGTGGCCGCGATGTGGCGCTCGGCCCTCGAGTCCGGTCAGCCGCCACGCGTCTACGAGGACGGGCGGCAGATGCGTGATTTCATCGAGGTCCGGGACGTCGCGGAGCTCAACGCCCGCGCGGTCGCCGAGCCGCTCGGCGGGTTCACCGCCCTCAACGTGTGCTCGGGCCAGCCGGTGTCCATCGGCGAGGTCGCCACGGCGCTCGCGGCCGCGACCGGTGGTCCCGAGCCCGTGACGACCGGGCAGTTCCGGCCCGGGGATGTGCGTCACATCGTCGCTAGCCCGCACCGCGCCGATCGGCTGCTCGGCTTCCGTGCGGCGATCGCTCCGCGGTCCGGGCTGCGGGAGTTCGCGACCGCGCCACTGCGCTCGGTCGACGGCCTCGCCCGGCCCAGCATCTAGCCCGGCGCTGAGCGGGGCATCGCTACTTCCATGCGGCACCCCGGCTCCTTGTTCACCGCAGTGATAGTGCCATGTAGTGCGGTGACGAGCCCGGAGGCGATCGCCAGCCCCAGGCCCGCTCCCGGTGGGGCGTCACGGTCCGCCGCCCGGGTTCGGGCATGCGTCCCCCGGTAGGAGATGTCGAAGATGCGTGGCAGGTCGTGCTCGGCGATGCCGGGTCCCGTGTCGTCGACCCGCACCCAGGAGACTCGCTCGCTCGTGCCGACGGTCACGTCGACCACTCCGCCTGGCGGGGTGTGCTCGATGGCGTTGCAGACGAGGTTGCTCATCACGCGGGCGAGGGCACGGTCATCGCCCTTGACCGTCGCGCCTGGATCCAGCGCGGCATAGCGCAGCTCGACGCCCGCGCGCTGCGCCGTCAGTCGGTGGGCAGTGACTACCTGATCGGCGACCTCGGCGAGCTCCACCTGCTCGTTGTCGAGACGCAGCGCGCCCGAGCTGATGCGCGACATCTCGAACAGGTCGTCGACCATCGCGCCGAGGCGCACCGCGTCCTGCTCGATCTGGCGGGCATAGCGCATGACCTCCTCCGGGTCGGTGATCACGCCATCGAGCAAGGCCTCGGAGACCGCGCGGATGCCAGCGAGCGGGGTCCGCAGGTCATGGCTGACCCAGGCAACGAGCTCGCGGCGGGACCGCTCGGCGGCACGCTCCTGCTCGCGCGCCGCCTGCTCCCAGACCGTGCGGCGGGCCTGGAACCTCCCCAGCATCACCGCGGCCGGAACAGTCACCACGGCAACGAGGAGCAGTACCACGATCGTGCGGACGAAGTCATCGGTGAACATCAGCCCGCTGACACCGAGCACGCCGGCCAGCGTGGCGAGAGTGGGGATGAGCACGAGCACAGCCATGCTCGCGGTCAGTGACCAGGAGTGGGCGCGCCGCACGACGAGCGCGCCGAGCACCACGACGGGGATGGTGCAGGCGAGCGCGTAGAGCACGATCCCGGTGAGCTCAGTCGGCATGATCGTCCCAGGTGTATCCCTGGCCCCACACGGTGCGGATGCGATGCGCGGCGCCCAGCTTCGCCCGGACCCGCTTGATATGCACGGTGACTGTCGAGAGATCACCGAAGTCCCAGCCCCAAACCTGGCGCAGCAGTTCCTCCCGGCCATGCACCACGCCGGGATGCTGGAGCAGGAACACGAGCAGGTCGAACTCGCGGCTGGTCAGAGCGACGCGGTTGCCCTCGACGAGGACCTCCCGGGCGGGGATCCGAGCGACAACGCTCCCGGATCGCGCGATCCTGGCATCCGGCCCCACCGCGGTCGGCCCGGATGCGTCGAGCGCGGCCCGGCGCAGCAACGACGCGACGCGCAGCGCCAGCTCCCGCGGGCTGAATGGCTTCACCACATAATCGTCCGCACCCACCTCGAGGCCCAGCACGCGATCCTCCTCGTCACCGAGCGCGGTGAGCAGGATGATCGGGAGCCGGGGCCTCGTCCCCTCCCGCACGCTGCGGCAGATCTCGAGCCCGTCCGGGCCTGGCATCATGATGTCGAGTATGGCGAGGTCGATGTCGTGGCTCGCGAGCACGGCGAGCGCCTCGCTGCCAGTCGAGGCTTCCTGCACGTCATGCCCGTCGCGGCGCACATAGCGGCTCGCGACGTCGCGCACCACGGGGTCATCATCGGCGATGAGGATGTTCACCGGTCACCACCTCGTCAGCACCAGATGATTGATCGCCAGCGCGATCACGGCCTGCACGATCAGCCAGCGCCTATGGTGCCGCATGGGCAGCAGGGCCGGGGCGGTGCAGATCCAGATGGTGAACGGCAACCAGATGCGTTCTGTCTCGGCCTTGCTGAGCGCGCTGATCCCGGCCAGCAGGATCGCGAGGAGCCCCGCCGCGACCATCACGCTCACCGCATCGCGGGAACGAAGCCGCGATAGGCGCAGCGCGCGCGGCAGGGCCGCCACCGAGGCCAGCCCGATGACGCACACCGTGGCGGCGTAGTTCGCCCACCCCCAGTAGCTGATCGGGCGGATGCTCGCGATGCCCTGGTAGTAGCGGTCCACCACCAGGTCCATGCCCTCGAACCACCAGAACCCCGCCCAGGTGAACAATCCGGCCACCAGCAGTGCTCCGGCGAGGGCTGGCAGCAGCGGGCGGGCGGTGCGGGCAGCGAGCAGCACGCCCACCGCCAGGACGCCCATCAGCACGAGGCCGTAGTTGAGGTAGACGGAGAAACCTAGCAGGAGGCCCGACGGGAACGCGAGCGCCCAGCCGCGGGGACCGGGCTGGGCCGTGGCGAGCGCGAGCAGCGCGATGCCCCACGCGGCGACACCCATGAAGTAGCCATCAGCGGAGGCCACCACCCAGATCGCTGCTGGAGCCAGCACCAGGAAGGGAGCGGCCGCGCGCGCACCGGCCTCGGAGCCGAGGGCCCGCAGCGTCACGAGGATCGCCACGATCGCGCTGCTCCCGGCCAGGAGGCTGAGCATCCCCGCCCAGGCGCCCCCGCCCAGGCCTGCACGGTCGAGCACCACATAGCTGAGGATCGCGCCGACCGGATGGCCCGAGACATGCGTGGTCCAGGAGTCGGGCTGCCCGTCGAGGATGCGGCCGGTGAATCCCGATACCAGGCCGCCGATGGAGTCGATGCCGGGGACCTCGTGGAGGTACTCGTGGGAGTCGGTCAGCCGGTTGGCCACCCCGCGCTCCCAGCCGTCGATCAGCGCGAGCGAGATCATCCACCCTGCGGCCGCCACCCACGATGCGGCGAGCACCACGCCGAAGCGCGCGCGCGATGCGAGCGCTGGGCCCTGCCCGATCACGACCGCCGCGACGATCGGAGCGAGCGCGGAGCCTGGTCCGATGTGCGGCAGCCAGTCACCGAACAGGGGCGCGACCTTGGCGAACAAGCTGCGCTGGTACTCATCGGAGACGAGCAGCGGCACGGCGATGGCCACAGCGACCAGGGCGGCACCGGCGAGCGCGGCCCCGATATCGCCACGGACCGAGCTTCCTCGGGCTCGCGGCGCGACGGATGCAGGAGCAGTCGGCATGCCTCGACGATAGGCCCCGCATCGGTGGCGGCAGGCCGCCCGGGGCGCAACGTCACGGTTTCGTCACCGCTTTTCCGGGCTCCGATGGCCCGCAGGTGCTTAGGGTCGAGACCATGAGCATCTCGCCGCTTCCTGGCCCTGGCGTGACGGTGGTGATCCCGTGCCGCGATGAGGCGGCGTCGCTGCCCGGCGTGCTGCGGGCAATGCCACCGGGCTATCACGTCATCGTTGTCGACAACGGGTCCCGTGATGACACTGCTGGTGTTGCCGCCAGCCTTGGTGCCACGGTTGTCCACGAGCCGCGGCCGGGCTACGGCGCTGCCGTGCATCGCGGCATCGAGGCGTCCCGAGCGCGCTACACAGCGGTGCTCGACGGCGATGGCTCCATGGACCCGAGGGAACTACCTGCCCTGGTCGAAGCCGTTCGCGACGGCGCGGACCTCGTTGTGGGACGGCGCCGCCCCACGAGCAAGGGATCCTGGCCCTGGCACGCGCGGGGTGGAAACCTACTGATCGCCGCGCTGATCCGGCGCCGCCTCGGGATCAACGTCCACGACATCGGCGCTATGCGGGTGGCCCGGACGCAGGCCCTGCTCGATCTCGGGATCACGGATCGACGGTTCGGCTACCCGCTCGAGCTGCTCGTCCGCGCTGCTCGGGCCGGATGGGTCATCCGCGAGCTCGACATCACCTACCGGCCGCGCACTGGTGGCGAATCGAAGGTCTCGGGCTCGGTGATCGGGACGACGCGGGCCGCGCGGGACTTCCTCAAGGCCCTGGCATGAAGGCACTGGCATGATTCCTCCGTTCACGCTTCTCATCGTCGCGAAGGCGCCCGTCGCTGGGCAGGCGAAGACCCGCCTGCAGCCCCGCTGCACGCCCGTGGAGGCAGCGGGGCTCGCGGCAGCGGCACTGCTCGATACCCTCGCCACCGCGCGGGCCGTGCCTGCCCAGCAGCGGGTGGTCGCCCTAACGGGGACGCTCGCTGATGCCGAGCGTGGCGGCGAGATCGCTCGCGCGCTGCAGGACGGGTTCACCGTGGTCGGGCAGCGTGGCCGGACTTTCGCGGACCGTCTCGCCGCCGCCCACCTCGATGCCGCCAATCTCATCGGCGGGCAGCGCGAGGGAGGGCCGCTGCCGATCGTCCAGATCGGCATGGACACACCCCAGGCCACCTCGCAGCAGTTGCTGGCCATCGCGCGAAACGTTGCCCGGCCGCGCACCGCGCTCGTCGCTCCTGCTCTCGACGGTGGATGGTGGGCACTGGGATTGCATGACCCCCGCCATGCCGATGTGCTCGCGGAGGTGCCCATGTCCGAGCCCCATACCGGGGCTGCCACCGTTGCCGCGCTCCTGCGCCATCGGCTGCGGGTGCGCTCCGGAACCCCGCTTCGCGATGTCGACCATCCGGCTGATATCTCCATCGTGGCGAGCGAATGCGCACCGAGCAGCGAGTTCGCCCGCGCGGCCCGGCAGCTAGCGGCGGAGGCCCGCCAATGATCGCCACCGCCACATGCGCCGTCGGCCTCTACGAGCGGGCCCTCTCGGGAGAGCTGTGCTGGATCCGTGATTCGCGCGGCCACCGCCGCCGCGCGCCCGTGCACCAATGGCTGGGAGGCGCGCACGCGCTCGCTGGCGATGAGGAGTTCGACCAGCTCGTCGCCAGCGCGTGCAGCGGCCCCACGCTCGATCTCGGGTGCGGGCCCGGTCGGCTCGTCGAGCATCTCGTGCGCCGCTCGATACCGGTGCTCGGCATCGATGTCTCGCCGCTCGCGGTCCGGCTCACGCGCGACCGGGGCGGCCTCGCTCTGCGCCGCGACATCTTTGGTCCCCTTCCCAGCACCGGTCGATGGCGCCACTTGCTGCTCATCGACGGCAACATCGGCATCGGTGGCCACCCCTCTCGCCTCCTCGCCCGGGCCGCCGAGCTCCTCGCGCCCGGTGGCACGTGCCTGGTCGAGATGGCACGGCCGGGCTCGCCCGGGCACGACGGGCTGATCCGCCTCGAGACCAGGGACGAGCGGGGCCCCTGGATCCCGTGGTCCACCGTCGGCATCGACGAGGCCGCGGCCCTCGCGTCGCGCGCGGGGCTGATCCTCGGGACCACTTTGCGCAGCAGGTCGAGGTATCTCGCCGTGCTGTGGAAACCACCACTCGAAGAGGTATCACCATGCCCGCGCGCCTGAGATCGCCCGAGCTCGCGACCCGCCTGGGCATCGCCCTCGCGATCACCGTGACCATCTGCTTCGCCACTGGCTTGATCAGCCACTTCGTCCAGAATCCGGTGGCGTGGCTGCCGTGGCCGCCCTTCCCGGCGGGGCTCTACCGCTTCACCCAGGGCCTGCACGTCGTGACCGGGATAGCCACGATCCCGCTGCTGCTGGTCAAGCTCTGGTCGGTCTACCCGAGGTTGTTCGAGCGGCCCGTGGTCCGCTCCGCCCTGCACGCCGCTGAACGAGGCTCCATCGCGGTGCTCGTGGGATCGATGATCTTCATGCTCGTGACTGGCCTGCTCAACGCGGCGCAGTGGTACCCGTGGTCGTTCTTCTTCCCCGCGATGCACTACGCGTTCGCCTGGGTCGCGGTGGGTGCCCTGATCATCCACATCGCGGTCAAGCTACCGGTCATCACAAAGGCGCTCCGGGCCCCTATCGATCCGCCCCCTATCGATCCGCCCAGCATCGATCCACTCGGGCCGGTCGGCGGCATGGACTCCAACGGCGGCATCACCCGGCGGGGCGTCCTCGCGACTACCGGCGCCGCCACCGTGCTCGCGGCGCTGTCCGTGGCCGGGCAGACCGTGCCCTGGCTGAGGTCCCTCGCCATCCTCGCCCCACGCAGCGGCGAGGGACCCCAGGGCGTTCCCATCAACCGCACCGCGCGGGCCGCGGGCGTCACCATGACTGCCGTCGACCCCGCCTGGGCCCTCGAGGTCCGCAGCGGCGCCACCACGCGAAGGCTCGGCCTCGACGAGTTGCGTGCGCTCCCCCAGACCGAGGTGGTCCTGCCGATCGCGTGCGTCGAGGGCTGGAGCGCCACCGCCCGCTGGCGGGGGGTGCGCGTCCGGGACCTCGTCGAAGTCGTGGGCGGGCGAGCCGGGGATGTGCAGTTCCTCTCGCTCGAGCAAGGCGGCCTCTATTCCGGGACCGTCCTGCCCCAGCGCTTCGCCGAGCACCCTGATTCGCTCGTGGCGCTCGAGATCAACGGCGAGACCCTCAACATCGATCACGGCTATCCGTGCCGGCTGATCGCGCCGAACCGGCCTGGCGTGCTGCAGACCAAGTGGCTCGCGAGCATGGAGGTCCTGCCATGAGCTTCCCGGTGACCCGCACCACTGCCCTGCGCGTCGCGATGATCGCGACCGGTATCGCCGCGATCGGCTACGGTGCACTGCTGGCGCTCTCGCGCTCCACGCCGGAGATCCTGTCCGCCGCGATCTGGTTCGGTGGCGGCATCATCATCCATGACGCGCTCATAGCGCCCCTGTCCCTGGCGGTCGGGTACTCGGGGCGGACCGTGCTGCCGCGCACCTGGTGGGCGCCCATCGCCACTGCCGGGCTGTGCACCGCGACGCTGCTGGCCGTCGCGGTGCCTGTCCTCGGCCGGGAGGGCGCGCGCCCGGACAATCCAACGGTGCTCGACCGCGACTACACCACTGGGCTCGCGATCGCTGTCGGGGCGATCTGGGTCATCGCGCTGCTGCTCGGCACGATCCGTGCCCGGAGGCACGAGCAGAACCGTTGACGTCCCTGCCCGCGGGGCCGCGCGGTGTGCCAGGATCGGCGGTATGGCTGATCCGCAGCGCTACATCGCCGAAGACGAGAACTTGATCTACAGCACTCGCCAGCACTGGACGGAGATGGTCGCGGAGGTGATCATCCTGGCGCTCATCTGGCTGGTCGCCGGTGCCGCGATCTGGGTGCTGCCGTCCGGGGAGCAGTGGGGGCGCATCGCCATCTACGTCGTGATCGGGCTTGCCGTGCTCGCGTCGATCCGCTGGTGGCTGGTCCCGCTGCTGTCGTGGCGCTCCACGCTCTACATCCTCACCACCAAGCGCATCTACAAGCGCAGTGGCTTCCTCACCAAGACCGGACGCAGCATTCCCCTCTCGCGGCTGAATGACATCTCGTTCCGCGCGACGGTGTGGGAGCGGATGATGCGCTACGGGACGCTGACGATCCAATCGGCGTCCGAGCAGGGCACGATGACGCTGGCGCATGTGCCTGATCCGGAGGGGTTCAAGGCCCGGATCTATCGTGCGGCTGATGAGGCGCGCGGCTACTAGGGCGCTTCCTGTGACACAGGTGCGCTGGCTGGAGCGCCTCGCGAGGAGGGCGCGTCCCCGCGCAGGGCCGCACGAAGCGCGATGGGCGGGTACCTTGGCGCACCCACCCTGTGGGCGCGAGAACCTGAGCGCGCATCTCGTGGGCGCCCAGCGGCCACGCTTCGTGTCCAGCCGCCACGGTTAGCACCAAGCCGCCACGGTTATATCGGTGGCAAGTCCGCGCAAGGGTGGCAGCAAGCACCCAATGGTGGCAGCCGTGCGGCACCGCCCGCGCTGCACGCGTTCCGCGGTCACGTCCTGGTCCCGTCCGGGGAACCCGCGAGGGGCCCGGCCACCTTCCCCGTGGCCGGGCCCCTCGCGCGGGCTCCATCACGTGGGCCCGATCCCGGGCTCGGGCGAGCTACCGGTTGGCCATCGCGAGCTACTGATTGGCCATAGCGAGCTCGGCGAGCAGCACGTCGAGGAGCCCTAGTGGCTCGGATAGGCTGCCGAACGCTCCCTCGAGGGAATCGTCCTCGTCGGTGGTGTCATCGGCGGCCTCGCTGATGGTCAGCGTCTCGATCGCCTCGGTGGGGGTGGTGCCGTCGTCGCAGGTGACGGTGGCGGTGTAGGTGCCGGGCTGGAGCGCCGAGGTGCGGGATACGCCGTTGCCGTCGATGGTGAGGCTGATGTCCTGGGCGACGATCTGCATTTCGTCATCCTCGACCGTCAGCTCGCAGGCGAAGGTGCCCTCGGTGCTGCTCGCGCCCTCGATCGAGGCGACGATGGTGTCGCCGCTCGTAGTGATGGTGACATCCCCGGTCACAGCAGCGGAGGCGGCGGGTGCCGCGAGGGCGGCGATGCCGAGGATCCCGGCAGCGGCGGTGGCGGTGCGACATGCGAATCGAGACATAACAATCTCCTCACTGGTTGACAACAGTCACACCGGTCACTGTAGCCCTTATGGGGGGCATGGACAGCCGAACGCCCCGCATCCCTCGTGGGGAGGCGGGGCGCTCGATCCAGGGCCGCTCGGTGCCAGGGTCAGGCCTTCTTGGCGGTCCCGCGGATGGCGGGGTGCAGCTCGAACATGAAGTTCATGCCCAGCCGGACCATGAGGCCGTGCAGGGTCAGCGCGATCGCGACGACCATGGCGGTCACGATCAGCGGCGCTACCACCGCCACTACCGGCAGCGAGGTCACCGCGGAAGTCTTGATGAAGGCGTAGACCACGACCGCGATGAGCATGTCCATCATCACGTACACCGGCAGGGTGCGGGTGCCGATGCTCTGGAAGACGTTGCCCACCCGGGTGCCGACGAGCGCCGAGGCGACCAGCACTCCGAGCAGCAGGCCAACGGTGGTGACGATCAGCTTCAGCTCGGGCATCGCGAGGACATCGAGGACCATGATCGGCACGAACACTGCGGTGTAGGCGGCGAGGGCGGCAACCAGGCGCGGCCCGTTGGACAGGTGGCTGAACCGGACGATGATCGGCTTGGCGTGGATGGCGAGCAGGAAGTACACGAAGTAGGAGCCCAGGTTGCGCCAGCCGAAGCCCAGGTCATCGAAGAAGAAGTGCGAGCCGTAGGCCGAGACCGACAGCGCGATCGCGAACCCGAACTGCACCACCAGCGGCAGGCGGTAGATGGCCTTCGCGACGATGGCGAAGAGCGCGAGGCCGTAGATGAACCACAGCGCGTTGCTCGGCGAGGTGAAGCCGGTGATCACCGACGTGAGCTTGGCGTAGCCCTTGTGCGAGACGTCGTCGGGGAGCAGGTTGTGCACCACGAAGAACATCAGCAGCCACACGGTGTAGAGGTAGAACAGGTGCGCGACGCGGCTTCGGAGCATCGTCGTCCACGTCATCTTCAGCATCCCCTGGGCAAACAGGCCCGAGGCGACGAAGAACAGCGGCATGCGGATCGGCTGGAGGAACCCGTTGATCGACGTCCAGAAGTCCGGAGCGAGATCGTTGCGGGTCAGCATGCCCACGGCATGGAGCAGCACGACGAGGGTGATGGTGAGGCCCTTGGCGAGATCGACCCACTCGACGCGCTGCTTGGCAGGCTTGGCGGGGGTCGGGGTGAGCTGCGCGGCGGCAGGGGCGGGCTGGGCCACGGGCATGTCGAGCAGGTGCTGGCGGTCCGCGGCAGCGATGGCCGAATCCGGTATCGAGCTCTGCGTTGGCGCGGTGGTCAGCACATCAATCTCCCAGGGTGCGGAATTCGTGGATACTGCGTCACCGGCCCCGTTGTTCGCGGCATTGCGACGCCTTTACCTTGATAAATAACGGTAAAGTAACGACAACCTGGGGGATAGATATGTGCAACCCAGGTCACATGAGTGCTCGATCACAGCGCACCCGGCGCGGGGAGGGCATTCCTCCCCGCGCCGGGTGCTGCAATACCAGGAAAGGCCGGGCGCTCAGGGCTCCACGACGGGGAAATCGATCTCCGTGCCAAGGGTGTTGTTGACGATATTCGTCAACAGGTTCAGCCCAACATGACCGAGCACCTCCGCGAGCTCGGCATCCGAGGCACCCGCCGCACGCGCCGCCGCGATCTCCTCCGCATCGACCATGCCGCGCTTCTCGTTCGCGGCCCGGGCGAGCACGAGGAGCGCCGCCGTGCGCGGATCATCCGCCTCGGCCTTGCGCGCCGCCGCGAGCTGATCCGCCGACAACCCCGCGCCCTTCTCCCCCAGGTACGTGTGCGCCGACAAGCAATAGCCGCAGCCATTGGACTGCGCGATCGTGATGGCCAGGCGCTCGCGCGTCGCCCGCGGGAGAACCCCTGTGTCCAGCGCGCTCGCGAGGCCGACATAGCCCTTGAGCAGCGCCGGGCTGTGCACCATCACCCGCGCCAGGTTCGGGATGGCCCCGAACGTCTTCTCCGCCAGCTTCAGCGCCTCGGCCTGCGCCTCGGTCGCCTCCGCATCGGTGATCAACGGCAAAACACTCATCTCGCACGCTCCTCGTTCTCGTTGTCCCGGGCACGGGCACGCAACCGTGGTGCCGGTGGCGGTTAGCGGCGCGCAGTCACGCGCCATGGTGTAGACATACGGGCATGCCCCGGCGTTACACACCCCTCGCGCGCGGAGCATGGGCAGCGCGATGAGCACCGTGGACGACGACCGCTGGGCCACCGACGCCGAACTGCTCGCCGCCCTGCGCGCCGGTGACACCAGCGCCTTCACCGCTCTCGTCGATGCGCTCCATGCACCCCTAGTGCGCCTAGCCCGCGTGTACGTCACGCCCGCGCTCGCCGAGGATGCCGTGCAGGACACGTGGGTGAACGTGATCCGCGGCCTCCACCGGTTCGAGGGCCGTTCCTCGCTGAAGACCTGGATCTACCGCATCATGCTCAACCGGGTCCGCACCCTCGCCACCCGGGAGGGACGCATGATCCCGTTCGCCACGGCAGGCCCCGAGGTCGATGCCCGGCCCTCCGTCGATCCCGCCCAGCTCGACGGCTCCGAGCACGGGCCCCACTACTGGCCCGATGCCCCGCCCCGGTGGGACCTGCTGCCCGAGCAGCACCTGATGTCGCGCGAGGTGCTCGATGTCGTCGCCAAGGCGCTCGCCACGCTCCCCGCCAGCCAGCGAGAGGTCGTCGTCATGCGTGACATCGAGGGATGGACCAGCGCGGAGACCTGCGAGTCGCTCGGAATATCGGGGGCCAACCAGCGCGTTCTGCTGCATCGAGGACGTGCCGCGATCCGCACGGCACTGGAGGTGTATCTCTCGTGAACCATCGCCCCAGCGACGACCCGCACGGTGACCCTGATCCGTTCGTCGGCAATGCGCTGCGCATCAGCTGCGCCGATGCCATCGAGCTCGTCACCGGCTATCTCGACAGCAGCCTCGACGACGCCGACCTCCAGGCGTTCGAGGAGCACACCAGCCTGTGCGAGGCCTGCCAGGTCTATATCGACCAGGTGCGCCGCACCATCCGCATCACCGCGGCCGAGCGCGACGCGAGCGTCGAGGTGCGCCCGCGCGACTTCCCCAGCCTGCTCGAGCTGTTCGCCCAGCAGCATCCGCGCGCTGGAGATGATTCAGCCAGCAGCGATCAGGACGGGTCCGCGCCCTGATTCCCCGCGTCACCAGCCACGACGAGCAGGTGCGCCGCCAGCTCGCCGGGGCAGGCAAGGGCTGGCATATGGCCCGAGGGCACCACGACAGGCTCGATGCCTAGCCGCTCCCGGCTCACGCGCTGCTGGAACGGAAGCGGGAACAAGCGATCATCCCGGCCCGCGATCACCACCGTGTGCTGCGTCGGCCACTCCGGCCCCTCCCATGCGGAAGCGAAGGGGGTGCCCGACTGGTCACGGAAATGCGCGGCGGCCTGCTCAGTGATGCGCGGATCCACATCATGGAAGAACGTGTCGAGCGAATCCATCGCCGCGTGCGGGTCCCGCCCCTGTTCCCTCGCGTACTGGGCCTGTGCTTCCTCCTGCCCCGTCGCGGCCCACCATTGCCCGCCCGTCTCCCCTGGCGCGGGAATCATCGGCGCAACGAGCACCAGTACCGAGCCCGGGATGCGCTCGCAGGCCAGCACGGCGGTGAACGCGCCCATCGAGTGGCCCACCACGATCACCGGTTCCGCGGCCTCGCCGGGAAGGGCTGCCAGTGCCACCCGCGCGTACTCCTCGAAGCCCGCGGAATCATCCTCGCAGGGCAGGTCGGGCGCATGCACCGCATGGCCGCCGGCCTCGAGCAGCGGAGCCACCCGGTGCCAGTCCCAGGAATCCGAGCCAGCGCCGTGGATGAGAAGGAATGTCGCCATGAGCCTGACGGTAGCGTGGAGGTGTGACGTTTTCCGTCGATCGCGCGCTCGAGGCCATCGCCCGCCACCGGCCCGAGGCTGTCGAGGCTCGTGGCATGCAGGCGGCGACCGCGCTGATCATCACCCGCGAGCAGCAGCCACGGGCACTGTTCATCCGTCGGGCCCAGCGTGACGGGGACCGCTGGTCCGGCCATGCCGCGCTGCCCGGCGGCAAGGTCTCCCCCGCTGACGCGGATCGGTACGCTACCGCGCGCCGCGAGGCCCACGAGGAGACCGGCACCACCGGCCTAGCCACCGTTGGCGCGCTCGACGACATCAAGGGGTGGTTCGGCTCCGGCGTCGTCACGCCCGTCGTGTTCACTGTCCCCCAGCCGACGCCGCTGATCCTCGATCCGCGCGAGGTAGCCGATGCTGGCTGGATCCCCCTCGAGGTCCTCGCTGACCGTGCCGCACGCACCCGCCACCCCTACCCCAGGCTTGGCCCGTGGAAAGCATGGACAGTGCCATTCGGGGAATCGGGCGAGCCACTGATCATCTGGGGGCTGACCTATCGCATCCTGCGGCAGTTCCTCGCGCTGTGCCGCTAGGGGTACTGACCCGAGACATTGATTGATGAAGATGACATCGCCCCACGCATACGGACTCGGCCGTCGCATCAGCTCTGCGGTAGGTAGCCAAGCTCCTCGAGGAACGTGTGCGCTAGCGGAACCCGCAGATCGGATTGCCCGTCTTCGGCAACCTCGATCCGCAACGCGAACCCCGCGATCGATCCGTCATCGTCGACCCACCCGGCGTACCAGCCGGGCGCTGGATCGAAATCGAATGCAAGACCGGTCTTGCCATAGACCGCCGGACCGGTATCGTCGCGGTCCTCGCGGAGAAGTTCACTCATCGCGTCGACGATCTCGGAGGCGACGGGGACGTCGCGCTCCCCCACTCGTGCCATGAACCGGGCCTGCTCGACCGGGGTGATCTCGAGCGGGCCTGTCAGCCAGAACGTATCGATGGTGTCTTCACCGCCGATGTCTTCATTGCCGTAGCCGAACTGCTCGACCATGTCAGACATTCGTTCGTGCCCGACCCGCCGCGCGATCTCCTGATAGATCGGCACAGCCGAAATCGGCAAGGCCTCACGCATGCTCATGTCACGTTCCCACGCGGGAAGCAATTGCGGCTCGCCGCCATACGGGAGCACTTCGTCGATATTGTCAACCGCGCCAGTGTGCAAGGCGATGAGGCTGTTCGGAATCTTGAACGTAGATGCAGGGACAGTGGGAGATGTCGCGTCGTCCTCGCCCACAACGGTCGCGCTGCCGGTGCTTGCATCGAATACGACAAAGGAGCCTTCGACACCCGCGTCGGTGAAGAGGCGCTCGAGATCCTCACGAACATCCATCGACTCGGCTTCGGGAGTGCTCTGCCCGGCGGTGGGCGGTGCATCATCGGTGGTACTGGTGCAACCCACAGCAAGGCCGAGTGATGCCAGCGTTGTCGCTGCTAGTCGCAGTGTGCGCATGATGGGACTCCGTTGCCTAGGATCAGGCTGAGACTACTCGGCGAACATGCACGAGACCTTGACCGCGTGTGGGTGATTCGTCGCTATAGCGGGATTGACGAACTTTTTTCTCCGGCCGACCGCCGACCACACCATTGGTGCCGTTGCCGCCTACGAGCACGAACAGGGTGCCGGTGAGGCCATTCAGCCTGCTGCTCGCCGTCCCGGCAAGTCCGCCAGCACGGCCGAGGTTGTCGGCGCCACCGTGCCCGCCGATAGCCGAGACATCCAGGCTGTCCACATCGTCAGGAATGACGAACTCGTGCTGGCCAGCGGTGAGATACGTGCACGTCACCTCAGCAGATTCCTCGCGCTGTGCCGCTAGGGGGCGCCAGTCGAGGCCCGGTGGCGCGGCCCGGTACGGTTGGAGGCATGGGCCCTCACTCCGACACCTCCTGGCAGGAACCCTGGGACGATAGCGACTTCGATGACGCGCCGCGGCGAACCGGCCCGCGCTGGACCACCATCGTCGCCTGGATCGCTATCGCCGCGATGGTGCTCGTGCCCATGATGTCCTTGTTCAACCTGTACCGGGCCGTTCCACTGCTGGTGATCCTGTGCTTCGCCATCCTCGGAGGCATCATCTACCTCGTCAGCACTCGCGGCGGCGAGCTGATCACCCGCATCAACAACAAGCTCGGCAAGAAGTAGCGCGCGAGAACGAGCCACGTGGCTGGGCTCGCGCCGTCCGAGGCCAGCTAGCTGCTAGACGTATACCGCGATCTCGATGAGGTTGCCCTCAGGGTCCCGGCAATACTGCGAGTTGATCGGCCCCAGCGCGCCCGTCCTGATGACCGGTCCCCGGATGATAGCGACGCCGCAGGCATCCAGATGCTCCCGGACCTCGTCCGGCGAGGAGTCAGTGATCAAGCACAGGTCTTGGGAGCCTGCCGCCTCCACCGCGCCGGTCTCCCACTGCGGGTCATGATCAGGCGCCGCGAGCGGTCGGAGGTTGATCTTCTGATCACCGAACCGGAGCGCCGTGCGCCCGGTGTGCCCGAACTTCTCGATCCTCATCCCGAGCACATCCGCGTACCACCGGGCCATTGCGTCCACATCGCGGCAGTTGACAACGATGTGGTCGAAGCGCTCGATCAGGAATCCCATGGGATCCACACTATTCAATCGTGGAGCGGCACAGTCATGCTAGGACTGCTCGAGCCGTGCCTCGACCCGTGCGACCTTGCCCTCGATCTCGCCGTCATGCCCGGGCCTGATGTCGGCCTTGAGCACGAGGGACACGCGGGTGCCGAACTCCCCCACCGCGTCGCAGGCCTGCTTGACGACGGCCATGCACTCGTCCCATTCGCCCTCGATGGTGGTGAACATCGCGTCGGTGCGGTTGGGCAGGCCGGATGCGCGGACCACCGTGACGGCGGCGGCGACGGCAGCGGACATCGAATCATTTGCGGCCCCGGAGGGCGCGACAGAGAACGCGATCAGCATTCCTTCACGGTATGCGAGCGCGAGCCCCCGCACGCCAGCGAGCCCCGGCTCCGCGAGGGGAACCGGGGCTCACGTGGACCGGTGCTGGACCGGCTCGCACTGGATCAGGCGGCGACGAGCTCGCGCGCCGGGGTGCTAGCGCTGGCGAGCTGTGCCTTCTGCTCCTTGGCCTTGCGGCCGTCGGGCAGGGCGAGGCGGAAGATCTTCTTGTAGACCGATCCGAACTGGCCGAGGAACGAGCCCGTGTTGTAGGGCAGGCCGTACTTGGCGCAGACGTCCTGGACCTTCGGGGACATCTCGGCGTAGCGGTGCGCCGGGACATCGGGGAACAGGTGGTGCTCGATCTGGAAGCTCAGGTTGCCGGACATGATGTGCATGAGCCGACCGCCGTGGAAGTTGGCCGAGCCGAGGATCTGGCGGTAGTACCACGCGCCCTTCGACTCGTTCTCGGTCTCCTCGATGGAGAACTCCTGCACGTTGGCGGGGAAGTGACCGTTGAAGATGACCGCGGAGGACCAGATGTTGCGGATGAAGTTCGCCGCGACGTTGCCGGCGAAGGTGACCGGGAAGAACGGGCCGGAGAGCGCCGGGAAGATCAGGTAGTCCTTGAGCGCCTGCTTGCGTCCCTTGTCGAGCGCGCGGCCGAAGCTCTCGCGGGCCTCGGCGAAGGTCTTCTCGCCGCGGATGACCTTCTCGGACTCCGCTTCCTGGAGGGCGGTGCCCCACTGGAAGAAGGACTGCAGCAGGATCGCGAAGACCGGGTTGAGCAGCCAGATCGGGTGCCACGGGGTCTCTTCGGTCATGCGCATGACGCCGTAGCCGCTGGCGTCGTGGTCCTTGCCGACGATGTTGGTGTAGGTGTGGTGCACGTAGTTGTGGGTGTAGCGCCAGCTATCGGAGGAGATGGTGTTGTCCCACTCGAAGTTCTTCGACGTCAGCTCGGGGTCCTGCATCCAGTCGTACTGGCCGTGCATGACGTTGTGGCCGATCTCCATGTTGTCGAGGATCTTCGCGGCGCCCAGCGAGGCGACACCGGCGAGCCAGAATGGCGGGATGATGCCGGCCCACAGGAAGGCGCGCCCGGCGACCTCGAGCTTGCGCTGCACGTCGATGATGTTGCGGATGTAGTCGGCGTCGCGCTGGCCGAGGTCAGAGACGACCTCCTGGCGGATGGCGTCGAGGTCCTTGCCGAGTGCTTCGATCTGGTCGGCGGTGAGGTCGGGGTGGGTAGTGATCATGATTATCGTCCTTAGCTGTTGGATCTTGGGAACTGTTGGTTATGAAGTGACTAGAGGTTGATGCTCACGTCGCCGCACGGCGCGGTGACGCAGATCTGGATGTCCTTGTCCTCCTCGGAGTCCACCTCGCCGGTCATGACGTTGCGGGTCGTTCCGAAGTCCTTGCGCTTGGTGCAGGAGAAGCAGATGCCCATGCGGCAGCCGTACTCGGGGGTGAGCCCGGCTTCCTCGGCCTGCTCGAGGATGCTGCGGCCGTTGTTGGTGACCTTCTTGTCCGCGAAGGTGAACACCAGGTCGCCCTCGACGTCGTCGGAGGGGACGGTGCGCACGGGTGCGGCAAACTGCTCGAGGTGGAGCTGGTCATCGAGGCCGTCCTCGGCGTAGACCTTGCGCACCGCGTTCATCAGAGGCAGCGGTCCGCAGAGGAAGGTCTCCGCGTCGTGGAAGTACGGCTCCGCGGCCTCGAGGTGCTCGCGGTTGAAGTACCCGTGCAGGTCGCCGCCGGTCTCTTGCTCGGTGTACGCCCGGACGATCTTCACCGTCGGGTACTGCTCCTTGAGCTCGTCGAGCTCGCGGCGGTAGATGATGTCGTTCTCGGTGAACGCGTAGTGCAGGAAGGTGATCTTGCCGTTGTAGGCCTTGTCGCACAGGGTCCGCAGCATCGACATGACCGGGGTGATGCCGGAGCCGCCGCTGATCAGCAGGATGCGTCGCGGGTGGGGCAGCGGGACGAAGAACTCGCCCTGCGCCTCCGAGAGGGTGACGATCATGCCGGGCTTGGCGTTGTCACGCAGGTACGGGGAGACGAGGCCGTTGGGGTCCACCTTGATGGTGAGCTCGATGCGGCCGTCGCGGCGGAACTGCGAGTCGGCGGGCGAGTAGCAGCGGGTGCGGCGGATGCCGTCGATGTCGACGGAGAGGCGCACGAACTGCCCTGCCCGGAAGCCCTTCCAGTTGGCGTTGGGCCGCAGGGTGAGCGTGACGCTGTCGGTGGTCTTGCGCTCGACCGCGGTCACCTCGGCGCGGATGTCGGTGAGCGACCATGCGGGGTCGATCATCCCGACGTAGCGATCCACGCTGTGGGGGCTTGCCATTGCTCGGGCGATGGACGAACCCAGAACGCGTCGTCCTGGTCGCGATGACGTCACCACACTCATTGCTGTACGCATCTACACTCCTCAGGCTTGTGACGTGTACTGGGCCGGTCGACCCGATGCACTCAGAGTACATGTGTGCACTGAAATGTCTATCGCTGGAGCGGTGTGTTCCCGGACACGTAGCGACGAACGCCAGGCCGGAGCCAGAAAACAGTGAACATTCGTTGCCTCGTGCGGGTGCGCGCGAGCCGGGTACACCCGGTGCCGATGTCTCTCGCCGGGGCGACAGCGGCCCACGATCTGGGGTGCCGCGAGCCGCGAGCCGTGACATGGCCCCAGGATCCTGCAAATATGGCCTCAGCGGGCTCGTTGTTGGCCGCAATCCTGGCAATCCATGATCGGAGGGCATGTGCTCAGCCACCTGCTCGCGAGCCCGAAGCTATCCACCGGCGACCTGCTGGCCCTGCAGGGCGCACGGCTGGCCGAGGCGGTCTCGCACGCGCGCGCCCATTCGCCACTCTTCGCCGAGCTCTACCGCGACCTGCCCGATACCGTCACCGATCCCGCGATGCTGCCGATCACCCACAAGCCTGCACTGATGGCGGACTTCGACCGATGGGTCACCGATCGCGGCATCACCCACGAGCAGGTCGAGGCTTTCCTGGCCCGCCCTGAAATGGTCGGCACCCCGTTCCTCGGCAAGTACCTGCTCACGACGACTTCGGGAACCACCGGAAGGCGGGGGGTGTTCGTCATCTCGACCGACGAGCTGCGCCCCGTCTCTGGCCCGGCGTATCGCCCGAGCACGGCAGGGGTGCTGCTCTCGCCGCTGCGCACCGCCCGCTTGCTCGCCAAGGGCTTGCGAGCCGCGACGATCATGCCAGCCACTGGGCACTACGCGATGGTCTCGCTGTGGACCCAGGCGCATGGCGAGGGCAACAAGCGCCACCAGCGCTTCTCGTCGCTGCAACCGCTGCCCCAGCTCGTCGCGCAGCTCAATGCCTTCGATCCCGCGGTGCTCACCGGCGCTTCCTCGATCGTGGAGCTGCTCGCCGGGGAGAAGGCAGCGGGTCGGCTGCGCATCTCCCCCGCCATCGTGATGGTCTCCGGGGAGACACTGTCCGACGAGGCCCGGGCCTCGGTCACCAAGCATCTCGGCGCCAGCGTGATCGACCTGTACGCGGCGAACGAAGCGCTGCGGCTGAGCAAGAGCTGCGCGCAGGGCTGGCATCATGTCTTCACCGACTGGGTGGTCTTCGAGCCGGTCGAGGCGGACTACTCGCCCACCCCGGCCGGGACCCTGTCGCACTCGGTACTGATCAGCGTGCTCTATCGCAGGACGCAGCCGGTGCTGCGATACGAGCTCGGCGATGCGGTCCTGCAGCGGCCCGATCCCTGCCCGTGCGGAAGCCCGTACCCGGCGTTCAAGGTGCAGGGTCGCAAGGCCGATGTGCTCCGCAACGACGATGGGCAGCCGACCGTGGTCGCCCAGCACCTGCTCATCGCCCTCCAGAAGCGGGTCGCCGGCATCCGGCAGTTCCAGGTGATCCAGGAGGACGAGAGCACGCTGCGCCTGCGGATGCTCCCGGCCGACGGCACGGACCTCGACGAGGCCTGGCCGCGCGTCCACCACGCGCTCGCCACGCTGCTCGCCGAGCATGGCCTGGCCCGGTTCACGATCACGCGCTCCGGCGAACCGCCACAGCTCAGCGCCGGGGGAAAGATGCGTCACTTCATCCCTCTCGATGCCTGACCGCGACGGCGCCACCCTGTTCAACCACGACGCGCAGCACTGCTACCGCGGCATGGACTCGAAAGCAAGCATCGACTACTACGCCTCCAGCGCGCTAGCGCTCAGCTCGCCCGCGCCCTCGGTGGCCTGCTGCGCGACCCGCGACAGCGGCCAAGGGTGTTGCTGCTCAACTGGGGCACGATCGTCGTCGGGGAGATCGGCCTGCTGCTGATCAGCGATCACGCGGATCTCACGACACTGCAGGCCGAGGTCGCCGCGGCGATCAGCTAGCCGGGCGTTTCCCGGATTGTTACTCAATGAATCTATTGGTTCGCGCGGGGCCTGTGGTTCTCCTGTGCCAGAGTTCGAGCACACCCTTCCTGCTGGCTGACCAAGGCCACGACATGCCTCCAGCGGCTCGATCCCCCGACACGAGGAACGCCGATGACCACGATCACCGACAAGCCCCGAACAACACAGCACTCGATACCCCGGATCGTGCTCCTCGCGCTCTGCGTAGCTCTCGTCCCCGCCCTGCCCGCCGCTGCAGACACCGTGACCGACACGATCCCAGTGGGCGGCACCCCGCAAGGAGTCGCGGTCACCCCGGACGGCACCCGTGCCTACGTCACCAACGGCGGTGATGCGTCGGTGTCGGTCATCGACACCTCGACCAATACGGTCGTCGGCGCACCAATCACCGTCGGGACTGTTCCGCAAGGGCTAGCAGTGAGCCCGGACGGCACCACCGTCTACGTTGCCAATGCCTTCACCGATTTCGTGTCGGTGATCGACACCACCACCAACATGGTCACCGGCACCATCACTGTTGGGTCCATTCCGCTCGCGGTGGCGCTCAGCCCGGACGGCAGCACTGCCTACGTCACTGTGACCACCACTGACCAGGTGCAGGTGATCGACACTGCCACCAATACGGTGATTGCCACGGTCCCTGTCGGCGACGCCCCCGAGGGCGTCACGGTCGACCCAGACGGCTCCACCGTCTACGTCGCTAACAGAACAGGTGACTCGGTGTCGGTGATCGACACCACCACCAACACCGTCACCACTACCATCGGCGTCGGAAACCGCCCCATCGAGGTCGCGGCCACCCCGGACGGGGCAGCTGTCTACGTCACCAACGAGGACGACGACACAGTGTCGGTGATCGACACCGCCACGAACACAGTCACGGGCGCCCCGGTCCCAGTTGGTGCCGCACCGCTAGGCGTGGCCATCACCCCCGACGGCTCCCGCGCCTATATCGCCAACAACGACTCGGCCAACGTGTCGGTGATCGACACCGCCACGAACATGGTGATCGACACCATCACCGTGGGCAACGGCCCGCGCGATGTGGCGATCACCCCCAACGGCAGCACCGTCTACGTCACTAACGCGTTCGACGACACTGTGTCGGTCATCATGGCCGAAGTCGCGCCCGCCATCACTGGCACGCCTCCCGCCGGCGTCGTCGGCGAGCCGTTCAGTTTCGACTTCACTGTCACCGGCCAGCCTGCCCCCACCGTCACCACGATGGATCCGCTTCCCGCCGGGCTCGTGCTGAACCCCCACGGCACCCTGTCGGGCACCCCCACCGAAGCCGGAAGCTTCCCGATCACCGTCACCGCCGCCAACGGCATCGCCCCCGACGCCACCACCAACGCGGTGCTGGAGATCGCACCGGCCGAATGCACCGGCTTGATCTGCCTGCCCACCGGATCCGCGGGGAGCTAGGCCAGCAACAGGCAGCGGTAACCCCCCGCTCGAGCCCGCCCTCGCGGACCAGACAAGGAAACCAGCACCATGACCACGGCACTCCCCGCCACAGCGCCCTCCCACAACAGCCCTCGCCCGAGGCGCCGCCGCGCCCAGCTCGCCGCCGTGCTGATCGCGCTCATGGGCCTGCTTGCCCCGGCGCTGACTACCACGACAGCCACGGCGGACACCGTCACCGACATCGTCCCCGTCGGTAGCATCCCGGGGAGGGTGGCCATCACGCCTGACGGCGCCAGCGCCTACGTCGCCAACTTCGCCGGCAGCTCCGTATCGGTGATCGAGACTGCCACCAACACCGTCACTGCCACGATCCCCTTGAGCTTCGGGCTGGCCGGGGTGGCCATCACCCCCGACGGCACTCGCGCCTACATCGTCAACCAACTCGACAACACAGTGTCGGTCATCGACACCGCAACAAACACGGTTATCGGCGCACCCATCCCTGTGGGACAGGCCCCTCGCGTGGTGGCGATCACTCCCGGCGGCTCGACCGCCTACATCGTCAACACTGTCGACAACACAGTGTCGGTGGTCGACACCACAGCCAACACCGTCACCGGGACGATCCCTGTCGGCAATACCCCAGACGGGATGGCCATCACCCCTGACGGCACCCGCGTCTACGTCACCAACTCCAGCGACGGCACGGCTTCGGTGATCGACACCGCGACAAATACTGTCACCGCCACCGTCGCAGTGGGCACCGTGCCCGGCGGGGTGGCGATCAGCCCCGACGGCACCCGCGCCTACATCGTCAACAGCAACAGCAACGGCACCGTGTCGGTGCTCGATACCGCCACCAACACCGTTGTCGAGACGATCCCAGTGGGCGCCGAGCCACGACGGTTGGCGGTCACCCCCGATGGCGCTCGCGTCTACGTCACCAACAACGGCGGCGACATCGTGTCGATCATCGCCACGGCCACCAACACGGTCATCGAGACCATCCCCGTCGGCACCAACCCGGGAGGGGTGGCGGTCACACCCGATGGCACCCGCGTCTACGTCACCAACGCCGGCGACGACACGGTGTCGGTGATCACCATCGGCCCGGAGCCCTGCACCGGCTCGATCTGCCTGTCCACTGGATCCGCGGGCAGCTAGCCCAGCTCCTCGATCACCTCGGTCAGTCGCGCGAGGTTGACGAGGCCATCGCGGCCGGGTGCCGGGTGCCGGTTCTCCACATGAGCCAGCTCATCGGGGCCGGGAATGCCCGGGCGAACGGCTCGATCGCGGCCCAGCGCCACGGCGTGTGCACGTCACGCCTGCCCTCTTCGAGCGTCCGGATGACCACTCGGGCGACCTGATCCGGAGTCATCGTGCCGATGAGCTTCTCGATCCCGGGAATGCGATCTTCGGCACCGGGGTGGCGATCGAAGTACGGGCTTGACACCTTGGCTGGAGTAACAGAGCTGACGCGGATTCCAGTGCCGCGGAGGTCCTGGCGCAACGCGTCAGTGAAGCCGCGCAATGCGTAGCGGCTGGACGCGTAGCCGACCGCGCCCGGCCAGGGGATCGTGGCAGCCGGGGTGTTGATCTGCAGGATGGCGCCAGACCCGCGTTCCACCATCCCTTCGACGAAGGCCCGGGTGACGTAGAACGCGGCGAAGTAGGGCACGGTCATCATCGCCACGGCCTCTTCGGGATCCGTTTCATCGATGAACAGGAAACGACCGGAACCCGCGTTGTTGACGATCACATCCGGCACGCCCCAGCGCTCGAGAACCTGGCTGGCCATGGCGCGAACGCCCTGAATCGACCCGACATCTGCCGGTATCGCATCGGCACGGCCACCGGCACGCCTGATGCTCGCCACGACTGAATCCAGTGGCTCTGGGGTCCGGGCGACGAGGATGACGTGCGCACCCTTTTCCGCGAGGGCGAGTGCTGTCGCCTCCCCGATGCCCGACGAGGCTCCGGTAACGAGCGCGAGCTTTCCGTCAAGATTCATTGTGGTCTGATTCCTTCTCATTGATCACTGGTTGTACTTGTTGGGACTGAATCCCAGGGTCGTGGGATGCGGTATCGAGCCAGCTCGCCAGGCTCCGTCAGGCCGTTGCCGGGAGCATGTCGCGGACCATCCGTTCCGTCCGCGTCTTGTCCATGTACACCGGAACCGCGTAGTTCCAGTGGGTCTCGCTCATGGCGCGCTCGACGATCTGCGCGATGTCGGCGTCCTGGAGCTTGTCGACCTGTGCGGGGATGCCGAACTGGACATTCAGTTCGCGGACGTGCGCGATGAACGCATCCGCCAGAGCAGCCCCATCCGTGCCCTCGAGCCCGCTCGCCCGCGCCAGGTCCGCTAGGCGTGCCTGGCATACCGGTCGATAGAGATCGAGAACACGCGGCAGGATGATGGCGTTGAGGTACCCGTGCGGCAAGTGATACAGGGCGCCGAGGTTGTGCGAGATCGCGTGCACCCAGCCGATGCCCGCGGTCGTGATCGCGACGCCGGCCTTGTAGGACGCGATCGCCATGCGCTGGCGTGCCTCGAGATCGGTGCCGTCGTGCAAGACCTGGGGAAGGTTCTCCATGACCAGCCGCGTCGCCTCGAGCGCTTCGGCGTCGGTGGCGGGAGTCGCGTTGCTGGAGAGGTATGCCTCGACCGCGTGGGTCAACGCATCCATGCCGGTCGCGGTGGTTCCCGCTGCTGGGAGTCCTGTCATCAGGGTGGCGTCCAGCGCGGCGGCGAGCGGTACCAGCTTCGGGTCCATGACGACGAATTTCCGAGTCGTTTCCGGGTCCGAGATCACCGCTCCGATCGTCGCTTCCGACCCGGTTCCCGCAGTCGTCGGAATCGCGTAGAGCGGCAGCGGTGGAACGATCACTCGGAACAGGCCGCCCATGTGGACGATCTTGAGCGGGTTCCGGGCGCGCGCCGCCACCATCTTGGCGGCGTCGATGGACGAGCCGCCGCCGATCGCCAGTACTGCTTCGCTGCCGTGCTGGCGCAGCATCGCGAGACCGGCCTCGACCTGCTCGATCGTGGGATCGGGCTGGACGCCGGTATACGCGACGACGTTCACGCCGTGCGACTCGAGCCGGTCGATCATGGGTTGGAGCAACCCGATCTGCAGCAGGAACTCATCGCTGACGAGCAGCACCTTGCGGACGCCGGACTTCGCGATGTGGTCGCACAGGTCGAGCGACGACCCCGGTCCGCTGAACAGTTCCGGCTGCCGGAAGCTCAGGATCTTCGCGCCGATCTTCATCGCGGACTGAAGCTGCTTGTAGGCAAGTACCTGGATCGAGTACGGAATCATTGCATTTCTCCTGTTGTCGGATGTGTGTCCGGGCAGCCACTGCCCGCGACGATGTGTTCCCTCACAGATCCAGGTCGATGTCCGAGCAAGCCAGGCTGTCGCACACTGTGATCCGCTGGACACCGGTGCCGGAGTCCTCGTTCTGCGTCCTGCCACTGAGCTTCGGGGTGACGCAGGCTCGGCACAGACCGCGACGGCATCCGGTCGGTACCGAGATTCCGGCTCGGGAAGCCGCTTCGAGCAAGGTTGTCGCGCCGTCGATCTCGACCTTGCGATCGCTGCGCCGGAAGTTCACGGTGTAGCGGCGACCGTCGTCGACGGGTCGTACCAGCTCTGGTGGTGTGAACGATTCGGTGTGGAACAACTGTGACGGTTGCCCGAGGCCAGCCAGGCATCCGCGAACCGCGTCGACAAGTCCGCCTGGAGCGCAGACGAACGTCTCGCGCTCGTGCGCGTCGGCAACGAGTTGCTCGATCAGGGTCGCCGCCGGTTGCTCGCCGGTGAACAGGTGCACTCGGATGCCGGACTTGCGCCCGAGCTCGCGAATCTCGCGCTCGAAGAGCGTCGACTGCTTGTCGCGGTTGAAGTACAGGAGCACCGCGTCTGATGGTCGCTCCGCAGGCTCCGCTCCTGCGTCCGATGGTCGCTCCGCTGGCTCCGCTCCCGCGTCGCTGGCGTTGCGTTCGCGGGCGATCCGGCGCAGCTGGCTGATGATCGGCGTGATCCCGACACCACCGGCCACGAACAGTGATTTCGCGGGAACCTCGGTCATGATGAGGCCGCCGGTCGTGGTGGGGGCACCGACAACGGTCACGTAGGCGCCTGAGTCCAGCGTGTCGTTCAACGCGTTCGAGACTCGTCCGCCGTCAACCCGCTTGATGCAGATATCCATCGTGTCGGAGCCGTCGCTGTCGTGCACCAGGCTGTACTGGCGCACGAGCGATTCTCCACGGTGCTCGACCCGCACCGAGATGAAGGCGCCGGCTTCCCATCGCACGTCGTCCCATCCGTGCGGCTTCTCGAGCCGAACCAGCCGGGCGCGACCGCTGGCCAGTTCCTGCGTCGCGACGACGCGTGCCGGAACGTTGTACCAGCGCGGCTTGTCGAGGTAGGGAGCATCCGGGAGCAAGCGATACTTCGCGCCGGCGACAACGCGCCGAGCCAGGGACAGCGGCTGCTTCAGCAATCGCCGCGGGCTCGAGCTCTCGCGCTCCCCTACCGGAACCGACAGCCCGGCGAGAGCCTGCACCAACAACGCCGCGGTGTCGCCGATCGGTGTCTCGTGGTAGGGCAGGCCATGGCGGAGCGCGATCTCCTTGACCTGCGGCGCGATCTCGCGCTGCCGGTTGGGCGGCAGGTCGGGAAACAGGTGGTGCTCGATGTGAGTGTCCAAGCCGCCGTAGAAAATACGGAAGTCCGGCCGGTTCTCGAACGGCACCTCCTCCTCGAGGATGCGCGCGAGCATCGAATCAAGCTTGTCGTTGCGCAGGAAGTTCCGCGTCGCACGGATCTGCCTGGTGTAGTACTCGTCGCGCGTCTCGTCGGGACCGGGCTCCGGAAACACTTCGACGTCACCAGCATGGTGCTCGATGATCACCAGGAACAGCACGGCGAGGTAGCCGGCGACCCCACCGACGTGATTGCCAAGCAGCGTCGGAAGAAACCGCGTACCTGCTGCGCGGGGTTCGGTGATGAGCCGGCGCACCGTGTCGCGGTAGGCGACGCGGGCGGGGACGCGCAAGGTGTCGACACTGAAGAACGGCGCGCTCTTCATCTGCCGGGACGCGTTCGTCACGACGAACGGCGCCACCTGAGGGAAGAACGGCGTTGCCGCGCCGACCAGGAGGAGCTGCAGCGCGTGGTGGCCGAACCAGTCCTGTCCGGCCTGGGCGCGCACGACGCTGTAACCGAGATCGTGGTCGCGACCGAGAATGTTCGTGTTCGGGTGATGTCCCTCGTGATGCATCACCTTCCACTCGGCGATATCGACGTTGAAGTCCCACTGGTAACGGTCGGAATGAAACTCACCCGCGTTCGGCAGGTGGTCATAGGACCCGTGAATGATGTTGTGGCCCAGCTCGGAGAACTGCAGAAGCCGATACAGCATCTCCAGAACCACCGCCCGGCTCACCGCCCTCGGGCCGCCCGAGCGGAGCAGTTCGCGGCGCCGGGCATCGATGGCCTTCGAGTAGGCGCTGACGGCCCGGATGTGGGCGAGGTCCTCCTCGCCGACCTTCGCCTTCGTGCGGGCGTAGAGATCCTGGATCTCCTCGGAGAGGGCTGCTTGCCGGACGACATCTAGGGTGGTCATGAGAACAACGGTAGGGCGATCACGGTTCCAGAAGAATGTTCGCTTCGGGCGGTTATTTGATAACTTCGGACAATGGCTATGGCTGCAGCGCCCGCATGGTCAGTGCCGCGCGGCACTGAAGGCGTGCGAATCATGGCACAAGGCGTCACCGGTCACATGACCATCGCCGAGGTGCTAGCGGGAACCGGACTGACCGAGGCAGATCTGGTTGACGAGACGACCGAGATCTGGGCGCACCAGGAATTCGCCGTTGTCCGCAACATCGTCGGCAAGCTCGGTGACCACACCGGCCAGGGGATCGAGGTCGGCGGCTTCAGCACCTTTGGCCGGGCCGGGATCGTCGGTTTCACGTTCCTGGCCAGCGCCACGGTGCGAGAAGGCCTCGAACGTATTGCGCCCTACCTCGCGCTCGCGCCGTCGCACGTTCGCCTGTCGGTCGACTCCGACTCCACTCACTTGTACATCGTCGCTGACGACACCGAGATTCCTGCCGACGTGCGGCCATTCATTGTCGAGCGGGATCTCGCGGGCTTCGCCGCCGTGCTCAGGGGAGCCGGCGTCGAGCTCGCGCCGGAGTGGATCGAGACCACTCTCGACGAGGAGCGGGCTGAACGTCTCGTGCGCACGTGGTCGGCAACGGCTGAGATCCGGCCCAACCGGGCACGCAACCGCATTGCAGGGCCGCCGGGAATGCTCGATGCTCCGCTCCCGCAGGCTGATCCGAACACCGCCAGGCTCTTCGAGCGGCAGTGTGCCGAAGTCCTCGATCGTCGGCTCGCGCGTGTTGGGCTGGCCGGTCAGATCCGCAGCCGGCTGCTCAACGATCCAGCGCATTTCCCATCGATGCAGACCGTCGCCGACGAGCTCCATCTCGACCCACGGACGCTCCGCCGCAGACTGACCGACGAAGGAACGTCGTTCCGGGCGCTCGCCGAAGACGTTCGATGGACCCTCGCCGAAAGACTTCTCGCTCAAGACATGCCGATCGAAGAGATTGCGCTCCGTCTTGGCTATGCGGAAACGGCGAGCTTCACGCACGCGTTCACCCGGTGGACTGGCGTGGCTCCGAGCCGGAGTCGCGCTCGAAGCCGTCGGCGCTGATCGGCATCCGGTGCAGCGGGCAGCTAGCCCAGCTCCTCGATCACCTCGGCCAGTTGCCCGAGATTGCGGCACTCGAGCATGTCGATCACCTCGGCGTACTCGAGCGCCGCGGAGTCGCCGGTCCCCCAGCTCGCGCGCGGCTCGGGGTTGAGCCAGTAGGCCCGGCGGGACCGACCGGCTAGTTCCGCCACTGCGTCTGCCCGGGGCGGGAGGTTGTTCGCGCGGGCATCACCGATGATGAGGAGGGTCGTTCTTGGCGTGAGGGCATCAGCGTAGGTGTCGGTGAAGCCGCGCAAGACCTTCCCGTAGTCGGTTCCGCTGCCCATTACCTGCTGCGTGATCGCGCCCTCCATGGCCGTGAGAGCGTCGAGAGCGTCGCTGTTCCGGGCGAAGTGCTCCGTGACCTCCTCGGGCGTACTGATGAACACGAACGACCGCACGCGGGCGAACTCCTGCTGCAATGCCGCGAGCAAGAGCAGCGCGAAACGCGCGAACGTTGCCCCCGACGCGCTGATGTCGCACAGCACGACGAGCTCGGGGCGGTGCGGGCGCTTCGGGCGATGCTTCAGGTTGACCGGGACGCCCCCGGTGGCGAGCGAGGCGCGGATGGTCCGCCGGAAATCCAGCGCGCCCCTCCGGCCGTGGTGCCGCTTCATGCTCATCCGCGCCGCGAGCCGCCGGGCGAGCGGATGCAACTGCCGCCGCATCTCGGCGATCTCTGACTGCGAGGCGGCGGCGAAGCTCACCATCTCCAGCGGTTGCACGCGCACCGCTTCCGCGCCGGCACCCTGGTCCTCGAGGATGCGTCGCCGTGCCTCGGCCTCGACGAGCTCCTCGAAGCGCTGGAGCCGGGCGTCGAACCGGGCGCGGGCGATCGCCGTGGGCATGGCGGGTTCCTCAGCGGCGGCACGCATCAGTCCAGCCATGAGGGTCCGGGGCGAGATGGTGGTGATCACGGTCGCCGGGGACCACGATGTTCCCGTCCCGCGAGCGCTGGGGATCTGCCCTAGCTGCCCGACCGCCTCGCGCGCGACCTCGTACAGCCCGGCGTCGTCGCCGTCGAGGACTGATTCCGCGAGCTCGCCGCGCAGGGCCTGCGCCTTGGCGGCGGGCTCCGCGGGTGGCTCCGCGCGCTGCTCCCGCGCCGTCGCGTCATCGGGGAACCACAGGTCGAACAGGGTGTCGAAGAGCTGCCGGTGGGACTGCCGCTTGACCAGCGTTGCCCCATACAGAGCATGGAGCTTGCGCCGATCGAGCGCGGGCAATGCCGCGATGCCGCGGAGCGCGTCGAGACCCTCGGACGTCGAGGCAGGCACGCCAGCGTCGCGGAGCGCCTGCAGGAAACCGAGGTGGCGGTCGAGCATGCGGCTACTCCGCGAGCTTCAGGCCGGTGATCGCCTTCGCATGATCGGAGGCATGCTTGAGCACCACGCCCAGGGTCCGCGTGATGGTGCGCCCGTCGAGCCGGGTCGTGCCCAGTGCTCGCAGCGTGCGTCCCCAGTCCAGGGTCTCGGCGATCGAGGGGGCCTTCTTCAGCTCCAGGCCGCGCAACGCCTCCACGGTCTCGGCGAGCTGGCGTGCCAGGGTCTCGTCGATGCCCGGGATGCGGCGCTGGATGATCTCGCGCTCCCGCTCGATCGACGGGTACTCCATATTGAGGTACAGGCAGCGGCGCTTGAGCGCCTCGGACAGCTCCCGGCTCGCGTTGGAGGTCAGCACCACGAACGGCTTGGCGGTGGCCGTCATGGTGCCGAGCTCGGGGATCGTGACCTGGAAGTCCGACAGGATCTCGAGCAGCAGGCCCTCGAACTCGAGGTCCGTCTTATCGATCTCGTCGATCAGCAGGACACAGCGCGCCTCGCTGCGAATCGCGGTCAGCAGTGGCCTGGTGAGCAGGAAGCGCTCGCTGAACACGTCATCGGAGAGGCCATCGGCATCCTTGGTGGCCTGGATGCTCAGCAGCTGCTTGGAGTAGTTCCACTCATACAGCGCGCGTGATTCGTCGAGGCCCTCGTAGCACTGCAAGCGGATCAGTGGCACCTGGGCGGCGCTGGCCACGGCCTTGGCGAGCTCGGTCTTGCCCACCCCCGCCGGGCCCTCGATCAGCAGCGGCTTGCCGAGCACGTCGGCGAGGAACACCGTCAGCGCGGTGTCCTCATCGGGCAGGTAGCCCTCGGCCTCGAGCCTGGTGCTCACGGCATCGGCGTCGGTGAAGAACCTGGTCGTCGCATCCTCGTCCACCTCGCCAGCATACGGTGGCTGCTATTGGCTCCGTGCCGCGATGATTGCCGCCCACGCTGTGTCGAGCCGTGCCGAGCGTGCGCGGCCAGCGATGCCCAGCAGCGCCTTGTCCCGCTGCCACATCGCCGCGACACCTCGATCCGCATCCGCCCACAGGGGTTCGAGCTGCTCAACGAGCCGGGCGAACGAGTCCAGGGCACCCGCCAGGGCGATGTGCACCGCTGGCGATGCGGGATCGCTGTCGCTCATGGCGCGCAGGGTTACTACCGTGGCGACGAGCTGCTGCTGGATCTCTCGCGGCCACCCCGATTGTCGTCCGACACGGAGCAGCCATCCCAGCAACGCTGCGGTGACGTGGATGTCCTCGATGGTGCGGAACGGCTTGATATAGCGGGAGTAGCCGTCGCCATCGAGCAGATCAGCAATGTGGACCTCATCGAGCTCGACCTCGCCGTGCGGCAGCTCAGGGACCATCGGTAGCGGTGGCCGCGCCGTCACCGTCACACCAGGCTGGTCCACCCGCACCCGTGCGACGCGCAGGAGGTTGCGACCTTCTGGGGAGGCTCCCGCGCTGACGGCGACGAGCAGCTCGGACGCCTCGGGCCCGAACGTGACGAACGTCTTCGTGCCACTGAGCACCCATCCTCCGTCATCGGCGGGCCGGATGGAGGTGGTGATCGCCCGTGGATGGCCTCCGCCTGCCTCGGTGACGCACATTGCCGCGATGCCCTCGCCGAGCCCAGGATCGAGGACGCGCAGCGCGACCTGGTAGCCCGATCCGAACGCGAGCCCGACGCTGCCCGCCCCGAACCCCGCGGCGGCCGCGGCATCGACCGGATGCGGGAACCGGCGCGCGGCCTCGCAGTGCCGGTCCCAGAACTCGGCCGTGGTCTCCCGGGCGGGGGCCGTCGCGGCAGTGGTGAGCAGATGCTGGAGCAGGGGCGCGCAATCCATGGGCCGAGCCTAGCGGTGGCGAGGGCCAGGGGCCGCTACCGCATCACGATGACGCCCTCCCCCGCCGCGACCTGGGTGCCCGTGCCCACGAGCACCTGGTCGACGATCCCGGCGCGCGGGGCGGTGAGGACGGTCTCCATCTTCATGGCCTCGAGCGCGAGCAATGGCTGGCCCTCCGCCACCTCGTCACCGGGGGCGACGTTGATCTTCCACACGTTGGCGATGAACGGGGAGTCAATGAGCACGCCGCCCTCGGGCACCACCACGTCCTCGGTGGGGGCGGGGATGTCCACGGCGGCGTCCTGGCGGTCGAACTCGCCGGAGGCTTCCCAGGCATCACGCTCGGCGGAGAACGCGGCGGCCTGCTGGGCGCGGAAGCTCGCGATGGAGTCGGCATTGTCGGCGAGGAACCGGCGATGCTCGGCGAGGGAGAACTCGCCTTCGGTGATGTCGGGCTCGAACCTGCCCGCCGCCATGTCTGCGCGCATGTCGAGCAGGTCCTCGGGCGAGACGGGGTACCACTGGATGCGGTCGAAGAAGCGCAGCAGCCAGGGGGTCTTCGCGTGCCGCTGCCAGATCTGGGTGGTGCGGCCGACGAACTGGTAGCCGCCGGGTCCCTCCATGCCGTAGATGCACAGGTAGGCGCCGCCGATGCCGACGGCGTTCTCCGGCGTCCAGGTACGGGCTGGGTTGTACTTGGTGGTGACGAGCCGGTGGCGGGGGTCGAGCGGGGTGGCGACGGGCGCGCCGAGGTAGACATCACCGAGGCCGAGGACGAGGTACTCGGCATCGAAGACAGTGTCGAATACCTCCTCGACAGTGGCGAGGCCGTTGATGCGGCGTATGAACTCGATGTTCCACGGGCACCAGGGCGCATCCGAGCGCACCCCGGACACGTAGCGCTCGATCGCTTCGCGGGTGGCGGGATCGTCCCATGACAGCGGCAGCCGCACGGTGCGGCTGGGCACGACGAGCTCGCTGGCGGCGGGGATGTCGTTCTCGAGCTCGCGGAGCAGCCCGACGAGCTTCGGGACGGGCAGCACGTCCGGGTCGACGTGCACCTGGAGCGATCGGATGCCGGGGGTGAGGTCGAGGATGCCGGGATGCGCGGCTTGCTCCAGACGGGTGTGCAGGGCGTGGACGCGGGCGCGGAGCTCGAGGTCGAGGGTGATGTCGCCGTACTCGACGAGCACGTTGTCGTCGCCGGAGCGGCGGTAGGCCAGCGATGGCAGGTCGCCGCGGTCGGCCTCGCGGTGGAGCAAGCCGTCGTCGCCGTCGCCACCCGTGCTGCTAGTGGTCCAGCGGGTGGCGTCGAGGGCGCGCGGGGAGGCCGCATCGGTGGACTTGATGGGCACGAAGCGGACGGTGTCGCCGGGACGCAGCTGACCGAGCTTCCATCGCTGGGAGGCGACCACGGTGACGGGGCAGACGAATCCGCCGAGGCTGGGCCCGTCGGGGCCGAGCAGGATGGGGGTGTCGCCGGTGAAGTCGAGCGCACCGACCGAATAGGCGTTGTCGTGGATGTTGGAGGGGTGCAGCCCTGCCTCGCCGCCGTCGGTGCGGGCCCAGCGTGGCTTGGGGCCGATCAGCCGGACGCCGGTGCGGGCGGAGTTGAAATGCACCTCGTAGTCGGTGGCATGCAGGGTGGCGATGTCCTCGCGGGTAAAGAACTCCGGCGCGGCGTGCGGGCCCTCGGTGACGGCGAGCTCCCAGTGGTGGGCGAACACAGGACGCTCAGTGATCGGCGTGCCGCCGGCGGTGGTGCCACGGGCGCGCAGCACGTCGCCCTTGGCGAGCGCGCGTCCGCCGTGGCCACCGAACTGCCCGAGGGTGAACGTCGACGCGCTGCCGAGGTACTCCGGCACATCGAGCCCGCCGGCGAGCAGCACATAGGTGCGCAGGCCCGCCTCGCTGGCACCGATGTCGAGGGTCGCGCCCGCGGGGACGGTGATCGGCTCCCACATCGGCGCGGGCTTGCCGTCGATCGTGACGGGGGCTTCCGCGCCGGTGATGCACACGGTGGTGGCGTCAGTGAATCGCAGTGCGGGGCCGGTGGCGGTGCATTCGAGGCCGGGCAGGCCCTCGTCGTTGCCCAGCGCCTGGTTGCCGAGGCGGAAGGACAGGTCATCCATGGGCCCGCTCGGTGGGACGCCGATCTGCCATAGCCCGGTGCGGCCGGGGTAGTCCTGGACAGTGGTCTGCATGCCGGGGCGCTCGACGACGATGCGCGGCTCGGGGTCGGTGACGTGCGCGAGGGTTCCGGTGTGATGCTCGGCGGCGAGCACCTCGGGCACGGTGGTGATGGCGCGCAGCAGCCCGAGGTTGCTCTCGATGCCGTCGATGCGGGTGTGGCGCAGCGCCTCGCCGAGCCCGGTGAACGCGGTGGCACGGTCCTCGGCGGCGGTGATGATCTTGGCGAGCATGGGGTCGTAGGCGGTGGAGACTACGGTTCCGGTCTCCACCCACGCATCCACGCGAACCTGCGAACCGGTGGGCAGCTCGACGTTGGTGAGCGTGCCCGCCGACGGCAGGTAGTCGCGCGTGGGGTCCTCGGCGTAGACGCGCGCCTCCACGGCGTGGCCCCGCACTGGAACGCGGGTCACATGCTCGGTGATCGCATCGAGGCGCTGGCCCTGCGCGAGCTCGAGCATCATGCGGACCAGATCGACCCCGGTCACGGCCTCGGTGACGGGATGCTCGACCTGCAATCGGGCATTGACCTCGAGGAACGATGCCTCGCCGCGGTGGGGGTCGTAGACGAACTCGACAGTGCCAGCGCTGCGATAGCGCACGGATTCCGCGAGCGCGCGGGAGGTGTCGTGCAGCTGCCGACGGAGGTGCTCGGGCAGGCCGGGCGCGGGTGCTTCCTCGATGACCTTCTGGTTGCGGCGCTGCAGCGAGCAGTCGCGGTCGCCGAGGGTGAGCACGTTGCCGGTGCCGTCGCCGAGGATCTGCACCTCGATGTGGCGGGCGTCCTGGATGTAGCGCTCGGCGAAGACCCCGGTGGTGGAGAAGCTGTGCGAGGCGAGGCGGGCGACGTTGCTGTAGGCGGCGATCAGCTCGTCGTCGTCCCGGCACACCTGCATGCCGATGCCGCCGCCACCACCGGTGGCCTTGAGCATGATCGGGTAGCCGATCAACTCCGCGGCGACCACGGCATCCTCGGCGCTCGCGAGCAGGTCGGTTCCGGCGATCATGGGGACCCCGGCCTCGGCCGCGGCGGCGCGGGCGGTGTGCTTGGTGCCGAACACGCGGAGCTGCTCGGAGGTGGGGCCGACGAACGCGATGCCCTCGGCCTCGACCTGCTCGGCGAATGCCGCGTCCTCGGAGAGGAACCCGTAGCCGGGATGGATGGCTCCCGCCCCGGTCTTGCGCGCGGCGGCGAGGATCGCCTCGGCATTCAGGTAGGACTCGCGCGGCGGGGTCGGCCCGATGTGCACGGCCTCATCCGCCATGCGGACATGGGCGGCACCGCGGTCGGCGTCGGAGAACACCGCGACGGTGCGCAGCCCCATCTCGCGGGCGGTGCGGATGATGCGGCAGGCGATCTCGCCGCGGTTGGCGATCAGCAGGGTGTCGAAGGCTTTCATGCGCGGGTCACCACCATGCGGACAGGGGTGGGGTTGAAGCCGTTGCAGGGGTTGTTGATCTGCGGGCAGTTCGACACGAGCACCAGCGTGTCGGTCTCGGCGCGCAGCGACACCTTCTTGCCGGGGGCGGAGATGCCATCGACGATGCCGAGGGTGCCATCAGGATCCACGGGGACATTCATGAACCAGTTGATGTTGGAGACGAGGTCGCGCTTACCGAGGCCCCACTTGCTGCCCTCGATGAGGAAGTTCTCCACGCAGGCGTGCTGGTGCTTGGTGTGGTGGCCGTAGCGCAGAGTGTTCGATTCCTGGGAGCAGGCGCCTCCGAGGGTGTCGTGGCGGCCGCAGTCGTCGTGGGTGACGGTCATCAGCGGGGCGCCGTCGGCGGTGCGCAGGACGCTGCCCATACCAAGGTAGGCGTTGCCCTGCGCGGCGATGGTCTCGGGCGCGCTGTAGCGCAGCGTGGTGTCGGCGGCGTCGTAGAGGATGCAGTCGACGGCCTGGTTGCCCTCGAGATCGATGATGGTCAGGGTGTCGCCGGCGGTGATGATCGCGGACCAGGGGGCGCGCGCGGGGACGGTCTGGTCAAGGACGGTGCTCATGTGTGTCTCCTTCACAGGGTGCCGCGCGCGGCGAGGTAGTCGTCGGTGTTGGCCACCGCGCGGAGATATTCGGGGTCGGTACTGGGCAGGTCGTCGAGATCACCGGGAGCCGTCCAAGCAAGGACCTCGAGCCCGGTGGTGGCGAAAACCGGATCGGGGTCGAGGCGGTGCGCGGTGTTGGCGATCAGCACGATCGCGGGCAGGTGCAGCAGGATCTCGACGTGCGCGCCGGGGCCGGCGGTGCCCTCGCTGACGAGCGTTCCGTCCTCGGCGACGCGGATGCCATGGAAAAGGGAGAACGACGGTGGCAGGTCGCGGCGGTCGAGGCCGTGCTTGGCCGCGGCGAGGGTGAATAGCTCGACCCCGGCCGGGGAGGCGGAGTGCACGGTGCCGTCGCCGTACTTGGCGGTGTTGGCGGCGAGGGTGGTTGTGCCGCACAGCAGGTCGTGCTTGCCGGAGGTGTCGGCGACGACGCTGGCGATGATGCGGCCTTGGTCGGTGAGCAGGGGGTGGCCGGTGCCGAGGTAGGCCTGCCAGGGGATCTTGACGGTATCGGCGACGTTGAGCCGCTCCCAGGGCTGGTCGGCGTGAAACAGCAGCAGGTGGGCGCAGGCGTTGCCGATGGTGTCGGTGAGGCGCAGCCGAGTGCCGCGGGCGAGCACCTTGGTGGTGTAGCCGCCGCCGGCGAGCTGCTCGGCCCAGGTGAGCCGGTTCGCGTCGACGCCTGGCGGCGGGGTGGGCCAGGCGGTGGCGGGAATGGTGGGCATGGAGTCGCTCGTGGTGCCGGCCTGGGCGCGGGCGTGCTCGCGAGCGCCGCGCGTGGTGGCTGTGGTGGTGCCTGCGGTGGTGGTCGTGGTCATGGCGCGTCCTTCAACGACGAATATCTGTCAGTTGATAGTTTTTCCCATCCGCGAGCCCGCTGGGTGACGTCCGGGTAACCGTTGGTTTCCAGCATGTTTCGACCGTGGTGGACCGGCAAAACCGATGCGGGCCAGTGCTTTTGTAAAGCAATCACGGACCCGCATTAACGGAAGGTTTACCGCCGCGAAACCACTCGAATCACCCACGGTCGTAGGTTTCTGTCATTCGACAGGTACCCCTGCGGTGCCCTGCCTCGCTGCCAGCCACTCGGCCCAGCGACGCTGCCTCGCCCGACCGACCGATGAGGAATCCCATGATCATTGCCGGAGTAGCACTCTTCGTCCTCGCGCTCCTGATGGCTGGTGTCTACGCCGCCCGGAAGGTCCAGGGCTCCAGCCACAACTACCTGCTCGCTGGGCGCACCCTCGCCGTCCCCGTCGTCGCCATCCTGCTCGCCTCCCAGGCCATCGACTCCAACGGCATCCTCGGCAACACCGACCTCTCCGCCGCGTTCGGCTTCTGGGCCGGAGCAGCACTGCCCATCGGCCTCGCGCTCTGCCTCATCATCGCCGGGCTGTTCTTCGCCAAGCCCATGCGCGAGTACCAGATCGTCACCCTCCCCGACTTCTTCGAGCGACGATTCGGCCGCAGCATCGAGATACCCGCCGCCATCCTCACCGTCCTCGCGTTCGGCATCCTCGTCGCCGGAAACCTCGTCGCGCTCGGCTTCCTCCTCGACCGCTTCGCTGGCATCCCCTACACCGCCGCGATCCTCATCGCCATCCCCATCGTCATCTGCTACACCATCGCCGGAGGCATGTTCTCCTCCAGCTACGTCGGCATCGGCATGATCGTCGTCAACATCGTCGGCATGCTCGCGCTGTTCGGCTGGATGGTCACCACCTACGGCCTCTCCGCCCCCGCAGGACTGGGCCCGCTCGACCTCTCGCAGCTGACCAGCGCCGACGAGGGCGCCGTCATCAACTGGGCCACCATCGTCGCCCTCGCCCTCGGCAACCTCGTCGCCATCGACCTCATGCAGCGCATCTTCGCCTCCAAGTGCCCCCGCACCGCCCAGAAGGCCTGCTTCGGCGGCGCCGCCCTCATCCTCGCCATCTGCATCCCCTTCTCCCTCGTCGCGCTGACCGCCGTCACCATCCTCGGTGACGAGGTCGCCAACGGCCCCATCCTCTACACCCTGCTCAGCGACTACGCCCCGCCGGTGCTCGCCATTATCGTGCTCTCCGGCATCGTCACCGCCTCGCTCACCACCGCCAGCGGAGTGCTGCTCTCCTGCTCCGCGGTGATCACCCGCAACATCCTCCAGCTCGGGCGCACCGCCTCCCTCGACACCGCGCACGCCATGACCGCCACCCGCATCGCGATGATCCCCATGGCCCTGCTCGGCGCGTTCGTGGCCCTGCGCATCCCCCAGACCGGCATCCTGCTCACGCTCACCTTCGACCTGCTGCTCGCCGGGCTCGTCGTGCCGTTCATCCTCGGCCTGTACTGGACTTCCCGCGGCACCGTCTCCGCCGCCATGGCCGCGATCGTCACCGGAGTGGTCGTTCGCGTGGGGCTGTTCGTCCTCACCCCCACCATCTACGGCGTGGACAACACCCTGCTCTACCTCGACAATGGCCTGCTCACCGCCGCGATGGACGGCTGGTCCACCTTCCTCGCCGCCGGGGCATCGCTGGCCGCCTACCTTGTGGTGGCGCTCGCGAGCAAGCCTGTCGCTCCGGCTAGCCAGCCCGTGGACGCGGTTGTGGCGGCAGCCCCCGAGCCGGTGGGCGCGCGCGTCTAGCTCTGGTGCTCCGATCGTGAAAGTCCAGCCACGCAGGAGGTGGCTGGACTTTCACTATTCGCGAGGCGAGAGAACCAGCAGGAACTCGATGACGCCGCTGTCCTCGACGGTGATGCCAGCGATGCTCGGCTCGGGGATCGCATAGTCGGCGAACACGACCGGGATGCCCCCAGCCACGGCCACGGAGTCACCCTCGGCCTGGACGTCGAGGTCAGCATTGATGGTCCGGGTAACGCCGCGCACCGTGAGCTCGCCCGTGACCGGGACAGTGGACGGCCCACTGCCCTCGGGAAGATCAACAGGCTCGGTCTGCACGAACGTCGATACCGGATACGTGTCGGTGTCCATGATCCGGCCGCGGTACTGGCCATCGCGCCGCTCATCATCGGTCTCCACCGACGCCATGTCGACGGTGGCCTCGATGCCCTCAAGGATGCCGCCGGACACATTGGCCGAGCCCGTGACGCTTTCGGTGCGGCCGACGACAGTGACGTTCTGCCCGAACAGGACCTCGTCGACGCGGTACCCGGCGGTGGAGCCCGGGCCGACGCGCCACTCCCCCTCGAGGTCGTCGGGAGCACTCGAGTCCGAGGACTGTGCCTGGGCCGGAAGCGCGAGCTCAGCGGGCTGCTCGCCGACGACGAACCTCCCGTACGCCCAGGGACCGACAACAATGACGCCGACGATCAGGACGGCGGCGGTGGCGAGCACGATGACCAGTTTGTTGTTGCGCATGCAATTAACATAGGTGGGCTTCCTGGGAAAAACCTGGGAGGCGCCCGCGCGCCGATCTAGCCACCTCCGATCGTGAAAGTCCAGCCACGTGAGAGGTGGTTAGACGTTCACGATTCGCGTGGTGGACCCGCCTCCGCATAGCGCACCTGCCAAGATGGACGCCGTGACAACCTCCAGCGAGCACGCGTCCACCACGGAGCCCCCCGCGCCTGCCCAAGGCGCTGGCCGCCCGCGGCTGAGCGACCGCAAGCGCCCCGGCGAGACCGCTCGCGAGGAGATCCTCGACGCCGCGGCGGAGCTGTTCACCAACCGTGGCTACGCCTCGACATCCACCCGGCGCATCGCCGACGCGGTGGGCGTGCGCCAAGCCACCCTCTATCACTACTTCCGCACCAAGGACGACATCCTCGAAGCGCTGCTCAGCACGACCGTAGCTCCCATGGTCGAGGCCGCCACCACGATCGCGGGCCAGACCGCGTCCCCCGCCGCCCGCCTGCACGCCACCGCCCTGCTCGACGGCACGCAGCTCTGGCAGAGCCAGTGGAACATCGGCGCCCTCTACCTGCTGCCGGAGCTGCGCACCGAGCGGTTCGCGCAATTCGTCACCGCCCGCGAGGCACTACGCGCCACCTACCGGCAGCTCGCCACCGGCGTGCTCGACGAGCTCGCGCGCAACGGTGCCCACGACCTGCCTGATGCGAGCGAGGACATCCCGCTGCGCCTCGTCGAGACACTGGTCAACCTCCGCTGGGACAACGTGGGCACGGCCGAGGAACCACGCCGCACTGCCGATGCCGTGATCCGCGCGCTCGGCTGGACCGGCGACTGGAACGAGCTACGGCGGGAATCGGCTGGATTGCTGACCCGCTTGGAATGAGCATGAAGGCCATTCGGCCCTACCGCGGGATCCATGGCTCGGTAGGTTTGAACTGGTATCACTCCGACCGGGAACGAGGATGCACCGATGGCATCATGGAATGACCTGACCCCCACCCAGCGTGGCGTCCTGCTCGGAGCGGCCTCGGTCCAGCTCAGCCTGGCCGTCTCGGCGTGGGCGGACCTCGCGTGCAGGCCAACCGAGGAGGTCAACGGCTCCAAGGGCAAGTGGGCCGCGATCATCGCGATCAACTTCATCGGACCGATCGCCTACTTCGCGCGAGGCCGGAAGCGCTAGTCCGGAACCGCTAGCTGTTACCCAGCCGCGCGGCACACTGCAACGAGGAGTAATACCGGGTTCACGCGGGTGTCACACGCCGCCCAGATACTACTATCTGTCAGTCGACAGAAACTAGTGGGATCGAGGGCACCATGACCACCGCGCAGGATCGCGCGCGCCAGGCATACGCGCGCATCGCCGAGACCGACCGTCCCGAGGCATGGATACACCTGCGCCCCCTTGACGACGTCCTCGCCGACGCGCTGCGCATCGATGCCCGCGTCGAGGAAGGCGAGCACCTGCCGCTTGCCGGAACAGTATTCGCGGTCAAGGACAACATCGATATCGCTGGGCTGCCAACCACCGCCGCTTGCCCGGGATTCGCCCACATCCCCGAGAGCACCGCGACCGCGGCGCAGCGGCTCATCGACGCTGGATCATTGGTTCTCGGCAAGACTAACCTCGACCAGTTCGCCACCGGCCTCGTCGGCACCCGCAGCCCGTATGGTCCATGCCGCAGCGCGCATGATGACGAGCGGATCTCCGGCGGATCAAGCTCCGGCTCCGCGGTCGTCGTGGCCCTCGGCATCGCCGACCTCGCTCTCGGCACCGACACCGCAGGGTCCGGTCGGGTGCCTGCCGCGCTCAACGGAATCGTCGGCATCAAGGCCACCCTTGGGCTCGTGCCCGTCGATGGCGTCGTGCCCGCCTGCCCGTCCTATGACTGCGTGACCGTCTTCGCCCCGGCCCTGCCCGAGGCTGTGCGCGCTCTACGAGTGATGACCGGACCCGGCGACCACGATCCTGCCTCCCGCGCGTGGCCCGCGACCGCTCCCCTCGCCGCGCCCCCCGAGCCTGTAGTTGCCGTGCCCACCGCTGACAACCTTGCGGCCCTCTCGCCTGCCGCCCGCGAACTGTTCGACCAGGCAGCAGGGATGCTCGAAGCAAGCGGCGCGCGCCTCAAGGAACTCGACATCACCCCGTTCCTCGAGGCCGCCAGGTTGCTGTATGACGGTGCGCTCGTCGCCGAGCGCTACGCCGCGTTCGGCGAGACCATCGAGAGGCTCTCCGAGGACCTGGCCAGCGGGATCAATCCGACCGTTCGCGCGATCACCATGAAGGCCAAGGACATCCCGGCCCGCGACCTGGTGCGCGACCAGCAACACCTGCGCGCGCTCCGACTGCGTGCTCTCGCTGTCCTCAATGGGTTCGATGCGATGCTCGTGCCGACCGCTCCCGGGCACCCCACCATCGAGGAAGTCCAGGCCGACCCGATCGGCGCGAACTCCCGCATGGGCACCTACACCAACTTCCTCAACCTGCTCGACATGGCCGGGGTCGCCGTTCCTGCCGGCGAGGCCGACGGCGGACGCTTCGGCGTCACCATCGTCACGCGGGCCTTCGAGGACCAGGTTGGCATCGATATCGCCGCGCTGCTCACCGGCACTGAGGCACCGCTGTACCCCGCCGTTGGTCTCGACGTCGCGCTGTTCGGCGCGCACATGCGCGGGCTCGCCCTCAACCACCAGATGATCACCCACGGCGGGCGCTTCATCAGCGAGATCACCACCAGCCCCAGCTACACCATGCAGGCACTGCCCACCGAGATTCCCAAGCCCGCCGTCACCCGCACCGGAAGCACCAGCCTCGCCGGCGAGCTATGGCAGATCCCCTCGGCCGGGCTCGGAGCGTTCCTCGACGCGTTGCCGCCGCCGATGACGCTCGGCAAGATCGAGCTCGCTGACGGGACCTGGGTGACTGGATTCGGGTGCAGCGACCCCACCGGGGAGGACATCTCCGCGCACGGTGGTTGGCGCGAATACCTCGAGAGCCGGGACTGACGGTTCTGCTTGGCGGCACGATCGTGAAGATCCAGCGACCTCCCGTGTGGCCAGATCTTCACGATCGGTGGCGGATCACAGCACCAGGATGAACCGCTCCACCACCCGCGGGGCACCGGAGCGGTCATAGGCGAAGCCCATGTAGACACCCGGCTGCACCTGGCGGATCTCATCGCGGATGAAGCCCAGCGGCCCGCCGGCGTAGTCGATCAAAATGGCCGGGGCCCCATCGGCGAACGACGGGCCCACGCTCACCGAGGCGGGAAACACCTCCAGGCCGACGACACGGTTCGCAACGGTGCCGGTGCCAAACACCTTGCCCTGCCACACCAGCTCGGCGACCGGATTACCCTTGACGAATCCCTGGGCCGTCACGTTCTGCGGGATAGTGCCCGGACCGAGCGCGCGGTACAGCGCGTCATACTCCGCGACGGAGCAACCGAACCGCAGATCGTTCACCGTCGCAGCCGGATCGCCCGGACTGACCGAGCAGGTAGGCCCGGTGCTGGGCTGCGCCATGGCCACCGGTGCACCGCCTGCGAGCACCGCGAGAGCCGCTGCTCCAGCTGCTAGGGAACGTGTCCAGAACCTGGCCATGATGCACGCCTTTCCTTGATCAACAGTCTTTCCTCCACCGTACGCAGTGTGGCGTGGATCACAAGCTCAAGGACGTTCTGCTCTCAGTCGTCGACCCGCGCGCGATACAACCCGATCGCACTGCCCACGAGCAGCACCGCGCCTGCGATCAGCACTGCCGCTGCTCCCCCGATCGCGCCGCCGGTCCAGTGCCACACCGCCTCGGACACGGCGAGCGCCGAAGCGATCACACCACCGAGTACCAGGATCGGCGAGCGCGTCGCGACGAACATTACGAAGCAGGCAACCGCCACTACTGCCGCCAGCGAGTACGCCCACGCCTCGGAGTCTGCGCTTAGCGCGATCTGCGAACCGATCACCGCGATGACGACACCCACGAGGTAGCCCGCCCACGCGGGGGCCACCACCGAGCGGGTGGCGAGCACCAGCCATCCGATGCCCAGGATGACCAGCCCGACCGCCAGGAACTCCTCGCCAATGTTGAGCTCCCCGAGCGTCCCCACAACCGCGACCACGCCCATCACGGCGCATGCTGCCAGCGTCACGAGCGCCGGCATCGCTACATAGGCGCACACCGCTACGACGAGACCCGTGAGGCCCGCCCACATCGCCGCCTCGCTGGTGACAAACGTGCCCGACGCGAACGCGATCGTCACCGACGCACCCGCGAACAGCACCGCACCGAGGCGTTCCCGCGCCGAGCCACCATCAGACGGTAATGCCCGCAATCCACCGGCGAAGCCCACCGCCGCGGAAATCAGCACGAGTGAGGTGATGCCGAGGATCAGCGCCCGCGCGCCACGCGACAGCTCGTCCCACGCCAGGCCGAGCAACAGCACCGCGCCCGCGACGACCAGAGCGCCGCCGATATAGCCCGCGACCTCGGCGAGCACCCGCCGCACGGAATGCTCGCGCTCCTCCCGATGGGCCGCTACCAGCGCCTCCACCACCGCGTCGCGCTGGTCCTCCTGCAGCACGCCTGAGTCCACGAGTTCCTGCAGCCGCGCGAGCTGCGCGGGTTCGAGCGCATTCGAGGTCGTCATGCGCGAAGCGTACAACCCGGCGGTGGGCTTGGGTGCTCACGTCCCCGCGATGGTGGTCCGGGCTCGGATGGCTCTTCGAGATTTGCTAGCTATTGTCACCCGACACGCCGCGACACACCTCGCCTGTCCGTGACATTGACTAGCAGATTCCGGTGGGGATGGTGGCGCTGGCAGCCGGGCACGCCTAGCCCCCGCCGGATGCGCTAGTCGCAGCGACGGAAGCAGCCACACCGGCCGCGACTGCCGCATTGGCTGCCTGCACAGCTTCGCGAACTCCCTTGCTCGCCCATTCCGTGGAACCATCGCCCGCCGCGATCTTCTTCGCCCGCGCCCTGGCGGTCTTGGCATCCCGCTTCCCCACGAGCGGCTTGATGATGTCGGCGGCGGAGAGCAGCGCGATGAGTGGACCCGTCACCTCGTCGGGCCGGGCTCCCCGCAGCAGGCATGCCTTGACGCTCGAGGCAAGATCGCTGCGCCGACGAGTATCGAGCACGTCGTGGCGGGTGGTCGGAAACAATCCGAGGATCTTCACCCTGCGCCTTGCTACGGCGCGTTGCTCGGCGAGCTCCCCATAGACCTCACGCTGGGCACGCTTGCCCAGGCGCGTCACCGCGTTCGCCGACTTCTGCGGCTTGCGGTCGGCCAACCTACCAAGCGCGTCATCGAGCAGGGGCGTGCCGAGGGGCCGCTTGTCGAGCACCTGCACGCGTGCACGGCGGCCCTCCCCCTTCATGGCCAACCGCCCTGCTGCGATCAGATCGAGCATCAACGCTCCACCGAGAACGGCATCCGACACGGTGCTCGAGATGTACGACTTCCCCGACTGCGGATCGGTGGTCAGCAGGACAAGATCGTGTGCAACACCCATCGGTCAATTGTATTCGGCACGGGGTCGCGGTGCAGGGGGCGATGGTGGCCCGGGTGGGTGCTACGGCTGATGTGCTGCTGCCTCCAGGGCGGCCTCAGCAAGCTGCCTGCAGTGCGATTGCTTGTAGGCCGACTGCCTCTTTCGCATGAGGTCCAGGTTGAACGATGCGGCTGCGGCCATGATGTCGGATCGCTGGAGCACTGCATTCATGCTGGCCAGGCCGTCCGCGCGTAGTCCTTGCTCGAATGGCCCGGCATACTTGTGCCGTTGCTCGGTGCGCTTGATTCCGCGGATCCTGGTGGAGATTCGCGACCACGGTGCTGCTGCGAGCTTCCGCCGATCGACGAACATGGCGGCGCCATAGGTCGCGGATTCTGGATCGTGGTAGCAGAAGAGAGTCTCCATGCCTGCCATGGAGACGCAGAACACTCGGGCTTTGTTCGAGGAGGGGAAGCAGCTGACAGTCCAGAAGGTACCTTCGGTCCTGCGCGGTAGCGGTACGCAGGCCATGAGGTAGTTGCCGAGGAACCGGAGCAGCTCCTCGTGGCCGGGTAGTTCGCGGAAACGATGGAAATCGTGAGCATGCGCCGCGAGCTGGCTCGGACCGAGATCGATCAGACTAGCCGCATCTGCGTTGTTCGCTTGGGCGGGATCGCGCCGCCAGATTTCTTGCTCGGCAACGGGCACGAGTTGGTCGAGAGTCGAAGGCCCGGTATGACCGTGCGCGTGCTCGCGATTGCGCACCACAATGCCGCGTGATTGGGCATTGCGCACGAGATCTCGTTCGATGACCCGCAGCTCTGCATCGCCAGAGTGCTGCAGCCGGACTGTCTCGATGTCGGGCCACCGGGTGCGGTGCTGCGGCAGGCGGCGGGACATGTCGCTGGCGATGCCGATATATATGTCATTGTTGGTGAACTCGAGCAAGTAGAGGCCTTGGCGTGATTCTCCCAGTGCCTGACGGATATTCGGCGGTGTGGCGTCCACGTAGACATTGGGGGCGCTGAAGCCGTTATTGCGCGCCCACTTTTCGATCGTTGGGCTGCCGACGAACGGTGCCATTGCTTGCTCCTTGGCTTGGTCCTGCTGGTGGCCCGGGTGGCCCGTTCTGACGATCTGCTAGCTCCCTTACTTCCCGGTGTAGGCGGCGAGGTGCTGCCCGGTGAGGGTTGTGGGGGTGGCGATGAGGTCGGCAGGGGTGCCTTGGTAGACGATGTTGCCGCCGTCGTGACCGGCGCCGGGGCCGAGGTCGATGATCCAGTCGGCGTGGGCCATGACGGCTTGGTGGTGCTCGATGACGATGACGGTCTTGCCGCTATCGACGAGCCGGTCGAGCAGCGCGAGGAGGTTGTCGACGTCGGCGAGGTGGAGGCCGGTGGTGGGCTCGTCGAGGATGTAGGTGTGGCCCTTGCCGCCCATGTGGGTGGCGAGCTTGAGGCGTTGCCGCTCGCCGCCGGAGAGGGTGGTGAGCGGCTGGCCGAGGGTGAGGTAGCCGAGCCCGACGTCGACGAGGCGCTTGAGGATGGTGTGGGCGGCGGGGGTACGGGCATCGCCGGCGCTGAAGAACTCGGCTGCCTCGGCGACGGGCATGGCGAGGACGTCGGCGATGTTGCGCCCGGCGAGGTGGTAGTCGAGCACAGCAGCTTGGAACCGCTTGCCGTCGCAGTCCTCGCAGGTGCTCGCGACTCCGGCCATCATGGCGAGGTCGGTGAAGATCACCCCGGCGCCGTTGCAGGTGGGGCAGGCGCCTTCGGAGTTGGCGCTGAATAGCGCGGGCTTGACGCCGTTGGCTTTGGCGAATGCCTTGCGGATGGGGTCGAGCATCCCGGTGTAGGTGGCGGGGTTGGAGCGTCGGGATCCCTTGATGGCGCCCTGGTCGATGGTGATGATGCCGTCGCGGTCGGCGAGCGAGCCGTGGATGAGCGAGCTCTTGCCTGATCCGGCAACTCCGGTGATGGCGCACAGCACCCCAGTGGGGATGTCGACGTCAACATCGTTGAGATTGTGGGAGCTGGCACCGCGGATCTCGTGCTTGCCGGTCGCGGTGCGCACAGCGGGCTTGATGGTGGCGCGGTGGTCGAGGTGCCGACCGGTGAGGGTATTGCTGGCCCGCAGCCCGTCGATCGTGCCCTCGAAGCAGATGGTGCCGCCGTGCGTGCCTGCCCCGGGCCCGAGGTCGATGACGTGGTCAGCGATGGCGATGGCCTCGGGCTTGTGCTCGACGACGAGTACGGTGTTGCCCTTGTCGCGTAGCCGCAGCAGCAGGTTGTTCATGCGCGCGATGTCGTGAGGGTGCAGTCCGATGGTGGGTTCGTCGAAGACATAGGTGACATCGGTGAGCGAGGAGCCGAGGTGGCGGATCATCTTGGTGCGTTGCGCCTCGCCGCCGGAGAGGGTGCCCGTCGGTCGGTCGAGGGACAGGTACCCGAGGCCGATCTCGACGAACGAGTCGAGGGCGTGGCGAAGCTTGCCGAGCAGCGGGGCGACCGCGGGCGCATCGAGGTCGCGAATCCATGCGGCGAGGTCGGTGATCTGCATGGCGCACGCATCAGCGATGTTGACGCCATTGATGCGGGAGGAACGTGCCTCGGGGGCGAGCCGGGTTCCCTCGCATTCGGGACAGGTGGTGAAAGTGACGGCGCGTTCGACGAATGCGCGGATGTGCGGCTGCACGGAATCGATGTCCTTGGACAGCATCGACTTCTGGATGCGCGGGATCAGGCCTTCGTAGGTGACATTGATGCCTTCGACCTTGACCTTGGTGGGTTCCTTGTAGAGCAGGTCGTGCATCTCTCGCTTGTTGTAGCGGCCGATGGGCTTGTCGGGGTCGAAGAATCCGCATCCGCGGAAGATGCGTCCGTACCAGCCGTCCATGCTGTAGTTGGGAATGGTCAGCGCGCCCTCGTTCAACGACTTGGACTCGTCGAACAGCGCGGTCAGGTCGAAATCAGTGACATTGCCCATGCCCTCGCAGCGCGGGCACATGCCGCCGAGGCGGTCGAATGTGGCCTTCTCGGTCTTGGTCTTGCCCGCGCCCCGCTCCACGGTGATCGCACCACTCGCCCGCACCGACGGCACATTGAACGAGTACGCGTTAGGCGGGCCGATGTGCGGATCACCGAGGCGGCTGAACAGGATCCGCAGCATCGCGTTAGCGTCCGTCACCGTGCCCACCGTGGAACGCGCGTTCGCCCCGATGCGCTCCTGGTCCACGATGATCGCCGTCGTCAAGCCCTCGAGCACATCTACCTCGGGCCTCGCCAGCGCGGGCATGAACCCCTGCACGAACGCGGAGTACGTCTCATTGATCATGCGCTGGGACTCCGCCGCGATCGTGCCGAAGACGAGCGAGCTCTTCCCCGAGCCCGACACCCCCGTGAACACCGTCAACCGGCGCTTCGGGATCTCGACATCGACGTCCTTGAGATTGTTCACCCGCGCGCCCTGCACACGGATCACATCATGGCTATCCGCCACATGCACCGCTGGTTCCTGCTCGCTCGCTGCCATGCCCGTTGCGCCTCCCTGCTCTCCGATGCTGCCCGCCTCGACGCTGCCTCGCCTAGCACCACTGATCTAACCACCGGGGCCCGACAAGAACATGCTGAAACGAACCCTGGCGACCAGTGTGCGAAGAACGACACCTCCAGCGCGGAAACCTGTCGTTTTTCGCACTGTCACGGGGCGTGCGGCACAGCTGGGCGGGCTTCCACAGAAGCACTGCCTGGACACGCGCTCCGATCCTGTCCAACACGCCGACGCAGCGCGTGTTCCTCCCCGGGATGCAGTGATTCCCGCTGGTAGCCTCGGCTGCAATTCCGGCACCGCGAGGGGGTGCTGGTGCACAACGCTTTCCGGGGGATTGCATGACTGTCACTATTCTGCCGGCGCCTGTGGCGGCCTTCCCGCCGTTGGCGCTCGCGATCCGGCTGCTCGACGATATCCATGTCTTCGCGGAGGTCCTGCGGAAGGTCCTGCCCCAGCTCGACGATCTGCTAGCGATGGGCCGGGACCTGGCGACGAACCTGGAGAAGGCACTACCCATGCTCGAGGAGCTCAACGGGAACATGGGCGGGGCGATACCTCACGTTGGTTCGCTCAATGGGCATCTCGATACGGTGGTGCCGCTGATGGCATTGCTGGATGTGCGGGCCGGGCTCAGCGGCTTGAGCTCGCTGACACCGATCGATGGGGCATTCGACCGGCTCGGCCGCGTAGTCGATCGGATTCCCGGTGCGCGGATGGTCGATCGCCTGCCAGGATGGCGCAAGGATGCTGCCGCGACAGCGTGATCGAACGACAAGGGGTTCCCGAATGGACGACGCAAGCACAGCTGTAGTGGTCGCGTTTCTCGCGGCACTGCGCGACGAGCGTTTCGACGAGGCACTGGACTACGTGACGGATGACTTCGTCTGGCACAACGTGTCGCTCCCCAAGGTGCGGGGCAAGGAGAACTTCGCCCGAGCGATCGGCCTCATGGAGCGGGCCCGGATGGGCTTCGATGTGCAGTTCCGCCACATCGGCGGTGATCGCCATGCGGTGCTCACCGAGCGCACCGACGCCCTCAGCCTTGGCCGGTTCCGTACCGAGTTCTGGGTGTGCGGCACATTCGAGCTGCGGGACGGGCGGATCGCCGTGTGGCGCGACCGCTTCGACTACGCCAACTTCACGGTCTCGGCGTTGCGGGGACTGGTTGGGATCGTGTTGCCGCGCCGCGGGCCGTTCGCCTTGTTCGCGCCCGGGACGGCCGGTCCGCTCCCTTCCCGGGGCTGACCTTCCTCGGGGCGAGTGTGCGTGCCGCTAGAGCACGAGCGCCACGGGCCCACCAGTGTGCGAGAAACGACACCCCCAGCGCCGAAACCTGTCGTTTTTCGCACACTAGCGGGGATCACGCACCCCCGAAACACCTACCCCAGCTGTGCGGCGATCGCCCTCGCGTCGGGAGTAGTGATGACGGCTCGCGTGTACTCGTGGTCGCGCAGGTCGAGGACGAGTGCCTCTCCGCGGGTGACGTTGGAGTAGGTCTTGCCCTTGCCGCGCCAGGTGCCCATCGCGATGATCGTGGGCAGGCCGGTGCCGGGCGCACGCATGCCGGGGAGCTCGCGAAATCCGTTCGCGGCAGCGTAGGCCTTGCGGATCCGGGAGCGGGGTATGACGAGATCACCGTGCAGGCCCGCGATCTTCTCGCGCGTGCTGAGCCGGATGGTCACGGTCCGGTCGTTCACCTCGATGTTTGCCACGGATGACAGATTAGCGGGCACCGCGGGTTCCGGCAGGAGGATCGCGCCCCGTCTAGCGAAGGCAATCCGCGAGCTGCCGCATGGCTGCCTCGAATGATGACCGCTGCTCAGCACGGTTGATACCCGGCGGCGAGGGCGAGGCGCCCGCCATGATCGTGAGCTGGCGGGTGGGGTGGAGCAAGCGGGGCTTCCATCCGTCACGGGCCGCGGCTCCAAGCGTCACGATGAACTGCACATTGGGCATCATGGCGAGGACCTTGCGTGTGTAGGGCGCGGCCTCGCGCCGCTCCGCTGCCGTCGGTTTGTCGCCCGCGATGGGAAACGGGCAGATGTTCCACGGCTTGATGCCGGTTCGATCGATGCCGTGGCGGGCGAATGCATCGAAGAGGTTCGCAGCGCCAGTGTCATCGTTGTCGATGCTGAGCAGGCGTGTGCCGGCCTTGTCGGGGTCGGCATCGGCTTCGGGGGCTTTGAGAACCATCAGAGCGCGCGCCCTGGTCCCGCCGAACGTGGGATCGATGTAGGGCAGGGCCGGGTAACCGGTGGAGCGGGCGATCTCATCGATGAGGGAGTTGATCGGCTCGACGTGCGGATCGCGGATACGCGCAGCACGCTCGGCGCGGACTGCATGGCTCGCCAAGGACTTCGGCGCGGTTGGAAGTCGCATGCCTGCAGCGTAGTGATTCTAGTCAGAGTGTGATCCGCCCCCTACTCCCGCCCGCGCAGCCATTCATTCGCGATCCCGAGACTCACGTCGGTGTAGTGCTGGAGCGCGTCGAGCTGGGTCGCGTTGAGTGGGCTGCAGATCCAGTCCCAGTGCAGCGCCACGTGGTCGCCGACGCTGGGTCGCGGGGCGAGGGTGGTGCCGGGGCTGCGCCAGGTCGCGGTTTCCTCGGTGGGGTCGTCGAGGGTGAGCTGGCCGTTGTAGGTCAGCGGCTGGGTGGTGACGGTGGCGGTGGTCTCGTTCACGGCGGTGACGGTGCCCCAGCGGATGCGGCATTTCTGGAGGATGGCGAGGGCAGCGGGGCCGTGGCCGAGCAATCGCGTCCAGGGGTAGACGGTGAGCACGTGGAAGGTGTGGTGCGCACAGGCTTGGTGAATGTCGTGGAGGATGTGGCCGGTCTGGTGGGCGAAGTCGCGGCGCAGCTGGTCCAGGAGCTTGTGGGGGTCGAGGTTGTCGAGGAGCGGGTTGCCGAGCCAATAAGCCTCGACGATCTCGGGGGCCAGCAGGCCACCCAGTCGGCCGTCCAGGCCGCCCAGTCGGCCGTCCGAAAGGCCACCACGACCGGCTCCCTCAGCGATGGCGTGCAGGTACGGCCAGGCGCCATCGAAGCTGCGCGCCCACTGCTCGGTCACCTCCCGCTCAGCAACCCCCGAAACAGCACCACCTCCCAGGTGCGCCACAGTCTGGCGGGTGTCGGATGGCCCGCAGTAGCCAAGGGCATTCGGCGGGTAGGCGTAGCGCGCGAAGAGCGCCGCGCCCTCATGCAGCCCATCACCCTGAGCATCCGCATCGTTGCCCATTTCAGCAGATGCGGGGTAGTTGTTCTCCGGCGGGGAGGTCGACGACGCGGGTTCCGCCGAGCGCGGTCTTAGCGACGACCATGCCGGGGTGCTCGGTGACGACTTCGCCAATGATGGTGGCGTCGAGGCCGTGGGGGTGCTGGTGCATGGCGTTGAGGATGATGTCGGCGTCGTCGGGCGCGACGAACGCGACGAGTTTTCCTTCGTTGGCGACGTAGAGGGGGTCGAGGCCGAGGAGCCCGCAGGCGTCGCGGACCTCGGGCGGGATGGGTAGTGCGCGCTCGTCGAGGGCTGCCCCGAGGTGGGCGGTGGTGCAGATCTCGTTGAGGGCGGCGGCGACTCCGCCGCGGGTGGGGTCGCGGAGGACGTGGATGTCGGCGCCGGTGGCGATCATGGTGGCGACGAGGCCGTTGAGGGCGGCGGTGTCGCTGCGGATGGTGGTGCCGAACTCGAGCCCTTCGCGGCAACTGAGGATGGCGACGCCGTGGACGCCGATGTGGCCGCTGGCGATGATGGTGTCGCCGGGCCGGGCGCGCTGGGGGCGGATGTCGACGCCGTCGGGGATGATGCCGAATCCGCTGGTGTTGATGTAGACGCCGTCGCCGTGGCCGGAGTCGACCACCTTTGTATCCCCGGTGACGAGCTTGGTCCCGGCGGTGGTGGCGGCGGCGCCGAGGTCGGCGGCGATGCGGTGGATGATGCTGAGCGGGGTGCCTTCCTCGAGGATGAACGCGGTGGACAGCACGAGGGGTTGTGCTCCGGACATGGCGATGTCGTTGACGGTGCCGTTGACGGCGAGGTCGCCGACGCTGCCACCGGGGAAGATCATGGGCTTGACGACGAACGAGTCGGTGGAGAACGCGACGCGGGTGCCGCCAACGGTGACGACGGCCGAGTCGGTCATCTCCCCTGCGGCCGCGGCTCCGAAGGCGGGCAGGAACAGGTGCTCGATGAGCTCGCCGGACATGGCTCCGCCGCCGCCGTGGCCCATGACGATGTTCGGGGAGTCCCGCAGCGGCAGGGGGCACGCCCAGCTTTCCATGTCGAGGGTGGCTGCTTGTCCGTTGCGGGCCTGCTCAGGCATGGGTGGCCTCCTGAATCTCGAGGCGGCGGTAGAGGTAGTAGGCGGCGCAGGCCCCTTCGGAGGACACCATGGTCGCGCCAAGCGGGGTGCGGGGGGTGCATTGCTTGCCGAACGCGGAGCACTCGTGCGGCTTGATGAGTCCTTGGAGGACTTCGCCGGAGCGGCAGATGGAGAATTCGTCGGTGTGGAGGTCGTGGACGTGGAAGCGGTGCTCGGCGTCGAACTCGCGGTACTTGGGGGCGAGCTGCCAGCCACTGTCGGGGATGGTGCCGATTCCGCGCCAGCCGCGGTCGGTGATCTCGAAGACGTCGTCGAGCATCTGCTTGGCGGGGAGGTTGCCCTCGGGGCGGACGGCGCGCTGGTAGGCGTTGTCGAGGTGGTGCTCGCCGTTCTCGAGCTGCGCGACGGTGCGGCGGATTCCTTCGAGGATGTCGAGGGGCTCGAAGCCGGTGACGACGATGGGTACTTGGTACTTGTCGCACAGGGATGGATATTCCTCGGTGCCCATGACCGAGCACACGTGCCCGGCGGCGAGGAAGGCCTGGACGCGGCAGGTGGGTGATTCCATGATCGCGGCGATCGCTGGTGGCACGAGCACGTGGGAGACGAGCAGCGAGAAGTTGTGGATGCCGAGGCGCTTGGCCTGGTAGACGGTCATGGCGTTGGCGGGGGCGGTGGTCTCGAAGCCGATGCCGAAGAACACGACCTGCCGATCAGGGTTGTCGCGGGCGATGCGCAGCGCGTCGAGCGGCGAGTAGACGACGCGGATGTCGCCGCCCTGGCTCTTGATGCGGAACAGGTCGGACTCGCTGCCGGGGACGCGCAGCATGTCGCCGAAGGAGCAGAAGGTGACATCGGGGCGGGCGGCGATCTCGAGCGCCTTGTCGATGATCTCGAGCGGCGTGACGCAGACGGGGCAGCCGGGGCCGTGGATCATCTCGATGCTGTCGGGGAGCAGCTGGTCGATGCCGTGGCGGATGATGGAGTGCGTTTGCCCGCCGCAGACCTCCATGATCGCCCACCGCCGGGTGGTGGTGTCGCGGATCTGGTCGAGGAGCTTGCGGGCGAGGTCGGGGTTGCTGAACTCGTCGAGGTATTTCATGATGCCGCTGCCTTCCCGTTGTGGCTGCCGGGCTGGCTGGTGCCGGTCCCGGGCGGATCAGAGCTGGCGCCGGGCGGGTCGAGCCCGGCTTGCTTGGCGGCGAGCGCGAACTGGTCGCCGAACTCCTCGTCGAGAACACCGAGCTGCTCGAACTCGGCGAGGGTCTTCTTGGCGGATTCCTCGTCGAGGCGCTGGATGGCGAACCCTACGTGGACGATCACATAGTCACCGATGGTGGCGTCGGGGATGTAGTGCAGGCAGACGTCCTTGTGGACGCCCCCGAAGTCCACCTCGGCCATCAGGGTGCCGTCCCGTTCCTCCAGGCCGAGGATCCTCCCCGGTACTGCTAGGCACATCGTCTACCTCCTCGTTTTGCGGGCGGGCTCGCTGCCTGCCCGATGGGTCATCGCATGGCTGCCACGATCAGTTGGCCGAGCGCGATCCCGCCGTCGTTGGGCGGCACGCGCCGGTGGGTGAGCACCCGGTATCCTTCGCCTTCGAGGCCGTGCCGGGCGAGCGCGAGCAGCAAGGGATTCTGGAACACTCCCCCGGTGAGCGCGACGGTGCCGAGGCCGCTGGATGCGCGGGCGTCGCATGCCCATTGGATGCTGAGCCTGGCGATGGCGGCGTGGAACCGGGCTCCGATCACCGCGAGGGAGGCACCGGCGCGCAGGTCCTCGATGACGGCGGCCAGCAGCGGCGCGGGGTCGGCGATGCCATCCGCGAGGACGTACGGGTAGCAGCTTGCGGAAGGATGCTGGCGCGCGTGGCCCTCGAGCTCGATGGCCGCTGCCGCCTCGTGGTCGACGACTTGCCGTGCCCCGGCGAGGGAGGCGACGGCATCGAAGAGCCGCCCCATGCTGGTCGTCGGCGCGCAGCCGAGGCCCGTGTCGAGCTGGTGGCGCAGCACCTGCCGCTCGGCGACGGGGCAGGCCGCGACGGGCGGGAGGTCCTCGTCCCAGTCGATGCCCGCGGCGTGCAGGTGGGCGAGCGCCATCCGGTAGGGACGACGGACGGTCACATCCCCGCCCGGCAGTGGCACTTCCTTGAGGTGGCCGAAGCGCTGCATGTCCTTGTAGCCACCAATCAGCACCTCCCCGCCCCACACAGCACCGTCGGTGCCGTATCCGGTGCCGTCGTAGGCGAGGCCGATGACGGACTCGGTGTCGTCGAGGCCATGCTCGGCCATCACGGCCGCGATATGCGCGTGATGATGCTGGACGAGGTGCACGGGTCGCTCCCCGGCGTGGCGGCGCGCCCAGGCGGCCGAGCGGTACGCGGGGTGCGCGTCGATGACGATCTGCTCGGGCTCGACGCCGGTGAGGTGCTGGAGGTGCTGCTCGGTGGTGGTCAGCGCGTGCAGCGTCGCGAGGTCGTCCATGTCGCCGATGTGCTGGCTGAGCCAGGCGTAGCGGCCGTCGGCCACCGCGCAGGTGTTCTTCACGTCCGCGCCGACGGCGAGGGTCGGGGGCACCCGAATCGGCAGGGCGAGCGGCAGGGGTGCGTATCCGCGGGAGCGGCGCAGTGGCATCTCGGTGCCGTCGACGACGCGGGCCACGGAGTCATCGCAGGGCACGAGGATGGGCCGGTCGTGCAGCAGGATCGCGTCCGCGATGCTGTCAAGGCGTTCGATGGCGTCGTCGTCGCGGTAGGCGATCGGCTCCCCACCCAGGTTGCCGGAAGTCATGACGAGCACGTCGGGGCCGGGTGGATCACCGGGCAGGCCGAGCAGCAGGTGGTGGATCGGCGTGTAGGCGATCATCACGCCCACATCGGGGATCCCGGGCGCGACGCCTGGGTCGAGGGGCGCGTTCTTCGCGAGCAACAGGATGGGCCGCTGCGGGCTGGTGAGCACGCGGGCCTCGGTGTCGTTGATGCGCGCGATGCGCCGCGCGGTGGGGAGGTCGCGCACCATGACGGCGAACGGCTTGCTCGGGCGGTGCTTGCGGTCGCGCAGGGCCGCGACGGCGGCGGAGCTAGTGGCGTCGCAGGCGAGGTGGAAGCCGCCGATGCCTTTCACGGCGACGATACGACCGGTGGCGAGCAGCTCGCGGGCACGGGCGAGCGCGTCCTCGCCGTGCAGGTGGCCTGCCCCGTCGAGGAGCGCGAGCGTGGGGCCGCAATCAGGGCAGGCGATGGGCTGGGCGTGGAATCGCCGGTCGGCGGGGTCGCGGTACTCGGCGGCGCAGGCCACGCACATCGGGAAGCCCGACATGGTCGTCGAGGACCGGTCGTAGGGCAGTTCCCGGATGATGGTGAACCGTGGCCCGCAGTTGGTGCAGGTGATGAAGGGGTGGCGGTAGCGGCGGTCGGCGGGGTCGTGCAGCTCGCGCAGGCAGTCCGCGCAGATCGCGACATCCGGGGAGGCGAGGGTGCGCCCGCCGGCCTGGTGCGAGGTGCTGGCGATGCGGAACCCCGTGCCGCCGCGCGGCTCGACCGGCTCAGTGCTCAGCTCCTCGACGACGGCGAGGGGTGGTGGTCGTTGCCAGACGCGCCGGGTGAACTCCTCGATCGCTGCGGGGGTGCCCTCCACCTCGATGATGACGCCGTCGCTGTCGTTGCTGACCTCCCCGCTCAGGGCGAGCTCGGACGCGGTGGCGTAGACGAACGGGCGGAACCCGACGCCCTGCACGACACCGTTGACGTGGAGGCGCTGCCGGATGCGCGTCATGGGGGGTCACCGCGCGGGGAGGCGCGTCCCATCATCTCGAGCCCGGCGCGGGCCTGGGCCGCGCCCTCGGGGCTGGTGCGCTCGACGGCGAAGCCCATGTGGATGATGACCCATTCGCCGGGCCGCACGGGCTGATCGTCGAGCATGCCGATGTTGACCTTGCGCGATTGCCCCTCGACGTCGACGAGGGCGAGCTGGTCGCCGTATCCGTCGAGCATGTGCTCGACGCGGCCGGGGATGCCGAGGCACATGGGTCAGCCCTCCGTGCTCGCGGTGGCGAGATGGGTAGCGATGGTGTCCGCGACCGCGCGGGCGGCGGTGCCCACGGCGGCCTCGAGCGGCGGGGAGAGCCCGATGCCCTCGTCGAGGGTGGCGGCCTCGCATCCGACGACGAAGGTGCGGGGCAGGGTCCCGCCGAGCGCATCGAGGCTCGCGAAGACGGCGGCCGGGTCCATGGCGTGCCCGTCGAGGCCCGAGGCGTCGCGTGGCACGGCGGTGGAGCGCAGCGCCACGAGGTCCGCGGCCGAGACCTCGAGGATGTGCACGGTGCCGGGGCTGCCGCGATCCGGGATGGCATCGACGAGGATCAGCGCGTCCCAGTCCTCGAGGAGGTCATAGGCGAGGTGCATGCCGCGGATGCCGTAGTCGACGCAGCGCACCGTGCCCGGCAGGGCGATGGTGCCGTCGCCGAGGACGCGCAGCACGGCGGGGCCGAAGCCATCGTCGCCGAGGAAGATGTTCCCGATGCCTGCCACGAGCACGTGTGCCGCCATGCCTGTCCTCCTACATCTGCCGCATGCGCATGTACCGCTTCATGTCGGGGATGCTCTTGATCCCGACCATCACCCCGAGTGCCGCGATGGCCGACACCACGGCGGTGGTGATCATGCCGACGATTCTCATGGCGTTGCCTCCTTCCAGGTTCGAGCGCCCTCGCCGCCGTGGGGATCACGGTCCGGGCCGGGGGGTGGCTCATGGGCTGCGCCGGGCAGGGGCTCGAGCTCGCTCGGCGCGAAGTAGAAGTACCGGCCGAACCAGTCGTGCAGGTCGGCCGCGGGATCATCGACGAGCACCACTCCGACGTGGGTGGAGCCGTCGACATCGGTCTGCACGTTCGCCACGCGCGCCACCTGGTCGCGGAAGAAGATGTCCTGCGCGTCCGCGCCCTGTCGCGGGTGCACCCGCACCAGGCTGCCCTTGCCGATGGTCGTGCCGTCGATGACGGTGGTGGCGGTGCCGGGATCGACGCTGGAATCCACGGCCGGGTCCCACCAGGGCTTGTCGCCGGAGCCCAAAGAATCAGGCGCAGCTGGATCAGGCTCGCGGTAGGTGGGGATCTCGTCGCGGAACGTGCCGTGCAGCGCGGCGAGGGATTCCGCGGTGGAGCCGTCGGCGCGGTCGATGATGCCGGCGGCGAGGGGGTCGGTGGCCCGCGCGAGTTCTTTCTCGGCATCGGTCATGGCCATGACGCGCAGGGTGAGGATCTCGTCGATCTCGGTGGCGTCGAACATGGGCCCGGTGCTCTCCCCGGCGATCTCGGGGTAGTCGTAGAGGATGATCGGCGAGACGAGCATGATGCGCCGCTCGCCGGGTGCTCCCGCGAGCACGGGGAAGCAGCGGTGGTGGGTGCGGGCGCGGGCGGCGTCCTCGGCGTCGGGCCTGGGCTCGAGCAGGGACTCGAACTCGCCGTCGGGGGTGGTGACGATGAGATGGGCACCGAGCAGCGAGTGGCGGATCGCGTCGGCGCGGGGGTCCGGGCCGCTGGGCTCGGCGCTAGTGTTGCGGATCTCGAGAGCGAGGGTGCTGGTGCCGTCGACCGCCGGGAAGCGGCGCAGTATCGCCTTGGCGCGCAGTGGCCAGCGGGTGCGGCGCAGCCGGCATTCGGGGCCGAGCGTCTCGATGTCCTCGCCGCCGTCGATGCTCACATCGTGCACCGGGCGCTCGACCTGTCCAAGAGTCTCGGATAGATCCCATTCGAGGTCGATCTCGTGCGCGATGGCCTCGTCCCAGCTGACATACCGGCGATCCCCCACCCACGCCTCGGGCACGGTCTCGTAGTGGCCGTCGCGCGGTTCCTCGACATCCCTGCGCTGCAGCTGCAGGAACCGCAGCGTGACGCGCAGGACGCTGCCGCCGCGCAGCAGGAGCTCGGTGGCGAGGCGGGAATCCTCGCCGGTGCTGGCCTCGGCCGCACCGGGCGGGCCGAGCACCCCGAACTGCCAGCGCGCCTGGTTCTTGCGGGAGTCAGCCCGGTAGGGATATAGCAGGTAGCCCTCGTAGAGGACGGCGTCGGCGACGGCCCTTGCCCGTGCCAGGCTCTCGGGCCCGGAAGCCGTGGGTGCGTTGCTCATGATGCCTCCCCTGCTTCGCGCTCGTGCAGCAGCAGGAGCGTCACTGCCGCATCGAGGGTGGTCAGTCCTTTCGCGGCCTTGTAGCGCAGCAACGCGTTCATGGTGGTGGTCTCCAGGCGCAGCCAGCCGCTGCCCGGATAGTGCTGGGCTACCAGGTCGTGCCACACCTGCACGGGCATGTCGTGGCTGGCCTCGCAATGCCACGGGATGCGCTGGACGTGGATGCCGTCACCGCCGCGGGTGAAGATCGTGCCGCTGAACAGGAACACCAGCGGCACGGCGGCATGCCGCTCCCCCGCCGCCTGATCGAGGGCGTGCAGGTACTTCGATGCCGTCACCTCGAAGTCGTAGGTGCATTGCATCGGCAGCGCCACATCGTAGGTGCCGACGAAGCCGGGCACGGTGGTGGCGGTGTGCAGCCACGGGAACGGGCGGACGCTCGAGGACCACTGCTCGCGGGGGCCGAACATGTCGCGCAGGCCTGCGGCCTCGTCGTCGCTGTAGGGGCGGCGCTGGGGCTCGATGCGGATCTGGCAGTTGAGCACCATCGCGTGGACCTGCGCGCCGGAGCTCTCGGTGATGCGCAGGCTCGCGAGCAGGTTGGGGGTGGCCGCGTGCTTCTCGGGGGCGACCTCCATGACGTCGAACGCGAGCTCGGTCACCGGGTGCCCCCTGCGCGGGCGGCGGGCCGGGCCCGGGCGGCGATGCGGTCGAAGAATGCGTCGATGCGCCGGCGCGCGTCCTGGCCGCCGTCGAAGCCCCGCCACACCGACCGTAGTTGCCCGACTAGCTCGTAGCAGGCGTCGATCGGCACGAGGTAGCACTCCGGCGCGGCGAGGGGGTCCTCGGGGACGCGGATGAGCAAGGCCTCCACATCGGGCAGCATCGTGGTCAGGTGCGGGAGCGAGGTGGTGATGTCCTCCCACTGGCGGATGTCGAGCTCGGACTCGGTGGCCCCGGCGGGGCCCGGGTAGAAGGTGACGGTGTGGCCGAGCTTGGAGTTGTGGAAGCAGAACGCGAGGCCGACGGGGATGTCGAGCGCGGACCATTCCTGCCGCGTGAGGCCCTCGTCGCCGAAGGAGAGATAGCGGTCCGGCACGGAGCGGAACCGCAGGCTCGCGCTGGTGTCGGTGAAGAGCAGGTAGCACGGGCGGCACACGCACATCAGTTGCCGTCCCTGCACGTCCACGACGTGGGAGTGCTCGTCGCCGATGGGGACCGCGCACATGTCGCAGCGCTCCCCCGGCTGCGTCTCGGGCTGGGTGGCGCGTATTCGTCGCAGGACGTCGAGCGGCGAGTCGCCGGCCCCGCTCACTGCCCGGCCCCCGCGGGCAGCGAGACGGACAGCACGCCCTCGCGGCGCAGCACCGGCAGCGGCGTCAGGTGCTCTCCCGCATGGTCGCTGCTGGTGTCATCAAGGCTGGCTCCCGCGCGGCCGATGTCGAAGTGCGCCCGGCAGCGCGGGCAGCGCAGCACCGCGGTGCGCGTGCCGGCCTGGCGGTGCAGCACTGCCCCGGCCATGGAGCCGAGGCAGTGGCCGCAGCGGTCGATGAAGGCGTAGGCCTCCTCCCCGCTGCGGCACGCCAGGATGGTGGTGCCGCCGATGGCGAACCCGGCGACCTCGCCATCGGCGAGGCCCTCGAGCTCGGGCAGCTGCGCCCAGCTCCCGCCGTGATGCCCCCCGTCCTGCTGGGTCCCATCCTGCTGCGAACCGTTCTGGTGCACCTTGGCGAACAGGGTGTCCGCCGCGATGAGCCCGCTCGATCCATTCTCGGCGGGCTGCTCGGTATCGACCTCGATGCTGGTGATCTCCGGGGCGGCGGACCGCACGGCATCCTCGACAGCGAGCTCAAGGGTCACCGACGACGAGGGGCAGCTCTTGCAGGTGCCCTGGAACCGCAAGCGGACCACTCCCTCCTCGACGCCGATCAGATCGACATCGCCGCCGTGGGAGCCGAGGTAGGGGCGCACGCTATCGAGCGCCTTGCGCACGCGCGCCTCCACATCGTCGGGGTGCAGGCCGTGGACGAGCAGCAGGCTGGCGACGAGGTCATCGTCGGCGAGCTCTCGGAGGATAACGCCGCCATCATGCTCCCGGATGACGCGCAGCACCTGCTCGAGCCCGGCCCCGTACAGGCCGACGACCTCGCGGACGAGGGACTCGGCGCGCTCGCGCGCGAGGGGACCGCTCGCCGACATCGCGTCGAGCAACCCGTCGATGCGCTCTCCCGCATCGCGCCAGCTGCCCGGGCTCCCGGCAGGCATGCGATCACTCGCCCGTCAGTGACTGGGTGGGCGAGTGCAGCTTCTCCAGGGTCTTCCCGCCACCGAGGTACATGTGCACCCCGCACGGCAGGCACGGATCGAAGCTGCGGACGGTCCGCATCACGTCGATCCCCTTGAAGTGCTCGAGGTCGTTCTCCTCGAAGATCGGCTGCCCCTGCACCGCGTCCTCATAAGGGCCCGGCGTGCCGTAGCTGTCGCGGGGGTTCGCGTTCCACGGGGTCGGCGGGTACGGGTGGTAGTTGGCGATCTTGCCGTCGCGGATCACCATGTGGTGGCTGAGCACCCCGCGCACCGCCTCGGTGAAGCCGCACCCGATGCCCTCGTCGGGCACCTCGAACTTCTCCCAGGTCTTGGTCCGCCCGGCCCGGATCTCGCCGAGCGCTTGCTCGCAGAAGTGCAGCGCGCACGCGGCGGCGTAGGCCTGGAAGTAGGTGCGTGCCCGGTCCCGCTCGATGGTGTTGGACCCATGCACGGGGATCTTCCATTCGAAGCTGACCGGGCCCTTGAGCGCGGTCTTCGGCAGGTTGATCTGCACGCTGTGGCCGGTGGACTTGACGTAGCCGACGTCGACGAGCCCGGCGAGCGCTGTCGACCACAGCCGGGCGAGCGGCCCGCCACCGGTGTCGAGTGCGAGGTGGTCGGTGCCGTCGAACCAGCGGGGCGACATCACCCACGAGTACTTGTCGTCCATGTCGCGGCGCTGCGGGCGCGGATTGGTGTGCTGGTTCCAGGGGTGGCGGCGGTCCACGGGGTTGCCCAGCGGATCGCGCGTCACGAACATCTCCTGATCGGTCCAGTCGTCGTAGTAGGAGGAGCCGAGCAGGATGCGGATGCCCAGGTTGATGTCCACCAGGGAGGTCGTGACGAGCTTGCCGTCCACGACGACGCCGGGGGTGACGAACATCTTGCGCCCCCACGCCTCCATGTCCTTGTACTCGAAGTTGCACGCCTCGGGATCCTGGAACGAGCCCCAGCAGCCGAGCAGGGTGCGGCGCAGGCCGACCTTCTCGTAGCCGGGCAGTGCCTCGTAGAAGAAGTCGAACAGGTCGTCGTGCATGGGCACGACCTTCTTCATGAACTCGACGTAGCGCATCAGCCGGGACATGTAGTCGGTCATCAGCTGGATCGTCGCGACGGTTCCCACCCCGCCGGGGTAGAGGGTGGAGGGGTGGACGTGGCGGCCCTCCATGAGGCAGAACATCTCGCGCGTGGAGCGGGAGACGGCGAGGGCCTCGCGGTAGAACTCGCCGGAGAACGGGTTGAGCGAGCGCATGATGTCGCCGATGGTGCGGTAGCCGTGCTCACCGGCGTGCGGGGCCTCGGTCTTGTTGGCGCGCTCGAGGACGCCCGGGTTGGTCTCGGCGACCATCTTCTCGCAGAAATCAACACCCACCAGGTTCTCCTGGAAGATGTTGTGGTCGAACATGTACTCGGCGGCCTCGCCGAGGTTGATGATCCATTCACCGATGTGCGGCGGCTTCACCCCGTAGGCCATGTTCTGCGTGTAGCAGGAACACGTGGCGTGGTTGTCACCGCAGATGCCACAGATGCGGGAGGTGATGAAGTGCGCGTCGCGCGGGTCCTTTCCCTTCATGAAGATGGAGTAGCCGCGGAAGATCGACGAGGTGCTGTGGCACTCCTTGACGACCTTCTGCTTGAAATCGATGGTGGTGTAGATGCCCAGGCTGCCCACGATCCGGGTGATCGGATCCCAGTTCATCTCCACCAGGCCGTCCGCGTTCTCCTTGATGGGCGGCGGGGTGGGCAGCGGCCCGGGCCCGTGAATGGTTGACGTCATCGCATGCCTCTTTGCTTCTACCGGGCTGCTACCAGGTGCGGGTGGCGCCGGTGGTCAGTTGATCGCCGCGGGCGCGCCACTTGGGTTCCCGGTCAACGGTGTGGGAGGTGATGTTGCGCAGGCTGCGGATCACCGATCCGTACACGCCTACCGCGGCGCTGGAGAGCTTGCCTCCGGGTGGTTCATCCATGAACGGCATGAACATGTCGGGGAAGCCCGGCATGGTGCAGCCGATGCAGATGCCGCCCACGTTCGGGCAGCCGCCGACCCCGTTGATCCAGCCGCGCTTGGGCACGTTGCACTTGACGACCGGGCCCCAGCATCCCAGCTTCACGATGCACTTCGGCGAGCCGTACTCGGTCGCGAAGTCGCCTTCCTCGTAGTAGCCGGCGCGGTCGCAGCCCTCGTGGACGGTCTTGCCGAACAGCCACGTGGGTCGCAATGCCTCGTCGAGCGGGATCATCGGCGCCTGCCCCGATGCCTGGTACAGCAGGTAGGTCAGTGTCTCGGACAGGTTATCGGGATGGATGGGGCAGCCCGGCACGCAGACGATCGGCAGGCCAGCCTTGGATTTCCAGTCCCAGCCGAGATAGTCGGGCACGCCCATCGCCCCGGTCGGGTTGCCAGCCATCGCATGGATGCCGCCATAGGTGGCGCAGGTGCCGACGGCGACGACCGCGGTGGCCTTGGGGGTCAGGCGGTCGAGCCATTCACTGGTGGTGATGGGCTGGCCGTCCTCGTCGTTGCCGAAGCCGCACCAGTAGCCGTCGCTGGCGTGGATCTTCTCGTTGGGGATCGAGCCCTCGACGACGAGGACGAACGGCTCGAGCTCGCCGCGATCGGCCTTGCGGAACCACTCGAGGAAGTCGTCGGCTCCCCCTTCGGGCCCGCACTCGAAGTCGATGAGCGGCCAGTGCACAGCTATGTTGGGAAGTCCGGGCAGGGCGCCGAGGGCGATCTCCTCGATGGTGGGCTGGGTGGCTGCGGTCAGGGCCACCGAATCGCCGTCGCAACTGAGTCCTGCGTTGATCCAGAGGACATGGATCACGGGGGTTTCTTCTGCTGTAGCCGCCGTGTCAGACATGGTTGCCACTTTCCGGGGCAGGGCACGACAAACACCCGAAGGCCCCTGCGTCACCGGAGTCGACCCTCGGCCCACTTGCGTGACGTAGATCACATTCTAGGCGATCATGATCAGTTTGGTCAAAGGTCGATCTAGCGTCCGACCTGCGGCTATATAGGGTTGGCTAGCCTAACTAGACTGGCTGGCCGCCTGCTTCGCGAGAGTGAACTGCATGACGTCGATGTAGCCCTTCCGGAACAAGTCCGCGCACCCGGTGAGGTACTTCATGTACCGGTCATACATCTCGACCGAGGTGATCTCTATGGCCCTCTCGCGGTTCTGCTCGAGAGCGTGCGCCCAGCAGTCGAGCGTGCGCGCATAGTGCGGCTGCAACGCTTGCACCCGCTCGGTGGTGAACCCCGCGTCCGCGGAACGCTCGCGCACCACCTCCGGCTGCGGGATCTGCCCGCCTGGAAAGATCTCCCGGAGGATGAACAGATGGAACCTCGCCAGGTCACGAGTGACCGGCAGTCCCCGCTCCCGCAATTGCGCCAGGCTCGGGCCAACAATGGTGTGCAGCATCATTCGGCCATCCGGCGGCAGGATCGCATGGCAACGCTCGAAGAACGCGTCGTACCGCTCCTTGCGGAAATGCTCGAACGCACCGATGCTCACGATCCGGTCGACAGGCTCATCGAACTCCTCCCAGCCCTGCAGCCGGACCTCGAACGACCGGCTCGATTCGACCTCCGACAGCATGGAGCTCGCATAGCGATGCTGGTTCTCGCTGAGCGTGAGACCAATAACGTTGACGTCGTGCTTCTCCATTGCCCGGCGCATCGTGGTCCCCCAGCCGCACCCCACATCGAGCAAGGTCATTCCCGGATGCAAGTCGCACTTGCCCAGCGAAAGGTCGACCTTCGCTAGCTGGGCCTGCTCCAGGGTGTAGTCGTCCTTCTCGAAATAGGCACAGCTGTAGGTGCGGGTCGGATCAAGGAACAGCGCGTAGAAGTCATCCGACACGTCGTAGTGCGCCTGGACCTGCTTGTAGAAAGGCTTCAGATCAGTCATGGGTCATCCTTGCCCCCGCGAGTGCTTGCCACTGAAAAGCCCCCTGGGCCAACCCTACGCTCGTCCTCGAGCAAACCCGCAGGGCACAGGCGCACTTGACCACAAGGACGTTCCGCGCACTACCCGGAGGAGCGGATCGATCGGCTAGCCCAGCAGCTCCTCGAGGTCATCGAGCACGAGGTTGGCGCCGATCACGCCGATGCCGAGCATCCAGGTCGGCTCGGCCACCTCGAACACCGCGCCGCTGGCCACCGCGGGCTGCGCGCCCCATACGCTGGCGACGACGTCGTAGGTGCCCGCGGCCGGATCCCCGCCGGGGTTGGTGTAGAAGATGACGTCCCCGTTGATGTCGGCGAAGTTCTCGGGGCTGAGCTCCACGATCGAGTACTGCCCCCAGTCCCGCTCCCCGAGGTCGAAGCCGACCTGCGTGAGCACAGAGCCGGAGAAGGACTCGGGACCGTACAGGCGGAAGCTCTCCGGGCGGAACCGGACCACCGACGCGGTCATGCCGGACGCGCCGATCCGGTCGCCCACCGCTGCCGCGCGCTCGTCGAAGCCTGCGAGCAGCTCGTCCATCTCGCTCGTCTTGTTGACCGCAGCCGCGGTGATACGGGCCTGCTCGCGCCAGTCGGTGCCGGTGAGCTCGGAGAAGACGGTCGGCGCGATCTCCGAGAGCGTGCTGTAGAGCTCCTCGTGGCGGACCTTGGCGCCGATGATCAGATCGGGGCGCAGGCTCGCGATCGCTTCGAGGTTGGGCTCGGCGATGAGCCCGGCGACCTCGGTGCCGGCCAGGCGATCCGAGAGGTACTCGGGGAAGCCACTGCCAGCGCTGGCCTCGCTCGCCCCCACAGGGACGATGTCGAGGGCCATGAGAGCGTCGAGGTGCGGGGAGTCGAGCACGACGATCCGTTCGGGCTCCTCCTCGAGGGTGGCCTCCCCCATCGCGTGGGAGACGGTGTACGACTCGTCCTCGGTGGCCGTTGCGGCAAGCTCAGCGCCCGTGCCACCGCAGGCGCTCAGCAGCATCATCAGCGCAGCCGTGCCAGCGATCGCTGCGGGCCGCCAGGTTTTCCAGTTTCCAGTTTTCACGTGCAGCAACGTACATCACCACTGGGTGCACAGGGTAGGCTAGCCTATGCCTCATGACCATGATCACACGCGGCCTTCCGGTCGATGAGCTCACTCGCCGCGGCTTCTTCACCGCCTCCGCCGCCGCAGCAGCGCTGATCCTCGCGGGATGCTCGAACGGCTCCCCTAGCGCCGGGGCCGCTGGCACGACGGCGATCGAGCACGCGCACGGGGTGACGCAGGTCCCCGCCGATCCGCAGCGCGTGGTCACCCTGGGGTTCAGCGACCACGACGTCCTGCTCGCGCTCGGACTCGCGCCGGTCGGGCTGCGGGACTGGTACGGCGACCATCCCAACGGCGTCTGGCCATGGGCCCAGGACGAGCTCGGCGACGCCCGGCCGCACGTGCTGCGCGGCGAGGACATCAGCTTCGAGGAGGTCGCGGCACTCGAGCCGGACCTCATCCTCGCGCTCTACGCCAACCTCGACGAGGACCAGTACAACACCTTGTCCGCGATCGCCTCCACCATCGCGCAATCGGGCGAGCACGCCGCGTACGCCACGCCCTGGCAGGAGATGACCCGCACCGCCGGCCGGGCGATCGGGCGGCAGGAAGCGGCCGAGGCCCGCATCCGCGAGGTCGAGGAGCGCTTCGCGCGCGCACGCGATGAGAACCCCAGCTTTGCGAGCACCGAGTTGGTCTATGCAGGGGCCTACGGTGCGGGCCAGGTGTATGTCGAATCGGCGCGCAGCACCCGTTTCGGCCTTCTCAAGGCGCTCGGCTTCCAGACGGCGCCGGAGATCGAGGCGCTCGTCGCCAGCGACTCGTTCAGCGCCGACATCAGCGACGAGAACCTCGGGGTCCTTGATCAGGGGGTGCTGTTCTGGGAGCTCGGCGCCGCCGCTGGCATGCGCGAGGCGATCGAGGCGAAGCCGACCTACCAGTTGCTCGACGTGGTCAAGGACGAGCGCGTCGTATACGTCGATGATCCGCTGCTCGCCGGGGCGCTAGCGCATGCGACCGTGCTCAGCCTGCCGATGGTGCTCGACCGGATCGTGCCGATGCTCGCGGAAGCCACCAGCCGATGAGGCGACGATGACAGTGATGACGGTGCTGCGCCGCTTGACCGAGAAGGACCCGCTCGTGCAGCAACGCGCTCTCCGCTGCAGTTCAGCAAGCGCGATAGAAGGAAAGGTTGTCCATTGGCGACAATGAAGCCCCGGCTTGCCGCGATCCTCGCGATCATGCTCTCCCTCTCCGCATGCGGCTACACGGACCCCGCCAGCACCTCCGGCGAAGCGTTCGCGACAGTCGATACGGCCTACGGCGAGCTCACGCTCGACTCCGAGCCGAAACGCATCGTGGCACTGACCACCCAGTACGTCGACATGCTCGCAGCCATCGACGTCGAACCGCTCGCGTTCAGCGGCGGGGCGCCCGAGGACGAGATGCTCGGCAGCAATCCGTGGCTGGAAGGACAATACGCAGCCGAGTATCACGCCGACCTGGTCACCGCCGAGTACGCGGCGAACCTCGAGGCCGTGGCCGCGCTCGAGCCAGACCTCATCCTCGCGACCACCTACCTCGTTCCCGAGGATGCCTACGAACGGATCTCGCAGATCGCGCCGGCATACGTTGGCGAGCAAGTGGGGAACAACGACTGGGACGTGACCTTTGAAGCGCTCGGAGAGCTCGTCGGCGAGCCCGCAGCGGTGGACGAGGCAATGGCCCAGCTCCAGGGCGAGTTCGACGACGTCCGCAACCGGCTGCCAGGGTTCCAGGGAAAGACCTACAACTTCGTCCGCTTCGACGGCCCCTCCTTCGCCTTCGGCAACGGCTCGTGGTTGAAGCAGTTCGGCCTGGTGCCCAACGAGAACCAGGACGACACCCAGGCCGATCCGAGCTACACCGTATCCCTGGAGAACCTCGACGAGCTCGACGCGGACGCCCTGGCCATCTTCATCTATTCCGCGCCGCAGGAGGACCTGGAGGGCGATCCTCGCTTCCAGCAGCTGCCCGCCTCCCAGAACGGGACAGTGGTCTTCGCCGACTGGGCGGTAGCGACCGCGGGCAACTCCCCCGGCCCGCACAGCCTGCGCTGGCTGACCGAGAAGCTCCTGCCTCAGTTCGAATCGTCGCCGCTCAACCAATCGTGATCTCGCACCGGCGGGCAGGCTTGAGCCGATGTGCCCGGGGGATTTTGCTTCCCCTTGAAGGTCGGCTAGCCTAACCCAAGTTAAGTTAGCGAACCCTAACAGGAGCATGGTCCTATGCGCACCAATCGCTTGATCGGCCTCGCTGCCTCCGCAGCGGCCACCGTCGCCCTCGTCGGCTGCGGCGCCTCGTCCGACACCCCCGGCACCACCGCCAACCCGGGCGATGCCGATGCCTTCCCCATGACCATCGAGCACGCCCTGGGCACCACGACCATCGAGTCCCTCCCCGAGCGCATCGCGACCGTGCAGTGGTCGAACCATGAGGTACCGCTGGCTCTCGGCGTCGTTCCCGTCGGAATGGCGGAGGCGAGCTGGGGCGACGACGACGGCGACGGAGTCCTCCCGTGGGTCGAGGACCGCCTCTCCGAGCTCGGCGCCGAGACGCCTGTTCTCTTCGACGAGGCCGATGGCATCGACTTCGAGGCAGTGGCCGACACCGCCCCCGACGTCATCCTCGCCTCGTACTCCGGCCTCACCGAGGAGGACTACGCGACGCTCAGCAAGATCGCGCCCGTCGTCGCGTACCCCGAGGTGGCATGGGGCACCTCCTACCAGGACATGATCACCCTCAACAGCAAGGCGATCGGCCTCGAGGACGAGGGCGAGCAGCTCAACGCCGATCTGCGCGCGGAGGTCGAGGAGACCCTGGCCAAGTACCCGGAGATCGAGGGCAAGACGATCGCCTTCAGCTACATCGACCCCACCGACCTGAGCGAGGTCGGCTTCTACACGACGCAGGACACCCGCCCGGGCTTCCTCAAGGAGCTCGGCTTTCCGACCCCAGCAGTCGTCGAGGAGCTCTCGGCAACGTCGGAGACCTTCTACGAGGCCATCAGCTCCGAGGAGGTCGACCGCATGAATGACATCGACATCCTGGTCACCTACGGCGACGAGGACACCCTCGCGGCCCTGCAGGCCGACCCGCTGCTGTCGAAGGTCCGGGCGATCGCCCGCGGCTCCGTGGTCATCCTCGAGGACTCCACCCCGCTCGCCTCCTCGGCGAACCCCTCGCCGCTGTCGATCGGATGGGGCATCGACGAGTACTTCGCGCTGTTCGCCGAAGCCGCCGCCAAGGTGGAGTGACAGGCACCGCGCGTGACAACACCTACTGAACAAGTAGCCCCGCAGGACGCCGTGCATGCACGGCGTCCTGCGGCGGTCCGCCTGGCATGGATCATCGCAACGATCGTGATCCTCCTGGCGCTCTGCGGCGCATCGATCGCCTTCGGCGTGCGCGTGATCCCGCTCGACGATATCGTCGCGTACTTCACCGGCAGCGAGGACGGCATCGCCCAGGCCGCAGTGGAGAAGCGCATTCCCCGCACCTTCCTCGCCCTGATCGTGGGAGCAGCGCTCGGCGTCGCCGGGGCCGTCATGCAAGGCGTCGCCCGCAATCCGCTCGCCGACCCCGGGATCCTCGGCATCACCACCGGCGCCTCCCTCGCCGTCGTCACCGGCATCGCCTTCTTCGGGCTCGCTTCGCCGACCGGCTACATCTGGGTCGCGATCTTCGGCGCCTCCGCCACCGGAGTCTTCGTGTATGCGCTGGGCTCCCTCGGCCGCGGCGGCCCGACCCCCCTGAAGATCGCGCTGGCTGGCGCAGCGACCGCGGCCGCGTTCAGTTCCCTCATCAGCGCGATCCTCCTGCCGCGCATCAACGTGATGAACTCCTTCCGGTTCTGGCAGATCGGCGGAGTAGGTGGCGCCAGCTACTCCAAGATCGTGCTGGTCGCGCCGTTCCTGATCGTCGGAGCGCTGATGTGCCTCATGGCGGCGCGCGGCCTGAACACGCTCGCGCTCGGTGATGATGTCGCGGCCGGGCTGGGCGAGAAGGTCGCGGTCACTCGCGTCACTGCCGCGGCCGGCTCTTTCGTGCTCTGCGGCGCCGCGACTGCTGTGGCCGGCCCGATCGCCTTCGTCGGGCTCATTGTTCCCCACATGTGTCGGCTCATCGTCGGGGTGGATCACCGATGGCTGCTCCCTGCCTCGGCGCTGGTCGGCGCGGCCCTGCTCACCGCATCGGATGTGGTAGGCCGGGTGATCGCGCGGCCCGCGGAGATCGATGTGGGCATCGTGACGGCGTTCATCGGGGCACCGATATTCATCATGATCGTTCGCCGCCAGAGGATGCGAGCACTATGACCACGACAACGAGCACCAGCACGGGGACACCGATCGACGCGGGCGCGGTGGCAGCATCCCGTCGGCGCCGGTCGATCCGGTACCGGGTGATCACGCTCGCGCTGGCCGTTGGGGTGCTCACGGCGTTCACCGTCAGCCTCATGCTGGGCCAGACCTTCTACACGCCCATCGAGGTGGCGCGCGTCATCCTCGGCGACACCGTTCCCGGCGCATCCTTCACCGTCGGCGAGCTGCGACTGCCCCGCGCGGTGCTCGGGGTGATGGCGGGATTCTCGCTCGGGATGGCGGGGGTGACGTTCCAGACGATGCTGCGCAATCCCCTGGCCTCCCCCGACATCATCGGCATCAGCTGGGGAGCGAGCGCGGCGGGCGTGTTCGCGATCGTCATCCTCGGCGTGAGCCAGGTGCAGGTCTCCGCGATCGCGATCTGCGCCGCGCTCGCAACGGCCATGCTCATCTACGTGCTGGCCTACAAGGACGGCGTGCTCGGCACCCGGCTGATCCTCATCGGCATCGGCATCGCCGCGATGCTCGAGAGCGTCGTCGCCTACGTCATCGTCCAGGCGTCGCAATGGGACCTGCAAGCGGCGATGCGCTGGTTGACGGGCAGCCTCAATGGCGCGGTGTGGGAGCAAGTGCTGCCCACCGCTATCGCCACGGTCCTGCTGGCGCCGCTGCTCCTCTCCCGCTCGCGCGACCTGCAGATGCTGCAGATGGGCGACGACGCCGCTGCCGCCCTGGGAGTGCGGGTCGAGACCTCCCGGCTGGTGGTGATCCTCATCGCCGTCACGCTGATCGCCTTCGCCACCGCGGCCGCGGGCCCGATCGCCTTCGTGGCGTTCCTCTCCGGGCCGATCGCCGCGCGGATCATCGGGCCATACGGCTCGCTGCTCCTGCCCTCCGCGCTGGTGGGAGCGCTGCTCGTGCTGTGCGCCGATCTCGTCGGGCAGTACGGGTTCGGCACCCGCTACCCGGTCGGCGTCATCACCGGCGCCGTGGGCGCCCCCTACCTCATCTACTTGCTCGTTCGCGTGCACCGCTCGGGAGGGTCGCTATGACCGGAGAACATCGCCTCGCAGTTGAAGCCGTGACGCTCGCCTATGGCGACCGGGCCGTCGTCGACTCGCTGGACCTCGTGATCCCGCCTGGCCGGATCACCGTGATCGTCGGCGCGAACGCGTGCGGCAAGTCGACCGTGCTGCGGGCCATGGCCCGGCTCCTGGGGCCGAAGTCCGGGCGGGTCGTGCTCGACGGCAAGGACATCCACAGGATGCCGACCAAGCAGGTGGCGCGCACGCTCGGGCTGCTTCCGCAGTCACCGATCGCACCGGAGGGCATCGTCGTCGCTGACCTGGTCTCGCGCGGGCGGCACCCCTACCAGCGGGCACTATCGCGGTGGAGCCGTGACGATGACCAGGCTGTCGCTGCCGCGCTCTCCGCGACCGGCACCGCCGAGCTGGCCGACCGCCCGGTGGACGAGCTGTCCGGGGGCCAGCGGCAGCGGGTGTGGATCGCGATGGCGCTCGCCCAGCAGACCGACATCCTGCTGCTCGACGAGCCGACGACCTTCCTCGACGTCAGCCACCAGGTGGAGGTGCTCGACCTGCTGACCGACCTCAACCGGGCGCGGGGCACCACCATCGCGATGGTCCTGCACGACCTCAATCTCGCTGCCCGCTACGCCGATCACCTGATAGCCCTCGCCGGTGGCCGGATCCGTGCCGCGGGTTCCCCCTCCGAGGTACTCACGCCAGACACGGTGGGCGATGTGTTCGGCATTCGCAGCGAGGTGATCGAGGATCCGGTCTCGGGCACGCCATTGGTGGTTCCGATCGGGCGCCACCATCGCGATCGGGTGAGCGTATAGGCCCGCGTCGCCCAAGCCCTGGCAACAACCAACCATGATCGAAGGAGACGAATTGATTCACCACCACGGACGCAGGACCCGGTCGCCGCTCGTCGCGGGGCTCTTGGCGGCGAGCCTCGTGCTCGCGGGCTGCGGCTCGGACGAATCCGCACCCACGGCGTCCGAGGACACCCGCTCGATCGAGCATGCCCGCGGCACAGCGGACGTGCCGGCGCAGCCGCAGCGCGTCGTCGTGCTCGAGCCGGTACAGCTCGACACCGCCATCGCCCTCGGGATCACCCCGGTGGGTGCCGCGGTGCCCACCACAGCCGATAACCTCCCGGACTACCTGGGCGAGGACGCGAAGTCGATCACGGCGGTCGGCACGGTCACCACTCCCGAGCTGGAGAAGATCGCCGCGCTCGATCCTGACCTCATCATCGGCACCGATTCCCGGCACGGCGATCTCTACGATCAGCTCGCGGAAGTCGCGCCCACGGTCTTCATGGCGACCCAGAGCGACCCGTGGCAGGAGAACTCGGTGCTCATCGCGGACGCGCTCGGCAAGAAGCCTGAGGGCGAGCAGCTCCTCGCGGACTACAACGACCGCTGCGCCGAGATCGCGGAGAGCTACGACACCGAGGGCATGACCGCCCAGCTGATCCGTCCCCGCGAGGACGTGCTCACCGTGTACGGCCCGATCTCGTTCGCTGGCAGCACGCTCGAGTGCGCGGGCTTCACCATCCCGGAGCGCGACTGGCAGGAGGAGATCTCGATCGACCTCTCCCCCGAGCTCATCAGCGAGGTCGATGCTGATCTCGTCCTGGTCACCTCCCAGGATCCGGCGGATCCCGCGACGATGCCCGAGTCGATCGCCATTCACGCCGATCAGTGGCCAGTGCTCGAGCTCGTGGACTTCTCGTACTGGATCGCCGGCGTTGGCCCGCTGGGCGGGTTGACCGTGCTCGACGACCTCGAGCGCATCATCGAGGACATGTAGCCACCACGCGAGAAGGGGCCGGCCTGGACAAGCAGTTGTCCAGGCCGGCCCCTTTATCGTGCTAGCGAACGACAGCGCTAGCGAACGACGATGGGTTCTGCCTCCACCTCGCGCACCCATGCCGCCTTGATCGATCGCCACTGCTCGTCGTTGTGGCCGCGCCGCCAGTAGGGCGAGCAGGAGAGGCGCTCGGGCGCCACGATGCCCTCGGCCAGCAGCACGCGCCGCACCTCGCGGATCGACGCGGCCTCGCCGTGGACGAACGCGTCCACCAGCCCGCTCGGGCGAGGGAGCCCGCGCACAGCGTCGGCGAGGAGGTTGTCGAGATCGTCGTGCCGGCCCGCGCGGTGCACCCAGATGACCTCGAGCTCGCCGGGGGACTCGAGCGCGAGCTCGCCCGCGGCATCCTCGACCTCGGCGACGATCACGACGGGTCGCCCAGCCGGTACGGCCTCGGCCGATGCCGCGATCGCCGGCAGAGCGCTCTCGTCACCGATGAAGAGGTATGAATCGGCCTCCTCGTGCGGGCGGTAGCCGCCACCGGGGCCGCGGAACTGCAACCGATCGCCCGGTACCGCGTTCAGGGCCCAGCGGCCCGCGTAGCCGACGTCCCCATGGGCCGCGATATCGAGTGTCAGCTCCTGCCGCGTCGGATCCCATCGCCGGACGGTGATCCTGCGGGGGAAGGGACGGACCTCGCGCGGCAGGCCACGAATCGTGGGCTCGTCGAACGGCACCTCGTAGGGGGCACCGTCGGGCAGGAAGAAGCAGTTGACGTAGGCGTCGGTGTCCTCGCAGTCCACGAAGTCCGCGAGCTCACCGCCGCCGAGCACTACCCGCACCATCTGCGGGGACAGTTTCGTGACCGAAACGACTTCGCCATGCATAGTTGCTCCTTGGTCGTTGCCGTGCGTCCCGCGAATTACTCCGCGGGCTCGATGAAGTAGGTCTCGATGTCGTCGAGGATCAGCTCGAACCCGTCGACATCAATGCTGTTCCAGATTCCGCTGTTGACGAAGTGGACGCGGCCGTTCTGCACGGCCGGCAGTGTCTGCCACAGCGGCGACGACTCGACCTTCTCCCGCTCCCCCGCTGCCGTGTCATCGACGTAGACGAAGAGGGTGTCCGCGGAGTCGAGCAGGTTCAGGTTCTCCTCGCTGATGTCGATCGAGAAGTCGTCGGGGTTGGTCTGGCCCTCGGGCTGCGCGATGCCCAGCGCCCGGAACGCGATGCTCTCGGAGGTGCCGATGCGCAGCGAGTAGTTGCCGTCCTCGCCGATGCGTAGCACCGACACCGGCTTGCCGGTCAGGCCCGCGGCCTCGACCCGGGCCTTCAGACCGCCGATCCGCTCGTCAAGCTCCTCGAGGCGCTCGGCTGCCACGTCCTCCTTGTCGAGCGCACGCGCGACCTCGGTGAAGTTCTTCTCGATCTCGTCGAGGTAGACGTAGTTGTAGACGTAGCCGAACGTGGGAACGAGCTCGGCTGCCTGGTCGTAGGTCTCCTGGTTCCACGGATCGTCCTCGAAACCGGCGAAGGTGATGAACAGGTCCGGGTCGAGCGCGGCGACCTGCTCCCAGTTGATCTCACCGCCCTCGCGGACGTTCTCCACACCCTCCATCTGGTCGGAGAGGTGGCGTGGCAGGGAATGCGGGTTGACCGCTGCGCCGATGGGCGTGACCCCCAGGGCGAACAGGTTTCCGAGGGTGGCGCCATCGCCAGCGAGAATGCGCTGCGGTTCGGCGGGAATCTCCACCGTGCCGAAGTAGTCCTCGATCTCGCGCGTCTCCGCATCGGCGCTAGTGCCGGTCGTGCCCGAGGCGCACGAGGTCACCAGCATGCTTGCCGCGAGCATGGCGGCGCCAAGGAGAGTGGTCCGCCGCGCCGCGACCCTCGGCGGCAGCACAGCAGGGGAAAGCATGGACAAGGAAACCCCCAGGTCTAGGCATTAGGTCAGGCTCACCTTACCATTCCGCTCAGGCGGGGGGTGTCACACGTTGACCGCGGCAACGCGGCGCATGCCATTCGGCTTGGCCGGGGCCGCGCGCCGCGTGCCGATCGGCACGATCAGCGGCTTGCCCGCCACCGGATCAGCAACGACCTGCGCTTCCAGCCCGAACACCTCCCGCAGGAGCTCGGGCGTGACTAGGTCAGCGGGCTCACCGGTGGCAACGATCGCGCCATCCTTCATCACGACGAGGTGATCGCTATACCGGACCGCGAGGTTCAGATCATGCAGCACCATCACGATGGTGCGACCCATGTCGGACTGGAGCTGATCGACAAGATCGAGCACATCGACAGCGTGCGCGAGGTCGAGATACGTGGTGGGCTCATCGAGCAGCAGGATGTCGGTGCCCTGTGCCAATGCCATCGAGATCCACGCGCGCTGGCGCTGCCCGCCGGAGAGCTGATCGATCGGGCGATCCGCGAACTCGGACATGCCTGTCAGGTTCAGCGCGGCAGCGACCTCGCTCTCGTCATCGCCGGACCACTGGCGTACCCACGACTGATGAGGGTGCCTCCCCTTGGCCACCAGGTCCGCCACGGTGATCCCCTCCGGCGCCGTGGGGGCCTGCGGAAGCATCCCGAGCACCCGCGCCACATCGCGCGTCCTGAACTTCGAGATCGATTTGCCATCGAGGTACACGTGCCCCCCGCGAGGCTTCAGCAGACGGGCGAGCGCCCGCAGCAACGTCGACTTGCCGCACCCGTTCGGACCAATGATCGTCGTGATCCGCCCGGTGGGGATCTCGGTGCTGAGCCGGTCGACGATGATGCGATCGCCGTAGCCAAGGACAACGTCGTGTGCTGACAATCGTGAATCGCTCATCGCATTGCCCTCCGGTTCGCGCGAATGACCATGTACATCAGGAACGGACCACCGATCGCGGTCGTCACGATACCCACGGGAAGCTCCACCGGGAGCGCGGTGCGGGCGACCACATCGCTGCCCAGGGTCAGCGCGGCACCCATGAGTGCCGCTCCGACGAGCGGTGGCCCGGCCGTCCCGAGCACCCGCATGGCCACCTGGGGGGCGACGAACGCCACGAAGCCGATCGGTCCCGCCGCGGTCACGCTGATCGCGGCAAGCAGCACCGACGCGATCAGCAGCACCGCCTGGGTCGCCTGCACCCGGGCCCCGAGCGCGGCAGCGGTCTCATCGCCGAGCTTGAGCGCGCCCAGCTGGAAGCCCGCGACCACGAGCACCGCGCCCAGGAGGATCAGCGCGATTCCCACCGGGTACACCTGGCCCCAGTCCCGGCCGTTGAGCGAGCCGTTGAGCCACACCGTGGCGCGCTGCACATCCCAGATGTCGCCAAGCACGAGCATCCAGGTGGTCAGCGCGATGAGGATCGCATTGACCGCGATGCCGATGAGGATGAGCCGGAAGCCCTCGATCCCGCCGCGCCACGCGAGGAAGTAGATCAGGGCAGCGGTGAGCAGCCCGCCGGCCATCGCGGCGAATGGCAACCCGATCGCCGCGCCCGCGATCACCGGGCCACCGAAGATGATGACCGCAACAGCGGCCGAGCTAGCCCCCGCGGTGATCCCGAGGATGTCCGGGCTCGCCAGGGGGTTGCGGGTGATCGATTGGGTGATCGCGCCGGACAGGCCGAGCGCCGCCCCCACGAGCACCGCGACGACGGAACGGGGCAGCCGGAGATCGAAGACGATGAACTGCTCCACCTGCGACCCGCCCCCCGCGAGGATTCGAGCCACATCGGCAACGCCGATCGGGAAGTCCCCGCGCCCCACGTTCACGCAGAGCAGCACGAGAACGGCGGCGAGCAGGCCCGCGTTCGCGACGACCATCCTTGGCCGCCATACCGTGGATGCCTTGCCAATGCGGAACGCCGGGCGGGTAGCAACGGAAGCGGTCACAGTGTCACCAGCTTCCGGCGCCGGACCACGGCGATGAAGAACGGGGCGCCCACCAGTGCCAGCACGATCCCGACCTGCAGCTCGCCAGGACGCACCACGACCCGCCCGACCACATCCGCCGTGACGAGCACGATCGCGCCGATCAGCGCCGAGAACGGCACGATCCAGCGGTAGTCGGGCCCGGTGAAGGCACGCGCGAGGTGCGGGACCACCATGCCGAGGAACCCGATCGGACCACACGCCGCGGTCGCGGCGCCCGTGAGCAAGGTGATCGCCACGATCCCCACGACCCTATTGACGCCGACATGGATCCCGAGGGAGCGAGCGACCTCCTCTCCGAGGCTGAGCAGGTTGAGCCCCGGCGAGGAGGCAAGCGCGATGAGGAACCCAACGGCGAAGAACGGCAGCAGCGGGACAAGGACGTCGAGACCGCGCCCCGCGACCGACCCCACCACCCAGAACCGGTAAGAATCGAGGGTCTGCTGGTCGAGCAGCACCATCGCGCTGGTCAACGAGCTCAGGAAAGCGGCGATCGCGGTGCCGCCGAGCACCAGCGAGAGCGGCGAGACCTTGCCGCTGCCGATCGCGGACAACCCGAACACCAACGCGCTCGCGAGGAAGGCACCGATGAGAGCGAACCAGATGTAGCCCTGCGGGGTGGCGATGCCGAGCAGGAAGATCGCGAGGACCACCGCGAGCGCGGCGCCAGCGCTCACGCCCAGGATGCCGGGATCGGCGAGCGGATTGCGGGTGTGGCCCTGGATCAGCGCGCCGGCCATGCCGAGGGCGGCACCGACGATCAGGCCGAGCACCGCGCGAGGCAGCCGGAGGCTCCGCACGATGATCTCGGTGTCGGTGACCGCGACATCATAGGGAGGTGTCACCGCGGCCCAGATCTCCGCGAGCGTCAACGGCCTCGCACCGACCGCGATGCTCGCGAGGAGGACCACGGCCAGCAGGATCGCCAGGACGATCAGGCCACCGAGCCGGCGCATCCGGATGGCCCGCACGGAGGGGGTGGCCGTGATTGGCTCGAAGCCCTCGTCCAGGGCAGTGACGCGGCGGACGACCTGCCGCGGTGTCACGAGCAGCAAGCTTCGACGCACTCCGAGCGGACCGCCGTCGCTGCCGCGGACGATCAGGCCGCACCAGCGCTTTCCCGCGCTCGCGCCGTCACGCCCCTGCCGGAACCCGAGGTTCCACACGAACATGCTGACCGCGACAGCCAGGGCGAACGATCCGAACACCAGGCGGTCTGCCTCGCCTCCGCCATTCTCATCGCGCAGCGAGTGGACGATGAGGAAACCGATCACGATGGGAACAAGGGTGACAGCCGCATCGAGTAGGACGGCGGCCAGCCGCAAGGCGAGCGGAGCCGTGCCGCGCGGGATCTCGAGACGCGAATGGTCCCGCCGCGTGTCGACCCGCGCGGTCAGGTCGGAGAGCTTGGTCGGCGCGCTCACGGGGCCGACGCCGATCCGCCTCGTCGTGCTCCGGCCCAGGGCGCCTGGTAGCGGGTGGCAGGGCTAGCAAAAGTCACACAGGTTAGGTTAGCCCGGCCTAAGAGGCTTATGCAAAGCGAAACTCGCAGCTAGGCTCAGGATTCAGTCGCGCAGGCTGGAGCCTCGGCATCGATCGTTGAGGGCTCGCCCCGCTCGGCGGTGTACACCACGAACACCGTCAGGACGCCATCACCCCGGTTCACGCCCTGATGCACCGCGTCCTCGCCACGAACCTCCTGGAACACGGAGCCAGCCGGGTCCTGCGCCTCCGAGCAGTCCGCGAACACGCGCGTCAGGGTGCCCGCCGCGACATAGCCGTACACCATTCCCTCATGCCAATGCCAACCCGTGAAGCCGCCCGGCGCGACGTCGATGCGTCGCAGAGTCACGTCCGTCCCGACAGTGAGATCACCCATGCCGAATGGCACGCTCACCATGCCGAGCTCCTGCACCTCCACGCCCGACGACGGCGATGCCAGCGCGACACCTCCACCAAGACTGGCGATGCCCAGCGCCGCGGCCGCGACGAACGCACCACCACGATTACCGCTAGCCCTCAAGAACCTCATGACGGCACCCGCTCTCCTCAACCCGTAGTTTCCAGCGACAACGCATTCAGCTCGGTCCGCCACTGCTCCATGCCCTCGCCCGTCCAGGCAGAGAGCGCGATGATCCGGACATCCGGGTTCACCGACCGCGCGTACGCCGAGCACTTCTCGATGTCGAAATCGACGTAGGGAAGCAGATCCGTCTTGTTGACGATCACCAGGTCCGCCGCGGCGAAGATGTGCGGATACTTCAGCGGCTTGTCGGAGCCCTCGGTAGTGGAAATGATGACGACCCTCAACTGCTCGCCGAGGTCGAACAACGCCGGGCAGACCAGATTGCCCACGTTCTCGATCAGCAGCAGCGTGCCGTCCGCTGGCTCGAGCTCATCGAGCGCGGAACGCAGCATCGAAGCGTCGAGATGGCAGCCCGCGCCGGTATTGACCTGCACCACGGGAGCCCCCGTCGCGGCGATCCGATCAGCATCGAGCAGGGTCTCCTGATCGCCCTCGATCACCGCGACGGGCCGCTCGGCGCGGAACTCCCGGATCGTCTTCTCCAGCAGAGTCGTCTTCCCCGCTCCCGGCGAGCTCATGAGGTTGACCGCGACGATGCCATGCGCGCGCAGCCAGTGCCGGTTCTCCAGCGCGATCAGATCATTCTTCGCAAGCACCTTCTGCTCGAGAGTGATCGTCTCCACGCGCTCGTGGCTGTGGTCGTGGGAGTGCTCGTGGCTGTGGCTGTGGCTTTGGCTGTGGTCATGCCCATGGCCGTGTGCATGCTCGTGGGAGTGGTGATGATGGTGCTCATGCCCCGGAGTCGACACCCGGGGGCCGTCCGTCTCGCCGCAACCGCAGGTAGCGCACATCGCCTATCCCACCTTCATCGATCGGATACTCATCTCGCGTCCCGTGATCACATCCACATCGGCGCTGCCGCAATCACACAGCAGGATCATGTCCACCAGCTCGAACTCGCGATCGCAGGCCCTGCAGCGAGCCCGAGCAGTGATGATCTCCAGATCGAGAGCCGCGCCATCCGCGATCGTGCCCGCCGTCGCGAGGTCGAAGCAGAAATGCATAGCGTCCGGGACCACCGCGCACAACGCGCCGATCTCCACCTGCACCGAGCGCACCCGCCGACCCGCGGCGTGCTCGCACACCGCATCGACAATGCTCTCTGTGATCGCCAGCTCATGCATCGCGCACCTCGGAACGGTCTCTTCCAGACTAGGCCCCGAATGTGACGTGGACAACAGTTCGAGGCGGCTAGCCCGCCGATCGTGAAGATCCAGCCACGCCCAGTTCGGAGCGATGCGCCTAGGCCGATTCCAGTACCTGGGCAAGGATGCCCATTAGAACGAATCCCCCAGCGCAAGTGTCTACTGTTCGATCAAGATGCATGCCGCGCCATACGGCTTCGAAGATCCCGAACGCGTCGGCGCCTCTCGGCGCACAAACTGAGCAAGGAGAACATGTGACTGACCAGCATCCACCGGGCCCCGGCGATGGCAATCTGGGCGCAGGAAATCCCCCACCACCGTCACGGGATCAAGGCCCTGCAGGCACCTACCAGCAAGGCCCCTATGCCTCGGCACCCTGGGGCGGCGCGCAACCGCCAGGGTACGGACCTCCTGGCTACCGGGGCGCTCCTCCGCCGAGAAGGAAGCGCAGCGCCGGCAAGATCGTCCTGATCATTCTCGCGTCATTCGCCGGACTATTCATACTATTCATCGGATGCACCGCACTCCTGATCAGCGCAAGCGGCGATGATGAGGCACCGGCGCGGTCGGACCGCGAAGCTGTCAGCGCTCCACTCGCGCAGCGACCGAATAATCAAACCGATAGCAGCTCCGCCATGGCAGGCATCGGTGAAGAGGTACGGGACGGCAAGTTTGCCTTCGCTGTTACCTCTATCGAGACTGGCTATAGCAGGCTTGGCGACAACCCGTACCTAGCGCGCAACGCGCAAGGACAGTACGTTCTCGTCCGCATACTGGTAGGCAACGTCTCAGATCGCCCGCAAACCTTCTTCTCCAGCAACCAGAAGCTGATTGATGCTCAGGGCCGCACCTTCAACAACGACAGCATGGCGGAGCTCAATCTCGAAAACAATGACGGCTGGGTCAGCGAGATCAATCCGGGCAATGCTATCGAAGCCACTGTCGTGTTTGACATTCCTGCCGATGCACGTCCCGCAGCCATAGAACTCCACGATTCCGCTTTCAGTGGGGGTGTGCGAGTCCGGCTCACCGAGTAGTCGCTTCAGCAAGCATTTCGCTGCTCGGACTCGCCCCTTCCGCGCTTCGGATCGTGAAGATCCAGCCACGCTCGATGTGGCTGGATCTTCACGATCGGCGGGCTAGCCCAGCAGCTTGTCGAGGAGCTGATCGAGGGCGGCGCGCTCGGAGCGATCGAGCCGCGCCATGACCGTGGACCCTTCGGCGACCATCCGGGCGAGTTCCTCGCGCAGCTCGATTCCGCGCTCGGTGAGGGCGAGCAGCTTGACGCGCCGGTCGGTGCCGGGGACGCGCTCGATGATGCCAAGGCGCTCGAGCCGGTCGGCGAGGCCGGTGACGTTGGAGGCGTCGCAGCCCATGGATTCCGCGAGCGCGCGCATGGGCGAGGGCGCGTCCATCTCGAGCACGGTGCGCGCCTGCAGCGGGGTGAGGCCGAGGGATACGGCGATGGCGTCGAAGTCCTCGCTCATGCGCTTGGTGACATCGAGCAGCTTGAAGCCGAGCTCGCGTGCCTCGGCGACGCGGTGGTGGGCGGTCATGCATCTATCGTATCGGTCCACAATAGTTGACATCGTCAAGCATCCAGTGCCATGCTTGATCCATATTCATTGATGCCATCAACCATTGAGGAGCTAGACCATGGCCGGAATGTGGGATCCCTTCACGCTCGGACGAATCCGCCTCGATCACCGCCTCGCCCTCGCGCCGATGACCCGCTCCCGAGCCGATGCCGACGGATCGCCCAACGGCCTCATGGTTGAGTACTACCGGCAGCGCGCCACCCTCGGCCTGCTCATCACTGAAGGCACGCAGCCCTCTGACGACGGCCAGGGATACCCCTACACCCCCGGCATCTACACCGAGTCGCACATCGCTGGCTGGCGCAAGATCGCCGATGCCGTCCACGAGGCCGGAAGCCATTTGTTCATCCAGCTCATGCACGTCGGACGCGTCGCCCACCCCGACAACCACCCCACCGGCGCACAGTCCGTCGCCCCATCCGCCATCGCCGCCGGGCACGACATGTTCACCCCCACCGGCATGCAGCCCGCCCCCGAGCCGCGGGCACTGGCCACCGGAGAGATCCCCGGCATCGAGGAAGAGTTCGCCCAGGCGGCCGAGAACGCCATCACCGCCGGGGCGGACGGCGTCGAGATCCACGGAGCCAACGGCTACCTGCCCTGGCAGTTCCTCAATGCCTCCGCAAACCAGCGCACCGACCAGTACGGCGGCTCCATCGAGAACCGGGCACGCTTCACCCTCGAGACCACCAAGCTCGTCGCCCAGCGCATCGGCGCCGACCGCACCGGCATCCGGCTCTCCCCCGCCGTCAGCTTCAATGGGCTCGACGAAGGCCCCGGCTACAAGGACACCTACCGCTACCTGCTGCGCGAGCTCGACACCCTCGGCCTCGCCTACATCCACCTCTTCTACTTCGGCGACGACGAGTTTCTCCGCGAGATCCGTGACATGCTCTCGACACCGCTGCTGCTCGTCCGCGCCGGGCGCGACTACGACTCCATCGAGCGCGACCTCGCCGACGACCTCGCCGACCTCTACCCCATCGCCACAGATGCGATCTCCAACCCCGACCTCGTGCACCGCCTCAAGGCAGGCGCACCCCTCGCGCCCGGCGACAGCAGCACCTTCTACGGCGGCGACGCCACCGGATACACCGACTACCCCGCCCTCGACGAGACCAACTAGCCGGTTCCCCAAGCCCCTTCCCGAGGAGAACATTTCATGCCACGTCCCGCGGCGCTGCCCGAGATCGCCCTGCCACCCGAGCCCTCGCGGCAGAGCATCGCCACATTCCTCGACGAGGCCCGGGCAGGGCTGCGGGACCGGGGCACAGCACTCATCCGCCAACTAGGACCACGCATCGGTGCTGGCTCCCTCGGTGCACTGCTCGATGCGCTCTCCGGCAGCAAGACCAGTATCGAGCGCCTCTCGGAGCTTCTCGCCGCCGATGCGCCGCCCGCACCCAGCCCCGGTCGGTCATCCCCAGGATTGCCCGCACTGCCGCTGCACCGCGACGCCGCACTCATCGGACGACCAACCAGCCTCATCGCCTTCACCGCCACCAGCGTGGAACCCGGAACCGACCACAGCGCGCTCGAGCTCGTCGACACCCTCACCGCGCTACCGCTGCTCAGCGCCGAGCTACGCGATCTGCTCGACACGCGCACGATGGAGTATCGCGTCCTCGACCGGCGGCCCTTCCCCCACCTCCCCGAGGGATGGTTCGCGCTGCCCACCTACAGCAGCACGCCCGCCGGGCAGGCACTCAACATCATCCTGCCTCCAGCAGCACCAGGACCGTGGCAGACTCGCATCCGCGGACTCACCAACGACGATTCCAGCGAGGCACTGCGCCGCCTCGACGACGAGCTGCGCCGGTCCACCGCCTATATCGCTCACTCCTGGTCCGCGGGCGACATCATCCTCGTCGACAACAGTCGCGTGCTCCACGGCACCCGGGCCACCCCCGTCGGCTCGCGCGCCAGACTCGCCCGCGCCTCCTCCTGACGACCGATCGTGAAGATCGGCGGGATCGGCGGACCAGCTCACATCGCGCGCAGGACGCGCTTGAGCACCTTCCCCGACGGGTTGCGCGGCAGCTCATCAACGAACGCGACCTCGCGGGGGACCTTGTACCGGGCGAGGTTCTGCTTGACGTACTGCTTCACGGTGTCCTCGTCGAGGGCCTCGCGCGTGACCACGAACGCTTTCAGGCGCGCGCCGTACTCCTCGTCCGGTACCCCGAGCACCGAGGCTTCGACGACCGACGGGTGCGAGGCCAGCAACTCCTCGACCTCGCCCGGGAACACGTTCTCCCCTCCGGAGACGATCATGTCGTCGTCGCGGCCATCGATGAAGAGCCGCCCGCCAGCGTCGAAATGCCCGACATCGCCGGTGGCCATCAGCCCATCGACCGATGCCTTGGTGCCACCGCCGGTGTATCCCTCGAACTGCACGGTGTTGCCCACGAAGATCCGGCCCGTCACCCCAGCGGGCACGGGCTTGTCGTCATCGTCATAGATCGTGACTAGGCTCCCGGCGACTGGCTTGCCGACGCAACCAGGCTCGGCGGAAAGGTCTTCGGGCGTCGCGACGGTCGCGTAGGCGACCTCGGTCGAGCCGTACATGTTGTAGAGGACAGGGCCGAACGCGTCCATCGCTCGTTTGCAGAGATCGGCACCGAGCTGGGCGCCGGCGACGAAGATGATGCGCAGCGACGACAGGTCGTAGCGCGACGCCCCGTGCTCGAGCATGCGGCTGAGCATCACGGGTGCCACGATCATGCCGGTGCTGCGATTGCGCTGGATGCTCTCCAGCGTCGCTTGCGGGCTGAAGCGGCGGCGCAGCACCATCGTCGATCCCATGCCGATGGCGAGCAGCGCGTGCGCGAACCCCAGAGTGTGGAACATCGGCGCGCACAGCTCGATGGTGCCGTTGGTGGTGAACGGGACCCGGCTCGTGATGCCACCGATCGGCGCGAGCGACATCGGGTCAGCGCGGGGTGCTCCCTTAGGCGTGCCGGTCGTGCCGCTGGTCAGCAGGATGATCTTCGCGTGCGCGCCGGGTCGCGGCGGCGCGAAAGAAGGCGCGGACGCCATCAGCGCCTCGATGGAATCCTGGCCCGGATCCTCGCTCCAGCCACGGAACGCGCCTCGCGGCGGCGTGACACCGCCGAGCATCGCGGCGTACTCATCGTCGTAGACGAGCAGGTCCGTCCCCTCGCGGGTGGCGACGTCGCGGATCTGCGGCCCCGCGAAGTCAGTGTTGAGCAGGATGATCCGGGCACCACACTTCGCTGCGGCGAGCAGCGCATCGAGGAACCCGCGGTGATTCCGCGCGAGGATCGCCACGCCCTCCCCTGGCTGGAGGCCACGCGCGAGCCAGGCGTTGGCGAGCGCGTTGGATCGCTCGTGCAGTTCCGCGAAGGTGAGCTCGCCGCGCTCGTCGATCACGGCTGTCCTGCCGCCCCAGCGCGCGGCCGCGACACCGACCGCGCCGCCGATGAGTCCCCACCGCGCGATAGCGAGGCCGCTGTTCGCCAGCGCCACGGGCGACATCACGCCGAGGACGCCGCTCTTGATCGCATAGCGCGAGTAGTTGAGCTCGGCGCCCGCGCGCAGCGCCGCGGCTTTGCCCATGCTGACTGGATTGATCAATTTTCCTGCTTCCTATGCGCGCGCAGCTGGTAGAGCCCTCTTGTCGTCGCCACGACCGTGCCGCCTGTATCGGTGATGGTCGCGTCGAGCACAAAGTCGGACTTGCCGTCCGCCGCTGCTTGCTCAGCGATCCGCTCGATCTCAGCGTCGTCGAGCGATGCCTCCGCCCGCACCTCGGTCTTGGCTGGCCGCTTGAACGTGATCTGCAGGTCCTTCACCAGCGGGTAGAACCGCGAGTTGTCGAACGAGGCAACGGCGATCGCGCCACCGAGGATCTCGGCCACGGTGAACAGCACGCCCGAGTACATCACGCCGAAATGATTGCCGTTTCCTTCCGCTGGAACGGTGGTCGCGGCAAATCCCCGACGGACCTCCACGGCTTCGACACCCATCGTGTGAGCGATCGGGATGACGAGCTCGAGAGTGCCATTGATCATGTCCGCGAAGGTCGGGGACTCATTGGTGCCGGTCATTTCCTGAGCAAGCCTTTCGCGATGTGGGTGATCTGCACTTCATTGCTCCCCGCGTAGATCATCAGCGACTTCGCGTCGCGGGCCATCTGCTCGACCGCGTACTCGCGCATGTAGCCATTGCCACCGAGGAGCTGCACGGCCTCCATCGCGACATCGGTGACAGCTTGCGACGAGTACGCCTTGATCGCGGACGCTTCCGCCAGGGTGGGCATCTTCCCGTCCCGCCCCATCTCGATACCGCGGAAGACCATGTTCTCCACGTTGATCCGCGCGATCTCCATGTTGGCGATCTTGAGCTGGATGAGTTGGAAGTCGCCGATCGGCTGGCCCCACAGCTCGCGGGACCTCGCGTAGTCGAGGCAGATGCGCTGGCATTCCTCGATGACGCCGAGGGCCATCGCTGCGACTCCCAGGCGCTCGACGACAAAGCCCTCGCGCGCGCTGTCTCGACCATCGCCCGTGCCGCGGCGTTCCTCGGTCTCGCCCAGGAGCCGGTCGCGGCCAAGGCGGACGTTGTCGAAGAAGAGCTCACCGGTGTGGGAGGAATTGATGCCCATCTTCTTGAAGGGCTTGCCCTGGACGAATCCCTCCATCCCGCGCTCGAGGACGAAGCCGAGGACCTTGCGATCCCGCTTGCCGATCGACGGATCACCGTCGTCGAGCTTCGCGTACACGATGACGACGTCAGCCTCGGGACCATTGGTGATGAACGTCTTCTGCCCATTGAGGATGTAATCGTCCCCGTCGCGCTTGACGTAGGACCTCATCCCGCCGAATGCATCGGATCCCGACTCTGGCTCGGTGATGGCCCAGGCCGCGAGCTTGTCGAAGGTCACCAACTCGGGCAGCCACCGCTTCTTCTGGGCCAGGGTGCCTTCCTTCATGATGGTGGCGACGCCGAGCCCCATGTGCACGCCCCAGGTGACGAACAATCCCATGCAGGCGGCGCACAGTTCCTTGGTGAGGATGATCGCCATCGTCTCCTGGCCACCGAGGCCACCCGTCCCCTTCTTGCTGGGCGTCGGTTCCTCGCCCGCGGCGACGGCGGCTTCCTTGGCTTCTTCCTTCGCAATGATCTTCTGAAGCGTTTCGCTCGCCATCTGGTCGATGGCGAACGTCTTCATCATCGTGCGCAGGATGGGATAGGGCGATGCCTCGCCTGATTCGAGCCCGTCGCGATGGGGCCGGACCTCAGCATCCATGAAGCCTCGAACGGAATCGATGATCAGATGGTCAGTCTCGGACCACTCGTACATGCGGACCTCTCTGTCCAGCGCAAACGATTGATGACGCCTGTCCTCACAGTAAGATTGAGGACAGGCGTCGTCAATCCATGGCCAATGTGACGTGTGCCACAGCAACGCTACGCCGCTAGGATGAGTCGCTGCGTTCGAGAAGGGAGTCGTCGTTGACCGCGCGAGAGGAAACCAGGCCTACGCCGCCGCGAACATGGGGCGGCACGACCATGGCAGAACGACGAGCCTTCCGCCGAGGCGCGCTCATGGACACCGCCCTCGACCTGATCGGCGAGAACGGCTGCGCGGCCGTGACAGTGCGCTCGTTGTGCCGAGCATCGGGGCTCACCGATCGGTACTTCTACGAGAGCTTCCCCAACCGGGACACCCTGCTCGTCGAGCTCTACGAGCAAGTTGCCGCAGAAGCACACGATGCGCTCGTCACCGCAGTCCCTGGCACCGCGCGAGAAGACGAGCAGATCCGGGCCGCGGTGGAGGAATTCGTCCGGCTCACCATCGACGACCCCCGCAAAGGCCGGCTGCTCCTCGTCGAACCGCTATCAGAACCCGCGCTGAACGGCCTCAGCATCGCCACCGTCCCCCGATTCACCAAGCTCGTCCTCCACCAGCTCCCCCACGAGCTCGGCCGCACCAAGCGCGCACTGATCGCCACCGGGCTCGCCGGCAGCCTCGGTGCGATCTTCCTGTCGTGGCTCTCCGGCCAGCTGAAAGCCAGCCGCCAAGAGATCATCGATCACTGCGTGGAGATCCTCCTCGCCGCGACGCGAACGGACGTGGCCGCGCAAACGCTCTCTGGCCACCCGCATGGAAGAACGAACTAGAGGTTCAGCAACCGACCTTCTCGCTCCCCGCCCCGCTGCTCAACGGCACCCCCATAAACGTTGAGCAGCGAACCTCGCGCAGGCTGTGCATCCGACGGTGCGCTCACGCTCACCGCGGCAGCGTCCGCGGGATCACTGCCCAGAGCCAGCGAGGGAGGATCACCGATGACTGGAGCCTCCACATCAGGAACATCGACGGCGCCAACAACAGGTGCGCTGTCGAGTGGTGCTTGAATGTCCTCGGCTCCACCGTTGAAACCTGGATCAATGCTCGCATCGGGCAGGTCCGCCTCCGCTAACGGCAGATCCGATTCCGGCAACGGCTGAGCTTCAGGCACGGTATCGGCCTCATTGGCGGGCATGGAATGATCAGGCGCCACATCTACGGTCGCAGGATCAGCATCAGCCGATGGAATGGCGTCAGCCGCGGAAGCGGGTGCGGTAGCGGCCGGTTGCGCCTCGGGATCTGGCGCAATCGGGTGATCGGCGGGGCTCGCGTTGTCGGCCGCAGGCTCGGCGGGCGCAGGCGTGGGAGCATCAGGCACGCTCGTGCCATCCACATGGGATCCGGCAGCCGCTGGGACCACGTCGGGAACCTCGGGCGAAACCAGCTCAATCGCTGGAGCGTCGGTCATGTTCGCGCCATCCGCGACCGACGCGGGAACCACTGGAGCCGCGGGGGACGAGAGGTCGAGGTCGTTTGATGCGTGAGTCACGGCATCCTGCACCCCGGCACTTGCATCCCGCATCCCGGCAGGATCAGTTGGTGTGGTTGTCGATGCAGGCTCCACGGCAGGCGGCGTCCCGCTCGGTCCAGGCACATCACTACCAACCTGTGGCTTTTCGCCTACGGAACCCACAGCCCCTGTGACCGTGGAGCACACGGCACTCCGAAGGTCAAGCCCATCGCCAAAGGTCACATTTCCCATTACATTCGCCACGCCATCCGACAAGCCCGACGCCACAGCACGGCCCCCCAGCTGGCCCGCCGTCGTCGTCGCCGTTTCCGTGATCAAGCCCGACACACCGGCAGTCGGGCCCAGCGCACCCGAGACGGTGCCCTCCACAACACCCGACGCAGCGGAGCGCATGAGACTGCCCATGTTGAATGCATCGCGGTGACCTCGACGGAACTGCGCGAACTGTGCTGCGCCGTCAATTCCGGCACTGATCAGAACAGTCCGACCGATTGCTTTGCCCGCCCCTCGTGCCGCGCGCGCGAGAATCTGGCCAATCAGTTGCTTGATCGCCATCCGGACTCCCGCTGCGGTGGCTGTTCGAGCAGCGAGCGCGGCCGCTCCGCTCGCACCGAAGGTCGCGGGTGCTGCGGCGGCCATCAATACGAGTTGAGCAGCGAGCACGCCTAGTGCGCCGATGATAACGAGCTTGGTGTGCTCGATGTCTGTGGCGTTGCCCTCGAGGTCCGTAGCGATCTCTCGACAGGCAGCGACCATTTCGTCGAGCGCGCCGCCTGCTCCTCCAATGCCCTTCCACAACGTGTCGAAGGCCTCAGCCGCATCACCATCAAGTGCGGAGAGCACCGATCGCGCGGCTGCCGAGCTGTCGCCAAGCAGCACATCAAGATCTTCGGCTGTACCGCGCCACGTTTGAGCAAGCCGCCGCATGGCAGTCTCGTCAGCCTCGGGCCAATCTGCGCCCACTGCCCAGGGAGTCAACGACTGCAATGCGCCCGGTATCTGGATTCCCATGTCTAGATCCCTCGCGACAGCGTGTCGAACGATCCGGCGCTATTGGTGTCGGTGCCCTCGAATCGATCAGCAGCTGCGTCGATCGAGCGCGCGATTGCCTCGAATAGTTCCGTGAGACTCTCGATTGCCTCATTGGTCGAATCCGCTGGTGACCGGTATCCCGACTCGACCGCGTTGCCGGGTTCGTCGCTGCCCCAGCTTCCATCCTCCGCGGCCACGCGTATCTGGTGATCATTGGCCGTACGGGAGGCATGGGCGGCGATCCCCCTGAATCTCTGAGCGGCATCACGAAGCTCGTCAAGATCGGCACGGAACGGAGTGTCACCCACTGCGGCCCCCTCGACGTGTCGGCTGAACGATATTGCACAGGTCCGCGATATCCGGCGCGCCAGGAATCAACTCGGCAAGACCGGGCAGGGAGTTCTGTTGCCCGGTGGCCTCACGGAACAGTCGATCCGTTTGCTCGCGAGCACGATCGGCCGCAGCAGCAATCGTCCGCACGAGGTCCGTTCCCAGCTGCGACGGAGACAGTCGCCGGTATGCCGACTCATCGATGCTGATCTGCGTGGGCGCGCCTACCCCATCGACATCAACGGTGATCAGCCCATCGCCCGAGCACGCACGGCACGTCACACCTGCCATCGCGTCGGACGCGTTTGCCAGAGCCCTGGCTTGGGTTTGCACCTCGGCGAGCATTGATTCGATTTGCTCGCCCAAGGATCCCGGCAATCGGTGCCCGTCCATAAGTCCCCCCTCGGTGTCGTGCGATCCCATTCTTGGACGCGCTAGACCCGCACGAGGTTCCCCGCAATACCTATGACCTCACTCACACGCAGCTTGCCACCGGGGCAGCGCTTCTTCATGCTGACAAACATGGGGGAACATTTACGCATACCGGCCACGCCTGTCAGCAGGAAGCCATTCTTCGCCCAGGAAGGCGAACTGCACCGCGCCGATCACACGCTGCCACCGGTCTGCCCCCGCGACGGCAACGACGCCACCACCACCCGCACCGCCTACGTGATCTCCAGGCCCTGGTCGCGCTCGACCACCCCCGACGCCCGCGTCTACAGCAGCTTCACCGAGTTCTGGTGGACCCCCCACCGCGCCCACACCCAGCGCCTCATCCATGCCGGAGACCCCTCCGTCGCCGTGATCACCCAAGCACCCCTCTGCGCCGCATGCGCACGTCAATGGCCCTGGGCCCGCGCGCTCGACCTGACAACGCAACTGCTCATGCCGCTGCTATTCGGCATCGCCGGGATATGGTGCTTGATCCAAGGCACCAGCGAATTCCCGCTCAACAATTGGAACGCAAGCGTGTTCTGCATCTCGATGGCCCTGATGTTCACCGCGTTCCTTTTCTACGGCCGCTGGCGCGGACGCCTCTTCCCCGCCCACGCCACCAACAACGGCTCCGCGCTCGTCATCCAGAACCCCCACCCCCGCTTCACCACCGCCTACCACGACCAGCTAGCGGAACATGGCACCGTGCCAGCCATCAGCATGGACTGACCACGCACCACCGGGGGGCACATCATGGGGGAACATCTAGAGATTTCCACCAGGCGATTGCACAAGCATTCTCGCTTGGCGAGAAAGGTAGAACCGTTCGAGCTGGGAGGTTCGCTTCCCGATGTGTGTGTCCGGCACGGTCTTGCCGCAGTGGCATACAAGTCGGCGTAGGTGCTTACTCGGCGGCGATCACGACGGCCGACTCCGCGGCCACGGGTGTACAGCAATATCGTTGAGTTCTGGTGGCGACCGCACTGGTGCAAAGGGGGCCGAACAAGCACGCACAGATCCGTGGCTGTCGTGACGCAGGCGCCGCTATGCCACAGCTGCTCGCGCGAGTGGCGCCTGGCCCGTCTAGTTGACACGCCAAGCTAATTGATGTTTCCGGTTTGTTTTATCGCTGCATTCTTGGCGATGGAGCTGGCGCCGCAATAATTCAGCGAGCCCAGGATCTGGATCTTGCACGTTCTCGCCGTTGCGGGCGTCCTGTGGCTGACGGCCTTCATCTATTACGGCCTGCTGCGGGGCCGGGTTTTCCCTGCTCATGCTTCAAATGATGGTTCGGTGTTCGTGATCCACAATCCGCACCCGAACTTCTCCCGGGCTGCAGGTGTGCTGCATTCTGATCGTGCGAGACGCGTGCGGGCGCAGGCAGGTCACTCGCAGGTCTAGGACTCGCGATCGTGAAAGCCCAGCCACATCTAGCGTGGCCAGATCTCCACAATCGGCAAACCCCTCGCACTGTGCACTACCTCACACAGTGGAACCCTGGCGCGCCCCAGCGCATCTATTCATGCATGGACAGTCCACGACCGGGAGGATGCCGCGCATGACCCAGCCCTCTGTTGTTGGTGCGCCGGGTGGTTTGTGGATCACTCCGGCGGCGGTCACTGATCTGATCGGCGCTCTCGAGGCGTTCGCGAGCGAGGTCGGTGCCCACCATGCTGCCGAGGTCACGGACGAGGTGGCTGCTGCGTTGCCTGCTTCCGAGACGGCTCGTGCGCTGTCCGGGTTCTCGATCGCGCTGGCAGGAGCACTCGCGCACATGTCGGATCGTTCTCTCGATCTGGCACAGGTGGCGCGGCTGACCTGGAACGACATGGCTGGTGCTGATGCGGTTCTGGGCGCGGATATCGCAGGTATCGAGGAGGCGGAATGAGGCCGACGCGGTCCCAGTGGGAGCAGACGTGGCCCGCGGTGCTGTCAGTGGGCGAGAACCGTGCGAGCCGTCTGGCCAGCACGATCCTCGAGGAGAGCAACTCCTTGATGCGGACGTTCACCAGCGAAGCGATCGAGTGGACGGGCGTCGCCCGCGATGCTGCCGAGGAGCGTGGGCTGCGCGAGCATGGCCGGAACAAGAAGGTCGCGTTCGCGCTGGAGGACTTCGCCCTCGAATGCACCGCCGCCATGAATGCTCTCGCTCCCCTGGTCAGCGATGTGCGTTCCCTGCTCATCGGAGCGGAGGCGCAGGGCCTCACGGTCACGGAGAACTGGACGGTCATCGTTCCTCCATCCGCGGATTCCGCCACGGCCAACGAGGCTACGACGTTGCACGGGCGCCTGACGAGCTTCATCGATGAGTTCGACCGCATCGACTCTCGCACCGCCCGCGCCATAAACGACCTCACATCAGTCCTGCGGGAGCATGCGCCGGAGGGCGAGGGCTTGTCGGCGCAGCAGGGCCGGGAGGCTGGGCAGCTACTCGGCAGCGAGCGGGAACTGACCGACAGCGAGCTCACCCGGATCGGCCAGGAATTGCGGACCGCCGGGCTCAGCGCCGAGCAGATCCGCGTGCTCGCCGAGGGAGGCACGGTCACCGATGTGCCCGAGTCGACCCGCGAATACCTCGGTGAGCTTGTACGCACCGCGGGTGTCGACGGCATCATGCGCCTGCACGATTCCTTCGCGGCACAAGCAACTCCCGAGAGCGCAGCCAACATCGAAGCGCTCGCTAATGCCGTGCTCATCGTGTCGAACGACAACATCGGCAGTGCCCCCGGCTCATCGGGTGGATACGACGATCTGCCAGCCGATCTCCGAGCCCTCATCGGCGACCGCTACGGTGATGGTCCCGATGCCAATGCCGAGGGCCAAGGCCCACCACCGCGCCAGATGGCAGCTTTCGCGTCGCTGCTGGCCAGCTCTGATCCGTCCCTGCCCCCGGGCGAGCGCCTCGGCATCGAGCTTGGGCGCCAGGCAGCCAACCTCGAGCTCGAAGCCCGCGAAGCACGCGATCACCAATCCTCGCCCAGCATGACCGGGGTCGCCATCGACGCCTACTTCTCGCAACAGCGCGACGAGCACTACAGCGCCGCGCTCGAGGACCTGCTCGGTGTCGCTACGCGCAATTCCGACGCATCGGCCGCGTTGCTCGCGGGAACAACTAGCGACGGTCACACCATCGAGGGCTACGACCGCGACGCGACGCTCATCCCCCTCATGACCCGCGACTGGGAGGATCCCCAGCCCATCACGACCATGCTCGAATGGATCGGCACCGACGCCCTCAGCGACGACCCCGCCATCCGCGCGCGCGGGCAACACGGCTTCACTGATCTCATCGAGATCACCACCACAACCACCACCGGCAGCGGAGGCAACAACTTCCAGGAGCTGATGAGCACCAGCAGCGGCTCCCTCGGCCAGCAGAACCCGGCCCTCGCCCAGCAACTCGCCGCATCCTCCGCGCCCTACATGAACGCGCTCGGCGGGCTGCACCACAGCATGTCCGGGCTCGAGGAGATCCGATACATCACTCCTGGCGACAGTGTTCGCTTCATGACGCTGATCAGTACCGACGCGAATGCCGCGGAAGCGCTCGCCGCGAATGTCGACATCCAGCAAGTGTTGAACGCAAGCTCCGTGCCCAGTGTCGACGGTGCGGACGCACGAGGCATCGGCTCCGCCAACGGTCGTCTGTCGTCCTACTTCGACTCCGCGCTCACCGCCGAGCAGGGGCACCGCGAGACCTATGCACGCGAAGTAAATGACAATGCCCAGGCCACCCGGCAGGGCATGACTAGCGTTGCCGCAGGCGCTGTTGGTGCCCTGCCGACGGTCGGTGCGCCCGTCGCAGGGTTGCTCACTGCGGTGTTCGGCGAGTACACGACCCCCGATGGATTGGTCGACTATGAAACGTTCAGCCGCAACACCAACTATGGAGCGGAGGACCGCGGCGTTACATTGCAGCAGTTGCAAGCCATCGCAGTAGCCTCCGGGCTGCCCCTCGACCAGTACCCTGAGCGGTTGATCGACGCATCGGGCGAGCCACGGCCTGCAACCGTTGGGGAGGCTGTCGAAAAGATCCGCCGCCAAGAGGATCGAGAGCAGCTTCACAACGACCTGTACGAGGCTCTCTACCACCAAGATGGGCTCGACCACGTCTTGAATCGCTTTGAGTCGGGGACCGATAGTGCGGTTATCCACGCCGACGCCAAGCCTGAGACCAAGGAACTTTATACGCGCCTCGCGCTCGGGGACTGGGACGGGGAGGCCTCAAAATCATGAGAACTGCACAAAGCCGGACCGTCGCCTGCGCGCTGGCCCTGATGCTCCTGCTCACCGGTTGCACCACCGGCCAGAAGCCCGGGCCCGCAACACCTAGGGAGTACGCCTTCCCCACCGACAAGGTCGGAGACGTCACCTCTACCTGGACCGCCGCCGACGGCATCGACCTGCACTCCCCCGAGGCCACCATCGTCCGCGCCACCGAGGAAGCACTGTCCATCGCTGGATTCGTCGGCGAGGAAGGGTCTTTTCCCGGCCTCCATGAGTTCTGGAACGACTACCTCGATAGCCAGCAGAGTGTCGATCTGCGCACCACCCTAGAGGGCCGGGACAAGCAGCGCCGCGTGACCGGAACCCGCGACTACCACATCTACAAGCTCGACTGGGCAGGCGACGAGCTCATCGCCGAGTACTGCATCGACGACAGCTATGAAGCGGGTTCCTACGACGCCGGCGCCACATTCGACTGGCCACGCGTGTCCATTACCCGCGTATTCAGCAGGAAGGTCACCTTGGCCCGCGACACCACCGAGCCACCCGCGCCCGTCCGCGCACCCTCCGGGCTGCGCGCCCCCACCTGGAACGCCTTCGACGGCTGGCAAGCCATCGACCTGTTCCGTGGCGGCGACTTCGACTACTGCAGCACCTGGTACAACACGCGCGACCGCGACCCCGACCGCCCCTACTGGCCCCAATACTCCTCCCAGGACCCCGAATACCGGCCCCCGCCAGGACCGAACCCGCCCATCGCCCCGCCCACGCCCGGATGGTGAGGGCACCTGCCGATCGTGAAGATCTGGCCACATCCAGCGTGGCTGGATCTTCACGATCGAGCGGCCATCGGATCAAAAGGGGCGCCGACCTGGAAATCAGCGCTGGCTGGTGACGCGGGCGTATAGGCTCTCGCCGGCGCGCTTGGTGCGCCGCCAGCCTGCCTGGATTTCTGGCGTGCCGCGGAGGTCTGCGCGCGCTTCCCAGCGATACGTGGTCGGCCAGCGCCGGAAGACGGGCAGCAAGGTCGTCACGGCACGCATGAGCGGTGGGAGTCCTCGCGGCCGCCACCCCCGCGTGACGGTGAGGGTCAATACCGCAACCTCGCCACCGGTGCAGTCCCATTCGCCCGAGATGACGTCGGCGTGCTCACCGATGGAGACCGACCACTCCCCTTTCCGTCCGTCCCCGGGCGCGAGCATTCCTGGGGCCGGCGGCTCGGGCGAGAAGTGCAGTCGCGCGTGCGCGGCATCCGGTCGACCTGCTTCACGCCGCCCGTCGCTGTCCGGCGGATTGACGTTGACGACCCATAGGTCCGACGCATACTTGATCAAGTGACGGTGGTGCAGCCAGGCGCCTGGCAGCCGACCCAGCGTCACAGGGACGCCGTCTATGCGCACTTCGGGTTCAATGCGGGAACGGCGGACGAGGTTGAACCGGCGCATCCAGACCAGCATCAATGCCGTTGGTTGCTCGATGGCAGCTCCGACGGGAGCGAGGAACTCAGCCGAGCGCTGCGGCTTGCCACCCTGGTCGTCGACCGAGATCTCGATCGATCGTCCCGCCATGTCTCGCAGTGCGATGCGCGCGCGAACACCTATGTCCGTAACGTCGAGAATGGCTGGTTTGATCTGGGTGGTCCTCCATTCACCGAGTCCCGCACCGATTCCATACCCCGCGCGATCGATCTGTAGTCCGGCCTGGTGGTACACGTCGACCATGCCGTTGTCGGAGCGTCTCATCAGCACGAGGATCCCGGTTCCGTGCTGGGCATCGTCGAAGTATTGGACCTCGATGCCCTGGTACACGGGATGATTGTGGATCTCGAAATTCAGCATGGCGGCGATCGTGTCTAGCCGCACGGAGATCGGCCATTGCGGTCCGGTGGCCTGAGAGCTTCCCATGACCTAATCATGGTGGTGCGGATCGGCGCCGAACAGGGTCCTTGTTCTCGTGAGCCGGAGCCGAAAGGCCCATGCAGACTGCCCCCAGCCCCCTACTGCTTCCCCGGCACCGGGAACTGTGTGCGCATCGCGAGGTCCCAGAGCTTGTCCGGGGTGAGCCGACGCTGGAGGATGGCCAGGGTGGCGCTGGGGGTGACGGTGTAGCGGGCTTTGGGCCTCTTGCGCTCGATCGCTTTGCGGATGACTTTGGCCACCGATTCCGGGCCTCCTCCGGCGAGCTTGGCGACGGGGCTGGCGTACACCTCGGCGGTGGCTTTCCCGACGTGCTCGTTGAATTTCCCGTATGGACCGTCGTCGAGGTTGTTCACCGACCCGACGGCGGTTTCCGCGAATTCGGTGGTGATCAGTCCGGGCTCGATCAGGACCACCTGCACGCCGAATCCCTGCACCTCGAACCTCATGGCATCGGAGATCGCCTCGACCGCGTACTTGGTCGAATGGTAGATGCCTCCGCCGGGGAAGGTCAGCTTGCCGCCCATCGAGCCGATGTTGATGATGCGGCCATGGCCTGCTTTCCGCATGCCAGGCAGGACGAGCTGGCTCATCCGGATGAGGCCGAACACGTTGGTCTCGAATTGCTTGCGGATGTTGTCCAGCGGGATTGATTCGACCGCGCCTGATTGCGAGTACCCGGCGTTGTTCACGAGGGCATCGACGGCGCCCTCGTCGCTCTCGACCTGGGCGACGGCGGCGGCCATGGATTGCTCGTCGGTGACGTCGAGCGCCAGGGTGCGGCAACCTTTGCCGGCGAGGTCGCGCAGGGTCTCCGGTCGGCGGGCCGTCGCGTAGACGGTATGGCCGTGGCTGACGAGCTCGGCCGCGGTGGCCGCTCCGATTCCGCTCGAGCAGCCGGTGATGAGCACTACGGTCATCGGTCCTCCTTGTTCCCGGGCTTCGGGTAGCGGCCTGGGGCTCCGCCCGCTGTCCAGTTAACACCACTTCACGGCCAAGCAGTGACCCACATCACGTCGCTACGCGGAACCTGGCACTCGCGCGGTGCGTCCATATTTGTCGACGCCGCCGTTCAAGCGGCGCATGCCGGTGCTCTTGCCGCGGCGAGGATGCTCGAGGGGTCGTCGCGGCGAGACCAGCGGTCGCGCTCACCGCGAGCGTCGCAGCGCACCCTCGAGGTACGGCGCGATGTCCTCGTCGGCGAGCAGCCCGCTGTCGCGCACGCCATTCTCGATGAGCTGGAGGTAGGCGGTGCTGGGCTGGCCGCGAGGCAGGTCGCGCGCGGTTGTCAGGGTGAGGGCGGGCGTGCCGTCGATGTCGGGGAGCCGGAGGGCGACGTTGTACTTGGCGCGCTCGGGCTCGCCATGGGGGTCGACGGGCAGCGAGGCCGTTCCTCCGATGGGCAGGGTGGGCCAGTGCGGTTCCCAGGGGCATTCGGGGGCGCCGTTCTCCTCGGCGGCGACGTGGGTGAACTGGTCGAGCTCGATGAGGTAGGCGCGTCCACAACTGTGCTGCCCGTGTGGCGCCGGGCGCGGATCGACGAACGCGACGGATCCGGTCCAGCGGTGCGAGTGCCCCGCGAAGTAGAGGCGGTGCTGGAGCCACAGTGATCGGGCATCGCGGGGCGGAACGGTGGTCGGTGCTGGACGGTGGGGCCCGTAGATGCTGGTGGGGCTCGAGCCATTGAGGTAGGCGGCGAACCGGTCAGCGACAAGATTCGAGCCGTACGCGACGTACCAGAGAAGTCCCACCGGCCCAGGGTAAACCGCATCTACCCGGAAGATGGGGCTCCTGCATCATCGGCGAGCGCGGCATCGCGGCCCTGGGCGAGCTCGAGGAAGGCGGCCTCGATGTGCTGGCGGTAGCGTTGCGGGTCTCGCAGCGCGCTAGCTCCCCCGGAGATCGAGACCATCAGCTCGTCGTTGAGATTGGTGACCTGGTGGGTCAGCGGCGCGCCCTTATTGAGCAGGGAGACGATCTGGGTGCGTACGGCCGGTGCATCTCCGAGGTAGAGGGGCTGCTTGCCGCGGAAGGTGTTGGTGATGGCCACGTTGGCTGACCGGCGTTCCTCGGTGTCCTTGCGGTGGAGCCGCGCGGCGAGCGGCGCCAGCAGGGTCAGCGCGGCCTGCTCGTGGAGGAACTGGCGGCCGGTGGCGGCGCTGTTCTTCACCGTTGTCGTGGTGCGGTGGGTAAGCCGGAGGCACTCGGTGGGATCGCCCGCGGTGGTCCACAGCGGGATGGTGCCGCGGGTGATGTTGTTGCCCGCGGTGCGCCCCGCCGCCGAGGGCACCGCGATGGGGATGAAGCATTGCAGTGGCTCGTCGGGTAGCTCGTCGGTTTCGGCCAGGTAGGCGCGCACCGCGAGCGTGACGGCGGCGACGACGACATCGTTGACGGTTGCTCCGGGCACGGTCTTGCGTGCTGCGGCGATGGAGTCCAGGGGCACGGTGAGGAACTCGTGGACGCGTGAGGACTCGTCGGGGTCGGTGTCGATGGATGAGCGAACGGGCAGCGGCTCGGGCTCCGCGGACTCGCCTGGGTCGGTGGGCGGCGGTGGCCCCTCGCCGTCGAGCAAGGGATCAACGATGCGGTTTGCCTGGCGGAAGAGCTGGACGGTGGTTCGCAGGCGAGGAACGAGGCCGACGAGCGCGGTCAGGAGAATGCCTTGCGGCAGCACGGACCGGCGTGCTTGGTAGGGCGCAATGGGGGCCTGCTGCCGCCAGTCCTGCGGCTGGGGCGAGAAGAGCTTGCGCTCGATGGCGGCACGGGCGGTGCCGTCCATCGCTGCGTGGTCGGTGCGCAGCACGATGACAGTGGCGCCGGGCGGGAGCTCGGGCGCAGCCTCCACGCCTTCGATGAGGATCACCTCGAGCGGGACCTCGCCGGCATCGGGCTCGGCGGCGATGGCCTCCAGGGTGGCGATCATATCGGCCCAGGTGCCAGTGCCGCGTACGGTGCGCGAGGTGATGCGCCGCCTGCCGGGCTTGGTCCCGTCGGCGACCCAGGCTGGATTGTCCAGCTTCAGCGGCGTCGGAGCGAGCCGCTGGTGCATCAAGGGCTCGTCACCGATGCGGTTCATGACGTAGTCCCCTAGCTCGTCGAGCGTGGCGGGCGCGTAGGTGGCGGCGCGCGAGTCGAAGGCGTACGCGGCAACGACGGCGCGGCGGAACGGTTCGCCGAACAGGTAGTAGAACAGTGCACCGATCCCGTCGATCCGTTCCATGGATGCTCCCTTCGCCTGGCCCGGGTCCATCCAAGCACATGGCTGGCGGCTCTTCGCCCCTCCTGTTAGAGACACCGTGGCGGGTATCCTCCCATCGTTGCGCACCAGAACCGACGGCGCAGGTCACGGATTAGTAAATCCATGTAGCGTATGAGAGGTCACACCTTATTTGTCCTGGGCGCGTGAGCGAGGTTCGTGTGAGTGCTGAATTGAAGATTGCGTCGGCTCCTGGGCGCCGTGCCGCGTGGGCCCTCAGGCTCTCGATCGCTTCGCTTGCCCCCTCCCTGTTGCTCCCGGTGGCGCTCGCGCCGATGTCACATGCGTTCCCAGCGCAGGCGGTCCCCGCGCAGGCCGCTTCGGCACAGTCCGCTTCGGTGTCGGCGTCGATCGTCCAGGTGGAGCAGGTCTCACCGACCTGGTCGGACATCCTGGTCGCGTCACCGTCGATGCAGCGGACGATCCGGGTGCATGTCCTGCATCCCGCGCATTCCTCTCCCCGGCCCACGTTCTACCTCCTTGATGGCAACGAGGCGAGCGAGGTGCGCAGCGACTGGATCACCAAGACGGACATCGTCGATTTCGCCGCCTCGAAGGACGTCAATGTCGTCCTGCCCGCGGGCGGCGAGGCGTCGTACTACACGGACTGGCAGCGCCCTGATCCGGAGCTGGGCGTGAACATGTGGGAGACGTTCCTGACGGACGAGCTGCCACCCCTGATCGATGGCTTCTTCCATGGCAATGGTCGTGATGCGATCGGTGGGATCTCGATGGGCGGGCAGGCGGCGCTGACGCTCGCGTCGCGGCATCCGGGCCGGTACGACGCCACCGTGGCGATCAGCGCGTGCCCGCTGGTGGCGCAGCAGCCCTACCAGGACTCGGTGCGGGCAGGCATAGCCTCGCGTGGCGGGAACGCGACGAACATGTGGGGGCAGCGGGATGATCCGGCTTGGTTCGCGCATGATCCGTCGATGAACCTCGATGGGCTGCGGGGCACCGAGATCTACCTCTACGCTGGAAGCGGGCTGCCTGGCGTGCACGAGCAAGGCTTCGATCAGTCTGGCCTGGCCACCATCCTCGTGGGTGGGCCCATCGAGGCGGCGGCTTCGCTGTGCACCGTGGACTTCGCCGCCCGGCTCGCGGGAGCAGGCATCCCAGCGATGGTGGACCTGCGTCCCACGGGCACGCACTCGTGGCCGTACTGGCAGGATGCGCTCCGGTCCGCGTGGCCCACGGTCGAGTCCGCCCTGCGATAGGTTCCGGGCGCTCCTGGCTGCTCCGCTTGGCCGACGAGTGTGCCCAGCACGGCCCGCGGGTGTGCCCAGCACCGCCCGCGAGTGTGCGAAGAACGACAGCTCAAGGCACTGAAGCTGTCGTTTTTCGCACACCCGCGCCGCACACCCGCGCCGCACACCCGCGCCGCACACCCGAGCGCCTGGAGAACTCCTACCCGAGCCCGGCGAGGATCTCCGCGGCGCGCACCGCTCCCCCGGCCTCGCGGAACGATTGCCCGATCCGCGCGGCAGCGGCCTGGTGCCCGGCGGCGGGGTCGAGCACTGTATCGAGGGCCGTAGCGATGTGCTGCTCGGTAGCACGGCGGAACCGCAGCCGCAGCCCGGCTCCGGCGTCGACGACCTGCTGGGCGACCACGGGCTGGTCATCGCGGACCGGGGCGGTGACCAGAGGCAGTCCGTTCCATAGGGATTCGCAAACGGTGTTGTGCCCGGCGTGGCAGATCACCGCATCCATGGCGGGCAGCAGCGCCCGCTGGGGGACGAACTTCTGCACGAGGACGTTGCTGGGCGGATCGGCGACCGCGCCATCCGGGTCGACGAGCACCGCTCGATACCGATCCGGGCGCGCTCCGATCGCTGCTGCGGCGTTGCGCAGGAATGCCGCACCAGTCGCCCCGTTGACAGTGCCCATGCTGATGAGGATGTTGCGCTGGTCGTTGTCGAGGAAGTCCCAGGGGAAATCGCTGCGCGCCGCGCTGGCACCATCGTCGGCGAGGGCGGGTCCGACCATCCAGCAGCGCTCGGCGGCGATGGCGGGGGTGCCCGACAGCTCTGCCGTGGTGAACGCGAGGATGCCGTGCGGCGAGAAACGCGGATCGTGGCCGGAGGCAGGCGCCCCGAGCTCGTCGCGGAGCTCGTCGATGAGGCCCGTGATCCAGTCCTTGACCTTGGGCATCGAGGCCAGGGGGTCAGTGAGCTCTGTGGAGGTGGTGGCCGAGGTGATCCAGGTGATGCCCGCGCGCTCGGCGACGAGCGAACCGGCCAGGGCTTGCTGGTCAGCGATGATGGCATCGGGGCGGAAGTGCTGGATGGCGGCAGTGACGTCGGGCTCCATGGCACGGCCGAGCGGGATGAAGAAGTGCTCCCACAGGAACTTCAGCGCCGCCGGGCCAACTAGATCGCCACGTTCCTCGAGGGAGATGGTGGCGCAATCGTAGATGTTCAGGCCGGTGCCGCCGAGGGCATGGAGGACGCGGGCGTCCCCGACCCAGGCGACGTCATGGCCCCGCCTCGCGAGCTCGCTGCCCACCGCGAGGGTGGGATTGATGTGGCCGACGAGCGGTGGCACGACGAATAGGTAGCGGCTCACGATCAGGCGCCGATCTGGTGCGCCCCGCCGAGCGTGGCCTGGTGGCCACCGAACAGCCAGTCGGCGACGAGGGTGCGAGTGAGGGCGGGCTTCTCGACGAGCACCGAGTGGCCCATGCCGTCGAGGATGCGGGCCTCGAACGCGGCGAGCTGCCCGCGCAGCAGCTCCACCTGGTAGGACAGCCCGGTCTGGGTGCCGAACACGCCGAGCACGGGACAGGTGATGTCGGTGAGGTCCTCGCTGATGAGCTGGCTCGCGGGGATGTCCTCGACGATGCTGGTGGTCTGGAGGATCTTGTAGGCGGCCTTCGAGAGCCGCGCGGGGTGCGAGCCATAGTTGGTGGCGATGTGCTCGAACGCGCCGTCGGCGCTGAGCCGCTGCACCGCGTCGGTGAGCCCCTCGTTGATGTGGGTGGCCCACTGCTGGACGGGTGGCTCGGCCTCCATGAACAGGATGCTGGCGGTGCGCTCGGGGTGCGCGGCGGCGAACCCGAAAGCGATGGTGCCGCCGAAGGAGTTGCCGACGAGGTGCACGGGCCAGGTGATGCCGAGCGCGTCGAGGAGCCCGTCGAGGTCATCGACGAAGCGCTCGAGCTGGTATCCGGTGGCGGGACGCGTGGTGCGGCCGTGGCCGCGCAGGTCATACATGACGACGTCGACGCCGAGCTCGGCGAGCGCGGGCCCCACGGTGAAGTAGTAGCTCGCGAGGCTGTCGTAGAGCAGCCCGTGCAGCAGCACCACCGTCACGCCCGTGTCGGTGGGGCCCATGCGCTGGACGTGGATGTCGATGTCGCCGACGGAAACCTTGTTCACGCCTGCTCCCCCGCTGGCTGCTCCGCTGCTGCCGGTGCCTCGGTGCTCGCGAGGCTCTCGACGACGAAGTCAACGAGCTGCCCGACCGTGACGTGCATGATCTGCTCGAGCTCCATGCCGGCGATGAACTGCGCGAAGTTCACGCGGTCGCCCCAGCGCTCGCGCAGCAGCCCGGACAGCGCCACGAGATCGATGCTCTCCATCTCGAGATCGTCATGGAACTCGGTCTCGCGGGCGACGTCGCTGGGGTCGACGTCGAACAGCTCGAGCATGTCGGCCAGCATGCCCACGATCGCGTCGAATACCTCGGCCTCGCTGACAGCGCCGGTGGCTGGGGTGTTGCTCATGGGTTGTGTGTCCCCTCGTCGATGTGGCTGGTCCCGGTTTGATCGGTCCAGGCCACCACATAGGTGCGTGGCGGCAAGGGTAGCGGGTTGCGGGTGACCGTCGCGCGCACCGGTTGATCGATGCCGCGGTGGCGCACAGTGAGGCGGTCCGGGCTGGCGGTGATGACCTCGAACTGCTTGGGCGCGCCGTCGAGGCCGGTGCGCAGCTTCTTGGCCACGGCTTCCTTGGCGGTCCAGAAGCGGGCGAACCACAGCGCCCGATCATTGGCCTCGCTGCTAGCGAGCGCATCGAGCAGGTGGCGCTCGCGCTCGGTGAGCGCCGCCTCCTCGGTGGTGGCGTCGCGCTCGAGGACTTCCTCGACATCGATGCCGCAGGGGCCGCTCGCGGCGATGGCGACGCCCAGCTCGGCGCAGTGCGCGATGGAGAGTGCTAGCTCAGGCAGTGCCCGGCCGTGGGTGCCGGTGGCGAATGGCGCCCCGCCCGGCTCGTTGCCGATCTCGATCTCCTGCGGGAAGATCCCGGCCGCGTCGGTGCGCCACAGCAGCTGCCGGATGGCGTCCTTTGCGGCGATGCGCCCGAGCAGCCATTGCCGCTTGCGCCGGGGCGGGATGGCCTCGTACTGGTCGCGCTCGGGGGCTCCGAGCATCTTGCGGACCACGAGCTCGCGGGTGGCGAGATCCGGCCACATCTCGGCGACCTCCGCCCAGCCCTCGGGATGCAGCGTGGCGAGGGTGTTGTGCTCGGGCTCGCAATCGGTGGCACGGATGGCGGGGTTGGAGTCGAAGCGGCGATCCTGCCATCCGGTGATCTGCGCCCACACCGCGCCATCAGTGATCATCTGGATGTCGGCGGTGATGAACTGGTGGGTGACCTCGCGGATGAGGATCGTGCATTCGACGATGCTTCCCGCGGCCGGGTGGGGGCCGTGGAAGTCGATGCGGTCCATGCCGACGGGGAAGACGGTGGAACGCTCGGTCATGGTGGTCTGCACCCAGTAGCCGAGGAGCTGCCCAGCGTTGTCGAGCAGCGCGCCGGGGGCGGCAGGGGCGCGCAGCAGCCCGCGGACGTGCCGGTCCCCCATGGCGGTCAGCTCGGTGACGCCCTGGAACCGGGGGCCGTGGAACATCCAGCGGCGGGTGTAGAGCTCGTGCGCCTCGTCGGTGGGGGCGTGCTCGGTGCTCGGGTCGATGCGCCAGGCCTCGGGCCGCGGCGGGTACTGGTCATCAAGGGCGATGCTGGCGCGCGCGTGGCCCTGGAGGGTCACGGTGACTGTCGTGCCGCTATCCGGCTCGACGATGACGGGCACGGTGGCCGACGGGATGACCGGCAGCCATTTCTGGAACCGCACGCCGGTCAGCGCTACAGGGGCGCGCCCGGGGGCGCTGCTGCTGGCGTGCTCCATCATGTGGTGCACCAGCGTGGTGGCGGGCACGACGGGCCAGCGGTCCTCGTCGATGGGCCAGCCCTCAGGCATCTTGAAGAAGCTGTGATCAATCAGGTATGGCATCGCGTCGAGGGAGACGTCCAGCGAGGTCCTCGACGGCCGGAGCGGTTGCGGGACGGGAGGTCGCGGCGCAGGAGGTTGCGGACCTGGGGGCCTGGTGGCACGCGGAGCGGAAGCGGCGGCCATGAGCTCCTGGGCGACGCGCTGGGTGTCGGCGACAAGCGCGGAGAACTCGGCCCCCCAGGCGCTGGTGGCGGGAGCGGCGGGGACGCTGGCGTCGATAGCACCGGCCTGGGGCAGGCGGGACCGCGGCGCGAGCCCGGCGCGTTGCGCGAGGGGGATGCTCACCAGCGGACCGCCCATGGCGATGGGCATGCGCCGCCCTTGCCGCGGCGACGGTGCGTCGGCACGGGTGTGGTGACCCTCGACCCAGAGCGCGGCGATCACTCGGTCGAGCTGATCGGCGGCACTGGCCTTGGTGGTGTGCGCGGGGATGGCGAGATGATCGCGGTCGGCGAGGATGTCGCCGATGAGCGCGCTGACCTGCCCGGTTCCCATCTGGATGAACACGCTGTTGCCGTCGTCGTGCATGCGGGTGATGAGCTCGCGGAAGCGGACGGTCTCCACGAGGTGGCGCAGGTAGATCGCCCGGATCTCGATGGGGTCGGCCGGGAACTTCTCGGTGGTGGTGGCGGACCACACCGGCACGGTGGCGGCGCGGATGGTGAGCGCGTCGAGGTCACGGATGATCGGTTCGAGGAACGGGATCAGCATCGGCGTGTGGAAGCCGGACTGGAACGGCAGCACCTGGCTGATGATGCCGTCGGCGCGGAACTTCTCGACGAGCGCGGCGACGTTCTTGCCCGGCCCGCACACCATGGACTGGTTGGGGGCGTTATCGTGCGAGAGGACCACATCGGGGAAGGCGCCCAAGGCCTCGCGCACGCGGTCCGCGGTGGTGCCGATGACCGCGAACTCCACACCGGGGACGGTGATGGAGGCGGGGTCGAACCTGTCGAGGAATGCGTCGATCTCGTTGGTGTCGAACATGCCGCCCTGGGTCATGGCGGACCATTCGCCCACGCTGTGCCCCGCGAGCGCTCCGGCGGTGACGCCGCGCTCGGCGAGGGCGCGGTGCAGCACCCGGCCGAGCTGGAACACTGCGGCGCCGTGCGCGCCGATCTGCTCGGTGCCGGTGGCCAGGCCACTGAGCGGCATGCCAAGCTCGCGGGCTACCTCGGTGACGTCGGGGGCGAAGTCTGCCTCGAGGCCGGGGAAGACCATGGCGACCTTGCCACCGCCGGGTCCGAGCAGCGGCGAGGGCGTGAACCACATGTTGGAGCGGCCGCGCCACGCGGCGCCCCGCGCGACGGCCTTGCGCGCGAGGGCGAGACGCTTCGGAGTGGGTTCGTCGATAGCGATGCGGGCGGGCCCGGAACCTGTCGCGGTCGTGGCAAGCAAGTCCGCATCGGCCACGTCGAGGGCAGTGGCGAGGTCGGCGGCGGTGGGCGCGGCGAGGCGCAGGATGCGGCGGGGCTCGCGCACGGTGATCGTGGTGGCGCGGACCGGTGCTTCCTCGAGGATGATGTGGGCGTTGATGCCGCCGAAGCCGAAGGCATTGACCCCGGCGCGGCGTGCCTGCCCAGTCGGGTGCTGCTGCCAGGGCTGGGCCGCGGCGATGGGCGCGAAGCGCGATCCCGCCAGCATGGCGTGGGGCTGCTCGCAGTGCAGCGTCGGCAGCAATGTGCGGTGGTGCAGCGCCAGCGCTGCCTTGATCAGGCCTGCTGCCCCGGCTGCGGGCATGGCATGGCCGATCATTGACTTGACGGTGCCGATGACGGGTTGCTGCTCGCTGGCGGTGTGGGGGCCGAAAATCTCGGCGAGGGTGGTCAGCTCGGCTGAGTCCCCGGCGACGGTGCCAGTGCCGTGGGCCTCGAGCAGGCCGATCGCTCCAGGGGCGGCGGGGTCGAGCGCTGCGGCCTCCCAGGCGCGCCGCACCGCGGTGACCTGACCGGATGGGTCCGGGTTGAACAAGCTGGCGGTGCGCCCGTCGCTGGCCACGCCGGTGCCGGTGATGACGGCGTAGATGCGGTCGCCGTCACGCTCGGCATCGGCGAGCCGCTTGAGCGCGACGATGCCCGTGCCCTCGCCGATGAGGACGCCATCGGCGCGGGTGTCGAAGGGGCGGATCTGCTGGGCCGGGGAGAGCGCCCCGAGCTGGTTGAACACGCTCCACAGGGTGACGTCGTGGCAGTGGTGCACCCCGCCGGCGAGCATCATGTCGCAGCGTCCGCTGGCGAGCTCGGCGATGGCCTGGTCGACCGCGACGAGGGACGAGGCGCACGCGGCATCGACGGTGTAGGCGGGCCCGCGCAGGTCGAGGCGGTTGGCGATGCGGGAGGCGGAGAGGTTGGGCACGAGGCCGATCGCCGCGTCCGAGGTGGGCGGGCGCAGCTGGGCCTGGAAGGCCTCCTTCACCTGGTGCAGCTGCTCGCCCGTCAGCTCGGGCATGATCTCGCCGAGGGTGCGGACGAGCTGGTGGGCGGTGCGGACTTGCTGGTCGAGGCGCACGAGGCCGGGCGTGAGGTAGCCGCCGCGGCCGAGCACCACACCGATGCGCGACCGATCGGCGGGCAGCGCGGCGATGCCACCGGCGTCGTCGATGGTGTCGGCTGCCACGCGCAGCGCGATCAGCTGGTCGGGCTCGATGTCGTCGACGCTGTTGGGCATGATCCCGAAGCGCTCGGGGTCGATGTCAGCCTCGACGAATCCGCCGCGCCGGCAGTAGAACGCGTCGGCGCGGGGATGCTCGCGCGCGGACGGGTCGTAGAGCGTGTCGTCCCACCGGTCCGCGGGCACCTCGGTGATGCTGTCCACACCACGCACGAGGTTGTTCCAGTACTCGCCGAGGTTGCTCGCGCCGGGGAACAGCGCGCCCATCCCGACGATGGCGACCTGCTGATGGGGCACTACCGGGGTCACCACTCGGAGGCGGTGTAGACGACCGACGGCTCGCTCTCGTCGCCCCAGGCGAGCTCGCGGAGCAGGCTGGTGGTGCCTTCCTCCGGGTCGATCAGCGCCACGCCGCGCTTGGCATAGGTACGCATCAGCTCGGGGGTGACCATGCCGTTGTTCTCGCCGGTGGGCGCCCACGGGCCCCAGTGCACGGTGAGGCCGCGGCGCTTGCCGGCGACGGTCCAGTTCCGGCCCAGGGTCTCGAGCTCATCGTTGGCGGCAGCATAGTCGGACTGGCCACGGTTGCCGAGGACAGCAGCGATGCTGCCGAAGAACACGAGGAAGCGGGGGCCGTTGGCAAGCTCCTCGGCGGCGGTGATGAGCAGTCGCGCACCGTCGACCTTCGTCGTGAATACCCGGGAGAACGATTCGGGCGCCTTGTCGGCGATGAGCTTGTCCTCGATGACCCCGGCCGCGTAGACGATGCCGTCGATGCGGCCATGCTCGGCGTGGATGCTGGTGACGAGCTCGGTGACGGCCTCGGCATCGCGGATGTCGGTGGCCCGGTAGTGGACGGTGGCGCCGAGGTCGCGGAGGCGCTGCACGGTGCCGCGGACCTCGCGGGCCGCGAGGATCTGGTTGATCGAGGCCTCGATCCCTGCGGGCGAGCGCTGCCCGGTAGCGATGAGGGCGGCGCGCAGGTCCGCTGCCGTGGTCGCGGCCTGGATGCGCGGGTCGTCGGGCTCGGCGACGAGCGGGGTGCGGCCGACGAGCTCGATGTGGCAGCGGCTCGCGGCGGCGAGCGTGGCGGCGAAGCGGGCGGTGATGCCGCGGCCGCCCCCGACGAGCAGCACTACCGAATCCTGGTCGAGGCCCAGCGCGGCGGCCTCGGCAGTGCCATCGCCACTAGGACCTGCTCCCGCGGCGGCGACAGCGCCAAGGCTGGTGGGCTGGAGGGCGAGGCCCGACCTGGTGCCGTGGTCGAGCAGTACCACGGGCTCGCCCGGCCCGGCGGCGGTCTCGCTGACTAGTTCGGTGGCAAGGCGCGCGGGATCGGTCTCGGTGGACTCGATGACCGTGGCCTGCAGCTCGGTGTACTCGCGAGCGACGGTGCGGAAGAAGCCACGCAGGCCCTCGCCTGGCCCGGCGGCGAGGATCCACCGGGGCGAGGCGGCGATCAGTTCCCGCAGGAGCGGGAAGGCATCAGGCAGCGCCGGGGCACCATCGCGCTCGGTGCTCGCGAGGTAGAACACTCCGTCGGCGGGAGTGGCGAGCGCGTCGCGGATGTCGGCAAACGTAGCGGGCGCGATGGTCGCCGTCGCGCCGTGCTCGCGCAGCTCTGCAGCGAGTGCCTCGGCGAGCGCGCCCGTACCGATGATGAGCACGCGCTGCCCGTCGAGGCTCGGTGCAGCAGCGAGAGGAAAGAGAGGAACGTGGCGCATCAGGAGGCGCTGCGGGGCGATGACCACGGCCGTGGCGTCAGGCTCGGGCGCTTCAGCAGGGCTGGCCGGAGCAGGACTCGGTGCAGCGGCGGGCTCGGCCTCACCGTTGAGCTTGGCGAGGAGCAGATCGGCGATGGCCGCGGCAGTGCGGGCGCGGGACACTTCCTCGAGCTCGCTGTCGTCGCCACCGACGAGGCCGAGCTCGGCGGCGAGCTCCCCGGCGATCTCGGCGCGCTTGATCGAATCAACGCTCAGGTCGGCCTCGAGGTCGAGGTCTGGCTCGATCATCTCCACGGGGTAGCCGGTGCGGCGACCGATCACGTCGAACACCGCCGCGAGCACGCTCTCCCCGGTGTGGGCAACGGGCTGGGGCGCGGGCGCTGCGGGCGCCGACGACGGCACAGGCGCCGGTGCCGGTGCCGGAGCCGCGGCGGCTGGGGCCGGGTGGGACGCCGCGATCTCCGGAGCGGTGTAGGCCGGGGCGGCAGGCCCATAGCCGTTGCGAGGCAGCGCAGCGTCGGTCCCGAGGTAGCCGAGCAGCACGTCGCGCTGCGCGGCGACCATCTCGCGGCTATTGCGAAGGAACTCGGTGATGAGCGCTTCTGCTCCGGACGAGGCGTGTGTCATGGGACCTATTCTCACAGGGGTTGCCGGGGCGAGCGCGCCCTCGGGGATGGAACCATCAGCGGTGCGCACGAGGTGGCCGTCCACGGTCCAGCCGGGACGCTTGACCTTGGTAGCGGGGTCGGGGATCACGGCGCCGCGGCCCTCGAACAGCCATTCGGTGCGCAGATCGGCACCAGCGACGGCGAGGCGGGCGAAGCCCTCGAGCAGGCCGCGCAGCCCGGAGCTCTGCCCGTCATCGAGCGGGATCGCCGCATGCGGCTGATCGCCGAGGATCGCACCAGCGAGCTTGGTGAGCACCCGTCCGGGGCCGACCTCGATGAAGATCCGCGCACCGGCGTCGTGCATGGCCTGGATCTGCTCGCGGAACCGCACCGGAGCACTGATCTGCTCGGCGAGCCCGCGGCGCACCGCATCCGCGCTGGCCTCGTGCACGGCCGCGGTGGTGTTGGAATACACCGGCACCTCGGCGACGTAGAGGTGGGTGCTGGCGAGTGTCGCGGCGAACGTGGCGCTCGCCGCGGCGACAACGGGGCTGTGGAAGGCGCACGAGACATTGAGCCGCGTCACCGAGAGGCCCGCCGCCTTGAGCGCGTCCACGGCGGCATCGATGGCGGCGGTGGGCCCGGAGATGACGTTCTGCCGCGGGGCGTTGTCGTTGGCGATCACCACATCGCCGTCGAGCCCGGCCGCAGCAAGCGCGTCGGAAACGTCCTGGGCGGTCGCGGACACTGCGGCCATGGCGCCCCGGTCGGCGAGCTTGTCGGCTGCCTCGGCGATGGCGGTGGCGCGGGCGGCGCTCAGGTCGAGCAGGGCGTCCGGGTCGATCACTCCGGCGGCGACGAGTGCCGCGAGCTCGCCGTAGCTGTGCCCGCCCACCATGTCGGGGAAAACGCCGGCGCGGCGCAGCACGTCATGGAACGCCATCTCCACCATGCCGAGGGCAGGCTGGGCGACGGTGGTGTCGGTGACGGCGGCGCGCTGGCGGTCCGCCGTCTCCTTGGTGAACGCGGCGGGCGGGTAGAGGGCGCGGGCGTAGCGCTGGCCCCGGTGCAGGTGGTGCTGGAGCTCGGGGAAAGCCACCATCAGGCCCGCGCCCATGCGGGGGCGCTGGCTGCCCTGGCCGGGGAACAGGAAAGCGATCTTGCCAGCGGTAGTGGCATCCTCGTCGCGCACGTGCGCGGACTTGGCGGCCTCACCGCTGGTGATGGTGGTGAGCGTGCGGTGCAGCTCGTTGGCATCGGCGGCGACGAACGCGATCCAGGTGGGTTCCCCGCGCACGGCGGCGGCGTCGGCCTTCCTCGCGGCCCCGAAGGCCCAGTCGCGGATCGTCCAGTCCGCGCCGGTCGAAGCATCCATCCGGGCGAGCAGGCCGCGAGCCTCGTCGAGCGCCTTGTCCCGGCTCGCGCCGCGGAAGGTGAACAGCTCCACGGGCCAGTCGTTGCACGCGTGGGCGGGCGCGACGTTGCGGGCGTGGCCGCGCAGCACGGCGTGGAAGTTGGTGCCACCGAAGCCGAACGCGCTCACCCCGGCGATGCGCTCGGAGGGGACCTTCTCCCAGGGCAGTGGCTCGGCATTGAACACGAACGGGCTGCTGCCCTCCTGCCAGGCAGGATTGGGCTCGCGCACATGCAGGGTGGGCGGCTTGATGCCGGTGTGGATGGCGAGGGCGACCTTGATGAGCCCGGCAAGTCCGGCGGCGCACTTGGTGTGGCCGATCTGGGACTTCACCGAGCCCAGCGCCACCTGGCCGGCCGCGACGCCGGAATCGGTGAAGAGGTTCGTCAGGGTCGTCAGCTCGGTGCGGTCACCGACGACGGTGCCGGTGCCATGCGCCTCGACGAGGCCAACGGTTCCCGGGGACTCGCCAGCATTGCGGTAGGCGCGCTCGAGCGCGGCGCGCTGCCCCTCGGGGCGGGGCGCGGTCAGGCCGAGGGAACGGCCGTCGCTGGCGCTGCCCACTCCCCTGATTACGGCATACACGCGGTCGCCGTCGCGCTCGGCGTCAGCGAGGCGCTTGAGGACGACGCATCCCGCGCCCTCGCCGAGCGCGATGCCGTCGGCGGAGCTGTCGAACGTCGCGGAGCGCCCGGTGGCGGAGAGGGCATGCACCGAGGCGAACATAAGGTAGTCGTTGATGCCGTTGTGCAGGTCGACGCCGCCGCACAGGACAGTGTCCGCGCCTCCGGCGACGAGCTCCTTGCAGGCCGCATCGAGCGCCGCGAGCGAGGAGGCGCACGCCGCATCGACGGTGTAGTTGGCGCCCCCGAGGTTGAGCCGGTTGGCGATGCGCCCGCTGATGACGTTGGCGAGCACGCCGGGGAACGAGTCCTCGGTCAGGCGCGGCAGCTGCGCATCAAGCTCGGGCGGCAGGTCCCCGATGTAGGAGGGCAGCACGTTGCGCAGCACCCCGGCATTGGACAGGTCGCTGCCAGCCTCGGCGCCGAAGATGACGGCGGTGCGCTGCCGGTCGAAGGGGCGGGTGTCATAGCCCGCATCGCGCAGTGCCTGGTCAGCAACCTCGAGCGCGAGCAACTGGGTGGGCTCGATGCTGCCGAGGGAGCGAGGCGGAATGCCGAAGCGCAGCGGGTCGAACGGGATGGGCGGCAGGAATCCACCCCACTTCGAGGGGGTCTTGCCGTCGCCGCCGTCGGCGTCGAAGTACACCGCCGGATCCCAGCGGGAGGCGGGAACCTCGGTGACCGAGTCCACGCCGGCGAGGATGTTGGACCAGAACGTCGAGAGCGTGGGCGCCTGCGGGAACATCGCGGCCATGCCGACGATCGCGATGTCGAGCGGCTCGGGCTCGGGCGCATCGTCCTCGTCGATGCTGAGCTCGCTAGCCCGCGTGGTGTACCAGTGCGCGGCACCGGTAACGAGGGACTCGTGCAGCGCGGCGATGGTGGTGACCGAGTCGCGCAGCAGCGCCACATCCCCCGCCATGAACATGCCGTCGTGGAGCTGCTGCTCCGCGCTCACCGAGACGAGTTGCCCGCCGGAGCGGTCCATGCCCTTGCTCGCGACCCGCAGGCGACCGATGTTGAGCTGCTCGAGCTTCTCCCACAGCTCGCGGTCCGGCACGCCCTGCTGCTGCAGCTCGAGGCGGGTGCGCGCGAACTCGGCCGCGAAGGTGCTGTCGACGCAGCGGGTGGCGTGGCCCGGGGCGGTCTCGAGCAGCACGGTGCGGGTGGCTTCCACGACGTGCTGCTGGAAGCCGGGGACGATGGCGCCGGATGCGACGGATTCCTCGGTGAAGAGGTAGGCGGTTCCGGCGAGCAGTCCGACACGAACCCCGGCCTCGGCGAGGGGGCGGGCGAGGGCGGCCACCATCGCGGCGGAGCGCGAGTCATGGATGCCGCCGGCGAAGAACACCTCGATGCGTGTGGCGGCGTCCGGGTGCGCGGCGAGGAACTGCTGGAGCTCGCCGATCTGTGCCTGCCACAGCGGGAAGCTGTGGCGCGGGCCGACGTGGCCGCCGCACTCGGCGCCCTCGAAGATGAACTTGCGGGCGCCGCCGCCGAGGAACTGGCGCAGCAGGCCGGGCGAGGGAACATGCAGGAACGTGCTGATGCCCTCGGCCTCGAGCCGCGATGCCTGAGCTGGCCGTCCACCAGCGATGATGGCGTGGGTGGGGCGGGTGGCTAGCACCGCGTCGAGCTGCTCCTCGCGCAGCTGCGCGTCAGCGAACCCGAGGATGCCTACGCCCCACGGTCGCTCCCCCACGAGCTCCTTGGTGGCGGTGAGGATCTCGCGCGAGCGCGCGCCGGAGTTGACGGCGAGGGCGATGAACGGCAGCGCGCCACCGTCGGCGACCGCTGCGGCGAAGAGGGGATGATCGCTCACCCGGGTCATCGGGCCCTGAGCGAGTGGCAATGCGGTGCCCAGCGCCTCTGCGAGGGGAGATCGCTCCGCGAGCAGCTCGCGGGCCACCTCCCGGCCGGACGCATCGACCGCAGCGGTGATCGAATCCTTCACGGCCCGGATCGCGGCCGCAACCGTCTCGAACCGCGACGCGAACACCTGCGCGAGGTAGGCGTCCTCGCCTACGGGCAGGACCAGGCTGGCGCCGTCACCGCGCCGCAGTGCCCGGCGCACCACGCGGTGGCCGTCCTCGACCACGGATTCCGAGCCGTCCAGCCCGGCGAGCACCCCGCGCTCCTCGGCGGGAATGGTGGACTCGCGCAGCAGGGCCAGTTGCACATCCAGCACGACGCCTCGCGCTCCGCCCATGACCGCCGCGGCGGCGGTATCGGGACCGATGCCGCCGGCCAGCCATACCGGGATGTCGATCGTCGCGTCCGAGCACACCTGCTGGAGAAGAACGAAGCTGCTCGTCGTGCCCACGGGTCCACCGGCCTCGCAGCCGCGCGCGATCACGCCATCGGCACCAGCCTCGTGGGCGGTCCGTGCTTGCTCGAGCGAGGTCGCCTCGACGAGAACGCGGCGGCCCTCGAAGGAGGCGAACCGGTCGAGCGCGTCGAAGGCGAGCACCACGGTGATGGCCTCGGGGGGCAGCGCATCGGCTCCGAGCGAGCAGTGGCCAGCGATGCGGACACCGAATCCACCGGGGATCGCGGCGGCCGCCGCAGCGAGCTCGCGCCGGGCGAGGGAAGAACCAGTCCCAAGCTCGAGAACGCCGAGCGCGCCGGCATGGCATGCGGCCGTGACGATCCGGGCATTTGGTCGATCCAGGGGCGTCAGCGCCAACACTTGTTCATCAATTGTGTCGGCGATGCGCATCAATAGCCTCACGAATTCTTCGGGTCAGCACGATGCCTAGTTGCAGGTGCCGCTAGGATCGTTGGGGCTGGTAGCGGGCTTGGCCCGGGCGGAATAGATCCAGTTCAACTAACATTATGTTAGGAACCGTAGCGAACATCGGTCAAGTCCGCGGGCATGTGACAAACCACATTCTCCCGGACAGTGGGGCATTGTTCACTCCCCGTTCACATGCAACCAGGAGAGGTGGCCGCCATGCACGTTCACCGATGCTATCGGGCCCCTCTCGCGGAGCTCCCATCGCGCACGGTTCCCAAACGGTGGACACATCCGCTGCGCGCGGCGTAGGTTCGCACCAGAGCCAGCAGGCAACCCCGAGGACTGTCATGACAAACCTGAGGGAACTCGCCGAGTCCCACCTCGCCGCAGCGCGAACGGACAAGCATGGCCGCAGCGCCGAGCTCGTCGCCAATGACGGACCACTCCGGCAGACGGTGATCGCGCTCCGGGAAGGCATGGAGCTCGCCGAGCACAATTCCCCGCCCGCAGCGAGCATCCAGGTTCTCACCGGACGAGTCCGCGTCGAGGCTGAGGGCGAGCCGCCGCGCGACCTCAGCGCAGGGGAACTGGGAATCCTCACTCATGAACGCCATTCGGTGCTCGCCTGTGCCGACAGCGCTTTCCTGCTCACCACGGTCACGAACCAGCAAGGCCAAGGCTCCCACACCTGACGCCACGGCCAACGGGGCCCATCCGGCGGCGGGCCACTCCGGCTAGCTGGGCCCATCCGGCGCAAAAGCACCGGAAACCCTCAAACGCGATAGAAGCAGAGCTGCCGTATCGGCAGTTTCTATCGCGTTTGCAGCCGAACGGCCAATCGATCCGACCCCGCGCACCTACCGCCTCTAGGCCCGGCGCCGACGCAGCACAGCTGGCCGGTCCGCCCACGCACGCGTGCACCACAAGGCCCACACCACGAGCACGGGCTGGAACAACAAGCGAACGCCCCGCGCCAGGTCGCTCTCCAGGCCGAACGCATCCGTGCCCGTCACGAACTGCGAGATGTTGCCCGGGAAGATCGCCACGAAGAACGCCGCGACCACCCAGCCGACAAGCACCCGCCAGCGGCCCTGCCGCGCCAGCAGCAATGCCAGCCCCAGCGCGACCTCTACCACGCCCGAAGCAATGACCACCAGGTCCGCATCGGCAGGCACCCACCCGGGCACCTGCGCAAGGAACTCCGCTCGCGCCCACGTCAGATGCGACAGGCCCGCGAACAGCAGGAACAAGCCCAGCACCCAGCGACCAATCGTTCGAGCCCAGCCACCCACGCGCGCACCGGCGCCAACCCGCCCCGTGTCATCAGCCATGGATGCGAGCGTACGCGCGGCAGCGACCGGGCGAGCCGGACTGCCAGAGGCGCCGCACCACCATCTGCCCGTCCACCTGCCCGCCGCAGACGCAGCCCCAGTCCCATGCGTGCACATCCGCACCACTGACATACGTCCGACCCATTTGTGGCCAGTTTGGCCAAATCGATAGCAATTCGGCATAAAGTTCGATCTGCGTGACCCACATCACAGGTGGCCCCGCCTCCCCACCAAACCGGGCACGGCAGCGATCAAACGGACCGAGAAGCAGGAACCCACGCATGCGAAACCCCGCTCGCCACACGCTGGCCGCGATCACCCTCGCGCTGCTCGCACTGCTCGGCGCCTCCCCTGCCCTCATGGCGGCACCGCTCTACCCGCCCGCCGATCCCGACCCGTTCTACGCCGCCCCCGCAGAGCTGGCCCAGGCCGCGCCGGGCGATGTGCTGAAGATCCGACCGCGACCCATCCCGCCCGGCTTCGCCGGCGTCGAGACCTGGCAGATCCAGTTCCGCTCCACCGACTCCGCGGGCGCACCGATCGCAGCGACCACCATGCTGTTCCTGCCACTCAACCGCACCGCCAACGGACCGCTCCTGTCCTTCCAGCACATCATCAACGCGCTAGGCCTGCAGTGCACGCCATCGCGGGCGCTCTACACCAACGACCCGCTCGACGTCATCCGGGAGGCCCCCGCCCTCAACGCCGCCTTCCAGCAGGGCTGGAGCGTCGCCGTCCCCGATCACCTCGGCCCGAAGAGCGCCTACGGCGCCGCGAGGCTCGGCGGCACCATCACGCTCGACGGCATCCGCGCCGTCCAGCGCGCGACCCAATTCCAGCTCACCGAAAGCCCCATCACCATGGCCGGGTACTCCGGGGGCGGAATGGCCACCGCCTTCGCTGCCGCGCTCGCCCCCGCCTACGCCCCCGAGCTGAACATCATCGGGGCCGCAGCGGGCGGAGTACCCATGGACCTGCGCGACCTTGCCAACGCCCTCGGCGACGACCCGCACCCCGCGTTCGGGCTCGCGTTCGCCGCGGCCCTCGGCCTCGAGCGCGAGTACCCCGAGCGATTCCCCGTCTCCACCCAGCTCACCGACAGCGGACGCGCGTTGCAGCGCCAGCTCAACGACGGCTGCACCAACGACATCCTCGGCGTCGGCATCAACCGCGGCATCCGCGACATCGCCGTCGCACCCGAGCTCGTCGACTCCCCCGAAGCGACCGCGGTCATCGAGGAGAACAGCGTCAGCTCCTACCCCGGCGTCCCCACCACACCCATGTTCATCTGGCACAGCAGCACCGACCTGCTCGTCCCCATCGATGCCGTCGACCGCACCGTCGCCCGCTACTGCGCCGCCGGATCAACCGTCGCGCTGCACCGCGTCAACAGCCCCGACCACCTCACCGCCGCCCTAGAAGGCCTCCCCGCAGCCGTGGCATACCTCCAGGCCCGCTACCGCGGCGAACCAGCACCGTCGACGTGCTAGCGCGGGGGCGTTGAGGTGTCGGTCAAACAGATGATTTTCGTTGCGAGGCACGGCCCCGCCTTCGGCTCGACGCTAGATTGGTGTTGGTCACGAGATTGAACTCGACCGCGGCCTCGACCGGCGGGATCCGATGAACTGGGGGGCCGTTGTCTCAGCACAATCAACGCCGAAATGGGTATCGAGTCGGCGCGGTAGCGCTCGTTGCGGTCATGTCGGCGGGGGGTTGTGGCGGGGCGCCCGCACCACAGCCAGACCCGGTAGCCGAGTCAGTGTCGCAAGCTTCACCTTCGCCGACGGCAGAGCCGGAGATCAGTGCCCGCGCGCGCATTGCCGCGGATGGCGCTACGGTCGGCGGAGAGTTCGGCGGGGTTGTTGTCACGGCCAAGGCTCCTGCTGGTGTCGCGGCCAGCGGGACCGAACTTGCTATTACGCCGGCGAGCAAGCGCCTGCCGCTACCGGCACAGGTAGCGGCGGCCCCTGGCGTGGAGATCAGACTGGGCGATGGCCTGCAACCCCGGCAACCGATCAAGCTTGAGTTCGATCTAGCGGGCGCCCCGGACCTCGTGGCGCAGCTCAGCGAACCGAGGCGCCCACTCATTGCAGTGGACGATGCCAATGGCGAATCCGATTTGCTGCTGGCCTCCTGGGATCCGGACGCTCAGGTAGTAACGGCGACAACTCCGCATCTGAGCAAGTTCACGCTCTTGGTGACGGATCCAGCGAGCGCGCTGCGGGAAGGAATCGCGCGCGTCATAGCGGGAAACGATTCAGCAGAGCCTGAGTGCGCGTCGGGCGACAGCGCGATGGTCGGCGAGACGGAAGTGACGTTGACTCCTGCGCAGCCCGGCATCGTCCCGGCCTGCATCAATGCTTCATCTGATGCGGTAGCCATATCCTTCGATTCGGAATCCGAGCACTACTACTCCGTGACCTCCGAGCCGGAGGGCTCCTTCACGCCCCTAAGGCCCGACAGCAGCACCGATCTGATCGCAGTCGCCATACAGGGCGCGCGAGGGAATGCAACACTCCCACCCAAGGGAATGGGCAGGCTCGACCTCCCTGCTTCCACGGTATCGGGAGCCATCTACCTCACGATCGATCCAGTGGCGCTGCAGTTCGGCACCCTTCTCGCAGCGATGGGGATGTACGGATTGGACGGTTCTGCCACCTTTGACGCTTTCCAGGATCTTTCCGCATCGTATGACTGCGCGGGAACGGCGATCGATTCTGCCTCCGAGCCGGACAAGGAGTCGCTGGACGAGTTCGTGGGTGGGCTCGGTGATGTCGCGAGCTGCGTCGCTGCCGCAGCAGGCAAGGTCGTCGATGCCGAAGGAAAGGTGGCCGCGCACAAGATCGGCGTCGTCGCATCGTTGCTGACCACTCTGCCCGATCAGCTCAAGGCGAGCCTGACAGGGGTGTTCTCGCCGTTTACTGGGATCAGGCGGCTCGTCTACACGCTCGAGCCGAAAGTCGCGGAGCAGGCGGCCCCCGAATCCACTCGTGCTGAACCTGCTGCGGAACCCGACGCCAGCCCGAGCAGGGTCATCGACCGGATCGACATCGACACCTGGGGCTACGACCGGGTCGGCGAGCACACCTACATCGCGGCCAACAACAACACCAAGAAGATCGTCATCTACTGGAAGTCCTTCGCCGGCGACGAGCAGATCCGCGGCGAGTGCACCTCGAGCGTCACCCTGGTCGGCGCGGGAAGGACGCTGGAGGAGCACGAGTCCCGATGCGATTCCTATAACCCAGGCACGACTCTGCGTGTCAAGGCGCCGGGGACGTATACCGCGACGGTGACAGTGCGCCAGGAGGGTCAGTCCGCTCTGTCACGGCAGGTGATCGTGACGGTTCTTCCGTTTGGTTCCTAGTGTCGCCGCCGCGCGCGGCAGGCCACCCGGGGCCTGCGCTGCGCGACATCGCATGTGTGTTGCGCTCCTGGCCGAGACATGCTGGCGTTGCAGCAGCCGCTTCAGAAACTAGACAGGTACGCGATGATCTCCCCCAGCTGAATTCCCGCCCACAGCATGGCAATGCCCCCTCCGATCAGGATCGCCACTTGCTCGCTACTGTGTCGGCTGTTGAAGAACTTGAGCGTCGAGTCCAGCATTGCAGTCCTCTTCGATGTTCGTGGTCCGCGATTTTCTGCTGCGGTTGCACAGGGCCAGGTGCAGCCGTCCTGTCACGACCGGGGCGGTTCAACGTACGCACACGATGCCAGATTTCACTCGCGTGGCGCAGCACTCCTGGCGCTCGGGGGCACCCCCGCTCCTCGACGTGCTAGCGCGCCCCTTGCCCCCCCTCCCCGAAACCCCTCCGCCCAAATACTTGATTGATTCCAGAAAGTGGTCCACACTTGGGGTGTGAGCACGCGACCGGATTTCGAGCGTCTGTTGCGCGGGGCAGCCCTCCGCGTGACGGCGCCGCGCCTGGCGGTGCTGACGGCGGTGCATGACCATCCGCACTCGGATACCGATTCCATCATCACCGTGGTTCGCCGGAATCACGGTGCCGTGTCGCACCAGGCCGTGTACGACGTGCTGCGGGCCCTGACTTCTGCTGGGTTGCTGCGGCGCATCCAGCCGACAGGATCCGTGGCGCGGTACGAGACGCGGGTGGGCGATAACCATCATCACGTGGTGTGCCGCAGCTGCGGCGTCATCGCTGATGTTGATTGCGCCACGGGTTCGGCACCGTGCATGACCGCGTCGGATGATCATGGTTTCGAGATCGATGAGACCGAGGTCATCTTCTGGGGCTTGTGCCCCGCCTGCCTGGCTTCAGCCCAATCCGAGCCACAACCCTGAACACTGGAAGGACCAGCCGTGCCTGATAGCCCGCATGACGGTTTCGAAGAGATCAACGATCCCCAGGAGGGGCAGTGCCCTTTCGGGGCCAGCAATCCCAAGCACCCCACGGCGGGCGGCGGGAACCGTGACTGGTGGCCGAACCAGCTGAACCTGAAGATCCTCCGCAAGAACACCTCGGTGTCGAACCCGATGGGCGAGGATTTCGACTACGCCGCGGAGTTCAAGACGCTCGATCTCGCGGCGGTGAAGAAGGACATCGCCTCGGTGCTGACCAACTCGCAGGAGTGGTGGCCCGCGGATTTCGGCAACTATGGCCCGTTGATGATCCGCATGGCGTGGCACAGCGCGGGCACCTACCGCATCAGTGACGGTCGCGGTGGCGCCGGTGGTGGCCAGCAGCGCTTCGCTCCCCTCAACAGCTGGCCCGATAACGGCAACCTCGACAAGGCCCGCCGCCTGTTGTGGCCGGTGAAGCAGAAGTATGGCCGCAAGATCTCGTGGGCGGACCTGATGGTGCTCACGGGCAACGTGGCGCTCGAGACGATGGGCCTCGATACGTTCGGCTTCGCGGGTGGCCGCGTGGACGAGTGGGAGCCCGACGAGGATGTGTACTGGGGTCCCGAGTCCGAGTGGCTCGATGACAAGCGGTACTCCGGCGAGCGTGACCTGGAGAACCCGCTCGCGGCCGTGCAGATGGGCCTGATCTATGTGAACCCGGAGGGCCCCAACGGCAACCCTGATCCGCTGGCCGCCGCGGTCGATATCCGCGAGACCTTCGCCCGCATGGCGATGAACGATGAGGAGACCGTCGCGCTCATCGCTGGCGGTCATACGTTCGGCAAGACGCACGGCGCCGGGGATCCTGATCTGGTGGGACCGGAACCCGAGGGTGCCCCCATCGACGAGATGGGCCTGGGCTGGCGCAACGCGTTCGGCTCCGGCAAGGGCAACGACACGATCACCAGTGGCCTCGAGGGCATCTGGACGAACACCCCCACCACCTGGGACAACAGCTTCTTCGACATCCTCTTCGGGTACGAGTGGGAGAAGTTCAAGAGCCCGGCCGGGGCGTGGCAGTGGAAGCCGAAGGACGGCGCGGGCGCGAACACGGTGCCGGATCCGCATGATCCGTCGGCCAAGCGCGAGCCAGTCATGCTGACCACGGACCTGTCGCTGCGCTTCGACCCGGTATACGCACCGATCTCGAAGCGGTTCCATGAGAACCCCGCCGAGTTCGCCGATGCGTTCGCGCGCGCCTGGTTCAAGCTCACCCACCGCGACATGGGCCCCAAGGCCCGCTACCTCGGCCCCGAGGTTCCCGCCGAGGACCTGATCTGGCAGGATCCGCTGCCGCCGGTGACGCACAAGCTGATCGACGCGAAGGACATCGCGGCGCTGAAGAAGCAGATCCTCGGCTCCGATCTCACCATTCCCGAGCTTGTCTCCACCGCTTGGGCGTCGGCGTCGACGTTCCGTGGCAGCGACAAGCGGGGCGGAGCCAACGGTGCCCGCATCCGCCTCGAGCCGCAGCGCGACTGGGAGGTCAACGAGCCCGAGAAGCTCGCGAAGGTCCTCAGCACGCTCGAGGGGATCCAGCAGGACTTCAACAACGCCCAGAAGCGGGGCAAGGAAGTCTCGCTGGCCGATCTGATCGTTCTCGGTGGATGCGCCGCGGTGGAGAAGGCGGCAAGGGATGCCGGCCACGACGTCGAGGTGCCCTTCACTCCGGGCCGCGCCGATGCGACAGCCGAGCAGACCGATGCGGATTCGTTCGCGCCGCTCGAGCCGACCGCCGATGGATTCCGCAACTACCTGCGCGATGGCCACCGGCTGCCCGCCGAGTACCTGCTGCTGGATCGGGCGAACCTGCTGACCCTCAGCGCTCCGGAGATGACCGTGCTGGTCGGTGGCCTGCGCGTGCTCGGAGCGAACCACCAGCAGTCACCGCTCGGCGTGCTCACCAGCACCCCGGAGAAGCTGACGAACGACTTCTTCGCGAACCTGCTCGATCTGGGCATCGAGTGGAAGCCCACCAGCGAGGACTCGACCACGTTCAACGGCATCGACCGCGCCACGGGCACCACCAAGTGGACCGGCAGCAGGGCGGATCTCGTGTTCGGCTCCAACTCGGAGCTCCGTGCCGTCGCCGAGGTGTATGCCAGCGATGACGCCCGCGACAAGTTCGTCCGCGACTTCGTTGCCGCGTGGGACAAGGTCATGAACCTCGACCGGTACGAGCTCGCCTGATCCGAGTCGCACCCCTGAACAGGGTCGCACCAGGGTCGGCCGCGCATTGCGGTCGGCCCTGGTCGGCTTCCGCCGCAAGTCCCGCGTAGCGACTCCCGCGAGTGTGCGAAGAACGACAGCATTGGTGCATGGCGCTGTCGTTTTCTGCACACCCGCGATCGACCGATGCGGCGCCCGTCATCCCAGTACCCTGGCCTCATGGGCTTCTACGACGACAAGATCCTGCCTCGCATCATCAACGTCGCATGCGGCACCAAGCTGACCGAGCCGCAGCGCGAACGCGCCTGCGCCGGGCTCACTGGCGACGTCGTGGAGATCGGTTTCGGCTCCGGCCTGAACATCCCGTTCTACCCACCGTCGGTGTCCCGCGTGCTGGCCATCGAGCCCGCCGATGCTGCCTGGCGCATCGCCCGCAAGCGCGTCGAGCAATCCAGCGTCCCCGTCGAGCGGCACGGCCTCGACGGGCAATCGCTCCCCCTCGATGACGCGAGCTGCGACAGCGCTCTCTCCACCTGGACGCTCTGCACCATCCCCGACGTCACCGCCGCCCTCCACGAGGTGCGCCGCGTCCTCAAGCCAGGTGGAACCTTCCACTTCGTCGAGCATGGACTCGCCCCCGACACCAACGTGCAGGCGTGGCAGCATCGGCTCAATCCCCTCCAGCAGAAGCTCTTCGGCGGCTGCAACCTCGATCGGCCCATTGCCCGGCTCGTCGAGGACGCCGGATTCACCATCACCAGCATCGACACGTTCTACGAGAAGGGCACGCCCAAGTTCCTCGGGGCGCTGTCGCTCGGTGTCGCCACCCGGGTGTAGTGGCGGGGCCTGTCCGTAGTGGCGAGGCCCGGGCCGCAAACGCGATAGAAGTCGTCAAATGCGATAGATCGTCACCCGGGATCTCCGCGGTTTCTATCGCGTTTGCATCGGTTGGGGCCAGGGGCCTGACAGCCGCCCCTCAGCCGAGCGGTTGCGCCCGCATCACCGGCACCGCTGCCCGCGCCGCGTCGAGGGGCACATCGCAGGACAAGGTCGCCTCGCCGAGCCCGAGCACGCCATCGGAAAGAACCCCCGCACGGATCCCGCCACGCCCCACGAGCGCCTTGCGCATGCCGGGCGCGATCACGATGTCCATCCAGGCGCACGGGTGCGCTGGGCGCCCGCCGCGGAAACCGACGCTGCCCTGCTCTGTCGTGATCGTGAAGTCCTCGCCGCGCAATCGATCCAGCTCCACACCGTGGACGACGATGTTGCGCCGGGCCAGCTCGGGAGGAGCGCTGCTGCCCGCCTCGACGCACGCCGCATCCCAGGCCTCGGCCGCGAGGAACGTGACGGCGGCCTCGGTGTGAGCGCGGATGTTGAAGAAGCGATCCCCGCGGATGCCTTTGCCCGCGACGCATTCGATCTGCGCGGGCAGCTCGGTGGGAACCTCGGCGGGCCCGTCCTTGGGACGCCCGAAGTAGGCGTGCGCGGGCGAGACGAGGAACTGCACGATCCGGATCGGATAGTCAGGCATGGCTGCTCCTCGCGATGCCGGGACACATGCTGTCGAGGATCCCACCGGGCTGCGCGGCCGGGCAAGTCCCGAGGGAACCGTCCTGCCCTGGTGCTAGCGTGGCGATGCCCGCTCGATACTGGAGGAAAAGCATGGTCCACGCCGCCGATACTGATCCGGGCGCCCTCGTCGCCGGGGTCCTGGAGCTCGCGCGCGAGGCCGGGAACCGGATCCTCGACATCTACCGTGCTGGCTTCGATGTGGACCTCAAGGCTGATGGATCACCCCTCACCGCCGCTGATCTCGCCTCGCACCACTGCTTGGTCGACGGCCTGCGCGCGCTCGGCGCCGGGATGCCCGTGCTCTCCGAGGAGGATGGGTTGCCGCCGTTCGCGGTGCGGCAGCGATGGTCGCGGTACTGGTTGATCGACCCGCTGGATGGCACGAAGGAGTTCGTGCAGCGCAATGGCGACTTCACGGTCAATGTCGCCCTCATCGACAGTGGCGTGCCTGTCCTCGGGGTGGTGCACGCGCCCGTCCGCGGCACCTCGTGGTTCGCCGCTGCAGGCTCGGGCGCCTGGAAGCAGCAGGGCCAGGAAGATCCCGTTCCCATCGCTACCGCCCCGATGAGCGGACGGCCCGACGAGGCCGCCATGCGAGTAGTGGCAAGCCGCAATCACCGTGGTGCCGCCGTCGATGCGTTGCTCGACCGCCTGCCTCACGCCACGAGCATCAGTGTCGGCAGCTCGCTCAAGCTCTGCATGGTCGCCGAGGGCGCCGCGGACCTCTATCCCCGGCTCGGGCCCACCTCCGAGTGGGATACCGCGGCCGGGCAGTGCGTCGCCGAGCAGGCAGGCGGCGCCGTCACCACTCTCGATATGGCTGCGTTGCGCTACAACACCAAGGACAGCGTCCTCAACCCGCATTTCGTTGTCGTCGGCGACATGAGCTTTGATTGGGCGCAGTACCTGCCGGATCCCGCTCCCGGCTCGAGCGTCGAGCCCTGATGCGTGCCCGGGTTCTGGATGCGCAGGCAACGCAAAGCCACGAGCCTTGATGGTGAAACACGTATGGCCACAAGCATTCCCGGTCCGCGGCTAGCGTCACCGGGTGCTGATTCCAAGATCCCTGCTGGCATTCGCGGCTCCTGCGGCCCTGCTGTGCATGACGCTGGTGGCGCCCGCAGTGGCTGTCGCTCATGAGCAGGGGCCGCCCGTGTGGTCGGGGCTGGACATGCGCGAGCATGCGGGACCGCTACCCGCCGTGCCTGGCGCTCTCGTGGCAGCCTCGGAGCTTGATGCCTCCCTGTGGCTGCCGGGGACCGGGGAAGCCTATCGCTACGCCTACACCACTCCGGACCAGCAGGGACGCATGGCATTGAGCACGGCGGCGGTACTCACGCCGCGCGGCACGCCCCCGCCTGGTGGCTGGAGCGTCATCGCGTTCGCTCATGGCACGGTGGGACTCGGTGATGATTGCACGCCTTCAGCCCTGACGTGGCACGACGACATCGCTGCGTACCTCGATGGCTGGCTGCGTTCCGGGTACGCGCTGGTCATCACCGACTACCAGGGCCTGGGCACCCCGGGCCTGCATTCGTACCTCAATGGCCGGGTGGAGGCAGCATCGGTGGTCCATGCGGTGGCGTCGGCGCACGAGCTCGATATCGATCTGGCACCGCAGTGGCTGGTGATGGGTCATTCGCAGGGCGGCCAGGCGGCACTGTTCACTGGCAACCAGGTGTCCGCGCTCGATCCGGGCAGCAAGATGGACTTCCGGGGGACTGTGGCTATAGCGCCCGGGGTGAAAGTGGAGGTTCTCGCGCTGGCGATGGATCCGTTCGTCGCTGTGCCATTGCCACAGGGACTGATGAGCTACGCGGTGATGCTCGCGACTGCGGTACGCGACACTTCACCCGAGGTGCCATTGAACGACCACCTCACCGAGCTTGGGCGGGCGTTGATCGATAGCGCGGAGACGGTGTGCGGATCGCAGTTGTGGTACGACGTCGAGGGCATGCGCCCGGGTGACCTGTTCACTACCCCGTGGCGTGACATCCCTGGCTTCATGGAAGCGGTGCGCTCGATGGCGGAGGTGCCGGTGCGGGGGTATGGCCATCCAGTACTGCTCGTCCAGGGCGGGCTGGACATCGATGTGCCCGCGCCGGTGGTCTTGGTGTTCGCGGCGGAGCTTGATGCCGCGGGCGAGCCCGTGGACCTCGAGGTGTATGCGGAGGCCGATCATCGGGATATCCTCGAGCATTCGCTGCCGGAGGTGCGAGGATTCGTCGAGCAGGTGCTGAGCGGGTAGGAGCCTCTAGCGCCGGGACTGCCTTCGCCACGTCACCCGCCGATGCCGCAAATCGGGCATGGCCGGTGGGAACTTTTCGCCGATCGGTTGCACCTCACGCGACGACAGCGGATCATTCGCACGCGATGCGGCGTCCGCCCGAGGGCCACGAGCCCGCCCCTCATGCACGGAAGGAACTCCCCCATGGTCCCTACTGCTGATCCTCTCGCCGCGTCCTTTGGGATCGAGGCAGGCCCGATCCCCGCCCTGACCGATGAGGCGTGGTCGAGGATGCTCCACCAAGCCACCACGGGCCCCCGCGCGCGGTCGCTCGATCACCTCGTGCCGGGCACCGGCGCTCGACCTGAAGCGGTTGCGGCCACCGATATGTGATGCACGACACTTCGTACGAGTGTGACATTTGGCAGTCACAGGGCGATATAGCTCATGCACCGGGGGGTGCATCTATTGCCGGGCAGGGGCCTGGAACTCACACAACCTGGGGGGGATTGTGACCGAGAAAGAACTGATCGATCGTGCGCGCTGCGGGGACGAGAGGGCATTCGCCGACCTCGTCACCCGGTACCGGAGCAGGTTGTGGTCCATCTGCTACCGCATCACCAACGATCGCCACGATGCCGAGGACGCGCTGCAGAACGCGCTGGCCGCGGCGTGGCAGAACCTGCACAAGTTCCGTGGCGACGCGACGTTCGGGACGTGGGCATACACGATCGCTGCGAACTCGTCGAAGATGATCGTTCGTTCCCGCCGCGAGCTCGCGATCGACCTCCACTCGCTGGATCTCGCCGACGATCGACCCGATCATGCCGAGCGCGCAGCCGACCGGGACGCCATCAACGCCGCCCTCGCGTTGCTCTCCGACGACTTCCGCGCGGTTCTGGTGCTCCGCGAGTACACCGCGATGCCCTATCACGAGCTCGCTGCTCACCTGGGCATTCCCGTGCAAACAGTGCGATCCCGGTTGAGCCGCGCGCGTGCCCAGCTGGCTCGGGCGCTCGCGGAGACCTACGACCTCGCCGGCGTCGCCTGAGAGGTTCCACTGGCTGCGGCAACGGCGGGCGCGAGCGGGATTCCTCCCCGCTCGCGCCCGCCCCGTGCTCGCTACGTGAGCGCGAGGAACCCCGTGGTCGTGCTGTAGTCATCGCCGTAGACCGTGATCTGCCACTGCGCCCCGGAGAGCTGGCTCGAGGGCACGGCGGCGCAGACATTGCTGATGACCGCACCGCCGCCCGCGAGCTCCTCCACGGCGTACATCGGCTCGGGAATGACACCGCACGCGCTGCCGTGGGCCATGCCGTAGCGCGATCCATTCGCGGTGATGATCGCGAAGTCCACCCTCCAGCCGAGCTCCCGCGCCTCCTCCGTGAGGTTGGTCGCCAGGATCTGCGTCATGACGAACTGGCTGCCCGCCGGCGGCGCGTTGTTGAACGGGTTCTCCTCGAGGACGATCCCCGTGGCATCCAGGCGGGTCTCCATGGCGATCAGCCACACGCCGTCGAGGGTGACGCTGCTTCCAGCCGGGCTGGCGCCTGCGGGGAGGCTTCCCACTGGATCCGATGCGTCCTGGAACTGGGCGGAGGCCCCTGGGCCGTCGGCGGGCTCCGGAGCAGAGCCTTCGGGTTGCGCCTCGGCGCGGGTGCTAGTGGCGAGCCCCCAGATGGAGAGGCCGAGCAGGATGGTGCCGACCATGCCGAGAACGGTCGCGATCACGCCCGCTCCCGCGCCGACGAGCGCCACGGGCTTGTTGGTCGCCGTTCCGCGCCGCGCGCTGGCGGCCCCGAGGGCGCCAAGGATCGCGGAGCTCGTTCCGAGCAGGATGATCAGGGCCACGGAGGAAGCCCTGAGCAGGATGATCGGTGGTCCCGCCACGAAGCTAGCGACGAACAGCAGGATGCCGAGCACCCCGAGCGTGATCGCTACGATGCCCATCCAGTTGCGCGAGGACGATCCGCGGGGTGGCGTTCCCTGCGCGGAGGGTGCCGGTCCAGCCGCCCACGCTGGATACGGCGCGGGATAGGGCTGCGCGGCATAGCGCGGCGGCAGGGGCGGCTGCGGGTCGGACCGTCCCGGTGCCGGATAGTGCGGGTGGCCCTCGGCGGCGCCCTGCATGAATGGCGACCGGAGGCCTGGATTGCCTGGCTTGCTGGTGGTCATTGCGTGGTTGCCTTCCTGGTGGGCGCGCGGCGCGAGGCTTTGCGCTTGGGCAGTCGAACTGCTGCGGGTACTGATCGAGACGTGGGATGCAGGTGCTCGGGGTTTGGTTCCCGCCCTGCGCAACGAAACATCCGGGCACACGACGGATGCGCGCCCCGAAGCCCCGGCGGGCCTCCCCGGCACCCTGGCCGGGCGCGGCGCAGCCTGATCGGGCATGCTGGCTGCATGAGCACTGAGCCCCGTTCCGCTGCCCCTTCTGCTCGAGGTCGTGCCGCGGCCCTGCGCCTCGCGGTGCTTCTCGGGGGCGCGGGCGTGGTCCATTTCGTGGCGCCGCAGTTCTTCGATCGGATCGTGCCGCGCTTCCTGCCGGGCGAGCCCCGCTGGTACACACAGGCGTCCGGGGTCGCGGAGCTTGGCATCGCGGGGATCCTGGCGGTGCCGCGCACGCAGCGCATCGGAGCGACCCTCGCTGCGTTGCTGTTCGTGGCGGTGTTTCCTGCAAACGTGCAGATGACGGTGGACTGGCTGCGGTCGAACCGGTTGTCGCCATGGATGAAGGCGGGCGCGGTGGCCCGGTTGCCATTGCAGGTTCCGCTGGTCACCGAGGCGTTGAAGGCGCGCGGGTAGACCCTGGCCGGGGGGCCTGTTAAGGCCCGGGAGCGATGACCCCGCCCGGTTGTGCGCGCTTCTGCACCCTGCGCGGCGCGGCGGCGGGTGCATTCGGTAACACAACTGCCGGTAGGTGCGGCGGGCGATGGGCGCTTGGGCCGCGGGATGAGCACTGGTCGTTACCGTCGGGGCGTGATCCTGGGGCTGCGGGACGGGGGTTTGCCGAACTGGGATTATCGTCACACCGTCCGAGATCCATTTTTCACCTTTGGCTCTATGCGCTGCGATTACTCGCTCTTGCAGAAATGTGTCGCCAGGCTGACGAGCGAGCGAGGCGGAACCGAGGGGTTGACAGGCCCGACCACTGCCCATCGCTAGTGAATATGCAGTTCATGGCAGCAAACCACCCATGCGACGTGCTAGCAGCCGCTTGCAGGAGCAAGCAGTGTGCCCAAGGCCACACTAGGCTGCACAAAAGCCCAGCTCTAGACGCCGCCGTTGCCATTTCGTAATCTTCTTGTGACCGAACGGAGCGGCGGTCCCCCGAGCACCACACGGGGCGGATCAGTCGCCGACCATCCCAAGACAACGGGTTCCGCGTCACTACCCGTTGCCCGTGCCTGGCCGCGGCAATCCAATCCAAGGAGATTCACCTCATGGCTTCCATCACCCTGAAGCGTTCCGCCCGCACCGCCATCGTCGCCGGGCTCCTCTCCGCCACGGCGGTCCTCCCCGCGATGCAGGCAGCGGCCGACACGATCACGGTGCCCGGCATTGGCGCCATCGAGGTCCCCGCCACCGCCGGACCCATCATCGACATCGCCGCCCCCGCAGGGAACATCACCGACATCGCCGCCCCCGCTGTCTCGCAGGGCCAGGCCGTAGCCGATGCCGCCCTGAGCAAGGTCGGCTCCCCCTACGTGTGGGGCGCATCGGGCCCCAACGCCTTCGACTGCTCCGGACTGGTTCACTGGGCCCACGCCCAGGTCGGCAAGGATGTCCCCCGCACCAGCCAGAGCCAGGCCGCCGGCGGCGCGCCCGTCAGCATCAACAACCTGCAGGCCGGCGACGTCGTCCTCATGTACGGCGGGGCCTCGCACGCCGGGATCTACATCGGCAATGGCCAGGTCGTCCACGCGCTGAACTCGTCCTCGCCGGTGAAGGTCGACAACCTCGCGGACTTCCCGTTCCACAGCGCGCGCCGCTACTGAGCAGCGCCGCCACGCGAATAGCCTGACGCGCAGGAGCCCGGACAATGATGTCCGGGCTCCTCGTCGTGCGCGGGCCCCAAGAGGGGGCCCCGTGCGGTGGCTACGACTCCTCCGGCTCCTGCTCCGCATCCCGGCGCCGCCAGCGCAGGAAGCCCCGCAAGCGCCCCGGCGAGGCCGTCACCAGCTCGGCAGTGTTGCGCACCGCATCCTGCGCCGCATCCACCGCCGCGTTGATCGCCGTGGTCACCACGGTGCCGGTGATGACGCTGCGCACCGCAAGCGTCGCCGCGGGGCGGGCGCTGGCCTGCACCACATCCACCACGGCCCGGGTGATCGCTGCATGCAGGAGCCGCTCCGCATCGTCGGCATTGCCACCCTCCCAGGTCACGATGTCGCGCGTTGCGCTCACCGCAGCCCCGGTCAGCGCCACCGGGGTGTTCACGATCACCTCGCCGAGCAGCGTGCGGATGATCTCGCCGCGCGCCTGCTCCGCTGCAGCCCGCACGATGGGGCCCACCACGCTCGCGGCCGCGCCGCGCGCCGCGAGCTGCACCGCCTTGATCACGAACTTCTGCGCCGTGCCCGACAAAGGATTGTTGAACGCCAGGTTCACCGCGCGCGCCACCACGGCATCGTCGGCATCGGTCGGGGTCAGGCTCGCGAGACTGCCCGCGCCCTGCAGGATGGTGGCGCGCACGATATCGACCGCGGTATCGACCGAGAGCTCGATGAGCATCGGGATCGCCACATCGACCGTCGCATCGAGGGCCGCATCGACCACCACGCTCAGCGCCGCGCTCGTCGTGTCGTTGACCAGGGCCGCGCCCAGTGTTTCCTTCGCCGCGGTCTCCAGCCGCCGCGTCACCGGAGAGGACGCGGCGAGGGATCCCACTGTGCCCACGGCCTTGCCGATGGGGGTCGCTGAGGCGAACAGAGCGACCTTCGTGCCTGCCCTGCCGACTGGGCTCGCGACCGTGAACGCTGACGCGCGCAGCGCTGGTGCCAGCACGGGGCTGTCGATGATCATCCCGGCGACTTCCTCGGCGACCTTGCCGACAGTCTCGCCGACCGCCACCGCTGCGGCGTTCTCGGCCGCCGTGCGGGTCCTGCCGAGCGCGCTGGTGACCGCGCTATTGATCGCTTCGCTGCCAGCCCCGAGCATGGATGTCGCCGCGACGAGTGGCTGCCTGCGCTCGCTGTCCGGGCTCTCCAGCGCCTGCCGGGCGGCCTCGGCCGCGAGCTGCTCCGGCGTTGCCTTGCGCCGCCACCGTTCCGACACGTTCACCCACGACCTCCGATGCGTGTTGCCGCCGTCACCGCATCATAGGCATGGCACGGTCCCCCGGTTGGCCCGAACGGCACTAGCCGCGCGGGACGCCGAGCACCGTGCAATCCACTGGAATCCCGCACTACGGGAGTGACGGAGGCTATAGGCCACGAACAAGTGTTGTGGATAGGCTGTTGCGGATAGGTTTAGTGCCATAAGCGTGGCATCACGGCAAAGGAGCCGAACAAGTGGTCAGCATTGCATCGAGGACCGGACACCAGAACGTGGCGATGCTCGGCATCGGCGCGTACCGACCCCAGAGGCTGGTGAGCAACGACGAGGTGTGCGAGGTCCTTGATTCCTCGGACGAGTGGATCTACGACCGCAGCGGCATCCGCAACCGCCGCTGGGTGAGCGGCGAGGAGGACGGCAAGTTCCTGTCGATCACCGCGGCGGAGCGGGCCATCGCCAACAGTGGCGTGGACAAGTCAGAGATCGGCGCGCTCATCCTCGCGACGAGCACCTGGCCCAACCAGGTGCCGCACGGTGCTCCCGAGGTCGCCTACGAGCTCGGCCTCAACGGCATCGCCGCGTTCGACCTCACCGCCGGATGCAGTGGCTTCGGCTATGGCCTCGCGATCGCCGCGGACCTGATCCGCTCGGGCACCTCCAAGTATGTCGTGGTCATCGGCATGGAGACCATGTCCAAGGGCCTCGACCTGACCGATCGCAGCACCGGCTTCATCTTCGGCGATGGCGCCGGGGCGGTCGTGGTGGGCCCCAGCGAGGAGAACGGCATCTCCCCCACCGTATGGGGCAGCGACGGCGAGAACTCGTCGGCGATCTCGCAGAACTATGCGCTCGACGAGTACATGGATCGCGCCAATGACTTGCAGGGCACCGATCCGGCCGTGGAGCCGGTCGGACGGATGACCATCAACATGGAGGGCCCGCGCGTGTTCCGCTGGGCCGCGATCACCCTGCCGAAGGCGCTGGCTCGCACCCTCGAGGAGTCCGGCATGTCCGCCGACGACATCGATGTGTTCATCCCGCACCAGGCCAACTCGCGCATCAACGACCTGATGAAGAAGAACCTCGGGCTGCGCGACGACGTTCCCGTGGCCAACGACATCGAGAACACGGGCAACACCTCGGCGGCGTCCATCCCGCTGGCCATCGAGGAGATGCTCGTCTCCGGCAAGGCCAAGGGCGGCCAGATCGCGCTGCTGCTCGGGTTCGGCGCGGGCCTGTCCTATGCCGGGCAGGTCGTCACGCTCCCACCAGCTCCGCAGACGCCGAGCTTCTAGGGCCCCCACCTGCACTACCAGCGGCCACCGATGCTTCGGTGGCCGCTGGTGTGTCACGGGCCCACCAGTGATGGCAGCGCGCCGTGGCGGGGTCAGCGGTAGTACGGGTTTCCGCGCGGGACGGCCCCGGCGGCGGTGCGCAGGGCGATGGGCTGGCTGATCACCCGGTGGCGGGCAGCACGCAGCCCATGGACGAGCTCGGGCTCGTAGCGTGCCCGGTAGGAACCGATGGCGCCGCGCTGGATGCGGTCGTAGAGGATCGCGAGCTCGGTGACCACGGCGTGGTACTCGCGGACAGCATCGGCAGCCTCGCGGCCGTGGCGCTGCCGCACGGTGGCGCGCCAGTCGCGGCGCCCGGTGAGGCACGCGAGGTGGGGCGTCTCGTCAGCCGTGATGAGGTTGGCCTCGACCATCGCGGGGAGCTGCTGGGCCACGACCCGCTGCAGGCGGCGGCGCTGCCAGATCACGAGCACGATGGTCGCGAGGAGCGCGGGCAGCATGATGAAGAGGTAGACGAGCATGAAGCCATAGCCGCCAAGGAGCAGGGTCGAGCCGTTCCAGAGGGAATGCAGCAGCATCGCGCCGAGCAGGCCGATGATGGGGGCGGTGTACTTGACCTCGCGGCGGGCGCTCTGCACGGCGAGCCCCAGACCGATGCCGAGCATGATGGTGAACAGCGGGTGCGCGAAGGGGCTGATCACGCAGCGCAGCACGAAGGTCACGACGCCGCCCTCGATCCCTTCGGTGCTGAGCGCTCCGGAGAGGTAGAAGATGTTCTCGGTGAAGGCGAACCCGAGCCCGACGAGCCCGGCATACACGATGCCGTCGACGATGCCGTCGATCTCGCGGCGGCGGAAGGTGAACAGCCACACCAGGAACAGGCCCTTGCAGATCTCCTCGGTGATCGGTGCGGTCACCGCGAGGCTGAACGCGTAGGCACCGAGATCACTGAGGATCGCCTCCCACGTGATGTTGAGGACGGTGCCGGAGACTAAGGCGATGAGCACGGCCATGCTCGTGCCCCACAGGAACGCGGCGAGCAGCATGCGGCCCGGCTCGGGCTCCCACCTATCGACCCAGAGGAACAGCGCGGCGAGCGGGATGACCGGCACGAGAGCGAGGATCGCTGAGCCCAGGCTGGCCGCGGCACCGGCTTGCAGCACGGTGAGCCCGAGGAGGAGCATCGCGACGATGGTCATGATGACCATGACGGCGATGGGCACCAGGGCCCGCCGGTTGTGCTCGACCGCCCACAGCAGGTGCGGCAGCTGCGCTGGCGCGTGTGGTGATGTCATCGGTCCCCCGTCGTGTCGCAGGCCATGCCGGGCCTCGGATCAGGCCTCTTGATGCTAGCGCTACGGCTAGGCTGGCCCGCATGCGACGATGGCAGGGATGGCGGACCGGTGTAGTGGCAGCGAGCGCGGGGCTGGTCGCGGTGGCGCTTCCCGCGATGGCGGTGGCACAGCCGCTCGGTACCGGCTCGGCCGCGGGAACCGAGGGTCTCGACCCGCTGCTGGCGCTCGCCTACACGGTGGCCGTGGCTGATGCCCGGGCCGAGGGCGTGGCCATCTCGGTCACTTCGGGCGCCCGGTCCGCGGCGCAGCAGCAGGCGCTGTGGGAGCAGGGCCTGGCGACCTATGGAAGCCCCGATGAGGCGCGGCGCTGGGTGCTGCCGCCCGACGAGTCCACGCATGTCACCGGCGACGCGGTCGATGTGGGGCCCCGCGATGGCGCGGCATGGTTGCAGCGCAACGGCTACCGCTATGGACTGTGCCAGTCCTTCATCAACGAGTGGTGGCACTTCGAGCTGGCCACGTTCCCGGGAACGCCATGCCCGCGCCCATTGCCGGATGCGAGCTGGCGCTAGGACCTCGACGGATGCCAAGCGCTTGCCGCGCTGGCACACTGGAGCATGTAAGCCTTAGTCGACGGAGAGGCAGCGCCATGACAGAGCGCGGCACGACCCAGTCCTCGGGCACCAATGCCCCGGCCCGCCCTTCGCACGGGATCATCGCGGGCAGGAACATCGCGTACCTCCTCATCGCGCTCGCGGTGATCGGTGTGGCGGGCACGCTCGCTGCCGCTGCCGGAGGCATGACCGGTGTCGCCGTCACGGTCGGTGTGATCGCTGCGGTGCTCCTCATCGTGGCGATCGTCCTGTGGCGGCGCGCGGCAGTGGTGCTGGGCGAGCAGCTGCCCGATACCAATGACCGCCAGCGCTCGTCGGAGGGCCGGGGCCCGCTCGGGGAGTAGCAGGCGCCCTTGCTGCTTACTCGAGGATGCGCAGGTCGCGGTAGTCGAACGCGGGGCTGACCACGCACGTGACGAGGGAATCCTCGCTCGCGCTGGTGCTCTGCCGCGCGCCTGCGGGCACGAGCACCTGTGGGCTCGCATCAGGATGGAGCCGGTGGCCAGCCCCGTCGATGGCTAGTTCGACCGCGCCGGGGCCGTGCCAGAGCCACAGCTCATCGGAAGCCACGATGTGCTCGCTCGTGGTGTGGCCAGCCGGGACGAGGAACAGGATCGCCGAGGCGAGATGCCGCTCGCCACGCTCGGTTCCAGCCTGGATCGGGCTCGTCCAGGTGCGCCGGAACCAGCCGCCCTCCGGGTGCGGGGCGAGGTCATGCTGCTCGGCCAGCGCGGGGCGCTGCTCGAATCCTCGATAGGTGCCGTCGAGGTCGCGCCGCGCATGCAGCACCCGTCGGGCCGATGCGACATCGAGCGGTCCGTAGATGTGGGGGAAGCGTTCCTCGTCACCTACCCCGGGCGGCGGCGCGGGATCAGCGGGCTCCCAGCGCACGGGTGGCTCGATCCGCTCGGGGTCGAGCTCGAGCGCTACCACGTCACCGGTCCAGCCGCGGTAGAAGGCATTGGCCACCGCCACGAGGGTCTCCACCGAGCCGGTGCAGTGGATGAATCCCTGCGCCTCCAGCGAAGGGGGCCGCAGCAGCGTGCCCTCGGTGGGGATGTCGGCGCGCTGGATCAGGTGGTACATCTGTCCAGTCAACGCGATCGAGCGCGGCGAGCGCTAGTGATCGGTAGGGCGAGCCTCTGCGCGCGCCAGCGGAGGAATGCGCGAATTGTGCCACGGGGGATTATCATCATGCTGTTGCGATCTCCTCCGAGGAAAGGGCTTCCATGCCCTCGCCAAGCACCGCCCTGCGCCGAAATCTGGCCACGAGCGCACTCGTGATGGCGCTAGCGGCTGGAAGTGCCCTCGCCACCGGCACGGCAACGGCTCGAGCGGACGCGCGGATCCCCGCGAGCGATCTTGGTTTCGGCGCCGCAGTCGATTTCCTGGGTGACCGTGACGTCGTCGTGCGGACCATCCCCGTGCCCGAAGGCTTGCGGCCGGAGTTCCTCGAGGCGCGAGCGACGATGCCACCGGACGCCTCGCGCGGCACTATCGATGTGGTTCACCAGGGCGCGGTGATCAGCCGGACCGAGCTGACCGCAGCGAGCCTCGCCGAGTCGCCGATCGTCAGGCTCCCGCTGGCGGGAACAGACATCTCTGCCGGCTCCACCACGGTGGACCTCGTTTCGACCACGGTGCCGGATCGGCGCGAGTGCTTCACCTACTGGGACAGGCCAACGATCTCCCTGCGGGATATCACGGTCGAGTTCTCGGGTGACGAGTCCCCGCCCGCCTCGATCGCTGGGTTTCTCCCGCCGCTGCTCGATCTCGCGGTCATCGCGATCCCGGCCGAGCCCACGCCGGTCGAGATCACCGCCGCCACCGAGCTTGCCGCGAGCCTCATGCACCGGTATCGCGCCGAAGCAACGCGCATCGAGGTCGAGCAGCTCGCGGGGCGCGGGCAGGATCCGGGACGGGACAGTGCCTTCCTCGCGCGGCGCTTCGTTATCGAGGAGGCTGCCGAGAGCACTATCGATCTCGCTACGGCGCCAGGCGGAATGCCGACGCTGCGCATGGCGGGCAGCGGGCCAGGTCTCGAGACGCAGGTCCGGGTGCTCACCAGTAGCCTCGCGGCGCTCGCGGCCGCGCCCTCGGTATCGATCGCGGGCGAGGCTTCCCGTCCACGGATCGCCCCCGAGTTCGCGACGTTCCAGGATCTTGGGCTGGGCTCGCCCCGCGCGACCGGGGTAGGCCGGGTGCGCCTGCCGCTGATACTGGACCAGACCCGGATCGGCTGGGCCGTAGACGACGCCACGTTGCGCCTCATCGGCACCTACACCCCGCTGTCCTCGGCCCAGGGCGGGCAGATGATCGTGGCTCTGGGCGACGAGGTCCTCGACCACTGGCCTATGGAGGCAAGCGGGGCATTCGACAGGACCATCGAGATCAGCGGCCCGCGCCTGCCCAGGTTCATGCCTCTGACCGTCTCCGCGGAGATCTCGGGCGCGAGCCTCGACTGCGGGCTGGAGCAACCGGTCACGGTCACGCTCGATCCAGACTCGGCGCTCACCGTCATCGGAGCCGATCCGCCCGAGCCCTGGTTCGAATCCCTGCCCCAGGCATTGCTGCCGAGCGCCCATGCCGGCCTCGGGCAGTTCGACTTCGCCCATGCCCGCCGACTGATCCGCATCGTTTCCGGTTTGCAGGCGCTCTCCGCCACGCCCCTGCACCTCCAGGTCGGCACGATCGACGACGCGCTGGGCTCGGAGGGACCGAAGATCCTGATCGGTGCGAGCGGCGTGGACCTCCCGCTGAGCAAGACCGGCGATGCGTACATCTTGGATGGAACTGCCGGCACCCAGGTAGAGCTCGCCCTGGATCCCTCGCAGCGCTACGGATCACTTCAGGTCGCCACGGTCGACGGCGATATCGCGCTCGCGACGGACGGCCTGGACGCCAGCGTGGATTCGATCCTCTCCTGGCTCGAGAGCGATCAGAGCAGGTGGTTCGAGCTGACCGGGAACGTGCTGGCCGCGTTCGGTGACGATGAGCCGCGATCGATCTCCGTGGGAATCACCGAGGACAGGGGCGAGGAAGGCGGCCTGCTCGACGGCAACGGCAGGATACTGGCGCTCGTCGGCATTGGGGCCCTAGCAGTCGGCGGCGTCGCTGCGCTCGGCCTCGCGCTTCGCCGGCGCTCCCGCCGATAGGCTGCGCGCATGGCCAGGGTTCCCCGTCCCTCGGTACGGTCCGCGGCGATCCCTGCAGCGGCCGTGATCGCGTTCTGGCCGACGTGGACCGGCATGTTCGTCGCTACCCAAAGCGGCGGGGATACCGGCTACTACCCCATTTTCGTCATCCTGGTCCTCCTCGCGGCCGTCGGCATCGCGAGGCGGCCCCGCCAGCGCCTACCGATCAGTGACCGCCAGGCGAACGCCATCGCTGGCTTCCTGGGGCTGGTGGTGGCGGGCCTGATCAAGCTGCTCGTGGTGCCCCGGTATGCCGAGCATCATGTGCTGCTCCAGCTCGACCTCCTCGCCGCGCTGATCCTGCTGCTATCCGCTACCGTGCTGCTCTTTGGCTTGCGCCAGCTCGGAACATACTGGCCGCTCTGGCTCGCGCTCATCGCCGGCGGCCCGCTGTCCTATCGATTGCTCTCCAGCCTGCTCGGCGGCGATGCGCGCGCCAATGGGACGGCCAGCATCCTTATCTGCGCCTCCGCGATCGCGCTTGGGCTAGGCCGGCATCGGCGCGAGTACTTGGCGATCTACGCTCTGGCCTGCGCGATCGGATTCGTTGCGCTGAGCCTGCTGATCACGCTGGCCCCTGGTTTCGGGCTCGTGCAGTTCCAGCGCCTTCCCGTGGTGATCGCCGCTGCCGCCACATGGCTTCTCATCCGGTGGCAGTGTCGCCATGCCGGTCCCCGCCCCCTCGAGAGGACGCCCCAGAGCGTTCCGGGCAGCACGGAATCATCGTGGCGCTCCGTCGCGGTGCTAGCGATCGCGGCCGGGCTGATCGCCACGATCCCGGTGCCCGAGACGAGTCGTGCCGAGGTCGCCGAGGGCCCGGGAAGCCCGCCGCGCATCACGCAGGTCGTCCCGGCCGGGTGGGTTGAGGACTCGCGCGAGGAATACACCTGGGTGCGCCGCTACTTCGGTCCCGAAGCGACCCTGGGCCGCCAGGTCCTGCGCGCAACCCCGGGCAATTCCGAGCTCGAGCTGCTTGACCCCGGCCCGGCGGGAACCGGTGCCGTCACGGCGCTGCTCGATCCCCAGCTGCCTAGCACGCCGCCCCCCGCGCGCCGCGTTGCCATCGATACCTTTACCCTGCCGAACCGGGTGCAGCTCGACATCTATCCGGTAGGCACGCTCTATGACCTCAGCGGTACTCGCCGCAGCACTCCGCAGCGTGTCGACCTCGGCGAGGGCGTGAGCGGACATCTTCAGTCCGTGATCGATGAGGAGCAATACCTGACGACTACCCGGCTGGACCTCGCGTGGCAGCGCGGTGATGTGGTGCAGCGAATCGTGCTCACCACGCTCGACAATCGGGAAGCCGGGGCGCGCTTCCCCGAGCCCGAGCCCTCCATGGCCTCGAACCTGGCCGTGCTGCTAGAGATCTTCTTCCGCGGCAACGCAGCACTGACGGACCTCCAGCCGCAGATCAAGGATGCCCAGCTCATGACAACCATTGCCCGACAGCTCGTCGCGGCACAATTCGCAGGCTACTGAGCAGCGAGGCCATCGGCATGACCCCTAGCGCCGAGCATCCACAGGTAGATCCGGTCCATGCCCTCGATGAGGCCATCAACGGACTTGCCTGGCGTGATCCGATGGCGTCCGCGTCGCGCGCGTTCGTGCCGTGGCAGCGCAATGCGCTCATCGTCTCGGGCCTCGCGGCGATGGCACTCATCGCTGCCTGGCCGCTGCCCGCGCTCACCGTCATCATGGCCGTGCTCACCACTGCGTATGTCGTGACGATCTCTGACCGGGTGCTGCTGTTCGCCAGGGGCCTGCGGGGGGAGGCGATCGTTCGCGTCACCGACGACGAGGCCCTCGCGCTGACCGACGAGGAACTGCCCCGCTACACGATCCTCGTGCCCGCCTACAAGGAGCCAGAGGTCGTTGCTCTGCTGATCGGAGCCGTCGGCGGCCTCGACTACCCGTCGGCCAAGCTGCAGGTGCTCCTGCTGCTCGAGGCGGACGATCATGGCACGATCGACGCGGCGCACCGCGCGAACCTCGAGAGCACGGTGACGATCATCGAGGTGCCCCCGGCCGAGCCCCGCACCAAGCCGAAGGCATGCAACTACGGCCTGCACTTCGCGACGGGCGAGATCGTCACCATCTACGATGCCGAGGACCACCCGGAACCGCTGCAGCTGCGCCGCGCCGTGGCCGCTTTCCGACGCCTCGGCGACAACGTCGCCTGCATCCAGGCCAAGCTCAGCTTCCACAATGGCAAGCAGAACCTGCTCACGGGATGGTTCACCGCGGAGTATGGCCTGTGGTTCAGCTTCATCCTCCCTGGGCTGATGAGCAGTCGTTCCCCGATCCCGCTCGGCGGCACCTCCAATCACCTGAAGCGTTCCGTGCTCGAGCACATCGGAGCCTGGGACGCCTTCAACGTCACCGAGGATGCGGACCTTGGAGTGCGCATCGAGACGGCCGGCTATCACACCGCCGTCCTCGAATCGACCACCATGGAGGAAGCCAACAGCGACCCCATCAACTGGATCCGCCAGCGCTCGCGCTGGTACAAGGGCTACCTGCAGACCTGGCTGGTCCACACGCGCAGGCCAGTGGCTCTCTACAAGCAGCTCGGGCTGGTCTCGACCTTCCGGATGACTGTGTTGCTCGCCGGCACGCCGTTGATCGCCATCCTCAATACCGTCTTCTGGATGATGACGCTCACGTGGTTCCTGGGCCAGCCGACCTCGCTGGGCGAGCTCTTCCCTGCACCCATCTACTACCCGGCGATCGCCTGCCTCGTCCTGGGCAACGCCGCCACCTTGTTCATGGGACTGATCAGCATCAGGGAGAACGGCCAGCAGGAACTCCTGGTCCCCGTGCTGACCGTTCCGCTGTACTGGGTGATGATGAGCGTGGCAGCGATCAAGGGCGGCTGGCAGCTGCTGCGCAACCCTTCGTTCTGGGAGAAGACCGCGCATGGCTTGCCTGGTGCGGGGGCATCGACGTGAGGCGCCACGGCTTGGCTGCTCTCGCGAGCGGCGTGCTCTACCTGGCGGTGGGCGCCTGGCTAGCTTTGCACCACCACTACCTCATGGGGGATGCACTAGCCCGGGTGGCGAGCGCCGAGGCCGTGCTGCACAGCCGCGACCCGCACCTCGCCGCGCTGGGGTTCATCTTCACCCCGCTGCCCGCCATGACGCAGCTCCCCGTCCTCGCGTTCTCGCCGTGGCTGCCCGAGCTCACCCGGTTCGGTCTCTCCGGAATCATCATGTCGGCCCTGTTCATGGCCGGGGCGGTCTATCAGCTGTCCGGGATCATCGGTGATCGCGGGATCACTGGGTGGCCCGCGCGCCTGCTGGTCGCAGCGTTCGCCCTGCACCCCATGATCATCATTCACGGGGCCAACGGCTTGAGCGAGGCCGCGTTCCTGTTCTTCCTGCTGTGGGCGGTCCGGCTCCTCGCGCGCTGGTACCACAGCGACGATCCCAACGCGCTCGCCATCGCGGGGATCGCGCTCGCCGGGGCCTACCTGACCCGGTACGACGCTGTCGTCGTCGCGGGCTCGGGCATCCTCGCGGTCTTCCTGGTCAGCCTCACCCGGCGTGGCCTGCGCCTTCCCGCGGCAGCGCTGCTCGATGCGATCATCGTGGGTTTTCCCTTCGCGGTGGCCTTCGCGATGTGGTCGGGGGCGAGCTGGCTGCTCACCGGTGACGCGCTGGCGCAGTTCTCGTCCCAGTACGGCAACACCGCGATCCTCGAGGCGTCCGATGTGCCGGCGATCTCCGCCGCCGAGGGACTCGTCTTCTCGCTCGCCGAGATCATGGTGCTCGCCCCGGCGCTGCCGCTGCTGCTGCCCATCGCGTTCGTGATGTTCCTCGCTCGCCGGGAGCGCGAGCTGATCATTCCCGTCGCGATCGTCGCCTCGGTCCTGGTGTTCCAGGTGATCGCGTTCGCCCAGGGACTGACGTTCCCGTTCCTGCGGTTCTATATCTGCGCGATCCCGCTGGCCATCCTTCTTGCCCTGCACCTTCTGCCGCGAGCCAGCGTGCCGCGACCACGTCGCCGCGGCAGGTTCGGCGGGCCCCCGGCAGCGCTGCCCCGCTCACGCTCCTGGGGCATCGCGGGGATCCTCCTGGTGTGCGCATCGCTGCCGATCAGCCTATGGGGCCTGACCGATCGCACCCTAGCGACCCAGCACTACGCATTGACCGCGATCGTTGCACCAGGGGTAGCCGAGCGGCTCGGCATCCAGCACGAGGCGCAAGCCATCATCAGGTCGTTCTCCACGGAACGGAGGATCGCCAGGTTTCTTGATTCGCAGAGCCTGCCCAACGGGTCGGTGATCCTTGATTCGGTCTATGGCTTCGCCATCACCGCCGCCTCCGAGAATCCGACGCAGTTCGTCGTCCCCTCCGATCAGGACTTCGTGACGATCCTCAACGACCCGGTCGGCAACGACGTGCGCTACATCCTCGCGGTGCCGAACGAGGGCCGTGGCGCGACCGACGCGGTGAACCTGCGCTATCCGACCATGTTCGACAACGGCTCCCAGATCGCCACGCTCGAGCTCGAGGCCCCCAACGATGGTGCCAACCAGCCGCCATGGCGGCTCTACCGTGTCATGCCAACTAGCTGAGCTGGCCGATCATGTCCCACAAGGGATCACCCGGACCGATATCCATGGTGCATTGATTGGTGCGCGGATCAGGAACGAACGACCAGAAGAGCGCTCCGGCCGCACCGAGCCGGTGATAGTCCCGGATCTCGGCCTCGACCAGGACCGCGCGCTCCTCGACCGAGCGGCATGAGCCCGCGGACACGCCGATCTCGGCCACGAGCAGCGGCTTGCCCAGCCCCCGGGCTTGCATGGCCCTCGATTCCACGCTGTCGCGATGCCCGTCGAGCAGTGTTGGATCCTCGATGGAGTAGTCGTGGAACTGCAGGATATCGACGTGGCGCGATGAGCTCGGGACCAGGAAGTCCTCGCCGGCGGTCCCGCACTGGTTACCCCCGAGGTAGCCGGCCGTGATCAAGCGATCCGGGTCCAGCGCAGCGATGGTCGCGCCCGCCTCGTCGAAGAACCGGCGCAGCACGTGCGCTGAATCCGCCGGGCACCGCCTGTTCTCGACCGCGCACGCGTAGTCCGTGCACACCGATGGCTCGGGCTCGCCGACGAGTTCCCATGCCGCGATGGCAGGGGAACCGGACCATCGCGACACCAGGCTGCGCGCCCAGTGCTCGAATGTCAGCACGGGCATGGGCACGTCCCGCCACCCCGAGGCATACCAGCGATGCTGCTTGAAGAGCTCGCCATCGCACGCGCCATCCTGTCCCGCGAGCACCGGGATCACGAGCTGGTCGTGGGCCTCCGCGGCGCGCAGCACCGCGTCGAGGGCCTCGTAGCTGATCGCGCCGGTCGTCTTGTCCACGGCAAAGGACTGGAACGCATTGAACCGGGTCAGCGATCCCTCCGGCAGAGCACCGAAGTATTTGTCGAGATCGACCTCGGCGCCGCATCCCGCATTGAGCTCCCAATCGGTTGCTAGCTGGTAGGCGTTGAACCCCACTGGCCACCACTCGCTGCCATCGAGTGCCAGGGAGCCTGCGGATATCGTCACCCGCGGGGTGCCCGACGGGACCGTGCGCTCCGCGAGCGGCACGCACGCGGCGACCGCTGTGATCACCAGAGCGCTCCCGACGACCACGATGCGTCGACATGCGCTGCGCATCCCCAACACTGCCACCACCGTTCGGACCAGGCTATATCCGGATGATAGGCGCCAACGCGATCGCGCGCCGCGCGCGCTAGACCGCAGCGAGGACGCGGCCGCCGCGCCGGTCGCGCAGGGCGGCGCTCGTGGCGTCGACCATGTCGAAGCCATCGGTGATGATGGCGCCGAGCTCGAAGACGACCGCGGCGATCGCGCGGGTGATGAGCATAGCGACCTGCCCGACATGGTTGACGGCGGACTCGATGAGCTGCTGGGCCATGCCGAGCACCTCGGTGAGCAGTGTCCCGACCTCGCGCACCACGTCAGCGACGAGGGTGGTGGCGATGACCGCGACCTGCCCCACGTGGTTGACGGCGGAGACGATGAGCTCCTGCACCGTGTCCTTGCTCGATTCGACCATCCCGACCATTGCGAGTCCTCCCCCGTGTCCCGGTTTGCCTGCTCCTAGCGTAGCGGTAGGAGGCTAGTACTGGCCGCGGCGCAAGGGCCGGCGCAGTGTGTCGAGCCCGGCGGCGCTGGCGTAGCGGGCGATGCCGACGAGGGGGTGCTGCCGGGCGTCGGGCTCCTTCGCGTCGCCCATGCGCCAGAGCTGGGTGGTGTGCCAGGTGAGCTCGGCGGCGGCGTCGAGCTTGGCCACACCGATGCGCCGGGGGCGGGTATTCGACGCGGCGGCGTCCCCGTTGAGGATCCGGGCGGGCAGGTCGGGCTCGAGGACCATCGGTCGGCCGAGACCGACGACATCGATGTCGCCGCCGGTGACGGCATCGGCCATGACGCTGCCGGTGCGGAACCCACCGGTGAGCATGATGGGGATGGTGACCTGCTCGCGGACCTTGCGCGCGAAGTCGAGGAAGTAGGCCTCGCGGGCCACCGTGGATGCCTTGGGGTTGCCGAGCATCAGCGCGGGCGCCTCGTAGGTGCCGCCGGAGATCTCGAGCAGATCGACCCCGGCATCGGCGAGCTCGGCGACGACGGCGAGGGACTCGTCCTCGGTGAAGCCGCCGCGCTGGAAGTCCGCGGAGTTGATCTTCACGCCCACCGGGGTGCCTGGGCCCACCTCGGCACGGACCGCGGCGACGATCTCGAGAAGGAATCGGCGGCGCCGGACCGCGTCGCCGCCCCATTCGTCGGTGCGCTGGTTGGTCAGCGGCGACAGGAACTGGCTGATGAGGTAGCCGTGGGCGGCGTGGATCTGCACACCAGTGAAGCCCGCGCGGATGGCGATGCCAGCAGTGGTGCCGAAGCGCCGGATCAGGTCGAGGATCTCATCGTGCTCGAGGGCGCGCGGAGTGCCGAATGCCCCGGCCATGCCGGTGACGGGGATGGCCGATGGCGCGACGGGGGTATTGCTGAGGTTGCGGGGCACCTGGCGGCCGGGGTGGTTGATCTGCATCCAGGCGTGAGTGCCTCCGGTCTTGGCGGCGGTCGCCCATTCCCGCAGCCGCGGCAGGTGGCGATCGTCCTCGACGGCGACGTTGCGAGGCTCGCCCAGCGCGCGGCCATCGACCATGACGTTGCCAGTGATGAGCAGGCCAGCGCCGGAGCGGGCCCAGCGGTCGTAGAGGGTGACGAGGCGGTGGTCCGGCCCGTGCGCCCGGGTTCCTAGCTGCTCGCTGAGAGCCGACTTGGCGATGCGGTTGCGAAGCGTGGCACCGCAGGGCAGGGCAAGGGGCGCGGCCAGGCTGGAGGTGGGTGTCATGGGGGTCCTCGTTTCCACGATCGCTCATCGACCGTTATTGACCATCGATCAACAGTCTCGTACAGGCTACGCCCTCGCGCCCATCGCGACAACCATTCCTGCCAGGGGAAACCAGGGCCGCGAACCACCACGCCTAGTGCACCAACAATGGCTAGCGTGCAATCATGCGCCGCATTCTCGCTCCGATCATCACGCTCGACCAGCAGCTCATGGCCCGGTCCGCGAGCATCCGGCCCTCCGGCCTCGACACCACCATGCAGCTCGCGAGCACGATCGCCAACAACGGCAAGCCCTGGATCGCTATCGCCACCCTCCTCGCCCGCCACCCTGGCCCACCACGCCGCGCCGCTGTCCGCGGCATGCTCTCCGTCGCCGCGAGCAGCGCGCTCGCCAACGTCGCGTTCAAGCTCACCCTGCCCCGCATCCGGCCCGACCACGCCACCCTCCCCCTGCACCGGCGCCGGATCAGACCGCCCCGCACCTCGTCCTTCCCCTCGGGGCACTCCGCCATCGCCGCGGCCTTCGCCACCGGCGTCGCCCTCGAGTCCCCCGCCCTCGGGCTCGCCGTCGCGCCCCTCGCCGCTACCGTCGCCTACTCCCGCGTCCACAACGGCGTCCACTGGCCCTCCGACGTCATCGTCGGCAGCCTCATCGGCATCGGCGTCGCCTTCGCCACCCGCCGATGGTGGGCGCCCCAGCCACCCGCGGAGCCAGCCCGCATCACCCCCGGCAATGCCCCGGCGCTCCCGGCGGGCGAAGGCCTCCTGATCCTCGCCAACCCCGGATCAGGCAGCACGGATCACGAATCCCACGCGCGGATCACCGAGCTCCTGCCCGCCGCCCGCATCGTCGAGATCCCGCTCGGCGACACCAGCGCCACCACGACGGACAACATTCGCCGCCTCATCACCGAGCACCAGCCCACCGCGATCGGAGTACTCGGCGGGGACGGCACCGTCCGCACCGTCGCCGCCGCGATCGAGCACACCGGCCACCCCCTCGCGGTCTTCCCTGGAGGCACCCTCAATCACTTCGCCCTCGATATCGGCACTCCCACCACGGAGCACACCGCGCGCGCCGTCACCACCGGCCAGTCCCAGTGCATCGATACCGCGACGGCCCAGCTCGACGGCGACGCACCGCACGCCTTCCTCAACACAGCCAGCCTCGGCACCTACCCCGCCGCGCTCCAGGCCCGCAAGAATTGGGAGCAGCACCTCGGCAAATGGATCCCCCTCGCGCTCGGCATGATCCGCGAGCTCGCCGCCGCGCAGCCACTATGCATCACCCTCAACGGACAATCCCTGCGAGCGCGCACCCTCTTCATCGGCAACGGCACCTACCACCCCACCGACCGCATCCCCGTGGCCCGCACCGCCATCAACGGCGGCACCCTCGACATCCGCCTCATCCGCGCCGACCACCCGCTCTCCTACACCCGGGCGCTCTACGCCGTCGCCACCGGCACGCTGCGCACCAGCCCCATCCACGAGCACCTCACGCTCCCCGAGCTCGAGATCACGCTCGAGGCTGCCACGCCCGTCGCCCTCGACGGCGACCCCATCAGCGACACTGCCCACCTGCGCATCCGCACCAACCCCCACGCCCTCACCGTCTACTCGCCCTGCTCGCCCGGGCAGAGCGAGTGAGTCAGGGACGAGGCACTAGGCCACCCCCGCGATGATTCCCGCCGCGCGCGCAGGTCTGTATTGCTATCCCTGTTGGAACGCCCCGAGGAGGCCGTCATGGCTGCGTCGATCACTCCGCGCATCGTCCCGAACCTGTGGTTCAACTCCGAGGCCGCGGAGGCTGCCGAGTTCTATACGTCCGTCTTCCCGAACTCCCGGATCGTGCGGACGAGCTACTACCCCGCGAACGCACCGATGCCCGAGGGCACTGTCCTGACGGTGGATTTCGAGCTAGACGGGCAACGCTTCACCGCGCTCAATGGCGGCGCCGACATCCCGTTCACCGATGCCCTCTCGCTGCTCGTAAACTGCGCGGACCAGCAGGAGGTGGACTACTACTGGGAGGCTCTTTCCGCGGGCGGCAAGGAGGTGCAATGCGGCTGGCTCGCGGACAAGTATGGGTTGTCGTGGCAGATCGTCCCCGAGGGGCTCGATGACGTGCTTGCCGGCGATGACGCCGATGCGGTCGGCCGTGCGTTCACGGCGATGCTGGGAATGACCAAGCTCGATATCGCCGCCTTGCGGGCCGCGCGCGAGGGCAGTTGAGCTCGCTGGGGCTGGCCTTGGCCGCGAATTGTGAAGATCCAGCCACGTGGGAGGTGGCTGGATCTTCACGTTCGCCGAGCGGGGAGGCGCAGAGGCGCTACTGCTCGACCTCGGCCTTGATGCGCTCGAGGGTCTGGTTCATTCCGTCGATGAGCTCCTGCTCGAAGGTGTCATTGCCGCCGAGGAAAGTCTTGATGAGGAACTGGGAGATCTTGTAGGTACCGCGGGGCGCCTCGCGGCGCTCGACGATGCGGGTGCCCTCGCCCTGCGGCTCGAGGGTGTAGGACCAGACCGAGTTGTTGTCGAGGATGCGGAACGCGATCTTCTTGTTCGGCTCGAACTCGACGACCTTGGCGCGAGTGGGCCAGAACAGGATGCCGCGCTGGTTGATGTTGAAGGCGAGCGATCCCTCACGGATCTCGCCACCGAGCACGAAGGTCTTGCGGGTCTGCGGGCTCCACTGGTTCATCCGCGGCAGGTCGGAGACGACGCTCCACACCTTGGCGGGCCTGGCTGTGGTGTCGATGGTGGCTTCGAGCAACGGGCTGACCACGAGATCATCCTCCGAGAGGTACTAGGGACACAGTGTCTATGCGTGCAGTCTAGCGGTGGTCGCGATGGTCCCCGACTAGTCCGGCTCCGCCACGGCAGCGAGCCTCTCGAGCCCCTGGTTGAACTGCTTTCCCAAGATCTTGTCCATGCCACCGAGGAGCGACGCGGCACGGGTGAACAGGGTTTGCTGCCCCGTCATCGTCCACGTGACGGTGCAGGTATCGCCATGCTCGCCGAGGGTGAACTGGAGCTCGTTCGTGGACTTCATCGGCTTGGTGAAGGCCAGGGACATCGCGAGGGACGTCGGTTCGACGGCTTCGGTGATGATCATCTCGCCCTCGCCGGCCTTGCGGTTGCCCGACCATGCGTAGCGCGCGCCAGCGCCCATCCGGGGGCCGCTGTACTCCCGCTTGAGATTCTCATCGAGGTTCTCCCACGGCGACCAGGTCCGCCAGGCATGGAGGTCCGCGATGTACGGGTAGACCGTCGCTGCTGGTGCATGGATCGTACGCGATCGTTCGACGGTGAAGGTCTTGTCTGCCATGGATTCTCCCCTGTCGGCCCAGCCTGGTCGGGCCCAGTCCTGCCGGGGCCCAGCGCTACCGGAGGCCCAGCGCGGCCGGACGCCCGGTGCGATGGCATCAGTGTCGCAGAGAACCGTGTCCTGGGGCACAAGCTATGCAGTCCTGTTACGGAACATCCTGCGCCTGCCCGATTCCGAGGCGCGCGCGCTCGAGATCGAGGACCGCCCGCTCGGCCTGCGATTCCGCGAGGCCCGCGAGCCCGGCTGCCGCGGCTTCGGCCTGCATGTCGCTCGCGCGCGCGAACTCATCGAACAGCACGCGCTTGTGCTCCTGAACGGCACGGATGTGCTCGTCGACGGTGTCCTTGGCGAGCAGCCGATGCACCTGCACCGTACGCGCCTGGCCCATGCGATGGGCACGCGCGATCGCTTGCTCCTCGCTGCTCGGCTTCCACTGCGGCTCCGCGAGGATCACCACTGAGGCCGCCTGGATGTTCAGGCCCACGCCGCCCGCATCGATCTGGCAGAGCAGCACAGCGGGTCCGGATTGCTGGGCGAAGCCGTCGACGAGCTGCTGCCGCTGCCCGGCTGGCACTGATCCGGTGATCGTCCCGGCCACCCGCTGCCCCAGCGCGGTGGCCATCGCCTCGAGCACATCGCGGAAGAACGAGAACACCAGCACCTTATGCCCATCCTCGCCGGCTTCGTCGGCGAGCTCGACCAGTCGCTCGAGCTTCGCCGAGCGTGGTGATTCCCAGGCCGCGCGGCGCATCCGCATGAACGTGCCCTCCATGACCGCGCTCCGGTACGCCGCCTCATCCTCGCCGGTGAGCTCCACCCATTCCTCCACATCGATCCGCTCGGGCAGCTCGGCGAGCACGTCCTCCTGGTTGCGGCGCAGGTAGACCGGCGCGACGCGGCGCCGAAACGCCCGCGCCCCAGCGAGAGTGGCCGCCGCGTCGAGGTTCTCGCCCACGTCGGGCTGCAGATAGCCGATGAGCGCCTTGAACTCGGCGACCCGGTTCTCCATCGGCGTGCCCGAGAGGAACATCACGTGCTCGGCCTGCATCGCGAGGTGCCGGATCATCCCGGAGCGCTGGGTGTCGGGGTTCTTCACGTAGTGCGCCTCGTCCACGATCAGCGCGTCGATCGGGGTGTGGGCCAGCCCGAGGCTCGCGACCGTCCCGAAGGTGGTCACTGCTACCCCGCCCCCGGCCAGCCAGGCATCGAGCTCGTCGAGCTTGTCGCGGCCGTGGAGGCTACGAGCGGGCAGCAGCGTGTGCCGCGTTGTCTCCTTCAGCCAGTTGACCTGCACGCTCGCCGGGCACACCACCAGGGAGCGGGGCTGGCCGCGGGCGGCCAGGTGGGCGAGCACCGCGAGGGCCTGCACGGTCTTGCCCAGGCCCATCTCATCACCGAGCAGCGTGCGCTCGCGATGCAGCATGAACTGCGCGCCGAAGCGCTGGTATCCACGCAGCGAGGAGCGCAGCAACGACGCATCGAGCTCGACCTCGCTGATGCGGCGCGCGAGCGCATCGTCGAAGTAGCCGCGCGATCCTTCCGTATCGGTCGCGCCGGCCGCGATGCCGAGGGTGGAGAGGTAGGCGTAGAAGCCCGCCGGATCGGCGCGGAACCACTGCCACACCTGATGGGGCGGATACGATCGCGGATCGAGCTGGGGCATTGCCGCGCCCAGCCGGTTTCGCAGCACGGCCGATGCGGGCTCGGTGAGCGCATGCTCGACATCGATGAGCGCTGCGAGGACGCGATGCTTCGCAGCGGTGCCGGTGAACAGCATCCGCCATCTGCTGGCTGCCCGCTCGGCCGAGGGAACCGCGTGGGCGAGGCGCTGCGCGAGAGGCTGGATGGCGGCGAGATCGAGGGCAGCGGAGTCGGCCCGATTGATGGCCGCGACGATGGCGAGCAGTCGTGCCTGCGCCGGGTCCTCGCGGTCCGGATCGATGCGCAGGGGCGTCGCTCGAGTGATCTCCTCGGCTACCGCGCGCGCAGCGGAGGCGACCTGGGTAGCGGTGTGGTAGCCGACGCCAGGGATGGCGGTCAGGTGCTGCGGCTCGGCCCTCGCGGCATCGGCAACGGTACGAACGCCTGCTGACTCGAGCGCGGCGAGCCGCGTGCCCCGATCGAGGTGGGGGCGCAGCTCGTCGAGCGGGATCGCCGCGAGCTGCTCGGTGGCCCGGGCTCCGATGATCGCCTCGACTTGCTGCTGGGCGGCGGCTCGCAACTGGTGGGGTGCCACGTGGAGCAAGGCGGCGCTGTCGATCACCCAGCGCGCGGCGGCGATCGCTTCGCGGGCGGGGGCGCCGATGCGTTGCCGGGCCGCGTCGTAGGCGTGCGGGGGCAGCCTCGGGTGGTCGACCGGCATGGTGCTGATCCTAGATCGTGGTACCGGGGTTGCATGCCGGGCATTAGCTCGTATTAATTGAGTCAATACTTGCTGAGTTAGAAGAATGAGGATGGCGCCATGACCACTGGCACAGGATCCACTGACGTCCACCGCCGCGCCGCCATCCACGCGGCCCTCGCCGACCCGGCCCGCGTCCGCATCACCGATCTCCTCTCCACCAGCGACCAATCGCCCACCGAGCTCCAGCACGCCCTCGGCATGTCGTCCAACCTGCTCGCCCACCACCTCAAGACCCTCGCCGCCGCCGCACTCATCCACAAGCACCGCTCCGAGGCCGACCGCCGCCGCGCCTACTGGACCCTCGACACCGACGCGCTCGACCACCTGCTCCCCCGCGCCGCGCGCACCACCGAGCGCATCGTCTTCCTCTGCACACACAACTCGGCCCGCTCCCAGCTCGCCGCCGCGCTCTGGGCCCAGCACAGCACTATCCCCGCCACCTCGGCAGGAACCCGCCCCGCCCCGACCATCCACCCCGGAACCCTCGCAGCCGCGCAGCGCCACCACATCCCCCTCCGTCCCCAGCAGCCCCAGCGCCTCGACCTCGCCGACGGGGACACGCTCATCGCGGTCTGCGACAACGCCCACGAGGAACTCGATCCCACCGTGCCCCGCGCGCACTGGTCCATCCCGGACCCCGCCCGCACCGGCACCGACACCGACTTCGACACCGCCATCACCGAGCTCGCCACCCGCATCACCCGCACAGCCCCCCACTACCAGGCCACACCAAGGAGCACGCCATGAGCACCCCCACCGACTACCGCCGCCGCGACCTCTCCATGGACCACCACATCGCCCTCAAGTCGGCCGCCACCCGCCTCGCCGAGCACTTCACCGGCATCTTCGGCACCGAGACCATCGACCGGTTCCTCCACACCTCCTACGAGCAGTTCGCCGGCAAGGCCACCGTCCCCAACTTCCTGCCCCTGCTCGCCGAGCGCTTCGCCAAGCAGCGCCTCACCGCCCTCGCCCGCGTCGAGGGACACCACCACGACGGCAAGCCCACCGTGCTGTTCCTGTGCACCCACAACGCCGGACGCTCCCAGATGGCGCTCGGCTACTTCCAGCACCTCGCCGGAGACCACGCCACCGCCTGGTCCGGCGGCTCCGAGCCCGGAACCGAGATCAACCCCGCCGCGATCGATGCCATGGCCGAGATCGGCATCGACATCACCACCGAGTACCCCAAGCCGTGGACCGACGAGATTGTCCAGGCCGCCGACGTCATCATCACCATGGGCTGCGGCGACGCCTGCCCCATATTCCCCGGCCGCCGCTACGAGGAATGGACCCTCGACGACCCCGCCGGGCTCACTGTCGCCGACATCCGCCCCATCCGCGACCAGATCGAGCAGCGCGTCCGCGCCCTCCTCGCCGAGCTCGCGGTGCCCGCACAGGGGTGAGCTGGGTCCGGGCCGCTGGGTCCGGGCCGGTGGTTCCGGGCCGGTGGTTCCGGGCCGGTGGTTCCGGGCCGGTGGTTCCGGGCCGCTAGGTCCGGGCCGCTAGTGGAAACTTTTCCCGCTCTCAGCGGGAAAAGTTTCCACTGTCAATCGGTCATGGGTTGCCGCCGCAGCACTGCGGCGGGCTACGAGGCACCGATCTGTCGCCGCACCACGTACACCGCGGCCCCCAGCGCTTGAACCACCAGGCCAGCCACCACTGAGGCCAGCGGCAGCGCGAGACCGAGGACCACGCACCCCACCGCGCCCAGCAGCGGAATCACCCGGGCCCGCGCCGACCGATCCAGCGTCCAGGCCGACGCATTGGCCACCAGGTAGTAGAACAGCACCGCGAACGCCGAGAACCCGATCGCCCCCCGCACATCGAGCAGCAGCACGAGCACCACGACCGCGATGCCTACCGCCAGCTCCGCCCGGTGCGGCACCCCGAACCGCGGATGCACCGCAGCCAGCGCCGAGGGAAGATGACCGTCGCGTGCCATCGCGAGAACCGTCCGCGAGACCCCGAGCAGCAGTGACAGCAATGCGCCCGCGACCGCGACCACAGCGCCAGCGCGCACCACCGCTTCCGCGCCCGGCACCGATCCCACGGCCTGGGCCAGCGGATCAATCGCGCCGGCCACTCCCTCCGGGCCCAGAGCAGAAATCACAGCCACCGCTACCAGGAGGTATACGCCCAACGTGATCGCCAGCGCCCACCCGATCGCTCGCGGAATGGTCCTGGCAGGGTCGCGTACCTCCTCGCCCAGCGTCGCGATCCGCGCATAGCCCGCGAACGCGAAGAACAACAGCCCCGCTGCCTGCAGGATGCCACCCAGGCCGCCGCTCTCGGCACCAGTCCAGGGCCAGGCAGGGCCACCCGCGCCCGCCAGCGCGATCACCACCACTCCTAGCAGCACTAGCAGCACGAACGTCACCATCAGCCGGGCCGCGCGCGCAGACTTCTGCACACCCGCATAGTTCACCGCCGTCACCACAAGCACCGTCAGCACCGCGATGGCAGTGGCATTGCCCGGCCACGCGTAGGCACCGACCGTCATCGCCATCGCCGCGCACGAGGCTGTCTTCCCGACGACGAAGCCCCAGCCCGCGAGATAGCCCCAGAATGGGCCCAGCCGCTCCCGCCCATAGACATATGTGCCACCCGACTCGGGATGCACCGCGGCCAGTCGCGCCGACGAGCGCGCATTGCAATACGCCACCACCGCAGCGATGGCCAAGGCGACCAGCAACCAATCGCCCGCAGCCGCCGAAGCAGGCCCCAGGGCCGCGAAGATGCCCGCGCCCACCATCGCGGCGAGGCCCACCACTACCGAATCCACCACGCCCAGCGACCGCGAGAGCCGCGCATCCCCCATGCCCATGCGCAACACGCTAGTGCGTGAGCAGCGTTGCCTCCCGCGCGGGCGGGCCTACCGCCAGTGGAAACTTTTCCCGCTCTGAGCGGGAAAAGTTTCCACTCGCAAAGCGCGATGGCCGCCAAAACGCGCGCAACGGAACCAACCCGCCCCGTTGCGCGTCCAAGCATGCATGCTTCCCAGGAAGGTCCTTCATGCACTGGCCCGCCACGATGGGGTGATCGCCAGGTCTCGCGCGCTCGAGCTCGGCATGTCCCGGCACCAGATCGATGGCCACGTCGCCATCGGCGAGTGGCGCTGCCTCCAGGCCGGGATCTATATCGCGGCGGACCGGCCCGTGACCGCAGCGGCCAGGCTGCGGGCCGCTGTGCTCGCGGCAGGGCCGGGAGCGGTTGCGCGGGGCCAGTCCGCTGCCTGGTGGCACCGTATTCTCGACCACCCGCCCACGACTCACCTGGTGGCGATCCCACAAAACCGGCGTGCGCGCATCCGCGATGCCAGCGTGCTGCGCCGCGATGTCCCGGCCACCGACCGGACCCGGGTCCGGGGAGTCGCCGTCATCTCCCGCGAACTGGCGATTCTCGAAACCGCTGTCGCGGAACCCCGCGGCACTGTTTTCCTTGATCGCGCGCTTCAGCGCCACACTTTGCTGCCGACACTGATAAAGGCCCATGAGCGAAACATGCCCCGGCGCGGCGGTGCCCGAGCGGACCGGATGCTGGCCATCGCCGCGATCGGAGGAGCCTCGGAAGCGGAACGGATGCTTGTGCGGGCCCTGCGCGGGAGCGGCATCACCGGCTGGCGGTTGCACGTTCGCGCCCACGGATTCGAGATCGATCTCGCGTTCGAGCGCGAACGGGTCGCGGTCGAGGTGGATGGGTGGGCGTGGCACCGGGACGCGAAGCGTTTCGCCCGCGATCTGCAGCGGCAGAACATCCTGGTCAACGCGGGCTGGCACATACTGCGATTCGATTGGCACCGCCTCTCCGATGATGCGGCGGGGGTGCTCCGCGAGATCCGTGCCGCTCTCGCGCACCGGAGGCCTGGCTAGCCCCGCCCGATGCCCACCGCCAGTGGAAACTTTTCCCGCTCTGAGCGGGAAAAGTTTCCACTGGCAAAGCAGCGAAGCCAACCGAAGCCAGGAACCCAGCGAGCCGCGCTACACCCCGAGCATGTCGTGCATGGCCACGGCGCCGAGGTGCACGGCTTCGCGGTATCCGCCGAGGTGCTTGGGGTGTCGGATGACCCGCTCGGCCCCATCGGGCGGCCGGACCTCGAGGATATGCGGCGAGAGATCGGGGGTGGTGCTGTGCTGGTGCAGGATGTCGTTGTCCGCAGTCTCCTGCTCGTAGCGGTCGAGCCAGGCAGGCAGTGCCCCGGGGGCGCGGCGGCCCAGCCAGGCCCGCATGAACGCGCGCTGGTGGGCGGGGATGCCGGAGGGCGTGGTGCTCGCTGGGGTGGTGCGAAGCACGAGGATGTGGGTCGCGCCGTGGGCGATCGCGGTTCGGTATGGGATCGGCTCGGCCACGCCGGCGTCGACGTAGCGGTGCCCGTCGATGGGAATCGGTGGGGCGCCGAGCAGTACGAGGTTCGCGGTGGCAGCGAGGGCTCGCTGCAGGCTTGCGATGTCGGTGATGCAGGGGCGCAGGTCCACGGCGAGGCCGGTGTCCGCGTCGGTCGCGATGGGGTGGAACCTGGCGGCGTTGTCGAGAACGCGCTGGTAGTCGAGGGGGATGATGCGCGTGTAGACGGTGCGCGCGAGGTGGTGGGTGTCCACGATGGCGCCGGGCCCGAGGATGTTGCGTGGTCGCCAGAGGTGCGGGATCACGGCCGGGTCGGAGTAGGCGGCGGCACCGAGCCCGGCTTGGTCGGCGAGCGCCCAGGCAGCGTTGAACGCTCCGGCGGAGGATCCGTAGAGGGCGTCGAAGCTCGGGAGGCAGCGGTGCGCGTCGAGGGCGGTGAGCATGCCCGCGGAGTAGGCGCCGCGGGGTCCGCCTCCCTCGATGGCGAGGGCGAGGCGATGGTTGTCGCGGTGGCCTGCTCGGCGGCGGTCGAGCAGTTCGAGGACGGGGTGCCTGCTAGGTGCCGGCGTCACCGGGCCAGTGTGGCACTCCCCCACGATCGGTTCGCGGCCGGGGCGTACGGTGCCGCCTGGCTATCCCTTGCTGGGGCGTCGCTGGGGCTTCGGCGCGACAACGCCGTCGGCAAGGCGGCGGGCGGAGACGAGGAACGCGGTGTGGCCTTGCATGCGGTGCTCGGGCCGGACCGCGAGGCCGACGACGTTCCATTCGCGCACGAGGGATTCCCACGACTTGGGCTCGGTCCAGCATTGCTGCTCGCGGAGCCCCTCGACAACCCGGGAGAGCTGGGTGACGGTGGCGACGTAGACGATGAGGACGCCACCGGGGATGAGTGCCTTGGCGACGGCGGGCAGCACTTCCCACGGCGCGAGCATGTCGAGCACTGCGCGATCCACCTGTCCGGTGAAATCGGAGACGTCGCCGACGGTGAGGTGCCAGTTCTCGGGGATCTCGCCGTGGAAGTTCTCGACGTTGCGGATGGCATGCTCGGCGTGGTCGTCGCGGATCTCGTAGGAGATCACTTCGCCGGTGGGCCCGACGGCGCGCAGCAGCGAGCAGGTGAGCGCGCCGGAGCCCGCACCGGCCTCGAGGACGCGCGCGCCGGGGAAGACGTCGCCCTCGTGGACGATCTGCGCGGCATCCTTGGGGTAGATGACCTGGGCGCCGCGGGGCATCTTGAGGACGTAGTCGGTGAGCAGGGGCCGCAGCGCGAGGTATGCGGTGCTGTTGCTCGACTTCACGACGCTTCCTTCCTCGGACCCGATGAGGTCGTCGTGGAGGATGGCGCCGCGATGGGTGTGGAACTCGCTCCCGGCTTTGAGCAGCAGCGTGTAGCGACGGTTCTTCGAGTCGCTGAGCTGGACCCGGTCGCCGTCGCGGAATGGTCCGCTTCTGGTGCTCATGCTGGGGGTGTCCTCCCTTGGTACGTGACCGTGACACAGTACACCGTCGGCTGCGTGCGCCGTATTGTCGGTGGTGGTGCCTATCCTTGGTGACCATGGATTCGCAGACGCCGCAGGCCACCCCTCCGAGCACCGTCCGGCAGGACACTTCCTCGACGGGTGCGACCAGCGGATCAGTGGTGCGCAAGCCGCTGGCGCTGTCGCCGTCGCGGGCGAATGATTTCAAGCAGTGCCCGCTGCTCTACCGGTTCAGGGCGATCGATCGGTTGCCGGAGCCGTCGACGAAGGCGCAAGCGCGGGGCACGCTGGTGCACTCGGCGCTCGAGTCCCTGTATGGGCTGCCGCGCCCGCAGCGCAGCCAAGCGCAGGCGATCGATCTGCTGGGCCCGGCGTGGGACCGCCTGGTGGCCGATGATCCTGAAGTGGTGGAGCTGGTCGGCGAGGATCGAGACGGGTTCCTGCGGGAGGCTCGGCGGCTGGTCGAGCGGTACTTCACGATGGAGGATCCCACGCGCTTCGATCCGGAGTCGTGCGAGCTGTTCGTGGAGGCCGAGACGGGGGACGGCGTTCGGCTGCGAGGGTTCGTGGACCGCATCGATGTCGCTCCCACCGGCGAGGTGCGGGTGGTGGACTACAAGACCGGCCGGGCGCCGAGGCAGCTCTACGCGGGCAGCGCGTTGTTCCAGATGAAGTTCTATGCGTTGATGCTGCTGCGCACGCGCGGGGTGATCCCGCACCAGTTGAAGCTGATGTACCTCGGCGATGGCGGGGTGATGACGCTCAGCCCGGACGAGGCCGAGCTGCGGAGCTTCGAGCGGACGCTGGATGCGATCTGGGGCGCGATCCGCGCGGCGGGGCTCAGCGGGGATTTCCGGCCGAGCCCGAGCAAGCTGTGCGGCTGGTGCGATCACCAGGCATTGTGCCCGGAGTTTGGCGGGACACCGCCGGAGTACCCGGGATGGCCGGGCGACTAGGAGCTAGCGCTGCGCGGTAGCGAGCGCGTCGATGAGCCTCTTGCTGCGGGCGCTCATATCGGCGGCGGTCTGGTCAGGGTGCCGGAGCCACCAGTTGACCAGTGAGGTCACCGCGCCCATCCAGACGTCGGTGAGCGCGGAGAGGTCGTGGGGGTCGGTGATGCCGGTGGCGTCGAAGACGGTGGCGATGCCGCGGGCGGCCTGGTTGGCGATGCGTCGGCGGGCGTTGCGGACGGACTCTCCGGCTGGTCCTTCGCGGGGCGCGGACCGGTCGAAGAGCACGTTCCAGTCGTGGGGCCGGGGTTCGAGCGCGGTGAAGATGGCGTCGAGGGTGTGTTGTGCCATCTCGAGGCTGACGGTGCTGGTGATCGCGTTCTCGATGGCGTCGGCGAGGATCGTGGCGGCACGCTCGACGCAGGCGGCGTAGAGGCCATCCTTGGTGCGGAAGTAGCCGTATACGAGGGGTTTCGACACTCCGGCCTCGGTGGCGATATCGGCGAGGGACAGTCCCGCGTAGCCGACGCGGCCGATGTGCTCGGCGGCGATGTCGAGGATCTGGCGCTCCCGCTCGGGGCGAGGGACTCCTTTGGTTCCGGCTGTGGCCATGGTCCCATCCAAGCATTCCAGGCTGGTGGGTATTGACTCGGCCTTCCTCATTTGACTAAATAGTAACTTACTACTTGGTCAACCAGGAGGCGCAACGATGCTCCACGACATCTGGCAGCAGATCGAGAACCCGATCCTGTATGCCTTGCCCGTGTTCGCTATCTTCATCGGCATCGAAGCGATCGCGCTGCGGCACCATCGCCACCACGAGGCCGAGCATGCCGCAGCAGGGAGCGACGCAGCAGGGCCTCGACCGCTCGGATACCTCGGCATCGATACCCGCACGAGCTTGTCCATGGGCGCGGGCGCGCTGGTGTTCATAGCGATCTTCAAGCTGCTCACCATGGTGGCGTTCGTCTTCCTGTTCACCTACCTCGCGCCGTGGCACCTGCCGACCGATACCTGGTGGTACTGGGTCGTGCTGTTCGTGATCCTCGACATCGCGTGGTACTGCAACCATCGCTTCTCGCACCGGGTCCGTATCGGCTGGGCCGCGCACCAGGCGCACCACTCCTCGGAGTACTTCAACCTCGGCACCGCGCTGCGGCAAAAGTGGAACCCGTGGTCCGAGGCGATCTTCTGGGCCCCGCTCCCCCTCCTCGGCTTCGCCCCCTGGACCATCTATGTGGCGTTCGGGCTCAACCTCGTCTACCAGTTCTTCGTGCACACCGAGACGATCGGCAAGCTCCCCCGCCCGTTCGAGCTCATCCTCAATACCCCGTCGCACCACCGGGTGCACCACGGCAGCGACCCCGAGTACCTCGACAAGAACTACGGCGGCGTGCTGATCATCTGGGACCGGCTGTTCGGCACGTTCCAGGAGGAGCTGCATCGCCCCCGGTACGGGCTGACCACGCCGGTGGGCACCTACAACGTCCTCAAGCTCCAGTACGGCGAGTATGGGAAGATCCTCCGCGACGTGCGAGCGGCTCGATCCTGGCGCGACAAGCTCGGGTATATTTTCGCGCCGCCCGGGTGGCAGCCGCGCCAGGATGAACCAGCGGCCATGCATCGTGAAGAGGAGGCGAGCGCATGAGCACCAGCGACCCCACGACCTCGCTCCCCGGGAAAGCCCTCGCTGCGGGAACCCGGCTGCTGATCAATCATGTGGCGCCCCGCATGGATCAACGCATGAGCTGCTCGACGCAGCCTTTCGATGAGCCCACGATGATGCGGCCACACGTGGGGTCCCGCCTCTGGGCATGGACGCACTACGGGGTGTTCCTGCCGCGGTTGCCCGAGCCCTACCGGTTCCTGAACACGATGACGTTCATCGGCGCCACCGGCACGCGATGCTTCGACAATGACTACCTCGCGATGCCCGACGCCCGCGACACCGCGACTGTCCTATCCGCGACGGCGACCGGGCCGCATCATCACTATCGGGCGTATGACGCGCGCCGCGATTGCGATTTCCGGGCTGACGGTTCCGTGCTCTCGTGGGGCGAGGATCTCACCATCACCGCAAACCATCCCCGGTACCGGGTACGGGGCCGCTACGAGCACCTCGAGGTGGACCTGGCCGTCGTCGCGACCGATCACGCTTCCTGGTTCGTGCGCACCCCGCCTTACGACCATTTCAGCCTGCTCGCCACGGTGACAGGCACGCTCACCGACGAGCGGGGAACCACGCGGATCTCGGACTTGTGCACGGTCGAGTACGCGCGATGCATGTCTCCCCAGTCGCTAGCGCCGCGGCCGCTGCCCGAGGTAGCAAAGCTCCCGGTGGACTTCTTCACCTACCAGATCATCAATCTCGATGAGAGCACGCAGCTGCTGCTCACCGATGTCCGGGCCGCGGGCGCCACCGCGTGCCGGTTGGCCCACGTGCGAACGTTCGACGGGCCCGCCGAGGTGCATGACGATGTGACCCTCGAAGTGCTGGAGCACCAGTCCGCTCCGGCCGTCGATCCGTTGGGCCGGACGATGCGTATCCCTGCGCTCATGCGATGGGCCGTGCGGAGCAACAGCGAGGTCGTGGGAGAGTTCCTGGCGAGAGTGGATTCCGAGCCGCGCTATGGCCACGGCCGCGGCTACGTCGCCGCATGCACCTATGAGGGCGACTGGCACGGCCGACGCATCGCCGCCACCGGCTACCTGGAGTGGATCGATTGCCTCCCCGAGCAGCATGCCTGACCAGTACGAACGAAGGAGCAAGCCCGCGATGCACTACCTGCTGAACCCGCCGCAGCGGATCACCGACACCGTTCGCTCCCTCATCCCGGGGCGGCTCGCGCATTCGCGGCGGAAGGCCATCGAGGACAAGGTCATCGTCGTGACTGGAGCCTCGAGCGGGGTAGGCCACGCCGCCGCGCTCGCGCTCGCTGCGCGCGGTGCCACGCTCGTCCTGGTCGCCCGCGGCGCCGAGGCCCTGCAGGAGGTCCGTGACGAGATCGTCGCGGCCGGTGGCTCCGCGGAAGCGATCAGCGGGGATCTGGCGAGCGCCGAGGATTCCGCGCGCCTGTCCGCCGAGATCCTCGCCCGGCACAAACGAGTGGATGTGCTGGTCAACAACGCTGGCCGATCCATCCGTCGCAGTGGCGCGGACGCCGCCGATCGGTTCCATGACTACGAGCGCACCATCGCGATCAACTACTTCGGCGCGGCACGGCTCACGATGGCATTGCTGCCTTCCATGCTCGAGGCCCGCTCGGGGCACGTCGTCAATGTCGCGACCTGGGGCGTCGCTGCGGGCTCCATGCCGTTGTTCACCGCGTATCACGCATCGAAGGCCGCGCTCGCGGCGTTCGGCCGCAGCCTCGCAGCGGAGACCAGGCCCGAGGGCGTGCACGTCACCACCATCGGGTTCCCCCTGGTCCGCACCGCGATGATCGCCCCGACCGCCAAGTATGCCTCGGCGCCCGCGATCAGCCCGGAGCGCGCCGCGGAGTGGATCATCGATGCGATCCGCACGCGCCCCGTGGAGGTTCACCCGCGCTACGCCCACGCGCTCCGCGTGATCGGGGCGCTCTCCCCGCGCGCGGTGGACGCCTTGGTATGGCGCATGGGGATCTAGCGCCCGGTCGGTCCCAGTGCGGCCAAGCGATAAGGTATACACGATGTCTCACATGCACTGGCGCGCGCCCGCGCCGGCAGCGAACGAAGGAACCACGATGGCGCAGCCGTTCTACCTGCCCCTCAACGGTCAGGATGACACCGAGTGGGAGCACGTCCAGCCGACTAGCTCCACCGTGAGCGTGTGGTCGTCGAGCATGCAGCATGGCTCCCCGCCCGCGGCGCTGCTGGTGCGCGCTCTCGAGCAGTGCGAGCCGCGCGACGATGCCCGGCTCTCGCGGGTGTCGGTGGAGATCCTCGGGCCGATCCCGCTCACCGAGTGCCGCGTCCGTGCCTACGTCACTCGTCCGGGCACCAAGGTCGAGCTGCTGCGCGCCGAGCTCGAGGCCCAGCTCGACGATGGGACGTTCCGGCCCGTCGCGACCGCGCAGGCCTGGCGGCTCGCCACCGCTGACACCAGCGATTCCACCATCGTGCATGACGAATCGATGCGGCACCGCGATACCGGCCGGGATGCCGATCCCGCCAAATTCTTCCCGCCCGGCTACGTGCACATGGTGGAGTGGGTGCTGCTGAACAAGCCCGGCGGCACCGGGCCGGGGCAGTTCTGGGGGCGGCCCCTCGTGCCACTGGTCGGCACGGAACCGATCACTCCGCTGCAACGATTGTTCGCCGTGGTGGATTCAGCGAACGGGCTCGGAGCGAAGCTCGACATCCGCAAGTGGACCTACCTCAACACGGACCTGACCGTGCATCTGCACCGACAGCCCACGGGCGACTGGGTGGGTGTCTCCGCGGAGTCCTCGGTCGGCCCGGAGGGCATCGGCATGTGCGCAGCAACGCTGCATGACGAGCACGGCGCGCTGGGCCGCTCGGCGCAGACCTTGCTAGTACGACGTCGATAGCAGTGCCGGACCAGGGGCCGGTGCCTGCTCACGCGCTTCACCGGATCGATAACATTTCGCGCCCACCCCGTCCTGTTTGCAGCACGGTGAACTGCTACAGCACTAAAGTTTCCTCCCATGGCAGATGAATCGAGCAGGAAGAAGTCCGGCCGGCCCAGAGTGCTGCACGAGCACGATATCGTGGCCGCCGCGCTCGCGGAAGGCCTGCTCGATGCCACCATGCCCGCTGTCGCCCGTCGCCTCGGGGTCTCGCATTCCGCGCTCTACCGCTACTACGCCGACCGCAATGCCCTGATGCAGGCCTGCATCGCGCAGGCCGTGGCGTCCATGCCCTGGCCGGACCCTGAGGAGCCGTGGCGCACGATGCTTCCGAAGCTCGCCAGCACCACCTGGGACATGCTGGAACGCTATCCCGGGCTCACCGAGACAATGCTGACGGCGACCCGCTCCCCCGAGGAGATGACCTGCCTCGCGGAGAAGCTGGTCCGGGGACTCGTTGCACAGGGCTTCACTCCGCACGATGCGATCCTGGCGATCGAGCTGATCGGCGACCTGACGCTGACGACGTTCACGGCCACGCAGCGGCTCGATGCGCCCGTCGATGGTGGCGGCACACTCCGCGATCTGGCACGGGAGGACTGGGTTCGCCCCGGCGTGCTTTCCGACGCCCTGTCCGACGAGACGCTCTGGCAGGGACGCGTCAGGCTCGAGAACAAGGTGTCGCTCATCCTCGAGGGGTTCGCCCAGCGCGTCGGATAGCCCGGCACCTACAGCCGGCAGGACCGGATGTCCGAGGCCAGGATCGCCTTGGTGCCCAGCGCCGCGAGGTCGTCCATCACGTTGTTCACCGACCGGCGCGAGACCATGGCCCGCACTGCCACCCACCCTGGGTCGGCGAGCGGCGCGACGGTGGGCGACTCGATGCCGGGCGTGATCGCGGTGGCCTGCTCGAGAAGCTCCTTGGGGCAGTCATAGTCGAGCATCATGTATTGCTGCGCGAACACCACGCCCTGGATGCGGGCGACGAGCTGGTCGCGCGCGGGTGTGGAGGGCACATCGCTCTCGCGCTCGAGCAGCACTCCCTCGGAGGCGCAGAGGGTGTCACCGAACGCGACGAGGTTGTGCTGCCGCAGCGTCCGCCCGGATCCCACGACATCCGCGATGGCGTCAGCGACACCAAGCTGGATGGAGATCTCGACCGCCCCATCGAGACGGATCACGGTGGCGTTGATGCCGCGGCGCGACAGGTCGGCGCGCACCAGGTTCGGGTAGGAGGTCGCGATGCGCAGTCCCTCGAGCTCCTCGACCGTCCAATCGCGTCCTTCTGGGGCGGCATAGCGGAACGTGGACTTGCCGAAGCCGAGGGCGAGCCGCTCCCGGACGGGCGCGCCGGAGTCGGCGGCGAGATCACGGCCAGTGATGCCGAGGTCGAGCTCGCCGGAACCCACGTAGATCGCGATGTCCTTGGGCCGGAGGAAGAAGAACTCGACCTGGTTGAGCTGGTCGAGCACCGTGAGGTCCTTGCTGTCCGAGCGGCTGCGGTAGCCGGCTTCGGCGAGGATCTCGGCAGCAGCCTCGGAAAGGGCGCCCTTGTTCGGGACAGCAACGCGCAGCATGGGATTGGTTCCTTCGGGTCTCGCGGTCGTGGTGGGCGGCAGGTGCGACGCTCAGAGATGCCGGTAGACGTCCTCGAGGGAAAGCCCGCGCCCGATCATCATCACCTGCACCCAGTAGAGCAGCTGCGAGATCTCCTCGGAGAGCTCATCGTTGGACTGGTACTCGGCCGCGATCCATACCTCGCCGGCCTCCTCGAGGACCTTCTTGCCCTGGGCGTGCACGCCCGCGTCGAGCGCCTTGACAGTGCCCGACCCCTCGGGGCGGGCAGCGGCACGATCCTGCAACTCCGCGAACAGCGCGTCGAAAGTCTTCACGACCGCCTATTGTGGCACGGAAGCCATGCCTGCGGCGATTCAGCGCACCCTTGCCAGGGATTCCGGCGTGATCTCGAACCGTGCGACGCCGTTATCGGCCATGCTCAGGACCGTGGCCAGGGCGTGGCGGCCCGGCGGCAGCACGCGAGCCGTCACCGTCGTGCCCGGGCCAGCCCGGTCCAGCGCGCCCCGTAGCGCCTGGCTGATGGCGTGCACCGCGCTGGCCCGCTGGGCCTCTGGCATGCCCTCGAGGGAACCGTCATCGAGCAGGATCACGGTCGCGCCGCGTGCGCGGGCCTCCTGCGCCGCGGCGAGGATCTCTTCCGTGGCGAGCGATCGGGCCCGGATGCGGTCCCGTAGCTGCGCCTCCGCCAGCGCGATCTGGGCGATCTCGTCCGCAGTGAGTTGCTCGGCATGCACGATCCGCTCGAGGAGGGGGCGCGCTGTCTCGTTGAGGTACGTGAGCTGCCGGTCGCGCTCGGCCAATCGTGCTGCTCCGCCATGCAGGTCCGATACCACCGACGCCGTCGTATCGCGCAGCTCATTGATGACGCTGACCTGCCTGCGCAGCGTGATGCCGAGCACCGTGCAGGTGCCGATCATGCTGAGGTTCCACGACAGCTCCTGCCACGGATCCGCGACATCCGACGGCACGGGACCGGCGATGAACCACCAGCCAAGAATCGTCGTGGCGAGCAACGCCTCGCCCGCCCAGGCCGCTCCCAGCCGGCCTCGCAATACCAGGAAGCAGAAGATGATGGTGCCGGTCGGCCACGTCCACGAGGCGTAGAGCGCGACACGGTCTGGTTCGCCGATCATCGCGATGTTCGCGATCGCAGCGAGCCCCGGCAGTACCGCGATGGCCGTCGCCGCTCGCCCGGGCAGCGGGTCGCCGGGAGCGCGGAGCAGCAACCAGGTGGCAGCGGCGATCAGCAGCACCGAGGCGAGCCACCATGCGGGGCCGCGGTCCCACGTGCCCGTGGTGAATGCCCTCGCGCACTCGGCGATGGTCCACGCGGCTGCGATGGCGAGAGCACCGCCGCTGCCCAGGCCGATCAGCGCTGGCGTGTCCGTGCGGGCAAGGTTTCCGTCATTCATTGGTGCTGCTCCAGGTCACGGTGACGGTGGTCCCCTCGCCGGGCGCGCTATCGATGTCGAGCCCCGCGCCTTCGATGATCGCGACGCGCCCACGCATCGCGGTGTGGATCCCGAGCCTGCGCGGCGGGATGCGCGTGGGGTCGAAGCCGGCCCCGTTGTCGGCGAGCATCGCGCTGACGAATCCAGGACCGCAGTGCACGAGCAAGCCGCGCCGCGCGTCCTCGCCGGCATGGCGGACGCTGTTCCGGGCGGCCTCGGCGATCACTTCCTGGAGCATCCGCACCACTTCGAGGCGATAGGTGGCACCTGGATCATCAACGACCGCGTGGAAGCCAAAATCCTCGCGGACGTCGCCCACGGTCTGGCGCAGCCGCGCCACTACCTCGCGGGCGCCGACGGGCTCGTCGCCATCGTCGCTGCGGGCAAGGGAGTCAAGGGTCTCGAGGCTGCCACGCGCGGATTCCCGGACGGCCGGCAACGGCGCCCGGCTGCACGCGGCGACGAAGGTGGACACGATCGTGTCGTGGACGAGCGCATCGAGCCGGTCCCGTTCCTGGCTGATCGCTGTCTCGCGGACCCTCTCGGTGGCTCCGGCGCGCAGCGCCGCGGACTCGGAATCAATGGTGGCCGCGTTCGCCTGCACGCTGCGGATCATCGCCGCGAAGATCACACCGATCATGGCGATGGAGATGCCCTCGCGGATCGCCCATCCCGCCGGCACCCCATGCTGGGCCCATGATGTGCCCATCGCGTGCAGGGCCGCATAGGCGATGGCAATGGGAACGAGCCCGCGGAGCGGGAGGACGAACGATGCGGTGATGATCGTCCCGGACCCGATGAGCAGCGGCCACGGCATCGTGATCGGTGGGAGCCGACCCTGCTCGAATGCCAGCGGCAGCGCCGCGACGACAGGGATGTACAGGATGGGATAGGCACCACAGATCATCCGGACGGCACGCGCGCTGCCCCACACCGAGGCAACCATCATCGCGGCATACATGCCCGGGATCGCAATGATCGCTGGGACCAGCCACCACCAGGGGTTGCCCGCCATCTGCTCGAGCATGCCGGGCAGCTCGATGCCGAGAAAAGCAGCCCCAGCGATGCCGAGGGCGAATCCGAGCACACGGGTCATGCGTCCGGACGCCGTGTCCTCCTGTGCCATGAACCTCCCTAGCGGCATGCGGGGCCCTCCACCTGCTGCTCGATCTGGATGGGCGCTCCCCGCCGCACCGTGATCCGGCGCGTCCCCGAGGTGGAGGTCGAGACGATGGAGCACGCGTGCTTCCTCCCTGGCGGCACTACCCGTACGGTAACGGTACCGTCCCGCTGCTCGTCGAGCACGCGAGCAACGAGCGCGTGCATCGCCTCCACGGTGCCACTGCCCGCGCCCGCGAGCCCACCGTCATCGAGCAGCACGACCTCGACGCCCGTGCGGCGGGCACGGGTGGCTGCCTCGAGCACGACATCGCTCGCGAGGATGCGCGCACGGACCCGATCCCGCAGCGTCGCCTCGACGAGGAGAATGTCTTCCCTCTCCGCGCGATCGAGCGGCCCGCCACTCGCGATCCTCTCGAGGCGCGGGACGGCGATGCGCTCGAGCTCCGCGACCAGCCTCGTGGACTCCAGCGCTCGCGCCTCCACCGCTGCCCGCTCCGCCGCGAGGGCTTCCCCAGCCACACGGAGCCTCGATATCCTGCGGCTGTGCGCCCGCAGCGTCAGCGCGAAGCAGATCCCGATGGCGAACAAGCACGAGGTCCAGATCAGCAACGACGCGATGCTGCCCCGCCACCCATCACCGGCAACAACGGGCATCAAGGCATGCGCGAGCGAGGCAACGACATGGCCGGCCACCGCGGCGACGATCCGACCACGGACCACGAGCACCGACATCATCGCCACGGTCACCACCCAGGTCCAGCGCGGCTGGCGACCATCCATCTCGATCACCCAGGACTCGGAGACCGCCACGAGCAGAGCCAGCACCACCGCCAGCCAGGCCGATAGCGCTGGCATGGGATCGCTGCGCCCGGCGACAGCGAGGATCGACATCGCCAGCGCGGCCGGACCGATGATGAGCGCGCCAAGCATCCCGAGCCATGTCGGGTTCGCGATCACGGCCCCCGCGCTGCCCAGGACGACCCAGGCCACCATGACCGCGATGGCCGAGCGCCCACCGAGGCCCGCTAGGGCGGCCGCGGAAACGGCCTCGCGCTTCACCCTGCCCGCCAGTCGATCCGCACAGTCGTTCCTCGTCCAGGGGCGGAAATGACCTCGGCGTGCCCGCCGGGCACTTGCCGCATCCGTTCCTTGATCGACAAGGCGATGCCCATTCGCCGCGGCGACACCTTCCGCGGGTCGAACCCCGTCCCATCGTCGGTGATGCTGACAGCGATGCGCTGGGGCGCGATGCGGCCGTGGATGCGGCGTGCCACCTCTCGGCCATCGGCTCCGGCATGGCGCAGGGAATTCGATACAGCCTCGGCGACAGCCGCGGAGATGGCTTCGACGACGGCTCCGGGGACTGGTTTCCCGCCCCCCACGACGATGCGGTGCTCGATGCCGAACGCTCCCACGTGCCGCGGCACGATCAGGGCAGCCGCGGCGTCCGGGGCGAGATCGCTGGGACGCTCCGCGGGATGCTTGAGACCCCGGATCGCGAGAAGCCCATGGCGCGCCGCCTTCACGGCCTCCTCGCCCGCATGGCCTTGGCCCGCGAGGACGAGCGCGGACAGGACCGAGTCATGCACGAGGGCGTTGCCGCGCGCTCTCTCCTCGCTGCTGGCACGCGATGCCGCGGCACGCGCCGAAGCGTGCCACATGGCTGCGGTCTCGCGATCGACCAGCGCCGCTCCCCGGCGCAGCGCCAGGACCGCGGTGACCAGGACGACGGCAAGGGCCATGGAGCCGGAGATCTCCGCCGTCAGGAGCCGGAGCCATAGCCCTCCGGTGGCCCACGCCATTTGCGCCACCATGAGCACCACCAGTGCCACGTAGTGGAGCCAGGCGAGCTTGCCCGACGCGACGGCCGCGACCATCGCCGCGGCCGCGCCGCCGACGGCACTGGTCCAGGGCCAGTCCCCCCAATCGAGGGCTCCCCGCGGATAGGCGGCGAACCCGGACAGCACGATGAGGGCGTAGAGCACGGCGTAGGTGGCGACGGTCATGCGGACCCAGTGCAAGGGCGCGAGCATCCCTGCCACCACCGGACCAAGCGCTGCGGTGGCGAGCACCACAGCAGCGGGCACGGACCACGCCGCAGAGGCCACCGTGGCCTGCTCCCGGATCGCGGCGGCCTGCGCGAGGATGAAGACGACACCGGCGATCCCCGCCATGATGGCGACGAGCCGGATCATCCGTTCCTCGGTACGCGGAAGTGCGTCCAGTGCTCAGCGCTCCCCTCATGCCGCGCGAGTCTGATTCTTGGCAGGTATACGCTACTCAGCGATCGCCGGGATCGCGAAGCGCGCCCACGGGCACCGGCGCCAGGCGGGCCGCCCCTCCTCGCCCGGGCCAGCCCCTTCCGCCGAGGGCGAGCACCACCGGCAGGTTAGGTTCGGCTACGCTTACCGCCATGCATGAGCAATGTGGACGCTCCGCGCTCGCCGCCGACGCGGTGACGATCGGCTACGGGGACGCGGACGTCGTATCGGCCGCCAGCCTCACCCTCTCGACCGGCGCGGTGGTCGCACTGGTCGGGCCCAACGGCTCGGGCAAGTCAACATTGCTGCGGGGGCTGGCCCGGCTGCAACGGCTCCGCGCCGGCACGGTCACCCTCGATGACGACCGCGACGCAGCCAGGCTCAGCAGCAAGGAGTTCGCGCGCCAGCTCACCATGCTGGCCCAGAGCAGGCCGACACCCTCGGGCATGACCGTGCGCGATGCCGTGGAGTTCGGCAGGCACCCGCACCGCACAGGCTGGCGCGGCCGCGACAAGGATGGGCCACGGCGCATCGAGGAGGCCCTCGCGCTCACCGGGATGACCACCAATGCCGATGTCCTCGTCGATGAGTTGTCCGGCGGCCAGCTCCAGCGCGCCTGGTTCGCCAGCGCACTCGCGCAGGACACCAAGGTCCTCCTGCTCGACGAGCCGACCAATCATCTCGACCTGCGCTACCAGGCCGAGATCCTCGAGCTCCTGCGCGCCCTGGCCGACAACCACGGCGTCGCCATCGGAGTGGTGCTCCACGACCTCAACCATGCGGCGACGCTCGCCGACCGGGTAGCCGTCCTCTCGCGCGGCACCATCGTCGCCGAGGGCCCGCCCGCGGAAGTGTTCACCAGCACGCTGCTCAGCGAGGTCTACGAGATCGAGGTGACCGTCGACCGGCCGGGGCACGACCACGCGCCGGTCATCAACGTGCCGCGCATGCAGCTGCGGCAGCAACAACCCGCGAGCATCGGCTCGCGGTCCTGATGGAGGTTCAATGAAGTCACGATCTATCCAGTGGGGCGGGCTCGCCCTGATCGCGGCGCTGGCGGCGAGCGCCTGCGGCTCGACGGAAGCACCCGTCGACGCCACCGGGCAATCCTCCGCGGACGCGATCACGGTCACTGACGGGCGCGGCGAGGAAGTGACCCTGCCCAACGGCCCGGCCACCCGCGTCGTCGCGCTCGAGTGGAACCAGGCCGAGATGGTCGTCACCCTCGGGGGCGAGCTCGTCGGCCTGTCCGATCCCGACGGCTACACCAGCTGGGTCGGCGACGTGGCGCCGCTGCCCAACGATCCGGTGGATGTCGGCGTGCGCAGGGAACCGAGCATCGAGACGGTGTCCTCCCTCTCGCCCGACCTCATCATCGGCGGGCTCAGCTCCATTCCCGAGGAGGCACTGGAGCAGATGGAGCGGATCGCACCGGTGGCATTGCTCACCGGGGCCAGCGCCGACGATCCGATCGGCACCGTGCGCGCGGACTTCGGGATCGTCGCGGAGCTGCTCGGCAAGCAGGACGAGGCCGACAATGTCCTCGCGGACCTCGACGCGACGATCGCCGAGAACGCGACTCGGGTCGAGGAAGCAGGCCTCGCGGGAACCCCCGTCGTCCTGAGCTCCCCGTATGCCAGTGGCGCGAGCCTCACTATCCGCATGCACGGGCCGCGCACCGCTGTCCAGCAGGTCGCTGACAAGATGGGCCTGGCCCCCGCCTGGACCGATCCCGGCGACGACGCCTTCGGATTGTCGAACATCGACCTCGAGGGTCTCACCGAGCTTCCGGCCGACACCGTCTTCATGTATTGGGGCAACCGGGAGAGCGACGATGTGGTGAGCACGTCCATGGCGGGCAACGCCCTCTGGGACAACCTCCCCTTCGTCCAGGCCGGGCGGGTCCACGAGGCCGCTGTGGCGATCTGGGCCTACGGTGGTCCCGCATCGCTGAAGGCATGGAGCAATGACATCATCCGGGTGCTCGGGGCCTAGCTTGACGATCGCCCCCTCCGCTACCCGCGACGGGCAACGCCGGGAGCCTCCCCACGAGGCTCCCGCGTTGCCCGTCCGCCGGGGCTGGTCCGTCACCACGATGGCGACGGCCTCGATCCTGCTGCTGCTCTGGCTCCTTGCCGCGGTGGCCGTGCACCTGACGCAGGGCACCGCTGATCTCGGCGCGACGGAGCTCTGGCAGCTCGCGACCGGCCAGGGAACCTCGCAGGCAGCGAGCATCGTCGCTGAGTCACGCCTGCCTCGCTTGCTCGCCGGGCTCACCGTCGGGGCCGCCCTCGGTGCCTCGGGCGCCACCATGCAGGCCGTCGCGCGAAACCCGCTCGCCTCGCCCGACACCACAGCGGTCAACGCGGGCGCGTTCCTCTGCCTCACCGTGGTCGCTGTCCTCGGCTACACGCTCTCCCCGCTCACGGGCGCTGCCTTCGCCTTCCTCGGCGGGCTCGCCGCCGCGACGGTGGTCATCGTGCTGTCCTCGGGCGCCTCGGCCTCGCCCATCCGCTTGGTGCTCGCCGGATCAGCCATCACCACTGGTCTCGCCTCGATCACCGCCGTGCTACTCCTGCTGTTCCCCTGGCAGACGCAGAACCTGTTCGCCTGGGGCGCGGGATCGCTGGGGCAGAACGGCGCCACCTCGGTCCGCGCCCTGGCACCCATCGTGGTGGTCGCGCTGATCGCCGTGGTGCTGCTCGGACGCCGGCTTGATCTGCTGCAGCTCGGCGATGACGCGGCACGATCCCTGGGCATGAACGTGACCGGCGCAAGGATCGGCTTCGTCCTGCTCGCGGTAGTCCTTGCCACGACATCGGTCGCGATCGTGGGCCCCATCGGCTTCGTCGGCCTGTGCGCTCCCGTGCTCATGCGCCTGCTCGCCCACTGGGTGCGGCCGATGCGGCGCCACCGGGTCCTGGTCGTGATGAGCGCGCTCGCGGGCGTCGCGCTTGTGCTCACCGCTGATGTCGCGCTGCGGGCCTCGTTCGGCTCGGTGAGCGGGGTGACTGTCCCAACAGGTGTCATCACCTCGTTGCTCGGCGCGGTCGTGCTGATCGTGCTGGCCCAGCGGACCCGCGCGAGCATGAGCACCGACACTCTCGCCACGATGCATGCGGCAACGCGCCGGGGGCTGGGTGCTCAGCTCGTGATTGCCGGTGCCGTGCTCGTCCTCGCCGGTGCCGCGATGGCCGCCGTGCTCATCGGCGACAGCACCTTGCTCCTCGGCGATGTGGCGCATTGGTTCCAGGGCGTGGCGTCGGTGCATGTGCAGATCGTTCTCGAGACGCGCGTTCCGCGGGTCCTCGCGGCTCTTCTGGCCGGGGCCAGCCTCGCTCTCGCCGGGGCGCTGGTGCAGGCAGTGACGCGCAATCCGCTCGCGGACCCGGGGATCCTGGGGATCTCGGGCGCGGCCGGGCTCGGCGCCGTCGCCGTCATCATCTCCTCCACCACCGTCGGTTTCGCCCGGACGCTCGGCGGCGCGCTCCTCGGCGCGGCGATCGCGGCGGTCATCGTATTCCTGCTTGGCGCTCGCGGCAGCACGGACCAGACGCGGATGGTCCTGGTGGGCGTCGGGGTCGGTGCCGGGGCCAGCGCGCTGACAACGCTGCTCATCGTGCAGTCCGATCCGTGGAACCAGAACATGGCGATCACCTGGCTCGGTGGATCGACGTACGGTGCCACCCTGCTGCACCAGGCCCCGATGCTGGCCGCCCTCGCAGTGGCGGTGATCGTGGTGTCGCGGACCGCGCGCGATCTCGACCTCGTCCAGTTCGACGACACGACGCCGCGAACCCTGGGGATCGATCTGCACCGCACCCAGCTGCTGCATATCTCGATCGCCGTGCTGCTGACCGCGGCGGCGACCGCGTCGATCGGTGTCATCGCGTTCGTGGGGCTCGTCGCGCCGCATGCTGCCCGCCTGATGATCGGGAAGCGGCACCGGCACATGCTGCCGCTGTCGATCACGCTGGGCGCGCTGCTCGTGGTGATCGCGGACCTCGTGGGCCGCGCGGCCATCGCGCCGGGCCAGCTTCCAGCAGGCATGGTGACGGCCGTGATCGGCACGCCCTACTTCCTATGGCTGCTGTGGCGGATGCGGCCCCAGCGCGGCTAGCGCGGCATCCAGATGGCGCGCAGCTCGTCGAGGGTGAGGCCCTCGAGGCTGTGGCGCTGGACGCGGCGCGGACCCGCCGGGACGGGCACGGCGCACGGGATGACGAGGACGGTCGCGCCCGCTGCCTCGGCGGCGGCGGTACCGGTCGACGAGTCCTCGATGGCGAGGCAATCCGCCGGACGCAGACCAAGCAGATCGGCGGCCTTCTCGTAGGGCTCGGGGTGCGGCTTGCCGAGCTTCACCTCGTCACCGCACACGATGGCACCGAACCTGTCCCGGCCCAGAGTGCCGAGCGCCCGCTCGGTGAGGTAGCGCTCGGTGTTGGTGACCAGTGCCATCGGCATGCCACTGCGGCCCACCATGTCGAGGGCAGCGCGAGCGCCTGGCCGCCACACCAGTCCCGCATCGAACAGCTCGGCGGTCTTGGCGCGCAGCCAGTCACCGGCCGTCGAGAGGTCAGCAGGCGTGTAGGACAGGCCGAGGTCGTCGAACAGGATGGTCAGGCTGTGCGCCATGTTGGAGCCGACCATCGCTTCGCGTCCCTCGGTGGACAGCGTGCCGCCGAGATGCTCCGCGAGCGCCTCGAGGGACACATCCCACAGCTTCTCGCTGTCGAGGAGGGTGCCATCCATGTCCCAGAGGACCGCGGCCAGCCCTCCGCTACTGCTCCGATCAGACATTGAAGTACTTGGCCTCCGGATGGTGCAGCACGAACGCGTCGGTGGATTGCTCGGGGTGCAGCTGGTACTCCTCGGACAGCACCACGCCTAGCCGCTCCGGCTCGAGCAGCTCCACGAGGGTGGCGCGGTCCTCGAGATTGGGGCACGCCCCGTAGCCGAAGGAGTAGCGGGCTCCCCGGTAGCCGAGCTTGAAGAACTCCTGCACGTCCTCGGGATCATCGCTGGCGACCTTGTTGCCGCTCTCGTACACGAGCTCCTCGCGGACCCGCTGGTGCCAGTACTCGGCGAGCGCCTCGGTGAGCTGCACGCCGATGCCGTGGACCTCGAGGTAGTCGCGGTAGGCGTTCTCGGCGAACAGGTCGTTGGCGAAGTCCGCGATGGGCTTGCCCATGGTGACGAGCTGGAACGGCAGCACATCCACCTGGCCGGTCTCGCGGGCATGCTCGCGCGAGCGGATGAAGTCGGCCACGCACAGGAACCGGTCCCGCTGCTGCCGCGGGAAGGTGAACGAGCATCGCACGGGCGCATCCGGGTCGGGTGACTCGAGCACGTGCACGGTGTCCTTCTCCGACACCGCCGCGAAGTAGCCGTAGACGACGGCAGCGTGGGCGAGGATGCCCTCGGTGGCGAGGCGGTCGAGCCAGTAGCGCAGCCGTGGCCGCCCCTCGGTCTCGACGAGATCCTCGTAGCTGGGCCCCTCGCTGCCCCGCACGCCGCGCAGGCCCCACTGGCCCATGAACAGGGCCCGCTCATCGAGCGTGGTGGAGTAGTCGTTCAAGCTGATTCCCTTGACCACCCGGGTGCCCCAGAAGGGCGGCGTGGGCACGTCCATGTCGGCAGCGACATCGGAGCGCTCGGGCACGACGATGGGTGCTTGCTCGGCCTTGCGCTTCTCAGCGATGCGCTTGGAGCGCTCGTGCCTTGCCTTGCGCTCCTCCTCCTTGCGGCGGGCCTCGATGGCCTCGGGACTGTCCGGGTCCGGCCCCTGCCCGCGCTTCTCCGCGATGAGGGTATCCATCAACCGCAGTCCCTCGAACGCGTCGCGCGCGTAGCGGACCTGCCCGTCGTAGACCTCGGTCAGGTCGTTCTCCACGTAGGTGCGGGTCAGTGCCGCCCCACCGAGCAGGACGGGGAACTGATCGGCCATGCCGCGCTGGTTGATCTCCTGGAGGTTCTCCTTCATCACCACGGTGGACTTGACGAGCAGACCAGACATGCCGATCACATCGGCCTTGTTCTCCACAGCGGCATCGAGGATCGCCGAGATGGGCTGCTTGATCCCAAGATTGACGACGTCGTAGCCGTTGTTGCTGAGGATGATGTCGACGAGGTTCTTGCCGATGTCATGGACGTCGCCCTTGACGGTGGCGAGCACGATGCGGCCCTTGCCGTCCTCATCGGTGGCTTCCATGTACGGCTCGAGGTGGGCGACCGCGGTCTTCATCACTTCCGCGGAGGTCAGGACGAAGGGCAGCTGCATCTGGCCGGAGCCGAACAGCTCGCCCACCTCCTTCATGCCCGCGAGCAGATGATCGTTGATGATGGCGAGCGGCGGCTTCTCCCCCATCGCCTCGTCGAGATCATCCTCGAGGCCGTTGCGCTCGCCGTCGACGATGCGCCGCTCGAGCCGCTCGAACAGAGGCAGCGCCGCGAGCTCGGCCGCCCTGGACTCGCGCGCCGACGCTGCCGAGACACCCTCGAACAGCTTCATGAATGTCTGCAGCGGGTCGTAATCGTCACGGCGACGGTTGTAGACGAGGTCGAGCGCGACCTTGCGCTGCTCCTCGCCGATCTTCGACATCGGCAGGATCTTCGAGGCGTGCACGATGGCCGTATCGAGCCCGGCCTGGGTGCACTCGTGGAGGAAGACCGAGTTCAGCACCTGCCGGGCGGCAGCGTTGAGGCCGAAGGAGATGTTCGACACCCCAAGGGTGGTGTGCACGCGCGGGCGCTTCTCCTTGAGCATACGGATGGCCTCGATCGTCTCGAGCCCGTCGCGGCGGACCTCCTCCTGCCCGGTGGAGATCGGGAAGGTGAGGCAGTCGACGATGATGTCTTCCTCGCGCAGCCCCCAGTTCGTGGTGATGTCCTCGATGAGGCGCTCAGCGATGCCCACCTTCCATTCGGCGGTGCGGGCCTGGCCCTCCTCATCGATGCACAGCGCCACCACAGCGGCCCCGTGCTCCTTGACCAGCCGCATGATCTTCTGGAACCGCGAATCCGGCCCGGCACCGTCCTCGTAGTTCACCGAGTTGATGGCGCAGCGCCCGCCCAGATGCTCGAGACCGGCCCGCAGCACCTCCGGCTCGGTCGAGTCGAGCATGATCGGCAGCGTGGAGGACGTCGCTAGCCGCGAGGCGAGCTCGGACATGTCGGCGGCGCCATCACGACCGACGTAGTCGATGCACAGATCGAGCATGTGCGCGCCATCGCGGGTCTGGTCCTTGGCGATGTCGAGGCACTTCTGCCAATCGGCGTCGAGCATCGCGTCGCGGAAAGCCTTGGAGCCGTTGGCGTTGGTGCGCTCGCCGATCATCAGGATGGAGCTGTCCTGCTCGAAGGGGACCGCCGTGTACAGCGATGCCACGCCCGGCTCCGGCCGGGGATCCCGCTTGGCCTTCTCGACAGCGCGGACAGCGTCGCGAACCGCGGTGATGTGCTCCGGGGTGGTGCCGCAGCAGCCTCCCACCATGCCGAGCCCGTAATCGGTGACGAACCCGGTCAGCGCGGTGGCGAGCTCGTCGGCCGTCAGGGGGTACTCGGCGCCGTTGCGCCCGAGCACCGGCAGTCCCGCGTTGGGCATCACCGACACCGGCAACCGCGAATGCTTCGACAGATGGCGCAGGTGCTCGCTCATCTCCTCGGGGCCCGTGGCGCAGTTCAGCCCGATCATGTCGATGCCCAGGGGCTCGAGAGCGGTCAGCGCCGCGCCGATCTCGCTGCCGAGCAGCATCGTCCCCGTGGTCTCCATGGTGACGTGCGTGATGATCGGCAGCCGCGACCCCGCCTTGTCCATGGCGTGCTGCGCGCCAATGATCGCTGCCTTGACCTGCAGCAGATCCTGGCTCGTCTCGATGAGGATGGCGTCCGCGCCACCGTCGATCATGCCGAGCGCGCATTCGGTGTAGGCATCGCGCAGCGCGGCGAACGGCGCATGGCCGAGGGTGGGCAGCTTCGTGCCTGGACCGATGGAGCCCAGCACGAATCGCCCGATCCCATCCGGGCCCGGGCTGTACTCGTCGCATGCCTCGCGGGCGAGGCGGGTACCCCGCTCGGCGAGGTCCCGGATGCGATCCTCGATGTCATAGTCCGCGAGGTTCGGCAGGTTGCAGCCGAAGGTATTGGTCTCGATGGCATCAGCGCCCGCCTCGAGATAAGAGTGGTGGATATGGCGCAGGACATCGGGGCGCGTCTCGTTGAGGATCTCGTTGCAGCCCTCGAGGCCGCGGAAGTCGTCGAGGGTGAGCTCGGCCGCCTGCAGCATCGTGCCCATCGCGCCATCACCGATCAGGACACGGCGGGACAAGGCATCGAGAAACTTCGGCGAAGGCACAGGCATGGACTCCAGGGTAATGGTCGGGACCGACAATCCTCATCATCGGTGCTCGCGCTAGCGCGCGCGAGCAGAACGCCCGCGCCACGCTACCTGCTGCGCGAGTCGGGCCGAAACCACCCACCGGCACGCGGAAGGAGCCCGATCGGTCGTAGGCTGCACGTGTGAGCATCCGCTACGAGACCAACGACCCGCCATCCCTCCGCGACCCCGTCATGGTCGCCGCGTTCGAGGGATGGAACGACGCGGGCGACGCCGCCACCGACGCGGTGGAGTACCTGGAGCTCATCTGGGATGCCTCGCCGCTCGCCGAGCTCGAGGCCGACGACTTCTACGACTATCAGGTCAACCGGCCCACCGTCCGGCTGGTCAACGGCATCACCCGCGAGATCACCTGGCCCAGCACCCGCATCTCGGCCTGCACTCCCCCGGGAAGCGACCACGACCTCGTGCTGCTGCGCGGCATCGAGCCGAACTTCCGGTGGCGGACCTTCTGCGACGAGATCCTCGGGCTCGCCGAGTCCCTCGGCGTCACCAGGATCATCCTCATCGGCGCGCTGCTCGCCGACACCCCGCACACCCGCCCGGTGCCCGTCACAGGCACAGCCTTCAGCGCCGAGGTCGCCAAGCAGTACGGCCTCGAGCAGACCAAGTACGAGGGCCCCACCGGGATCGTGGGAGTGCTGCAGGACCAATGCGTCCGGCGCGGGATCCCCGCAGTGAGCTTCTGGGCAGCGATACCGCACTATGTGGCACAGCCCCCCAACCCCAAGGGCACCGTCGCGCTGCTGCGCCGCATCGAGGATGTCCTCGACATGGAGGTCCCGCTCGGCGAGATGCCCACCCAGGCAGAGGAGTGGGAGCAGGCCATCAGCGAGATGGCCGAGGACGACGAGGAGATCGCCGAGTACGTGCGGGCGCTCGAGGAACGAGGCGACGCCGAGGATGATCTCGGGCAGCTCGCATCGAAGATCGACGGGGAAGAGATCGCCCACGAGTTCGAGCGCTACCTTCGCCGCCGCGGCCCCGGCACAGCAGGCGGGCACGGGCCAGGCTCATCGGACTCGTAGCGCTCCTCGCGCTCGCGCCCCGCTTCCGGGATCCTGGAGGAGTACCACCCACGTCGAGAACAGGAGGGGCGCATGTTCGCCATCCTCGCGCTGGTCGCTATCGCGCTGATGACCGCGACCGTCCTCGCATTCGCGGCGAGCGGCCCCAAGACGTACTGGCGGGTCAGCGCCGCCCTGCTGTGGGCAGGGATGGCGGTGTTCATCGCCCGTGCCACGGTTCTCGAGGACCTCGATGGCCTGCCATTCCTTCTCCCGCTGGGCATGCTGCTGCTCATCAGCGGCAGCATCGCCACCTACACGCGCGTCATCGTCAGCACCCTTGACACGCTGGAACGGCGAGATGGCCCCGCTGGGCGCCGCCGCTGGTAGTGGCCTCTGGTGGCTAGCTCGCTAGCGCAGCGACCGGACGGGCCGCGCGCAGGGCAGGGGCGATGGTCAGGGAGTATCCGCCCATTCCCGTCTCGCTGACCCCTGCTGAATAGGTCGGCGGGCACCATGCCTCGACCACCGAGTGCTCCCCCGGCGCGCCGAGGTACAGGAAGATCGGGCGATCACGGTCACCGCCGACATGGAGGGTCAGGCCATGAGCGCTGCTCGCGGGAACGCGGATGGCGACCGTCGCGCGCGGCGGAACCATGCCGGGGGCCGGTGCGGGGCGATGTCTTGATGCCTGGGCGAGCGAGCCTGGCGAATCGATGACGAGGGGCTCGGCCGTGAGGTTGGTCACGCTGATGGTCAAGGCGGTGCTGCGCATCGTGTTGATCTCCACCTAGGTCTGCAGTGTGGCTGGTCACGCCCTGCGGGCAGCGGGCGTGGCGTACTACCCTGACTATCGGTAGTTGCTGGCGCAATGTTGCAGTCCTGGTGGTGAATTCCCGGCAAACACGATGTGATAGCGCGCACACCACGGCTGTGGGAGCTCGGCCGGGGCTCGGGTCGGCAGCCTCGGCGGACAGCTTGGGTCGGCGGCTTGAGCCGGCAGCCTCGGGTCGGCGCCCTCGGTCGGCAGAAGCACCCGAAAACAGCAAACGCGATAGAAGCGGACCCGGGTTCCCCGCCGTTTCTATCGCGTTTGCGGGGGCCTGGCACCGGGCGCACGCCGCGCGCACCGGGGGGCACCGGGGATCAGCCGCTAGCCCAGCAGCGGCACCCCGAGCAGCGCGTCCACCGTCGCCGCGACGTCGGCCCCGGCTGTAGTGCTCCGGCCACCGCGGTCCGTGGCCTCCGCTGCCCAGAAATCCAGGGCGGCCAGAGCGCCCGGGGTGTTGAGGTCATCGGCGAGGTGCCGGCGAACCTCCGCGATGACGCCGGAGGCATCGGGAGCCCCGTCCCGGCGGACCGCGTCGCGCCAGCGGGCGAGCCTGCGCTCCGCGTCGGCGAGCAACTCATCCGTCCAGTACCGGTCCTCGCGGTAGTGCCCGTTGAGCAGGGCCAGCCGGATCGCGGCCGGATCGACGCCCTGCCCGCGCAGCCGGGAGACGAACACGAGGTTCCCGCGGCTCTTGGACATCTTCTCGCCGTCGAGGCCGATCATCCCGGTGTGCACATAGTGCCGTGCCATGCGTCGCGAGCCCGTCGCGGCCTCGGCGTGCGCCGCGGAGAACTCGTGGTGCGGGAAGATCAGATCGCTGCCGCCGCCCTGGATGTCGAAGCCCACACCGATGCGGTTGAGCGCGATCGCGGAGCATTCGATGTGCCAGCCGGGACGCCCCTTGCCGAACGGCGACTCCCAGGAGGGCTCGCCCGGTCGCTCGGCCCGCCACAGCAGCGCATCGAGCGGATCCCGCTTGCCTGGCCGCTCCGGGTCGCCACCGCGCTCGGCGAAGAAGCGCCGCATTGTCTCGGCGTCGTACCCCGATTCGTACCCGAACTGCTCGGTGGCGGCGATGGGGAAATACACATCCGGGTACTCGGCATCATCCACGGTGTAGGCGTGGCCGGAGGAAACGAGCTTCTCGACCATCTCGATCACTTCATTGATCGATTCGACCGCACCGATGTAGTCGCGCGGCGGAAGCACGCGCAGGGCTTCCATGTCCTCGCGGAACAGCGCTGTCTCGCGCATGCCGAGGACGATCCAATCCTCGCCGTCACGAGCCGCTCGCTCGAACAGGGGGTCATCGACATCGGTGACATTCTGCACGTAGTGGACGTCGTGCCCGAGGTCACGCAGGACCCGGTTGATGATGTCGAACGCCAGGTAGGTCGCCGCATGGCCAAGGTGCGTGGCGTCGTAGGGAGTAATGCCGCACACGTACATCGTGGCGGTCGGCCCCGGTGACACCGGTCGCAGCGCACGATCAGCGGTGTCGAAGAGGCGGAGCGCCGGGCCACGGCGATGCGGTGCCCCGATGGAGGGCAGATCAGGGGCAGACCAGGACAGCATATCTCCCACTGTAGGCGCTGCGCCCCGCCCAGCCACAGTCGCGCTCCGTCCGGCCGCGGTTACCAGAGCGGCCACGGGACGGGGTTCGGGGAGGCTGGAACGGGCAGCATGCCTGACTCCCGTAGTCGGGCGGTGCGGGCGCGCAGGGCCGTGAGCTCCGCAGGGGTGAGATGCTCGGCGAGAGCGTCCGAGAGGTTCCCGTCGAGCGCGGCCAGGAGCGCGCCGAGGCGGTCGTGCTCCTCCTCGGTGAGCGACGATCCCGCCCATCCCCACAGCACGGTGCGGAGCTTGTCCTGCGCATGAAGGCAGATCCCATGATCGATGGCCTGGATGCGCCCGCCCGGCCCGGCGAGGACGTGCCCGCCCTTGCGGTCGGTGTTGTTGAGCACCACGTCGAGCAGGGCGATCTCGCGCAGGCCCGGTTCGTCACGATGCGCGATGACGAGTTCCTGCGGCGGGTCCTCGTCGGACCATGCCCGCAGCACGGGCAGGTAGCCGGGCTCGATCGCGGCAGCGGGGAACACACCCACGAAGTCGTCGGTGTCCTCCTCGGTGTCGATCCATTCCTGCACCATCCCCGGACCGTGCGGTCCGTCGCGCAGCACGGTCGTGGGGATCGCGCCGATGCCGAGCGCCCGATCGATGAGGAACGAGGCGTGCTCGCGGCCGGCCAGCGTTCCGTCGGGGAAGTCCCAGAGGGGCCGCTCGCCGCGCACGGGCTTATAGATGCAGCGCTGCCGCGCGCCATCGAGCTGCGCGTCGCACAGGAAGCTGACGTTGCTTGCCGCGGGGATGCGGCCCAGTATCGCGAGCTCGCCCTCGCAGAGCACGCCCGCGGAGCCTGCCTTCACTCGTCGTCGTCGCTGTCAGGCGCTTCGTGCGGATCGATATGCACGCCGCGGCGGTATCCGTTGAGCCGGATGCACAGGTGGCCATCAGGATCGAGCGGCTCTCCGCAGAGCGGGCAGGTGGGCCGGCCGGCCGAGACGATGGAATGGGCGCGCGCCACGAACTCGCGCGCCTGCTCCGGTACCAGGAAGACCCGCAGGGCGTCCGGGCCCTCCTCCGCGTCACCGAGGACCACGGACTCGTCGACCTCCTCCTCGGTGATGGCGAGCAGCTCGACGACCACCGAGCCTGCCTCCGCGTCCCAGCCGAGGCCCATCGTGCCGACCCGGAACTCCGGCTCGACCGGGCTGATGAGCGGATCGGCGTCGGAGAACTCCTCCGCGGGCGGTGGCACGGGTGCTCCGAAGCGCTTGCGCACCTCGTCGAGCATGGCACCGACACGATCGGCGAGCACTTGCACCTGCTGCTTCTCCAGCATCACGCTCACCACGCGCTTCTCATGGGTCGCTTGCAGGTAGAACGTGCGATCGCCGGGCTGCCCGACGGTTCCGGCGATGAAACGATCGGGGCTGCGGAAAACATGGATCACGCGTGACATGGCTTCTCCAACCCTACTGTGTGCGGTTCCGGTGGCGCGACTCGATGCTAGCGAGGCACATGGCCACCCACAGCCGCCTCCGATGACGTGCCACTGCCCTTCCCATGGTGCCCGAGCCCGTCGAAGCGGGACCCGTGGTCGTTCAAGTGGTGCAGGAACGGCCGGGTCTCGGTGTAGCGGACGACACTCACCGAGCCCGGCTCGATAACGATGCGCTGGAATCCATCGAGGTGCAGGCCCAGCGCATCCGCCACGACCGCCTTGATGATGTCGCCATGCGAGCAGGCGAGCCACGCCACGTCGTGCCCATGCTCCTCGCGCAGGCGCAGATCGTGCTCGCGGACCGCCGCGACAGCGCGGGCCTGCATCGCGGGCATCGACTCCCCGCCCGGGAACGCCACGGCCGCTGGATGCTGCTGCACCACCCGCCACAACGGCTCGTCGACGAGGTCCGCGAGGGAGCGGCCCGTCCAGGAGCCGTAGTCGACCTCGATGAGCCGCTCGTCGACCATCGGCTCGAGGCCACAACGCTCGGCGAGGGGCGCGACGGTCTGCGCGCAGCGCAGCAGCGGCGAATGCACGATGCGGGCCAGCGGGACGCTGGAGAGCCGCTCCACCAGGTCGCTCGCCTGCGCCAGGCCGCGATCATCGAGACTGATGTCGCTGCTGCGCCCGGCGAGGATGCCGGAAGTATTGGCGTGGGATCGACCATGGCGCAGCAGCAGGACCGTCATGCCAACACTGTAATGCCGTCGCAGCGGACGAGGGCGCCGTGGCGACCCCGCGTCAGGTGGCGCTGATCGTGCCCGCGGACAGCAATGCCAGCATGACCACGCCGACGATCACCCGGTATCCGACGAACCACATCATCGAGTAGCTCTGGACGAAGCGCAGGAACCAGGCGATGGTCGCGTAGCCAACAATGAACGTGATCACTGTGGTCACCGCGAGCTGCAGGCCCGTGGCGCTCAGTCCCGTTCCTGCCGGATCGAACGCATCGGGCAGGCTGAACAGGCCCGAGGCGACCACGGCGGGGATGGCGAGGAAGAACGAGAACCGGGCGGCGGCGTAGCGATCGAGGCCCATGGCGAGGCCTGCGGTCATGGTGCCGCCCGAGCGGGAGACGCCCGGGATCAGCGCGAAGGCCTGCGCGATGCCCATGCCGACGGCGTCCTTGCCCTTGATCTCCGCGACCGGTCGGCGCTTGCTGCCCCAGTAGTCTGCGGCACCGAGCAGCAGGCCGGCGATGATGAACATCCAGGCGATGATCCACAGGTTGCGGGCTCCCTCGCGGACCTCGTCGCGGAAGATGAACCCGAGCACGCCGATCGGTAGCGAGCCGATGATGATGTACCAGCCCATGCGGTACTCGAACGCTTGCCGCGCTTCCTTGCTGACCAGGCCATGCAGCCAGCCGCGTGCGATGGTGTAGATGTCCTTGGCGAAGAACACCAGCACCGCGGCCTCGGTGCCCAGCTGCGACACCGCGGTGAACGATGCCCCCGCGTCGGTGCCGAAGAGCAGCTCATCGGCCAGCCGCAGGTGCCCGGACGAGGAGATCGGCAGGAACTCGGTGAGGCCCTGGATGATCGATAGCACGACCACCTGCAGCCAGGACATGTGCTCGGCCGTCCCGGCGGCCTGGGCGACGAGCTGGTTCACTCAGCGACCCCTGACTTCTCGTAGGCCTCCATCGCGGTGCGCAGGACAGCGAAGGGGTCGAGGCCTGGCATCACGCTGATGATGAGATTGGTGACGCCCGCCTCGGCATACGCGCGCATCTTCTCCGCGATCCGGTCGACCGGGCCGAGCAGGCCCACCTCGTCGAGGAATTCCGCGGGCAGTGCCGCCTGTGCCTCGGCGTAGCGCTTGGCGAGGAAATGCTCCTGCACCTCGTCGGCCGCGGCCCCGTAGCCCATGCGGGTGGCGTTCTGGTGGTAGAAGTTCTTCTCCCGGCTGCCCATGCCGCCCACATAGAGGGCGGTGAACATGCGGGTCGCGTCGGCGGCGGCGCGCCAGTCATCGCCCGGCACGAGGGGCAGCGTGGGCGCGACGTCGAAACCGGCGAGCTGCTTGCCTGCCTTGGCGCGACCGGCCTCCACATGGGCGAGCTGCTCGGGGAGCATGCCGGGCGAGGCGAACATGCCGAGCCAGCCGTCCGCGATCTCCCCGGAGAGCTCGAGGTTGCGTGGCCCGATCGCGGCGAGGTAGATCGGGATGTCCTCGCGGGCGCCCTGCACGGTCAGGTGGATAGGCTTGCCCGGCCCGTCGGGCAGCGGCAGCGTGTAGTGCTTGCCCTGGTGGACGAGCTTCTCGCGGCGCAGCGCGGATCGCACGATCTCCACATACTCGCGCGTGCGGGCGAGTGGCTGGGAGAACCGCACGCCGTGCCAGCCCTCCGACACTTGCGGGCCGGACACGCCGAGCCCGAGCCGGAACCGGTGCCCGGACATGGTGTCGAGCGTCGCCGCGGTCATTGCCGTCATGGCCGGGGTGCGCGCGGGGATCTGCATGACCGCGGAGCCGATATCGATGCGGGAGGTGTGCGCGGCGATCCAGGACATCACCGTGGCGGCATCGGAGCCATAGGCCTCCGCCACCCAGACCGAGGAGAATCCGAGCTCCTCCGCCCGCTTCGCCACCTCGAGGTTGCCACCATCGTTGCCGAGCCCCCAGTAGCCAGCATTCAGGCCGAGTTTCATGGCTAGAACGGTACCGCGCGATGCGTGCTTGCGGCGCGCGGACGGCGGATCAGCAGGAACTGTGGCTGGGCTCGCGCCAAACGAGCAGGGATGCGGCGCGGTGGATCCACGATGACAGTGCGCTCTCGACGCGCACATGATCGAGCCGGTGCTCCGTGTCGGTCACAGCGTCGCGGACTGCCGCGACGACGCTGCGTTCGTCAGCGACGTCGATGTCGACGATGGAGAGGTCCGCTGCGCCTGCGACGTCCGTGGTGTCGGGTACGGTTGTCGAGAGTCCAGGACGGTACACCTCCACGTGCAGGAGGTGGTTGCGGACCTGGAAGGTGAAGGTGCGCCCATCGGGCGTCTGCCCGAACCCGTGGGCGTAGGGATCGAGGGAAAGGTCGTCGATGACAAAGCCGGAAGCGGTGCCCGCTGTCATGCCATTACCTCCATGCTGCTGAGTAACCACGTTGTTCCTCCAGACACGCTGTGCGCAATGATCGGTTCCAGGCGCGACCGCCGTGGGCGAGCCCCATATCATTGCGGTACCCACGCTACCGCCAACGACACGCCGGTATTGCCGTTTTCGCGCGCCCTGCTGCCCCGGCCCGCCTCATCCCGCGCACTGGAAGGCCATCGTTCATCGTGAGTCCACTCCGGGTGAATCCACTCCGAGCCCTCCCTGCCGCGCTCGCGGTCTCCTGCGTTCTCGCCCTTGCGGCCTGCGGCGACCAGTCCGGCCCGCCCAACGTGCCCACTGTGCCTCCGGCCACCCCCGCAGCGGCGCCAGCGCAAGCCGCCGCCGAGGATCTCGACATCGTGCCACTCGAAGAACCGGTCCACGGGATCCACTGGGATGCCTCCACCGGCTCGACCATCCTGCTCGCCGAGCAAGCGATCCTCCTCACCCGCGAGCTCGCCACCGCGCCCACCGATGCCCCGCCGCGCGACCTCGAGCGGGTCGACCTGCCCGCAACGCCGGAATCCCTCGTCCTCGACGGCGCGGGCACGGCCTACCTCACCGCTGGGCCGACCGTGCTCGCCATCGATCTTGATGATCCCCGGCCCCGCGAGATAGCCCGGCTCGACGGACCAGCCGACCTCGTCTCCATCACCCTCGTCGACGACGACGTGCTCGCCGTCGGCACCAGCGACGGAGCGATCCACGTCCTCGACCCGGCCTCGGAGGGCATCTCGCTCACCGAGCCACGGATCACCGGGCTCGTGGGAACGGATGTGCTCGTCAACGTGGGCGGCAGCATCGCCGCGCTGGACCGCCGCCAGTCCAAGATCACCGAGGTGCTGCTCGATGAGGGAACCGTCGGCTTCGCGCTCCGAGCAGGCAACGGGGCATCGACCATGGTCACCGATGCGCGCGGACGCATCCTCGTCGCCAATACTCGCGATGGGGAGCTGCTCGTGTACTCGCTCGACAGGCTCATCCTGCGCCAGCGCTATCCCGTGCCCGGCTCGCCGCACGGCATTGCCTACGATGCACGGGAGGACATCGCCTGGATCACCCAGACTGGCCGCAACGAGATAGGCGCCTACACGCTCGGCACCGGGATACCCGTCGAGGTCGCCCGTTTCGCGACCGTGCGGCAACCCGACTCTGTCACCATTGACAGCGATAATGGATTTGTCTACATAGCGTCCGCGACCGGTGATGGCATCCAGCGCATCCCGGCCTCGGACGCACGATAGCCGCACGATCAGGGAGAAATGGTGTACCGCATACTGCTGAGGCTGATGTTCCTCCTGCCCCCGGAGGTCATCCACCGGATGGTGTTCGGCGCGATCAAGGCCGTGGGCATCATCCGGCCCCTGAGCTGGATCAGCAGCACCGTCCTCGCCCGCCATGACCCGATCCTTCGCAGCACCGCCCTCGGCGTGGAGTTCCCCGCCCCGCTCGGTCTCGCCGCGGGCTTCGACAAGAACGCGGCAGCCGTCAACTCCTGGGGGCCCATCGGCTTCGGCTACGCCGAGATCGGTACCGTCACCGCGCACCCCCAGCCCGGCAACCCCGCGCCACGACTGTTCCGGCTGCCCGCCGACCATGCGCTCATCAACCGCATGGGCTTCAACAACCACGGCGCCGGGTTCGCCACCAACAACCTCCGCAAGCGGCGCACCAGCATTCCGATCGCGGCGAACATCGGCAAGACCAAGGTCGTTCCCACTGACGAGGCCATCAACGACTACCTCGCCTCGGCGCGGCTCCTCGGCCCGCTGTCGGACTTCCTCGTCGTCAACGTCAGCTCCCCCAACACCCCGGGGCTGCGCGACCTCCAGGCCGTCGAGTCCCTGCGCCCCCTCCTCACCGCCATCCGTGCCGCAGTCACCGTGCCCGTCCTCGTCAAGATCGCCCCTGATCTCTCCGACGAGGACATCGACGCCGTCGCCGACCTCGCCCTCGATCTCGAGCTCGACGGCATCGTCGCCACCAACACCACCATCTCCCGCGCGGGCCTCAACACCCCCGCCGACGAGGTGGAGGCCATGGGCGCCGGTGGGCTATCCGGGGCCCCTGTCGCCGATCGCTCCCTCGAGGTGCTCCGGCGCTTGCACCGACGGACCCAGGGGCGCATCACCCTCGTCTCCGCTGGCGGCATCGAGACCGTCGACCAGGCCTGGCAGCGCATCCAGGCCGGCGCGTCGCTCCTCCAGGGATACACCGGATACATCTACGGCGGGCCCCTGTGGCCGCGCCGCATCAACCAGGGCATCGCCCGCAAGCTCCGCACCCACGGCTACAGCTCGCTCGCCGAGGCAGTCGGCAGCGAGAACCGGCAAGGGGCCCGGTAGCTCCCCGCACCGCCCCCACCCCGCAGGGAGTGGAAACCGCTCCCGCCCCGGGAGTGGAAACTTTTCCTCGCCTGAGCGGGAAAAGTTTCCACTTTCAGCCGCTGCACCCCGGCCCAAGTTCGGCCAGCGCGACCACCCCCGGCTACTCCTGGCTGTAGGTGCCGACGATGACGGCCCGTGCGATGGCCTGCGAGAACAGGTTGAAACCGAGAAACGCCGGCGTCGCGGTATCGGGCAGGTCGATGCGCTCCGTCGCCACGGCATGCACCGCGATGTAGTAATGGTGGACCCCATGCCCTGCGGGGGGAGCCGCGCCGACATAGCCGGAGAAGCCTGCGTCGTTTCCGAGCTGCACCGCGCCATCGGGCAGCGCGCTGCCATCCTCCACGCCCGCGCCGGCCGGCAGCTCTGTGACGGAGGCCGGGATGTTCGCTACCGCCCAGTGCCAGAATCCGGAGCCGGTGGGCGCGTCCGGATCGAGGACGGTGACGGCAAAGCTCTTGGTCTCCTCGGGGAAACCGCTCCAGGACAACTGGGGAGAAATGTCCCGCCCTCCAGCGCCAAGCACCCCCGAGACCTGTGGAAGCGCGAGGCGCTCGCCGTCGGTGACATCGGTGGACGTCAAGGTGAAGGTGGGCAGGATAGGCAGCGAGGCGTAGGGGTTGATGGCCATTGCGGCTCCTTTCGTCGTGGTTGTCGCCCCACCTGGTGGTTCCAGGTGATCCGGGGCGCCGGGTGCTCGGAGCACCCGTGTTGCACAGCTAGCAGCGCCTGAGCAGCTCGCCGAGGACGCGGGTGCCGAAGCGCAGCGCGTCGACAGGTACGCGCTCGTCGACCCCGTGGAACAGCGAGGCGAAATCGAGCTCGGGCGGCAGTTGCAGCGGGGCGAACCCGAAGCAGCGGATCCCGAGCTTCGCGAATGCTTTCGCGTCCGTTCCGCCAGAGAGCATGTAGGGCACGGTGCGCGCGCCGGGGTCCTGCGACAGCAGCGCATCATTCATCGCATCGACGAGGTCGCCGTCGAAGGTCGTCTCGTAGCTATCGAGCTTCGTCACCCATTCGCGGGTGACGTCAGGACCGAGCAGCTCATCGACCTCCTTCTCGAACGCGGCCTGCCGTCCCGGCAGCACGCGGCAGTCCACGACGGCCTCGGCGGTCTGCGGGATGACGTTGGCCTTGTAGCCGGCGCGGAGCATCGTGGGGTTGGCGGTATCGCGGAGGGTGGCGCCGATGATGCGGGAGATGCTGCCGAGCTTGGCGAGCGTGCCCTCGAGATCCGGGGAGTCCGGGGAGAGGTCGAGTCCGGTCTCCTCCCCCACTGCCGCGAGGAACTGCTGCACCGATTCGGTCAGCACCAGCGGGAAGCGATGGCGGCCGAGCCGCGCGACGGCCTCGGCGAGGTAGGTGACGGCATTGTCCTCGTGGAGGAAGGAACCATGCCCGGCGCGTGCCTTCGCGGTCAGCTTCATCCAGGCGATGCCCTTCTCGGCCGTCTCCACGAGATACAGGCGGCGATCCGTTCCATCCGGGCGGGGCACGGTGAGAGAGAAGCCGCCGACCTCGCCGATCGCCTCGGTGACACCCTCGAACAGGTCGGGGCGGTTCTCCACCAGCCAGTGCGAGCCGTACTTGCCACCGGCCTCCTCATCGGCGAGGAACGCGAACACCAGATCGCGGGGCGGCACTGTGCCCTCTCGCTTGAACTGGCGGGCGAGGGCGATGGTCATGCCAACCATGTCCTTCATGTCGATCGCGCCGCGGCCCCACACGTAGCCGTCCTCCACGGCGCCCGAGAAAGGATGCACGCTCCAATCGGCGGGCTCGGCGGGCACGACATCGAGGTGGCCGTGGATCATCAGGGCCCCCCGCGCCGGATCGGCACCCGGCAGGCGGGCGAACACGTTGCCCCGGCCTGGCCCGCCCGATTCGACGTAGGTGGTCTCGTACCCGGCCTCGTGGAGCTGCTCGGCAACCCACTCGGCGCACTCGCGCTCCGGATTGAGGGTCTCGGGATCGCCCGTGTTGGTCGTGTCGAAGCGGATGAGGCGGCTGACGATATCCACGACCTCCGCCTCGGCCGCGCCATGCCGGTCGCCCGCCGTGCTGCTCGCGGGAACGGGCTCGGAACCTGGGGTGCTGCTCTTGTCGACCGTCACACCCCTTTCCTACCACCGTGGGCGGGCGAAGTCAGGGATGCATGGCTGGATTACCCCCAACATGCGGCGTGAGCAGCGGATTTTGGACTACGGCCACCGATGGGCTAACCTATCTCAGCACGCGCAAAGTACCGCGCATGTCCGGGTGGCGGAAATGGCAGACGCGCTAGCTTGAGGTGCTAGTGCCCGTATAGGGCGTGGGGGTTCAAGTCCCCCCTCGGACACACTCGAAACACCCTGCATCTCCACGATGCAGGGTGTTTCTCGTTTCGGTAGGCCGGGCAGGCGTGAAGCGCTTGACAAGCCAATACCATGCAGCGCTACGGTCTACGCGTGTCCCAGCATCAGCAACCAGTCGACGTGACCACGCCCCGCGAACTCGCTATCGAGCTCGGCGTCAGTGACCGGAATATTCGTCAGTGGCTTCGCGACCAAGGCTGGCAGTCCACGCCCTACACACGCTGGCAGCTCACGCAGGAGCAGGCACAGCAGGTCCGGGCGCACTTTCGCTGAATCGGCCCGACCCGTCAGCATTAGGCCCGACCCGTCAGCGCCGCCGCTGGTCCTCGTGCTTCGAGATCTCCTTGTCGAGCTGGCTCCACAGCTCGTCGCGCACCTCGGCGATGGCCGTCTCGATCTGCTGCTCGGTGGAGGTGGCAACGATCTTGGGCATGCCGGAGATCCAGCATTCGAGGACCACGCGTTGCGAGGGAGTGTCGCGCTCCTTGACGGAGATCTCCATCTCGACCTGCTCGGGAGTCCAGCGGGAGAGCCGGGCGTCGAGGCGCCCGAAGAGGAGCCGGGTAATCAGATCACCGTCGTCGCTGGTGAACTGCGGGACGATTCGCACGCGGTCGGCGTAGTCGCTCATGGTGGCTCCATTCGTTGCTGGCGATGATGCCCCCTCGATGCTAGTCCTGGAATTCACGATGCCGCTGGTGGAGCGGTATCATCGACGCCGCGCTAGGGCTGCTTCGCGACGGTCCGGGGCGCTTGTCCGAGACGACGGCACGATCGCGCGCGGGGTGGTTCGATGGCCCTGCGCCTGGAGCACAGAATGGCTGGCACGCACCCCTCATGATTGATCCCGACGAGCTGGCGACGTGCTTGCGCGTGCTGGAGCAAGCCGGTGAGCTTGATCCCGAGCATCCTGATTCGCTCACTGTGCAGCGCGCGGTGGGTGGGTTGTTCAAGTCGTTGAAGCGGCGCCGGCGCGTGCAGGCCCGGGCCGAGAAGAACTCGCATGATCGGGCGATCATCGAATCGACCGCCACGGGCTCGCCCACGCGCATCGACGATGAGACCGAGGGCATCCCGCTGACGTCCACCGCCAAGGGCGCCTCGGCGGGCACGTTGCTGCAGCCTCAGGGCTGCTACATCTGCAAGACCGACTACACGCGGATCGATGCGTTCTATCACCAGTTGTGCCCGCAGTGCGCGGCCTCGAGCCATGCCAAGCGTGATGCGCGGACGGATCTCACGGGGCGGCGGGCGCTGCTCACGGGTGGCCGCGCCAAGATCGGCATGTACATCGCTCTGCGGCTGCTGCGCGATGGTGCGCACACCACTATCACCACGCGATTCCCGCAGGATGCCGTGCGCCGGTTCGCCGCGATGGAGGACAGCGCCGAGTGGATGCACCGATTGCGCATCGTCGGGATCGATCTGCGTGATCCGGCCCAGGTGGTGTCGCTCGCGGAGCTGATGCAGGCCGATGGGCGCCTCGATATCCTCATCAACAATGCCGCGCAGACGGTGCGCCGCTCCCCTGGCGCTTACAGCGCGCTCGCCGAGGCGGAATCAGCTCCCCTGGCCTCGGGAATGCTCGCGGAGGTCGTCACCTTCGGCAAGCCCAGCCAGCTGCACCCGGCCGCGCTGACCGGTGATCTCGATGTGGCCGCGATGGACGCCTCCCGCCTCGATGCCGCGTCGGTGACATCGCTGGCGCTGCGCGCGGGCTCGGCGACGGTGGAGCGGATCAGCCAGGGCGTCGCGATCGATGCGGGCGGGCTACTGCCGGACCTCGCGCGATCCAACAGCTGGGTGCAGCGCGTGCACGAGGTGGATCCGCTGGAGCTGCTCGAGGTGCAGCTGTGCAACTCGGTCGCTCCGTTCATCCTGGTATCCCGCTTGCGCGCCACTCTCGCCGCCTCCCCCGCGCGGCGCAAGTATGTGGTGAACGTCTCGGCGATGGAGGGACAGTTCGCGCGCCGCTACAAGGGCCCGGGCCATCCGCACACCAACATGGCGAAGGCCGCGCTGAACATGCTCACCCGCACCAGCGCGGAGGACATGAAGGACGAGGGCATCCTGATGACCGCCGTGGACACGGGCTGGATCACCGATGAGCGCCCCCACTACACCAAGGTGCGGCTCGCCGAGGAGGGCTTCCACGCCCCGCTGGATCTCGTCGACGGCGCGGCGCGGGTGTATGACCCGATCGTGCAGGGCGAGAACGGCGTGGACCTGTACGGCTGCTTCCTCAAGGACTACAAGCCGTCCGCCTGGTGAGCGAGCGCTCCCGATCCGTGCCGGGTGCCCGCGAGGCTGGTCCCGCCTAGCATGGAGGGAAAGGCAGGAGGCGAATCATGATGTACCGGATCATCGGCGACGTCACCATGGTCACGCATTTCCTGTTCCTCGCCTACGCGATGCTCGGTGGGTTCCTCGCCTGGCGCTGGCCGCGCACCATCATCCTGCATGTGCTGTGCGTGGCGTGGGCGGTCGGACTGACGGTTCTCAACATGCTCGGAGTGGCGTGGCACTGCCCGCTCACCTACGTCGAGAACTGGGCGCGGCGCCGCGCGGGCGAGGAGGGACTGCCCGATGCCGGATTCATCGACCACTACCTCACCGGGGTGATCTACCCGGATCAATATCTCGGTCTCGCCCGCGCGGTCCTGCTCGGTTGCGTGATCGTCTCGTGGATCGGCTTCGTCATGATCCGGCGGCGGCGCCGCAGCCTGGTAGCGGCCCGGTAGCGGGTCACTCGACCTCGATGAGGTCCTCGAGCCGGCGCCGCGGCACTGGCGGCAGCGCGGGCCCGCTCGCGAGCCCCAGCCGGATCGCGGACTGGGGGCGCGCGAGCGTGGGGCCCGACCGGGACGCCGCTTCATGGACGAGCTCGCGGGGGCGCGGTTCCTCGGTCATATGGGTGAGCGTGCAGCTCGCGACCCCGCGTGCTGTGGCCTCGAGCAGCATCGCGGAGAGCGCCTGCCCCGCCATCAACCACTCAGTCGGTGAGTCCCCGGCCGTCGCGAGAACGACGACTCGGGCCTCGTCGGTCGTGCTGGCCGCGGAGAGCGTGCCACGCTCGGTCTGGAAATCACGGCCCGCGGCGCCGCTCGTGCCCGGGCGGGGCAGCGCCGTCGCCGGGACTCCCTCGTCACGGGTGCCCGCCCCGATCCACCAGTGCGTGTCGTGCTGGTAGTCGGCGTCGTACCGGTGCTGGGCGGCGGCCATTCCGGATGCCTCGGCGATCAGTGGCAGCGTGTCCCGGTCGACCAGGGTGCTGGATGCCCCCACCTCGTGCGCCAAGGCAGCCAGCGCCGCCGCGAGATCGTCGAGCGTTCGCGGCTCGAGCGGCCGGTAGGGGCGGCGGTCGGTGCGGCGCTGCGGGATGGCGGCGACGATGCGGGCCGCGCGCGGATCTGCACGATCAAGCGGGGTGGCAGTGACCTCGGCGAGGATGCGCGGATCCCCGCCGGGCATCGGATGGACGTGGGTCTCCCAGCCGGCGGCGCGCAGCGCGGCGCGCGCATGGTGGAGCGCGGCGCCGCAACTGATGATGGCCTGCCGCCCCTGCGGGTCCGCGTGCCGAAGAGTGCGCAGGTCATCGAGGCGCAGCCGCAGCACGCGCCCATCGGTGGTCCACAGCCACGGCTGGGAGTTATGGACCGAGGGCGCATACCGGGACTGGTCGACGGCCGAGCGCAGGGTCGCGATGTCAGGGGTGTGAATGGTGGTCATCGGGGTGCCTTCCGGAGAAGAGAAGCAGGGCTGTTCGGCGATTCATCGGCATTGGAGAAGGTCATGCACGGCCCGCCGGTTGGTCCGTGGCAGCGCCGGGTAGCGGCGGATCCCGATCCGGATCACTGCCTGCGCATGATCCCGCGCGCCCGCGCCATGACGCGTGCCGCGATCACAGCGGCCCGCCTCGCGGGCAATGCCTTCCCGGTCCGGGAGGTCCACGACGGGGCAGGTCGCGAGACCGTGCGAGGTGGCGACGAGCAAGGCCTCGGAGAGGGCCTCCCCGGCACGCAGCCAGTCCCTCGGGGTGTCCTGGCGGGTGGTGAGGACAGCGATGGCGGAGTAGTCGGGGTCCATGCCCCAGTGACCGAGCCGCTCGGTGCGCACCGGCAGTCGCGCGGCGGGCGCGACGAGGTACGCGGAGTGGTCGTCGAGGATGGTGATGCCCACGTCGTGGTCCTCGGCGGTCGCCCGCAGCGCGGCGAACACGGCGTGGTCGTGGGCGGGCACTGCCAGCGGCCTGGTCTCGGTGCGCCGCTGCTCGATGGCCAGGAACATCGCCATGTCACGCGGACTGGTCACGTGCCGGGGCACGAGCCGCACGGTGGCCACCAGGGTGTCGCTGATGCCGCGCGGGAAGCGTTGCACGGCTCCCTCCCAGCTCTGGCCGAGCAGCGCGACCATGCCGTGGTGGAGCGCGACGCCGCAGCTGAGGATGGTGAGCCTGCCGAGGGGATCCCGGACCCCGGACATCCGCTCGGGGTCCGAGTACAGGTGCAGCCCCTTGGTGTCGAAGCGCCACTGCCAGGGCTGCCGGTTCCACACCGAGGGCGCATGGCGAGCGATCCCGAGGGCATCCTGCACGACGCCGGGGGCGGGCATGGTCGTGGGCATATCGAGGTGTGGCATCGTGATCTCCCCGGGTGTTGCGACGCAGCGCGCCCTGGTGGTCCTGTCACCTTCCAGGGTCGCGCGCGCGGTGCCCACCGCGACACGGGCTAAGGTCACCGGAGCGTGCCCCGGTGTTCCCCAATGCCCGGGACCTTCGGCCACCATTGGTCCCGCATGGCCTGCTGCCCGGCGCTGGTCGGCGTCTCGTAGGATGCGAGTGGCCACGCGGGAAGGATTGGATCATGCGCCAGCAGTTGATGATCGACCTCGATACGGGCATCGACGATTCGCTCGCGCTGGTGTACCTGCTGGCATCGCCCGAGGCCCGGATCCGGGGCATCGCCTCCACCGGGGGCAACGTGACCGCGCGCCAGGTGGCGGCGAACAACCTGGCCTGGCTCGATCTGTGCGGCGCGCCGGACATCCCCGTGGCCCTGGGCGCGGAGGCGCCGATCCTCGATGAGCTGCGCACCAGCGAGGAGACGCACGGGCCGCAGGGAATCGGCTACGCGGAGCTGCCAGCGGCACGGCGCGAGCTGTCCCCGCTCAGCGCCGCCGAGCTGTGGGTGAAGCTCGCGCGCGAGCACGAGGGAACGCTCGTCGGCCTCGTGACGGGCCCGCTGACGAACCTCGCTCTCGCGCTCGACCTCGAGCCCCGCTTGCCGGAGATGCTGTCCCGGCTGGTGATCATGGGGGGCGCCTTCAACCATCCCGGCAACACGACCCCCACCACCGAGTGGAACATCTCGGTCGATCCGGAAGCAGCCAAGCAGGTGTTCGATGCCTTCGGCGCGGCCGAGACCCACCCCTTGCCGATCGTGTGCCCGCTCGATCTGACCGAGCGCATCATCCTGCGCCCCGACCACGTCAGCTCGCTCGCCGAGGAAGCGGGAGCGCCCGCCGAGCGCATCGCCCCCGATGATCCGCTGGGCGAGCGCTCCACCTCCCCCAATCCGATCATCCGGCACCTCTCTGATGCGATCCGGTTCTACATGGAGTTCCACCGGGCCTACGACCAGGGCTTCATCGCGCACATGCATGATCCCTTCGCAGCGGCGATCGCCCTGAACCCGCAGTGGGCGAAGACCCGCGCGGCCACCGTGGATGTGGAGCTAGCAGGCTCCATCACCCGCGGCACGACCGTTGCTGACTGGGCAGGCATGTGGGGACGGCATCCCAACGCTGACATCGCGACCGATACCGATCCGGAGGCGTTCCTCGCGCACCTCGTGCAGCGCGTGGGCAGATTCGCGGCATCGTTGACGGCCGATGGGCAGCGCTGAGCAGGACGGCCCCCGGCCCGAGCGCGACCCCGACCGCGTCGAGCGATGGGAGCGATCCCTCGCCCTGCCCGTGCTGGTCGCCGCGCTCGTCTCGGTGCCCGCGGTGTTCCTCACCCTCATCGACGGCCCGCTGGCCACGCTGGGCCATATCGTCAACTGGCTCACCGCGCTGGTGATCGTGGGCGAGTCGCTGGTACTGATGATGGTCAGCGGCGATGCCTGGCGCTGGGCGCTCCGCCACAAGTGGACGCTGCTCCTCACCGCGGCGATGATCCCTGCCGTGGTGCTGGCGATCGGGCCGCTGCAGATCGTGCGCGCCATCGTGTGGCTCGGCGCGCTGCGCATCCTGCGCGTCTCGCGCATCATCAAGGCGGGACGGATCATGCAGCAACGCACCGGCATGGGGCAGCGCTCGGGCACGATCATGATCGTGGGACTGACGGTGGTCGCGGCGGTGTTCGTCGTGTTCGCGCTCGCCGATCCGGGCAGCGGCACCCGGCAGGCCGCCTCGTGGGTGCTCGAGAACCTGGGCCCGGTCCCCGCCATCGTCGCTGGGCTTATCGTCTTCGCCACGACCCTGATGACCCTGCGCTACCGCCAGCGGCGCCGCTAGGGCCGTGTGCTCGCTGCGGGTGTCCGGTTCCGCCGCCGTGCTGCTATCATTCTCCACGCCGTCGGGGCAGCGGCGGCCTGCGCAAGACCTCATTGTCGTCGAGCCGAGCAGGAGTGGACGTGGCCGCCCCGAACCAGACCTTTCCCCGTCACCGCGCGAGCATCATCCTCGGCGCTGGCATCATCATCGCTACCTACGCATACCTGGTGCTGCTGCGGCCCGAGGGCCTGCCCGATGGCACCGGCACGGCGAGCGTGATCGCGCTGGTCGGCAATATCGCCGGCGCGCTGCTGCTCCTCGCGGGGGTGATCCACCGGTTGCCGCTGACGACGGTCGCGCTGATCCCGAGCGCCATCGCGCTGAACATCGTCATGGGCCAGATCACCTCCCAGCTGGGCATCAACCTCTACCTGGACTCGCTGGGCACCGTCCTGGTCGGCGCGCTCGCCGGTCCAGCCGCCGGCATCGCCGCCGGAGTGCTCGGAAACGTCGTGTGGGGCGTGACCCTAGCCCCGGTCGCGACGGCCTTCGCCTCGGTCGCCGCGCTGACCGGTGCCATCGCGGGCTACATGGCGCGGGCTGGCCTGTTCCGCCGCGTGTGGACCGCCCCCATCGCGGGCGCGCTGACGGGCGTGGTCACCGCGCTCGTGGCCGCACCGATCGCCGCTTTCGCGTTCGGCGGCACGACCGGGGGCGGGGCCACCGCCGCGGTCGCCGCGCTGCGCGCGATGGGATCGAGCCTGCTCCAGGCAACGACCCTGCAGGGCCTGATGTTCGATCCGCTGGACAAGGCCATCATCTTCACTGTCGCGGCGCTGATCCTCGCCGCCCTGCCGCAGCGAATCCTCGCCCAGTTCGGCCCCCCGCCGACAAGACAGCCGGCACGTTCCCCGGATACCGTCCGTGGATGAGCCAGGCCCGAGCGACGATCCGCGCGACGCGGAGGATCTGGCCTGGGCGCGGCGCCGCCACCCCGTCCTGCTGCTCGTCGGCTTCCTGTGCCTGCTCGTGCTGGTATTCGTCACCCCCATCTGGTGGTGGCTGCTGCCTGGCATGATCGTGCTGGTCGTGCTCCTCGCGCGCTGCGGCCGGGCGGGCACCTGGTTGGCGCTCGCCGCGCCATTCGCGGTGCTCGCTTTCCTCCTGCAAGGCATGTTCTATCCGGAAGGCGTCACCGAGCTGGCCAGTCTCGGGCCCGCCCGGGTGACCACCGAGGGCCTGGAGTTCGCGGCGCTGCTGAGCCTGCGCATCGGCACCAGCCTTGCCCTCTTCCTCGTGCTCGGCGCGGCCGTGACGCCCGCCCGGATGATGCCCGCGCTGACCAGTGTCGGGATGAGCCCGCGCGTCAGCTACATCGTCATGTCGAGCATTACCCTGGTTCCCGAGCTGCGCGCCCATGCCACCACCGTGCTCGATGCCCAGCGCGCGCGGGGGCTGCGCACCCGGGGCGGGCCGGTGCATCGCCTCCGGATCATCGCCGGAGTGGCATTGCCGGTGGTGCTGCGCATCATCGCGGATTCGGGCGAGAAGGCATTCATGCTCGAGCAGCGTGGCTTCGGGGCGGCGCGCCGGCCAACGACCTATCGGTCCCTCGAGTTTCCCCAGTGGGAACGGCTCGCGTGCGTGGTGCTGGTACTCCTGACCGTAACCCTGGCGATCGTGCTGGTGGCGGGATGACCGGGATGATTCGTGCGACGGGACTGTCCTATGAGTACTCCCACGCGGATGGGCCCACCCTCGACGATCTCGCGCTGAGCGTGGACAAGGGCAGCTGCACCGGGATCATCGGCGCCAACGGCAGCGGCAAGACGACCCTGGCGCGGCTAGTCGCGGGCTGGCACGGGCACGGCCAGCTCAGGGGCACCATCACTATCGCGGGGCACGACATCCATGCCGTGCCGTTGCACGAGCGCGCCTCGCTCGTCGGGTTCGTGGGCGACAATGCCATGACCCAGCTGACCGGCATCACCGATACCGTCGAGGATGAGATCGCCTTCGGCCTCGAGCAGCGCGGCATCGCCCGCCGCACGATGCGCGAGCGTGTCGCCACCATCGCCGAGCAGCTGCAGATCGAGCACCTGCTCCCCCGGCATCCGCGCGCCCTCTCCGGCGGCGAGCAGCAGTGCGTGGCCATCGCCGCGATCCTCGTGGCCCGCCCAGAGGTGCTCGTGCTCGACGAACCGACCACGATGCTCGACCCGCACGGCCGCGATCGTGTCTCCCGGCTGCTGCACCAGGCCCGGCAGGCCGGGACGACGATGCTGCTGGTCGAGAATGATCCGGTGCTGCTCTCGGAGCATGCCAGCACCATCGCGGTGCTCGGCGAGGGCCGCATAGCCGAGACCGGCGAGCCGCGCGAGATACTCGGCTCCCCGGAACTCTCCTCGACCGGCGCGCGACCGACCCGCTACTCCGTCGCGGCCGGGCTCGCGGGCCTGCCCGACCGGCCGCTTCCCGTCACGCTGCAGGATGCCACGGCTGCCTTCGCGCCTTACCGGTTGCGCAGCCAGGAGCCGGATCATCCGCAACGCGTAGACGGCGAGCACGCCCTCGACCGCAAGAGCGAGGTGTCGATCGAGCTGGAGAGAGTGATCGTTGATCGCGGCGGCTCGGCGCCCGCGCTTGACCGGGTGTCGCTGGTGATCCCCGCCAGCAACCGGGTCGCCATCGTGGGCCGCAACGGCGCTGGCAAGTCAACTCTCGCCGCGCTGCTCAATGGCGCCATCCTGCCTGCTTCCGGAACAGTGCGGGTGGGCGGCCTCGATACCCGTGACGCCCCCGTGCACCGGCTGGCCCAGCGCGTGGGGATCGTCCTGCAGGATCCCGATGCCCAGTTGTTCGCGCACACGGTTCTCGACGAGGTGTCGTTCGGACCGCGCTCGTGCGGTTTCCACGATGCGAGCGATCGGGTCGCGGAGGCGCTGGAGGTGGTGGGGCTGGCGGGGCAGGAGCGCGCGCATCCGCACGATCTCGGGCGGGCCGGTCGACTGATGCTGGCGCTCGCGTGCGTCCTGGCGATGCGCCCGCCCGTGGTGGTGCTCGATGAGCCGACCGTGGGGCTCGACGCTGCCGACCTTGCCCGCCTCGGGATGGTGCTGGGCGTGCTTCGCGAGCAGCGGCGCACCGTCGTGCTCATCACCCATGATGTGGATTTCGCGGTCGAGCAGTGTGATCGGCTGGTGCTGCTCCATCAGGGCCAGGTCGTCGCGGATCGGCCCGTGTCGGCGATGGTCGCGGGTGGAATGCTCGCCGAGATCTATGGCCGGGCCCCTCAGCTCTCGATGCTCGCCGGGGAGCTCGGCTGGCCGTGGTCCCCACGCACGTGCGCGGAGCTCGCTGCGGCACTGGCGCCCGCTTCATCCGAGATGGGCGAATAGTCCGGGCTCGGTCATCCGCGAGCATGCCCGGCCACCTCCGCTCATCAGCGATGACGCTGTCATCTGCATCGATGTCATGAGTGGCTGTATTGACTTCGTATGGGCATTTCGTACACGCTTGAAGTCCGATTCGCCCGTGTTCGATAGTTGGGGGCAGATACCGCAGATCACCCTTCCCGGAAAGGCCTCGCGATGATGAGCCTCACCACCTTCCCCCCGGCCCAGCCTCACAACAACGAGCCCCAGGACAACAACGAGCCCTGCGACAACGAAGGCGTGGCCAACGGCGAGCGCCCCCGGCCAAGCTTGTCCAGCCGCGAGCAGGAGGTCCTCCTCGCCTGGATCAAGGCCGACACCAAGGACGAGGTGTGCAATGAGCTCAACGTCGCGATCGGCACGATCAATACGTATCTCGCCCGGGTGCGTTCCAAGTACGCGGCCGTCGGCCGCCCAGCCAGCACGAAGGCTGCGCTGCTCGCCCGCGTGCTGCAGGACGGCATGATCGACCTCGACGAGCTCTGAGGCTATTCAGGCCGTGCCGTCGAAGGCATCGAGGATGCGCTGCGCCCCGAGCGCCGCGGTCAGCTCGCCCCCGCGCACGGCGGATTCCACCTCGCCACGAATGCTCTTGACGTCCGGGTTCTCGGCGAGACGCTGGAGGAGCTGATCGTGCACCATCGTCCAGGTCCAGTCGACCTGTTGCTGGCTGCGCCTCTCGTCGAACACCCCGGCGTCGGTGAGGGTGCGGCGGTGGCGCTGCACGGTCTCCCAGAAGGTGTCGATGCCGGAGTCCTCGAGCGCGCTCATCGTCAGTACTGGTGGCTGCCAGAGCGAGCCGCGCGGGTGGATCAGGCGCATCGCACCGGCCAGCTCGCGCGCGGCCTTCCGCGCATCCCGCTCGTGCGGGCCATCCGCCTTGTTGACGGCGACGAGGTCCGCGAGCTCGAGGACGCCCTTCTTGATGCCCTGGAGCTGATCCCCGGTGCGGGCGAGGGTGAGGAAGGTGAAGCAGTCGACCATGTTGGCGACGGTGACCTCGGACTGCCCGACACCGACGGTCTCGACGAGGATGACGTCATAGCCAGCGGCCTCGACGAGCACCATGGTCTCGCGGGTGGCCTTGGCGACGCCACCGAGGGTCCCCGCCGTGGGCGAAGGACGGATGTAGGCGTCCGGCTCGACGGAGAGGCGGGCCATGCGGGTCTTGTCGCCGAGGATGGAGCCGCCCGTGCGGGTGGAGGAGGGATCCACCGCGAGGACCGCCACGCGGTGCCCCTTGCCGATGAGGTGCATGCCGAGGGCGTCGATGAACGTGGACTTGCCCACGCCGGGCACGCCGGTGATGCCGACGCGGTAAGCACTGCCCGAGCCTGGTAGCAGCTTCAGCAGGAGCTGCTGGGCCCGGTCGCGATGATCGCGGCGGGTGGATTCGACGAGGGTGATGGCGCGGGCGAGGTCGGCGCGCCGGCCTTCGCGGATGGCTTCGGCGAGTGCGTCGGCATCCATGCTCAGGCGGGCTCGCTCGTCCCGTGGCCGAGCTGGCTGGCGAGCTTGCCGAGCAGATCCACCGCGGCATCGGCGATGACCGTGCCGGGCGGGAAGATCGCGGCGGCACCAGCCTCGTGGAGCTCGTCGAAATCGCCGGGCGGGATCACTCCGCCCACGACGATCATGATGTCGGGCCGACCGACCGAGGCGAGGGCGTCGCGCAGCGCGGGCACGAGCGTGAGGTGCCCTGCCGCGAGCGAGGACACGCCAACGACATGCACGTCGTTGTCGGCGGCCTGCTGGGCGACCTCCTCGGGGGTCTGGAACAGCGGGCCCACATCGACATCGAAGCCGAGGTCGGCGAACGCGGTGGCGATAACCTTCTGGCCGCGATCGTGGCCGTCCTGGCCCATCTTCGCGACCAGCACGCGGGGACGGCGTCCCTCCTCCTCGGCGAACTGCTGCACGACCTCCATCGCCCGGGCCACATTGCTCACGTTGCCTGCCTCGTCCTTGTACACGCCACTGAGGGTGCGGATCTCGGCCTGGTGGCGGCCGAAAGCCTTCTCGAGCGCATCGGAGATCTCACCGACGGTGGCCTTCGCGCGGGCCGCTTCGATGGCGAGCGCGAGCAGGTTCATCTCGAGGCCCTCGCCCTCGCTGGGATGCCCAGCGGCGAAGGCCAGCTTGTCGAGGGCAGCCTGCACCGCGGCGGGGTCGCGATCAGCGCGGAGCTTCTCGAGCTTCTCGAGCTGCTCGCGGCGCACCCGCGAGTTCTCCACCTTGAGGACCTCGATGGGATGGTCCTCCGGCACCTGGTACTTGTTGACCCCGATCACTGGCTGGCGGCCGGAGTCGATGCGCGCCTGGGTGCGGGCCGCGGCCTCCTCGATGCGCAGCTTGGGAATGCCCTCGCTGATCGCCTGCGCCATGCCGCCGTGCTCGGCGACCTCGGCGATGTGGGCTCGTGCCTTCTTGGCGAGCTCGTGGGTGAGCCACTCGACGTAGTAGGAGCCGCCCCACGGATCGATCGGCCGGGTGGTGCCGGATTCCTGCTGCAGCAGCAGCTGGGTGTTGCGGGCGATGCGGGCGGAGAAGTCCGTCGGCAGGGCCAGTGCCTCGTCGAGAGCATTGGTGTGCAGCGACTGGGTGTGGCCCTGGGTCGCGGCCATCGCCTCGATGCAGGTGCGGGCCACGTTGTTGAACACGTCCTGGGCGGTCAGCGACCAGCCGGAGGTCTGCGAGTGGGTTCGCAGCGACAGTGACTTGGCGTTCTTCGCATCGAACCCGGCGACGAGCTCGCTCCACAGCAGCCGACCGGCACGCAGCTTGGCGACCTCCATGAAGAAGTTCATGCCGATGCCCCAGAAGAACGACAGGCGCGGCGCGAACGCATCCACATCGAGACCGGCGGCCATGCCTGCCTTGATGTACTCCACACCATCGGCGAGCGTGTAGGCGAGCTCGAGGTCCGCGGTCGCCCCGGCCTCCTGGATGTGATAGCCGGAGATGGAGATCGAGTTGAACCGTGGCATCCGCTGGCTGGTGAAGGCGAAGATGTCGGAGATGATCCGCATCGACGGCTGCGGCGGATAGATGTAGGTATTGCGGACCATGAACTCCTTGAGGATGTCGTTCTGGATGGTCCCGGCAAGCTTCTCCGGCGGCACGCCCTGCTCCTCGGCCGCCACCACATACAGCGCGAGGATCGGCAGCACCGCCCCGTTCATCGTCATCGATACCGACACGCTGCCGAGATCGATGCCATCGAACAGCTGGCGCATATCAAGGATCGAGTCGATCGCCACACCGGCCATGCCGACATCGCCCTGCACGCGGGGATGGTCAGAGTCATAGCCGCGGTGGGTGGCGAGGTCGAACGCCACCGAAAGGCCCTTCTGCCCGGCGGCGAGGTTTCGGCGGTAGAAGGCGTTGGACTCCGCAGCGGTGGAGAAGCCCGCGTACTGGCGGACCGTCCACGGCTGGTTGACATACATCGTCGGGTAGGGGCCGCGGATGTAGGGGGCGGACCCGGGCACGCTGTCGAGCGGGTACCCGTCAGCGACGGCCCCGTCACGGTCCTCCCGGGTGAACAGCGGCGGCACCGAGATCCCCTCGGGCGTGTGCCAGAGGACGTCCTCGGCGGTGTAGTTGTTCGCCCGCGCCGCCGCGGCCTCCTGCTCGCGCGCCTGCTCGGCGGTGGGCGCGGCGGTCGTCGCGGACGGGTCGCTCAGCGGGATGTCCTGGAACGACGGGAATCCCTCGGGAGCGCCTGGCGTGGTTGGTGTGCTGGTCACTGGACCCCCAGTCGGTCGAGCAGGTCCGCGAGCGCGCGGGCCGCGTCCATGCGGGCGGAGACGAACCCATCGGGCCGGGCATCATCGGGCAGGGTGTCATCAGGCAGGGAACGGGCCGAGCCCGCCACGAGCACCGTATCGATGCCGCTGCCGCGCAGGGCCTCGATCGCCCCGGCCGCCTCCGTGGCGTAGCGGGCGTCGGTGCCGCACACCACCGCGATGGTGGTGCCGGAGTCCTTCGCCGCGCCCGCGAGCTCGTCAAGGCTGATCGGCCCCGGATTGATGCCCTCGATGCCGCCGGCCGCGAGGAAGTTCATCACGAATGTCGTGCGCACGTTGTGCTCCGCGAGCGGCCCCACTGGCGCGAGAAGCACGCGCGGCCGCGAGCCGGTGCTGGCGAGGTAGGAATCGGAGCGGTCGCGAAGCGTCTCGAACGGAGCGGCGTAGCGTTGCACCTGGTCGCCGACCAGTGGCGTGCCCGAGCTGTCGTTGGTGGGCTTCTCCCCGAGATCGGGGAACTCGTTGACGCCGGTGATGCTCCAGCGCCGCTCCGCGACGGCCTTGTCGCGCGCAGCACGCGTGGAGGCGATCTGCTCGCCGAGCCAGCCGTCAGCGATGGTCGGCTCGAGGCCGCCGCGTCGCTCGATCTCCTGGAGGAACTCCCATGCGGAAGCCGCGATCGTGGCGGTGAGGCTCTCGACGAACCAGGATCCGGCGGCGGGATCGAGGACCCGGCCAAGGTTGGATTCCTCGAGCAGGAGCAACTGCGTGTTGCGTGCGATGCGCTGGGAGAACGCTTGGGAGACGCCCATCGCGCCGGGCGGCAGAGCGGCATCGAAGGGCTGGACGGTCACGAAGTCAGCGCCGCCCACGCCCGCGCCGAATGCCGCCACGGTGCCGCGGAGCATGTTCACCCAGGGATCCCGCTGCGTCATCATCGCTGCGGACGTCACGGCATGCTGGGGGGCGCCACCCGCCTCGGGCGCGCCGAGGACCTCGGCGATGCGGGCCCAGGCCTGCCGTGCCGCGCGCAGCTTCGCGATGGACTCGAACTGGTCATCGGTGACCGAGAAACGGAACTCGACCTGCGACAGCGCATCGGCGGCCGGCATGCCCGCTGCCATCATCGCCTGCACGTACGCGATGCCCGTCGCGCACGCGGCGCCGACCTCCTGCGTGCCCGATGCCCCAGCGTCGTGAAACACGGTCGCATCGATGAGAAAAGCACGAATCTGCTCGCTCCGCGCGAGCGCGGCCTGCGCCAGCGGTACCGCCGCGGCCATATCGATCGATTCGCGCGCAGCACCAGCGCTCCGGGCGAAAGCCGTGGACAGTGGCGCGGCACCAAGACTGATGCGTGCCGTGGCGCGATCGAACCGCTCATCGCGGCCACGCTCATCGAGCAGCGACAGCACCGCGTTGGCGGCGGTGGCCACCTCTGGCCCGGCGTCGAGCATCACCGGGGCCAGATCGAGATAGACCCCGTCGAGGACGCGCGCCAGGGAATCGACCGTGATGGCTCCCTTGCCGATGACCAGCCACAACGCGGAGGCGCCGTTCTCCAGCGCGCCCACCACGTCGTCATGCACGGAGGAGCTGGAACCGTCGAACCGGCAGGTGATGTGCCAGCCGCGGTTGGTATCGCGATGCGGATCGACGCCCCGCACGAATGGGTGGCTGCCCGGCAGCGGCGGCTCGGGGAACTCGTCAGCGCTGGTGTAGAGCGGCCGGATCCCGAAGCCGTCCAGCGTCGCAGTGACGAGGTGATCGTCCGGAGTGGCGCCGAAGTCCGCGGCGTCCTTGCGCTGTGCCTTGGCGAGCACTGCCGCGACCCCGCGCCGCCAGGACGCGAGATCCGGGCCCGCCTTCGCTGCATCGTCGACCGTCATTGTTGAGAGTCTAGTGCGCGGTGGGTTCCGCATCGCAGCCCGCCTCTCGACGTGTCTCCCGCATCGTGTTACTCCCCATGACCGTGATGTGACATTTCCGACGATCCGGCGCAAAATCGCTGCTCACGATACCGCTGTTAACTATCCGCCACGTAAGGTTGACTGTCATGGAGAGCAGTAGCGTGACCACGCCCCCGGGGAGCGACAGCACCCCGGGCGATGCTGCTGCCCCGCCAGCCCGCATCCCCAGGGTGCGCGCCGCGCTCGCCGCCGTCCTGCTGATCACCGCAGTGGCCGCCTACATGATCGCGCCCACGCCGTCCGTCGCCGAGATGCGCGAATGGGCCGACGACCTCGGCCCCTGGTTCCTCGCGCTGTTCGCTGTCGTGAACCTCGTCGCGATCCTGTTCCCCATCCCCCGCACCATCTTCACCGTCACCGGCGGCGTGCTGTTCGGCGTGGTGAACGGCATCGTGCTGTCGATCGCGGTCGGCACGATCGCTGCGGTCATCTCACTGCTCGCCGTGCGCTCCATCGCCCGCGACTACATCCAGCAACGCATCTCGCTGCGCGAGTTCCACGAGGTCAACGAGCGCCTCGCCCGCCGCGGCTGGCTCGCCGTGGCATCGCTGCGCCTGATCGCTCCGCTGCCGTTCTCCGTCGTCAACTACGCGTGCGGCCTCTCCTCGATCCGGATGACCCCGTTCGCCCTCGCCACGATCATCGGCATGGTCCCGGGCACCACCGGAGTCATCCTCCTCGCAGACGCGATGACCGGATCCACCAACCCCATCCTGCTGCTTGTCTCGCTCTGCCTCATCGGCCTCGGGGTCCTCGGCCTGCTCATCGACGCGCGCACGGCCCCGCCGCTGCCCGAGGCGGCCGCGGCTTCCTGAGATCGATCCCTTCCGAGGCCATCGGCAGCTGATCGGTTGCCCAACGACCCCGGGCGCAAGCATTCCTCCGGGCACTTCGCTCGCCAATCCATGCACGTGCCACCGCCTTATCACCGACACTGGAACGAGGCACCCACGCGCAGGGAAAGGCACACATCGTGAGCACAACCAGCCCCGGCGGCGCACCGCTGCCACCGCACGCGACCGTCCTCATCGCCGGAGGCGGCTTCTCCGGGCTCGGCGCCGCCATCAAGCTGATGCAGGAAGGCATTACCGACATCATCGTGCTCGAGAAGGCCAGCGACGTCGGCGGCACCTGGCAGGCCAACTCCTACCCCGGCTGCGCGTGCGACGTCCCCTCGGTGCTGTACTCCTACTCGTTCGCGCAGAACCCCGATTGGAGCAGCAGCTTCTCGCCCCAGCCGGAGATCTACGCCTACCTCCAGCGCGTCGCCCGGCAGTTCGGCGTCATGGACAAGGTCCGGCTCGGCACGGCACTCGAGGACGCAGCCTGGGATGACACGACGAAGCGCTGGCGATTCAGCACCAGCGCGGGCGCGATGACCGCCGATGTGTTCATCAATGCCACCGGCCCCCTCTCCGAGGTCGCCATCCCCGAGATACCCGGCACCGACGACTTCGCCGGGGAGATGTTCCACTCCGCGCAGTGGAACCACGACTACGACCTGCGCGGCAAGCGCGTCGCCGTCATCGGCACCGGCGCCTCCGCCATCCAGTTCGTGCCCGAGATCCAGCCCGACGTCGAGAGCATGGTGCTTTTCCAGCGCACCGCGCCGTGGATCCTCCCCCGCCGCGACCGCACCTTCTCCTCCCTCGAGAAGTCCCTGTTCAAGCGCGTGCCAGCGTTCCAGCGGCTCGCCCGCTACACCACCTACTGGTACCGCGAGAGCTACGTCATCGGCTTCACCCAGATCCGGCCCGCGCTGCGCATCGCCGAAGCGCTCGGCCGGTGGAACATCCGCCGCCAGGTCCGCGACAAGCAGCTCCGCGAGAAGCTCACCCCGGACTTCCAGCTCGGCTGCAAGCGCGTCCTGATGTCCAACACCTACTACAAGGCCATCGACGCTGATAACAGCGACGTCAACACCAGCGGCATCATGCGCATCACCGAGGACTCCGTCATCGCCGGCGACGGCACCGAGCATCCCGTGGACTGCATCATCTGGGGCACCGGGTTCCACGTCTCCGACACCGCCATCGCCCAGCACGTCCGCGGCCGCGACGGGCAGACCCTCGAGGACGCCTGGCACGGCAGCCCCGAGGCCTACCTCGGTATCACCGTCAACGGGTTCCCCAACTACTTCCACATGGTCGGCCCCAACACCGGGCTCGGCCACAGCTCCATCGTGTTCATCATCGAGGCACAGCTGCGCTACATCCTCGACGCCATCAAGCAGCTCCGGGAGAAGAACCTCGCCACGCTCGAGCCACTGCCCGAGGCGCAGGACGAATGGATCGACCTCGTGCAGAAGAAGTCGCAGGGCACCGTGTGGCTCGAGGGCGGCTGCAACAGCTGGTACATCGATGCCAAGGGCCGCAACTCCACCCTCTGGCCCGGGTACACCTTCACCTACCGCAAGCTCACCGCCAAGGCCGATCCGGAGAAGCACCTCGCCGAGGCACGGGTGTAGGGCTCCGGCTGGGCGTGGCGGCTGGAGCGTGGCGGCTGGGCTCGATTCAAAATCTGCTAGCTAATGTCACGCTGGGGCGATCGTGTCTCGGCGTGTCGAGTGACATTGGCTAGCAGATTTGCGGACGCATCACGCGCAGAGCCAGCTGGGCATCCTGATTCGATGCGACCAGCTGGCTCTGCCTACTAGCAGTCGTGCCCGGGCTACTCCTTCGGGGGCACCGAGAGCCCGGGGATCCCGCCGCTGAGCTCGGTCAGGCTCCCGGCAACGGACTTCTGTGCCTCCGCCTCCGCGGCCCGCACCGCAGCGGTGATCTCCGGATCGGTCGTGGTGTCGAACCAGTCCTCGATGCCCTCGGCGTCGTCCTCGGGGTTCGGCAGGTTGTCCTCCACGGGGCTCGGCTCGAAGCGGAACACCCCATCCTTGCCGGGCGCCCCGAGCTGCTTCGCGAACGCCTGCAGGGTGGCGTTGTAGTCGCTCGGCACTACCCACACCTTGTTGGCATCGCCCTTGGCCATCTCCGGCAGCGTCTGCAGGTAGCGGAACGCGAGCAGCTCCGGGGTGGGGCGGGCCTTCTTGATCGCCGCGAAGGTCTTCTCGATCGCCTTCGCCTCGCCCTGTGCCCGCAAGTACGCGGCAGCACGATCACCCTGGGCGCGCAGGATCATCGACTGGCGCTCGCCCTCGGCATCGAGGATCGAGGCCTGCTTCTGGCCCTCCGCCTGGAGGATCCGTGCCTGCTTGTCGCCCTCGGCGGTGCGGATCGCTGATTCGCGATGCCCCTCGGCAGTGAGGATGGTCGCGCGCTTCTCGCGATCGGCCTTCATCTGCTTCTCCATCGACTCCTGCACCGACGGCGGCGGATCGATCGATCGCAGCTCCACGCCGCCGACCTTCAGGCCCCAGCCGGAGGTCTTCTCGTCGAGAGCGCCACTGAGCTGCTGGTTGATCACATCACGCGAGGTGAGCGTCTCCTCCAGGGTCATCCCGCCGACCACATTGCGCAGCGTGGTGGTGGTGAGCTGCTCGACACCACCGATGTAGTTGTTGATGCCATACACCGCCGCCGAGGGATCAGTGACCCGGAAGTACACGACCGTATCGATCATCAACCGCAAGTTGTCCTTGGTGATGGCGGACTGCGGCGGGAACGACACCACCTGCTCGCGCGTGTCCACCCGCGCCCGGATCCTGTCGGCGAACGGAATGAGGAAGGTCAGCCCGGAGATGGTGCGGGTGTACTTGCCGAACCGCTCGACGACGGCGGCCTCGGCCTGCGGGATCAGCGCCACCGACTTCGCGAGCAGCACCACCGCCAGCAGGACGAGGACAAGAACGACAGCAAGAAGAGTGGCTTCCATCAGAGTTGCCTCCAAACGATGGCGGTGGAGCCCGTGATCTGGGCGACGTGCACTTGCGTGCCGGGCGGATAGGACTCCGTCGGGTCGAGCGGGCGCGCGGTCCAGAGGTCACCGGACAACCGGACCTGCCCGCTCGTTGCAGTGATCTCCTGCGTGACGGTCGCCGAGCGGCCCTCGAGCTCGGCCGCTGTGCCCTCGACCGACGGCTCCGAATGCAGCTTGCGCACCAGGAGGGGGCGGACGATGCCGAGCAAGGCCAGCGAGCTGCCCAGGAACACCGCCGCATCGACCCACAGCGGGAAGTCCGTCACAGCGCTGAAGCCAGCAGTAGCGAGAGCACCGCCCGCGAGCATCAGCAGGAAGAACTCACCAACGACAAGCTCGGCGAGCGCGAGGAGCGCAGCACCGATGAACCAGAGAAGTGCGGTCACACTCTCCATCTAAGTGGTGGTCGACCGATCCAGCAACCGCTGGAGCCGTGCGGGTTGGCGGGGAATGCGCGAATGTGCGAAGAACGATCGACCGTGGCGAAAATCCTGTCGTATATTGCACACTCGCCGACAACGACACGCCAGCGGCAGGCCGGGCCTACTCCCCGGTGTCGGTGACGAAGTCCACGAGCCGCTCAACAGCTCCGATCAGGTCGGACTCGAGATCGCGGAACGAGCTGACCGAGGATCGCACGTGGATCCAGCCGTCCTGCGGCGTGCCCCAGCCAAGCGTGTCGCAGATGCCGGTCTTCCAGTCCTGCCCCATGGGAATCACCGGCCACTCCTTGATACCCACAGCCCGCGGACGCACCGCCTGCCAGATATCGACGAAAGGGTGCCCAGTGACCATCACGTGTGGCCCAAGGTTCTGGGTGAGCCGCGCTTCCTTCGATCCCGACACCAAGTGATCGACGAGCACGCCGACCTTTCGACCCGGCCCGGGACCGAACTCCGCGAGCCGCTCACCAAGATTGTCCAGCCCGCTCAGTGGCTCCACGACAACACCCTCGATGCGCAGGTCATGGCCCCACACCTTCTGGACGAGCTCCGCGTCGTGCACGCCCTCCACCCAGATGCGGCTCGCGCGCGCCGTCCGGGCCCGCACGTTCTCCACCCGCACCGAGCCCGAAGCCGTGCGCCGGGGCCCCGCCGGGGTAGTCGCCACAGGACGGGTGAGGGTGACGCGGCGCCCCTCGAACAAGAACCCGCCCTCGCGCAACCGGAACAGCCGCGTGCAGCGTGCCGCGTCCTCGAGGCGAACGAAATCGCCATCGTAGGTGCGCTCGAACCCGACGATCGCGCCACAGTATCCCGTCACTGGATCCTCGACGACCAAGCCCTTCTCGGCAGGCATCGTGGGGTGCTCCGGCTTCCTCCGGCGCGCGTGGCCGGCCAGGATGTCTCCCGCGTATCTGTTGTCCACCACGACGCCACACGCTAGCGGCAGAGCGGGAAATGGTGGAGGCTGCCACGCCGATCTATGCTGGTTTGTCATGTCCTGCCCCAGCGCTTCCCTAGCCGTGTGGGCGTCGCACTGGCTTGCCGGTGGCGCCGCCCCCGATGACGTCGTGGATGCGCTGCACCTGTGGGCACCCCTGCATTTCGTCACCGCGGGCGAGCGGGTGGCCGGCGAGAGGCTCGCGGGACCCCCCGTGGCCGAGGAGTGGTTCGACGAGTCCGATGGCTCGGTTGTGCACCTGCTCCGCATGATGCGCACTGTCGGCGGCCGGTTCGCCGTGGCCCTGCCCGTGCCCGGCGACGTGCGGGGCATCCCAGCAGGCAGCGACCTCGCCACCGCCGCGCTCGATGCCGGCGAGGCAGTACTCATTGACGCGCCCGGTGGCACCTTCGGCCTTGTGCCCGCCGAAGCCGGGGACGAGGCACTCACATGGACGGTTTACCCGACCGCCCCAGGTATCCCTCACGCGGACGCCATGCCCCTCGGCGAGGCCGAGTACCTGCTGCGGCAAGCCACCCGCGAAGCGGCATCCGCGCTCGCCACGATGCAGTTCACCGATCTCGCCGGGCCGCGGGAGGTCCGCCCGCTCATTGTCGAGGCCCTCGCGGACCTGTCGATGCATCGCTTTCCCGACGCCATCCCGCCACGGGCGGCCCGCGTGCTCGACACTGCCAACGAAGTGGACGCCATCCTCCGTGTCGCCGGAGAGCACGGAGCGCTCGAGTCGCTGTCGGCCACCGGGATCGCGCATCGTGACGAAGTCCTGCGCCCTCTGCTCGACACCGTGCGCCAGGCCCGCATCGCGGCATTCACCGCGTGCGTCGCCCCGCCACGGTAGGTTCCCTCGGCCTGGGTTCGGGTTGGCCCGGCGCTGCCCCGCCTCCGCCAGGCCGGAAGTGTGCAGTTCTGCACCCCGCTGGGCGCTTGGGAGGGTGCAAAAGCTCACACAACCGGCTGGGCCGGCAACCGGCAGTCCGACACGCCCCTATGACGCGCGCCCGCTAGCAGCATCACCACCGCGCACAGGCCGCGCGGGCATCTCGCAGCAGCCCACCGCGCAGGGTGCACCGTTGCTGGTGGAGCCTCGCGAGGGGGCGCTGCCGCAGCGGATTGGCTCGCGACCGCCCAAGGCCTCGTCGATGAGGTCGGCGATCATGGTGGTGAATCGCTCGTCGGTGCCGGGGGTGGCGGCGCGGGCGAGGGCGATGCCGAGCTTGTCGGCGGTCTCGCGGGCCTCGGTGTCGAGGTCCCACACCACCTCGAGGTGGTCGGAGACGAATCCGACGGGGCAGATGATGATGGCGGTCTCGCCGCGCGCAGCGAGTGACTCGGTGTGGTCGCAGATGTCGGGCTCGAGCCAGGGGATGCGTGCGGGGCCGGAGCGCGACTGCCACACTACGTCGAACTCGTTGTAGCCGACTGCTTCGGCGCACAGCGCGGCGGCCTCGTGGACTTGCCGGCTGTAGAGATGGCCGCCTTCCTCGGGCAGCCCAGCGGCCGCGTCGGCGCTCTCGGGAACGGAGTGGGCGGTGAACACCAGGCGCGCTGCGTCCCTCACCCCCGCGGGAAGCTCGTCGCGGGCGGCGCGGATGGCGTCGGCGAATGCCTCGATGAGCAGCGGGTGGTCGTAGTAGTGCCGCAGCTTGACCAGCTCGATCCCGGGGCCAGCCGCAGCGAGGGCGCGGGCGATGTCCTCGTGGTATTGCCGGCAGCCGGAGTAGCCGCCCCATGCCGAGGTGGGGAACACCAGCGCCCGCTGCACGCCGTCCTCGGCCATGCGGGCGACGGCGTCCTCGGCGAGCGGGTGCCAATTGCGGTTGCCGAAGTACACCGGCAGGTCCTGCCCGCGCCGCGCGAGCTCGCGCTCCACCTGGGTGATGATGTCGCGGTTGAGGGCGTTGATCGGTGAGACGCCGCCGAAGTGCAGGTAGTGCTGCTCCACCTCGTCGAGGCGCTCGGGGGGCACGTTGCGGCCGCGCGTCACGTTCTCGAGGAACGGGCGCACGTCCGCGGGCTGCTCGGGCCCGCCGAAGGAGAGGTAGAGCAAGGCATCGAAGTGCCCTGCGGAGGAATCTTCCATGCCCACCAGTATCAGAATGCCTGGGTGCTCGCGCCACCATCGACGTAGATCACGGTGCCGGTGGTCTTGGGCAGCCAGTCCGACAGCACGGCGCACACGGTCTGCGCGACAGGGGTGGGGTCGTCGGCGTCCCAGCCGAGGGGGGCGCGCTCGTCCCACTTCTCGTTGATCTGCCGGATCTCCTCGCCCGCGCCGGTGGCGGTCCCAGCGATGGCCTTGGCCGCGAGGGTGCGGATGGGCCCGGCGGCGACGAGGTTGGAGCGGATGCCCAGGGGGCCGAGCTCGCGCGCGACGTAGCGGTTGATCGATTCGAGGGCGGCCTTGGCAACGCCCATCCAGTTGTAGAACGGCATCGCGTTGCGCGGGTCGAAGTCCATGCCAACGATGGAGCCGCCGGGCTGCATCAGCGGCTGCACGGCCTTGGCGAGCGAGGCGTAGGAGTAGGCGGATACCTCGGTGGCGACAGCGACGTCCTTCCATGGCGCGTCGAGGAAGGGGCTGCCCAGGCAGGATGGCGGCGCGAAGCCGATGGAGTGCACCACGCCGTCGAGGCCGTCGACATGCTCGCGCACGCGGTCGGCGAGGGTGGCGAGATGCTCGTCGTTCTGCACGTCGAGCTCGATGACCGGCGCGGGCTTGGGGAGGCGCTGCGCGATCCGCTCGATCAGCCGCATGCGTGCGAACCCGGTGAGGATCACCTCCGCGCCCTGCTCCTGCGCTGCCTTGGCGACGTGGAACGCGATCGACGAATCGGTGATCACTCCGGTGATCAGTAGGCGCTTGCCTGCGAGCAGACCGCTCATGTGTACCTCCAGGTAGGGAAAGATAATGGTTGCCGGGCCGAGGGGCCCGCGCGCTAGCCGGGCTGGCTCAGTGCCCCATGCCGAGGCCACCGTCGACGGGGATCACGGCACCGGATACGTAGCGCGCATCGTCGGAGGCGAGCCAGCTCACCACTCCAGCGACTTCCTCGGGCTGCCCGGCGCGCGCCAGCGGTACCGCACCGGTGATCATCTTCTTGTGATCATCGGCGAGTTCGGCGGTCATGTCGGTCTCGATGAAGCCTGGCGCCACGACGTTCGCGGTGATGCTGCGGGAGCCTAGCTCGCGGGTGAGCGACCGGGCCATGCCGATCACTCCGGCCTTGGAGGCCGCGTAGTTGACCTGGCCCGGTCCACCGGCGAGGCCCACCACGGAGCCGAGGAAGATGAACCGGCCGAACCTCGCGCGCAGCATGGATCGTGTGGCGCGCTTCGCGACGCGGAACGCGCCTGTCAGGTTCGCGTTGATGACTCGCTCGAACTGCTCGTCGCTCATCCGCATCAGCAGGGTGTCGTCGGTGATGCCCGCATTCGCCACGAGCACCTCCACGGGACCCTGGTGCTGCTCGACCTCGGTGAACGCGGCGTCCACGGACGCGGTGTCGGTCACATCGCACTGCACCCCGAACAGGCCGTCCGGCACGCCCGAGCCGCGGTGGGTGACCGCTACTTTGTGGCCGTCCGCTTGCAGGCGGCGCGCGATCGCGAGGCCGATACCGCGATTGCCCCCCGTCACGAGTACGGAGCGCGCGACAAAACCCGTCGATGAATCACTAGACATGCCTGCCAACCTATCCCCTCGCCCGCGCGCGCGTGCCGCCGGCGCGCGAATTCGCCCCTCCCGCTACCCCGGATTCTTGTCAGAGCCGAGGTCGACAATGAGGTCATAGAGAGCGTGGGCTTGCAAGAAAGCTGGTGGGTCATGGAGCGGTCCAAGCGTTCCCCGGCTGCGGGACTAGCGCGCAGGAGCCAGGAGGCCATCGGCGCGATCGTGCTGCTGCTCCTGACGACCACGATCATCGCGATGGGAGCGGGCGCGACGAGCGAATGCGTGCCTGTCCGGGAGCAGGACTTGCCGGGCCTGCTGGCGGTGTCGATGCGCGTCGGCACGAGCAATGGAGTGGTCGTGGACGCTGCCGGATCGGCTGGTGCGCCCCCGAGGGTGCTGCGGGTTGACGGCATGACGTATGTGCTGGCGGACGCGCCCTTGCGCGCGTGGCGACCAGATGCGTTAGCAGGTCTGCGCCGAGGTGGCCTTGCCCGCGCGGGGGATGTCCTGGACTTGCCCGGTGGATCCAGCACGGCGCCGACCCTGCTTGACCCGCATCGTATCGTCCGCGTCGTGCGGCAAGAAGTGCCGTCTCGCGGGGATTTCTGGGCGTATGAGGTCCGGCCGGTATCGATGAGCGAGGCGTTCGATGAGCTCATGGTGTCGGTCGGTCTCGATGAGGGCGCGGTGCGGGCGGCGATGCCGATGCTGGATCGGGTCAATCCGTTCCTCGATGGGTGCGTGACGGTCGTTGGGTCCACTCCGGCTGTTTCCGGCGCATTCGATGGGGCCACGCTCTCGGTGCGCGAGCTCGATGCACGGTTCGACCTGGTTCGCGGTGTCTCTCGTGTCGACGTGCTGGTGAGCAGCGAGTGCGCGAACTGCGGTGCGCTAGCCGTGCCGCTGGACGGCGGCCCGGACATGTCGTTGCGGATACTGCCTGGTGGCAGTGGTGCGGACCGCGAGCCGGGACGCCAAGCGCGCTCAGGCGCCGATCCATCGCTCGCATGGTCGCGCGCTGTGGTGGAAGTCTCGATCGGGAGCCTGTTGACCGTCGTGTCCGGGGGTGAGGCTGCCCGGCCGGCTGGTTCAGCGGACAAGCTCGACGACGCCTAGTGCTGTTGACGGCCCGCTTCGGTCTGAGCAGCGCGTCTCGCGCCCCGCGAACCGCCACCCTTGAGCCACAGCCTGTGCCGACCGGCTCAGGGGATGCGGCGGCTGACGACGAGCGCGATGCCACCGGCGATAGCGATGAACAGGGTGCCAAGGATCAGCCACGGCTGGCTGGCGTCGCCGCGGCGGATCTCGTAGCCAATCTGGGACTCGAGGGTCTCGTAGACCGCGGCGAGCTCCTCCTGCGTGGCCGCGGCGTAGAACTCGCCGCCACTGATCGCGGCGATGTCCTGCATCGATGCCTCGTCCACGGGCACTGGGATGACCTGGTCCTCGATGACGACGGATCCGATCATGGTGCCGAACGAGATGGTCGAGACGGGGATATCGCGCTCGCCGGAGAGCCGGGCCGCGGTGAACGCGCCGCGGGGCGCGTCGAGGTCGGCGGGCACGGTTTGCTTGCCGTCGGAGATCAGCACGATATGTGCCGGGGGCGGCTCGTCCTCGCCGGGGATGATCGCGGCGATGCTCTCGATGGCCTGCAGCGAGGTGAAGATCGCTTCTCCGGTGGCGGTGCGCTCGGAGAGCTCGAGCCGATCGATGGCGCTGGTCACCGGGGCCCTGTCCGTGGTGGGCGGGACGAGCACTGATGCGGTTCCGGCATAGCTGACGAGGCCCAGGTTGAGTCCTTCGGGCAGGCCCTCGGCGAAGTCGATGGCGGCTTCCTGCGCGGCGACGAGCCTGGACGGCGTGACATCGGTGGCCTCCATGGACAAGGAGGTGTCGATGGCGAGGATGACGGTGGCCCGGTCGCGCGGCACACGCTGCTCCTTCGTCGGGGAGGCGAGCGCGACGGTGAGCAGGGCGAGCCCGACGAGCATCAGCACCGCCGGGATGTGCCGCTCGGCGTGGGGCCGCCGGGGGGCGACGGTATCGAGCAGCGCGAGGTTGGTGAACTTCATGATATTGCGCTGGCGGGCGCGCAGCGCGATCACATAGCCCACGACGAGGGCAGCGATGACGAGGAGGAAGAGCAGCCACCAGGGGCTGGTGAATCCGGTGAGGCTCATAGCGAGCCTCCTGGCGGACGGCGGGCAGCACCAGCGGCGGGCGCGGAGAACTGGTAGCGCCGTGCGGCGACGAACCGCACGATGTCGGCGATCCAGTCACTGTCGGTGCGCAGGGTCAGCCGCGGGCAGCCGCAGCGGCGCAGAGCGGTCTCGACGGCGGCGCGCTGCTGCTCGGCAGCAAGGGCGAAGTCGCGGCGGATTCGGCGCGAGGTGACGATCTCGCGGGTCTCGCCCGATTCCGGGTCCTGCAGCACGACATGCCCCACGTCGGGCAGGGAGAGGTCGCGGGGATCGATGACCTCGATGGCGAGCAGGTCATGGCGGTGCGAGACAGCCCGCAAGGAACGTTCCCAGTCGATGGGGCCAAGGAAATCACTGATGATGACGGCGAGGCCGCGGCGACGGGGCGGGCGGCGCAGGGAATCGATGACGGAGTCGAGGCTGCCGCGGGTGCCCGAGGGCGCGCGCGGGGTGGTGGCGATGCGTCGCAGCAGTACCTGGCGGTGGTGCAGGCCTGATCTCGCGGGGATGCGCGTGGTGGTGGCTCCGTTGGAGACGAGCGCGCCGATGCGGTTGGCTCCTCCGCCCGTGAGGTAGGTGACCGCGGCGGAGGCCGCGACCGCGAGGTCCCGTTTCTCGCTCCCGGCGGTGCCGAAGTCGAGGCTGGCGGAGAGGTCGAGCACGATCCAGCTCTCGAGCTCGCGGTCGGCGACGGTCTGCCGCACGTGCGGGTGGGTGGTGCGGGCGGTGACGGACCAGTCCATCTGCCGGACGTCGTCCCCGGGCTCGTAGGGGCGCGCGTCGCCAGGCTCGGAGCCGGGGCCCGGGATGAGGCCGAGGTGCTCGCCGTGGAGGATGCCGTCGAGCTTGCGCTTGACGGTGAGCTCCAGGGTGCGCAGGGCCGCGGCGAGCCGGGGGTCGCGGAGCTCGCCGCGCGCGAACGACGGCGGGGCGGGATGCTGGCCGTGCTGATCGCCGGAGGAAGGCGTGTCCATCAAAGTCCTCGTGGCTGCCGGTTCACGGGCGGGCGGACGGTGGCTGCGCGGACGGTTGCTGGGTCATCGCGGGCTGGCCAGGAACCTGCTGCGAGGTGACCTGGGGCAGACCGACGGTGTGCAGCACGCGGTCGATGATCGTCTCGGTGGTGATGTCGTCCGCGAGGGCATCGAAGCTCAGGACGAGCCGGTGGCGCAGCACATCGGGGATGATCTCGACGACATCCTGGGGGATGACGTAGTCGCGGCCGCGCAGGAGGGCAAGGGCTCGCGCTGCCGCGATGATGCCGAGGGTGGCGCGGGGTGATGCGCCGTAGGCGAGCCAGCTCGCGACGTCATCGAGGCCGAGAGAGCGCGGGTCGCGGGTCGCGGTGATGACGCGAACGACGTAGTCGATGAGCGCATGGTGGACGAAGACGTTGCTCGCCGAGCGCTGCAGCCGAATGACCTTCTCGGGATCGAGGATCTGGCGCGCGGTCGGGGTGGTGACGCCCATCCGGTAGACGATCTCCCGCTCCTCCTCGACCGATGGGTAGTCGACGAGGACCTTGAACAGGAAGCGGTCGCGCTGCGCCTCGGGGAGCGGGTACACGCCCTCGCTCTCGATGGGGTTCTGGGTGGCGAGCACGAGGAAGGGCTCGGGCACGGGGAAGCGCTTGCCACCGATGGAGACGTGATGCTCGGCCATCACCTCGAGCAGAGCCGATTGCACCTTGGCGGGCGCGCGGTTGATCTCGTCGGCGAGGACGAAGTTCGCCACGACCGGGCCGAGCTCGGTATCGAACTGCTCGCGGCCCTGGCGATAGATGCGGGTACCGATGAGGTCGGTGGGCACGAGGTCCGGGGTGAACTGCACGCGCGAGAAGCTGCCACCGATGACGGTCGAGAGGGTCGAGACCGCCAGGGTCTTGGCGACGCCGGGAACGCCCTCGAGGAGGACGTGGCCCTTGGCCAGCATCCCGACGAGGAGCCGCTCGACGAGCCTGTCCTGGCCCACGATGACGCGCTTGACCTCGTGCGCCGCGCGCTCGAGGAGCTGCGCGTCCTCGCGCGCCGAAGCCGCGCTGGGCCCTGCATCCGCCCCGGTCGGCGCGCGCCCGTCGTCCCGGTTGCCTGTCTGCTCGAACGTCACTGTCGATGACCACCGTTGTCGCTCGTGCCGGGCTGGGCCCGGCGTGTCCAGTACTCCGAACCACTATTGCAGGTTCGGCCGGGGAATGCCCGCGCCCTGGGCGCCTGGGGCTCAGATCATGCGGACAGCGAACGGCAGGAGCCCGGCGCGGTCGAGGGGCGCGATGCGAACGTGGCCCCCCGAGTAGGGCGCCTCGAGGACGGTTCCGTCGCCGAGATAGAGGGCCACGTGGTCGCGTCCACCATCCCCCCAGAACAGCATGTCGCCGCGCTGGGCCGCCCCGACCGGCACGCGCGGCCCGGCGTGAAGCATGTGACCGCTGTAGCGAGGCAATCGCACCTCGGCTCCGGCGAAGGAATACACCATCAGCCCCGAGCAGTCGAAGCCGATCTTCTCGAAGTCGCCGTGCGCATCCGCGATGCCTCCGTCGCGCACGCCGGGACCCGGTCCGTGCGCTCCCCCGCCGCCCCAGGCATAGGGAATGCCGAGCTGGCCGCGCGCGCGGTCGATGACTGCCTCGATCCGCTGGGCACGCTCGGGCGAGGACCACGGGTCGGAGACCTCGATCGCCGACAGCTCCGGCGAAGGGTTGGCCGCAGCGCTGGCTGCCGCCGGTCCCGCGAGGACCAGCGCGGCGGCCATGACGGCGGGCAATGCTCGAGGGAAAGCTGGCGCATGCCGTGTCGCACCATTGTCAGGGCATTGTCGGGGCATCCGCGGCTTCCATTCGTCACGATTCCGGGTATCGCGCTCGGAACAGGGACAGACCTGGTTGCCAGGCCTGCCGTGAGCCGCGCACTGTCGCAGCCGAGGCTAGGAGTCCGGCGCCCGGCGCGATCACTGATTCATCGAGTCGTATCGAAGCCGAAACAATGACATGGTGATTTACGCCGTCGACATGCGCTGATCGCAACCAATCCGCAACTTCGCCCTGGACGAGCCCGCCCTAGACGAACCGCACCGCGACGGGCTGGATTCCGGACCAGTTGATGGGCGCAATACGCACGGTGGCGCCCGAGAAGGGTGATTCGATGACCATTCCGTTGCCGATGTAGAGGGCGGCGTGGTGACTGCCGCCGGGGCCATAGAACAGCACATCACCAGGCTTGCGCTGCGCGAGCGGCACCTGCGTTCCAGCCCGGAAGATGGCACCACTCGTCCGCGGGAGGAAGACCCCGGCGCCAGCGAAGGAATAGACGAGCAGGCCCGAGCAGTCGAAACCAATCTTGTTGAAGTCGCCATGCCGATCCGCCACGCCACCATCCCGGATGCCGCGCGTGGGGCCATGGATATTGCCGCCACCCCACGCGTAGGGCACGCCGACCTGGGATCGGGCACGATCGATGACCATCTGCGCGCGGGTCAGCGAGACAGGTGGATCCTCGACGACCGGTGGGGTCACTGGCTTCTCGGCAGCAGGAGTCTCGGGTGGCGCCAGCGGAACCTGCGGCGCGGACGGCGCTGGGCTCGACGGCGCTGGGCTAGACGGCGCTGGGGCCGGGCCGCTGATACTGCCGAACAGGGGGTTGGCGGCGGCAGCCGGAACAGCTGCTAGCAGCAAGGAAGCGGTGACCGCAATGGGCCAGAGTATTCGCGAAATGCGCACGCGCGTCTCCTCCTGGAACGTATGGGGCAAGCGCGCGGGAAGGGTTGCCGCGAGCACGGGAGGCGCTAGCGGTGCGATCGTTTACTTTTCCCGTGGACGATCCGTTGCTGCTCCCCGGCATCGCGGAACAGGGCATGCATCCACTGCGCTTTCCTGGAAGGTACGTCACTTGAGGATTAAACGGACCATTTTCAGAGGATCACGAGTACATAACTGTGAATGGGACAAAGAATGCGCAAGGCTGCATGCATTTCGCATACTAGTACGAAACATGGTCGCGGCAATTGCCCGGCGACCAGCGCGCATTGCCCAAGAACGCGTTACTGCTGCGCGAAGTACCCGCGACGCGTCCACAACCGGAGCGCCACCACGGCGATCACGAGGGATGCCAGCGCCACCAGGGTCACGGCGGTCCACGGGAACCCCTGCTCGGTCACACCGTCGACGAAGGTCGACGAGGCCACGACCGGATCGCCCGGGACCACGTCATGCTGGGCGCCCTCGAGCGTGAACCTGTCGACATCATCGCTATAGGTGCCCACCGCGAACGGGCTCAGCGCCAGCACGGTGCCACTGTCGGCGGCACCGATATCGTTGGCGAGATCACGCAGGCCGCTGCCGTACACGGGGTGATAGGGCACGGCAACGATCTTCAGGTCGATGCCCGAATCGGCCGCCTCGGCGACGATCTCGCGCAGCGCGCCGACGTCCGCCTCCGGGGCCCAGACGTTGTCATCGGACAGGCCATCGAGCACCTCCGCGAGATCGAGCCCTGGCGGCACCTGCGCGTGCACTGCACCGATTCCCATGAGATGCCTGATCCTTCCACCTGTCCGAACCGTCCCAGTGAGGGTACTCGACACCGCCGCGCGAGTCCCGGCACCGAGCCTCCTCGCGCCCGGCCGGGCCTCCGGCGCGAGCAAGCACGCACCCCCCTGGTTCACAGTACGGACGTACTGTTAGACTATTTCCTGCCACCTCGCAGCGAACCGCACAACGGCCTGGCATTCTTTCAGATGGCGCGTTGTGCAGCAGCCCTGCAGATGGCGCAACCCGTCGGCTCAGCCCAGCTGGCGGAAGACTTATCGACGAGTGGAGCTGACGTGAGCACCAGCATTGATTCCTTTGGAGCGCGCGGAACACTGGAGGTTGGGGACAAGTCCTACGAGATCTTCCGCCTCAACCAGGTTCCCGGCACCGAGAAACTGCCCTACGCCCTCAAGGTCCTCGCGGAGAACCTCCTGCGTACCGAGGACGGGGCCAACATCACCAAGGACCACATCGACGCGCTCGCCAACTGGGATCCCAGCGCCCAGCCCAGCGTGGAGATCCAGTTCACCCCCGCCCGCGTGATCATGCAGGACTTCACCGGCGTGCCCTGCGTAGTTGACCTCGCCACCATGCGCGAGGCCGTCACCGCCCTCGGTGGCGATCCGCAGAAGGTCAACCCACTCTCCCCCGCCGACATGGTCATCGACCACTCGGTCATCCTCGATGTGTTCGGCCGCGCCGACGCGCTCGAGCGCAACGTCGACCTCGAGTACGAGCGCAACGGCGAGCGCTACCAGTTCCTTCGCTGGGGCCAGGGCGCGTTCGACGATTTTCGGGTCGTCCCCCCCGGCATGGGCATCGTCCACCAGGTCAACATCGAGTACCTCGCCCCCACGGTCATGATCCGCAACGGTCAGGCGTACCCCGATACCTGCGTCGGCACCGACTCGCACACCACGATGGTCAACGGCCTCGGTGTGCTGGGCTGGGGCGTCGGCGGCATCGAGGCAGAGGCGGCCATGCTCGGCCAGCCCGTCTCCATGCTCATCCCGCGCGTGGTCGGCTTCAAGCTGACCGGCGAGATCAAGCCTGGCGTCACTGCCACGGACGTCGTTCTCACCGTCACCGACATGCTGCGCAAGCATGGAGTCGTCGGAAAGTTCGTCGAGTTCTACGGCAAGGGTGTAGGCGAGGTTCCGCTCGCGAACCGCGCGACCCTCGGCAACATGAGCCCCGAGTTCGGTTCGACTGCCGCGATCTTCCCGATCGACGGCGAGACCATCAACTACCTGCGCCTGACCGGCCGCACCGACGAGCAGCTCGCTCTCGTCGAGGCGTACGCCAAGGAGCAGGGCATGTGGCACGATGCGGACAATGAGCCCGAGTACTCCGAATACCTGGAACTCGACCTGTCGACCGTCGTCCCGTCGATCGCCGGCCCGAAGCGCCCGCAGGACCGCATCCTGCTGAGCGAGTCGAAGATCGCGTTCCGCAAGGACATCCACAACTACACCAACGACGGCGACCACCAGGCAGACGAGACGCCGCACACCCACCTCGACGAGGCCATCGAGGAGTCCTTCCCGGCCTCGGACCCGGCCACGCTGTCCTTCGCCGACGATGACGCTGTGCAGGTCGTTTCCGCCGCCAACGGTGCCGAGGGTCGTCCGACCAAGCCAGTGAAGGTCACCACCGAGCAGGGCGGCGAGTTCGTCCTCGACCATGGTGCTGTCGTCGTTGCAGGTATCACCTCGTGCACCAACACCTCGAACCCGTCGGTCATGCTGGGCGCCGCACTGCTGGCCCGCAACGCCGTCGAGAAGGGCCTCGCGACCAAGCCATGGGTCAAGACCAACATGGCACCCGGTTCGCAGGTCGTGAACGACTACTACGAGAAGGCCGGCCTGTGGCCGTACCTCGAGAAGCTCGGTTACTACCTCGGTGGCTACGGCTGCACCACGTGCATCGGCAACACGGGTCCGCTCGCGCCGGAGATCAGCGCGGCCGTCAACGAGAACGACCTCACCGTCACTGCGGTCCTCTCGGGCAACCGCAACTTCGAAGGCCGCATCTCCCCCGACGTCAAGATGAACTACCTGGCCTCGCCGCCGCTGGTCATCGCCTACGGCCTCGCGGGCACGATGGACTTCGACTTCGAGACCGACCCGCTCGGCCAGGACACTGACGGCAACGACGTGTTCCTGACGGACATCTGGCCCTCCGCGCAGGAGATCGACGACACGATCAAGACCGCGATCAGCCAGGACATGTTCCGCACCTCGTACGCCACGATTTTCGAGGGCGACTCGCGCTGGCAGAACCTCGAGACCCCGGCGGGCGACACGTTCGCATGGGACACGAACTCGACCTACGTGCGGAAGCCTCCGTACTTCGACGGCATGACGATGGAGACCACACCCGTTTCGGACATCGCCGGCGCTCGCGTGCTCGCGCTGCTCGGCGACTCGGTCACCACCGACCACATCTCGCCAGCCGGTCCGATCAAGCCGGGCACCCCTGCGGCGCAGTACCTCGACTCGCACGGCGTGGAGCGCAAGGACTACAACTCCCTCGGCTCGCGGCGCGGCAACCACGAGGTGATGATCCGCGGCACCTTCGCCAACATCCGCCTGAAGAACCAGCTCCTCGATGACGTCTCCGGTGGCTACACCCGCGACTTCACCCAGGAGGGCGGCCCGCAGTCGTTCATCTACGATGCGTCGATGAACTACCAGGAGGCTGGCATCCCCCTCGTCGTCATCGGCGGCAAGGAGTACGGCTCCGGCTCCTCGCGCGACTGGGCGGCCAAGGGCACGAGCCTGCTGGGCGTCAAGGCGGTCATCGTCGAGTCGTTCGAGCGCATCCACCGCTCCAACCTCATCGGCATGGGCGTCGTCCCGCTGCAGTTCCCCGAGGGCGAGAATGCCAAGACCCTCGGCCTCGACGGCACCGAGACGTACGACATCTCCGGCATCGCGGAGCTCAACAACGGAACCACCCCGCGGACCGTGCATGTCACCGCCACCAGGGAAAGCGGCGAGAAGGTCGAGTTCGACGCAGTCGTGCGCATCGACACCCCTGGAGAGGCCGACTACTACCGCAACGGCGGCATCCTGCAGTACGTGCTGCGCAACATGATCAAGAGCCAGTAGCTCCCGGTCCCCGCAGCAGCCAAGGGCCCGGGAAGCCGATGCTCGCATCGGTTCCTCCCGGGCCCTTCGCGGCCCCACCGCGACGACGATCGAAGGGCTAGTAGTCGTGCCCAGAGTCAGTGAAGTCCACCTTGCTGCCCGGCGAGCCCAGATCCTCGACGGCGCCCGCCAGTGCTTCGCCAAGTTCGGCTACGAGGGCGCCACCGTCCGCAGGCTCGAGGAGACCACCGGGCTTTCCCGCGGTGCGATCTTCCACCACTTCCGCGACAAGGACGCCCTGTTCCTCGCGCTCGCCCACGAGGACTCCCAGCGCATGGCCGATACGGCTGCGGAACAGGGCCTCGTGCAGGTGATGCGAAACCTGCTCACCCATCCCGAGGAGTTCGACTGGCTCGGCACGCGCCTCGAGATCACCCGCCGCCTCCGGACTGATCCGGATTTCCGGCGCGAGTGGGCCGAGCAAGCCACCGAGCTCACCGAAGCGGCCACGCAGCGGCTCGAGCGGCAGCGCGCGAAGGGACGCATCCGCGATGACATCCCGACGGCGGTCCTTCTGCACTACCTCGATCTCGTGCTCGATGGCCTCGTCGCGCATGTCGCCTCCGGCCAACCGGCAACGCATCTCGATGCGGTGCTCGATCTCGTCGAGGATTCCGTCCGCCGCAAGCCGTCGGGCACTCCAGTGGCAAGCCCGGAACCTGTGGACTAGGCGGTGCGCTTGCGCCGGTTGGCGCCACCGCGACCACGCAGGGGCACATCCGACTCCACGAGCATCTTGTGGACGAAGCCATAGCTGCGCCCGAGTGATTCAGCGAGCGATCGGATGCTCGCCCCGGACTCGTACCGCTCGCGTATCTCCGAACGGATCACGTCTCGCGACTCCCCGGTTATCCGCGCCCCCTTGCTGATCCCCGCTGATGCTGCCATCTCCTCGACCTCCATTGGGCTCGGCACCGTGCGGTTCACCCGCATACACGCAGGTAAATCACTGATAAAGTTCAGCGTAGACAATCGCGAGGCAACTATCCACAGGCGCCATCACACCGCCTGTGCCCCAGCACGATTGACCAACCGCGCGGCAGCCGCCACAACAGCAACGGCAGCGCGGCCGCAGCCCCAGCGGCATCACGCCAGCGAGATCAGCTCCAGGTACTCCTCGGACCAATGATCCTCCGCGCCATCGGGCAGCATGATGACGCGTTCCGGGTTCAGCGCCTCCGCCGCGCCCGGATCATGCGTCACCAGCACCACCGCGCCCTCGTAGGTGCGCAGCGCATCGAGGACCTGCTCGCGCGAGACCGGATCCAGGTTGTTCGTCGGCTCATCGAGCAGCAGCACGTTCGCCGCCGACGACACCAGCCCCGCGAGCGCGAGGCGGGTCTTCTCGCCGCCCGACAACGTGCCCGCGGGCTGCTCGAGCTGCGGCCCACTGAACATGAAAGCACCCAGCAGGCTGCGCAGCTCCTGCTCCCCCGCATCCGGAGAGGCATGCCGGATGTTGTCCCACACCGAGGCCTCATCATCGAGCGTGTCATGCTCCTGCGCGAAGTAGCCCCGCTTCAGGCCACGCCCCGGCTCGATCTCCCCGGTATCGGGAGTCTCGACACCAGCCAGGATGCGCAGCAGCGTTGTCTTGCCCGCGCCATTGAGGCCCAGGATCACCACCCGGCTACCCTTGTCGATCGCGCAATCGACGCCAGTGAACACCTCGAGCGAGCCATAAGACTTCGATACGCCCGACGCATGGAGCGGCGTGCGCCCGCACGGCGCGGGCGACGGGAACTTGATGCGCGCCACCTTGTCGGCCACGCGCTCGTCGTCGAGCTCTGCCATCATCCGGTCCGCGCGACGCATCATGTTCTTCGCCGCCGCCGCCTTCGTGGCCTTCGCGCCGAGCTTGTCCGCCTGGACCTTCAACGCGGCTACCTTCTTCTCCGCGTTGGCCCGCTCCCGGCGGCGCCGGGCCTCATCAGTGGCCCGCGCATCGAGATAGCGCTTCCACGTCATGTTGTACACATCCGCCTCGCCGCGCACCGCGTCGAGGAACCACACCTTGTTGACCACATCGTTGAGCAGATCCACATCGTGGGAGATCACGATGAGCCCGCCGTCATGGTTCTGCAGGAAGCCCCGCAGCCAGGTGATCGAGTCAGCATCCAGGTGGTTCGTCGGCTCATCGAGCAGCAACGTCGTGCCGGACTTGCCGCCCGCGCCATCCGAGGCGGAGAACAGGATGCGGGCGAGCTCCACGCGCCGCCGCTGCCCACCGGACAACGTCCGCAACGGTTGCTCGAGGATCCGATCCTCCAGGCCCAGCGCGTTGCAGATCCGCGCCGCCTCGCTCTCGGCAGCGTAGCCACCGAGGGAGGAGAACCGATCCTCGAGGTTGCCGTACTTGCGGATGGCCTTGTCGCGCTCGGCGACATCGCCCAGCTCCGCCATCTGCACCTGCAGCTTCTCCATCTTCGCGAGCAGCGCATCGAGCCCGCGCGCGGAAAGCACCCGGTTCTTCGCCAGCACGTCGAGATCGCCCTCGCGCGGATCCTGCGGCAGGTAGCCCACCTCGCTGGAGCGCGACACCGAGCCCGCGTACGGCTCGCCCTCCCCGGCGAGGATCCGCAGCGTGGTGGTCTTGCCCGCGCCGTTGCGGCCCACGAGACCGATGCGATCACCCGGCTGGACCCGCAACGCCGGGCCGGGCGCGCTCAGCAAGGTGCGCACCCCGGCCCGCACTTCCAGATCAGAAGCGGTAATCACATGAACTCCAAACAGCTCGACAACAAGACCTCAGGCATCGTGACCATCGCCAGGGCCGTATCCGCGCGTCGCGCGATCAACGGGTACCTGCCCCTCGGCGCAAGCGCGGATGACGATCATGGCCCGCAGGCCGCCATCGGACGCGCGGCACGCACCGTGACCGTCGAGCACCACGCCGCAACGGCCAGCGCTACTCAGGGGCTCCGGCGGAACCAGGCTTGCATCGCGGAAAACCACGCGGCAAGCCCGTGCGATATCAACCCATGACTCTACCGGTTCGCGCGCCAGGACGCGATGTCACGGAAACCACACGTCACGGCGACGAGCACGACTCGAGCAGGCCGTCGATTGCCGGGCAACGCTCCCGCACCGCTACGGTGGTGGGATGACCACTCTCGATCTCGCTGGCCGCACCGCACTGATCACGGGCGCGAGCCGGGGCATCGGCAAGGCCATCGCCGCCGAGCTGCTCCGGCGCGGCGCCAATGTCGCCATCACCGCGCGCAAGCCTGGGCCGCTCGAGGAGACCGCCCACGAGCTCGCCGAGGACGCTGGCCAGGCCGGGGTCGTTGCCTTCCCCAGCAACACCGGGGACCTCGAATCACGGCATGGTGTGGTCGCCGCGACGCTTGATCGCTTCGGCAGCCTCGACATCCTGGTCAACAACACCGGGATCAATCCCGTGTATGGCTCCCTGATCGACGCGGACCTCGCTGCCGTGTCCAAGATATTCGACGTCAACGTGGTCGCCGCCCTCGGATTCGTCCAGGAGGCGCACGCCGCCTGGATGGGCGAGCACGGCGGATCGATCCTCAACATCGCCAGCGTGGCGGGCCTGCGCTCCACCGGTGTCATCTCGGCCTACGGCGCATCCAAGGCAGCGCTGATCCGCCTCACCGAGGAGCTCGCGTGGCAGCTCGGCCCCTCCATCCGCGTCAACGCGATCGCCCCCGGAGTGGTCAAGACCCAGTTCGCCGAGGCCCTCTACGCCGCCGGCGAGGAGAAAGCATCCGCGGGATACCCGCTCAAGCGCCTCGGCACTCCCGAGGACATTGCCCGTGCCGCGGCATTCCTGGTCTCCGACGACGCGTCGTGGATCACCGGGGAGACCCTGCGCGTAGACGGCGGCCTGCTCGCCACCGGCGGGCTCTAGCACGTCTCCGTGCTAGTGGACCGCACGTGATCGCAGACATCCTGGTTGCCGGCCTGGGCCCCGCCGGCCGGGCCCTCGCCCACCGCGCCACGGTAGCGGGGCTTTCCGTGGTGGCCATCGACAAGAATCCCAAGCGAGCATGGACGGCGACCTACGGGGCATGGCTCGACGAGCTACCGCCGTGGCTGCCCGGGGCCACCATCGCGGCACGCGCGCCACAACCCGTCGCATGGGGGCATCGGCGGCACACCATCGACCGGACCTATGTCGTTCTCGATACCCCCGCCCTGCAGCGCCATCTCAGCCTGGGCAACGCCACCGTCGTCCAGGGATCCATCGAGCAGCTCGATCCAGGCGGAACCCGCCTCGCGAGCGGCGAGCACCTGCGGGCCCGGCTGGTCGTGGATGCGCGCGGCATACCCCGCTCCCCCCGCTCAGCGGAACAGACAGCCTATGGCGTGCTCGTGCCCGCCGCCACCGCCCGGATCCTTCTCGACGGCGCGTCAGCGCTGTTCATGGATTGGCGCGCGCCTCGTCGATCCGGGGGCGTCACGCCGTCGTTCCTCTACGCGGTGCCCGTGGGTGGCGGACGATGGCTGCTCGAGGAGACATGCCTGGCCGGGCGGCCCGCGCTCGGTATCGGGGAACTGCGCCAGCGCCTGCATGACCGGCTCGCCGGGCGCGGCATCGACCTCGATGGGACGGAACCCACGGAAACGGTGCGGTTCCCCCTGCGCCCGCCCCGCGGCTTCGTCCCGGCCGGGGTCCTCGGCTTCGGCGCGCGCGGCGGCCTCGGCCATCCCGCTACTGGCTACAGCGTGGCCGCGAGCATGCGCGCGGCCGATGCCGTGGCCGCTGCCGTGCTCCAGCGATCCGATCCCGCGCGGGCGCTGCATTCGTGGCGATCGCGGGCCGTTTCGGCATTGCGCGCGAAGGGGCTCGCCAGCCTTCTCGCGCTGCCCCCGAGCGAGGTGGCTGGGTTCTTCGATGTCTTCTTCGAGCTGCCGCCCGCGCAGCAGCGCGCGTACCTCTCGGGCCGTGAGGATCTCGCGGGGCTGACCGCAGCCATGACGGCCCTATTCGCGCGGGTGCCGTCCAGCACGCGGGCCAGGCTGGCGCGGTCGGTGCTGACTGGGTAGCCGGGCGGGCGGCGCTGGCGGCGTGGGCTGACTGGGTCGGCGCGCGCGGCGCGGGCTGGGGCGCGGGACGGGCGGCGCGGGCTGGGGCGCCGGACGGGCGGCGCGGGCTGGGGCGCCGGACGGGCGGCGCGGGCTGGGGCGCGGCGCCAAAAGCACCGGATACTGTCACCCGCGATAGAAATCACACTGGTTCAGCGGCAGCTTCTATCGCGTTTGATGCTGGAGGGCCAAGATCTGCGCCTCAAGGAGCCAACGCGCCGGCGGCGCGTTGGCGCTAGTGGAAACTTTTCCCGCGTGAGGCGGGAAAAGTTTCCACTAGACGAGGCGGACGCACCAGCCTAGCCGGGGCACCCCACCAGCCCGACGCAAGCGCGCTAGGCCTCGGCGGGACCAGACGGCGCCGGGACTAGCCCCTAGTACTGCTAGACGGTGAAGCCCAGCGCCCGCAACTGCTCGCGGCCATCGTCGGTGATCTTCTCGGGACCCCAGGGCGGCATCCACACCCAGTTGATCTTGAGCTCCTCGACGAGGCCGGTCTTGATGAGCGCGGCCCGGGACTGCTCCTCGATCACGTCGGTGAGCGGGCAGGCCGCGGAGGTGAGCGTCATGTTGAGGGTGGCGACGTTCTCCTCATCGACGGTGATCCCGTAGACGAGGCCGAGGTCGACAACGTTGATGCCTAGCTCGGGATCGACAACGTCGCGCATCGCTTCCTCGAGGTCGGCGAGGAATGCCTCGTCGGCGACGTTCTCGGCCGCAGGGGCCTCAGTAGCCTCGTCGGCAGCCATCTCATCGGCAGTGGTGGGGGTGTCGTTCTCGCTCATGCGTGCTGTTCCTTGGTCGAAGCGGTGTCATCAATTCGAGCGACGGCGTCCTTGAACGCCATCCATCCGAGCAACGCGCACTTCACGCGGGCCGGGTACTTGGACACGCCAACGAAGGCGATGCCATCTCCCAGCAGGTCCTCGTCGCCCTCCACGGCTCCGCGGCTGCCGATCATCTCCTGGTAGGCGTCGACGACGCGCATCGCCTCGTCGATCGGCTTGCCGATGATCTGATCGGTGAGCACGGAGGTGGATGCCTGGCTGATCGAGCAGCCCTGGCCGTCGTAGGAGATGTCGGCCACGATGCCGTCGGCGAGGTGCACGCGCAGGGTGATCTCGTCGCCGCAGGTCGGATTGACGTGGTGCACCTCGGCGCCGTACGGCTCGCGCAGCCCACGGTGATGCGGATGCTTGTAGTGATCCAGGATGACTTCCTGGTACATCTGCTCGAGCCTCATGAAGCCGTCCCGAAGAATCGCTGGGCCCGGCGGATCGCGGCCGCGAGTGCCTCGACCTCGTCGAGCGTGTTGTACAGGTAGAAGGAGGCGCGGGCGGTGGCGGCGATGCCGTAGCGCTGGTGCAGCGGCCAGGCGCAATGGTGGCCGACCCGCACCGCGACGCCTTCGTCGTCGAGCACCTGGCCAAGATCGTGCGCATGGATGCCGTCGACGACGAAGGACACTGCGGCACCGCGCTCATCGGCCTCGCGCGGGCCAACGATCCGCACGCCGTCGATGTCGCCGAGCGCGTCGAGGGCCGCGGCGGTGAGCTGGTGCTCGTGCGCGGTGATCGCGTCCATGCCGATCCGCTGGAGGTAGTCGACGGCAGCGCCGAGGCCCACCACCTGCGAGGTCATGGGCACGCCCGCCTCGAAGCGTTGCGGCGGCGGCGCGTAGGTGCTGGCGTCCATGCGGACCATCTCGATCATCGAGCCGCCCGTGATGAACGGGGGCATGCTGTCGAGCAGCGCGGCCTTGCCGTAGAGCACGCCCACCCCGGACGGTCCGAGCATCTTGTGCCCGGAGAACGCGGCGAAGTCCACGTCGAGCCCGGGGAAGTCCACGGACATGTGCGGCACCGACTGGCAGGCGTCGAGGACCACGAGCGCGCCGACAGCGCGGGCGCGGGCCACGAGCTCCTCCACCGGACTGATCGCCCCGGTGACGTTGGACTGATGGGTGAACGCCACGACCTTGGTGCGCTCGGTCAGCTCGAGCGAGTCAAGGTCGATGCGGCCATCGTCGGTGACGCCGTACCAGCGCAGGGTCGCGCCAGTGCGGCGGCACAGCTCCTGCCAGGGCACGAGGTTCGCGTGGTGCTCGAGCTCGGTGATGACGATCTCGTCGCCCTCGCCCACCGCGCGCGGGAAGCGATCATCCCCGAGCACGTGGGTGACGAGGTTGAGCGCCTCGGTGGCGTTCTTGGTGAAGACGATCTCGTTGTCGCGCGCGCCGACGAATCCCGCGATGAGCGCGCGTGCTCCCTCGTAGGCGTCGGTGGCTTCCTCGGCGAGCTGGTGCGCGCCGCGGTGCACCGCCGCGTTGCAGGTGGTGAGGAACTCACGCTCCGCGTCGAGCACCTGCAGCGGCCGCTGCGAGGTGGCTCCGGAATCGAGATAGACGAGCGGCTTCCCGTCCCGCACCGTGCGGTGCAGGATGGGGAAGTCCGCGCGGATCGCGGCGACATCGAGCGCCGCGGGCCGCACCGCCGATGCCGTCATGCTCAGACCGCCGCTCGGATGAAGCGCTCGTACCCGTCCCGCTCGAGCTCGTCGGCGAGCTCGGGACCGCCGGACTCGACGATCTTGCCCGCCGCGAACACGTGCACGAAGTCAGGCTTGACGTAGCGCAGGATGCGCGAGTAGTGGGTGATCAGCAGGATGCCACCGTTCTCGCGCTCCTTGTAGCGGTTGACGCCCTCGGAGACCACGCGCAGCGCATCGACATCAAGGCCGGAGTCGGTCTCGTCGAGGATGGCGATCTTGGGCTTGAGCAGGCCGAGCTGGAGGATCTCGTGGCGCTTCTTCTCGCCGCCGGAGAAGCCCTCGTTGACCGAGCGCTCGGCGAAGGCCTTGTCGATCTCGAGCTCGCTCATCGACTCCTTGACCTCCTTGACCCAGTGGCGCAGCTTGGGGGCCTCGCCACGGACCGCGGTGGCCGCGGTGCGCAGGAAGTTCGACATGGACACGCCCGGCACCTCGACGGGGTACTGCATGGCGAGGAACAGCCCGGCGCGGGCCCGCTCGTCCACGCTCATCTCCAGGACGTCCTTGCCATCGAGGGTGATGCTGCCCTGGACAACGGTGTACTTGGGGTGCCCCGCGATGGCGTAGGACAAGGTGGACTTGCCCGAGCCGTTGGGCCCCATGACGGCGTGGGTCTCGCCCGGCTTGATCGTCAGGTTCACACCGTTGAGGATCTTGATGGGCTCGGCCTCGCCGGTGTTGATCTCTACGTGGAGATCACGGATTTCCAGAGTCGACATGTGTTTCCTTTTGCGCTGAATGTTTTCGTGGGCTGGCGTCAGGCACCGACGGCCGCGAGCTCGGCCTCGATAGCGGCGTCGATGCGCTCGCGCAGCTCCGGGATGGTGATGCGGTTGATGAGCTCGTGGAAGAAGCCCCGCACGACGAGCCGGCGAGCCGCGTCCTCCGGGATGCCGCGGGAGAGCAGGTAGAACAGCTGCTCATCGTCGAACCGCCCGGTGGCGCTGGCATGGCCGGCACCGAGGATCTCGCCCGTCTCGATCTCGAGGTTGGGCACCGAGTCGGCCCGCGCCCCATCGGTGAGGATGAGGTTGCGGTTGAGCTCGAAGGTGTCGGTGTCCTCGGCGGCGGCTCGGATGAGCACGTCACCGATCCACACGGTGTGGGCATCGCCCTTGCCGAGGGCGGGATCGCCCTGCAGCGCGCCCTTGTACACGACGTTGGACTTGCAGTTCGGCACGGCGTGATCGACGAGGAGACGGTGCTCGATGTGCTGGCCGGCGTCGGCGAAGTACAGGCCGAGCAGCTCGGCCTTGCCGCCTGGCCCGGCGTAGCGCACGTTGCTCGTCACGCGGGACAGGTCGCCGCCGAGGCTCACTGCGAAGTGGCGCAGCTCGGCATCGCGGCCCACCTGGAGATGCTCGGTGCGGATGTGCACGGCATCCTCGGCCCAGTCCTGCACGGTGACCACCGACAGCTTGGCGCTGTCGCCGACGATGATCTCGACGTTGTCGGCCATGATGCCGCTGCCGTGATGGTCAAGCACCAGGGTGGCGCGCGCGAATGGCTCGACACGGACCTGGATGTGCGTGTACGCGGTCTTGCCCTCGCCGGGACCGTTGAGGGTGATCGTGACGGGATCCGGGAGTTCCTGCTCCTTGCGGACGGTCACGATCGTGGCCTCGGTGAACGACGAGTAGGCCAGCGCGGCGACCCGGTCGGCAGGCGTTCCTGCATCGCCGAGCCGCTGGTCCTCGCGGCCGACCGTCTCCACGGTGATGCCCTCGACGCCAGTGACGTCGATGCCGACCTGGCCGTCAGCGGCAGCTGATCGGTTGTGCAGGCCGCGGAGCCGGCGCATCGGCGTGAAGCGCCAGATCTCATCGCGCCCCGAGGGGATCTCGAAGGCGTTGACGTCGAAGGAGGCGAAGAGCTCCCCCTTGTTGACCGCAGGGGTCAACGGGGCGGCCTCGCGGTTCTCCCCGGCGATAGCGTCCCGGACCCCAGCGGTTCCGGCACCAGCGGGTGTACTGGCAGTCACTAGCCCACGGCCCCTTCCATTTGCAGTTCGATCAGTCGGTTGAGCTCGAGCGCGTACTCCATGGGGAGCTCCTTCGCGATGGGCTCGACGAAGCCGCGCACGATCAGCGCCATGGCCTCGTCCTCGTCCAGTCCGCGGCTCATGAGGTAGAACAGCTGGCTCTCGCTGACCTTCGAGACGGTCGCCTCGTGCCCCATCGTGACGTCATCCTCGCGGATGTCGACATACGGGTAGGTGTCCGAGCGGCTGATCGTATCGACGAGCAGCGCATCGCACTTGACCGTGGAGCGCGAGCCATAGGCGCCCTTAGCGACCTGCACGAGGCCGCGGTAGGAGGCACGACCGCCACCACGCGCGACGGACTTGCTGATGATCGTCGACGACGTGTGCGGCGCGAGGTGGAGCATCTTCGCGCCCGTGTCCTGGTGCTGGCCCTCGCCCGCGAACGCGACCGAGAGGACCTCGCCCTTGGCGTGCTCGCCGGTCATCCAGACGGCCGGGTACTTCATGGTGACCTTGGAGCCGATGTTGCCATCGATCCACTCCATGGTCGCGCCCGCCTCGGCCTTGGCGCGCTTGGTGACGAGGTTGTAGACGTTGTTCGACCAGTTCTGGATGGTGGTGTAGCGGCAGCGGCCGCCCTTCTTCACCACGATCTCGACCACTGCGGAGTGCAGCGAGTCGGTCTTGTAGATCGGCGCGGTGCAGCCCTCGACGTAGTGCACGTAGGCACCCTCGTCGACGATGATCAGCGTGCGCTCGAACTGGCCCATGTTCTCGGTGTTGATGCGGAAGTAGGCCTGCAGCGGGATGTCGACGTGCACGCCCGGCGGCACATAGATGAACGAGCCACCCGACCACACCGCGGAGTTGAGCGCGGAGAACTTGTTGTCACCGGCGGGGATGACCGAGCCGAAGTACTCGCGGAACAGTTCCGGGTGCTCGCGCATGCCGGAGTCGGTGTCGAGGAAGATCACGCCCTGCTGCTCGAGGTCCTCGCGGATCTGGTGGTAGACCACCTCGGACTCGTACTGGGCCGCGACGCCGGAGACAAGGCGCTGCTTCTCCGCCTCGGGGATGCCGAGCCGGTCATAGGTGTTCTTGATGTCCTCGGGCAGGTCCTCCCAGGAAGCAGCCTGCTTCTCGGTGGAGCGCACGAAGTACTTGATGTTGTCGAAGTGCACGCCGGACACGTCCGCGCCCCAGCTCGGCATCGGCTTGCGCTCGAAGATGCGCAGTGCCTTCAGGCGCGAGTCAAGCATCCACTCGGGCTCGCTCTTCTTCGAGGAGATGTCGCGCACGACCTCCTCGGAGAGGCCACGCTTGGCGACGGAGCCTGCGTCGTCGTTGTCGGACCAGCCATAGTTGTAGTGGCCGAGCGAGGCGATGGTGTCCTCTTGGCTCATCGGTTCCTGGCCAGGCTTCTGCGCGATGGCAGCATCTGGCAGGGCCGATTCGGATGTGACGGTCATGCGTGCTCCTCCCGGAGTCGTTGGGGGCCTGCTGCGGGCTGTGCAGCAGGACTCGACTGGGTCTGGTGTTCTAGCTGTTCCTCGCCGGCCGCTGGCGCCCCGGTACCGGTGGCGCGGGCTGGCAGGGGCACGTGGGTGGTGCACGCGCAGTCGCCGTTGGCGATCGTAGCGAGCCGCTGGACGTGGGTTCCCAGCACCTCCGCGAAAACGGCCTGCTCGGCCTCGCACAGCTCGGGGAACTCAGCGGCCACGTGCGATACCGGGCAATGGTGCTGGCAGATCTGCACCCCTGAGCCCACGCGCCGCGTCGATGCCGCGTAGCCGGCTGCCGTCAGCGCCTCGGCGATGCGACCGGCCGTGTCCTCCACCGCATCCGATCCGCCGTCGTGGCTGATCGAGCCGATGATCGAGCGGACCCGGCGATCAGCGAACCGCTCGATGATCTCGTTCCCACCGACGGCGCGCAGCTCGCGCATCGCGGCGGTGGCCAGGTCGTCGTAGGCGTGGGAGAGCCGTTCCCGGCCCGCCGCGGAGAGCATGTATTGCTTGGCGGGCCTGCCGCGGCCCCGTTGCTGGTAGCGCGTGGTGGCCGCGACCTCGGCATCGCCGTTCTCTAGCAACACATCGAGGTGCCGGCGCACGCCCGCGGCACTGAGGCCCAGGGTGGTGCCGACGGCTGATGCCGTGATGGGCCCCTGCTCGAGCAGCAGCCGGACAACCTCGGCCCGGGTGCGGCTCTCATGGGCGAACCCGCCGGAAGCCACCACGGCATTCGTGGCGCTGCCCGCGCCACGTTCCTGCCCTGGTACTGCTCCGATTGTTTTCACAACACTAGTGTGACGGAAATCGACCAAGGCGTCTACCCAGGACACCCTTAGCATGCCAGTGGCACCCACGCGGGGAACGGCGCCCAGTAGGCTGCTCTACTGTGCCGGCGAAAACCCCCGCGCCCCGCGACAATCCCACCACGCCGCCCGTGCCCCCGCCACGGCGACGGGGCCTCGCGCGCCTCGACGACCGCCTCGCTCACCTCCACGGCGACGAGGCCCCCCGGCCGCCGCTCGATGCCGCCGAGACCGCCCGGTTCCGTGTCGTCCGCCGCTTCGGCGCGGCGGGCGCCATCCTCATGGCCGTCGCCGCCCTCGGCGCCGGCGCGCAGCCCGTGCTGCAGAACCCCGTCGCGGGGCTGCGCATCCTCGGCCTGCCCGCCCGCATGCCCACCGTCGCCCTGACCCTCGGCATCACGGGCACCGCCATGGTCATGCTGGCCTGGCTCATGCTCGGCCGGTTCGTCATCGGCAACTTCGTCACCCACACCGCCCCGCGGCGGCTCTCGCGCCCCCAGCTCGACCACACGCTGCTGCTATGGATCGCCCCGCTGCTGATCGCTCCCCCGATGTTCAGCCGGGATGTCTACTCCTACCTCGCGCAGAGCGAGATCGGCGCGCGCGGGCTCGACCCCTACGCGCTCGGCCCCGCCCAGGCCCTCGGCGTCGAGCACGTGCTCACCCGAACGGTGCCCAACATCTGGCGAGAGACCCCGGCCCCCTACGGCCCGCTCTTCCTCTGGATGGGCGAGGGCATCGCCTCCATCACCGGCTACAACATCGTCGCCGGGATCCTCCTGCACCGTGCCCTCGCTGTCGCCGGGGTCCTCATGATCATCTGGGCGCTGCCCCGGCTCGCCCGGCGCTGCGGGGTCGACCCGGTGATCGCGCTGTGGCTCGGCGCCGCCAACCCCCTCGTGATCTTCCACCTCGTCGCGGGAGTCCACAACGAGGCCCTGATGATCGGCATGATGGTCGTCGGCGTCGAGGTCGCCCTCAAGGCGATAGAAGGCGCCGCGCCGCTGCGAGGCCGGGCGCTGCTCGTGCTGCTCGGCGGTTGCATGATCATCGTTTTGTCCGCGACCATCAAGATCCCTTCCATCCTCGCGCTCGGCTTCATCGGCATGGCCCTGGCCCGGCGCTGGGGCCGAGGTCTCGTCTCGATAGCCCTGTCCGCCATGCTGCTCGCCGTCCTCGCCGCCACCGGCATCGCTGCGGCATCACTGGCCAGCGGCCTCGGGTTCGGCTGGGTCAACACCCTCGGCACCGCCAATGCCGTGCGCAGCTGGATGTCCATCCCCACCCTCCTCGGCCTCGGAACCGGGCAGGTGGGCGTGCTCCTCGGCCTCGGGGACCACACCACCGCCATCCTCAACGTCACCCGGCCGATCGCCGCGGTCATCGCCGCGGTCATCGTGGTCCGCATGCTCTTCGCCACCCATGCGGGACGGTTGCATCCGGTGGGCGCGCTCGGCATCTCCCTCGCCTCGATGGTGTTCCTGTTCCCCGTGGTGCAGCCCTGGTACCTGCTCTGGGCGCTGATCCCCCTCGCGGCCTGGGCGACCCGGCCAGTGTTCCGCATCCCCGCCATCGCTATCTCCGCGATCATCAGCGTCATCCTCATGCCCAACGGGGCCGAGTACGAGCCGTGGGTCATCGTGCAGGCCGTCTTCGGCGCGCTCATCATCCTCGGGGTGCTCGTCGCCGTGCTGCGCCGGCGCCCGGTATGGCGCGAAGCGCTGCCCGTTTTCCACAAACCCGCCCCGAGCGCCTAACCTGAGACGTCGTGAGCCACCCCGCACCGGAACCCCCAGATCCCGCCGTGGCGCTGCGCGGCGCGCGCAAGAGCTTCGGTGCCACCCACGCCGTCAACGATCTCGATCTCACCGTCCCGCGCGGCACCGTCCTCGCGCTGCTCGGCCCCAACGGCGCGGGCAAGACCACCACCGTGGAGATGTGCGAGGGATTCCTCTCCCCCGACTCGGGAACAGTTCGCGTCCTCGGCCTTGACCCGGTGGCCCAGCGCGCCGAGCTCGCGCCCCGGATCGGCGTCATGCTCCAGGGCGGCGGCGCCTACCCCGGGGCCAGGGCCGCGGAGATGCTGCGCCTCGTCGCGCGCTACGCCCGCGACCCGCTCGACCCGGACTGGCTGCTCGCCACCCTCGGGCTCACCGACGCCGCCCGAACCCCCTACCGACGGCTCTCCGGCGGGCAGCAGCAGCGCCTCGCTCTCGCCTGCGCGCTCGTGGGCCGCCCCGAGCTCGTATTCCTCGACGAGCCCACCGCCGGCCTTGACGCCCAGGCGCGCCGCCTGGTGTGGGAGCTCATCGAAGCATTGCGCCGCGACGGCGTGACCGTCCTGCTCACCACCCACATGATGGACGAGGCGGAGCACCTCGCCGATCACATCGTCATCATCGACCACGGCCGCGTCATCGATCGCGGCACCCCGAGCGAGCTCACCAGCCGGGGCGCCCACGGGCAGCTCCGCTTCACCGCCCCGCCCGGGCTCGACACATTGCTGCTGCTTGCCGCCCTGCCCGAGGGATACCACTGCCACGAGCACTCCCCCGGCGTGTACCTCGTCGAGGGCGACATAACCCCGCCCATGCTCGCCACCGTCACCGCCTGGTGCGCGCGCATGAACGTGCTCGCCACCAACCTGAGGGTCGAGCAGCGCTCGCTCGAGGACGTCTTCCTCGAGCTCACCGGACGCGAATTGCGAGGCTGATATGACGTCGACCCCCGCACGATCCAACCCAGAACCTGCCACCTCGCCATCCGCCGGACCATCGCTGGCGCCCCCGCTGGCAAGCAGGTTCCCGCCCGGGACCTTCGCCCCGGCGCCCCAGGCGAACCGGGCGCTGCCCATGCTCGCGGCCCAGGCCCGCCTCGAGCTCCTGCTGCTGCTGCGCAACGGCGAGCAGCTGCTGCTCACCTTGCTGATCCCCATCACGCTGCTCATCGGCTTCACCATCCTGCCCGTCGGAACCGTCAGCGAGCCCCGGGCCGCCGCCATCATCCCCGGCATCCTCGCCCTCGCCATCATCTCCACCGCGTTCACCGGGCAGGCCATCGCCGTGGGGTTCGACCGCCGCTACGGGGCCCTCAAGCGCCTCGGCGCCACGCCACTGCCCACCTGGGCCATCATCGGCGGCAAGTCCGCCGCGGTCATCATCGTCGTCGCGCTCCAGATGGTGGTGCTCGGCGCGATCGCCCTCGCGCTCGGCTGGCGTCCCGCCCCCCTCGACCTGCTCGCCAGCATCCCCGCCGTGGCTGTCGGCACCGTCGCGTTCGCCGCGCTGGGGCTGTTCCTCGGCGGCTGGCTGCGTGCCGAGATCGTCCTCGCGCTCGCCAACCTCCTGTGGTTCGTCCTCGCCGGCATCGGCAGCATCGTGCTCGCATCCTCCGTCTCTCCCGGCACCGCTCCGGCCAGCAGCGCCGCCACCGTCGCGGAGCTCACCCCCTCCGGCGCGCTCGTCGCCGCGCTCCAGGACGGGCTCACCGGCCAGGCCGGGCCGATTCCCTTGCTCATCCTCGCCGCCTGGGCCGCCCTCTTCACCATTGGCGCCGCCCGCACCTTCCGGTTCACCTGAGCCGGGGCTAGGCTACCGGGGCGAGGCGGCTGGGGCGAGGCGGCGATCACCCCGCCCGACCCTCTACCATCATCAACGTGATACGTGCATACCTGAGCCTGGTCGAGCGCCTACCCCTGCCGTCGCTACGGACCCAGCGGATCATCGCGATCCTCGTCATCCTCACCCAGGCAGGCATCGCCGTCACCGGCTCCATCGTGCGAGTCACCGCATCAGGGCTCGGCTGCCCCACCTGGCCGCAGTGCTTCCCCGGATCGTTCACCCCCGTGCCCGTCGAGGAAGTAGCCACCGTCCACCAGATCGTCGAGTTCGGCAACCGGCTGCTCACGTTCATCGTGGTGGCCGTCGCGATCGCCATCGTTCTTGCCGTCACCCGGGCCCACCGCCGCCGCGAGATCATCGCCTACGCCTGGGTCATGCCACTATCGACCGCGCTGCAAGCCGGGATCGGCGGCATTACAGTGCTCACGGGCCTGCTCTGGTGGACCGTAGCGATCCACCTGCTCGTATCGATGGCCATGGTGTGGATCGCGGTCGTCCTCTACAGCAAGATCGGCGAGCCTGACGACGGCGTGGTCCGGGCAGTGGTCCCCGGGCCGCTGCGCGCCCTCACCGTCCTCTCCGCCGCAGTGCTCATCGCGACTCTCATCGCCGGCACCATGGTCACCGCTGCGGGCCCGCACGCCGGGGATGACTCCGTCGCGCGCCTCCAGATCGAGATCGTCTCGCTCGCGCACGCCCACTCGCAGTTCACCGTGGCCTACCTCGCGCTCGTCGTTGGCCTTGGCTTTGGCCTCGCCGCGGTCCGCGCGCCGCGCAACGTGCTGCGCGCCCTCGGCCTACTCGTCCTCGCGATCATCGCTCAGGCGATCCTCGGCATCACCCAGTACACGCTCCAGGTGCCCGCTGAGCTCATTCCGTTCCACATCGCGGGCGCAGCGCTGTGCACCGCTGCCACGGCTGGACTGTGGAGCACCATGACGGTCCGCCAAGCGCCACTCCCTGCCCGGACCAGCCCCGGGGACCGCATCGCGCAGCCCGCCTAGAGGTGGCCCGGCGCAGGAGGGAAACCCCAGCGACTAGGAGTTCGCCACCCAGCCCGCCATGCGCAGGGCATGTCCAGGAGCCGGGGTCGCTACCGACGTGAGCTCACGATCCCACTCGGCCTCCTCCAGGTTGTCTGTCTGCTCCACCAGCGCCCGCGCGGTGGCAAGGTCGGCCACGACCTGATCGCCGAGGATCCCGTCCGCGCCCACCAGCGTCACGCGCACACCGATGCGCCCGAGCGGCTGCAGCACTGCCTTGGCGGAACCACCATGAGCGCCGATGAACTCCTTCACCGCTGATGCCGCGCTACCGGGCACCACGGCCCCCTCCTGAATCTGGTTCTCACTCATAGCCACAGGTTACCGGCAGGCCCATTCGCATGGACATCCGGAAGGGTGTAGAACACAATTCATGCGCGCAATCCAGGTGAACCGACACGGTGGCCCCGACGTACTCGAGCACCACGAGCTGCCCGACCCGGCCCCGCGCGCCGGGGAGCTGCTCGTGCGGACCGATGCCATCGGCGTGAACTTCATCGACGTGTACTTCCGAACGGGCACCTACCCCACGGAACTGCCCTACATCCCCGGATCCGAGGCAACCGGCACGATCATTGCTATCGCTGACGGCACGCAGGGATTCTCCGTCGGAGACCGGGTCGCCTGGGCCGCAGCGCCTGGCAGCTACGCCGAGCTCGTCCGCGTCCCCGCCAGTGCCGCGGTCGCGGTCCCTGATGGCGTGGCGCCCGAGGTCGCTGCATCCATCCTCCTGCAAGGCATGACGGCCCACTACCTCATCAGCTCCGTGCACCCCCTCAAGCATGGAGAGACGATCCTCGTCCACGCTGGAGCCGGTGGAGTGGGCCTGCTGCTCACCCAGCTCGCCGCGGCACGCGGCGCGACTGTCATCACGACCGTCTCCACCGATGAGAAGGAACAACTCTCCCGGGAAGCCGGTGCCGCCCACGTGCTCCGCTACGGCGCCGATCTCGCCCAGCGCGTGCGTGGCCTCACCGACGGGCAAGGCGTGGACGCTGTGTTCGACGGGGTGGGCCGCGACACCTTCGACGCCAGCCTTGCCAGCGTGCGGGTCCGCGGCATGGTCGCGCTCTTCGGCGCCGCCAGCGGCCCGGTGCCCCCGTTCGACCCCCAGCGCCTCAACCAGGCCGGCTCCGTGTTCCTCGCGCGCCCATCCCTCGGTCACTTCCTCCGCACCCGCGAGGAGCTCGAGTGGCGGGCCGGAGAAATCCTCGATGCGATCGCGGATGGGACGCTCGCGCCGCGCGTGGGCGCGACCTATCCGCTCGCGGAAGCAGCGCGTGCGCACCAGGACCTCGAGGGCCGCCGCACCACGGGCTCGATCGTCCTGCTGCCGTAGCGGTGCTGGCTCTGCGAGCGGCGCGGGCTCTGCGAGTGGCGCGGGCTCTGCGAGTGGCAAAAGCACCGGAAACGGTCAAACGCGATAGAAAATCCGCAGGTCCATCCGGGTTTTCTATCGCGTTTCCAGCGGCGGCCGGGTCTGGCGGCGGCCTGGTCTTGCAGCGGCGGTCGCTATCCGGCGAGGAGCTCGCCGACGGTGGCGAAGCCGAGCACGGAGTCCACGGCCAGGGCGAAGAACACGGCCGCGAGGTAGTTGTTCGACATCAGGAAGAGCTTGAGGGGCTTGACGGGCTCGCCAGCCTTGACGCCCGTGTAGAGGCGGTGCGCCATGACGAGGAACCAGATTCCCACCACGAGGGCGGCGACCGCGTAGATCACGCCGGTCCACCACGCGAGCACGAGCGTGGTCACAACGGTGGCCCAGGTGTAGATGACGATGCGCTTGGTCACCCCGGCCTCGTCCATGACGACGGGCAGCATGGGAACCCCGGCGACGCGATAGTCCTCCTTGTAGCGCATGGCTAGCGCCCAGGTGTGCGGGGGCGTCCAGAAGAACACGATCAGGAACATGACGAGGGCGGGCCAGGCGAGGCTTCCCGTGGTGGCTGCCCAGCCGATCATGACGGGCATGCATCCGGCGGCGCCGCCCCACACGATGTTCTGCGACGTGCGGCGCTTGAGGATCATTGTGTAGATGAAGATGTAGAACAGGATGGTCGCTACCGCGAGCAGTCCTGCGAGCAGATTAGTGGCCCACCAGAGCCAGGCGAAGGACCCGGCTCCGAGCAGCAGGCCGAATACCAACGCGTGGGAGGTGGGCACGGCATCGCGGGCGAGCGGACGCCGGGCGGTGCGCTTCATGACCTTGTCGATGTCGGCGTCGACCACGCAGTTGAGGCTGTTGGCGCTTGCTGCTGCCATCGTTCCACCGAACAGCGTGGCGAGGATCAGCAGCGGATCAACTGTGCCGCGCGAGGCGAGCAGCATCGCCGGAATGGTCGTGACGAGAAGGAGCTCGATGACGCGCGGCTTGGTCAGCGCCACATAGGCCATGACCTTGCTGCGTGCCTGGCCGAGCATGCCTCCAGGTGCTACGGGACGCTCGGCGCCCGCTTCCCCGCCTGCCTCGTGCGCGCTCGGGGCGAAGCCATGCCCGTTGCCTGCTTGCGCCCTCATCCGCACTTTGTCTCCTAGCGATACCTGGACTCACGTTGCGTGATGGCGTGCCCGCGCGCAGGGGCCGCTGCCAGGATCCTCGTTTCGTTCCGGTGCCTACAGACCATGATGGTAGTCGGAGCGGTCGAACCTGCCGAATCACGGTATCCCATGAGCTCCTCCCGCGACTCGCTGGCTCCGGATTCGCCGCCAGGGCGGCGGGGATGGCACCATTGAGCAGGGAGACCATCGGTCCACTACAGTTCCAGCATTCCAGGAGAAGCCAACCAGTGTCGGTTACAGACGAGATCCGCACCTTGACAACCCCTCACGTACCCGATGACTGGACGGAGCTCGACACTCGTGCCGTCGACACGATCCGGGTGCTGGCAGCCGATGCCGTTCAGCATTGCGGGAGCGGGCACCCGGGCACCGCGATGAGCCTCGCTCCGCTTGCCTACGTGCTCTACCAGCGTGTCATGCGTCACGACCCGACCGATCCGGAGTGGGTGGGCCGCGATCGGTTCGTCCTCTCCTGCGGTCATTCCAGCCTCACCCAGTACATCCAGCTGTACCTCTCCGGCTACGGCCTCGAGCTCGATGACCTCAAGCAGCTGCGCAAGTGGGGAAGCCTGACTCCCGGCCACCCCGAGTACGGGCACACTTCTGGAGTCGAGATCACCACTGGTCCGCTGGGCCAGGGCCTCGCGTCCGCGGTGGGCATGGCCATGGCTGCCCGGCGCGAGCGTGGACTGCTCGACCCGTCCGCACCGGTCGGCGAGAGCCTGTTCGATCACAATGTCTACGTGATCGCCTCCGATGGCGACATCGAGGAAGGCGTCACCTCCGAGGCATCGTCGATCGCGGGCGTGCAGCAGCTCGGCAACCTCGTGGTCTTCTACGACGCCAACGAGATCTCCATCGAGGATGACACCGCCATCGCGCTCGGCGAGGATGTCGCCAAGCGCTACGAGGCCTACGGCTGGCACGTCGAGCAGGTGCAGGGCGGCGAGAACGTCACCGGCATCCTCGCGGCGATCGAGCGGGCCCAGCAGATCACCGACAAGCCCTCCATCATCATCCTGCGCACCATCATCGGCTACCCCGCGCCGAACAAGATGAACACCGGCGCCTCCCATGGTGCCGCGCTCGGCGCGGACGAGGTCGCTGCGGTGAAGTCCGCGCTCGGCTTCGATCCCGAGGCCAGCTTCGACGTCGATCCCGCCGTCATCGATCACGCCCGCGAGGTCGTCAAGCGTGGCCAGCAGGCGCACACCGAGTGGCAGCAGCGGTTCGACGAGTGGGCCAGCGCGAACGACGAGGCCAAGGCGCTCTTCGACCGGCTGCACGCCGGGCTCTTCCCCGAAGGCTGGGAGACGCACCTGCCGACCTGGGAGCCCGACGAGGCTGGCGTCGCCACCCGCAAGGCCTCCGGCAAGGCGCTCGCCGCGCTCGGCCCGATCCTGCCGGAACTGTGGGGCGGCTCCGCGGACCTCGCCGAATCGAACAACACGACCATCCCCGGCTCGCCCTCCTTCGGCCCGGAGAGCATCTCCACCGCCCACTGGAAGGCCCGGCCGTTCGGTCGCACCCTTCACTTCGGGGTGCGCGAGCACGCGATGGGCTCGATCCTCAACGGCATCGTGCTGCATGGCCCCACCCGCGCCTACGGTGGCACGTTCCTCGTGTTCAGCGACTACATGCGGCCGGCCGTGCGCCTCGCGGCCCTGATGCAGATTCCGGCGCTGTACGTGTGGACCCATGATTCCATCGGTCTCGGCGAGGACGGCCCCACCCACCAGCCGATCGAGCATCTCGCGGCCCTGCGCGCCATCCCGAACATGTCGGTGGTGCGCCCAGGCGACGCGAACGAGACCAGCTTCGCGTGGAAGGCCGCGCTCGAGCACCGCACCGGCCCCACCGCGCTCGCCCTGACCCGCCAGAACGTGCCCGTCCTCGAGGGGACGCGCGAGAAGGCCGCCGAGGGCGTCGCCCGTGGCGCGTACATCCTGCAGGATGCCGAGGCATCGGACCTGCAGGTGATCCTGCTGGGCACCGGTTCCGAGCTGCAGCTCGCGGTCGCTGCCCGCGCGGCGCTCGAGGCCGAGGGAATCGGCACCCGGGTGGTCTCGGTGCCCTGCCTCGATTGGTTCGAGCAGCAGGATGCGGAGTACCAGGAAAGCGTGCTGCCCGCCGCGGTTCGCGCTAGGGTCACCGTAGAGGCCGGCATCGCGATGCCGTGGCATCGCCACCTCGGCTCGTATGGCAAGGCCGTGTCGCTCGAGCACTTCGGTGCCTCGGCCGATTACAAGACCTTGTTCCGCGAGTTCGGGATCACCTCCGATGCTGTCATCGAGGCGGCTCGCGCCTCGCTCGCCGCTGCCCGATAACTCCACACCAGACTCCCCACCGCGGTGCCACGGTCTGCCTCCGGCCGAGGCAGGACGTGGCACCGCTTGATTTCCAAGGTTGGCACCGTGCCCGAAACCCAGAACAGCAACCTGGCCCAGCTCAGCGCCGCTGGCGTCTCCGTGTGGCTAGACGACCTCTCCCGCGAGCGGCTCGATTCCGGGAACCTCGCCGAGCTGATCGCCACCCGCAGCGTCGTCGGTGTCACCACCAACCCCACGATCTTCCAGGGCGCCCTGACCAAGGGCGATGCCTACCAGGCACAGTTCACCGAGCTCGTCGACCGGGGAGCCGACGTCGACGAGGTCATCCGCGGGCTCACCACCGATGATGTCCGGCGCGCCTGCGACCTGCTCGCCCCCGTCTACGAGGCCAGCGGCGGCATCGACGGCCGCGTCTCCATCGAGGTCGATCCGCGGCTCGCGCATGACACCATCTCGACCGTCGCGCAGGCGCTCGAGCTGTGGAAGATCATTGACCGGCCCAACCTGCTGGTCAAGATCCCCGCGACCGAGGCCGGGCTGCCCGCGATCACCCGCGTCATCGGCGAGGGCGTCAGCGTCAACGTCACCCTCATCTTCTCCGTGGACCGCTACGAGGCCGTCATCGGCGCTTTCCTCGCTGGGCTCGAGAAGGCCCGCCATATCGGCCGCGACATCTCGCACGTGCATTCGGTCGCGTCGTTCTTCGTCTCCCGCGTCGATTCCGAGATCGATAAGCGTCTCGAGCAGATCGGCACGGAGGAAGCGCTCGCGCTGCGCGGCAAGGCCGGACTGGCCAATGCGCGGCTCGCCTACGCGCTGTTCGAGCGTGTCTTCGGCGGCTCCAACGACCTCTGGAACACCCTCTCCCACTCGGGGGCGCACGCGCAGCGTCCGCTATGGGCCTCCACGGGCGTGAAGAACCCCGAGTACCCCGACACGCTCTACGTCACCGAGCTCGTCGCGCCGCAGACCGTCAACACCATGCCGGAGAAGACCCTCGAGGCCGCCGCCGATCATGGCACGGTGCATGGTGACACCATCCGCGGCACGGCCGAAGAGTCGCAGCAGGTCTTCGACGCCCTCACCGCAGCCGGGATCGACCTCGATGATGTGTTCGCGCAGCTCGAGACCGAGGGCGTGGACAAGTTCGAGAAGTCCTGGGGCGAGCTGCTCGACGCTATCGACGCGCAGATCAGCGACGCGCGAGCGCAGGGCTGATCGGACCGGGACCATGGCGACGCCCGAGATCCTCGTCCACCCCGATCCCGCCACGCTCGCGTGCGCCGCGGCGCAGGACCTTTCCGACGCAATAGCCGCAGCGCAGCGACGCCATGGCAGCGCTAGCATCGTCGTCACTGGCGGCAGCACGGGCATCGCGGTGCTCGAGCAGCTGCGCGGCCACGAGGACATCGACTGGTCACGGATCGACGTGTTCTGGGGCGACGAGCGGTTCCTCCCTGCCGGGCATCCGGATCGCAACGACACGCAGGCCGATGACGTGCTGCTCGCTCATGTGCCACTCGATGCGGCCCGGATCCACCGGATGCCTACCAACGAGGGCGACCACTACGGCGATCCAGCGGGGGCCGCGCTGGCCCACGAGCAGCACCTGCACCGCTTGGGCAATGGTCGGCTGCCCCGTTTCGATGTGCACCTGCTCGGCATGGGCCCCGACGGCCACATCAACTCCCTGTTCCCGCACGACCCTGCCCTGGCTGAGCAGGAGCGCCATGTGGTGGGCGTGACAGCCTCGCCCAAGCCGCCCGCGCAACGCATCACGCTCACCCTCCCGGCGGTGCAGCACAGCGAGGAGGTGTGGTTGCTAGTGGCTGGCGAGGGCAAGGCGAGCGCCGTTTCCTCCGCGCTGCATGGCGCCACCGCCGAGGAATGCCCCGCTGCAGCCGCGACGGGCCGCCTCCGCATCGCCTGGTACCTCGATCGCGGATCGGCCGGGGAACTGCCGTGAGGCGCCATGAGATCGTCAACCTCGCCGCGTTCCTCGCGCTCGCCGGCGGACTGTGCTTCCACGCGGCGCTGCTCTGGCCCGAGGTGCCCGGCAGTGCCGGTGCGTGGCGGCGGATCGGCGTGCTGGCCTGCGTGGCACTGATCTTCCCGGCCATGATCTGGACGGCTCGGAGCTACCGGGGCCGGTCATCCCGCTTCCTCGGCCGAGCTTACGTAACGCTCGCTGCCGCCGGGGTCGGCGTCGATCTGCTGGCCGGCAGGCTGTGGGAGGCGCTCTCCAGCGTCCTGGGCGTGGCTGTGGTGCTCGCGGCGGTCCTCATGCTCGGCATTGCCCCGTGGATCGATCGCCTCACCCGGTCCCCTGGTTCAGCGCCGGAGAAAACCGTCCAAGCGAGCACAGGCGGCATCCCCGACGATCCCGGGATCGTCGCTGCGCGGCATTTCTCGCGCCGGGAGATGATCAACGTGATCGCGAGCACGATCCTGACCGTCACCGCGGCCCTGATGACCGTGACCCGCTGGCTTGAGCTTGACCGTCCCGACGGTGCTTCCCTCGGCGCCTACTGGCAATCGTGGGTTCTCGCCGTGTGCATCGCCTTGATCACCGCGATCAGCATCTGGGCGGCGCGCAACTACTGGCGCCCAACGGTGCCGTTCTTGTCGGTTGTCTACGCGAGCCTCGGTGCCGTCGCTGTTCTCGGCTACCTCATGACAGCGAACTACATGAGCGCGGCGAGCATCACGATCGCCACACCGCTCCTCATCGCGATCGTGCAGCAGCAACGGTTCCGCGCGTGGGTAGAAAAACACACTGAGCCGTCCAATGACATCGCGCTCGCTGCGTAGCTGAAGTCGCGGCGAGGATCAGCCGTAGCGAACCTGCATGCCCATTCCGACGATCGCCACGGCCCACACGATCGCCACGTACACCGTGAAGCGGTTGAGGTTCTTCTCGGCGACGGTGGAGCCCGCCAGGCTCGACTGCATGCCACCACCGAACAGCGATGACAGTCCGCCGCCCTTGGCGCGGTGCAGCAGCACCAGCATCACCATGATGATGCTCGTGCTGACCAGCAGGATGTCCAGGAACAGTGACATGGAACTCTTTCTCGCAGGTGTGTGTTGTCCCGACGCGCCCGGGGGCCATCAGGGCGGTACTGGCTCGTTGTCTGGCGTGAGCTTACCCGCCTGGCGATCCGGTTTCGAATCGCCAGGCGGGCGGGCATCATCATGACAATGCCACTGAGCGGCGGCGCGCGCTGGAAGCGTGGGCTAGAACGGACCGCCCGCGGCAATGGCGCACAGCTGGGCGAAATCGTCCGACTTCAGCGAGGCGCCGCCGACGAGAGCGCCATCGACATCGGATTCCGCGATCAGTGAACCAACGTTCTTGGCGCTGACCGATCCGCCATAGAGGATCCGCATCGCGCCCGCTGTCTCCGGGGAGGCGACGCGCGCCAGCTCGGACCGGATCGCCGCGCATACCTCCTGCGCGTCGGCCGCCGAGGCGACCTTGCCGGTGCCGATCGCCCAGACGGGCTCGTAGGCGATGACCACCTTGGGCAGTTCCTTGCTGCCGATTCCCTCGAGGGAACCTCGCAGCTGGGCGAGGTTGTGCGCGACATGCTCGCCGGACTCCCGCACATCAGGTCCCTCGCCGATGCAGATGATCGGCACGAGGCCATGCTTGAGCGCGGCCTTGGCCTTGCGCGCCACGAGCGCATCATCCTCGTGGTGATAGGTACGCCGCTCCGAATGACCGACCACCGCGTAGGTGCAACCGAGCTTCGCGAGCATGGGGCCACTGATCTCGCCGGTGTAGGCGCCGGAATCGTGCACGGAGATGTCCTGCGCCCCGTACCGGAGCTTCAGCTTGTCGCTGTCGATGATCTGCTGCACGCTGCGCAGGTCGGTGAATGGTGGGATCACCGCGACATCGACCTTGCCGTAGTACTTGCTCGGGAGGGCGAACGAGATCTTCTGGACGAGCGCGATGGCCTCCAGGTGATTCATGTTCATCTTCCAGTTGCCCGCGATCAGCGGTGTCCGTGGCATCGCTCAGGCCCCCGTCGGCTCGCCGAGCACCGAGATGCCGGGCAGGTCCTTGCCCTCCAGGTATTCCAGCGAGGCTCCGCCACCCGTGGAGATGTGCGAGAAGCCGCTCTCGGGCAGGCCCAGCGCGCGCACGGCCGCTGCGGAATCACCACCGCCGACAACTGTGAACGCGCCCTTGCTGGTGGCTTCGATGATTGCTTCGGCCACTCCGCGCGTGCCGAGGGCGAACTTCTCCATCTCGAACACGCCCATCGGCCCGTTCCAGAAGATGGTGCGGGACTCGGTGAGCACGGAAGCGAACTTGCGCACCGACTCCGGACCGATATCGAGGCCCATCCATTCATCCATCATGGCGGTGGCCGCGACCGTGTTCGAGTCGGATTCCTCGTTGAATTCGGTGGCGACCTCGATGTCGGAGGGCAGGTGGATCACATCGCCATAGCGATCGAGCAGTTCCTTGCAGGTGTCGATCATCTCTTCCTGCAGCAGCGAGGAACCAACCTGCAGGCCCTGCGCGGCGAGGAAGGTGAAGCACATGCCGCCGCCGATGAGGAGCGAATCGACCTTGGGCGCGAGGGCCTCGATCACCGCGAGCTTGTCGGAGACCTTGGATCCACCGAGGACGACCGTGTAGGGATGCTCGGGCGATCGGGTGAGGTTGGCGAGCACCTCGACCTCGGCGGCGACGAGTCCGCCGGCGTAGCCCGGCAGCAGCGTGGCAACGTCGAAGACGGAGGCCTGCTTGCGGTGCACGACGCCGAAGCCGTCGGAGACGAACGCTCCGTCCGGCCCCGCGAGGGCGGCTAGGTCACGGGCCATGGCTTGGCGCTCGGCATCGTCCTTGCTGGTCTCGCGCGGATCGAAGCGAACGTTCTCGACGAGGAGCACATCGCCCTCCGTGAGGCCCGCGGCCCGCTCCTGCGCGTCCTGGCCGACGACGTCACCGGCGAGCTGGATGTAGCGGTCGAGCTCGTCACCGAGCCGCTGGGCCACGGGCGCGAGGGACAAGGCCGGATCCGGGCCGCCCTTGGGGCGCCCGAGGTGGGCGGTGACGATCACGCGCGCCCCGGCGTCAGCGAGCGCGCCGATCGTGGGGGCCGAGGCGATGATGCGCCCGGCATCGGTGATCCTGCCGTCCTTGAGCGGCACGTTCAGGTCAGACCGGACCAGGACGGTTCGACCATCCACGCCAGCCTCGAGCAATTCCTTGAGCGTCTTCACAGTCATAGAGTATTTCCCAGTCCCTCACAGCGATGCACCGACCATCCCAATCAGGTCGGCGAGGCGGTTGGAGTAGCCCCACTCGTTGTCATACCAGCTGACCACTTTCACATGGTCGCCGATCACCTTGGTCAGCGGTGCATCGAAGATCGACGAATGCGCATCGGTCACGATATCGCTTGACACTAGCGGGGCATCGCTGAACTTGAGAATTCCCCGCAGCCGCCCCTCGGAAGCGGCCGCCCGGTAGGCATCGTTGATCTCGTCGATGCTCGCGCGGGAGCGCACCACCGCGGTGAGGTCCGTGATCGAGCCCACCGGCACTGGAACGCGCAGCGCGTACCCGTCGAGCTTGCCATCGAGGTGCGGGATCACCCGTCCGATGGCCTTGGCCGCGCCGGTGGAGGTGGGCACGATGTTCATCGCGGCCGCGCGGCCCCGGCGCAGGTCGCGGTGCGGCCCGTCCTGGAGGTTCTGGTCCTGCGTGTAGGCATGGATGGTCGTCATCAGGCCATGCTCGACACCGAACTCATCGTCGAGCACCTTGACCAGTGGCGCGAGGCAGTTGGTGGTGCACGATGCGTTGGAGATGATGTCCTGGCTGCCGTCGTACTGGTCCTCGTTGACGCCCATGACGACGGTGAGGTCGTCGCCCTTGGCCGGGGCGGAGATGATGACCTTGCGCGCCCCAGCGTCGAGGTGGCCCCGTGCTTCTGCCGCGTCGGTGAACCGGCCCGTGGACTCGATCACCACATCGACGCCAAGCTCCCCCCACGGCAGCGCCTTGGGGCCCTCCTTGATCGACAGCGCACGGACGCGCCGCCCATCAACGACCAGCGCGTCCTCCTCGACCACCACCTCGCCCGGGAAGCGGCCGAGGATCGTGTCGAAGCGCAGCAGGTGGGCGAGCGTCTCGTTCTCGGTGAGATCGTTGATCGCCACGATCTCGATGTCGTCGCCCCGGGAGGCCCGGAGCTCGTCGACCGCGCGGAAGAGGTTGCGGCCGATCCGGCCAAATCCATTGATGCCTACACGGACTGTCATGGTGGGCTCCTTCGCTTGCGATGTGCATGATCATCGACGAGGTTGCCCACCACAGTAGCCGCGCGCGAGGAGGAAGTCCGGTGCCGAACAGACCGTTCGCGCCGTCCTAACCGGGGAAACACTGATGTAACCCCGGCGGCCGGCTAGGCGTCCTCGAGCAGCTCCGGGGTGACAGCCGATTCGGTATCGGGCATGCCCATCTCGCGGGCGCGCCGGTCGGCCATCGACAGCAGGCGCCGGATGCGCCCGGCCACCGCGTCCTTGGTCAGGGGCGGATCAGCGAGCTGGCCGAGCTCCTCGAGGGAGGATTGCCGATGCTCGATGCGCAAGCGGCCGGCGGCAGCGAGATGCTCGGGCGCTTCCTCGCCGAGGATGTCGAGCGCGCGCTCGACCTTCGCCGCGGCCGCGACCGCGGCGCGCGCGGACCGGCGCAGGTTCGCGTCATCGAAGTTCGCGAGGCGGTTCGCCGTGGCACGGACCTCGCGGCGGATGCGCCGCTCCTCCCACACGAGCCGCAGGTCCTGCGCGCCCATCCGGGTCAGCAGCGCGCCGATGGCGTCCCCATCCCGGACGACAACGCGATCGGCTCCCCGCACCTCGCGTGCCTTGGCAGTGATGCCCATGCGCCGTGCTGCCCCGACGAGCGCCATGGCTGCCTCCGGGCCGGGGCAGCCGATCTCGAGCGCGGCGGACCTTCCAGGCTCGGTGAGGGAGCCGTGCGCGAGGAACGCGCCGCGCCATGCCGCCTCGGCATCGGCGATGCCCCCGCCCACCACATGGGCGGGCAGGCCGCGCACGGGGCGGCCGCGCAGGTCGAGCAGGCCAGTCTGCCGCGCGAGCGCCTCGCCGTCCTTGGCGACGCGCACCACGTAGCGGGTGTTCTTGCGTATGCCGGTCGCTCCGATGACATGGATCTCGGACGGGTAGCCATAGAGCTCATGGATGTCGCGCCGCAGCCGCCGGGCCACCGAGCCGGTATCGACGTCTGCCTCGACGACCACGCGCCCCGCCACGATGTGCAGCCCGCCGGAGAACCGCAGCAGCGAGGACACCTCCGCCTTGCGGGCACTCACCTGGGTGATGGCGAGCCGGCTCAGCTCATCCTTGACCTCCGCAGTCATTGCCACGGTGTCGTTTCCTTCCGATCGTTCCTCGGGTCACTTCCTGGGCGCGATCGCGCCAGCGATCCGGCTGGGCCGCGAGCCTGGTCGTCATCCGGCGAGAACATCACCGAGAACCGCGCCGAGCTTGCCGACGTCATGCTTGCTTGTCCCATGCACGGATACATCGGCGTATCGCACCTCGGCACCTAGCTGGGCGGCCGCCCGGGCGAGATGAGCGCGCTCGCTGCCCGGGGGCACGGTGCCGCTATCCACGATGATCTGGTCGACGCGAAAACTAGGTGCGTGTTGCGAGAGTACGTGAAGATGCCGCTCAGCGGAGAATCCGGCGGTCTCCCCCGCCTGCGGCCCGAGGTTGAGAACGAGCGCCCGCCGTGCCCGGGTACGGATCAGCGCCTCGCGCTGCTCCGGCACCAGTACATGGGGGATGACGCTGCTGAACCACGAACCCGGGCCCAGCACAACAAGATCCGCGTTGTCGATGGCCTCGACGGCTTCCGTGCAGGCCACGGGGCTGCCGGGGAGCAGCCGCACCCGGCGCACCCGACCGGGCGTCGTGGCGACCGCGACCTGCCCGCGGATGACGCGGCTGATCCGTGGGTCCTCCTCGAGACCGACGACATCGGCCTCGATCTGCAGCGGGATCGTCGCCATCGGGAGCACGCGCCCGTCGAGCTGCAGGATATGGCCCAGCTCGTCGAGCGCGGCGATGATGTCGTTCTTGACCTCGGCGAGACCGGCGAGGATGAGGTTGCCGACGGCATGCCCGGCGAGCGCGCCGGTGCCCCGGAACCGGTGCTGGATGACATCGCGCCACAGCTGGGCATGCTCATCGTCCCCGGCGAGGGCAGCGAGCGCCATGCGCAGGTCGCCGGGCGGGACGAGGTTCAGCTCGGAGCGCAGCCGCCCGGAGGAACCACCATCATCGGCGACCGTCACCACGGCAGTGATGTCCTTGGTGAGCGTGCGGGCCGCGGTGAGGGTGGCATACAGCCCGTGCCCGCCGCCGAGCGCGACTACGGCCGGGCTCATTCCTTCCCCAGATCCCGGTGGCGGGTGCGCACCGTCAGCTCGGTATCCTCGGCGAGCATCGCAGCGAGCGCCTCGGTCATGGCGACGCTGCGGTGCTTGCCGCCCGTGCATCCCACCCCGATCGTCATGTACCGCTTGCCCTCGACGCGATATCCCCGCAGCACGGGATCGAGCAGCTCGCGGAACGTGCCGAGGAACTGCTTGGCCCCGTCCTGGGACAGCACGTAGTCACGGACGCCCGCATCCTGCCCGGTGTTGTGGCGCAGTTCCGGGATCCAGTGCGGGTTCGGGAGGAAGCGCACGTCCACCACCATGTCGACATCGATGGGCAGTCCGTACTTGAACCCGAAGGACAGCACGGCCACGCGGATGCGGGCACTATCGGGATCCTCGAACGCAGGCTCGAGGCGCGCGCGGAGGTCATGGACCGAGAGATTCGAGGTGTCGATGACGATATCGGCCATCCCCCGCACCGGCGCGACCAGCTCCCGCTCCGCGGCGATGCCCTCGAGCAGCGTTCCATCGCCCTGCAAGGGGTGGCTGCGGCGCACCTGCTCGAACCTCTGCACCAGCGCCGCGTCGGATGCCTCGAGGAAGACGATGCGGGGGCGGATGCCACGCTGGGCGAGCTCCCGGGCGACCGTCTCGAGGCCGCCGGCGAACGCCCGGCTGCGCACGTCGAGCACCACCGCCAGGCGGCGGATCGGGTTCTCGGCGGTGCGCCCGAGGTCGATGATCTCCGGCACGACCTCTGCCGGGGCATTGTCCACGACATACCAGTCAAGATCCTCGAGGACCTTCGCCGAGGTGCCCCGCCCCGCCCCGGAGAGCCCCGTGACCAGGGCGACATCGATATCAGGTGGACTGCTGTGCTCGCTCACGCCATGCCGTCCTTCGTGTTGTTCGCTCTCGTGCCATGCTGCTGCCGCGCTGTGCGCCATGGCCGAGGTTATTCGACCGGAGCGGCCCGTGGGGAGTCCTGCGCGGGTTTTTCCGCACCGAGCGCCTCATGGACCGCGCGGGCGATCGTGCCGCCGATGCCCGGCACCTCGGTGATCTCCTCGATGCTCGCCGCGCGCAGCCGCGCCACCGAGCCGAAATGCGTGACCAGCGCCTTCTTGCGGGCATCGCCGAGCCCAGGAATGGCATCGAGGGCGGAGGCGGTCATGCGGCGGGATCGCTTCGACCGGTGGAAGGTGATGGCGAAGCGGTGGGCCTCGTCGCGCACCCGCTGCAGCAGGAACAGCGCATCGCTGCCGCGCGAGAGGATCGCCGGGTACGGGTCGTGCGGCAGCCACACCTCCTCGAGGCGCTTGGCCAGGCCGATCACGGCCACATCGGTCACGCCGAGCTCGTCGAGCACCGTGGCTGCCGCGTTGACCTGCGGCGCGCCTCCGTCGACGATGTAGAGGTTCGGTGGATAGGCGAAGCGGCGCGGTCGGCCCGTCGCGGGATCGATCCCCGGGAGAGCACCCCCGTTCGCTCCGTTCTCCTCGTGCTGGCCGGAGTCCGCCGGATCATTCGGCGCCTGGTCTGCCGCGTGGCGCGCGAACCGGCGGCGCGTCACCTCCGCGATGCTCGCGACGTCATCGGATCGCCCGTCCCCCGCCGCCTCCTTGATCGCGAAGTGCCGGTAGTCGGACTTCTTGGCGATGCCATCCTCGAAGACCACGAGCGATCCCACCACATCGGTGCCCTGGACATGGCTGATGTCCACGCATTCGATCCGCAGCGGCGCGGAGTCCAGATCGAGCGCCTCCTGCAGCTCCTGCAGCGCTGCTGACCGGGCCGTGAGGTCGCCCGCGCGCTTGAGCTTGTGCTGCGCCAGGGATTCCACGGCGTTGCGCTGCACCGTCTCGGCGAGCGCGCGCTTGTCGCCGCGCTGGGGCACCCGCACGGTCACGCCGGAGCCGCGCTGCTGGGCGAGCCAGTGCTCCATACTCTCGGGGTCGGGAGGCATCGACGGAACCAGCACCAGCCGGGGGATCGCCCCCGCGGTCGCCACCTGGGAGTCCGGGGCGGCCTCGGCGAGGGCTCGTTGCTCCCCATAGAACTGCGTGAGGAATTCCTCGACGATCTCTGGCTCGCTGGCATCCTCGACGCGCTCGTTGACCCAGCCGCGCTGGCCGCGTACCCGGCCGTCGCGCACATGGAAGACCTGCACCGCGATCTCGAGGTCGTCGTGGGCGAAGGCGATCACATCGGCATCGGTGCCATCGCCGAGCACTACGGCCTGCTTCTCGAGGGCGCGGCGCAGCGCGCCGACGTCATCGCGCAGCCGCGCGGCCTTCTCGAAGTCCAGTTCCTCCGCCGCGGCGCGCATCTGGTGCTCGAGCTGGCGGACCAGCCGGTCGGTGCGCCCGGCGAGGAAGTCGCAGAAATCCTCCACGATGCGACGATGCTCGTCGGCCGAGACAGCGCCGGTGCACGGCGCGGAGCACTTGTCGATGTAGCCGAGCAGGCAGGGCCGCCCAAGCTGCTGGTGGCGGCGCAGCACGCCTGTCGAGCAGGTGCGCGCCGGGAAGACTCGCAGCAGCAGGTCGAGCGTCTCGCGGATCGCCCAGGCGTGCGAGTAGGGCCCGAAGTACCGCACGCCCTTGCGCCGGGGCCCCCGGTAGACGAACAACCGGGGCAGCTCCTCGTTCAGGGTGACCGCGAGCACCGGATAGGACTTGTCATCCCGGTAGCGCACGTTGAACGGCGGATCGAACTCCTTGATCCAGTTGTACTCGAGCTGCAGGGCCTCGACCTCGGTGCCGACGACCGTCCACTCGACGCCGGTGGCGGTGGTGACCATGTTGCGGGTGCGTGGCTGCAGGCCAGCGAGGTCGGCGAAGTAGGAGTTGAGCCGGTTGCGCAGGTTCTTCGCCTTGCCGACGTAGAGCACGCGGCCCGTGGCATCGCGGAAGCGGTACACCCCGGGTTCGGTCGGGATCGTTCCGGGAGCGGGGCGGTATGTCGAGGGATCAGCCACAGCAACCAGGCTAGCGATCAGCTCCGACAGCGCGATCGTGGCCGGTAGCGCGGTAGCGTGCCTCGAGCCGGTAGTACTGCTCCATCGCACGGATGGCGCGCTCCCCGTCGGTGGCCTGCACGGCCACGAGCGGGATGTACTCGTCGTCGGGAAGCTCGAGGCGGGCCCAGCCGCCACCGGGCCGCAGGCGCGCGCCCACGACCTCGTTCCACGGCACGAGCCGCTCGGAGAAGAACGTCCGCACGCCCACGCCCTGCTCCCCCACGCGCAAGCGGGGCCGCGTCAGCAGCAGGAAGAGCGAGGACAGCACAGCACCGATCACGATCATCGCGACCTTGTCCTCGGGCCGGAAACTGATCCCGGTATCGGACGTGCCGAGCAGCACCGTCAGGGCCACGAAGATGCTGAACACCAGCACGGCCACCGCGATGCCCATCCAGGGCATCTTGCGCGGCCGGTGCACCAGGTCCCAGCCATGATTCCCGCTCGCGTTCATCATGCCTCCCTGCGCAGGCGGCGCAGCGTCACCGCCACATCGAGAGCGGCACCGCACGCCTGGGCGCCCTTGTCCTCGGCAGAACCAGGAAGGCCCGCCCGATCGCGGGCCTGCGCCTCGGTGTTGACGGTCAGCACGCCATTGCCCACCGGCGTGCCCTCATCGAGGGAGACACGGGTGAGTCCGTCGGTGACCGACTGGCAGACGTAGTCGAAGTGCGGGGTCTCGCCGCGGATGACCACGCCTAGGGCCACCACCGCGTCATGGGTGCGGGCGAGCTGCTGCGCCACCACTGGAAGCTCCATCGAGCCTGCCACCCGCACCAGGGTCAGCTTGCGGACAGTGCTGCGATCGGCGACGCGTTGCGCGCCCGCGATCAACGCCTCCGCGAGCTCGCTGTGCCACTGCCCGGCCACGATCGCCAGCGAGACATCACTGGCATCATCGAGCTGCAGGTCGGGCTGCCCCTCCCCGCTCACGAGGGGGACCCCCCGCCGAGCGCGCCGAGATCACCCAGGTCATCGAGGCCATCGAGCTCATGCCCCATCCGGTCCCGCTTGGTGCGCAGGTAGCGGATGTTCTCCTTGTTCGCCCGGATCGGCATCGGCACGCGATCGACGATCGACAGCCCGTACCCGTCGAGGCCCACCCGCTTGGCCGGATTGTTCGTCAGCAGCCGCATCGTGGAAACACCGAGGTCAACGAGGATCTGCGCGCCCGTGCCATAGTCACGCGCGTCCGCGGGCAGCCCGAGCTCGAGGTTCGCATCCACAGTGTCCGAGCCCGCGTCCTGCAACTGGTAGGCCTGGAGCTTGTGCATAAGGCCGATGCCCCGGCCCTCGTGGCCGCGCATGTACAGCACGATGCCCCGGCCCTCCTCGGCCACCATGCGCAGCGCGGCATCGAGCTGGGGGCCGCAATCGCAGCGCAGCGAGCCGAAGATGTCACCGGTGAGGCATTCCGAGTGCACCCGGACGAGCACGTCCTCGCCCGCGCCATCCGGGCTCTGCACATCGCCCATCACCAGCGCCACGTGCTCGACATCGTCGTAGATGCTGCGATAGCCAACAGCACGGAACTCCCCGTACGGGGTAGGAATGCGCGCCTCGGCGATGCGCACCACGTGCTTCTCGTTCTTGCGGCGCCAGGAGATCAGGTCCGCGATGGAGATCAGCGCGAGCCCGTGCTCGTCGGCGAACACGCGCAGCTCGTCGGTGCGGGCCATGTGGCCCTCGTCCTTCTGGCTGACGATCTCGCAGATCGCCCCGGCCGGGCGCAGGCCCGCGAGACGGGCGAGGTCCACGGCCGCTTCGGTGTGGCCGGGACGACGCATCACGCCGCCCTCCTTGGCGCGCAGCGGCACCACATGGCCGGGACGGGTGAAGTCCTCGGGGCGCGCGGCGGGATCAGCGAGCAGTTGCATCGTGGTGGAGCGGTCCGCGGCAGAGATGCCCGTGCCCACGCCTTGCTTCGCATCAACGGTGACGGTGTAGGCCGTCTGGTGCTTGTCCTGGTTCACCGCGTACATCGGCAACAGGCCCAGCCTGTCGCAATCCGCGCCATCAAGCGGCACGCACAAGTACCCGGAGGTGTAGCGCACCATGAACGCCACGAGCTCGGGGGTGGCCTTCTCGGCCGCGAAGATGAGGTCTCCCTCGTTCTCGCGATCCTCGTCGTCCACGACGACGACGGCCTTGCCCGCGGCGATATCGGCGATCGCCCTCTCGACACTGTCGAATCTGACCACAGCTACTGCTCCTCGGCCCGGCTGCCCGGGGCACCGGGTTCGTCGGCCGCGGCATCGCGCGGCCTTTCCTGGGCGAACGCCGTGAGGCGCTCGACATACTTGGCGATCACATCGACCTCTAGGTTCACGACGGTGCCGACGGGGCTTCGCCCGAGGATCGTCAGGTCCAGTGTGGTCGGTATGAGGGAAACTTCAAAATAGCTGCCGTGGACATCCATGCCCACCGCGGAGACGGTCAGCGACACGCCATCCACAGTGATCGAGCCCTTCTCCACCACGTAGCGCGCGATCCGGTCGGGCAGGGAGACCCGCACGACCTCCCACTTGCCCTCGCTGGCGCGGGTGAGAACCGTCCCGGTCGCATCGACATGGCCCTGCACGATGTGCCCGCCGAGCCGGCTGCCCACCGCCATCGCGCGCTCCAGGTTGACCGCGCTGCCCTCCCCGAGCTTGCCGAGGCTGGTGCGATCAAGGGTCTCCCCCATCACGTCCGCGGTGAAAGCGCCCTCGGGCAGCACATCGACAACGGTCAGGCAGACGCCATTGACCGCGATGGAGTCCCCGTGCCCGGCATCCGAGGCGACCAGCGGCCCACGAACGGTCAGCCGGGCAAAATCGCCCATGGTGTCGATCGCGGCGATCTCGCCACGTTCCTCCACGATTCCTGTGAACACTCGCGCTCCTGTCCGACGGTCGGCCTCCACGTTATCGCGGGACGAGGCTGATGAGCACATCCTCCCCGAGCATCCCGACGCTCTCACACTCAAACCGGTGAGCCCCAGCGATATTCCCGACCCCGGCATCCACGACCGCCGGGGTGCCGCCGCCGAGGATGACGGGCGCGACATAGGCGGTGATGCGGTCGATCAGCCCCGCCTGGAAGAACGCGCCCGCGAGGTGCGGGCCACCCTCGAGGACGACATCCGTGCGATCACCGAGCGCGTCGATGACTTCCCGGACGTCCCGCGACCGCACGAGGATCGTGGGCGCGGCATCATCGAGGACGCGGGACTCCGGCGGCAGCTCGCGCGCCCCGACCACTACGCGCGCTGGTTGATGCTCGGCGAGGCTGCCATCGGGATGCCGCGCGGTCAGCCAGGGATCGTCGGCGAGAACCGTGCCGGTGCCCACGATGATGGCATCGATGCGGGATCGCTCGAGCCGGTCCCTCGCCCTTGATGCCGAGCCGGAGATCCATTGGCTCGATCCATCCTCTGCGGCGCAGCGGCCATCGAGGGAGGCAGCGTACTTGTAGGTGATGTGCGGGCGCCCGGTGCGCTGCCGGTGCAGCCACGCCCGCAGCGGGCCGCGCGTCACCGCGCTGGGATCGTGCCAGGTGGTGACCACCAGGCCAGCCCGCCGCAGCGTTCGTGCTCCCCCGCTGGCCATTGCCATCGGATCATCCACCGCGTAGTGGACCTGCGCGATTCCCGCATCGATCACCGCCTTGCTGCACGGTGGTGTCCGCCCATGGTGGTCGCACGGCTCCAGGGTGACCACCATGGTGCCACCGAAGGCGCGCTCCCCGGCTTCCCGCAGCGCCATCACCTCGGCGTGCGGGCCGCCCGGGGGCTGCGTGGCGCCGACACCGACGATCGTGCCCGCGACGTCGAGCACGACCGCGCCCACGGGCGGGTTCGGGCTGGTGCGGCCGCGGGCCTGCTCGGATGCCTCGACCGCCTGGCGCATCGCGTCGTCGAGGTGCACGCGCATCGCTGGCCCCGGACTAGCTGGCGTACCGGGGATCGGCGGCGCGGGCGCGGGCGCGCAACTGGTCCACCGCCGCCGCCGGATCCGCCGAGCCATAGACCGCGGACCCGGCCACGTAGCAGTCCACCCCGGCCGCGGCGGCCTCATCGATCGTGTCGAGCGCGATGCCGCCGTCGATCTCGATCATCAGGTCGAGCTCGCCGGAATCAACGAGGCGGCGGGCGGTGCGGACCTTGTCGAGCACCTCGGGCATGAAGCTCTGGCCGCCGAATCCTGGCTCCACGCTCATCACCAGCAGCACATCAAACTCCTTGAGGATCTCGATGTAGGGCTCGAGCGGGGTTCCCGGCTTGATGGAAAGGCCCGCCTTGGAGCCCGCCGCGCGCAGGGCGCGGGCGACCGAGACGGGGTCATTGGTGGCCTCGGCGTGGAAGGTGACGTTGTAGGCGCCGGCCTCGGCGTACGGCGGGGCCCACCGCTCCGGGTTCTCGATCATCAGGTGGCAATCGAACGGCTTGCTCGATGCCTTCATCAGGCTCTTGACCACGGGGAGGCCGAAGGTGAGGTTGGGCACGAAGTGGGCGTCCATGACGTCGATGTGCAGCCAGTCCGCATTGTCGACGGCACGGGCATCGTCGGCGAGGTGCGCGAAATCAGCCGACAGGATTGAGGGGGCGATGATGGGGGCGGTGGGGTGAGCAGCCATGATGCGAGTGTAAGAGGTGCGGGTGCTAAAGTCCGAACGCCATGAACACGCCCCTTGCCCTCACCATCACCGCGCTCGCGCTCGCGGGCATGCTGTGGACGTTCATCAAGGTGGTCGCGGACAGCCCGCTCGACCCCGCTCGCCGCGCGGACAAGGCACTTCTCGGCACGCTTGGCCTCATCGAGCTGCTGACCATCGCGCAATCCATCCTCGGCGTAGTGCTGCTGATCGCGGGCGATCGCGACATCGATACCTTGACGTTCGTCCTCTATCTCGTCGGTGTGCCGCTGATCCTGCCGATCGCCGTGTGGTGGGCGCTCGGTGACCGGACCCGCGCCGGAGCCGGGGTCCTGACCGTCGCGCTGCTGTCCGTTCCGATCATGGTGCTCCGCATGTACGCGGTATGGGTGGTGCCATGAGCCCCGCGAAGCCGGCACCGGGCCGCGACGAGGACGAGCTGCGCGAGCGCACCCGCACCGGCGGGGGGCGCGTGCTCATCGCCGTCTACGCGGTGTTCAGCCTCGCCGCCGCGGCCCGCTCGTTCGTGCAGATCGTGCAACGCTTCGACGTCGCGCCCATCGCGTTCAGCCTCTCCGCGGTGGCCGCGGTGTTCTACGTCGTCGCCACCATCACCCTCGCCCGCGCGAGCACGGTGTCGCGGCGCCTCGCGGCGTGGTCGTGCATCATCGAGTTCGCTGGTGTGATCGTCGTCGGCACGATCAGCCTGGTCGTGCCGGAGTGGTTCCCGGAGCCGACCGTGTGGTCGCACTACGGGTCCGGCTACCTGTTCATCCCGCTCGTGCTGCCGCTCGTCGGCCTGTGGTGGCTGCGCCACACCGCGCGAGGCTGACCCGGGCGAAGCAGGGCCTACTCGTCCTGGATGCGCCGCCATGGCCGTGCCTGCTCGAGCTCCATCGCCACCTCGAGCAGCGCTCGCTCGCCGCCGAGCGGGGCCGAGAGCTGCACCCCGATGGGCCTGCCGTCGCTGGTCGTGCCCGCTGGCAGGGAAATGGCGGGGTTGCCGGCCGCGTTGTTGAGCGGCGTGAACGACACGTAGGTCTGCAGCCGCTCGATCAGTTCCTCGAAGGGATGGTTCGGCGAGAGGTACCCGATGGGTGGCGTGGTGTGGCCCACGACGGGGCTGAGCACGATGTCCCACGGCTCGAACCACTCCTGCACCACTGCGGATGTGCCGCGCAGCCGGCGTAGCACGGCGGGGGTCCGGTATGCCTCCCGCCAGTATCGCTGGGCGAGGCCCAGGGTCAGCGGATCGAGGCGGGCCCGGTTGAACTCGCGACCGTGCATCCACCGCCCGGGCGCGGTCAGCAGCACCGACAGCATCCCCCAGTAGTGCACGAAGTCCCGCGCGAACCCTGGTCCGACTGGCAGGGTCGCGTCGTCGACGTGATGGCCGAGGGTGGCGAGCAGATCCGCGGTCGCGCGGACGGCACCACGTGTCTCGGGATCGGTGGCGTGTTCCACCACGGAGTCGAGGACGACGCCGATGCGCAGCCGCTCCTGGCCCGGACCGCCGATGTGCCCGATGGGTGGCAGTGCCTTGTTGCGGAACACGCGCTCGGCATCAACGTGGAACGCGGCGACGTCCCGGACCGTCCGGGCGACCACGCCGTCGGAGATGATGCGGACGGGAAGGGCGTCCTGCACGGGCTCGGTGCGCATGCGGCCGCGGCTCGCCTTGAGCCCGACGAGCCCGCACGCGGCGGCGGGGATGCGGATCGATCCACCGCCATCGTTGGCATGAGCGATGGGCAGCGCGCCGCTCGCGACCAGTGCTGCCGCGCCGCCCGAGGAGGCCCCCGCGGAGTAGTCGAGGTGCCAGGGATTGCGCGTGGGCTCGGAGTCCGCGAACTCCGTGGAGGCGTTGAAGCCGAACTCGGGCAGGCGCGACTTGCCCAGCGGCACCAGGCCCACCGCGAGGAACTGCTCGACGAAGCGATCGGTGTGGCGGACCGGGCGCGCGGGGACGGCCAGCGATCCCCGCGTGGTGGGTTGCCCGGCGAGGTTGACATTGTCCTTCAGCATTGTCGGCACGCCAGCGAGAGCGCCAGGTGCTGCTGGCGGCGCGGTGCGCGCCCGCTCGCGGGCCTGGTCGAAGTCGGCGAGCTGCAATGCATGGATCCGGGGCTCCACCTCGGCGACGCGACTGATCGCTGCCTCGACCGCCTCGGCCGCGGAGATGCTGCCGCCCCGGATCGCGGCAGCGATCCCTACCGCATCGCGATCGCCGATCGCGTCATCGTGGAAGGCGTGCACTCGCGCCGCTGGTACCGCCGGGGGCATCTCGGTGTCTCGCACCGGGCCGATGCTACGCCGAGCCGCCCCGCCCCGCCCGGCGAGCAGCCAGCCCGCCGGGGCGCGGCTACTCGGGCTTGCGCAGCACCGCGATGAACATTGCATCGGTGCCGTGCCGGTGCGGCCACAGCTGCACGAACTCGCCATGAGGACCAGCAGCAGCGCGAGGCACCTCGGCCAGCACCTCGCCGGCCGGGATCGCCTCGACCCCGCGCTTGCGGATCGCTTGCGAGACAACGCCGATCGTCTCCGCGACATGCGGCGAGCAGGTCGAGTACACCACGATCCCGCCGGGCCGCACGAGGTCGATCGCGGTATCGAGCAGCTCCCGCTGCAGCCGCGCTAGTCCAGCGACATCGCTGGACTGCTTGCGCCAGCGTGCCTCCGGTCGCCGGCGCAGGGCGCCCAACCCCGTGCACGGGGCGTCGACGAGTACCCGGTCATAGCCGGGCTGCAGGCCACTGTCGCGGCCATCCGCCTCGACGACGGTCACCGGGAGCCCCTTCACCGAGGCGCGGACCAGCTCGGCCCGGTGCGTGGAGATCTCTACCGCGTCGAGCCGGGCACCATCGATCGCGGCGATCGCGCCCATCAGGGCCGCCTTGCCGCCCGGTCCCGCGCATAGGTCCAGCCAGCGCCCCTGGTCAGGGCCGGAGACTGGTGCCCGCAGCGCGACGAGCGCAACGAGCTGGCTGCCCTCGTCCTGCACCGACGCGAGCCCGTCACGAACTGGTTCGAGGTCACCGGGGTCGCCTGACTCCAGGTGGACGGCGTACGGCGAGTAGGCGCCCTCGGTGCCACCGGTGATGAGGGCGAGCTCCTCGCCGGTGATCTCGCCCGGCCGGGCGACGAGGTGGATGGTGGGCCGCGCATCGTCGGCGGCGAGGGCCTCGTCGATCTCGTCGGCACTGGCACCGAGAGCGTCCGCGAAGGCCTGGCCGATCCAGCGGGGGTGGGCATGGGTGAACGAGGCCCGGCCGATCGGATCGGCCGGGGCGAGCTGCGCGACCCACTCCTGCTCGGTCTTCTCCGAGACCCGGCGCAGCACCGCGTTGACGAAGCCGGTGATGCGCTCGCCGCCCTCGGTGCGCGCCATCGCGACGGCGGTGCTCACGGCGGCATGCGGTGCCACCCGCGTGCGCAGCAACTGGTACGCGGCGAGTCGGAGGATGTCGAGGATGGTGCCGTCGATCTCGCTCGCGGGGCGGCCCGCAGCGGCAGCGATGATCTCGTCGAGCAGGCCCTGCGCGCGGCATGCTCCATAGGTGAGCTCAGTGGCGAAGGCCGCATCCCGGCCAGTTATCCGCCGGTCTCGCAGCAGCTTGGGAAGCATGAGGTTCGCGTAGGCCGAGCGATCACGGACCGCGCGCAGCACGTCGCGCGCGGCGAGCCGGGCAGGGTCCACCGCGGCATCCACGGGTGGCTGGGCCCGCGCGGGGCCGCGGCGCCCGGACTCGCGGTGCGAGGGCTTGGGGCCTGGCCTGCTTCCCCCTTTGCCGCCTCGCCGCGGGTTGTTGGCGGGCCCGTGCCTGGATGGTTCGGAGGGAGTCACTGAGCGGTCGCTCCTTCTGCGAGTCGCGCGCCGCGAGCCCAGTCGGCGGCGCGCATGGCTTTCTTGCCCTGGGGCTGGACGGTGTCGAGCTGTAGCGCTCCGGTGGCCGTTCCGACGAGCACGGTGTTCTTGCCGGCCTGGATCTCGCCGGGCGCGAGCACGGTGGCCTCGTCCACGCCCGCGCTGGTGATCTTCACACGCAGGTCCCCGACCATGGTCCATGCTCCTGGCGCGGGTGTCATGGCGCGGATGTGCCGGTCCACGATGTGGCCGGGCTGGTTCCACCGCGCTCGTGCCGCCTCGACGGTGACCTTCGGAGCGTGCGAGACCCCCTCTGCCGATTGGGGGATGGCCGTCAGCGCGCCGTCCTCGAGCCCGTCCATGGTGTGCTCGAGGAGTACCGCGCCCGCCTCGGCGAGCCGCTCGAGCAGCACGCCAGCGGTATCGGAGGGCTGGATGCGCTCGGTCATGGTGCCCAGCACGTCACCGGTATCGAGTCCCTCGTCGATGCGGAACGTCGTGGCGCCGGTCATGGCATCTCCGGCGGCGATGGCGGCCTGCACCGGCGCGGCCCCGCGCCATGCCGGCAGCAGGGAGAAATGCAGGTTGATCCAGCCAAGGCGCGGAATGGCGATGACCTCGCGGGTCAGCAGCGCCCCGTAGGCCACGACCGGGCAGCAATCGGGGCCGATCTCCTCGAGCTGCGCGAGGAACGCGGGATCGGAGGGGCGGGCCGGGGCGAGCACGGGGATGCCATGCTCGTCGGCGAGCTGCCCGACCGGGCTGCGGCGCGCGCGGCGGCCACGCCCGGCGGCAGCGTCAGGGCGCGTGACCACGGCCACCACCTCATGGCGGGGGCTATCGATGAGGCGGCGCAAGGCTGGCACTGCCGGTTCTGGGGTGCCGGCAAAGACGAGCCGCATGGATCTCCCTCTGGTGGTGGGTGGTCGTTCGACTGCACCAGTGTATTGATCGTGCGGCCTGCCGCGAACTCCGCTCAGCTGTTGCTCGCGACGAAGGTCTCCACCAGGCCCACCCCGGGCGCCATCATCTGGCACGCAGCGCTCGGCTCGTGCCGAGGGTCGAGCGCGGCGAGCACCAGGTCGTGGATGGTCGGGTTGTAGAGCAGCTGGAAGTGCCCGCTCATGTCGAGGGGGCAGATATCCTGCAGGAGGAGGTTTCGCGCGCCCGATCCGCGCAGAGCGGCGTTGCGCACCGGTTGGATGACCTCATCGTGGCGGGTATTGATCGTTGTGTAGGCCACTCCCGGGACGGTGTCGGACGGGGTGTTGAGCTCGCGCAGGAACTCCGAGCCCTCGATCTGCTGGAGGAGAGCAGGTGCGAATGCCTCGGAGAGGAGTTCCGGGGCACCGGGGATCGTGGTGATGGCGGCGAGGGCACCGTTGCCATATGTGGGCGTGGCGATGCCGACCCATGCGCCGACATTCCGCGCTCCGCCGAGCTTGTTGGTGTAGTACCGGGTGACGTTCGCGCCCTGGGAGAATCCGACCAGATCGACCGTGCGCGCACCGGTGGCTCGCTGGATGCGGCCGACCGCATCGGCGACCTCGCCCGCCGAGCGCCGGATGTCCGCGGTGCCGTAAGTCGGCACGCCATGCCCGCTGGTGGGGCTCAGGTCAAGGCCTGGTTCGCCCGCGCCGTAGTTGAGCGCGTACACGCAGTACCCCTCGAGTCGCAGCCGGGGCGCGAGCGTCGCGAAATCGCTGTACGCGGAGGAGTCCGTCCCGTGGACCAGCAGCACGGGGGCCCGATCGCCCGGCTCGCACCCGAAATCGTTGGTTCCCTCCGGAGCACGCCCCGGGCTGGCCTTGTCCGCTCGCTTGGCGAGGATAGGGGTGGGCTGGAAAGGCCCGGTCACGGTCGGCATGATCGCGCTGCCCGCCGGGACCACCTGGCCAGGGGCTGGCTGGGCGGAGAGCACAGCGAGGGTGGCCATGATGACGGCGGCGACCATGGCGGACTGCTGCCTGCATGCGTGCCCGATAGCCATGCCAACCTCCCAGGTGCCCACCGAAAAGGGGGCAATCGTGGTGCAAACGGATACGAGAATACGCACAAGCCGGGCAGGAACCGAACGGAACAGCAGCATTCCGGTACCCGGCTCTCGGCCCACGGAGCAAGGCCGGGATCTAGAGTGGGGATGTTCCAGCCAATAGCCCAACTCCACCAGGAGGAACACCGCGTGGCTTCCACCACCAATTCCCGGAGCGTCGTCTTCGTCGACGGCATCCGTACGCCTTTCGGGCGCGCCGGCAAGAAGGGCATCTACGCCGAGACCCGCGCCGATGACCTCATCGTCAACTGCATCCGCGAGCTCGTGCGCCGCAACCCCCAGATGCCCACCGACCGCATCGACGACGTGGCGATCGCCGCGACCACCCAGACCGGCGACCAAGGCCTCACCATCGGCCGCTCCGCCGCCATCCTCGCTGGCCTCCCCGAGACCGTGCCTGGCTACTCCATTGACCGCATGTGCGCTGGCGCGATGACCTCCGTCACCACCACTGCGGGCGCGATCGGGTTCGGGCAGTATGACATCGCTATCGCCGGCGGCGTGGAGCACATGGGCCGCCACCCGATGGGCGAGGGCGTGGACCCCAACCCGCGGTTCCTCGCCGACAAGCTCGTCGACCCGAGCGCGCTGGTGATGGGCAACACCGCGGAGAACCTGCACGACCGGTTCCCCACCATCACCAAGGACCGCACCGACGCCTACGCCATCGGCAGCCAGCAGAAGTACGAGGCCGCGCGCGCCGCCGGCAAGATCGCCGAGACCCTCGTGCCGATCGCCACCCGCCACGCCGAGACCGGCTGGGGCTACGCCACCGCTGACGAGCCGCCCCGCCCCTCGACCACCCTCGAGGACCTCGCCAACCTGAAGACGCCGTTCCGCGCTGGTGGCCGCATCACCGCCGGAAACGCCGCGGGCCTCAACGATGGCGCCACCGCCGCGATCATCGCCGGCGAGGACACTGCCACCGAGCTCGGCCTGCCCATCGGCATGCGCATGGTCGGGTTCTCGTTCAAGGGCGTCGACCCCGCCGTCATGGGCATCGGCCCCGTCCCTGCCACCGAGAAGCTCCTCGACCGTACCGGCCTGAGCATCAGCGACATCGGCCTGTTCGAGATCAACGAGGCGTTCGCCGTGCAGGTGCTCGCGTTCCTCGAGCACTTCGGCATCGCCGACGACGATCCGCGCGTCAACCAGTGGGGCGGCGCCATCGCCTGCGGCCACCCTCTCGCCTCCTCGGGCGTGCGCCTGATGACGCAGCTCAGCCACCAGTTCAAGGAACGCACCGATGTGCGCTACGGCCTGACCACCATGTGCATCGGCATGGGCATGGGCGGCAGCGTCATCTGGGAGAACCCCAACTACACCGGAGAGAAGGCATAACCACGCATGACTGATCTCGCCTCGGCGTTTTCCGACGAAGTCGTCACCCACGCCTACACCACGCTCATCGACGTCCCCGGCGTCTCCGGCAAGGTCGCGCTGGTCACCCTCGACAACGGGTTCGATCACACCAAGCCCTCCACGTTCGGGCCCACCGGCCTCGCGGAGCTCGACGCTGCCCTCGACACCGCGTTCGACGCGAGCCCCACCGCGATCGCGATCACCGGCAAGCCGTTCATCTTCGCCGTCGGCGCCGACCTCAAGGGCGTCCCCACCATCACCGACCGCGACCTCGCCCTCGAGATGGGGCAGCTCGGTCACAAGGTGTTCAAGCGCCTCCGCGACTCCAGTGTCCCCACGTTCGCGTTCGTCAATGGCGCCGTCATGGGCGGTGGCCTCGAAGTGTCGCTCGCCTGCCACTACCGCACCGTCTCCCGCAGCGCCGCGGCCATCGCGCTGCCCGAGTGCTTCCTCGGCCTCGTGCCCGGCTGGGGCGGCACCCAGCTGCTGCCCAACATCATCGGGCCCGCCAACGCCGTCACCGTGATCCTCGAGAACGCGCTGAGCAACAACAAGATGCTCAAGCCCGAGCAGGCCGCCAAGCTCGGCATCTTCGACGAGGTGCTCGACTCCGCGGACTTCATCGAGCAATCGCTTCGCTGGGCCGCCGCCGTCATCAACGGCGAGACCGCCCCTGAGCGCCCCGAGATCGACCGCGGCCAGGGCTGGGACGATGCGCTCGCCCGCGCCACCAAGCTCGTCGACGCCAAGACCAAGGGATTCGCTCCCGGCCCGGCCCGTGCGCTCGAGCTGCTCGCGCTCGCCAAGGACACCGACATCAACGACCCCGACTCGCTCGCGAAGGGATTCGCCGCCGAGGACGAGGCCCTCGCTGACCTCATCATGAGCGACGAGCTGCGCGCCGGGCTCTACGCCTTCGACCTCGTGCAGCGCCGCGCCAAGAGGCCAGCCGGAGCACCCGACAAGTCCCTCGCCCGGCCCGTCACCGGAGTCGGCATCATCGGCGCCGGGCTCATGGCCTCCCAGCTCGCGCTGCTGTTCGCCCGCCAGCTCAAGGTTCCGGTCATCATGACCGACATCGACCAGGAGCGCATCGACAAGGGCCTCGACTACGTCCACGGCGAGATCGACAAGCTCCAGGGCAAGGGGCGCCTCTCCCCCGACGCCGCCAACCGGCTCAAGGCGCTCGTCACCGGCTCGCTCGACAAGGCAGCGTTCGCGCGCACCAACTTCGTCATCGAGGCCGTGTTCGAGAACCTCGACCTGAAGAAGAAGATCTTCGCCGAGCTCGAGGACCACATCGCCGAGGACACCATCCTCGCGACGAACACCTCATCGCTGTCGATCACCAAGATGGCCGCTGACCTCAAGCGCCCCGAGCGGGTCGTCGGGTTCCACTTCTTCAACCCCGTCGCCGTGCTGCCCCTCCTCGAGATCATCCGGGGCGAGAAGACCGACGATGTGACCCTCGCGACCGCGTTCGCCACCGCCAAGTCGCTGAAGAAGTCCGCGGTGCTCGTCGCTGACCTGCCCGGGTTCGTGTTCAACCGGCTGCTCATCCGCACCCTCGGCGAGGTCATGAACTCCGTCGACGAAGGCACCCCCTTCGAAGTGGCGGATGTCGCCATCACCGAGCTCGGCATGCCCATGAAGCCGTTCGCCCTGCTCGGGCTGGTTGGCCCCGCCGTTGCCCTGCACACTGGCGAGACGCTCTCCGAGTACGCGCCCGACCGGTTCAAGGACTCCCCCGGCCTCCGCGCCATCGTCGACGCCGGCCTCAAGTCCATCTGGGCGAACGACGAGAACGGCAAGCAGGCGGTGGACCCGAAGGTCGCCGAGCTGTGGACCCAGGGCGACAACCCCTCGACCGCCGAGCAGGTCCTCGAGCGCACCCGCCGCGCGTTCGCCGAGGAGGTGCAGCTGATGCTCGACGAGGGCGTCGTCGCGGCCGCGCAGGACATCGACCTGTGCATGATCCTCGGCGGCGGGTTCGCGTTCTGGAACGGTGGCATCACTCCGTACCTGGACCGCACCGGCACCTCCGAGGCTGTCAACGGCAAGCGATTCCTCGAGCCAGGCGTCGCTAGCGTGTAGCGCTGGGGCGGCACTGCCTGCCGCTCCCCTATCTGCCGCAATGCTCCGCAAACCGCCGCAAACGCGATAGAAGCTGCTCGACACGCCGGTGCAACACGCCGGGGTGGCTGCGGTTTCTATCGCGTTTGTGGGCTGGAGCGGCTGGGGTTCAGGGGCGGATCGGGCGCCCCCGTCCCGCTACTCCTCGCCGGCAAGCATGCGGTAGAGCTTCTTGCGTGCGTCGGTGAGGATCTGCGCGGCCTCGTCGCGCTGGGCGGGCGTGCCAACGGCGGCGACCTGCCCGGCGGCAGCGCCGAGAAGACGAGCGAGCTGGCGGAGCTCGCGCCCGCTGCTTCCTGCCGGAGAGGTGTCGGTAGCGAATGGGTCGCCAAGCGTGGTGCGGTTCGCCTCGATATAAGCGTTGCCCTCAGCGGTGAGGCTGGCGGTCTTGCGGCCACTGATGTTGTCGATCTGGACGATGCCCTCGTCCTCGAGCTGGGCGAGCGCGGGGTAGATGGAGCCGGGGCTGGGCTTCCATGCTCCTTCGCTGCGGGTCTCGATCTCCTGGATGATCTGGTAGCCGTGCATGGGCTGCTCGGCGAGGAGCAGGAGGATGGCGGCGCGGACATCTCCGCGGCGGTTGCGCTCCTTGCGGAGCGGCGCTCCGATGCGGATGAGTCCCTGACCGCGCTGGAAGCCTTCGATGTGGAGGCCAGCGGGGCGCTCCTGGCGGTGCGGGTGGCGGGCTCCCCGGTGGGTGCCATTGCGGTGGGCGTGGTTGCGATGCTCGTGGCGCATGAAAAGATCCCTTCGATATGTCGTTGCACTAACGATATATCGTGATGGGTCATTGGTCAATAGCCGATACAGTCTGGCATCCGACGATCGTGCCGCTAGCCGATGTTCAAGGGATCGATCTGCACCCGCACCGCCGACGTCTCGCGCCGCGAGCTGCACACGGCCTGCGCCGCCCGCAGCGCATCGGAGAGCTCCGCGCCCCGAGTCCGGGGAACCCGTACCAGCACGCGCTCGACCTCCCCCTCATCACGCACGGATTCACCGATCACCGGAGGCCGGGCCGTCCACGGCAGCGGCACCGGCCCCAGCACCTCGGCGCCGTCCGGCACCTCCATGACCTCGAGAAGCTTCGAAACCGCGGCATGCGTGCCATCGACCACCGCCATCCGCACCGCCGGGGGGAACCCGACCTCGGCCCGGCCGCGCAGCTCGGCCGCGGCGAACCCCCCGGGATCCCACCGCACCATCGCCTGCACCACAGGATTCTCGGGATCCGCCATCACCGCGGTCATCCCGCCCATCGAAGCGGGCCGGGCGAGCGCGGCCGCCGCCATCCACTTGCGCAGCGCGATCTCGCCACCCCGCAGGTCCGCGAGACCCAGCAGCAGCCAGCCATCGAGCAGGAGTACAGCGCCATAGCCACCTTCAGCGGGAGGCTCCACTCCGGGAGTACTGATGACCAGAGCCGCGCCGGGCGCCACCTCGGGCGAGCCATCGCCCCCGGTCGAGGTGATCACGGCAACGCCGGGAAACGCCCGCCCGAGCTCCTCAGCGGTTCGCTTCGCGCCGATCACGGTGGCACGCACCTTCACCGACCCACAGCGGCGGCACCGTGGCTGCTGCTCGGCGGTGCCGCACCAGCGGCAGGAATAGGCGCCATCGCGCTGCCGCAGCTCCATCGGGCCCGCGCAGCGCCGGCAGCGCAGCGGCTCGCGGCAATCCTGGCACGCCACGGCCGACAGGTAGCCACGACGGGGCACCTGGATGAGCACCGCCTCGCCACGCTCGAGCGCGGCACGGGCGGCCTGGAAGGCGAACGCGGGAATCCGCGCCGCCCTCGCCGCCGGGTCTCGCTCCAGCGCGATATCGCTATCCGCGCGCGCCACCACTCGCGGCGCCGCGCGCCGCACCTCGTCGCGCGGGGCAACGAGGGCATGCGCCCATCCTGTCTCGACGAGCAGCTGGGCCTCGCAGGTGCGGGAGAACGCCCCGAGCAGGAGGCCAGCGCCGGCGAGATGGGCGCGATGCACCGCGACATCGCGCGCGTGCGGGTAGGGCGAGCGCGGCTCCCACAGGGAATCATCGCCGTCGTCCCACAGGATGACCAGGCCGAGATCATGGATAGGGGCGAAGATCGCGCTACGGGTGCCGACCACCACGCGCCTATCGCCGCGGAGCACGGCCAGCCAGCGCCGGTACCGCTCGGTGGGGCCGAGCCCGGCAGCGAGGATGGCAACATGCTCGGCGCCGATGAGCGCGGCGCATGCCGCGCCGACACGATCGAGATCGTTTTGATCGGGCACGACGACGATCACGCCACGGCCCGCAGCCGCAGTGGCAGCAGCGGCCTCGGCGAGGCGGGCCCACCATTGCTCGCCGGGGACAGGGTTCCACACAGCACGCGCGGGCTGCCGGGCCGCGAGCGCCGCGAGATAGGAATCAGCATGCTCGTAGCGCTGCCAGGCATCGAGGGACGGATCGGGGATAGCGGCCTTGACGGTGGCCGGCGGGTCCTCGTTCTCGACCCGGGCGTGGCGCGGCGGGATAGCGAGCCGCAGCACGTCGGCCCGCGTCCCGGCGCTGCGGCGCGCCACGCGCTCGACGAGCGCCAGGAGATCCGGAGGAAGCACCGGCACGGGCGAGACAACCTTGTGCAGCCAGGCGAGCTTGCCCGCATGAGTGCTCTGCTCGATGCGGGCCAGGATGTAGCCATCAACGAGCCGTCCCGAGAAGCGGACGCGCACGCGCACTCCCGGCTGCGCGTGCGCGTCGAGCTCCGCGGGCACGAGGTAGTCGAACTCGCGGTCGAGATGGGGAACCTCGAGAAGCGGCAGCACCTGCGCGATGGGCAGCGTGGCCGCAGCCTGTCGCTCCAGTTGGTGGCCTCCGTATCCCCCGTCTCGTGAACGCTAGCGGCTAGAGGCCCGCTGCCTTGCGAAGCTCCTCGACCCGATCGGTCTGCTCCCATGGCAGGTCGATGTCGGTACGCCCGAAGTGGCCGTATGCCGCGGTCTGGGCATAGATGGGGCGCAGCAGGTCGAGGTCCCGGATGATCGCGGCGGGGCGGAGGTCGAACACCTCGCGGATCGCGTCCTGGATGACGACGGGATCGACCTTCTCGGTGCCGAACGTCTCGACGAACAGCCCGACGGGGGCCGCCTTGCCGATGGCGTAGGCGACCTGCACCTCGATGCGCTCGGCGAGACCGGCAGCGACCGCGTTCTTGGCCACCCAGCGCATGGCGTACGCGGCGGAACGATCCACCTTCGACGGATCCTTGCCGGAGAACGCGCCACCGCCGTGGCGGGACATGCCGCCGTAGGTGTCGACGATGATCTTGCGGCCCGTCAGGCCGGCATCGCCCATCGGCCCGCCGAGCACGAACCGGCCCGTCGGGTTGACGAGCAGCCGTACCTCGGAGGTGTCGAGGGTCGGGACATCCAGCTCCGCGAGCACCGCGTTGACCACATGGTTGCGGATATCGGGGGTCAGCAGGTTGTCGAGGTCGATGTCCGCGGCGTGCTGGGTGGAGACGACAACGGTGTCGAGGCGGACTGGCTTCTCGCCGTCGTACTCGATGGTGACCTGGGTCTTGCCGTCGGGCCGGAGGTACGGGAGGATCCCGGACTTGCGGACCTCGGTGAGCCTGCGCGCGAGCCGGTGGGCCAGCGCGATGGGCAGCGGCATCAGCTCGGGGGTGTCGAGGCAGGCGTACCCGAACATCAGGCCCTGGTCACCGGCGCCCTGGCGGTCGAGGTCGTCCTCGCTGAGGCCTTCCACCCGCGACTCGTAGGCGTTGTCCACGCCCTGGGCGATCTCGGGCGACTGGGCGCCGATCGCGATGTTCACGCCGCAGGAGTTGCCGTCGAACCCCTTCGAGGAGGAGTCATAGCCGATCTCGAGCACGCGCTCGCGCACGATCGTGGGGATGTCCGCGTAGGCGCGGGTGCTCACCTCGCCCGCGACATGCACCTGGCCGGTGGTGACCAGGGTCTCCACCGCGACGCGTGCCCGCGGATCCTCCTTGAGGATCGCATCGAGGATGGAATCGCTGATGGCATCGCAAATCTTGTCAGGGTGTCCCTCGGTCACTGATTCGCTGGTGAATAGCCTGCGACTTCTCGCACTCACGTTTGTGCCCTCTCATTTGATTAGCGCCAGGTTCTCGCCGGGTATGCGCGAATCCGACAATAGCGGAGCAAGCCGATGCCGTGGTTCGCCGATACCGGTGTGCCACGGATCCGGAACACGCGGGGAACGACGGAGCCATCCGGTTCCTCTACCCCGCGAAGAGCAGTGTCCCCACCGCATCAAGGATCCGGCTTGCCATAAGGTTCTTCGAACTCAACGGCAAAGCGGATTCCCCTCCATCGGCACGAAGTATCCAGCCCATGTTCGAATCGACCTCGAACGCCTTGCCCTCCCCCACCGCATTGACGACAAGCAGGTCGCACCCCTTACGCTGCAGCTTGCTGCGCGCGTGGGTCAGGACATCACCATGCTCGTCCCCGGTCTCGGCAGCGAACCCCACGATGACACGCGTGGCGGGCAGGTCCCCCGAGCCGCGCTGCTCGACGATCCCGGCGAGGATGTCGGGGTTCTGCACCAGGGAGAGGGTCGCGGGCTCGTCCTGGACCTTCTTGATCTTGCTCCCGGCCACGGATTCGGGCCTGTAGTCCGCCACCGCGGCAGCCATGATCACCACGTCGGCGGTCTGCGCGTGCGCTCGTACCGCTTCCTGCATCTGCTCGGCAGTGGTCACCTGAATCACGTAAGCACCCGCCGGCGGCTCGAGGCCAGCAGTCACCCCCGCGACAAGGGTGACCCGCGCGCCACGCTGCACCGCGAGGCGGGCGAGCGCGAAGCCCTGCTTGCCCGAGCTGCGGTTGCCCAGGAAACGGACTGGATCGAGCGGCTCCCGGGTACCTCCGGCGCTCACCACGACCGAGCAGCCAGTGAGATCGCGGGGCAACGAGTCCGGACGCTCGAGAAGCATCGCACCGAGCCCGCTGATCTCGCTGGGCTCCGGCAAGCGTCCCGGCCCGGAGTCCCGCCCGGTCAGCCTCCCCGAGGCGGGATCCATCACGATCACGCCGCGGGCGCGCAGCGTGGCGACATTATCGACGGTGGCGGGATGCTCCCACATCTCGGTATGCATCGCCGGCGCCATGAGCACCGGGCAGCGCGCGGTCAGCAGGGTGGCTGTGAGCAGGTCATCGGCGCGCCCATGCGCCGCCCGTGCCATGAGATCAGCCGTCGCTGGCGCGATGACGATCAGGTCGGCCTCCTGGCCGATCTTCACGTGCGCCACATCCGGGATGTCCTGGAAGACGCTCGTGGTGACCGGGTTGCCCGACAATGCCTCGAACGTCGCGGCGCCCACGAACCGCAGGGCCGACTCGGTCGGGATCACCCGCACCGAGTGGCCGCACTCCGCGAGGTAGCGGATCACGGCACATGCCTTGTAGGCCGCGATGCCGCCGGAGACACCGACCACGACGCGCTTGGGCGCCGAATGATTATCCCGCGCGCTGGTTCCTGTCGCCGACACGGCGGACCTCGCTATTCGCCTTCGTTGTGGATGAGAAGATCGCCGTGGATCTCCCGCAGCGCCACCGACAGCGGCTTCTCATGCAGGCCGGGATCGACGAGCGGGCCGACATACTCGTTCATGCCCATGCCGATCTGGTTGTAGTGATCGTTGATCTGGCGCGCGCGCTTGGCCGCGAAGATCACGAGGGCGTACTTCGACGAGACCCGGTCAAGGAGCTCATCGATCGGCGGGTTCGTCAGGCCCATCGGGGGGTCATACATCGGGGTACCGCTAGCGGCCGCCGTCTGGTTCACAGTCACACAATCTCCTCATCACGTGGTTCCTGGTCGAGATTGACCGGTCCACTTATCAAGCGCTCCGCAGGCACTGCATGCCACCCCCGGCGCCGATGCACGGCACCAGCGGGAACACGCGATACGCGCATGCGCCTACGGCCCGGTCAGCAACGATACCAACTCGGAGGCCGCACGTTCCACGTCGTCGTTGATCACGACATGATCGAACTCGTCCTTGGCGGCGATCTCGGTGCGCGCGGTCCGCAGCCGCCGCTCCACCACGTCAGGCGATTCGGTGCCGCGCCCGCGCAGCCGGGCGACCAGCGTCTCCCAGTCCGGCGGGGCAAGGAACACGAACGCGGCGTCCGGCATCGTCTCGCGAATGGCGCGCGCTCCAACGAGATCAACCTCGATCAGCACCGGCAGGCCAGCACGCACGGCCTCATCCACAGGCTTGCGGGGAGTGCCCGAGCGCTGGATGCCGCCATGGATGTCCGCCCACTCAAGGAGTTCTCCAGCGTCGATCATGCGGTCGAACTCCGCGCGGCTGACGAAGAGATAGTCCTGGCCGTCGACCTCGCCGGGCCGCGGGGCACGGGTCGTCGCGGACACGCTGAACCACAGGTCGGGAATCTTCTCGCGCAATCGCTTGACCACTGTCGACTTGCCAACGGCCGAGGGGCCGACCAGCACAACTGGCCGACCCCTTCGCCGCGCTGCCGAGATGGATCCAGGCCGCGAGGATGATGAATCATTCACGACAGCGATCACGAGACTCTCAGGCCTCGAAGTCGAAACGCTCGAGCAAAGCCTTGCGCTGGCGATCGCCGAGTCCGCGCAGGCGGCGGGTCGGCGCGATCTCGAGCTCGGTCATGATGTCCTTTGCCTTGACCTTGCCCACCTTGGGCAGGGCCTCGAGCAGGGCGGAAACCTTCATCTTGCCGAGGATCTCGTCAGTCTCAGCGTCGGCGAGCACCTGCTTGAGGTCGGTTCCGCCACGCTTGAGCTGCTCCTTGAGCGCTGCCCGCGCCCGGCGAGCCTCTGCCGCCTTCGCCAAGGCTGCAGCACGCTGCTCATCGGTCAACTGGGGAAGGGCCACGATTCCTCCGTCTCATCTGCCTTCATGTATCCCGCCGCGAGGACGCGGCGGGAGCGACCGTACACACAGGACCGCATCGGATACCTTCTATCCCGGTCCAGCGTGGCGGTCTCGCGCGCTTGGAAACGCGCATCGACCATACCGCGCTGACCGGGCACAATGCGCCCTCGCTTCACGACACGCTGGGAAAACACGAAATATCGTTATTTTCGGTTGCCCACGCCACCGATCAGTGTGGCGCAGGCCACTCACCTGGCGCTAGCGAGGAACCGGAACTGCTCGATCATGCGTAGCGCTGCATCACGAACCGCCCCGATCGATGGCCCTGACCTCAGGATATCCCGCGAGACAGCAGGAAGCGCAAGCCGGGCACGCGGGCCGAGTATCCGTGCGACATCCGCTGCGGTGCCGCCCTGTGCTCCCACGCCAGGCAGCAGCACCGGGCCGTTGATGCCCGAGAGGTCCGGAACCTCGTCGAGCGTCGCGCCGACCACCACACCGATCGAGCCCATCGGCGTGGCCCCGGCATTGCGCGCGCCGACCTCATCAACGATGCCCTGGGCGACCGTCCGGCCCGTGGCGCTAGTGGCGCGCTGCACCGATGCGCCCTCCGGGTTGGATGTGGCCGCGAGCACGAATGCCCCGCGCCCCGAGCCCAGCGCGAGCTCCAGGGCTGGCTCGAGGGAACCGAGGCCCAGGTAGGGCGAGATCGTCACCGCGTCCGCGGCGAGGGGCGAGCGATCATCGAGCCAGGCGCGCGCGTACGCCGCCATGGTGGAGCCGATGTCCCCGCGCTTGGCGTCGGCGAGCACGAGGGCACCGCGCTCCCTCAGCGCCCCCATGGTGGTCTCCAGGACGCGCATCCCGGCGGAGCCGTGCGCCTCGTAGAACGCTACCTGTGGCTTCACCACGGCCGCGATGCCTCCGAACGCCTCCACGCAGATGTCGCTGAACCGAGCGAGCCCGTCCGCATCGTCCGCGAGCCCCCACTGCTCGAGCAGCGCGGAGTGGGGGTCTATCCCCACGCACAGCGGGCCCCGATCAGCGGTGGCCTCCCACAGTCGCTCCCCGAAGCCGCGCTGGACGCTCGGCTTCGCCACAGTGCCACTCATCCGCGCAGGATCTTGTGCAGCACCTGGAGCGGCTGCACGCCGATGTCGCCGCGCCGCAGCGCCTCGATGCCCTGCACGGCCGCTGCCGCGCCCTGCACGGTCGTGATGCACGGGGTGGAGGTGGCCACGGCAGCGTTGCGGATCTCGTAGCCATCGATGCGCGGGCCGGAGTTGCCGTAAGGAGTGTTGATGATCATGTCGACCTCGCCGTCGCGGATCTGGTCGACGATCGTGCGCTCGCCGTCGGCCAGTTCCTCCCCCGAGAGCTTGCGCACCTCGGTGCAGGGGATGCCGTTGCGGCGCAGGATCTCCGCGGTGCCCCGGGTCGCGAGGATCGTGAACCCGAGGTCAGCGAGGCGCTTGACGGGGAAGATGAGGGAGCGCTTGTCCCGGTTCGCGACCGAGACGAACACGGTCCCCTCGGTGGGCAGCGGTCCGTAGGCTCCGGCCTGGCTCTTGGCGAAAGCGGTACCGAAGTCGGCATCGATGCCCATGACCTCGCCGGTGGACTTCATCTCGGGGCTGAGCAGCGTATCGACCCCGGAGCCATCCGCGCGGCGGAAGCGGTTGAAGGGCAGCACGGCTTCCTTGACGGCGATCGCCGAGTTCACCGGCATGGTTCCGCCATCGCCCTCGGCCGGGAGGATGCCTGCCCGGCGCAGGTCCGCGATGGACTCCCCGAGCATCACCCGTGCGGCCGCCTTCGCGAGCGGCACCGCCGTCGCCTTGGACACGAACGGAACCGTGCGGCTCGCGCGCGGATTGGCCTCGAGCACGTACAGCACATCGTCCTTGAGCGCGTACTGCACGTTGAGCAGGCCCTTGACGCCGATCCCGGCGGCGAGCGCCTCGGTGGAGCGGCGCACGGTCTCGAGGTCGGAGCGGCCCAGCGTGATCGGCGGCAGGGCGCACGCGGAGTCGCCGGAGTGGATGCCGGCTTCCTCGATGTGCTCCATCACGCCACCGATGAACACCTCGGTGCCGTCGCACAGGGCATCGACATCGATCTCGATGGCGTCATCGAGGAACTTGTCGACGAGAACGGGATGGTCGGTGGTGAGCTCGGTGGACCGCGAGATGTAGTCCTCGAGGGACTTCTCGTCGTAGACGATCTCCATGCCCCGGCCACCGAGCACGTACGACGGACGCACGAGCACGGGGTAGCCGATGTCGGCAGCGACGGCACGGGCCTGCGGGAAGCTCGTGGCGGTGCCGAACCGCGGAGCGGGCAGCCCGGCGGCATTGAGCACCTCGCCGAACGCGCCACGATCCTCCGCGAGATCGATCGCCGCGGGCGTGGTGCCGACGATCGGCACGCCTGCCTTCTCGAGCTTCTCGGCGAGCTTGAGCGGGGTCTGCCCGCCCAGCTGCACGATCACTCCAGCGACGGTGCCCGACTGCGTCTCCGCGTGGTAGACCTCGAGCACATCCTCCAGGGTCAGCGGCTCGAAGTAGAGGCGATCAGCGGTGTCGTAGTCGGTGGAGACGGTCTCCGGGTTGCAGTTGACCATGACGGTCTCGTAGCCCGCCTCGGTGAGCGTGAGCGCCGCGTGGACGCACGAGTAGTCGAACTCGATGCCCTGGCCGATGCGGTTGGGCCCGGAACCGAGGATGAGCACCTTGGCCCGCTCGGTCTGGGGAGCGACCTCGCTCTCCGCGGCGGGGTCGAGCTCGTAGGTCGAGTAGTGGTACGGGGTCTTGGCCTCGAACTCGGCAGCGCAGGTATCGACGGTCTTGTAGACGGGGCGCACGCCGAGCCGGTGGCGCAGCGCGCGGACGCCCTCCTCCCCGGCGAGCTCCGGACGCAGCGCGGCGATCTGGCGGTCGGAGAGCCCGGAGTTCTTCACCCGGCGCAGCAGCTTCTCGTCGAGGACCGGCGCGGCGAGCAACTCCTCGCGGAGCCCGAGCAGCGCCGCGATCTCAGCGATGAACCAGGGATCGATCCTGGTGGCCTCGAAGACCTGCTCCTCGGTCGCCCCCATGCGCAGCGCCTGCTCGACGCGGTAGATGCGTCCCTCGAGCGGGGTGCGGATATTGTCGAGAACGGCCTCGAGGGTGTCGAGGGCTGGATCGTCAGGACTGGTCCAGAAGCTAGCGGCACTGGTCTCCATGGAGCGCAACACCTTGCCGAGCGCCTCGCGGAAGCTGCGGCCGAGCGACATGGCCTCGCCCACGGACTTCATCGTGGTGGTCAGTGTCGCATCAGCGCCGGGGAACTTCTCGAAAGCGAACCGCGGGGCCTTGACCACCACATAGTCGAGGGTCGGCTCGAAGCTCGCGGGGGTCTCCCGGGTGATGTCGTTGACGATCTCGTCGAGGGTGTAGCCGATGGCCAGCTTGGCGGCGATCTTGGCGATCGGGAACCCGGTGGCCTTCGACGCGAGCGCGGAGGACCGGGAGACGCGCGGGTTCATCTCGATGACGATCAGGCGGCCATCCTCGGGATTGATGGCGAACTGGATGTTGCAGCCGCCGGTATCCACGCCGACCTCGCGGAGGATCGCGATGCCCACGTCGCGCATGTGCTGGTACTCGCGGTCGGTGAGGGTCATCGCGGGCGCCACGGTGATCGAGTCGCCGGTGTGCACGCCCATGGGGTCGAGGTTCTCGATGGAGCAGACGATCACGACGTTGTCGCGGCCGTCGCGCATCAGCTCGAGCTCGTATTCCTTCCAGCCGAGGATGGATTCCTCGATGAGCACGTTCGCGGTCGGCGAGGCATTGATGCCACCGCCAGCGATGCGCTCGAGATCCTTCTGGTTGTAGGCCATTCCGGAGCCGAGCCCGCCCATGGTGAAGCTCGGGCGGACCACGACGGGGAAGCCAAGCTCGTCAACGGTGTCGTTGACCTCCGCCATGGTGTAGCAGACACGGGAGCGGGCGGATTCCCCACCGATCTTCGCGACGATGTCCTTGAACTTCTGGCGGTCCTCGCCACGCTGGATGGCCTCGAAGTCCGCGCCGATCAGCTCGACGTCGTACTTCTCGAGCGAGCCACGCTCGTGCAGCGCGACAGCAGTGTTCAGGGCGGTCTGTCCGCCGAGGGTCGCGAGCAGCGCATCGATGGGATGGCCCTCGGCCGCCTCGCGCTCGATGACCTTCTCGACGAACTCCGCGGTGATCGGCTCGACGTAGGTGGCGTCAGCGAACTCGGGGTCGGTCATGATCGTCGCCGGGTTCGAGTTGACGAGGGTGACGCGGAGGCCCTCCTCCTTGAGGACGCGGCAGGCCTGCGTGCCGGAGTAGTCGAACTCGCATGCCTGGCCGATCACGATCGGGCCGGAGCCGATCACGAGTACATGCTGGAGATCTGTGCGGCGGGGCATTACGCGGTGCCTTTCTGGGCCTTTGCAGCGTCGAGCTGCGTGACGAACTGGTCGAACAGGTAGGCGGCGTCGTGGGGGCCCGCCGCGGCCTCGGGGTGGTACTGGACGGAGAACGCGGAGCCATCGAGCAGGCGCACTCCCTCCACGGTCCCGTCGTTGGCGCAGGTGTGGCTGATGATGGCCCGGCCGAACGGGGTATCGAACTCCTGGCCCGCCTCGCCCTCGAGCGCGAACCCGTGGTTCTGCGCGGTGATGGCGACCCGGCCGGTGGCGTGATCGATCACCGGGATATTGATGCCACGGTGGCCGAACTTCATCTTGTAGGTGCCGAGCCCGAGCGCGCGGCCCAGGATCTGGTTGCCGAAGCAGATGCCGAACAGCGGCAGTCGCTGGCCCAGGATCGCCTTGGTGAGCTGCACAGCGCCGTCGGCGGTGGCAGGGTCACCGGGGCCGTTGGAGAGGAACACGCCATCGGGATCGAGCTCGAGGATGTCCTCGAGGCCGACGGTGCTGGGCACGACGTGCACGCGGACGCCGCGCTGGGCGAGCATGCGCGGGGTGTTGGTCTTGATGCCGAGGTCGACGGCCACGATGGTCGACCGGGGCTCGCCCTCGGGCTCGATGACATACCCGTCGGGGGTGGAGACCTCCGCGGAGAGATCGGCACCGAGCATCGACGGCTGGTTGCGGACCCGCTCGAGGAGTTCCTCCGCGCTCGCGAGCGACTCGCCGGAGAACACCCCGGCGCGCATCGCGCCGAAGTTGCGCAGGTGTCGCACCACGGCGCGGGTATCGATGCCCTGGATGCCCACGATGCCCTGCCGCTCGAGCTCCTCCTGCAGGCTGTGGCTCGCGCGATAGTTCGACACCACGCGCGTGGACTCGCGGACGGCATAGCCGGCCACCCAGATCTTGCCGGCGGGGCCTGCTGACTCGTAGCCACGCGAGCCGAAGGACTCGCTGTCCTCGAGGTTCCAGCCGGTATTGCCGATCTGCGGAGCCGTGGCGATCACGATCTGCCGGTGATAGCTCGGATCGGTCAATGTCTCCTGGTAGCCGGTCATGCCAGTGCTGAACACTGCCTCGCCGAGGGTCTGTCCTTCCGCCCCGAAGGCGCGGCCCCGATAGATCTTGCCGTCCTCGAGGACCAGAGCTGCTTCGCTCACCCGTCTACACCGTTCTTTCCGTTGGTCCCATTGCTTTCCCGCGCGGCGTCCGGGGAATCAGGTGCCGCGGGGCTGCTTGTCGTTCCGCTCGCTGTGCCGCCCCTGGTCGTCGGGCCCGAGGGGGTTCCCGGAGCCTCCTGCCAGAGAGCGATCCACTTCGGGTACTCATTCTTGTCGAACGCCCGGAAGCCGCTGTCGATCTCCGCTCCCGTGCTCGTGCGCCAGCGGATGACGAGAAGGCCATCCTTCGTCATGACCTTGCCGGCGAGGCCCCGCTCCGTGCGCAGGCCCAGTACCTGGTCCCGCGGGATCCACACATCGGAGGCGCCCTGCCGGGCGAGCAGCAACCCATCCACGAAGGCGAGCAGGTCAGCGTTGGCCCTATCGCCCAGGTCCCCCACAGCGACCCGATTGATCCACGAGGGCGCGAGCGTCGAGCCCACGTACAGGCCGTGGCTCGGGCCGAGCACGGGATCGCCCAGCGCCGCTGGCACGGGGGCGAGCGCACCGACGATGCCTTCCTGCAGCTCGCCGCGCCGCCGCCACGCGCGGATCATCAGCCACACCAGGATTGCCCACACCGCGAACAGTGCCACGGTCAGCACGAGCCGGGTCATCGTGGGATCACCGCGCCATCACGTGCGGTGACCCGGCCGCGCAGCATGGTCATCGTGACCCGCGCGGGCAGCTCGAGGCCCTCGAAGGGGTTGTTGCGCGAGAGGCTCGCGAACTCATCGGAGCGCACGGTCCAGCGCGCGTCCGGGTCCACCACCACCAGGTTGGCGGGCTCACCCACCTCGATGGGCCGGCCCTGGTCGTGCAGCCGCACGATCTCGGCGGGGCGCTCGCTCATCACGCGCGCCACATCCCGCCAAGTGAGCAGGCCAGGCTTGACCATGACCTCGGCGATGATCGACAGCGCCGTCTGCAGGCCCAGCATTCCCGGCCGAGCGTGGGCGAACCCGCAGCACTTGTCCTGCTCCGCGTGCGGCGCATGATCGGTAGCCACGCAGTCGATGATCCCGGCCGCCAGCGCCGCGCGCAGTGCCTCGACGTCGGAGCGCTCGCGCAGCGGCGGGTTCACCTTGTTCACGGCATCGTAGGTCTCGAGGCGCGAGTCATCGAGCAGCAGGTGATGCGGCGTGACCTCGGCGGTGAGGGCGATCCCCTGGGCCTTCGCCCACTTGACCAGCTCGACGGTGCCCGCGGTGGAGGCATGGCAGATGTGCACGCGGTATCCCGCGTCACGGGCGAGCAGCGCATCACGGGCGACGATTGCTTCCTCAGCCGCGCGCGGCCACCCTGCCAGGCCCAGCCGGGCCGCGGTGGGGCCCTCGTGCGCGACCGCGCCGACGGTGAGGCGGGGCTCCTCGGCGTGCTGCGCGATGAGGACGTCGAGGCCGCGCGCGTACTCGAGGGCGCGGCGCATCACGAGGGGATCCTCGACGCAGATGCCGTCATCGGAGAACATCCGAACCCGGCCCTTGCCGTTGGCCATGGCGGCCATCTCGGTGAGCTGCTTGCCCTTGAGCCCGATGGTGACCGCTCCGACGGGGTGCACATCGACGATGCCAGCGTCCTGCCCGCGCTGCCACACGTGGTCGGTGATCACGACGTTGTCCGCGACCGGATCGGTGTTGGCCATGGCGAAGACCGCGGTATAACCACCAAGCGCCGCGGCGGCGGAGCCAGTGTCGATGGTCTCGGTGTCCTCGCGGCCCGGCTCGCGAAGATGCGTGTGCATGTCGACGAGGCCAGGAAGCAGGATCCTGCCCTTGCCGTCGATCTCGGTGGCACCCTCGGGAAGGTCGAGGCCCGGGCCGATGGCGGTGATGACGCCATCGGCGATGGCGATGTCGACGGGCTCGCCCTCCGCGTAGGGGCGGGCACCGCGAATGATGGTTGGATTGCTGGTCATACCTTCTCCTCCACACCGACCAGGAGCCGGAACAGCACAGCCATGCGGACATGCACGCCGTTGGCGACCTGATCGAGCACCGTGGACTGGGGCGAGTCCGCCACGGAGTAGCCGATCTCCATGCCGCGGACCATGGGGCCGGGGTGCATCACGACGGCATGCTCGGGCAGCATCGCGCGGCGGCGCTCATTGAGCCCGTAGGTGATCGAGTACTCGCGGGCGGAGGGGAAGAATGCGCCGTTCATGCGCTCGGCCTGCACGCGCAGCATCATCACCGCATCCGCCGCTGGCAGCTCGGCGTCAAGGCTGTAGCCGACCGTGACAGGCCAGCCATCCACGCCCACCGGCATGAGGGTGGGTGGGCCGACAAGAACAACCTCGGCACCGAGCTTGGACAGCAGCAGGGCGTTGGAGCGGGCCACGCGGCTGTGCAGCACATCACCGACGATCACGATGCGGCGGCCGTCGAGCCCGCCGAGCCGCTGGCGCAAGGTGTACGCATCGAGCAACGCCTGGGTGGGGTGCTCATGCGTGCCGTCGCCGGCATTGATGACCGCGGGGCCACTCCCATCGCTGGCGGTGGTCCACCCGGCGATCAGCTGCGCGGAGCCGGAATCAGGGTGGCGCACGATGAGCGCGTCCGCTCCGGCGCGATGCAGCGTGAGAGCAGTGTCCCGGAGCGACTCGCCCTTGCTCACCGACGATGCGCTGATGCCAACGTTGATGACGTCGGCGCTCATCCACTTGCCCGCGACCTCGAAGGAGACGCGGGTCCGCGTGGAGTTCTCGTAGAACACGGTCATGATGGTGCGGCCCCGCAGGGTCGGCAGCTTGCGCACCTCGCGGCCGGCGAGCGCTTGCTCGAACCGGAACGCCTCGTCAAGGATGCCGGTGGCATCGTCGACGCTGAGATCGTTGATGCTGAGCAGATGCTTCATCAGGCCGCTCCTGGCGACCGGAGCACCACCGCATCCTGGCCGTCGTGCTCGGTCATCAGCACCGAGACTTCCTCGGCGCGAGCGGTGGGGATGTTCTTGCCCACGTAGTCGGCGCGGATGGGGAGCTCGCGGTGACCACGGTCGACGAGCACGGCGAGCTGCACCACGCGCGGGCGGCCGACATCGCGGAGCGCATCGAGCGCCGAGCGGACGGTGCGGCCGGAGAACAGCACGTCGTCGACAAGGATGACGGTGCAGTTGTCGACGCCACCGACGGGCATCGAGGTGCGCTCGAGCGGGCGATGCGGCTTGTTGCGGAGATCGTCGCGGTACAAGGTGGTATCGAGCGATCCGATGGGAACCTCGACGCCCGAGAACTCCTTGATGCGATCCGCGAGGCGCTGAGCGAGCGTGGTTCCCCTCGTCGGGATGCCCACGAGGACGACAGGCGATCCCTGGGGCTGATCGAGAGCGGTCTTCTCGATGATCTGGTGCGCGATCCGCGCGACCGTCCGCTTCACGTCGGCAGCAGACAGCAGCTCCCGCCCGTCCGCCCGTGCGGACTGCGTAGCTGGTGCTGCAGACGATTCGTCTGGGCTCACCCAGGCCTCCTTCTCCGCCTCACTGGACGGATCGTTAAAGGATGTCGTTCTGCTTCCGCGACTCTACCAGTCGCGTTGCTCCGTAGTGGTATCGGTCCCGGCTCCGGCGACGGGCTCGGCGGAACCCTGCTCATCGGCCGCGGGGGCGTCACTGGCGGGTACGTCTTCCGCGGAGGCTGATTGCTCGGGAGCCTCGTCAGTGGGGGCCTCATTGGCGTCCCCGATCTTGGTGGCGTCCCCGATCTCCTCCGCCGCAACCTCTGCTCCGGGGGCGCCTTCAGTGGAGGCCTCATCGTCGAGGTCCGGAGCCGCCAGTGCCTCCTGCAAGCGCGCATCGGCTTGCCGCATCGCTGGAACGATGTGCACCAGGTGCCCGAGCACGCCGTTGATGAATCCGGGCGACTCGTCGGTGGACAGTTCCTTGGCCAGCTCTACCGCTTCGTCCACGGCGACCACCGGCGGCACGTCCTCGGCGTAGATCAGCTCCCAGGCTGCAGCTCGCATGATCGCGCGATCCACCGCGGGCAGGCGCTCCAGCGTCCACTCGTGCAGGTGCGAGGCGATCAGGTCATCGATCCGGGCCTGGTTCTCGACGACGCCACTGATGAGCGCGTGCGTGTAGTCCGCGATCGGAGGAACGATCTCGGTGCGGGCAAGGGCAACCCGCTCCCCGAGGACGACCGTAGCGATCTCGCCCCGGGCCTCGGCCTCGAACAGCATCTCCACTGCCCGGCGGCGCGCCTTGTGGCGCGCGCCGAGCTTCTTGTACCGATTACTGGTCACGCGCGACCAAGGTAGCTGCCGTCACGGGAATCAACCTTGAGCTTCTCGCCCGTGCTGATGAACAAGGGAACCTGGATCTCGGCACCGGTCTCGAGGGTGGCAGGCTTGGAGCCGCCCGTGGAGCGATCGCCCTGCAGGCCCGGATCGGTGTGCTGGACCACGAGCTCGACGGTGACGGGCAGCTCCACATACAGCGGCGCCTCGTTGTGCATCGCCACCTGCACGACGGTGTTCTCCAGGAGGAATCGCGCGCTATCCCCGACCGTGGCCTCGCTGATGTGGACCTGCTCGAAGGTCTCGCCATCCATGAACACGTAGTCGCTGCCATCGCGGTACAGGTAGGTCATGTCGCGCCGGTCGACGGTGGCGACCTCGACCTTCACGCCCGCGTTCCAGGTCTTGTCCACTGTCTTGCCCGAGAGGACGTTCTTCAGCTTCGTGCGGACGAACGCCGGCCCCTTGCCGGGCTTGACATGCTGGAACTCAGTGATCTGCCACAACTGGCCATCAATCTTGAGGACCAGACCGTTCTTGAAATCAGCAGTCGATGCCACGACGTGTTTCTCCTGTAAAAGTGTTGTGGTTCAATCGTTCGCGCCCCGGCCAGCCGGGCGCGAACCCCGCAGACGGCAGCCGACGGCACTGGGCGCGCACCCTAGACAACAAGGAGCTCCCTGGTCGTGGTCGTCAGCACCGCAGGGCCTCCCCCGCCGGTCACGCCCTCGGCCACCGCGGGCGTGATGATCACGGTGTCCTCGATCCTGACCCCACCGCGACCTGGCAGGTAGATGCCGGGTTCCACGGTGATGGCAGTGTTGCAGAGTAGTCTACTGTCCGCGTTCCGCGCCACCGAGGGCGCCTCGTGGATCTCCAGCCCAACTCCGTGGCCGGTGCTGTGGACGAAGTGATCACCATGCCCGGCAGCGGTAATCACCGCGCGCGCAGCACCATCGACTTCCCCGGCCAATCCGCCCTCCACGGCAGCCGCTCGGCCAGCCGCCTGCGCCTCGCGCACGATGTCATGGATCCGCTGCTGCCACGGCTCCGGCTGCGCCCCCACCACCACCGTTCGCGTCATGTCCGAGTGATACCCGCCCACCACGGCACCGAAATCCATCTTGACGAGATCCCCGCGCTCGATCAGCGAATCAGTGGGCCGATGGTGCGGCACCGCCGAGTGCGCGCCCGCCGCGATGATCGTCTCGAACGCGATGCCCTCGGCTCCCTCCTCGTGCATGAGCCATTCCAGCTTCCGCGCGACCAGCCGCTCGGACTCCCCCGGGCGCAGCGCTCCGGAATCGATCAGCCTCGACAGGGCCCGGTCCGCAGCACCACAGGCAGCCTCGAGCGCCGCGAGCTCAGTGGCGTCCTTGACGATGCGGAGACCCTCGACCAGCCCTCGCGTGCCGACAAGCTCGATCCCTGTGGCCTCGCCAGCCAACTGCTCGTGCTGAGCCACGGTGACGGTGCTGCTCTCGAAGCCCAGCCTCCCTACCGGCCGTTCCGCGGCCAGAGCGACCAGCCTCAGCGCGCCGGACCGCGCCATCTCGACAGCCAGTCCCGGCGCCTGCTGCGCTACCTGGGTCGTGTACCGCCCATCGGTGGCGATCACAGCGGCATCATCGCCGCCCTGCTCATCACTGGCGACCAGCAGGGCCGCATGGGACCCGGTGAAACCTGTCAGGTAGCGCACGTTCACGAGGTTGGTGACCAGGATCGCATCGATCCCCTCGTCGCCCAGAACCGCCCGGAGACGCTCGCGCCGATGCGCGAATACCTCTGGGCCCGCCATGATCGAAGCCACGTCGCGATCCCCTATTCCTTGCTCGGTCACCGGCACATCCAGGCCGACGATACCGGCGCGAGCGAGGTGTGATGGGAACCATTCGCCGATACCAGGCATGGTATGGCACACATCACGGTCGCATAACCGCTACCCTGCTCGTATGAACTTGTGGCTCATCCGTGGCTTGATGCTCGCGGCCGTCGTTGTCTTTGTCCGGGCAGTGCTCGGCTACGGGATCTACGCATGGCCCGAATCCGGTTCCACCCAGCGCTCCATCGCCCTCATCGTCGTCCTGATCGCCGCGCTAGTCTGGCCATTCTTCGACGGCTACGCCGACGCGAAGGAGTTCGAGGACGAGGAGGATCGTGGCGACCTCACGCTGCTGTGGCTGAAATCGGCTGCTGCCACCGGCGTGATCTCCGGCGTTGCCTCGTGGCTGCTCTACTTCGTCATCCCCGGCATCGGCAGTGGCAACCTACTCATCGAGGTCACCATCGGCGCGGGCTTCCTGCTGCTCATCCTGTCGATCCCCGCGCAGATCGGAATCCTCCTCGGACGGTTCTTCGGTGACCGCGCGCGCCGCCGCTCCACCGAGCCCGAGCCCGAGGACGAGTACGGGCGCCACCCCATCCACGCGCACCACCAGAAGGAGCCGATCCTCGCTGGCTCGCACCGCGCGGATGCTGAGCACGGGGATACCCAGCACGCTGGCGAGTACCGCGACGCTGACTTCGCCGCGGAGCGCGCCACCGATCGCGACGACGAGCGGTAGCTTTCCGGCTAATCGATGCAGAGAGCCCGCGCCATGTGGCGCGGGCTCTCTGCTTTGGCATGGTCGGCGGAGCCAGCCCTCGGCTGCCGGGCCTTCTACCGCCGAGCCGCCTTCAATGGGCCGCCGGGCACCGACTAGTGTGCAAAAAACGACAGCCTCAGCGCGACACGCCGACGGAAATCGCACACTCATCGGCGCGTCAGGCGCGTCAGCGGTACAACTACCCTGGCTACAGCAATCTCACAGCATGATCGCGCCGGACTGCGGGGGCGCGTCATCCTCCCGAGCGACCACGGAGTACGCGGCCGCGAGCAGCGACGGATCGGGGGCCTCGAGCCGTCCAGGCTTGGCAAGCCCGTCGAGGACGACAAAGCGCAGCATGCCCGAGCGGTTCTTCTTGTCCGAGCGCATGCCCTTCATCAGGTCAGTGAACGCGTCGGGGTCGTAGCTGACGGGCAGGCCGATGAGCTTGAGGATGCGCGCATGCCGGTCCGCGGTCTCGTCGTCGAGCCGACCGGCGAGCCTGCCGAGCTCGGCGGCGAACACCAGGCCCACCGACACAGCGGCGCCGTGGCGCCAGCGGTAGCGCTCCCGCCGCTCGAGCGCATGGCCGAGGGTATGGCCGTAGTTGAGGATCTCCCGCAGGTTCGATTCCTTGAGGTCGGCGGCAACAACCTTGGCCTTGACGTCGACCGAGCGGCGGATGAGCTCGGGAAGGACCTCTCCGGTCGGGTCGAGGGCGGCCTCGGGGTCGGCCTCGATCAGGTCGAGGATGACGGGGTCCGCGATGAAACCAGCCTTGATGATCTCGGCCATTCCGGCGACGATCTCGTTGCGCGGCAGTGTCTCGAGGGTGACGAGATCCACGAATACCGCGGAGGGCTCGTGGAAGACGCCCACGAGGTTCTTGCCTGCCTCGGTATTGATGCCGGTCTTGCCGCCCACCGCGGCGTCGACCATCGCGAGCAGGGTGGTGGGCACGTGCACGATCCGGATGCCGCGCATCCAGGTGCCGGCGATGAAGCCGGCGAGGTCGGTGGCTGCGCCGCCGCCCAGGCTGATGATGGCATCGCTGCGGGACAGGCCGATGCGGCCCAGCACCTCCCAGCAGAACCCGGCTACCGCGAGCTCCTTGCCGTCCTCGGCGTCAGGGATCTCGATGCGGTGCGCCTCGGCGCCCGATTCCTCGAGCGCGGCGCGCAGCGCCTCGGCCGTCTCGCCCAACGGCGGCTGGTAGAAGATGGCGATCGCCTGGACGCCCTTGAGCTCGCTGACGATGTCGCCGAGCAGGCCGCGGCCGATCACCACCGGATATGGCTGGTCGGTGGCCACCTCGACGCGAATAGGCTCGCTCACTGCTGCTCCTCTGCTCGTTTGTCGCGGCGCTTGCCATTGGGCCAGCGCGTTCGTGCTCGGTCATTGTCCAGCTTGCGCACGATGTACTGCACCACGCGACCGGGGCTGCGGCCCTCCGTGCGGACCCGCATGGTGGCGACCTTCCGGTAGATCGGTCGCCGGATGCGCATCAGCGCGCGATACTTGTCCCCTGGGTCAGCACCATTGAGCAGCGGCCGCGCCGAGTTCGATCCCGTGCGCCGCAACCCCTCCATGACGCTGATCTCCAGGTAGATCACGGTCAGGCCCTGGAGGAGCTCCTGGGTGGCGGGCGACAGTACCGCTCCGCCGCCGAGCGAGATGACCCCGGGCTGCTCGGCGATCGCGCGCGCGACGACTTGCTCCTCGATGGCACGGAAGCCTGGCTCGCCGTCCTCCGCGAAGATGGAGGTGATGCTGCGGCCGGTCTCGCGCTCGATCGCGGCGTCAGTGTCGTAGAAGGAGACCCCGAGTGCGGAGGCCAGCCTTCGCCCGATGGTCGACTTGCCTGCTCCGGGCGGGCCGACCAAAACTGCTCGTGGGGCCACTCAGACCGGCTCCCCCGCGGCAGCGCGCCGCCGCTCCTCCCAGCGCATCCGCTCCTCGACGTCGGCCAGGTAGGCCTGCACGTTGCGGGTGGTCTCGGCGAGCGAGTCGCCACCGAACTTCTCCAGCACCGCCTGGGCGACGACGAGTGCCACCATGGATTCCGCTACCACGCCGGCGGCAGGGACAGCGCACACGTCGGAGCGCTGGTGGATGGCCACCGCCTCGTCGCCGGTGCTCATGTCGATAGTGCGCAGGGCGCGCGGAACCGTGGAGATCGGCTTCATGGCGGCCCGCACGCGCAGGGGCTGCCCGTTGGTCATGCCGCCCTCGAGCCCGCCGGCGCGGTTGGAAAGGCGCAGCACGCCATCCGGGCCGGGCGTCATCTCGTCGTGGGCGGCCGATCCGCGGCGCCGGGATGTCTCGAAGCCATCCCCGATCTCGACGCCCTTGATCGCCTGGATGCCCATCAGCGCACCGGCGAGGCGGGCATCGAGTCGGTTCTCGCCGCTGATGAACGAGCCCAGCCCGATCGGCAGGCCGTGAACGACGACCTCGACCACGCCACCGAGGGTATCCCCGGCCCGCTTCGCGGCCTCGATCTCCTTGATCATGGCCTCCTCTGCGTCCTTGTCGAGCGCGCGCACGGGGCTCGCATCGATCGCTGCGAGATCGTCAGCGCCAGGGACCGCGTCGGAGTTGGTCGCGGCCGTTCCGATGCTCACCACGTGCGAGACGACGTCCACGCCGAGGCACTGCTTGAGGAAGTTGCGGGCCACGGTGCCCACCGCGACGCGTGCCGCCGTCTCGCGGGCGCTCGCGCGCTCGAGCACGGGCCGGGCATCGTCGAACCCGTACTTGAGCATTCCCGCGAAATCAGCGTGGCCGGGCCGGGGGCGGGTCAGCGGCTCGTTGCGCGCGAGGTCGGCGAGGATCGCCGGGTCGACGGGATCGGGCGACATGACCTGTTCCCACTTGGGCCACTCGGTGTTGCCGACCTCGATGGCGATGGGCCCGCCGAGGGTCTTGCCGTGGCGCAGCCCGCCGAGCGGGGTGACCTTGTCGGCCTCGAACTTCATGCGCGCTCCGCGGCCGTAGCCGAGGCGGCGGCGCGCGAGGTTATCGGCGATGTCGTTCGAGTTCACCTCGACGCCCGCCACCATGCCCTCGAGCATGGCGACGAGGGCAGGTCCGTGTGATTCTCCGGCAGTTATCCAGCGCAGCACGTGTTCCATCTTCCCACGAGTTCAGGACGGTCCCGGCACCATCCCCTGCGCTAGAGCCACGCCGTGCGCCATGGTGAGCGCGAGCGCGGTGGCTCCGCAGAGCGAAGGTCCGTGGGGCAAGCGTATACGGCCCAGGCGCGCGCTCGCACCGGCCCTGCGCTCGCGGGCGGCGATCACCCCGCCAGCGAGGATCGTCAAGACGGGCGCGCCGAGTGCGACGATGAACCATGCGGCGGCCCCGTGCGGCCCGGCCAGCGCGCCCAGGCCGAGGGCCAGCTTGACGTCCCCGCCACCCATCGACCGGGGTGCGAGCAGGTGCGGCACGAGGTATAGCAGGCCCAGCAGCAAGCCACCGAGCAGCGCTGGGACGCCGTGCCCCAGGGCGATCGAGGCGGCGAGGATCATTGCGGCGCCGGGCAGGGTGAGCAAGTTCGGCAAGCGATGCTGGTGGAGGTCGATCCAGGCCAGGAGCATCATCCATGGCATCGCCGCGACGGCGAGCAGCAGCATGAGCCAGGGTCAGCGGATGCCGTCGAGCGCGGCGCGCATCGCTTCCCGCGGTGCCGGTCGGCCCGTGAACTGCTCGACCTGCCCGTATGCCTGGTTGAGGAGCATGCTCAGACCGCCGACGACCTTTCCGCCGCGGTCGGCCACGGCCTGGGCCAGTGGGGTCGGCCAGGGGTGATAGATGACGTCGAGAACCCGGGGAGCCACGGCCGCGGCCGTGGAGTACGCATCCATCGCGTCGGCGGGGATCGTGCTGATCAGCACGTCGCACGCGGCGGCGAGCCCGGCAAGGTCCTCGAAGGGCGCCCAGTCGGTGGTGATGCCGGCGGACCGGCCGCATTCCACGGTGCCGGCTGCCCTGCCCTCGTCCCGCGCGATGACGGTGGTGGTTTCGGTGCCGAGCGTGGCGAGTGCGGCGAGGGCCGGACGGGCCGTGCCCCCTGCGCCGACGATGATTGCCCGCCGGGTGTCCCCCTCACCGAGCCCGAGCTCGTCGAGCGCGCCGACCACTCCGTCGATGTCGGTGCAGTCGGCCCGCCACCCATCCGTTGTCCGGACCAGTGTGTTCGCCGAGCCCACCATCAGAGCCCGGTCGGTCTGCTCGCTGGCGAACCGCAGTGCCTCGGTCTTGCCCGGCATGGTGACCGACAGCCCGACCCATTCGGGCCCGAGCCCTGACACTATCCGGGCGAGCTCTCCGGCGGGGCACTCGATGCGATCGTAGGTCCAGCCGTCGAGCCCGAGCGCCCGGTAGGCGGCCGAATGCAGCACCGGCGAGAGGGAGTGGCTGATGGGGCTGCCCAGCACGGCGGCCTTGCGTGGCTCACCGCCCACTCGAGAACACCCCGTTCTGCGAGGCGATGTCCACCTGGCGCTGATGCTCCTCGAAGGTGCTCGTGAACACTGTCGTCCCCTCGAGGTCGATGGTGACGAAGTAGATCCAGTCACCGTCCTCCGGGTTCTCGGTCGCCTTGAGCGCCTCCACGCTGGGAGAGCTGATCGGGGTCTGCGGCAGGCCCAGCTTGGCGTAGGTGTTCCACGGGGTGACCCGGCCGCGATCCGCATCGGTGGTGCCGATCTCGACCGAATCGAGGGCGTAGTTCACGGTGGAGTCGAACTGCAGCATCATGCCGATGTCCAGCCGGTTGAGGATCACCCGAGCGACCTTCGCGAAGTCCTCCGGCTGGGATTCCCGCTCGAGCAGCGAGGCGATGATGAGTGCCTCGTACGGGGTGACCCCGATGCTCTGGCTGGTCTGCTCGATGCCCGTGGCGTCGTACATGCGGGCGCTGCGGACGAGCATCTCGTTGACGATCTCCATCGGGGTGGCCGATGGGTCGATGTCCCACCGCCCGGCGGCGATGAGGCCCTCGATGCGTCGTCCCGGATCATCAGCGGCGGAAACGCCCTCCCGCGCCCACTCCGGCACACCGAGTTCATCGAGGCTGCCGCTGGCGACGGCCTCGCGGAAGTCACCGGCCTCGTGGCAGGACTGCTCGCCGTCGAGCTCGACGCAGGACGCTTCCGCGAGCAGCGTGTAGATGCCGGGCGTGACCGACCCGGATGTGGAGACGATATCGTCGAGCTGGCGCCCCTCGGGAATGGTGAACGCGCCGACGCGCCGCTCGGGATCAGTGAGCATGTCCACCGCGGCCACGGCGGGGACCTGTGCCCGCACCTTGTAGTAGCCCGGCTGGATGGCATTGAGCTCATCGCGGCCATGCGCGGCGCCCATGAACGCCGCGACGCTCTTGATCACGTCGCTGTCGAGCAGCGATTGCGCGATGTCGGTCCCCGAGTCCCCCTCGTGGACCCGGACAACGACGTCGCTGGTCCCGGACCCGGTGTAGTCGGGGATCGGCTCGGGGCCGCGGCCATCGAGGAAGCCCTTGACCAGCCAGGCCACGCCAGCGCCCACGATCAGCAGGATGAGCACGAACCGGACCATGCCCCGGCGGCGGCGGCGCTGGCGGGCACGCTCGCGCTCCTGGCGCATGTGCAGGGGGGTGGTGCCTTCGGGCTCGATCCAGGTGGGACCGGCCCTGCCGCCGTGCTCCTCGCCCCAATCGGGTCCCTGGTTGTCGCTCACTCGCGATCCTCCATCGTGGGTCGGTTCCGTGCTCGTTCGTCCAGCCATGCCTGGAGAATCGCCACGGCTGCGGCTTGATCGATGACGCTGCGCTGTTGCTTGGCCCGCTTGCCGCTCAGGCGGAGATCACGCTGCGCGATGACGGTGGTGAGCCGTTCATCGGACATCCGGATCGGGATGGACGTCCGCGCGCGCAGCTGCTCGGCGAGCTCCACTGCCATGCGGGCGGCCACGCCATGCTCGCCCCGCATGGTGCGGGGCAGGCCGACGATGACCTCCACCGCCTCATACTCGTCAAGGATGACAAGGATGGGTTGGATTTCACCGGATCGCGATGCATCCGTGCTCTTGCGGGTGATCGTCGTCACCGGTGAGGCGAGGATGCCGTCAGGGTCGCTCGAGGCGATTCCGATCCGCACGGTGCCCACATCGATGGCGATGCGGCGGCCCCTGCCGGGATCATCCGTGCCTGGCCGGTCCGGCAGTACCGGCGGCGAGGATTCGCTCGCCTGCTCGTTGCGACCATCCGGGCTCGTCGGTGGCATCGGCGCTACCGGCTCGCCGCGGCGACGGCAGCGCGGACATCGGCGAGGGCCGCTTCGATCCCGCCAGCGTTGGTCCCCGATCCCTGCGCCATATCGGCCTTTCCGCCACCGCGCCCATCGACTGCTGGAGCTGCTGCCCGCACCAGGTCGCCGGCCTTCACGCCGAGCTGCTGGGCCGCATCGTTGGTGGCGATGACGAAGGGCACCTTGCCCTGCGCCGAGCCGAGCAATGCCACCACGGTGGGCTCCGCGCCCAGCCTGCCGCGCACGTCGGCGGCAAGGACCCGCAGATCATTGGCGCTGACGCCCTCGGGAGTAGCCTGCGCTACGAGCCGGATGCTGCCGATCCGCTCGGCCGCCGCGGCGAGCGTGCCCGCCGAGGACATGAGCGCGGCGGTGCGATGCTTCTCGAGCTCCTTCTCCGCGGCCTTGAGCCGCTCGACGAGCGCCTCGACGCGCGCGGGAACATCCTCCGGGGAGGTCTTCAGCGCGGACGCCACTCCCTCGAGCAGCGCGCGCTCGCGGGCGAGGTACCGGTAGGAATCGAGACCGACGTAGGCCTCGACTCGGCGCACGCCCGAACCGACGGAGGACTCCCCGAGGATGGACACCGGACCAACGTGCGAGGTGCTGCCCACGTGAGTACCGGCGCACAGCTCCATCGAGAAGGGCCCGCCCATCTCGACGACGCGGACGCGATCGCCGTAGTTCTCGCCGAACAGCGCGAGCGCCCCCATCGCGCGAGCACGCGGCAGGTCGGTCTCGAAGGTGTTGACGGGGAAGTCAGCGAGCATCGCCTCGTTGGTGACCTCCTCGATCTCGCGGCGCACGGCATCCGACAGCCCGCCCTGCCAGGAGAAGTCGAAGCGCAGGTAGCCGGGCTTGTTCAGCGAGCCTGCCTGCACGGCGTTGGGGCCAAGGACCTGGCGCAGGGCGGCATGGACGAGGTGGGTGCCGGAGTGGCCCTGGGTCGCGCCGCGCCGCCAGTCCGGATCGACCTGGGCGAGCACATCGGTGCCCTCGGTGATCTCGCCCTCCTCGACGGTGGCCTTGTGGATCCACAGCTTCTTGCCGATCTTCTGCACATCGTGGACGGCGAGCCGCAGCCCTGCCGCCGTGATGTGGCCCGTATCGGCGAGCTGGCCACCGGATTCGGCGTAGAGCGGGGAGCGATCGAGGATGATCTCGATCTCCTGGCCCGCCGCGGCGTGCGGGACACGCTCGCCAGCGTGGACAAGACCGAGGACGCGCGCCTCGGAGTTCAGCTCCGTGTAGCCGGTGAACTCGGTGGGGTGCGCGTCGAGCAGTTCCCGGTACACGGATTGATCGGCGTGGGCCTGCTTGCGGGCGTGCGCATCGGCCTTGGCGCGCTGCCGCTGCTCGGCCATCAGGGAGCGGAACCCTTCCTCGTCGACGCTGAGCCCCGCCTCGCTGGCCATCTCGAGCGTCAGGTCGATCGGAAAGCCGTAGGTGTCGTGCAGCGCGAAAGCCTCGGTGCCGCTGAGCACTGACTTTCCGGCGGATCGGGCATCGTCCACGGCGGTCTCGAAGAGCCGGGAACCGGTGTCGAGCGTGCGCAGGAACGCTGACTCCTCGCCCACCGCGACGCGCTCGATGCGCGAGAAGCCCGAGGAGAGATCGGGGTAGGACGGTGCCATCATCTCGCAGACGATGGTCATGAACTCCGACATCACCGGCTTGGTGGCGCCGAGCAGCCGGGCGGATCGCACGATGCGCCGCAGCAGGCGCCGCAGCACGTACCCGCGGCCGTCGTTGCCGGGGTTGACGCCATCAGCGATCAGCATCGCCGCGGTGCGGGCATGGTCGGCGATGACACGGAAGCGCACATCGTTGTCGTGGTTGCCGACGTGATAGCGGCTGCCCGTGAGCTCCTCGGCCTTCTCGATCACCGGGCGCACGAGATCGGTCTCGTAGACGTTCTCGACGCCCTGGAGCAGCAGCGCGATGCGCTCCACGCCCATACCGGTATCGATGTTCTTCTTCGGCAGCTCGCCGATGGGGGGATGCCCGGCCTTGGGGCTCAGCTCGCCCCGCTCGTCCTGCATGAACACGAGGTTCCAGATCTCGAGGTAGCGGTCCTCATCGACGACGGGGCCACCATCCTTGCCGTGCTCGGGTCCACGATCGTAGTAGATCTCCGAGCATGGTCCACCGGGGCCGGGCACGCCCATGTCCCAGTAGTTGTCCTTGCCATCGCGGAACTGGATGCGCTCCTCGGGGATGCCGGCGACGCGCTTCCAGATCTCGGCGGCCTCGGGGTCCTGCTCGTAGGCGGTGACCCAGATGCGCTCGGGATCGAACCCGTAGCCCCCTTCCTCCTGGGGCTTGGTGATCAGCTCCCAGGCCAGGGTGATGGCGCCTTCCTTGAAGTAGTCGCCGAACGAGAAGTTCCCGGCCATCTGGAAGAACGTGTTGTGCCGGGTCGTCTTGCCGACCTCTTCGATGTCGCCGGTGCGCACGCATTTCTGCACGCTCGTGGCACGGCTGTACGGCGGCGTTTGCTGGCCGAGGAAGTAGGGCTTGAACTGCACCATGCCGGCGTTGACGAACAGCAGGTTGGGGTCGTCGAGGATCAGCGACGCGCTGGGCACCTCCACGTGGCCGGCCTTGACGAAGTGGTCAAGAAATCGCCTGCGGATCTCGTGGGTCTGCACTGCTCGTCCTCGCTCGAAGAAGTAGGTATCGGGAACCGATGGGCCGGAATGCCTCGTTCAGGGTACCGGCAACCGGAGCGCGCATCACGCACCGCCGGTCCGCGCTGCGTCCGCTACCGACCAGCATGCCGGGACGCCGGTGCCACGGTGCTCAGCGGGTGCCCCGCACGATGCGCCGCAATCGTGGCACGCGCGAGGCGAGCTCCCGCTCGAAGCCGTGCGTCGTCGGGCGATAGTAGTCGACCCCGACGAGCTCATCGGGCGGGTATTGCTGCGCGACGATCCCGTCCGGGGTGTCATGCGGGTACTGGTAGCCCACCGCGTTGCCGAGGCCCTTGGCGCCGGTGTAGTGGCCGTCGCGCAGGTGCGCGGGAACGCTGCCGGACTTGCCCGCCGCGACATCGGCCATCGCGGCATTCAGCGCGGCCACGACACCGTTGGACTTCGGCGCGGTCGCGAGATGGATGGTGGCGTGCGCGAGGGTCAGGCCTGCCTCGGGCATGCCGATCATCTGCACCGCGTGGGCGGCCGCCGTCGCGGTCTGCAGCGCGGTGGGATCCGCCATGCCGATGTCCTCGCTGGCGTGGATGACCAGGCGGCGCGCGAGGAAGCGTGGGTCCTCCCCCGCAGTGATCATCCGCGCCAGGTAGTGCAGCGCCGCATCGACGTCCGAGCCGCGGATCGCCTTGATGAAGGCGCTGATCACGTCGTAGTGCTGGTCGCCGTCGCGGTCGTAGCGCACCGCTGCGCGATCGATCGACGACTCGACCGTGGGCAGGTCCACGAGAGGGACCGAACCGGCAGAGGCGTCCGCTCCCCGCGCCTGCAGGACCGTCTCGGCGGCGACCTCGAGCGCGGTCAGGGCGCGCCGCGCGTCGCCGGCCGCGAGCGCCACGAGATGCTCACGGGCCTCGGGGGCCAGCTCGACCTGTCCGTCGAGGCCGCGGGGATCGCCGACCGCCCGGTCGAGGAGCTCACCGATCGCGGCGGCATCGAGGGGCCGCAGGCGCAGGATCAGCGAGCGGGACAGCAGCGGGGCCACCACCGAGAAGGAAGGGTTCTCCGTGGTCGCCGCCACGAGCAGGACGGTCCGGTTCTCCACCGCGGCGAGCAGCGCGTCCTGCTGCGTGCGCGAGAAGCGATGCACCTCATCGATGAACAGGACTGTCTGCTCGCCGTGAACGACGCGGCGGCGCGCGACCTCGATGACCGCGCGCACCTCCTTGACGCCCGCCGAGAGCGCCGATAATGCCTCGAAGCGCCGCCCCGTCGCGGTGGAGATCAGCGAGGCGAGCGTGGTCTTGCCGGTTCCGGGCGGACCATAGAGGATGACCGAAGCAGCGCCGGTTCCCTCGACGAGCCGCCGCAGCGGCGAGCCCGGCGCGAGCAGCTGGTCCTGGCCGACGACCTCATCGAGCACGCGGGGCCTCATGCGTACAGCGAGCGGCGCCCGCGCCCCGGCCTCGTGGTTCCCGGGCGAAGTCTGCGCCTCGTCATCGGGCCGCTCGCCGGGCGCGTCGAACAGGCCGCCGTCGTGGTCGCTCATCCGGGCGAGGATACCCGAGCAAGGACTGGAGGCACCGTACGTGCGCGCTTAGGTGAATGACCGGCGAATTCTTGCGAGGCCCGCGATCATGACCACGCGCGCCCGGCACTGGTGCATTACTGTCCGAGCATGACTGTCACGCAGCCGGGCGGCCCGAGCCGGCGGACCGTGCTCCGAGCGGGCGCGGCCCTGTCCGGCCTGGCTCTCTCCGGCGCCGCCCAGGTTGCCGGAGCAAGAGCCGCAGCCGCCCAATCCTCGGGCGTGTTCCTGCATGGTGTTGCCTCCGGTGATCCGGCATCGCGGTCAGTGATGCTCTGGACCCGCATCACCCCGGTTCCCGAGGCGGTGCCCGGCTCCGGCGCGGGGCCCGATGCCACGGTTCTCTGGGAGATCGCGAGCGACGCCGGGTTCGCGAACCCCGTCGCCTCGGGGACCGTGACGACGGGAGCCTGGCGGGACCATACTGTGCTCGTGGACGCGGGCGGCCTCGCGCCCTCGACGACCTACTACTACCGCTTCCTCAGCGCGCGCGGCGAGGCCTCGCTCACCGGTATCACCCGCACCACTTCAGCGCCTGGCACCGTGGTCGACCGGCTCCGGCTCGGAGTGGTCTCGTGCGCGAACTGGGAGGCCGGGAGCTTCTCGGCCTATCGCCACCTGGCCGCCCGGGGTGATCTTGATGCGATCGTCCACCTCGGCGACTACCTCTACGAGAACGGCCAGGGCGAGTACGGGGGCAAGAATGGGTCCGTGCGGCTGCACCAGCCGCCCCACGAGATCGTCTCCCTCGCTGACTACCGGCAACGCCACGCCCAGTACAAGACCGACCCTGACCTGCAGCTGTTGCACGCCACCGTGCCGTTCATCGCGATCTGGGACGACCATGAGTCAGCTAACAACGCCTGGCGCGGCGGCGCGGAGAACCATGATCCCTCCGAGGGAGCCTGGAGCGACCGCTACGCAGCGGCACTGCAGGCCTACCTGGAGTGGATGCCGATCCGGCCACGCTCGGGCGACACCCTCTACCGGCGCATCTCCTTCGGATCGCTCGCGGAGCTCTCCATGCTCGACCTGCGCTCGTACCGGGACCAGCCCGCCACCTCCGGCAGCGATGGCCGCGCGATCGATGATCCGGCGCGCACCATCACCGGGGCCGAACAACGCGACTGGCTGATCCGCGGCACCACGACCTCCACCGCGCGGTGGCAGCTCATCGGCAACCCGGTGATGATCGCCCCGATCGTGCTGCCCCCGCTCGAGCCCGCCACCACCGAGGCACTCACCGCCATGCTCGGCATCCCGAGAGGCGGCATCGCGTTCAACGGCGACCAATGGGACGGCTACACCGCCGACCGGGCCGCCGTGCTCGCCGCGCTCGACAGCGCGCCGTCGCGCAACGCCGTGTTCCTCACCGGTGACATCCATTCGTCCTGGGCGAGCGAGCTGCCCCGCAACGCCGCGAGCTATCCTGCTGCCGGAACCGTGGGCGTCGAGTACGTGGTGCCGTCGGTGACGTCGAAGAACATCGATGACATCCTGCGCGTGCCGCCACGCACGGTGAGCCCCGCGATCGAGAACGCGTTGCGCGCGACGAACCAGCACGTGCGCTTCGTCGAGCTCGACTCCCACGGGTACGGCGTCCTCGAGGTCACCAACGATCATGCGCAGATGGACTGGTGGTACATCACCGACCCCGCCGACCCCGCCGCGCGGGCACGCCACGCGCACTCGCTGCGCACGACCGCGGGATCGGGCCAGCTCGGCCCGGCGGCCCCGCTGCCCCCACGTCCCGAGCGCCGGTAGGAGATCCGCATGCCCCCGATCGATCCGTCACGCCGCGCTGTGCTCGCGGGAATGTCCGGCGCCATTGCCGCCACCGCGCTGGCTCGCGGCGCGCGCGCTACTCCGATAACGGCCACAGGCTCGCGCGAGGTGCATGTGCTCGTCGTTGATGGCCTGCGCGTCGACGAGGTGACGCCCGATCAGATGCCCTGGCTCTCCGCGCTCGATTCCTCCGGAGTGCGATACCAGAACGCGGACGCCATCTCGATCGCCGAGACGCTGCCTAATCACACCGCGATGATGACGGGCGTGCGGCCCGCGCGCTCGGGCGTGCCCGCCAACTCGATCTATGACCGTGCCGAGCAGCGGATCCGCACCATCGATCGCCCCGCGGATCTCGCGGTCCCCACCATTCTCGAGCGGCTGCCCGCCGAGCGCGGCATCGCCACCGCGAGCGTGCTGTCCAAGGACTACCTGCATGGGCTCTTCCACGGTCGCGCCAGCGTGCAGTGGGACCCCGCGCCGCTGATCCCGCTCACCGAGCATGCCCCGGACCAGGCCACCATGGACGCCCTGCTGCGCATCCATGCCGAGCATTCGCCGAGGTTCACCTTCACCAATCTCGGCGATGTGGATCGAGTCGGCCATATCGACCTCACGGGCACGGGCCTGCGCCTCGCTCGTGCCGCTGCGGTGCGCAACACTGACATGCAGGTCCAGCGCTTCATCGATCACCTGCACCGGACCGGGCGGTGGGATCGCAGCATCGTCATCATCACGGCCGACCACTCGATGGACTGGTCCGCGCCGTTGTCGCTGATCAGCATGCAGGTCCCGTTCATGCTCGATCCAGTGCTGCGCGACAACGTGCGCATCGCGGACAACGGGGGCGCGTCGCTGTGGTACTGGACCGGCGATCCCGGGCAGCGCGGTGACGCCATCGAGCGGATGCGGCGCATCGCGTCCCCGCACCCTGGCATCGAGAGCCTGCGCGACCCGGGCGAGCTGGGGCTCGGGGACCGGGCCGGTGATGTGGTGGCACTGTGCCATGCGGGCTGGCGCTTCACTGATCCGACGGTGCTGTCCAATCCGATTCCCGGCAACCATGGTCATGCGGTGACCACACCGATCCCGATGATCGTCGCCGGTGGCGAGCCGCGGCTGCGCCGGGGATCGACGGTGACCGAACCGGTCAGCACCATGGATATCGCGCCCACCGTGGCTGGCCTCTTCGGCCTGGCCGCCCCGGCCGGTGGCTGGGATGGCTCAACGCTGCCAGGCTTGCTGCTGGACTGAGCGCAGGCCGGGCGCCTAGCGGGCGCGGATGCTCCGGGAGATCGGTGCGCGCTGGCTCGAGAGCGCATCCATCACCTCGGTGGCGTGCCGGGCGAGGTCCTCCGTGCCGGCCGCATCGGCCGCGAGCGCGAGCCCTGCCCACCGGCTGGCAAGGGCCTGGGTGGCGGGGCGGGCGCGGGAATGCTCCCGCTCGGCCGCGCGCCGCGAGTAGTCGTCCGGCAGGTGCCAGGCCGTGGAGAGCCACACCCATACGGTGCGCGCGGCGAGCAAGCGGTCCCGCAGGAGGTTGCCCTCGCGCAGTTGCGGCCACACGCCCTCGACCTCGGCGAGCCAGGCATCGACCATGGCGTCGGCCTGCTCGGGCGCGAGACCGAGATCGCAGGAGCATTGCGGGAACGACACCAGCAGGCAGCCCAGGTCGAGCGTGGCATCGCGGAAGCCACCGGACTCGTAGTCGAGGAACCTGATTCCCGAGGCACTGACAACGATGTTGTCCGGGCAGAGATCGCCCGGGCTGAACGCGCGATAGGACGGCCCTGTCAGGAGCTCCGCGTAGTCATTCACGCGTTGCTGGACCCCGGCGGGCGTGGCGACGCCGAGTCGATCCGCGAGCAACCGGGGCGCCTCGCGCAGCGCCTCGAGGAATGGCTCCGGCGGCAGGACCGGCGACATGGGGAAGCGGGACCGGGCACGGCGCAGCAGCGCCCCGAAGTCCTCGGACCGGCCGGCCGTAGCGGCATGCATCCTGCCGAGGCTCTGCGCGAGGCCCATCAGCACGTTGGTGGCGTCGGCCTCCGGGTCCTCCTGCACCACAGCGCCGAGGGTGGGCACATCGCCGAGGTCGGAGAGGATGAGCAGGTGCTGGTCGAGGTCGTGGGCGAGCAGTTCCGGCCCTGGCCGGTGCCGCGCGTCGAGAGAGTTGGCGAACTGGTAGGAGACAGCTTCGCGCAGGAAGCTCTCCACATGGGTCTGGCCGTTGCGGGGGGCGCTCTCCCTGTCGTGGATCTGCTTGATGATCAGCGTGCGGGAGAGCTTGATGGGGCTCTCGGCGACGCGGACGCGCAGCACGATCGCTTGACCGCTCCCCCCGAGATCCTCCGGATCTGTCAAGCGGACAACTACTCCATACCGCTTGGCGAGGAGTTGCTCGGCAGCGGCCACCACGGACCGTGCGGGTTCAGGCGGATCGGGCATAATCGCGGTCATCGCTATCCACGCTACTCGTTGTTCAGCCAGGACGGGGATCGCCGTCGGCGCGCTCGGCATCTCTTGGCGAATCCACAGGCGCCACATCGACCGACACTGACATGGAGCTCTTCTTCGCCTTGGTGAAGATGATCCCACGTAGCGGCGACACATCGGTGAAGTCCCTGCCACGGGCAACGGTGACATACCGCTCATCGACGAACTGGTCATTGGTGGGATCGAACGCGAGCCACCGGTCGCCGGGCAGCCACACCGCGGCCCACGCATGGGTGGCATCCGCGCCGATCATCCGTTCCTTGCCCGGCGGCGGCGTCGTTGCCAGGTAGCCCGAGACATAGCTCGCGGCGAGCCCATGCGAGCGCAGGCAGGCGATGGCGACGCGAGCGAAGTCCTGGCACACGCCCGACCTGCGCTCCATCACCTCGGAGACCTTCGTCGATACCGTCGTCGACCCGGACTTGTAGTGGAACTCGGTGAAGATGCGATGCGTCAGGTCCCACACGGCCTCCGCGAGCGGGCGGCCGGGCACGAAGATGCTGGCCGCGTACTCGCGGACCTGCTCGGTGACCTCGGGAGGATCATTGTCGAGCAGGAAGTCCACCGCGCGCGCCCCATCTCGGCCCACCGGGCGGCACATCTCCCATGGCGCGTCGGCGAGCCCCGATCGCAAGTAGCCCTCCTCCGGCGCATCCACCTCCACGAGGGACCGTCCCGTGACCGCCAGCTCCGTGTGCTCGGAGGTGACATGGAAGTACACCCCGGTATTGCCGTAGTAGTCCGTCATGAACGACTGGTCCGTCGGCTCCGGCGACACGGTGACGCTGTGCTCGAGGCGGCGCTGCCCGGGCATCTCCAGGGGTGTCACATAGCCCCGGCCGTAGGACGACGTGACAGCCTCGGGGTAGGAGTAGGTGGTGATATGGGTGACCTGGTAGGCGCGCGTGACCATCAGCCGACCACCTCATCGGTCGGTCCGGCAAGCCCGCCGGCACTGGACCGCACCCCGCCCACCGTCACCCAGATGGGCTGCATGTCCTCCGGAGGCGCGAGCAGGCTGTTCTCGACGATGTCGGACAGCTCCCGCAGATCATCCCGCACGCCGCGGGTCAAGGCGGCCAGGGCGGAACGCTTTCCGTCCTCGTCCACCGCCTCGAGCGCCAGCGGATCAGCGCGCCGCACCTTTGTCAGGATGTCCTCGGCGAGGCGCAGCGCGCGGGCGGGCACGGCATGCTCGGGCAGGGACGCGAAGTTCTCGCGGATCCGCTCGAGCTGGTACACCAGCGCCCGCGGGTTGCTCGCGTCGAAGAAGAGGAACTCGGCCAGCGGCGCCACCCGGAGCACGCCATGCTGCCGGCGCCGGTACATCACCGACGACTCGCACGCGAGCAGCACTGATTCCATCAGCGCGGACTCCGTCGATTCCCGGTGCGAGCCGCTCAGCGTCGCCCCGATCAGCGCGACGAGCTGGCTGGCCCGCTCGATGCGCCGGCCCAGATCCATCACATGCCATCCAGGATCCCGCACGAGCGATTCCGACCCGAGGCCGGAGAGCGCCAGCATTCCACCGAGCACCGCCGAATGCACCGTCGCCATCACCACGGGATCGGCGCTGGCATCGTCGGCGAACTCGTCGAGCGCATCATTGACGCCGGAGAGGACCATCCACGTATCCAGCGACAACTGGTCGCGCACGCCCCGCGCGGCCGACTCCAGCTTCCGCACGCAATAGGCCAGCGAGCCAACGCGATCCGCCTCGCCGGTCAGCGAGCGCAGCTCCCGCAGCGCCCGATCAGCAGTGCTGCCGCCCGCATCGCCCCTTTCGCGAGACCCAGCGACCGTGCCGAGCGCGGTCACCAGGACTGCCAGCGAGGAACTGCCGCTCAGCCAGGGGCGCGCCCGGTAGTCCTGGTGGCGGTCCCGCACGGCGATCAACAACCGGGCCGTGTCCTCCGCACGCTCCGCGTAGCGGCCCAGCCAGAAGAAGTCATTGAGCACGCGCGGCGAGGTCACGCCCTCCGCGGACAATCCATGCCGCGCTACCCTCGGCGCCGACACCGGCTCCGGCGCCTCCGTCGGCGTCACCGTGACCGCGCCTCCCCCGGCGGAGCGCTCCGTCGAGCGCACCCACACATCCTTGGCCAGCTGCACGCCCGTCGATGACGCCTCGGCGCGATGCCCGATGGGCGTGTGCGCGAACCCGCCCGGCATCACGGTGTAGCCCGCGCGCTGCGCCACCGAGAACATGCGCAGGGTGACCGGAGCATCCGCGACGCCCCCGGCCGAGGTGATCACGGGGTGCATCGGCTGCTCGGGCACGAGCCGGGCGCACCACTGCCACGTCTCGTCATCGATGCGCTGGCACAGCTCATCGCGCTGCGCCCGCGTCAGGTCCGCGCCGATCACCGACTCGCCCGTGCGGATGTTCTCGCACACCAGGTCAACAATGCGCTCGCGCACATGGGAGCGTCCCGCGCTATCGCCGGCCCACCACGACTCCACCGAGGGCAGCTGCAGGTCCTCATCAAGCAGGGCGCGGCTCACCCGCGGCAGGTACTGGCCGAGCGCAGGGTTCTCCACGACTCCGCAACCGAGGGGGTTCACCAGCCGCACCGCGCCGCGGCGGACCATCTCGGTCAGCCCGGCCACGCCCGTGCGCGACGGGGAACGCTGGTCCAGTGGATCCGTCGCGGCGGAATCGATGAAGCGCACCACCACGTCGATGGGCATGCGCTTGCCGAGCGCGCGCATCCACAAGCGGCCATCGCTGACCGTGAGGTCCGTGCTCTCCACCAGCGGATAGCCCAGCATCGAGGCGAGGAACGCGTGGTCGAAGGAGGCCGTCGCATCGGGGCCCGGGCTGAGGATCACGATCACCGGATCGTCCTCGTGCCCGGCCGAGGCCGACTCCAGCGCCAGGCGCATCACCTGGATGAAGGACGTCAGGGTGCGGGGCAGCACCTGCTGGTGCAATCCAGGTACGGCGTGGGTGATGACCTTGCGGTCCGCGAGGGCGTAGCCGATGCCCAGCGGTGCCTGCGCGCGATCCTCGAGCACCACGTGGCCGCCCTCGACGGTGTCGGCGACATCCATGGCGTGCAGGAACAACGGCGGCTGGTCCCCCGTGTGGGTGCCATGCGCCGAACGCAGGAACCCGCGATGCCCGTACACGAGCTCCGGCGGGATCAGGCCCTCGCTGATGGTGCGCTGCTCCCCGTACAGATCGGTGAGCAGGGCAGCGAGGAGCCGGGACCGTTGCAGCATCGCCGACTCGAGGACCGACCACCGATCATCCGGGATGATCAGCGGCACCGGATCAAGGTTCCACTGGGCCGCCTCGGGCGTGAAGGTGATGCCCTCGTTCGCGACGAGTCTGCGCACCCGCCCCCGCAGGCGACGCAGATGCTCCGCGCCGATCGAGAGCACCGCCTCGGCATCGCGCGCGTCACCGGCGGGCTGCGTGCCCCGCCCGGAACCGGGCTCGCTGGCCGTCATGCTCACCGCCTCGCTGGATGTATGGCCCATCGTTTCAGGAAACCCCGTCCTCAGGAACGCTGGCGAGCCACCGGCTTCGCATCGATGCCCGATTCCTTGCGCTGCTGCGCGGTGATCGGCGCGGGCGCGTCTGTCAACGGATCCACCCCGCCACCGGACTTGGGGAACGCGATGACATCGCGGATGGAATCGGTGCGCGCGAGCAGCGACACGATGCGATCCCAGCCGAACGCGATGCCGCCGTGCGGCGGAGCGCCGAACGCGAACGCATCGAGCAGGAAGCCGAACTTCTCCTGCGCCTCGTCCTGCGAGATGCCCATCACCGAGAACACGCGCTCCTGCACATCCCGGCGATGGATACGGATGCTGCCGCCACCGATCTCATGGCCGTTGCAGACGATGTCATAGGCATACGCGAGCGCTGAACCGGGATCGGTGTCGAACGTGTCGAGGCAATCCGGCTTGGGCGAGGTGAACGCGTGGTGCACCGCCGTCCAGGAGCTGTTGCCCAGCGCGACGTCGCCGCTCGCGGTCGCTTCCTCGGCGGGCTCGAACATCGGCGCGTCCACCACCCACACGAATGCCCAGGCATCCTCGTCGATGGCGTCGATGCGGCGCGCGATCTCGCCACGGGCCGCGCCGAGCAGCGCGCGCGAGGACTTCGTGGCCCCCGCCGCGAAGAACACGCAATCACCGGGCTTCGCGCCGACATGCGCGGCCAGGCCGTCACGCTCGGCATCGGAGAGGTTCTTCGCCACCGGGCCGCCGAGCGTGCCATCGTCGCCGATGAGAACGTACGCCAGGCCCTTGGCGCCGCGCTGCTTCGCCCACTCCTGCCAGCGATCGAGCTCGCGGCGGGGCTGGCTCGCCCCGCCCGGCATGACCACAGCGCCCACGTACGGCGACTGGAACACCCGGAACGGCGTGTCCTTGAAGTAGTCGGCGCACTCCACGAGCTCGATGCCGAATCGCATATCGGGCTTGTCCGAGCCGAACCGACGCATCGCCTCGTGGTAGGTGATCCGCGGGATGGGCGTCTCGATCTCGTGGCCGATGAGTTTCCACAGCCCGGCCAGGATCTCCTCGGCCAGCAGGATCACATCGTCCTGCCGCACGAAGCTCATCTCGATGTCGAGCTGAGTGAACTCGGGCTGCCGGTCGGCGCGGAAATCCTCATCGCGGTAGCAGCGAGCGATCTGGTAGTACCGCTCCACCCCAGCCACCATCAGCAACTGCTTGAACAGCTGCGGCGACTGCGGCAACGCGTAGAAGCTGCCTGGCTGCAGGCGCGCGGGAACGAGGAAGTCACGGGCGCCCTCGGGCGTCGAGCGGGTCAGCGTCGGCGTCTCCACCTCCACGAACTCGTGCCGCGCGAGCACCGAGCGCGCCGCGGCGTTCACATGAGACCGCAGCCGCAGCGCGTGGCCGGGACCCTCGCGCCGCAGGTCGAGGTAGCGGTAGCGCAGCCGCGTCTCCTCGCCCACGCTGGCCTCATCGAGCTGGAACGGCAGTGCCGCGCTCTCGTTGAGCACCACGAGCTCGGTGACGTTGACCTCGATCTCGCCCGTGGGGATCTCATAGTTCGCGTTGCCCGACGGGCGCATCTCCACCACGCCGGTCACGCTGATGCAGTACTCCGCCCGCAGCCGGTGCGCCTGCGCGAGCACCGCCTCATCACGGAAGACCACCTGGCACACTCCGGACGCATCACGGAAATCAATGAAGATCACGCCACCGTGGTCGCGGCGACGAGCCACCCAGCCGGACAGCGTCACGGACTGGGAGGCATGCTCGGCGCGGAGCGAACCTGCCAAATGGGTGCGAAGCACGGGGATCCTTTCCTCACGGGCACAACCGAACCGAAAACTCGACGCACGCGCGGGACCGCCCAGGGACGGCACGCGCATGCCTTCGTCGATCCTACGGTGCCGCGTCCGCGCGCGAGAAACCGATTTGGCGCGCGCCCGCCCCAGCAGGTGGAAAAATACGCCCATGACCTTCAACCCCAGCGCCCGCACCAACCCGAACCGCATGACCAGCGGCGGACGGGGGCGCGGCACGAAGATAGCGGCGGGCGGCGGTGGCCTCGGCGCGCTCGTCATCCTCGCCATCGTCCTGCTCGTCGGCGGCGACCCCAGCCAGGTGCCCGGCCTCTCCAGCGGCACCGGTGCAGCGGGCGGCGGCGGGGCCGGGCCCAGCATCGAGCACTGCACCACCGGCGAGGCCGCCAACGAGGACATCAACTGCCGCATCGGCGCCACCGCGGAATCCCTCGACGCCATCTGGTCCGAGCTGCTCCCCGGCACCTACACACCACCCGGGGTGCACCTCTTCACCGGCGCCACCAGCACCGGCTGCGGCAACGCCACCAGCTCCGTCGGGCCTTTCTACTGCCCCGCCGACAACACCACCTACTTCGATACCGACTTCTTCGACGTCCTCGCCCGCCAGTTCGGCGCCTCCACCGGCCCCCTCGCGCAGCAGTACGTCGTCGCCCACGAATTCGGCCACCACATCCAGAACCTCCTCGGCGACCTCCGCCAGTCCCGCCAGGACCCCCGCGGCCCCGAGTCCGGCGCCGTGCGGGCCGAGCTACAAGCAGACTGCTACGGCGGCATCTGGGCGCACTACGCCGACAAGACTCCCCTGCCCGGCATGAGCGAGCCCTTCCTGCTGCCGCTCTCCGACCGGGACATCGCCGACGCGCTCTCCGCCGCCGAGGCCGTCGGCGACGACCGCATCCAGGAATCCACCACCGGGCAGGTCAACCCCGAATCGTGGACGCACGGCTCCTCCGCGCAGCGCCAGCAATGGTTCCTCACCGGATACCGCAGCGGACAGGTCAGCGCCTGCGACACCTTCGCCGCGCCCGATCTCGGCTAGTCGATCTTGGCCAGGACCTGCTAGGGCGGGACCGCCCCGGCCCGCGCCCGCCGACCCATGGCAACGACCCCGGCCACCGCAACCGCCCACACCGGGAACTGCACCAGCCACGCGAGACGAAACGCCTCGGCGGTATATCCGCCCGCAAGGGTCAGCACCACGCCCACGAGCCCCGTCGTCACGAGCGTCGCGACGAACCCGCCCTGGTTCACCATCCCCTGGGCCAGCCCCAGCTGCTCCGGGGGGTTCGACGTGCGCGCCAGGTCGAAACCGATCACCGACCCCGGGCCGCCCGTCGCCACCGCCACCACCAGCAGCCCGATCAACCAGCCAGGCGCCGGCCACGCCACGAGCAGCATCACCGACCACGCAGCCGCGTTGAGCGCGATGATCCCCAGCACGATCATCTCCCGCCGCCACGGATAGCGTCCCGTGAGCACACCAACGAAAGGCCCAACCGCGACCGTCGCCACGACGAACAACGCCAGGAACCCGCTCGCCACCGCCGCATCGAGCCGCTGCGCCCCCACCAGGAAGGGAAAGCCCCACAGCAGCACGAACACGTTCCCCGAGAACGCCGTGCCCATGTGTCCGTAGAAGCCCTGGCGGGTTCCAGGCCGCGACCACACCGACCTGATGCCCGCCAGCACCGCGGGTACCGAGCCAGCACGCTGGACGGTTCGAGTGCCCGACGGATCATCACGCACCACCGCGAGCACGCCCACTGCCACCAGCACGGACAACGCCGCGGCCGACGCATACGCCACCGACCATCCCGGGCCATGCAGCAACCACGCCAGCGGCACCGCCGACAACACCTGCCCCGACTGGCCCAGGATGCCCGTCAACTGCGTGAGCAGCGGGACCTGCCGCGCCGGGAACCACTGCGGGATCACCCGTATCGCCGCGATGAACACCAGTGCATCACCGAGGCCCACGAGCACGCGCGCCGCGATCGCTAGCCCCAGCTCCTCGCTGAGCGCCAGGGTGCCCTGCCCCACCGCCATGATCACCAGCCCCGCGGAGATCATCGCGCGCGAGCCAAACCTATCGAGCAGCAGCCCCGAGGGGATCTGCATCGCCGCGTACACCAGCACTTGGAGCACCACGAACAGCGACAGCATCGATGCGGTGACCCCGTATCGTTCCGTCGCGTCCAGGCCAGCGACACCGAGCGAGGTGCGGTTGAGCACCGCCACCACATACGCCGCGAGCGCCGCCAGCCACACCACTACCGGCAGCCGCAACGTCTCCAATGTGGGCACGCGCACCATCATGCGCCACCCGGGCGCTGGCGACTAGTCGTGCTTCGGGCGGGCTATCGAATGCAGTTGGCTGCCCACCTGGCCCAGCCTGCCCCGCGCTGCTCGACCCACACCGGTCGCGCGGCGTCGCATCTCCTGCAACGCTGCCGCGAGGGCTGGATCCTCGTCGTCGAGCCAGCCCGCGAGCTGTCCATCGCGAGAGTCGGTGAACTCCTCGAGATCGTCCTGCAACTGGCTGATGGAGCGTCGCAAGCGATGCGTCGCGCCCAGCCTGTGGATCTCCCGCACCCGCACGGAACCGAGGCTGCCAAGCTGCTCGCGCAGGGCGCGCACGATGTCACGGTCCCGATCACTGTGCTCGCCAAGCTGCTCCCGGGAGGAGGCGATGACCGAATGCAGATGCTCCGGCTCGGCCTGCCGGACCCGTTCGATGCGCAGCTGCTGCCACATGTACACCGATTCCTCGGCCACGAGCAGCAGCTGCAATGTCTCGCCCAGCCGGTTGTCATCGATCGCCGCAGCAAGGTTGCGTGCCCGGTCCGGCACGGAGTCATCGCGGGGAATGGATTCGAGCGCGCGGCGCGCGTGGGCGCGCAAGCGCTCCACCGTCACCTCGAGCATGGGGCCGATCGGTGCCACTGCGGCCCAGTCGGCAGAGGTGAGCACGCCAGTCTCGTCGACGGTGCGCACGAGCCTGCGGAGCGCGCGGTGGTGGCCGACGACATCGCCGACCCGGGACGCCTCGGCAAGGGCGAGCACGCGATCAGCGGTGCCACCCACGCGGTCGATCGCGGATTCTGTATCGCGCACCGCTGTGCGCAGAGCCATCATCGAGAATGTCGCGTGCGCGTTGATGATGCTGCGCGGGCTGATCGCTGAGGTGATCCAGTGCAGGTGCGCGGCCCGGATCGCGTTGGCCCCGCGCAAGGTGCTGCGGAAGATGCCATCGCTGCCCGGCAGCACGCCACGCGCGGCCAGGATCCCGCGGGCCGAGGGAGCCACTTTGAGGAAAGCGCCGCTTCGTCGGCGAAGCAAGCTCGGGCCAGGCACTCCAGGCAGCAGCCGCAACGGCACTACTTCCGCGGAGGCGGCCCCCGGGGCCTCGCTGATCACGCGCTCGGTATAGGTCTGTACCTCGGACTCCGGCCCGGACACCAGCATGCCTTCCGGCCCGGCGACGACTTCCAGCGACCGGCGCAGCACGGCATCCTTGCGGTCGGAGACCACATGCCTGAGCGCCTCGGTGCGTCCCATGCTCTTGATCATCCCGCACCTGGCGCCGGGATGTCAGCGGTTACGGGAATCCTTGGAGGCTTTCCCTGGAGGCTATCTGGGGGGCATTCCTGGGGGGCATTCTTGGGGTGCATTCCTGGGGGGGTGCTACTGCTCCGCTTCGATGATGAGAGCGAGATCCTCCTCCGAGAGCGCGACGCGCGACGAGGGCGCGGTCTCCTCGGCCCGAGTGACGGCCCGGAAGAGTGGGCGGGTGGTCAGGCCCGCGCCGCGCGCCTCGGCCCGGAGGTGCTCGACGAGCACGCGCGAGACAATCTCCGCGCTGATGAGCTCGCTCATCGCGAGCACGTCGGCGAGGCGCCGGATGCCCATGATGTCGAGCTCGGCGCCACGGTCATCGCCGTACAGGGCAAGCGGGATCGCCAGCGAGTTGTCGCGATCGGCGAGGGCGAGGTGGACCTGCCGGAACCGGCCTGGCTGCACGACGAGCTCCGCGCGGGTCAGTCCGCCGATCTCGACGCTGCGGGTGGCGAGGGTGCGGGCGTGGACCGTGCGCCCCGACAGCCAGTAGGCCCGGCGCGCGGCGAGGTACGAGCCGAGCGCTGGCGGCACGCCGATCACGGCGCCGAGGAGGACGGCGACCCAGAACGGCGCGAACAGCGACACGAGCATGGTGATGAGGATGCCGACCGCGATGCTGATCAGGGAGATGCGGCGCAGCTTGGGCACCACGATCTCGCGCCGGACGAGGTCGAGCGGAACAGGTGCCGCTGCGGGCTGGCCTCCGGGGCTGGTGGAGTCGTCAGGCATGCGCGCTCCTCGCTTCCGCGACGATGTCGCTGAGCGGCACCGATCGCTGCTCGCCCGTGGCGAGCTCCTTGATGCCGATGGTTCCCTCGGCGAGGTCCCGGTCGCCTAGCATCAGGGCGATCCGGGCGCCGGACTTGTCCGCTGCCTTCATCGCGCCCTTCACGCCCCGCCCGCCGTAGGCCATGTCGGCGCGGATCCCGGCGGCGCGGAGGTCGCCGAGGATGGTGACCATGCGCTCGCGCGCGGCCTGGCCCATCGGAACCCCGAAGACCTCGCAGCGCGCGGTGGAGGCTGCCGCGACTGCCTCTGCCTCGAGAGCAAGGACGGTGCGGTCGACGCCGATGCCGAAGCCGATGCCGGAGAGCTGCTGCCCGCCCAATTCTGCCATCAGCCCGTCGTAGCGACCACCGCCGCCGATGCCGGACTGCGCGCCGAGGCCCTCATGGACGAACTCGAACGTGGTCTTGGTGTAGTAGTCCAGGCCCCGCACTAGCCGCGGATTGATGGTGTAGGGCACGCCGAGCCGATCGAGGTGGCCGAGGACCTCATCGAAGTGGGCTTTCGCGCTATCGGAGAGATGGTCGAGCATCAGGGGCGCCCCGGCAGTCATCTCCTTGATGTGGGGGCGCTTGTCATCGAGCACGCGCAGTGGGTTGAGCCGGGCCCGCTCGCGGGTCTCCTCGTCGAGGTCGAGCCCGAGCAGGAACTCTTGCAGCACTTCCCGGTACTCGGGCCGGCAGGTGTCATCGCCGAGCGAGGTGATGTCAAGCCGGAACCCGGAGAGCCCGAGGCTGCGGAATCCCGCGTCGGCGACGGCGATGACCTCGGCGTCGAGGGCCGGGTCGTCAATGCCGATCGCCTCGACGCCGACCTGCTGGAGCTGGCGGTAGCGCCCGGCCTGGGGCCGCTCGTACCGGAAGAAGGGCCCGGAGTAGCGCAGCTTCACCGGCAGCGCGCCCCGATCGAGCCCATGCTCGATGACGGCTCGCATCACGCCGGCGGTGCCCTCGGGGCGCAGGGTCACTGAGCGGTCGCCCCGATCAGCGAAGGTATACATCTCCTTCGTCACCACGTCGGTGGATTCTCCGACACCCCTGGCGAACAAGGCGGTGTCCTCGAACACGGGCAGCTCGATATGCCCGTAGCCGGCTAGCGACGCGGCCCGCAGGAGCGCGTCACGAACAGCAACGAACTGCGCCGACTGCGGCGGCACATAGTCGGGTACGCCCTTGGGGGCCGAGAATCTGGTGCTCACGGTCTCGTGTCTTGGCTTTCTGGCTGGGTCGAGCTGTCTGCATCGAACTGTCTGCGTCGAGCTGTCACTGTCGCATTCGGTGCCGGCGCGGGAGCCGTAGGGGCTCGCCGCGAGCCGGGGCTAGCGGAGGAACGGATTGGTTGCCCGCTCGTGCCCGACCGTGGTCGCTCCGCCATGCCCGGGCAGCACCGTGGTGCTGTCGTCGAGCACGAGCAGGGTCTCCTTGATCGAGCGGATCAACTGGTCCGCGTCCCCGCCAGGCAGATCGGATCGTCCGATCCCCCCGGCGAACAGCGTATCGCCGCTGAACACTATGTCACGCGGGCCATCCTCGGTAGCCACCTGGGTGCGCGCGATCACCGAGCCTCTCGTGTGGCCCGGAGCATGGGCGAACGCGAGCTCGATCCCCGCGAGCTCGAGCAGGTCGCCGTCCTGGATGTCCTTGACCGTGCCAGGCTCGCGGAACTCCATCCCCTGGATGAAGCCACTGAGCTGCGGGCCGATGCCGGACGCGGGGTCGCTGAGCATGCCACGATCCTCCGGATGGATATAGGCGGGGATGCCGTGCTCGTCGCACAGTGGCTGCGCCGACCACATGTGGTCGAGATGACCATGAGTGAGCACCACCGCGACGGGCGCGAGGCCATGCTCATCGAAGACGCTCCGCAGCGCCGGCATCGCGTCCTGCCCAGGATCGATCACCACGCATTCGTTCGTATCGTCGAGCGCGATGATGTAGCAGTTGGTCTGGAACATCCCGGCGGGGAATCCCATTACTCGCACGCGTCCACTCTCCCGGTACTCGTCCTGCATCATTGCCGCGGCACGCCTGCGCGGCGCGTCCCGGGTGATCGGTCCGCGGGCCCCCGGCAACACAGGAGCTCCTCAGCAACCAATCACTGTACTTCTCAGGGTATGCGGCTAGCCTGTCAGGCGGTAAACCGAAATCAAATCAAGGAGGGTCGCCGCGGTGGCGTCGAACCAGGAGCGGCGCGAGGCCGCGAGGACCACGCTCGAGCAAACGATCGCTGAGCGGCGCAAGCAGGAACGACGCAAGAAGGTGCTGCTCGGCGCCGGTGCGGTAGTGGGCGTGGTGGCCCTCGCCGGCGCGACGTTCGGCGTATACACGCTCGCGAGCGGCGGTGATTCCGACGGAGCCAGCGATTCCGTGGCGGCGGAGGACCAGGGCGACGAGATGTTCGACGAGATGTTCGAGGAGCAGCAGGAGATCCCCGAGCCCGAGGCGCTGCCGACGGAACGGGCCGAGGCGCTGCCAGCCACCGTCGACTGCTCCTACACCGACAGCGGCCGCCCCGCCGCCAAGGAGGCCGAGCGGCCAGCCGAGACGGGCATCCCTGCCGAGGGCAACGTCGCGGCCACGATCAACCTCAACGGCGAGCCGGTCGGCGTGACGCTCGACCGCGCCAAGTCCCCCTGCACGGTCAATAGCTTCGTCAGTCTCGCCGAGCAAGGCTACTTCGATGGCACGAGCTGCCACCGCCTGACCACCGCGGGCATCTTTGTCCTGCAGTGCGGCGATCCCTCGGCCACCGGTGGTGGCGGTCCCGGCTACGCCTTCGCCGATGAGTTCCCCGCCGACCAGTACCAGGAGGCACCGCGCGGCGGCACGATCTACCCGCGCGGCACGATCGCGATGGCCAATGCCGGGCCAGGCACCAACGGCAGCCAGTTCTTCCTGGTCTACGACGATTCCCCGCTCGCCCCCGCCTACAACGTCTTCGGGCAGATCAATGATCCTGGTCTCGCTGTGATCGATGCCATTGCGCAAGCGGGAGTCGCGGAGAATCCTGGGAGCGCCCCCGGCGACGGGGCTCCGAGCGTTCCCGCGGAGATCACATCAGTCACGGTGGAGGAATAGCCATTGGGCAGAGCGACGGCTCGAATCCTGGGCGGGGCCGGGCTGTGCACGAGCATCAGCCTGGTCCTCGCTGGATGCTCCCTTGCCACGGAGCCGATGCCGCCGGCTGCCCTCGTCCCTGATACCCCCGCTGGCGCGGAGGCTGCGGTCGCGGCCTCCGCGCCAGCACCCGTGCTCCGCGATTCCCCGCCGCTCGACGTCACCTCCCCCCGCTCTGATCCCCTGCCGCCCACCGTGAGCTGCGAGTACCCACGGTCTGGCAGTCCTGCCCGTCCCGTCGCGCTGCCGCCCGAGAAGGACGTGGCCGCTGCGGGATTCGCCACGGTCCGGCTCGAGCTCCGGCGCGGCACGGTGCCCATCACGCTCGACCGATCCCTCTCACCCTGCACGGCCAATAGCTTCCTCAGCCTCGCGGAGCAGGGCTTCTACACCAGTTCGGTCTGCCACCGCATCACCACGCGCGGGGTATACACCTTGCAGTGCGGCGATCCGAGCGGCACGGGCACCGGCGGGCCCGGCTATGGCACACCAGCGGAGTTCCCTGCCGATCAAGCAACGATTGACGGCGAGCGCCGCAGCACCGCCCCGACGACCTACCCGCGAGGCACCGTCGCGATGGAGACCACGGCGGGCGGCAACAGTGGCAGCCGGTTCTTCATCGTGTTCGACGACTCGCCACTGCCCCCGTCCTACACGATCATCGGCACCGTCGACGCGAGCGCCATGTGGGTGCTCGATGCCATTGCCGAAGCTGGCCCCATCTCGGGCCACAGCGGTGCGCCCATCCGGCCGGTGCAGATCATCGGTGTCGAGCTAGACCGCTGAGGTCATCCGGTACACGTCGTAGACGCCCTCGACATTGCGCACCACGTTCAGCACATGACCGAGGTGCTTCGGATCGCCCATCTCGAAGGTGAACCGGCTGATCGCTACCCGATCGCCCGACGTCGCCACCGAAGCGGACAGGATGTTCACCTTCTCGTCGGCGAGCGCCTTGGTCACGTCCGACAGCAAGCGGTGCCGGTCGAGCGCCTCGATCTGGATGGCCACGAGGAACATCGAGTGCGGCGAGGGCGCCCACTGCACATCGATCAGGCGCTCCGGTTGCGCGCGCAGGGATTCCGCATTGGTGCAGTCGGTACGGTGGACGCTGACCCCACCGCCGCGCGTGACAAAACCAAGGATCTCGTCCCCAGGCACGGGCGTGCAGCACTTGGCCAGCTTGACCAGCACCCCTGAAACTCCCGGCACCTCGACGCCCACATCGCTCGCCGAGCGGCGACTGCTGCGCGGGGTGCTCGATGGCGTAGCCCGCTCGGCAAGCTCCTCCTCGGCATCCTCGACGCCACCGAACTGCGCGACGAGCCGCTGCACCACATGCTGGGCAGAGACATGGTGCTCCCCCACCGCGGTGTAGAGCGCGTCGACATCCTGGTAGCGCAATTCCCGCGCCGTCGCGGCCATCAGGTCGCCACTGAGGATGCGCTGCAGCGGCAGGCCGGTGCGACGCACTTCCTTCGCGATGGCGTCCTTGCCCGTCTCGAGGGCCTCCTCGCGGCGCTCCTTGGCGAACCATTGGCGGATCTTCGTCTTGGCGCGCGGCGAGACGACGAACTTCTGCCAGTCGCGGCTCGGCCCGGAGCCCTCGTCCTTGGAGGTGAAGATCTCCACGACCTCACCGTTGTCGAGCGTGCGCTCGAGCGGCACGAGGCGACCGTTGACGCGCGCGCCGATGCACCGATGCCCCACCTCGGTGTGCACCGCGTACGCGAAATCCACCGGGGTGGAGCCCGCAGGCAGGGTCAGCACGTCCCCCTTGGGGGTGAAGACGAATATCTCCTTGCGCGCGAGGTCATAGCGCAGCGACTCGAGGAACTCGCCAGGATCCGCGGCCTCGCGCTGCCAGTCGAGCAGTTGCCGCATCCACGCGATCTCGTCGACCTCGGAGCTGTCCGAGTGATGCTTGCCGCGGGTCTCCTTGTAGCGCCAGTGCGCGGCGATGCCGTACTCGGCGTTCTGGTGCATGTCATGGGTGCGGATCTGCACCTCGAGCGGCTTGCCCTCGGGCCCCACGACCGTGGTGTGCAGCGACTGGTAGACCCCGTAGCGAGGCTGGGCGATGTAGTCCTTGAAGCGGCCCGCCATGGGCTGCCACAACGAATGCACCACACCGATCGCGGCGTAGCACTCGCGCACGTGGTCGCACAGGATGCGCATGCCCACGAGGTCATGGATCTCGTCGAAGTCCTTGCCCTTGACGATCATCTTCTGATAGATCGACCAGTAATGCTTCGGGCGGCCCTCCACCACGGCATTGAGCTTGGCGGCCTCGAGCGCCGCCTTGATCTGCGAGCGCACCTTGTCGAGGTAGATATCGCGCGAGGGGGCCCGGTTGGCCACGAGCCGGACGATCTCGTCGTACCGCTTCGGGTGCAGGATCGCGAACGCGAGGTCCTCGAGCTCCCACTTCACCGTCGCCATGCCGAGCCGGTGCGCGAGCGGCGCGATCACCTCGAGCGTCTCGCGGGCCTTGCGCGCCTGCTTCTCCGGCGGCAGGAACCGCATCGTCCGCATGTTATGAAGCCGGTCAGCGACCTTGATGACGAGGACTCGCGGATCACGGGCCATGGCGATGATCATCTTGCGGATCGTCTCGGCCTCCGCGGCCGTGCCCAGCACGACCTTGTCGAGCTTGGTGACGCCATCGACGAGGTGGGCGACCTCATCGCCGAACTCAGCGGTCAGCTGCTCGAGGCTGTAGCTGGTGTCCTCGACGGTGTCATGCAGCAGCGCCGCGATGAGCGTGGTGGTGTCCATGCCTAGTTCGGCGAGGATCGTCGCGACAGCGAGCGGATGAGTGATGTATGGATCGCCGGACTTGCGGATCTGCTCGGCGTGGCGCTCCTCGGCCACGTCATACGCGCGCTGCAGGGTGACGAGCGGCGCCTTGGGGTAGAAGTCGCGGTGGATCGCGACGAGTGGCTCGAGCACGGGCTTGACCGCGGCGCTTCGGCCCGCGGTCATCCTCCGCGCGAGCCGGGCCCGCACGCGCCGGGAGGCGGATCCTGGCGCGTTGACCATCGACGCGAGGGGGCGCGGGACATCCTCCTCCGCACCCGTCGGGGTGGTGCCTGCCTCATGCGGGGCTTGCGCATCATGGCTCACGCGTCCACCTCCTATCCGAAACGAAGCCGCCTCACCGCAACTGTAGCGCTCACTGCGCGACGAGCGCCGCGAGAGGGGTGGTTCCGAGCTTGGCGCGTCCGGCGAGCGCCTCGAGCTCGAGCACGACCGCGGCGCCCACGACCTCGGCACCTGCTTGCTCGAGCAACGCTTTCGCCGCGCCCAGTGTTCCACCGGTGGCGAGCACATCGTCGATGATGAGCACGCGGCGCCCGGCGAGCTCGATGCCCTCGGCGGGGATCTCGAGCGTGGCCTCGCCGTACTCGAGCGCGTAGCTGCGCGCATGCACAGGCGGCGGCAGCTTCCCTTGCTTGCGCACGACGAGCATCCCGGTGCCGAGGTGCAGCGCGACGCCGGCGCCGAGCAGGAAGCCGCGCGAATCGATGCCGGCCACGAGATCGATGCCGGTGCCGGTCCGGGGGGATTCCGCGAGCGCGGCAATGACCGACCGCAGCCCGTACCCGTCCGCGAAGAGCGGGCTCAGGTCAGCGAACCGCACGCCGGGCTTGGGAAAGTCCGGCACGGTCCGGGTGAGCGAGGCGATGAGCCCCTCGAGGCCCGATGCCATCAGCCCCGCACCCACCTGTCCATGTTCCATCCGGCCCCGGCCCGCGATGGGTTGGGCACCACGCCAACGATCGACTCCGCGCTCGCCACGGTGCGCGGCTGCACCGCGAGCGGAACGGTCGGCAGCTCGCTCCACAGGATGCTCTCGGCCTCGGCGAAGCGGACGTAGCGCGCATCCGGATTGCTGATCACGGCAAGCTCGGCGACGAGGATGTCGACGCGGTCCTGCGCGAAAGCACCGATATTGCGGCCGTTGCGCGAGTGCAGGGCACTGAGGCTGGTCGCCTCGGAGGCGAGGCCACCGCTGGACTGGACGCCGCCGACGCCACCGAGAACGATATCGACCTCTCCCGACTCCATGGCCTGCACCGGATCGAAGTCACGGGAGCTGACGTTCTGGACGATGATCCCAGCCTCCTGGCAGCTTCGCGCGATGAACGAGACTGTCTCCTCCCGGCGCTGGTCCGGGCCCCGGTAGCCGATGCGGACCCGCATGTCGTCGGATTGCGGGAAGTTGCGGGCGAGCGCGAGATCGGGCTGCAGGAAGATCTGCTGCGCCGGTCCAGCCACGAACCCGTACGCTGGGTCGCCGGGCTGCATCGTGCGGGAGCTGACCACGCCGGGACTCGGCGCGGAGTCACCGAACTCATCATTGATGGCATCGTCGGCGATGCGCTGGCGGGGCACGCAGCCGGTGAACGCGCGACGGGCATCGACATTGCCGAACACGCCTCGGGTATTGAAGATCAACTGCTCGGTGTTCAGCGAGGCCACGGTGCGCGCGTCATAGCCGGCGAGGTCGAGGCCAGGCACCGATCCCGCGCCCGTCTCCACCACCTGCGCCTCGCCGCGCGCGACGATCTCGCGGGTGTCCATCCCTGGCCACACCACGATCCGCGGGGTCCGCGGAGGATCGCCCCACCATCGATCGTTGCGCACGAGCAGCAGTCCACCATCCTCGGTGAATGACTCGATCCGGTAGGGGCCGGAGGACGGGTAGAGCGTGCGGTCGATCTCGCCGGGCTCGAGATCCCAGCCGGTGTTCCAGAACTCGGCGATCCGTGCCAATGCTTCGGTATCGCCACTATTGACGGCGCCCACGATGTCGGGGACCCGGGCCTCCCGGGCCACGACATGCGACGGCATGATCGTGGTGGCGGAGAAGATCTCGGCCCAGTCGGTGACCAGCCTGCCCTCGCGGAACCGGATCTGCGCGCTCTTGGAGCCGGGCTCGCAGTCGATGGCCTCGATGTCGGCGTAGCCCCAGTCGGTAGCAGCGTCGAATAGCGGCTCGGGCGCGCCATCGGGGCCTGGAGCGGTGAAGCGGCCGCTGCCGGCGGCCCATGCGAGCACGAGGTCGTTGCAGGTGACGGGAATGCCGTCGGAGTAGACCGCATCAGCGTCGAGGGTCACGTCGAAGGCCGAGGGGCTGCCCGGGACGGGGGTGATGGTGCCGAAGTCCCGATCGAACACCGCGGTCCCCTGGGGCCCGATGTAGCTCAATCCGGTGAGCACCCGGCCGAGCACGGCGGGTGCCGCGGAGTACGCGCCATCGACCGTGTTGGCGTTGTAGGTGGTGATCGGTGCATCGATGGCATACCCGAGGGTGTACTCGTCGAGCGTGTCAACGGTCGCGCAGGAGCTGAGCGGAACGATGGCCGCTGTCGCTAGCGCTGCGACCGCCATGGCCCGTCGGCGAGCGATGCCCGTGCTGGTTCGAGTGGATCGGATGCCATGGATCATTCCCGGATTCCTTCCCGGACGTGGTTCACCGGCGACGCTTGCCCGTCGGGCGCGCGCCGGGCGCCGGCGCTGATCCGCGCCGACGTGGTGGCTGCGCCGCACCGGATTCGTGGCGCGCGCCTGGTGCATCGGTGGAGGCCGCGACGGGCTCGGCGACTGCCGGGGCCGCTGGCCCTGCCCGCCGCGCGGCCACCGCAGCCGTGTGCTCCTTGATCTCGGGAGTGCGTTCCTTGAGCGTGACGAGCAACGGCGTGGCGAAGAAGATCGATGAGTAGGTGCCGATGACGATGCCGACGAGCTGCACGAGGGCGAGGTCCTTGAGCGTGCCGACGCCGAGCATCCATACCGCGACGATCATCAGCGACGCGATGGGCAGCACGCTGATGAGAGACGTGTTGAACGATCTCATCAGGGTTTGGTTGACACCGAGGTTCGCCTGCTCGGCGTAGGTGCGGCGCAGGCTGCTCGTGACGCCGCTCGTGTTCTCCTGCACCTTGTCGAACACGACGACCGTGTCATAGAGCGAATAGCCGAGGATGGTGAGCAGCCCGATGATCGTGGCGGGACTGACCTCGAACCCCACGATCGCGTACACACCGGCCGTGACAGTGAGGTCGAGGATCACCGCGGCGATCGCCGCGACCGCCATGTGCCACTCGAATCGCAGGGCGATGTAGACGCACACGAGGACCAGGAACACGATCAGCGCGAGGACGGCCTTCTCGGTGACCTGCCCGCCCCACGTCTCGCTCACCTTCGCGATGCTGATCGCGTTGATATCCGGCTCGCCGTCGGCGCCCCGGGGCTCGAAAGCCTCGAACAGGCCACGCTGCACGGCCTGGATCTGCGGCTCCTCGAGGGTCTCGGAACGGATCTGGATCGATGCGGTGGCGCCGGTGCCCACGATCTGCACCGTCGTGGGTGCCACACCGATCACGTCGGTGAACACTTCCTCGGCCTGCTGCGCGGTGACCTCGCCAGCTGGCATCTCGACACGGGTGCCACCAGCGAAATCGATGCCGAAGGTGAACCCGCGGATACCGATTCCGGCGAGCGAGATGAGGATCAGGGCGAGCGCGACGAGGAAGTACAGCTTGCGGCGCGCCACGATCTCGAACGCGCCCGTGCCGGTGTAGAGGCCGTGGAAGAAGCCATGCCGACGAGTCGGCTCAGTGGTGGCCTGCGAAGTTGTCATGGTGTGGCACCTTCCACGTTCGTGCTGGATGCTGCCCGGGCCTGCTCCTGCTGGGCGCGCTCGCGAGCGACGTCGGTGATCGCGCCGAGGCCGTTGAGCCGCGGGTTCGACAGTAGCCGGGATCGAATGGCGAGGCTCAGCATGGGATAGGTGAACAGGAACACCACGAAAAGGTCGAGCACAGTGGTGAGGCCGAGCGCGAACGCGAAGCCCTTCACCTGTCCCACCGCGAGCAGGTAGAGGATCGCGGCGGCGAGGAAGCTGACGGCATTGCCGGTCATGATCGTCCGCCGGGCCCGTTGCCAGCCTCGCTCGACCGCGCTGCGGAAGCTGCGGCCCTCGCGCATCTCATCCTTGATGCGCTCGAAGTAGACGATGAACGAGTCGGCCGTCATGCCAATGCCGATGATGAAACCGGCGATGGCCGCGAGATCGAGGGTGAAGTTGACGTACCGGCCCAGGAGCACGAGCACTCCGTAGACCAGTCCGACGGCGATGGCGAGGGACAGTCCGGCGATGACGCCGAGCAACCGGTAGTACGCGAGAGCGTAGAGGAGGACCGCGAGCAGCCCGATCGCGCCGGCGATCAGCCCGGCCTCGAGCGAGGCGAGCCCGAGGGTGGCCGAGACCGTTTGGGCCTGCGATGCCTCGAAGGACAGGGGCAGGGCGCCGTAGCGCAACTGGTTGGCGAGGTCGCGGACCTCTTCCTCGGTGAAGTTGCCGGAGATGGAGGTGGCGCTGCCCGCTGGCGTGGCATCGCGGATCACCGGTGCGCTCACGACGGCGGTATCGAGCACGAACGCGGCCTGCTGGCCGATGCTCTGGCGAGTGAAGGCGGCCCAGTCGTCGCTGGCCTGTCCCTGGAAGCGGAACGACACTTCCCACCGCGCCTGCTGCTGGTTGAAGCCGCCACTCACGCTGCCGCTGTCGATCTCCTCGCCCTCGATGAGGACGGGACCGAGCAGGTAGACGACCTGGCCGTCACTGCCGCAGGTGACCAGGGGCTTGTCGGGCAGGTCGTTGCCAGCGAGCGGGTCGAGCGGGCTGCACTCGTGCTCGGCCAGCGTCGTTGCCTGCGTCTCGGGGTCCTCGGACTGCCGGGCGGCGCGGGCCTCCTCGATCAGCGCGGCAGCCTCGTCCGCGTCTCCGGGCAGAGTTGGCCGGGGCTCCTCCTCGGTGCCAATGCCCTCCTCCGGGGTGCTCTCCGCGGCATTGGGAGCGGGTTGCGCGTTGAGCACCGGACGGACATACATCCGCGCGGTCTGCCCGAGCGTGCGCGCCTGGGCACCATCCTGGCCCGGCACCGTGATGACAAGGGTCTCGCCATCGATGAGCACCTCGGAGCCGGCGACGCCGAGGCCGTTGATGCGGGTGGCGATGATCTCCTGCGCCTGCTCGAGAGCGTCAGGGCTAGGGCTCGATCCGTCCGGGGTGATCGCGGACAGCACGACCCGCGTACCACCCTGCAGGTCGACGCCGAGGCGCGGCGTCGTGCCGCGGTCCCCGGTGAACAGGACGAGAGTGAAGCACAGGGCGACGAGGATGAGCACGGCGCTGAGTGCCCGCAGCGGATGCTTCCGCCGACTGGTTGATGCCACGAGACGATCTCCTTGACGACAACTGGCGCGACCGCCAGTCACGAGGGCTGACTCTACTGGACTCCGCTGTCGCGGCCGTACGCATCCGTGCCGCCACCATCGCGGTCGTCGAGCTCGCCGTCCTCCTCGATGTCGTCGCGGACCACGTCACGGATCGCGAGGCGCATCCAGGTGGCAACGACTCCGGGGGCGATCTCGAGCTCCACGGTGGTGTCCTCGACGGCCCTGATGGTGCCGTACAGGCCGGAGGTGGTCATGATGCGATCGCCGACGGAGAGCGAGTCCTGCAATGCTGCTTGGCGATCCATCTCCTTCTTCTGGCGGCGCACCGAGAGGAACATCGGTACGAGCAGGAGCAGGATGAGCAGGGGCAGGAGCAGTTCCATCGGGGCGTGATTCCTCGTTGTTCGATGTGCGCGTGTGGGGCGGGCCGGTCACAGAATGCCGACCGGTACACCAGTGTGCCATCCCTGGCGCGGGTTGCCGAGTTGCCCGCGCCGCCGGGGCCCGCCCAGCAGGCGCAGCGGGCCGTCTAGAACGTGTATTCGTCGTCCTGGGGCTCGCGCGCGCGGACCGCGATGCCGCTCGCCACGGTATCCGCGGGCGGCACGAGACCCAGGTGCTCCCAGGCCGCGGCGGTGGCGATGCGACCGCGTGGCGTGCGCGCCAGCATGCCTGCTCGCACCAGGTAGGGCTCGCAGACCTCCTCCACCGTCGCTGGCTCCTCGCCCACCGCGACCGCGAGGGTGGCGGCGCCCACGGGGCCACCGTTGAAGCTCCGCACGAGCGACTGCAGCACCGCCCGGTCGAGACGGTCGAGCCCGAGCTCGTCGACGTCGTATACGCGAAGGGCGGCGCTGGCGATGTCCATGGTCACCACGCCGTCGGAACGGACCTCGGCGTAGTCGCGCACCCGGCGCAGCAGGCGGTTCGCGATGCGTGGCGTGCCGCGGGACCGCCGCGCGATCTCGTGGCTCGCATCGTTCCGGAGCTCCACGCCCAGGATGCGAGCGGAGCGCATGAGGATGCGCTGCAGCTCAGCGGGCTCGTAGAAGTCCATGTGCGCGGTGAAACCGAACCGGTCACGCAGCGGACCAGTGAGCGCGCCCGAGCGTGTCGTGGCACCGACCAGGGTGAAGGGCGAGACCTCGAGCGGGATGGAGGTGGCGCCGGGGCCCTTGCCCACGACGACATCTACGCGGAAGTCCTCCATCGCGAGGTACAGCATCTCCTCCGCGGGACGGGAGATGCGGTGGATCTCGTCGATGAACAGGACATCGCCCTCGACGAGGTTGCTGAGCATCGCGGCGAGGTCGCCAGCCCGTTCCAGCGCAGGGCCGGAGGTCAGGCGCAGCGCTGTGCCCATCTCGGCAGCGATGATCATCGCGAGGCTGGTCTTGCCGAGGCCGGGCGGGCCGGAGAGCAGGATGTGATCGGGTGCCGCGCCGCGCTGCTTGGCGCCGGAGAGGACGAGCTCGAGCTGCTCCCGCACGCGCGGCTGGCCGATGAAGTCGAAGAGGTTCTTGGGGCGCAGGCTGCCCTCGAGGTCACCGTCGCCATCGACGAGGCTCGGCGACATGGACTGCTCCTGGTTGGTCATCGCGGGCCACCCAGGCTGGCGAGCGCGGAGCGCAGCAATACCGAGGATGTGGCAGCGGGCTCGAGCTCGAGCGCGCCGGCCGTGGCCTGCTCGGCCTGCGCGGCAGTGAAGCCCAGCCCGGTGAGCGCTTCGATCACGGTGTCGGCGACCGTGGCTGCCGGTGCGCTCCCATTGGTCGCTCCCCCAGCATCCCCGGTCATCCCGTCGGCCGCGCTCACCTTGTCCCGCAGGTCCACGATGAGGCGATCGGCGACACGCTTGCCCACCCCGGGTACCCGCATCAGTGCCTTGGTGTCGCCATTGGCCAGCGCGAGGCGCAGCGCGTTCGGCTCGAGCACCGCGAGCACCGCCATGGCGAGCCGGGGGCCCACGCCCGTCACGGTCTGCAGGAGGGCAAAAAGCTCGCGCGACTCATCGCTGGAGAATCCGTAGAGCGTCATGGAATCCTCCCGCACCACCATCGTGGTGAGCAGGAGAGCCTCGTTCCCCCGATGCAATCCCGCGAGGGTGCCTGGCGTGGCATGGATCTTGTAGCCCACTCCCGCGGCCTCGACCACGGCATGATCGAGACCGATGTGCAGTACTGGTCCGCGTACCGCTGCGATCATGATGCCTGCCCCTCGATCGACTGGCGGCCAGTGCCGCGGTCATCCTTCGTGCTCCTCGTCGCCTGTCCACGCGGGGCAGTCCGGGTCGTGGCCTTCCCTGCTGCCACCTTGCCTGCCTCAGCCTTTCTGGCCTCCGCCGCCTGTGCCCGCCGGACAGCCGCGAGCCGCGCGGTGTACTTGCGCCGCGCGACCTGCGCGGCAGCCTCTGCCTCGGCCATGCGATCGAGCATCGGCGCCCGCCAGCAGTGGCAGATCGCGAGCGCGAGCGCATCGGCGGCATCCGCGGGGCGGGGCGCCTCGGCCATCTTGAGGATGCGCGTCACCATCGCGGTGACCTGCTCCTTGCCCGCGGACCCGTCACCAGTCACCGCGGACTTGACCTGGCTCGGGGTGTGGAACGAAACGGGAATCCCGCGCCTCGCGGCGGCGAGGGCGACCACTCCACCAGCCTGCGCGGTACCCATCACCGAGCGAACGTTCTGCTGGGAGAACACTCGCTCGATGGCAACGACATCGGGCCGGTGCTTATCCATCCACTCCTCGGCGGCCGTGGCGATGCGGAGCAGGCGCGCGGACAGCTCGAGATCCGGGGGCGTGCGCACCACGTCGACGGCCACGGCGGCGACGCTTCGCCCCGTGCCCGAATCAACGATGCCGAGACCGCACCGGGTGAGCCCCGGGTCAACGCCCATTACTCTCACGCGCACCTCCACCCCATGCGAACAGTTGTTCGATAGTGTAGTGGATATGCCCCCTCGCGGTCGCCCGCGAGCACCGGGCGAGTCGCGGCGACCGATCGAGCGAGATCGTCATTCGTCGAGCTGCGCGAGCACCTCATCGGAGATGTCGATGTTCGAGTAGACGTTCTGCACATCATCGCAATCCTCGAGGGCATCGATGAGCCGCAGCACCTTGCGCGCGGTGTCGGCATCGACGGGGACGCTCATCGACGGCTGGAAGCTCGGCTCGGCCGAGTCGTAGTCGATGCCGGCCTCCTGCAGCGCGCTGCGCACCGCCACGAGATCGGTGGGCTCGGAGACGATCTCGAAGCTCTCGCCAAGATCATTGACCTCCTCGGCGCCCGCCTCGAGCACCGCGAGCAGGATGTCGTCCTCGGAGAGCCCGTTCTTCTCCAGCACTATCACGCCCTTGCGGGAGAACATGTAGGCCACCGAGCCAGCGTCGGCCATGTTTCCACCGTTGCGGCTCATCGCGGTACGAACCTCGCCGGCAGCGCGATTGCGATTGTCCGTGAGGCACTCGATCAGCAGCGCCACGCCATTGGGCCCGTAGCCCTCGTACATGATGGTCTGCCAGTCGGCGCCGCCGGCTTCCTCGCCGGAGCCCCGCTTGCGCGCCCGCTCGATGTTGTCATTGGGCACCGAGGCCTTCTTGGCCTTCTGGATGGCGTCGTAGAGAGTGGGGTTGCCCGAGGGGTCACCGCCGCCGGTACGTGCCGCCACCTCGACGTTCTTGACCAGCTTGGCGAAGAGCTTGCCACGCTTGGCGTCGATGGCAGCCTTCTTGTGCTTGGTGGTGGCCCATTTGGAGTGGCCGCTCATATGGTCCGGTTCCTTCCGACGTCACCAATCGTTCACTACGAGGCCTTGGATGGCGTGGGGAATGTTACCCCTGTCCGCCCGCTTTGTTCCGCACGCTGTCGACGAACAGGCCATGCACGCGACGATCACCCGTCACCTCGGGATGGAACGATGTCGCCATCACTGGTCCCTGGCGGACCGCGACGACCCGCCCCGCGGCCGGTCCGGTCTGCACGGTGGCGAGCACCTCGACGCCAGGTCCGCATTCCTCGACCCAGGGGGCCCGGATGAACACCGCCCGCAATGGGTCGCCCTCGATGCCGTCCATCGCGAGATCCTCCTCGAAGGAATCCACCTGTCGGCCAAACGCGTTGCGCCGCACGGTGATGTCGAGCGCTCCGAGGCTGACCGCATCCGGACGGGTATCGAGCACCGTGGAGGCGAGCATGATCATCCCTGCGCACGAGCCGTACGCGGGAAGCCCGTCGGCCAGGGCAGCTCGCAAGGGATCGAACAACTCGAACACCGTGAGCAGCCGGCTCATCGTCGTCGACTCGCCACCGGGGATGACCAGTCCATCGACAGCGTCGATCTCCGTGGCGCGGCGTACCCGCACCGGCTCGGCCCCCACTGCTTCGAGCGCATGCATGTGCTCGCGGACATCGCCCTGCAGCGACAGGACACCTATGACGAGTCGGGATTCCACTCGCGACAGAGTAGGTCGTTGCCCGGCGAATGTCGAAACAGTCGCCGGGCAGCCGACCAGCGAGCCCGTTAGTCCCGCGGCAGCCGGGTGAGCCCCTCCTGCACCACGGCAGCCACGAGCCTGCCCTCCGCGTCCCAGATGCGCCCCTGCGTCAGCGCACGTCCATGGCCGGCATAGGGAGAGGTCTGGTCATACAGCAACCACTCGTCGGCCCGGAATGGCTGCATGAACCACATGGCATGGTCGAGCGACGCGAGCTGCACCCGCGAGCGCTCCTTGGGGTGCGGCCCGAGCGACGAGCCGAGCAGCAGCATGTCGCTCATGTAGGCCAGCGCGCACACGTGCGCGGTGGGATCGTCCGCGATCTCTCCGCGGTAGCGCATCCACACACGTTGCTGCGACGCGAGCCTCGGGTGCAGCTCGGTCTGGTCCGGCGGCACGATGCGCAGGTCCCAGTTGGACCATTCCTTGAGCTCCCAGCGATCCTTCAGCTCCGGCACGTCCGCGGGATCGGGCAATTCCTCGGCCTTCGGCACCGGCGGCACCACGTCGCTGTGCTCGATGCCCGGATCCCCCACGTGGAAGGACGCCGACATGACGAAGATAGCCTCGCCGTCCTGCACGGCCTGGATGCGCCGGGTGCAGAACGAGCGCCCCTCGCGGATCCGGTCCACGAGGTACACAGTGGGCATCTTGGGCTTGCCCGGGCGCAGGAAGTAGGCGTGCATCGAGTGCACCCGGAACTCCGGATCGACAGTGCGCACCGCCGCGATCAGCGACTGGCAGGCCACCTGGCCACCGAAAGTCCGATGCAGCAGCGTCTCCACCGGCTCGCCGCGGAAGATGTCCTTCTCGATCTGCTCGACATCCAGGACTTCCTCGATCGTGGCCATGGTGCCCTTTCCTGTTCGATCGTGCTCAGTGGTACCGCGTCACCAGCCGCGCTGGGCGAGCCGGTGGCTGACCGGCACATCATCGACGTTGATGCCGACCATCGCCTCGCCGAGGCCCCGCGACACCGACGCCAGCATGTCCGGGTCGTCGAAGTAGGTGGTGGCCTTCACGATAGCCGCTGCGCGCTTCACTGGATCGCCAGACTTGAAGATCCCCGAGCCAACGAATACGCCCTCCGCGCCGAGCTGCATCATCATCGCCGCGTCCGCCGGGGTCGCGATCCCACCCGCGGTGAACATCACCACCGGCAGCTTGCCCGTCCGCGCGACCTCCGCGACCAGCTCGTACGGCGCCTGCAGCTCCTTGGCCGCCACGAACAGCTCATCCTTGCTCAGCGCGCCCAGGCGCCGGATCGCGCCCCCGATCTCGCGCATGTGGGTGGTGGCGTTGGATACGTCCCCGGTGCCGGCCTCGCCCTTCGACCGGATCATCGCCGCGCCCTCAGTGATGCGCCGCAGCGCCTCGCCGAGGTTGGTCGCACCGCACACGAAAGGCACGGTGAACTGCCACTTGTCGATGTGGTTGGCGTAATCGGCCGGGGTAAGCACCTCGGACTCGTCGATGTAGTCAACGCCGAGGCTCTGCAGGATCTGGGCCTCCACGAAATGCCCGATGCGTGCCTTCGCCATGACCGGGATCGACACGGCGTCGATGATGCCCTGGATCATGTCGGGATCGCTCATGCGCACCACGCCGCCCTGCGCGCGGATGTCGGCAGGCACCCGCTCGAGGGCCATGACCGCGACGGCACCGGCGTCCTCGGCGATCTTCGCCTGGTCGGGGGTGACGACATCCATGATCACCCCGCCCTTGAGCATTTCCGCCATGCCGCGCTTGACGCGCGCGGTGCCGGTCGCATGCTCGGCGGAGTTAGTGGGACTGGAAGGGGATGCGCTCACGAAAGTCACTCCTGCACATAAGGCCATCAGGGGGTGGTCTGTTAACCACACCATCCTAGGAGGGCGGCGCCCGTTGCGCGAAGCCGGACCCGGCCGCTACTACGTGATGGAGCGCAACGGCGGCACGGGCACCCGTCCGGAGGCCACGCCCTCGGCCTCCACGAGCAGCCCGGCGAGCTCTCGCGGATAGACCTGCTCCCCCTGCGCGCACAGCTCACGGATAGCCGCGGCATCGCACCAGCGGAAACCCAGCACCATCCGCGATTCCAGCTCGGTGAGCCCCGTGGGCACGGGCTCGAACCGGCCGGTCAGGCACACGAAGATCCTCTCCTCGCTGCGCATCGCCGAGCCGTTGAACGTGAACTCCTCGGTGCGATCCCAGACCGGGCCGATCAGTTCGTCGTCGGTGATGATCCGGCCAGTCTCCTCGGCCACCTCGCGGCGCGCGGCCTCGCGAACGTCCTCGTCGTCCTCGACTCCCCCGCCCGGGGTGAACCAGAATGCTTGCCCCGGGTCCTCGGGGTCGGTTCCCCGCACGAGCAGCACGCTTCCCTCGCCATCGAGCAGCAATACCCGCCCTGATTCCCGCCGCGGCGCCGCGGCTGGCTCCCCCATTGGCTCCCTGGCACTATCGGTCGCGGCCCTGGCCGGGGCATGCTCGGGGATGACGCCGCGTGCCACGGTGGCGCGCAGGTGCTCCACTGGCTGCACGAATTCACGCTCGATGATCTCGAAGAACCGTGGCTGCGGAGCCGTCCCGGCAAGACCGAGCCAGCGCACGGGGCGGCGATGCCGCAATGCGCGCGTGTCGCCGACAGCATCGTTGTGGAAGCGGCGCGCGATCATCACGCGGGCCTCTGCATCGGCAAGCTCAGCAGCTAGTGGGGAGGCGAGTTCCTCCATCGCGACCTGGGACAATGCTGCGGAGAGCTGGTTCTCCGCATCCTCGCGGTCACCCCGGTCGGCGCGTTCCGCACGGTCAGCGAGACGGGCTATGCGTGGTTCCTCGAGCGCCTGGGCGATCGCCCGGGCCACCACGGCGCGCCGCGCCAGCGAGGCGTCGAGCGACTGCCATGCCTTGTCATACCGGATGTGGAGCCGGTCGAGCCGATTGGCGGTGGACAGCAACCATGCCACGAGCAGCACGACCATGATGGCCAGCGCGAGAACGAGTAGCAACACCCAGATTGGCAGCACAGCGCCCCCTTAGCTCTTCCGCGCCAGCGACCGCGGGACGGGCGACCCCGTGTCGGCCACGGCCTCGTACACGCGCAGCACCTGCCGCGAGACCACGCTCCAGTCATAGTGCAGGACCGCGACGCTAGCCTCCGCGACAAGCTCGTCCCGGTACTCGCGGTCAGTGAGCACGCGGTCGATGCCGCGCGCGAGGCTGTCGCCATCATCGAGCTTGGTGAGGCATCCCGCACGGCCGTCGCGCAGGACGCGCCGGAACGCATCAAGCTCGCTCGCCACCACGGGGGTGCCTGCCGCCATCGCCTCGACGAGCACGATTCCGAAGCTCTCGCCGCCAAGGTTCGGGGCGCAGTACACGTCAGCGCTGCGCAGCGCTGATGCCTTCTCCTCATCACTGACCTGGCCGAGGAACCGGAAATGGCTGGCCAGTGGGCCGAGCTCGTCGCGCAGCGCGTCCTCGTCGCCGCGGCCGACAACGAGGACCTCGAGATCGGGGTGGTGCTCCAGGACGGATGGCAGCGCGGAGACCAGGACCGACATGCCCTTGCGGGGCTCGTCGTAACGGCCGAGGAACAGCAAGGTCTTTCCGGGGCGCGGATAGCCCTCGAACGGCTGCGCGGTGGCGAAGAAACCGACCCGCACCCCGTTGGGGATCTCTACCGCATCGGAGCCAAGCGATTCGATCTGCCATCGCCTGGCCAGCTCGGAGACGGCGATCTTGCCATTGATCTTCTCGAGCAGGGGCTGCAGCACTGGCTGCACGGTGCTCAGCATCAAGGACTTCGTCGTGGAGGTGTGGAATGTCGCCACCACGGGAACCTCAGCGAGGCTGAGCGCGAGCATGGACAGGCTCGGCGCGTTGGGCTCGTGGAGATGCACAACGTCGAACTGGCCGTCCTGCAGCCATTTGCGCACGCGCTGGTAGGTGACCGGGCCGAAGCGCAATCGCGCGACGGAACCGTTGTACGGGATCGGCACGGCACGGCCCGCCGACACCACGTACGGCGGCAGATCCGTGCCCGGCGTGGCGGGCGCGAGGACGCTCACTTCGTGGCCCATCTCGATGAGCACGCCGGCGAGCTCCACCACGTGCGCCTGCACGCCACCGGAGACGTCGAACGAGTAGGGGCAAACCATGCCGATCCGCATCAGTGGGCCACTCCCATTCGCTCGAGGCGCGCTGCCGAGAGGTCCTCCCACCACAGCGGCTGCAGCATGTGCCAGTCCGCGGGGTGCCGCACGATGTTCAGCGAGAACACGTCCGCGAGCTGCTGGGTCGCCCCCGCGAGCCCAGCTGCCATATCGATCTCGGGCTCCACCTTGAAGCCCCAGCCGTCAGCGGTGAACCAGCAGTGCGCGGGAAGGAGCGCTGCCCCGGTCTCCGCAGCGAGGCGGGCAGGCCCGGCGGGAAAACTGGTGCGCTGGCCGAAGAAGTCGACCGGGATGCCGCCGGACGTGAGATCCCGGTCGGCCAGCAGGCACACGATCCCGCCGTCGGCGAGGCGCTCCCGGAGCACCTGGGTGGGCGGAACCTCCCCACCGGTAGCGGGAACGATCTCGAAGCCGAGGGATTCGCGGAACGCCACGAAACGCTCGAACAGTGACTCGGGCTTGAGCCGCTCGGCGACGGTGGTGAACCTGCCATGGTTCTGCGCCAGCCATACTCCAGCGAGGTCCCAGTTGCCGCTGTGCGGCAGCGCCGCGACCACTCCCTTGCCCCGCGCGAGGGCCGCCTCGAGGTGCTCGCGCCCCATCACGCTGGCATCGATCGCCCGCGCGGTCTCGGCAAGGTCCATCGATGGCAGGCGGAAAGCCTCCTGCCAGTACCGCGCGTACGAGCGCATGGCGGCCCGCATCAGGACGTCGGGCACGGCGATCGGGTGGACGCCCATGACGCGAGCGAGGTTGCGGCGCAGCTGGACCGGCCCGCCGTTGCGGTTCGCGTAGTCAGCTCCCGCGTTGAACAGTCCACTCGCGACCACGCCGGGCATCGAGCGGACGAGCCGCCACCCGGAGGCATAGGCGAGGTCGGAGGCTGTCTCGGAGAACGTCACGTGGCATCCCCTCCATCGGTGAACGGCACAACGGTGGTCGCGCCCGGCGAGCGCCGGACCGCGAGCACTCGCTGGACGACGGTGATGATGCTGCCCACGACGAGCACCCACATCGCGAGATGGATGGCGAAACCCACACCGATGCCGGTGAACCCCGCACCGAGCAGGACGATGACCAAGCGGTCGGAGCGCTCCACGAGGCCCCCGTCGGCGCGCAGCCCGCTCGCCTCGGCCCGCGCCTTCGCGTACGAGACGACCTGGGAGGCGACCAGGCAGATCAGCGTCGCGATCACCAGCGTGGGTGATTCCGCGTGATAAGCGGCCCACCATGCGAGCGAGCCAAAGATCGCCCCGTCAGCTATCCGGTCACCGGTCGCGTCGAGCACCGCGCCGAACGCGGTGCCGCCGCCCCGCGCGCGAGCCATGGCACCATCGACGAGATCGAGCAGGACGAACAGTGAGATGATGATCGCGCCCCAGAACAACTGGTCGCGGCCGAACAGGACGATCGCGGCCGCGACGCTCAGCGCGGTTCCCGCGATGGTGACCGCATCCGGGCTCAAACCTGCCCGGATGAGGGCCCGCCCGATGGGGGCGGTGACCTTCGATACCGAGGGCCTGCCGAACACACTGAGCATGATTGCCTGTTCCCTGTTTCCGTGAGGTTTCCTGCCGCCGAGCCTATACGGTGCACGGGCCCGGGGCGGGATGATGCGCGCCCCGGGCGTCGCTCCGGCCGCGCCTATCCGGTGGCGGCCCAGGCCTCGGCCAGCAACGCCCGGGTCTGCCCCAGCAGTTGCGGCAAGACCTTGGTGCTCGCGGTGACGGTGATGAAGTTCGCGTCGCCGACCCAGCGTGGCACTAGATGCTGATGCAGGTGCGCCGACAACGAGCCGCCCGCCGCGCTGCCAAGATTGAGGCCAACATTGAACCCCTGCGGACGGGAGACCTCCCGGATGGTGCGTAGCGCGATCTGGGTGAACTCGGTGAGCTCGCCCGCCTCGTCGGGATCGAGATCGGTCAGGTCAGCGACGTGGCGGTACGGCACGACCATCAGATGACCGGGATTGTAGGGAAAGAGGTTGAGCACCGCGTACACGCTGCTCCCGCGGGCGATGACCAGGCCGTCCTCGTCGGACTTGCGAGGGATCGCGCAGAGCGGGCACCCCTCGTCCTGGGTCGGTCCGGTGGCCTCGGCGATGTAGGCCATGCGGTGAGGAGTCCAGATCCGGTCCAGATGGTCAGGATCCCCCACCCCCGTATCGGTCATGGCTCGTTCATCGTCGCGCAGCACTCAGGCGCCCTGCCGCTCGCGGATCGCCTCGGCGCTCGGGGCGGCATTGATCCGCTCGCCCACCCAGCTCGCTATGGCATTCACCGCCTCGGCGACGGGAACGCCATTGACCTGGGTGCCGTCATGGAAGCGGAAGCTCACTGCGCCCGCCTCGACATCCCGCGCGCCGGCGAGCAGCATGAACGGCACCTTCTGCGTGGTGTGGGTGCGAATCTTCTTCTGCATCCGCTCGTCACTGGAATCGACCTCGGCGCGGATCCCCCGCAGCTTGAGCTGATCGACCACGGCGAACAAGTGATCCTGATGGTCATCAGCCACCGGGATTCCTACCACCTGCACCGGTGCGAGCCAAGCGGGAAAAGCACCGGCATAGTGCTCGGTGAGCACACCGAAGAAGCGCTCGATGGAGCCGAACAGCGCACGGTGGATCATCACGGGCCGCTGGCGGCTGCCATCGGCGGCGGTGTAGACGAGATCGAAACGGTCCGGCAGGTTGAAGTCCAGCTGGATGGTCGACATCTGCCAGGTGCGGCCCAGCGCATCCTTTGCCTGCACCGAGATCTTCGGGCCGTAGAACGCGGCTCCGCCCGGATCGGGAACCAGCTCGAGGCCGGATGCCTGCGCCACCTCCTCCAGGGTGCGGGTGGATTCCTCCCACGCCTCGTCGGAGCCGACGTACTTGACGGGATCCTTGGTGGACAGCTCGAGGTAGAAGTCGTCGAGGCCGTAATCCTTGAGCAGATCGAGGACGAAGTTCAGCACGCTCGTCAGCTCGTCATGCATCTGGTCCTTGGTGCAGTAGATGTGCGCGTCATCCTGCGTCATGCCACGGACACGGGTGAGGCCGTGCACCACCCCGGACTTCTCGTAGCGGTACACCGAGCCGAACTCGAACAGGCGCAGCGGCAGCTCCCGGTAGGAGCGGTGGCGGTGCCGGAAGATCAGGTTGTGCATCGGGCAGTTCATCGGCTTGAGGTAGTAGTCCTGCCCGGGCTTGCGCAGGGTGCCGTCCTCGTCGTGCTCCGCGTCGATGTGCATCGCGGGGAACATGCCGTCCTTGTACCAGTCGAGGTGGCCCGAGACCTGGAACAGATCGCCCTTGGTGATGTGCGGGCTGTAGACGAACTCGTAGCCCGCCTCGATGTGGCGCTTGCGCGAGTAGTCCTCGAGCTCCTTGCGGATGATGCCGCCGCGCGGATGGAACACCGGAAGCCCCGAGCCGAGCTCGCTGGGGAAGCTGAACAGGTCGAGCTCGTTGCCCAGGCGGCGATGATCGCGCCGCTCGGCCTCCGCGATCAGCTCGAGGTGCTGATCGAGCGCCTCCTGGGTCTCCCAGGCGGTGCCGTAGACGCGCTGGAGGTCCTCGCGGCTCTGGTCGCCCCGCCAGTACGCGGCGGAGCTGCGCGTCAGCTTGAACGCCGGGATGTGCTTGGTGGTGGGGATGTGCGGTCCACGGCACAGGTCCGCCCATACCTTCGCGCCGGTGCGGGGATCAAGGTTGTCGTAGATCGTCAGCTCGGCGCCACCGACCTCCATCACCTCGGGGTCATCGATCCCGGACTTGTCGTCGATCAGCTCGAGCTTGAATGGCTCGCCACTGAGCTCGGCGCGCGCGTCATCGAGCGACTCGACGACGCGACGGGAGAAGCGCTGGGATTGCTTGATGATCTTGCGCATCCGGGACTCGAGCTTGGTGAGGTCCTCGGGCGTGAAGGGACGCTCCACCTGGAAGTCGTAGTAGAAGCCATCACGGATGGGCGGCCCGATGCCAAGCTTCGCCTCGGGGAACTCCTGCTGCACCGCCTGCGCCAGCACATGCGCGCAGGAGTGGCGGATGACCATGCGGCCCTCGTCCGAGGCTGCTGGCACTGCCTCTACCTCGGTCTCCTCCTCGGGCGTCCAGGAGAGGTCCCGCAGCGCGCCCTCGGAGTCCCGCACCACGACGATTCCCTCGGCGCCCTTCGTGGGCAATCCAGCCTCGAAGATCGCCTTGCCCGCCGCCGTCCCCGCCGGCACAAGGACACGGGCGATGGCATCTCGATCAGCGGGCACGCTCACGACAGGGATCTCCTAGTGCTTGGGGGCCCTTCGCCAGGGCCTCGTATTGCCCCGCGCCAGGCATGGCGCCCGGCAACGGATGTGTTCCAGCCATGGCGGCCGTCGCCCCAGGAGCGCGGAATCCGCCGGCACCGTGAATCACGGCGATGGCTCTACCACAGTACCGGTTCCCTAGGAGAGGGGACTGCCGAGCCAGGGGTGGTCGATCCCGAACCAGCTAGCCGTCAGCCCGATCGCGCCCAGGAGCCACAGCGTCATGACGGTGAGGATGACCGTTCCGGCCGCGCCCGCCACGCGAACCACGCCATGCTGGCGCTTGTACCAGGCCATCACCGCTCGGTAGCGGCCCAGCGCATCATGCAGGATCCGCCGCGCCCACGGGAACTCCGTGGCAAGGATGCCCAGCCCCGCGAAGACGATCAACCACCCTGGTCCCGGGTAGGGAATCGCGATCACGCCGATCACCAGGACCACCGCGCCGACGATAGCCACTGTCACCTGATAGGCCAGCGCCACGAGCGGATGCCGCTTGAACTGCGCCCGCACGGCCCGCATTGCCGCCACTGACCGAGTGGCGACGTACCGGCGGCGCGACATCACCACGGGCGGTGGATCCTTTACCTGGGTCATCCAGTCATCAACCCTTGCCCCGGCTCCTTCGGATGCGCTAGTGAAGCACGCAGCGCCCCTCGACCGATCTGTCGCGGCACCCCCGCCTCGCGCATGGGCTGATGACTCATGGTTTCATTCTGCCGCGCGGATGCCTCATCACGCCATGGGTTCGTAACAATGGGCCCGACGGATGGGTTTCTCCCCCAGCGAACAAGGATCATCGCGGCAAGGCGCGGCTTCCGGGCAAAACGGGTGGCTATGACCAACGCTCGTGGGGACACTGGAAAGCAGCGGAACGCCCGTGCCCCGCACGGGCCCCGCGTCCAAGCGAAACCAACCCCGGAGGTAGCACCATGGGTCTCGGAGACAAGATCAGCAACAAGGCGCAGGAGCTCTCGGGCAAGGCCAAGGAAGCCGTGGGCTCGGCCACCAGCAACGAGGACCTCAAGGCCGAAGGCCAGGCCGACCAGGCCGAATCCACCGTCAAGAAGGGCGTGGAGAACGTCAAGGACAAGGCAAACGAGGTCACCGACAAGCTGACCGGCAAGTAGTCCGCGACCCGCTGCTCCGCGCGCGAGTGCGCGCAGCACGCGAGGAGCCCCGCACCGTTAGCTGGTGCGGGGCTCCTGTGCTTGCTACGGATCCGGGGCTACTGCGGTCCAGGGATCCTGAGCGATCGTGTGGTCCCGGCTGGGATCGAACCAGCGACCTTTCCGGTGTGAACGGAACGCTCTCCCACTGAGCTACGGGACCTTATGAGCCATCTCGTGACGTGGTTTCCTGAGGGCTACCGGGCCTGTATCGAACGCCGGAAATCCGCCTCGCACGAACACACGCACGGGTGACAACGAGGAGGAACATTAGCACGGGGCCCCGCGTTCGCAAAACACGCGCACGGGGCGGGCGCTGCGGGGTGGCGGGGTGCCTGATTGGGAGCCTCCCGGAGAGGCCGGTCCTGGCGGCGCGGGCCGTGCCGGTGAGGCCGGTCCTGGCGGCAAAAGCACCGGATCTCGCTAAACGCGATAGAAGCCATGCCCGATTCTCGGCAGCTTCTATCGCGTTTAGGGGCGGCCGCGCTTCACCACGGGCGCCCCAGCCGCCATCGAGCCTGCCCGCGCCCCAACCGCGAGCGGCCATGGCGCTATCGAGCCCGGCCCGCCTCGATGCAGCCACTCCCCCGCGAAACCGACTGTTCACCAGGCGTCTTCCCAGCGGAGCAGCGAACGACACGCAAGTCCTCCGCCCCGGATTTGTCACTCAGCCACACATCCGCTAATGTTCTCAACCGCACCGGCAATCGGGACCGCAAGGAACCGGGAGCAGCGGAGCGTGCGGATGTAGCGCAGCTGGTAGCGCATCACCTTGCCAAGGTGAGGGTCGCGGGTTCGAATCCCGTCATCCGCTCAAGAGGTTGGGCTTGACCCCCTACGGTGGAGTGGCCGAGTGGTGAGGCAACGGCCTGCAAAGCCGTGCACACGGGTTCGATTCCCGTCTCCACCTCTTCTCAGAGGTTCCCGCGCGATTAGCTCAGTGGGAGAGCGCTTCCCTGACACGGAAGAGGTCACTGGTTCAATCCCAGTATCGCGCACCACTAAACCCCCTGGTAACAGGGGGTTTTTTACTTTCCACACACAGCGCGTGCCCAACGCGTGCCCAATGCGGCAGCGGGCGATCCCCCAAAAACAGCCCACCACGGGCGCTAGTTGTGACCGAGCCGTGACCTAGCGGGGTGCCTCCGCAGCGAGCCATGCCGCGATCTCCGGCAATGTGCCGCTAGGCCCGACCCACACACGCGTCCTGCCACGCAGCACCGCAGGGAACCGCGACGCCCACGCCGCATCCGTCGCCGCCAGCTCGAACACACCCACAGTCGGGTCCGACCACTCCCCCGGTTCACCACCAGCAGCACGCACAGCATCCTCCGCAGCGTGGACGTGGTGCCGCAGATCATCGAGGGGGCACCGCCGTGTGGTCGGTGTGGTGTCGATGCGCGCCAGGTCCAGGCCCACCGCCGCAGCCACAGCAGTGACCCGCGCTAGCTCCGCATCGAGCCGCCCACGGGCTGTATCCACCGCAGCAGCAAGACGCGGCACCGCGTTGGCCTTGTCCACCTCGGCGCGCTCACGAGCCGCCAGCGTGGTTTTCCACGACTCGCGCCGCCCCAGCACCACCGCCACCCTGGCGAGGGCCTTATCGACCTCACCGGCCACAGCCAGCACATCCGCGATCACCGCCTGCTTGGCGTTCGGCGGTACCTCGGGATCAGCGAGGAACGCGTGTAGCTCACGGTCGAAGTCCTCGGGGGTGGCTGCGCGTAGCTCAGCGGCCAGGCTGAACGTTGCCAGGTCCACGCGGGGCATGTATCCGGCGCGACGCCGCGCCAGCTCATCGGACAGGCTCATGGGCGGACACGATCCCGCAAACCAATGACGCGGTTCACGCAGCGGCGGCACCGCCAAAGATGCTGTGTCCCTTTGTAATTCATGGATGGCCCCCGGCAGTCGGGGCAGACATGAGGCGGCGACGGGGTGGCCTGCGGCGACGGCTTCACTGGTCACCGTCCATGCCGTCCAGGCAGAGCTGTAGCCGCGACGTGGGCTCATAGAAGGTTCCACGGGTGTTCACGCGCCGCCACACAGTCTGGTAGCTGCCGTGTAGGTGGGGTTTGGTGGTGCGCCTGGCACCGAGAGCCACGAGCATCCCCTCGGCGTGGAGCTGACGGAACGCCAGCCCTAGGCGGCGGGGCTCGCAGAAGCGGATGGCCCCCATTTTGAGCATCACCGCATCGGCGTGGACCTCACGACCCACGGGCCACCGCTCAATGATCGAGAACGCCACCGCTAGGGCCTGCTCGTCGTCGCACTCGTGGCCGGTCATGCGTCACCGCCCGCGAGTAGGACGGTGGCGAGGTCGTCGCGCTGGGCGGGGGTGAGCACCGCAGCGTTGGCGTGGATGGCGGCGCGTAGCCGCTCAGCGGCCATACCGGCACGAGCTGCCGTGAGCGCGGGGTCATCGGCGGGGCGGGAGCGCGTGAGGGCGGCGTAGCGGGCGCAGGCGATGCCCAGGTTGCTGGTCATGCGATGACCGTAGGCAGCGGGGGCGCACCGCAGCGGAGCCACTGGGCAGGGGTCTAGGTGGTGGCCGGGGTGCTCTCCGCGAGGTAGCGGTACAGGGTGGCCCGCGAGATACCCAGCGTCTCGCAGATAGCGCGGGCAGTCTCGCCGCGATCCTTCAGCGCACGGGCCTGCCGCGCCTGGTCCTCGGTGAGGGCGCGCTTTCGCCCCACGCTCCCCCCACGCGCCTTCAGCGCATCCCTCGCGGCCTGGGACCGCTCCACGATCAGGTCACGCTCTAGTTGGGCCATCACGGCGAACATCCCGGCGGCGGCGCGCCCTGCCGGTGTCGTCATGTCGAAGCCCTCGCGCAGGGAAACGAGGCTCACGCCCTGCTCGGTCAGCTCCTCTAGTGTCCGCAGGATGCCGGATAGGGTGCGGCCCAGCCGGTCGAGCGCCACGATCACGAGGGTGTCGCCGGGGCGTAGATGGCGGCGCAGCTCGGCCAGCCCTGGGCGGTCGGTCTTGGTTCCGCTGATCACGTCGCGGTAGATGTGCTCCTCATCGACCCCGGCGGCGCGTAGCGCGTCGATTTGCTGGGCGAGGGTCTGGCGGGACGTGGATACGCGGGCGTAGCCGTAGCGGCGGGCGGTGGTGGTGTCGCTCATGGGGGGTGTCCTTCTCGTCGTGGTCGCACCCCGAGGGTCTCACAATCTATCTCAATGACGCAATGTGAGACACGTAGTATCGAGACACACTAACGAGACATGCGGTCCAGGGGAAACACCCCCCGCGAAGCCCAGCAGCCGGGGTGTCTCACTACGAACACATCGAGACACCCCCGAATCACTCCGCGATGGCACGCGCCATCACGCGCAGCGCATAAGCGGCCCGCGATCCGTCGCGCAGCGCCCCCACCGTCTCGGCGCACCCCAGCAGCACCGCCGCGACCTCCGCGCGCTCCTCGGGCTCCAACTCGATAAGCGGTGCCACGCTCACCGGTCGGCCACCACCACAGCGAACGCCGTGAACATGCCATGCAGCAGCGTCACCGCATCACCGGTCACCCCGTCGTTCTCTGCCTCATCGAGGACGTCCAGTAGCTCATCAGCGGCACGAGCGGCCTCATCGAGCCGCTGGGAATCCGTCAGCCCCGCGAAGTTCGCGCGCAGCTCCGCGAGCTTTTCGCTAGTCCAGGTATCCGCGATAAAAGAGTCGTCCATAGTTGCCTGTCCTCGCTGGGGTGGTGATTCACAAAAAGAAGCGCTGGTGCCGATAAACCCGTGTTTTTCGTTTCGCTAGTGCGGGTGGCGGGCCACCCCCGATGGGTGTGTCAGGCGCGGGGGTGGCCTGCCGTAATGGACGCTAGCGGGGGCCAGCGAACACGGGGCGGACCCTAGCCAGGGCGCGTGGCCCAGGGCACCTCAGCGAGCCGGTTGATGCAAAAGATCGAAACGTTCCACTCTGGGAACTGTCCAGAGTGTCCAACTGTCCGTAAATGCCCGCGTGACCTGGTATTTTGGTGGTTTTGTCGAAGTGTCCGCGAAGTGTCCGCGAAGTGTCCAGCGCGGCGTTCTGGACAGTTGCTGGACACTTTGCGGACAGTTGCCGGATCGCATCGTTTCCGCAGGTAGATACACCTTTTTCGGACACTTGGACACTCTGGACAGTTCCCAGAGTGAACAGGGTTGAAAAAAGCCGATCAGAGCCACCGCTCGAACGCGTCCAGGAAGTCGGAGCGGTGGTAGCCACGCTCCGTCCGAGCATCGTTCTGGCGAGGCTTGACGCCGAACTCGCCAAGCCTGCGGGCCAGCCCGTGAGCCGACAGGTAGTGCTCGCCGCTGAGGTCGGACCACGCCGAATCCGGGAGCGCCACTAGCTCAGAAACAAGCACAGTCGATTTCAGGAACGAAACTCCGTAGTGGTTCTCCCACACCGCCCTTATGTCCCTCAGCAACTCCTCCTGAGTGCCGCCACTGTCCGTCCGCCCGTTGGCGGCTTGCGCGGCCTGACGGGCACGTCGGCCCCAATCAGGGTGCGCGGCATCAGCGACCGCGATGAGCGGCTCCCACGTATCGGCAACACGATCCTCCACCCCCATATCGGCAGGTTCCGCGCCTTCCACCTTTGCCCGGTTCTGCTCAGCCCATGCGGCCAGCTCCTCGCGCAGCTCAACGAGCGGGGGAAGGTCGCGGCGCAACCGGAACGGCTTCACGGCCTCGTTCTTCTTGCGGCGCTTCACGGTGATGATCACGGCCCGGTCTTCGATGGTGTCAGGGAGCCGCCCGATGCCAGACAAGGCGCAGAACGCGAACACAGGGAACTCCACGACCTGCATCGTGTCCTTGTCCACACGCCGCACAGGTTTTCCCCGCTGGAATCCGGCGTTGAGGATGCCGCGCAGCTCCTCATGCGCGTCGGACGCCTTCCGTGTGCCGAAAATGGCATCGGTCTCGTCAAACATCACCGTTGGGGGTTTCTCGGAATCAAGCGAGCGGAACAGCGCGGCGGTGGAGGTGTTCGCCGTGGGCAGCGGATTCCACGCCATGCCCTCCACCACTTCCAGCAGGCGGGTCTTGCCTGACCGCTTCGTCGCTGACCGGATGATCAGGCGGGGCGCATAGTCGAACAGGTCCACGAAATGCGTTGCCGCCGTCCACAGCACAGCCGTGGTGATCGCATCGTCGTCGGGCAGGACGCAGTGCCGCCGAATAGCTTCTTCGACGCGATTGAGGAGGCCCGCGCCGTCGATGGTGGGCCAATGCCGTGCCCGGCCAACCGGGGTGCGCGCGGGGGGCTCACCGCCCGCTTCGGGTGGCATCTCGAACCGGACAAGCTGCTTCAGCTCATCAACACCATGTTCTGCCAGGTAATCATCGAGCCCGGTCTTCTCGTCGGTGTCGGGTAGATGCAGATACCGGACCGTCGAGCCCTTCGATCCTAGATAGCGGGCAAGCTCCCCCATGGCGCGCCGAACCTCCGGCTTGCGCTGCACATCACCATCGAACGCGATGACCACGGTCCGGTTCTGCAACGCGAGGTCTGCCCAGTCGGGCACCGCAATTGTGGCATTGACAGCAGGGGCAACCTTGCGTCGCCAATTCCACACTCCGGTCAGCGCGATGCAGCACAGGCCCGCACCGACCGCAGCGTCCGCCTTCTTCGCGCCTTCAGTGATGTACAGGTCCACCTTGGGATTGGCGCGGCCCCTCAGCATCTTCGGGAAGTCGATTTGCGTCGCTTGCCCCTGCGGCGTCTCATACTTGACGAGTTTGCCGTGGCGTTCGCGGGGATGGTCGGGACGGTACTGGTAGCCCCATTGGGTGCCGTTACAGCGGTGCATGGGTATGTAGAGGCCGGGTGTTCGTGTCCTGGCTGTCTTGGCGAGCTGCGGGTACATTTCCTCTAGCTCGCGGGGGTCGCGGATGGAGCGGTATCCGCGTGTTTCGATCACATCGTCGGGGATGCCGCTGCTTTTCAGCATGTCGCGGTGCTGAGGCAGCAGGGCACCGCCGCCGCTAATTGGTACGCTCATTAGGAACTTTCCGGTTAAGGGTGTTCAGACGTGAAAGCCCAGAGGCACGCCACCTCTGGGTTTTCTGCTTATTCGGTGGCTCGCGGCGGCGTGATGTGGTCGAGGGCGTCCTCGGGGATAAGCCGGACCGCCCCTACCTGAATCGAGGGGATCGTGCCCTCAGCGATCCACCGCCTGACCGTCCGTTCAGTAACCGCGTGCCGGGCGGCGAACTCCTTCGCGCGCAAATGATGTTTTGTCACGCGGTGAAATGTAGTGACAGGGGGTGCAACGCGGCGTTTCCGCTGCTCACTTACGAATCCGCGCCATTCGGCACGGCGCGGATCAACGCCAGCACGTCCTGCTCATCCACGTAGATCAGGCTCTTGCCGACACGATAGGCCTTCAGCTCGCCCTCAGCGATGAAGCGGCGCAGTGTCTTCGGTGACAGCCCCACCAGTTCCGCCGCAGCCCGCAGCCGCAACAGGTTCTTCTTCCGCATTGCGTGCATCTCCTTTGTTTTGTGGCACGAAAAAAGCCCACCCCTACGCCGGTTTGCGCCGGTAGGGGCGGGCATCTCCCGCTGCTCATTCCGTGTCCCTGGCCCCCAATGGGAACCATTGGGCAGGAATGTACACCGATTGGGCAGGAATGTCTAAACAGCTTTAATAACTGTATGGATTCTAATTGCCTCCGCCCACACCTCATCCATACGACGCGCCAGCTCCCCCATCCGCTCCGGGTCCGTGTGCTGATAGTGATGCGAGATCGTCGCCGCACTATGCCCCGACCTGATCTCGTTCTCACGCGGCGTCGCACCGCAGCGCGCGAACAAGCTGATTCCCGCGTGCCGCAAATGATGAAACGTGAGTTCGTCGTGCCCTGCCTCGCTGCGGGCCTTAGCCCAGTGGCGCTGGAAAGCCGACCACGACAAATGCTGCGCAGGGTCACGGACCGACGACACCACGAGCGCATCCCGCCCCGTACCCGTGTGCGCGTCGAGGTGATCCCGCAATGCCACCATCGCCGTGGGCGGCAGGAACACCGTCCGGCGCCCCGCCAGCGTCTTGGTCTGCCGCTCATGCACCTCGCCCCTGGTGCGGGACACCCCACGACGAACATGCAGCGCACCATCACGGAAACTGATGTCCTTGCGGCGTAGTGCCACGACCTCACCGAACCGCAGCGCCCCGAACAGCCCCAGCACCGGCGCGATCTGCCACTGCTCAGGCAGCACAGGCACCAGGGCGTTGAACACGTCCTTCTGAAGCCACAGCGGTTGCTCCACGAAATGCTCATCGGCGGGCTGTAGGCGCTGTGGGCGCGCAGCACCACGAATGCGGCACGGCGATTTCACGATCTTGTCCTCATCCTCGGCGGCACGCATGATCGAGGACAGCAGCCCGTAGACGTGGGCGCGCTGCGTACCACCGGTGGCGTCCTTACGGCGTCCCTGGAACTGCATGCCTGCGTAGAAGTTCCGCACAGCGTCTGGGGTTATGTCCGCGAGGGGCATAGGACCGAACGCGGGCAGCAGGAACCGGTCCAGGTAGCGCTGGTAGCCCTCTAGGGTTCGTGGTGCCAGGCCAGTCGCCCGCTTCACGTCCAGGAACTGGCTCGCGTACTCACAGAAAGTGACCTTCTTCGCGGCCTTCTTCCTCGCCACCACTGACGGGGGTTCCCACAGCCCGTCGCGTATCTCGCGGTACCGCTCCGCTAGCCACGCCTGCGCGTCCTCACGCGTCGCGAACGTCTGCGGGGCTTTATGGCGGCTGAGGTCCGGGCCGGTGTAGCGGGCCTGCCACCGCCCTGATTTCAGTTGCCGCGTGTTGCCGAACAGGCGCTTGGTCTCGTGTGCCACTGGTGCTCTCCCCGTGTGCCCAATCCGTGCCCAATCGGAAGGTTTTGTGCCCAATCTCTGCCACATCTTCGGGCATCTTTGGGCATCGTTGGGCACGGTTGTCTGTAATCGTTTCCGCTGGTCCAGGGCGTAGAGTAGCCGGAATACCCTGCTAGGGGCCAATCCGTGGAGAGTCACCAAACACAGCTTCAATCCCAGTATCGCGCACCAACAAAACCCCCTGTTCGCAGGGGGTTTTTGTTTTTCGCCGCGCGCTTCGTGCAACTCATGCGCGCTCCATGCGGCCCCCCGATACTGCGGCCCCAGCGGGCCCACGCCGGGATGGACCCCAGCAAGCGCCGCGATGAGCTCAGCACGATTGCGCTTCCCCGACATGGACCAAGTCACTGCCTCGATCGCAGTATGGTGCACCCTATGTTCCACGATCACGTTCGGGTCGATGTCGCGGCCGCGAAGGATGCGGCCGAGGTCAGCCGCGTGGCTGCCATCACCTTTCCCCTGGCATGCCCGGCTGCCATGCCGTCGGCGGACATGGCAGCTTTCGTTGATCAGCACCTGACCAAGGACAACTTCTCCCGGTACATCGCCAGCGAGCAGCATCGAGTGCTCGTGCTCCGCGAGGCATCCAGCATCGTCGGCTACGCGCTCATCGCGCTCGACTCACCACCGGAGCCTCGCGGCGCCACGCTCGACGATCCAGCGATCAGCGAGGCCACGGGAACGACCGAGCTGAGCAAGTTCTACCTGCTGCCCAATCATCATGGCCGTGGACACGCGACGCTGCTGATGCGGCACGTGCTTGCCGCCGCCCGCGCTGGCCAGCAGCGCATCTGGCTGGGCGTGAACCAGCAGAATCATCGTGCGCAGTCGTTCTACCAGCGCAATGGCTTCACGCAGGCCGGCACGCGGGATTTCCCGGTGGGCGCGAGCATCGAGCGTGATCTCCTCCTCGCGCGCCCGCTCGGCTGACCCCGACGATCCCCCCTGGCGCGATCAGCCCGTGGTGCGTGCCTGCTCTCCGAAGCGGGACAGCGCGAGCAGGCGGGAGGTGGCGCGCAGGTACTTCTTGCGGTATCCACCGGCGAGCATCTCCTCGGTGAAGATCTCGTCGAGCTTGGCGCCGGAAACGATGACGGGGATGCTCGCGTCGTACAGCCGGTCGGCAAGCACGACGAGGCGCAGCGCGACAGCCTGGTCCTGCGCGGGGTGGACGTCCTTGAGGAAGACCGCAGGGATCCCTTCGACGAGCTTTCCGTAGCGGGAAGGGTGCAGCGTGGACAAGTGCTTGCATAGCTCGTCGAAGTCGTCGAGAGTGGCGCCATCGGTGTGCGCGGCGCGCTCCTCGAGCTCCTCGCTGGAGATGGGCTGCGGGGCGGGGGGAAGGTCGCGGTGCCGGTAGTCGGGGCCGTCGACGCGCACGGCCTCGAACACCGAGGCGAGCTTGCGGATCTCGCGGAGGAAGTCCTGGGCAGCGAACCGTCCCTCGCCGAGCTGGCCGGGCAGGGTGTTGGAGGTCGCGACGATCGACACGCCGCGCGCGGAGAGCTCGGTGAGCAGGCGCGAGACCAGCATCGTGTCACCGGGATCGTCGAGCTCGAACTCGTCGATGCACAGCACCGAGTGCCCCGAGAGCTCCTCGACGGCCTTCATGAAGCCGAGCGCGCCCACCACATGGGTGAGCTCGACGAAGGTCCCGAATGCCTTGGGCTCGGGCACCGCGTGGTAGATCGAGGCGAGGAGGTGGGTCTTGCCGACCCCGAAGCCACCGTCGAGGTAGAGGCCCGCGCCGACGGTGTTCTTCTTGCCGAAGAGCTTCTTCCTGCCGTTTCGGTTGCGGGCTACAGCCTGGGCGAACTCGCGCGCGGCATTGACCGCGGCTGCTTGCGAGGGCTCCGCGGGATCGGGGATGTACGAGTCGAAGCTCACCTCGTTGAACATCGCGGGCGGCACCATCTGGGCCACCAGTTGGTCGGCGGGGATCACCGGTGTGCGGTCGACAAGGCGTGCGGTCATTGCCAAATCCTATCGACGTGGGCAGATTGGCAGTGTGCCCACTCCCCTTTCTGCGATCCAGTTCACAGCTTCGAGCGCCGCGCCCGATCTCCCGCGGCTCTACGAGTACCGCGAGAGTCCCTGCCTGCGAGTGAACTTCGTGTCCAGCATCGACGGCGCCGCAATGATCGACGGCGCCTCGGGCGGACTGTCCAGCCCGCTCGACAAGAAGATCTTCGGGCTGCTGCGCGAGCTCGCGGACGTGGTGATCGTTGGCGCTGGCACGGCACGCGCCGAGGGCTACTCCGGGGCGCGGATCGCTCCTGCGGCGAGGCAGCGCCGCATCGAGCGCGGCCAGCAGCCGGTACCGCCGATCGCGGTGGTCACGGGCAGAGCGGATCTTGACGCGGCGCACACCTTGTTCACGAGCACCGAGGTGCCTCCGCTGGTGATCACCAGCATCGACGCCGATCCCGGCAGGAAGCATCTCCTCCGCGAGGCTGGCGGGGAGGTCATCGAGCTCGCTCCGCGTGACGGGCAGGCGGTGCATCCGGGCGATGTGCTGGCAGTGCTGCACGAGCGCGGCCTCGGTCGCATGCTGTGCGAGGGCGGGCCGTCGCTGCTCGGCGCGATGCTGCGCCATGATCTCGTCGACGAGCTGTGCCTGACCATCGCGCCGGTGCTCGTGGGTGGCGATGCGCCACGGATCGCCGTGGACCCCACTGCTGTGGCGCATCGGATGCGGCTCGCGCATACCCTGGCAGACGGCGACGGATCATTGTTCACGCGGTGGGCGCGCGCGGACTAGGGACAAGTAGGGAGCATCGTGCCAACTAGGCATTCATTGATCGTGGTGGCGCTCGGCGCGGCATGCGCGCTGGTCGCCTCCTGCGGGTCCGTCCCGTCGGAGCGCCCGCCCCTCGCGATCGATCGGGGCGCGGCACCGGCCGAGGGCACCGTGGACGGGCCGGTCGCTCCCCCAGGGCTCTCGTCGCCAGAGAACGAGCTGGCCTGGTCGGAGTGCGCGGGCGAGATCACGGCCATGCATGAGCTTCCGCCGATTCCGCCTGGCGTCCAGCTCGACTGCGCCACGCTGATCGTTCCCGTGGATCATTCCGGCGACCTCGTTGAGCCGATCGAGCTGGGCGTGGCGCGCGCCCGCCTCGAGGGCACGCCCATCGATGCCGAGCCGGTGGTCCTGACTACCAGTACCGCGCAAGCATCCTCCCGCGCGCTGGCAACGATGGCGGTGGAATCCTCGCCGCTGATCGCCTCGCGCCCGGTGGTGGCTGTCGATCGGCGCGGCACGGGTCTCTCCACCCCGATCAGTTGCCTGAGCCAGGGGCTGATCGAGGAACACATCGACCTGACCAGGGACGCCGAGGACATCGCGGACCGCACTGCCACGGTCGCGCGGATCAGCCGGGAGTCCACGCTCTCGTGCACTGATCAGCTCGAGCCGATGGAGACGTTCTTCACGGTGGAGAACGCCGCGCGCGACCTCGAGCTGCTGCGCGCGGAATGGGGGCTCGACCGCCTCGCCCTCATCGGGTCCGGGGACGGCGCGACGCTCGCGCTCACCTACGCCACATTGTTCCCGGAGAACGTCTCGCGGCTCGTGCTCGATTCGCCCCTGGCCATGCCCGCCACGCCGCCACCAATTCCCGGGAGCGACAATCTCGCGGAGGCCCAGCAACAGTCCGAGGGAGCCGAGGCCGCGCTGGGGGCGTTCGCCGCGCACTGCACCGCGACCAACTGCGCGCTCGCCCCTGATCCGATCGCGGCGCTCCAGGAGATGATCGCTGACGCCCGCGCGGGCCGGCTCGGGTTCGTCACCCCGGGAACGATCATCAGCACCGCCATCGGGCTGCTCGGCGACAGCAACGGCACCGCCGAGCAACGCATGGACACCCTCGCCGACGCGCTCGCCCAGGCACGGAACCGCCAGCCCGCGGAGCTCCTGCGACTGAGCCTCATCCAGCATTCCGCTGCATCCTCCGACGGCCAGTACATCGGCCAGTGCAGCGACACCCTTGCCCGCGCCACGGCCGCCGACGTGCAGGAGCGCGCGGAGCAGTGGCGCATCGATCATCCGATCGTGGGCGACCAGCTGCTGCTGCGCACGTTGCTCTGCACGTCCTGGCCCACCATCGAGCTCGTCCCCACCGATCTCGAAGCGCCCTTGCCCACGATGCTCCTCGAGGGGACACGGGATCCGCGCGCGGGGGCAGGCACCATCCGGGAGCTGCGCGGCCGGTTGCTCGCCAATGGGTCCACCGTTTCCAGCGTGACCTGGCAGGGCACCGGGCATGGCGCGGTGCTCAGCTCTGCCTGCGCGGCGGAGCAGGTCGCGTTCTTCGTCACAGATGGGCAGGCTTCACCCGCGACGACCTGCCCTCGCTGACCCCTCCGTGGGTGTCATGCAGCGAAGCACGTCCGAGTTGGGGTAGTTTACCTGCGTGTTTCCCTCACAGTTGACGTCACGAGCTCCCTTGACCACGGCGGGCATCATCACGATGGTGGCATGGCCCTTCGCGGTTCTCACGGTGATCCACCGGACAGTCATCCTGGCGTTCAACGGTGCGGTGACCAATGACTTCCTGCCGATCTATACCGCCGCGCAGAACTTCCTGAACAACCGCGACGTGTATCTCGACAATTTCAACTGGACGCATCCGCATTACCTGTATCCGCCGAGCGGCACCCTGATGATCTCGCCGCTGGGCTACATGGATTACGACATCGCGCGGCGCACCTACATCATCATCAATGCTGTCGCGGTGCTGCTTGCCGCCTATTACCTGCTGAAGCTGTTCGGGTTTGGCATCCGATCGGTGGCCTTTCCCGTCACGGTTCTCGCGATGTTCAGCACCGAGTCCGTGTCGAACACACTGATCTACACCAACATGAACGGGCTGATCTTCCTCGCCGAGGTGCTGTTCATCAAGTTCCTCCTCGAGCGGCGCCTCTGGTGGGCGGGCGTGCCGATGGGCCTGACAATCGCGATCAAACCGATCCTTCTTCCGCTGCTGGTGTTCCCGTTCCTCAAGAAGCAATGGCAACCGTTCATGGGAGCGATCGGCATTCCGATAGTGCTGCTCACCATTGCGTGGCCACTGTCGAAGGACCCGGCGCGCTTCGTCCGCGAAACAGCTCCCTATCTGGCGGAATCCCGCGACTACTTCAACAGCGCCATCTCCGGCAATGCCGCCTACTATGGCCTGCCCGAGTGGCTGATCCTCGGCCTGCGCGGCGGCATGGCCGTCATCGTGCTCATCTCCCTGTGGCTGCTGTTCCGCTACTACCGCCACGAGGAACTGTTCTTCCTCTGCACCGCGGCGAGCGTGATCCTCACCGCACAGTTCCTCATCGGATCGCTCGGCCAGATGTACTACTCGATGCTGATGTTCCCGCTGCTGATGACCGTGGTGATGCGCAACTCCGTCGTCCGCAACTGGCCGGCCTGGCTCGCCGCCTACGGATTCCTCACGTTCGACATGTGGTACTCGGTGCCCTGGCGGCAGTTCGGCGAGGCCGCGCAGTTCCTCCGCACCACATTCGGCTGGACGCTCATCCTCATCGTGGTGTTCGTCGTGCTCATCAACCGCTGGCTCGATGCCCGCCGCCTCGGCACCCTCCACGAGGGGCTCGACCCGCCGTACATCCGCGATGATGTGGAGTACAGCGGGATCCCGGAGCGGTACCGCTTCCCGGAGGGGCGCCCCGCGGGGAAGGCCGCCGCGGCGGAGTAGGCCTGTCTCGGATTCGTGCTCGCAAATGCGATAGAAGCTGCCTCGAACCTGGCGCGATTTCTATCGCGTTTGGCAGTTTCCGGTGTTTCTGGCGCTGCGCAGTCGGTCCGGACCTATCGGCGCGCTCGTCAGTACCGGTCCTCGAGGATGCGTTCCATCTGGGCGATCTCCTCGCGCTGCGTCTCGACGATCTGCCGGCACAGCTCGATGATCTCAGGGTCGGTGAGCGAAGATTCCTGGCAGACGAGGATGGCCCGCGAATGGTGCGGGATCATTGACTTGAGAAATCCCTCGTTGCCGACGAAAGTCTCGGTGCGCCCCAGCGACCACGCGCCGAGGAAAAGGGCGACGAAGAATACCGATAGTGCGATGTTGAGCCCTTTTTTCTGGAACATCGAGCGCATCCCGACCATCATCACCAGCGCCATCGCCGAGACCATGACCAGCGAGATGTAGAAGTTGCTGAGGTTGAGGTGGAAATGGTCCACTGTGCGGACCATGGACATCGATAGCAGGAACATCAGGACCAGGCTGGCTAGCAGCACCAAGCCGAACCGCAGGTAGTTTCCGGTGCTTCTCATCGCGGCTTCTCCTCGCTAGGCGGCAGGACGTCTTGCTGGCCTACCCGTTCCGAGGCGGGGTACACGCGGGCCACCAGCGTGATCGAGTGGGCCGCTCCTGCACGCTCGGTCCGGAACCACCGCTAGATCAGGTCGATCCCCTCGCGGGCCACCCGGAAGCCCTTGCCGGATGCTTCATCCACGCAGCTGACGCCGGTCGTCATGCTCGTGCATCGCACGCCTTGCACGATGATGTGCTGGCCATACTCGAGGACCGCAGCTGGTCCCGTTGACGCGAGTGCCCCGTTCGAGCATGTTCCTGTCAAAGGCTCGCCGTCGATCAGCACGGCCGACACGAACCAGGCGATGTTCGGATGGCAGTGCTCCGGCCGCGGTGGAACGGGCTCGATCGTGTCCCGGATCGTGCATGCCACCGACGGCTCGTGAAGCCCGTCCGGACCGTGCGAGCCAGCGAGGCGCGGACCGAACCAGCAGGTGATGTTTCCCGATGGAGAATTGAAACTGGTCTCGCCGTTGGTGGTGAATGCCCCGGCCTCGACGGCTGCGCTGGCCTCGCCTTCCTCACCGATCGGCGTTGCCCGCTGCCCGCCGTCCGCGCAGCCAGCCACCAGCGTAATCGCGAGCGCCGCCACTGCCACATGTCCTATCGAGAGTCTCGGCATGCGCGTCAGTGTACGCATACCATTTCGCCGGGCCACCGCGATGTGTGACGCCCGTCATTGCCGACCAGCGGGACTATCCGGTACACATTGACTCACACATCCGACGGCTTGTCCGGCGCAACGACGCGTCCCCGCACCGCAAGCCACCCCAGCGGCCTCGCGCCCGCCCCACTCGAAGGGATACCAACGTTGCTATCCAGCACCGCTCCAGCCACGCACACCACCCGCACGCTGATCATCGGCACGGGATTCTCCGGCATGGGCATGGCCATCCAGCTCCTGCGCTCCGGCAAGTCCGACTTCCTCATCATCGACAAGGCCGATGACTTCGGCGGCACCTGGCGCGACAACACCTACCCCGGGTGCGCCTGCGACGTGCCCGCGCACATGTATTCGTTCTCGTTCGAGCCCAACGCCCGCTGGAGCAAGCTGTGGGCCGAGCAGCCGGAGATCTTCGACTACATGAAATCCGTAGCGGCGAAGCACGATCTGCAGCGCTACACCCACTTCGGCCGCACCTTCACCGGCGCAGAGTGGAACGAGACCACCCAGACCTGGACGGCAACGACGGCCGAGGGCGATACCTACGAGGCAGAGTTCCTCGTCTCCGGCGTCGGCGCGCTCCATATTCCCTCCATCCCTCGCTTCACCGGGGACGACGAGTTCACGGGCACCTCGTTCCACTCCGCGCGGTGGGATCACAGCGTTGACCTTCGCGGCAAGAAGGTCGCGGTGATCGGCACCGGCGCGAGCGCCATCCAGTTCATCCCGCAGATCATCGACGAGGTCGCCGAGCTGCACCTCTACCAGCGCACCCCCGCATGGGTACTGCCCCGCACCAATGTGCCGATCCCCTCGCCCGCCCGAGCAGCGATCGCGCGCGTTCCCGGTCTGCGGCGCGGCATCCGCGGCAGCATCTACAGCATCCAGGAGTCACTGGCGTTCGGGCTCAACGGCAACTCGAACGTCATGAAGCCGCTCGAATCATTGGGCAAGTGGAACGTCACGCGGTCCATCAAGGATCCCGCGCTTCGCGAGAAGCTGACGCCGGACTACCGCATCGGCTGCAAGCGCATCCTCGGCTCCTCGACCTACTACCCGGCCCTCGCCCGTGAGCACACCACGGTGGTCACCGAGGGCATCGAGCGCTTCACCCCCAACGGCATCATCGGCGCGGACGGTGTCGAGCGCGAGGTCGACGTGATCATCTACGGCACCGGCTTCCACGTCACCGACTCGATGGACAACGTCGATATCGTCGGGCGCAACGGCGTGAACCTCAGCGAGCAGTGGCGCGACAAGGGCATGGAGACCCACCTCGGCATCACCGTCAACGGGTTCCCCAACGCGTTCTTCCTGCTCGGCCCCAACACCGGGCTCGGCCACAACTCCGTGGTCTTCATGATCGAGCAGCAGATCGGCTACATCCTCGAGGCCATGCGCATCGCCGACGAGCGCAACGCCGCCGTCGAGGTCACTGCTGACGCCCAGCGCGACTTCAACGACGAGATCCAGGCAAAGCTCTCCGCGGGCGTGTGGTCCACGGGTGGCTGCACGAGCTGGTACCTCGACTCCCAGGGCATGAACCGCACCATCTGGCCCGGCTACACCTTCCAGTACAAGGCCCGCACCAGGACGGTCAATGCGGCGGACTTCGTCCTGCACAGGAAGAGCGAGGACTCGCTCCCGGCTGCAAGCTGAGCACCGCGACTGCGGGGGGTGGCCCGGCCTGCGGCCACCCCCGCAGTCGCGTTCGTCTCGTCTTGGTCTCGTTCTGCTCAGCAAAACACCGGCAACCGCAGTGAATGGTGTGATGCACGAAGGACCGCGGGCAGGCACCGGGCACTCCCGTCGCGCCACATCGCACGCCCGGATCACGTGCAGGAGAACAGGGGCCATGATCGTCACGATCGCCATCACCACAGCACCCACGCTCATCCGGGCACCACGGCCCCGCGCGCCTCGGAACCGGTTGCCGCGGGCGGGCACACTGCTGCTCGCCCTCACCGCTGCCCTCGCCGCGGGGCTGCCCGCCACAGCCGCCGCCGACACGGTCACCGCCACCATCCCCGTCGGCGACGGCCCGACCGGGGTGGCCATCACCCCCGACGGCACCCTCGCCTACACCGCCAACTTCAACGAGGACTCGGTGTCGGTGATCGACACGGGCACCAACACGGTCGCCGCCACGGTTCTCGTCGGCGACGCCCCGCGCGGGGTCGCAGTTGCCCCGGACGGCTCCTTCGCCTACACCGCCAACGAACTCAGCGACTCGGTGTCAGTGATCGACACCGCCACCAACACCTCCGCGACCAATATCCCCGTCGGCGACGGCCCGATCGGGGTGGCCATCACCCCCGACGGCACCCGCGCCTACGTCACCAATTTCAACGACGACACGGTGTCGGTGATCGACACGGGCACCAACACCGTCACCGCCATCCCCGTCGGCGACGCCCCGCGCGGGGTGGCCATCACTCCCGACGGCGCGTTCGCCTACATCACCAACCAAAACAGCGACTCGGTGTCAGTGATCGACACGGGCACCAACGCGGTCGCCGCCACGGTTCCCGTCGGCGACGCCCCGCGCGGGGTCGCCATTGCCCCGGACGGCACCTTCGCCTACGTCACCAACTTCAGCGACGACTCGGTGTCGGTGATCGACACCGCCACCAACACCGTCACCGCCACCATCGGAGTCGGCGGCCTCCCGATCGGGGTGGCCATCACCCCCGACGGCACCCGCGCCTACACCGCCAACAACAACGACGACACGGTGTCGGTGATCGACACCGCCACCAACACCGTCACCGCCTCCATCGGAGTCGGCGACCTCCCGTCCGGGGTGGCGGTCAACCCGGACGGCGTCCGCGCCTACGTCACCAACTCCGGCGGTGACACGGTCTCGGTGATCGCCATCGACCAGGCCCCCACCCTGGTCGGCACGCCCCCCGCCGGCACGGTCGGGCAGCCGTACACTTTCGCGTTCACCACCACCGGCCCGCCGACGCCGACGGTCAGCACCGGCGACCCGCTGCCGGCCGGGCTGGCCCTGGGCCCCGACGGCACCCTCTCGGGCACCCCCACCGAGGCCGGGACGTTCCCCATCACCGTCACCGCGTCAAACGGCGTCGCCCCCGACGCCACCACCGACGTGGTGATCGAGATCGCCCCGAAGCCCTGCACAGGCTTGATCTGCCTGCCCGCCGGATCCTCCGGCAGCTAGACCGCCGCGGCCCGCGGTGGCGGGGCCACTCCCGGCCTCGCTACCGCGCCCCCACGCTTCATCCTTAGCCAGTGATCCCGCTCCGCTGGCGGCGCGGGACCGGAAAACCTATTAGCGTTGTGGCATGGGTTCTGATCAATTGCCACCGCCGCGCTTCGAGCTTGCTGATGCCGAGTGGCGGAAGAAGCTGTCATCCATCGAGTACGCGGTACTGCGGCAGGCCGGGACGGAGCGCCCGTTCACTGGTGAGTACACCGACACCACCACCGAGGGCATCTATGAGTGCCGGGCGTGCGGGGCGGAGTTGTTCCGCAGCAGCGAGAAGTTCTCCTCGCATTGCGGCTGGCCGTCGTTCTTCGATCCTGCCGACTCGGATGCCGTGATCCTGCGGGAGGACCGCTCGCTGTTCACGCGCCGCGTGGAGGTGGTGTGCCGCAACTGCCATAGCCATCTGGGGCATGTGTTCGAGGGCGAGGGCTATCCCACGCCCACCGATCAGCGGTACTGCATAAACTCGGTTTGCCTGCGGTTGCGGCCCGCGGAGTAGCCGAGCTCGGCTCGCCCCGCGTCTCCCTCTCGGAAGTGTGAGCTTTTGCACCCGCTCGTGGCCGTGCGAGGGTGCAGAACCTCACACAACGCGGGGGTAACCGCCAGCTGAGCCAGGCAGCGTCAGGGCAGCGCCCGCACCAGCGCCTCGGGCTCCACGCGCGGCCCGGTGTAGAAGGGGATCTCCTCGCGCACGTGCAGGCGCGCCTCGGTGGCGCGCAGGTCGCGCATGAGGTCGACGATGCGGTGCAGCTCGGGTGCTTCGAAGGCGAGGATCCACTCGTAGTCCCCGAGCGCGAACGAGCTCACGGTGTTCGCGCGCACGTCGGCGTAGCCCCGGGCGGCCTTGCCGTGATCGGCGAGCATCGTGCGACGCTCGGCGTCGGGCAGCAGGTACCAGTCGTAGGAGCGCACGAAGGGGTACACGCAGATGTAGTTGCCGGGGTCCTCCCCGGCGATGAACGCGGGGACGTGGCTCTTGTTGAACTCGGCAGGACGGTGCAGGGCGGCGACGCTCCACACTGGGCTGCTCGCGCGACCGAGGATCGTGGTGCGCCGGAAGTCCTGGTAGGCAGCTTGAAGCTGCTCGATGGTCTCGGCGTGCGTCCAGATCATGAAGTCCGCGTCGGCGCGCAGGCCCGAGACGTCGTAGAGGCCACGGACGATCACCCCGCGCTCGTCGAGGTCGTCGAGGTAGCGCTGCAGGTCCGCGCGCGCGGCCTCGCGCTCCTCGCCGAGGAGGCCGGGCTCCACCCGGTACACCGAGAACATGAGGTAGCGGATGGTGTCGTTGAGCGCCTTGTAATCGAGCCGTGCCATGCGCCCTATCCTGCCATGCCCGAGAGAGCTTGCGCGACGGCCGCGTCGGCGGTGGCGATGCAGGCGGGCACGCCCACGCCGTGGAGGTAGGCCCCGGCTACAACGAGGCCGGGCAGCGGCGCGACGGCCTGCTCAATTGTGGTGATGCGCTCGGCATGGCCTGGCTCGTACTGGGGCAGCCCGTCCCGCCAGCGCTGCACCCGCGTGGCGAGCGGCGCATCGGCCACCCCGGTCACGGTGCGCAGGTCGGCGCGGGCAATATCGATGATCCGCGCATCGGGCTGGTCGAGGATGCTGGTGCCGGGATCATCTCCGAAGCGTCCGAGAGAGACGCGCACGAGGTTGCGGTGCGCCTGGTGGGTCCACTTGCGGCTGGTGAAGGTGAATGCCTTCGCGGTGAGTTCCTCACCGGTGGCGACGAGCACGCCGGAGTGCTGCGGGATCCCGGCTTCGAGAGGCAGGTCGAGGGTGACCAGAGCTGCCGATGCGTGCTGGATGCGGGCTAGCTCGCGGGATGCTTCCGGGGCTGCCTGCGCGAGCAGCCGGGCAGCAGCGTGCGCGGGCGTGGCGATGACGACGATATCGGCGTGCCCGAGTGGCCCCGCGTCCCATCCCCGGCCGTCCGCGCGAAGCGGTTGGTCCAGGGTTGCCGGGGATCGCTCGGCGCGGGCCGCAAGCTCGAGAGCGTCGACGAGGATGCGGTAGCCATCGCGGAAGGTGGCGAAGACGGGTCCTGCCGGTCCGGGCCGCAGGGCCGAGCGGGCGGCGGCAGTGACGCTGGTGGCGCCGCGGTCGAGCGCGGCAGCAAGCTCGGGCGTGGCCGCCCGGACACCGATGTGCTCGGTGCCGCCGCCATAGACCCCGGCCATGAGGGGGTCGACGGACCGTTGGACCACCTGTTGCCCGAAGCGCTCGGCGATGAGCTGCCCGAGGCTGGCATCCTGGCCCGGCGTCCAATCCAGCGGCATCCCCGGCTCGTCAGCGATGCGGGCCAGCGTCGCGTCATCAACGAGGCCGTCGAGGGCCTCGGGGCCCAGCGGAATGCCCATGAACGTGCCTGCAGGCATGGGGTGGAGCTCATGCCCGGACCAGATGGCAGGGCGCAGCCCGGAGGGATGGACGAGCTGGTCGGCGACGCCAAGCTCCTCCGCGAGGCCCGTCACCTCGGGTCGGCGCCGCACGAAAGCCTCCGCGCCCAGCTCCACCGGTCCCCCGGATTGCCCGAGCGTCCCGGTGCGGAGCTTCCCGCCGCTAGCGGGCTCGGGGTCAGCGATGACGATGGTGGCGGAATCCCCGAGCTGCTGCCGCAAGCGGTGGGCGGCGAGGAGCCCCGAGATGCCCGCGCCGAGCACGAGAGCACGTTTCGGGGCAAGCATCAGAGCGAGTGGACCAGCTCGACGACGCGGGTGATCACGGTCGGGTCAGTGTCGGGCAGCACGCCGTGACCGAGGTTGAAGATGTGACCGATCGCCCCCGCCTGCTGCGCGGCATCAGCCTCGCCGATGATGCGGCGGACCTCGCGCTCGATCGTCGCCCAGTCCGCGAACAGCACCGCAGGATCGAGGTTGCCCTGGATCGCCTTGCCAGGGCCGATGCGTCGGACGGCCTCATCGAGCGGCACGCGGAAGTCCACGCCCACCACGTCCGGCCCGGCCTCGCTCATCGCGCCGAGCAGCTCGCCAGTGCCCACCCCGAAGTGGATGCGGGGCACACCAGTGGAGGCGAGCTCATCGAGGATGCGGCTCGAGTGGGGCAGGACGAACCGGCGATAGTCGGCGAGCGACAACGCGCCCGCCCAGGAGTCGAAGAGCTGCACCGCGTCCACCCCAGCGCGGACCTGCGCCTGGAGGAAGACGATGGCGATATCGGCGAGCTTGCCGAGCAGCGCGTGCCAGGATTCCGGATCGCTGTGCATCAGCGCCTTGGTGTGCTCGTGGTTGCGGCTCGGGCCGCCCTCCACGAGGTACGACGCGAGGGTGAACGGGGCACCGGCGAAACCGATAAGCGGGGTATCGCCAAGCTCGTTGACGAGCAGACCGATCGCATCGGAGACCGCGCCAACCTCCTCCGGCCGCAGGCGCGGGAGAGCGGCGATGTCCGCGGCCGTGCGCAAGGGGTTCTGCACGACAGGGCCGCGGCCAGCAACGATGTCGAGGTCCACCCCGGCGGCCTTGAGCGGCACCACGATGTCGGAGAACAGGATCGCGGCATCCACTCCGTGGCGGCGCACCGGTTGCAGGGTGATCTCCGCGACAAGCTCGGGGCGGAAGCAGGACTCGAGCATCCCGATGCCCTTGCGGAGCTCGCGGTACTCGGGGAGGGAACGGCCTGCCTGGCGCATGAACCACACGGGGCGCTGGCTCGGGCGGGAGCCCGTGGCGGCGGCGAGGAACGGGGCAGCGGGGAGCAGGCGGCGGCGGGTCGCGCCCGCGAGCCTCGGCAGTGAGTCACTCATGATGCTCCTATCCTCCCACGTCCACCGCCATGCGCGGTGCCAGCCCCGAGCATGATCGTCGGGACGTGGCGCGGATCATGCTTCACTGGCATTCATCTCAGCACAGAACGGTTTCAGACCGTCACGACTAACGGCGCGCCTCCGTGTCGGGCCGGCGTGTCACCGATACCGTCCGACTCGTGACGACTCAAGGGGCACCAAGCGAACCGGAACCGTTCCGCACTGCGGTCGAATCCATGACGAGCGCAGTCGTGCGCCCGGAGATCAAGCTGGGTCCCATCCGGCCTCCCCAGCGGCTCGCGCCGTACAGCTACGCGCTCGGCGCGGAGATCAAGCACTCGGGCAGCGAGCCCGTCGGCGAGTACTCCGATGGCGATGCGTTCGGCCGTCTCATCCTGCTCTATGACCCCCAGGGCGACGAGGCGTGGCAGGGCACGCTCCGCCTCGTCGCGTACATCCAGGCCGATGTGGATGCCACCCTCGCCGAGGATTCCCTGCTGCCCGAGGTGGCGTGGAGCTGGCTCCACGACGCTCTCGAGGGCCGCACCGCCGAGTATGTGGCGCTTGGCGGCACGATCACCGCCACCACGTCGGTCCGGTTCGGCGAGATCGCCGGCCCGCCCAAGGCCCACCAGCTCGAGATGCGGGCCTCCTGGACCTCGCGCACGCTGATGATCAAGTCCCAGGTCGAGGCGTTCTGCGAAGTGCTCGAGTACGCGGCCGGGCTGCCGCCGGCCGGTATCACCTCCATCGGCAATCGCTTTCCGCAGTCGTGAGCCTGGTAGTCGTGGCGCCGGCCCTGGCCGAGCATCCCGTCCGTGCCGCGCGGTGATCGCGTAGCCTTGCCATCCATGGGCGCATCACCGGGCGAGAATCCACCCGAATCAGACACATCGCCACCCGTCCCCCTGCTCGCGCCCCGCGACGGGGCACCCACCCTGGTCGCCAACCCGGATGAGCTCGCCGCAGCGGTCGAAGCGCTCGCCGCCGGGAGCGGACCACTCGCGGTCGATGCCGAGCGCGCCTCGTCGTACCGCTACTCCGCCCGCGCCTACCTCGTGCAGCTGCGCCGCGCGGGCTCCGGAACCATCCTCATCGACCCGATCGGCCTCGAAGGCGAGTTCGACGAGCTCGCAAGGGTCATCAATCCGCTCGAGTGGATCCTCCACGCCGCCGACCAGGACCTCCCCGGCCTCGCCGAGCTCGGCCTGCGCCCAGCGCGCCTGTTCGACACCGAGCTCGCGAGCAGGCTCGCCGGGTTCGAGCGGGTCGGGCTCGCCGCCGTCACCGAGCGGCTCCTCGGCCTCAGCCTCGCCAAGGGCCACGGCTCCGACGACTGGTCCCGCCGTCCCCTGCCCGCGCCCTGGCTCAACTACGCCGCGCTCGACGTCGAGATCCTCATCGAACTGCGCGAGATCCTCGGCAATGAGCTCGCCGAGCAGGGCAAGGCAGGCTGGGCCGCGCAAGAGTTCGAGCATGTGCGGACCCGCGAGCCCGCGCCGCCCAATCCGCAGCGGTGGCGGCGCACCACCAATATCCACACGGTGCGGGATCGCAGGGGCCTTGCCATCGTGCGCGAGCTGTGGCTGCAGCGCGACCGGATCGCCGCTGGCGCCGACATCGCACCCAAGCGGCTGCTTCCCGATACAGCACTGGTCGCCGCCGCGAACGAGCAGCCCGCAACGGTCGGGGAGCTCCTCGGGCTCCGCAGCTTCAACGGGCCGCGGCAGCGCCGCCGCGCCGCCGCCTGGTTCGCCGCTGTGCAGCGCGCCCGGGAGATCCCGGCCAGCGACCTGCCGCCCACTCGTCTGCCCGGTGATACCAATGGGCGGGGTGGCACCCCGCGCCCCCGCACTGGCACCGATGCCGGGCAGCGATACACCGCGATGCGGGAGGCACTCACCACGATCAGCACCACCCACGCGGTGCCGGTGGAGAACCTCGCGCCCGCCGATCTAGTGCGGCAGCTCGCGTTCGAGCCCCCCGAACCGCTCGATGTCGCTAATGTCCGAAGCGCGCTGCTCGCGGGCAGCGCACGGCAATGGCAGGCAGAGCTCGTGGCCGAGCCCATCGAGAAAGCACTCCAGGCGGCAGTGCCGCCGGAGGACAAGGAAGCAGGAAACCCGTGAAACGCCCCCAGGTCGCCCGCGCGATAGCCGCATGCTGCGCCGCATTGTTCGCTCTAGGCCCCGTAGCGGCCTGCTCCGGCGGGATCCTCGGCAACCGCGGTGGCGACACCACCTGTGCTGATTTCCTCAACCAGGACGAGGAAGCTCAGCGCGACACCGTCCGCGCCTACCTCGAGGAGCGTGCGGGCGAGGAGCCGATGAACCTCGAGATCAGCGGCACGCGCGTTGTTATCATCGGATTCTGCACGACCTTCGGCCGGGATGACGATCCGATCCGATCGATCGAGGGCTAGCCCGCCACCTGCAACGGCTAGTCTCAGGCGCCGGGCGCGCCGGACGCCTTCGCGTTGACCTCGCGGACCGCTGCGGGTCGCGCATCATCGGCATAGCCATTGCGCAGGGCGATCGTGTCCTCGCGCGCGATCCAACCGGTGACCTGCCGCGCGATGTCCTGGGCCGCGAGGCCCAGCTCGGCGAGGATCTCGCTGCGCGACGCATGGTCGAGGAAGCGCTGCGGCACTCCGATCTCGCGGAACCTCGTATCCACCTCGGCGGCACGCAGGGCGGCAGCGAGAGCGGCTCCCGCTCCCCCATGCACCCCGGAATCCTCCAGCGACACCACGAGCTTGTGCACGGTCGCGAGCCGCACGATGCTCCCCGGCACGGGCAGCACCCAGCGTGGATCCACCACCGTAGCGCTGATGCCCTGGCCGCGGAGCAGCGCCACGGCCTCCAGCGCGAGCGTGGCGAACGGCCCGACCGCCACGATCAGCACATCCGCGGGCACGCCCGGGGAGCCGTGCAGCACATCGACGCCATCGCGAAGCCGCTCCAGCGCGGGGATGGCATCGCCCACCGGGCCCTTGGGGAAGCGCAGCGCGGTCGGCCCGTCATCGATGAGCAACGCCTCGCCCAGCTCCTCCCGCAGCGTCGCGGCATCTCGCGGGGCCGCGACACGCATGCCGGGAACGATGCCGAGCAGCGACAAGTCCCACATGCCGTTGTGGCTGGCCCCATCGGAACCGGTGATGCCCGCCCGGTCCAGGACGAGCGTCACCGATTGCCCGAGCAGCGCCACATCCATCAGCAGCTGGTCGAAAGCCCGGTTGAGGAACGTCGAGTACACCGCCACCACTGGATGCATGCCGCCCAGCGCCAGCCCGGCGGCCGAGGTGACGGCATGCTGCTCGGCGATGCCAACATCGAACATGCGATCGGGGTAGCACTTGCCGAACGCCGCGAGGCCCGTCGGTCCCGCCATCGCCGCCGTGATCGCCACGATGTCCTCGCGCTCCCGGGCCCGCTGGATCAGCTCATCGGAGAACACGGAAGTCCAGTCCACGATCGGCTTGCTCATGGCGGTGCCCGTCAACGGATCCATCACCCCGGTGGCGTGCATCTGGTCCGCCTCGTGCGTCTCCGCTGGCCGGTAGCCACGCCCCTTGCCCGTCACCGCATGCACGATGACCGGGCCGCCGAAGTCCTTGGCGAGGCGCAGCGATGCCTCCATCGCATGCAGGTCGTGGCCATCGACCGGACCCAGGTACTTCACGCCAAGGTCGGAGAACATCGTCTGGGGGCTCACCGCGTCCTTGATGCCCGCCTTCATGCCGTGCAGCATCGCGTAGGCCGTATCGCCGACGAGCGGGATCCCCTTGATCGCCTTGCGGCTGCTCTCAAGGACTTTCTCGTAGCCGGAATGCAGGCGCAGCGCCGCGAGATGCTCGGCGAGCCCGCCGATCGTCGGGGCGTAGGAGCGGCCGTTGTCATTGACGATGATGACGACAGGGCGATCGGCGCTCGCGATATTGTTCAGCGCTTCCCAGCACATCCCGCCGGTGAGGGCACCATCGCCGACGACGGCGACGACATGCCGGTCTCGCTGCCCGGAAAGCTCGAACGCCTTCGACAACCCATCGGCGTACGAGAGCGCCGCCGAGGCATGCGAGGACTCCACCCAGTCATGCTCGCTCTCAGCGCGGCACGGGTATCCCGAGAGGCCACCTCGCTTGCGCAGGGTGTCGAACTGGTCGGCCCGCCCCGTGACGATCTTGTGCACATACGCCTGGTGGCCCGTATCGAACAGGATCGCGTCATGCGGGGAGTCGAAGACCCGATGCATCGCCAGCGTCAGCTCGACCACACCGAGATTCGGCCCGAGGTGACCCCCGGTCGCCGCAACTTTGCGCACCAGGAACTCCCGGATCTCGCGGGACAGGACCACGAGCTGGCCCGGGGTGAGGTCCCGCAGATCACTGGGTGTTCGCACACGATCGAGAAGCCCCAACGAGACACTCCATTCGTCTTGTGGCATCCGCTTTCCGGGGCCGCCCTCGCGGCCACGGTTCCCCCTAGTCTACGGATTCCACCCCGCTGTTCCATTCGATAGCCGGGATTGCCGCGTCAGCGCTGCAGCAGCGCCACGCATTCCATGTGGTGGGTCAGCGGGAACGCATCGAGCACACGCAGGTCGGCAAGGCCATAGCCCTGCTCGGCATACAACGCGCAATCCCTCGCGAACGCCGCCGGATCGCAACCGATGTGGATGATCCGATCCGGCCCGGCAGCCGCCACGCTCTCGATCACCTCGCGCCCAGCCCCCGCCCGGGGCGGATCCAGCACCACGACGCTGGGACGATCGGAGCTGGGAGCTTCCGCGAGAACCGGGAGGGCACGCACGGTGGGCATCGCGTGGAAACGGACCTGGGGCAACCCCGAGAGCGCCCGCTCCCCCGCTGCGACGGCACGAGCGTCGGCCTCCACGGCCTCCACGCGCCCGCTAGCGCCAACCTGCGCCGCGAGGACATGCGCGAACACGCCCGCCCCGCTGTAGAGATCCCACGCGGTATCACCAGGGCCTGCCGTGCTCCACTCCCGCACCACGGCGCTGTATCGCTCGGGGGCATGGCGGTGCGCCTGCCAGAACCCTGTGGCAGGCACCTCCCACGCGGTATCGCCCACCATCTGGGCCGTATCCCCGGAGCCCTCGAGGATCCGCACCTCGCTGCGGTGGGCCGCCCGGGCACGCCGCGATGCGGCACGCTGCCGGGAGCCACCCTGGGCCACGCTCGCCCGGCCCCGCGCATCCGGGGCGGTGACCGTCTCCACGATATGGCGCTGGCCCGACGAGTCCGCGACGACCAGCAGCTCGCACCCTGGCCGCCACCCGCGGTCGCCGATCCCGTCGAGAAGCCCGGCCATCGCTTGCGGGCACCGCAGGTCCGCGATGACCTCGCTGCCCCGGTAGCGGCGGTAGCCGGCGTTGCCGTCCCGGTCCACGGCGAGCCGCACCCGCGTGCGCCAGCCGGTGAGCTCCGGCTCGCCCTCGTCGTGCAGCGATTCCACCTGCACCACGCGCTCGATATGGGCGATGCGGCGCAACTGGCCCTCGACCACCCGCGCCTTCCAGTCACGCTGCGCGACGGCATCCATGTGGGAGAGGTCGCAGCAGCCTGCTCCATCGGTCGGCCCGGAATCGAGATGGTTGCCCGTCGCGACAGGGCAGAGTGGCTCCACCCGGTGCTCCGATGGCTCCAGCACCTCGGTGACCGCGGCGAAGCAGTATCCGCCACCCCGGTCCTCCGTCACCCGGGCCAGCACGCGCTCGCCCGGTATCCCCTGGCGGACAAACACGACGCGACCCTCGTGCCGCGCCACGCAGAACCCGCCATGCGCGGGATCGCCAAGCACTAGGTCCAGCTCGCGTCCCACCCAGCCAGGGTCACGCGGCTCCCGTCGCTGGTCGTGGTCGCGGCCCTGGCCGCCCGGCCCGGATCGGCGCGTCATGTTTCCGTCCTCTGCTCATCTTCTAGGGATGCTTCCTGCTCGAGGGCGCGATCCGCGCGCCGCACAGCAAGCACCGTCACCACGAAAGCCAGGGCCGCGAGGGGCCACCCCATCGACAGCCGCGCGATTGCTAGCCAGCCTGTCTGGTCCGTGTCATACAAGTGTGCCTGCACGAGATAGCGGGCCGCGAACACCAGCACCCAGGCTCCGGTCGCGAGGTCGTAGTACCGCCGCGCGACCCTGCTGCGCCGCCATTCCGGGCCCTTCTCGCTGAGGAAGCTCCAGATCACTCCCACCAGCGGCCACCGCAGCAGCAGCGACAGCGCGAACACCGAGCCATACGCCAGGTTGGTGTAGATGCCGAAGAGGAAGAACCCCCGGGCCTCGCCCGTGCGGTGGGCGATGAACGCCGCGATACCCACGCCGATGAATCCCGAGATCGCCGGCTGGACCTGGTCCCGGCGCGCCAGGCGCCAAGCCAGCACCGCCGCGGCCGCCGCGAGCGCCACCCAGAGCGCGATCGTGAGGCTCGCGATGGTGTTCACCACGATGAACACCACGATCGGTACCGTCGACTGGACGAGTCCGCTCGCGCCGCCGAGTTGCTCCATGCGCGATTGGCGCTGCTCTTCCATCACCCTAGAAGGGTGCCATAGATGCCTCGCGCGTCCTATCCGCCGCAGGTCGGGCGCAGCGATGTTTGCCCGGCTCGCCGTGTGGGCATCCTGTTATCCGAGATTCCGATGACCACCGACAAGAACGGGGAAGAACATGGCCCTCAAGCTCAATAGCCGCGTACGCGCCCTCCTCATCGCCGGCGCGGCGGCGCCAGTACTGGCGATCGCGGGCTGCGCGAGCAATTCCGGCGGCGACACCACCTGCGCCGAGTTCGTCGAGCAATCAGCGGAGGAGCAGCGAGAGACGATCTCGACCTACATCCAGGAGCAGACCGGCAACGACGCCGAGCCCGCAGCGATCGCCGAGAACGCCGCGATGGCAGCCATCAACGGCCTGTGCGCGGTCGAGGGCAACGATGACACCCCGATCCGTGAGGCAGACCTGAACCCCAGCACGAACTAGCGGGGCTGCTGCTCGACCTCGAAATCGAACAGCACGTCGTCGCCGTTGACCTCGGTGACCTCGACCCGCACGTCGTAGACGTCACCGTCATCGGTGAGCGTGCACGTCAGCGTCGCGCCAACCTCCGCATCAAGGTCATCCGGGCATTCCACCAGTTCCGGCGCACGACCGACCTGCGCGGCCAGCTCCGCGCTGATCTGGCTGGCCACTTCTTCCTGGTCAACGACATTGCCGCCGATGCTCACGCTGCCCGAGCAGCCAGCAAGAGCGCCGAGCGCCATGAGCGGTGCGAGTCCAGCGGCGACACGGATGGTCATTGCACGCGATCGAATCATGACGTTTCCTCCGATTCGGGCAGTTAGCTACGCCCAGTCTTGCACGCGGCGCCCCGCGACGCGCCCCCAACAATGGTGCCCAGAATTGGCTTGAGGCCCCCGAGGGAGTGTGATCAACCTCGGGGGCCTCGCGCTGTTAACTGTACAGCCTTATCGTTAACCTGTTGGACATCGGGGGGAGCCGTGTCGCTAGGCCGTGTCGCGCACGGTCTATGGCCCTGGCGGAACAGCCCGGAGGAACGTGCCGGACATCGCCACCGCGGGCGCCGAGGAGTCCGCGCCCACGATCAGGGTGGCAAGCGCGACGTCATCGCTCAATCCAACGAACCATCCATTCGCCGGCGCGCCCGCGACCTCGGCGGTTCCCGTCTTGCCCCCGAGACCCGGTATGCCCGAGAGCGCCGTTGCCGTTCCGCTGCGCACCGTCTCGCGCATCATGTCGCGGATAGCCTCGGCCACCGATGCTGGCAAGCCTGGCGGGTCACTATCGCCGGTGGTGGCCTCGCCCTCGATCAGGGTGGGCAGCACCATCTCGCCGTCATTGCCGAGCGATGCGACGGCGAGAGCCATGCCGAACGGGCTCGCGAGCACCTCGCCCTGCCCGATGGCGGCCTCCACGCGGGCCGGGCCGCTCTCGGTGACAGGAACACTGCCGGTGATGGTGGTCAGGCCCGGGATCTCGAGATCAACACCGAGGCCCAGCGAACGGGCTGCGCTGGTGAGCGCATCGGGAGCAAGCTCGACGGCGAGCATCGCCTGGGTGGTGTTGCAGGACCGCGCGAAGGCGGTGCGCAGGGGAACCGGTCCAAGGTCGAACTCGTCGTCGTTGGGAATGGTCCGGCCCGCGATGGTAGCGACCCCGGGGCACGGCAGGACCTCGTCGGGACTGGTGATGCCCGCGGCGAGGGCGGCCGAGGTCGTCACGATCTTGAACGTCGAGCCCGGTGCGTACAGGCCAGTGAGCGCGACCGGCCCCTCGGCGCTCGCCGACTGGTTCTGCGCGACGGCAAGCACTTCGCCCGTTCCGGGCTCGAGCGCGACGATCATCGCGGGCAAGCCACTGCTGTCCACCGCGGCCTGGGCGGCCTGCTGCATGCCGAGATCGAGCGTGGTGGCGATCTCGGGCACCTCGGCGGGCTCCTCCCCGGCCACCGCGATGGATTCGCCAGGATTGTCGACAGTGACGGACCACCCGCTGCTGCGCTCGAGGATCTGCCGCCACGCCTCGGGAAGCTGCTGGTAGGCCGGGGAAGCCATGTCGCTACGAGCAGTCAGTAGTCGCCCCTGGTCCGCGAGCCCCACTCCGTCGATCGCAGCGAGCGCGTCCCGGATCGGAGCGACGTCGTCCTCCCGCAGCGTCACCACGACATAGTTGCCACCAGCTTCCGCGAGATCCGCGGCGAGCGCGCCAGCCGTGATCGACGGCACCACGGGATTGACCAGCGCGGCCACTTCGGATGCAACGCGCTCGATCCCTGCGGCCCGCGCGGCATCGACGTCGATGGAGACGGCCGTGACTGGCTGCCACACCATCACCGGTTCACCGGAACGATCCACGATCGGGGTGTCGAGGTCGAGCACATCGGCGTATAGCAGCCGTCCCCCCGGCTCGAGGCGGGCGTCGAGCACGGTAGGCGACCAATCAATGCGCGGACCCGCAGGAGTATCGACCACCGTGGCCTCGCCCTGAGTAGTGACGATGCGACCCTCCCCGAGGTTCCACGAGGTGATGAGCGAACCGGAATCCTCCCCCACCTCGATGCTCGCCCCCACCGACTCGGCGCTCATTCCATCGAGGCTGGCGCGCAGCATGCTCTCTGCGGCCGCCGGGTCCGTGGTCAGAGCGGCTGCTGCGGCAGCATCCCCCGTCGCGAGCGACTGGGCGAACGATCCGAGCGTCTCGGCCGTCTCATCGGTGAACAATCCACACGACGCCACGAGCATCGCGGTCGCAGCGATCAACGACACCAGGGGCGCCCGCCGCAGTTGTGCCTTCCTCGGCTGTACTGGCATGGATCAATAGCAGCACGCCGCAGCGCCGCTGTCGACCTCGATCACCATGCAGCACGGACTTCCGGTAGCGTCTCACAGCGTTGAGCGCCCGCACGCACGTGCAAGTACGGCCACGGGGCCTGGCCCGATGCGCAGAGAGAACCGGAGGACACGTTGCTCGCACGCTGGGGCTCCATCCTGGTCCGCAGGCGATGGCTCATCGCCATCACGACCACCATCGCGGTCCTCGCCGGCGGGATCTGGGGCATCGGCGTGTTCGCCAAGCTCTCCCAGGGCGGCTACGAGCCCGACGGCAGCGAATCAGTGCGCGTCGCGATGATGCTCGGGCAGACGAATCTCGTCGATCATGCCGACCTCGTGCTCGTCTACACCACTCCATCGCCCCGCGGCATCAACGATCCACGCCTGGCGAGACGCATCAACGACACCCTCGACGCCCTCCCCGCCGAGAACGTGCGGGGCGTCGCGTCCTACTGGTCGGTGCAGCGCGAGCAGCAGCAAGCACTCACCGCGATGATGCGCGCGCAGGTCACCGGGCAGCCCCAGCCAGTGGATCCCGCCGAGCGCGAGGCGGCCGCCGATGCTCTCGCCGCCTTCTCCGACGCCGACCAGCAGAGCGGCGCCGCCACCATCAAGCTCACCGGTGATTCCGTGGAGGAGTTGTTCGAGAACTACGCAGCCATCCGGGACGACCTCCCCGTGGAAGGCGCGGAGCTGAGCGTCGGCGGGATGGTAGCGATGGGCGAGGCCATGAACGCCCGCGCGCAGAAGGACCTCGCCATCGCCGAGGGAATAGCCATTCCCCTCACGCTGATCCTGCTCGTCATCGTCTTCGGCGGCCTCGCCGCCGCCTCCCTGCCCGTCCTCACCGGTGGCCTCGCCATCCTCGGCTCCATGGGCATCCTGCGCGTGATCTCCTTCAGCACCGAGATCAGCGCCTTCGCCCTCAACATGTCCATCCTGCTCGGGCTCGGCATGGCCATCGACTACAGCCTGTTCCTCGTCTCCCGGTTCCGCGAGGAGATCTCGCGCGGCCGGGACATCCCCACAGCCGTCCGCGCCACCGTCGCCACCGCCGGAACGACCGTCCTGTTCTCCGGATCGCTGCTCATCCTCGCGCTCGCCGGAATGCTGCTGTTCCCGCAACCATTCATCCGGTCGCTCGCGCTCGGCGGCATGGCCTCCGTGGCCATCGCCATGCTCCTCGCCCTCACCGTCATCCCCGCGGCCATGGCCATCCTCGGCACCCGGATCGCCAGCCACCGCCTCCGGCGCACCACCAACCACGGCGCGAGCGCGAGCTACGAGCGACTCGCCCGATGGGTCATGCGCCGTCCCCGCACTATTGCAGCGCCCATCCTGATCGTGCTCATCATCGCCAGCATCCCCGCGCTCGCGATCGACTTCGGCGAGTTCAGCGCCCGCTCACTGCCGCAGAACGAGCCCTCCCGCATCGCCACCGAGATGCTCGTCGAGGAGTTCCCCACCCTCACCGCGAGCAACGCCTACGTGCTCGTCCGGTCCACTAGTGCCAGCGAGCCTCCCCCTGCCGACCAGACCGACCGAGTGGCCGAAAGCCTCGGGCAGCTCGACAGCATCGCCACCATCCGCTCCCCCGGCAGCCAGGACAACTACACCGTGCTCGTGGCAAGCCTCGCGGAACCACCAGGCAGCGAGGCCGCCCAGCAGGCCATCCGCGAGATCCGCGGCATCACCCCACCGAATGGCGTCGAGATCCTGGTCGGGGGCTCCGATGCCCAGGCCGCGGACTCCGTCGACGCCACGCGTGCCACGCTGCCCATCATGCTGCTCGTCATCGCCGGCGCCGCGCTCGTCATCCTCTTCCTCGCGTTCGGCTCGCTCGCGCTGCCCGTCAAGGCCGTGCTGATGAGCCTGCTCAGCCTCGGCGCATCCCTCGGCATCGTCGTCACGATCTTCCAGTTCGGCTACGGCGCGGATCTCCTCGGCGTCACCCCCGCTCCGCTCGATGTCGGAGTCACCGTCATCATCATCGCCGTGCTCTTCGGCCTCTCCACCGACTACGAGGTGTTCCTCGTCTCGCGCATCGCCGAGGCCCGCCGCCGGGGCGCGAGCACCGAGGATGCCATCGCCACTGGCGTCGCCCACACCGGGCGCATCATTACCACCGCCGCGCTCCTGCTCATCCTGGTGATCGGCGCGTTCGGCATCTCCAGCATCCCCATGATGCGCATCCTCGCCGTCGGCATGGTCACGGCCCTCGTGCTCGACGCCACCGTCATCCGGCTGCTGCTCGTGCCCGCGATCATGAAACTGATGGGCGAATCGAGCTGGTGGCTGCCCCGGCCCGCGCGCGCCATCCACCAGCGCTTCGCGATCACCGACCACTAGGCCCAAGCACCGACTACTAGGCCCAAGCACCAGGCGAGAAGGAACAGGGGGACGACCATGCGGATCGCGGCTCTGCTGCCAGGGACCGGATCGCGCGCCGCGTTCGTGGAGCGCGCGTTCGCCGAACCCCTCGCGGCCGCAGGAATCACCCTCATCGCCATCGAGCCCGACCCCACCAACCTCATCGAGTCCGCGCTCGCCGAGCTCGACGCCATCGCAGCGACCAGCTCGCCCATGCTGGTCGGCGGAATCTCGCTCGGCGCTGCCCTGGGAACCACCTGGGCCGCGCGCAACCCCGGCCGCGCGGCAGGCATCCTCGCGGCCCTGCCCGCCTGGCTCGGCCGCTCAGAGGGCGCGCCAGCCTCGCTCAGCGCCACGCTCACCGCGAACACCCTCGACCAGGACGGCCTCCAAGCAACGATCGCCAGCATGCGCGCCTCGAGCCCGGACTGGCTCGCCGACGAGCTCGAGGCATCGTGGACGCAGCTGTGGCCCGGGCTGCCCGGCTCGCTGCGCGCAGCCGCGGCCTTCGCCGACCTCGACGCCCATCTGCTCGCCAGCGTCGAGTGCCCCGTGGGCATCGCAGCAGCCATCGACGATCCGATCCATCCCCACTCGGCCGCGATCGAATGGAGCCAGCACCTCCGACGCTGCCGGATCGAGACATTCCCCCTCGCCCGGATCGGCGAGGACCCAGCCGTGCTCGGCACGGCCACGCTCGCCGCGCTCGCCGCTGTCGACGGGGGCTAGCTCGCGGAATGCCGGGCCGGGGGGTGCCTCGGCGAGGTCGGCAGGCAGTGCCGCAGCGAGGTCGGCGCGCGGGCGCTCGAGGTGGCAAAAGCACCTGAAATTGCCAAACGCGATAGAAAGCGAGCTGGTTGTCCAGCATTTTCTATCGCGTTTGCGGCTGCGCTGACGTTGGCCCGGCTGAGTTGACGTTGCCCTGGCTGCCCTGACGGTGACCTGGACACGGACGGTGGCCTGGCCGTGCCGACAAGCCGCGGCCGCGCAAGCGCGTCCCAGCCAGCTCTAGACGCGCAGCGACACGAACGGCTCGATCGGGATATTGCGGATGATGAACCACGCCAGAACCACCGCGAGGACAATCAGCGGAGCCCACCTCAGGTGCTGCCAGCTACGCACGAACCGTCCACGCAGTAGCCCCACCGTCCATGCACCGTAGCTCCACAGCACGAGCACGAGAGCCGCGACACCCACCGCGTTGTACGCGAAGGCACTGCCGAGATCCCCGCGGATCAGCGAGTACACCATGCGCGTGGAACCGCACCCTGGGCAGTTCACCCCGAACAGCATCTTGCTCGGGCATTCCGGGATGATGCCGCCAGGAGTAGTCGGATCCGCCCAGTTGATCGCGACGCATCCCGCGGTCACCGCGAGAGCCACGCCAGCAGGGGCGGCCAGCGCGCGGGCGGTGTCCAGCACACTGGCCCGTGGCTGCCCCGAGACAGGGCCGGAACCGCGCGCAGGAGGTTGCATGGCATCGCCCGCGTCCGCTGCGGCACGCGGAGCGCCGCTCGATCCCTGTCGCGAAGGCATGCTCAGTACGTCGAGTAGCCCGCTGATGCGGACGCCGCGAACAGGAACACGAACATGAGGACATAGAACGCGACGATCAGCGCGTAGAACACACCGCCGACGATCGCGCCGATCTTGGCCCACTTCCTCGCCTCGGCTGCCGCCTCGTGCGCCGCCGCGTACTGGCCGAGCGCCCAGAGGTTATTGACGTTCGATGCCTTCACGATGGATACGATTCCCAGAGGCAGGCAGCACAGCACCGTCACCAGGATGCCCCAGACCAGGCCATTGTCCGGCGGAGCTCCATAGTTGCCCGAACCACCGGGGGCCTGGCCATACTGCGGCTGCCCGTACTGGGACTGGCCGTACTGCGGCTGGCCATATGGTGACTGACCGTACGGGGGCTGGCTCTGCCCGTAGGCGGCATCCCCAGTGTGCCCGCTGGGATAGCCATACGGATCCTGGCTCGTGGCACCATTGGCATCGTCGCCCGGGTAGCCAGGATTGGTGGATTCGTTGCTCATCGTTCCCCCTGATGATCACGGGCGACACCACGGCTACAGGACTGCTCCAGGCAGCCATCGCGCGCCCCTGCGATCGTGACGACGTCCCCTCCAGGCGTCGCCACGAGATTTCCCAGGAACAATAGCGGATCGCTCACATCCGGCGATAGCACTTATGCGATGGCCCACACCGGGGGCTCTACGCGTAACATCCTGGTACGCCCAGGGCACCTCTCATGCTTGAGCCTGGCCAGGAGTCCCGGCCTCTCCGCCCGGCTGCGCCTGATCGGCATCCGTGGCCTTGCGCTTGGCGGCATGGGCCGCCTGCTGCTGCTGCATGGCGATGAGCTGCTGGTGCAGCGCCTTCGGCAGCGTGATCGGCAGAGGCGTGCGCACCGGCAACGGGGCATCACCACGGGTGACCACTGTTCCGCGCAGCACCTCGCGCGCGAGTCCCGCGAGATCGCCATCGCTCGCACCCGTACCAGCCGGGCCCGCGGCCACCAGCCGGATCATCCAGCGGGGACCGTCCACCCCGATGAAGCGGATGTCAGCCTTCTCGGTCCGAGCGATGACCTCAGCACCCCACGGCCCTTGCTCCGTCTCGATGGTGGCGCCGTCGGTGGCGAGGGATGCGGCAAGCTCGTCACTGACCGTCAGCCACTGCCCCGAGGAACGCGGCGCGGCGTACGCGACAACGGTGATGCGGCCGTGCTGCGTGGCAAGGTGCACGCCCTGCACTTCGCCGCCCTGCCCCATCTCGACCTGCACCTGTCCGCCAGCGGGTATCGGCAAGGAGACCGAGCCAAGGTTCAGGCGCTTCGGATCATCCGCTGCGACGTCCTTCTCCGACACATCGAATGGTCCGTCGGACCGGTCCGATTGCTGGTCGGCGAGGTTCGGAGCGGCCGCCTCGGCAGCACCGGCCGACTCATCGCTTGCATCGGAGTTCTTGCTGCGGCGTAGAAAGCCCACGTGAAGTCCCTTCCTGGGATCGCCAATCCTGCCCAGGGCCCAGCCCTGGGAACGTGCTCCTGGGGAGACGGGGCGAAAACGGTCGCCGCGCCCGCGCTCGCCATGCCTGCCAGCCTACGCGGGCGCATCCAGGCTCGCGTGGCCACCGCTGGAACCATAGCCGCCCGCGCCGCGGGTGGTGTCATCGAGCGATTCGACCTCAGCGAACCCGGCGAGCTCGACACGCTGGACGAGCAGCTGCGCGATGCGGTCACCACGCCGGACGTGGATGGGTTCCCGCGGATCGAGATTGATCAAGCACACCTTGATCTCCCCGCGGTACCCAGCGTCGACGGTTCCGGGGGTGTTGACTATCGACAGCCCGGTGCGCGCCGCGAGGCCCGAGCGGGGGTGGATCAGCCCGACGGTGCCGACTGGCAGCGCCACGGCGATCCCGGTGCCCACGAGAGCTCGCTCACCAGGCTCGATGACAATGTCCACGGTGGAGCAGAGATCCGCGCCGGCGTCACCGTGGTGCGCCCGGGCCGGGACCGGGATTCCTGGGTCGAGGCGGCGCAACGGAATGACGATATCCGTGCGGTTGCCTGCTGGGGTTTCGATGTCCACGACCGGCGAGACTACCCTGTGAAGCGTGCCGAGCAATGAATCCCCGGGACGCGAGTCCCACGCGTCACACGAGCCCCCAGCGAAACACGATCGGGACGCACCGCTACCGCGCGCCGGAACCTATCAGGAGCATCTGTGGGTGCCTTGGTGGTGGTGGCCGCTCGGCCTCGCCGCCGCGGCACTCGTCGCCATGCAGTTCGCCATGGGTATCCGCAGCTTGCCCGCCGTGCTGCCGTTCATCCTTCTCGCGCCCGTTCCACTGTGGCTGCTGTGGCGGATGTCCCGCACGGAGATCGCGGTAGCCCCGGGCCCCGATGGCCAGGCCATGCTGCATGCGGGCAAGGCGCGCCTGCCGGTCTCGGTGATCGATCGCGTCGCCGCGATCCCTCCATCGGCGAAGCAGGCCGCGATGGGCCGCCAGCTCGACCCGACGGCATACGTGGTGCACCGGCCATGGATCGGTGCGCTAGTCCTCGTGGTGCTGGATGATCCCGAGGACCCGACGCCGTACTGGCTCGTCAGTACCCGGAACCCGGACGCGCTCGTCGCTGCACTGCAGGATCATCGCTCTCCCGCGTGAGCAGCTGCACAGGCGGTCACGCATGGTCGCGCAGGGCAACACCATGCGGGCCCCATCGGCAGCTACCCCGCCACGCGCGTCCATGAAGGCCGCGACCTGCCAGGGCTCAGATGCAATCCTGGCAGATCAGCTCGCCGTTCTCGGTGCTCGCGAGGCGGCTCCGGTGGAAAACCAGGAAGCAGCTCGAGCAGGTGAACTCGTCGGCCTGCTTCGGTACGACCCGGACCGAGAGCTCCTCACCGGAGAGATCGGCTCCGGGCAGCTCGAATGATTCCGCTGTGTCCGCATCATCGATGTCGACCACTGCGGACTGTGCTTCGCCACGGCGCGACGTCAGCTCGTCCAGCGAGCCGTCGGACAGTTCGTCCGCGTCGCTGCGCCGCGGCGCGTCGTAATCAGTAGGCATCTTTCACATCCCCTATCCGGTTGCGCTGTTTCCAGACGCTGGTGCCCGCACCCCGTGCAACACATGAGCACGACCACGCATTTCCGCAACGCATACCCTGCGCTGCTCCCGCGACGAGCGTGCCGTCGCAATGATCGGGCACAGAGTACGCGCGTGGTGGAAGAACGCAACATCCGGGCGATTTATGCCCGGACCGCGCCCCACCACGTGTGATCCACGCCTCGTCCGCGCGCCGCACGACAAGTGTTGGCCGCCAGACAATAGCCGACAACCCGCCGGATTGCCGAGAAATTCCACGACATGCGCGCGATCGGCAGCGGAAGTCGCCACGAGCCGGCCCCAGCACGGCCCCTGCGAGCGAATGCGCGGCTACACTCGCGATGCCAGCACTCGGTGCCGGCACACCAGGTCGGCTGCGGAAAGGAACCCAAGCACCGTGGTCTCACAGATCACCGAAGCCCACTCCACCGACCCCAATGGCAGGCCGTACAAGCATCGACGTCGCATTCCCGCGCTCATCGTGCTGATCCTGCTGGTCGGGGCCGTTGCCGTGGTATGGACCAGGGCCGTCTCGCTAGAGGAGCCGCCGGTCAACGCGATCGATTGCCCAGCCCCGCCCCCGGGCGCGCCGGAGCTCGGCGAGGCCTTCTCGCGCAACGAGCTCGCCCAGGTGCCGCCCGCTCCCCTGCGCCTCACGCAGGTCCGGGTGTACAACGCCAACGGCGAGGTCGGGCAGGCGTCGGCAGTGGCGGCACAGCTCAGCGAGCTCGGCTACCAGCCTGCCGCCGACGTGCAGGCGGGCAACGATCCGATATACACCGATCAGAACATGCAATGCCACGGCCAGATCCGATTCGGACCGGAGGGCCGCGCCGCGGCGAGCGCGCTGTGGCTCGCGGCGCCCTGTGTGGAGCTCATCGAGGATGCCCGGCCGGATTCGACCGTGGATCTTGCTCTCGGCACCTACTTCGGTGACATCTCGCCCACTCCCGAGGGCGAGGCCGTGATCGATCTGCTGCGCTCGGGCGACGGCGGCGGCCCCACCACTGATCTCGTGGAGAAGGCCCGCGCGGCCCTGTGCTAGTGGCGCTGCGCTGGTGGCGCTGCGCTGGTGGCTAGGTTTCCTGGGCGCGCGGGTTTCCATGCGCGGTGAGCACGATTGTGCGAATAACGACAGCAAATGCTTGATGCGCTGTCGTTTTTCGCACAGTCACGCCCGCCCCCATCGCCGGGCACACTCACGCCCGCCCCCCAGCGCCACCTAGAGCGCCCGCAGCGCCCCCGCCTCGCCGAGCAGCCCCTGGAACGCTTCGGCGACACCCGGCGCGGCTCCGATGGTGACGATGCCGTCGCTGCCGGATGAATCCGCGGGTGGAGTCACGAGCACCGCGCCCGCCTCCTCCGCGATGAGGCTTGCGGCTGCCCAGTCCCAGGGGTGCAATCCATGCTCGTAGTAGGCGTCGACACGCCCGGCCGCGAGCAAGCAGAGATCGATCGCGGCCGACCCGATGCGACGGATGTCCCGAACCTCCGGCAGCAGGTGCGCCACGATGCTGCCTTGCTCGGCGCGCCGGGCCGGATCGTAGCCGAAGCCGGTGGCCACGAGGGCGTGGCCCAGATTGGTCTCGGTGGTGCAGCGCAGGCGCTCGGGCTTGCCGCCCGGACCGTGCTGCCAGGCCCCGTGACCGCGCGCGGCGGAATAGATGCGTCGCCCGGGCACGTCAGCGACCGCGCCGGCGATGCTGGTGCCGTCGAGCTGCGCGGCGATCGACACGGCATAGGCGTCGATGCCGTAGAGGAAGTTGACGGTGCCGTCGATCGGGTCGATGACCCACCGGATGCCGGTGGTGGATGCGGCGCCGCCGCCCTCCTCGCCGAGGATGCTGTCCCCGGGGCGAAGCGTGGCGAGCCTGGTCCGGATGAGCTCCTCGGATTCCTGGTCAACGATCGTGACGGGATCGGTGGCGGTGGACTTGGTGCTGACGGCACCGTCGCGGGCCTGGCCCTCGATGACCTCGGCGCGGCGCTGGCGCACCAGCTCGGCAGCCTCGGCGGCTAGTTGCTCGGCGATGGCGCGCAGGGCTTCCGGATCGCTCGCTGATGACGCATGGGCTTGGTGGCTGCTGTTTTCCGGCACGCGGACCATCGTGCTGCATCGCGCGGGTCGGCGCCAACGGGGCAACGGCCCCGATACAGTGATCGTCTGGAATGTTCCGCCCCTCTTGCCGTCCGCACACCGGGAGCCAGACCATGAACGATCATGCTCGCCAATCCGCGCCTGCCTCCGGGTCCGCAGGCCGTTCGGGGATCGCGCCGTCGGTCGGGCCAGGCCAAGGCATCGGGCTCGGTGTGGATGTCGGAGGGAGCGGCGTGAAGGGCGCGCTAGTGGATCTCGCCACCGGGGAGCTGGCATCGGATCGGCACCGGATCGACACGCCGCAGCCGGCAACGCCGGAGGCAGTCGCGGGAACGATCGCAGAGATCGTGGAGGGCTTCGGCTGGGATGGGCCCGTCGGGGTCGCGCTGCCCTCGGTGGTCAAGGATGGCGTGACGCTCACCGCAGCGAACATCGATGCGCGCTGGATCGGCCTGGATGCCCGCTCGGTGCTCGGGGCGGCGCTCGGCGGTCGCGCGGTCACCTTGCTCAATGACGCGGATGCCGCGGGGCTCGCCGAGCAGCAGCTCGGGGCCGGGCGCGACGCGCGGGGCCTGGTGATGATGCTGACGTTTGGCACGGGGATCGGTTCGGCGCTGCTCTACAACGGCGTTCTCGTCCCCAACACCGAGCTCGGGCATCTCGAGGTGGGCGGCGCCGAGGCCGAGCATCGCGCAGCAGCCTCGGTCCGCGAGCGCAGCGGCATGTCGTGGGAGGAGTGGTCGGTGGAGGTCACAGCGGTGCTGCGGACATTCGAGGCGCTCTTTGCCCCTGATCTTTTCATCGTGGGTGGCGGCGTGAGCAAGAAGGCGCACAAGTGGTTGCCGCTGGTCGAGGTCGCTACGCCCATCGTTCCCGCGGAGCTGCGGAACACCGCTGGCATCGTCGGCGCGGCCCTCGCAGCACGCCAGGATTCTGTGCTCTAGGCGTGGCGAATCGCCATCGCGCGCCGTTCCACCTGATGGAATCGTTACAATGGAACGCGTCTCGCTTTCGCGGGCTCATTCACATGGACTTTTCGCCAGCCAGATCCCGCTGAGGATCGCCTGGCTTGCCGCCGCACGACGAAGTCACGAAAGGGCGTACGTGGCATCTACTGAAACCCCAAGTTCTGCCGATTCCGCATCTGGTTCCGGCACGGCACCCGCATCGGCGCCGAAGCGCACCGCAGCCCGGAAGGCCCCGGCCAAGAAGGCCCCGGCCAAGGCTGTCAAGCGCACGGCGGCGAAGAAGGCCGCGCCCGGAGCCGCCGCTGATGCGAACACGATCGCTGCGGACGCGCCCGTGCTGCCAGCGGAGGATACTGCCCAGCCAGCGGCCAGCGATGCTGGCTCGACCATGCCATCGAAGCCGGCGGGACGTGCTCCCGCGGCGCGCAAGGCCACGCCTCGCAAGGCCGCCGCGACTGCTTCCAGCGACACGGCTGCTGCCGCCGAGGAGAGCGCGAGCACGGAGGACGCCGCTCCTGCCCGCAAGACGGCCGCGCGCAAGTCGCCAGCGAAGAAGGCCGCCACCAAGCGAGCACCAGCCAAGAAGGCCGCTGCCAAGGCTGCCCCAGCAAAGGCCGGGGCTGCCCCGGATGCCGCGGAAACCGGCGACGATGCCGCTATCGAGACCGAGCCCACCGACGACATGATCGCCGAGCCTGACCTGGCGGACGTCGACGAGCCCGCCGCCCCGAAGCGGCGCGCGACGAAGCGGACCGCGGAGAAGGAGGAGAAGTCCACCGAGACTGATTCGGACTTCGTGTGGGACGAGGAGGAGTCCGAGGCCCTGCGGCAGGCCCGCAAGGATGCCGAGCTGACGGCGTCCGCGGATTCGGTGCGCGCCTACCTCAAGCAGATCGGCAAGGTCGCCCTGCTCAACGCGGAGGAGGAGGTCGAGCTCGCCAAGCGCATCGAGGCTGGCCTGTTCGCCGCGGAGAAGCTGCGGCGGGCCGCGGAGGCGGGCGAGCGCACGAGCCCGCAGGCGCGGCAGAACCTCAGCTGGGTGACGCGTGACGGCAACCGGGCGAAGAACCACCTGCTCGAGGCGAACCTTCGACTCGTGGTGTCGCTGGCCAAGCGCTACACCGGCCGCGGCATGGCTTTCCTGGATCTCATCCAGGAGGGCAACCTGGGCTTGATCCGCGCGGTGGAGAAGTTCGACTACACCAAGGGCTACAAGTTCTCGACGTATGCGACGTGGTGGATCCGCCAGGCCATCACCAGGGCGATGGCGGACCAGGCCCGGACCATCCGTATCCCCGTGCATATGGTGGAGGTCATCAACAAGCTCGGTCGCATACAGCGCGAGCTGCTGCAGGATCTCGGCCGGGAGCCCACGCCGGAGGAGCTTGCCCGGGAGATGGACATCTCGCCGGAGAAGGTGCTGGAGATCCAGCAGTACGCGCGCGAGCCGATCTCCCTCGATCAGACGATCGGTGACGAGGGCGATAGCCAGCTTGGTGATTTCATCGAGGACAGCGAGGCCGTGGTAGCGGTCGATGCGGTGAGCTTCACCTTGCTCCAGGATCAGCTGCAGTCCGTGCTCGAGACGCTTTCCGAGCGTGAGGCGGGGGTGGTGCGGCTGCGCTTCGGCCTCACCGATGGCCAGCCCCGCACGCTCGATGAGATCGGACAGGTGTATGGGGTGACGCGCGAGCGGATCCGCCAGATCGAGTCGAAGACGATGTCGAAGCTGCGCCATCCGAGCCGCAGCCAGGTACTGCGCGACTACCTGGACTGACCATCCGGCCAACGAGCAACGTTTCCCCGCCCTGATCATCCCCAGTGTGCTGGATGTCACACTGGGGATGATCCGGGAACAATGTGGGCTTCCCGTTCGTCTATCCCTATGACAGGAGATGCGATCCCGCGATCCCCGGTGTTCCACGATCGCATCGCCGAACCCCAGGTGCCCACGGGCTCCGGAATGGAGGAGACATGACCGCACCAGCTACCACCGTCCGGCTCACCGCTACCGACCGTTGCGACCGCTGCGGTGCCCGCGCGCGCGTGCTGGCGACCCTCCCTTCCGGGGGCGAGCTCCTGTTCTGCCAGCACCACGCCAATGAGTTCGAGGCGCGCCTGAAGGACATGGACGCGCATGTCGTCGTGGCGGCAGAGGAATCCTGATCCACCAATGACAACAGCGGGGCCCGGGCTTGAAGCCCGGGCCCCGCTCTCGTTCCACGGGCGGCTAGGCGTTGCGCAGCAGCGCGATCCGGTCCTGCAATTGCTCCGCGGTGGCCGCACCTGTGGCGGGCCCGCCACAGGTGCGCCGCAGCTCGCCGTGGATGGCCCCGTGAGGCTTGCCGGTGCGGTGGTGGTGCATGGCAACGAGCTTGTTGAGCTCCCGGCGCAGATCAGCGAGCTGCGCGCCCGTGGTGGCTGATCGGATCGGCTCGGGCCGAGGCTCCTTCTCCGCGGCCTCCTTCTGCGCGATGAGCTGCTCGGTGTTGCGCTGTATCTGGTCGGCCTGCCGTTGCCTCAGCAGCGCTCGCATCTGCTCGGCATCGAGCAGGCCAGGCAGGCCCAGGTAGTCCGCTTCCTCGTCGCTGCCCGAGAACGTTGCCGAGCCGAACGATGAGCCGTCATAGATGACCTGATCGAGCTCTGCCTCCGCACCGAGGGAGGTGAACGCCTTCTCCCGATCCCCCGGCTCATCCTTGGCCTGGTTGGCTTGCGCGAGCAGCTCGTCGTCGAATCCGTCCTTCTCGCGGTGCGGCTTGCCCAGCACATGATCGCGCTGCTTCTCGAGCTTCGCGGCAAGGTCGAGCAGTACCGGCACCGAGGGCAGGAAAACGCTGGCGGTCTCGCCAGGTTGCCGGGCACGCACGAACCGTCCGATGGCCTGGGCGAAGTACAACGGTGTCGAGGCACTGGTGGCATAGACCCCCACCGCGAGGCGTGGCACGTCCACGCCCTCCGACACCATCCGCACGGCCACCATCCAGGCGCTCGTGCCGTCGCCGAACTCCTTGATGCGATCCGATGAGCCCGGATCGTCGGAGAGCACCAGGGTGGGCTTCTCGCCCGTGATGCGCTCGAGAGCCTGCGCGTACGCGCGAGCCATCGTCTGGTCCGAGGCGATCACTAGTCCGCCCGCGTCCGGCACGCCACCGGCGCGCAGCTGGCCGAGCCGGGTGTGCGCGGCCGTCAGGACGGACGGGATCCACTCCCCCGCCGGGTCGAGCGCGGTGCGCCACGCCCGCGCGGTCTGCTCGGCGTTGAGGGGCTGGCCGAGCCGGGCGGTGAACTCCTCGCCCGCGCTGGTGCGCCAGCGTGCCTCGCCGGAGTAGGCAAGGAACACCACGGGCCGCACCACGCCGTCGGCGAGCGCATCGGAGTAGCCATACGAGTGGTCGGACTTGGAGCGCTTGATCCCGCCCGGCTCCGGCTCATAGGTGACGAACGGGATCGGGCTGTCATCGCTGCGGAATGGTGTTCCGGTCAGCGAGAGCCGGCGAGTGGCGTCCGAGAATGCCTCTGTCAAGGCGTCGCCCCAGCTCTTGGCGTCCCCGGCGTGGTGGATCTCGTCGAGGATCACGAGAGTGCGCCGGGCCACGGTGCGGGCACGGTGCTTGAAGGGGTGGGACGCCACCTGGGCGTAGGTGACCACGACGCCGTGGAAGTCCGAGGATGTCTGGCCGGCCGTATTGGTGAAGTTCGGATCCAGCGCGATGCCCTGGCGGGCGGCGGACTCGGCCCACTGATGCTTGAGATGCTCGGTCGGCGCAACGACGGTGACCTGGTCGACGGTGCGGTCCTTGAGCAACTCCGCGGCCACCCGGAGGGCGAAGGTGGTCTTTCCGGCGCCCGGCGTCGCGACGGCGAGGAAGTCCCGTGGCTTGGTGGCCAAGTACTTGGTCAGGGCCCGGCGCTGCCAGCTCCTGAGCCGTCCCGCGCTCGATCCTCCAGCGCTCGGTTCCCCGGCCGCGGGATTCGCAGTGGATGGACGTGACTCGGATGACACGGCTGCGGCTTGCACACACGCTCCTAGCTCGGCTCGACTCCAGGAAACTCCCCCGGCGCTCCGCGGTGGCCGCCCAGGCCTGTGCTCGCCATCACGCCCGGCACGCAGGCGGTTCAGGCCCAGGACCGAGCGGTCGCGATCTACGCTGGAGCGACCCCATTGTTCCACCGAACGGCGGGCGAGGCACAGCATGACACAGTACCGCACCCCCTCACCGTGAGCCGGTCGCGCGAAGCCCAGCGATCCCGCTTCCACTCAGCGCCCAGGAAGACACCGATGAGCCAAGCCGCCACCGCTCTCGTAGCTCGTGCTGCCACGCTGCCGCGCCTCGTCGGCTCGCTGGCCTGGCAGACCATCGCGCGAGCGTGGAACGATTCGATCTTCGCGCTCGCCGCTTCCGCCGCGTTCTGGCAGGTACTGTCGCTGCCACCGCTGCTGCTCGGCTTGCTCGGCGCGGTCGCCTATGTCGCGGACTGGTTCGGCCCCGATACCGTCGCGATCATCGAATCGCGGATCGTATCGTTCAGCGGCGACATCTTCACCGACAGCGTCGTCGATCAGATCATCGCTCCCACCATCAGCGATGTCCTGCAGCAAGGCCGCCTCGACCTGGTCTCCATTGGCTTCCTGCTGTCCCTGTGGGCAGGCTCGTCCGCGGTCGCCTCGTTCGTCGATGCCATCGCGCGGGCGCACGAGCAGAACGAGCATCGCCATCCGGTGTGGCATCGCCTCTTCGCGGTCCTGCTCTATGTCGGGTTCCTCGTGCTCGCCGTGGTCACCCTGCCCCTCGTCGCGCTCGGTCCAGCGCTGCTGCTCGAGCTGATCCCCGCGAGCTGGGGCACGGTCTTCGAGGAGCTCGTGGCCACGCTCTACTACCCGGCTGTGGGGATCCTGCTGATCATCGGCCTGACGCTGCTCTACAAGGTGGCGCTGCCCCGGAGGCTGCCGTGGCACCGCCTGCTGGCCGGCTCGATCGTTGCCGGGGCGGTGTTCTACGCGGCGAGCGCTGGATTGCGCTTCTACCTCTCCGGGATCGCCCGCACCGGCTACACCTACGGTGCCCTCGCGACTCCCATCGCGTTCCTGCTGTTCGCGTTCTTCCTCGGCTTCTCCATCGTCATCGGCGCCGAGTTCAATGCCGTCGTGCAGGAGCGCTGGCCAGCGCGCGCCACGCGCATCGAGCAGATGAGGAAATGGCTGGCCGAGCAGTCCGAGCAGTCCGGCAGCGAGGACGGGCCCGCGAGCGCGCGATTTTACCGGCTCGCATCGGGCTCGGTGCGCGTGCTGCCAGCCACGCGAGCGCGCGACGAGAGCAAGCGCGGCAAGCACGAGGCCAGCGAGGACGCCGACGATGACATCTCCGGGCCTCCGGGGACGCCCGGCACCGGCCGCGGCTAGCCCGCGACCGTCAGGTCAGGTCAGGTGCGCATGTTCTCGTAGATGCGCTTGCAGTCCGGGCATACCGGGGAGCCCGGCTTGGCCGAGCGTGTCACGGGGAAGACCTCGCCGCAGAGCGCCACGACGTAGGTTCCTGTCACCGCGCTCTCGGTGATCTTGTCCTTGCGCACGTAGTGGAAGAACTTCGGGGTGTCGTCGTCGGTCGTTTCCGCCGGCGTGGTTTCCGGGCGTTCCTTGGTATCAGTGCTCACGCATCAATGATGCCGCATATGCGGGGGATCGCTCCACTGCCCATGCGGCGCGCTGCGGTGTCTACACTGGAAGGTGGAGCTACTGGCGGGCAGGGCGGCCTATCGTCGACGGGAAGAGATACATGATGGCTAGAGATCCGCATGCCTCGCGGGGCGGGTTCTTCACGGGGGACGAGGACGCGGCCCGGCACTATGGCGGCGCGTCCGAGGCATACCTCATCACGCGTGCCCCAGAATCGTTCGAGGCCCAGCAACGGGCCCGTATCCGCAAGTACACGATCCTCATGTCGATGCGCGTGCCCGCGCTGATCCTGGCCGGCGTCGCGTTCGCCGCGACGGGCAGCGGCCTGCTCGCGCTGCTCATCGTGGCAGCCTCGATCCCGCTGCCGTGGATCGCGGTGCTCATCGCCAACGATCGGCCACCGCGCCGCGACGATGAGGTCAGCGAGTACGCGGAGCGTCGGCGCGCCCGGGCCGAGCGTCGCGCGCTGCAGCAGGAGCATCATGAAACCATTGATGGGTGACACTCACAGCCGCGCATGATCTTGTCCGTGCCGCTCCCGCGCTCCGCGAGGCCTTCGAGGCCCACGGCTATGACGCCGATGGCCTGATCGAGCTGCTGGGCTCGTCGGGCATGGCTGCCCTCGATCGGGGCGAGCCCGCACCGATCCGCGCTGCGTGCGAGGGACATGGCCCGCTGGGCATCCTGACGCGGATGTTCATCCTCGGTGATGCAGTTGCCGAGAACGACGCCGCGGCCGCTCTCGCGCCGATGGATCTCGAGCATGCGATCACTGCCGGCTACGTCTCCCGGAGCGAAGCGGGCATCGCTGGCGAGTGGGACATCAGGCCGCTCGACGCGGGCTCGGGGACCCGATGGATGATCTCGGACCCCGACGGCTCGCTGCGCCTGCGCGAGCCGCGGCGCGACCACGTCCTGGGCGTTGGGGCAGCGTCGTTGTCGCTGCTGCGGGCCACGCCCGCGCGGCCTGTGGGCACCCTGCTCGATGTGGGGACAGGCTGCGGCATCCAGGCCATCCACGCCGCCACCTACAGCGACCGCATCGTGGCCACCGATGTGAGCGAGCGCGCGCTGCTCGTCACGCGGGCCGCTCTCGCGCTCAACGGGCTGGAGGCGGACGTCCGGCACGGTTCCTGGTTCGAGCCCGTGGCGGGCGAGCAGTTCGACCAGATCGTCGCTAATCCCCCGTTCGTGGTGGGCGGCACCGATGTGGAACTGGTGTACCGCGACTCTGGCCTGGAGCTCGATGGAGCGAGCGAGGTCATGGTGCGCGACAGCATCGATCACCTGCGGCCCGGCGGAATAGCAGTGATGCTCGCGTCCTGGGTGCACCTCGAGGACGAGGACTGGCGCGCACGCGTCGCCTCCTGGCTGCCCGCTCATGGCGTCGATGCCTGGATCGTGCAGCGCGATGTGGCCGATCCGGACCTATACGTCTCGACATGGCTGCGCGACGCAGACGCGGACCTGCGCGACCCGCGCGGGCAGGAGCGCCAGCACCGCTGGCTGGCCTACCTGCGCGAGCGCGGCGTCGAGGGGATCGGATTCGGGTTCGTCTTCCTCCGCCGCACCGATGCCCCCTCCGACATCCTGTGCGAGGACCTCATGCAGGGTTTTGAGGATCCCCTCGGCGACGAGGCGCTGGACTACCTCGACCGCGTCGCCTGGCTGCGCGACCACGATGTGCTCGACGCGAGGTTGGCGCTCAATCCCACCGTCGCGCTGGAGAAGATCCTCGTGCCGGGCGAGGAGGGCTGGGTGCCTTCGGTGACGCGGGTGCATCGCGGCGATGGCCCGCGCTGGCAGCATGAGATCGATGAGCTCGGCACGATGGTGCTGGCCGGAGTGCGGCCCGATGGCCTGCCGCTCGGCGAGGTGGTGGAGCTCGCCGCGCTCGCCACCGGCGAGGATCCGGACGAGGTGCTGCCGCGGGCCGTGGCGCTCGCGGAGGGCCTGGTGCGGCACGGGATCCTGGTTCCTGCTGACCTGGTGCAAAGCGGTGGCCAGGCATGATCGCGGTGGTCTCGCGCGTCGCCGGGGCGCGCGTGGTAGTGGACGGCGAGACTGTCGGCGAGATCAGCGGCGAGGGCTTGCTGGTGCTGCTCGGGGTCGCGCACGGCGACGATGAGGAGGCCGTCCGCACGATGGGGCGCAAGATCACCAGCCTTCGGCTGCTCCGCGACGACGCGAGCGTGCTGGAGAAGGAGGCCCCGGTGCTAGTGGTCAGCCAGTTCACGCTGCTCGGCAATACTCGCAAGGGGCGGCGCCCGTCCTGGTCGGCAGCCGCGCCACCGGAGGAGGCACGCGCACGGTACGAGGACGTCGTTGCCGATATCCGCGGCCGCGGGGTTTTGGTCGCCACGGGAATGTTTGGCGCGGACATGGCGGTGGAATCCCTCAATGACGGCCCCTACACGGTGCTTGTCCACGCGTAATCGCCCCGAGCCTCCAGGCATTAGCAGCATAGAGTTGCTTTCTCAGCAACTTCTCAGCACGAAGGTTGCGTTCACGCAGGTAGACAGCATTGCGGCGGGTCCGGACCGGGAACTTTTCGTCCGCTCGGAGCGTTGAACACAGTGAAAAGCGATCACTGAGGAGGCACGCAATGACCAGCCCCGCAACCACGCGTCGCAGGACCACGGAGGCAGCGCGCAAGGCCGAACTCGATGCCCAGAGCCCTGCCGCCGACCTGGTGCGGGTGTACCTCAACGGGATCGGGCGCACCGCCCTGCTCACGGCGGCCGATGAGGTGGACCTCGCCAAGCGCATCGAGGCTGGCCTGTACGCGACCCACCTGTTGGCCGCGCAGCCGCGACTCACCCCGGCCAAGAAGCGCGACCTCGCGTTCATCGTGCGTGACGGGCAGAAGGCCCGCAATCACTTGCTCGAGGCAAACCTGCGGCTCGTCGTGTCGCTCGCCAAGCGCTACACCGGGCGTGGCATGCCCCTGCTCGACCTCATCCAGGAGGGCAACCTCGGGCTGATCCGCGCGATGGAGAAGTTCGACTACGCCAAGGGCTTCAAGTTCTCCACCTACGCCACCTGGTGGATCCGGCAGGCCATCACCCGCGGCATGGCGGACCAGTCCCGCACCATTCGCCTCCCCGTGCACCTCGTCGAGCAGGTCAACAAGCTCGCCCGCATCAAGCGGGAGATGCACCAGCAGCTCGGCCGGGAGGCCACCGAGGAGGAGCTGGCGCTCGAGTCCGGGATCCCGCAGCACAAGATCCAGGACCTGCTCGACCACAGCCGCGACCCGGTGAGCCTCGACATGCCTGTCGGCAATGACGAGGAAGCCCCGCTCGGCGACTTCATCGAGGACACGGGCGCCACTGACGCGGAGTCCTCCGTTATCGCGACGCTGCTCCACAGCGATATCCGCACCGTGCTCGATACCCTCGATGACCGGGAGCGCAACGTGATCCTGCTCCGCTACGGCCTCGATGATGGGCAGCCGCGCACGCTCGACCAGATCGGGCGGCACTTTGGGCTCTCCCGCGAGCGGGTCCGGCAGATCGAGCGCGAGGTCATGACCAAGCTGCGCCAGGGCGATCGCGCGGAGAAGCTGCGCGGCTACTCCTCCGACTAGCCGTCACCGCAACCGGCGCGGGCTGCCTTCGCCGCCCGTGCCGGGATCGTGGCCGATCCGCACCCGCGCGCCCAGGATCGCCGCGCCGCCGGGCGCGGCAAGCACGGGATGCAGCGATATCTCCCGCACCGCCGGCAGGTCCACCGCCAGTGCCGATACCCGTTGCAGCACCTCCACCAGCGCGGCCTTGTCGGCCAGTGGCGCCCCGCGGTAGCCCTCGAGCAGCGGCGCGAGCCGCGGGCCGTTGACCAGCGACCACGCCGAGTCCTCCGTCAGCGGCGGCACCCCGAACGCGCGATCACCGACGAGCTCGGAGATCACCCCGGCGATGCCGAACCGGATGAGCGTGCCGAATGACGGATCGTCCTGCAGGCCCACCACGCAGGCGATGCCCTTCGGTGCCATGCGCTGCACCCGCACCCGCTTCTCCCCGATGATGCGCGTGATCTCCCAGTACGCCACACGCACCGATTCCGCGCGCGTCAGGTCCAGGCGCACACCGAGGAGGTCGGTACGGAACTCCCACTCGCTGCCCAGCGCCTTGACCGCTACGGGGTAGCCCAGATCCGCGGCAGCAGCGATGGCCTCCTCTGGGTCCTCCACGTCGCGATACTCCACGATGCCCAGCCCATAGCAACCGAGCAGATCCTGCGCCTGGCGATCATCGAGCCAGCCCTCGGGCGCCGTCGGCAGCCATTCCTCGCACAGCTCCCGGGCCCGAGCCTCCTCGATGCCGTCGGGCCGCACCACCTTCGATGCGGGGGCATTGCGCCAGCGCGCGTACCGCCAGGCCCGCGACAACGCCGCCACCGCACGCTCCGGGCCCGGGTAGGACGGCACCGATCCGCGCACGGGTGACCCCGATGCATCGCGCACCACCAAGTCATCGGGTATGCCCTCGCCACCGAGGAACGTCGTCACCACCGGCTTGGTCGCGCCGACGGACGCTGCGCGCAATGCTTCGGCGTACGGCTCGGACGGCAATGCCACCGGCGGCACGAAGACCACGATCACGGCATCGATCGCTGGGTCCGTCATGGCGGCGGACAATGCCGACGCGAGATCCTCGGGCGCGGCATGCGGCCCCACATCGAGCGGCTCGGATGCCTCCAGCCCCGCTCCGCGCGCCGCATCAACGGTCAGCACGCCCAGAGCGGTCGAGTTGCCCACCACCGCCACGCGCGGGCCCGTGGGCAACGGCTGATAGCTGAATAGCAGCGCGCAATCGAACAGGTCGGAGATGCTATCGACCTGCACCACGCCGGACTGCTCGAACAATGCCCGCACGCTGTCATCGTCCAGGGTGACGCCTGTCGCGGCGAGCGCGAACGGCGCGGCATGGCGCCCGCTCTTGACCGCGATCACCGGCTTGGCGCGGGCCACCCGGCGCGCGATGCGGGAGAACTTGCGCGGATTGCCGAAGCTCTCGAGGTACAGCAGCACCACTTCGGTGCGCGGATCGGAGTCCCAGTACTGCAAGAGGTCGTTGCCGGATACGTCGGCGCGGTTGCCCGCGGACACGAAGGCGGACAGCCCAAGCTGGCGGCGACGCGCCGTGTCAAGGATCGCGATGCCCAGCGCGCCCGACTGGCAGAAGAAGCCCACCTTCCCTGGCGGCGGCAGGACCGGCACCAGCGAGGCATTCATGCCTACGGCGGGGTCGGTGTTGATCACGCCGAGCGCGTTGGGGCCGATCACCCGCATGCCGTGGGCGCGGGCCGCGCGCACCAGCCGCCGCTCCGCCGCGATCCCCTCGGGGCCAGCCTCGCCGAAGCCCGCCGAGACCACCACCAGTGCCTTAACCCGCTTGGCGAGGCAATCATCGAGCACCTCATCGATCAGCGGCGAGGGCACTGCGACGACCGCGAGGTCCACTTCGTCGGGAATATCGCGCACCGTCGGATAGGCCCGCACTCCATGCACCGAGCGCCGCTCGGGGTTTACCGGGAATACGGGGCCGGTGAACCCCGCCGCAAGCAGGTTGCGCAGCACGACGCCGCCGACCTTGGTGACATCCCCCGAGGCGCCGATCACCGCGATCGACCGTGGATGCAGGACATTGCCGACGCTGCGCGCCTCCGAAACACGTTCCCGCGAGTCCCGCACCGCTAAGCGCGCCTCGGTGGGGTCGATATCGAACTCGAGATGGACGATGCTGCCGTCGTAGCTGCGCGAGACCTCGTAGCCGGCATCGCGGAACACCGAGATCATGCCGCGGTTCTCCGAGAGCACCTCCGCCTCGAACCGCGTGAAGCCATTCTGCGCGGCGGCGTTGGCGAGGTGCTCGAGCAGGATCGAGCCGAACCCGCGCCCCTGGTGCTCGTCGGCGACGACGAACGCCACCTCCGCGGCGGCGGAATCCTCGCCGCGCGACAACAGCTCGTAGAGGCCCACTCCGACGATGTCATCGCCGAGGGTGAGGACGAACGACACCCGGTCACGATGATCGACGTGGGTGAACCGGTGCACGTCACGCTCGGGCATGCGCGGATAGGGGCCGAAGTAGCGGAGGTAGCGGGTCCGCTCGGACAGGCCCTCGTGGAACCGGACCAGCCGCTCGGCGTCCTCGGGGGCGATGGGGCGCAAGTGCACGGTGCCGCCATCGGAGGCCAGCACATCGGCCTCCCACTCGGGCGGGTACGGGATAGCGGAGGGACTGGTTTCCGGGCCAGGGGTGCTCGAAGTTCCGGGGGCGCTAGAGGTTCCTGGGGTGCTCGTGGGTTCAGTCACGGGGATCATCCGGGTCCAGGCCGAGCAGCGGATACACCACGCGGCGGGTCTCGAGGATCGCGCTATCGACGCGGGCGATGTCTCGCTCCCGGCTTGCCGGGCCTGTTGTCGTGCCCACCACCGAGCCGCCCCACGGCGGGAAGCTCGCCTCTCCCCCGTCGCCCATCGTCGTGGGCGCTTCGAGGCGGGTCCTGTCCCGCACGAGCTGCTGCCATTCCAGCGGCGTCGCTGCCGCGGGGTCGATCTCGCTGCCGGTGATCAGTCCGATCAGGTGCGCCCAGGAGCGGGGAACCACGCTGTGCAGCGAATAGCCACCCCCGCCGACCGCGAGCCAGCGGCCCTCGCACACCTCGTCGGCAAGCTCGCGCATCGCAGCGAAGGCAGCCCGCTGGCCGTCGACGGTCAGCGCGAGGTCCGCGAGCGGGTCATCGCGGTGCGAGTCCACCCCGCACTGGCTGACGATGATGTCGGGGCCGAAGGCACGGACCGCGCCGGGCACCACCGCGTGGAAGGCCCGCAGCCAGAATTCATCGCTGGTTCCCGGCAGCAGCGGCAGGTTGATCGACGTGCCCTCGGCCTTTCCCTGGCCTGCCTCCGCCGGCCAGCCCGTGCCGGGCCACAGCGTGGCGGGATGCTGGTGCAGCGAGATGGTCATGACGCGCGGATCGTCGTAGAAGGCCCGCTGCACCCCATCGCCGTGATGCACGTCGACGTCGATGTAGACGATGCGCTTGTGCCCTTGCTCGAGGAGCCAGTCGATCGCGATGGCGCAATCGTTGTACACGCAGAACCCGGCACCGTGGTCGGGCATGGCATGGTGCATGCCGCCGGCGATGGAGACGGCCCGGGTGGCTCGACGGTGGTGTATTTCGCGGGCCGCGTCGAGGGATCCTCCGGTGACGATCGCGGCGGCATCGTGCATGCGCGGGAAGATGGGGGTGTCGTCGGTGCCGAGCCCGTGCGCACGGGCAAGGATGGGGGTCTCCCGTCGGTTCGCGGCGTCCGGGTCGGACATGTGCTTGACCGCGCCCATGTAGGCGACGGTGTGCACGCGCAGGATGTCCCGCTCGCCTGCCCGGACCGGGGTGATCCGCTCGGCCTCCCCGAGCGCGCCGAGCTGCTCGGCGAGGGCCATGGCTAGCTCGAGCCGGACGGGATTCATCGGATGCGTCGCGCCGAGCCGATAGGTGAGGAACTCCGGTGACCAGACGACGGTGCTTGGCACGGATGCGCTGTTGCGGCCCATGGTGCCCACGCTACCGATCGCAACGGCCGCGCGGGCGGTTCCGCGGCCGCTGGGGCATCGGCGCGGCTGGCAGCGGTGGGCTTCCTGGTGCTGCGCCCGCCCCGCGTTCTCGCCCTGCGCGAAATCGCGGGGCCGCGCGGGCGGACGGCGGTCGTGCCGTCCCCACAATGCTTCCGGTAAAGGTAAACTCGCGATCGACAGAGGGGTGTGAGAGTGAGAGAACTGGTCGACACTACGGAGATGTACCTCCGCACGGTCTATGAGCTTGAAGAGGAAGGCGTGGTGCCATTGCGGGCACGCATCGCCGAGCGGCTGGAGCAAAGCGGACCGACGGTGAGCCAGACGGTAGCAAGGATGGAGCGCGACGGCTTGATCGCCGTAGCCGGGGATCGTCACCTGGAGCTCACTCCGGCTGGCCGCGACCTGGCTATCGCGGTGATGCGCAAGCATCGCCTCGCCGAGCGCTTGCTGGTGGATGTGATCGGCCTCGATTGGGAGAACGTGCACAACGAGGCGTGCCGCTGGGAGCATGTGATGAGCGAGGATGTGGAGCGGCGCCTCGTTTCCGTTCTCAACAATCCAACGTCGTCGCCGTATGGCAATCCGATCCCGGGGCTCGACAAGCTCGGCCTCGATGTGCCGCCTGCCTCGTCGACGGGCCTGACCCGCTTGTCGGACGTGCCCAAGGGCGCACCGACGAATGTCGTGATCCGGCGCCTTGCCGAGCATGTGCAGGTGGACGTGGATCTGATCTCCCGGCTGCGCGACGCGGGCGTGGTGCCGAACGCGCGGATCACGGTGCAGGCCCACAGTGGCGGCGTGCTGATCACCGCTCCGGGCCACGATGGCCTCGACATCCCTGAGGAGATGGCGCACGCCATCCAGGTAGAGCTCGTCTGATGCGGCTGCTGGTTACCGGTGGTGCGGGCTACGTCGGAAGCGTCATCGCCACCGTCCTGCTCGAGGCCGGCCATGACGTGGTGATCATCGATGACCTGTCCACCGGTAACCGCTATGCGGTGCCTGCTGGCGCGCGCTTCGTCGAGGGCGACGTTGCTGATCACGCCGATGCTGTTCTGGGCGCCGGTATCGACGGCGAGCCTTTCGATGGAGTAGTGCACTGCGCGGCCCGCTCCCTCGTTGGCGAGTCGGTAGAGGATCCCGCCCTGTACTGGCACGGCAATGTCATCACCTCGGTGCGATTGCTCGATGCGATGCGCAAGCATTCGGTGCCACGGCTGGTGTTCTCCTCCACGGCAGCGACCTACGGCGAGCCGGATGCCGTTCCCATCACCGAGGACATGCCGACGCGTCCGACCAATCCGTATGGCGCATCGAAGCTCGCCATCGACCATGCCATCACCTCCTATGCGGTGGCCTACGGGCTCGGTGCGACGAGCCTGCGGTATTTCAACGTCGCTGGAGCGTATGGCAGCACTGGGGAGAACCGTGTCGTGGAGACGCATATCATCCCGTTGATCCTGCAGGTCGCGATGGGCCAGCGCGAGCACATCTCAGTGTTCGGCACTGACTGGGACACGCGCGACGGTACTGCCGTGCGGGACTACATCCACGTCCGCGACCTCGCGGACGCGCACGTCCTCGCGCTGGAATCGAGCACGGCGGGAACGCACCGCATCTTCAACCTCGGCAGCGGCGAGGGCTTCACCGTGCGCGAGGTGATCGACGCGTGCCGCCGGGTCACTGGCCGCGGCATCCCCGCGATCGACTCGCCACGCAGGGCTGGTGATCCAGCAGTCCTGATCGCTTCGAGCGACCGCGCGATGAGCGAGCTCGGCTGGAAGCCCCAGCGCACCGACCTCGATACGATCGTGGGCGATGCCTGGGAGTTCACCCGGCAGCTCGGCGACCGGTCCCACGCCGCTCGGCGCTAACGGCGCGGGACCTGCCCCAGCCAGCGAGCCATCACGGCCGCCTTGGCGTGGCCTAGCCTGGCTGGCTTACGTGTCGTGACGGGATGCCACCGGTGGCAGTGCAACGCCGAGAGCTGCGGCGAGCTCCCACCCAACGTGGGCAATCTCCATGATCTGCCGGGGCGGCAGACCTATGCGAAGCGACTGGTCCAGCATGACCGACATGCGATGCGTGTCGTCGATCTCGAGTGCAATGTCGATGGCGGATCCCGCGCATGCGCCGTCTCCCACTACGTACGCCGAGTAGGCGAGCAGGGTGGCTGCCTCGGCGCGAGCGGATCCACTGAGCAACTGGGTGAGCAGCATCCACAGCGCGTGAGCAGCATCGGCATCGTCAGTGAGCGCCAGGGTGAACAGGCAGTCGCGGACGAGGAGGCTGCTGATGTGTTGGCCGAGGGAGGCGATCTCGGTATTGGCCAGCTCCGCCCCTGATTGCACCTCGGCCACGGCGGACAGTACCGCGCGGAGCTTGTCGGCATCGGTTCCCGTGTGCTCGATGCTACTGGCGAGGCTGGAATCCGTAGCGATCGCGGCGATGCGCGCGTGATCTGGCGATGTCAATCCATCGACGATGTCGCGCCGGCTCCCGTGGATGGCCCTGCCGTCGAGGACGCGGTGGGCGGCCGCGGCCGAGCCCTGCGGATCGGGGATCAGGCCCGTGTGGTCGCTGCTCCTCGCCCGCGCGATCTCTTCGTCGACAATGCCACCTTGCACCGCGTGCCATTGGTCCCCGGCAGCGATGCGCGCGCAGTGGTATGCGCTGGCGATCGTCACACCTCCATCCATGATGTGATCGGCGAGGGCATGGATGAGATCCTCGCGGTGCTCCTCAGGGTTGCGGGAGTCCACGACCACCAGTGCGAGATGCTCGATCCCGTTGTTGAGGGCGAAGATGGCGAGCGAATGACTGAGGCCAGCCACCGCGAACCAGTCGAACGCTGTGCCCAGAGGCGACGCGCCGGAACCCGGGGCTGGGTTGCCGGAGCCTGCGGCGGGACCAAGCTCGGGCGCGCAGTGGCTCCATTCCTCATCGAGATCGTCGAGGTAGGGAATGTCCGCGCGGACGAAGCCACGCATCTCGGTGGCGCGGGGACCGCCCATGGCAATGCCAATGATCGAGTCCTCCGGGTAGAAGCCGAGCATGGCGGGCAGTGCCGCGATGAGCTCACCGGGGTCAGTGAGGGTGATGCGGGGGGTCGCGGGGTGCGGAGCGTTTGTCATGGAGACCACGATGCCTGCGCGCAGCAGGGAGATTGGTGCTGCGCGCAGGCATCTGTGGATAACGGCCAGGTTGTGGATGGACCAGCGACTGGCGTCGCAGTTGTCGGTAGTGCGTGGTATTCCGTCGCCCGCCATGGGGGCAGCAGGGATGCTAGATCGTGCGCTGGAGCTGATCGATGGCAGCGAGGAATGCCGCGTGGACCGGTTCGCTGGCGGGCCGCGACGAGGCATCGGAAACAGTCAGGGCGATCACTCGCGTGTTGCCCGCCTGCGCGGCGAGCCCCAGGATTACATGGGCATCTCGGTCGCCGGAACGGGTGACCATGCGCTCCAGAGCGAGCGAATGATCAGCCTGGACCATCGGTCGGGGCAGCAGCACGGAGTCGATCTCGATGATCCCGCTCGCCTCGGTCTGGATGCTCATGAAGCGGCAGTCACGCAGCCTCTCCTCCGCGGCTGCGAGCGGCGCATCGGCCTGCTGCAGGATGATCGCGATCGGATCATCCCCGTTCGTGGGCTCCACTAGCCGCATGGCGACAGCCTCGGTGTCGAGCCCCGGGAAGCATGCCGAGGGACTCACTGCCATGGGCTCGGCGATCCCCTGCATGGCCTGGTAGGCAGCGCGGGCGTCGCGGCCGCTGAGGTCGGTCACATCGCCCGCTGCGATGAGGCGAGCGGCCGGCATGTGCTTCCACAAGGAGTCGCTCGGTGTCGCGACGAGCAGCTCCTCGACCGGCGTTGGCTGGACGACGCCGGTGGGCAGAGGAATCGAGGTCTGATGCGTCTCGCGCGCGGTGACATCCCCGGCCGGGGACGCTAGAGCGGGCATGGAGGTGGCACCGGCCAAGCCGAGGATAGCGATGCCGAGGACCGCGTGGCGCAACGGGTCATGGCGACCGGAGGAGGACTGCTCCCGGGTGCGGAGCGTTGAGGTGACGTGACGCAGGATGTGCACGTGAAGGGCCCCTTCCTTGCTCATGGTCATGCCTCCACGATCCGGTGGAATCGCTTGGAGAGCAACGGATCTCGATACCGCTCGACCACGTCTAGTATATCCGTCCGAATGGACGGCCATGTGCCGCGATCATGGTGAAACACCAGCTAGGCGGTCACGGATGCGTTGCGATCCCGTCACACTCCCGTCGCGCGAGGTGGGGTGATCCACCTCGTCCCGGCGCACCGGAAACAAACCGGCCGTCCCGAGCGTTGATGCTTGTAGGCATGCGCATGGACGCAGCGCGCGCGATGCGCGATACTTCTTTGCCCGCGCTTCGCGCCCGACGCCACTGATCCCGTTTTAGAGAGGGGGACTTGCACCATGGTCGACGACTCCCGCATTTACGAGCTTGAGTTCCCGAGCCCGAGCATCGAGCACACTGAGGGCAATGGCCCTGTGCTGCTGCATGGCCTGGAGGGCTTCGCTGATGCCGGCCATGCCGTGAGCATCGTGACGAACCACCTCCGCGAGAGCCTCGAGACCGAGCTCGTCGCGTCGTTCGCGGTCGATGAGCTGATCGACTATCGCTCGCGGCGCCCACCGATGACGTTCGTCTCCGATCACTTCTCCACCTATGACAAGCCGGAGCTGAGCCTGTACGCGGTGAAGGACCTGCAGGGCACCCCCTTCCTGCTGCTCGCCGGGCTCGAGCCCGACTTCAAGTGGGAGAAGTTCACCGCGGCGGTGCAGGTGCTCGCCGAGCGGTTCGGAGTGAGCCAGAGCGTCGGGCTGTCCGCGATCCCCATGGCCGTGCCGCATACCCGCCCACTGGGCGTGATCGGGCATGCCAGCGATCCGGGCAAGGTGCCAGCATCGGAGCGGCTCGGCACGGAAGTGCAAGTGCCTGGCAGCGCCTCGGCCCTGCTCGAGCTGCGCATGGGCCAGAATGGCTTCGATGCGCGAGGATTCTCGGTGCACGTGCCGCACTACCTGTCCCAATCGCCGTATCCCGCGGCTGCCCTGAGGCTGCTCGCCAGCGTCACTGAGGTCACGGGCATCTCGGTGCCGCTGCAAGCCCTCGAGGAGTCGGCGCGCACGATCGCTGAACAGGTGGACGAGCAGCTCGCTAGCAATGACGAGGCGGTCGCCGTGGTGCATGCGCTCGAGAACCAGTACGACCTGACCCACCGCGGAAACGCGGCTCCATCGCTGCTCGAGTCCGGCCAGGAACTGCCCTCCGGCGACGAGCTCGGAGCGGAGTTCGAGCGCTTCCTCGCCGAGCAAGCGACCGGCAACGACGACGACAAGCCCGGCGGAACGGGCACCGAGCCAGGGACGGAGTAGCCCGAGTGGCGGATTCGGCGCGCAAGCCTCACAGTAGACAATTGTGAGCGCATCCAGTTCCTCGAAACCGCTGGTCCGGCGGGTCTATTCACGCGTGGAGATGAACGTCGTGCAGTCGGCGCGCATCTTCGCCCATGTCGCGGCGGCGCACCAGCCTGGCGCCACCGTCGAGGAGCACCTCGTCGCGACGAGGGATGGTCGCCCGGTGGATCTGCAGGAGATCCAGGCGCCGAACCGGGGCCGGCTGCACAAGCTCGTCTGCCCGCCGGGCCGGGTGGTCCTCGAGTACTCGGCGACGGTCACCGGGCTGGCAGACCCGATCCCCGTTGATCCATTCGACGAGGCGTTGTACCTGCGGCCGAGCCGGTACGCGGAATCCGATGAGCTCCTCGCCAAGGCCTACGAGGAGTTCTCCGGCCTGTCCTCACCGCGCGCGATACTGGACACCGTCACGGCCTGGGTGTGGTCGCACCTGAAGTATGTGCCCGGCAGCAGTGGCCCGACCGATGGCGCGAGCCAGACGATGCTGCACCGGGAAGGGGTGTGCCGGGACTACGCGCACCTGACGACGGCCCTGCTGCGCGCGCTCGACGTGCCAGCGAGGGTGGTCGGGGTGTATGCGCCCGGGATCAGCCCGATGGATTTCCATGCGGTGTGCGAGGCCCTCGTCGACGGCCAGTGGGTGATCGTCGATACGAGCAGGCTGGGGCCGCGCCAGTCGATGCTGCGCATGACCACGGGCCGGGATGCGGCGGATACCGCGTTCCTGTCCACCTACGGCGGCTATGTGGAGCTGGAGTCGATCGAGATCCGTGCGATCGTTGACGGCGGGCTCCCGGTCGACGATCACCAGGGAATCGTCGCGCTGCGATAGGTCGCCTGCCGCGAGCCCCCTCCGCTAAACCCCACCGCCGCGAGTGTGCGAAAAGCGACACCTTCTGCGCTCAAGCCTGTCGTTTCTTGCACACTCGCGGAGCATTTCCCGGCGCTGGCCCCAGCCCGGCCCAGAGGCAGCGCAGCGCTGCGCGAGGCGCAGGACACACGACCGCAAACTAGATGTAACAATGTGTTTCATCTAGTTTTGTCCAGGCGCGGCCCACTGCGCTAGCGTGGTCCTCGGAGGCCCTCCTCGACCTGGGGACCGCCTGCCAATCGGGATCCCGCGTCCCCGGCGAGCCAGGGATAGCGACGACGAGGAGAGCCCATGGACCGCAACGATTCCACCAGCGGGGTCACGCCCCGCCGCTCCGCTGCCCGCCTGCGTGCTGTGCCCAGCGACGAGCCCACGGTTTCCTTCCGCGTCATCCACGGCTACCGCCGCGCTTACCGCATCGCTGGCAGCGGGCCAGCCCTCCTGCTGCTCCACGGCATCGGGGATAACTCCTCCACCTGGAACGACATCATCCCCCGCCTCGCGGCGACGCACACCGTCATCGCCCCGGACATGCTGGGCCACGGGCTATCCGACAAGCCGCGCGCGGACTACTCGATCGCCGCGTTCGCCAATGGCATCCGCGACCTGCTGTCCGTCCTCGACATCGACTCGGTGACCCTGGTCGGCCACTCGCTCGGCGGCGGGGTGGCCATGCAGTTCACCTACCAGTACCCCGAGCTCGTCGACCGCCTGGTGCTCGTGTGCACGGGCGGGATCACGCGGGAGGTCAACCCGCTCCTGCGAATGGCCTCGCTGCCCGGTTTCGCGCGGGCGGTCAGGCTGCTGCGCCTGCCCGGCGTCGCCCCAGCGGTGCACGCCGCCGCCTCCGCCGCCCGGCCCTTCACCCACCACCTGCACGACGCCAACGATCTGATGCGCATCGTCTCCTCGCTGCCGGACGCCGAGAACCGCACGGCGTTCGTCCGCACGCTCCGCTCGGTGATCGACATCCGCGGGCAGGTCGTCACGGGGCTGGATCGCTGCTACCTGGCCGAGGCCATGCCCGTGCAGATCATCTGGGGCGAGCACGATAGCGTCGTCCCCGTCTCGCACGCGCACCTCGCCCACGCCGCCATGCCGAACTCGCGCCTCGAGATCTTCGGCAACTCCGCGCACTTCCCGTTCCGCGACGATCCCGAGCGCTTCACCACGCTCGTGGAGGACTTCATCGCCAGCACGGCGCCGCACGAGTTCGATCACGCCCGGTGGCGTCGCCTCCTCAGCGAGGGAATGGGCGATCGCGCGCTCAAGGGCAACGATTGGACCCGCTCGGCAGTGCTCGACGCGATGGGCAGCGCCGAGCGCAGCGCAACCTGACCCTGCGCCACCCAGCCGCAGCGGCGATCGGTGGCGCGCGCCCTGCCGGTGCGAGCGGCTAGCCTGGAGCGGTGCTGAATCCTGACGAGATCCCGAATGTGCCCGAGGTCATCTATGACGCGTTCGAGGCGTGGGCCAGCGAGCAGGGAATCACGATGTATCCCGCCCAGGAAGAAGCACTGCTCGAGATCGTCGCCGGCTCCAACGTCATCCTCGCCACCCCGACCGGCTCGGGGAAGTCACTGGTCGCCATGGCCGCGCACTTCACCGCGATGGTGCAGGGAACGCGCACCTTCTACACCGCGCCGATCAAAGCGCTGGTGAGCGAGAAGTTCTTCGCGCTGTGCGAGGTCTTCGGCGCCGAGAACGTCGGCATGATGACCGGCGACGCGGCCGTCAACCCCTCCGCCCCCATCATCTGCGCCACCGCGGAGATCCTCGCCAACCTCGCGCTGCGCGAGGGCGCCGAGGCGAACGTCGGGCAGGTGGTGATGGACGAGTTCCACTTCTACTCCGAGCCCGACCGCGGATGGGCGTGGCAGGTGCCGATCATCGAGCTGACCGGCGCGCAGTTCCTGCTGATGTCGGCCACCCTCGGCGACGTGCGATTCTTCCAGGAGGACCTGACGCGGCGCACCGGCCGCGAGACCGCGCACATCGCCGGGGCCGAGCGTCCCGTGCCCCTGGTGTTCTCCTACGCGATGACCCCGATCCACGAGACCATCGAGGAGCTCGTCACCACCCACCAGGCGCCCGTCTACGTGGTGCACTTCACCCAGGCCTCAGCACTCGAGCGGGCCCAGTCGCTGACCAGCATCAACGTCGCCTCGCGGGAGGATCGCGACCGCATCTCCGAGGCTATCCGCGGCTTCCGGTTCACCACCGGCTTCGGGCGGGTGCTCTCCCGGCTCATCAAGCACGGCATCGGGGTGCACCACGCGGGCATGCTGCCCAAGTACCGGCGCCTCGTCGAGAAGCTCGCCCAGGAGGGCCTGCTCAAGGTCATCTGCGGCACCGACACCCTCGGCGTCGGCATCAACGTGCCCATCCGCACGGTCCTGTTCACCGGGCTGACCAAGTTCGACGGCACCCGCAACCGGCTGCTGCGGGCGCGCGAGTTCCACCAGATCGCCGGGCGTGCCGGGCGCGCTGGGTTCGACACCACCGGATCCGTGGTGGTGCAGGCCCCCGAGCACGAGATCGAGAACGCCCGCGCGCTCGCCAAGGCTGGCGATGATCCGAAGAAGCGGCGCAAGGTGCAGCGCAAGAAGGCCCCGGAGGGGGTGGTCAACTGGACCGAGCAGACCTTCGACAAGCTCGTCGCCGCGAGCCCCGAGCCGCTGGTCTCGCGGTTCCGCGTTACCAACTCGCTGCTGCTCAATGTCATCGCCCGGCCGGGAAACTGCTTCACCGCCATGCGGCACCTGCTCGAGGACAGCCACGAGGCCCGGCCCGCCCAGCGCAAGCACATCCGGCAGGCGATCGCGCTGTACCGCGGGCTGCTCAACGCCCGGATCGTCGAGCGGCTCGACGAGCCCGACGAGAACGGCCGCTGGGCCAGGCTCACCGTGGAGCTGCAGCGCGATTTCGCGCTCAACCAGCCACTGTCACCGTTCGCTCTCGCCGCGATAGAGCTCCTCGACCGCGACTCCCCCGCCTACGCCCTCGATGTCGTCTCCGTCATCGAGGCGACCCTCGATGATCCGCGTCCCCTGCTGATGGCGCAGCAGCACGCCGCCCGCGGCGAGGCCATCGGCGAGATGAAATCCGAGGGCATCGAGTACAACGAGCGCATGGAGCTGCTCGACGAGATCACCTGGCCCAAGCCGCTGGAGGATCTGCTCGCGCCCGCCTTCGAGACCTACCGGGCGGGCCACCCGTGGGTCGCGGAGTTCAGCCTCTCCCCCAAGGCAGTGGTGCGCGACATGGTGGAGAAGGGCATGACCTTCGCCGACCTGATCTCCGCCTACGGCCTCAACCGCTCCGAGGGTGTCGTCCTGCGCTACCTCGCCGATGCCTACCGCGCCCTGAAGCAGACCGTGCCCTCCGACGCTCGCGACGACGAGCTCGACGATCTCATCGAGTGGCTCGGCGAGCTCATCCGGCAGGTCGACTCGAGCCTGCTCGACGAGTGGGAGCAACTCGTCAACCCCGCGGCCGAGGCACCCCAGCAGCAGGCGTTCGGCGAGGACTCGGTGCGGGCACTGACGTCGAACGCCCGGGCGTTCCGCCGCATGGTGCGCAACGCGATGTTCCGGCGCGTCGAGCTGGCCTCCCGCCGCAAGTGGGCGGAGCTAGCCGAACTTGGCGACATGACCGCCGAGGAATGGTTCGAGCAGCTCGTGCCCTACCTCAACGAGTACGGCGAGATCGATGCCGGCCCGGATGCGCGCGGCCCGGCCCTGTTCCAGGTCGACGAGCAAGCGGGGCGCTGGGAGGTGCGGCAAGCACTGCATGATCCGGACGGTGACCTCGGCTGGGCATTCGTCGCGAGCATCGATCTGGCCGAGTGCGACAGCGCGGGCGAGGTAGTCATCGAGAACCTCACCATCGAGGAAGGATAGGAACCACTATGAGCGGGCAGCACTACTCCGCGCGCAAGCGCCTGCGGGAGGCACAGCAGCGGGAGCAGCGCATGCGTGAGCTAGGGTTCTCCGACACCCTGCCCGAGAGGGAGATCCCGCCCGCCCAGCTCGACCGACCACTAGCGGGGGTCTACCCACTGCCGTCCGGCACGCGGTACCGCGGCAGGGTCCTCGTGATGGCTGCGATCTGCGTCGCGCCCGTGGTGATCTGGTTGATCCACACGGTCCTCACGTAGGGCCAGCGGTGAGCCGGCAGCGCCATCGGCCAGCCGGTACCGGATCAGGCGTGAACTGTTCGCCACCACCGCCACCGACGACGCATTGTGCAGGATCGCCGCGAGCACCGGCGACAACGATCCCAGTGCGCTCAGCACCAGCCCAGCGGCGTTGACGGTGATCGACATGCCATAGTTCTGGCGGATCACCTCGACCGTGTGGCCGCCGAGCTCCCGCAGGTCCAGTAGCCGGTGCAGATCATCGGTGGCCAGGGCGACATCCGCGGTCTCCACCGCCACATCGGTGCCCGCGATGCCCATCGCGATGCCGATGTCCGCGCCCGCCAAGGCAGGCGCATCATTGGTGCCATCGCCCACCATCGCCACCGTGCAGCCCTCGGCGCGCAACGCCTCGATCACATCGAGCTTGTGCTCGGGCAGCACCTCGGCCCGCCACTCGGTGATGCCCAGCTCCCGCGCCACCGCCGCGGCCGTGTCGGGATGGTCCCCAGTGAGCATCACGAAGCGCGACACCCCGGCCGCGCGCAGCTCATCGATGATGCCGCGCGCCTCGGGCCGGACCTGATCGCGCACGCTCACTAGCCCCACGAGCTCGCCATCGACCGACAGCAGCAGCGGGGTCTCCGCCTGCTTCCGCAAGCGGCCCACCCATGACCGGGCATCCTCGCCCACGGCGACGCCCTCGGCCTCGAGCAAGGCTGGACTGCCCAGCAGCAGCGTCCGGCCATCCGCCCACGTCCGCATGCCCAGGCCCACCAGCACCTCGCATTGCTCATGCGGCGGGATCATGATGCGACGCTCCTCCGTCGACCGGATCACCGCTTGCGCCAGCGGATGGCGCGAATGGATCTCCGAGCTCGCCGCGTACGCCAGCACATCGCTCGCGTCCCACTCGGGATGGAAGCTGACGATATTGGTCACCACGGGCCTGCCCACCGTCAAGGTGCCCGTCTTGTCCAGCACCATCACATCGACCCGCCCGGCGAGCTCGAGGTGCGAGCCACCCTTGATGAGGATGCCCCGTCGTGCCCCATTGCCGATGGCAGCGCTGATCGCCGTCGGCGTCGACAATCCCACCGCGCAGGGGCACGCGATCAGCAGCATCGTCATGGCGCGCCGCACATCACGCGTGGCGAGCAGCGTCGCGCCCGCGAGCAGGAACGACGCGGGCACGAACCGGCGGGAGAAGTTCTCCCCGACCGTCTGGATCGGCGCCCGGTCCGCCTGGGCCTGCTCGACGCGACCGATGATGCGGCCGATCGCTGTGTCCTTGCCGACCGCCCGGGCCTCGACGACGATGCGGCCGCGCACGAGGACGGACCCGGCATGCACCTGCTGGCCCGCCACCACGGTCACCGGTAGCGGCTCGCCGGTAATAGCAGACTGGTCCACGATGCCATCGCCCTCGACGATCACACCATCGACGGGCAGGGCCACATGCTCGTGCACCACGACATGATCGCCCACGCCGACGGCATCGATATCGATCTGCACCTCGCTGCCATCGGGCGCGCGCACCCAGGTGGTGTCCTGCGCTCCGGTGAGCAGTTCCGAGATGGCCCGGCGTGTCCGCCGCAGGGTGAGATCCTGCAAGTACTCGCCGATGTTCAGCAGCCACAGAACGGTCAGGGCCACGACGTTCTCGCGCAGCAGCAGCGACGCCACCGTCGCCGCCGAGACCAGTGTGTCCGTGCCACCCACTGAGGATCGAGTGAGGGCCCGCACTGCGCCCCGGAGGAACGGGTATCCCGTGATGATGGTGACACCGGTGGCCAGTAGCCGGCTGGTTGGTCCAAGGACAGGTGGGCGCAGCAGCACGTAGCGGCGGATCCCCAGCACGAGGAGCGCGCCCGCGCCGAGCGTCATGCGTGCTAGGTCCCCGGTGCCGACTTCCGCGGAATATGGCTCGCGGGCAGGGACGGCGCGGGCCTCGACCTGCTCCGTCCCAGTGATGGCAGCGACGAGGTCCAGTGGCGTGACCCGGTTCGGCGAGTACCACACCACGACCGACGCGGTCCGCGGGTAGGCATGGACGGCCCGCACCCCATGCACGACCTCCAGCGCGTCCTCGATCGCCACTGCCCGCGCGGGGCTGCGATGCAACCACGGGACCTTGGCGCGGAGCCGGCCCGCGGCGATGGCGATGATCTCCACGCCGCCGGTCGGATCGTCGGCCAGGTTCTCGATGTCCTCGGAGGCAGGCATCTCGCGCTGGACTAGTGGGTGTGCCCGTGGCCGACGGGATGGCTCGGTGGCGGCGCATCCTCACCGATGCGCTCGCGCGCCTCTGCCACGATGTCGGCGGCGGCGAGGCGGACGTTCTCCGCGCCCTCCTCCGCCTTGCGCGCGCCCCGCAGGCCCACAGCGGTAGCGGTGACCGCGATCTCGCGGACCGGGGTATTGCGCACTGCCCAGCGGACACTGTTGTACGCGGCAGCACCCACCACGCCCGTGACGAGCGTTCCCGCGGCCTTGCCGAGCAGGGCTCCGTGAATCATGCGACGTTCCTCCGGCTTCTCGACTTCTCTTGGGAGCGGGGCTCCTCGGATACGATTGTGCCGCATCGCGGGCATCAGCGGGGAGGCACGAGTGTTTCTCCCGCCCGGCAGGAGCTGGATCGGGGTCATGGCCGCATGAAGTGGTCGCGGCGCCCGCCCTCCGGCGAGAAGCCCCGCCTCCCGGCCGAGCGAGGATTCCTGGCTGGACAGTGCTGCCTGGTGACCGCCTATCCTTGGTGGCAGCATGAGATCATCCCAGCCGGTGCCCCGCGCAGAGTTACGCGACGCCCTCACCCAGCTCACCATCCGCGACGCGCACCGCCTCGGGCAGCGTCTCCGCCGTGCCCGCTCGGAGCAGGACCTCGACAAGATCGGCCGGGCCATCGAGCAGGCATCGTCGCTCGTGGAGCGGCGCCGTGCCGGGATGCCCACGATCACCTATCCCGCCGAGCTGCCGGTCAGCGAGCGCCGCGACGACATCGCCGCCGCCATCCGCGATCACCAGGTCGTCATCGTCGCCGGGGAGACCGGCTCCGGCAAGACCACCCAGCTGCCGAAGATCTGCCTCGAGCTTGGCCGCGGCGTGCATGGCACCATCGGCCACACCCAGCCGCGACGCCTCGCCGCCCGCTCCGTGTCCGAGCGCATCGCCGAGGAGCTCGATTGCGAGCTCGGCACCGCCGTCGGCTACGCCGTGCGGTTCACCGATAAGGTCTCCGACACCACGCTCGTGAAGCTGATGACCGACGGCATCCTGCTCAACGAGATCCAGCGCGACCGCATGCTCCGCGCCTACGACACGATCATCATCGACGAGGCGCACGAGCGCAGCCTCAATATCGACTTCCTGCTCGGCTACCTCAAGCAGCTGCTGCCGCGACGCCCCGACCTGAAGCTGATCATCACCTCCGCCACCATCGACCCGCAGCGCTTCGCCGCCCACTTCGGCACGGAGGAATCCCCCGCGCCCATCGTGGAGGTCTCGGGCCGCACCTATCCGGTGGAGATGCGCTACCGGCCACTCGTCGACGAAGTGCCCGCCAGCGCCTCGGGCCGGAAGCGGGACCCCGATGAGGACCATGATGATTACTTTCTCATCGAGCGCGATCCCATCGAAGCGATCAGCGACGCCGTGGACGAGCTCGTCCGCGAGGGCCCCGGCGACATCCTCGTGTTCCTCTCCGGCGAGCGCGAGATCCGCGACACCGCCGATGCGCTGAACGACAAGAAGCTGCCCAGCACCGAGATCGTGCCCCTCTACGCGCGGCTGTCCTCCTCCGAGCAGCATCGCGTGTTCACCCGCCACAGCGGCCGGCGCATCGTGCTCTCGACCAATGTCGCCGAGACCTCGCTGACCGTCCCGGGCATCCGCTACGTCATCGACCCAGGGTTCGCCCGCATCTCCCGCTACTCCCTGCGCACCAAGGTGCAGCGCCTGCCCATCGAGCCGATCTCGCAGGCCTCGGCCCGGCAGCGAGCCGGACGATGCGGCCGTCTCTCCGACGGCATCTGCATCCGCCTGTACTCCGAGGACGACCACGACGGGCGACCACCTTTCACTGATCCCGAGATCCTGCGCACCAACCTCGCGTCGGTGATCCTGCAGATGGCCAGCCTCGGCCTCGGAGACATCGCCGCGTTCCCGTTCATCGACAAGCCCGACGATCGCGCCATCCGCGACGGCGTGCGGCTGCTGCAGGAGCTCGGCGCGCTGGAATCCGGCAGGCCCGATGGGCATGTGACCCTCACCGCGGCAGGTCGTCAGCTCGCGCAGCTCCCCGTCGATCCGCGCATGGCCCGCATGCTCGTCGAGGCCCGCACCACCGGCTGCCTCCACGAGGTGCTCACCATCGTTTCCGGCATGTCGATCCAGGATGCGCGCGAGCGCCCCACCGAGCACCAGCAGAAGGCTGACGAGCTGCACAAGCGCTTCACCGAATCAGGCTCGGACTTCCTCGCCTACCTCGCGCTGTGGGACTACATCCGCGAGCAGCGGGCAGAGCTTTCCTCCAGCCAGTTCCGCAAGATGTGCCGCAATGAGTTTCTGCACTGGCAGCGCATCCGCGAATGGCAGGACCTGCGCGGCCAGCTCCGCTCCATCTGCTCGGGCCTCGGCTGGGAGCCCAACGAGCAACCGGCCGGGCCCGACACCATCCACCAGGCGCTCCTCGCTGGGCTGCTCTCCCACATCGGGCTCCGGGAATCGGAGTCCCGCGAGTTCCTCGGGGCCCGCGGCGCCCGGTTCATGATCTTCCCCGGCTCGGTGCTGGCGAAGAAGCCACCGCAGTTCGTGATGGCCGCCGAGCTCGTGGAGACGTCGCGGCTGTGGGCACGCACCACCGCCCGCATCGAGCCGGGCTGGGCCGAGCAGCTCGCCGGCGACCTTGCCAAGCGCACCTACTCCGAGCCGCACTGGTCCACCAAGCAGGGCGCGGTCCTCGCCTACGAGCGCGTCACGCTGTTCGGGGTGCCGCTCGCCGCGCAGCGCCGCGTCAACTACGGCCGGATCGATCCCGAGACCGCCCGGGACCTGTTCCTCCGACATGCCCTCGTGCAGGGCGAGTGGGAGTTCCGCCACGAGTTCTTCCACCGCAACCGGGCGCTGCTCGACGACGTGGAGGACCTGGAGAATCGTGCGCGGCGCCGCGGCATCGTCGTCACCGACGACGCGCTGTTCGACTTCTACGATGCCCGGGTTCCCGCCGATGTGGTATCGGTCCGGCATTTCGACTCCTGGTGGAAGAAGGCCAGCCGCACCGATCCTGGGCTGCTGCTGTTCACCGAGGACACCGTCGTCAACCCGCAGGCCGATCGCGTGCGCGCGCAGGACTTCCCCGATGCGTGGAAGCAGGGCGAGCTGCTGCTGCCGCTGTCGTACCGCTTCGAGCCAGGCCACCCCGAGGACGGCGTGACCGTGAGCGTTCCCCTCGCGCAGCTCCCGCAGGTGCGCACCATCGGCTTCGACTGGCTCGTTCCCGGCCTGCGCGAGGAGCTGGCTGCCGCGATGGTCAAGACGCTGCCGAAGAACGTGCGCCGCAACGTGGTGCCCGCGCCCGAATTCGGCTCCGCGGCGCTCGCCGCTCTCGCGCCGCGCCGCGAGCCGCTCGCGGTCGGCATGGCCCGGGAACTCTCCCGGCTCGGTGGCACGCGCATCGCCCCGGACAATTTCGATGCGACCGCGCTGCCCCCGCACCTGCGGATGACCTTCGCCGCCACCGATGACTCGGGAACCGTGGTGCGGACGTCGAAGGATCTCGATGAGCTGCGCGATGCCCTTGCGGGAGATGTCTCGCGCGCGGTGGCCCGCGTCGGTGGATCCGTTTCGCGCCCCGGTGCCTGGGAATGGACCGGTGCGACGCTGGGCACCATCCCGCGGGTGGTGGACCAGGATGTGCGCGGGCAGCGTGTCCGCGGATTCCCCTCACTGGTCGTGGGTGGCGACGGTGTCTCGGTGCGGGTGCTGCCGACCCGTGCGGCCCAGGTGGCGGGAATGCGCGCGGGCACACGGGCCCTGGTCGCGCATGCTCTGGGGCCAGTGCCGAAGTCGGTGATGCAGGGCTTGTCCACGCCCCAGCGGCTATCGCTCAATGCCGCGCCCGGTGGTGGTGCTGGACCGTTGCTGGAGGATTGCCGTGGCTGCGCGATCGACGCGCTGGTGGCCGAGTACGGCGGCGTGGCGTGGGATGCCGATGAGTTCGCCGATCTGCTGGCCTGGTTGCGCCCGCGCATCGCGTCGCGCTCCCGGCAGGTGCTGTCGCTCGTGGTGCCGGTGATGGAGGAGGCACAGGCACTGGCGGTGGAGCTCGACGGCGCGCCGCGTGATGCGGTGTCTGCCGAGGCGGTCGAGGATGTTCGCGAGCAGCTGGCCGGGCTCATCCATGCAGGTTTTGTCACCGAGTGCGGGATGGGGAGGTTGCCGCATCTCGCGCGGCATCTGCTGGCCGCGCGCAAGCGCATCGCGGCACTACCGGGCAGCGCTAGGCGCGAGGCTCGTGGAATGGCCGCGCTGGATCGCGTGTACGGCGAGCTTGATCGCGTGCTCGGTGGCTTGCCCAGCGACGCGCGCGCCAGCGAGCCTGTCGTGGCCGTGCACTGGATGATCGAGGAACTGCGCGTCAGCCTGTTCGCGCAGGCCGTGGGCACGGCAGGGCCAGTTTCGGAGCAGCGGGTGCTGGCCGCGATCACGGATCTCGCGCGCCGCCCCGGGTGACGCGGGCTAGGCCCCCGCTGGAGCTCTAGCGGTGCGCGGGGTGGCGTTGCTCGTGCGCGGCTCGATGCTTGCGGAGGGTCTCGATCTCCCTCTCGAAGTCATCGGCCGAGGTGAAGGACCGGTAGACCGAGGCGAACCGCAGGTAGGCCACTTCATCGAGATCACGGAGCGGACCAAGGATCGCCAGGCCGATCTCGTGGCTGGGGATCTCTGCCGCGCCGCTCGCGCGAACAGTGTCCTCGACCTGCTGCGCCAGGAGATGGAGCGCATCCTCGGCGACATCGCGGCCCTGGCACGCCGAGCGGACTCCCCGGATGACCTTGTCACGGCTGAATGGCTCGGTGACGCCGCTACGCTTGAGCACCGCGAGCACTGCCGTCTCCACGGTCGTGAACCGACGTCCGCAATCGGTGCAGGAGCGTCGACGCCGGATGGCCTGCCCCTCGTCCGCCTCGCGCGAATCGACGACGCGCGAGTTGGTGGACTTGCAGAAGGGGCAGCGCATCATCACTCCTCGGTGTTGTTCACTCGGCGCGGCGCGCGGCGCAGGTGCCGTCCGTGCCTGGCCCATCATCTCGCGCGGCTCTCTCTGGCACAGCCCCGCGACGCCAGGATCCTGCGCGAGCAAGATCCAGTTGCGCGCCTGGTCCATGTCATCGCCGAGTCGCACAAGACCTGCATAACGCGTGCACGCTCGATGTTGAACGTATGCTGTGCAACGCTTTGTCGCAAGTATCGGCAATTCGGGCATCGCTGCCGGAACCCCGGGATCGGCGTCCCGGATCATTCCACTGTCCCCGTGCCAAGCTGCACCTGGCCCGCGACGGTTCCCCGGATATCGGACGGTCCAGGCGTCGAGACCAACCCGGGAACGGGCCCGAGCGCGCCCCACAGCAGGACCGACGCCATGGCCGTCACGACGAGCGCGAACAAGAGGACACAAGCCATCCCGGACTCCCCCCGTGGCGCTGCGGCGCGCGGCGGCACCTGGCACGCCAAGGCCTGTCGTGACCGCGGCGCCGAAGGGCGCTGCAGGCCCTGCGCCAGCGAGCACGACGGGCGACGCGTCGGCGGCCGTCCACCTGGCAACGAGGCGGGAGCCCCAGTGCCCCGGCGCGGCCGCGCGTGCCGGGGCAGCGCGCGGCCCGGGGATGGCCTGCGCCCATCGCCGGGGCCCGGCATTCCCGCCTGGCGCGGCCCGGGAACCTGCCGGTGCCCCGGCGCGGCCGAACGCCCTGGCAGGTCCGCGCGCGGCAGGTTGCGCCGCCGCGGGCTGACCGGGCACCGGTGAGCGGCGGGCCCGCTGCCGCCGTGATCGAGAGCGCCCCCGCGCGCATCCTGCTGGCCCTGCCTCGATCGTGGTGCGTCGCTATCGATCATGGTGCGGATCCTTCCCGTGGACTCCAAAGCCAGTTGGCCTCCCGAGCACGCCACTCGCTCAGGTGTTCGATTTCTACCACGGCGGACCGACACTTTTTCGCCAAACGCGGCAACCGCATCGAACGTTTGTTTGAATTATCCGGGCGACCTGGATATTGTCGCTCTAGCCCCCGTTGGATGCCCCGCACGAGGAGGATGGATTCGATGCCACCGCAGAAGAGGAGCTCGCGCACCGCGCCGGTCGCGATCGTCGAGCCCGTGGCACCAGAGAATGGCCTCCCGCCCCTGACTGATCGGCAGCAAGCAGTCCTGACGGTCATCCGGGAGTCGGTCGAGCACCGTGGCTACGCACCGAGCGTCCGTGAGATCGGTGAATCCGTGGGCCTCACCTCCACCTCCTCCGTGACCCACCAGCTCCGTGCCCTCGAGAAGAAGGGCTACCTGCGCCGCGACCCGAACCGGCCCCGCGCCGTCGATGCCCGGGGTTCCGATCCTGCACCCGGCAGCGAGCAGGGCCGGCAACGAACCGGAACGTTCCGCCAGGTCCACTCCGTGGATAACGCCGACGACCACACCAATGCTCCGACCGCGGTGTACGTGCCCCTCGTTGGCCGCATCGCAGCAGGCGGCCCGATCCTCGCGGAGCAATCGATCGAGGACGTGTTCCCCCTCCCGCAGGAACTCGTCGGGCATGGGGCGCACTTCCTGCTCAAGGTGGTCGGCGAGTCGATGACCGATGCCGCGATCTGCGACGGCGACTGGGTGGTCGTGCGCCAGCAGGAGGATGCGGTCAACGGGGACATCGTCGCCGCGATGATCGATGGCGATGCCACGGTGAAGACGTTCAAGCGGGACGGCTCGACGGTCTGGCTGATGCCGCACAACCCGCACTTCCACCCGATATGTGGGGATGATGCCACGATCCTGGGAAAGGTCGTATCCGTCATCCGCAAGCTCTGAGGATTGGGCTAGCGATCGCCCAGAGCACTAGCTCGAGCGGCGACGCACGAAGAACGCCACGGTCACAGCGAGAATGCCAAGCAGCACCACCCCGGCTGCACTGATCGCGACCACCGGCGCCCAGCTGGCCGGGGAACTGCTGGCCCGGTCCGCATCATCCACGCCATCCTGGTCATCCTCGGCCGCCGCACCCCCCGGCACGAGGGACGGTGTTGTGCCACCCCGCTGCGCGAGAGCATCCCAGGCGATCTGGTCCGCACCCCTGACCACACCGATCGGAGGCAGCTCCGTGGTCGCCGAGCCCTCGGAATCCAGAGCGGCATCACCCACTTCCGAGCCGGTGAGCAGGTCGCCCCCTGCGGTGAACGCGATCGCCTCTCCCTGGGGCTCGCCAGGCAGAGGCACCCGCACCGCCTCCTTGGTCAAGGCATGCACGAGATCACCACCCGCATCGGCAAACAGGTAGGCATCGGTGTACGTCCGCACCGCAGCGATGGTGCGGGACTCGTTCACCGCTCCACCTGTCGCTAGGGTCGAGCCGACCGAGCCGAGCGGACCGCCCGACGTGCTGGTCATGGGGAATGCCATCTCCCCGCGATACTCCAGGGTCGTCGTGCCACCGGCGGGCAGCTCCGACACCGAGAGCCCACCGCGTGGCACGAATACCTCGCCCACGCCGAACCACTTCGACACGAGGATCGGCATCCCGCTCGCATCGATGAGGAGCGTCTCCACATCGCGGGGCCGACCATCCGGGAACTCGAAGCGATGCACTGACGTCTCGGCCGACACTGGATCGACACGGATCAGCGCGATCGTCTCACGGGCGCGCGCGTTGTCACCGAAGTCGCCGATCCACAGGTCGCCGCCGTAGGAAGCGAGATCCTCGGGATCGAAGGGATCCGCAGCACCCCGGATCCAGCGGGTCACCTCGCACGTGCCATCCAAGGCTCCTTCGAGGACCGCGATGCGCGCCTCATCACCACCGTCAGGCATGGCATAGACAACCCCGTCCATGACGGTGAGGCCAGACAGCTCGCCCAGTTCGGCGTCGTCAGGCGTGCAGAGCCGCTCGGTCGCAGGCGCCTCCTCGATGGGAGGCGCCTGCGCCTGCGCGATCCCGCCGAGCGGGTGCGCGCACAATGCCGCGGCCAGCAAGCCTCCTGCTGCGCGAGCGCGCGCTCGTCCTGCCATCATGCCGCGCAGCATAACCGAGAGGCTCTACAGCCCATAGTCCACGAGCACCGAGGCAAGCGCGGGCGGCACGTGCGCCCGGATCCGCGTCCCCTCGGACTCATGGGTTTCCGCGCTGACCGTTCCCTCCGCGTGAATGCGCGAGACCAGGTCGCCGCGCGAGTACGGGACCTCCACGAGCACCTCGACATCGGTGCGAGTGAGCATCTCCGCGATCCGCGTCCGCAAGCCGGGAATCCCGGCCTTCGTATGCGCCGAGACGAACACGGCATCGGGCAGCGTGCGGCGCAGCTTCGCGAGCGCCACGGGGTCCGCGGCATCAATCTTGTTGATCACCAGCATCTCCGGCGGAGCTGGGGCCTCCTGCTCCCGCACCACGTCATCGATGACCTGGCGGACAGCGTTGATCTGCTCGAGCGGGAACTCATCCGAGCCATCCACCACATGGACCAGCACGTCCGCGCTGGTCACTTCCTCCAGGGTGGAGCGGAAAGCCTCGACGAGCTGCGTGGGCAGGTGCCGCACGAATCCCACCGTGTCGGTGAGCACATACTCGCGGCCATCATCGAGCTCGGCGCGGCGCGTCGTCGGATCAAGAGTGGCGAACAGCGCGTTCTGCACCAGCACGCCCGCATCGGTGAGCGCATTGAGCAAGCTGGACTTGCCCGCGTTCGTGTAACCGACGATCGCCACCGCGGGCACCTGGTTGCGCTGCCGCCGGGCACGCTTGGTATCGCGCGAGCTCTTCATGGCCTGGATCTCGCGACGCAGCTTCGCCATCCGCTCGCGGATGCGCCGACGATCCGTCTCGATCTTCGTCTCGCCAGGGCCACGAAGGCCCACGCCGCCATTGCTGCCCGCGCGGCCACCGGCCTGCCGGGACAGGGCCTCGCCCCAGCCACGCAGCCGGGGCAGCATGTACTCCATCTGCGCGAGCGACACCTGGGCCTTGCCCTCCCGCGACGTCGCATGCTGGGCAAAGATATCGAGGATCAACGCGGTGCGATCGACCACCTTGACCTTGACGATCTTCTCCAGCGCCGTCAGCTGCGCCGGGGTGAGCTCGCCGTCGCAAATGACGGTATCCGCGCCGGTGGCCTCAACGATCTCGCGCAGCTCCGCGGCCTTGCCGGAACCAAGGTACGTCGCCGCATCCGGCTTGTCGCGGCGCTGGATGAGCCCCTCGAGCACGACCGAACCAGCAGTCTCGGCCAGTGCCGCGAGCTCCCGCAGGCTCGCCTCCGCATGGGCGGCCGAGCCGGACGTCCACACCCCGGCAAGAACCACCTGCTCGAGGCGCAACTGCCGGTACTCGACCTCGGTGACGTCGGTGAGCTCGGTGGACAGCCCGCGCACGCGGCGCAACGAGGTCCGTTCCTCGAGCTGCATGTCACCGGTGGAAGGATCAGCACGATGGCTGGATTGATGCGCTGGAATGGGTTCGCCGGACAGCTCGATGGCGCTTTCGCCAGCGGGAACGTCATGACCGGACGGGAGAGAGTTCACTGATTGCCGCAAAGAAGCGGTCACCCCTTTATCTACTGATGTGATGCTTCCGATGATACGGGCATCCGCCAGGTAGTGCGATCAAATATCAGACCACCACTGCCTGCTCAGCATTCCCTCGCCCACCAGCACCGATGGACCACGCAACCAGGCGCGCCCGCCCTCGACCGTGACCGTGACCGTCCCGCCAGGGATCGTGACCTCCACCGCGCCATCCTGCGCCCCGGATCGCAGCAGCGCCGCTGCCGCCGCCGCCACCGTGCCCGTGCCGCACGAGCGCGTCTCGCCGACACCGCGCTCGTTGACCCGCATGGAAACAGCCCCCTCGACCAGGGGCGTCACGATCTCGATGTTCACGCCATGAGGGAAGAACTCGTGATCGAACACCGGGTCATCGAGATCCAGCCGGCCTAGTTCGTCCGGGCCCATGCCCTCGACCACGCACGCCAGATGTGGATTGCCCACATCGATACCGATGCCCGAGAACTCGCGGCCACCCACCGAAGCGCGGCTCTCCCCCAGCTGGCGAACCATGCCCATGTCCACCGTCACCTCGCCGAACGTGGCACCAGCCTCGTGAACCGTCACCGGGCGAGCACCAGCCCTGCTGCCCACCGTGAACGCAGCGCGCTCCTCCAGGCCCGATGCCCGCAGGTAGTGCGCGAACACCCGCACGCCGTTGCCGCACATCTCCGCGATCGAGCCATCGGCGTTGCGGTAGTCCATGAACCAATCGTCCGCGTGCACGCCCTCGGGCAGGCCCGGCAGCACACCCGCCTCGACCAGCGCGCCAGCCCGCGCGACCCGCAGCACCCCATCAGCACCGATGCCCTGCTGCCGGTCGCACAAGCGCGCCACGACCCGCGGATCGAGCTCGAGCTCCACGGCCGTATCCGGCAGGATCACGAAATCGTTCTGCGTGCCATGGCCCTTGCTGAACGGGATTGCTGGATGCATGTGGTCAACGATACTGGCTGGCGCTGGCTTGCCGTGCTGCAAGACTGGCCGGATCCGGTTGCGCCGGGGCTCCCCGTGCCGACGAGGTGGTGGGTGGATCGCCGGTGAGCTACGCCCGGTACAGGATGGCGAGAGTCTCGGCGACGCACACGGGCCGGGCATCCGCTCCGCCCTCGGGATGCTCGCGCTCGATGGTGGCTCGCACGGTGAGCTGCTGGCCCCCGGACTTCGCGACGGTGCAGAGGAGCTCTGCGTGGGCTCGCACGCGCGAACCGACGGGCAGCGGAGCCGGGAACCGCACATTGTTGCTGCCGTAGTTCACCGCCATGCGGAGCCCGTCCACGCGGTACACCGTCCGCATCAGCAGGGGTAGCAGCGACAGGGTGAGGTAGCCGTGCGCGATCGTGCCACCGAAGGGGCCGCTCGCCGCCCGCTCGGGGTCGGTGTGGATCCACTGGTGGTCACCGGTGGCCTCCGCGAACAGATCCACCGCATGCTGGGTGACCTCGTGCCACTCCCCCGTGCCGAGGGGCAATGGCCCGTCTGCGGATGCGTGGGCGTGGAGGAGCTCGTCGAGACTGGCGAAAACCTGCATCGTGCTAGTCCTTCGGCCCGCCAGCGACATAGATGACCTGGCCCGAGACGAAACCAGCACCCTCGGATGCCAGGAAGGAGGCAGTGTGCGCGATGTCGTCGGGCACACCAACCCGGCCGACAGGGATCTGCGCGGCGGTGGCCTTCTTGAACTCGTCGAAGCCCATGCCGATGCGCTCAGCGGTGGCTGCGGTCATGTCGGTGGCGATGAATCCGGGCGCGATGGCGTTGGCGGTCACACCGAATCGGCCGAGCTCGAGGGCGAGCGTCTTGGTGAGACCTTGCATGCCGGCTTTCGCGGCGGAGTAGTTGGCTTGGCCGCGATTGCCCAGAGCGGATGTGGACGACAGGTTGACGATGCGGCCGTAGCCCGCCTCGACCATGTGCTTCTGCACGGCCCGCGCCATGAGGAACGCCCCGCGCAGATGAACGCCCATCACCGAGTCCCAGTCATCAACAGTCATCTTGAACAGCAGGTTGTCCCGGATGATGCCCGCATTGTTGACCAGGACGGTGGGTGCTCCGAGACCTTCAGCGACGGCTGCGACCGCGTCAGTGACGGACTGCTCATCCGCGACATTGGCCCCCACAGCGAGGGCTTTGCCACCAGCCGACGTGATGGCCTCGACCGTGCTGCCGCAAGCATCCTGGTCCAGATCGAGTACGGCGACCGCCATGCCATCGGCAGCGAGCCGATCGGCGATGGCGGCACCGATCCCGCGGGCCGCGCCCGTGACGATAGCGACGCGCTCGGTGGCAGCGGCGTGGTTGTCATGCTCGGTCACGGGCAGTCTCCTTGATCGCGCGGCGGGGCTATGCCGTGAGGCTAGCGGATGCGCGCCAGCAAGCCTCGTAGCGGCTCGCGGCACAACACGGACGGCGGACCAGTGCAGTGGGCAAGCACCGAGCACTTGCTAGGGTCCGATCGTGACGAACGATGCGGAGTTGATCGGTGGGGTCGAGAAGCGCGACCTCACGCTCGTTCCCCACGATCCGCAGTGGTTCCACCGGTTCCGCATCGAGCAAGACCGCATCGTCAACGCGCTCGGCGCGAGCGCGCATCGCATCGATCACATTGGTTCCACAGCTGTCGCAGGCCTTGACGCCAAGCCGATCGTCGATATCAACATCAGCGTCGCGGATCCCGACGAGGAGGACACCTACCTTCCCCGTTTGCTCGAGGCCGGTTATTTGCTGCGCGTGCGCGAGCCCCGGCATCGAATGCTCCGCACCCCGGATCTCGGTGTCCACGTTCACGCCTGCGCGGCTGGAAGCGACTGGGAACGGCGCCACCTGCTGTTCCGCGACTGGCTGCGCCTCGACCGCGCCGATCGCGACCTGTACGCACACGTCAAGCGCGAGCTCGTGCGTCGCGACTGGCCCGACATGAACGCCTATGCGGCGGCCAAGTCCGAGGTGATCGCGAGCATCACGCAGCGGGCCGAGGCGTGGGCGCTCGCGACCGGATGGTCCGTGAGCCTCTCCAGGCCCTGAGCCGAATCCGATCACTAGTCGATGCGGCCGATCCGCCCTACAGCAAGCGCACGACGTCCTCGGCGAGCCCGGCGGCTCCGCCATCGAACCAGTGGATGCGGTGATCGCGCTTGAACCAGGATCGTTGCCTGCGCACGTAGCGGCGGGTCCCTTGGGTGGTCAGCTCGGCCGCAGCAGCGAGGTCATGCGTCCCGTCGACGGCGGCGAGCACCTGCGCGTACCCGATGGCGCGGGAGGCGGTCACTCCCTCGCGAAGGCCGGCTCCGAGAAGCTCACGCACCTCGTCGACGAGCCCCTCGGCGAACATCTGCTCGGTGCGCTGCGCGATGCGCGCATCAAGCTCGGTGGTGTCGCGGTCCACACCGACGATGAGGGTGTTCCATCGCGGCTCGCCGATCGTGGGCGCGGATGCCGCGAAGGGCTTCCCGGTCAGCTCGATGACTTCGAGGGCGCGGACGGTGCGGCGCGGGTCGGTCGGCAGGATGGTCGTGGCGGCGTCGGGGTCGATGCGCGCGAGCTCCTGGTGCAGCGCCCGCACTCCGATCTCGGCGAGGCGGGCTTCCCACTTGGCGCGCACCTCTGCATCGGTGGCTGGAAACTGCCAGTCGTCGAGGAGCGACTGGATGTACATCATCGAGCCCCCCACGATGATGGGCGCCTTGCCCTGATCGAGGAGGGTCTCGACGTCGGTGGTCGCGGCGTCCTTGTAGCGGGCAACGGTGGCGGTCTCGGTGACGTCGAGGGTGTCGATCTGATGGTGCGGGATGCCGCGGCGCTCACCGATGGGCAGCTTGGCGGTGCCGATGTCCATGCCGCGGTATTGCTGCATCGCGTCGATGTTGATGATCTCGCCACCGAGTTGCTCGGCGAGGTCGAGCGCGAGCGCGGACTTGCCAGTAGCGGTGGGGCCGATGACGGCGATGGGCCGGGTCGCTGGTTTCGTCACGGCAGCCACATCCCCACGTGGTAGCCCACCCCGTAGGGGGCGCTGTCGTGCCGGTCGGTGACGCTCGACGGTCCGTCGGGGAAGAGCCCGGCGAGGATGGTCCAGGCGGCCCGGTCGGCGATGCCCATTTCCTGGCACGCGCTGGCGTCGAGCGTGGCGAGGAACTGCTGATCGCCTGTGTCGAGCGCTGCGGCGAGGCGGTCCTCCCAATCCACCGCGCGGGGATCGAGCGAGCCTGGCGCCTTCTCGGTGAGGCGCATGGAGCCATCGGCGACGAGAAGCACCCCGATGGCCCTGGGCTCCGCGCCCAGCTCTGCCCGGAGCGCCCTCCCCCACGCCTGGGCCTCGCTCGCGGTCATCGCGGCATCGACTATCCGCGCCTCGCACGTGCCCTCCGGTGCCACCTGTTCGCGGATCCAGCCGCCGATGAGCACGGGCAGCGGCAGCATCGGGTCCGGCTCGATGCCCTCCTGCCCGAGAGTGACGATCACTTCGCGGCCGTAGCCCCCGAACGTGCCGACCGTGCCTGGGCCGTAGTCCGCACCAGCAACATCGGTGCCGACGATGATCCAGTGCCGTGCTCGTTCGGCCAGTACCGAGGCGGCGCGCAGCACGATCGCGCGCAGGTCGGCGGTCTCGCTGGCTGCGGCACCGGCAAGCTCCGGCACGAGCAGCGGGGGGCCAGGGACCACGGCGGCAGCAGCAAGCACGGCACAACGCTACCGAGCAGGATCGCGCGATGCGAAACGAGCGCGTCACTAGCAGGCCACCGCAGTGCGTTCGGCCGGAGAAACACGCTTCTGGCAGGATTTGATGGCCTCGCCGACCTGTTCACGGTTGAATGGAGGTGGTGTCGTCGATCCACCACGACATGACCATCGCAGGTCCGCCCCTCCACCGGGCGGGGCACGGCAGCCGTGACGCGCGGCAGAGATGAGGAACCATGACCGGGACCACCCCGCACGAGCAGGGAAACGTCACCCCCCTGACCGGCCACGAGAATGCCACAGCGGCCACGCCGCACTCGCCCACCGAGTTCGGGCGCATCGATGATGACGGCACCGTGTGGCTGATCACCAAGGACGGGGAGCGGCAGATCGGGTCCTGGCATGCCGGCGACCGCTCCGAGGGGCTCGCGCACTTCGCGCGCCGCTTCGAGGATCTCGCCACGGAGGTGGAACTGCTCGAGACGCGCCTCGCGAAGGGCGCTGGCGAACCGAAGAAGACCAGGACGGCTGCCGGGCATCTCCTCGAGACCTTGCCCACTGCCGCGGTCATCGGTGACATCGACGCCCTCGAGGCCCGCCTCCACGGCATCATCTCGGGCGCGGACGCTGCGGCGGAGCGGGCTCAGCACCGGCGCGAGGAGGAACGTGCCGCGCAGGTCGCCCGCAAGGAAGCGCTGTGCGTCGAGGCCGAGGACATCGCGGAGAACTCCACGCAGTGGAAGGCTGCCGGTGACCGGCTCCGCACGATGTTCGATGAGTGGAAGACCATCCGCGGCATCGACCGCAAGACCGACGATGCGTTGTGGAAGCGATTCTCCAAGGCCCGCGACAGCTTCAACCGGCGGCGCGGGGCGCACTTCGCGGAGCTTGATCGCGAGCGCGTCCATGCCAAGGCGGTGAAGGAAGAGCTGGTGGCCCGCGCGGAGGCGCTGTCGTCCTCCACTGAATGGGGCGAGACGGCCGGGGCCTACCGCGACCTGATGAAGGAATGGAAGGCGGCCGGGCGGGCGCCGAAGGAGGCGGATGACGCCTTGTGGAAGCGCTTCAAGGCCGCCCAGGACACCTTCTTCGCGGCCCGGAATGCTGCGGCATCGGAGCGCGACGCGGAGTTCGCGGAGAACGCGACCGCGAAGGAGGCGCTGCTCGCGCAGGCCGAGTCGCTCGATCCATCCAAGGATCTCGAGGCCGCGCGTGCCGAGCTGAGGCGCTTCCAGGAGCGCTGGGAGGCCATCGGCAAGGTCCCGCGCGACCGCATCCATGATCTCGAGGCCCGGTTCAAGGCCATCGAGTCCCGGGTGCGGGACGCGGTGGACTCGCAGTGGCGCCGCACCGACCCGGAGGCCGAGGCCCGGGCCGCGCAGTTCCGCGAGCGCGTGCAGCAGCTCGAGGAGCAGGCCGCCAAGGCAGAGGCTGCCGGGCGGGCGAAGGACGCGGCGAAGGCGCGCGCCCAGGCCCAGCAGTGGCGGGAGTGGGCCGCTACCGCCGAGGATGCGCTGACCTCCCGCTAGACCATGCCAGGAACGCGGGCTAGCCTCCCTGGATGACCAGGGGTGGCTAGCCCGCGTGCTGCTGCGGGGCGGGCACCCGGCTGACGGCCACGGTGAACCACGTCAGGAACAACGCTGCTAGTGCCGCGAGTCCCAGGACCAGCCCGGCTCCCGGGCCCGCGTCGCTCGCCGCGGCGAGATCGGCGGCGGTGGGGGTCTGTCGCGACCACACGGCCAGCATCCCTAGCACCGCACCGACGAACGATCCGCCCGCAGCGACCAGTGCCGCCACCCAGCGGCGCGAGATCAGGCTGATGATGGAGAACCCCGCGCCGAAGACGAGCGCGAACCAGACGAACAGCTGCGACATGATCTTCACCGACTGCTCGCGCGCTGCCTCCGAGCCGACGAGCACGTCCCAGCCGTTCGCGGCACCGGTGTGCGGCAGCGCGAAGGAACCCACGAGCACGAGCACGAGCACCGCGGCCACCAAGGCGCGGATGCCCGGGTCGATCTCCACCGACGCGCCGTCCCGCGTTCCGGTGGTGCCGGGCGCGAAGCTCTCGGCGGGGTCAGGAATCCGGGGCGTGTGAGCGGCCATCAGCAGCATCCTGTCGTCTGGGGGGCGGGGGCCGGGGCGCCGAGCCGCGGCATCCCCAGCCCGACACCGGTCGGGGTTGTATCGATCGGCGGGGTCTTCGGCGTGTGGCCGGCAGCCGCGGCATCGCCTGCCCGGGTACGGCGGTGCGCCAGGATCGGCGCGTCAGCGACCAGGTGGTGGGGCGCGGCGGAGGTAACGGTGGTCGTCACGATGTCTCCGGGACGGATCGCCTGGTCGACGGCACCATCGGGGCGGAAGTGAACCAGCCTGCCGTCGCGGGCCCGTCCGCTCATCCGCCGGGTCGCGGCATCCTTGCGACCCTCCCCCGTAGCGACGAGAAGCTCGACGGTCGAGCCGATGATCCTCGTGTTCTCCTCGAGGCTGACCTGCTCCTGCAGGGCGATCAACCGGTCATAGCGTTCCTGCACCACATGCTTGGGCACCTGGTCCGCCATGTCGGCCGCGGGAGTGCCGGGCCGCTTGGAGTACTGGAAGGTGAAGGCGCTGGAGAACCGGGCCTGGCGCACCACATCGAGGGTGTGCTCGAAGTCCTCCTCCGTCTCGCCGGGGAAGCCCACGATGATGTCGGTGGTGATGGCCGCATGCGGCATCGCCTCGCGCACCCGCTCGATGATGCCGAGGAACCGCTCCTTGCGGTACGAGCGGCGCATCGCCCGAAGGATGCGGTCGGATCCCGATTGCAGCGGCATGTGCAGTTGGGGGCACACGTTCGGGGTCTCGGCCATCGCCGCGATCACATCGTCGGTGAACTCCGCGGGGTGCGGCGAGGTGAACCGCACCCGCTCGAGCCCCTCGATGCTGCCGCAGGCGCGCAGCAGGTCCGCGAACGCGCCACGGCTGCGCGGGATCTCCGGATCAGCGAACGAGCGGCCATACGAGTTGACGTTCTGCCCGAGCAGCGTCACCTCGAGCACGCCCTCCGAGACGAGCGCCTGCACCTCGGCGAGGATGTCCCCGGGGCGACGGTCCACTTCCTTGCCGCGCAGCGCGGGCACGATGCAGAACGTGCAGGTGTTGTTGCAGCCCACCGAGATCGACACCCAGCCCGAGTAGGCGGAATCACGCTTGGCCGGGAGACCGGACGGGAACGCCTCGAGCGCCTCGATGATCTCCACCTGCGCCTCCGCGTTGTGCCGCGCACGCTCGAGCAGGGCAGGAAGCGCCCCGATATTGTGCGTGCCGAACACGACATCCACCCACGGCGCGCGCTTGACCACGACGTCGCGGTCCTTCTGCGCGAGGCATCCGCCCACCGCGATCTGCATGCCCGGGTTCGCGTCCTTCGACGGCCGCAGGTGACCGAGGTTGCCATACAGCTTGTTGTCCGCGTTCTCCCGCACCGCGCAGGTATTGAACACCACCAGGTCCGGCTCGCTGCCCCCATCGACGGGTACGTAGCCCGACTCCTCGAGCAGGCCCGCGAGCCGCTCGGAATCGTGCACGTTCATCTGGCATCCATAAGTGCGGATCTGGTACGTGCGCTGCTGCGGCGCGATAGCCTCGCTGGCCTCGCTGATGTCCTCGGTAGTGCTCACGACCGCCCAGTGTACGGGAGCGGCGCATCCCCGACCAAGCCTGCTACCACTGCTTTTGCCCATCCGCACGGCGTCATGGCCGCTCGCTGGCATGCCTCGCGACGCCGCGTGCCCGGTTCGGGCCGCCCCTCCGGCCGGGGGCAACGGATCACGCCGCCCGCTAGGCCGTCACGGGGTTGTTACCGCAATTCGTCCGTTTCCGTGGCCGATCTGGTCAAGACTGGGACAGGCATGCCCCGGGGCCGGGCCAGGGCTCGACGGCACTGTCGCTCCCGGGGTCCCCGGCACGAGATGCACGAGGCCCCGCTACCGTGGGCCAACCGCAAGGAGAGGACTAGCTTTCCCATGACCATTACCCCATCCCACTGGCCGGGCACCGCGCGCCGCATGGTCGCTGCGGCAACCGCGGGCGTGGCCACGCTCGCGCTCGCCGGCTGCGCCGTCGGCGGGGAGAACGACCTCACCCTCGCCACCGGTTCCACGGGCGGCACGTACTACCCGCTCGGCGGCGAGATCGCCAGCCTCTGGAGCGACAACCTCGAGGACTACTCGATCACCGCCACTGTCGGCGGCGCCTCCGTGGACAACCTTCGCCAGCTCGACCAGGGCGAGGTGGAGCTCGCGATGGCCGTCAACGCGACCGCGGCCGATGCGGTGGCCAGCGCCGGCGACTTCGAGGAGAACCCGCTGGGCGACCCGGCTGGCATCCGGTCGCTGGGCAACATCTACCCGGAGATCCTGCAGGTCGTCACCGTCGAGGGCACGGGCATCACCTCCATCGAGGACCTGCGGGGCAAGCGCGTGGAGATGGGACCGCTGGGCAGCGCGACCAATACGCTCTCCGGGCAGGTGCTCGAGGCATACGGCATTGATCCCGATGAGGATCTCGCCGAGCAGTTCGACAGCAGCTTCGGCGACGCTGCCACCAACCTCGGCGACGGTGTCGTCGATGCCGCGTTCGGCATCCTGTCCGCGCCGACGAGCAGCATCGAGCAGCTCGCCACCACCAACGATGTGCGGATGCTCAACATCCAGGGCGCGGCGCTCGACCGGCTCCTCTCCGAGAACCCTTTGCTGTCGCCGCATGTCATCCCGGGCGGTACCTACTCGGGGGTCGATGGCTCGAACAACACGGTCACCGCATGGGCCACTCTCTACGCGAAGGCTGATCTCGATGAGCAGCTCGCCTACGACCTGACGCGCGTGATGTACGAGAACTCCCGCGACGTCCAGCACTCCGCTGGCGATGACATCATCCTTAACACGGCCGTCGATGGCCTTGGCCCGGTGCAGCTGCACCCCGGCGCGGCCCGGTACTTCGAGGAGAACGGCATCAGCGTGCCGTGACGAGCCCCGTCCGCCACTGCGGGGGCATCCGGTCGCACCGGGTGCCCCCGCATCGCGCGTTGCTGGCCCTGATGCTTGGCGCCCTGGCCAGCCTCGCGGGCGGTGCCTGCGCCAGCCCCGAGGAGCAACTTCGCTTCGAGGTCTACTCGCACGAGACCGACGAGGTCGTGTACTCCGCTCCCCTCTCGCCCGGCGAGCCGATCACCCTCGACCACATCCATTCGGTGCACAAGCGCCCCGTCCACGAGGTGTTCTCCGTCAACGAGGAGGGCGAGCTGACCATGCGGGAGATGGTGTTCGACCGCATCGGAGCGAACCTGCCCGGAGGCCCCGAGACCATCGGCGGCACCACCACCACGTTCCTCGTCGAGGACGGCCGGTTCCGCGTTCTGCACCATGATCGGCCGCTCGGCATCGTGCCCATGATCGTGGGCAACCCGTCGGTGGATCATACGATTACCGTGCCTGATGGCACCGTCGTCCGGCTGCTCGATCTTGTCCGCGCCGGCGCCCGCGTCGATCTGCGAACCAATCACGCCACCACCACGAGGTAAAGCCACCGTGCCCGCCACGCCACCACCCCGCGACGCCAGCCTGAGCACCGACATCGCCGAGCTCGAGCACCACAATGCCCTCGAATCGACCGAGCACACCCGCGTCGACGCGGTTCCCGCCTGGAAGTGGGCGGTGTTCGTGGTGGCGCTGGCGTTCGCGCTGTTCCACATCCTGACCTCGCCCCTGTTCGAGGGCTCCCTGCCCGCGCGGCAACAGGGCCCTTTCCATGTATCCCTCGCCGTCGCACTGATCTTCCTGCTCTATCCGGCGAAGCCGCGGACCTCGCTGCGCCGGCAGCGCATGGGCACTGGGCTCGTGGTGGCCGGTGTGCTGATCGTCGCGGCATTGCTCGCCCAAGGCATCGCCGGGATGCACATCGTGGCCCCGGCCCTGCTCGTGATCGTGCTCACCCAGGTGGCACGCCATCTCCCTCTGCGGCTCGGTGGCGTGCCCGTCGGCGATGTGGCGATGGCCGCGCTCAGCGTGCTCGTCGGCTACTACGTCTTCGCCAACTACGAGACGATCCTGCGCACTGCGGGAATCCTGGACCCCGCGAACATCGCCGTCGGCACCGCAGGCCTGCTGCTCATCCTCGTCGCAGCGCAGCGGGTCCTTGGCCCAGCGCTGGTGGTGCTTGCCTCGTTGATGCTGGCCTATGCGTACTACGGTCCGGTGCTGCCTGGGTTCCTCGGCCACAGCGGCCACAGCCTTGATCGCATCGTCAATGTCTCGTTCTTCACCGACGAGGCCGTCTTTGGCACTCCAGTACGGGTGTCCGCAACGGTGATCTTCCTGTTCCTGGTCTTTGCCGCGATCCTGCAGCGCACCGGCATGGAGCGGTTCTTCACCGACGCCGCGCTGGGAGCCACTGGCTGGTCGCGGGGTGGCACGGCCAAGGTCGGAGTGGCGACGAGCGCGTTCTCGGGCACCATCACCGGCTCGTCGGTCGCCAATACCGTCAGCAATGGCGCGTTCACGATCCCGATGATGAAGAAGTCGGGGTACTCACCGAACTATGCGGGCGCGGTGGAGGCATCGTCGTCGACGGGCGGGCAGATCGCCCCGCCGATCATGGGTGCGGGCGCGTTCATCATGATGGAGATCACCGGCATCCCGTACGCGGAGATCCTGAAGGCCGCGATCATCCCCGCAGTGCTCTTCTTCGTCGCCCAGTTCGTGGTGATCCACTTCGATGCGCGGCGCCTCGGCATCGGGGGCATCCCGAAGCCGATGCTGCCGAGCGTCCGGCAGATCATGGCGGCCAAGGGGTACTTGCTGGTGCCGATCGTGGCGATCTTCATCCTGCTGTCGATGGGATTCAGCCCGGGCTTCGCGGCGATGGCCTCGATCTCCATCGCGATCGGCATCAACGTGCTGGTGCAGCTGCTTCATCCTCTCGTGGTGGCGGTCTCGCCAGGTACGGGCCTGGTCGCGGCCCCGCGTCCATCGACCAGCCGGGCGCGGGGCGCGCTGTCACTGCTGGGCTGGACATCGGTGACCGTCGCGGGAGCGGCGACGCTGCATTGGCTGGTGGGAGCATTGCTGCCGGACTTGTCGTCGTTGTTGCGGATGGCGGTGGTCGCGCTGGTGCTCGGAGTGCTGGTAGCGGTGCTGGCCCAGGTGGTGGCGCGCAAGCGAGGGTTCGCCCCGGACAGTGACGCCGCGGAGCCGCTACCGGTGGCGATGCGGCAGTCCTGGCGGTTGATCGTTCCTTTCGGTGTGGTGCTGACGGCGATGTGGCTGGTCGATCTCTCGGTGGATGCGGCGCTGCCGGATCTGTCGCGAGCGTGGTCGATCGTGGTGACGTCGTTCCTGCTCGCGCTAGTCGTGACACCGCTGGTCGCGCTGTTCGCGGGCTGGGGCCGGGCCTCCGACGAGAAGCTCTCGGTGGCAAGCCTCGCCGATGGCCTCGTGGGGGCGACCCGGATCGCGCTGCCGATCGTTGTGGCGTGCGCGGCGGCTGGGATCCTGGCCGGGATGATCACCTTGACGGGCTTGGGCCACAAGCTCGCTGATGGCTTGATCGGGCTGGGCGGGGGCTATCTGATCCCGGTGCTGGCGCTATCCATGCTCGCTTGCTTGATCCTGGGCATTGGCCTGCCGACCACGGCGAACTATGTGGTCACCGCGACCTTGGCGGCACCAGCGATCGTCGTGCTGCTCCAGGGCGACCTTCCTGACGCGACAGTGGCGATGATCCTCTCGGCGCACTTGTTCGTGTTCTATTTCGGCGTGATGGCGGACATCACGCCGCCGGTGTGCCTGGCGGCGTACGCGGCGTGCGGGATCTCGGGAGGCGATCCGATCCGCACCGGTGGCCATGCGGTGCGGATCGCGGTGTCGGGATTCGTGGTGCCATTCCTGTTCGTGATCAGTCCCGAGTTGCTGCTCCAGGATGTGAACTGGGGGCAGGGGATCCTCGCGATGGTGTCCTCGCTCGCTGGGGTGTTCTTCCTGGGCATCGCTGTGGTCGGTTTCCTGCATGAGCGAATCAGCTGGGCCGAGCGTGCGGCTCTGGGCGCCGCGGGCCTGATGCTGGTGCACTACGGGGTATTTACCGACGTCACGGGCTTGGCGATCGGACTGATTGTCATGAGCCTGCACGCGCGCGGCATCCGGAAGGCTGCCGGGGCGATGAGCGAGCGGCCGACAGTGCCGGAGCAGGCTGGTCCAGCGAGCTAGAACGGCTCATCGAGCAGGCCATCGCTTGCCCCACCGTGGTGCGGCAGCGCTTCGGTGACGACGCTGTAGGAGATGGAGGGGCCATACCCCCGCCGTGCGAGCATGCCAACCAGCCGTTGGATGATGCGTTGCTTCTCCCGCTGATCGGTCCAGTCGACGGACGCGATGGAGCGAAGTCGTTTATCCACGAGTTCCCGGGCCCGGTCTCGCTCGTCCTCGTCGCTGATGGTGCTCAGCGCGTTCTGGGCATCCGCGTCATCAACCCCCTTGCGCCTCAGCTCGTTGGCGATCGCTCGCTTGCCCTTGCCCGCGTACTGGTGCCGGGAGCGTGCCCACGCATGGGCGAACTCGGCATCGTCGATGAGCTTGACCTCGGCGAAACGCTCGAGAACAGAATCGCTCACAGCGCTGGGGATACCCTTGGCCTCGAGCTTGTTCCGCAGCTCGTCACGAGTGTGGGCACGCATGCCGAGCCAGCGCAGGCACAAGTTCTTGGCATGTGCCTGCCACTCCTCTGGCGACTTCTCCTGCTCCTCCGCGCCCGGACGCATCAGAACTCCGCAGCGGGCGCTTCCACCTCGGCATCAAGCACTGCACCGATACCGAGCTTCTCCTTGACCTTCTTCTCGATCTCGTCGCCCACCTCGGGGTTCTCGATCAGGTACTTGCGGGCGTTCTCCTTGCCCTGACCGAGCTGGTCGCCCTCGTAGGTGAACCAGGAGCCGGACTTGCGGATGAAGCCATGCGTCACGCCCATGTCGATGAGCGAGCCCTCGCGGCTGATGCCGTGCCCGTACAGGATGTCGAACTCTGCCTGCTTGAACGGGGGCGAGACCTTGTTCTTGACGACCTTCACCCGAGTACGGTTGCCGACGGCATCCGTTCCGTCCTTGAGGGTCTCGATGCGGCGCACGTCGAGACGGATCGATGAGTAGAACTTCAAGGCCTTGCCGCCCGTGGTGGTCTCGGGCGAGCCGAACATCACACCGATCTTCTCGCGGAGCTGGTTGATGAAGATGGCGGTGGTCCCGGCCGAGCTGAGCGCCGAGGTCATCTTCCGCAGCGCCTGGCTCATCAAGCGCGCCTGCAGGCCGACATGGCTATCTCCCATCTCGCCCTCGATCTCGGCGCGGGGCACGAGCGCGGCAACCGAGTCAATGACGAGGATGTCGAGGGCGCCCGAGCGAACCAGCATGTCGGCGATCTCGAGGGCCTGCTCGCCGGTGTCCGGCTGGGAGACCAGCAGTGCGTCGGTATCGACGCCAAGGGCACGCGCGTAGTCAGGGTCGAGCGCATGCTCGGCATCGATGAACGCCGCGATGCCACCGGCCTTCTGCGCGTTGGCGACTGCGTGCAGCGCCACGGTCGTCTTGCCGGAGGACTCGGGACCGTAGATCTCCACGACCCTGCCGCGTGGCAATCCGCCAATGCCCAGAGCCACGTCGAGCGCGATGGAGCCCGTGGGGATCACCGCGATGGGCTGCCGCGGCTCATCACCGAGCCTCATTACCGAGCCCTTGCCGAAGGACTTGTCGATCTGCGCGAGAGCGAGCTCGAGCGCCTTCTCGCGATCATATGCGGGTGCCATGTCTGAATTCTCCTTGGACTAGATGCGCGGCGGCAGTGTGCCTGTCAGTGAGGACTGGCAGTGCCCCACTCATGGCTACCGTACGACCGGCCACTGACAATTTTGCGTTCCCGCGCCCACGCTGTGGATAACCACATCACCGTGCACAGGCTGGGATTCGACGCTGAGGCGCGTTGTTGATGGGCACGCCTCGGCGCGCGGCCGATCCGGTACGACTGGCACCACTATACCGAACACACGTTCGAATGCTAGCGGTGCAGCTCCGGGACATCGAACTCGTCGCAGAGCGCTCGCCATACCTCGCGCAGCGAGACCCCGCTGCTCATGGCTCGCTCTGCCGTGAGGCCCCCGAGGGAGGTCAGCACATGGTCGCGCAGGAGGGTAGGGCCAAGCCGGGCGCCGAGGCAGCTCTCGACCTTGTCGTGGAAATCGGTCAGACGCACGGCCCCACCCTACTACTGCGGAAATCTGCAAGCGGAAGTCAACCAATCACGCCCCGGAATCGGACATCTGTTGACTTGCGCTCGCAGATTCGGCAAGGGGACCTACATCAGACCTGGCTGCCCGTGATCAGTTCCTCGCAGATCGAGAGGGGGTCCCGCACCTCCCGCGCCGTGCTGGCCGCCTCCTGGGCCGCGGCCCGGTATCGCGGATCGCCCACCACGCGCTCGATGGCAGCGCGCACGGCCGCTGGATCCAGCTCGCCCCCGGGCCCCGTTCGCACGATCTCGGCGACGCCCCGGCGCTGCGCCCGCGCGGCGAGCTCCCGCTGGTCGCCGCCACCGGGGATGATCACCATCGGGGTGCCCGCGAGCAGCGCGCGGGCAAGCATGCCGTGCCCCCCGCCGCACACCAGAACTGCGGCCTGATCGAGCAGTGGCCCCTGCCTGCCTTGGCCTGCGACGCACCAATCGGGCAGGTCGAGCTGCTGCCCGCCGAGCACTGTGGCGACCATGCGCCATTTCGTGGCCGGGTCGCTATTGCCGCGCAGCGCCTCGACAACAGCGTCGATCATGCCCTGCACGCCGCCACGGCTCGCGGTCGACGGCGACACCATGACCAGAGGGCCCTCACCGGGCGGCAGCTCGATGTCACGGCTCGCGGGCTCCCAGATGAGCGGCCCCACGAGATGCGCGGTGCCTGGCCAATCAGGCCTGGCCACCTCCATCGCTGGCAGGGTCGCGATGAGTCGCGCGCGGGGCCCGGGATCCCGCTCGGGCATCCCGACGGATGCTCGTGCCCGGCCCCGCTGGAGGCGACCGCGCCGAATGTCCCTGGCCACGAACGCCCGCAGCATGGCGTCCCTGGCCCGCCCGGACAGTCCGGTCCCTGGCTCGAGACCGCTTCCCACGGGTGGCAGCCCGCGCGAGGGCAAGTACAAGGGGTGCGGCGACAGCTCGGCCCAGGGAATGCCGAGTCGCTCGGCGGCAAGGCCTCCCGCCACGGTGATGACATCACTAACCACGAGGTCAGGCATCAGCTGATTGAGCGCGGGCAGGAGCTGGGTGGACATCGATGCCGCCCGCTCGTGGATGCGATGGCCGGCGTCGACGTCGAGATCCTCCGCGCCGCGCCCGAGGCCTGGCAGCTCGCGCGCATCAAGCCCGGCCGCGCGCGCATGGTCGAGCCAGCGGGTCCCGGTGAACACCACCGCCTCGCCGCCGCTGTCGGCGACACGCCTGGCCAGTGCCATGGCGGGGAACGCGTGCCCCGGGTCGGGTCCAGCGACGACAGCGATGCGCATGCGTGTTGCTCCTAGCTGTGGAGGGCTGCCTAGAGCCTCGTGGAGGGCGTGGTCGGGGTGCGGGGCCCGGCGAAGAATCGGTAGATCAAGTACGCGGCTGTCGCGATGAGCGCGAGGGTGATGACTGTTGACAACACATCGAACAGCGCGCCGAGCACGATGATGGCAAGCCACGCGATGATGATGGCGGCCACGATGCGGAGGACCATGATGACTCCCGTACTAGTTGGGCGGTGCGCCAGGCGTTCTGCCCTGGCCTTCCTCCAGCATGCGCGACCGGCAGGGCATTGTCAGCACGCGGGCGCGGAGTTCAGGGTGCGTTTCAGGGAGCACCCCTAGCTGGGGGCGGATCCTGCTCAGGCAGTGTGCCAGGGGCGCTCGTCGCGTCTCCCCGGGCCTGCGCGCCCTGGATCCCTCCTCATGCTTGGCGCGATGGCGGGATCCGGAGCGGCCAGCGGGTCGATGCGTTGGGAGCGGGCACCGTGCATCGCCATCGGCTCCTCGGCGGCTGGCCAGCGCAGGGCGTTGAGCTCGCGCAGCCCGTGAGCGAGCCCCTCGAGCCGGTCGGCCGCGTCCAGGAGCTCGGCTCGGCGCTTGTCCATGGCTTCGACCACGCGCCCTCCCGGCTGAGCGGGCCGGGAGCGATCAAAGACTGCCTCGGTCATCTGGCTTGCGGCCCTAGCGAGTGCCTCGATCTCCTCGACACCCTCGGTGACCTGATCCGCGAGGGCGCTGATGGGCAGGCGGAGATCATGCTGGGCACCTGGTGCGCCCCGACGCTGCCCGCGGCCCCGCAGTGCTTTCTGCGCGTGCTCCATCTCGACGACATCGCGGGCCGTGGCCTCGAGCGCATCGCCGGCGGCGGCGCTCGTCACCGAGATCTCCTCGAGGTCCGAATGCGGCACGACCTCGGCGCGGGAGAGGACGGTCAGCATGCGGTAGAGGCTTTGCTCGGCGTCACCGAGCCGGAGCATGGCGTCGTAGGCGGCCGAGGAGTAGGCCGGATGGAATCGCCTGGCTGGCCGTACTGGCGGCAGTGGTTGCGTCCTGTACGTGCGGAAGCGTTGCCAGGCCATGACCGCGGGAACCGCGAACAGGGCCGTGGCTCCCCCGCCTGCGATGATCGTCCAGTCCGGAGCACTGCTGGCAATGGCGAGACCGACCGTCCCTGTGCCAGTGATGCCCGATGCGGCACCAAGGCGGACCGACCGGCGCCTGGCCTTTCTGGTGCGGCGGATCTGCTTCTCGCGCGGGTCGGTGAAGCGGGTCACAGCATCGGTGACCCGACCGTGGACATCGCGGAGGAACTGCCCGGCACCGCCAGCTCGGGACGTCACGGCCTGGGCCTCCTCGCTCCTTCTGTCAGCCTGCCGCGTTGGGCTCCGCCTGCCCGTGCTGCTGCGGCTTGTCCGCCGCGGGCTGGGGGGCGCTGGCGGATTCGGGCGCGCTGCTGATCTGGTTGCCCTTCATCGATGCCCGGATCTGCTCGAGGCGGCTGTGCCCGGCCATCTCCACCGTGGACTGCTGCACCTCCATCATCCGGCCCTGCACGGAGCTCTTGTGCAGCTCGGTGGTGCCGAGGGCGTTGGCATAGCGCTGCTCGATCTTGTCACGCACGGCATCGAGGTTCGGGGTGTTGCCGGGGGCGGAGAGCTCCGACATCGAGCGCAGCGAGTTGCCGACCTGCTCCTGCATCTTGGCCTGCTCGAGCTGGCTGAGCAGCTTGGTGCGCTCGGCGAGCTTCTGCTGGAGCATCATCGCGTTCTGCTCGACAGCGTTCTTGGCCTGCTGCGCCGCGCCCACGGCCTGGTCATGCAGGGCCTTGAGATCCTCGATGTTGCTCTCGGCGGTGACGAGCTGCGCCGCGAACGCCTCAGCGGCGTTCTCGTACTGCTGCGCCTTCTGGGTATCGCCCTGGCCGGCGGCCTTCTCCGACATCTGCAGCGCCTGGCGGGTACTGGCCTGGAGCTTCTCGACCTCGGCGATCTGGCGGTTGAGCCGCATCTCGAGCTGGCGCTGGTTGCCGATCACGGCTGCGGCCTGCTGGGACAGGGCCTGGTGCTGCCGCTGCGCTTCCTCGATGGCCTGCTGGATCTGGATCTTGGGGTCGGCGTTCTCATCGATGGAGGCATTCATCTTGGCTTTCATGTAGTGCCACCACTTCGCAAACGGGTTCGCCATAGCCCCATCCCTCCAAGTCTGATTGTCGGTCCCTCGTGCCGCGATTCTACCCGGACGGACCAGCACGAGCCTCCGCCGCGGGCCGCGCTCATGGAGAGCGCAGTCACGCATGTCGAATCTATCCCGGATCGGATAGCCGCGCATCGGGGATTCCACCGATGTGCCGCTCCTCGCATCCCGTGCCGCGAACGGCGTGCTGGATGGATGCTCCGGGCACCCGCTACGCGGCGACCAGTTCCTCGGCCGCGCTCGCGACCTTCTCCGCCGAGCGCTGCGGGATCACGAACCGCGCGGTGCGCTCATCAACGCCACCCGGGGCAGCGGATTCGCTAGCAAGCAGGGAGCTGACATCGAACAGGACATCGGCAAGCTCGACATCGAGCGCATCGCAGATGGAGGCGAGCAGCTCGCTCGATGCTTCCTTGCGGCCGCGCTCCACCTCCGACAAGTAGCCGAGGCTCACCCGGGCCATGCTCGACACCTCGCGTAGTGTCCTGCTCTGGGACACCCGGACGCGCCGCAGGCTGTCACCGAGCGCTTCCCGTAGCAGCAGCGCCATGTCGCTCCTCCATCCTCATTGTTCTCCACAGGCAACGGCACCAATAGCCGCGAGGCCTAGCACCGCCTCTCGCGGGCGGGCAACTCACACAGGGTGAACGCGCAGCGACCGCGAGAGGTTCCCAGACACCTGACTCTAGACCTGTTGACCGTCAACTTCGACGACTAACGCGGCAAACGCGCGCCTGCTCACTGCGACACGCACATCCCAGCGGGGCCCGGGAACCGACAGCTCCAGCACTGATTCACGGCCTGGTCCGGCGATTCCCACGAACGCCGTGCCCACCGGCTTGCCTTCCTGCTCGTCCGGGCCCGCCACCCCGGTCAGTCCCAGGCCCCAGTCCGCGCCGAGCAGCTTCCTCGCTCCGCGCGCGAGCTCGATGGCTGTCTCCGCGGAGACAGCACCATGCTGGGCCAAGGTCTCCTCGGCGACGCCTGCCAGCGAGGCCTTCGCTTCCGTCGCATACACGACCAGCCCGCCGCGCATCACTTCGCTCGCGCCGGGCATTCCCCCGATAGCCGCGCTCGCCATGCCCGCGGTCAGGGATTCGGCGATGGCCACGGTCTGGCGCCGCGCAAGGAGGGCGGACACAAGGGCTTCCGGCTCGGTGGCGGAGACCAGTGGATCGCCCATGTCAGCGGCCAGATTGGCTGGCGATTCCATCGCGCCGCAGGCGCAGTGCCTGGACGACGTAGTCAAGGCCCGTGGCCACAGTGACGATGACCGCGGCGGCCATCAGAATCGCGCTGATCGGGAACACCCAGCCCGGCAGCGGGAATATGAAGAAGCAGATCGCGACGATCTGGATGACCGTCTTGAGCTTGCCGCCACGACCGGCCGGCATCACGCCATGCCGGATCACCCAGAACCGCAGCACGGTGATGCCGAGCTCGCGGAACAGGATGATGCCGGTGATCCACCAGCTGAGGTCGCCGAGGATCGACAGTCCGATCAGGGCACCGCCCATCAATGCCTTGTCAGCGATCGGGTCCGCGATCTTGCCGAAATCAGTGATGAGCCCATGCTTGCGCGCCAGGTGACCGTCGTAGCGGTCGGTGACTGCGGCGAGGATGAACAACGCGCCCGCGGTGATGCGCCACATGGTGGACTCACCGTCCTCGATGAGCAGCGCGACAAGGAACACCGGAACGATCAGGATCCTCAGCACGGTCAACACGTTGGCCACGTTGAGCACGGGCACGGGCTCGGTCACGCCATCGGCGTGCCCGGGGATTCCTCGATCGTCACTGTTCGCCACCTGTCCAGACTATCTGGCCGGGTTCCGGTTAGTCTTGCCGACATGACAAATCACGGCGGCGCGGACCCGGCGCCGACGGCGAGCACCGGGATGCTGGTGCGGCGCGCCCGCACCGCGGACGTGCCCGCGATCAAGTCGCTGGTCGATTTCTATGCCCCCAAGATCCTGCTGGAGAAGAACCTCGTCACGCTGTACGAGTCGATCCAGGAGTTCTGGGTGGCCGAGCACAATGGCTCGATCATCGCGTGCGGCGCCCTGCACGTCCTGTGGTCCGACCTCGGCGAGGTGCGCACCGTCGCTGTCGACCCGCGCTACAAGGGCCACGGCGCGGGCCATGCGGTGGTGGCACAGCTGATCGAGATTGCCCGTGACCTCGGGCTCAAGCGCGTGTTCGTGCTCACCTTCGAGGTCCAGTTCTTCGCTCGCCACGGCTTCCGCGAGATCAGTGGCACACCCGTCTCCTCCGACGTGTTCAGCGAGATGCGGCGGTCGTACGATACTGGCGTCGCGGAGTTCCTCGATCTCAGCTACGCCAAGCCCAACACTCTCGGCAACACCCGCATGCTGCTCACCTTGTGAGCCCCGCCCCTGGATAGTGATGCCAGGCCCCACGAAGGCCAGGCCCCACGAAAGGAACAGCACGAATGGATCTGCTCGCGATTCGCTACCGGTACGAGCCCTCGGAGTCCACGCGGCGCGACGAGCACCGGCCGGCCCACCGGGAGTGGCTGCGCGGCCAGCTCGCGGACGGCGTAGTGGTCTCGGCGGGCGCTTTCGGTGATGGGAGCGGCGCGTTGATCCTGCTGGACTCTGGGCGCGCGGGCGGGATCGAGGGCGCTCGCGCGCTGCTCGGGAGCGATCCCTTCGTCGCACAGGATCTCGCCCACGGCATCGAGGTGACCGCGTGGTCACCGGTGATGGGGGCATTCAGCTGAACGGGGCAGTTCTGTGCGGTTTCGCACCCCCGCACGGCTTCGAAAAGGTGCAAAACGTAACACTTCCGAACTGGCCCCAAGCAGCTAGTCCCCAGCGCCGCGAACCGGGGCCGAAGCCGCGGCGAGCGCGCTGCAACCCAGCCTGAGCAGCCTAGGTCCGGTCGTCCTCGGACGAGCGCTCCCGCGCCGATTCGACAGCAGCGCGGTCCTCCGCTGCTCGCTCCTCGGTCGCTCTCTCCTCGGCAGCGTTCTCCTCGTCGAGCTCGATCTTCTCGTGACGGGTCTTGACCAGGCTCGCGACAGTGACGATGACAAGCACCGAGACGATGATCAGCATGGATAGGCCCGTGGAGATTTCCGGCACAGCGACGTGCTCGCCACCGTTGATGAACCCAAGCTCGTTCTCATGGAGCGCGTGGAGGATCAGCTTGACGCCGATGAAGCCGAGAATGATCGACAGGCCGTGCGAGAGGTAGACGAGCCGCTCGAGCAGGCCGCCGATGAGGAAGAACAGTTGCCGCAGGCCCATCAGCGCGAAGGCGTTGGCGGTGAAGACGATGTAGGGCTCGCGGGTGAGGCCATAGATCGCGGGGATCGAGTCGAGCGCGAAGAGCAGGTCGGTGAGGCCGATGACGACGAGGGCGAGAGCGAGCGGGGTGAGCACGCGCTTGCCGTCGATCTTGGTGATGATTCGGTCGCCGTCGTAGGTCTCGGTGGTGGGAAGGACCTTGCGGGCGAACTGGATGATCTTGGATTCCTTCTGCTCCGCGCTCTCGTGCCCGCCGGACATCGCGTCCTGGAGGAGCTTGAACGCCGTGTAGAGCAGGAAGATCCCGAACAGGTAGAACACCCAGCTGAAGGTGTTGATCGCCGCCGCGCCCGCGGCGATGAAGATGCCGCGCATGACCAGTGCCATCGCGATACCGATCAGCAGGACCTTCTGCTGGTACTCGCGAGGTATGGAGAACGCGGCCATGATGACGACGAAGATGAACAGGTTATCGACCGACAGGGCCTTCTCGGTGATGAAGCCCGCGAAGTACTCGCCGCCGTACCGGGTGCCCCACACTCCCATGACCACGAAGCCGAAGATGATGGCGAATCCGATATAGATGGCCGACCACATCCCGGATTCGCGCAGCGTCGGCGCGTGCGGGGTCCTGACGTGGGAGTAGAAGTCGAACACGAACAGCGCGATGATCACGCCGATCGTCACGAGCCAGATCCACATGGGGACATTCATCAGTGCCAAACCTCCGGGTCACAGGACGGAACTCCGGAGGTCTCTCCCATTAGCATGATCAGCTAACCAATGGCACCGGACTGCTCTCGCGGTCGTGATGACGACACCATCGTTCTCGGGATACTCCCCTTCGGTGCCCTCATTAAACCATCCCTGGACGCTCGCGGCATCCAGGGATGGTCGACGACACACCTCTACGAGGCCTAGGTCACGCTCTCGGCACCATTGCGGACAGCCTCGAGCACGGATTCGAGATCGTCGGACTTGACGAGCACATCGCGCGCCTTGGAGCCCTCGCTCGGTCCGACGATGCCGCGGGTCTCCATCAGGTCCATCAACCGACCGGCCTTGGCGAACCCGACGCGCAGCTTGCGCTGCAGCATCGACGTGGAGCCGAACTGGCTGCTCACCACGAGCTCGATGGCGGAGAGCAGGTGATCGAGGTCGTCACCGACATCGGAGTCGATATCCTTCTTGTCGCCCGGCTTGGCGGTGGTGACGCCCTCCTGGTAGTCGGGCTCGCCCTGCTTCTTCGCGTACTCGACGATCCGCTGGATCTCCTCGTCGGTGACGAACGCGCCCTGCAACCGGGTGGGCTTGCCCGCGCCCATCGGCAGGTACAGGCCATCGCCCATGCCGATGAGCTTCTCGGCGCCCGGCTGGTCGAGGATGACGCGCGAGTCCGTCAGCGAGGAGGTGGCGAACGCGAGCCGGGAGGGCACGTTCGTCTTGATCAGGCCGGTGACCACGTCGACCGAGGGCCGCTGCGTGGCGAGCACGAGGTGGATGCCTGCCGCGCGCGCCTTCTGCGTGATGCGCACGATCGCTTCCTCGACCTCGCGCGGGGCGGTCATCATGAGGTCGGCGAGCTCGTCGACGATCGCGAGGATGTACGGGTAGGGGCGGTACTCCCGCTCGCTGCCGGGCGGGGTCTTGATCTCGCCCGAGCGCACCTTGTCATTGAAGTCATCGATGTGCCGCACGCGGCTGGCCTGCATGTCCTGGTAGCGCTGCTCCATCTCCTCGACGAGCCAGGCGAGCGCGGACGCTGCCTTCTTCGGCTGGGTGATGATGGGCGTGATCAGGTGCGGGATGCCCTCGTACGGGGTGAGCTCGACCATCTTGGGGTCGATGAGGATCATCCGCACCTCGTCCGGGGTGCAGCGCGCGAGCAGCGAGACGAGCATCGAGTTGACGAAGCTCGACTTGCCGGACCCCGTGGAGCCCGCGACGAGCATGTGCGGCATCTTCGACAGGTTCGCGGCGACGAACTCGCCCTCGATGTCCTTGCCAAGCCCGATGACGAGCGGGTGGTGATCCCGGCGCGTCGAGGGAGCGGCCAGGACATCGGCCAGTCGCACCATCTCGCGGTCGGTGTTGGGCACCTCGATGCCCACGGCCGACTTGCCAGGGATGGGCGCGAGCAGCCGCACGTTGTCGGTGGCGACTGCGTAGGCGATGTTGCGGGCGAGCTGGGTGATCTTCTCGACCTTCACGCCCGGCCCGAGCTCGACCTCGTAGCGGGTCACGGTCGGGCCGCGGGTGTACCCGGTGACGGCCGCGTCGATCTTGAACTGCTCGAGAACGTTGGTGATCGCATCGATCATCGCGTCGTTGGCAGGGCCGCCGAGCTTGGGCGGATCGCCCTGGATGAGCAGCTTGCCGGGGGGCAGCTTGTAGTTGCCCACGGGCTTGCGGTCGACGATCTTGCCCGCGGACTTCTCCGCGCGTGGCGCCTTGGGCGCGGTCGATGCAGCGCTGGCCGCATCACGGGCCTGGTTGTTGCCGCGCCCGCCGATCGGGAAGCGCAGTTGCAGCCGCCGGTGCTCCTTCTTCGAGGCCGCCTCGCTACCGGAGGGGCTCTCCGAGGGAGATTCCTCGAGGGGCACCTCATCGAGGGTGTGCTGCGCGGCGTCCGCCTGGTCCTGGTCGCGCTGCGCGGGAGCAGGCGCTCCATTGATGGGCTCGTCGTTGATGGGCTGCGCGTCGCCCTGGCGCGTGCCGGGCTGGATCGCTTGCGGTCGCTTGCGCGCGGGGCGCTTGGGCTTGGTGGGCTCATCAGCCTCCGGCGCCGCGGGAGCCGCGTCCCTGCTCGCGGCATCGGCATGCGTGAGCCTTGCTACGACACGGGCGAGAGCGTCGGCGACCTGGCGCATCGTGGTTCCGGTGAGCAGCAGGATGCCGTAGAGGAGCGCTAGGACGAGCAACGGCGTGGCCAGCCAGACGGTGAGGCCCTCGGTCAGGGGCCATCCGGCGACATAGCCGAGGATGCCGCCGGCCGCGCGCTGTCCCTCGATGGTGGCGGGGAGGCCGGAGAGGACGTGCCACAGGCCCAGGGTTCCCGCGCCGACGAGCCCGCTGCCGAGCACGAGGCGTGGCCGTGCTTCGGGATGCGGCTCCGTGCGCATGAGCATGACACCGAGCATCCCGAGGATGAGCGGGACGAGCGCGGTGGGAGAACCGAAGACCGAGCGGAAGGCCAGGTTGACCCACTCCCCCACCGGGCCGCCGGCGTCGAACCAGACGCTGACCGCGACGATGAGCCCGACGGAGATGAGCGCGAGCCCGGCACCATCCCGGCGGTGCGCGGTATCGATGTCGTGAGCCTTGCCCACGGTGCGGGCTGTCGCGCCGACGCCGCGCGCCGTGAGGGTCCAGGAGGCCGCGATGCCCTTGCCGAGGAGGCTGGCGATCGAGGGGCCGGTGCTCGCGCGGCGGGCCGGGGCGCGACCCTTGCGCTGGCGGCTTGCTCCCGTCCGGCCGGAGCCTCCGGCGTGGGTACGAGCGCGGGTGGACCGTGTCGCTGAGGAGCGAGACGAGGAGGACCGTGTCGCTGCGGAACGGGTTGCGGTGGACCGGGAGGCGGAAGCCTTCGCCCCGGTCGAGCCGCTGCGGGCAGGGCTACCTGATGCGCGCGTTCCAGCACCGCGTGCAGTCGACTGCGTGCGGGTGGAACGGGCTTGAGTCCTGGCTGGCATGACTGTCACGTTAGCCGCTTGGCCCCCACGAGGACCATACGCCCCAGCGGTCACAACCAAGTCGTAATGGTTCTTGTGCGGCATATCACCGGTTCGCGGCACGATAGCCGTTGCGCATCAGCATGATCGAGCGCTCGCTGCGGGCGTGGCACGAGCGCGTCGTCGCAGCATGGAGGCTCCCCGATGAGGCATCGCTCAAGGCGCCGGAACGAGAGCGGGCGCGCATGCTTGTGATTAAGCCATGCGCGCCCGCGTCCAGTGAGTTGCGCGACACCATCGTGACCGTATCGTTAGGCCCTCGAGCATGCTGCCGCGCGTGCCACTACATCTCAGTAGTGGCTACCGCTCGACCTCGATGACCGTGGGCACGATCATGGGCTTGCGCCGATAGGTCTCGGCGACCCACTTGCCGACTGCGCGGCGCGCGGCCTGGGCGATCCGGTGCGTGTCCGTGACACCATCCGCCTCGAGCCGGCGCAGCTCGGATTGCACGCGGCGGACCGCGGCCTCGAACACGTCGGGGTCATCGGAGAAGCCGCGCGCCGAGATCTCGGGACGGGTGATGACCTTGCCGGTGCGCGGATCGATCGCCACTGTCACGGCGACGAACCCGCCCTCGCTGAGGGTCAGTCGGTCCGCGAGCGTGGGCTCGCCCACATCGCCGACCGCGAGGCCATCGACGTAGACGTGTCCGACCGGGTAGCGACCCGTGATCGAGGCGACGCCATCGATGAGATCGACGACCACGCCGTCCTCGACGAGCATGACCCGCTCGCGCGGCACGCCCGTGGATTCGGCGAGAGCACCGTTGGCGCGCAGGTGCCGCCATTGCCCGTGCACCGGCATGACATGGCGCGGCCGCAGCGCGTTGTAGATGAAGAGCAGCTCGCCGGCCGAAGCATGGCCCGAGACATGGATCTTCGCCTCAGCGTTCGTCACGACCTTTGCCCCGCGGTGGGCGAGGCCATTGATCACCGCGTGCACGGAGGTCTCGTTGCCGGGGATGAGGGAGGCCGCGAGGATGACCGTGTCGTCGGCGCGGATAGTGATACTGCGATGCTCGCCGCGGGAGATCCGCGACAGCGCGGCCAGCGGCTCGCCCTGCGAGCCGGTGCACACGATCGCCACCTGGTTCTCCGGCAGGCGCGCGGCCTCGTCGAGATCCACCTCGATGCCTTCTGGCAGGTCGAGGTAGCCGAGGTCCGAGGCGATCTGCATGTTGCGCACCATCGACCGGCCCACGAACACGACCTTGCGGCCATTCTTGTGCGCCGCATCGATCACGTACTGGATCCGGTGGACGTTGCTGGCGAAGGACGCCACGATGACGCGCTTGGGCGCGCGGGAGATGACGACGTCGAGCGCGATCCCCACCTCGCGCTCCGGGGTGAGCACGCCTGGGCGCTCGGAGTTCGTGGAGTCGATCATCAGCATGTCCACGCCCTCGTCCCCGAGCCTGCTGAACCCAGCGAGGTCGGTGAGCCGCCCATCGAGCGGCACCTGGTCGAGCTTGATGTCGCCGGTATGGAGGAACGTGCCCGCCGAGGTCCGGATGCCGACCGCGAGCGCGTCGGGAATGGAGTGGTTGACCGCGAAGAACTCGAGATCGAACGGGCCATAGGTGACGCGATCGCCCTCGGCGACCTCGTTGAAGCGCCCCTTGACCCGATGCTCGCGCAGCTTGGCCGACAGCAGCGCGAGGGTGAATCGCGCGCTGACGATCGGGATGTCCTCGCGCATCTTGAGCAGGAACGGGATCGCGCCGATGTGGTCCTCGTGGCCGTGCGTGACCACGCACGCGACGACGTCGTCGAGGCGGTCCTCGATCGGCCGGAAATCAGGCAGGATCAGGTCCACGCCGGGCTGCTGGTCAGCAGGGAAGAGCACACCGCAGTCGATGATGAGCAGCTTGCCCTGGTGCTCGAGAACGGTCATGTTGCGACCGATCTCCTTGATGCCACCGAGCCCATAGAAGCGCACGCCGCGTGGCTCGGCGGGCGGTGGCGCGCCAAGCTGGGCGGTGGATGAATCAAACACTATTGGTTCCGTTCGGGTTGGATTGGCGCGGGCGCGCGGCGCCGGTGCGACCGGGGGCTCCGGCGGACCGGCCGTGCGCGTCACCCGACGACCGCGGCGGCTGTTCTCGCTAGCCATTACTGAAGTACCCCCGCTGCTCGCATCTCGGCGGCAAGCGCCTGGACTTGTTCGTATGTGGGAGCGACCTGCGGGAGGCGCGGGTCGCCGGTCTCGAAGCCCTGGAGCCGCAGCCCAGCCTTGGTGGCGGACACGCCACCGAGTGCCGCGATGGCCCGGAAAAGGGGAAACATGGACGCGTTGAGCTTGCGCGCGCGGGCGTAGTCGCCGATGTTCGCCGCGTCGAGCATCTTGCGCAGGCGGCCAGCGGCGAAATGCCCGGCCACGCTCACGAAGCCGACCGCACCGATGGCCAGCCAGGGCAGGTTGAGCGGGTCGTCCCCGGAGTAGTACTCGAGCCCGGACTGCGCGATGATCTCCGCGCCGAGGTTCAGATCGCCCTTGGCATCCTTGACCGCGATGATCCGCGGATGCTCGGCGAGCGCGAACAACGTATCGCGCGCGATGGGCACGATCGAACGGGGCGGGATGTCGTAGAGCATCACGGGAAGATCGGTGGCATCGGCGACCGCGCGGAAATGCGCGAGCAGGCCCGCCTGGGGCGGCCGCGAGTAGTACGGCGTGACCACCAGCAGGCCATGGGCACCAGCCTGGGCCGAGAGCTTGGCCAGCTCGATGCTGTGGGTGGTGTCGTAGCTGCCGGCGCCAGCGATGATCCGTGCGCGGTCCCCCACTGCATCGACGACAGCGCGCAGCAGCGCGGCCTTCTCCTCCTCGGTGGTGGTGGGCGACTCGCCCGTGGTGCCACCGAGAACGAGACCGTCGCAGCCTTCCTTGACGAGATGATCGGCGAGCTTCACTCCGCCGTCGACATCGATCTTGCCGTCCGCGGTGAAGGGAGTGACCATAGCGGTCAGTACGGTTCCGAACGCGCGCGTCGCGCTCGGCATGGGAACACCCGTCGTCATGGTGCTAACGCTACCTTTCAGCTCTCCGGATACCGAACACCTCGCCACTCCGGTCTCATGCTTGTCACACCTTAGCCGCCTGGCAGCACCGAGCGACACACTGGGCGACGCCGGTACGCGCGGAAGCCGTCAGCCCTCGGTGACGAACGGGCTCGTCGCGACCTCGCTGCCGTCGAGCAGCGTGCCGATCTCGAAGTCGCCGAACACGTTGGGCGCGACGCCCTGCAGCTGGCGCAGGCACTCGATCGCGAGCTCGCGGATCTCCACATCGGCATGCTCGGTGGCGCGCATCCCGATGAAGTGGCGCCAGGCCCGGAAGTTGCCGGTGACGACGACCCTGGTCTCGGTGGCATTGGGCAGGACCGATCGCGCCGCCTGCCGGGCCTGCTTGCGGCGCAGCAGCGCGTTGGGCATGTCCGCGAACTTCTGCTCGAGCGCCGAGAGCAGCTCCCCGTAGGCATCGCGGGTTACCTGGGCGGACTTGACCAGCAACTCCTCGAGCTCGGGATCCCCCGCGATGGCGGGCGGCGCGACGATGTTGGCATCATGCTCGGGCACGTAGCGCTGGGACAACTGCGAGTACGAGAGGTGCCGGTGCCGGATGAGCTCATGGGTGCAGGACCGCGACACTCCCGAGATGTAGAACGTCGCGGAACCATGCTCGAGCACGGAGAGGTGGCCGACCTCCAGGATGTGGCGCAGGTAGCCGGCGTTGGTCGCGGTGCGCGGATTGGGCTTGTCCCAGCTCTGGTAGCACGCCCGGCCCGCGAACTCCGCGAGCGCCTCCCCGCCCTCGGCGTCGGTCTCCCACGGGACATCGCTGGGCGCGGTGAATTCTGTCCTCGCGATGAGCTGCACCTTCAGCGGCACGATCTCTGGCACGGATATCCTCCTACGAGTGCTTACGCAGCTCGACACTGGACGGCAGGCGCACGCCAGTCGGTTGTGGCGCATCAGTGATTATCACCTACCAGGATTACACGTGAGGAGTGTGGGCAAATGGCAGTCAGCGGATCGATCGATTTCGAGATCAAGGCAAGCCCGGAGAAGGTGATGGCGGCGCTCGTGGATGTCGAGTCGCTGCCGAAGTGGTCGTCCTCGCACCGCAAGGTGGAGGTGCGCTCCCGCGACGAGCAGGGACGCCCGCAGCGGGTGTGGATGGCCATCTCGACCCTGGGCATCAATGACGAGCAACTGGTGGACTACCGGTTCACCGACGACACCGTCGAGTGGTCGCTCGTGGAGCCGAGCAACCAGCAGAAGACCCAGGACGGCTCCTACGTGCTGTCCCCGAGCGCCGCGGGCACCCGCTTGACGTTCGAGCTGACGGTGGACCTGAAGATCCCCATGCCGGGGTTCCTGGTCAAGCGTGGCCAGAAGATGGCGCTGGAGACGGCGTCGAAGGGCTTGACGAAGTTCGTGGAGGGGCAGGACTGACGCCACCCTCCCACCGATGACGCCAGAGGTGACGCCACATTGCATTTGACTGGCGTCATCTTTGGCGTCACAGTGGTGTCATGGATCTTTCCCCGTACCTCGCCCGCCTCCACGACGACCTCCTCTCGGCAGCCGCCCTCGGCGACGAGCGCACCCAGCAGATCGCCGCCAGCCTCGCCAAGGCCACCGAGCCCACGCTGCGCCTCACGCTGCTCACCGCGCTCAGCGACTTCGCCAAGGAAGTCTCCACCGAGCTCGAGGGACGCACCGTCGACGCTCGCCTCAACGGCGACAACATCGAGATCGTCATCGTCCACGACAGCGACCCCGATGAGACCACCGAGCAGCCACCCCGCACTGAGTTCGAGCAGGCCATGGACGACCTCGGCGGCAACATCTCCCGCGTCACCCTGCGCCTGGTCGACAACATCAAGGCCCGCGCCGAGGAAGCCGCCAACGCCAACGGCGTCTCGCTGAACTCCTGGGTGGGCCAAGCAGTCCGCGGCGCGCTCCGCGAGCAGAGCACCTGGTCCTGGGAGCCCCCCCACGCCCGCGAGCGCCGCAGCCAGGCCGAGCCGACCGCTCCCGGCCAGCCGACTGGCACTGCTGGTCCTGGCACCACAGCGACCGGCACCACTGGTCCTGCTGGCACGACGAGCGAGGCAACCGGTCCCGCAAGCAGCAACGAGGACCCGGCCGGGAGCTAGTCTCCGCCCCACGCCCCTTGCGCCAGACCGCGGAAGTGTGACCGTGTGCACCCTTCCGCGGTCGTCCAGGGGTGCAAACGCTCACACTTCGGCCCGGCCGCGGGCAGTAATCTGGCCGCAAGCCCAGGGGCAGCCGATCAGGCCATGCCCTCCGCGAGCATCACGGCCACCGTCGCCCCCAGCTCATAGCATTGCTCGCGCTGCTCCTTGGACGGCATGCCATACAGCTCCAGCGGTGCCGCTACCTGCTTGAGCTCCAGGCCAGTGGTGAGCTTGCGCACCGAGGAGACCGCACCGGCGGTGTCCTGATTGCCATGCACCCACAGCCCGAAAGGCCGGCCAGCAACATCGTCGAGGCACGGGTAGTAGACGGTATCGAAGAAGTGCTTGAGCGCCCCGGACATGTAGCCGAAGTTGGCGGGAGTCCCGAACAGGTACCCGTCAGCCCCGAGCATGTCGGGGACGGTGGCGGCGAGGGCAGCCACTGACCGCACCTCGACTCCCTCTATGTCAGGGTCGCGCGCGCCCTCGAGCACGGCCTCGAGCACAGCGCGCATGCCCGGCGAGGGCGTGTGGTGCACCACCAGCAGTGTCGCTGCCATCGTTCACCTCGGTTCCCGATCGCGTGCTTCCAGCTCGACCGCCCGGCCCATTGATTCCCGTGCCCGTCGGCGGTCTCCGGCCACATCGTACGCCCGGGCTACCCGATACCACTGGCGCCAGTCATCCGGCGCCGCATCGAGATCACCCTTGACCTGCACGAACAGTGCATCAGCAGCATCCCGCTCGATCCGGCCCGATGGTCGGCGCGGCAGCTCGGAGGTATCAAGCTCAAGATCCTCGGCCGCGATGAGCCGGGCGAGCCGCTCGTGCGCGAACCCGGCCCGCAGGGTCGTGTAGGTGACATAGATGCCCAGCAGCGGCAGCAGCAGGATCGCCGCGCCCATCACCATTGCGGGAGTATCGCCACTGGCGAGCAGCAGCACCCCCTGCCGGCCCATCAGGATCAGGTAGAACACCAGCGCGCCAGTGAACAGCGCGATGGCGACCTTGGTCTTCACAGGTCCATGAACGGGTCGATGCCGATGGTCAGCCCTGGGCGGGCGCCGATGCCTCGCACTCCGAGCAGCACCCCGGGCGCGAACGAGCTGCGATCCAGCGAATCATGCCGGATCGTCAGGGTCTCGCCCTGGGTACCGAGCAGCACCTCCTGGTGCGCGACGAGGCCAGCGAGCCGCACGGAATGCACGCGCACTCCCCCGACCTCCGCGCCCCGTGCTCCGTCGAGCTCGCTCGTGGTGGCGTCGGGGATGTCCGCGCATCCAGCTGCTTCCCGGGCCGCGCCGATCAGCTCGGCGGTGCGCGCAGCGGTGCCGGAGGGCGCGTCGGCCTTGTTCGGATGGTGCAGCTCAACGATCTCCACCGACTCGAAGAAGCGCGCGGCCTGCTCGGCGAACCGCATGCACAGCACGGCGCCGATGGCGAAGTTCGGGGCGATGAGCACACCCACGCCGGGCTGCTCGTCGAGCCAGCCGCGCACGCGCGCGATGCGCCCCTCGTCGAAGCCCGTGGTGCCGACAACGGCATGGATGCCGTGACCGACCAGGAACTCCAGGTTCCCCATCACCACATCGGGATGCGTGAAATCCACGACGACCTGCGCCCCAGCGGTGACGAGGTCATCGAGCGCGTCGTCCTTGTCCACCGCGGCCACGAGCTCGAGGTCGCTCGCTGCGTCCACGGCCGCGCAGATCGCCTGCCCGACCTTGCCCCTTGCTCCGAGCACCCCCACCCGCAGCGCGGTCGATTCACCCATGTCGTCCTCGTTCCTGTCGATCCGGCATCACCATTGATCGTGCCTGCCCGCTGCCCGCGAGGCTACTCGCCCGCGGAGCCCGCGACGCCGCACAGCTGGCGCAGGCGCAGCGGAGCTGCATCACTGTTGGCGTACGGGCCTACCAGCGCTGCGCCGAGGGGGCGCTGGAACAGCTCGCGGGCCACGGCATTGACCTCATCGAGGGTAACGGCTTCGATGCGCGCGATGGTGTCCTCCACGGGCATCTGGTCGCCGTAGCTGACCTCGCTGCGACCGATGCGGTTCATGCGGGCCTGCACATCCTCGAGGCCCAGGACCAGCTGCCCCCGCAGGTTGCCCTTCGCCCGCTGGCATTCGGCGGCAGTGATCCCGTTGACGGCGAGATCGACGAGCACATGCTCGATCACCTCGATGACCTCGGTGAGATTGTCCTCGTGGCAGCCCGCATAGATGCCGAGCGCCCCGGCATCGGCGAAGGTGTGCGTGCTGGAGTAGACGGAGTAGGCGAGCCCGCGGTTCTCCCGGACCTCCTGGAACAGCCGGGAGCTCATGCCGCCGCCGCAGACGTTGTCGAGCACCGACAGCGCCCAGCGGCGCGGATCGTGCCGCCCGAACGACCGCATTCCCAGCGCCACGTGGATCTGCTCGGTGTCGCGCTCGTGCACCGCCAATCGCGGTTGCTCCCGCAGCACGAGTTCCCCGGCGCGACGCGGCGAGGGATCCCGCTCCCCCTCCGTTGCCTCGGCGGCGTGGCGCCGCAGCAGCTCGACGACATCGTGGTGGTCGATGTTTCCCGCGACGGCGAGCACCATGTGCTCGGGCCGGTACCGGGATTGGTGGAAGGCCTTGAGCTGGCGGCGCGTCATGGCCTCGATCGACCCGACGGTGCCGATGATGGGGCGGCCCAGCCGGTGGCCGGGGAGGATCGCCTCGAGGAAGGCATCGCCGAGCATGTCGTCGGCATCGTCGTCACGCATGGCGAGCTCATCGAGGACGACGCCCCGCTCGATCTCGACATCGGCGGAGAGGCAGCGCCCGCGCAGCACCACGTCGGTGACCAGATCGATGGCGAGCTCGAGGTCGGTGTCGAGCACGTGCGCGTAGAAGCAGGTGTGCTCGCGGGCAGTGAAAGCGTTGAGCTCGCCGCCGACCGCGTCCATGGTCTCGGCGAAGTCCTGCGCGGTCCTCGTCGGGGTCGCCTTGAACAACAAGTGCTCGAGGAAGTGCGCGGCTCCGGCATGGCTCGGATGCTCGTCGCGCGAGCCCGTGCCGATCCACAGCCCCACTGCGGCGCTGCGGGTTCCTGGCATGTGCTCGGTGACGATGCGTAGCCCGCTGGGCAAGATCGTGCGTTGCACGGCATCCGAGAGCGTGCGTTGCACGGTATCCACGTGGTTCTCCCCTAGTGGTTGTCCGGCGAGGTCGGTTTCGCCGTGGACAGCAGGGCGGCCCAGGTCACCGTGGACCGGGGCCGCCCTGTTGCAGTGCTGCTTACTCGGAGGCAGTGCCCGCGGTGGCGGTGCCGTTGCTTCCGTTCGCCGGGGCGCCTTCCTCGGTGTCCTCGACCGGGGTCAGGCTGATCTTGCCGCGGTTGTCGATGTCGGTGATCTCGACCTGCAGCTTGCTGCCCACGTTCACCACGTCCTCGACCTTGCCGATGCGCTTGCCGCCACCGAGCTTGGAGATGTGGACGAGGCCGTCGCGACCGGGCAGCAGCGAGACGAACGCGCCGAAGGGCGTGGTCTTCACGACGGTGCCGAGGAAGCGGTCACCGATCAGCGGCTGCTGCGGGTTGGCGATCGCGTTGATGCGGTCGATCGCGGCCTGGGCGGAGAGGCCGTCGGTGGCTCCGACGAACACGGTGCCATCGTCCTCGATCGAGATCGAGGCGCCGGTCTCCTCGGTGATCTGGTTGATCATCTTGCCCTTGGGGCCGATGACCTCGCCGATCTTGTCCACGGGCACCTTGATGGTGGTGATCCGCGGCGCGTACTGGCTCATCTCGTCGGGGCGATCGATCGCCTCGGCCATGACCTCGAGAATGGTCAGGCGAGCGTCCTTTGCCTGGCTGAGAGCACCGGCGAGCACCGATGACGGGATGCCATCGAGCTTCGTGTCGAGCTGCAGGGCCGTGACGAACTCCTTGGTGCCAGCGACCTTGAAGTCCATGTCGCCGAAGGCGTCCTCGGCACCGAGGATGTCGGTGAGCGCCACGTACTTCATCTCGCCGTCGATCTCATCGGAGACGAGGCCCATGGCGATGCCGGCGACGGGCGCCTTGAGAGGCACTCCCGCGTTGAGCATCGAGAGCGTGGACGCGCACACCGAGCCCATCGAGGTCGAGCCGTTGGAGCTCAGTGCCTCGGAGACCTGGCGGATGGCGTAGGGGAACTCCTCGACGCTGGGCAGCACCGGCACGAGTGCCCGCTCGGCGAGCGCGCCGTGGCCGATCTCGCGGCGCTTCGGGGAGCCGACGCGACCGGTCTCGCCGGTGGAGTACGGCGGGAAGTTGTAGTGATGCATGTAGCGCTTGGACTTCTCGGGGCCGAGCGAGTCGATCTGCTGCGCCAGCTTCATCATGTCGAGGGTGGTGACGCCCAGGATCTGGGTCTCGCCGCGCTCGAACAGCGCGCTGCCGTGGGCACGCGGGATGATCGCGACCTCGGCGGCGAGCGAGCGGATGTCCGTGACTCCACGCCCGTCGATGCGGAAGTGATCCTGGATGATGCGACGACGCACCTGCTGCTTGGTCAGTGACCGGAACGCGGCGCCGAGCTCCTTCTCGCGACCTGCGAACTGCTCGGAGATCGAGGCGAGGACCTCCGCCTTGACCTCGTCGAGGCGTGCCTCCCGCTCGGCCTTGCCCGCGATGGACAGTGCCTCGGAGAGCGGCTTCGCCGCGACCTTCTCGACAGCCTCGAAGGCATCAGCCTCGTACGGCGGGTAGAGCGGGAACTCGCCGGTCTCCTTGGCGGCACCGCGCGCGAGGGCCTGCTGGGCCTCGCACAGCTTCGCGATGAACGGCTTGGCGGCCTCGAGGCCCTCGGCGACGATCGCCTCGGTGGGTGCTTGCGCGCCCTTGCCGATCAGGTCGATCACGTTGTCGGTGGCCTCGGCCTCGACCATCATGATGGCGACGTCAGCGTTCTCGCCCTCGCCCGCCACGATCCGGCCGGCGACGACCATGTCGAACACGGCCTCCTCGAGCTGCGCGACCGTGGGGAACGCGACCCACTGGCCCTCGATGAGGGCGACCCGGACCGCGCCGACCGGCCCGGCGAAGGGCAGGCCCGACAGCTGGGTCGATGCCGAGGCAGCGTTGATGGCCACCACGTCGTAGAGGTGCTGCGGATCAAGGCTCATCACCGTGACGACGACCTGGACCTCGTTGCGCAGGCCGGCGACGAACGTCGGGCGCAGCGGCCGGTCGATCAGGCGGCAGGTGAGGATGGCGTCGGTGGAGGGGCGTCCCTCGCGGCGGAAGAACGAGCCCGGGATGCGGCCCGCGGCGTACATGCGCTCCTCGACATCCACGGTGAGGGGGAAGAAGTCGAGGTTCTCCTTCGGCTGCCGCGACACCGAGGTCGCGGAGAGCAGCATGGTCTCCTCGTCGAGGTAGGCCACGACGGAGCCGGCGGCCTGCTGCGCGAGGTGGCCGGTCTCGAAGCGCACGGTGCGCTGTCCGAAACGGCCGTTGTCAAGCACGACGGAGCTCTCGAAGATTCGGGGCTCGGAATCGTGGCTTTCGGTCATGTGGATCTCACTCTCGTCTTTGCGCCGCGCTCGCGCGCGGCCGTCTCGCTGCGCGGGTCACGCGGGCGCTGGGCGCGCGTGCAGGGCAGCATTGTGGTCATGCCGGGGTGAGGGGACGCAGGGGTTTGGGGAGTTTCCAGCGCTGCTACTGGAGAAGCAGCGGCCCGGTGTGCTCGCGCTCGCCCCTCGCGGCCGCGGCCATCGATCGAAGCGGCCGGAGCTAGGCTCCGGCGGCCACTACCGAGGACCGACCCGAGAGAGGACTGCGAACCCTCGCGGCATGTGGCCGGGTCCACGTGATCGTGCCCAGCCATCCGCAGAGTACCAGGCTAGGAGTGCATCGCGCGCGATCGTGGCGCGGGAATCCCCGGAAGCCGCAAAAGCCCGGTGGCCGTCCCCGCGAAGGGACGGCCACCGGGCCGTGACTAGGCTTGCAGCCAGGCGACCTGCTAGCGGCGCAGGCCGAGGCGGCCGATCAGAGCGCGGTAGCGCGCGATGTCGACCTGCTGCAAGTACTTGAGCAGGCGACGGCGGCGGCCGACGAGCAGCAGCAGGCCACGACGCGAGTGGTGGTCGTGCTTGTGCATCTTGAGGTGCTCGGTGAGGCCGATGATGCGGGTGGTCAGCAGGGCCACCTGCGCCTCGGGAGAACCGGTATCGGTCTCGTGGAGGCCGTACTCGCTCAGCACGGACTTCTTGGTCTGGGTATCGAGTGCCACTGGTTTGCTTCTCCTCAGGATCAGTCCGCGTGATGTGCTCGGCCGCGACCCTCGCGCATGCCCGCGATCCGTTGCACGGTCCGGGGCGCGCCGGGGCGGCGCCGATGGCCAGGCCGCCGCGAACCGCAGCCGGGCCGACCGCGTACTCTATCACTCCCGCGAACGCCTCTCCAAAGCCGCGCCAGCGGGCCGGGGTCCGGGCCATTCCGGGCACGCTCGGTCTACGGTTGGGTGAACCCGGCGGGGCCTCCCTGCCCGGGCAGGTACCAACCATGGAGAAGGTGAGCAACCGATGCCGCAGCCCAGGCCTGCCAATGCCATCATGTACGTCGACGCGGGCTACCTGTGGCTCACGCTGCAGGAGATGACGGGCAAGGCGCACCGCCAGCAGCTGGGCATCGATCAAGTAGCGCTCATCCGGCTGATCGGCGAGCTCGCCCAGCGGCACCATCCCGATATCCGGGTCCTTCGCCAGATGTGGTACGACGCCGAGCCCGAGAATGGCTCGCCAGTGATGCACCACCAGCTCATCCGCGACACCCCGGGCGCGTGGCTGCGCACGGGCACGCTGCACTTCATGGATGGCGTCGCCCGCCAGAAGGGCGTCGATACCCGCCTGGTGGCCGATGTGGCGGCCGCTGCGGTGCGCCGGACGACCGAGGAAGTCATCATCCTGGCCGGGGACGGGGATCTCGTGCCCGCGATCGAGACCGCCGCCGAGGAGGGCATCCGCACGTGCCTGTGGTACTTCGCGGGCGGCGATACCGTCTCGCGCCGGCTCAAGGGCACGGCGGACCACGTGCTCGAGCTTGATCCGCAGATCTTCCTCGACCTCCAGTACCGCGGCCGGCCCGTGGATGGACCCGCGATCGATTTCTCCCAGTCCGAGATGGGCCAGCCCCAGCCAGCCCCCATGGACCCCGAGCCCGGCACACCACCCGCTCCCCCCACCGTGGAGCCAGAGGCCGCTGGCGCCAGCGCCGTGCCACCGTCCAGCGTGCCCCCATCCAGCGGGCCCCCATCCAGCGGGCCACCGTCCAGCACGGACGACGGCACCGCGGACCAGGCCACGACTGGGCCCGCTCCCGACGAGCCCCCGGTCGATCCGGCCCCAGTGCCTGCTCCCCGCCCTCCGGGCCCGTCGCCGCGGGTCATGCCACGGTTCATCCCGCAGCGCCAGGCCGTCCGCGAGACCGACCTGATCCCACTCTCGGTGCTCAGCCCCGTCGGCGCTCAGCTGGTGGTCGACACCCAGGGCGAGCCACGGCGGATCGGCGAGCGCTACGCGCAGCGCTGGTGGGATGCGTCGTCGAAGGAGCAGCAGTCACGCATCAGCGACTATTTCGCGAGCAGCCACCAGCTCCCCCAGCGCGTGGACTCGGACATGCTGCACCTCGCTAGCTCGGCGCTCGGTGTCGAGTTCGTTCCCGATGAGGCCCGGATCGTGCTGCGGGACGGCTTCCTCGCGGAGATCCGCATGCGCATCCGGCGCTTCTAGCAGCCAGCTGGCCTAGCCAGCCATCGGCGGATCAGTGCTCGGGCGGCGCCCCGCCGAGCAACTCCCGCGTGCGTGCCACGTCCGCGTCGATCGCCTCGATGAGCGCCGCGGCGCTGTCGTAGCGGCGCTGCTCGCGCAGGCGATGGGTGAAGTCGAGGGCAACATGCTGGCCGTAGAGGTCGGCATCGATGCCGAGGACGAATGCCTCGACGGTGCGGGCGGTCCCGGAGAACGTGGGATTGGTCCCCACCGAGATAGCGGTCTGGCATTGCTGCCCCGGCTCGATGGTGGTCCCGGGCACGGTGCCGGGACCGAGGACGGTGAACCAGCCTGCGTAGACGCCATCCGCGGGCACCGCCGTGTGGACGGGCGGGGTGATGTTGGCGGTGGGGTACCCGAGGTCCTTGCCCCGGCCATCGCCGCGCACCACCACGCCCTCGATGCGATGCGGGCGACCGAGCGCCTCGGTGGCCGCGGGCATGTCGCCGGCATCGACGCAGGACCGGATGTAGGTGGAGGAGAAGGTGACCTCGTGCTCGGCGAGGAGGCCCACGCCGTGGACGCCGAACCCGAATCGCTGGCCGAGCTCGCGGAGGGTGTCGACATTGCCCGCGGCCTTGCGGCCGAAGGTGAAGTTGTCGCCGACGACGACCTCGGCGACGTGGAGCCGCTCGACGAGGATCTCGTGGACGAACGCATCGGGCGAGAGGCGCGATAGCTCGAGGGTGAAGGGCATGACGCAGAAGATGTCGATGCCGAGCTCCTCGACGAGCTCGGCGCGGCGGGTCAGCGTGGAGAGCTGTGCCGGGTGCGAGCCTGGCCGAACGACCTCGGAGGGGTGAGGGTCGAAGGTCATCAGCACGCTGGGCACACCGAGCCGGCGGGCCTCCTCCACGGCTTTGCTGATCAGCCGGGCGTGCCCGCGGTGCACGCCATCGAACACCCCGATCGTCAGGACGCATCTCCCCCAGTCCGCCGGTATCGCGGAGAGGCCGCGCCATCGTTGTCCACGCCATTGTTCCTGGGGCCACGTCTGCACATGCAAAGCCTACGACGGACGTGGTGGCCCCGCGCAACGCGACATCGCCCCGGCGTGGATGACCGGCGCGCCGATCTGGACAAAGCAGGTATCCCGATGATTAGATTACGGCATGACGAAGATTAGGGTTCGATGGACGAAATCACGGCTGGCACCACTGCTGGTCGCCCTTGCCGCCATCCTCGCCGTGCCCGCATGCGCGAGCGACAGCACCGGAGAAGCGTCGAGCGATTCATCGGGCAAGCCCATCGTGCTGACCACGTTCACCGTGCTGGCGGACATCGCCTCCAACGTCGCCGGGGACCATCTCATCGTCGAGTCGATCACCAAGCCCGGGTCCGAGATCCACGGATACGAGCCCACCCCCTCCGACCTGCGCACCGCCGAGCAGGCCGCACTGATCCTCGACAACGGGCTCGGGCTCGAGTCCTGGTTCGCGCGCTTCGTCACCACCGCGGGAGCCCCGCACGCCGTTGTCTCCGACGGGATCGAGCCGATCGCCATCGCCGCGGGCGACTACGAGGGCAAGGCCAACCCGCACGCCTGGATGTCACCCACCGAGGCGCAGGTCTACATCGACAACATCGCTGACGCCTTCGCCGACCTCGACCCCGGCAACGCAGCGGACTACCGCGCGAACGCCGAGGAGTACAAGGCCGAGGTCGCCCGCATCGGCGACGAGCTCATCACCGCGCTCGACTCCGTGCCCCCCGCCCAGCGCGCGCTCGTCAGCTGCGAGGGCGCCTTCAGCTACCTGGCCCGCGACGCTGGCCTGCAGGAGCAGTACCTGTGGGCGGTCAACCAGGAGCAGGAGAGCGCGCCGCGCGAGATCGCCCGGCTCGTCGGGTTCATCCGCGACAACGAGGTCCCTAGCGTCTTCTGCGAGTCCACCGTCTCCGACCGCGGGATGCAGCAGGTCGCTCGCGAGGCCGGCACGCGCTTCGGCGGCATCCTCTACGTCGACTCGCTCTCCGAGCCCGACGGGCCCGTCCCGACCTATCTCGACCTGCTCCGCCACGATGTCGACGTCATCATCGAAGGACTGACCACATCATGACCACTTCCCCTCTCGACCGCGCCGCCGCGCCAGCCCTCGATATCAGCGGGCTGCGCGTCTCCTACCGCACCCTCACCGCGCTCGACGACGTAGACCTCGCGCTCGGCTGGAACCGCGTGTGCGGGCTCATCGGCACCAACGGATCCGGCAAGTCCACGCTGTTCAAGTCGATCATGGGGCTCGTCAAGCCCCAGGCTGGAACGATCCGGGTAGCCGGGCTGCCTGCCGCCAAGGCCCGCCGCCAGAGCCTCATCGCCTACGTGCCGCAATCCGAGGAGGTCGACTGGACCTTCCCCCTGAGCGTCCGCGATGTCGTCATGATGGGCCGCTACGGGAGCCAGAACTGGCTGCGCTCCCCCCGCCGCACCGATCACGCCGCCGTGGCCGAGGCGCTCGACATGGTCGGCATGGCCGCGTTCGCCGACCGGCAGATCGGGCAGCTCTCCGGCGGCCAGCGCAAGCGCGTGTTCGTCGCCCGCGGCATCGCGCAGAACGCCTCCGTCCTGCTCCTCGACGAGCCCTTCACCGGCGTGGACAAGACCAGCGAGGCCATGATCATCGATCTGCTCCGCGACCTCGCCGCCGCGGGACGCTCGATCCTCGTCTCCACCCACGACCTCTCGTCGCTGCCCGCGCTGTGCGACGAGGCGGCCCTGATCAATCAACGCATCATGCTCCACGGCACGCCCCGGGAAGTGCTCCGTCCCGAGAACCTCGCCCTCGCGTTCGGGGCCAACCCCCTCGCGCCGCGCGGCACCGTCCCCGCCACGCTGGCAGGCTGATGATGAACATCCTGGATCTACTGCTCGACCCGCTCCAGTTCGAGTTCATGCAGCGCGCGTTCATCGTCGCGATCGTCGCCTCCGTCGTGTGCGCCCTGCTCAGTTGCTGGCTCGTGCTCGTCGGCTGGTCGCTGATGGGCGATGCCATCTCCCACGCGGTCCTCCCCGGAGTCGCTCTCGCCTACATCGTGGGTGCCCCCTTCGCTGTTGGCGCGCTCGCCTTCGCTCTCCTCGCGGTCGCTCTCATCGGTGCGGTGCGCAAGACCAGCCGCATCAAGGAGGACGCCGCGATGGGCATCGTGTTCACCGCGTTGTTCGCGTTCGGCCTCGTGCTGGTCTCGCGCAACCCGTCGCAGGTCGACATCATGCACATCCTGTTCGGCAACCTGCTCGGCATTCCGCCGCGCGACATGATCCAGGTGCTCGTGCTCGGCGGGATCACCGCCGCGATCCTGCTGGTCAAGCGGCGCGACCTCACTCTCTACGCCTTCGACAAGGCGCACGCCCAGGCCGTGGGCATCTCCGTGGCCAGGATCGGCGCGCTGCTGCTCGTGCTCCTCGCGATCACGATCGTCGTCGCCCTCCAGGCCGTGGGCGTGATCCTCGTGGTGGCCCTGCTCATCACCCCCGGCGCCACGGCCTACCTGCTGACCGATCGCTTCTCCCGCATGCTGGTCATCGCGCCGATAATTGCGGTGCTCGCCTCCACCACAGGCATCTACGCCTCCTACTACTACGACGCGTCCACCGGCGGCATGGTCGTGCTCGCCCAATCCATCGCGTTCGCGACGGCCTATCTGCTCAGCCCTGCCCACGGCTTGCTCACCCGGCGCTGGCAACGCGCCCGCGCCTCGGCAGCGCCCGATCCTGGCATCGCCGAGGCCCGCACACGCGCATCGGATGGGGGTGCCGCGAGCATCGCTCACGCGGCCCAGAACGACACCGCGAAGTGACGCCCTCGCGAGGATTGCCTAAGCTCGTAGGCGTGCCTCAATCTCACAACCGGACACGATCAAGCCCCGATCCCGCTGCCCCAGCACTATCTCCCGCGGCCGAGGACTATTTGAAGACGATCTGGTCCCTGTGCGAATGGTCCGATGAGCGTGTCAGTGCCAAGATGCTCGCCGAGAAGGTCGGTGTCTCCGCCTCGACCGTCTCCGAGTCGATCAAGAAGCTCTCCGACCAGGGTCTGGTCGACCATGCCCGCTACGGATCCATCGCGCTCACCGACGCCGGCAAGCGCGCCGCGATCTCCATGGTGCGCCGCCACCGGCTGATCGAGACCTTCCTCGTCCGCGAGCTCGGCTACCGCTGGGACGAGGTCCATGAAGAGGCCGAAGTGCTCGAGCACGCCGTATCGGACCGGCTCATCTCCCGCATCGACAGCAAGCTCGGCTTCCCCGAGCGCGACCCGCACGGCGACCCCATCCCGTCCGAGGATGGCGACGTCTCCGCCCTCGATGCCCGTCCGCTGAGCGAGCACTCCGACGGTGATTCCGGTGTCATCGCCCGCATTTCCGACGATGATGCACAGATGCTCCGCTACTTCGAATCCGTCGGCATCCAGCTCGATACCCGCATCACCATCGTCGAGCGCCGCGACTACGCGGGCACCGTCTGCATCCGGGTCGGGACCGATGACACCACCGTGGAGCTCGGCGATATCGCCGCCCAGGCCATCTGGCTCGGCTCCTAGTCCACGACTCCCACCGGTCGTGCCACGAACACCGGGCTCGCGCGGCGTCCCTTCTCCGCGAGCAGCGCCCAGGCCGTGCCCTCGCCGTCCACCGCGCCGTGGACCCCCGCGAACTCCCCCGTCGGCTCCAGCCACTTGCCGTTGCGCAGCTCCTGGGCCTCGGCATCACTGATCAGGCGCACCGGGAATGCCCTGCTGACCGCCTCATCGAGCGTGAGTGACATCGTGGGGTTCTCGGCGAGCTGCTCCAGGGTGCGCGCGTCGTCGAGCGAGAATGGCCCCACCCGCGTTCGCCGCAAGCGGACCAGGTGTCCCCCGACGCCGAGCGCCGAACCTAGATCGCGGGCGAGGGCACGGATGTAGGTGCCGCTCGAGCATTCCACCTCGACATCGATATCGAGCAGGTCCCCGGCCGGGCGGGCCTCCACGGCATCGAACCGGGTGATGGCAACTTCGCGGGATGGCAGCGCGACGTCCTCGCCGGAACGCACCCGCTGGTACGCACGCTTGCCGTCGATCTTGATCGCGCTGACCGAGGACGGGACCTGATCGATCACTCCGGTCAGTGATCGGATCACCGGCGCGTAGTCGTCCTCGGTGATGTGGCCCGCGGGCGACGCCGAGACCACCTCGCCCTCGGCGTCATCGGTCGTGGTGGCTTGCCCGAGGCGGATCGTCGCGTGGTACTCCTTGGTCGCCAGGCTCAGGTGGCCGAGCAGCTTGGTGGTTCGCCCTACCCCGAGCACCAGCACGCCCGTGGCCATGGGATCAAGGGTGCCCGCGTGGCCGACTCGCCGCGTGCCCAGTATCCGCCGCGCGCGCCCCACCACGTCGTGGCTGGTCATGCCGGGAGCCTTGTCGACGATCACCAGGCCGCCGAGGACGTGGCCCCCCGCGCGCTCAGCCACCGTTGCCAGCCTCGAGGGGAACGATGATCACCGCGACGATGAGACCGTTCTCCACCCGCCAACGCCCCTCCAGCGTGCTCAGCGGCGCCCCCTCGCGGGCGGTGCCGTCGATGAGGATGCGGGAGGAGAACGACCCGGTGGCCGTTCCGTGCGCGCTGTCGGACTCGGCCACGGCGATGGTCACGTGGGCGTCCTCGAAGCCCAGCCACCGTCCTGTGATCGGGAACCAGGCCTTGTAGGTGGTCTCCTTGGCGCAGAACAGCACCTTGTCCAGATGAATGCCCGGATGCTCGGCCGGGACGGCCCCGGCGAGCCAGTCCCGCTCCTCAGGGATGCTCACGCTCGGCAGCACTCCCCCCGGGAGCGTGGAATGTGGTTCCGCGTCGATGCCGATGGCCCGCGCATCCGCCGCCAGGCCCACCACGGCGGCCCGGTAGCCCGCGCAATGCGTCATGCTGCCGACGACCCCGCCCGGCCAGGATGGGGCACCACGATCACCCTTGAGGATCGGCATGTGCTCGGCTCCAGGGACGCCCAGCGTGCTCATCGCGCGGCGGGCCAGGAAGCGGACCGTGAAGAACTCGGCCTGGCGCTTGGGGACGGCCCGGGCCACGGCGGCACGCTCCGCTTCCGGGACGAACATGCCCACTGGGTCCTCGAATGCCTCCGCCGCCACTAGCGGCTCCGGCACGAGCTTGTCGATCACGGGGTCTCCTCACGGCGGAAGCTTGCGGGCAACATCAGCGGCGGTGGCGGGTTCACCGGCGCGGGAAGGATCTGGCGCAGCACCGGGCTAGGCAAGCCCCGGCGCTTCCACTCGGGCGGATAGCCGACCGATACCTCCTCGAACGGAACACCATCGTAGAAGGTCCGGCGTGGCACGTGCAGGTGCCCATATACCACGCTCACCGCATGGTAGCGGCGATGCCAATCGGCCGTCAGGTCCGTGCCGCACCACAGCGCGAACTCCGGGTAGCGCAGGATCCGCGTCGGCTCGCGCCGCAGCGGCCAATGATTGACCAGAACGGTCCGCGTTCCCTGGGGCAGGTCATCGAGCCGGGCCTTCGTCTCCGTCACGCGCGCCTGGCACCACGCATCGCGCGTCAGGTACGGCTCGGAATGCAGCAGGAACTCATCGGTGGCCACCACTCCGCGATCGCGCGCCACCGTCAGTGCCTCGCCCCGCGTGGCGGTACCGGCCGGGCGCCAGGTGTAGTCATACAGAAGGAACATCAGGGCGATCGTCACCGGGCCACCCTCGCCCTCCCAGACCGGCCATGGATCCTCGGGCGTGACAACACCGATCTCGCGGCACAACCGAACCAGGTAGTTGTACCGCGCGACCCCCTTGACCTGGACGGGATCCCGGGCGGTGGTCCACAGCTCATGGTTGCCCGGCACCCACATCACCCGCGCGAATCGCGACCGCAGCTCCGAGAGCGTCGACCGGATCTCGTCGCTGCGCTCGGCAACGTCCCCGGCCATGATCAGCCAGTCATCCGGGGACTCCGGCTGGATCATCCCCAGGATATCGGCATTACCACGATGCCCGACGTGCACATCGGACACCGCGAACAGTTTCGCCACGAATCGACCTCCTCCAACGCTTCCAGTATGCCGTGCTGGTCCCCGCCGCTAGCCACGCGGTGACCGCTCCTGCCGGTCGGCCCCCACCACCAGCCAACGATCGCCCCGCGCCCGCCACACCACAGTGCCCGCCCGCGCGCAGAGGAAAGCGGCCAGCCCGGCCCAGATCCCGGGCAGCCCCCAGCCGAGCAGCAGCGACAACCAGATCATCGGCAGGAACGCCAGCACCGCCGAGAGCACCGTCGCCGTGCGCAGGAACGCGGCATCGCCACTGCCGAGCAGCACCCCGTCGAGCGCGAACACCACTCCCGCGACCGGCACGAGCAGCACGAGCACCCACCACACCGAGGCGACGCTGCCCAGCACGCCCGGATCGTCGGTCAGCAACGCCGGGATGGTGGCATGGCCGAGCGCGAAAGCCGTCGCGAGGACCAGCGCGAACACCACCGACCAGCGGGTGATGCGCCAGGTCATCGCGCGGGCCGCCCCGGTCGCGCCCCCGCCGAGAGCAGCGCCGATCAAGGCCTGGGCCGCGATGGCGAGGGAATCGAGCATCAGCGCGATGAGGTTCCACAGGTGCAGCATCAACTGGTGCGCGGCTACCGAGCTCGCCCCGAACCGGGCCGCCACTGCTGCGGCGGAGATGAAGCAAGCCTGGAACGCGAGGCTGCGAATGATCAGGTCGCGGCCGAGCACGACCTGCGCGCGCATCACGTCCGGCCGCGGCCGGACCGCGATGGGATGGGTGGATCGCTGCCGCTCGCGGTGCAACGCCCCCAGGAAGAGCAATGCCGCGCAAGCCTGGCCAATGACATTGGCCACCGCGGAGCCGACGAGGCCCATCGCGGGCGCGCCGAGCAAGCCGTGGACCAGCACGGGGCACAGGATCGCGGACACACCGAGGCCCGTAGCGACGAGGACCAGCGGCCGGACCGTGTCGTGCACGCCCCGCAGCCACCCGTTGCCAGCCATGGCGATGAGGATCAGGGGCGCGCCCAGGATCGCGACCCGGAGCCAGGCGAGGGCGGGCTCCGCGATCGCAGGATCACCGGACAGGACACCAATCACAGGACCGGCCACCCAGCTGACGACCACGATGATGCCCACACCGATACCGATGGCCAGCCACGTCGCCTGGATGCCCTCCGCGACGGCCGCGGACCGATCGCCCGCACCGTGGTGGCGCGCTGCGCGGGCCGTGGTGCCATAGCTGAGGAAGGTCAGCTGGGTGGTCACCTGGGCAAGGATCAGCCCGCCGATGGCAAGGCCAGCGAGGGGCAATGCGCCGAGCCGTCCGACGACCGCGAAATCATAGAGCAGGTACAACGGCTCGGCCGCGAGCACTCCGAGCGCCGGGAGCGCGAGCCGCAGGATTCGTCCCGGGGTCGCCGGGGGAACCGTCTGCTCAGCCAATCTCGCGCACCAGATCCGCGATGATCGGTTCCTGCTCGCCTGTCGCCTCGAACCCGGCGGAGCGCGCATGGCCACCACCGCCGAACGCGCTCGCCACGCGCGCGACATCCACGGACTGCTTGGATCGCAGCGACACAGACCATTGCGCGGGGCCCGTCTCCTTCAGTACCGCGGCGACCTCGGCCTCGACGGTACCGCGCACGATATCGATCACCGACTCCCGCTCGTCCTCGGGAATGTCCACGAGGTCCGACTGGTGGACGGTCGCGAGCACGAGGCCCTCTCCCGCCGCTGCCTCCGGCAGGAGGCGAGCGCCACCGAGCACGGACGAGAGCATCCCGAGACGACCGAACGGGTGCGAATCAAGCAGGTCGCGGGTAATCGCGCGGGCATCGATCCCGCAGCCAATGAGCTCCGCGGCGAGAACGTGCGCCTCCGGGCCGCACCAGCGGAACGATCCCGTATCGGTGACGAGCCCGGCATAGAGGCAGTGGGCGATATGCGGCGCGAACGGGGCCGCCCCGAACTGCTTGAGGATCCGCGCCACGAGCATCGTGGTGGAATCGGCGCCCGGGTCGATGTAGTTGATGTCGCCGAAGCCCGCGTTCGATCGATGATGGTCGATCACGATGCTCGTGCCCGCCGTCCCGAGGTACCGGGCAAGCTCTCCCAGCCGGTCCGGCGATGCGGCATCGACGGAGATGAAGGTGTCGGCATCCCCAGGCAGCTCCGCCGGTCGCATGATGGTTCCGGCGCCAGGCAGGGAGGCGAACACTTCGGGAAGCAGCGCGGGCTCGGCGAAGGAGACCGACACCCGGCTCCCGCGCGACCGCAGGAACGCCGCGAGGGCGAGCCCGCTGCCGAGAGTGTCGGCATCCGGGTGGACATGGCAGGCGATCACCACATCGCGCGCCCGGCCAAGGAGCTCGGTGACCTCGCGCAGGACCTGGTCATGCCCCGCGCTGCCGTAGCTGGGAAAGGCAGGCACCGTCGCTACCGCGATTCGCTGTCGCCCTGGTCGTCCGCCGCCGCGTCCGGCTCATCCTCGTCATCGAGCTTGTACGGGTCCGGATCGCCGGCGTAGGTAGCGTTCTCCCGCGCGCGGGCGAGCTCGGCGTCGGCGGCACGAGCCTTGGCGAGCAGTTCCTCCATGTGCCGCGCGGTGTCGGGCACCGAGTCGAGCTTGAATGCCAGGCTCGGCGTGTAGCGGACGCCGGTGCCGGCACCGACGCGGGTGCGCAGCTGGCCCTTGGCCTTCTCGAGCGCAGCGGCAGCGCTGTCGAGATCGGCGGGCGAGTCGAGGTCCCTGCCGCGCACCGTGTAGAACACGGTGGCGTCCCGGAGGTCATTGGTGATGCGGGCGTCGGTGAACGTCACGAACTCGAGGCGCGGATCCTTGATCTCGTGCTCGATGGCGGTAGCGACGATCGTGAGGATGCGCTTGGCGAGCCGGCGGGCGCGGGCTGGATCAGCCATCACGGCCCCCTTTCCTGTGTTGCTGGTGCTGGATGCTCGTGCCCCGGCGATGATGCAGCCGGGGGCCAAGCTCGGTGGCGGGTCAGTCTTCTGGGCCGAGGATACGTCGTCGGGCGGAGAGCAGCTCGATCTCGGGCCTCGCGGCCACGTGGCGCTCGCACGTATCGAGCACCGCATGCACGTGCCCGGCATCGCCGCTGACGGCCGCGATGCCGAGGTGGGAGCGGCGCAGGAGGTCGGGGTCACCGACCTCGCTGCTCGCGACCCCGAGCTTCTTGAGGTCCGCGAGGATCGGCTTGATCACCGAGCGCTTTTCCTTCAGGGAACGAATATCCCCGAGAAGCATGTCGAGCTCGAGCGCGCCAACATACACGTGGTGAGCGGCCTTTCCTGCGCTAGTGGTTCGTGCGACCAGAAGAGGGGCATCGCTGGCATAGCGATGCCCCTCTTCGTCGCGGCTAGCCGTGATGGTCACGGGCAGCCTGATGGATCATTCGCGCGGCTTCTCCCGCATCTCGTAGGTCTCGATGATGTCGCCTTCCCGGATGTCGTTGAACGACAGGGTAAGACCACACTCGAAGCCTTCGCGGACCTCGGTGACGTCGTCCTTCTCGCGTCGCAGCGACTGGACCGTCGTCTGCTCGGCGATGACCATGTTGTCGCGGAGGATCCGTGCCTTCGCGTTGCGGCGCACCACGCCCGAGAGCACCATGCAGCCCGCGATGAGACCGATCTTGGAGGACTTGAAGAGCGCGCGGATCTCGGTACGACCCAGCTCCACCTCCTCGTAGATCGGCTTGAGCATGCCCTTGAGAGCCTGCTCGATCTCCTCGATGGCCCGGTAGATGACCGAGTAGTAGCGGACCTCGACACCCTCGCGGTTGGCGAGCTCGGTGGCCTTGCCCTCGGCGCGCACGTTGAAGCCGATGATGATGGCGTTCGAGGCCGAGGCGAGGTTGACGTTCGTCTCGGTGACGCCACCGACACCACGGTCGATGACCCGGAGCTCGACCTCCTCGCCCACATCGATACCGAGCAGTGCCTCCTCGAGCGCCTCGACGGTGCCCGAGTTGTCGCCCTTGATGATGAGGTTGAGCTGGTGGGTCTCCTTCAGCACCGAGTCGAGATCCTCGAGGCTGATCCGCTTGCGGGACTTCGCGGCCAGTGCATTGCGCTTGCGCGCGTTGCGCCGGTCGGCGATCTGGCGGGCGATGCGGTCCTCGTCGACCACGAGGAGGCTGTCGCCTGCCCCGGGCACGGAGGTGAAGCCCACGACCTGCACGGGGCGCGAGGGGAATGCTTCCCGCACGTCGTCGCCGTTCTCATCGAGCATCCGTCGGACACGCCCGTAGGCATCCCCGGCGACGATCGAGTCGCCGACCCGCAGGGTTCCGCGCTGGATCAGCACGGTAGCGACCGGTCCCCGGCCACGGTCGAGGTGAGCCTCGATCGCGACGCCCTGAGCGGACTGCTCGGGGTTGGCGCGCAGGTCCAGTGTCGCGTCGGCGGTGAGGAGCACCGCCTCGAGCAGGGCATCGATGTTGATGTTCTGCTTCGCGGAGATATCGACGAACATGGTCTCGCCGCCGTACTCCTCTGCAACCAGCCCGTACTCGGTGAGCTGCTGGCGGATCTTGTCCGGGTTGGCACCCTCGACGTCGATCTTGTTGACAGCCACCACGATCGGCACATCCGCGGCCTGGGCGTGGTTGATCGCCTCGACCGTCTGCGGCATGACGCCGTCATCTGCGGCGATCACGACGATGGCGATATCGGTCGCCTTCGCGCCACGGGCACGCATGGCGGTGAACGCCTCGTGGCCCGGGGTGTCGATGAAGGTGATCAGCCGCTCGTTGCCCTCGAGCACGGTCGGCACCTGGTAGGCACCGATGTGCTGGGTGATGCCACCGGCCTCGCCCTCGCGGACGTTGGCCTTGCGGATGGTATCGAGCAGGCGGGTCTTGCCGTGGTCGACGTGACCCATGACGGTGACCACCGGTGGCCGATGCTCGAGATCCTCCTCGACGCCCTCGTCCTCGCCGAAGGTGAGGTCGAACGAGTCAAGGAGCTCGCGATCCTCGTCCTCGGGGCTGACGACCTGGACGTTGTAGTTCATCTCGCTGCCCAGCAGCTCGAGGATCTCGTCGCTCACCGACTGCGTGGCAGTGACCATCTCACCGAGGTGGAACAGTGCCTGCACCAGTGCCGAGGGGTTTGCATCGATCTTCTCGGCGAAGTCCGCGAGCGAGGCGCCCCGGGCGAGACGGATGGTCTCGCCGCTGCCCCGTGGGAGGCGGATGCCGCCCACGCTGGGTGCCTGCATCGAATCATATTCCTGGCGCTTCTGGCGCTTCGACTTGCGACCCCTGCGCGGTGCGCCACCGGGACGACCGAACGCGCCCGCAGCACCGCCGCGGCCACGGCCGCCGCCACCTGGGCGTCCACGGAAGCCACCGGGGGCGCCGCCTGGAGCACCACCGGGAGCGCCGCCTGGAGCACCACCGGGTCCGCCGCGGAAGCCACCACGGGCGGCGCCGCCGCCACCACCTGGTGCGCCGCCCGGACGACCGGGACGACCGCCGGGAGCGGGACGGGCAGAGCGCGAGGGCATCTGTCCGGGGTTCGGGCGCGCAGGCATCGACCCGGGGCTAGGCCGCGAGGGCATCTGCCCGGGCGACGGGCGCGGACCACCCTGGCCAGCGGGCGGGCGTGGCCCGCCCTGGCCGGGGGCCGGACGGCCTGGCGCGCCACCGGCACGCGGAGCGGTCGGCCTTTGCGGCATCTGGCCAGGCGAGGGGCGTGGCCCGCCCTGGCCGGGGGCCGGACGGCCTGGCGCGCCACCGGGACGCGGAGCGCTCGGCCGACCAGGCGCGGGCGCCTGGCGGGCAGCGGGCGCCTCGGTAGGCACGCTGAATGGGTTGTTGCCTACCCGTGGCGCACGCTGGCCGGGCTTGGGAGCACCGGTTCGCGGGGCCGCGGGAGCAGCGGGGCTCGGGCTGGCGCTTTCCTGGGCGGCGGGCTTGCTCGCGGCAGGCTTCGGCGCGCCAGGCTTGGGGGCCGGGGGCTTGCTCGCGGCGGGCTTGCTCGCCTCCGGGGCACTGGCGGCCGGGGCTGCGGGCTCAGCGGGACGCGGAGCGCTCGAGGGGGCGGGTGCTGGCCGTGCCTCGCTAACCGGTGGCGCGGTCGCCTCCGGAGCGGGACGGGGAGCTCCAGGCTTCGGCGCGGGCGCCTGCGGCGCTGCGGGCTTAGCTGGCCCTGGCTTCGGGCGAGAGCCACTGGGGGCTCCCTTGCGCGGGCCCGCGGGGGCCTCGGGCTTGCCCGGGCCGGGCTTCCCCTGGGTTGGCTTTTCCTGGGCGGACTTGCTCGCGCCGGATCCGGAAGCATACTGCTCGCGGATCCTGCGGGCTACGGGGGCCTCGACGGTCGAAGAAGCTGACTTGACGAACTCGCCTTGCTCCTTGAGCGTGGTCAGGAGCTCTTTGCTCGTGACCGTCTGGCCTGATGCGCTGAGCTCTTTTGCTAGCTCGTGCACGCGGATCTTGCCTGGCACTACTCTCCTCACTGATGAGGCCGAGCGGTGACAGGCCGCACGACCTCGGGTTATCGCGGATGATTGTTCATCGCGGGAACTTCATTGCTTGCTCATGTGTTCTCGTGCCTACCCTTCTCGCAGGTCGCGCTGTCATGGTTCATCACTGCCGGTACCACGCCCTCGGGCGCGATCGCACCGTCCGGGCCAGCCACCCGCGGGTGGCGGTGAATCCCGGACAAAACGATCGAGCTCCGTGGTATCCACGTTTCCCGGCCGTCGCAGAGCTTTCCCGAACGCGCGCCGCTTGACCGCCTTGTCCAGGCATTGCGTGGTGGGATGCAACCATGCTCCCCGACCAGGCAAGACCTGGTGCGGATCAGGCGCCAGGCAGAAACGATGCTCATCGCCCTGCAGAGCCACGATCCTCAGCAGATCAGCAGCGAACGTCCTGCGCCGACACCCCACACAAGTCCGCACCGGCATGTGCGCCGGGCGAAGTGGCATCGGGAAGATCGAACTGTCGCTCACGTTGAACCACCCACAAGTGTAGCGCGCGATGAGCGATACGTTAAATGCGAATCGTTCGGCGGGCCACCGCCCTGAGCTCTGGGCGTCCACCGCGCTGCCCGCGCCCGGCCGGGAAGGAACCGTGCCGTGCCCAAGCTACTCGTCTTCACCGGTCGCGGCATCGCTACGGATATCGATGCGCCAGCCTGTCAGGCGCGCGGCGAGCCTGGCGTTCTGGCCCTCCTTGCCGATGGCCAGCGAGAGCTGGTAGTCCGGCACCACTACACGGGCCGAGCGGGTCGCGAGATCCACGACCGAGACCGAGAGCACGCGCGATGGCGACAGTGCATTGGCCACGAAGCGCGACGGATCCTCGTCGTAGTCAACGATGTCGATCTTCTCCTGGCCAAGCTCGCTCATCACGTTGCGCACCCGCTGGCCCATCGTCCCGATGCACGAGCCCTTGGCGTTGAGCCCCGCGACGTGGGAAGTGACCGCGATCTTGGAGCGGTGCCCGGCCTCGCGCGCGACCGCGACGATCTCCACCGACCCGTCCGCGATCTCCGGCACCTCGAGCGCGAACAGCTTGCGCACCAGGTTCGGGTGGGTCCGCGAGAGCGTGATCTGCGTGCCTCGCATGCCACGAGCCACTCCCACGACGTAGCACTTCAGGCGATCGCCATGCTCGTAGCGCTCGCCAGGGACCTGCTCGGCCGCGGGCAGCACGCCCTCGGTCGTGGAGAGGTCGCTGCCGATCCGGACGATCACCATGCCGCGCGCGTTCGCGCGCGTATCCCGCTGGACGACTCCGCCGACGATCTCCCCCTCGTGCGTGGAGACCTCGCCGAATGTCCGATCATTCTCTGCATCGCGGAGGCGCTGGAGGATGACCTGCCGGGCCGTGGTGGCCGCGACCCGGCCGAAGCCCTCGGGCGTATCGTCCCACTCCGCCACGAGGTTGCCGTCGGCATCCTCCTCGTACGCCATGACCGCGACGTTGCCGGACTTGCGGTCGATGTCGATCCGGGCATGGGGCTGGTGCCCCTCGGTGTGGCGGTAGGCCGTGAGCAGCGCGCTCTCGATGGCCTCGATCACGGTATCGACAGGAATGTCCTTGTCGCTCTCGATCGCCCGCAACGCCGCGATATCAATGTTCACTTGTGGGACTCCTCATTGTTCGTGCTCCCGGCATCCCCGAGCGCGAGCGCGACGGCACGCGCGTCCGGTGCCGAGAATTCCACCTGCACCACTGCGCTCGATACCTCGGAGAGGTCAAGCACGTGCGCGGTCGGTCCGTCGGCGCCGCTGACCACGAGCATCACGCCGTCCGGCTGCTCCTGGTCACCGACGAGCGCGCCAACGCGCGCCTCGATGGAACGTCCGGCCGCCCGCACCTTCACCAGCCGGCCACGAGCGCGCCGCCAGTGCCGCGGCAGGGTCAGCGGACGATCGACGCCGGGGGAGGTTACCTCCAGGACATAGGCGAGCTCCCCGAACACCTCGGCAGCGTCGAACGCCTCGGAGATCTCGCGGCTCAGGCCTGCGAGCTCGTCGAGCACGAGCGGCTCGTCCGCATCGACCACCACGGTGATCATGCTGCGATTGCCCGCTGGCGAGACCCGTACTTCCTCGAGATCGCAGCCATGGTCCCTCGCGAGGGGGGACACGATCCGGGCCAGGTCTTCCCGGGATGGCACTGGCATGAACAAACCCTTCGTCTCGATGTGCGCGGCTATGCAGCGCGCGGCCATCCGTGGCCGCGCGAGGCTCTAGCTTAGCGCGCCGGGGATGGCAGGATGACCGGTGTGAACCCGCACGCGCGCCCCGACGGCATTCCCGGCAGATCCATGACACGACGGCAGTGGCTCGCCGCGGTCCCGCCCGGAACCGTGGCGGCGGGCGCTGCGCTGGCCCTCGCCGGTTGCGGCGCGCCGCCTGCTCCGCTGTCCCCCGCGACGGCGGAGGACAGCCTGGCGAGCCATGCGGCGGCCGCGGCCCGCGATGCAGCGCTCGCGCGGTCGGCCTCGGCGACAGCCCCCGCGAGCGCCGATGCCTTGCGGATCGTGACGGCCCAGCGGGTGGAGCATGCGGCCGCGCTGCGTACCGAGATCGCGCGCGCGGCGGGCCGGAGCATCACCGAGCCGCCCGCGAGCATGGACGTGGAGCGGGACGCGGTGCTCGCCGGCATCCCGGCGCTGATGCCCGGGACCCCCGCCGGCCTCGACGCGGTGCGCGCCGCGCTCGCGGAGTCCGTGGAAGCCACCCGGCGGGCCGCGATCCGGTCGACGGGCTACCGGGCAGGACTGCTGGCGTCGGTCAGTGCCGCCTGCTCCGCCCACCTCGAGCTGCTGGGGGATGCGTGATGCAGCACTTCCGCCCCCGCGATGCGCGCCGCCGGGACTCGCACGGCATTGCCTCCCCTGCTGGTGAGCCGGAATCCCTCGACGAGGCTGCCGCGCTCGGCCGGGCCCTTGATCGGGAGCATGCCGCCGTCTTCCTGTACGGCACGCTGCTGGCGTTCGTGGAAGGGCCGGCCACCACGGCCGTGCGTGCCGCCCTCGCTGCGCACCGTGCGCGCCGCGATTCGGTTGTGGAGGCGATGGATTCGCTCGGGCTGGCCCCGGTGATCGCCGCCCCCGCCTACAAGGCCCCCACGGATATCGATTCCTCTGCGTCAGCGATACGGGCGGCAGCCATCATCGAGGATGATTGCGCGCGGGCCTGGCACGCGGTGATCGTGCGCGCTACGGCGCGGCCCGTGCGCGAAGCTGCTGTCGATGCCCTGGCCTCGAGCGCCAGGACCGCGGCTTCGTGGCGGATCGCTCTGGGCGATCAGCCCGCCACCGAGGCGTTTCCGGGCTCGCCCTGATTGCCCGGGCGGACGCGCGCGATCGCGAAGCCGTCCCAGCCCTTGGTGCCGACGGTCTGGATGACGGTGGCATCGAACTTGTTGTCGGAGCCGAGCAGTTCGAGGCCCGCGCGGATGCCACGCGCAGCAGGGTCGGCGGCGTCGATGATCGCGCCATGCCACACCGCGTTGTCGAGCACGACGACCGCGCCGTCCGCGCAGAGCAGGAGCGCGAGGCGCAGGTACTCGGGGATGCTCTCCTTGTCGGCATCGATGAACACGAAGTCGAAGGGCGCGCTCGTGCTGGCCGGGCCTGCGAGCTCCGCGAGGATCGTGGTCGCCTCGCCGACGCGCAGCTCCACGGCATCGGTGAGTCCCGCCTCGCTGATGTTCGCTGCGGCGATCCTGGCGTGGCGCGGCTCGTTGTCGATCGTGACCAGCGTGCCGTCCGGCGGCAGCGCGGAGCCCATCCAGATCGTGCTATAGCCAGCGAGGGTGCCGATCTCGAGCACGCGGCGGGCACCACTGATCGCCACGAGCAGGTGCAGCAGCTTGCCGTGGTTCGGCGCCACCTCGATGGGCGGCAGGCCGGCGTCGATCGCGCGACGCGCGGCGCGCTCGGCATGCTCGTCCGGCGTGACCACGAGCCGCGTGATCAGTGACTCGACGGCGTCGATATCGGCAGGCTGGCCCAAGGGGTGGTTCGCGGACACCATATGCCGATCATGCCCTCTAGCCAGCCATCCCCGCACCCGGAACGGGAACAGGGATGGCTAGGCCTCGATCAGGTCAGCTCGTCGACGATGGTCCCGGCAGGCACCTCGCGGTTCTCCCCCGTCGCGCGGTCCCGGATCTCCACGACGCCGTTGGCCCAGCCACGTCCCACCACGACAATGGTGGGGACACCGATCAGCTCGGCGTCCTTGAACTTCACGCCCGGTGATGCCTTGCGGTCATCGAGGATGACCCGCAGCCCCGCGTCATCGAGCTGCGCAGCGATCGACTCGGCCCCGGTCCAGGCCTGCTCGTCCTTGTTGGCGATCACCACATGGACATCGGCGGGCGCGGCCTCGACCGGCCAGCGCAGGCCCTTCTCGTCGTGCATCTGCTCGGCGATGACCGCCACGAGGCGCGATACACCGATGCCGTAGGAGCCCATGGTGACGCGGGCGGGCTTGCCGTTGACGTCGAGGACGTCGAGATCGAACGCGTTGGTGTACTTGCGACCGAGCTGGAAGATGTGCCCGATCTCGATGCCGCGCGCCGAGACGAGCGTTCCCTCCCCGCTGGGGGCGGGATCGCCGTCGCGGACCTCGGCGGCCTCGATGGTGCCGTCGCCTTCGAAGTCGCGGCCAGCGACAAGGTCCACGACGTGCTTGCCCGGGGCGTCGGCGCCGGTGATCCACCGTGTTCCTGGCACGACCCGGGGGTCGAGGAGGTACCGCACCTTGTTGTCCAGCAATGCCCGCGGACCGATGTAGCCCTTCACCAGGAAGGGCCTCGAGGCGAAGTCGGCATCATCGAGCATGGCGAACTCAGCGGGCGCGAGCGAGGCTTCGAGCCGCTTCTCGTCGACCTCGCGATCGCCCGGGATGCCCACGGCGAGCAACTCCCACTCCCCGCCCGGCAGGCGCGTCTTGACCAGGACGTTCTTCAGCGTGTCCGCGGCGGTGACGGGACGGCCCAGGCGCTCGACTACTTCTTCGCTCGAGTTGGCCCAGTCAACGAGCGTGGCGATGGTGGGTGTGCCTGGCGTGTCATGCACCGTCGCCGCGGGCAGGCCCTCGATGGGCAGCGGCTCGGGCACCGGGGTGGTGACGGCCTCGACGTTGGCGGCATACCCGGTCTCGGGGCTGCGGACGTAGGTGTCCTCGCCGATCGCGCTCTCGGCGAGGAATTCCTCGGAGGCGCTGCCGCCCATCGCGCCCGAGGTCGCGGTGACGATCACGTAGCGCAGGCCGAGCCGGTCGAAGATGCGCTGGTAGGCGGCACGGTGCCGCTGGTACGACTCGGCGAGCCCCTCGTCGGTGACGTCGAAGGAGTAGGAGTCCTTCATGATGAACTCGCGGCCGCGGAGGATGCCGGCGCGCGGGCGCTCCTCGTCGCGATACTTGTTCTGCACCTGGTACAGGATGACGGGAAGGTCCTTGTAGGAGCTGTACTCGCCCTTGACCGTCAGGGCGAAGAGCTCCTCATGGGTTGGGCCGAGGAGGTAATCAGCGTTCTTGCGGTCCTTGAGCCGGAACAGCCCGTCGCCGTACTCGGTCCAGCGCCCGGTCGCCTCGTAGGGCTCGCGGGGGATCAGTGCGGGCAGCGAGATCTCCTGCGCGCCGATCGCGTCCATCTCTTCCCGCACCACGCGCTCTACCTCCCGCAGCACCCGCAGGCCCAGTGGTAGCCAGGAGTAGATGCCCGGTGCGACGCGCCGGATGTATCCGGCACGGACGAGCAGCTTGTGGCTGGGGACCTCGGCATCGGCGGGATCCTCGCGCAGCGTGCGGAGGAACAGGTGAGAAAGTCGGGTGATCACGGCATGCAACACTATCGTGCCCGGCACGGTTGTCGCACATGGCGGCACGACGCTGGCGCGCGTCACCGATAGGGTGTGGGGCGTGCTGATAATCCTCCCGCCCTCGGAGACCAAGGCGCTCGGCGGCTCGGGCGCCCCGCTCGATCTCGCCAGGCTGGCGCTGCCGGGCCTCGCGCCCATCCGGGAGCACATCGTCGATGCCACTGTCGCTTTGGCTGCGGACCCGGATGCGTGCGCGGCGGCGCTCAAGCTAGGGCCGCGGCAGCTCGACGATGTGGGCCGCAATGCCGCGCTGTGGTCGAGCCCCTCGATGCCGGCGCTCGAGCGCTACACGGGGGTGCTCTTCGATGCGCTCGACGCCGGGTCGATGACCTTGTCAGAGCGTGGCAGGGCCGAGGAACGCCTGATGATCGGCTCCGCGCTGCTTGGCGCGGTGGGGGCGACTGATCCGATCCCGTACTACAAGCTCTCCGCTGCTTCGCGCATCCCCGGCGAGCCCACGTTGCGTGCCTTGTGGCGGCCCGTGCTGGGCGAGGAGATCGCTGCGCTGGGACGGGGGCTCGTCGTCGATCTCCGCTCGGGCGGGTATGCCGCGCTCGGTCCGGTGCCGGGCGCCATCTCGGTGACGGTGATGAGCGAGCGACCAGATGGATCACGTGCCGTGGTGAGCCATTTCAACAAGCATTACAAGGGCCTGCTGGCGCGGGCGCTCGCGGTGGCCCCGCGGGAGCCCGAGGATGCGCGGGGCGTTGCGCGCCTCGCTGGGGAGCACGGCATGCGGGCGGAGGTTCCGGGCCCGCACGACGTGACATTGGTCGTCTAGCTGCGGATGCCTGGTCGAGAGGGGCTGGTGATGGATCGCCTGGTCCTGGAGCGTCGGCAGGTCTGGATCTATCTCATCGCGATCGCGGTGGGCCTGCTCGCCGGTAGCGCCTGGCCGCGCGCCGGGGGCCTCCTCGAGGCGCTGATCTGGCCGTTCCTCGTGCTGCTGCTCTACGTGACGTTCACCCAGGTGCCGATGCTGCATATGCGCGAGGCCCTGCGGGATCGTCGCTTCGTGGCGGCGCTGCTCTTCGGCAACTTCATCCTTGTCCCGGCCCTGGCCTGGGGGCTGATTCAGTTCCTGCCGGCCGAACCCGCGATCCGGCTCGGGGTGCTGCTCGTGCTGCTGGTGCCGTGCACGGATTGGTTCATCACCTTCACGCAGCTCGGCCGTGGCGATGTGCCGCGCGCGATCGCCGCGACACCGGTGAACCTCGTGCTGCAACTGCTGCTGCTGCCGCTGTACTTATGGCTGCTGCTGGGTCCCGGCCTCGCCACGACGATTGGTCCACGCGATGCCGCGCCCGCGCTAGCGGTGGTGCTGGTGCCCCTTGCAGCGGCGATCGCTTCGGAGCGGTGGTTCGAGTCCCGGCCTGGCCGGGCGCGGGCGCGCGATCGCCTCGGATGGCTCCCCGTCCCCCTGCTCGCCGTCGTGGTGCTGCTGGTGGCTGGCGCGCAGGTCCAGGCGGTCGGCGAGGTGATGCACCTGCTGCCCGTGCTGGTGCCGGTGTTCGTTGCTTATCTTCTCACGGCCTCGCTGCTCGCCCGCGGGCTGGCATGGCTGGCCCGGCTGCCCGTCGAGCAGGGCCGGACCCTGGCATTCAGCATGGGAACGAGGAACTCGTTCGTTGTGCTGCCCGTGGCCCTGGCTCTGCCCGGCGGGGAGATCGTGGCTGTGGTGATCGTCACCCAGTCGCTCGTCGAGCTGCTTGGGATGGTCTTCTACCTGTGGTGGGTGCCGCGCGTCCTGTTCGCTGGGACAACACGGGAGCACCAGGGCTAGAGCACCTCGCTCGCGTCCTGGGCCGCGCGTGCCTGCGCGACCTGCTGCGGGGTGAAGCGCATCCACAGGCCGACGAGGAGGGTGAGCACCACGGCCAGTCCCGCGGTGGCGCCGATCGCGAACATGTAGCCGTCGCCGAGGGCCGTGACCTGGCTGGCAGTCATCTCATCGACGGGACCACTGATGCCCCCGAGGTACAGGGTGCGGGAAGTAGCGATGGCACCGACGATGGCGAGCCCCATCGCGCCGCCGAGGGTCTGGGCGACCAGCGCGATCGCGGTGAGCGGGCCGATCTCGCTCGACGGGACCCCCGCTACGGCGCACAGGGTCAGCGGCACCACGGCCATGCCCACTCCGGCACCGACAACGAGGATCGCGGGAAGAAGGTCCGCGGCGTAGGTGGACTGCGCGTCCATGCGGGAGGCCAGCCCGAGTCCGACGGCCATCAGGATCCCGCCCGAGGCCACGAGCCAGCGGGGCTGGTAGCGCACCGCGAGGGTCGCCGAGATCTGCGCGGCGATGCCGAGCGCGACGGCGAAGGGCATGAAGGACAGCCCCGCCTCGAGCGGGCTGAAGCCGATGATCTCCTGGACGAACAGGGCCACGAACACGGCCATGCACATGGTGATGGAGCCCGCGATCGCGATCGCCACGAACGTGATGACACGGTCGCGGTCGCGGAAGAGCACGAACGGCAGCAGGGGGTTCTCGGCACTGCGCTCGACGAGGAGGAACACACCGAGCAGCACCAGCCCGACCGCGAGGGCCACGACGACGCTGCCGTGGTCCCATCCGACCTCAGCACCCTGGGTCAGTCCGTAGACCAGCGCGGTGGCGCCCGAGGTACCCAGCACCGCGCCCGGCACATCGAGGCTGCGGCGCGGTCCTTGCGACTCGGGCAAAGCGGTGCGGGCCTTGACCAGGATCAGCAGGCCGACCGGGATATTGACCAGGAAGATCCACCGCCACGAGATCTCGGTGAGCGCGCCACCGAGCAACAGGCCGGAGACCGAGCCGAGCGCAGTCATCATGGCGAAGATCGCGAACGCCTGGTTCCGCACCGGACCAGCCGCGAAGGTGGTGGCTACCAGGGCGAACGCCGTGGGCGAGGCGACGGCGGCACCGGCGCCCTGCAGCACGCGGGCGAGGATGAGCACCATGTCGGTGGTGGCGAGCCCGGCAACGAGCGAGGCCATGGTGAAAGCGGCGACGCCGGCCATGAACATGCGCTTGCGACCGAAGGTATCGCCGAGGCGCCCGCCGAGCAGCATCAGCCCGCCGAACGCGAGCGCATAGCTGGTGATGACCCAGGTGCGGCCACTGTCGGTGAGGCCGAGATCGTTCTGCAGGCGGGCGAGCGCGAGATTGACGACGGTGCCGTCGAGCACGACCATGAGCTGCAGGGCGCTGAGCACGACGATCGCCCATCCGAGGACGCGTGTTGCTGCACCGTCGTGGACCACGTGCGTTGTTCCTCCGCCCGATCCCGCTGGTGTCGCGGATCCCTGGTCGATCGTTCGTGAGCCCGGCCCATCGCTGGCCATCGCGTGCTTTTTGCCCGCGCCGATGTCGATGCTCACGGTCCGCGCTCCTTTGCGTCGTCGATCGAGCCTTTCGTTACCTATCGTCAACCAACACGCAATTCGTTTCACTAAATACCAGGTGCGATGCCCGCCACATCGCCGAAGACGATGATCGCGGGCGGCCGGATCCCGTTCTCGGAGACCGCCGCCGCGACATGCGCCAGATCGGTGCGCACGACGCGCTGTCCCCGGGTAGTGCCTTCCTGCACGACGGTGACCGGCGTGGCGGGCTCCCTCCCACCGTCGAGCAACGCTGCGGCGAACTGCTCGATCCGCTCGACGCCCATCAGCAGCACGATGGTGCCCCGCAACCGGGCGAGCGCCGACCAATCCGTCAGCGACTGGGGATGGCCGGGCGCCACGTGCCCGCTGACGATCACGACCTCGTGCGCCACGCCTCTATGGGTGATGGGCACCCCTGCCGCGGCGGGCACCGCGAACGCCGAGGAGATCCCGGGGACCATCGTCACTGGCACCCCGGCCTCGACGCACGCGAGGAGCTCCTCGAAGCCCCGGCCGAACAGGTAGGGGTCCCCGCCCTTGAGCCGCACCACGAACTTGCCAGCACGCGCGCGATCGATGAGGGTGTCGTTGATCGCTTCCTGCGCCATCGACCGGCCGTAGGGGATCTTCGATGCGTCGATCACCTCCACGGACGGGGAGAGCTCGGCGAGCAGCTCGGGCGGGGCGAGCCGGTCGGCAACAACGACATCGGCGTGCGCGAGCAAGCGGCGGCCACGCACCGTGATCAGGTCCGGGTCCCCCGGCCCCCCGCCGACGAGCGCCACGCCGGCATAGGCGCTCGACCGGGAACCATGATCGTCGACGGCGCCGGTCTGCAGGGCATCGCGGATCGCGTTGCGGATCGCGGCCGATCGGCGATGATCCCCGCCCGCGATCACGCCAACGGTCAACCCGTCGTACGACGTCGATGCGGGCGTGACCGCCGTGCCCTTGCGCGCCACGTCCGCGCGCACGCAGAAGATCCGCTGGGACTCGGCCTCGGCGACCACTGCGGCGTTGACCTCGGGATCGTCGGTGCAGGCGATCGCGTACCACGCCCCCGCGAGATCCCCGGGCTGGTAGGGGCGCAGGTCAAGCTCGATCTGCCCGCCCGCCGCCATGCCCTCGACGGCCGCGGTCGCTGCGATGGTCACCACCTCCACGAGCGCGCCCGAGGCGACGAGAAGCGGCAGCCTGCGCTGGGCCACCGACCCGCCGCCCACGACCACCACCTTGCGACCGGCGAGATCAAGGCCTGCCAGGTAGGGCGTCTGGCCCGATGCCGCGTCGCGGCCCTCCGACGTGCTATCGCGCACCGTTGCTGCTCCTCACTCCACATGCCACCAGCAGGGTGGCGGCGAACCTGCCAAAGCCTAGTACCTGGCCATCCCGGCGGCACCAATGGCCTGCCCGCGCTGCGGCTGGTCCACCCAGGTAGCTCGCGCGACCGCTCCCGTGACGAAGCGGCCCACCAGCTTGGGCACCAGCATGTCGATCGCCGCGGCGGCGCCAGGAACGGGCCATCCGCGCAGCGATGCCGCGCGCGGGATGAGGTCGGAACTGCCTCTCGCGCGGCGCGCGGCTCCAGTCAGCCGCCGTGCCGCGCAGATCGCCGCGGCCTCGGCGACGCTCGCGGTTCCCACCGTGGCCTCCAGCCTGCGGCTTGGCGCATGCACCGGGACCACGGTGAGCTCGGCGGCATCGAACCCCTCGATGCGGATCGGCGCGAAAGCCTCCACCCCACGCACGAGGGCCAGGGAGCCGGACTTGCTCTCGAGGGTCCCCACTCCCACGAATGTCAGTACACCGGCCGCTCGCGCGAGCTCCGCCAGCATGTCCAGCACATCCAGATGGCTGGCCCGCGACGAGATGCCCAGCCCCGCTGTCACGATCATGCGCTCGCCCCCACGCCCGCTGCGGCGAGCCTGACGAACCGGGCCATGGCCGCGGGCCGAGCGACCGGATGGGTATGCAAGTAGGAGGCATGCACACCGCGACGGACCACGCCCTCGCGCACGGCGGCGCCGTCGTGCGCGCGCCAGCCCCACGCGTCCTGGACCGGTGCGTTACCCGTTGCGCCCGCCTCGATGCTGGTGCGATGGAACTCATGGCCGGTGATGCGCTCCCCTGGCTCGAACAACGCCGACGATGCGAGCGCGATGGCGTCCCGGTACCCGAGGACGAGCCGCTTGCCGAACCGCGCGCGCACGTCGAGCGCGCCCACCATCTCGTGCCCGTCGAGCTCGCGCGCCAGATAGACCAGTCCCGCGCATTCCGCGTGCACGGGCATGCCACGCTCGATGGCGTCCCGGATCTGCGCGCGCACTATCGCGTTCTCCGCGAGCGCGCCCGCGTGCTCCTCCGGGAATCCGCCGGGCAGGATGAGAGCGGTGGAGCCGGGCGGCAAGGGATCGGCCAGCGGATCGAAGCGCACGATCTCGGCGCCGGCGGCCCGCAGCAGCTCATCCTGCTCGGCGTAGACAAAGCTGAACGCGGGCCCCGCCGCCACCGCTACCCGCGCGGATCCTGGCGAGGCGCCGGAGAGGGATGGCGCGATGGCTGCCGCGGGATCCCATGCCTCGGCGCTCGTGCTCGCCCGCGCGAGCGCGCGGATCGCGTCGAGATCGATGTGCGCGCGAGCGAGCGACACCATCGCATCGCGCGCGCGGATGGCGCCCGCGCCGCCCTCCTTCGCCGTGACCAGGCCGAGGTGGCGGGAACGGACCGTCGCGGCATCGAGCCGCGGCACGCAGCCCAGCACGGGCATCCCTGCCCGGTCGCACGCTTCCCGCAGCACTTCCGCGTGCCGGTCGCTGCCGACCTGGTTGAGGATCACCCCGGCGATGCGCACCCGCGGATCGAACGTGGCGAAGCCATGCAGCAGCGCGGCGAGGCTCTGGCTGTGCCCGCGCACATCCACCACGAGCACCACGGGCGCACCGAGCAGCGCGGCAATGTGTGCCGTCGACCCGGTCGCGGGCTCGCCGCTACCGATGCGACCGTCGAAAAGCCCCATGACTCCCTCGATGACCGCGATGTCGCAGCCTCGCGAACCATGCTGGTAGAGCGGTCCGATGAGATCCGGGCTGGTGAGGACCGCGTCGAGGTTGCGCCCGACCCGGCCCGTGGCGAGACCGTGGTAGCCGGGATCGATGTAGTCGGGCCCCACCTTGAACGGGGCAACGCGCATGCCCTGGTCGGTGAGCGCGCCCATGATGCCGGTGGCCAGCGTCGTCTTGCCGCTGCCCGAGGCGGGGGCGGCGAGCACCACTGCCGGTACGGTCACCACTCGATGCCCCGCTGGCCCTTGCGCCCCGCGTCCATGGGGTGCTTGACCTTGGTCATCTCGGTGACGAGGTCCGCGGCGTCGATGAGCTCCGGGGGCGCATCCCGTCCCGTGATCACCACATGCTGGTTGCCGGGCCGCGAGCGCAGGGTGTCGACGACTTCGCCGACGTCTATCCAGCCCCACTTGAGCGGATAGGTGAACTCATCGAGCAGGTAGAAGCGGTGCCGCTCGCTGGCGAGCCGGCGGGCGATCTCCGCCCAGCCCTCGCGGGCGGCGTCCGCGTGGTCCGAATCATCGCCGTGCTTGCGGATCCACGACCATCCCTCGCCCATCTTGTGCCACTCGACGGGGCCGCCGATGCCACTGGCGAGGTGCGCGTCGCCGAGCGCGCGCAGGGCGGTCTCCTCGCCGACGCGCCACTTGGCGCTCTTGACGAACTGGAACACCCCGATGTCGAAGCCCTGGTTCCAGGCCCGCAGCGCCAGGCCGAACGCGGCCGTGGACTTGCCCTTCCCCGCGCCGGTGTGGACCGCGAGCACCGGCTGCTGGCGGCGCTGCCTGGTGGTGAGGCCATCGTCGGGGATCGTGCCCTGCTCCGGTACGCCCTTGGGCATCGTGTTCCTTTCCTCCTCGGTGCCGCGCCCCGTCCGGGCCCGGACCGCCATTGCCCGAGATCTGGAGCGGCTAGGCCGCGGCGGCCCCGGGCCCGCGTGCCGCGCGGACCACGCCGGAGACGGTGCTGGCGGACAACTGGTTCAACCGTACGTATCCACCACGGAGGTGGTGGGCGAGTTCGGCAGCAAGGCCGAGCGAGACCATGCCGTGCTCGCAATCGATGGTGATCGAGGCAATGCCGTCCCTCGCCATGCCGCGCGCTGCCGTCCGGGCGCGCGCGACAGGTTCTGGGCCCGCGGTGGCGCGGCCGTCGGTCAGCAGGACCACGAGCGCCCGCCGGTCAGGGTCGCGGCGGCGCTCGCGCTGGATGAGTCCACGAGCCTCGACCAGTCCTTCCGCGAGCGGGGTGCGGCCGCCGGTGCGGAGGTCGCGCAGGCGACGAGCAGCGACATCGGTCGAGCCAGTGGGGGGCAGCACGATGTCAGCGCTGGTGCCCCGCAGGGTGATCACGGCGACCTTGTCGCGCCGCTGGTAGGCATCACGGAGCAGCGAGCGCACGGCGCCGGTCACGGCGGAGAGCCGGTCGCGCGCGGCCATCGAGCCGGATGCATCGACGACGAAGATCACCAGGTTGCCCTCCCGGTCCTCGCGCGCCGCGCCACGCATGTCCTCGAGACGAATGGCGAGCCCGCCCCGTCGCGGGACCTCGGCGGCGGCAGCCCGGATCGTCGCGGGTGCGTGCATCCCGCTGCCGGTATAGGGCCCCGCGCGGACGATGCGGCCCCGTGGGGAGACCGAGCGGGACCGGCGGCCCGCCGCGCCCGAGCCCCGTCCTGGCAGCTCGAAGCGGGGCGCGGTGAATCCCGGGCCGGGCGCGCCTGCCGTTCGCTCGCGGGCCTTCCCGCTCGGGCCCTGGGGCGGCTCCGGCTGCGGCTCCCCGCCCCCTCCGGGACCGTCGTCCTCGGGGCCATCGTCGCCGGGGCCGTCGTCGTCGGGGCCGTCGTCGTTCGGGCCTCCATCGCCGGTCGGGCCGTCGTCCCCGTTGGCGCCCGAGGCATCGGGACCTTGATCATCACTGCTCGATGTGCCGGGCTCGTCCTCGTCGCCCACCGCGGAACGGGCCTCGGTGATCGCTTCGTCGAGCTCGTCCTCGCTCATGCCTGTCTCGTCGAACGGATCGCGGCGCCTGCGGTGCGGCAGCGCGAGCTCCGCAGCTATGCGGATGTCGTCCTCGGTGACTGTGCTGCCGCCCCGCCAGGCGGCGTGCGCGGTGGCGGCGCGAGCGATCACGAGGTCCGCGCGCATGCCGTCCACATCGAGCCGGGCGCAGATGGCGGCGATGCGCCGGATCTCCCGCTCGGGAAGGCGCACAGCCGCTACCGCGTCCCGTGCTTCGCGGATGCGGTCGGCTAGCTGCGCGTCAGCGGGGGCGTAGGCATCGGCGAAGGCTTGGGGATCACGCTCATAGTCGAGCCGTCGCATCACGACGGCGGTGCGGATGTCGAGATCGCGGGAAGCGGCGACATCCACGGCAAGGCCGAAGCGGTCGAGCAGCTGCGGTCGCAGCTCGCCCTCCTCGGGGTTCATGGTGCCGACGAGCACGAACCGGGAGGGATAAGCGTGGGAGAAGCCGTCGCGCTCGACATGGACCCGTCCCATGGCGGCGGCATCGAGGAGCACGTCGACGAGGTGATCGTGGAGCAGGTTCACCTCGTCGACGTACAGGACGCCGTCGTGCGCGCGGGCGAGGAGCCCCGGCCGGAACGCGTGCTCGCTGTCGCGCAGGACGCGCTCGAGGTCGATCGAGCCGACGACCCTGTCCTCGGTGGCGCCGATGGGCAGCTCCACCAGCGGCGCCCTGTGCTGCTCGGTCCCCGCTAGCGGGGCTGGCAGGAGCCGGGCGAGGGCGCGCACGATGGTGGACTTGGCCGTGCCCTTCTCGCCACGCACCAGCACCCCGCCGATGGCGGGGCTGATGGCGCAGAGGATCAGGGCAAGGCGCAGCTGGTCCTGTCCAACGATCGCGCTGAACGGGTAGCCGGGCGTGTCGCCCGGTTCGCCGGGGCGGCCCTGGATCACGATTCGCTGGGCGCTTCCCCGGCCGATCGCTCGGTGGGCTCGCCGCCCAGGCCCGTATCCTCGGCGGGAGAGCCAGCACCAGCGGAGACCTCCGCCGACGGGGCGTCGGCAGCCGCGGCGGCAGCGGTCGGCTCCGGTTCAGGGACGAGCTTGAGCACGTTGTTGGTCCAGTCCCACAGCTCCTGGTACAGCGCGGGCTCGGCGTTGAGCTGGCGGCCGACGGACGGGATCATGCGCTGCAGTTCCTTCTCCCACGTCTTGTAGCGCGTGGTGAAGCACCGCTCGAGCACCTCGAGCATCGCAGAGACACAGGTCGATGCGCCTGGCGAGGCACCGAGCAGCCCGGCGATGGAGCCGTCCTCGGCAGCGACGATGGCGGTACCGAACTCCAGCGTTCCCTTGGTGTCCTTGCCGGTGCGGATGGTCTGCACGCGCTGCCCGGCGGTGATGAGATCCCAGTCCTTGCCGTCGGCATCCGGGATGAACTCGGACAGGGCGTCGATGCGGGTCTGGTCGGACTGCACGACCTGCTCGATGAGGTACTTGGTGAGCCCCATCTCGTGGATGCCGACGCTCATCATCTGGAGGATGTTGCTCGGCTTGACCGACAGGAACAGGTCGGTCAGGTGGCCTTCCTTGAGGAACTTCGGCGTCCAGCCCGCGTACGGGCCGAAGAGGAGGCCGCGATCCCCCGCGATGACACGGGTATCGAGGTGCGGGACGGACATGGGCGGCGCGCCCACGGCGGCTTTGCCGTATACCTTCGCCTCGTGCTGCTTGATGAGGTCAGGATTGGTGCAGCGCAGGAACTGGCCGCTGATGGGGAAGCCGCCGAAGCCCTTGATCTCCTTGATGCCAGACTTCTGCAGGAGGGGCAGCGCGCCGCCGCCAGCGCCGACGAAGACGAACCGAGCGATGACAGTGCGCTTGGCGCCAGTGCGGACGTTGCGCACCTTGAGCTTCCAGCGGCCGTCGCTCTGCTTGGTGATGTTGGCGACCTCGTGCCCGAACCGCACGTCGTAGCCGGAAGCACCGAGGTGGGTGAGGAGCTGGCGGGTCAGTGCCCCGAAGTCGACGTCGGTGCCGAGATCGAAGCGGTTGAGGGCGATCGGGTCACTGAAGTCACGCTTGCGCGCCATCAGGGGCAGCCACTCGGAGAACGTGCTGCGGTCCTGCGTGTACTGGATGCCCTCGAAGAGGGTCTCGCCAGCGAGCGCGTCGTACCGCTTGCGCAGGTACTTCACGTTGTCCTCGCCATGCACGAAGCTGATGTGCGGCACTGGGTTGATGAACCGGGAGGGGTTGCCGAGGATGCCCTTCTCCACCGCGTAGGCCCAGTACTGGCGCGACACCTGGAAGCGCTCGTTGATGTCGATCGCCTTGTCGATGCTGACGCTGCCGTCGGCGTTCTGCGGCGTGTAGTTCAGCTCGCACAGCGCGGAGTGGCCCGTCCCGGCATTGTTCCAGGGGTCGCTGCTCTCGGCGGCGGCGGCATCGAGCCGCTCGAACAGCGAGACGGTCCAGTCTGGCTCGAGCTCGGTGAGCAGGGATCCGAGCGTGGCGCTCATGATTCCCGCGCCGATCAGCGCGACATCGACTGACTGCTCGGTAATTCCGCCGCTCGAAGCGTTGCTCCGGTCATGCGCATCATGTTCTGGCACTGGACTCAACTTTCTTGTCCGGTCGTTCGGCACCCATCAACCTCCCATAGACCCTAGCGGGTGCATGAGCGTGATGCTGTCACCGTCCGCGCAGGTCCGCGTGCGGTGTGTTCCATCCTGCCTCATCTGTGTTCTAGCAGTATGCGCGATAGGGTGTTTTCGTGACCACATGGACCGCGGACATCCTGGGGGAAGACTTCGAGCAGCGCACGATCGAGCTGGGCACCGACCCTGATGGGGAGGGCGAGATCGTCGCGACGCTGGTGCGCCACGCGCCGCCGGAGGGCCGGTTTCCCGCTGCTCACAGCGCTGCGCTGTATGTGCACGGGTACTCGGACTACTTCTTCCAGCGGCATCTTGCCGAGGCATTCGCCGCTGCGGGGCACGCGTTCTACGCCCTGGACCTGCGCAAGTGCGGGCGCTCGCAGCGCCCCGGCCTGACACCGCATTTTGTGACCGATCTCGCGGTCTACGACGAGGAGCTCGGCGCGTCGATCGACATCATTCGCGGCGAGCTCGGCCCGGGGCCCGGGGACCGCATCGTCGTCTCCGCCCATTCCACCGGCGGGCTGATCCTGCCCCTGTGGCTGGATCGGCTGGAGCAATCCGAGGGCGGCACGAGCAGTCGCGGGATCATCGGCATGGTGCTCAATAGCCCCTGGTTCGACATGCAGGGATCCTGGTGGCTGCGCAGCGTTGGCACGGCCGCCATCGATGCGGTGGGGCGGGTGCAGCCGCTGCGCATCGCCCAGGACGCGAAGTTCGATGGCTATGGGTCGAGCCTGCACCGGGACCGCCACGGCCAGTGGGACTTCGACACCACCTGGAAGCCCTACGGCGGGTACGCGGCGCGGTTCGGGTGGCTGAGGGCGGTTCGCCGCGGTCACCTGCAGCTGCACCGCGGCCTCGACACCGGGGTGCCGTCGTTGATCCTGCGCTCGGACCGGACATGGTTCTCTCCCCACTACCAGCCGGAGATCGATAACGTGGACTGCGTGCTCGATGTCCGCCAGATCGCGAAGTGGTCGGGCTGCGTCGGCAATCGCGTGTCCGTGGTCCCGATCGAGGGCGCGCGGCACGATGTGTTCCTCTCCAACGAGCCGGCGTTGTCGGAAGCAATGCTCGAGCTTGGTGTGTTCCTCGATTGGCTCGCTGGCCGGGAGGCACCCGCGCGGCCCGCAATGGATGGCACCGCAGCAGCAGGTGGCAGGGAAACGAGCGACGCGCCGGTGCGCTGACCGGGAGCAGCGGACCGGAGGTTCACACGTGGAGCACTATGACATCGCGATCATCGGGGCCGGTTCCGGCAATATGATCGTCAATCGCAAGTTCGCGGGCAAGAAGGTCGCGATCATTGAGTCGAACAAGTTCGGCGGGACCTGCCTGAACGTCGGGTGCATCCCCACCAAGATGTTCGTCTACACGGCGGACGTGGCCGCCCACATCCGCGAGGCCGCCCGGTTCGGCATCACCGCGAGCCTGGATTCCGTGGACTGGCCAGCGATCGTCAAGCGCATCTTCTCCCGCATCGATGCCAACGAGGCCTCGGCGAAGCAGTTCCGCGAGGACAACCCGAACGTCACGGTCTACGCGACGCAGGCCCGGTTCGTCTCGGATCATGTCCTCGAGCTCGCGCCCGCCGACGCCGCGGATGCGCGCCCGGAAACCGGTGCCGCGAGCCCGGCCCCGGAACGGATCAGTGCCGATCAGATCGTCATCGCCACGGGTTCGCGCCCCACGGTCCCGGCCCAGTTCTGCACCTTCGATGCCGTGGCCAGCGGGCGCGTCCCTGTCTACACCTCCGATGACATCATGCGGATCCCGCGGCTGCCCAATCGGCTCGTGATCGTCGGCGGCGGCTTCATCGCCGCCGAGTTCGCGCACGTCTTCGGCGCGCTCGGGGTGGAGGTGACGCTCGTCGAGCGCGGGCCCGCCCTGCTTCGCCACCACGACGAGGAGATCTCCCAGCGATTCACGGCTCTCGCTAGCAAGCAATGGAACGTCCGCCTGAACGCCGAGGTCACCGCGGTGGAGGAAGCACCCGGCGGGGCTCGCGTGACCCTGTCCACCGGGGACGTCCTCGAGTGCGCGGCGCTGCTCGCGGCCACCGGACGCGCTCCCGCTACCGAGGACCTGTGCCTCGGCAACACCTCGGTGCGCGCGACCGAGGACGGGCGGATCGTGGTGGACGAGCACCAGCGCACCACTGCGGCCGGGGTGTGGGCGCTCGGCGACGTGTGCTCGCCGTGGATGCTCAAGCATGTCGCCAACCATGAGGCGCGCGTGGTGCAGCACAATCTGCTGCACCCGGGCGAGCTGATCGAGACCGATCACCGGGTGGTTCCGTCGGGCGTCTTCACCTCCCCACAGATCGCGACCGTGGGAGAGACCAGCGCGACAGCGCGCGAAGCGGGTCTCGATGTGGTGGAGTCGGTGTTCGACTACAAGGACGTCGCGTACGGGTGGGCGATGGATGACCCTGCGGGGTTCTGCAAGGTCCTCGTGGAACGATCATCGGGAATGATCGTGGGCGCGCACCTGCTGGGCGCCCACGCCACCGTGCTCATCCAGTCACTGGTGCAAGCGATGACGTTCGGCCTGACCGCGGCGGAGCTGGCCCGCGGGCAGTACTGGGTGCATCCCGCGCTGCCCGAGGTCGTGGAGAACGCGTTGCTCGGGGCGCGGATCCGGTAGGCAGCGCGAATAGCGGCCGGGGTGGGTCACCAGGGGTTCGAGCGCAGCACTACCTCGGTGGCGAGCACGCCCAGCTCGGAATGCGCGCCGGTGGTGTCGGTGGTGGTGACGATGCGCAGATCGCCGCGGACGTGCTGGCCGGATGCCTTGGCATGGGCGAGCTCGCGCGGACTGGTCGCGATGATGGTGGTACCGACCTCGACGGCGGGGCATGCGGCGTCGGTAGCCGTGTCCTGGCTGGTCACCGCGGCCGGATGCCCGGATCCGAGCACAATGAGGCTGCTCGTGCGATCGAAGTGGTGCGCGGCGAACCGCCAGGCGACCGGGGTGGCGGAACGGATGCCGGTGACGTGGACCCAGCCGAATTGCAGCGCGTCGGTGAGGGCAAGGATGTCGGCGTCGGGGGTGTCGGTCGCGACCGGAACGGTGACGGTGCGCAGGCCGGAGTTGTGCAGCCGGGTGCACAGCTCGTCATAGTCCTCGGCGGCCTCGTTACCGGGCACGAGGACGAGGACGGCGGCGTTGCGCTGGTCCCCTCCGCATCGCACCGTGTAGTCGTTCTCCCCCATTGTCTTCGAGACGATCTCCATGCATTGAACGTTACGCGAGAGCCGGGGGCGCTACCTGCACAGTTGTGCGAACTCACTCGATTGCAGAGGTGGGGCACGGCACACATCGGGATCGTCGCGCGATAGTCCTCATAGGCAGCCATCGCGTCATGGCACGGCTCGCGGCACGAGAACCTCGAGCGCTGCGGGCCGCACGGCCGCGCGCAGCGGGAGCAGGCCGAGCCGATCGCCATCGCCCCACGCCTCGAGCTGCTCCCCCGGGCCCTCGGTGCGGACTTCCACCTGCTTGCCGCGCAGGATCGTGACGTCGGCCAGGGCGACGTGATCTCCTCGATAGATCCGCGGCAGGGCACGCATCAATCTCGCGCGCGAGCCGGCCGAGATCATCACGATGTCGAGCATTCCGTCCGCCGGGTCGGCATCAGGGGCGATGTGCATTCCCCTGCCGTAGAAGCCCGAGCTCGCGATGACGGTGGTGAATCCCCGGAAGCGGTAGGTCGCCCCGTCGACATCCACGACGTACTGGCGGGGCTGGAACGAGGCAAGTGCCCGGACCGCTGCATAGTGGTACTGGAGCGCGGCGGGGAGGAAGCGTGGGGCGCGCTCCACGAGGGCGGAGGCGAGGGACTCCACGCCCGCGTAGGCGCTGCCCACGACAAGGCCCGCACCGCTAGCGGTGGCCACATCGATGAGATCGATGCTCGTGGCCGGTCCGTGCAGCAAGCAGGCCGCGCTCGCCGCGGGCGCGCGTGGAATGCCGAGCTGCCGGGCCAGATCGTTGCCACGACCGGCGGGCACGATACCGAGCGTTCCGCCGACCGTGGATACCAGGCCGGCGAGCGAGCCGACCGTACCGTCCCCGCCCACTGCGACGATGATCTTGCCGCGCGCGATGGAGCCGGGCATCAGGCCGCGGCAGTGCTCCGTCCCCGCGCTCGGGGTGATCCGGACCTCGTGACCCGCGGACCGGATGCGGCGCGCCACCGATAGGGCTGTCCGCTCGGCAGCGCCGCCGCCGGCCTCGCGGTTGACGATAAAGTGGAAAGCGCGGCCGGTGCTCACCGGTTGATAATGCGGGATGGCGGCGTTGCTGTCGATAGAGACGGCACGAGGCGTCGATCACTGCTGCCGATGGACCGGTGCGACGGCAGCCTCATATGTTACGTTGTGACATATGTCAGCAAGTCGTCACAGGTCTATCAATGAGGACGCCATCCTCGATGCCGCGCGCGACTGCGTGCTCGCCGTCGGCTGGAAACGCACCACCCTCACTGATGTGGCCCGTCGCGCCAATGTCTCCCGCATGTCCATCTACCGCAAGTGGAATGACATGCGTCGCCTCATGAGCGATGTCATGACCCGTGAATGGACGGGCCTTCCGGGCATCGAGGAGCTTCTCCGCAACGACGACCAGCACAACGCTCACTCACTGCGGGACCTAGCGACCGCGCTTCTCGCCATCACCGACTCGCTCCGCGAGAACAAGCTATTCGCGAAGGTCATCGACGTCGACCCCGAGATCATGCTCACCTACGTCATCCAGCGCCGCGGTCGCACCCAGAACTGGGGCATCGCGGCGTTCGAGCAGATGATCCACCAAGGGCAGGCCGCTGGCACGATCCGCGACGGTGACCCGGCAGCGATGGCGCACACGATCCTCCTGCTGTGCCAATCCTGGCTCGTCTCCGCCCCCATCATGGCAGGCCCCCCGACGCTCGAGGCTCTCCGCGCCGAGCAGGTCGAGCTGCTCACGCGCTACCTGGAACCCAGCTAGGGCCACCGCAGCCGCGCTTCCAGCACCGGCACCGAGCCCGGCTCGCCCCTACTACCGCACCCCGCCCGCATCACTGCTTCCAGCCGGGCCAGCCCGATCCCCTGCTCCACCGCATCCGCGATCGCATCGAGCTGCGCCTCCCGCGCGCCCGCCACCGATGTGCTGGACGAGACCCGGAAGCCCCGCGCGCCACGCAACCGCGCGACCTCCACCAGGAACGCGCGGCGGAACTCGTCGTTGTCGAGAAGACCATGCCAATGGGTGCCCCACAAGGCCTCGCGCGCGCTGCCCTCGCCACCCGACGCGGTATGCAGCAGCGGTGCCTCGCCGTTGTGCGTCACGCGGCCATGATGGATCTCATAGCCCCGCACAGAGATGCCCGCGCCCACAGCGCTGCCCCTGCCCTCAGGGCGCTCGAGCACCTTGTCGCTCGCGAACTCCGTGACCACATCCAGCAGGCCCAGCCCCGCGACTGGTGCCGGGGAACCGGACTCCACCGGGTCGAGGATCGTCCTGCCCAGCATCTGATAGCCACCACAGATGCCCAGCAGAGGACCACCCGCATCCGCCCGCGCTCGCAGCGCCCGGTCCAGGCCACGCTCGCGCAACCAGCGCAGGTCATCGACGGTGGCCTTGCTGCCCGGCAGCACCACGAGGTCCGCGGCCAGCACCGAGCCGGGATCATCGACCCACCGCACCACCACGCCCGGCTCGCAGGCCAGCGCCTCCACATCGGTCGCGTTCGATACCCGCGGTAACCGGATCGCCGCCACCGACAGCCACGCGCCACCCAGCGGCGGCGCCGCCACACCGACCACGCGCCCGATCTGGCTCGCTAGCGAATCCTCCGCATCGAGCCACACATCATGCAGGAACGGCACCGTGCCCAGCACCGGCCGCCCGGTCAGCTCCTCCACGGATTCGAGGCCCGGGCGCAGCAGCTCAGGATCGCCGCGGAACTTGTTGACGATGAATCCCGCCACGCGCTGCTGATCGGCAGCGGACAGTACCGCGAGCGTGCCCACGAAGTGCGCCAGCACGCCACCCCGGTCGATGTCGCCCACCACCACCACGGGCAGATCAGCGGCCTCGGCGAGGCCCATGTTGGCCACATCGGAATGGCGCAGGTTCATCTCGGCCGGCGAGCCCGCTCCCTCGCACACCACGATGTCGAACTCCTCGCGCAGGCCGCGCAGCGTCTCGGCGGCGACATCCCGCAACCAGGCGCGGCGCGCGACATAGTCACCGGCCATCACCATTCCCTCGGCGCGGCCATGAATGACGAGCTGCGAGCGCCGATCTGAACCTGGCTTGAGCAGGATCGGGTTGAACCGCGTGCTGGGCTCGAGGCCGCATGCCCGCGCCTGCAACGCTTGAGCACGACCGATCTCGCCACCGTCGAGGGTGACGAACGAGTTGTTCGACATGTTCTGCGCCTTGAACGGCGCCACTGCCACGCCCTGCCGGGCCCAGGCCCGGCACAAGCCCGCCACGATCAGGCTCTTGCCCGCATCGGAGGTGGTGCCCGCGACAAGCAGCGCCCCCGAGGGACGCGCGGAGCTCACGCCGAGGGGAGGGTAAGGACCTCGGCACCGGTATCGGTGACCACCAGCGAATGCTCGAACTGCGCCGACCACTTGCGATCCTTGGTCACCACGGTCCAGCCGTCGTTCCAGATCTCATGCTCGATGCCACCGAGGTTGATCATCGGCTCGATCGTGAAGGTCATGCCAGGCTCGAGCACGGTCTCCACGGTGGGATCGTCGTAGTGCAGCACCACGAGGCCGTTGTGGAACGTCGGGCCGACGCCGTGGCCGGTGAACGCGCGCACCGTCCCGTAGCCGAAGCGGCTCGCGTAGGACTCGATGACCCGGCCCACCACATTGAGCTGCCGCCCCGGCTTGACGGCCTTGATCGCCCGGTCGAGTGCCGCCTTGGTGCGCTCGACGAGCAGGCGATGCTCCTCGGAGACGTTGCCAGCGAGGAACGTCACGCACGTGTCGCCGTGCACGCCACCGATGTAGGCGGTCACGTCGATCTTGACGATGTCCCCGTCCTCGATCACCGTCGAGTCCGGGATGCCGTGGCAGATCACCTCGTTGAGGGAGGTGCAGCAGGACTTCTGGAAGCCCCGGTAGCCCAGGGTCGAGGGGTAGGCGCCGTGATCGCACAAGTACTCGTGCACCACCGCATCAAGGGCGTCCGTGGTGACGCCTGGCTCGACCCGCTTGCCCGCCTCGACGATCGAATCGGCGGCGATGCGTCCCGCGATGCGCATGTTCTCGATCACCTCGGGCGTCTGCACCCACGGCTCGCGGCCTTCCTTCGCTGTCTTGCGCCACGCGTACTCGGGGCGGGCGATCGAGGTAGGCACCTCACGGATCGGTGAGAGGGTTCCAGGCTGCAGGGCGGTACGGGTCGACATGCTAACGAGAGTAATGGGCGCGCGGGGCCGGCGCGAGGAGCAAGGTGGTGCCTGCTAGTCCACGAGCACGGTGGCGAAAGTGGCGACCTGCTGGAAGCCGACCTTGGCGTACATGGTGCGCGCGGCCCGGTTGTAGCTGTTGACATACAGGCTCGCGATGCGTCCCGAGCTCGCGATGGCCTGCGCGATCGTTGCCGTTCCTGCTGCTCCGAGCCCGCACCCCCGGTAGTCGGGGTGCACCCAGACGCCATGGATCTGGCCGACCCGGCGCGAGGTAGAGCCAACCTCGGCCTTGAACACCACTTCGTCGCCCTCGAAGCGCACCCACGCCTGGCCCGACTCGATCAGCCGCTCGATGCGGTAGCGGTAGGAACGACCCCCATCGTGGGCGAGCGGATCCACGCCGACTTCCTCGATGAACATCTTGACCGCTGCATCGAGGTACGGCTCGAGCTCGTCCTTGCGCGCCCGGCGGGTCAACGGGTCGGACTGGCAGCGCGGGGGGCCAGGCAGGGCAAGCATGGGCTGCTCGTCGCGGATCTCGCGCGGCGCGCCCCACTCGCTCTCGAGCTGCTCCCACAGCGGAAGGACCAGGTCAGCGCGCCCCACCAGCGAGGAGCACATGCGTGGTCCCCGGCAGGCGCGATCCGCGAAGAATCGCATGTCGGTCTCATCACCGCGCAGGGGGATCAGGTTGACCCCGGAGAAGCAGAGGGACTCCTCGGGGCGGCCCCGGCTCCACAGCTCGCCCCGCAGGAATCGAGGGTCCACCCCGAACTCCTCGATGCGCGCGGCGACCATGCAGCTCGCGATCGGGTCGTTGTCGAGCGCGCGCAGCACCGCGGGGGTATCGCGCGACCCCAGCGGACGGGCACCCAGCAACTTCAGCACAACTCAAGATTGCCACGAGAAAGGGGTCCAGCGGTACCCCGTTTGGGGGGCAAGAACGAAAAAACAGAAACTCGACCGTGCCGAGGCCGTGATGAGCCCGCTATCAGGGCCCCGCCGATCAGTGGCTCAGCTGACAGTCACGACCGGTCCACCAGTGCCACTCTCGCCCATCTCCTCGGCTATGCGCATCGCTTCCTCGATCAGGGTCTCCACGATCTTCGCCTCCGGGACGGTCTTGATGACCTTGCCCTTGACGAAGATCTGGCCCTTGCCGTTGCCGGAGGCGACACCGAGATCGGCCTCGCGCGCCTCGCCGGGCCCATTGACCACGCAGCCCATCACCGCGACGCGCAGCGGGATATCCATGCCCTCGAGGCCGGCGGTGACCTCGTCGGCGAGCGTGTACACATCGACCTGGGCGCGCCCGCACGACGGGCAGGAGACGATCTCGAGCTTGCGCGGCCGCAGGTTCAGCGACTGCAGGATCTGGTTGCCCACCTTGATCTCCTCCACCGGAGGCGCGGACAACGAGACCCGGATCGTGTCGCCGATACCGCGCGAGAGCAGCGCGCCGAACGCCACCGCCGACTTGATGGTCCCCTGGAACGCCGGGCCAGCCTCGGTCACGCCGAGGTGCAGCGGATAGTCGCACTGCTCGGCGAGCAACTCGTACGCTCGCACCATCACGACGGGATCATTGTGCTTGACGGAGATCTTGATGTCGCCGAAGCCGTGCTCCTCGAACAGGCCCGCTTCCCAGAGAGCCGACTCGACGAGCGCCTCCGGGGTGGCCTTGCCATACTTGCCGAGGATGCGTGGATCGAGCGAGCCAGCATTCACGCCGATGCGGATGGGAATGCCTGCATCACCCGCGGCCTTGGCCACTTCCTTGACGCGACCGTCGAACTCCTTGATGTTGCCCGGGTTCACCCGTACCGCGGCGCAGCCCGCATCGATCGCGGAGAAGATGTAGCGCGGCTGGAAGTGGATATCGGCGATGACCGGGATCTGGCTCTTGCGCGCGATCTCGGCGAGCGCGTCCGCGTCCTCCTGGCGCGGGCAGGCGACCCGCACGATGTCGCAGCCCGACGCGGTGAGCTCGGCGATCTGCTGGAGCGTCGCGTTCACGTCATGAGTCTTGGTGGTGGTCATCGACTGCACCGAGATCGGGTGGTCGCTGCCCACGCCGACCGAGCCGACCATAAGCTGCCGGGTGCGGCGGCGGGGCGCGAGGACCTCGACGGGTCCCGCGGGCATCCCGAGGCCGATCGCATTCGTGGTTCCGGCCGAGCTCGTGCCTGTCACAACAAACCTTCCTTCAACGTCTCGCGCCCCTGCTCCGCGCTGGGCCGCAGCAAGGGATGTGGCCGTGGGTGCGCCACTAGAACAATCTGATCGGGTTGACGATGTCGGCGGTGATGGTCAACAGCATAACCGCGCCGCCGAGCAGCATCACGGTGAAGGTGATCGGCAGCAGCTTGGTGTAGTCGACCGGGGCGCCATTGGGCTTGCCCATCATGCGCCGGATGCGGTTGCGGATGGACTCGTAGATGGTGACCGCGATATGCCCGCCATCGAGCGGCAGCAGCGGCAGCAGGTTGAACAGGCCGATGAAGAAGTTCAGGCTCGCGAGCAGCAGGATGAACACTTCCCACAAGCCGCGCTCGGCGACCTCGCCACCGATGCGGCTCGCCCCCACCACGCTGATCGGGGTGTCCGGGTCACGCTCCTCCCCCATGATCGACCGCACCACCGCAGGCATGCGCTCGGGGATGCGCAGCATCGCGTCCCAGGTGAGCACCGCCATATCGCCGGTGAAGGACACCGAAGCGGGAAGCGCGGGCAGCACGCCCAAGGGCTCGGGCGGGGCCAAGCGGCCAGCACCGACACCGATAGCACTGACTGTCTCCGGCCGCGCCTGCTCCAGGGACTGCCCAGGATCGATCACGTAGCGCTGCGCGGGCTCCACCCGCACCGGGAAGTCGAGGCGCTCCTCGCCACGCTCCACCGTCACCGTGATGACGCCCTCGGCGGGCTGCACCAGGCGCACCAGCTCGCCGAAGTCCGCGACCGGCTGCCCGTCGACCGCGACGATCAGATCGCCCGGCTCGATGCCGGCCTCCTCGGCCGGACCGGTTCCCGAGCAGCCCGAGACGCCTCCCGGCACCCACTGGCCCTCAGCATTCTGCCGGGGCGGCTCCTGCGACGAGGCGACGCATCCGACCTCGCCCACGACCGCGCTCGACGACAGCATCAGGTTGGGCAGGCCCCAGCCCACCGCGAGCACGATCACCAGCACGAAGCCGAACACGAAGTTGCCCATCGGCCCGCCCAGCATCACCACCAGGCGCTTCCACGTGGCCTGCTTGTACATGGCTCGCTCGTGCTCATCAGGCTCGAGCTCATCGAGAGCCGTCATCCCCGCGATGTCGCAGAACCCACCCGCGGGGATCGCCTTGAGCCCATACTCCGTCTCCCCGCGCCGCCACGAGAACAGCGTCGGGCCGAAGCCGATGAAGTACCGGCGCACCTTCATGCCGAATGCCTTGGCGGTGAGGAAATGGCCGTACTCGTGCAGCGCGATCGACAAGCCAATGCCGAGCGCGAACAGGGTCACGCCGAACGCAAACATCATGAGCGGGCTACATCCTCCTGGGCGATGAGCTCACGGGCACGGGCACGGGCCCAGTCCTCCGCGGCGAGCACATCCTCGACCGTCGACGGCGCCGCCGACCATTCGCCCGCGGCCGCGAGCACCTCCTCCACGATACGGACGATCCGGGGAAAACGCAGGCCCGCAGTGAGGAACGCCGCAGCAGCCTCCTCGTTCGCCGCGTTGTACACCGCCGTGGAGCAGCCCCTGGCCATCCCGGCCTCCCTCGCGAGCCGCACCGCCGGGAAGACCGCGTCATCGAGCGGCTCGAACGTCCATGAGGACGCCTCCGCGAAATCCAGCCGCGGCGCCGCGCCCGCCACCCGTTCCGGCCAGCCCAGCGCCAGCGCGATCGGCAGGCGCATGCTCGGCGGGCTCGCCTGCGCGATCGTGGACCCATCGACGAACGTCACCATCGAATGCACGATCGACTGCGGATGCACCACGACATCGATCTGCTCGTACGGCACGCCGAACAACAGGTGCGTCTCGATCAGCTCCAGGCCCTTGTTCACCAGCGTTGCCGAGTTCAAGGTGTTCATCGGCCCCATCGACCACGTCGGATGCGCCCCCGCCTGCTCCGGGGTCACCGGCTCGAGCCGGTCGGCCGACCACCCGCGGAACGGGCCGCCCGATGCGGTCAGCACGATGCGGTCCACCTCGCCGCGCGCGCCCGACCGCAAGCACTGCGCCATCGCCGAGTGCTCCGAGTCCACCGGCACGATCTGCCCGGGCGACGCTGCATCGAGCACCAGCGAGCCGCCCGCCACCAGGGATTCCTTGTTCGCCAGCGCGAGCCGCGCGCCCGTGGCCAGCGCCGCCAGGGTGGGCTTGAGGCCGAGCGAGCCCACCAGGGCGTTGAGCACCACGTCTGCCTCGACGGACTCCACGAGCTCGGTGACCGCGCCCGCGCCGCTGCGCACGCCCTCGACGCCCAGCCTCTCCGCTGCCCCAGCCGATGCGACCGCCACCCGGTGACCCGGCACGCCCGCCGCGGCGATCTGCTGCCGCAGCAGGTCCACGTTCCCGCCGCCGGCGGCCAGGCCCACGACCTCGAAGCGCTCCGGGTTCTCCGCGATCACCTCCAGGGCCTGCGTGCCGATCGAGCCAGTGCTGCCAAGGAGAAGAACACGAGTCGGTGAGGTCACCCCGCCATTGTGGCCGATGCGCCCGCGCCCCCGCACCACGCGGTGCCGCGCGCGCCGCGCTCAGCAACCCCTCCCGGATGCGCCCGCGCGCGATGTGTCACGATAAGCTCAGTGGACCACGCGTTCCCGGGGCAGGCCCGGGCCGCGTCAGCGTCCAGGCGATCAGGAGGAACCACGGTGGCCAGCACAGAAATCGATCCAGGCCTCGAGCGCGCCATCGCGCGATCGAAGATCGACCCGCAGGACGAGCCCTCCGTGGGCTGGGGCTGGCACGGCGAGTTCCCTGCCGCGTTCCAGGCCGTGGGCTGGCTCTTCACGGTCATGGTGTTCGCGTACCTCATCGGCAATCACGACGGCATGATCGAGAACATCTTCATCATCGGCACCGGGCTCACCATTGCCATCCTGCTGATCAAGTACAACATCGACTCGCGCAAGGCCAAGCGCCGCTAGAAAAGGTCGAGGCCGGCCCCCGCGCGCGGGCCTCAGGCTATCTGCCACCCATAGCGCGCCGATCCCACGGATCTCCCATAGCTGCCACCGAAATATCGGTGGCAGCTATGCGCTTTGGCCACGGGAGCTGACCAAGCGTGGTAGCTACGCGAAGGGCTGGTCAGCCTTCAGCGGCGAGCTGGCCGCAGGCTGCCGCGATCTCCTGGCCACGAGTATCGCGCACCGTGCACGGCACTCCCTGCGCCTGCACGCGCCGCACGAACTCAGCCTCGGCAGCCTTGGGGCTCGCATCCCACTTGCTGCCCGGCGTCGGGTTCAGCGGGATCACGTTGACGTGGACGAACTGACCGAGCGCCTTGTGCAGCTTCTTGCCCAGCAAGTCCGCGCGCCACGGCTGATCATTGATGTCGCGGATCAACGCGTACTCGATCGATACACGTCGCCCGGTCTGATCGGCGTAGTAGCGGGCAGCCTCGAGCACCTCGGCCACCGACCAGCGATTGTTCACCGGAACGAGCGTGTCGCGCAGCTCATCATCAGGCGTGTGCAGCGACACCGCGAGGGTGACGCTGAGTCCCTCGTCGGCAAGCTTGCGGATCGCCGGCGCCAGTCCGACGGTGGAGACCGTCACGTTGCGCTGGGACAGCCCGAGCCCACGCGGGGAAGGATCGGTGATGCGTCGCACAGCGGCGAGCACCCGCTTGTAGTTCGCCAGCGGCTCGCCCATGCCCATGAACACGACGTTGGACAGCCGACCGGGGCTATCGCCGACCTCGCCATCACGCATCGCGGCCGCAGCCGCCCGCACCTGGTCGACGATCTCGGCGGTGGAGAGGTTCCGGTCAAGACCGGCCTGGCCGGTCGCGCAGAACGGACAGGCCATCCCGCACCCCGCCTGGCTCGAGATGCACACCGTGGCGCGATCCCGGTAGCGCATGAGGACGCTCTCGAGGAGAGTGCCGTCGTGGGCCTTCCACAAGGTCTTGCGGGTCTCTCCCCGGTCGCAGGCCAGGTGCCGGACCGGCTCGAGCAACGGCGGGAACAGGGCATCGGCGACCGTCGCGCGGGCGGCGGCAGGAAGGTCGGTCATCGCGTGCGGATCAGCATCGAGCCGGCCGTAGTAGTGGCGGGCGATCTGATCGGCGCGAAAGGCCGGCAGGCCCAGCTCCGAGACGGCTGACTTGTGCTCGGCGGGATCAAGATCGGCAAAATGCCGTGGAGGGATCCCACGGCGGGGCGCGGTGAAGACAAGAGGAATATTCGCAGGCATGGCTGGACCAGTGTCCCACGGATCGCCGGGAACTCCGAACTAGTGCGCGTGCTCGCGAAATCAGCCATGATCAACACATGGCATCAAAATCTACGGACCCGTCATCCCAGGAACCGTTCCCACGCTCCAAGGAACCGACGCCGGAGCCATCAGCAGGCCGCTCGGGCTCCGCGTCCAGCACCCCGTCCCCCGCGTCCTCGAGCGCCGCCGGAAGCTCCTCGACGAAGCCATCGGCATCCGAGAAGAAGCCGGGGAAGCAGCCCAAGCCTGCCAAGCAGGCCCTGCCGCATTCCCGCGCGGGCTCCTGGTGGACCGCGCTGATCATCGGTGCGGCTCTGCTGATCGTCCTGCTGGTGTTCATCCTGCAGAACCTGGAGACGCAGACCATCCACCTCCTCGTGTGGCAGATGGATATTCCGCTCGGCGTGGCATTGCTCGGCGCCGCGATCCTCGGCGTGCTCATCACCGCGACGATTGGCGGCATCCGCATCCTGCAGCTCCGGCGCGAGGCCAGGAAGGGCTTGCGCTAGCCGCCTCTCGCCCCGAGGCCTGACGACTGTGCCTGCCCGGCGTCTCCGGTCCTGCTATGCCCTGCTGCCCTCGAAGGTCGGCTTGCGCAGGCTATGGATGCGGTAGCGCACGGGCAGGCACGTTCCCACCACCTGCTGCCGAGCCCGGCTCGCGACGCGGGGACTGAACTCGATGGCGAGGACGGCCTCGAGATCGGCCCGCGTGCGGAATGTCCATCGAGTGTCGACGCGCGCGAGCCCGAAGCCCTGGCGCTCGAAGAATGACTCCACGGCCGCTGGGTCGTAGCGGGGCAGGTCAGCGCGCATCCATTCCCCGTAGAGGCCGGCCGTCACGTCGAGGTCCACGATCAGCAGCCAGCCCCCCGGCACGAGCACCCGCAGTGCTTCCCTGATGCCAGGCTCGCAGCCTGGGCCAAAGAAGTAGGCGGTGCGCGCATGCACGATGTCCACGCTTGAAGCGGGAAGCGGGATCGCATCGGCCCGGCCGTGGAGCACCGTCACATTGCCGAAGCCCGCGATGCGCTCGCGGGCCGCTGCGACGAGCGGCGGGTGCGGCTCGATACCAGTGACGGCCTGCGCCTGCAAGGCGAACAGTGGCAGGTGGAATCCGGTGCCGCACCCGATGTCCACGATGCGTGCCCCGGACCAGCGGGCGTGGCGCTGGAGCTCCGCGGGGATGGCTCCAGCATGGTCCTGGGCCAGGTTCTCGATCTCATAGATCTCGGGCCAGTGCCAGATGTTGGGACTCGGGATCGTGATGGTTCCCTTGCGCCGCCCGCTCCGGAGCATTCCTTGGCGATCCTCCCCCGCCGAGCTGCTGCTAGACAGTCAGTGGATAGCCGAGAAGCATCACGAACACCCACAGCACGACCGCCGCGACGACCAGCGAGTCGAGCCGGTCCATGAGCCCGCCATGGCCAGGCAGGAGGGTACCCATGTCCTTGATGCCGAGATCGCGCTTGAACTGTGACTCGATGAGGTCGCCGAGCGTCCCGAAAATTACGAGCGCGGCGCCGATGAGCGCTCCGATGAGCGGATGCTCCCCGAGGATCAGAGTGACCGTGAGAATGCTGCCGATGATCCCGGCGATCATCGAGCCCGCGAATCCCTCCCACGACTTCTTGGGACTGATCTGCGGCACCATCGGATGCTTGCCGAACAGCACCCCAGCGGTGTAGCCGCCCACGTCCGAGCAGATCACGCCGATCATCAGCACCCAGATGGGGCCAGCGCCCTTCTCTGTGAGGACGAGCATCGCTCCCACGCTAGTGAAGAGGATCACCCAGGTCGCGACGAACAGGGTGATCGCGGAATCTCGCACATAGTTCTCGGGCTTGCCCGACAGGCCATTGCGGAGCAGGCACCACATCATGCATGTCACGGTGGTGACGGCGAAGCCTGTGAAGACCCCGGTTATCCCGAAGGGCAGCGCCGCGAGCACGGTCGCCGGTCCCCCGACCACCATCGGGATGAGGGGCAGGTACACGCCTTGCTGGCGCAACCGCTTGAACAGCTCCCATATCGCTAGCCCGACAGCGATGGCGACGATGCCGACCCATCCACGCGGCGCGAGCAGCAGCACCGCGACGATGATGGCACCAAGACCGACCCCGACACTGATTGCAGCGGGCAGGTTGCGGCCCGCCCGAGAAGTCTTCTTCTCCTCGGTGGCAGCGGTCACAGGCTCCGCTGGCTCGCCGATTGGCTGGTGCGACTCGTGACCGTCAACCACTACATATCTCCTCGCCCGCCCGGTTTGGCTGATCATTCACTCACGGTTGAGGCTAGACCTCCATAAGTTCCGATTCCTTGTGTTTGACCAATTCGTCGATCTGGTTCGTGTACTTCGCGGTGATCTTGTCGATCTCCTTCTCCGCGCGCGCTACCTCGTCCTCGCCGGCCTCGCCATCCTTCTGGATGCGGCCAAGCTCCTCCATGGCCTTGCGGCGCACGTTGCGGATGGCGACCTTGGAATCCTCGCCCTTCGAGCGGGCCTGCTTCGACAGGTCGCGGCGCCGCTCCTCGGTGAGCTGCGGGATCGATACGCGAATGATGTTGCCATCGTTGGTGGGGTTGACGCCCAGATCGGAGTTGCGGATCGCCGTCTCGATGTTGTTCAGCTGCGCTTGCTCGTACGGCTTGATGACCACCATGCGAGCCTCTGGCACCGCGATGCTCGCGAGCTGCGTGATGGGCGTGGGGGCGCCGTAGTAGTCGATGGACACGCGGGCGAACATCGAAGGGTTGGCACGACCGGTCCGGATGGACCCGAGCTCGTCCTTCGCGACGGTCACCGCCTTCTCCATCTTTTCCTCGGCATCGAACATTGCTTCGTCGATCACGGCACACCTTCCTCGTAGCACTTCGTTGATAACTATTGCACCGCGGCTGCTTCACCGCGCTCTCTTCACGAGCTGGCGCGGCTGCGGGGGCGCTCGCGTCCCTGGGCTGGTCCAGCCTCTCGTGCGGCCTCTGGTCCGGCCTGGTTGCCTAGGGCCGCACCAGGGTGCCTACATGCTCGCCCGCCACAGCACGGGCGATGTTGCCGTGACGCAGCAGGTTGAACACGATGATCGGCATGTCATTGTCCATGCAGAGGCTGAACGCGGTCGCGTCAGCGACCTTCAGTCCCTTCTCCAGCGCCTCGCGGTGCGTCAACTCATCGAACATCGTCGCGGTACTGTCGATCTTAGGGTCAGCGGTGTAGACGCCGTCGACAGCCTTGGCCATCAGGACCACCTCGGCCCCGATCTCGAGGGCACGCTGCGCCGCGGTGGTGTCGGTGGAGAAGTACGGCATGCCCATGCCCGCGCCGAAGATCACGACGCGGCCCTTCTCGAGGTGCCGGATCGCGCGCAACGGGATGTACGGCTCGGCGACCTGGCCCATCGTGATGGCAGTCTGCACCCGGGTGTCGACTCCCTGCTGCTGCAGGAAATCCTGGAGCGCGAGGCAGTTCATGACTGTTCCCAGCATGCCCATGTAGTCGGCCCTGGCCCGATCAAGGCCACGCTGCTGCAGCTCAGCGCCACGGAAGAAGTTGCCACCGCCGATCACCAGAGCCACCTGCACCCCGGTCTTGACGATCTCGGCGACCTGCTCGGCAACCATGTGAACGACGTCAGGATCCACGCCGATGCGCCCGCCCCCGAACATTTCTCCACCAAGCTTGATGAGCACTCGCTTGTAGGGGCGGCGCTCTTCGGGTGTCTGGTCGGCCATGAGTCTCCTCGTCACTGGTGCCTGTGTGAATGTCGCCTCATACGCGAATGCGGGGCTGCCACGTGGAAATACCCACGCGGCAACCCCGCATATCTTGCCTCATCGCTGTGGCTCGTGCCTCCGGGACCCCCGGTCAGGACTGTCCGACCTCGAACCGCACGAAACGAGTGATGGTAGCGCCAGCCTCGTCAAGGAGAGCCTTGACCGACTTCTTGCTGTCCTTCACGTATGCCTGCTCGGTGAGCACGACATCCTTGAAGAAGCCGTTGACGCGGCCTTCGACGATCTTGGGGAGGGCCTGCTCGGGCTTGCCCTCCTCCTTCGCGGTCTGCTCGGCGATGCGCCGCTCGTTCTCGACGATCTCCGCGGGGACATCGTCGCGCGTGACGTACTTCGCCTTGAGCGCCGCTACCTGCATAGCGGCCTCACGGGCTGCCTCGGCGGCAGCTTCGCCCTCGCCGGTGTACTCGACGAGCACGCCGACGCCGGGGGGCAGATCGCCACTGCGCTTGTGCAGGTAGGTCTGGACCTGGCCGTCGAACGAGACGACCCGGCGAAGCTCGATCTTCTCGCCGATCCGGGCTGCCAGCTCCTGCACGACGGCCTCGACGCTGCGGCCATTGACCTCGACCGCCTTGAGCGCCTCGAGATCGGCAGGCTTGGCCTCCGCGGCTGCCGTGACGATCTCGTTAGCAACGGCCTGGAAGTCAGCGTTCTTGGCAACAAAATCGGTCTCGCTGTTGAGCTCGATCATGGCGCCGCCGGCCGCTGCGACAAGGCCTTCGGCGGTCGCGCGCTCGGCGCGCTTGCCGACGTCCTTGGCGCCCTTGATGCGGAGGATCTCCACGGCCTTGTCGAAGTCGCCGTCGGTATCGGCGAGCGCGTTCTTGCAATCCATCATGCCGGAGCCGGTGAGCTCACGAAGCCGCTTGACGTCAGCGGCAGTGAAATTCGCCATGGTGGGGCGAGCCTCCTCAAATGCGTGTGCGGGATGCAACGGGTGGTGCTGTACGGGCCGAGCGAAAGCGCCAGTCACGATCGTAGCCGCGACTGGCGCTTCACATCAGTTGTCGGACTTCGTGTCAGCGGCCGCTTCCGCGGGCGCCTCTGCAGCAGCAGGCTCGGCTGCCGGAGCGTCAGATGCCGGAGCGTCAGCCGCAGGAGCCTCTGCCTCGGGAGCGTCAGCCGCAGGAGCCTCTGCCTCGGGAGCGTCAGCTTCCTCGGTCGCGGGCGATGCGGACTCGAGGAGTTCCTTCTCCCAGTCAGCGAGCGGCTCGCCCTCGGCCTTCTCGTCCGCACCAGTGTTCACGCCGGCGCGGGACTTGAGGCCGTCAGCGGCCGCAGCAGCCACAACGCGGGTGAGCAGAGCAGCCGACCGGATCGCGTCATCGTTGCCCGGGATCGGGTAGTCAACGACGTCGGGATCGCAGTTGGTGTCGAGGATCGCCACCACGGGGATGTTGAGCTTGCGCGCCTCGCCGACGGCGATGTGCTCCTTGTTCGTATCGACGATCCACACCGCGCTCGGCACCTTGGCCATGTCACGGATACCGCCGAGGGTGCGCTCCAGCTTGGTCTTCTCACGCGTCAGCATGAGGATTTCCTTCTTGGTGCGACCTTCGAAGCCACCGGTCTGCTCCATGCTCTCAAGTTCCTTGAGGCGCAGCAGGCGCTTGTGGACGGTCTGGAAGTTGGTGAGCATGCCGCCGAGCCAGCGGTGGTTGACATAGGGCATGCCGACCCGCGTGGCCTCGGACGCGATGGACTCCTGCGCCTGCTTCTTGGTGCCGACGAAGAGAATGGTGCCACCGTGGGCGACAGTCTCCTTGACGAACTCGTACGCCTGGTCGATGTACGTCAGGGTCTGACGCAGGTCGATGATGTAGATGCCGTTCCGGTCGGTGAAGATGAATCGCTTCATCTTGGGGTTCCACCGACGGGTCTGGTGACCGAAGTGCACGCCGCTGTCAAGCAGCTGCTTCATGGTTACAACAGCCATAGCGATTCACGGACCCAGGCACGTGGCCTGTAGTCCTCGCTCCTTTTCTCGTGTTCCGGTTTGTGCAGCCACCGGGTTGGTGACCGCCCTGGTCCTCGTCGCGAGCCTCCACCCGCGCAATGCGCGGGACCGGAAGGCCCGGGCTCCCGGAGTGCCGGGCAGGAACAAGCAACCATCATGCTGTGGTCCGTGAACCACGATTCGACGTTGCTAGTCCACCACTCGGATCTGGGTGCGTTCGAGAACGCGAAATTGTGGCACGCAGCAAGCGCGCCGCCATGCAGTGTACTCCCAGGTGGCCGCTCGCGCGCAACCGACGCGGTGCTCGGCTTGCACGCCACTCATAGCATCGCGGCGCTTGCCTCCGAGCCTCCTGTGGATCATCCCCGCACCATCCACAGATGTCGCCTTCTGATCCAGGCTCCCACCTAGTGCGCGGCATCCTGTACTCCATGTCAGGACTTCCCGCTCGCATCCGCCGCGCCACCGCGTTGCGGATCGCACTGGTCATCGCGACAGCATTCCTGCCAGTCGCGGCAATGTCCCCGGCCGCCACCGGGCAGCCGGAGCAGCATCTCTCCCCCGCCCCGGCAATCGCGGGGAGCCTCGGCCCCGCGCACGAGATCATGGATCCTGGGTTCTCCTGGCCGCTCGGTCCTCCGATCCGCATCGCGAAGCGATTCATCGCGCCCTCGCATCGCTACGGCCCCGGCCATCGCGGAGTCGATCTCGCTGCCACGCCCGGTGCGCGCATCACCGCTCCGGCGCACGGGATCGTGTGGTTCGCTGGCTCGGTCGCCGGAGCGGGAGTCGTGTCGATCCGGCATGAGGGCGGCATCCTCACGACCTACCAGCCAGTCGCCACGACAGTCAGCATGGGCGACGAGATCGCGAGCGGGACCGTCATCGGAACCGTGGAGCCAGGGCATGCAGGATGCGAGGCCGCTGCATGCTTGCACTGGGGAGCCCGCCGCGCCGAGGACCGACTGGCCTATCTCGATCCCTTGCTCCTGGTCGGGCATGTCACCGTCGGGCTGAAACCTGTCACGGGATCAGGGTGAGACCGGGTTCTTGGGGGCAGCTGCTTGGACTCAAGCCCTCGGGTGGGCCTGGTCGTGGACAGTCCGCAGGCGACGCACAGATACCTGGGTGTAGAGCTGCGTGGTCGAGAGGCTGGCGTGGCCGAGAAGCTCCTGGACGACTCGGAGATCAGCGCCGCCCTCGAGAAGATGGGTAGCAGCCGAGTGCCGGAGACCGTGGGGCCCTAGGCTGGGCATGCCAGCTTCGGCGAGAACCGTGTGCACGATCTCGCGGGCCTGCCGAGGGTTGAGGCGACCTCCGCGCGCGCCCAGCAGCAACGCGCTTCCCGAGCGGGGAACCGCGAGTAGTGGTCGGCCGAGACGCAACCAGTCGTCGAGGGCGCTTTGGGCCGGCGCCCCGTACGGCACCATTCTCTCCTTGCGTCCCTTGCCCAGCACGCGCACGATCCGGCTGCGCTGGTCGACGTCGTGGAGGTCGAGGCCGCATAGCTCGCTGACCCGGATTCCGGTCGAGTAGAGGATCTCGACGATGAGGCGGTCCCGGCGGCGCATCGCCTCCTCTCGCGGGGACCGCGGTCGATGGTTGGCCTCGTCCGCTCCACCGTGCGGAGAATGATCCGGCGAGCTGGCGGCTTCCGGGAGAGGCTCCGCAGCGCGCTCGTTGCTCGAGCGGCTCGCGTCGAGCCCATCAAGCGCGGCGGCCGCCTGGTCCTGCCGCAGGATGTGCGGGAGCGTCCGGTGGCGCCGGGGCGATTGCAGGCGAGCAGCCGGGTCGGAATCCAGGTGTCCATGCTTGACCGCCCAGGCGGTGAATGCCTTGACCGATGACGCGCGCCGGGCAAGGGTCGATCGAGCAAGACCGTCAGCCGCCTGCTCGGACTGCCACGCCCGGACCGTGGTGAGGCTGATGTCGCGCAGCCTGGTACAGCCATCTGCTGCTGCGTGATCGAGGAGCGCGCGAACGTCGGCGAGGTAGGCGCGGACAGTGTGGTCGGACCGGTCCCGCTCGAGTACGAGATGCTCCGCGAACTGATCCAGCACCACTGCAAACCCCAGCGGCTCCGGATGCTGCGGCGCCGGGCCCGGCGGGCTGGGCGCGAAACTGGCTTCGTCGGGGGCATTCGCGCGCTCTCCTGGCATGCCGCTAGCCTGCCTGCTGCCACGTGCCTTGGCAACGAATCGCTCCGCAGTCGCGTGTTCCTCACGGCAAGGGGCGCGAGGCGCGTCGCTGGGCAATCGGGCTTGTGCCCGCCCGCTGGCTAGCTCGCTGCCATTCACCGTCCATGCATCGTGCGTGACCGTGCATCTCGAGCACGGCCAGCGCTGCACGGGTAGTTCTCGCATCGAGACCAGTGTCGGCACTGATCCGGGTGGCGCTAGCGCAGCCTCTTCTGGGCAACATGTCGAACACGCGCAGTTGCTCGGGCGTGAGATGGTCGGTCGGCCTGGTGTGGCTGGCCGGGGCGGGCTGCGCTCCGCAGTCCATCGGCAGCATGGCATCACCTGCGATGTCGCGAGCTCGCGCGAGGAGAGTGGCTTCACCGTTCCGGATCATCTCGTGGCATCCCACGGAGGCGGCCGAGCTGACGGGACCAGGCATGGCATGCACGGGCGTGTTGTACAGGCGTGCCCACCGCGCGGTATTGCGCGCGCCGCTGCGCGCCCCGGCCTCGGTGATGATCACGTGCTCGGCGAACGCCGCGATGAGCCGGTTGCGGGCGAGGAAGCGGAATCGCGCTGGCCGCGTACCGGTCGGGTATTCGCTGATCACGGTGCCGTTTCGCGCGATGTCCTGGAGGAGTCGCGCGTGACCGGCGGGATAGTCCTGGTCGATGCCGCACGCGAGGATCGCCACCGTCGGCTGGTGAGCGGCGAGGGCGGCCCGGTGAGCGCAGCCGTCGATTCCGTAGGCAGCGCCGGAGACGATCGTCGCGCCATTGGTGGCGAGCTCGTGCGCGATATCGCGGGTGCAGTGCTCGCCGTACGAGGTAGGGGCGCGGGTGCCGACGATGGCGATGCCGCGGGAGAGGAGCGTGCCAAGATCATCGCGTCCGCGGATCCACAGTGCGATGGGTGGCGCGGCTCCTGCGTCTCGACGGGCCGGGTCGCTGCGCATCTGCAGCGTGTGCCAAGCCGGCCAGTGCGGACTGTCAGGGGTGAGGAGCGTTCCGCCGTGGCGAGCGAGGGCCTCGAGGTCGGCATCCGAGCTGTCAGTGCCGCGGCGGGCCTGGGTCGGCTTGTCGAGGGCCGGCGGCAGATTGCCCGCGCGGATGGCCTCGGCGGCGTCGATCGGGCCCACGAGGTTGATCAGCTCGTGCAGCGCCCAGCATGGTCCTTCGGCGACGCGCGAGAGGTAGGCCCAGGCTCGCTCTGGGGTGCGGGTGGTTGTGGCAGCGGGGAGGGTCGTCGTGGCAGGGCTGGGTGTCGTGGCAGGGCTAGGTGTCGTGGCAGGGCGGGGCGGGATGCTGGGGGATGGCATGTCTGCTCCTGCTATCGGAGGTGCTGGAGGCGGTAGGCGAGCGCTTGCTCGACGTGGGCGCGCGACGGCATCGTGGCTCCCTCGAGGTCTGCGATGGTCCAGGCCACGCGGAGCGCTCGATCCGCGCCGCGTGCGCTGAGCAGGCCCTGGCGCATCGCCGTATCGAGGGTCTCGCGGGCGCGCGGGCCGGGTGCTGCTTGCGCGCGTAGCACGGGACCGGGCACTTCGCTGTTCGTGGCGCAGCCCAGTTGCTTCCACCGTTCCCGGGCGGCGTCGCGTGCCGCTTGCACGCGCTGCCGCACCTGATGGGAGGTCTCGGGTGTTTCATGGCCGGGGCTGTGGTGGCCCGTTAAGGGGTGTCCCGCTAGGGAGCCTCCCGCTGGGGCGGGCCACATCCTGACACCGAGGTCGATTCGATCGAGCAGCGGGCCGGAAAGGCGCGACCGGTAGCGGCGCAGCGTTGTGGGAGTGCAGGTGCAGTCCGCCTCATGGCGGGGCGCGCACGCGCAGGGGTTCGCTGCGAGCACGAGCAGGAATCGTGCCGGGTAGCGGGCGACCCCGCCGCGGCGACTGATCCGCACTTCGCCTTCCTCGAGCGGCGTGCGAAGAGTGTCGAGCACCCGGGGCGAGAGCTCCGCGCACTCATCCAGGAAGAGCACTCCACGGTGAGCGCGGCTGACCGCGCCGGGACGGGCGATGCCGGAACCGCCTCCGATGAGCGAGACCATCGTGGCTGAGTGGTGGGGCGCCACGAATGGCGGGCTGCTCACCAGGGTGCCTCCGGCTGGAATCTCACCGAGCAGTGAATGGATCGCCGTGACCTCGAGCGCCTCGTCGGGATGCAGTGGCGGCAGGATTCCGGGCAATCGGTGAGCAAGCATGGTCTTGCCGGTTCCTGGTGCTCCTTGCAGCAGCAGTGGATGGGCGCCGGCAGCAGCTACCTCGAGGGCGAACCGGGCCTCATCCTGCCCAGCCACGTCGGCAAGGTCGGGATGCCGGGGCGGCGCTGGGGCCCTGGGCGCGCTGGGACGCTCGAGCATGTCGTCGCCGTTGCACCAGCTGATGACGCTGTTGAGGGAGCTTGCGCCCAGCACAGTGATTCCCGGCACGAGGGAGGCCTCGTCGAGGTTTCCGGTGGGCACGATGGCGGTCTCGCACTTGCTGGCGCGCGCGGTGCTCACTGCGGGCAGCACGCCTCGCACCGGCCGGATGCGACCGTCGAGGGCAAGCTCACCGATGACTGCGGTCCGCCCCCATGCCGGGGTCGCGGGGATGATCGAAGCGGAGGCAAGAATTGCGCAGGCCAGGCCCAGGTCGTAGTGGGATCCGATCTTGGGCAAGTCCGCGGGCGAGAGCGCGAGGGTGGTCCGCCCGACGGGCCAGCTGTGCCCCGAATTGCGGAGCGCGGCACGGACACGGTCCCTGGCCTCATTGAGGGTGGTGTCGGGGAGACCGACGATGTGCATGCCGGGCAGTCCTCTGCCGATATCGGCCTCGATCTCCACCAGCCGACCATCGAGCCCGGTCATCGCTACTGTGTGGGCGCGCCCGATGGGCATCAGCACACGTCCCTAAGGTGCGTGATGTCTGGGAGCAACTTGTTTCCGGGGCGCGTGATGATCCCGACGATGTCGAAGCGGATCGCTCCGTGCCGCCAGTCGTGAGCGGCGATCCAGTGCCGGGCTGCCTCGCGCATGCGCCGTGCCTTGCGTGGCGTGACTGTCTCGCAGGGGTGGCCGTGGAGGTCATTGGTGCGTGTCTTCACCTCGACCATGACGAGCGATCCGGCGGCATCGAGGCAGATGAGGTCCAGTTCACCGTGGGTGCAGCGCCAGTTCCGGGCGATCACCCGGTAGCCAAGACCGGCGAGGTACTCCGCGGCAAGGTCCTCGCCAGCACTGCCAAGGGCAAGTGCGTCGACACGTCGGTCCCGGGCAGGATTGCCTGGGGATCGTTGGATCTTCGGGGTATGGCCGGGCGCCCTGGGGCCGGGAGCGGGCTTCGCGCCCGCGGGAACCGGGCTGGGATTGGTCTGGCGGGGCATGGGTCCGTCCTGCTTGTGCGAGTTCAGGGGCAGTGGCGTTGCGCCGCTGTCACTGTGCCCGCATGAGGCAGGGATCCGCGCCTGGGGGCGAAATTGCTGTGGATACACCGGAACTGTGGATAAGTCAGTCCCGGACAGGTTTTCTTGTCAGCCAAGCCTGCTATCAATGGGCGGGGGCTCGTTGCCGTCGCCCGGGCGCGACGGATCGTCGCCATCCCGGGAAGCCCGCGGCCTGGCCCAGTTGATGCTGAAGGTGCTCAGTCCGTGCTTCTCCCCCGCCACGACGTCGAGGTCGATCAGTCCGAGGATCCGTCGGTGGATTCGCATCCGTTGCCCCCTAGCTGAAGTGGCCGCCGCCGGGCGGCAGGTTGATCTCGGGCTTCTCGAGCTCCTCGATGTTGACGTCCTTGAACGTGAAGACACGGACGTGGCTGACGAATCGCGCCGGGCGGTACATGTCCCACACCCAGGCGTCGGTCATGCGCACCTCGAAGTAGACCTCGCCCTCGGCGTTGCGCGGGATCAGTTCCACGGCGTTGGCGAGGTAGAAGCGTCGCTCGGTCTCGACCACATAGGCGAACTGGCCCACCACGTCGCGATACTCGCGGTACAGCGTGAGTTCCATCTCGGTGTCGTACTTCTCGAGATCCTCTGCGCTCATGACGTGGGTCCTCCTTCTCTGTTGCGTCTATTGGGTCGTTCGCGGCTGCCCGATCGCTCGTGCTCTGGAAGCCTTGTCATGCGTGGCCGTCAGCAGCGTGCGCGTGGCGAGACCTAAACATACGGGAAGCCTCGGCGACGTTGGCGTAGGACGTCCTGTGGAGTGGCGTGACTCCGCGAGCGACGATTTCCTGCATATGTCTGGCGGTGGAGTACCCCTTGTGGCGCGCGAACCCATACCCCGGGTAGTTGTCGTCCATCTCGGCCATGATTCGGTCACGCGTCACCTTGGCGAGCACGCTTGCCGCAGCGATGCACGCCGCGCTGGCGTCGCCACTGATGACCGCGAGGGATGGCCAGGGAATCCCGGGGACCGGGAAGCCATCGGTGAGCACATAGCCTGGTTGTGGATCAAGGCCCATGGCAGCGCGCCGCATCCCCTCGATGTTGCATACGTGCACGCCGCGCTCATCGATCTCGCCCGGCGGGATGGTGACGATGTGCGTGCTGCGAGCGATGTCGAGAATGCGCGGGTAGAGCCGCTCGCGGGTCTTTTCGCTGAGGACCTTCGAATCATCGAGCCCGGGAAGCCTGGTGTGCGCCCGTTCGGGCAGGATGCAGGCCGCGACGACGAGAGGGCCCGCCGAGGCTCCCCGCCCGGCTTCGTCCACTCCGGCGACCGGTCCGAGACGACGCCGCAAGGCACCTTCGAGCGCACGGGTGCCGGTATCGCGCCGGATGATGGCGCGAGGTGGCCATGCAGCCATCAGTCGTCCTGGTTCACCGTGTCGATGCCACGGCTGCTGGCTGGATCTCGGGATCGCTGATGCCGCCCCACCGCGAGGGCGGGAGGATGATCCAGCGGGCCTTGCCGATGACGGTGTCCTCGGGGATCGCGCCGTCCGTCTCGCTGCCGATGTACCAGCGCGAGTCCTTGGAGTTGTTGCGATTGTCGCCCATCATCCACAGGTGGCCCTCGGGAACGGTCACGGTGGGGAAGCAGCGGCGGGAGGCCGGCGAGGTCTCGCAATCCAGCACGCTCGGGTCGAACGGGAAGTCCGATACGATATAGGGCTCGTCGATGGGTTGGCCATCAAGGGTGACTCGACCCTCGGCATCGCAGCAGGCCACGGCCTGGCCGCCCGTGGCTATCACGCGCTTGACCAGATCGTTCTCATCGGGCGGGACGACGCCGATCGCGGAACCGACCTCCTGGAGACCGCGCACGACGATGTTGTCCGACCGTGTGGAGACGAAGCCCTCGGCCCACGGCCCGGTGCCGCGGAAAACCAGCACGTCGCCGGGACGGGGATCAGCGAACCGGTAGGTGATCTTCTCGACAAGGATGCGATCGCCAGTGCAGCCCGGGCACCCATGCAGCGTCGGCTCCATGGATTCCGAGGGGATCACATAGACGCGGGCGATGAAGGTCTGGATGACGAAGCTCAGCGCGAGAGCGATGACCAGCAGGATCGGCAGCTCCCTCCAGAAGGAGCCTTCCTTCTTGGGGGGGTCTTCCTTCTTGCTCACGGGATCCTGCCGATCATCGTTGTCGCTGCTGCGGGACGCGGAGGCGTCACTACCGGGAGTGTGCGGGCGCGGGTCGGTCACGCGACCAGCCTAGCGATGCGCACGCCCCCGGAGCGGACGACTCTCAGCGCTTCTCCTTGATCTTGGCAGCCTTGCCACGGAGATCACGCAGGTAGTAGAGCTTGGCGCGACGCACGGCACCGCGGGTGACGACGTCGATCTTGGCGATGTTGGGGCTGTGCATCGGGAAGGTGCGCTCCACGCCAACGCCGAACGAGACCTTGCGAACGGTGAAGGTCTCGCGGATGCCGCCGCCGGAGATCCGGATCACGACGCCCTTGAAGACCTGGACGCGTTCCTTGGATCCTTCGATGACCTTGACGTGAACTTCCAGCGTGTCGCCAGCGCGGAAGTCTGGGATGTCATCGCGCATCGACTTGGCGTCGAGTGAGTCCAGGGTGTTCATAGTGTGTAATTCCTCGCGTATTCGCGTGACGGGTAGAGGAACCGAGTGGCACGCAGGCTCGTCTGGTTCGTACCCCTGGGTTATGGCCGCGCGCCGCGGTCCGCGACGGGCAACCCTGCAATCATGCCAGAACGGCATCAGGGTTGGAAAACCGGACCGTGGTGCACGCACGTGGCCGGGCCCGCGCAGGAGGCCAGGTTCAGTTGCGCCCGGAGTACCCCGCCTTGCGCAAGGCATCGGCGAGGGATCCCCCGGCGGGCGGCGCCGAGCCACGGCCCGCCCCTGCTTGCTGGCTCCCGGGTTGCTTGCCCCTGGCAGCGGGCCTGCGGTCCTCCCTCCGCCGTGGCGCGGCGGCGCCCCCTTGCGCGGCGTTGCCACTGGCCGGGATTTCATCGTCGAGCCGAAGGGTGAGGCTGATTCGGTTGCGCGGCACATCCACGCTGGTGACCTTGACCTTGACGACGTCGCCGGAGCGCACCACGGCGCGCGGGTCGGAGACGAAGGAACTGGACATCGCTGAGACGTGGACAAGTCCATCCTGGTGCACACCGATGTCGATGAACGCCCCGAAGGCCGCTACGTTCGTCACGGTGCCCTCGAGCACCATCCCGGGCTTGAGGTCCGAGACGGTATCGACGCCCTCGGCAAAGCGCGCGGCCTTGAACTCGGGGCGCGGATCACGGCCAGGCTTCTCGAGCTCGGCGAGGATATCGGTGATGGTGGGGAGGCCGAAGGAGTCATCGACGAAATCCTGCGGCCGCAGGGACGACAGGATCCGGCCATTGCCGAGCAGGCTGCCGATCTCGGTGCCGCTGCTCGCGACGATGCGCCGCACGACGGGGTACGCCTCGGGGTGCACCGCGCTGGCGTCGAGCGGGTCGTCGCCGCCGGTTATGCGCAGGAAGCCCGCGCACTGCTCGTAGGCCTTCGGGCCAAGCCGGGGCACGCTGCGCAGCGCGGAGCGGCTCGGAAAGGCGCCATTCTCGTCACGGTGGGCGACGATGTTCTCGGCGAGCGCCGCCGTGATTCCGGAGACGCGCGCGAGCAGCGGCACGGATGCCGTGTTGACGTCGACACCGACAGCATTGACGGCGTCCTCGACGACGGCATCGAGCGAGCGAGCGAGGAGCGTCTCGGATACATCGTGCTGGTACTGGCCCACGCCGATGGACTTGGGATCGATCTTGACGAGCTCGGCGAGCGGATCCTGCAGCCGCCGGGCGATGGAGACCGCGCCGCGCAGGGAGACATCGAGCTCGGGCAGCTCGCGGGTGGCGTAGGCGGAGGCGGAGTAGACGGAGGCGCCTGCCTCGGAAACGACGATCTTGGTGGGCTTGGAGCTGGGTATGCGCGAGATCAGCTCGGTGGCGAGCGTGTCGGTCTCGCGCGAGGCAGTGCCGTTCCCGATCGCGATGAGGTCCACGCCGTGGCGGGCGACCAGAGCGGAGAGCACCCCTAGTGCTTGCTCCCATTGCCCCTGCGGCTTGTGCGGGTAGATGGCGGTGGTCTCGAGCACCTTGCCCGTGTGGTCAATGATCGCTACCTTCACCCCGGTGCGATAGGCCGGGTCGAGGCCCATCGTGGTGCGCGCTCCCGCGGGAGCAGCAAGCAGCAGGTCACGCACGTTCTGGCCGAAGACTTCCACCGCATCCTGCTCGGCGGAGTGGCGCAGGCGATTGCGGATATCGATGCTGGAGCTCACGTAGAGCTTGGTGCGCCAGGCCCAGCGGACCGTGTCGTTGAGCCATCGATCCGCTGGCCGCCCGTGGTCCGCGATGCCCATCCGGGCCGCGATGCGGTTCTCGTAGACCGTCCTGGCACGGGGATCCTCCGGATCTGCCGGATGCGGATCGATCGCGAGGGCGAGCGCGCCCTCCTTCTCGCCACGCAGCAGGGCCAGGACGCGATGCGAGGGCAAGGTTCGGAACGGCTCGGAGAAATCGAAGTAGTCGGAGAACTTCGAAGCGCTCTCATCCTGCCCAGGCTTGCCCGTCGAAGTGACCCGCCCCTGGCTCCACATGAGCTCACGGATCTCCCCCACGAGGTCGGCGTCCTCGGAGATCTGCTCGATGAGGATGGCACGGGCACCGTCGAGAGCAGCTGTCGCATCAGCGACACTGCGGTCCGGGTCCACGAACCCCTCGGCGAGGGCGTGCGGGTCCTGGGTGGGGTCCCCGAGCAGTGCAGTGGCAAGCGGCTCGAGGCCTGATTCCCGTGCGATCTGGGCCTTGGTGCGACGCTTCGTCTTGTAGGGCAGATAAATGTCCTCGAGCCGCGCCTTGGTGCTCGCCTCATGGAGCTGCTTGGCGAGCTCCGCGGTGAGCTTGCCCTGGGCGTCGATGGACTCAAGGATGGCTTCGCGCCGCTGGTCGAGCTCGCGGAGATAGTGCCTGCGCTCGTCGAGCTCGCGCAGCTGGGCATCATCGAGGCCGCCCGTCGCTTCCTTGCGGTAGCGCGCCACGAAGGGGACGGTGGCGCCCTCGTCGAGGAGCGCGATCGCGGCGGCGGCCTGCCAGACGGCAATGCCGAGCTCCTCCGCGATGCGTTCGGGCACGGGCTTCACAGCAATCTTCACGGCGGGCAGATTACCCGCTCGGTCCGACATTGCTGCGGCGCGGCGCTCGCCGGCGGTTCATTCAGCGCGCGGCGCGTCAGCCTCGACGGTGGCGAGGAACTGCTGGTCGGCGGCGGAAAGCTCGACGGAATCAAGCAGTTCCGGGCGGCGCTGCGCGGTCAGGCGCAAGGACTGCTGCCGCTTCCACGACGCGACGCGCGCATGGTCCCCCGAGAGCAGGATCGGCGGCACATCGAGGCCGCGCCAGGACGCGGGACGGGTATAGCTCGGGCCTTCGAGCAGCCCGTCGGAGAATGAATCCTCCTGGTGGGACTGCTGGTTGCCGAGCACTCCGGGCAGCAGCCGCGCGACGGCCTCGACCATCACGAGGACGGCGACCTCGCCGCCGATGAGGATGTAGTCGCCGAGCGACACTTCCTCGACGCGGACGCGTCGGCCCGCATCGTCGATGACACGCTGGTCGATGCCCTCATAGCGGCCGCAGGCAAAAACGATGCGCGGCTCGCGGGACCAGCGTTCCGCGGTTCGCTGGGTGAACGGTTGCCCGGCAGGGGTGGGAAAAACGAGCAAGGCATCGTCCGGGCACACATCGTCGAGGGCAGGGCCCCACACCGTGGGCTTCATGACCATGCCTGGCCCGCCACCATAGGGAGAGTCATCGACCGATTTGTGCACATCGGACGTCCAGTCGCGCAGGTCGTGGATGCCGACGTCGATGAGCCCCCGCTCGCGTGCCTTGCCGAGCAAGGATTCGCGCAGCGGCCGGAGGTACTCGGGGAAGATGGTAATGACGTCGAGGCGCACCGGAGCGCTCAGAGCTCCAGCAGTCCATCGGGCGGCGCGATGGTGATCCGGCCTGCCGCGAGGTCGATATCAGGCACGATCTCGGTCACGAACGGCACAAGCACTTCCTTGCCCTCCGTGGTGGTGATCGCGAGCAGCTCGCCCGCCGCGGTGTGCAGGACCTCGCGCACGGTACCGAGCTCCGCACCACCGTCGCGGAGGAACGCGCGCAGGCCCTCGAGCTCATGGTCGTAGTAGGAATCATCCTCCGAAGGAGGAAGATCCGCGCTGTCGACCACGAACAGGGTTCCGCGCAGCGCATCGGCCATGTCGCGATCCCGGATGCCCTCGAGCCGCACGAGAAGCCGGCCCGAGTGCTGCCGCACGGTCTCGATCACGAAGGGACGCGTCGCCTGGTCACGCTCACGTCGTCCATGCAGCTCGGCACCCGGGATGAAGCGGTCCTCCGGGGCGTCGGTGCGCACTTCCACGACTAGCTCGCCGTGCACACCGTGGGACTTGGCGACACGACCGATGACGAGTTCCATGGCAGCGCGATCAGCTGTCGGTATCGACGACGTCTACACGGATGCCACGCCCGCCGACCGCCGAGACGAGTGTCCGCAGCGCGGTGGCCGTCCGTCCGTTCCGGCCGATCACCTTGCCGAGGTCCTCGGGGTGGACGTGGACTTCGATGGTGCGGCCGCGACGGTTGGTGATCAAACCGACGCGCACCTCGTCCGGCTGGCTGACAATGCCACGGACGAGGTGCTCGACGGCGTCAACGAGGACGGAGCTCACTTCTGCGCGGCCTCATCAGCCGATGCATCAGCGGTCGCCGCTGCGGCGGCCTTCTTCGGGGCCTTCGCCGGGGCGGGAGCCTCGCCATCAGCCTCAGCGAGCGCTGCCTGGAACAGCTCGAGCTTGGTGGGCTTGGGCTTGGCCGTCCGGAGGGTGCCCTCGGTGCCGGGGAGGCCCTTGAACTTCTGCCAGTCACCGGTGATCTTCAGGATCGCGAGAACCGGCTCGGTCGGGAGCGCGCCGACACCGAGCCAGTACTGAGCCCGATCGGACTTCACATCGATGAGGCTGGGCTCTTCCTTGGGGTGGTACTTGCCAATCGTCTCGATCGCGCGGCCATCGCGCCGGGTGCGCGAGTCAACAACGATGATGCGGTACTGGGGGTTGCGGATCTTGCCGAGCCGCTGGAGTCGAATCTTTACAGCCACGCTGGTAGCGCTCCTTCATGATGAACACGGTGCAATTCAGCGATGCACCCGGTCGGTGCACCCGGTTTTGCGGTTTCGTGGTCCCGCACGGCGCCAGCCCTTGTTGGCCCGCGCTCCAGCTTCTCGCCGGGGAGACAGGTCAACAATGTCGTTGAGCCATAGGGGAACAGCGCAATATTCTGCCAGATGCCGGGACCAATGTGGTAATTCCGGTCACGGCATGATCGTTGGGAGGAACAGCACGCTCAGTGCCGGCAAGGTGTTGTTGACGCTGTGCGCCACGATTGGCGCGAGCACTCCCCCTGCATGCAGGCGGGCGAGGCCAAAGACCAGGCCCGCGAAGAGCAGGATCCCCAAGCGCCAGGGCTCCGCGTGCCACACCGCGAAGAGCAGTGCCGTGAGCAGCAGCACGCTGACGTTCCCGCTCGCGGCCTGTGCCAGCCAGCGCCAGCGCGCGGCATGGCGCTGCTTCTCCAGCGCCCCCCACACTATGCCCCGGAAGATGACCTCCTCCACGATCGGGGCACCGATCCAGATCCACAGCGCCAGCGCGATCCGCCACCCCAGTGTCTGGTCAGCGAGCTCCTGCAGCGGACCGGTCGGGATGTCCTCGCTGAGACCGAAGAGGGCAAGCGCGAGCAGGAGCCCCCCGAGCACCGCGGCCGCCCCGAGCACGAGCCCGACGCCCGCCTGGCCAGCCGCCTCGCGCAGCGACCGGGGCAGGCCAAGATCGATCCACGGCCCATTGCCGCGCACCCAAGTGATCGCTACGCCCACGAGAGCGGCGACCAGCGTCGGGACGATCACGGCGATCACCAGCAGCGGGCTCGACGGATCAACGAGCAGCGCCGCGATCGCGAACCCCGCGAGGTTTGTCGCAAGGACGAGGATGGCAGCGCCCATGCCCCAGCGCTGCCCGGGCATGCGCCGCGCTAGCGCTTCCTCCGCGCGCTTCCAGCGTCCTGGTGGCCCGGGTGGTACGGCCGGGCGGGGCGCGTCGAGGGGCCGCGGCTGGATGGGTTGGCGCCGCCAGAGGTCACGGGGATCAGAGTTGCCGTGCACGGGTCCGGGGGCCTCGTCAATGGTGGTGGGATACCACCAATCCTCCGGGATGGACTGAGGGTTCTCGGCAGCACCGGGGGAACCGTTTCCCGAACCGTCGCTGCCGGTCCCCTCGTCGTCGGGGCCGCCGTCCTCAGAGCCATTTCCGTCGGGCCCGCCCTCCTCAGGCCCCCTGCCCGGCTCGCTCATGCCACCACGGTGCCCGCGCAGAGGATGCGAACGGGATGGCGCAGCACTTGCGGCCGCGCGCGCGGATCCTCGAGGTAGACGACAGCGTCGGCGCGCTCCCCCGCGCTGAAGGCGGAATCGGCTCCCAGCCATTCGCGCGCGGACCAGCTTGCCGCAGCGATGGCCTGCTCGGTGGTCATGGCGTGCTCGCGGAGCTTGTCGATCTCGTCGGCGATGCGCCCGTGCTCGACCATCCCGCCGGCGTCGGTCCCGGTGTAGACGGGGACACCGGCCTCGACGGCATCCCGGACCGTCTGCCCGACTCGCGCGTGAAGGTCCCGCATGTGCGCCGCATAGAGGGGGAAGCGCGAGGCGCTGTCGGCGATGCTGGGGAAATTATCGATGTTGATCATGGTCGGGACGAGGGCGATCTTGTCGCGGGCCATCTGGTCGATGGTGCTCGCCGTCAGTCCGGTCCCGTGCTCGATGCAGTCGATTCCAGCGTCGAGCAGATCGGGCAACGCATCCTCGCCGAAGACATGCGCGGTGACACGGGCGCCTTCCTCGTGCGCGGCGGCGATGGCCTCGCGGAGGATGTCGCGGCTCCAGAGGGGCGCGAGGTCACCGGCGTCCCGGTCGATCCAGTCCCCGACGAGCTTGACCCAGCCGTCGCCGGCGCGGGCCTGCCGGCGCACCTCGGCGGGCAGGTCCTTCTCGTCCTCCACGTCGATCCCCAGATCGCGGATGTATCGCTTGGGCGCGGCGATGTGGCGTCCCGCCCGGATGATGCGCGGCAGCGCATCGTCGTCGTCGAGGAAGCGCGTGGGAACCGGCGATCCGGCATCGCGGGCGAGCAGCACACCGGCACGGGCCTCGATGGTGGCTTGCTGCCGGGCACCGTCCTCGGTCTCGTGGCCACCACCGAAACGGATCCCGATGTGGCAGTGCGCGTCAACAAGCCCCGGGGTGATCCAGCCATCGGAGACGATGGTGGTGGCCTTGGGCACGGGCTCGCGCACCCATCTGCCGTCGACGATCCACAGGTCGGTGGGCTGCTCGTCGGGCAGGGCGATTCCGTGCAGGTGGAGCGCTCCCATGGGGTGCTAGCGCTTCTTGCCCTGGTTGGGCAGCTTCAGCTGGGAGAGGTCGAGGCCCTCGAGCCCCGGGGGCAGCTCGTCGAGGCCCTTGGGCATCGAGGACAGGTCGGGCATTCCTGGTGGCATTGCCATTCCGGGCGGCAGGCCGCCGCGCACCTTGGGTGGCGTGGGACCACGTCCCTTGCCCTTGCCCTTCTTGCCCTTGCGGGTCTTCGAGCGCCGCTGGTTGCCGCCGGGCAGGCCCATCCGCCCAGCCATGGCGGACATCATCTTGCGGGCCTCGAAGAAGCGGTCGACGAGCTGGTTGACCTCAGAGACGGTGACGCCGGAGCCATTGGCGATGCGGAGCCGCCGGGAGGCGTTGATGATCTTGGGATTCTCCCGCTCGGCGGGGGTCATGCCGCGGATGATCGCCTGGATGCGATCGAGGTGCTTCTCGTCGACCTGCTCGAGCGCGTCCTTCATCCCACCGGCACCGGGCAGCATGCCCATCAGGTTCGCGATGGGGCCCATCTTGCGGATGGACATCAGCTGATCGAGGAAGTCCTCCAGCGTGAGCTCGCCCGAACCGATCTTGTGAGCGGTCGCCTCGGCCTGGTCGGCGTCGAAGACCTGCTCGGCCTGCTCGATGAGGCTGAGCACATCACCCATGCCGAGAATGCGGCTGGCCATGCGATCCGGGTGGAAGACATCGAAATCCTCGAGCTTCTCGCCGGAGGACGCGAACATGATGGGCTTGCCGGTGACATCGCGGACGCTCAGCGCCGCGCCGCCTCGGGCATCGCCATCAAGCTTGGTCAGCACGACGCCGGTGAATCCCACGCCCTCGGCGAAGGCGTTGGCGGTCATCACCGCGTCCTGGCCGACCATGGAATCGAGCACGAACAGCGTCTCGTCGGGCTGCACGGCGTCACGGATGCCGGAGGCCTGCGCCATCAGCTCCTCGTCGATGCCGAGGCGGCCCGCAGTATCGACGATCACGATGTCATGCTGCTTGGCGCGGGCCTCGGCCACGCCTTCGCGAGCAACGTTGATCGGATCGGAGACGGTGACCTCGCGAGCCGCTCCCCCATCGCTGACCGAGGTGCCCGGGTGCGGCGCGAACACCGCGACGCCGGCGCGCTCGCCGACGATCTTCAGCTGGGTGACCGCGCCGGGGCGCTGCAGGTCGCAGGCGATGAGCAGCGGCGTGTGGCCCTGCTTGCGCAGGTAAAGAGCGAGCTTGCCCGCGAGGGTGGTCTTGCCGGAGCCCTGGAGGCCGGCGAGCATGATGACGGTGGGCGGGTTCTTCGCCAGAGCCAGGCGGCGGGTCTCGCCGCCGAGGATGCCCACGAGCTCCTCATTGACGATCTTGACGACCTGCTGGGCGGGGTTGAGGGCACCGTGCACCTCGGCGCCCTTGGCGCGCGTCTTGATCCGCTTGATGAACTCGCGCACCACGGGCAGGGCCACATCGGCCTCGAGCAGGGCGAGCCGGATCTCGCGGCAAGTGGCGTCGATGTCCGCGTCGGTGAGCCGCCCCTTGCCCCGCAACCCCTTGAACGCGCCATTCAACCTGTCTGACAGGGAATCGAACACCGACCGCACTCCTTATTCGTCCATCACTGCGCCATTCGTCTGCAACTACTCGCGCTGCTTGCCTTGCTGGCCACCCGGATGCGCCGCACGCACGGTGGCACTCCCTACAGGGTAACCGCCCGGTCCATGGACATTACCCGCAGCGCTCGCGCTAGCGCACGACCCGCGCCGCACGGGGCAGGACGGCACGCACGGCGGCGTCCGCGCGCGACCGCGACTCGGGACCGTTCGGCAGCGCCACGCAGAACACATCATCCACGTAGGCGCCCATCGTGGCCACCTTCGCCCAGCGGATATCGGCACCGCCCCGCTCGAGCGCTCCGGCGACGCGGGAGAGCAGCCCGAGGCTATCGGCGGACCGCACCTCGAGGATTCCCTCGCTCGGGTCCTGCGCTGGCAGCCAGCGGATCACCGGTGGAGCATCGGCATGCTGCGCCGGCACCGCAGCGACCTGGCTACCGAGCACGCCCGTGCCCGGCGGAGTGATGTCATCGTCAAGAGCATCGCACGAGATGTCGTCCCGGAGCGCGGTGCCTGACGTGGTGCGCTCCCGCTCATCGAGCATCGCCTGGATGTCGAGATCGCCGGCGAGGGCGCGGGCAAGCTCCTGCCGCAGGAATCCCGCATCGGGCGGGCTGCCGAATTTCGGCGACACCATGAACACGTTGAGCGCGGCGCCATCCTGCCCGGCCACCGAGGCGGCGTGCACGCGCAGCGAGTGCAGTGTCAGCAGCCCAGCGGCCTTCGCGAGCAGGCCTGGCGCGTCAGGGCCGGTGATCGCGAGCTCGTACATGTGGTTGCGGTCGGTCGGGCGCAGCGAGACCCGCAGGGCGACCCGGCCGTCCGCGGAGGGCTCGAGACGATCAAGGAGCTCGGGCTGCACCGGATCGGGAGCAGGCAGCTCGTCACCGTCCATGGCGTGCTCGCAGCGCCGCACGAGCTCACTGATCAGCGTTGCCTTCCACTCCCCCCACACACCGGGACCGGTAGCGAGGGAGTCAGCCTCGGCGAGGGCATGGAGCAGCTCGAGCAGCACCCGGGAGCCGCCGAGCGTCTCGGCCACGAAGCGCGCCACATCGGGATCAGTGACGTCGCGGCGGGTCGCGGTATGGGGCAGCAGCAGGTGGTGTCGCACCATGGCGCGCAGGATCGCGATGTCAGCCCGGGGCAGGCCCATGCGATTGCCGATGTGCTCGGCGATGTCGGCGCCGACGATGCTGTGGTCGCCACCCCTGCCCTTGCCGAGGTCATGCAGCAGCGCGCCAAGCAGCAGCAGATCGGGCCGCGAGACCCGAGTCGTCAGCGCATCGGCGTAGGCGACGGTCTCCACGAGGTGACGGTCCACCGTCCAGGTGTGGATGGCATCACGCGGGGGCAGATCGCGCACCGCGCCCCATTCCGGCAGGATCCTGCCCCACAGCCCGGTCCGGTCGAGCGCCTCGATGACGGGAACCATCGCGCGGCCGGAGCCGAGCAGCACGAGCAGGTCATGCACGGCTTCCTTCGGCCAGGGCGCCTTGAGCTCGGGGGCTGTCTCCGACAAGCGCGCAAGGGTGCCCGCGGAAAGGGGGAAACCACTCGTGGCCGACGCGGCGGCAGCACGCAGCACCAGTGCCGGGTCGCGCTGGGGGCGAGCATCGCGGGCGAGCACCGCCTCGCCCGACTGCTCGACCACCCCTTCATCGAGGGGATGGCGCGACGGTGATCTTCGCAGGCCACCGAGCATTCCCTTCGGCAAGGCGTTGCGGGCGGTGCGGATACCGGTCTCGGTGGCGAAGCTGATGGTGCGGGCACAGTCGCTGAGGGTGCGCGCGAGATCGAACCGGTCACCGATGCCGAGCGCCGCGGCCACCTCGTCGGCGTCCTGGGCGCGCAGCTGATCACGGGCACGCCCCGCGACACGATGCTGCTCGGTACGGATGTCGAGGAGCTTGCGGTGCGCCTCGTGGACTCCACCGCGCGGGTCATCGCTGCGGATGCTCGGGGCGACGTTGGTCAGCTGCGCCACCGAGAGGGCGTGCAGCAGCTGGATATCGCGCAGGCCACCGCGGCCATTCTTGAGGTCCGGCTCGGCACGGTGGGCGATCTCCCCGTGGCGCTGCCACCGCTGCTCGGCCTGCTCGATCAGTTCGCCGAAGCGGCCGCGGATGCTCGAGCGCCACTGGTTGCGAACACCGTCGGACAGTTGCTTGCTCAGTTCGGGATCGCCCACGATGTGCCGCCCCTCGAGCATGCCGAGCAGCGCGGTCATGTCCTTGCTGGCCACCTCGATCGCCTGCGGCACGGTGCGAACGCTGTGGTCGAGCTTGATGTGCGCGTCCCACAGCGGGTACCACAGGCTGTCCGCCACGGTGGAGACCGTCGCGGGGTCGGCATCCTCATGCAGCAGGATCAGGTCCAGGTCGGAATAGGGCAGCATCTCGCGCCGTCCCAGCCCGCCGACGGCGACGACCGCGAACCCGCTGTCGGGGGTGATCCCCAGCTCGGCTCCCTTGGTATGCAGCCAGATCTCGTACAGGTCGACGAAAACATCGCGCACAGCAGGCGCGTCGAGCTTCGCTGTCGCTTCGATCAGTTGCTTCCGGGCCCGGGCGAGGTCAGCGGATGGCGCGGTGGTCACGGGTGGATCTCCCTTGGAATGGACGTGGCCCCGCTCCCCGCGCTGAATCGCGGGTGCGGGGCCACTGGACGTTGGATCGGGTCAGATCGCGTCGGTGCCGCGCTCGCCGGTGCGTACCCGGACAACGGCCTCGACCGGGGTGACCCACACCTTTCCGTCACCGATCTTGCCGGTGCGGGAGGCCTCGACGATGATCTCGACGACCTTGTCGACCGAGGATTCCTCGACGACGACCTCGACCTTCACCTTGGGAACGAAGTCCACCGAGTACTCCGCGCCGCGGTAGACCTCGGTGTGGCCCTTCTGGCGGCCGTAGCCCTGGACCTCGCTGACAGTCATGCCAAGCACTCCGGCCTGCTCGAGGCCTGTCTTGACGTCTTCGAGCGTGAACGGCTTAACGATGGCCGTGATCAGCTTCATGGATTGATCCCTCCGGGAAACGATGGGTGGCTTGCTGCGGTTTCGTTGTGGTCGCGGCGGACGGTACCCGGCCAGGTCCTCCCCGGTTGGGCCCGCCCGCCGCGCTTGCTACCTCAATTGTGCCTGGATCATGATCATTCCTGGGGCCGATCATGGTCCATCGGCGATACGGATCCTCAGACGAGGTCGTACGCGGACTCCGCGTGCTCGGTCTCGTCGATGCCGCGGTGCTCGTCCTCATCGCTGATGCGCCAGCCGAGCGGCTTGAGCAGCAGTGCGATCACGAGGGTGACCACGCCGGCGAAGACAACGGCCACGAGCGCGATGAGCGTCTGGACGACCAGCTGGCCGATGCCACCGCCGTAGAACAGTCCGGTCTCGGTAGCGAGGAAGCCGATCGCGACGGTGCCCCACAGGCCTGCAACGAGGTGCACGCCCACGACATCGAGCGAGTCGTCGTAGCCGAACTTGAACTTCAGGCCGACCGCGAGCGCCGACAGGATGCCAGCGACCGCACCGAGCGCGATGGAACCGACCGGGCTGATCGAGCCAGCCGCCGGGGTGATCGCGACGAGGCCAGCGACGATGCCGGACGCGGCACCAAGGCTGGTGGCCTTGCCGTCGCGGATCCGCTCCACGAGCAACCAGCCGAGGATCGCGGCGCAGGTAGCGGTGGTGGTGTTGACCCAGGCGAGGCCAGCCATGCCGTCCGCGGCGTAGGCGGAGCCAGCGTTGAAGCCGAACCAGCCGAACCACAGCAGAGCTGCACCGAGCATCACGAACGGCAGGTTGTGCGGCCGGAACGCGGTCTTGCCGAAGCCCTTGCGCTTGCCAACGACCAGGGCGAGCACGAGCGCCGCCACGCCAGCGTTGATGTGGACCACGGTGCCACCGGCGAAGTCGATCGGACCGATGCCGTCGAACATGTCCGCGAACGGGCCATCATCGGAGAGCAGGCCCCCGCCCCACACCATGTGGGCGAGCGGGAAGAACGATGCCGTGACCCACAGCGCCACGAACGCGAGCCAGGTGCTGAACTTGACGCGCTCGGCAAGGGCACCGCTGATCAGGGCTACCGTGATGATCGCGAACGTGGCCTGGAAGCCGACGTCGACGATGACGGGCAGGCCATCGGAGAGGACGAAGCTGCCGTCCTCGTTGTAGATGGTCCCGGCCAGCCCGAACTGCTCGAACGGGTTGCCGAAGATGCCGCCGATGCTCTCCGATGCATAGGACATCGACCAGCCCCACAGCACGTAGATGACACCAACGACACCGAGGGTGCCGAACGACATCATCATCATGTTGAGAACTGACTTCTCACGGGACATGCCGCCATAGAAGAACGCGAGGCCCGGGGTCATCAGCAGCACCAATGATGCGGACACCAGCATCCATGCGGTGGTGCCGTAATTGATCTCGTCCACCTAAATCCTCCTCCTGGCGTACCGGTCTGTACGCCGCCTGAGCTGATACTGCTGATGCGTTGTTTCCGCTGGGACGCTGACATGTTTCCCTCGCGTGAACGAACGCCGGATTTGTGTTACCCCCGCGTTGCACCTGGGGTTATTCGCCCGAATTACTCCGGTAGCGGTAGCGCCGAGACCGGCGAATCGCTGTGTTCCGGATCACCCTGCGGGGCAACGTCACCCGCTAGCTCTGCGTCATTCGGCGCGGGGGCGCTCTCTCCCTCCGGGCCAGCCTCCGGGGCCTGCGGTGGCTCAGGCTGCGGCTGCGGCTGCGGGATCACGGGGCTGCCCACGCCAAGCCAGCCCGCCACCGCGCGACTGCTCCCGTCCGCCCCCATCCCGGGGCTGCACACTGCATCGAGCAGCGCCGGGCAATCGCCTGGCGGCGCCACTCCACCGACCACGCCCTGCCCGGCCCAATGCACGCCGCTGCCGCGGTTGAGCAGCATCGCAGACGAGCCGCCGCTGTCGAGCTGCACCCCCATCGTCGCGCCCAGGCCACGCAGCAGGTCCCGCAGCTCCGACTGCGTCAAGCCGCTCTCCCGATCCATCGACGACCCCGCCTGCACGAAGAACAGCCGATCGAGCGCGGGGCTATAGGCCACCGCGCTGCGCGCCGCCCGCACCCCGTCCGGCGCATCCACAGCACCACTCGGATGCAGCAGCGACAGCCCCGAGAACGCCGTCACGACCCGGCCCGCTCCATGGAGATCCGCCAAGCGGGACTCGGCCTCGGCATTGTCGAACGGAGACGGCGCGACGATCATCTCGATAGAGCTCGCCGCAGTGCCATCGCCACTGATGATGAATGTCGCGAGCCGCCCCCAGCCCTGCTCCAGCTCGCCCGTCAACCCTTTCGGGCCCGAATAGAACTCCGTCCCCGCCGCGGCGCCCGCGCCCTGGAGCTGAGCGGAATTGTCGAAGTACACGCCGAACGGGACGCTGCAGCCAGACTCCCGCCACGTGGCACCACTCACTTGCGGTCGCACATCGAAGAAGTTCGTATTGATCAGGATGGCCGGGCGCTGCAGCACCTCCCACGCCTCGCCCGCCTCCAGCAGCTCCATGGACTGCGCCGTGCCGTCGGAAGTGGCCGCGCCCGGAGTGCTCTCGCACCGCCCCGACTCCCCCGGTGCCTCGGTGAGCAGACGCCCCGTGATCGTGCGGCTCGCGTTCGGCACCGCCACGATGCGCGCATCCCGCGGCGACGAGTACCAGGTGCGATCCTCCCGCTGCAACGGCATCGGAGCGTCCGGGCCAGTCTGGTAGGCCAGCACGCTGCCCGCCGCCGCATCCACTGCTTGGTTCCACAGCACTCGGGCGTGGTTCGACCCAGCGCCATCCTGGGCACCGGCCACAGGGGCAAGCGAGACCGACACGCACGCTATTGCCGCGGCGACAGAAAAGCAGAACCGGGAACGCATGGTCCACCTCCGACAGGGCTGCGCTCGGGAAACAACCTCTTCCCGCACCCTGCCCCCTGGAGGCCCGGGCCGTCGACAACGACCCAGCATGCGCGCCCGGTTCGACGCGGAAGCGTTATGGCAGCGACATCACAGCAAAGCGTTGACGAAGGCCTCCGGCTCGAAGGGCGCCAGATCATCCGCGCCCTCGCCGAGCCCCACGAGCTTCACCGGAACGCCGAGCTGATGCTGCACCTGGAACACGATGCCACCCTTCGCGGTGCCGTCGAGCTTCGTCAGGACCACCCCGGTGATGTCCACGACCTCGGAGAACACCTTCGCCTGGTTCAGGCCGTTCTGCCCCACGGTCGCATCGAGCACCAGCAGGACCTCATCGACCTTGGCGCGCTTCTCCACGACCCGCTTGACCTTGCCCAGCTCATCCATCAAGCCCGTCTTGGTGTGCAGGCGGCCCGCCGTATCGATCAGCACCACGTCCACCCCGGCCTCGATGCCTCGAGAGACAGCGTCGAACGCCACCGACGCCGGATCAGCGGCCTCCTTGCCACGCACCGTCTCCGCGCCCACGCGCTCGCCCCACGTCTGCAACTGATCGGCCGCAGCGGCACGGAACGTATCCGCGGCACCCAGCAGCACGCGGCGGCCATCCGCCACCAGCACTCGAGCCAGCTTGCCCGTCGTCGTGGTCTTGCCAGTCCCGTTGACACCCACCACCAGCAGCACCGATGGCGCATCCGCATGCGGCAGCGCCCGGATCGACCGATCCAGCTCCGGCCGCAACGCCTCCACCAGCACCTCGCGGAGCACCTCGCGGGCCTGCGCCTCGGTGCGCACCGAGCGCGCCACCATCTGCTCGCGCAGCCGCTCCACGATCATCGTGGTGGTCGCCGACCCCAGATCAGCGATCAACAGGGTGTCCTCGACCTCCTCCCACGAATCCTCATCGAGATCGCCGCCGCCAAGCAGGCCGAGCAGGCTCTTGCCCACCGCGTTCTGCGAGCGCGACAACCGGCCACGCAGGCGATTCAGGCGGCCCTCGGTCGGCTCGATCTCCTCCAGGACCGGTGCTTCCTCCACCGGCTCGGTGAGTTCCTCGGCAAGCTCGGGCTCTGGTTCCGGCTCGGGCTCGGCGGTCTCAGTTTCCGGAGCCTCGGTCTCGGTCTCGGTCTCGGGGGCCGAAATCTCGGGGGCCTCGGTCTCGGCAGGCAGTTCCACATCAACGATCGGCTTGCGCGGAGCATCACGCGGCACCGACGCATCATCACCAACTCGCGGCTGGTCCTCGTCATCAGTGCGCTCCCCCGGCTGCACCGGCGGCTCCACCACCTGCGGCCCGCCAGCCGGAGCAGGAGGCTCCTTCGGCGCCGGCTTCTTCGCCGGAGGCTCCTTGCTCGGGGGCTCCTTCAGGGCAGTCGATGAGCCCTCGCTGAAGCTGAACCCACCCCGCGCCTGGTAGCCACCAGACTGGTCCTTCTTCTCCAGCTCCGGCGGCGGGGTCAACCGGATCTGTCGACGCTTGTACAGCACGGTTCCCGCGACCAGCAGCACAAGAATGATCGCTGCGATCGCGGCTATGGCAATCCAAAGTTCGGTGGTCACCCCGGCAGTATTCCAAACACACCCGCCAACCGCCGAAACCCCACCATCGCGGGCGCTTCCCGATGAAGCGGATCGTGAAGATCTGGCCACGTGGGAGGTGGCTGGATCTTCACGATCGGGCGGGGAGCTACTCCCTGGGCAGCAGCATCGTCACGGTCAACCGCCCGCCCCTCGGCGCTGCGACCGAATGCCGCACCATCGCCGCGAGGTGCACCACGACGCCTGGTCGCAGCCGCACGACCTCCTCCGGCAGGGTGAGCTCGAGATCGCCTTCAATGCCGTGGATGAGCACGGGATGCCGGGCCGCATGCTCCCTCAGCTCCTGGCCCGGCGAGAATGCAAACGCCACGACCTTCGCCCGGCTTGCCTCCAGGACCACGCCCGCGCCAGGTCCCGAGCCGCGCGGCACCGCTGCTCCTATCGCGTCCCCAACGATCGTCTCTCGAGGCTCCGCGGCCATCGCGCTGCTCCCTTCGGTTGCTGCGCTCACCGTACCCGCGGTCCTGTGCAGCGCCGCAAGCCCCCGGACAGCAAGAAACCCCAGGCCAGAGGGTATCTGACCTGGGGTTTCCTATGTCGGGCTGACAGGATTTGAACCTGCGACCACTTGACCCCCAGTCAAGTGCGCTACCAAGCTGCGCCACAGCCCGCCGCTGACTTTCGAGCTGGTGGGCTCGCTGTCAGCTCAGCCAGAGTACAACACCGGATACCGCTGGTGCCAATCGCGCTGTGGCCTGGCGTTTCGCGCGTGTGCATGTCGCCCAGCCAGCAGCTGGCCGGACCGCGACGGAGCCTCAAGCACCGCCGCGGTCGGCCTGTGCCCTACTTGCGGGCGCGCTTCTCGCGGACGCGGATGTTGACCCGCACGGGGCTGCCCTCGAAGCCGAAGGATTCGCGGAGCTTGCGCTCGAGGAAGCGCCGGTAGCCTGCCTCGAGGAAGCCGGTGGTGAACAGCACGAACGTGGGTGGCCGGTTGGTGGCCTGGGTGGCGTAGAGGATCCGGGGCAACCGTCCGCCGCGCATGGGGGGCGGGGTGGCGGAGGTGGTCTCGCGGAGCCAGTTGTTGAGCCGTCCAGTGGAGACGCGGGTGTCCCACGATTCGAGGGCGGTCTCCATGGCGGGGACGAGCTTCTGCACCGCCCGCCCGGTGAGGGCGGAGATGTTGACGCGTTGCGCCCACGGGAAGCGGATGAGATCGCGGTCGATCTCCTTGTCGAGCTGGAGGCGGCGCTCCTCCTCGACGAGGTCCCACTTGTTGAAGGCGATGACGAGTGCCCGGCCGGTCTCCTCCACCATGGTGAGGATGCGGAGGTCCTGCTCACTGATGGGCTGGGATGCGTCGATGAGGATGACGACCACTTCCGCGGACTCGATCGCGCCACGGGTGCGCAGCGAGGCGTAGTACTCGGCACCGCTGGCGGTGATGACGCGCTTGCGCAGCCCTGCGGTATCCACGAAGCGCCAGGTCTTGCCGCCAAGCTCGACGAGGGAGTCGACGGGGTCGACGGTAGTGCCAGCTACGTCGTGGACGACGGAGCGCTCGTCGCCGGTGAGCTTGTTGAGCAAGCTGGACTTTCCGACGTTCGGCTTGCCGACGAGGGCGATGCGGCGGGGCCCGCCGGTGCGCTGGATGTCCTCGCGCGGCTTGGTGGGCAAGGTCTCGATGATGAGATCGAGGAGGTCGGCGACACCGCGTCCGTGGGTGGCGCTGATCAGCCGTGGCTCGCCGATACCGAGGCTCCAGAGAGCCGCCGCGTCGGATTCGAGCTTATTGCTGTCGACCTTGTTGGCCACGAGGATGACGGGGGTCTTGGACCGGCGGAGGATGCGCGATACCGCTTCGTCGGTGGTAGTGGCTCCGACCGTGGCATCGACGACCACGACGATGAGGTCGGCGGTGCGCATGGCGAGCTCGGCCTGCCGGGACACGGACTGGTGCAGGCCCTTGGCGGTGGGTTCCCATCCGCCAGTGTCCTGCACGGTGAAGGGGCGACCGCCCCATTCGGCGTCATAGGAGATGCGGTCGCGGGTGACGCCGGGGACATCCTCGACGACAGCCTCGCGACGGCCAATGATGCGGTTGACAAGGGTGGACTTGCCGACGTTGGGCCGCCCGACGATGGCGACGACCGCGCGAGGCTCCTCGCCGACGGGGGTGCCGTCCTCGAGGAGGTCGACCTCCCAGTCGCCCTCGTCGGTCCAGTGCCCGTCGCCGGGGAGGAACAAGGTGCTGTCTGTGGGCTCGGTCATTCGGTGGTTCCTGTTCGTTCCCGGACGATGCCGAGAAGGTTGTTGACGACGTCGTCGAGGGTGAGCTCGCTCGTGTCGACGACGATGGCGTCATCGGCGGGCCGCAGCGGGGATATGGCGCGCGTGGAGTCGTACTCGTCGCGGCGCTTCACGTCGGCGAGCACCGCCTCGAACGTGCTGGCGCGCCCCTCGGCGATGTCCTGGTCGAGGCGGCGCTGCGCGCGGGCCTCGGGAGTGGCGGTGAGGAAGATCTTCACATCGGCATCCGTGAGGACGACGGTGCCGATATCGCGTCCCTCGACGACGATGCGACCCGGCTCCGCGGCGAGCCTGCGTTGCAGATCGACGAGCTGGTGGCGCACCTCGGGCACGGCCGCGACCGCGGAGACCGCGGCGGTGACCTCGTTGCCGCGGATGTCGCGGGCCACGTCCTCGCCGCTGAGGAGCACCTGCTCGCTCTCGGGATCATTCCCGATGGCCAGCGGGAGGTTGGCGGTGATGGTGGCGAGCTCGGCGGGATCGTCGATGTTCGCGGCGGTCCGCAGGGCGTGCAGCGTGGCGATCCGGTACATCGCGCCGGTGTCTAGGTAGCGGGCGCCGAGCGCCTTGGCTACCTTGCGGGACACGCTGGACTTGCCCGTTCCTGCTGGTCCGTCGATGGCTACGACGAGCTCGCTCACAGCCCTACCTCCTTGTACAGGTTTCCTACTTCTTGCCGGTTGAGCACGCGCATGGTGCCGGGCCGCTGCTCGCCGAGCTGGACGGTGCCGATCTGGGTGCGCACGAGCTCAGTGACGGGGTGGCCGACGTGCTCGAGGAGCCGCCGCACGATGTGCTTGCGCCCCTCGTGGAGCACGATCTTCACCAGCGAGCTGCCTTCGTTCATATCGACGGTGGTGATCTCGTCGATCTCGACGGGGCCATCCTCGAGCTCGACGCCCGCGCGCATCTCTCGCTCGGTGGCCCGGCTCATCATGCCCTCGACGTTAGCGAGGTAGGTCTTGCGGACCTTGTAGGAGGGATGCATGAGTCGATGGGCGAGCTCGCCATCGTTGGTCAGCAGCAGCAGGCCCTCGGTCTCGGCGTCGAGGCGCCCGACGTGGAAGAGCCGCTGCCCGGCGGCGATGCGCTCGGCAACGAGGTCGCCGACGCAGGGGCGGTTCATCTCGTCCTGCATGGTGGACTGCCAGCCGCGGGGCTTGTTCAGCGCGAGGTGCACGAGATCCTCGGTGATCATCACGCGCATGCCGTCGACCTTGACCACGGCGGTGGCCGGATCGATGCGCATGCCCTGCACCTTGACGCGCTGGCCGTTGACCTCGATGCGGCCCTGGTCGATCATCTGCTCGCACACGCGGCGCGAGCCAACGCCAGCACGGGCGAGGACCTTCTGCAGCCGTACGCCGTCCTCGCTGAAAGTTGCGGTATCAGGCAGCGCGGCACCGGTCAGGGGCGCGCCGTCGGGAGCGGGACGGGCGTTGCTGATGGGCGGGGCGACGCGGCGCGCGGGCTTCGGCCGCGTGCTCGGGGGCCGCCCTGTGGAGAATCCCCGGTTTCCCTGCTGGGAGCCTTGGTCGCCGTACGGCCTGCCTGCGCCACGCTGCTGCGGATCGCGGGGGTTGCCCTGCCTCGGGCCGCGTGCCTCGGCACCACGCTGGGAGGGGCCACTGCGGGAGGGGCCACTGCGGAAGCCTTCACGGGCGCCTTCGCTGCGAGGGGCTGCGCCTCGGAAGCCTTCACGAGAGGGTGCGCCACGGAAGCCCTCGCTGCGGGATCCGCCACTGCGCGGACCCTCGTTGCGGCGATCGGCACCGCGGGGGTAATCCGAGCTGCCACGGCGGTCAGCGCCGCGAGGATTGTCCGAGTTGCCTCGACGATCGGCGCTGCGGGGCTGCTCCGGCCTACCCTGGCCGCCAGCGGATCGGCTCGGGAACGAGCGTCCAGCGGACGGGCGTCCTTCGGAGGGCCGTCCTGAGCCGGACTGCGGCGCACGTCCCCAGCTGCTGCGATCCTGGCTGGTTCGTTCCTGGCGGGGCCGGTCCTGGCCCGAGCGGTCCTGGCTGCTGCGGGGGGCGCCACGTCCCTGGCCCGTACGGCCCTCGGTGGTGCGGCTGTCGTTCGAGCGGGGGGCGCCATGGCCGCGGCGACCGCGTCCATTGTCCGGTGTGCCATCTCGGCGAGCGGGAGTTCTCATGCTGTGTTCCTATTCAGTGGTTGGCTCGGCGCGAGCGCCTTGCCTGCGGCGCTCGGCCTTCGCTATGCGGACGGCGAGCTCGTCGTTCAGCTCGTCGCCCAGTTCGTCGATCACGTCCACATCCGGGAGGAGCGGCGCGATCGGCGGGAGCTCGTCGAGCGATGCGATGCCCAGCCGCTCGAGGAACAGTTCCGTCGTCACATAGTGTGTACCGGGAACGTCCAGGATGGGTTCGGCTTCGGCGATGAGACCTCGGGCGAGCAGTGTCCGTATGACACCGTCGACGTTGACGCCGCGGACCGCGCTGACGCGGGATCGCGTCACGGGCTGCCGGTAGGCAACGACGGCGAGGGTCTCGAGGGCAGCCCGGGTCAGTTTTGACCGCGCGCCGTCCAGGATTAGTCGTTCGACATAGGAAGAGTATTCGCTCCGGGTGTACATGCGCCAACCGTCACCGGCAAACCGCAGGTCAATGCCACTGCGGCGATTCTCATAGCTTGCCGCGAGCCGGATGAGCGCGCGCCGGACGCGGTCCTCGGGCAGGTCGAGGGCGTTGGCGAGGTCCCGCGAGGCGACGGGGGTGTCAACAACGAGGAGGAGCGCCTCGAGCGCCGCCTCCACGCGCTCCTCGGGCCAGTGCTCGGGCTCCACCTCGCGCGCATCGGCCTCGTGCTCATCGGTGTGGTCGTCGCGGTCACCCATACTCGTCCCCTGCGTCGGATAGTGCTGGCTCGATGCCGGTCCAGCGCACGCGCAGCGCGCCGAGCGGCTCGTCCTGGTCGATGTCGATGGCTTTCTCGCGGAACAGCTCGAGCAGGCCGAGGAACCGCACCACGATGCGCAGCACGCTGTCGCAATCCGCGACGAGCTCGTGGAACGTCAGCCACGCGCCTGGTCCCTCGGTGGCGAACCGCGCGAGGATGGCACTGGCCTCGCCAGCCACGGTGACGAGCTCGCCATGCATGTGCGCGACGCTGACCTCGGGGTCGGGGCGGGGCCGGAACGCGGCGGCGGCGAGCTCGGCGAACTGCTCCGGCGTGACGCCGAGGACAACATCGGGGAGCAGGTCGACGTAGCGGTCCTCGAGGGAGGCCGCGCGCGGGTAGCGGTACTGGGCCTGCTCCTCCATCGCGCTGAAGAGCTCGGCGACCTGCCGGTAGGCGCGGTACTCGAGGAGCCGGGCGAACAGGATGTCCTGGGCCTCGAGCAGCGCGAGGTCCTCCTCGTCATCGACGTCGGCGGAGGGCAGCAGCCGCGCGGCCTTGAGGTCGAGCAGCGTCGCGGCGACCAGGAGGAACTCGGTGGTCTGGTCGAGGCCGAGCTCCGCGCCGAGCCGCTTGGTGTAGGCGATGAAGTCATCGGTGACCGTGTGGAGAGCCACGTGGGTGACATCGAGCTTCTGCTGGCTGATCAGGTGCAGCAGAAGGTCGAAGGGGCCTTCGAAGTTGCTCAGCCGCACGCTGAACACGCGATCATCGGTGCGGTCCGGGCTGGTTGGCTGGTCGGTCACCGGCCTTTACCGAACCCCGCGATCAGTTCCCGGGCCAGGGCGCGGTAGGCGATCGCGCCCGCGGACTTCGGCGCCCAGCTCGTGATCGGCTCCCCGGCGACGCTGGTCTCGGGGAACCGCACCGTGCGATTGATGGTGGTGTGGAAGACGAGGTCGCCGAAGACCTCCACGACGCGGTTCATCACATCGCGGGCGTGCAGGGTGCGGGCGTCGAACATGGTGACGAGGATCCCGGCCATCTGCAGCCGCGGGTTGAGCCGCTCGCGCACCTTGGCGACGGTGTCGTTGAGCAGCGCGAGCCCGCGGAGGCTGAAGTACTCGCATTCCATCGGGATCATGACGCCGTCGGAGCAGGCGAGCGCGTTGACCGTGAGCAGGCCCAGCGATGGCTGGCAGTCGACGAGGACGTAGTCGTAGCGATCGAGCACGGGGTGCAGCGCGCGGAAGAGGGTCTGCTCGCGGCCAACTTCGTTGACGAGCTGGATCTCGGCCGCCGAGAGGTCGATGTTGCTCGGCAGCAGGTCCATGCCGTCGACGCGGGTGCGCATGATGACGTCCTCGGTAGAGGCACGGGGCTCGACGAGCAGGTTGTACACGGTCTGCTCGAGCTCGTGGTGGGCCACGCCGAGCCCGGCCGAGAGCGCTCCCTGCGGGTCGAGGTCCACGAGCAGGACGCGGCGCCCGTACCCGGCGAGCGCCGCGCCGAGGTTGATCGTGGAGGTGGTCTTGCCGACGCCACCCTTCTGGTTGCACAGCGACACGACTTTGGCGGGACCATGGCCGCGCAGTGGCTGCGGCTCGGGGATCTCGCGCACCGGGCGTCCCGTTGGACCGAGCGTCTCCTCCTGCGAGGCATCCGTACCGGCCAAGTGGCCTTCCGAGTTGCCCGCGCCGGGGTTTGCTGGTCGCTCGGACTCCGCGGCGAGATGCTGCGGTGTCTTCACGGTGGTTGGTTCTCCTTCACTGCGCCGTCGTGCTTGCGGGCTTTCCCATGGCTGCGATGTGCTAACGGTACCGTTTGCTGCCGTTGAACAGCATGTTCGACACGAGCCTAGCGGGCACGAGGGTGCGCCTCCGCCCAGACCTCGCGCAGCGACGTCACCGTGACCGCCGTATACACCTGGGTCGTGGTCACCGATGCGTGCCCCAGCAGTTCCTGCAGCACCCGCACGTCCGCGCCCCCCTCGAGCAGGTGCGTCGCGAACGAGTGCCGCAGGGTGTGCGGGGAAACCGTCACTGACAGCCCCGCCCGCCCCGCCGCGGTCTGCAGGATCTGCCAGGCACTCTGCCGGGACAATCGTCCGCCGCGGGCATTGAGGAACACTGCCGGGGTGGAGCGGCGCACCAGGGCGGGCCGGCCTCGCACCAGGTAGGACTCGAGTGCCTCCATGGCTGGGCGACCAACGGGCACGAGCCGTTCCTTGCCACCCTTGCCGCGCAGGAGCACCGAGCGGGATTCCACATCGAGATCATCGATGTCCAAGCTGGTGGCCTCGCTGATGCGTGCCCCGCACGAGTAGAGCAGCTCGAGGAGCGCCTTGTCGCGCAGGCCGCGCGGGCCATCCGACTCGCTTCCCGCCGAGTCGAGGATCGCGAGCACATCGTCGACCGGAAGCGCCTTCGGCAGCCGCTTGCTGGGGCTCGGTGGCTTGACCGCGCGCGCGACATCCGCGGCGATGATTCCTTCGGCGAGGGCGAACCTGTGCAGCCCGCGGGCCGCGATGAGCGCCCGTGCCACCGAGCTGGACGAGAGCGCGGGCCGCCCCTGGTCCGGGTCACCGGAGCGAAGCGCCACCACGAACTGCTCCACGTCGCTCTCGGCGACGTCGGCGAGGTTATTGACGTGACGGCCCTGCAGGTGGCGCGCATAGCGCATGAGGTCCCGCCGGTAGGAGCTGAGCGTGTTCGGTGACGCGCCCTTCTCGACCGCGAGGTGGTCGAGGTATGCGGAGACCTGGTGCACGAGCATGGCGGCGGTCAGTCACCGTCCACGAAGCGTCGCTGCGCGAGCCTCGTGGGGCGCAGCGGCCACGGGGCGTGGGCTGGCCGCAGCGGGGAGCCGGATGCTCGTGCCGCTACCAGAGCCATGATGCCCGCGACGGCGGTGGCGTTGACGATGGTGCCGTCGAGCACCTGCCGGGCCGCATCGTCCACGCTGAACCACTCCGCTTGCATGTCTGCTTCCTCGTGCTCGAGCTCGGGGCGGTCGACCTTGGTGATGCCTTGCGCGAGAAACACGCGGGTGACCTCGTCGGTCATGCCCGGCGATACCGCGACGTCGATGAGGACCTGCCAGTCGCGGGCAGCGAGGCCGGTCTCCTCGCGGAGCTCCCGGCTGGCCGCGTCGACAGGATCCTCATCGGGCTCGTCGAGCAAGCCTGCCGGCAGTTCCCATAATCTCTCCTGCACCGGATGCCGGTACTGCTGCACCAGGATCAGCTTGTCGTCCTCATCGAGGGCGAGCACAGCGACCGCCCCGAAATGCTCCACGACCTCGCGCTTCGCGGTCCTGCCCCCAGGCATGGCGACATCATCGACGCGCAGGGCGACAACGGCGCCCTCGTAGGCGATGCGGGACGCGATGGTGCGGAAATCGTGGCGGTCGCTGCCTGTCATGATGCCGGGGTGCCGGTCTTCTTGCGAGGCTCCCCTGCTTTGCGCTCGTCGGCATTGCCGTCGGAACCGGGGATCTCCACGGGCAGCCGCTCCCCCGCCGAGTACCGCATGGACGCCTTGACGAACGCGGCGAACAGCGGATGCGGGCGGGTCGGGCGGCTCTTGAGCTCCGGATGCGCCTGGGTGGCCACGAAGAACGGATGCACATCCTTGGGATACTCGACGAACTCGACGAGCTTCCCATCGGGAGAGGTACCGGAGAATCGCAGGCCGCTCTTGGCGATGCGCTCCCGGTAGGCGTTGTTGACCTCGAAGCGGTGGCGATGCCGCTCCGAGACATCGGTCGCCCCATAGGACTGCGCGACGACTGATCCCTTATCGAGCTTCGCGGGGTACGCGCCGAGGCGCATCGTGCCGCCCATGTCCGCGTGGCCAGCGACGATGTCGAGCTGGTCCGCCATGGTCGAGATCACCGGGTGCGGGGTCTCGGGCTCGAACTCGGAGGAGTTCGCATCGTCGAGGCCGACCGAGCGGGCAGCCTCGATGACCACGCACTGCAGCCCGAGGCATAGCCCGAGCAGCGGAACCTTGCGGGACCGGGCGTAGCGAATGGCTCCGAGCTTGCCATCGATGCCACGGATGCCGAAACCGCCGGGGATGAGGATGCCGTCGACATCGTTGAGCGCAGCGGCGGCCCCTTGATCGGAGGCGCACTCATCGGAGGGGACCCACTTGATATCGACCTTGGCACGGTGGTGGAAGCCGCCCGCGCGCAGCGCCTCGGTCACCGACAGGTACGCATCGGGGAGGTCGACGTACTTGCCGACGAGCGCGATGCGGACGGTCTCGCGGGACTTGTGGACGCGGTCGAGCAGGTCGCCCCACACTGTCCAGTCCACGTCCCGGAAGGGCAGGCCGAGCTTGCGGACCACATAGGCATCGAGGCCCTCGCGGTGCAGCACCTTCGGGATGTCATAGATCGACGGGGCATCCGCGGTGGACACCACGCCCTCCTCGTCGACATCGCACATCAGGGCGATCTTGCGCTTGAGCGCCTCGGGCACATCCCGGTCCGCCCGCAGGATCAGCGCGTCGGGCTGGATACCGATGTTGCGCAGCGCGGCCACCGAGTGCTGCGTCGGCTTGGTCTTCAGCTCTCCCGACGGCGCGAGGTACGGGACGAGCGAGACGTGGAGGAAGAAGACGTTGCCGCGCCCGACATCATGCCGGACCTGCCGCGCCGCCTCGAGGAATGGTTGCGACTCGATATCGCCGACGGTGCCACCGATCTCGGTGATCACCACATCCGGCACATGGCCTTGCAGATCGGGGCCGGACATCGCGAGGATGCGGTTCTTGATCTCGTCGGTGATGTGCGGGATGACCTGCACCGTGTCACCGAGGTACTCGCCGCGGCGTTCCTTGGCGATGACCGTCGAGTACACCTGGCCAGTCGTGACGTTCGCCGATCCGGGCAGGTCCCGATCGAGGAACCGCTCGTAGTGACCGATATCGAGATCGGTCTCCGCACCGTCGTCGGTGACGAAGACCTCGCCATGCTGGAACGGGTTCATCGTTCCGGGATCAACATTGAGATAGGGGTCGAGCTTCTGCATCGTGACCCGCAGTCCGCGGGCCGTGAGGAGCTGGCCCAGGCTTGAGGCAGTGAGCCCCTTGCCGAGTGATGAAGCGACGCCGCCGCTGACGAAGATGTGCTTCGTCTCGGTCTTCGCGCTATGGCGTGAGAATGGCAAAGAAACTCCCGTGACCTAATCGAGCAGACTACGAATGGGGCCTGCTGACCCACGGGATTTCACGGTAACACCAATCTGCTCGCGATGAGGAAACCTGCACGTCGGAACTGCGATTCCCTGGTGATCCATCCCACGATGAGAGATCACCCCACCTCCGTCCTCCCGCTCCGGCACTACTGGCGCAGGTTCTGCACCTGGTCCTGCACCCACAGCGCGAACGTGTTCCACCGGTCCACGCCCCACCCGATCGGGTCGTCCACGCCATTGACGATCAGCAGGACCACGATCGCTGCCGCCATCAGCGCGAGCACGAACAACGCGATCGCCGTCGCCGAGACCCGGCTCCGGTACAACGTCGCCAGCGCCCGGCCGTCCACCAGCCGATCGCCCACGCGGACACGCGTCAGGAACGTCGACGGGGACTCCATGGCGAGATCCCGGTCCAGGAAGTCCTCCAGCGATCCCTTCACCCCGACCGTCGCGATCAACGACGCCCCCTGGTGGTACGCGAGCAGCAGCGCCAGATCGGCGGGATTCGCCGAGGCAGGGAACGTCAATGCCCCCACCCCGAGGTCCTGCACCCGATCCAGTCCCTTCGCGTGGCCATCCGGCTCCGCGGGCAGGATGATCATCGCGCCGCACTTCAAGGTCTCCGCGCTCATCGTGTCGGGGTCACCAATGATGAGGTCTGGCTTCGTGCCGGACCGGAACAACGCGTCCGCACCCCCGTTCACACCGATCAGGATCGGCTGGTACTCCTTGAGGAACGGCCGGACCCGGCGCAGGTCCTTCTCGAAACCCGGGCTCGCGTCGACCACCACCACTTGCCGGTCCCGCAGATCGATGCCCAGCGCAGGAATGCCCGCGCCCTCGATGACCAGCGGCCCCTCCTCGTGCAGGAAGTCCGTCATGTTCACCGAGAACTCGTCGAGATGCGTCGCGAGGGAGCGCTTGGTCTCCGACAGCAGATCCATGATCTCGGACTCGGTGAGCTCGATGCCCTGCCCGACAACGCGCTGCCCAAGGAACACCTCGCCCTCGTGCACGCGCACCTTCGCCCCGTCCTTGACATCGTCAAGGATCGCTGTGCCAGCGCTATCGACGAGCATCACGCCCGCCTGGACCAGATGCAGCGGCCCCAGGCCCGGATAGCGGGCCGAGATCGAGGAACCAGTGTTGACCACCGCAGCGACCTGCGCGCGGATCAACGCCTCGCATGTCTTTCCGTCGAGATCCGGCTGGCTCAGGATGACCACATCGCCACGGCCGGCACGGCGCGCGGCCCTCGCGACGTCACGATCGACCCGGGCGCTACCGATCACGCCCGGCAGGGTGGAGCTATTGCGCGACAGCAGTGACGGCATCTTCATGTCCCGATAATGAACCCCTCCACGGCCAAGCGGTCGGAGGCGCGCCGAGATCAAAAAGTTACGCAACGGATCCCGGTTCGCGCCCGCTGCCCGGCACGCGCCTCAGCCCGCGAGCCGGCCCCGCTCCGAGATCGCCGCGGCACGCAGCTCCTCGGCGTGCGCTCGCGCGGTATCCGACTCCCCCATCCCCGCGAGCATGCGCGCCAGCTCGGCCACACGATCACCATCGTCGACCGATCGGACGCCACTCACCAGGCCCAAGTCGCCAGAGTCCTGCTTATCCACCACCAGATGAGTGTCCGCATAGGCCGCGACCTGCGGAAGATGCGTCACCACGATCACCTGATGGGTTCGCGCGAGCCGCGCCAGGCAGCGGCCGATCTCGATCGCTGCACGTCCACCGACCCCAGCATCGACCTCGTCGAACACCAGCGTCGCGGTGCCGTCGCCACCGGCGAGCACTACCTCGAGAGCCAGCATCACCCGGGAGAGCTCGCCGCCCGAAGCACTGCGGGCCAGCGGCATCGGGGTCGCCCCACCGTGCGCCGCCAGCCGGAACTCGACGGAGTCGATGCCCGCCGGGCCCGCCGGGCACCAGCCGCCAGCCACCTCGATCGCCCCCTCCGAGCCAGGTTCGGCCGACGGTTGCTCGACAACGATATCCAGCGAGGCCCGGCCCATCGCCAGCGAGGAAAGCTCCGCTGTCACAGCACGGGCCAGCTCGGTCGCTGCCTTGCGCCGCGCGCGCGAGAGCTCCATCGCATGGCGCGCCACATCCTTCGCCGCGGCCCGCGACCGGGCCGCGAGATCCTCCAGCGCACCGGAAGACACATCGATGCGCTGCAGCCGCTCACGGGCCTCGTCCGCCCATGCCAGCACGCCATCGATGTCGGCCGCGTACTTGCGAGTGAGGGCCTTCAGCTCTGCCTGGCGGCCCAGCATCGAATCGAGCGATCCCGGATCGCTGGGCAGATCGGAGAGGTAGCCGCTCAGCTCCGCGCCCAGATCATTGACCAGCAGCACGGCCTCATCAGCACGCGCTGCGAGGCCCTGCAGCGCGGGATCATCGGCGGACTCCAGCGCCTGGCGGGCCTGGCCGAGCAGCGCCAGCGCGTCGCCGCCCTCCATCGCATCGGTAACATGCTCCCCCGGCCCCATGATCGCCGCGAGCGCGGTCACTGCCGTCTCGCGCAGCGAATCCAGATCGCTCAATCGCCGGATGGTGCTCGCGAGCTCCACATCCTCGCCCGGCGTCGCCTCGGATTCCTCGATCTCCTTGATCCCGAACGCCAGGCGATCGGCCTCCTGCGCCAGCTCCCGCGAGCGCGAGGTCCGCTCCTCGAGCTCGCGCGCGAGAGCTCGCCATTCCTTGCGCGCTGCCCGGTAGCGCTCCAGGAGCGGCGCCACGGAGTCGCCCGCGAAACGGTCGAGAGCATGACGCTGCTGGTCCGGCTTGAGCAAGCGCAACTGATCATTCTGGCCGTGGACTGTCAGCAGCGCACCAGTGAAGCGGCCCAGCGATGCCGCGGGGACGCTGCGCCCACCCAGATAGGCACGGGAGCGCCCCTCCGCGCTGACGGTGCGCACCGCGATCACTGTCTCGTCGCTATCGGCCTCGGCACCAGTGGAGTCGAGGATCTCCGCGACCTCCTCGCGCGTTGCCGCGCCCGCATGGTCCAGGGAGAATCGACCCTCCACCACAGCGCGGTCCGCCCCGGCACGGACGCGCCTCGCATCAGCGCGCACGCCGCCGAGGAGATGCAGGCTAGTCACCACCATCGTCTTGCCCGCGCCCGTCTCGCCCGTCAGCACGGTCAAGCCCGGGTGCAGCTCGGCCGCGGCAGTCTCGATCACACCGAGGTTGCTGATGCGGATCTCGGCGAGCATGGTCAACCTTCCTCTCGGATAGTCCGGCCGCGCCAGCCTTGCACAGGTAGCTCGAACTTGCGCACCAGCCGATCCGCGAACGGGGCCGAGTCCAGCCGCGTCCACAGCACAGGCCGATCGTCCTTGCGGAACTCGACCCGCCCACCAGCTGGCACCTGGGTGATCCGCCGCCCGTCGCAGAACACGAGCGCATCATGGCCCTGCGGATCGATCTCGACGGCCACCACTGAATCGGGGCTCGTGACCATGGGTCGCGCGAACAATGCATGAGCATTGCTCGGCACCACGAGAAGCGCCTCGAGCTCCGGCCACACGATCGGGCCACCAGCCGAGAATGCGTACGCGGTGGAGCCGGTGGGGGTCGAGACCAGCACCCCATCGCAGCCAAAGGCCGAGACGGGCCTGCCATCGACCTCCAGGACAACCTCCAGCACGCCGAGCCGTGGCGCCTTCTCGATACTGGCTTCGTTCAACGCCCAGCCCTCGGCGAGCACCTGGCCCCCGGACCATGCCCGCATGTGCAGGGTCATCCGGTGCTCCACGTTGTACTCGCGCCGCACCACCTGCCCCAGCGCATCCTCGAGATGGTCCGCCTCGGTCTCCGCGAGGAAACCGATATGGCCCAGGTTGATGCCAAGGACCGGTATCCCGGCGTTGCGCGCGAATTCCGCTGCGCGCAGCATCGACCCGTCGCCACCGAGGACGAGCACCATCTCGCATCCCTTGGCAGCATCCGGGCCAGCCTCGATGACAGTCTCGTACCCGGGCAGGCCCTCCTCGGGAACGTGCGTGCTCGCTGCCTCGTGCGCCAGGATGCGCAGTCCGATCCCATAGTGCGCCAGGATGCGAGCCACGTGCTGGATGGTGGGCACGATCTCGGGGCGGCCGGTATGCGCGACGAGCAGGATCTCCCGGGTAGCGCCTGCCGCGGCTCCGGAGCCCTCGGTGCCCGTCATCGCGGACCCTCCGCCACAGCCGCCTCCACCTGGAGCCGGATCTCCTCGGGCGAGAGCTGGCCCGCGCTGCCCTTACGCAACCACAGGAAGTACTCGACGTTGCCGGACGGCCCGGGCAGCGGGCTCGCGACTACCCCGCGCACTCCCAGGCCAAGTGCCTCTGCCCGCAAAGCGATCCGCTCCACGGATTCGGCCCGCAATGCTGGGTCCCGAACAACTCCGCCCGAGCCGAGCCGCTCCTTGCCGACCTCGAACTGCGGCTTGACCATTGGCAGCAGGTCGGCATCGTCCGCAGCGCATGCCGCGAACGCCGGTAGTACGAGTTCCAGGGAGATGAAGGACAGGTCCGCGACGATCAGCTCGACCGTCCCCCCGATCATTGCTGCATCGAGCGAGCGCACATTGGTCCGGTCATGCACGATCACGCGGGGATCGTTCTGCAACCGCCACACCAGCTGCCCATAGCCGACGTCAACGGCGACCACCTCGCGAGCCCCGCGGGCTAGCAGCACATCCGTGAAGCCACCCGTGGATGCCCCAGCGTCGAGGCAGCGGCGACCCTCCACCTCCAGCCCAGATGCCTCCCATGCCTCGAGGGCGCCCAAGAGCTTCCGCGCGCCGCGCGAGGCCCAGTTCTCCTCATCGCCCGCAGCGAGGATATGCAAGGGGGCGTGCTGCTCGATCGCTGTCGCGGGCTTGGCGATCGTCGCGCCAGCGGACTGGACGCGGCCCGATGACACCAGCTCGACCGCATGCTCGCGTGACCGGGCGAGACCTCGGCGCACCAGTTCGGCGTCCACTCGGACTCTTCGGGGCATTGCCAGTCACTTCCTAGACATCGTCGATGGCGCTGAGGGCCTCGACGAGGATTGCGTGTGCTTGCTCGAATAGCGCGACCTGGTCGTCCATGCCGGCCTGGCCAGCTCCGGCGATGGCAGTGGTCGCGTCGATCTGTTGGAGTAGCTGCTGGATCTCGTTCTCGACGTCACGAGGCGCCACGGCGGGATCGGCCGCACTGCTCGGGCCGGGCAGTGGCCCCGGGATCGGCGTGGGTCTATTCATTGGCACTCACGCTAGCCGATACCAGCCCGCACGCGCTGCTGCGCGCTCGTGCCGTCCACTCGCGGATCACAGATTCTGCGACGGGCCCCTCGGGTCGCAGGGTAACGGGTTCACCAAGACGATCCAGCAGCTCCCAGGCGATGGGCGCCACGGCGCGCAGCGCCGCGATCGGGTCGATGCACGCTTCGGAGACAGTGATTGCCAGCGTTGCCCCACCGATGGCAATCGCCTCGATGGGCGCGGGGGCGCCTGCTCGTGTCTCGCTGGCAGGCTCGAGGAGGGCACGCAGGTCAGCACCGAGATGATCGGGACGCGAGTCCAGCGGAGCAGCGAGTACATCGAGCGGCTGTGAAACACCGGTCCATACGTACAAGCTCGGCAGGCCGAGCGCCCGCGCCCCCGCGATGTCGGTGTCGAGCCGGTCCCCCACCACCAGCGGACTGCGGAAATCTCCTCGGTCGAGCGCATCGCGCAGGATCGCCTGTCCTGGCTTGCCCGCCACCAGAGGGCTCAGCGACGTTGCCGCCTCGAGCGCCGCGACCATCGCGCCATTGCCGGGGAGGAGCCCTCGATCACTGGGCAATGTCGTGTCCCGGTTGGCCGCGACCCACAGCGCTCCGCCGCGGATCGCCAATGCCGCCTCGGCCAGGATGTGCCAGTCCGTATCGGGCGAATGGCCCTGGACCACCGCGTCGGGCAGAGCGGAGGCCTCGCGCACCGGCACGAGCCCGGCCTGCGCCACATGCTCTGCGAGCGCGTCGGTTCCCACAACGAGGACGCGCGAGCCCGCAGGCACACGGCTAGCGATCAGCCGCGCGGCGGCCTGGGCACTGGTGACCACATCCGCCGGATCCGCTGAGAACCCAAACTCGGCGAGATGGCTCGCGACGGCTGCGGGCGCGCGGCTCGCATTGTTGGTGACATACAGCAATCGCGGAGACTCGTGATCTCCCCCGCCAGCGCCCACGGATCGCAGCGCCTCCACCGCATGCGGTACCGCAGTGGCGCCGGTGTACAAGGTGCCATCGAGGTCGAGGAGCAATACGTCGTGGGCGAGACCCAGCGTGTCCGGCATGAGTAGACGCTTCCGGGTGACTAGTCGTCGATCGGGCGCTCGGCCGCGATCTCGATGGCACGTTCCTCGGCGTCGGTCTCCTCATTGTCCGATTCCGCGGACTTCATGAACCACTGGATCGCTTCATCCACACGCCCCGCGGCCAGCAACGCCTCCGCGTAGGCGTAGCGCAGCCTAGCTGCGGAAGGGCCGTCCACAAGGGTATCCAGAATGCGCCCCTGCAGCGACACGACGGCAGCATCATGCTGGCCAAGATCCATTCGTGCACCCGAGACAACGATCATGAGCTCCACCGCAGCGTCGGGATCGAGGGACCTCGCTTCCGCTGAGCGCGCAAGCTCGATAGCACGCTCGGGACGGCCGAGGCCACGCTCGCAATCAGCCATCATCGGCAGCAGCGCGTTGCTGCCTCCGATTCGACGAGCCGTCCGTAGCTCGTTGAGAGCCTCGGCCCACTCGCCAACGGTGTAGGCAGCGACTCCAGCTGCCTCGCGAACGACAGCGATCCGGGAGGCGCGCCGCCGAGCTGCTCGCGCATGCTCCAGGGCCAGTTGCGGATCTTCGTCCATTAGCTGTGTTGCCCGGACCAGATGGCGCGCGACAAGCTCGGCCGATGGCTTGTCCAGTGCCGTCAGATCGCGGCGAATCTCGATGGGGAGCTCCGCGGCATCGACCGTGGCCGGCACAAACGGATCGCGAGGGCGATCCGGGCGTCCAGTGCTCCCTCCTCGGGCCCCTGACCGGTCCTGGCCACCTGCGGATCTGCTTCCGCCAGACCGGTCGCGGTCGCCGCGCGGAGCACCGCCTCGGGGCCCGCCACCGCGCGAAGCTTCACCGCGCCTATCGTTCCCCTGGCCGCTGGGACCGCCTCCGCGCGAGAATCCTCCGCGGGGGTCCTTGTCGTCGAATCGGGGGGCGCCTTGCCGTGAGGCGCCTGCGGGACGACCTCCGGTCGCGGGCCTGCCGCCGCTCGGCCGACTGTCCCGCGCAGGGGAAGCGCCCCTGCGGTCGCTGCTGCTCTCGCGGTTCCAGTTGGATGACCGGTCGCTTCCATCACGACGGTCGTTGCGATCATTCACGCCAGGGTCCTTCCAGACTGGGCAACGCGCTTGTCCGTGCACTCCGATTATCGCAGGAGTACTGCGCGGAGTGTTATTGCAAGTGCACATAGCAGGAGGGGGCGGGGGGCCCTTGGGCTCCCCGCCCCCTCCTGCTTGTTCACATGTGTTTGCCCGGCGGTGTCCTACTCTCCCGCACCCTGTCGGGT
>NZ_VSSO01000002.1:0-235641 GCF_008312885.1 Lolliginicoccus suaedae
GGAGGCAACAACGCCCCTCCGCGATCCGGTTCCGCCTCGTGCCCGTCCCCCGCTTCGAGCGGGGCCCGCGCACCGGCTGGCTCCAAGAAAGTTACACACCCCCGATCCCAATCACAAATCCGCTGTTCACGTGCCGTTCGCCGGGATGAGCACCCACGACGACCAGCGGTGCGCGGCACTGCCCGAGGGACAGCTCCTAGTCGCGCCCGTGGAGCCCGCGCCACACCCGCGCAGGGTTCATGGGCTGCTCGCGCAGGCGCACGCCAGTGGCATCACGGATGGCATTGGCCAGGGCGGGCGCGACGGGGTTGTAGGGCGATTCGCTCATGGACTTCGCACCGAGGGGGCCAAGCTGGTCGTAGGTATCGGCGAAGCAGATCTCGGTCGCGGGAATGTCGGCGAGCTGGGGGATGTGATAGTTCCGCAGGGTGTTGACGGTGTTCGCACCTTCCTGGGTCGGCACTTCCTCCCAGAGGGCGGAGCCAATGCCTTGGGCGATCCCGCCTTCGATCTGGCCGCGGCACTGCTCAGCATTGAGGACTGTCCCTGCATCGGCGGCGTGCACGGACTGGAGGACGCGCACGACGCCGGTCCCGGTATCCACCGCCACGCGGAACGCATGGACGTTGAAGGCGACCGAGCGGGGCGAGCCATCCTGCCGGGAGTGCTCGGCGAGCGGTCCGTGCTCGGCAGCGACTTCGGCCAGATCACCATTGAACTGCTCGATGCGGCGGGCGAGCGCCGTAGCTGCCTGGTGCACGGCCTTGCCGGCAACCACTGTTCCGGCGGAGCCGAACGCGCCGGTGTCGTGCTCGACGGCGTCGGTGTCGGACTGGATGATGCGGATCGCGCCGGGCTCGATACCGAGAGCCTCGTCCACGAGCTGCGCGTGGATGGTGGTCGTGCCGTTGCCGAACTCCGCGGTACCCACTCGCACGGTGACAGTGCCGTCGCGCTCGAGGGTGACGCTGGCATCGGCGATGTGCCCGCGCGGCGGGATGGTCGCGATCATGGCGATGGCCATCCCCTCCCCCACTTGCTCCCGGGGCGTGGCCGGCGCGCTGGAGCTGCGGCCTCGAGCGAGGGCTGCCTCAGCAAGGTCGAGGCATTGGTCGAGGCCATAGCTGCCGAAGATGAGGTCGTCATCATGAGGGGCTGCGTCGACGAACACATCACCGGGGACGACAACGTTGCGGCGGCGCAGGTCGAACGGGGAGATGCCGATCTCGCGCGCGAGATCATCGAGCGCTTGCTCGATGGCGAACATGAGCTGCCCGAGCCCGTATCCGCGGAAAGCACCAGAGGGAGGGTTGTTGGTGTAGACGGCGCGGGCGTCGACGCGCTTGTTGGCGCAGCGGTACTGGGCCACGGATTCGCTGCAGCCGTGGAACATGACACCCGGCGAGTGGTTGCCATAGGCACCCGCATCGGAGAGCACGTCGACAGCGAGCGAGGTGAGCCGGCCGTCCGGCGTGGCCGCGGCGGTGACGTCGATGCGCATGGGGTGCCGGTGGGCGGCGCGATCGAACTCGTCGGAGCGGCTGTATTCGTACTGGACGGGTCGGCCGGTGCGCTGGACGGCGAGGGCAACGATGTCCTCGGTGAACATCTCCTGCTTGCCCCCGAAGCCGCCACCAACGCGCGCGGTGTGGACGCGGACCTGCTCGCGGGGCAGGTCAAGGATGCGGGCAAGCTCATCGCGCACGAGGAACGGCACCTGGCTGCTGGTCCGCAGAACGAGGCGCTGATCGTCATCGATCCAGCCGATCGTCGCGTGGGTCTCCATATGGACGTTCTGCACGCGAGCAGTGCGCCAGGTTCCGCGGACGACCGCTCCCCCTGCTTGCTCCGCTGCCTGGATGCCGCGGGCGATGCTGCCGGTCTCGCCATGCAGCTCTGCGACGACGTTGCGCGGGGATACCGACGGATGCAGGACGGGCGCACCGGGCTCGGTGGCCTGCTCGGGATCGTGCACCGCGTCCAGGAGGGTGTACTCGACCGTGATGGCCGCGGCAGCGCGGTGTGCGTCGCGCGGGGTCTCGGCGATGACGGCGGCGACGCGCTGGCCCACGAACCGGACGGTGTCGTCGAGGATGCGGGTGTCCTCGGGATCGTCGGCGTAGTGGTGGTGGCGGGCGGTGGAGAAGCGCGCCGGCGGGCTGTCCTCGTGAGTGAGGATGGCGACCACGCCTGGCATGCTGCGCGCTTGCGCCGTGTCGATGCGCTCTATGCGCGCGTGCGCATGGGGGCTGGCCACGATCGCGAGGTGCAGCAGGCCCGGGATGGTGGTGTCGAGGGTGTAAGGCTCGGTGCCGGTCACGACACTGTCCGCGGCGGGGGGCAGCGTGGTTCCAGCAGGGACGGCTCGTCCTTCGAGGGCATCGCGGATGGAGCGGTAGCCGGTGCAGCGGCAGAGGTTGCCCTTCATGGCGCGGGGCAGGTCCGCGCGCTGCTCGTCGGTGAGCGCCGCCGCCGTCATGATCATGCCGGGGGTGCAGTAGCCGCATTGGAAGCCCATGGCGTCGCGGAAGGCCTGCTGGGCGGGGTGGAGGTTGCCGGGCTGGCCGAGCCCCGCCGGGGTGGTGATGGTCGCGCCGGCGGCGCGGTGGGCAGGGGTGATGCACGAGTGCTGGGGCTTGCCGTCGATGTGGACGGTGCAGGCGCCGCAGTCGCCGGCGTCGCAGCCCTTCTTCACGTCGTGGTTGCCATGCTCGCGCAGGTAGGTGCGCAGGCATTGGCCGGGGCGGGGCGGGGTGGTGATCTCGCGGCCGTTGACATTCATGGTCATGTCCTCCGCTCCACGAGCTCGGCGACCAGGTCCTCGGCGAGCATCGCGGTGACGTGCTCGCGCCAGTCGGCCGTGCCGTGGGGGTCGGTGTACCAGCGCTCGCTGCTGATCCTGCTGATCGCGGAGCGCGTTTCCGCTGGGCTGCCCGCTTCGAGGAGCAGCGGACGGTCTGTCGCGGCGGTGATGGCGAGGATGTAGCCGTCCGCGGTGGCCCGGCCGATGAGCAGCGCGCCGGACCGGCCGAGGGGCGCTTGGGATATGCGGCGCAGCGTGACGTCCTGGCGCAGGGCGGTCTCGGGCAGGTGGATGGAGCGGAGGATCTCGCCGGGTGCCAGGGTGGTGCGGCGCGGCCCGGTGATGAGCTCGGTGATGGTGGTGGTGCGGTCGGTGCCGTCCGGCTGCCAGATCGTGAGAGTGGCGTCGAGGGCGGCGGCGAGGGCGATCATCGACCCGGCGGGGAGGGCGAGGCAGATGTTGCCGCCGACGGTGGCGGTGGTCCATATCTTGAACGAGGCGACGAGCGCGTCGGCGCACTGGCGGAACAGGCTGGTGGCGGTCCATTCCGGGGGGAATGATGCTTCGATGAGCTGCTCGATGGTGCAGGTGGCCGCGATGTCGAGGCCATCGTCGGTGATCGCGAGCGATGGCCAGCCGAGCGCGGTGATGTCGATGAGCCGGTCGGTTCCTGGCTGGGGCTCGGAGTAGAGCCAGGTGCCCCCGCCGAGGATCGCATCGCCTGGCGCTGGCAGGGGAACCTCGCGGCGCGCGCGGGGCTCGACGATGGTGTCGATGGTGTGCAGGTCCACGCGATGGCCTATCCGTTGTGCCCGCGTGCCATGACGAGCTGGGCGGTGAGCACGACCTTCGCGGCCTTCTCGGCGTCCACGGTGGTGACCTCCCCGTTCTCGACAATGACGCGCCCGTCGACGATCAGGCGCTCGAGCGGCGGCGCGACGCCCATGACGAGCGCGACCACGGGATCGTCGATGCCAGCGTGGGGCAGGGTGTCCATGCGCCACAGCGCGAGGTCGGCGAGCTTGCCCTCCTCGATGGAACCGATGTCGTTGGCGCGACCAAGCAGGCGGGCTCCTCCTAGTGTCGCGAGCTCGAGCGCCTGGCGCGCGCTGAGCGCGGCGGCTCCGTCGCGGGCCCGGGCGAACAGCAGCGCGTGACGTGCTTCCTCGATGAGGGAGCCGCCCTCGTTGCTCGCCGCGCCATCGACGCCGAGGCCCACGGCCACCCCGGCGCGGACGAGGTCGCGGAGGCGTGCGATTCCTGCTCCGAGGCGGGCGTTGGAGGTGGGACAGTGCGCGACCCCGGTGCGGGTGTCGGCGAGCTGGACGATCTCGCGGTCCTCGAGGTGCACGGCGTGGGCGAACCAGACATCGGGGCCGGTCCAGCCAAGCCCGGCGACATACTCGAGGGGGGTGCCGCCGAGGTTCTGCCGGCAGAACGCGACCTCCTCGCGGGTCTCGGCGAGGTGGGTGTGCAGGCGCGCGCCGTAGTCGCGGGCGAGGGCGGCGGTCTCGCGCATGAGGTCGGCGCTGGCGGAGAACGGGGAGCAGGGCGCGAGCCCGATGCGCAGCATCGATCCGGGCGAAGCGTCATGCCATTCCGTCAGTGCTTTCTCGCTGGCGGCGAGGATGTCGCGGAGCGGCTCGACGAGCGAGTCGGGGGGCAGCCCGCCCTGGGACCGGCCGAGGTCCATGGAGCCGCGAGTGGGGTGGAAGCGCATGCCGATCGCGGCGGCGGCGGTGATCTCGCTGCCGAGCATGTCGGCGCGGGCACCCTTGTCGCCGGTGGGCGGGAAGACGTAGTGGTGGTCGGTGGTGGTGGTGCAGCCGGTGGCGGCGAGCCTGACGAGGGACGCGATGGCCGCGGTGTAGGCGGTGTCGCGGGTGAGCTCTGACCAGCGGGGGTAGAGGGTGACGAGCCAGTGGAAGAGGTCGAGGTCGGCCGCGTGGCCGCGGGTTATCCATTGGTAGAGGTGGTGGTGGGTGTTGACGAGCCCCGGGGTGAGCAGGCAGCCGCGGCCGTCGATGATGGTGGCGCGCTCGGGCAGGTCGGCGGGCTCGTCGCCCACGGCGGTGATGCGGTTGCCCTCGATGACGACGCTGCCGGTGAGCTCGCGCCGCTGCCCGTCCATGGTGACGATGCGAGCGTTGCGAATTACTTTGGTCACCGACATACCTGTGAATGTAGTGATCCCGCATTACACACTGGTGACGTTCGGGGCGCAATGGCTGTCATCTTGGTGTGCAAGAGTGTGCGACGTGCTCCTGTACCGAGGTCATGTGCTGCATATCGCCGGTCGCCCCAGCGTCAATGAAGCAGGGGATGCGCTGGTCAGCGAGCCGGATGGCGCGCTGGTCGTGGACGATGCCGGCCGGATCGCCTACTCGGGACCGTTCAGCGAGGTTCCGCCCGATCTTGCTGCGGCGACAGTAGTGGATCGGCGGGGCTGCCTGTTGCTGCCCGGATTCGTCGATGCGCACATCCATTTCCCGCAGGTCTACACCACGGATGCGCACGGTGGTGGCACGTTGCTGAGCTGGCTGGATCGATGCGTCTTCCCGGCCGAGGCCCGTTTCGCTGATGCTGGCTTCGCGCGGGAGGCGGCGCGGGAGTTCTGCGCGGCCCGCATCGCGGCGGGCACGACAGCGGCGATGGTGTTCGGCTCGGCGTTCCCGGTCGCGCAGGACGCCTTGTTCGAGGAGACCGCGCGGACGGGGCTGCGGATGGTCAGCGGGCGCGGCGTGCAGACCCGCGGCCCGGCCTCGGCATCGCCGTTGATCACCTCGGAGGGCGATGCGGAGCGCTCGTGCCGGGCCGAGATCGCTCGCTGGCATTGCGCGGATGATCCAGGGCGGCCTGATCGGGCGATGCTCCAGGTGGCGCTGGTGCCCCGTTTCGCGCTGTCAGTGACGCCGGAGACGCTTGGCTGGATGGGCGAGCTGCATCGGCAGCATCACGCCTCGGGGGTGTACTTCCACACGCACCTGAGCGAGAACGATGCCCCAGGGGTGGGCGAGATCGATTCGGTGCTGCGCGACTTCGGCACGTCCTCGTACCTCGATACCTATGATGGCCGCTTCGGTCCGGGCGGCGAGGTAGCAGGCGAGTCGCTACTAGGGCGACGAAGCATCCTGGCCCATGCGGTTCACTGCAGCGATAGCGAGCTCGATCGCGTCGCGGCGGCCCGGGCATCGATCGCCCACTGCCCCACGTCGCAGCTGTTCCTGGGCTCGGGGACTATGCCCTGGAAGCGGATGGCGGCGCGCGGGATCACGGTGGCACTCGGCTCGGATGTGGGCGCGGGCGACGAGTGGCTGGTGAGCCGGGTCGCCAACGATTGCTTCAAGGTCCACATGAGCGCGAGCGCTGATCGCGTAGTGCCCCTGGAGCCTGCTGCATTGCTGTTCAGCGCAACGCTGGCGGGCGCGAGGGCGCTGGACATGGAGGATGCGTTCGGGAATCTGGATGCAGGCAAGGACGCGGACTTCCTTGTCGTGGATCCCTCGGCCTGGCCACCGCTGTCCCGATCGATCGACGCCGCCTCGGGCCCGGCCGCGCTGGCGTTCGCCGTGATGATGGCATTGCGCGAGCCGGCGATCGCAGAGGTGTTCGTGCGGGGCAGGCGGGTCTCGGTCTCGTGAGGGGTGCCGCGTTCCGGTCGCGGCGCTGTGAGGTGGGCGCGGGTCCGGGCCCTGGTGGTCCGGCCGATGTGGAGGGCCAGTGCGGCGCCGGCGAGGAGGACTAACGAGCCGAAGCCACCAGCGACGACGACGAACAGCAGTTCCTCGTTGCCGAGGAACTCGCCGAAGCCTCGTATGGCATTGGTGTCGCGCGTCATGACCTACCCCCGTTCAACAGTCGTTGATACCTCAACGTTATGTCTGTTGTACGGGAAAGTGACCTTGTAGCGTTAGGGGCCACGCCACCAAGGTGACAGAAGTAACTCTGGTGTCACTGATTGTTTACACAACATCTCTGCCAGCAAAAATGCGGTGCACCTGCGCGAAGCTGCCCCAAAAAGCGCAACCCTGGCCCCCCGCGCAGCCCACCTACCCCAGCCAGGCCAGCTGCGGCACCCACGCGTCGCCAGCGGCAGGGGCATCGTCGCGCGCCACTGTCGCCTGGATCAGCCCGTATGGCCGGTCGTCGGCGTGGAAGACCTCGTTATTGTTCTCGATGCCAAACCGCTCCAGGTCATAGAGGAAGTGATGCTTGTTCGGCGCGGACATGCGCACCTCCACCACTTCCGGACGTGCTTCCAGGATCCGTCGACCGATCGCATAGAGAGTCTGCTGCAGAGCCTTCGAGTGCTGCGTCGCGAACGTCTCGACGATGATCTTCCGGATGGCTGCGTAGGCCTCGTCCCATGCCACGTCGACGCCATCAAACCGCCACTGCGCTACCAGGGACGTCGCCATCACGCGATCATCCGTTGGCTCGAGAACCGTGAACTCGTCCTCGAGGAAGCCCTGGAACTCCGAACCGGTCGACTTGAGCAGTACCAGGTCCTTGATGCCGCCGATCACATGCTCCCGGCGCTCCCCGCCCGAGCCTGACACCGTCACTGCCGCGGTGCGGACCTCGGGCCCGGTGCGCGTCCACGCATGATCGTGGCCGCCCTCCCCCACCGGCACCCGCTCCCACCCGAGCTCCTCGATCTCGATGCGAGACCCTTGCACGGGCTCCACGTCATCGACGAAGTGCCGCGCGAGCGCCAGCCCGTACTCCTCGATGCTGCCGTCGCAATGCGTCCGCGCATAGGCATACACCGTCTGCTTCTGCGTATCGGTCGGCAGCACGGGCGACTGGTCGCCCTCGGTGTGCGCGATGGTGAAATCACCACGCAGCGCCGTGGAGACCGTCATGTCACGGATGCCGTGGCGCGGCGAGCCCCGATAGATGCGCACCACGCGGTTCTCCGCCTTGCCGTACTGGTTGGGCCCCAACACGATTCCCATGCCGCATCCTTCCTGCGAGCCTGCTAGCTCTCCGCATCGAACATTGCCGCGAGCCGGAACTCCGTGATCCGGCACAACTCCCTGCGCGCCACCCGCCACTCCGAGTCGGGATCGTTGCCCAGCCGCTCCTCGAGCACCGCGAGCAGCTCCTCGGCACCGCGCCCGTGCGCGAAGACCAGGTAGACGTGGCCGAACCGCTCCTCGTACGCACGGTTCGCCTCCACCAGCCGTGACAGCACCGCATCACCGGCGGCCGCGACCCGCGATTGCTCCGTCGCCGAGCGCCCGCCCGTGACCCGATCACCGATGCGGGGGTGCCCGGCGAGCCCCGCGCGGATATCCGCATCATCGGTGGCCGCGAGCTCGGCCACGGCCTGCTCGCACAATTCATCCACGCTGGCGAACGGGCGCAGCGCCGCTACACGCCGGGCCCAGCGGGGCGCCGCGCACGCCTCGGCCAGCACGCGCACGGCAAGCGCCAGGTCCGCGTCATTGAACGCGGCCAGCGGCATCCCGCGCACCGTCACCGCAGCGACTCCAGTCGCGCCAGGTAGGAATCGGTCACCGGGTTCGCCTCCGCCACGAGATCATCAAACCTGTAGTTCAGGATCTTCGCCACCTCGACGAGCGCGAACGAGCGCTCGCTCGCGGGCTGGTTGTCCAAGCGTGACGCCCCCGTGCGCAGCACCGCATCGAAACGGTCGATCTCGCGGGCACAAATGATCAGCGGAAAACCGAAATGCATCCGATACGCCGTCGCCAGCTTCACCACCGCCAGGTGCTCGCCCTCCTGCAGCGTCGACAACGCCACGTGGTCCACCGCGATCGGTGTGCCCGTCTCATCCTCGGCTCCGAGATCCGGGAACGCCCGCAGCAGCTCCAGCTTCTCCGCGTCCGAGGCCATCAGCATCGCCTCCTGGAACGCTGCCCGCAGGTCATGCGCGTCCGCGAACGGCGCCTGCCCGAAGGCGTGGCGTGTCACCCATCGCGTGCCATGCACCAGCGGCCCGAACGTCGCGTGGAACTGCTCCTCGTCCATGCGATTGACGTCGGCGAGGGTGATCTCGCCGCGCCCCGCTACCGCCTGGCCGCTGCGCCCGAGGTGGAAGAACACGATGTTCAGCACGATCGCGACGACCGCGCCCATCGTGATGCCGGTGGTGAACAGGATCTCCAGCCAGCCCGGCACGGCTGTCTCCACGCCCGGGATGACCACTCCGCCGGACTCGCGGCGCGTCTGCCCCTCCTCCACGTACAGGGCTAGGCCGAGCGCGGTCCCGGCGATGATGAGGTTGCGCTGGTCGGTGAAGTCCACCTTCGCGAGCGTCTGGATGCCCACGATCGCGACCGACGCGAACAATGTGATCGACGCCCCGCCCAGCACGGGGGCGGGGATCGCCTCCACTACCTGCGCTGCCTTCGGGAACAAGCCCAGCAGGATCATGATCACCCCGGCCGCGGCGACCACCCAGCGGGACTTCACGCCCGTCAGCCGCACCAGCCCGACGTTCTGGTTGAACGCCGTGTACGGGAACGAGTTGAACGATCCACCCACCACCGTGGCGACGCCGTCCGCGCGCAGCGCCGCCGCGATGTCCTGGCGACCGATGCGCTTGCCCACGATCTCGCCCGCCGCGAGCACCGATCCCGTCGACTCCACCGAGGTGATCATCAGGACGATGATCATCGATACGATCGCCACCGCCCCGAACTGCGGCCAGCCGAACGCGAACGGCGGCACGAACCCCACCCAGGCGGCATCGCCGACCTCGTCGAAGCGGGTATCGCCCAGCAGCCACGCGACCGTCGTGCCCACCACGAGCCCCACGAGCACCGCGATGGTGCCCAGGAACCCGCGGAACACCCGGCGCAGCAGCACGATCAGCGCGATCGTGCCCAGCGCGTACGCCATCCACCGGCCATTGCCCGGCTCCGGCAGCCCCGTCACCGGGCTCGTGATCGCGTTGCCGATGCCCACCGGCAGCAACGAGACGCCGATGATCAGGATCACCGAGCCCGTCACCACCGGCGGGAAGAACCGCACCAGCCGCGCGAAGTAGGGAGCGATCAGGAAGGTGAACACACCGGCCACGATCACCGCGCCGTAGACATGCAGCAGGCCCTCGCGGCCCCCGCCGTTATCGTTGGCGATCTTGATGACCGGCGCCAGGCTCGCGAACGTCACCCCCTGCACCAGCGGCAGCCGCACCCCGATGCGCAGCACGCCCACCGCCTGCAGGATCGACGCCACCCCGCAGGTGAACAGGTCCGCCATGATCAGCATCGTCAGGGCCTCGCCGTCCAGCCCGATCGCCATCGCGATCAGCAATGGCACCAGCACCGCCCCGGCATAGAACGCCACCACATGCTGGGCACCGAGCACCGCGAGCACGCGGACCGGCAGCACCTCATCAACAGGGTGCCTCCGGGCAGCTGGCCGCGAGTGCTCGCGGCGCAATGACGCAACAATGGACATCGCACCAGCCTGAACAGGCAGTATTGCCGCAAGGTTTCACGGGAAACCAAGCCCCGATGCCGCGAAGCGCCAGGAAAGGACACCGCCATGCCGTCCCGCTACCTCGGTATCCTCCTCGCCGCCGGTGCCGGGACCCGCTACGGCCAGCCCAAGATCCTCGCCCACGACGGCGCCTGGCTGCGCACCGCCACCGCAACGCTGCAGCAAGGCGGCTGCGCGCGCGTCTACATCGCCACCGGCGCCGCGCGACCACCCCTGCCACTCGGGACGACCGAGCTCCACGTTGAGGCGTGGACCAGAGGCCTCGGTGCCACCGTGCACGCCGCGATTGCCGCAGTGACCGCCCTCACCTGCAATAACGACGAACACGACAACCTCGTTTTACACACAATTGACACACCCGACGTCGGCCCCGACGTGCTCGCCCGGCTCATCGCGCACCACCCCGGCCCCGCGGGCATCACCCGCGCCCACTACCAAGGGCGGCCCGGGCACCCCGTGATCATTGGTCGGGACCACTGGCAGCCGCTGCTCGCGAGCCTTTCGGAGCTCTCGGGTGGGTCATCGGATGCCGGCGCGCGCCACTACCTGCGCGAACGGGATGTGCTCGGCGTCGAATGCGGGGACCTCGCCACCGGAGCCGATATCGACTACCCGGGTTGCTAGCGGGGGTCGCGGCCTGCCTGCCTGTAAAAGCACTAGAAACCGCTAAACGCGATAGAAAAACCGGCACGATCCCGGCAGCTTCTATCGCGTTTGCTTCCGCGGCAACGCTACAGCCATGCGAAACCTCAATATGTGCGCAATAGCCTCTGGCTCCCTGCGATAAACAATTGTGGCTCACGTCACAGATGGCGGCGTGCGAGGCGATCAAAGACATGGGCATTCCGGGCACTGCGTGAACGCGAGGTGAATGATCGCCAAGCTGCACGGCGAGGGCCACCCACAACCGATATGTTGATATGTGTCAATTATCGTGAGGATAAACTTCATCCGGCATGATTTACGATTGCGCGACAGAAAAGAGCGCTCATGGCCAACCGTTTGAGGATCGCACATGGGATCACCTGGATCACGGCGATCCTGTTCGGTCTCGCTCTTCTCGGATCCGCCTCGACGTTCCTGGTCGACCAGGACCGATATGGACCCGAGGGGTTCACGGACGGAATCCACGTCACCGCCGTCGAATCAGACATTCCGTTGGCCGAGGTACTCGAAGCACTGAACGGCGCCGCCCGCGAGACGGCCGCGAACATCTACAAGTCCGCGCCTGCGGTCGCGGACAGCGTGCGCAGCACTGACTACTACCTGTTCACCGGGGATCCCGCGTCGATCATCGGGGATCCGGATACCGACTACTTTCCCACTTTCGGCAGCGCCTACCCCGCCACCCTGCTACCCGGAGAATCCCTGGGCAGGGACCAGTTGCTCGGGACGTATCTCGTGCAAGGCGACACCGGGCAGGCACGGGAAGCGGTGCGTCTGCTGCGGCTAGCGGGAACGGATGCGGTCGCGTTCAGCAACACCACACCGGCGGCGCTGCGGTGGCTGCTATCCAGCGTGGCAGCCCCGCCCTGGGGGATCGTCTTCGCGATCCTGTGGACCGCGCTGGTGCTGGCCACCGCCAATCTCGGCAGCACGCGGCTGAACATCGTGGGGCTCCGGCTCGCAGTGGGCCACGCCCGGCTGCCGGTGCTCGCGCGGGAGGCCGGCGCGCTCGCCCCCCCCGCTGCGGCTGCCGTCCTGATCCCGTTCGCCGTACTGCTGGCGTACTCACACGCCTTCGCCGATGGCTACCTCACGGCCACGATCATGCAGATCGGGGCTGTGACGCTGGTCCTGGTCCCGTCGGCCACGGTCCTGTCCGCAGCACTGCTGGCATGGGCGACGCGGAAATACACGGCGGGGCGCGCCATCCGGGGCGCCCGTCCGCTCGGCCTGCTTGCAGCACTGTCCATGGCGGCGCTCGCGCTCGCCACGGGTGGCGCGGCGCTCGGCTCCGCCCAGGCGCTCGTGCAGGCCCGCCAGTTCCAGGCCGCGACGGAGGCATACGGGTATCACGCGGCGCATCCCGAGCTGGTTAGTCCTGCCCAGAGCTATGCAGTGCTCTCGCCCGAAGGTGGAGTTCTGGCCGAGCAGCTAGGCCAGGTCCACCGCGAGCTGGAGCAGCAGGGCCAAGTATGGATGACTGATTCGCGGACCTTCGAAGCGTGGACGGAGGTCGGCGTGCCCGACATCCCGGTGCTCGTGAACTCCAGCTTCCTGGAGAGCTTGCCCGACGTGCCGAAGCCCCTGGTGCCCGAGATCCGGGCCTGCGCCACTGTCCCCGGGGGGATCTGCGTGCTCATCCCGTCGCGACTCGTCCAGGACGAGGAGGAGATCATCGCGGTGGTCCAGGAGTGGGGTGATTTCCAGCTTTCCCTGGGAGCAGACCGGGCCGTGGAACGGCTATCGATCATTACGTTCCCCGGCGTGGACCTAGGCGTGACGCCCCTTCTGGATTTCAATCGCCCCGGGGCGCCACCATTCAGCATCGATCCCGTGCTCGTCGTCACCGACTCGAGCAGTGGAATCCTGTCGGACGATTCCTACAGCCTCATCGGCGCCTACACCGACGGAGCGCGCGCCGAGCGAGAGTTGCAGGAGCGCGGAGCGTCCCGCATCGTCATATCGTGGAAAAGCATCGCGAACCTTGCTGAGCTGGATCACGCGAACAGGGTCGCGGATTTCCGGATCGTGGTCATCGCCACCGCGATGATGGCAATAGTATTTCTGCTCAGCGCGGCGATCTTTGCCGCGATCCATCACGCGCGCAATACCGCAGCAATCTTCCTGCTGCAATCAGTTGGCTCGGGGTTCTGGCGAATATATGGTCGGCATCTGCTAGTGGTGGGTGCGCTCTCCGTGGCGCCAACGATTGCCATGACATTCCTTATCGATCTGGCTCTCGCTCCCCAGCTGCTCATCATCGGCGGGATCAGCGCGGCGGCGCTGGCCGTGACCGTCACAACGCTGCTGCTGCTGCGCCGGGGCGTCAACCGTGCCGCGCTCGAAGCGGCCTGAACCCTGCAGCACGCACCCCCACCAGTCCCCGAGGAGCAACAATGATGAAGACAGCCGAGAGCACCACCACCGGCCGTGGCGGCGTTTCCGCCACCAGCCTCGCCTACTCGTTCCCGGGCCGCACCATCTGGCAGGACCTGGCGTTCACCATCGACGACGGAACATTCGCCACGCTCGTTGGGGAGAGCGGCTCCGGGAAGACAACCCTGCTGCAATGCCTGGGGAGCCTGGAACGGCCCACCTCGGGAACCCTCACCGTCGGAGGGCAGGAGCCTGCGGCCCTGCGCGGCGCGGCGCTTCGGCGGTTTCGCCGTTCGATGGTTGGTTTCGCGTTCCAGAACGCTGGCCTCGTGCCGGGATGGTCGGTCAGGAAGAACATCGAGGTCGGTGAGTTCCGCATCGCGCGTGATCCCGACCGCGCCCGCGAGGTGTTCGCGCGGTTCAATCTCGCCTACGAGTTCCTCGGCACGCCGGTGTACCAGCTCAGTGGTGGCGAGCAGCAGCGAGTGGGAATCATCCGGCTGGCCCTGCAGTCGCCCTACCTGCTGCTGATGGACGAGCCGACCGCCGCGCTCGACGACCATAACGCGGGGAAGGTCGTCGACTTCATCACGCGGCACTGCGCGGGCGGCGGCATCGCCGTTGTCGCCACGCATGATCCGCGCTTGATCGATGCCTCCCAGCAGGTGATCCGGCTGTAGCTGCCCCTACAGCACGCGCTTGACGATGCCGTCGACGATCCGGTCGAACGGCTTCGGGGCGCGGGCGAGGCCTGCTCCGAGGCGCATCGCGTAGTCGCTGACGGCGGTGGGCACGACGGTATCGAGGAGGACCGCTCCCACGGCATCCGCGCCGACGAGGTAGCGGGCGCGGGGATGCTTGCTGGTCAGCGCCTTGCGGACGGTCTGGGCGACCGGGGTGGGCGCCGGATAGCTCGCGGATTGCTCCCCGATGCGGTCAGCGAGGGCATAGGCATCGCGGTAGGCGGATGATTCGCGGTCGGGCAACTGATCCATCGCGGTCCCCCATACGCCGGTGCCGTAGCTGCCGGGCTCGATGAGCACGACCTTGATGCCGAATGCCGCGACCTCACGCCGGGCAGCGTCGGAGATGGCCTCGAGCCCGTACTTGCTGGCGGAGTACCAGCCGAGGAATGGCGGCGCGACGCGTCCGGACATGGAGGAGATGTTGATGATGCGCCCGTCGCCGCGCTCGCGCATGGCGGGCAGGGCGAGGCGCATGAGGCGGGCCGGGGCGAGGAGGTTGATGGCGAGCTGGCGCTCGGCGAACTCGCCGGAGACGTCCTCGATGGCGCCGGCCTGGGCGATCCCGGCGTTATTGACGAGTGCCCACGGTCCGCCATCGGTGAGCAGGCTGATGCGGTCGAACGCATCGCGGGCCTGCTCGTCGTCGGTGACGTCGCACTCGATGGTGCGGATGCGCACGTTGGCGCGGTCCGCGGCATCGAGGACGGTATCGGCGGCGGCCTCGGTGCGGACGGTGCCGATGACGTCGAAGCCGTGCTGGGCGAGCTCGATGGCGGTGGCGAGCCCGATGCCACCGTTGGCGCCGGTGATGACAACGCTTCTAGACGTGGTGCTGGTCATGGTGGTGCCTCTTCTTGGTCGGACGGGCAGTGGAGCGCGCTGGCCTGCTGCGGCGCAGGTCAGCGATGATGCTGATGGTGTCGCCGATGATGAACGCACCGATGAGGGCGACGATGATCCACGGGCTGGGCTGCGGCAGGCCGGCCTGCTCGAGGTACGCAGGATTGATGAGGCCGCTACGGGTGGCGGCGTGGATGAGGGTGGCGAGCAGCGCGATGTCCGCGAGCAGGTGAACGATCGCGAGCGGGACCGTCCACGTGCCGCGCGCGAGCCGCAGGGCGTGGAGCACCAGCATGAGGGCCGCGAGCACCAGGATGATCGGCAGCCAGGCACGCCACAGCTGCGGATCCACGAACGGGATCTCGCGGCCAAGCTGCTGCCACACCAGGAACACGATCAGCGCTGCCATGGCGATGATGGAGAACGCTGCGTCAGCCCGCTGGCTGGTCGCTCCCGCGCGGGGCAGTTGCTCGGGCCGCCAGCGCATATCGCGTGATCGGGAGGCGTGCCGGTCGAGGAGCACGAACACCAGCGTGGTCCAGAAGAGCAACTGGATCGCGACCATCGCCGTTGCCCAGGCGGTGCCGGCGAGAACGGCGAGATAGTCGTCCGGGGTGGCGAGGATCTGGGGGATGCTGATGGCGAGTGCGCTGATGGGCAGCACGATCGCTGCGAGCAGCTTGATCAGCCGGAGGTAGTCGAAGTAGAAGGCGGGCCCGATGAGGTGCTGCGGCGCGCCGGTGTACTCGGCGGCGAGCCGTTGCGGGTCACCGAGCTCGATGAGGGCATCCCGCTCGGCCTGCATTGCGTCGCCCGTTTCCTGCCGCGCGATGGCGGCCTCGATCAGGGCGTGGACGTCCGCATCGATGTCGGCGCGCAAGGCCGGGGGCACGTGGCGCGCGACGGCCCAGGCGTAGCGGTCGCTGAGGTCGGTGGTGAGCGCGGCCATGCCGTGATCATGGCACACACCGGGGGCTATCGCGTGGCGAGGAAGTCCCGGAAATCCGTGGCCGGGTGCCCCGCGACGCGCTCCACCACATCGGTGACGATGTCGAGCTCGCCAGTAGCGGCGGCAGCGTAGGAGGTGACCCAGCCATCGATCTCCCACTTCTCCGCATCGAACCGCTCGCGGGAGGCGTACGCCTCGTCGAGGCTCTCGGCATAGTAGGTGGTGCTCTCGCCAGTGATGGTGGTGATCATCTCGGCTGCCTCGTGAAGGGTGAACGCGCGCGGCCCGGTGACGTCGTAGGACTCGCCCTCGTGCCCGTCCTGCGTGAGCACCGCCGCCGCGACGTCCGCCACGTCATCACGGGTGACCGCGCCGATCCGGCCGTCGCCCGCGGGCCCACGGATCACGCCGTCCTCCCCGGCGAACAACGGGATGACGTCCTGGTAGAGGTTGTCGCGCAGGAACGTGAACTCCAGCCCTGCGCCACGGATCGCCTGCTCGGTATGCCAATGATCGCGCCCGAACGTGAAGGTGCATTCCGGTGCCGCGGAGACGAACGAGACATAGACGATGCGGCGCACCCCGGCATCGGCGGCGGCCTCGACGACGCGGCGCTGCACCTCGGCGCGATCACGGGTCTCCGGCGCGGAGACGAAGAAGAAGGTATCGACGCCGTCGAGGGCCTGGCGGATCGTATCGGGATGGCCGAAGTCCCCCAGTGCGATATCCACTCCCGGCAGCTTGACCTTCTCGGGGTCGCGGACGATCAAGCGTTGCCGCGCCCCCGCGTCCGCGAGCCGCTGAGCGACCCGGCCACCGATCTGTCCCGTTGCCCCGCTGACAGCGATCACACCACTCATGGCCCCGACGTTACTCCGGGAGCGTCGGGCGGACAGCCCGATGAAGCATCGTGGGCCGACATGCCGGGAGCCTGGGACGCCGATGCTGATCCGGACGTATCGTGAGGGAATGGTCAGCATGCCCAAGCTCGATCCAGCGGTGATGCGGCTCGCGGTGCGCACCGCGGTACGACCGGTCCTCTCGGCCCGGCTTCCCGTGCGCCTGCAACGCCCGCTCATCGCCGCAGCCTCCCTCGTCTCCGCGCGTCCGAGCGGCATCACGCGCCGGACCATCACCCTGGGCGGGCTCAGCGCCGAGCAGGCCACGCACACCACATCCGACCCGGAAACCGTGGTGCTCTACCTGCATGGCGGCGGCTACACCCTCGGCTCGCCGAGCACCCACCGCTCGATCGCCAGCTACCTGGCGCGATACGCCCAAGCCACCGTCACCACGCTGGACTATCGCCTCGCACCCGAGCATCCCTACCCGGCGGCGGTGGAGGATGCGGTGGCGGCCTACGCGGCATTGCTCGCCGATGGCATGCCGCCCGGCCGCATCGTCCTGGCCGGCGACTCCGCGGGCGGTGGGCTCGTCCTCTCCACCGCGCTGCGCCTGCGCTCATCCGGTGCACCACTGCCCGCCGCGCTGGTCCTCATCTCGCCGTGGATCGACCTCACCGTCTCCGACCTCAGCGAGACCCGCGACCCGATGCTCAGCGCCCCCTGGCTGCGCGAATGCGCGCGCCGCTACATCGCCGGCGGCCCCCTCGACGCCGAGGTCGATCCCCTGCATGCCGATCTCGCGGGCCTGCCGCCCACCTTGATCCACGTGGGCAGCGACGAGATCCTGCTCCACGACGCCAAGCGGCTCGCCGCGCACGCGCAGGAAGCGGGCGTCGACGTGACGCTCACCGTCCTCGAGGGCCTCTGGCACGTGGTTCACCTGCACAGCGGCCTGCTGCGCGCCGCCACCCAAGCCGTCGAGGACATCGGGGACTTCGTGCGCCACCACACCGGCAGCGATACCGGCCGCGAGGCGGGCACCGCTCGGCCGACGAGCACGGAGTAGCGGGTGGTGGGATCGCGGGCGTGTGGCTTCGGGACCCTGGGGCGCTAGAAGCACCGGAAAACGCCAAACGCGATAGAAACTGACCCGGGATCTCCGCAGCTTCTATCGCGATTGCGGCGCGAGGTCACAGCGCCCCGGCCGCGATCAGCGCCCGCTACGCGAGGCCGAGCCGCTGCCGCTCGGGGAAGTACCACTGCATGACCTCGCGCAGGTTGTCCGCGTCGGGGCGGGCCCAGTTGCGCATCAGCTCGCAGCCGAACGAGATCGCGGTCACCGGGCGCGCACCGGCCGCGATCATGCGGTCGAACGCGCGGTCATGAGCCACCGGCGAGATACCGCCGACGGCATCGGCGACCGGGTAGACGTCATACCCCTCGGCGAGCATGTCGAGGGTCGGGAAGGTCAGGCAGACCTCGGTCCACAGCCCGGCGATGACGACCTTGCGCCGTCCCGTGGCCTCGATGGCCGCGCGGAAATCCGCGTCCTCCCAGGCGTTCACCCCGGTTCTGTCGATCTCGGTCACGCCGGGCAGCTCCGCCAGGATCGCCGGGCTGGTTCCCTCGTTGCGGCCCATGTCGACCCCGACTGTGGAGACGATGACGGGCACGCCGTAAGCGGTGGCGAGCTTGCAGAGGGCGATCACGTTGAGGTCGATCTCCTCGCGGGTGGAGGAGGTGATGGTGGAGTACTGGCCGGGCTGGTAGTCGATGAGCACGACGACGCAGTTCTCGGGGGCGAGCAGCTGGTCGGTGGCGGGGTCGCGCCGGGGCTCCTGGTCGGTCTTGGGCATGGATGGCCTCTTCTGTCGGGGATCGAAGCGCGTGCCTCCCGACACTAGCGCTGCCCTAGCAAGCTCGCGCGCACCGTCTGATATGCGAATATCCCGTGGCGCGAGGCAGTTTTCCGCGCTTTACGCACTACCGAGCAGTTGCTCGTACTGGTCGAGCAGCGCGTCGGGGTCCGCGGCCGGAGCAGTCGTGCCGAGGGCTTCGGCGAGGTCGTCGAGGCAGAGGTGCCAGGCGGTGGCGGTGCGAGCAGCCTCGGTGGGGCTGGCGTCGCTCAGGCGGTGCTCGAGGGTGAGGGTGGCGCCGTCGAGAGTGGGGGTGATGGTCCATTCGAGGGTGTCATCGCCCCAGGCGTGGACGAGTCGCTGGGGTTGCGTCACGATGTGCACGGTGGTGTCGATGGGCTCGTCCGCAGGCGTCTCCTGGGTTCGGGCGGGGCCGGGGGTGGTGAGGTCGCGATCGGGGTTGACGGGCGACCATTGCATCAGCAGCGGCGCTTCGGTGAGGAAGTTCCAGAGGGTGTCCTCCTGGGCGGCGTAGTCGCGGGCGAGGGTGAGGGCGTTGCCGCGCAGGGTGGCTGTGGTGTTCTCGGGCATGGGTGCAGCCTACGGGGCCTCCCCCGTCGTCACTCTTGACAATCGTTTCCATTAAGTTCTAGGGTGGGCGTCCCACCGTGAATGCGCTGCTAGGGTCGAGGCGTCGTGGTGGACGGGAAGCCGGTGCAAGACCGGCGCGGCCCTCGCCACTGTGATCGGGTAGCACGCGATCGTTCTCCAGCAATCCAGCCGGGGAGCCACTGGGGCATCGAGCCCTGGGAAGGCAGATCGTGCTGCGTGACAACCCCGTCAGCCAGGAGACCGGCCACGACCAGCGATATCCGATTCCACGAGGACCTGGAAGGCGGTCACCTTGACCACTCGTCATCACGCCTGCGCGAAAACCCTCGCGCTCCTGGCACTGCCCCTGCTCATCTCCAGCTGCGCCCCCTCCCCCGGAGCCACCGGGAACACCGGGGCCGCCGGATCAACCACGACCACGCGCGCCAACTGCGGCATCGACGTCACCGTCACCGAGCCGCCGCGACGCATCTACGCCGCCTACCAGCCCGCCATCGAGGTGGCGCACGCCCTCGGCGCGAGCGACCGGCTCGTCGGCACCGCCTACCTCGACTCCGAGGTACTTCCCGAGCATGCCGCCGCGCAGGAGGAAACCCCCTACGTCGAGTCGCTCCCGAGCCGTGATGAGCTGCTCGCCGCCCAGCCGGACTTCATCCTCGCCGGGTTCAACGGGGTGTTCTCCGAAGCATCGTCGAGCAGCATCGGGACGCGCGCGAGCCTTGCTCCGCTCGGCATCAGCACCTGGATCCTCAGCCCGCTGTGCCCGAGTACTGACGGCCTCGCCGACGAGGCGATCGACCCGGCCACTGTCACCTTCGACAGCATCTACGCCGACCTGCGCGACCTCGGCGAGCTCTGGGGCACCCCCGAGCAGGCCAGCACCGTCGTCACCGATATGCAGGACCGCATCGCCGCTGTCGCCGAAGCTGTGGACAGCGCCCCCCGGCCCACGGTCGCGGTGGTCTCGCCCCGTGCCGACGGCACGCTCGGCATCGCGAGCGGCACCGACTTCGTCACTCGCATCATCGAGGCCGCCGGTGGCACCAACGTCTTCGCGGACCTGGCCAGCAAGCGCAACATCACGATCGGCGAGGAGGAACTGCTCGCCCGCGATCCCGATGTGATCCTCACCAGCACCTGCTGCGACGCTTCCTACACCGAGCAGGATGCGCTGCCCGATGTGGCACGCCTCCGCGACAATCCCGCTCTCGCGACCCTGACAGCCGTGCGCGATGACCAGGTGCATCCGTTCCTGTTCGCGGATCGGGCAGCGAGCGTGCGGGCCGCGAGCGCCACCGAGAAGGTCGCGGCAATCCTGCATCCCGGCCTCGTGGAGGACTGATGGCGATCCAGGGTGCCGCCATCACGGGGCAGCGCCCGGCAGCACCGCGCGCCGTCACGCCCCAGCGGCAAGCGATCGTTCTCGCTCTCGCGCTAGGCCTGCTCGCGCTGGTCTCAGCCACCTCGCTGCTCGTCGGTACGCATTCCCTCGCGCCGCACCAGATCGCGGGGACACTGCTCGACTACCAGGGCACCACGGTCGATCGGATCGTGGCGCACATCCGGCTGCCCCGCCTCGTGACCGGCCTCCTCGCGGGGCTCGCGCTTGGCGGGGCCGGGGCGATCATGCAGGGGCTCACCCGCAATCCGCTGGCCGGACCGGGCGTGCTGGGCATCAACGCCGGGGCCGCCCTTGGTGCGGTCCTCGCGATCGGGGTGCTCGGCATCGGAAGCGTCACTGGCTATATCTGGTTCGCGCTGGCCGGGGCCGCGCTCGTTGCCACGCTCGTATACCTGCTCGGGGCAATGGGACGGGGCGGCGCCACGCCCCTGGCGCTGGTGCTGACCGGTGCCGCGGTGTCCGCGCTCGCGGCGTCCATCACGTCCGCGATCAGCCTGCTTGACCGGAGCGCTTTCCAGGATTTCCGGTTCTGGGTGGTGGGCTCGCTGACCCGCGCCGACCTCGATGCAGCGGTGGCGATATTGCCGTTCATAGCGGTCGGCGCGGTGCTGGCCCTCGCGGCGGGCCGCACCCTCGATGCCGTGGCGCTCGGTGATGACATGGCGCGTAGCCTCGGCACCCGCCTGGCCCTGGCACGGATCACGTGCGCGATCGCGGTGGTGCTGCTCGCCGGGTCCGCCACTGCCATCGCGGGGCCCATCGCATTCATCGGACTCGTCGTTCCGCACCTCGCGCGCGCCCTGGTGGGCACCGGCTACCGGGTGGTCACGCTCATGTCGATGCTGCTCGCCCCGCTGGTGCTCATCGCCGCCGACGCTGGTGGCCGCTTGCTCGTGGCGCCGCAGGAACTTCAGGTCGGCATCGTCACGGGCCTGCTCGGGGCGCCGTTCTTCCTGGCGCTGGTCGGTCGGCGGAAGATGGCGGCGCTGTGAAACTTCCTGCTGGGACCATTCCCCCCGCGAGCGTCCTCCCAGCCCGCGCCACCGTGCTGCGCCGTGGCAGTACGTCACTGCTCGTGGACCGGCGCGGCACCTGTCTCGGGATCCTCGCGCTACTGCTCGCCGGAGGGCTTGCTGCCTGGTCGCTGGGCCTAGGTGAATTCCGCTTCACCAGCGAGGACATCGGGCGCATCCTGCTCGGCGGCGGAACGCTCATCGAGCATGACGTGGTGGTCGGCACGCGCCTGCCCCGGGCGATCGTCGCGGTGCTCGTCGGGGCCGCGCTCGGTGCATCAGGGCAAGTGCTGCAGCGCATCGCCGCGAACCCGCTGGCTAGCCCGGATGTGCTCGGCATCAGCACAGGTGCATCGCTGGGCGCGCTGGTATCGCTGCTGGTGATCGGCGGCTCCGCCGTGGTGACCATGATGGGCGCGCTGGCCGGCGCCGCCGTCGCGAGCGTGCTGGTGATCGGCATCGCCCACAAGCACGGCGCCTCGGGCTATCGGATCATCCTCGTCGGCATCGGTGTGGGCGCGCTCGGTTCGTCGCTGATCGCGCTGCTCCTCACGCGGGCCGATAACTATGCCGCCCACTCAGCGGCGATCTGGCTGACCGGCAGCCTCTCCAACCGCGGCTGGACGCATGTACAGGTCATCGTGGTGGCGTTGCTGCTGGGTGTGCCTGCGCTGGTAGTGCTTGCCCGGCACCTGCCAGTCCTCGAGCTGGGTGATGATCTGGCGCAGATGCTCGCGGGCCGGGCGGCGGCGCTGCGGATCGGACTGGTGGCGGTGGCGTGCGGGCTGGCGGCGCTCGCCACGGCGGCCGCGGGCCCGATCGCGTTCGTGGCACTGGTGGCGCCGCAGATCGCGCGACTGCTGCTCGGTGGCCGTGCGGCCGGACCGTTCCTCGCCGCAGCGGTCGGTTCCGTGCTGGTGATCAGCGCTGACCTCGCGGCGAAGCACCTGTTTCCCGTGGAGCTGCCTGTAGGCATCCTCACCGCCTGCCTCGGGGCTCCGGTCCTGCTTGTCCTGCTTGCTCGTGCTGCCCGGAAAGGAAGTGGCTGATGGCTCTCGCAACAACCAGCCTCACGCTCGGCTATGGCGATCGGCGCATCGTCGAGGACGTGACCCTCGCCGTCGAGCCCGGCACGTTCACGGTGATCGTGGGCCCCAATGGGTGTGGCAAGTCCACCTTGCTGCGCGGGATGGCGCGCCTGCTGCGGCCCCGCGCCGGATCAGTCCTGCTCGATGGTCGCATGCTCGCCGAGCTGCCTGCCCGCGAGCTTGCCCGATCGATCGGCATGCTGCCGCAGCACCCGCTCGCGCCGGAAGGTGTGACCGTGGCCGAGCTCGTGGCGCGTGGTCGGCACCCGCACCAGAGCTGGTTGCGGCAGTGGTCCGTCGCGGACGAGGATGCGGTGCGAGGGGCGCTCGACGCGGCCGGTCTCTCCGATCTGGCCGAGAATCGGGTGGATGAGCTCTCTGGCGGGCAGCGGCAGCGCGCGTGGATCGCGCTCGCCCTCGCGCAGGACGCGCCCGTGATGCTCCTCGATGAGCCCACCACGTTCCTGGATCTCGCGCACCAGCTGGAGGTCCTGGACCTGTTGGCCGGGCTTCGGGGCTCCCGGGGCCGCACGATCGTCGCCGTGCTGCATGACTTGGATCTCGCGTCGCGCTACGCCGACCGACTGGTGGTGATGAGCGCGGGCGCGGTGGTGGCGAGCGGGCCGCCGAGCGAGGTTGTCACCCCGGAGCTGGTACGGGAGGTGTTCGGCGTGGACTGCATCATTGTGGATGATCCGCTCTCCGGGACGCCGATGGTGATCCCCCGGCCCAGGAGGTATTCATGAGCGCCGAGCCGGAGAGCCAGGTGGTGCTGGTCGCGCGGCCCACTCCCTCGGGCGTGGACGAGCGGTCGGTGCGGTCGCTCGCCGAGGCAGTGGGGGCGCGCTGGGCGATGCTGGACCAGGGCGAGCCGTCCGTGCATGACGAGCTCGATCACGCTGCCCGTTCGTGCGTGCCTGTCGTGCTGGTGCCGCTGGCGGTCCCACGGGATCGATACCTGGAGACGTGGCTGGCGCGGGCGGTGGCGAACTGGCGGGAGACCCGCAGCAACCACGAGCTGGAGGTGCGGGTCACCGACGGCCTCGATGCCACGGATGGACTGGCGGGGGCGGTGCGGGAACTGATCGCTGCCGGTGGCCGGGAGTCGCGAGCGAGCCCGCGGGCGTTCCGGAGCCCGGAGTGGTCGGAGATCCCCGAGCACCAGGTTCACGTGATGGTGTGCCGGGGCCCGCGCTGCACGGCGCACGGTGCGGGCGAGGTGCAGCGGGCGCTGGTGCTGGAGCTGCTCGATTCTCCGGTGCTGATGTCGGCGAGCGGATGCCTCACGCCGTGCAACCTCGGACCACTGGTGGTGACGTATCCGGATGGCACGTGGCATGCGAACCTCACGGCCGATAATGCGAGGGAGGTCGCTCAGAGAATTCGGGAAACAATTAACGACAATACGTTGTGATTTCTTACCCGTAGATCATCAATGCATCACGTGAGACCACCCCTAGCGCTTGCGGAATATGCACATTCTGTCACAAACACGCAGGCAAGAGGCATGTTTCACAAGTCAGTGTTATTAATAAATGCTTCAATCATCTCAGGAAACATGCAGGAATTCTTGCTATCCTGGACCTGACTCACAACGCCGATGGCTTGGGGAGGTGTCGCTATAGGAAGCCACAACGAAATGAAGCACGACCCATTTCGGATACACCCAAAGGCGGTAGCACCCATGGCACGATCACTCTCCACGCGCGCACGCACCAGCCTCGTCGCGGCAGCATCAGCAACCGCACTGCTCCTCGCCCCAGCTAGCGCCCTCGCCGGCGGATTCAGCTTCGGCGGCAACGCAGGCGGCGGCGGTGGGTTCTCCTTCTCCTGCTGCAGCTTCTCCCTCGACGGCGGAGCCAGCGCGGGCGGTGGCGGAACCACCTCGGGCGGCGACGGCAGCGCCGAAGGCTCGGCCACCGCGACGTTCGGCGACTTCACCGTCGGAGGCGGCGGTAGCGCAGGCGGCTCCGGAGACTCCACCGGCGGCAGCGGCAACCTTGGTGCGTTCTTCGGCTTCGGCTAGTCCGCACTCTCCCTACTACCCGGCCCGGCACGGAACACTGCCGGGCCGGACCCATGCGCAGGAGCGGCCACCCCGATCGCGAGGATCCCTGCGGCCACCAGCACGAGCGGGATGCCGAATGCTGGGTCTCCAGATCGATGCAGCAACGGAGCTATTGCGATCACAGCACCAACCACGATCACGCCGATCGCACCGCGTACCCAGCGCCGCACGAACCTCTCCGGGGCCAAGCGCTGCCCGGCGAGAACTAGCACGCCGATTCCCGCGACCACGGCACAAGCCAGCCAGTACTTCCCTGCCGCCTCACTCTCGTCGCTGATCAACGCCCCGAGCCCGAGGCCAATCACGACTATCCCGATAGCGGAAAGATCGAGAATCTTCTGCCTGCGAATCGATTTCATCCAGGGACCTCCATGCACATGGAATCACTCCACGCGCCTGCTCGCCACACGAGCAGGCATCGTGATCGCCTGCCTGCCTAGATGGGATGGCCGAGTCCGGACAGGGGGGCCGATCATCGATCTGTCAGCTCCCCCTCACTTCCCCAGCCGCTGCTCCAGCTCCGCCAGCCGCGCGTTGACCGAGCGCAGCAGCTCCAGCATCTCGGTGCGCTCGTCGTGGGCCTGCCGGTCTTCCTCGGCCCGCTCGGCACGGACTTCCTCGTCGTGGACCTCCTGGGTGGCACTCACGATGATGGCGATGAACAGGTTGAGCACCATGAAGCTGGAGATGAGGATGAACGGCACGAAGTACACCCACGCGTAGGGGTATTCCTCCATGACGGGGCGGGCGATGCCCATCGACCAGCTCTCGAGCGTCATTACTTGGAAGAGGCTGTAGATGCTGCGGCCGAGGGTGCCGAACCAGTCGGGGAAGCGGTCGCCGAACAGCTCGGTGCCCATGACGCCGAAGATGTAGAACATCATGCCGAGCAGCGCTGCGGTCCATCCGATGCCGGGCATGGCCTGGATGAGTGATTCGATGATCATCCGCAGCCGCTTGACGGTGGAGAGCAGCCGCAGCACGCGCAGGATGCGTAGCGTGCGCAGGATCGCCAGCGGGCCGGAGGTCGGCACTAGCGCGATCGCGACGATCACGAAGTCGAACACGTTCCAGCCGGATCGGAAGAACCGCGGCCCGAACGCGATCAGCTTCGCCGCGATCTCCACCACGAACACCGCGAGGATCGCCTGGTTGAGCGCCGTGAGCACCGGTCCGACTGCTGCCCGCACCGAATCCGAGGTCTCGAGCCCCAGGATCACGGCATTGAGCAGGATCAGCACCGTGATCACGCCCCGTGCCCGGCGTGATTCCACGAGATCCCCGAGCTGTTTCCGCCATGCGCTGAGCGCCATCCCCGCCTCTTCTCCCCCATGTCGAGCGTGCATCGCGGATTCTAGCGAGAACCACCCAATCCCGGCGGTCGGCGGCTCCCTCGTGCTCCCGGCGCTAGCATCGGGGGCATGGTTGCTGGCGGCATGGATTCTCAGGTACTTCGGGACGAGACGTCGTGGCGGTGGCGGGATGCGCTGCCGAGCTTGATGGACTTCGTGCGGATCCCGGCGCTCTCCCCGGCTTTCGATGCCCGCTGGGACGAGACTGGGCACCTGGACGCCGCGATCGAGCATGCGCGTTCCTGGATCGCCTCTCGGGACATCCCGGGCGCGAGCATCGTGGTGGAGCGCTTGCCCCGCCGCTCCCCGCTGCTGGTGGTGGATGTTCCTGCCACGCCCGGCTCGACCGCGCTGGGAACGACGCTGCTGTATGGGCATCTCGACAAGCAGCCGGGCCTCGATGGCTGGTCGGAGGGGCTGGGGCCGTGGGAGCCGGTGATGCGCGAGGGCCGGTTGTTCGGCCGGGGCTCGGTGGACGATGGCTATGCCGGGTTCGCCGCGATCACCGCGATCGAGGCGGTGCAGGCCGCGGGTGGCGAGCATCCGCGGTGCGTGCTGTTGCTCGAGACGAGCGAGGAGTCCGGCAGTCCTGATCTTCCCGCGTACCTCGACCATCTCGCGGACATCCTGGGCACGGTCTCGCTGGTGGTGTGCCTGGATTCCGGTGCCGGGGACTACGAGCGCATGTGGTTGACGACGTCGCTGCGGGGGCTTGCCTCGGTGACGCTGACGGTCTCCACCTTGCGCTCGGGCGTGCATTCGGGCATGGCCGGGGGGCCAGTGGCATCCTCGTTCCGCATCGCGCGGGCCTTGCTCGACCGCATCGAGGATCCCAAGACCGGCGAGATCCTGGTGCCGGAGCTGCACGCGAACATCCCCGCCGACCGCATCGCCGAGACCGAGGCAGCCGCCGCGACCCTGCCGGGCGCGTGGCAGGCGATGCTGCCGCTGCAGGAGGGCGTGGTCCTCGACAGCGACGACGAGGTGGAGCTGCACCTGCTCAACACCTGGCGGCCCTCGCTGGAGGTCATCGGTGCGGACGGGCTGCCACTGCCTGCCGATGCGGGCAACGTGCTGCGACCGTCCACGACGCTGCGGCTGAGCTTCCGCCTCCCCCCGACCGTCGATGCCGAGACCGCCGTGGCGGCGATCACCCGGACATTGACGGCCGACCCGCCCCGCGGGGCACGCGTGACCGTGAGCGACAGCGAGGCCGCGAACGGCTGGAACGCGCCCGCCACCGCCCCCTGGCTCGCCAACGCTCTCGACGCGGTGAGCGATACCGTTTTCGGCAGTCCGTGGCGCGCGCTCGGCGTGGGTGGATCGATCCCCTTCATGGGCCTGCTGCACGAGGCGCACCCTGGCGCCCAATTCGTCATCACCGGGGCGCTCGGCCCCGACAGCAACGCGCACGTGCCCGACGAGTCGCTGAACGTCGCGTTCGCCGGACGCATCACCGAGGGCATCGCCCACATCCTCCACAGCGCCGCTACCAGCATGTAGCGGTGTGACGTCGGGCACGCGGTCGCGAATGTTGCGGGCCTGCAATGCCGGCGTCACCAATGAGCCCCACACTCATCGGAGATCCCTGCTGCGATGGAGCACGCAGCGACACGGGCACGGATGAAGGAGGAGCCAGTGGGCAGATCACGGACCGCGCAGGCCCACCGGGCCACCGACGAGTACTTCGGGCTGTCCGCCGAGGGCACCACCGTGCGCGCCGAGGTCGTGGGCGGCACCACGACGTTCCTCGCGATGGCGTACATCCTGTTCGTCAATCCGCAGATCCTCGGCACTACCGGCATGGACGTCAACGCCGTGTTCGTCGCCACCGCCCTCGCTGCGGCGCTCGGCTCGCTCGTCATGGGATTGTGGGCGCGCTATCCGATCGCGCTCGCTCCCGGCATGGGCCTCAACGCCTACTTCGCGTTCACCGTGGTGCTGGTCATGGGAATCCCGTGGCAGACCGCGCTCGCGGGGACCCTCGTCTCGGGCGTGCTGTTCTTCATCCTCGCCGTCACCGGCATCCGCGGCGTGCTGGTCAATGCGATCCCGCTGCACCTGAAGTTCGCCACGGGCGCGGGCATCGGCCTGTTCATCGCGTTCATCGGGCTGAAGAACGCCGGCATCGTCGTGGCGAACGAGTCAACGCTGGTGGGGCTCGGCGACATCTCGCGCCCGGAGACGCTGCTCGCCATCTTCGGCGTCCTCGTCACCGCTACGTTCCTGATCCGCGGCTACAAGGGCGGGGTGTTCTACGGTCTGCTGCTCACCGCCACGGCCGGTGTCGTCACGGGGCTCACATCCGCGCCCGACGGGGTGGTCAGCTCCGTTCCCAGCATCGCCCCAACGTTCGGCCAGGCCATCGGCTCGCTCGATCAGCTGTGGACCACCCAGATGATCATCGTCATCCTGACCATGCTGTTCGTGGACTTCTTCGACACCTCCGGCACCCTCATCGCCGTGGCGCATCAGGCCGGTTTCCTGCAGAACGGCAAGCTGCCCCGTGCCAACAAGGCACTCATGGCCGATTCGGTGGCCACTATGGGCGGTGCGGTGCTCGGCACCTCCACCACCACGTCCTACATCGAGTCGTCGTCCGGAGTGAGCGCGGGTGCCCGCACCGGCCTCGCCTCGGTGGTGACGGCGGGCTACTTCCTGCTCGCGATCTTCTTCTCGCCCCTGCTTGCTGTGATCACCCCGGAGGTGACCGCGCCGGCCCTGATCATCGTGGGCGTGCTCATGGCGCAAGCGCTCGGCGACATCGAATGGGGCAAGCTCGAGTACGCCATACCTGCGTTCATGACGATCGTGGCGATGCCACTGACCTACTCCATCGCCAATGGCATCGCGTTCGGCTTGTTCCTGTACCCGATCATGATGGTGCTCAAGGGCCGCTGGCGGGACGTGCACCCCATCACCTACCTGCTGTTCCTCGCGGTGACGGCGTACTTCATCTGGCTGATCTAGCGCACAGCCCGTGGCCGGAACCGGCATGCCGAGGCTCGCGACGGGACAGGCACGCAGCAGTCGGGCAGGATGACGGGGTGACCACTGTCGTTTTCGTCCATGCTCACCCTGATGATGAGAGCTCCCAGACCTCCGGCTCCATGGCGCGGGCATCGCGGGACGGTCACCGCGTAGTGGTCGTCTATTGCACCAATGGCGAGCACGGGGAGGTCCCCGAGGATCTCGCGCCGGGCGAGTCACTCGTGGACCGCCGCCGCACCGAGGCCGAGGCATCCGCGCTCGCGACCGGTACGAGCCGCATCGCATGGCTCGGCTACTCCGACTCCGGCATGAACGGCTGGGCGCAGAACAACGACCCCAGCTGCTTCCACCAGGCCGACCTCGAGGAAGCAGCCACCCGGCTCGCCGGGATCCTCGACGAGGAGCACGCCAGCATCGTCACCGGCTACGACTGGCATGGCGGATACGGCCACCCCGACCACATCAAGGTGCATCAGGTGGTCCATCGCGCCGCGAAGCTAGCCGCGCAAGCACCGCGCTTGCTCGAATCCACGTTCAACCGCGACCGCTTGCGCATGTGGCGCGATGCGCTCGTCGCGGCCGGGGAGACTCCCGAATTCGACCCCGATGCTCCCGCCGACGACGGCAACCCCCTGGGCTCCCCCGAGGCCGACATCCACTGGCAAGTGGACGTCTCGGAGTTCCTCGGCCAGCGCCGCGCCGCGATGCAAGCACACGCCAGCCAGGCCACCGACATCGGAGGCTTCATGGCGATGCCGCCCGAGATCTTTGCCGCGGTCTTCGGGATGGAGTTCTACATCGAGCCAGGCCGCGCGCCCGGCATGCGCGAGGGCTGGTTCCTGGACGACTAGATCGCGCCCGGGAAAGCCCCTAGTCGCGGTGCTCGACGAGGCAATCCGTGCCGGGGAACAGCAACGACTCGTGCCCGTCCTCGAACCGCACCCGGTACGGCGGCTCCCCGCTCGGGCCGCGCACCTCGAGGACCTCGCAGTCCTGCTCGGGACGGCCCACCGTGGAGCTCTTGATGTGGAGGTGGTCGCCAATGACAGCGTGCATGCGTCTCTCCCCGCATTCGACGTGTGATCCGTGGCACTTCCCATTCTGGTCGTGATCGGCAGCTCGGGCAATGCCAGATCGTGTCCTGATCGAGCAGTATTCTCAGTAACTTCCTATGGCGGCGGCACGCCGATGCGGACACACTCGAGGACGATGAGACAAAGCTGGCCCGTGGCACTGTTCGTGGGGGCGCTCGGCGTGGCCGGATGCGCCGCCTACTTCGACAGCGACCGCGAGTACCCCGACTACGCCCCGCGCACCGTCACCAACGGATTCAACGACGAGTACCGCGAGTGGATCCTGCGCGCCGCCGAGACCTGCGAGGCCATCACCCCGCAACTGCTCGCCGCGCAGATCGAGGCCGAGTCCAGCTTCCGCAGCGACGCCCTCTCCCCCGCCGGGGCCATGGGCCCCGCCCAGTTCATCCCGTCCACCTGGGAGATCTGGGGCATCGACGCCGACGAGGATGGCATGGCCGACCCCTACAGCATTCCCGACGCCATCACCGCGCAGGCCGCATTCATGTGCGACAACCACCGCCGCGCCACCGAGGGCGTCGCCACCGGGCAGCTCGACGGCGACCCCCTCGACCTCGCGCTCGCCGCGTACAACGCTGGGTTCGGCGCCGTGCAGCGCTTCCAGGGCCTCCCCGAGGGCGGCGAGTACACCACCCAGACACGGCCCTACGTCGAGCGGATCCGGGCGCGGGAGGCGCACTACGTCGGCGAGCTCTGAGGGCTGGTTGGCGCGGCGCGACCGTTGGCAAAGCGCAACACGGAGGCAACCCTCGCCTTGTGCGCGCTGCGAACTGGTGCGAAGCCGCACAAGCCTGTTCCGCGCCAGCCCGTCGCGGGGTCTGTGGTGAAGATTCTGCTCATGCACCTGATGGGCAGCAGCTAGTTGGGCCAGCCCGAGGACCGCACCCAAGAACTTGCCCCGCATCGCTCCGATCCTGACCACACCGTGCCGCGTGATGTCACACCCCACCGGTAGCGTGCGGCACATGAGCATCGAGTGGAACTGGCAGCGTGTCCTCACCTGGTGCGCGCACCACGCCCCCGTCACCGCCTCCCGCATCCGGCCCCCCGCCGACCCCCAAGAAGTCCGTGACGCCGAGACTGCCACCGGAAGACCCTGGCCCGAGCAGTTGCGCCAGTGGTTCGCCCTGCATGACGGCAGTCCCCAGGACCGGCCCGTCGCCCAGGTCCTGCCCGGGTTCATCCCCTGCTCTGCATCCGAGGCAGCCACCACAAACGCAGAGATGGTCGAGATCTGGCAGGAGAACACCGACGAGTTGGGCGGAGCCGAGGCCCTCGAAGCAGGGCAGACCTCGTACACCTACCTCCCCGCCTACATCCCCATCGCGCACGACGGGGGACGGGGCTACCTACTCGTCGACACGCGTCCCGGCCCGCTCAGCGGCTGTGTTCTCGAGTTCACCGGCGAGGATGCCGACCAGTTCGGCCCGCAGTGGCGTTCTATCGATGAGATGCTCGGGGAGATCGCGGATGCACTAGAGCACGGGGGCAACGTCGCGGAGTGGACACCGCGCGCAGGCGGCGGAGAGCTCGACTGGGAGATCGAGTAGTCCCGCGCACGAATGCAACGCCAACAAGCCGTCAAACTACGCAGCAAAGGCCTCAAATACACCCAAATCGCCGAAAGATGGAATTCACCCCTGGTGCGGAAGCTCGTCTACTCCATGATGCGTGCACACACGGTGGATCGACGCGCGAGGAACGCATACCGGCCAAGAAGCTGGGGTCAAAGGCTTCCACTAGCCACAAGCGATCGCAGAATATAAACCTGCGACCTACGACTGCTCACCGGATGAAAGCAATCGCCGGGTCGTCACTACCGCAGCCGCCCCCACAAGGACTGCCAGCACAAGTGAACCCGCGCTCCAGCGATCGCCGAAACCTCCTGGCGTCAGGCCAACGACTCCCATCAGGGTCGCTGCAATAAGGCCAACTCCAAATGGAAGAACTTCGGAAGTGCGCATGCTTCGCGTAGGCGAGGAGGCTATGAAAACCGAATAGGAAAGAAAAGCCATCCAACCGAGCGCCATGACGAGCAGGAACGCGTTGCCCAGAGACGTGCCGATCGCCAAGGTGCCGACCAGTCCGAGACTGAAAACTGCTGGTACCCAGGGGGACATCCCACCGAAGTATTCGCGACTCTGTGAGTAAATACCAGCCATCATTCTCATCCTTCCCAGCATGCTACAGGTAGTGCCAGACGATACCGCCCATGCACGAAACGGCACCGATAACGCCAAGACGCCGAACCGCGGACTAGCACGTTTTTCACGTTCTTTCCCTATCGTCCTATTTACCGTTTTTTCCAAGGGGAACCCGAATACCCTGCGAGCTTAAACCAAGATCAACTGATTTACAGCGCATGCAAGCGAGAATCATTCAAAGGGATGATCAACTGCTGGCGTGAGTCCTACTTTGGTATGACTCACACCAAATTGGGACAAATGCCTATGACTGCCATCGCTGAGAACGGGCGCATCTCTCGCGGTCAGGGGCAACTAGCCGCAGCCTGTGCTGTACGAGGCGCGCTGGGGAGCGCGCCGCGACCGGCAGCTAGGCGCACGCCTCCGCGTAGTGGTCAAGGTGTCAGCGGAATAGCCGGGGCACCCGTACGCGCCGGACCGCACTCGGAGAGCTTCACGCACACTCGGCGCGTCACGGACGCGGCAAGGACCGCTCCCGAGCGCAGCTCCTACTGATTCCGAAGCAGGTCTACAAGGTTGAGGACGCCCGCGAGCAGCAGTCCCGCGCCGAAGTAGGCGACGAACACGGGCGAGAACAGGATCTCCGTGCTGCCCTGGTTGCCGAGGTACCAGTTGGTGCCGTACGCGATGCCTGCGGCGCCGAGCAGCAGCGAAGCGATATGCACCGCCATTGCTCGGCCCGAGAGAAACACCGAGAAGACGACTGACAGCACGGCGGCCATGCACGCCAGGATGGAGGCGACCAAGAGCGGGCCTGAATCGAGCACTATCGCCGCCGCGACTCCGGCCCCGCCCACGATGAAGATCACCAGCTCGGCCGTCGGTTGCCGGATCCGCCTTCCGGGACCACTACTCGCCACAGTTGTTCTCCGCCCAGTGGATGAGGGCATCGCGGACGTGGATGGCGCCACCGTCGCCAGGTGCCATCTCGTAGTTCGCGGCGAACCGCGGGTCGTCCACGTACATGCGGGCGAGTCCGATGAGGTGCTCCTTTCCGGGCTTCTTTCCCTGGTGGGCGGCGGTGAGCCACTGGACGTGTCGGCCTGCGAGCTGCTGCGCGGCATCGCTGGCCGGATCGTCTCCGGCGGCGAATGATTCCTTCCATGCCTGGGCTAGCGCCTGGGTCTCTGCCATGAAGCCGGCCTTGTCGGTGGTGCTGAGGCCGCGCCACCAGCGGTCACTGTCGGCGTAGGCCTTCGCTCCCCAGCGTTGCTGCACCTCGTCCTTGTACTGGGTGTGGTCGAATCCGTCGAGCATGTCGTGTGCCATGGGGGTTGTTCCTTCCGTGTGGGTGATGATGGTGTGCTTGACGGCCTGGATCTGCCGCGCGATGCGTTCCTGCTCGGCCTCGAGCCACACGAGGTGGTCGCGGAGCGCGCTGATGTCGTTGTGCTGCCCGTCGAGCACGTCCGCGATGGCGGGCAGTCCGAGCCCGAGCTGGCGGAGCATGAGGATCCGCTGGAGCCGCATCAGGGCGGGGGCGTCGTAATGGCGCAAGCCGCTTGAGGATGTGCGGCTCGGCGGGAGCAGGCCGATCTGGTCGTAGTGGCGCAGGGTGCGGGTGGTGATCCCGCTGAGCCGCGCGACCTCCTGGATGGGCCAGTCCATGCTTGCCTCCTCGCGCGTGGTTCCGGGGTTTTCCCGCCGTCGGCAACGGGTATGCCGACTGGATGCATCTCGACAGTAGGCGTTGACGCTGCGTCAACCGCAAGGGTTGTGCTCGACGGTCCGGGTTTCCCACTAGTGGAAGCTTTTCCCGGCCCAGGCGGGAAATGTTTCCACTGAGCCGTGGAGGCCACCGGGCGTACGGTCGGGAGCGAGGAAGCACATCACGAGAGGAGCTATGACGTGGGCAATTTCGACATCTCGGGCGCAAGGGTGGCGTTCCTGTGCACCAACGGCGTCGAGCAGGTGGAACTGACCCGGCCCTGGCAAGCAGTCAAGGAAGCGGGCGGCAAGCCCATCCTCATCGCGCCGGAGGAAGGGGTCATCACGGCCATGGAGAACGATTGGGATCATGCCGATTCCTTCGAGGTCGACGTGGTCCTCGGGGAAGCCAGCGTCGATCAGTTCGATGCCCTCGTGCTGCCCGGCGGAACGGTGAACGCTGACTCGATGCGCCTGGCCGAGGGCGCGGCAGACTTCGTGCGGTCGTTCTTCGAGGAGGAGAAGCCGGTCGCGGCGATCTGCCATGCCCCGTGGATCCTCATCGATGCGGGCGTGGCCAAGGGGCGAACGCTGACTTCGTACAAGTCGGTGGCGCTGGACCTGAAGAACGCGGGGGCCGTGTGGATCGACGAGGAGGTCGTCGCGGATGGCAACCTGACCACTTCCCGCAACCCTGGTGACCTCGATGCTTTCTGCGCCAAGCTCGTCGAGCGGATCTCTGTCGCGTAGGTCGCGCGCGCATCACGATCTGGTGATCGTTGGCTGGTTCACGGGACGGCAGCGGCGCGGATTGGTCACTGTGAGATACCCATCACTGGCAGGAGCGGCGGGCATCGCGTCCCGTAGCATTCCTGCCGGATACGACCACTCGTGCTTGGAGGCACCATGAACTTTTCCATCTTCGATCTCTCGACCGTCGGCGAGGAGCAGCTCGGTGTTGCTCCGTCCGAGATCTACGCCGCCATCTTCGACGGCCTGCTCGGTGCGGCTTCCTTCTTCCAGGACCTGCTTCCCGGAATCGTCAACATCCCCGGCGTCTGATAGCCAGCGGCACCATGCGATGTGGGCCCGGGAGCTTCGGCTCCCGGGCCCACATCTCGTGACCAGCCCCGGCGTGGACTTAGCTGGGAGGCGTCGATCAGCCGGGCCTGGCAGGCTTCCCGATGGTTACGGGCTCGGCTCGGGCAGGTCGCACTGCCCGACCTGTGGGTTGACGCCCGCATAGTTCAGCGGGCCCGCAACGACCGTGATGGCGAGCGTGCTGATGCCCGCGCAATCCGGATTGGTGCTGCTGAAGTAGCCCCGCTGCCCCGCAGCGATGGCACCCACGATGAGCCAGATGATGACGAGCAGAGTGATGATGCCGCCAAGTCCTCGCATGATTCTCGCTCCCCTCCGCTAATACCACGTGCGACGGCCACCGACGGGCCGCCCGATCGCGCCGAGAATGGCGAGAATGACACCGATGACCAGTGCCACGATGCCCAGCGTCCAGACGATCTGGATGCCGGTCAGCCACCCCACGACGAGCAGGATGATGCCGAGTACGATCATGTTCCTGTCCTCCTCACTGCTGCCGCTTTGTGGCCAGCTATAGGAGGTGTACCCCGAAGGCATCGGTGGCAAACATCACATTCCGGCAGATGCTCGCTCGCGCAGCAGGACCAGTGCCCGGGAGAGCAGCCGGGATACGTGCATCTGGGATATTCCCAGGCAGCTAGCGATCTCGGACTGGGTGCGGTCCTCGAGGAACCGCATGCCGACGATGACTTTCTCGCGCTCGGGCAGCGCGGCGATGAGCTCGCCCAGCGCGAGCCTCTGGTCGGCAGCCTGGTAGTCGATATCGTGATCGTTGACGAGATCCCCGAGATCGGTGTCGCGGTAGATGGTGCCCGCATGCATCGCCTCGGTGATGTCCTCCACGCTTGCTCCGGCCTTGGCCGCGATGTCCTGTGCTCGTGGCGTCCTGCCGAGCCCCTGCGCCAGAATGGGCATGTCCTGCGCGATGCGCGCGCGCAGCTCGTGGATGCGACGTGGCACTCGCACGAGGTCACGCTTGTCACGCAAGTGGTGCCGGATCTCGCCGACGATGGTCGGCACGGCGAACGGGATGAATCCTTTGTCGCGCGAGCAATCGAACCGGTCGATAGCCGTGATGAGGGCGAGCCGCGCTACCTGCAAAACATCATCGGGGTCCTCGCCGCGATACCGGAAGCGGCTCGCGATGTTGCGGGCAAGCCCGAGGCACCGGGTGATGATCTCCTCGCGCAGGTCCTCGGCAGCAGGATGACCGGGGGGCAGGGCCGCTCGCCTAGCGAGCAGCGCGTTCACGTGCTCGACCTCGTCGGGCTCCATGGTCAATCAGTATCGCGGCGGGACTGGAACCCCACCATGGCACGCGCTCCCTCGGTCCGGTACTCGAGCTCGCTCGTGACACTGGCCAGCACATGCCATCCGATGCTGTCCTGGTCGGGATGACGCACCTCGTCATGGTCCACGCTAGCGATGACGTGGACCTCGCCGGGCGCGAACTGGAACTCGCACAGCAGCTCCTTGTCGGGCAGCGCCACCGCTATCAGCTGCGTGCATGCCTCATCGACAGCGAGCCGGACCTCCTCGACGCTGGTGAGGTCGAGGTCAGCCCGCGCGGCCACGCTCGCGGCAACGAGCCGCCCCAGTGCCAAGTACTCCGCTCGCGCGGGCACGCTCAGCGCGATCGTGTCCGAAAGGCTGGTTCTCCTGCTGATACTCACTCCTGCTCCCCGCTCGTGGCAGCGCCGATGCTGCCTCGTCCACGAAGACTACCCAGGGCGGGCCCAGGATATTCCCCCGTTAGCGAGAAGCATGAAACAAGGACAATCCGGTCACTTGTTCCGCTGCGGACTGTGATCCAGGTAATATTGGATACCGGTTGAGCAAACAGCCTAGTTGGGACGCGCGCATCGGCACGTCTCGTGTCCTCGCCAGGCGAGTGCTCGCTCCCATTGTCGTCAACATTCGATGGGAGGCCAATATGACTAGCTCAACTCAGAGCAAGCGGTTCCGTACGGTGGCGCGCGCCCCGGGGCGCGCGCCGACCTTGATCGCCTTCACCGGCGACGTGGATGCCCGGCGCATCAGCGACCCCGAGGCGTGGGCGGCGCGCCATGCGCCAGGGATCTGCCCCGCGCACTGCATCGTGGACCTCACTCGCGCCACATTCCTCGGCGCCTCGGGCATCGCGGCGATCAGCGCGCTCGCGGACGCGCTGCGCGACCGCGGCGGGTGCTGCGTGGTGGTCGCCGGAGGATCACTGCGCCACATCCTGTCCGCCACCCGCGCCGATCAGCAGATCGCCGTCGTGGGCACGATCCGCGAGGCCCAGCAGTCCATCATGCGCTTCGTCGAGACCGGACGCCTCGACGCGCTCCTCGATGCTGATGCTCAACCGGGCATTTGCCATGCTAGGCAGAGTCAGTGAGCGGCTTTCCTCCGATGGCGGAGCTCCTGGCCGATGCTGCTCGCGCGATGGAGAGCGAGCCGGAGCATAACGCCACCCTCGAGGCGATCGTCCGCGAGGCGCAGAAATCCATCCCCGGCACCGACCATGCCGGGCTGAGCGTCCTCGAGAATGGGCGGGTGGCTACCGCCGCGCCCACCTCCGAGCTCGTGGAGGCAATCGACTCGTTCCAGTACACCTTGCAGGAGGGCCCGTGCGTGGATGCTGTGCTCGACGGTGGCGTGTACCGCACCGGGAACCTCGCGCGGGAGACGCGCTGGCCTAGGTTCGCGGAGGCCGCGAGCAGCCTCGGGGTGCATTCGATGCTCGCGTTCCGCCTGCACCTCGATGGCCGTGTGCTCGGCGCGCTCAACCTGTACTCGACCAATCCCGATGCCTTCGACGAGGAATCCGTCTACATCGGGCAGCCCTTCGCCGCGCATGCCTCCATCGCGGTGGCGCACTCCCGGGAACGGGTGCAACTGCTCGACGCGCTCGATTCGCGGGACGTGATCGGCATGGCCAAGGGCATCATCATGCAATCCATGACGGTGACCGACGAGCGAGCGTTCTCGGTGCTCGTCGCATTGTCCCAGCGCACGCAGGAAAAGCTGCGCACCGTGGCGGAGAAGGTCGTCGAGGACGCCCGGTCCCGCGCGCTGCACCAGCCCGGGAGGGGGCGGAGGTAGGGGCTCGCGGGCCCTCGCGCCCCGGCCGGACGCGCACGACTCATAAGTCAATCCTCAGGCAAATCCCCGGTTACGGCTGTCCAAATTGCCGTAGCCTGGAGGTGCTTTCCACGTAGGACCGAGCCCGCGCGTCCGGCAGTACCACGAGGGAGGATTGCCCGTGTCGCCACGCCTGCTTGGTCGCGTCCGGTCCACGATCTCGGCCGCTCGCGACCAGTTCCCCAGCCGGGCACGCATCGCGCGATCCGTGCTGCTCGCGGGCCTGGGCATGCGGAGCATGGGGTGGCCTTCCGCGGTGCCGGGCGAGCAGCACTGGTATGGCGTGGTCCGCACCTTCACCGCCGAGGAGCTCATCGACGGGCAGCCCCGCACCACCGCATGCGCCATCGCGGTGGTGTGCGATGGTGACTACTCGGCGTTCCATTTCTTCTCCCGCCCGCACGAGGGCACGAGCGGGCGGCGGCGCGAGGCAACTCTCGGCCTCGTCGGCGTCGATGCGTTCGAGTACCTGTACAAGATCGTGGAGGGGCACGAGCGCGACATCGTCGTGTACCTGCACCAGCCGCACCTGCGCGACCTGCTGCGCTCCGCCGCGCCCGCGTTCCCGCAGTGCACCATGCGCGAGAGCCTCGAGGATGAGCGGCTCGCCCGCCTCAATGGGATCGCTGGCACCCAGATCGATATGCGGGTGCATCGCCAGCAGGCCCGCCTAGCGGGCATCCCCCGCAAGGAGCATGGACGGCTCATGATCGCCACCGACGCGTCCCTGCGCAGCCGGCATCGTGGCGCCGGCATCGCCTGCGTGAGCGAGGAAGGGATCGCCGAGTCGGCCTTCCGCGCCCATCTGGGCCGGATCGATGTCGCCGAGCTCGCCGCGATCGATCTCGCCCTCTCCACCTTCTGCGATGGCCGCGCGCTGCACATCCTCGTCGACAGCCGGCACGCGCTGAACTATCTGCAGGGCACCGGCAAGGTCCGCGACCGTGCGATCGCCTCGCTGGTGGACAGCATCCGCGGAAAGTCCCGCAGCCGGTCAGTGACGTTCGAATGGGTGCGCGCGCACAACGGCCAGCCGCTCAACGAGACCGCGCACCGCCTCGCCGTGGCCGCGCGCAGGTGCCACACCAGCAATGTGCCCGCGGATACGCAACAGCGCATCGTGTCGGGGATCCTCGAGGACCTCACCGCCAATAGTGTCGATCAGACCGTGTAGGAATCACCGATCTTGAGCACCTCGTCGAGGATGCGCAGCCCCTCGCGGGCCTCGTCGGTGGTGATGGTGCACGGCGGCGCGCAGTGGATGCGGTTGGAGACCATCAGGGGCAGCAGGCCCTGGCGCTTGCACTCCGCCATCATCTGGCCCATGGCCGCGCTGGTGCCCGCGTAGGGAGCGAGCGGCTCGCGGGTGGTCGCGTCGGCGACGAGCTCGAGCGCCCAGAAGACGCCCCTCCCCCGGACCTCGCCGACGCAGGGGTGCCGGTCGGCGATCTCGGCGAGCCCCGGGCCGAGCACTGTCTCGCCGATGCGCCGCGCGTTCTCCACGATGCCCTCGTCGGTCATCGCCGTGATCGTGGCGACCGCGGCCGCGCACGCGAGCGGATGTCCCGAGTAGGTCAGGCCGCCCGGATAGGGGCGCTCATCGAAGGTCGCGGCCACCTCCCCGGAGATCGCTACCCCGCCGAGCGGCACGTAGCCCGAGTTGACGCCCTTGGCGAAGGTCAGCAGGTCGGGCGCGATGCCGGCCTCGTCGATGGCGAACCAGTTCCCGGTGCGCCCGAAGCCGCACATCACCTCGTCGGCGATCATGACGATGCCGTGCAGGTCGCACAGCTCGCGCACGCCCCGCAGGTAGCCGGGCGGCGGGGGAATGATGCCGGGCCCGCCGGGGATGGTCTCGAGGATGATCGCCGCGATGGTGCCGGGGCCCTCGAGCTCGATGACCTGCTGGAGGTGCTGCAGCGCCCGCTGCTCCTCCTCTGCCTCGGTGGTGGCGTGGAACGCGGAGCGGTAGAGGAACGGGCCGAAGAAGTGGGCAGTGCCCTCGGTCGCGCGGTCGTTCGCCCAGCGCCGTGGATCACCGGTCACGTTGATCGCTAGCGCCGTGGCGCCGTGGTAGGAGCGGTACTGGGAGAGGATCTTGTTGCGACCGGTGTGCACGCGCGCCATGCGGATCGCATGCTCGACCGCCTCGGCCCCGCTGTTGGTGAAGAACACCTTGTCGAGGTCGCCCGGGGCGCGCTCGGCGATCAGCCGGGCCGCTTCGCTGCGCTGGTCGTTGACGTGGTGCGGGGCGATCGTGGCGAGGCGCTGCGCTTGCTCGACGATCCCGGCGACGACAGCCGGATGCTGGTGCCCGATGTTGGTGTTGACGAGCTGGCTGGAGAAGTCGAGCAGGCGATCGCCGTTGCCGTCCCACACGTGGGAGCCGCGCGCGGCGGTGACGACCATCGGCGTGAACGATCCCTGCGCCACCCACGAATGGAAGACATGCTTCCGATCGAGCTCATAGGCGCGAGCGGCCGAGGCGCGGGCCTCGTCCACGCTGCCGAACCCGGGAACCGCGGCTTCCGCCGAGGCCCTCGACACATCCTGCTGGTCAACCATGCGTGCTCGTTCCTTCCCGCCACCAATGGGTGCAACCCGGCCACTGCACCAAGGTGCAACCCGGCCACTGTAGTACGCCCAGGCTCGCGGGAGGGGGGAAACGTCGCGCGGGTCGCGCGGGCCCGGCACCATCGGGCAGGAGGAATTGCGCCGGGCCGCGCCGGCATCATTGGCGGCGCGCCCGACGCATCGTCCGCAACGGGGATGAATGCCGACGCCATGGGTTAATCTATGCCCTCATGAGGCGTGGATCACGGTCGAAACCGGACAAGCAATGGTGATTCCTGGACACTCCCCTGTCCGGGCGATCCCCTACATGCCCGCGACCCCGGCGGCCCGGCATGGGGTGGAGATCATGACCCTGCGATCCCTGCGCGAACGGATGGGGCCGGGCGAGTTCATCGCGCCCCAGTGCCCGCGCTTCCACATGATCGCCCTCGTCACCAAGGGGCATGGCACCCATGCGGTGGATTTCCGCACCGGCGCGCTGAGCCCCGGGACCGTGTGGTGGGTGCGCCCCGGGCAGGTGCAGCAATGGGGCAACGTCTACGGCTACGAGGCCACCATCGTCCTGCTCGAAGAGGGCGTGCTCGGCCCCATCGCGCGATCCTCCCTGACCGGCAGCCCCATGCGCTGGCGCTGCTGCTGGCACCTTGACCCGCGCGATAGCGGCAGCAATCTCGTGCCAGCGCTCATCGCCCACCTCGGCACCGTCTTCGACCAATCCGGCGCGGGCGCGGCGCCCCTCCTGCGGCACCTGGCGAACACTCTGCTGCTCACGCTGCTCGACATCGCGCCCCCCGATGGCGGGCCCGGGCCGGCGATCGCTCCCTCGACGGTGGACAGGTTCGCGCAGGCCGTCGAGGATGGCTTCGCCCGCACGCGCTCGGTCAGTGACTACGCCCGCGAGCTCGGCTACTCGGAGAAGACAGTCACGCGGGCGGTGCGGACCGCGACCGGGCTGACCGCGAAGCAGTTCATCGATGAGAGGGTGATCCTCGAGTGCAAGCGGTTGCTCGCCCACACCGAGCGCACCACGGGCAGCATCGCCGACTCGCTCGGCTTCAGCGATGTCTCCAACTTCACGAAGTTCTTCGCGGCCCGCGCTGGGATGTCACCGACGGAGTTCCGGCGATCGGCGCAGCTACCCCGCTAGCCTCTCTAGAGGCCTAGCTCGCGGGCGATCAGCATGAGCTGCACCTCCGTGGTACCCTCGCCGATCTCGAGGATCTTGCTGTCGCGGTAGTGGCGGGCGACGAGGTACTCGTTCATGTAGCCGTAGCCACCGAAGACCTGGGTGGCATCGCGCGCGTTGTCCATCGCGGCCTCGCTCGAGACGAGCTTGGCAATGGAAGCTGCCTTCTTGAAGGTCTTGCCCGAGAGCATGAGCGCGGCGGCGTCGAAGTAGGCAGCGCGGGATGCTGCGGCCCGTGCCTCCATGCGCGCGATCTTGAACGCGATGGCCTGGTTCTCGCCGATGGGTTTGCCGAAGGCAGTGCGTTCCTTCGCGTAGCGGACGCACTCGTCGACGCAGCCCTGTGCCACCCCGGTGCCCACCGCGGCGATGGCGATGCGCCCCTCGTCGAGGATGCTCAGGAAGTTGGCGTAGCCGCGGCCGGCCTCCCCGAGCAGGTTCGCCTCGGGCACGCGGAGATCATCGAACGACAGCGGATGGGTATCGGAGGCGTGCCAGCCGACCTTGGAGTAGGCGGGCTGCACCGTGAGGCCCGGCGTGCCGGCAGGAACGATGATCGTGGAGATCTCCTTCTTCCCGCTGGGCGTGGTTCCGGTCACGGCGGTGACGGTGATCAGCTCGGTGATGTCGGTGCCAGAGTTAGTGATGAACTGCTTGCTGCCGTTGATGACCCATTCACCGCCATCGAGCCGCGCGGTGGTCCGGGTGCCACCGGCGTCGCTGCCCGCTCCTGGCTCGGTCAGGCCGAACGCGCCGAGCCGGGCACCGCTGGCCAGCTGGGGCAGCCATTGCTGCTTCTGCTCGTCGGTACCGAAGCGGTAGATCGGCATGGCACCGAGGGACACTGCCGCCTCGAGCGTCATCGCGACGGACTGATCGACCTTGCCGAGTTCCTCGAGAGCGAGGCACAGGGCGAAGTAGTCGCCGCCCATGCCGCCGTGCTCCTCCGGGAACGGAAGCCCGAACAGGCCCATCTGCCCCATCCCGCGGACCACGTCGTAGGGGAAGGTCTTGTTCTCGTCGTGCTCGGCGGCGACCGGTGCCACGACCTCCCGGGCGAACTCCTCGACGGTGCGGCGGAGCTGCTCGTACTCGTCGGGCAGCGCTGCGGTGGACAGGAAGGTGGTCATGGCTGCTCAGGACTCCTTGGTCTCATCGGTGCCAGTCTCGTCGTGGGAGGTCGTCGCGGTGATGCGGGCCAGCAGCTGGTCGACAGTGACCTGATCGCCGGGGGCCGCCTTCAGGTCGACGGTGCCATCGACGGGCGACGAGAGGGTGTGCTCCATCTTCATGGCCTCGACCACGATGATCGGTGTGCCCGCCGCGACCTCGTCGCCCGAGGCGACGTGGATGGCTATCACCGAGCCAGGCATGGGGCTGAGGATCTCGGCATCGCCCCGGTGCGCGTCGTGGTGGCGCACGCTGGCCTCGCGGACCACCTGCACCGACCAGGTGCCGTGCGGCAGGGTCACCCAGATGTGGTGGTGGTCCTCGGTGATCGTGACGGGCTGGCGCCGGCCGTCGAGGACGAGGGCCCCTCCGGCGCTGATGCCGACGGTGTGCTCGTTCTCGCCGATGCGGGCGCGGGCATCATCGGGCGTGCCGGTGAGCTCGACGGCCGCGGTGCGGTCGCTTCCGGAGAGGCGCACGCGGTAGGGAGCCTGGTCGCCGCTCCGCCATCCGCTGGGCACGTCCCACATGCTGCGGGGCCGCTCGGGCCAGTGCGCGCGCCAGCGGTGGACGGCGGCGGCGGCGAATACCTCGTCGGGCGCCGGGGCAGGCTCGTAGTCGGGCATCACTCGATCGATCAGCGCGGTGTCGAGGTTGCCTGCCCGCACGTCCTCGTTGGCGAGGAGGTAGCGCAGGAACTCGATGTTCGTGACCAGCCCGTGCACGGTGGTCACAGCGAGCGCATCATCGAGGCGCTGCAGGGCGGTCGCCCGGTCGGGGCCGTGCGCGATGATCTTCGACAGCATCGGGTCGTAGTCGCTGCCGATGACGCTGCCGGGGCGGATGCCGGAGTCCACGCGCGCGCTGGCGGGCTCGTCGAGGGCGAGGACCGTGCCGCCCGTGGGGAGGAAGCCGCGAGCGGGGTCCTCCGCGTAGACCCGCGCCTCGATGGCGTGCCCGGTGAGGGTGATGTCGTCCTGGACGCGGTCGAGCGGCTGGCCGGCGGCTACGCGTACTTGCCATTCGACGAGGTCGATGCCGGTGACCATCTCGGTGACGGGATGCTCGACCTGCAGGCGAGTGTTCATCTCCATGAAGAAGAACTCGTCGGGCCGGTCGGCGGAGACGATGAACTCGACGGTTCCCGCGCCGAGGTAGTCGACGCTGCGGGCGGTGTCGCAGGCTGCCTTGCCGATCCGGTCGCGCGTGGCGGCGTCGAGCAGCGGGGAAGGCGCTTCCTCGATGACCTTCTGGTGGCGGCGCTGCAACGAGCACTCACGCTCGCCGAGGTGGAGCACGGTTCCGTGCGCGTCGGCGATGACCTGCACCTCGATGTGCCGGGGGCTGGTGATGAAGCGCTCGATGAAGAGCGTGTCGTCGCCGAAAGCCGAGGCGGCCTCCCGACGGGCGGAGCGCAGTGCCTCGGGGAGGTCGGCGGGGTCATCGACGCGGCGCATGCCCTTGCCACCCCCGCCGGCCGAGGGCTTGACGAGGACGGGGAACCCGATGCCGGGGGCGGCGTCGAGCAGTTCCTCGTCGGTGAGCCCGGGCCGGGCGATGCCGGGAACGGTGGGCACGCCGCTGGCCGCGACGGTGGTCTTGGCGGTGATCTTGTCGCCCATGACGGTGATCGCTGCGGCGGAGGGGCCGAGGAACACGATGCCGGCATCGGCGCAGGCCTGGGCGAACGCGGTGTTCTCGGAGAGGAACCCGTAGCCAGGATGGATCGCCTCGGCGCCGGTGCGGCGGGCCGCGTCGATGATGGCAGGGATGTCGAGGTAGCTCTGGCGCGCGGCGGCGGGCCCGATGCGCACGGCCTCGTCGGCGGAGCGCACGTGCAGGGCATCGCGGTCGGCGTCGCTGTAGACGGCGATGGAGCGGATCCCGAGCTCGCGCAGGGTGCGGATGACGCGCACGGCGATCTCGCCGCGGTTGGCCACGAGCACGGTGCCGAACAGGCGCGTGCCGGTCGGCGGGGTGTGTTGTGGTGCGGCAACGCCCATGAGCGACTCCGGGTTCGGGGGTGACGGGTAGCAAATTTAGGTTAATCGCCATTCACTGAGTTGTCCAGGTCACAGCATCCAGCTCGCCCCCACCGTGGGACGATAGAAATTCCACGAGACGCACACGCCAGCCACTCACGCCAGCCACCCACGCCGGAGGTCCCTGATGGCGCAGCCCAGTACCTACCCTCGAAGCCCCAGCCGCAGGAACCCCTCCGCCCGGTGGTACCTGCTGGTCGTCGCCCTCGCCGTCATCGGCATCACGATCGGCGCGGTGCTCGCCTGGCGAGCGGTCGCGGCCTTCCCGTCCGTTGTCGCCGAGGCACGCGCCAACCAGCAGCTCGAGGTATCGCTCGACGACGAGGGCCTGGCCATCTTCGCCGATAGCGGCTCGGCCCGGCTCGACTGCTCGGCCACCGATGCCCAGGGCGCCAGCGTGCCCCTCGAGCGCCTCACCGCGTCCGAGACGATCACCGTCGGCTCCCGCACCTGGCATGTGGTCCTGCGCTCCCCGGAGCCAACGCCGCCCGGCACATACACGGTGCTCTGCGCCAGCGAGGACACGAGCACCGTCTATGGCGTAGGTCCCCGCGCCTCGGTGTTCGGGTTCGTCGGCCTCGTCCTCGGTGCTGTCGCCGCGCTCGGGGTCGGCATCTTCGGTGGGTTCCTGCTGTGGCTGGTGATCTTCCTGCTGCGGCGCCGCACCCCGCCCGGGCAGGTAGCGGCCCCCGGGTACCCGCCCGCTTAGGGCGTGTCCGGTGAATGCGTTCAGCGCCGTTGGTGCTGCATGGCTGCCCTGTCGATCAAGCTTGCTGCCACCTCTAGCTCCTTGCTGCCACCCTTGTGCGGACCTGCCACGGATATAGCCGTGGCAGCTGTGCGCTAACGGTGGCAGCTGGGCGCCGACCAAGCCCCGGCAAGGCCGAGCGCGGGCCCGCGCCCTCGTCGAGGGGCGCTCCAACCGGCTCACGTCATCCCGCAGGCCGCTACGCCAGGCGTGCAGCCCGCCACCAGGGCGGGCCTGCCATCGCTGCGATCATTCTTTGGCTCGAATGATTCACAGGACACGCCCAGCAGCCTGGCCGCCTCGGAAGTGTTGGCTTTCGCACCCTCTCGCGGGTTTCCGTGGGTGCAGAACCGCACACAACCGGGCAACCGTCGCAGGGACAATCAGGCTGCCCTAGCCGAGCCCAGCGGCGCGCTTGATGGCGGCCCGGATGCGCGGGTAGGTGCCGCACCGGCACACGTTGATGACCTCATCGATGTCGGCATCGGTGGGGCGCGGGTTGCGGCGCAGCAGGTCAACGGCGGACATGATCTGCCCGGGCTGGCAGTACCCGCACTGCGCGACGTCGAGGTCGATCCAGGCTTGCTGCACGGCGTGCAGCTGCCCGCCGCTGGCGAGCCCCTCGATGGTCGTGACCTCGCGCCCCGCCACCTCCTCGACGGGGGTGACGCAGGGCCGGATCGCGGAGCCGTCGAGGTGGCTGGTGCAGGCCTTGCACACGTCGATGCCGCAGCCGAACTTGGGCCCGGTGATGCCGAGCTTGTCGCGCAGCACCCACATCAGCGGCAGGCCACGGGCGGCCTCGACCGTGACGTCGCGACCGTTGACACGGAACGTATAGCTGGGCATGCGGGGACACCTCCGGACGTGCTTGGGCTATCGGGGGAAGGGCTCGAAGTCGATGTCGAAATTGATGGGGAACGAGCGTGGCCTGGTTCCCGTGGCACGGGCGTAGGCATTGGCCACGGCACCGACCGAGGCGGGGACGCCGAGCTCCCCCGCTCCGCCCGGCTCGTCGCTGCCCTCGAGGATGTGCACGGTGACGTCCGGGGGCGAATCACCCTGCCGCGGGTAGTGGTACTGCGAGTACGAGCCCTCGAGGGGCAGCCCGTCGACGATGTGCAGCCCGGCGGTGAGCGTGGTGGCGATGGCGTCGCTGAGGCCGCCATGCATCTGCGCCTCGAGGCCGAGGGGATTGATCGTCTTGCCGACGTCGACGGCGATGACGGCCTTGGTGACGCGGGGCTTGCGGGGGTCGCGCGCATCGATCTCGACGAGCACGGCGATGGCGGAGCGGTACTCCTCGTGCACGCCGACTCCCTGGCCGAAGCCGGGAGGCATGGCGCGGCCCCAGTTGCCCTCGCGGGCGACGGTATCGAGCACATCGCGGACGCGGTGGTCCTTGATGATGGCGCGCCGGTACTCGACGGGATCACGGCCGAGGTGCTCGGCGATCTCGTCGATGAACATCTCCTCGCAGCCGCGGGTGTTTCCGGAGTACACACCGCGCCAGCTGCCGGTGGGCATGCGCAAGGGGATCTCGAACAGCTCGTGGCTCTTGGCGCCCACCTCGTAGGGGGTGAACTGGGTGAGGTGGAAGAGCGTCTGCCCGAACACGGGGTTGCCGACGACGGGGAGCTGGGTATAGGCGGCGGTGAGGATCTCGCCGAGCCCGTGTCGGAAGTCGGTCTCGACGAAGCCGGCGCGGTGGTGGAACCCGGCGACGGCGCTGGTGCCGATGCGCGCGCGGAGACGATGGTGGGAGGCGGGCCTGGCGCGGCCGTGGCGCATGTCGTCGATGCGGCTCCACATCAGCTTGACGGGCTTGCCCATGGCGCGGGAGATGCGCGCGGCCTCGAGCGCGCCGTCGTAGAAGAGGCGCCGCCCGAAGCTGCCCCCGGCCTGGGTGACGTGCACGATGACCTTGTCGAGCGGCAGGCCGAGCTCGAGGGCGATGTGCTCGCGGGTGATGATCGGGGATTGCAGCGCGGACCAGATCTCGGCGCGGTCGGGGCGCACATCGGCGATGGCGGTGTTGGGCTCGAGGGGGGCGTGGCTGGCGAACGCGAAGTCATACTCGGCGTCGAGTACTCCTCCGTCGAGGCTGCCGGAACCGAGGGGCGGGTCGTCGAACGCAGGGATGGCACCGCGGATCTGGGCGCGGATATCGGGGTCGGAGAGGCCATCGATGGTGCCGGGCTTCCACGTGACGTCGAAGGCGCGGGTGGCGGCGAGGGCCTCGCCGAACGTCTCGGCCATGATCGCGATGCCGGTGGGGATCATGGCGACATCGATGACGCCGGGCTGCTGGCGGGCGGTGGCCGCGTCGAACCATTCCGGGCTGCCGTTGATGGTGGGCGGGCGGCGCACCATGACGGGCTTGGCACCGGGTATGTCGAGGTCGAGGGTGTAGGGCAGTTCCCCGGTGACCATGGCCCGGGCATCCTTGCGGCGGGTGGGGGTGCCAACGGTGTGGTGGCTGGTCTTGGGCCGGGCGGTGACGTCGGCGAGGGAAGGATTGGCCGCGCCGGCGGAGAGCTCGCCGTAGCCGAGGGACCGGCCGTCGCGGGCGATGACGCGCCCGTTCTCGGTGCGCAGATCCGTGGGCAGGACGAGCAGGCGGGCGGCCGCGGCGGCAACGAGCCGGGCGCGCACCACCGAGGCGACAGCGCGCAGCGGGTGCCAGAGCGAGCGGATGGTGTTGGAGCTTCCGGTGAACTGGTTGAACAGCAGCTCGGGCTTGGCCGGGGCGAGGCGCACATCGACGCGGTCGACGGGAACATCGAGCTCGTCGGCAACGATCATCGCGGTCGCGGTAGTGATGCCCTGGCCGATCTCGGCGCGGGGCAGCTCGAAGCGGATGCGACCGTCCGGGGTGACCTCGATGACGAGGATCAGCGCGGTGGGCAGCCCGACGGTGATGAAGAGATCCCCGATGTCGACGATCTGCCCGGCCTCGGGGTTGCTGGGGATGCCGGGGACCCCTGGCTGCGCGCTCGCCGTGGGGCTCGCTCCCGGGGCTGCCCATTGGGCTCCGACGGTGAGGATCGGTGCGGCAACGAGGAAGGTGAGGAACTGGCGACGTGCCATGCTCTCGACCACGGGCCACCTGCTTTCGTGCCTATCGCTTGCCGGGCACTAGCAAAGGTGGCACGGATCACATTAGGGGCGGGGTGTTTTGCCGGAAATCGCGTATAGCGCCGCGTCGACGCGGTCGCCCGCGGCAGCCTTGTCGGCGTCGCGCTCGGCGTGGTCGATGTACTCGTCGCGAAGCCGCGCGAGGTGGTCGACCACGAGCGATCGGAGGTGCGCGTGCTTGGTCGTCGTCCCGATGCGCTCGGCGAGGCGGATGGTGGCCTTGATCGCGAGCGGGCTATCGAGCGCGTAGTGGCGCATGGCGTCGAGCACGCCTCCGATCAGCCTGGCGGGCGGCACCCTGGCCACGACGAGCCGCAGCGTGCCCTCCTCATCGACCCTGCCCAGTAGCGGTTCGGGCCGTCGCGCGAGGGGAACCAGCCCGACGGCGAGCTCGTCGAGGGCATTGCTCGCGGTGTAGGGGTCGTTCATGCTCGGCGAGAGCGCCCGGATCGCCATCTCGGTGAGCTGCTGGACGGCGAACATGATGTCCTGGCGGGGGCTACGGGACTCGGCGAGCACGAACGCTGCCCGGATCGCGGCGACGAGATCCTTGCTGGGCTCCTCCACGCCGTGGACCGTCGCGAGCATCTCCCCCGCGACGAGGTGCGTTCCTGTTCCCGCGCGCACCTCGATGCGGCACTCATGCTCGCTGGCGAGGACGAGCAGCCGGTCCTCGTCGATGATCATCACGAAGCCAAAGCCCTCGGCCGGCACGGCGGCACCGGTGCCCGGGCTGGACGGGGCCGCGATGGTGGCCTCGTCCGGCGGATCCTCGGGGTAGAGGTCGTCGAGCGCGCTGACCATCTCGCCGCGGACCCGCGCGAGCAGCGTCGGCACCTGGATGGAGTCGGCGATGTGATGGATGAAGAAGACGAGGACCGCGACGTCGAGCACGGCGAGGAGGACGGCGATGTTCACCGCGAGATCAGGGATGAACGCCCCGCCCTGGTCGGTCTCCGAGCGGATCGAGCGCAGCACCATCAGGCAGTACAGGAACGTCGCGCCGTAGACGCCCAGGACGAACTGGTTGGCCCGGTCGGCCATGAAGTTGCGCACGAGGCGCGGCCCGTAGGTGGAGCTCGCGATGGCGAGCACGGAGATGGTGATGGAGAACGATGTCGCGGCCACAGCGAGCATGGAGCCGCCGATGGCGGTGAGGATATCGCGGCTGCCGCTGGCCCCGATGCTGTAGAACAGCGAGCCGGCCAGGCCCGGGTCGCTTCGCTGGATGGTCACATCGATGCGGATGAGCAGCTGCGACAGCGCCAGCGCGACGAGGCCCAGGATGGTGGGCAGGAACCAGAAGGAGTCGCGGAACGTGATGATCCACTTGCGCATGGCGTCGTGCCTGGCCTTCCTGCCGCGATCACTCCGTGGCAGGAAGGCGGCACCCTCACTGTAGGTCGCGGGGCGGGGCTATCACATGCGGAACACTCCGTGGGCGATCGGCTCGAGGGGGGCGTGCGCGCAGGCATCGAGGGCGAGTCCGAGCACGGTGCGGGTGTCCGCGGGGTCGATGATCCCGTCGTCCCAGAGCCGCGCGGTGGAGTAGTAGGGGTTGCCCTGGGCCTCGTACTGGTCGCGGATGGGCTTCTTGAAGGCCTCCTCGTCGTCGGCCGACCATTCCGTGCCCTGGGCCTCGAGCTGGTCGCGGCGCACGGTGGACAGCACGGACGCTGCTTGCTCGCCGCCCATCACCGAGATCCGCGCGTTGGGCCACATCCACAGGAACCGGGGCGAGTAGGCCCGCCCGCACATCGAGTAGTTCCCGGCTCCGTATGAGCCGCCGATGACGACGGTCAGCTTGGGCACGCGAGCGCAGGCCACGGCGGTGACCATCTTTGCGCCGTGCTTGGCGATGCCGCCGGCCTCGTAGTCGCGGCCCACCATGAAGCCGCTGATGTTCTGCAGGAACAGCAGCGGGATGCGGCGCTGGTCGCACAGCTCGATGAAGTGGGCGCCCTTGACCGCGGACTCCCCGAACAGGATGCCGTTGTTGGCGATGATGCCGACGGGATGGCCGTGGATGCGGGCGAAAGCGGTGACCAGCGTCTTGCCGTACTCGGCCTTGAACTCCTGGTAGTGGCCGCCGTCGACGAGGATGTCGAGCACGTCGTGGACGTCGTAGGGGATCCTCGAATCGGTGGGCACGACGTCATAGAGGGCGGACTGGTCGCGCTCCGGTGCGGTGGCGGGCTGGTGGTTCCAGGGCACGGGCGGCGCCGGGGGCAGGGTGTCGACGATGCCGCGGACGATGCGCAGGGCGTCCTGGTCATCCTCGGCGAGGTGGTCGGTCACGCCGGATACCTTGGCGTGCAGCTCCCCGCCACCCAGCTCCTCGGCGGTGACGATCTCGCCGGTGGCGGCCTTCACCAGGGGCGGCCCGCCGAGGAAGATGGTGCCCTGGCCGCGAACGATGACAGTCTCGTCGCTCATGGCGGGCACGTAGGCGCCGCCGGCGGTGCAGGATCCCATGACGGCGGCGATCTGGGCGATCCCGCGCGCGCTCATGTTGGCCTGGTTGTAGAAGATGCGGCCGAAGTGCTCGCGATCGGGGAATACCTCGTCCTGCTTGGGGAGGTAGCCGCCGCCGGAGTCCACGAGGTAGACGCAGGGCAGGTTGTTCTGCATGGCGATCTCTTGCGCCCGCAGGTGCTTCTTGACGCTCATCGGGTAGTAGGTGCCGCCCTTGACGGTGGCGTCGTTGGCGAGGACGAGGCACAGTCGCCCCGCGATGCGCCCGATGCCACCGATGACACCGGCGCCGGGCGCCTCGTCGTTGTACATGCCGTTGGCGGCGAGCGGGGCGATCTCGAGGAAGGGGCTGCCGTGGTCGAGGAGCTGGTCCACGCGATCGCGGGGTAGCAGCTTGCCCCGGGCGAGGTGCTTCTCGCGGGCCCGCTCGCTGCCACCGAGCCTGGTGGCGCGTGTGGCCTCGTTGAGCTCCGCGACGAGCCGCTGATGCGCGGATCGGTTGGCTTCCCGATCTAGTGCCATGCCCACACCCCATGATTTGAGTTAATGATGAGTAACCGAACCGAGGCTAGCGCGCGAGCCCCGTGTTGTCCATATCACTCCTGCGCAAGCCCGCGCGGGCACCAATCCGGGACAGGCCCGGATCCGGATTATCCCTTGAGCAGGCCCTCGGGAATGGAATACTGGGCCGATCACGAGTTGATGACACCGTGAAGCCATTCACGGCCGCATTGATCACGGTTCGTTCACGCGTACTGGGCCACCTGGCCCCGGAGCATCCCGCAAGGCGGTAAAATATGCGCTGATCAGGAGGTTCCCCGAACAATGCAATGCTGACGCGTACGGTGGAAAATTTCTTTCCGGACCTGTAACAATCACAGCAGGATCAACGATCTACAGTTCGACAGTGCGCAACAGCGGTATCGCTCACGAAACCCGACTTTCCCGTGAGACACTGCTCGCGTCTGATCTCAACCAACATCTTCAGGAGGAATCACAATGAAGGCATTCACCCGCGTCGCCGCGATCGCTGCAACCTCGGCCGCCCTCGCCATCCCGTTCGCCGGAGCTGCTTCGGCGCAGCCGACCGTTGACCTCGGTGGAGACCTCGGCGTCAACCTCGGCACCGGCAGTGGCGACCTCGGCGCCGGCGGCGGCATCGACCTCGGCGCGCTCCTCGGACTCGGTGGCACCGCTGACGGCGGCGCGAACGTCGGCGGCGGCGTTGAGTTCGACACCGCGAGCATCGAGCAGCTGTTCAACGTCAACGTCGAGGGCCAGGGCGGATTCGACCTCGAGGCCGCGATCGCACAGGCCGAGGCTGACTTCAACGCCTGGCTCGAGAGCAACTTCGGCGCCCAGGGTGGCGGCACCGGCGGCGGCGAGTTCAACGGCACCATCGACCTCGAGCAGGCATGGCTCGACTTCCTCGCACAGGCCGAGGCTGACATCCAGGCCTTCTTCGGCGCCCAGGGCGGCACCAACGGTGGCGGCACCGGTGGCGCTGAGTTCACCATCGACACCTCCAGCATCGACGCCCTCATCGGCGGCGGCGCGAACGTCGAGGGTGGCGGCGACCTCGGGCTCGACCTCGGCACCGGCAGCGCTGACTTCGGCATCGGTGGCGACCTCGGCGCCGGCGGCGGCTTCGACCTCAACAACCTGCTGGGCGGCAACATCGACCTCGGCCTCGGTGGCACCGTCAACTGACACCTGCACTAGCTGGCAGCCAGCTCTAGCTGGCTAGCCCTGCAGCACCATCGCGCCGGTGGGGCCGAGCACTCGCTCGGCCCCACCGGCCTTTGCGTGCCCGGTCGCCACGAGCTGCGCGGCGATCGACACCGCCACCTCCTGCGGCAACCGTCCCGCCGCACCCAGGCCCACGGGCGAGACCAGCATCTCCAGCGCGGCCTCCCCCACGCCCCGCCGCCGCAACTCCGCGCGCCGCTGCGAAGCGGTCGCAGAGGAGCCCAGCGCGCCCACGAAACCGAGCGGCTGATCGCCCGCGAGCGCGCGCTCCAGCACATCCACATCCACGCCGTCGGCATGGGTCATCACCAGCACCACGGTGCGATCATCGACCCGCCCGCGACGGATCTCGGCATCGAGGTACGCGGCGGGCCGGGCCACCACGACCTCGTGCGCGCCCGGGAAGCGGGCCTGAGTGGTGAACACTGGCCGCTGGTCGCACACGGTCACGGCGAAGCCGAGGAAGCGGCCCATCTCCGCCATCGCCGCCACATGCGGCGTGGAGCCGAGGATCAGCATGCGCGGCACCGGGGCGAAATCCATGGTGAACATGTCGTCGCGCAACGCAACGCCGTACTGCCGGCCCCCCGCGATGGTGCATCGCTGCCCCAATCGATGCCCCGGCTCCTGCGCGCCCGGCTCGATCGTGACAGCGACAGTCGCTGGACCACCCGCCGCCACCGCCTCGTGCAGCGCGGCAAGACCCGGAAAAGTCGATTCATCCACTCGCTCCACGAGGATCTCGACCTGACCGCCGCAGGTGAGCGAGATGCCGCCGAGCTCGCCACCCGGCCCGTACCCCACCCGCTCGGCGATGCCCGTGGACAGCGCACGCATCGCGCGCGCGTGCGCATCCGCCTCCACGCACCCACCCGACACGCCACCCACCACCGCGCCGGCGATGTCGATCGCCATCGCAGCACCTGGCTCGCGCGGCGCGGAGCCGCGAGTCCCGATCACGGTCACCAGTCCGCAGGCCCCGTCCCGTGCGACCCGGTGATGCAGCCAGGGCAGAATCTCGCGCATGCAGCCACGGTAGCGGCACCGGCGCATCAGTGACGTGGGTTAATGTGGTTTCACCTGGATCGAAGGGAGCGGCATGACGGAGTCGGCCACGTCGTCGCGTGTCGCGGGAAGCGAGTCAACGAGGCGCTCCCGGCTCAAGGCGGACCGGCGCGAGCAGCTGCTGCGCGCCGCTGCCCGGCTGACCGCTGAGCGCGGCTTCAGCGGGGTGCGGCTCGAGGACATCGGTGCCGCCGTCGGGATCAGCGGCCCCGCCATCTATCGCCACTTCTCCAGCAAGGAAGCCCTGCTCGTCGAGCTGCTGAGCAGCGTGAGCCGCCGCCTGCTCATGGGCGCGCGGGCTGTCGCGGGGCAGGCATCGTCAGCGGAGCAGGCCATCGAGGACCTCATCGACCACCACCTCGACTTCGCGCTGGGGCAGCCGGACCTCATCCGGGTCCAGGACCGCGACCTGCACAGCCTGCCGGCCGAGGCGCGCCGCGAGATCCGGCACATGCAGCGCCGCTACGTCGAGCTCTGGGTCGGCGCGCTGATCGAGAAGGACCCCCGGATCGATGCGAGGGATGCCCGGATCAAGGCGCACGCCGTGTTCGGGCTGCTGAACTCCACGGCGCACAGCCTGGTGGAGCGCGAGCTGCCCGATGCTGCCGGGCAGGCACGGATAGTGCTTCGCTCGATGGCTCTTGGTGCTCTTTTCCATTGATCGAGCCCCGTGCATTCCCTGGCCCCTGTGCGCATGCGAGTAACGCAGGTAACAACAGCCAGCAGCTTTGACTGTGACGCAGCTGATATTCCCCAGCGGAATGCAAAAGTAGCATTATCCGTTATTAGGCTCACCATCCCGAAAAACGGAGAAACCCATGCCTGAATCAGTCGCTCGCATCGCTACCGATCGCGCGGATCGCTATGTCAAGCAACTGGCGAGCCACTTCGGGCACAAGGTGCCAGTGGTCCAGGAGGGACGCCAGATCGAGATCCTGTTCGATCTGGGAGTAGCGATGTGCACCGCCAGCTCGCGCGGGATCACCGTGACCGTGCAGGCCCACCGGGAGAGCGACGTCGCGGAGGTCCAGGGGATCATCACCCGGCACCTCGAGGCATTCGGCCAGCGCGACGAGCTGCGCGTGAGCTGGACGCCCACCATCGACGCCTGAGCCAGCTAGGCCGACGAGGCTACCTACCGCGATGGCTCCGGACCGTCCTCGTCGAGGATCGGCTCGAGACCCTTGACCTGGGCGGCCCGGCCCGCGAGCGCGTAGCCTGCGCCGCCATAGAGGTGGAACACATCGTCGGCGCCATGCTCGTACATCTTCTCGATCTCGTCGCGATGCTGCACCACTGCCGCTATCTCGCCGTTGTATCCCAGTCCCTTGAGGTAATCGAGGGCCTGGGCGTTGGAGTCGTAGAGCGGTAGCGCGAGGATGATGATCGCCACGGAGTCCTCCAGCGCGAGCTTCTCCCAGAAGTCCTCGTCGGTGGCGTCGCCCTCGACGACGTTGTAGCTCTTCTGGTGGAGGTCATGGATGCGGTCCGCATCGGTGTCGATCCCCAGCACATCGAGGCCGAACTCCTCCTCGAGCCGTTCGTAGGCGGCTCGTCCCACGCGGCCCATGCCCAGCACCACGGCCTGCGCCTCACCGATCTCGATCGGGCGCTCCATCGGATTGAGGCGCGCGTCGTCCACCTCGGGCCAGAAGCGCTCCACGCTCGCGTAGGTCTCGGCCGAGAAGCGATTGACCACGGCGGATATCCCGAAGCTCAGTGCCACCGCGAGCGAGAGCACCACAAGCCAGGTATCGGTGATCCACCCGTTGCTCGCGGCGAGCACTGCCACGATCAACCCGAACTCGGAGTAATTCATCAGGCCGAGAGCGCCGAGGAACGACGTGCGGTGGCGCAGCCGGAACGCGCGGAAGAGAACGATGAACAGCAGCGACTTCGCGAAGATCAGCACCAGCAGCATCGAGGCCAGGCCGAAGTGCTCCCAGGTGGGGAGCCCGGCGAGGCCGATGGAGACGAAGAACCCCACGAGGAAGAGTTCCTTCATCATGAACAGCGCGCGCGACATGCTCACCGCCGCCGGGTGGGGCGCCAGCATCATCCCGATGATCAGCGCGCCGAGGTCGCCCTTGAGCCCGACGAAGTCGAACAGCGCATACCCCGCGCCGAGAGCGAGCACCACGCCGTAGAGGATCTGCATCTCGCCATGCCCGACGACCTCGAGCATCGACCGGAGCAGGGGGGCCAGCGGGATCAGCGCGAGCAGCGCGAACGCCAGGGGACTCGGCAGCTCGCCCGTGGACGCGGTGAGGAAGACGACCGCGAAGATGTCCTGCATGATCAGGATGCCGATGGCGAGGCGCCCATAGAGCGCCTTGGCCTCGCCCCGGTCATCGAGGATCTTCACCGCGAAGACCGTGCTGGAGAAGGACAGCGCGAACCCGAGGACGAGCAGCATCGGCAACCCTGCTCCCGCGAGCGCGGTGAAGCCGATGATCTTCAGCACCGCGAGGAAGCCCACCATCATCGTGGTCGACAGCACGAGGTGCGCGCTAGCGGTGGCCCACACCTCCTTGAGCAGGAGCGTCCGCACATTGAGCTTGAGACCGATCGTGAACAGCAGCAGCGTCACACCGAGATCCGCGATGGTCGACAACGCGGGCAGCTCCCCGTAGCCGAGGGCGTTGAGAAGGAACCCGGCCGCGAGGAAGCCCACGAGCGGTGGCACCCGGAGACCGAGCGCGAGCATCCCACCGAGGAAGGGGATGACGATGTAGGCGATGTCCAAGTCATGCTCCTCGCGGTGCCGTGATTGCCTGCATCCTACAGCGTGGCTGCGCGCCGCCCGTTTCGTGGTTTTTCCTTGTGAAGCAGCCCCTTATTCGGTTTTCACGTGATTATCGCCATACCAGCCACACCAGAATAAACTCAACGATCTCTCACGATTTTCCTACACTTGTTCCAGGACCTTCGCGTGGCCTGTCCCGATGACGAGGCAAGCACAATGGAGCGGAGCTGCATCCGACACTCGCGGAAAGATCACCGACGCTCTTTCACACATGCCCCGGCCACATCGTGGTGGCCGGGGCATGCGCGTTCGGAGATCAGGCCCGCGCCGCAGGGCGCGGCGGCGGGCACAATGGACGATATGGCTGATCCCACCCTTGATGACGACCAGCGGGCCCGCGAGGCCGTCGCCGCGGTCACCCTGGTTCCCGATGTGGACTTCTGGGCCCAGCGGTTCGCGCTGCTCTCCGACTCCAACCGGCTACGGATCCTGCTCGCCATGCACCGGGCCCCGGGCATCACCGTCACCAGCCTGGCCGAGGCACTCGATATGTCCAGCTCAGCCGTATCGCACGCGCTGCGGCTGCTCCGCGGCCACAACTGGGTACGGGTGCAGCGCGACGGCCGCAACATGCGCTACTACCTCGACGATCCCGTGGTGCACTCGATGCTGCACGGCATAGGCGGCACCCACGCCCACGGGTAGGGACCCCTGCTAGGCGTGCGCGCGGACCTGGCCGTGCTCGGCGAACAGGTCGCGCACCGACCGCAGCAAGTAGATGCTGCCGCTGGTCACGAGGACGAATCCGGTGGCCGGCACCCCGGCGAACGTCACCAGGGTGGCGAGCTCGGGCAACAGGCCCTCGCCGGCGAGCGTGCCGGGCTCGATGAGGAAGATCGAGCCAAGGAACCCCGCCACGCCAGCGATTATCAGGCCGAGCGGGAACGCCCAGCGCGCCCGGTGCCCCTCATCGAGGACCAGGCCGAGCGCGGAGATGCCGGCGCTGAGAGCGAGCAGCCCGACCGCGAGGACAGTCATGGGTCCATCGACCCGCGACCATACGTCGATCATCATCTGCACACTGGTCATGCCTGCACCCCTGGTTCCCTGCTCGGTGCGCGGCCCGCGCACCAGAAGCCATATCCATCACTCTCTGTTGCGGTGATCGGGCACAGGGATGATCTTGTTACGGAATACGGGCACGAATGGGACGAGGATCACGTGCTCGAGCGGCGTGACGCCGCCGACGCGGCAAATGCAGGGGTTTGCCCACGGCATCACCGACCATAGAGGACACCGGCACTCATCGATCGGACGACAACCAGGGACGGCAGAGATGGCATCGTTTGACGACATCGCCCACGCGAACGCCACCGCGCCCACCGAGCCGTTGTTCGTGCCACCGCGCAGGACCAAGAGCGGCGACGAGAAGACCGAGCCACGTCCGTTGATCATGCGCCTGATCCAGACGGAGGTGGAGAAGGCGCTCCTCGGCGAGGCCCGCCGCTACACCCGCTCCCAGGTAGCCGAGCGTGCCGGGGTGAGCCCCGAGTACGCGCAGGAGCTGTGGCGCGCGCTCGGCTTCGCCACGGCCCCGAGCGCCGACTCCGTGCTCTACACCGAGTCCGACATCAATGCGATCCGCACCCTCGCGCAGCTCGAGACGGCGGGCATCCTCACCCCGGAGCTGGCCGTGGGCATGACCCGCGCCCTGGGGCAGTCGTTCTCCCGCATCGCCGAATGGCAGGTGCCGCTGCTCAACGAGCGGGTCCTCGAGCTCGTCGAGCAGCGCATGGCGGCCGACCCGCCGCTCTCCCCCACCGAGCTGCTCGACGACGCTGCCGATCTCGTTCGCGAATGGGTACCCGTCGTGCATGCCATGCAGACCTATGTGTGGCGCCGCCACCTCGCTGCCCGTGCCGGCCGCTACCTCGCCGGGCCCGACGAGGACACCTCCAGCCAGGCGCTCGTCGTGGGGTTCGCGGACATGGTCGGCTACACCGATCTCACGCGGCTGAACAGCATCACCAGCCTCGCGAGCCTGCTCAACACCTTCGAGCACACCGTCACCTCGATCATCGCCGCGCACGGCGGGTCGGTGATCAAGAACGTGGGCGACGAGATCATGTTCTCCGTCGAGCAGCCCGCCGCGGCCGCCCGCATCGCGATCGCGCTGCAGGATGCCATCGGCAGCCACGAGTCCCTGCCCCTGCTGCACATCGGCCTCGCCTATGGCGTGGCGCTGACCCGCTTCGGCGACCTGTACGGGCAAGTGGTCAATACCGCGGCCAGGCTGACCAGCGCCGCGCCCGGCGGGGACATACTCGTCGACGGCGAGCTCGCCGACATCCTGCGCCACCACCCGGCATTCCGTGTCAAGGCCGTGAAGTCGGCCCGGCACCGGGGCTTCATGAAGTACAAGCCGCACGAGCTGCTCCGGTCCGCGCCCCAGCGGTGAGCGGCCGCCGCGCCGGGAACCAAGCCCGTCACCACCGGTGTAGGTTCGGATAGCGAGTGATCGAGCCGATCGAGAGGTGGACCACGATGGGACTGACCGATGGGTTGTGGGGGCGGGGCCTCGCCGTGGGCGGCGCCGGGCTCGCTGTCGCGGGAGCAGCGGGCTCCGTGGCGTGGGCCATGCAGCGCAAGCTCATCTACTACACCGACGACGCTGCGGTGCCCGCCGCGCACTCCGTCCTCCCCACTGCCGAGGAGGTTCGCCTCCGCACCGATGACGGGCTCGCCCTCGACGCGTGGCATGTATCGCCCGCGCCCGGTACCGAGCCGCGCGGCATCACCGTGCTCATCGCCCACGGCAACGCCGGCAACCGGGCCGACCGGGCGCCGCTCGCCGAGGCGCTCGCCCGCCACGGCATCGCCAGCCTGCTGCTCGACTACCGCGGCTACGGCGGCAACCCGGGCTCCCCGTCCGAGGCGGGCCTCGCGCTCGATGCCCGGGCCGCCTACTGGTACCTGCGCCGGGAACGCTCGGTCCCGGCGGAGCGATTGATCTACTTCGGCGAGAGCCTCGGCTGCGGCGTCATGGCCTCGCTCGCGCTGCGCTACCCGCCAGCGGGCCTGGTCCTGCGCTCGCCCTTCACCGACCTCGCCGCGGTCAGCCGCATCCACTATCCATACCTCCCGCACGGCCTGCTGCGCGACCGGTTCCGGGTGCTCGATGCCGTCAAGCGCATCACCGCGCCCACGGTCGTCGCCTACGGCACCGCCGACGAGATCATCCCCGCATCGATGAGCGCCGAGGTCGCCGACGCCGCACGCAACCTTCATTCGCGGGTCGTGCTTCCGGGGGCCGGCCACAACGATGCCGAGATGCTCGTGGGCACGCCCCTCATCGACGTCATCGCGGGGCTCCTCCCGGCATGACCATCTCGCCCATGTTCCCGCTCGGTTCCGTCCTGCTACCCGGCGGTGCCATGCCGCTGCACGTCTTCGAGCCGCGCTACCAGGCGATGGTGCGCCACTGCCTCAAGGAGGCCAGCGCACCAACGTTCGGGCAGGTGCTCATCGCGCGCGGCACCGAGGTCGGCGGCGGCGAGCAGCGCCACGATGTCGGAACCCTCGCCGAGATCATCGCCCACGTGGAGGTCGGTGCCGGCCAGCACGCGCTCGACTGCCGCGGCCGCGAGCGCATCCGCGTCACCAGGTGGCTCGACGACGCCCCGTACCCGCGCGCGGAGATCGAGCCCTGGCCCGACGAGAACGATGGCCCCGTCGAGCCCGGTTTCCACACGTTCGCCGCCCGCATCGCCGAGCTCTACAGCCTCCTCGCGGAGCTTGCCCGTCGGCAGGACGTGCCCGGCAGCGAGGTGGCCATGCCTGAGCTGCCCGTGCTCGGCGGCACCTCCGACACTCCCGCCCGGCACCTCTACGAGCTCGCTGATCACATTCCGCTCGGCGACGTGGACCGGTACCGGCTGCTCACCGCCCCCGGTGTGCATGAACGATCGCTCGCGCTATCCGAAGCGCTCGATGGCCTCCTCGAGATGGCCGAGTTCGCCTTGCTCGAGTAGAGCGCGAGCAGGGGCGCGGGGGCCAGGAAGGCACTAGCCTCGGTAAGCGTGGATTGGAACGAGCGGTATCGCACCGAGTCGCGGCCGTGGGGCGGGGAGCCCGCGGCCCTGCTGCCCGGCCTCGTCAAGGATCTCGCGCCGGGCTCGGCGATCGATCTGGGCTGCGGGGAGGGCCGCAACGCGCGCTGGCTGGCCAGCACGGGCTGGCAGGTGACGGGCGTCGATTCGTCCGAGCAAGCGATCACCAACGCCCAGGGCTCCGATCCGGACGGTCGCATCGCCTGGGTGGTCGGCGACGCCACGACGTGGCAGCCGGAAAAGCCTGTGGACCTGGTGCTGATGTCGTACCTGCACCTGCCCGGGGAGGCGCTCGCCGACGTGATCCGCGGCGCTGGCCACTGGCTATCGCCCGGGGGCACGCTGCTCTACCTGGGTCATGCCCGCGAGAACCTCGATCGCGGGGTGGGCGGGCCGCCGGACCCCGCGGTGCTGCCCACTATCCCGCTGCTCGCCGCTGCCGCCGCGGGACTTCGCGTGGAGCAGTTGCATCACGAGTTCCGCGCCACGCCCAAGGGCCGCGCCATCGACGTGGTGCTGCGCGCCCACCCCTGGTGATCCCTGCACGCTTCTTTGATGGAAAGGCTCCACATGTCGCATCGCGTTGTCATTGCCGGTGGCCACGGGCAGATCGCCCGGCACCTGATCGAACTGCTCGTCGCGCGCGGGGATTCCGCGGTGGCACTGATCCGCAACCCGAGCCATGCCCATGACATCCATGCGCTCGGTGGCGAGGCGATCCTGCTGGACCTCGAGCACTCCACGGTCACGGAGGCCGCGCTCTCCCTCGAGGGCGCGGATGCCGCCGTGTTCGCCGCCGGGGCGGGACCGGGCAGCAGCGCCGAGCGCAAGGACACCGTGGACCGCGGAGCCGCGGTACTGCTCGCTGCCGCGGCCGAGCGGGCTGGGGCGCGCCGGTTCATCCAGATCTCCACCTTCGGAGCGGGCGAGCCGATCCCCGTCGATGCCGGCGAGGTGTGGGCGGCATACCTGCGCGCCAAGACCGCCGCGGAGGAGGACCTGCGCGGGCGCGACAACCTCGACTGGACGATCCTTCGGCCTGGCCGGCTGACGAACGATCCCCCGACAGGCCTCGTCGCGCTGTCCGCGCCACCGCTGCCCAAGGACGAGGTGCCGCGGGCTGACGTCGCCGCGGTGGTGGCGGCTCTCATCGATGCGCCCGCCACCGTGGGCGCGACGTTACTGTTGACGCGAGGGGCCACCACGATTCCCGAGGCCGTGGCAGACTCGGTCTAGCTCGACCGAGAATCGGTGAACGCGTGGGAGGTTGGACGTTGTGACGGTGGATTTCCGGATCTTCACAGAGCCCCAGCAGGGCGCGAGCTATGACACGCTGCTCGCGGTCGCCCGCACGGCCGAGCGGCTCGGCTTCGAAGGCTTCTTCCGGTCCGATCACTTCCTGCGGATGGGAAGCGCGGACGGCCTGCCCGGCCCCACCGATGCCTGGACGACCCTCGCCGGGCTTGCCCGCGAGACCTCCCGCATCCGCCTGGGCACCCTGATGACCTCGGCCACGTTCCGGCATCCGGCGATCCTCGCGGTGCAGGCGGCACAGGTCGATCACATGTCGGGCGGGCGGGTCGAGCTCGGCATCGGATCGGGATGGTTCGAGGCGGAGCATCGCGCGTTCGGCATCCCGTTCCCGCCGAAGCTGTTCGACCGGTTCGAGGAGCAGCTCGCCATCATCACTGGCCTCTGGGACACCCCGGATGGCGTGTCGTTCACCTTCCGCGGCGAGCACTACGCGCTGGAGGACAATCCCGCGCTGCCCAAGCCATTCCAGTCTGAGCTGCCGATCATCATCGGTGGCAATGGGCCCACCCGCACGCCCGAGTTCGCCGCGCGGTTCGCCAACGAGTACAACGCGGCGTTCCCCGAGCTCGAGGCGGTCCGGGGACGCTTCGCCACGATCCGCGATACGTGCGAGCGGCTCGAGCGCAACCCCGGCGACCTGGTGTACTCGGCGGCACTGGTGGCGTGCGTGGGCAGCACGGAGCAGGAGTTCCAGCGCCGGGCGGCGATCATCGGCCGCGATCCGCAGGAGCTGCGCGAGCACGGGATCTGTGGCACGCCCAGCGAGGCGGCGGACCGGATCGGCGCGTTCGTCCGCGAAGGCGTGGAGCGGTTCTACCTGCAGATCCTCGATGTGAACGATCTGGATCACATCGAGCTGATCGCGCGCGAGGTCATCGCGGCGCTGTGAGCGGGCTCGAGCTATTCACCTCGCTGGCGCTGCTGATGACGGGAGCAGCGATACTGGCCCTCGCGGTGAACGCGCTATGGCCCCGCACGTCGGGGCGCTCGGTGATCGTCAGCTGGCCGGCGGCGTGGCTCGCCATCGAGCTGCCGGTCCATGTCCTGCTCGGCGGGACCATCGCCGTCATCGTGCTGGTGGCGGTGGGTGGCATCCATCCGCTGGGAATGGCCGGGCTGGTCCTGTTCGGGGCGGGCGCCGCGTTCCTCGCGCGGTTCGCGTTCCTCGCCCGCACCGCCGCGATCACGGCCGAGCCCCCGCTGCCCGAGGTCGCCCGAGGGCATGGCTCTGGGGATGGCCGGGCATATCCTGGCTCGCACGTGCTGCTGCCGTGGCTGCCGTGGCGCCGGCGCGACATCAAGCGCATCAACAACGTCGTGTACTCGCGGCACGGCAACCTCGCGCTCAAGCTCGACATCACCCTGCCCCGCGATGGCGAGGCCCCGCCGGGCGGCAGGCCCGCAATCATCCAGGTGCATGGGGGCGGCTGGACCGTCGGCACCCGCAAGGACCAAGCCATCCCCCTGCTCACGCACCTCGCGGCGAACGGCTGGGTGGGATTCAACATCGACTACCGGCTCAGCCCCCGGTCGCGGTGGCCCGACCACATCGTCGACGTCAAGCAGGCCATCGCCTGGGTGCGCGAGCATGCCAGCGAATATGGCATCGATCCGGGTTTCATCACCATCACCGGAGGCTCCGCGGGCGGGCACCTCTGCGCGCTGGCGGCCCTGACACCGGGTGATCCGCGATTCCAGCCGGGCTTCGAGGATGCCGACACCTCCGTCGCGGCGTGCGTGCCCTTCTACGGGGTGTATGACCTGCTCGATGAGGATCGGCATCATTTCCGGCCCATCGGCTCGCTGCTGCAGCGCAACGTGTTCCGGGCGCGGCGCAAGCAACAACCAGATTTGTTCCGCGCGGCATCTCCGCTGCACCGGATCACTGCCGACGCTCCGCCGTTCCTCGTCATCCACGGTGATCGGGACTCGCTGGTGACGGTCGAGGAGGGCCGCGGGTTCGCCCGGATGCTGCGCGAGAAGTCCCGCGAGCCCGCGTACTACGTGGAGGTGCGCGGCGGGCAGCACTCGTTCGATGTTCTTCCGTCGTGGCGGACGGTGCGGGCGCTCGCCGTGGTGGAGCAGTTCCTGCGGGGCTCGTGGGAGGAGCATCGCCGGCGACAAGATCGCTAACGCGTACTGCATTCCGGTTGCGCGCCGCCCTGCGGCGTGCTGTGATCATCTCGATCCGGAGGTGCTATCCCTATGCCGTACTTGTTCCTGCTGTCGTTCGTGATCCTCGTCGTGTGCTTGATCGACATCATCAACACCGACGAGAGTCGCATCCGCAACCTGCCCAAGGCCGCCTGGATCCTGCTGGTGATCATCCTCCCGCTCGCAGGCATGGTGGCCTGGATCGTCGCGGGCCGGCCCTACGCCGATGACGCGCCCCGCTACCGCAGCACCGGTTTCCCGGAGTACGAGCGGCCCGGTCGCCACATCGCCCAGGACCAGCAATCCGATGAGGAGTTCCTCCGCGAATGCCGGGCGCGCGCCGAGGAGCAGCGTCGTCGCTACCGCGAGGAGCAGCGCAGGGACGAGGCCCAGGACTAGGGCGCTTCTTGTCGGGGCACGGGTGCACAATCGCTGCCATGCCCTATGCCGATGAACTCCTTGGACGCGATACCGTGGTCGATCTGGCCGCCATCCTCGGTTCCCCCGGGAGCATGCCCTGCCTGCGCGGAGCAGCCGATCGCTTGGATGGACTGGGTTTCCGGCAGCGAGTGAACGCCATTCGTGACGCTGTGCTCGAGGATGTCCCGGGCGATCTCGCTCAGCTGGCAGGCCTGGTGCGGGTGGCGCTGCGCGATCCCCGGTTCACCGGCTGGATGACGTTTCCGATCACCGAGGCGGTCGCGATCCGGGGCGGTGACCGCATCGAGGACTCGTTGGCCCTGCTGGCCGAGCTGACTTCGCGCTCTACGGCAGAGACCGCCCTGCGCTGGTTCCTCGACGAGCATCTCGAGCGCGCCGTGGCAGTGGTGATGGAGTGGACCACCAACCCCGATGAGCACGTCCGAAGGCTGGCGAGCGAGGGGATGCGGCCGCGGCTGCCGTGGGCCCCGCAGGCGCGCAGGCTGATTGACGATCCCCGGCCGATCGTGCCTGTCCTCGAGGCGTTGTACCGGGACGAGTCCGAGTATGTGCGGCGATCAGTGGCGAATTGCCTCAACGACATCAGCCGGGATCATCCCGAGCTCGCTGTCGAGGTGGCGCAAGGGTGGCTAGCGCGACCCGATGGGAACACGGCATCGGTGGTGCGGCATGCACTGCGGACCTTGATCAAGCGATCCCACGCCGGGGCTCTGGCTTGCATCGGCGTTGATGCGAGCGCGGCGATCAGCGTCACCGGGCCAGCCGTGCGAACTCCGGTGGTCGCGATGGGCGAGGAACTGGCGTTCGATTGCCGCGTCACGCTGGGCGGTGCCGCTCGCGCCCGCGTAGCGGTCGACTATGTCCTGCACTTCGCGAGCGCACGGGGCGCTGAGCGGGAGAAGGTATTCAAGCTCGGGGTTCGTGACCTCGAGCCTGGCGAATGCTGGGACATCGCCCGGCGCCACCGGTTCGCGCCGATCAGCACGCGCCGGTGCTACAACGGCGAGCACGGGGTCTCGGTGCAGGTGAACGGGGTCCGCACGGTCCGGGCAGGGTTCCTGCTCGATGGCGCGGAGCACTAGGCGGGCGCAGCGCCGAGCAGCTTGGCTCGCGCGGCCTAGCGGCCGAACATGCGTGTCAGGAACGAGCCGCCCTGAACACCAGGGGCGGGCTCGTGGCCCTCGCAACGCTCGTTCTTGGGGATTCCTCGCATGACCTGATCGACATGCATGCCGCAGCCGGACCAGGTGGTTTTGCCGCACTGGCGGCAGTTGACGGGATAGCACATGGTGACTCCTCGGGGGCTAGTGCGAACTATCAGTAATATACCCCATGGGGTATTGAGATGTCTAGATTCGAGCTCGACCACAGGGCTGCGCGCACCCCGCGGCGCACCAGGTGCAAGCCTGAAGGCTATGGAATACGCGGGACTCCCGATCCGGCCGACCTTCGCACCGATCCACCACCTCGGCACCGGCCACCTCGCAGCAGTGGATGTGCAACTGCGCGGCGAGGGCGACGGCCCCCTCTCCGCGTCCGCCGCGCTGAGGGCAGTCGCGCGCGCCATGAGCGACACCTCCACTCTCGACCAGATGCGCTCCCGCGCGCTCGATGGCCATCCCGCCAGCGCCGTGCCCGCCCTCGTCACCGTCGACGTTAGCTCGCTCGAGCAGCTCCAGCCCGCCCCCGAGCCACGCGGCGACCTCCGCGAGATCGTCGTCATCACCGACCACGCCCTCGCCTCCGACCCCGCGCGCGCCCTGCGCCTGATCGCCGCAGCCCGCGCGTCCGGCAAAGCCATCGCCGTCGACGAGGTCGGCGCCCGCGACAAGCCACTGGCACTGCTGCCCCTCATCGAGCCGGAGATCATCATCCTCTCCGCAGCGCTCGTCGCCACCCGGCCCGACTCGTGGACAGCCCACGTCGCCCAGGCCATCGCCGCCCAAGCCGAGCACAGCACGACCATCGTCATCGCCGATGGGATCGACACCGCTATCCACCGCGAGCGCGCCCGCGGCCTCGGCGCCAGCCACGGCATGGGCCAGGTCTATCCCGCGGCAGCCTCCCCCGCGCAGCTCGACGCGACCAGCGTCACCCCCCTGCTCATCAGGACCGCGCCAGACCGTGAAGGACGGCTCCCCTTCGCCATCGCCGCCGAGCACCACCGCACCCACTGGAGCCGCAAGACGCTGCTCGTCGAGCTGAGCACCATACTGGAGAACCAGGCAGCCACCGCCGGCCGCGACACCATCCTGCTCGGCACCTTCCAGCACGTCCGCAACTTCACCACCCGCACCCGGCGGCGCTGGGAAGCCCTGGCCGGGCGCGTCGCCTTCGCAGGCGTCTACGGCGTCGGAATGGGAACCCTTGTCGAGGACGGGGTCCACCAGGCGCCACTCGAACCCGGCGAGCCACTAGTGGAGGAATGGAACGTCGTGGTGCTCGCCCCGCACTTCTGCAGCGTGCTCACAGCCCGAGACCTGCACCTCGGCGAGCACGACGAGGACCGCGAGTTCGAGTACGTGCTCACCCAGGACCGCGCCACCGCCGTGCGCTGCGCCCGCGCCATCCTCGACCGGTTCGACGGCGCTGGGAGCTGACATAGCCGCTCGGCGGTGGCTGGGCTTTGCGGCGGCTGAAGCCGGTTTCGCGGTGGGCCGAGGAGCCTGGTGACGCAAAAGCACCGGAAACGGCTAAACGCGATAGAAGCGGAGCCGTTTTTCCGATCGCTTCTATCGCGTTTGCAGCAGGGCTTCGCGGTTAACGCTACGAGGCCGACGACACGAGCCGCAAGGCCGGCCGGGCTGGGCGTGCCGCGAGAAGCGAGCATGCGGCCCGCAGGGAGGAGCAGGATAGCGGCGCGTTCTCGCGCGCGGCGAGCGCCTCGCGCAGGTTCGCCGGCGCGATGATCGCGACCGATGCGCCGGTCAGGGAGGACAGGGACGCTAGGTCAGCGAGGGCGCTCAAGCCGGTCCGGGAAACGAAGTGGACCCTGCGCACATCGATGATCACCTGCTCGGGAGAATCGAGGTTGCCAAGCACGGTGAACAGCCGCGGCAGGGCAAGGGCATCAAGCTCTCCCGCGATGCGCACGACATCGATCTCGTCGGACAGGCTCTCGATACTGATGGCGACGTTCGGGCTGGCGATCATGGCACGATGCTCCGTCCAAGGCGGGGGCCGATCATGATGCCACCGCAGTCAGGAGACCTCTTCGCTGCTACTGCGTGGGGCGGGTGGGGTCGGGCGAATCGGAATCCTGAACTGCGGTGACGTTCTCTACGATGCGCTCCGGGTGTCACAGCGCCACCGCAGCGATAGTCACGCTTCGATAACTTACAGATAACGGTGCGATAACGCAGCGGTCGAAGTGGTTCGCCCGGTCGCGCCACCGACACGCATCACCGGCGCCAAACGCGATAGAAACCACCCGACACGCCGGTGCAACACGCCGAACCGCGTGGTTTTTCTATCGCGTTTGGCGCAAGGGCTCCCGCCGATGCTCGCCAGCCGGTAAGCGCCCCCCCCCCCGACCAGCGCTCTACCCTCGCGCCATATCGACGAAGCGGGAGTAGTGAAGCTGGTGGGCGACAGTGATGGTGGCCGTGGGGCCCGCACGGTGCTTGCCGATGATGATGTCGGCCTCGCCGCCGCGAGGGTCGTCGGGCTCGAACGCATCAGGGCGGTGCAGCAGGATCACCATGTCGGCATCCTGCTCGAGGGAACCCGATTCGCGCAGGTCGGAGACTTGGGGCTTCTTGTCGGCACGTTGCTCGGGACCACGGTTCAGCTGGCTGATCGCGATGACGGGGACCTCGATCTCCTTGGCGAGGAGCTTGAGGCTGCGGGAGAACTCGGAGACTTCCTGCTGCCGTGATTCGACCTTGCGCCCGGAGCTCATGAGCTGCAGGTAGTCGAGCACGATCAGTTTGAGGTCGTGCTTCTGCTTGAGCCGGCGGGCCTTGGCACGGATCTCCATCATGGTGAGGTTGGGCGAGTCGTCGATGAACAGCGGCGCTTCGCTGATCTCGCTCATGCGGCGGGCAAGCCGGGTCCAGTCGTCGTCGGTCATGCGACCGGACCTCATGTCGGCGAGCTTGATCTTCGATTCGGCCGAGAGCAGTCGCATGACGATCTCGGTCTTGCTCATCTCGAGCGAGAACACTGCGCTGGCCATGCCGTGCTTGATGGAGCACGAGCGCAGGAAGTCCATTCCGAGCGTGGATTTTCCCACGCCAGGCCGGGCGGCGATGATGATCATCTGCCCCGGGTGGAGGCCGTTGGTGAGCTCGTCGAGCTCGACGAACCCGGTGGGGACACCGAGGGACATGCCGCCGCGGGAGGCGATGGAGTCGATCTCGTCCATGGTGGGCTGCAGGAGCTCCTCGAGCGCGACATAGTCCTCGGTGGTGCGGCGCTCGGTGACCTCGAAGATCTCCGCCTGGGCGCGGTCGACGATGCCTGCTACGTCTTGCCCCTCGCTACCGTTGTAGCCGTACTGGACGATGCGGGTGCCCGCTTCGACGAGGCGGCGGAGGATGGCCTTCTCGGCGACGATCTCGGCGTAGTACCCAGCGTTGGCGGCTGTGGGCACGGTCGAGATGAGGGTGTGCATGTAGGGCGCGCCACCGATGCGCCGGAGATCGCCACGGCGCTCGAGCTCCGCAGCGACCGTGACCGGGTCGGCGGGCTCGCCGCGCGCGTAGAGATCAAGGATGCAGTCATAGACATCCTGGTGGGCCGGGCGGTAGAAGTCGCCAGGGCGCAGGCGCTCGATGACGTCAGCGATGGCGTCCTTGCTCAGCAGCATGCCGCCCAGGACGGCTTGCTCGGCGCCGAGGTCCTGGGGTGGCTGGCGGAAGTGGTCGTCGCCGGGACCGTGATCGCCGGTGGAGCCGTGGTCGCTAGTGCGTGGTGCCCGATCGTCCGCGGCCACTTGGTGCCTCCTGTGGGTGGTGCTAGCTCAGCGCGGCGTGGGTGCCGCGTTCTTGTTGTACCGCTTTGGTCCGACGGTTGCGAGGGTGTGCCGCGTGTCGGTTTCGCGGACCCGGACGAGTCTCAAGTGTCACGTGAGAGTTACCTGTGCACAGTTCTGTGCATAACCCTGTGGATAGTTGGGCATATCTTGTGAACAACCTGTGGACAGTTTCGAGAGCAGCGAGCCACCTCTCTCAATAGAGCCAGCTCAGACACGATTTTTCGGCTGTGCACACTGTGGACAATGCTGTGTACGGCGTGTCGCCAGATTGTGATTCCCGGCGTGTCGCAACGTGTGGTGCGTTAGCTGTCCATGCGCTATTTGCCGGCCCGCCACCTTCGCGTGGCCCTGGATCGATCTTCCGGCCTGCCTCCCCAGAGTTATCCACAGGCACATTGTGGATAACTACACGTCTAGCCCCAGGGGTCAGGGACCCCTGGGGCTAGACGCTACGTGCTGTGTCAGGCAGGCACGATACTGACGTTCACACGGGCTGACACCTTGGGGTGCAGACCGACAGCGATGACGTACTTGCCAACCGACTTGATGTGCGCTGAAGGCATCTCGACATTGCGTCGATCCACCGTTGGGCCACCGGCCGACTTGATCGCCGCAACGATATCCGATGCTGCGATCGAGCCGAAGAGCTTGCCACCCGCTCCGGTGCGAACCGGAATCGTGATGGCGCCGATCTTCTCCAGCGTCGCCTTGGCTTCCTCGGCGATGTCAAGGTCGCGGGCAGCGCGCGACTCGCGAGCCTTGCGCAGCTCCTCAACCTGCTTCTCGGCGCCACGGGTGGCGCGGATTGCGAGTCCTCGCGGAAGCAGGTAGTTACGGCCGTAGCCGTCCTTGACCTCGACAGAGTCGCCAGGAGCGCCAAGGTGCTCAACTTCAGCGGTGAGGATGAGCTTCATTCTAGTGTCCTCCCGTTCCTTAGCGTGCCGTCGAGGTGTACGGCAGCAGGGCCATTTCTCGTGAAACTTTGACAGCGGCAGCCACGTCCATCTGGTGATGGACGCAGGTGCCAGTGACCCGGCGAGCCCGGATTCGTCCGCGATCGCTGACGAATGTCCGGAGCAGTGCCGTGTCCTTGTAGTCGATGCGGGCTCCCGCCGAGGCGCAGAACACGCATGACTGTTGTGGTGTCAAACGCAAGCTTGCGTGGGACATGGTCTTTCTCCGATTGATTCCTGTGGCGGTCGGGAACGCGCACCCCCGCGTTCCTGCTGCACCAGGCATCTCATCTGCTGGTATCTCAACTCCTGGAAGGGTGTTCCCTCCCAGGCCGAATGTGTCCGTGGTGTGCCCCGGACCGATCAGAACGGCGGCTCGTCGCCCTGACCTGCAAAGCCACTGGCCGGTGGTGCGCTTCCCCACGGATCATTCGCCGGTGCGGCCGCGGCCGCACCGAATCCGCCGCTGCGTCCACCCTGTGGCGCCTGTCCACCGTCGGAACGGCTGACCCGGTTGACCTTCGCGGTGGCGTACTTCAAGGAAGGACCCACCTCGTCGACCTCGAGCTCGATGACAGTGCGCTTCTCGCCCTCGCGGGTCTCGAAGCTGCGCTGCCGCAACCGGCCGTTGACGATGACGCGCATCCCCTTGTTGAGGGACTCAGCGACGTGCTCCGCCGCCTGGCGCCAGATGTTGCACCGGAGGAACAGTGCCTCGCTGTCCTCCCACTGGTTCGTCTGAGCGTTGAACCTGCGAGGGGTCGACGCGACAGTGAATGTCGCTACTGCTGCACCTGCGGGAGTAAACCGTAGCTCGGGATCCGCAGTGAGATTGCCGATGACCGTGATTACAGTTTCGCCTGCCATGTTTCCTCCTGAGGGTGGACGAGCCAGCCTGGTTGTTCGTGAATGTCCTTCGGTGATCCAATGTCACACAGATGCAGGGCCAGGATCAGCGACATGCCCTGGGGCTTGCCGATGTCGTGACCTATCCGGGCGTCATGGGATTCACTGCGGGAGCCGCACGTGCATGCTTACCCGCGACCTCTGACAATTCACGCGCTTGAGGCTTGCTCAGTGGCCGAGCCGGAGAACCTTGGTGCGCATCACGGACTCATTGAGACCGAGCTGGCGGTCAAGCTCCGCGACGACGCTGGGCTCAGCAGTCACGTTGACGACGGCATAGATGCCCTCGCCGAGCTTGTTGATCTCGTAGGCGAGCCGACGCTTGCCCCAGATGTCGATGTTATCGACCGTGCCGCCACCCTGGCGGATCACATTGAGGAAAGTATCGAGCGAAGGGGCAACGGTGCGCTCGTCCAGGCGTGGATCGAGGATCACCATCATTTCGTATTGACGCACGGGACCTCATCACCTCCTATGGGCTTCAACGGCCGCGGACGTTCCGCGGCAGGAGGGTTGTTACGTCAGTAACCTCAGCAAACTACCAGTTCGCAGCGGTAGAAGCTAATCGCTGGCGCGGCCCCCGCAGCGGCCCCCGGAGCAGCCCTGGGACGGTCGTGCCCGCAGCGGTCCAGCTTTTCGGCAACAATGTCCCCGATGCCTGTTCACGCGCGCCGCTACCTCGCTCCCGCCCTGGTCCTCCTTGCCGCGGCCATCGCGCTGCTCCTCGCCTACGCGAACAAGGCACGCTGCACGGGGCCGGTCTTCGATGCCGCCGGCCGGAGCGAGAGCTTCGCCGCTCTCAAGAACAAGGCCGTGTGCTATTCCGACATCCAGTTGCTCTGGCTGGGCCGGGGCATCGACACCAAGGTGTTCCCCTACATCCACGGCGGCATCACCCCCGACGGGATGCTCGGTGGTGGCAGTGTCGAGTATCCGGTGCTCTCGGGCCTGCTGATGTGGCTCGGCGCGCTGCCCGCGAGCAACGATGCGGGCTTCCTGCTGTGGTCCAGCATCATCCTGGCACCGTTCGGCCTGGCCACCGCATGGCTGCTCGCCCGGCTCGCGGGCTGGCGCGCGCTGCTGTTCGCGGCGGCCCCGGCCCTGGTGATGTATGGCTTCCACAACTGGGACCTTGCTGTCGTCCTCACTGCGGTGGCCGCGGTGTTCGTCGTGCTCCGCTACCGGGCCTGGGGCACCCGCAAGCGCGCGCTGGTAGCCGCGGTCATACTCGCCATCGGGTTCTGCGTGAAGATCTATCCCGGCTTCTTCCTCGCTCCCCTGGCGCTATGGGCGCTGACCGGCGGGGATGATCCGCGGCGGCGGTGGGACGCTCCGGGTGCCGTCGCGGTCGCCGGCGTGGCAGCACTCGTGGTGGCGGCCATCAATGCCCCGTTCGCCGTGCTGGGCTTCGACGGATGGCGGGCATCGTTCGAGTTCCAGTCCTTGCGCGAGGCCGACATCACCACCAACTCGATCTGGTACTGGGGCCTGCGGCCCTTGATCGGCGACGATGAGATGTACGACCTGATCGTGGGCACCGCCTCCCCTGCCCTGGTGCTGGCTAGCTTCGCTGCGGCGCTGGCAGCGGGGTGGTGGATCCTGCGCCGGACCGGTGAATATCCGTGGGTCGCGGTGTCGGCGACAATGCTGTGCGGTTTCCTGCTGCTGCACAAGGTCCACTCGCCGCAGTTCATGCTGTGGTTGCTGCCGTTCCTGGTGCTGCTGCGCGTTCCCTGGACGTTGATCGGCGCGTACATGCTCGCCGATCTCGCGATCGGTATCGGCGTCTTCCGCTATTTCCATGACCTGGGCGCGGGCATCGATCCCGCGGGCGGCTCGTTGCTGCTGCTGCAGATCGGGGTATGGGGCCGCGCGGCCGGCCTCGTGCTGCTCGCGGCTGCATTTCTCGTGGCCCGGCCAGCGTGGTCGCGTTCCTGTACGGTGACGAGCGCCTCGCGGTACGATGACCAGTTACTGCCGCGGGCCGGGCATCGCGCCGGCACCTGAGGACCACGAGTGCTACTGAGGGGGTACGTGCTGTGATGCCTGCCGGGACCGAACCAGCAACACCATCAGTGCGCAGGATTGGCCTGATCGAGGACCATGAATCGGTGGCGATCGGGCTGGCGACGATCCTCGCCGACGTGCCTGACCTCGCGCTCGTGGTGACGGTCAGCACGGTGCAGGATATTCTGCCGCGGATCGACGAGGTGGATCTGGTGGTGCTGGACCTGCGGCTCGGCGATGGCTCGTCCCCGATGAGCAACGTGACCACGCTGCACGAGCATGGCAAGCCAGTGCTCGCGTTCACTGGCGCGGAGAATCCTTACCTGGTGCGTTCCGCGGCGCGGGCCGGTGTCCTCGGCGTGGTGCGCAAGTCCGAGCCGGCGCATGCGGTCATCGAGGCGATGCGCATGGCCGCAGCGGGACAGCAGGTGGTCACCACGGATTGGGCCGCAGCGATCGATGGTGATCCGCAGTTGCCGAACGTAGGCCTGAGCCCCCGCCAGCAGGAAGTGCTCGCGCTGTACGCCTCTGGGGAGAAGGCTGCCCGCGTGGCACGCCTGACCGGGCTGGCCGAGCAGACGGTGCATGACTACCTGGGGCGCATCCGGCAGAAGTACTCGGAGGCAGGCCGGCCCGCTCCCACGAAGACAGACCTGTTCAAGCGGGCCGTGGAGGATGGCTGGCTGCCCATTCCCGAGCATCGGGAGCCCTGAAGCACGGATTCCCCGACACAGCTTGACCGGGATTCGCTAGCTGGCCAGGGGTTATTCGCCGGTGAACGCGCTGCGATTGCAGGGGCAAGGGATGAGCCCGTCCTCGAGCGCGCACCGGAGCAGCCCGATCTTGCCCTCCGCCCCGCGGCCCGCGGCGACGTATTTCGCGCGAGCCCGATCGAGGTGGGTGGACACTGTCGTGGGCGCGACGCCAAGCTCCTCAGCGACCTGCCGGACCGTCATGCCGAGCGAGTAGTGGATGACGGCGGCCCGCTCCCGGGCTGACAAGGCGGGATCGCGACGCGCCAAAGGGGGGCTGGATATCCCGATGAGCTCGATGACGCTATTGACGAAAGTGGTGCGATCGACGTCGCTCGCCAGCCAGCGCGCCGCGGGGAACCGGGCGATCGTTGCTGGGTCGGGCTGGCCGAGAACGAGGTGCCGGGGCGCGGCTGCTGCCACCGTGGTGGCGAAACCTGATTTCCAGCCTGACTCTGGGGGCCGGACGACGATCAGGTCGTAGCGACTGGCTGGTTCCGCGCTGATTCGCGTGGTGGCGTGGAATCCCTGCGCGGCGAGCAGCGCAGAGATCGCGTCGTCGACGAAGTCTCCGCGTCCTGCGATCGCAATCCGCCCGCGGGAGCTACTGAGCTTCTCCGTGAACAACCAACACACCTTTCGGTCACAACTTTTCTTGGCAACAGTGAGTAGCAAAATAGTATCTGGACGCTATGGGAATGGATTTATAGATTAATCAGCCACCGCGTCGCAGAATAAATCAACGTACATATATTAGACAGCCCGGTTGCTGGTGGCGCAATACCCTAGATGCTTTGTCATTTAAATGACCTACACGGCAGCACCAGTGCTCCGCCGCCGACCGCCGCGATCAAGCCGGTGCTCCACGAGTGCCGCGCAGCCCGATCAGTTTGCCTCCAGGTCACCGCACCGGTGTAGAGAGAGATGATTCAACTCGCGTCACAACGGGTACTGATAATGTGACGTGGAGCACATCTCAAGGTGGAGGATGTCGTGCAGCAGGAGAAAAAGCCGCCGAAGCAGCGACGGAGCCTCCTCGCATGCGCGAGCACAGCGCTCCTCGCCGCGATCCTCGCTGCGGCGCCCAGTCCCGCGTTCGCCGGGCCGAGCGATCCGACCCACCATGCAAGCCCTCAGCCTCGCGCGACCGTCCACTGCGACGCAGATCTCACTGTGAGCCCCAGCACGGTGGGCGAGCCGGTCCTGCTCGTGCCGCCCACCGAAACAGGAATGCCGAACGACTATCCGCTCATCGCGGAACTGATGAATTCCGGGCACACCACGTGCCTGCTCAAGATTCCGCGCCAGGACGCCACCGACCCTTCCCGCGCGAGCCGGCACGTATTCGAGACCCTGCGCGCCATGATCGAGATCCACCGCGACAAGATCAGCGTCGTCACTATCGGATCAGGAACACTGCCCAGCATTCTCGCGATCGGGAAATGGCCCGCCGCCGCACATGTCATCAAGGATCTCGTGGCGATCTCGCCGGACCTCGATCCGCGGAACCGACCGACGTTGAGCAAGGCCCGATCAACCGGCCTCGAGACCACATTCATCGTCAGTGGCACCGACGCGATGGGCCTGGCGCACACCGTCGAGGATCTGCTGCCCCAGCCTGAATCCCCCCTGCGCATCGTCCGCACCCAGGACGTGTGCGGGCCCTACTTCCCCGAGGTCCTGGCCATGCAGGCCACCTGGAACACCTTCGTCAGCACCGGCAGGATCACCTTCCAGACCCTTGCCATCGACCCGGTGGCCCAGCGCCTCGTGGTCGATGCTCTCGCCAGCGATGGACCAGCCGAGCCACGGCGCGTGCCCCGCTCGGCATGCCCCTAGGCCCTGAGTCCTCGCGCGCCCGCCACCGGCTCGCCAGCATCGCCGTTCCGGGTCGCCTGCCATGGCTGGAACCCGCGCGGGCGCAACCAGCGCGGCAGCCAGCGAGGCGGCGCATCGGGCGCGTGATCGAGCGGTCCCCCCGCGGGATCATCCCGGCCGTGCTGGCGAGCGCGGTCCTCCCCCGGGCGATAGATGTCACGGACCACGACGGCGCACACCACGAGTATCGCGATATCACGCAGCACGACCGTGGCGGTGAACCATTGCTCGGGCAGCCCATTGCTCCCTGTGCCGAGGTAGTAGTACATGCGCGGCACCCACACGAGCGCATCGATGACCATCCAGGCGAGCAGCAGCCGGTAGCGAGGCACCGCGAGAACGGCCAGCGGGACCAGCCACAGCGAGAACTGCGGGCTCCATACCTTGTTGGTGATCAGGAACCCGACCACGAGAAGGAGCATCAACTGCGTCACGCGGGGCCGCCGTGGCGCGGTCAGCGCGATGATCGCCACCGCGATGCACACCAGCAGGAAAGCGCCCAGCGAGACCGCATTGAGGATCCTGGGGCTCTCGCCCGCGGCAAGCACGCCGTCGAAACCCGGCCAGCCGGTGAACGATCGGACCACGTTGTAGATGGAATCGGGGTCCATGCCGCGCTCGTTGTTGAGCCGGAAGAACTCCAGCCATCCCTGCGGATAGAGCACGCGCACGGGAAGGTTCACCGCGAGCCATGCCGCGATGGCAGCAACGAGCATCCGGGCCCAGCTGCCGAGCCGCCCGGTTCGCAGGCACAGCACGAGCAGCGCGCCCACGAGGAACACGGGATAGAGCTTCGCAGCGGCACCGAGACCGATGAGCAGGCCTGATGTGGCGGACCGTCCCCGGCTCCAGGCCAGCAGGGCGAGCAGGGTCAGGGCCGTGGCGATGGCATCGAAGTTGGTGAAGACATGCACGAGGGCGATCGGTGAGAGCGCGACGAGAGCGGCATCCCACGGCCGGCGCCCGGCGAGCGCCATGGTGCAGCGCACGGTGAGCAGCCAGGCCACGGCGAGGCCGAGAGCGACGACATTGAAGTAGAGGACCACGGGGAGCGCTCCGGGCAACCATCCCTCGCGCGCGCCCTCGGCCCACACACTGGCCACCACCGCGGCGGCGTACTGGTACATGCCGGTGACGACGGGGTACTCCATGTACCGGGTGACTACGGTGCCGTCGGCGTTCTCCTGCTCCCAGGAGGTCTTGTACGGAAGCGCGAGCTCGTTGAGCCGGTGTGCCCCGTAGAGAGGCACCGTGTCGGAGTAGCACAGCGCCACGTACTGGCGGCTGTCGCGCCAGTCGAGCACCTGGGTTCCATCGGGGCCACCCGGATACTGCTGGATGCAGGCCGCCTTTCCGGTCCATGCCAGGGCGAGGACCAGTACGGCGAGCGCGAGCACCACACGCAGCGGTGTCCAGAACCGCGCGCTGCCGATCTGTGCATGCTGGCCCACGGGCCCGCCGATCGCAGTACTCAGCTGGGCTACCGCGGGGTGGGCGAGCGTGGGCAGGTCACGCTGTTCGGGGCCCAGGCCTGGTGCTGCGGCCGGGCGGGCGCCTGCTGCATCAGGCACCCGGGCTCCTGGAGTCCACTATCCCGTGCCGGCCTCGGTGGCCTGGGCTGCTTGCTCGTCCTCGTCCGTGGTGTCCTCCGAGGGCTCGCTCGCGGCGGTGGTGAGCGGCTGGCTCGATACCGTCTCATCACTGGCGGGATCGTCCGCCGGGGCCGAGGTAGTACCGGTTACCTGGCTGCTCGCGGGGTTGCGGCCAGAGATCGGCCCGCCCCCGACGCCGGGGGTCTCCTGCTCCTGATTGGTTCCTGCCTCGCCACCCTCGGTGGTGCCACCACCGCCCTGGCCTGGCTCGGAGGTGGTTCCGCCACCGGTGCCGCCGGTTCCGCCCTCACCGGTCCCCTGGCCGCCGTTGCCGCCGCCGGGCACGGGGATCTCGATGGTCAGGCCGGGAGCGATCGGGATGGAGACCTCCGTGGTCTCGGTCTCCTCCTCTTCCTCTTCTTCCTCCTCGGTCGTGGTGGGCGGCACGTAGACGGGCACGCCCGCGACACCACCGATCGGATCGGGCTCCGGGAAGTCCTCCCAGGGGGTGTTCATGAGGGCGCCGTCCATCGTGCGCTTCCAGATGGTGGAGGGGAAGCCGGAGCCATAGACCTGGCCGCCCCAGGATGTCAGCAGCGGCTCGCCATCGTTGGTGCCGACCCATACCGCGGTGGACAGGGATGGGGTGTAGCCGACCATCCAGGCATCACGGTTGTAGCCGGTATCCCCGAGTTGGGTGGTGCCGGTCTTCGATGCGGAGGGCTGGCCACCGATGAGCGCGTTGCCGTTGGAGTAGGCGGCGATCGGCTCCATCGCCGAGGTCGCGTTGTCGGCCACAGCTTCGCGCAGGCGCCGCTCGCCGTCGGGCTCGCCGCGCTCGAAGAGCAGCCGGCCCTCGGCGTCGACGACTCGCTCGACGAAGTAGGGCTCGTGGTAGATGCCCGAGGCGGCGATCGTCGCGTACGCGGAGGCCATGTCGATGGGGCGCACCTGGTACTGGCCGAGCACGATGCCGTTGTTGGGCGGGTCGCCCTGCTCGGTGAGCACCTCGAAGTCGAGCTCGGGGATCTCGCGCGGGATGCCGGCCTCGTGGGCTGCTTCCTTCACGTCCTGCGGGCCATTGTCGAGCGAGAGCATCAGGCGGTAGAAGGACGTGTTCAACGACTGCTTGAGCGCCTCGGCGATGGAGCAGCGGCCGCAGCTCGCGTTGGCAACGTTGCTGATGGTGATGCCATTGAGCGTCAGCGGGCTGCTGTCGTAGGGCTGGGTCACCGGGATGCCCTGGTCGAGAGCAGCGAGCAGGGCGAACACCTTGAACGTCGAGCCGGTCTGCAGCGGAGCATGGCCGTAGTCGAACCCGGCTCCGTCCTCACCGCCGTAGTAGGCGCGCACGGCACCGGAGCGTGGGTCGATCGAGACGACGGCCGTGCGCAGGTTCTCGGGCTGCCCGGAGAGCGTGTTGTCCACGGCATTGACCGCGGCGTCCTGGGCGAGGGAATCGATGGTGGTGGTGATCCGGAGGCCTTGCGTGTTGAGGGTCGTGTCATTGATGCCGAGCGAGCGCAGCTCGTTGATGACCCGGGTGCGGATCAGCCCGTTGGGGCCCGGCGTCATGGTTTCCTCGCCGACGTCCTCGAGGGCCCGGAACTCGGGGTACTGCGCGGCCGCTCGCTCGCTGGCACTAAGGGCACCGGTCTCCACCATGCCATCGAGCACGTAGCCCCACCGTGTCTCGGCCTCCTCGCGATTGAGGGCCGGATCGAGGCGCGAGGGCTGCTGGACGACCGCGGCGAGCACCGCGCTCTCCTCGGGGGTCAGCTCGGAGACGTCCTTGCCGAAGTAGTAGTCGGCGGCCAGCTCGATGCCGTAGGCGCCGCGGCCGAAGTAGATCGTGTTGAGGTAGGCGAGCAGGATGTCGTTCTTCGCCCACTCGCGGGACATCTTCGTCGCGATCACGAGCTCGCGCAGCTTGCGCGTCAGGGTCCGCTCGGAGCCGACGAGCGCGTTCTTGACGTACTGCTGGGTGATCGTGGAGCCACCGCCGGCGTTCTCGCTGCCCAGCAGGTTATCGCGGACCGCTCGGGCAAGCCCGGTGACCGAGAACCCGGGGTTGGTGTAGAAGTCCCGGTCCTCGGCGGCGATGACGGCGTCGAGCATGTGCTGGGGGATCTCGTCGATCGTGACCTCGGTGCGATTGCCCTCGGCGGGAACGATGCGCGCGAGCTCCGTCTCGCCGTCCTCCATGTAGATGGTGGCGACCTGGTTGGTCGGGATATCACCGGGCCGGGGCACGCTCGCTGCCATGTAGAACACCATGAACGTGGCGATGGGAACGATGATGATCAGGACGAGCGCGACCGCGAGGAGCCGCAGGGCCAGGCCGAGCCGGGACTTCTTGCGACGGGCTGCGCTGCCCCTCGGTGAGGGCTTCTTCGTCGAGCTCACTTCTGGACTCCCGTTCTTGCGGTGGCGCTCATGGTGCGGCTATTCGCTCGCGGTGCGGGCCGATGGTCGCTGTTGCTTGCGGCGGGATCGGCGCGGTGGTGCCTCGCCCAGCACGTGGGATTGCACGAGGTGGTTCCATCCACATGTCCGGCACACCTCCACGATATGGACCGTGAACTCTTCCTGCACCAGCGCGAGCCTCGCGATCTCCTCGTCGCTGCGCGCCGAGCCCGAGACCGTGCCGAGCCGATCACCGAATACCCACGATACGAGGGTGAGTTGTTCCTTACGGCAGATCGGGCAGACAACCTCGCTGGGGCGCCCGTGGAACTTCGCCGCCCGCAGGAGGTAGGGGCTCGCATCGCAGGCCTCGGCGACTCCGGTCCTCCCCGCGTAGACGTCGGCGAGGACGGAGCGACGCTGGAGCGCGTAGTCCACGGTCTGCCGCTGCGATCGCACGGGTCCAGAGTACGTCGGTGCCTCGCGGGCGCCTCGGCCTGGTGGCCCTTTGCACGCGCGGGCGCCAGTGTGACTGGCCGCACCCGAGGGCTGGAACGGGAAGCCGCTGGTGACGGGACCATGGAGTGGCGGTTGACACATCGTGGCGCGGAGGTTATGCCGTGGCTAACAAATACGTGCATCGAATATATCGCTGCGATACAGTTGGTTATCGCATCGCTGCATAAGCAGCGGTAGCCAGCACACCGGGACCAGTGAGGGGGAGCCGTGCTCGAGCTTGCAGTGCTAGGCCTCCTCAAGGAGTCCCCCATGCACGGGTACGAGCTGCGCAAGCGCCTGACCGAGCTGCTCGGTCCGTTCCGCGCGTTCTCGTACGGCTCGCTGTACCCCACGCTCCGCAGGATGCAAGCGGATGGCCTGATCGCTGAGGATCCCCTCAACGTGGGCCAGGGGCTACGCCGGCGCGCCCGGAAGGTCTATGAGGTCACCGAGGCAGGGCACGCCCGCTTCGACGAGCTCGTGGCCAACACCGGCCCGCAGAACTACAGCGACGACGGCTTCGGGGTCCACCTGGCGTTCTTCAACCGCACACCGGCCGACGCGCGGATCCGCATCCTCGAGGGCCGCCGGCGGCAGGTCGAGGAGCGCCGCGAGAGCCTCCGCGAGACCATCGCCCGCATGAGCGGGCATGACCGGTACACCCGGCAGCTGCACCAGCTCTCGCTCGAATCGAGCGAGCGCGAGGTCCGCTGGCTCAACGAGCTCATCTCCACCGAGACCGCCCCCCAGTCCCACAAATCGACAACGCCAACGAGCGAGCTTCACCAGACAGAAGGAGAACCCGACCATGGGTGAGAAAAAGGTACGCGTCGCCATAGCGGGTGTAGGCAACTGCGCCTCCTCGCTTGTGCAGGGCGTCGAATACTACAAGGACGCTGACGCCAGCTCGACCGTCCCCGGACTGATGCACGTGCAGTTCGGCGAGTACCACATCAGTGATGTGGAGTTCGTCGCCGCGTTCGATGTCGATGCCAAGAAGGTCGGGTTCGACCTTTCCGAGGCCATCAACGCCAGCGAGAACAACACCATCAAGATCGCCGACGTGCCGCCGACCGGCGTCAGTGTCCAGCGCGGGCCGACCCTCGACGGCATCGGCAAGTACTATGCCGAGACCATCGAGCTCTCCGACGCCGAGTCGGTCGACGTGGTACAGGCGCTCAAGGACACGAAGGCCGACGTCCTCGTCTCCTACCTTCCCGTGGGCTCCGAGGAGGCGGACAAGTTCTACGCGCAGTGCGCCATCGACGCGGGCGTGGCGTTCGTCAACGCGCTGCCCGTCTTCATCGCCTCCGACCCCGTCTGGGCGAAGAAGTTCGAGGACGCTGGCATCCCGATCGTCGGTGACGACATCAAGTCGCAGGTCGGCGCGACCATAACGCACCGCGTGATGGCCAAGCTGTTCGAGGACCGTGGCGTCGCGCTCGACCGCACCTACCAGCTCAATGTCGGCGGCAACATGGACTTCAAGAACATGCTCGAGCGCGAGCGCCTCGAGTCCAAGAAGGTCTCCAAGACCCAGGCCGTCACCTCGAACCTGAGCGGCTCGCTGTCGGGCAAGATCCATGACCGCAACGTCCACATCGGCCCCTCCGACTACGTCGAGTGGCTCGATGACCGCAAGTGGGCGTACGTGCGCCTCGAGGGCCGCGCCTTCGGCGACGTGCCCATCAACCTCGAGTACAAGCTCGAGGTGTGGGACTCCCCCAACTCGGCCGGCATCATCATCGACGCCGTGCGTGCCGCCAAGATCGCCCTGGATCGCGGCGTGGGCGGGCCAGTCTTCTCGGCCTCCTCGTACCTGATGAAGAGCCCCCCGAAGCAGCTCGCCGACGATGTCGCGCGCGCCCAGCTCGAGGACTTCATCAGCAACTGATGCCACGCCAGCGCGAGCTGGCCCAGCATGACCAGCGCCCCGGGAACCTCCACGGTCCCGGGGTGCTGCCATTCCCGGCTGCCTGCCCGCGCGTGGTCCGAATGTTTGAAGCACGCGCAACCGGGGCATCCCTTCTGTGACCCGTCCTCGAGCGCAGGAGAAGCAGCATCATGGACAAGCACGTGCCCCGCGACCCCGAGGACATCACCGGCGGGGAGCAGATCGCCACCACGCCGCAGGACGCTCGGGAGAACGTGGAGGCCGATCGGCTCGCTTCCAGCGATAGCCCCATGCCTGGCGAGGAGCAACCGCCGCCAGCGGGCAGCCCCGCTGCCGCCGGTCAGTCCGCATCGCGTCCGGCCGAGAGCGGCGAGCCCGCGGAGGACGAGGATGAGGACGAGAAGAAGGTCATGGGCCAGCCCAGCGTGATGCCTGGCACCCACGGCGCCGTAGCGGGAACAGCGTTCTCGCATCTCGTCGAGGATGACGAGACGGCCAATCGCAATCCGGCGGTCGCTGCGCAACTGGATAACAAGCGCGAGGAAGACCGGAAGGACGGCAAGTAGGCTCGCGCCCGCCTGCTCCCCCGCCTTTACTCCCCCGCCTGCTGCACCTCGGCCGATACACGTTCGGCGGCCTCGTCGGCGACCTGTCGCGAGAGCACGCCGGACTCCGCCATGTGATGGAGCTCCTCGACGATGGCGATGCGGCTGAGCGCCTTGGCCTGCCGCCGGCGCAGCACCCGCTCATCCAGCGCGCTGGAGGTGCCCATGTCCTCGAGGGTCTCGCTGGCACGCTCCTCCCAGTGGATGAAGAGATCCTTCGCGGCATCGACATTCGCGACCTCGACATTGGGGAGCGTCTTGAACAGCTCGAGCTCCTCGGCTGCCTTGTGGGCGGCTAGCCGTCGCGCGGAGATCTCGATGTAGCTGACCTCGTGCAGGTCCTCCCCGAGCGGCGGCGGCAGCTTGCCGAGGGACCACCTGTGCAAGAGCGCGTACCAGGGCAGGCGGGCACGGCGCGCATCGTCGACGCGCAGGGTTCCGCTCTCGACCTCCTCGATCTCATCATCGATCTCCTGCATGAGGGTTCGGGTGGCGATGGGCGGCAGGAGGCCGGCGTCGCTGAGGTTCTGATAGGTCTCGCGCTCGATGTGCAGGCCGCGCAGCATGAGCACATTGACCTGCTCCTCGCCGCTGAGATCGGTGCGGTTGAGCTGATCGCGGGCATCGGCCTCGGCGACGTCGAGGTGGGCGGCAACGAGGTCATCGTGGAAGTTGAGGTCGTCGAGCTTGTCGCGGGCGGCGCGGACGCCGACCATGCGGCCGAGCGATTCGAGGTACTCGTCGGTGCGGCTGGGCTTGTCGAGGCCGAGCGCATGCACGACGAACGAGATCGTGGTGGCGTTGACCAGCAGCGTGGCCAGCACGACGCCGCCGGTCATGGCGATGAACTCGTCGCGCCATTCGAGCTCGTCGGGCAGCGAGAGCGCGAGAGCGAGGGCGACGCCACCGCGCAGCCCGCCCCAGACGACGACGGCGGAGTTGCGGTTGCCGACCTTCGGGATACGAGCGAGCCGCTCGAGCATGATGACGACCGGGATGACTCCGAGCGGCCGGGAGATGAGCACCGCGGCGAGGCCGATGAGGATGGCGACGAGGTTCTCGCGGAGGATGTCGAAGTCGAGCGCGATGCCGATGAAGAGGAACAGCAGCGCGTTGGCCATGTAGCCGAGCGATTCCCACAGCTCGCGGAGCAGGTCACGGGCGGCATGCTGGGCACGGCTCTCGAGGAGGCCACCAACCGTGATGCCCGCGGCAACGGCGGCCATGACGCCGGACGCCTCGAGGATTGCCTCGGCGAAGACGAAGGAGCCGTAGGCGACCGCGATGGACATGGCGGCCGCGGCGAGCCTGTCGAGGAAGGGCAGGAGCATCACCGCGAGGGTGCCGACGATGGCACCAGTCAGGATTCCGCCCACCACGACGATGACGAAGTCGGTGATCCCGGCGCCGACGGAGAGCGTGCCAGTGACCGCTGCGACGGCGAGGATGTTGTAGAGCACGATGGCGACACCGTCATTGAGCAGGCTTTCCCCCTCGACGAGGGTGAGCAGCCGCTTGGGCACGCCGAGCTCGCGGAAGATCGCGACCACCGCGACGGGGTCCGTGGCGGAGATGAGGACACCGAAGAGCAGCGCGGCGAGGATGGGGGTGCCGAGCAGCGCGGTGAGGCTGAGCCCGACGACTGTCGCGGAGATGACGAGCGCGGCGGAAGCGAGCGCGCTGATGGCGAGCAGGTTGCGCATGAACTCGCGGGTGGAGAGGCCGAGGGCTGCCTCGAAGATCAGGATCGGCAGGAACAGGTTGATGAGCAGTTCCTTGAACCCGTCCCCGGTGAGGAAGTCCGAGACGACGAGGTTGGCGCCCATCTCGGTGGCGAGGAGCCCCGCGACGGCGAGGACGATGGTGAGCTGGATATGCGCCCGCCGGGTGACGAGGCTGATCAGGACGGCCGCGCCGAGGAGGAGTGACACCTCGAGAAGCGCGGTGGGGAGTTTCTCGACCAGCTCGTTGGGCATGGCTCACCTCGGGTTACGCCGTTGTTGATCTAACGGTGCTCCTCAAGATCATCCGGTGTCAATACCGGATATTCAGGGCGCGACGATATGGGGTCCGCCACACCCTATTTTCATAGTTAAACTATGGATCTAGGCTGAGGGGAAGAGCCCCCTTCACGCTTCCAGGAGCAGCCCATGACGACGACCACCGCGCACGAGCACCCATCGCTCGCCCGCATCTTCCGCGACCAGCCCCTCCCCGTCTGGATCACCGCCTTCGCCGCCGTCGTGCTGGCTTACCGCGAATCAGCTGCCCCCGAGGCCGATCCCCACGAGGTGCCCGCGCTCGCCGCTGCCGCCGGAGCCGACTAGGGCAAAACAGTCACAGGGGTGCGCGAGCGCGTGACCGCTGCCACACTGGTAGCCATGCAGCGACCGATACGCATTGGTGTGCAGATCCAGCCGCAGCACGCGCCCGACTACGCGCTCCTCCGCGATGCCGTGATGCGCGTGGAGGATGCCGGCGCCGACGTGGTGTTCAACTGGGACCACTTCTTCCCCCTCTACGGCGATCCCGACGGCCCGCACTTCGAATGCTGGACCATGCTCGCCGCCTGGGCCGAGCAGACCGAGTCGATCGAGTTCGGCGCGCTGGTCACGTGCAACAGCTACCGCAACCCCGAGCTGCTCGCCGACATGGCCCGCACCGTCGATCACATCTCGGGCGGACGGCTCATCCTCGGCATCGGCTCCGGCTGGTTCGAGCGCGACTACACCGAGTACGGATACGAGTTCGGCACCAAGGGCTCTCGCCTCAACGACCTCGCGGAGAGCCTGCCCCGCATCGAGAAGCGCCTCGGCCAGCTCAACCCCGCCCCCACCCGCGATATCCCCGTGCTCATCGGCGGCGGCGGCGTGCGCAAGACCCTTAGGCTCGTCGCGAAGCACGCAGGGATCTGGCACTCCTTCGGCGATGCCGAGACGTTCGCCTACAAGTCCGGAGTGCTCGCCGAGCACTGCGCTGCCGTGGGACGGGACCCTGCCGAGATCGAGCGCTCCATCCAGCTGCCCGAGGACCTCGACGACGCTCGCGAGTACATCGACGCCGGCGCCTCGCTGTTCACCATCCCGGTCAACGGCCCCGACTATGACCTCACGCCCGTGATCAAGGCCATCGCCTGGCGGGACAGCCTCAACGGGTAGTCGGCAGGGCGAGCGCGAGTGTGGCCCCGCACGGGAGCCCGCTCGGGGAACCCGCGAGTGTGCGAGAAACGACAGGATTGAGCACGAAAGCTGTCGTTTTTCGCACATCCGCGGCCGCGCAGGCAGCACACCCGCGGCCGCGCAGGCAGCACATGCGCCGCCAGCCCCCGAGAAAGCTACCCGCGCGAGCTGCCCTCCAGCAGGATCCTGCTGATCTCGCGCGGATCATCGATCATGGGAACGTGCCCCGCCCAGGGCAGCACGATGAGCCGCGCCTCGGGGAAGACCTTCCGCACGCCAGCCATCTCGTAGATCGGCAGCATGAGGTCTCCCCCGCCCCACTCCACGGTGATCGGGATCGCGTGATCCACCGGCGGGGTGATGCTCCAGTCCGCGCCCTGGATGGCGTCGATCATGGTGTTGGTCTTCAGTGATTCCAGGTCCCGCGCCGCTTCCAGCGGGTTGATGCGCCAGGGCCTGCCGAAGAAGACCCCGAGCGCGGCGCTGCGGACAAGGGGGTTGCGCAGCGCCGGGGGACCGACTGGGCCGAGCGCGCGGGCGACGGCGCGCAGTCCGAGGAAAGTCCGCGTCGCGCGCTGCTGGTCGAGGTCGTTGACGAAGAACCCGCCGGGCGAGAGCGCGGTGGCGGAGGCCACGACTCCGCGCGCGGCCAGCTCCAGCGAGAGCCATCCACCGAGGGAGTTGCCCGCCACATGCACCTTCTCCCCCGCCGGGGCGATGGAGGGCAGGAAGTCCTCCACCGCATCCGCGAGGGTCTGCAGGATGCGATCCGAGGCGGGGAGCTGTGGCGAATCGCCATGGCTCGGCAGGTCCACGGTGACCACGCGGCGCTCACGGGCGAGGCGGTCCACCACGGGGTTCCAAGCGCGCCGGTTGTGAACGATTCCGTGCAGCAGCACCAGGGTGGGGCCGGAACCTGTGACGCGATATGCGAGATCCATTTCTCGATTATCCCTGTGTCGTGGTGGTAGTTGGTGCCGGGTCCGCGAGGCGCCGCCATTTCCGGTAGGTGATGAGGAAAAGGGCGGCACAGACGAGGAGGACCAGGGACGGCCCGAGGCCGGTCTCGCCCTGGATGATCCCCGCGATAGCGCCGAGCAGCGCGATGGCAGTGAAGAACCCGGTGAAGCCGAGCATGATCTCGAGGCGCTGGCGCAGGGCAATGGGGTGCATCAGCTCTTGACCCCGCCGGCGGTGAGGCCGGAGACGATGCGCCGCTGGAAGATCAGCACCATGATGACGAGCGGGATGGTCACGAGGGTGCCGGCAGCCATGATCGCGGCGTAGGGCTGCACGAAGGGATCGTCGCCACCGAAGCGGGCGATGGCCACGGTGACCGGCTCGGTCGTGCGGTTGGAGAGCAGGCTGGCGAGGAGGAACTCGTTCCAGGTGATGATGAACGCGAGGATCGCCGAGGTGAACAGGGCGGGCGCTGCGAGCGGCAGGATGACGATGCGGAACGCCTGCGCGCGGGTGGCCCCGTCGACGCGCGCTGCTTCCTCGAGCTCCCATGGCAGGTCACCGAAGAACGAGGTGAGGGTGTACACGGTGAGCGGCAGCACGAAGGAGATGTTGGGGATCACCAGCGCCTGGTAGGTGCCGATCCAGCGAAGATCGGTGAACAGCTGGAACAGCGGGGTCACTAGCGCGACGACGGGAAACATGGAGGCGCCGAGGATGACCCCGGTGACGATGTACTTGCCGCGGAACTCGAGGCGGGCGAGCGCGTAGGCGGTGAAGATGCCCAGGCTCAGCGCGATCAGCGTGGTGGCAGTGCCGATGATGAGGCTGTTGATGATCGCGCCGAGGAAGTCGTTGCCGGCCCGGGTGGAGAGCGCGTTGCGGAAGTTGTCGAGGGTGAGGTTCGTCGGCCACGGGGTGGTGCTGAAGGTGAACCGGAGATCACGGAACGCGGTGACCATCATCCAGTAGAACGGCGCGAGCCCCCACACGAGGATGACAGCGACGCCAGCGTAGGTGCGCAGGGACTGCGAGCGGCGCCGACGCGCGGCCGTCGTCCGGGAGGACACGACCGCTTGGCCAGATCTCGCCATCATGTCCCCTTCCCCTGGGTTTCCTGGGCACGGACCGCATTGGCGCCAAGCCATTTCACCATGATGAACGCGACCGCGAAGATCATGAGGAACACGAGCGTGGAGAGCGCCGAGGCACTATTGAAGCTGCCTTGCCGGATGTCGGCCACCACCAGGATGGATACGGTGGTGGTGGGCGAGGCGCCGCCAGCGCCGTGGAGGATGGCGGGCAGGTCATACATGCGCAGGACGTCGAGGGTGCGAAAGAGCACCGCGACCATCAGTGCGGGCCGGACCAGCGGCAGGGTGATCTGGGTGAAGCGTTGCCAGGTGTTGGCGCCATCGACCTTGGCTGCCTCGTAGACATCCTTGGGGATCATTTGCAGGCCGGCGAGGATGAGCAACGCGACGAACGGGGTGGTCTTCCACACGTCGGAGATGATGACGGCGAATCGGGCGGGCCAGTCCTCGGTGAGCCAGCCGATGCGTCGGCCCAGGATCTGGTTGGCGATGCCCTGGTCCGCGAAGATGAAGAACCAGAGCTTGGCGGTGACGGCGGTGGGGATGGCCCACGGGATGAGGACGCTGGCCCGCAGGAGCGAGCGGCCCGCGAAGGTCCGCGCCATGATGATGGCCATCCAGAACCCCAGCACCACTTCGATCGTCACAGTGACGATGGCGAAGAAGAAGGTGATGCCCACCGATTCCCAGAAGTTGGAGCACAAGGTTCCGGGTGGGCAGGCGATCGTCTCGCCGAGGGAATTAGTGGTCTGCTGCAGTATCCACTTCGTGTAGTGCGCGAATCCCGCGAAGCCGCCATCGACGAAGCGGCCGGTCGCCTGATCGAATCCCTGGTCCGCCTGGAAGGACAGGTAGAGGGCCCGGATCACGGGATAGGCGATGACCACGGCAAGGATCGCCATGGTGGGGGCGATCAGGTAGACCGGTCGCCAGTCCCGCTTCCTCCGTGCCGGCGATACCGGCGCAGGCTTGCTGCGCCGCGAATCGGCCAGCACGGGGCCGGGAACATCGTTCCCGGCCCCTGCTGATCGAGCCAATCCCTTGTCTCCTTGGGCGTCAGGTGTCAGCGGCCCGCGGCGTCGATCGCGGCCTGCATGTTGGCGATGGCCTCGTCGACGGTCACGTCACCGTTGATGGCTGCATAGGCGTTGTCGCGCACGGCCTTCGAGATCGCCTCGTAGAACGGCGTCACCGGGCGCGGCTTGGCGTTCTCGAGGGATTCCTTCAGGACCGGGAGGTAGGGGTACTCCTCGGCGAGCGCGGAATCATCGTAGATCGAGGCAAGGACGGGCGGGAACGCGGCCTCCATGAACTGGCGCTGGCTCTCCTCGTTCTGGATGTAGGCGATGAAGTCCCGCGCGGTGGCCTTGTTCTCGGAGAACACGTTGATGGCGTTGTTGTAGCCACCGAGAGTGGACGTGCCGATGCCATCCTCGCCGGGCAGCGGCGCGATGCCGAAGCTGTCGGCGACGTTGGATTCCTCGGCGGCCGCGTTGGCATACATGTAGGGCCAGTTGCGGGCGTACATGGCGTCGCCGTCGACGAAGGTGAGGTTGGTCTCTTCCTCGGTGAAGCCGGTGGCACGCTTGGGGATCACGCCGTTGTTGAATGCATCCACGAGGGTCTGGAGCGCGGCACGCACCTCAGGAGTGTCCACTGCGGGGGTCTGGCCATCGTCGCCGACGATGTCGCCACCGAAGGCGTTGATCGCCTCGGAGACGTTGACGGTGAGCCCCTCGTAGTTGCTGAACTGGCCCACGTAGCAGTCGATGCCGGCGTCGAACGCCGCGCCGCAGGAATCGGACAGCTCGGCCCAGGTCGTGGGTGCCTCGTCGACGAGGTCGGTGCGGTAGTACAGCAGCGCGCCGTTGGTGTTCTGCGGGCCGGCGTAGAGCGTGTCGCGGTAGGTGGCGCTCTCCACGGTCGCGGGCAGTAGTCCGGAGGTGTCGAGCTCGAGCTCGCCCTGAAGCGGCTGCGCCCATCCGTTGGCAGCGAACTCGGCGGTCCACACCACGTCGAGAGCCATCACGTCATACTGGCCGTCCTGCGCCTGGAGGCTCTGGACGAGTGCGTTGCGCTGATCGTCCGCGGAGCCGGGCAGCTCGGCGAAGGTCACTTCCTCCTCCGGGTTCTCGGCGTTCCAGCGCTCGATGACCTCGAGGACGACGGCGGCATCGTTCTTGCCCATCGCGAAGGTGATCGGGCCGCGCCCGTCGAGGTTCTGCTCCGCGGCCTGGTCCGCGCTCAAGGGATTGGAGCAACCGGTCAGCATCAATGCTCCGGCCGCTGCGGCGGCGAGTAGCGCGCGCGGGATGTAGGACATCTACCACTCCAGTTCTGCGACGCCCGATCAGCGGGGCGTGTTCCGTCACGTTCGTGTTGCTGGCGCCCAGCGTCCCTGGGGGACCAGCACCGTCGGGAACAGTGTGCCTGCTCGGGGCGCGCAAACCTGGCATTTCGATCTCGAATCAGCGTCGATGCGGGTCGCGATTCCGATACGCATCCCATTCGCGGGACTCGTCCGAATCAGCGTCGCGCGCGGTTTACCTGCTGTTCCAGGGCGTTCAGCTTCCCTCCCGCGATGCTTGGCCAGCGTTACCCGGGCGTTCACCGTCCCCGTGCCTGCCGCTCACCTCGTGTCCCTAGCGTCCCAGTGGAGTAGCCCTCAGGAACGTCACGCCAGCCCTGCCCCAAGGAGACCCACTGTGAAGCTCCAGCCCTTGTCCCTCTTCGTCAAGCATGACGGCCAGTCCGCCCGCTCCCACGCGACCTGTGTCTACCGGTGCGGCGATGCGTGCTCCAAGGAGGTCCCCAACACCTCCGGCAACGAGTACTTCGGCGATGTCGTGCGCGCGGCAGTGACCCGCCGCCGGGTGCTGCATGGTGGCGCGGTCGCCGCCCTCGGCATCGGTGCCAGCACCGTCCTCGCCGCGTGCGGCACCAGTGATTCCGCGACCGGCGCCCAGGCCAGCGCCTCCCCCACCAGCGGTGATGGCGGCGAGCTCCCACCCCCGCCGCGCGGCCTCGACTTCGAGCCCGTGCCCCCGAACACCGAGGACGCGGTGCGCGTGCCCAGCGGCTACTCCAGCGATGTGGTGATCCGCTGGGGCGATCCTGTTCTCGACGGCGCTCCCGCATGGGACTTCACCGCTCAGAACGCCGCCGCGCAGGAGCAGCAGTTCGGCTACAACAACGACTTCGCCGGCCTTCTCCCCATCGAGGGCTCCCCCAATGACCACCTGCTCGTCGTCAGCCATGAGTACACCAACGAGCCGGCCATGTTCCCCGGCTACGACGAGGAGAACCCCACCGAGGAGCAGGTCCGCACCGCGTGGGCGGCGCACGGCATCTCGGTGGTCAAGGTCCGGGGCAATGCCGGCGACGGCCGCCTCGTCCCGGCTGCCTCGGAGTACAACCGGCGCCTCACCGCCACCGCCGAGTTCCGGCTCGTCGGCCCCGCTGCCGGCAGCGACCTCGTACGCACCAGTTCCGATCCCGTCGGCACGACCGTCCGCGGCACGCTGAACAACTGCGCGGGCGGCGTCACCCCGTGGGGCACGATCCTCTCCGGCGAGGAGAACTTCAACCAGTACTTCGCCAACGCCGACCAGGTCACCGAGGAGCCCGCAGCCACCCGTCTCGCGCGCTACGGCATGCCCGAGGGCGCGTCGCGCCGAGCCTGGGAGCGCTTCGACCCACGCTTCGATGTCACCGCCGAGCCGAACGAGCCCAACCGCTTCGGCTACATCGTGGAGATCAACCCGTGGGATCCCGCCTCCACCCCGGTCAAGCACACCGCCATGGGCCGGTTCAAGCACGAGGGCGCCACCATCCACGTCACCGACGACGGCTCCGTGGTGGCCTACATGGGCGATGACGAGCGCTTCGACTACATCTACAAGTTCGTCTCCGCGAAGAAGATCCAGCAGGGCAACGGCGCCGCCGCGATGCGCCACAACATGACCATCCTCGACGAGGGCACTCTCTACGTCGCGCGCTTCGACGGCAACTCCCCCACCAGCGAGTTCGACGGCTCCGGCGCGCTGCCCAAGGACGGGGCGTTCGATGGCACCGGCACCTGGATCCCGCTGCTCCGCGCCACCGCTGACGGTGCCGAGTCGCTCATCGATGGCTTCACCGCCGAGGAGGTAGCGGTATTCACCCGCCTCGCCGCGGACGAGGCCGGCGCGACGAAGATGGACCGCCCCGAGGACATCGAGGCCAACCCACGCACTGGCAAGGTGTACTGCGCCCTGACCAACAACAAGAACCGCGGCGTGGACGACTACGCCCCGGCGGACGAGGCGAACCCGCGCAACGAGAACAAGAACGGCCAGGTCATCGAGATCTCCGACGACCACACTGGCACGAGCCTCACCTGGACGCTGCTGCTGGTGTGTGGCGACCCGGCCACCGCCGATACCTACTACGGCGGGTTCGACAAGGAGCAGGTCTCCCCCATCTCCTGCCCCGACAACGTCGCGTTCGACCCGGATGGCAACCTGTGGATCTCCACCGACGGCAATGCCCTCGGCGCGAACGACGGACTGTTCTCCGTGGTTCTCGACGGCCCGCGCCGCGGCGAGACCCGCCAGTTCCTGTCCGTGCCCATCGGAGCGGAGACCTGCGGGCCCATCATCACCGAGAACCGCCACATCGTGTGCGTGCAGCATCCGGGCGAGCTCGATGACGCGACCATCGAGAACCCCGCCTCGCACTGGCCCGAGGGCGGCGACGCGCAGCCGCGCCCCTCGGTCGTGGTGGCCTGGAAGGGCTAGCTGCTGTAGCTAGCGTGACCCGCTCGCGAGTGTGCGATCTACGACAGCTTTTCGCGCTGGACCTGTCGTTTTTCGCACACTCGCTGGGCTGCGGGGCTACCCATGCCCAGCCCGGCCTACTGCGGTCCCCGGGTCTCCGTGGTGATCTGCTGGTGGATCGGAAGCCATCCGCTCTCGCCGATGCACGTGGCGAACGAGGGCATGCCCACGGGCATCCACGGCCCCTCGACCCGCACGGTGGTGAATCCGTGGCTGCTGCCACCGATCTGCGGGAACACCTCGAGCACGCAGTCCATGGCGACCCGGTGCTCGCCGAACCCCTCGAAGCACAGCGACAGGCCCGCGACCCCCATGGGAAGCTGGTTGCAGTTCACTGGCTGGGCCGATGCCGTTGCCGCGCCGCCTGCTAGCGCCGCCGCAGTGAGCGCCGCGCCGCATGCACCGGTGGCGAGGGCACGCTGGATCCCCTTCATCAGTAATCACACCTTCCGGGTGTCATCGAAATGCTGTCATCCCCGGGGCTTCCGGGGACGCGTTGATCGTGGCACACCAGATGGTCCCTGCCACGTGTGGTTGGCCGGACTGTGACCTGCCGCCCGGCTAGCTGCCAAGCAGGAGCGGGGCGAGCTGATCGAACGCGTCGCCAGGGCCTGGGTTGTGGGGGTGGGTGCGTCCACCGAGCTGCCGCTGCACGGCCCACACCGCGTTGAGAGCTGTCGTCACGGCTCCCTCGGCCCACCCGGCGGTGAAGGAGATGTCATCCCCGGCCAGGTAGATGCCGCGATGCGGCGGTGCAGAGGCATCCTGCATGAAGTGCGTGAACAGCCGTTGCTGGTACCGGTAGTGGCCTGGCAGGTTGTTCTTGAACGCACCCATGAAGTTGGGGTCGCTCTCCCAGGAGACGGTGATCGGCTCACCGCGTATGTGGGACGCGATATCCACTCCGGGATAGATGGTGCTCAACGAGTGCAGCATCAGGCGAACGCGTTCCGGCGGATCCAGCGCCAGCCACTTCAGCGCGTCATCGTTCCAGGTGTAGCTCAGGCAGATCGTGGCAGGCCCGTCCGGCTGGTCCTCGAGGAGATACGTGGCACGAGTGAGGCGATCGGTGAGGGTCATGCTCATCGCGTGCTGTCCTGTGCCGGGATCAGCATCGTGCCAGAAGGGGCGATCGACCATCACGAAGGTCTTGGAGGATTGCATGTAGTGGCTGCGCTCCATCGCGGACCACAGGTCGTGGTGGAACAGGCCCTCGTCGCAGTCGATGCGGGCTGATAGCAGCCACGTCTGGCACGTGACGATGACAGCCTCGTAGGAGGCTGTGTTGCCCAGCATGTCGGTAATGGCGATCTTGCCGTGCGCGTCGCGGTGGATGCGTCGCGCACCCATCCGTGGACCTCCGGGATGCAGTGTTGCCACCGATGTTCCCGATGGCCAGGGCGTGGAATCGTCGAGCGGCAGCTGCCAGATGGCTCGGGGGAGCGCATCGGCGCCGGCGAGGATGCGATGGTGGTCCTCGTCGGCACCGGTGAGGACGATGCGCAGCACCTCGAGGATGGAGTTGGGGAAATCAGTGTCCCATCCGCCGGTGCCGAACCCCACTTGCCCGAACATCTCCCGGTAGCGGAACGGCTGGTCGGCAAAGCCTGGTGAGCGGGAAAGGAATCCGTAGAATGATTCGTCGTCGAGCCGCGCCACCATCGGGTTCCACAGCTCCTTGATAGCGCGGTGGTCCCGGCGATGTATTGCTGCGCGCAGCGCGTCCCCGTTGGCGGCGCGCAGGCATTGCTCCCAGCACCGCGATACCTCGTGGAAGACCGGTGGCAGGTCCTCGGCGGTGCGGGCGTAGTGGCGCGCTCCCCCGAGCTCGATCACGGTGCTTGGCGTCGCGGGCACCAGTGGGTTCGGAAAAGGCGCCGTGCGCAGTCCGGCCTTGTCGATGTAGTGGAACAGCGCGCGGCTGGACCGGGGGAAGCGCATGGCGCCGAGATCCGCGGGCGGCGCCGAGGAATCAGGAAACCGGGCCGAGCGCATCCGGCCACCGAGCTTCGCTGACTCGTAGACCACGGGGCGAGCGCCGAGCTTGAGCAGTTCGTGGGCACAGACAACTCCTGCGAGCCCGCCCCCGATGATCGCTACGGGCGTGCCGTGCGCGTCGCTGGGGAGGTTGCCGAGTCCGGCGGGGTGGGCGAGGTAGGTGTCATAGGAGAAGGGGAAGTCTGGCACCAGCATGGACATGCTCATGGGAGGTCCTGCAGGTAGGTGTTGACGGCACGGCCCGCGTGGGCGGCGGTGATGTCGATGTCGTGCACCGTGATCCCCGGCTTCGCTCCGGCGAGCATCAGGGTGCCCAGCGGTCCGGTGACCGTGCTCTGCCCGATGAATTCCGGCCGGGCATAGTTTGCATAGGCGATATGCAGCTGGTTCTCGATCGATCGGGCTGGGACGATCACCTCGGGCACCTGTTCGGCCACCTGACCGGTCATGCCATCGGTCAGGGCAGTGGGCACGCACAGCAGGTCAGCACCCGCAAGGCTGGCCGCGCGAGCTATCTCCGGGAACTCGATCTCATAGCAGAGCGCGAGTCCGATTCGAGCACCGGCGAGCTCCACCACCCCAGTAGGATCTCGGCCCGCCTCGAAGCTAGCCTTCTCTGCCGCGCCAAAAAGGATGCGCTTGCGGTGATGGAGCCGGGCCTCGCCCCCGGCTAGCAACGTCACGGTGATGAATCGACGCCCAGCCGCTAGCTCGGGGGTCGAGACCACCAGGGCGATCCCGGACTCACTGCTGATGCGTGCCGCGGCCTCCCGCAGCCGATCGCCCTCGGCCGCGACGAGCGCGGCCCGCGCAGGATCGTAGCGAGTGAGCATCAGCTCGGGAGTCACCAGGATATCCGCTCCGAGGCTGGCGGCCTGGTCGGCGAGGTGGCCCAGCATCGCGATGTTCTGCTCCAGGTCATCGCTCAACGCCGACGCTGCTACCTGCGCGATCCCGACTCGCATGCTGCACCTCCCTACCTATTGTCGGTGATGCGCCTCGCGATCGCGCGCGAACCCGCCGTCACGCAGCGTTCCAGAGGACCCCGGCCCACCCAATGCGACCAGGCCAGCGCCACCACGATCGGCACGAGAAGGAACAGCACGAACTGGATCATGTCCAGCGTGAGCACGCCCAGCATCATCATGAGACCAAGAGCGACGATGTGACCGGCATAGATGGTCAGCGGCATCCGCCCCACTGCGGCGAGGGGCGCGACCGCGCGCGGTATCCAGCGCGCCAGCAGCAACGATGCCCCGATCACCAGGAGCGCCACTCCCCCGCTGCCGATGATCTCGAAGCTCGTGCCCGAGTGCGGATAGTCCACGAGCAGCCAGCGCCAATCCGTCGGATAGACGGTTCCCATGAAGCCCGTTCGCGCCACGCTGTCGAGCAGCTCAGCACCCTTGCCCGGGGCAAATGTGTCCATCGAAGCGATGAGAGCATCCCGCGCTCCTGCCATCATCGCGAGCGCGGACGTGCCATATCCGAGCACCGCGAGAACGAGCCCGACACCCACGAGCCGCCACCCTGCCTCTCGCCGATCCACTCCCCACCTGCCCACCGCGAGGCCCAGCAGCAGGAAGGGAACCCACGTCAACACCGGGTAGGTTCCATCGATGAACGTCATGCGCAGCCCCGCGCCCAACGATGCGGGGTCGAGCAGGTCGAGCGCGGTCAGTGTTCCGCCGATCGTGTCGGTCTGGGGCAGCACATGGGCACGCAGGACGAACGATGCGATTGGTGCAAGCACCGCCCATGCAGCCGCGACCGCGGCCAGTCTCTGCCAGCTCCACGACAGAACGGGCAGGGCCAGCACGAACAGCACCGCATAGCTCACCAGGATGACCTGGACATGGCTGGGCACTACCGCAAGGAGCAGCCCCAGGAACAGCAGGATCGCGGCGCGCGCAGCGATCGCTGCTCGGTCCCGGCGCAGCCGCCAACTGCCGTGGACCCGCTGGCCACCCGAGAGCAGCGCCAGCGATACCCCGGCGAGGACCGCGAACAGGATCGATGAGCGACCAGCGAAAACGGCGTTCGTTTCCTGGCTGACCGCGAGCATGCCCGTGTGCACCACGATCATGCCCAGTACTGCGAGGCCGCGCGCTAGATCGATCCCCGCTAGTCGAGGAGCGGCAGAGGTAGGGATTCCGGCGGGGCTGGGTGCCAGGGAGCGTGACATGGGCTCAACGATAGGCATCGACGCGACCGGACTCATCGGCCCGGAGCAGGAGTTCCGCGTCATCCCTTGGGCGGACGGCGATGCGCCGCCTGTACGCGCCGCCGGCACCCGATAGCCTGTAGGCATGCCGACCGCACTGATCACTGGAGCCAGCCGGGGCCTCGGTGCCGCCATCGCCCAGGAGCTCGAGTCCACGCACCGGATCCTGCTCGGGGGCCGCGATGAGGCAGCACTGCAGCCACTAGCGGATCACCTGCCCGATGCGGATCCGTGGACCGTGGACCTCACCGACCGTGCCGCGGTCACCGAGGCAGCGAGCACCGTGGGGCCGCTCGATGTTCTGGTGCACAACGCGGGCGTGGCCGAGATCGGCAGCATCAGCGATACTTCACTGTCGGTCTGGGAGCGCACGCTCGAGGTGAACCTCCTCGCGATCGTGCACCTCACGCGGGAGCTGCTGCCTGCGTTGCGGCTCGCTGGAGGCCACGTTGTGCTGATCAACTCAGGTGCCGGCCTGCGAGCCAATGCGGGATGGTCCGCCTACGCCGCCTCGAAGTTCGCGCTGCGCGCGTTCGCTGACGCCCTCCGGCTCGAGGAGCCCGCGCTGCGGGTCACGTCGGTCTTCCCGGGTCGCATCGATACTGACATGCAGCGGTCCATCGTCGCGACCGAGGGGCGCGAGTACGACCCCGACGAGTTCCTCCGCCCCGCGACGGTGGCGCAGGCGGTGGCCAACGCGATCAGGACACCGCGGGATGGTCATCCCAGCGAGATCGTGCTGCGTCCCAGCGGCAGCTAGGACGCCCGCGGCGGCGAGGAATTCAGGGCGTGGTCTCCCGCTCAGAAGAGCGGGGTAAGCCCGATTCCGGTATGCACGTCAACGGGCCCGCTGGTGCCGGGCACGCACACGACAGTGACTCCCCCGGCTCCCTCGATCACCGGTGGCAGGAGGATCTTCGGGATGATCGTCCACGGCCCCACCGGTAGCCCCTGGGGCGCGGTGCGGCAGAACTGGCCAGGTGCGTTGACCTCGACAGCGGTGGCGATGCCGAGGTCCCAGGCGGTGACCGCGGGACTCGCTGTGGCGGCGCTGGCACCCAACAGAGCTAGCGGGGCGGCGAGGGCCATGGTGACGGCCGCGCGCGCGAGCATCGTTCTCATCGGGCTACCTTTCGGATGCGGGATGCCCTGGTGGCAGCGCAGACCGTCCGCCACCAGGAGTGACATGGATCACTCTAGCTGACGAGAATGGGGCCGCCGGGCCGCCCTGCCCCATTCCCCGCAACGAGCCTCCTAGAGCACCACGTTGACCATCTTGCCGGGGATGACGATGACCTTCCTCGGCTGCTTCTCCTGCAGGGCCGCGGCAATGCGTGGCGCCGCGAGCGCCGCCGCCTCCACCGTGGCGCGATCCGCATCAGCAGCGACAGTGATGCGATCCCGCACCTTGCCATTGACCTGGATCGGATACTCGACGGAATCGTCGATCAGCCACTTCTCCTCGGCGACCGGGAAAGGGCCATGGGCGAGCGAATCGCCATGACCAAGCCGGTGCCACAGCTCCTCGGCGACGTGGGGCGCGAGGGGCGCGAGCATGAGGACCAGCGGCTCGACGGCAGCGCGCGGTGGGGAATCCGGGGTGTGCTTCGTCAGATGGTTCGTCAGCTCGATGAGCTTGGCCCCGGCGGTGTTCATCCGCAGCGAGCCGTAGTCGTCGGAGACCCCCGCGATGGTGCGGTGCAGGATGCGCTGCGTCTCGTCGTCGGGCTCGGCATCGGTGGTCTTGATGCCACCGGTGCTCTCGTCGATGACCAACCGCCACACCCGCTGGAGGAACCGGTGCGCGCCCACGACGTCCTTGGTCGCCCACGGGCGCGACGCGTCGAGCGGACCCATCGACATCTCATACATGCGCAAGGTGTCGGCGCCGAAGTCCTCGGCGATCTCATCAGGCGTGACGGAGTTGCGGAGGCTCTTGCCCATCTTGCCGTACTCCTGGTGCACGGCCATGGTCTCGCCCGCCGGGCTGGTCCAGGCGAACTGCCCTTCTGACTCGGTGACCTCCTCGGCTGGCACGTAGACGCCGCGGTCATCGGTGTAGGCGAAGGCCTGGATGTAGCCCTGGTTGAACAGGCGCCGGTAGGGCTCGCTGGAAGTGACATGGCCGAGGTCATGGAGCACCTTGTGCCAGAAGCGCGCGTAGAGCAGGTGCAGCACCGCGTGCTCGACACCGCCGACGTAGAGATCCACACCGCCGGGATCGCGCGGGCCATGCTGCTCCGGCCGCGGACCGACCCAGTACTCCTCGTTCTCCTTGGCGCAGAACTCGACCTCGTTGGTCGGATCGATGTAGCGCATCTGGTACCACGAGCTCCCGGCCCACTGCGGCATGACGTTGGTGTCCCGCCGGTAGCGCTTGGGCCCGTCGCCGAGGTCGAGCTCCACGCTCACCCAGTCGACGGCCTTGGCCAGCGGCGGCGAGGGCTCGGAGCTCGCATCGTTGGGGTCGAAGGTGACGGGCGCGTAGTCGGTCAGGTCGGGCAGCTCGACGGGCAGCATCGATTCGGGCAGCGCGTGGGTGACGCCATCCTCGTCATAGACGATGGGGAAGGGCTCTCCCCAGTAGCGCTGCCGGGCAAAGAGCCAGTCGCGCAGCTTGTACTGCACGGTGCCGCTCCCGAGGCCCTTCTCCTCGAGCCAGGCGATGGTGGCGGCCTTCGCGTCCGCGACGGCGAGCCCATTGATGTCGAGGCCGGAGTCATTCGCCGAGTTGATGGCCTCGCCGTCCCCGGTGAAAGCCTCCCCCTCCGGCGCTTGCCCCTCGCCGCGCGGAGCGACCACAGGGATGATGTCGAGCCCGAGCACGGTCGCGAACTCGTGGTCGCGATCATCATGGGCGGGCACGGCCATGATGGCGCCCGTTCCGTATCCGGTGAGCACGTAGTCGGCGATGAACACTGGGATGCGCTCGCCATTGACCGGGTTGATCGCGTGCGCGCCGAGGAAGACGCCGGTCTTCTCCTTGCTCTCCTGCCGCTCGAGATCGGACTTCGACGCGATGGACGCCCGGTACGCCTCGACGGCATCGCGGGGGCTCTCCCCTCCCCCGGTCCAGCGCGGATCCGTACCGGCGGGCCAGGCGTCGGCGACCAGGGTGTCCACGAGGGCATGCTCGGGGGCCAGCACCATGTAGGTCGCGCCGAAGAGCGTGTCGGGCCGGGTGGTGAATACCTCGATGGTCGCGTCGCCCTCGGTGGCGAACCGGACGCTGGCGCCGCGGGAGCGCCCGATCCAGTTCCGCTGCATCGTCTTGACCTTCTCGGGCCAGTCGAGATCGTCGAGGTCGTCGAGCAGGCGGTCCGCGTAGGAGGTGATCCGCATCATCCACTGGCTCAGGTGCTTGCGGAAGACAGGGAAGTTCCCGCGCTCGCTGCGGCCGTCGGCGGTGACCTCCTCGTTGGCGAGGACGGTGCCCAGGCCGGGGCACCAGTTGACCATCGCGTTCGAGTGGTAGACGAGGCGGTACTGCTCGAGCACCTGCTCGCGGGCACCCTGGGTCATCTCTGACCAGGCCTGATCGCCGGGCACCTGCCGGGCACCTGACTCGAACTCGGCGATCAGCTCGTCGATCCGGCGAGCGCGCCCCAGCTCGGGATCGAACCAGGCGTTGTAGATCTGCAGGAAGATCCACTGCGTCCACTTGTAGAACTCTGGATCGGTGGTCGCGACGCGCCGCCGCTCATCGTGGCCGAGGCCGAGGCGGCGGATCTGCGCGAGATAGCGCTCGATGTTCGCTTCGGTCGTGGTGCGCGGGTGGGTGCCCGTCTGCACGGCGTACTGCTCGGCGGGCAGGCCGAAGCTGTCGAAGCCCATGGTGTGCAGGACGTTGTGGCCCTGCATGCGGTGGAACCGCGCGTAGACATCGGTGGCGATGAACCCGAGGGGGTGCCCGACGTGCAGGCCCGCGCCGGAGGGGTATGGGAACATATCGAGGACGAAGAGCTTGTCCGACGGCACATCGCCCGCGAGCGGCCCGGTCGGGTTGGGCGCATCGAAGGTGCCCTGGGTGCTCCATTCGTTCTGCCAGCGACGTTCTAGCTCGCCCGCGAGCTCCGCCGTGTAGCGGTGCTGGGGCGTCTTGTCTCCTGTGGCTGTGGACGACTGAGTCACGGTGGGCTTCTACCTCAATGTTCGGCGTGAGTGCGAAATGGGCCGGCGCAGGGCCTCCCGGGGCGCGCCGACAGGTGTCCAGGATAGTTGCAACCGGGACCGATTAATCGATGGCGCCCCACAAACGTATGCTAGTTACCGTGCTCGTAGTTGCCCTAATCCTGGTCATGTTCGCGACGTTGCTCATGCTGGCTGGAATCGCTGGCGTGGCTGGGCGTCTCCCCCGCAACCGGTTCCTTGGCGTCCGGTCCCCCGAGACGCTCCTCGACGACGACTCGTTCGCGCTCGCCAATCGTGTGGCGGGCCCCACGATGATCGCCGCGTCGGTGATCGTGCTTTCGGGAGCAGCTGCCGCAGCGCTTCTTGGCTGGTGGCTCGGAGCTGTCGTGGCTGCTGTCACCGTGGTGAGCGCGATCCTCGTCGCGGGCATGGGGGCATCGATGGGAATCCAGGCGGCGGCCTCGCGACCGGCCGCGGATGCCTGTTCCTCGTGCAGCGGATGCTCCCTCGCCCAGGCCTGCCAGCCGGACACCGAGCACTGAGCACGACGTCTCCTCGACTGACCGGGAGGCTGCCCGGTCCCATGGCCGGTCAGGTGGTCGCAGGGTGCGAATGAATGATCACTGCTGGTAGTTGGGTGATCGCGAGCATGACCGGGCTAGTGCTCGCCGTATTGTCGGCCACCACACCCTGGTTGCACTTTCGTCAAGTGACGATATGAATCGTTGGCCCCCGAATCCCAAGCTTGAGGCACCAGAGCATGAAGCGACTCGCACGATACGGGATCGATGGCTTCATCCTGGCCATCCTCATCGCAGCCCTCGCCGGAACCGTCGTCCCCGCCACCGGGGCCAGCGCCGAGATCGTCACCTGGCTCACCCGGATCGGTATCGCCCTGCTGTTCTTCCTCTACGGGACACGCATCACGCCACAGGACGCGCTGCGCGGGCTCGCGCACTGGCGCCTGCACATCACGATCCTCGCCATCACGTTCACGCTGTTCCCTCTGCTGGGAATCCTGATCGGGCAGGTGCCCGACAGCCTGCTCGCTCCCGAGCTCTACGCGGGCATCCTGTTCCTCACGCTCCTCCCCTCCACAGTGCAGGCGTCCATCGCATTCACATCCATCGCGCGTGGCAACGTCGCTGCAGCCATCGTCAGCGCCTCAGCCTCGAACCTTCTCGGAGTACTGATCACCCCCCTGCTCGCGATCATGCTCATGACTTCCTCCGGTCATGCCCAGATCGATTCGAGCGCCATCCTCGGCGTCTGCCTCCAGCTCCTGCTCCCGTTCATCATCGGACAGCTTGCCCGTCCCTGGCTTGCTGTTTTCCTGTCCGGTCATGCCCGAGCTACTCGTCTGGCAGACCGTGGCTCGATCATTCTCGTCGTGTACGCCGCGTTCAGCGAGAGTGCCCGCGAGCATGTCTGGGCGCGAGTCGATGCCGGCGACATCATGATGATCATTGGGATCAGCATCGTGCTGCTCGCCCTCGTCCTCGCCCTCAGCTCCGGCATCGGCAGGATGCTCCGGTTCGATCGCGCGGACCGGATAGTCATCCTGTTCGCCGGGTCCAAGAAGTCCCTCGCGAGCGGCCTGCCCATGGCCGCGGTCATGTTCGACGGCCAGGCGCTGGGCATGATCGTGCTGCCCGTGATGATCTTCCACCAGATCCAGCTGATCACCTGCGCGATAATCGCGAACCGGCTCGGTCATGGCTACGAGCAGCATGAACACGGTTCGAGCAGGTGACGGTCACCTAGCCCGGCATGCCCTTGGTCAGGCGCTGCCCGGTGGGCCGAGCACCTGCCCGGATCGGGCATATCATGGAGAGATGGTGGCGCCGCAGGAAGTCCATCACGTTCTCGGGCGGAACATCCTCACCGATGGGCTGGACCTCGTCCTGGACCTCGAGCGCTCGCACGGCACCTGGCTCGTCGATGCCCGCGACGGAACCGAGTACCTCGACATGTTCGGCTTCTTCGCCTCGAGCACCCTCGGCATGAACCACCCGGCACTGCTCGACGACATAGATTTCCGCGCGAGGCTGCTCGCGGCAGCGATCAACAAGCCCACGAACTCCGATATCTACACGACCGCCTACGCGGAGTTCGTCGACACGTTCGCCCGGGTGCTCGGCGACCCCAGGCTGCCGCACCTGTTCTTCATCGATGGGGGAGCGAACGCCGTGGAGAACGCGCTCAAGGCAGCATTCGACTGGAAATCACGCCACAACGAGCAGCGTCATCGCCAGCCCGGGCGGGCCTTGTCGATCATGCACCTCACCGACGCGTTCCACGGACGGACCGGATACACGTTGTCGCTCACCAACACCGACCCGATAAAGACTGCCAGGTTCCCGGGTTTCGACTGGCCACGTGTTCGGTCGCCCTATCCGGGCACTGACCGCGACGGGCATGCCCGGAATACCTCTGAGCTGGTCGAACACTCGTTAGAGCAGGCCCGGGCAGTGTTCCGCGAGCAGCCCCATGCCGTGGCGGCGTTCATCGCCGAGCCCATCCAGGGGGAGGGGGGCGACCACCACCTGCCCGCTCGCTTCCTCCAGCAGATGCAGCAGCTCTGCCACGCCCATGACGCCCTGCTCATCCTCGATGAGGTCCAGACGGGAGCCGGAGCCACGGGGACCGCATGGGCCTACCAGCAGCTCGGGCTCGAGCCGGACATCGTCGCGTTCGGCAAGAAGACACAAGTCTGCGGAATCATGGCAGGCGGACGGATCGAGGAGGTGAGCGACAACGTCTTCACCGTGCCCTCCCGCATCAACTCCACCTTCGGGGGCAACCTCGTCGACATGGTCCGCTACCAGAAGATCCTCGAGGTCGTCGAGTCCGAGGACCTGATCCGCGCGGCACGCGCCAAGGGGGAGTGGCTTCTCGGCAACCTCGAGGAGCTCGCCCGACAGTGCCCAGACGTCACCGATCCGCGCGGGCGGGGGCTGATCTGCGCGGTCACCCTACCGGGCACCCGAATCAGGGAGGCGACGATCGCTGCGCTCCGCGAGAAGCACCATGTGCTGATGATCGGCTGCGGGGAACGGTCAGTGCGGCTCCGTCCACCGCTGACCGCCAGCATCGAGGAACTGCACCGGGCGGTCGCGGCACTCGGCACGGCGGTCGAGGATCAGTTGCGCTCCACGTCGACCGGATGAGTCGCGAGCATCGAGTACCGGTCGGACTGGCGCCGCAGCACCTGCCCCCACAGATCGATGCGGGCAGGGGCGAGCACGTCCGCGGGCAGGCTCGGGAACACCATCCAGTCGGCACGGGCCAGCTCGCTTTCCAGCTGCCCGCCGGACCAGCCCGCGTAGCCCACGAACACCCGGATACCGGCGAGCAGGGGAGCGAGGTACTCGGGTTCCGCATCGAGGTCCACCATCACCGTTCGGCCATCGACCTGCTTGAGCCCCTCGATGCCATCCGCGGACATGCCCGGACGGACAGTGCCCAGGCACACGGCGGACTCCCGGCTGACCGGGCCACCGATGAACAGCGCCTGCGGCTTGGCCGCGAGCGGGGCCCACTGCGGGAACACGTCATGCACCGCAGTCTCGCTCGGCCGGTTGAGCACCACTCCGAGACTGCCCGAGTCATCGTGATCGATCAGGTAGACCACGGTTCGGCGAAACGTTGGCTCGTAGAGCTCGGTCGAAGCGATCAGCAGCGCGCCCGGAAGCGGGGCATGACCAGACCGAGCGCGCTCTTCCTCAGGCTCATCCCAGGTCGACACACTCACTATCATGGCATCACACCCCGCGAGGAACACACCGATCGACTGGCTTCCCCGCGACCATCCACGCGCGAACCATCGTAAGGAACCAGGTTGACCGGGCGCATCCGCGCATTCGTCGAGGCCGTGCGGCACCGACCTCCACTGCTGCGGCTCGCTGTGGTCAGGTGGCTCAACCAGTTCGGTGATGGCTTCTTCCAGGCAGCCCTCGGGGGAGCGATCCTTTTCAACCCCGAGCGCAACACCGATCCGCGGGCCATCGCTGCGGGATTCGTGCTGCTGCTCCTGCCGTACTCGTTGATCGGGCCGTTCGTGGGCGTGCTGCTCGACCGCTGGGACCGGCGCTGGGTCCTCGTATGGGCGATGATCGCGCGGATGGTCCTCACGGGCGCCGCCGGCTATGTCCTCCTGGCCTCTGTCCCTGGCCCCGCCCTCATCCTCATCGCGCTCGCTGCGATCGGCACGAGCCGCTTCATGTTCGCGGGCATGTCCGCCGCCCTGCCCAACACCATCCCGAGCACCATGCTGGTGCCCGTCAACTCGATCCTGGTGACCGTGGGAGCGGCCGTGGCTGCCCTCGGCGCCACCGCCTCCATCTCCATGGCCGCGCTGGCGGGAGCGGGGGACACCGGCTCGGGCACGACTGTGTTGTTCGCCGTGGCGCCGCTGGCTCTCGGGGTCTTCCTCGCATGGGGCTTCCCGGCACGGTTGCTCGGCCCGCATGGCAGCCGCGCGGGGGAGCGGGTCGGCATCATGCGGGAAGCCAGGGCGGTAGCGTCCGGCCTCGGGACGAGCGCCCGCGCGGCCTGGAGCTCGCGAGGGGTGACCGCGGCGCTCCTCGCGCTCGCGGCGCATCGCGCTGTCTTTGGCATCAACACGTTGATCATGGTCCTGGCTCTGAGGACGCCCGATCCTGGCTCAGTGCTCCCCGGTGGGCTCGCCGGTTTCGGCCTCGCTGTCGCGGTCACGGCCGGGGGCATGCTCGTGGGCGCGGTGCTCGCTCCGCTGATCGTGCCCTGGCTAGGCAGGACCCGGACGATCGTGGCAGCAGTGCTGCTCGCTGCGGCCACCCAGGTCATGATCGTGAGCATGCTCGGTCATGATGCGCTGGTCATCGCGGCGTTCCTGCTTGGAATCGCGGGGCAGATGATCAAGCTGTCGGGTGATGCCGCGATGCAGATCGAGATCGCTGATCGGGAGCGGGGGAGCGTGTTCGCTCTCCAGGACATGCTGTTCAATGTGTTGTTCGTCGGGGCGATGGCCGCCGCCTCGATCAGCATCGCCCCCGATGGGCGTTCCTTGCCGATCGTGATCGCCGGCGCAGCAGCGTATGTGCTCGCGATCGCCTTGATAGCGCTCAACGAGGCCCGCGCGACCCCGCCTCGCACCGCCACCGAGCGGGCGCGGGAACAGCTTTACCGGTGGGCACGGCGGCTACCCTTCCGCTGACCGCTGCTGCCACCATTCGAGCAGAGCGGCCTCGGCCTCGTCCCGATCCAGCGGGCCGCGGTCGAGGCGTAGTTCCTTGAGGAAGCTCCAGGCCTTGCCCACCTCCGGGCCCGGGCGGATCCCTAGCAATTCCATGATCGCGTTGCCATCGAGATCCGGGCGTACCCGCGCGAGGTCCTCTTCCTCCTGGAGCTCGATGATGCGGCGCTCGAGATCGTCGTACGCCCGCTGCAACGCGTTGGCCCGGCGCTTGTTGCGGGTGGTGCAGTCGGCGCGCACGAGCTTGTTGAGGCGATCGAGCAGGGGCCCGGCATCGGTGACATAGCGGCGCACAGCCGAGTCCGTCCACTGGCCCTTGCCGTAGCCGTGGAAGCGCAGGTGCAGGTAGACCAGCTTGGAGACGTCCTCGATCATGCTCTTGGAATACTTCAGCGCCCGCATGCGGCGACGGGTCATCTTGGCGCCCACTACCTCGTGGTGGTGGAAGCTGACGCCGCCGGCCGGTTCATTGCGCTTGGTCGCGGGCTTGCCGATGTCATGGAGCAGCGCCGCCCAGCGCAGCACGAGGTCCGGGCCATCATCCTCGCGGTCGATGGCCTGGCTCAGGACGGTCAACGAGTGCCGGTAGACATCCTTGTGCTGGTGATGCTCGTCGATCTCGAGCTGCATCGCCGGGACCTCGGGGAGCACCCGATCAGCGAGGCCCGTGGAGACGAGGATCTCGATGCCGGCGATGGGATCGGCACCGAGCATCAGCTTGTCGAGCTCGGTGCGGATCCTCTCGACCGTTACCCGGTCGATCTGGCCGGCCATGGCCCGCATCGCATCGACCACCCGTGGCGCGACATCGAAGCGCAGCTGGGCGGCGAAGCGTGCCGCGCGAAGCATGCGCAGGGGATCATCGTTGAACGACGTCTCCGGTGCTGCGGGAGTGTCGATGCACCGCCCGACGACGTCCGCGAGCCCGTCGAGCGGATCGATGAACGCGCCCACCCCCTCCTGCGAGATGCGGACTGCCATCGCGTTGAGCCGGAAGTCCCGCCGGACGAGGTCAGCGTCGAGGCTGTCACCGAAGCGGACCTCGGGGTTGCGGGACTGCCCGTCGTAGGTGTCCGACCGGAAGGTGGTGATCTCGATCTGGGTGCCATGCTTGACGGCACTGATCGTTCCGAACTCGATGCCGGTGTCCCACTGGCGCTCGGCGAAGCCACGCAGGATCGCCTGCACTGCCGCGGGGCGCGCATCCGTGGTGAAGTCCAGGTCATTGCCCAGGCGCCCGAGCACGGCATCGCGCACCGAGCCACCGACGAGGAAGAGCTCGTGGCCGTGCGCATGGAAGCGCGCGCCGAGATCACGCAGCATCGCATCATGCGGTCGCAGGGCTATCACCGCGGCCGCGAGCGCGCGCGCGTGCTGGTCTTTCCGGGACAGTGGCACCACGGCATGACACCCTACCGGTCCGCGGGCAGCCCGCCGCATCCACGCCACCGGCCTTGATCTGCTCAATAGTGCATGGCTGCGTCATGCCGGTGCACTCGGCGCTTACCGGTACCATGACTAAGTGTCTCCTGACGAACGTGTACCACAGCGGCGCCGGCGCCCGCGCCCGCAAGGTGGTCAGCCACGCCAGGGGGGTGCGGCCCGGCCCCAGGCGGCTGATGGCCCGCCAGCACCAGTCCAGCGGACCCCGCGGGATGCCGCCCGGCTGCCCCATCACGTGGCCAAGCCTCTGCCGTCGCAGGATCGCCAGGAGAGCCTCGAGGCTCCCAGGTCCGGCCAGGGCCCCGGGAGCAGCAAGGAGCAGGGCCGGTCGGCGCGGGGCTCCTCGAGAGGCGGGCGACGAAACCGGTACCCGGCCAAGGGCGCGCCCCAGGGGAACGAGAAGCCAGCCCGCAAGCGCCGTTTGCGGACCGTGCGCGAGACATCGGCCGGGGGGCTCGTCATCACCGGATGGGAGGGTGGCCGCGAGATGCTCCGGGCTGCTCTCATCGGACGGCTCGATCGGCGGGGCAGGTTGCTGTGGTCGCTGCCGAAGGGACACATCGAGCTGGGGGAGACCGCCGAGGAGACCGCCATGCGCGAGGTTGCCGAGGAGACCGGCATCCAGGGCCGTGTCCTCGCATCGCTCGGCAGCATCGACTATTGGTTCGTCACTGAGGGGCGCAGGGTGCATAAGACGGTGCATCACTACCTGCTTCGATTCCTTGGCGGCGAGCTATCCGACGCTGACATGGAAGTGACCGAGGTGGCGTGGGTTCCCTTGTCCGAGCTGGATTCCCGGCTCGCGTACGCCGATGAGCGCAAGCTCGCTCGGATGGCCAGCGAGCTGATCGCCAGCATGAAGGACCTCGTCGATGCCGGTATCGAGGCGGTCACCGAGGACAAGCCCGCCGCGCCACAGCCTGGCAGCGCCCCTGGCAGCACGAGGGATTCCACGACGTCATGATGTCCTGGCGCGCTAGCGCACCTGTCCGGCTTCTGCTTGCCCTGCTCGCGAGCCTCCTGGTCATGGTTATCGCTCCACCTGCGATCATGAGCGCGCAGCCAACACCCGATCAGGGACCGGGCATGACCGGGCCGCTCGCGGTCCAGCTCGACTCGATCACCCCGGCCACCGTCACCCGAACGACGGGCCCTGATCTCACGGTGACCGGCACCATCACCAATACCTCGGGCTCGGAAGCAGCCGCCCTCGCGGTCCGGCTCCAGCGCGCGGCACGGGTGTCCAGCCAATCGGAACTGCTCTCCACCGGGGCGCTCACCGAGCCGCAGTACCCGATCTTCACGCCGAGCGTCCCGGTAGCGGACATGCTCGGGCCGGGGGAGAGCCAGTCATTCACCGCTTCGTTCCCGCTGCTGCCCGCGGAGGGCGATTCCCTCTATGTGCGCGAGCCCGGGGTCTTCCCGATCCTCGTCAACGTCACTGCCCAGCATGAGGGCATCGGCATCCGGGATCACTCGGCACGGTTCCTGCTGCCGGTCCTTGAGCTGCCGCCCGCGCAGGACGCAGCGGATGCTCCCCGCGAGAACGAGGACGATGAGCGCGGCGACTCGGAGGCGCCCTCCGCGGAGCGTGATCCGGTACCGCTGACCATGCTGTGGCCTCTCATCGAGGAACCGAGCATCGCGGCCGGCAGCACCGCCGGGGAGGACGGTCCCACTCTCGCTGGCAACACCCTCGCTGAGTCTCTAGCGCCCGGCGGTCGCCTGGATGTCTTGCTCGCCGTGGTGGAGCGCGCGATCGCTCCCGGCGCGCCCGGCAGTGCCCTTGTCTCGTCGTCCCTCTGCCTGTTGCTCGATCCGGATCTCATCTCCACCATCGACGCGATGCGCTCGGGCTACCAGGTGGCCGTTGCCGGTGGCGGGACGGCGCCCGGAAACGGGGCGGGGATCGCGGGACGATGGCTCGATCGGCTGCGCGCCGTTGCCCAGGAGGTGTGCATCGTTGCCGCGCCCGCGGCGCAGGCCGATCTCGAGGCTCTCGCGCGGTTGCAGCACCAAGGGCTCTCGGAGCGCGCGCTCGCGCGGGGCAGCGAGGTCCTCGCCTCGGTTCTCGGGGCGCAGCCCGTCCAAGGCATCACGATTCCCGATGAAGCGGTCATCAGCACGCAGGCCGCGGACATGCTCGCGGGCACCCCTACCAATACGGTGGTCATCAGCGATGATGCCGCGCTCGTGGATGCCCGGCCAGCGCGAGGGGAGCGGTTCGCGGCACTTGCCACCGAGGGCGATGCCTCGCTGCCGGCCATCCTGCTCGACGGAGGGCAGGCCCAGGTCCTCGCGGCGACGGGGGCACGGCCCTCGGTGCCAGTCTTCGCGGAACCGACGGATATCGGAGCCGTGAACAAGGACCGGCTCGCCCGGCTCCAGGACTCGATCGGGGCGATAGCCTGGCCGAGCCTCGTCGACCGCGGTGACGGCACCACGGCCGCCCCCTCCGCCACCCTGCTGCTACCGCCCCGCGAGTGGAGCATCAGCCCCGCCGAGGGCGATGCGCTGATGGCCTCCATCGCGACGCTGATGCTCACCAACAGTGCGGTGCCGGCCCCGTTCGGCGCGATCGCCGATGAAGCACGCCGTCCCGGGGCGATCCATCCGCCCGGGACGGTGCAGTACCCGCAGCGCCATGAGGAGGTCCGGGTTCCGGATAGCGTGCTCGAGGACGTGCTGCGTGCCTCCCGCTCCCTGGAGGAGATCGCCAGCGTGCTCGTGCCGGACACCAACAATCCGCTGACCCCGGATGCCTTCCTCGCGCCGTTGCGCGACGAGCTCGTGCGCGCACTGACCACCGCGGGCCGGGATGACCCCGGCACGGCGACCCGCATGGCGGCACGCCGGGCCGAGTCTGTCAGCCAGGCCATCGCGAGGATGCACGAGCAGATCACGATCCTCAACCCTGGCGGCGTCCAGACGCTCGCCTCGGCGCAGAGCCCGTTGCTGCTCGTTGCGCGCAATGACCTGCCGGTCGCGGTCCGTGTCCGCATCGTGGCGACGGCCCCTCCCGGCGTGGCCTTCGAGGAGCTTGGCATCCAGCAACTGCCACCGCGCGGCTCGCGGCAACTGTCCATTCCCACCAGAGTGACCAACAATCGCCAGTTCGCCGTCGATGTCCAGCTCAGTACGCCCGAAGGTCATCTGCTCGGCGAGGCGATCCGCATTTCGGTCCGCTCCACGGCCTACGGGCGGATAATGACGATCCTCACCGGTACCGCAGGTGCCCTGCTCCTCATCCTCGCGGGCCGCCGGCTATGGCACCGGTTCCGCGGACAACCCGATCCAGCTGACGAAGGCCACGAGCACCCATGACGGATGGAACGCACCCACCTGACGGATCCGAGACCCCGCAGGACCAGCCCAGCACGCCCCGGGCACCGTGGGAGCGCTTTCCCCCCTCGCTTCATCGCACCCGCGGCACTGGCTCGAGGGGCCCTGGATCTTCCGGCTCGGGCAGGCGGTCGACCCCGGCCGGGCGCAGCCTCCCGCCCCTGCCCGTGGACATGACCGGCCGTTCCCGAGTGCTGCCCGCTACACCTGACCAGACCGTGAAACAGCAGGCCAGCCCCGTGACCGAGAAGGTGACCAGCACAGCGGGCGGTCAGCCATCGGCGTCCGGCAAGGCACAGTCCCGGCATGATCAGGCCGACACCGCCATGATGCGCAATACCGGATCGATGGCCGTGCCAACGATGATCAGCCGCGCCACTGGCTTCCTGCGCACGGTGCTCATCGCGGCGGTGCTCGGCACTTTCGTCGGTGACGCTTTCACCATTGCCAACGTGTTGCCGAACCTTGTCGAGCAACTCGTGCTCGGCGCGGTGCTCGCCGCTGTGGTCGTGCCGATGCTCGTGCGGGCGGAGCACGAGGACAGCGATGGGGGAGAGCGGTTCACCCGGCAGTTGCTCACCCTCGCGACGACCATCCTGTTCGGGGCCACGGTCATCGCCATGGCCACAGCGCCGTTCCTCGTCTCGCTGATGGTCAGTCGCGGCACCGACGTGGTGGACCGCGGCCTGACCGAGGCGCTCGCCTACCTATTGCTGCCGCAGATCCTGTTCTACGGCCTCACGGCGGTGTTCGCCGCGATCCTCAACACGCGCGGGATCTTCGCGCCCGGGGCGTGGGCACCGGTGGCCAACAACATCATCGCCATCGCGACGCTGGGCGGCTTCTACCTGATCTGGCGGGACCCGAGCAACATGTCCACCGCCGCCGTGCTGTTCCTCGGCATCGGCACCACCCTCGGCGTGGTCGCCCAGGCGATGGTCCTGCTTCCGAGCATCCGCAGGGCGAAGGTGCCCATTCGCCCGCTGTGGGGGCTCGATCCGCGGTTCAAGAAGTTCGGCAGCATGGCCGCGGCCATCGTCGTGTACGTGGCGATCAGCCAGATCGGCTTCGTGGTCACCTACAACGTCGCGTCCGGGTCGAGCGAGGGCGCGGCACTGATCTACAACATCGTGTGGCTGCTGCTCCAGGTGCCCTACGGGGTGCTCGGGGTAGCCGTGCTCACCGCGATCATGCCGCGCATGAGCCGCAACGCGGCCCAGCAGGACGGTCAGGCGGTCATCTCCGACCTGACGATGGCGACCCGCATGACGATGGTCGCGATGATCCCGGTGATCACCGTGATGACAGTGGCGAGCACGCCCATCTCGGTGGTGCTGTTCCAGTACGGGAACTTCGGCACCGACGATGCCGCGATGCTGGCCGACACGTTGTCCCTCGCAGCGTTCTCCCTCGTGCCGTACGCCCTCGTGCTGCTGCACCTGCGCGTCTTCTACGCCAGCAGCGATGGCTGGACGCCCACCTGGATCGTCATCGGCATCACCACGGTCAAGGTCGGGCTTTCGCTGCTCGCTCCGCGACTGGCGAACGATCCCAGCCAGGTCGTGGCCTTCCTGCATTTCGCGAACGGGGCCGGTTTCGTCGCCGGTGCCATCGTGGGCGCGGCGCTGCTACGCCGACGGCTCGGCCCGCTCCGCCTGCGCTACACCTTCAGCTCGATGTTCATGGTGTTCGCCGCCTCGGCTGCCGGTGCCGCGGCCTACTTCGGGTACCTGCTCATCCGCAGGTTCCTCGTGCCCCTCGAGTTCCTGGGGCGCTTCAACTCCTGGATCGATCTGATCGCAGCGACGGTGCTGATCCTGGGTGTCAGCTACGCGATCCTCTACAAGCTCGGAGTGCCCGAGGTCGCCGTGGTGTTCGGAGCGCTCGGCAGGGTATCGGGCAAGCTCCGGAGGGGACGGGGAGCCGCTGTGGCCGCCCCGGGCAGCGCAACCATCGACGAATCGCCGGACGCTCCGCAGCAGCGCGCCGGTATTGCCGCCAACCTGTCGTACTCTGGCCCTGAGCACTCTGTATCGCATGGGCACCGCGACGCAACCGGCGACGTGTCACCTGGTGTGACTGAAGGAAAGAGAATGAACGACGCCTCGGAAACCTTGACCGATCATGGCACCGGCAGTCACGACGATGCAGGCTCCGGCCCCTCCCACGGCAGGCGGCCACGCCTCACCCCCGGCACGATCGTCGCCGGGGGCCGCTACCGGCTCCTCGAGGAGCATGGCCGCGCGCGCGGACTGTTCTTCTGGCAGGCGCAAGACCTCAAGCTCGAGCGGGATGTCGCGCTGACCTTCGTGATGGCACCCGCGGACGAGGATGCGGATTCCAGCGAGCCGGAGAGCCACGACGCCCTGCTGTCGCGCACGCTGCGCCTCGCGCGCATCGATTCGCCCGGCGTCGCCCGGGTTCTCGATGTGGTCAAGGGGCGTGCCGGCGGCATCGTCATCTCCGAGTGGACGCCGGGGCAGCCGCTGCGGGAGATCGCCGCCAGCAAGCCAGCCGCGGTGGGTGCCGCTCGCGCGGTGCGTGCCCTCGCGGCAGCCGCGGAGTCAGCGCACCGGGCAGGCACGGCGCTATCCATCGATCATCCCGACCGCATTCGTATCAACACCGCTGGCGACGCGGTGCTCGCGTTCCCCGGCACGGCGGCCGACGCCGATCAAGCCCGTGATGTCCATGGCCTCGGTGCTGCCCTGTACGCGCTCGTCACAGGCTTCTGGCCGCTCGCCGAGCCCGGGGATGCGCTGCTCGATCGAGGCCGTGCGTCCGGAGCCGCGTTCGCGCAGCCTGGCTCGAGCATCGGCGGGCTTCCCGCGCCCGAGCTCGATGGCGAGGGACGCCCGACGGATCCACGCAGCCTGCGCCAGGGGGTTCCCTACGAGATCTCCGCGGTCGCGCTGCGGGCGCTGCACCCGAGCAGCGGGATCCGCACCGCCGCGACGGTGCACCAGATCCTCGACCAGGCGACCATGGCCGATCAATCGACCGACATGATCCCGGTAATCCGCGCCACGCAGGCCAACGTGCGTCCCCGCGCGGTCCGGATCAAGCCCCAGTCGATCCTGATGACCCCGGAGGAGCGGCGCAAGCGTTCCCGCCGCGTCGTGCTCGTGCTGTCGCTGCTAGCGATCGTGACCGTGGTGATCCTGTCGATCGCTGCGACGCAGCTGACCAAGGCACTGATGGATGGGACGAGCACGCCGGTCCAGCGCCAGCCACTCGGATTCACTGCCGAGCCGCGCGTGCCGGGGCTCGATCAGACGGACGGTCGGCGCTCGGTTTCGTTCGCTGTCACTCCGAACGATGTGTCGGTGTACTCGCCGCAGCAGGAGCCGGACAACCCTGGCACCGCTGATCTCGCCATCGACGGGGATCCTTCGACCTCGTGGTCGACGTCCCAGTACTTCCAGCAGTTCCCGGCCTTCAAGAACGGTGTCGGACTGGTCCTCGCCTTCAACGACGAGTATGGGTTCTCCCAGGTGGATCTGGAGACGACCCGTCCCGGGTCGCGGATCGAGATCCGGGTCGCCGACGAGCCCGAGCCTGACCTCGAGGACACCGTGGTCGTTGGCTCCACCGAGCTCGAGGATGAATCGGTATCGATCACGCTCGATCCGGGCGCTCGCGGGCAGTACCTGCTGGTGTGGATCGATCGGCTCAGCGATGCCGAGGGCCGGATGCAGGCAGACATCAGCGAGATCGAAGTTACTGCGCAGCAATAGTTCACGCGATACAGCTCGGGCCCTTCCTCGCGGGAGGGCCCGAGCCCGTTGCGGGGGAGCGGCCTTCTCGACTCGTGCACGGCACCGGTTCGCGATATTCTGGTGCTGTGCGACACATCAGGGGGGTCGCCACAACCGGGATGTCGGATAGGGAATTGATCGCCGCGCACGTGTCGGGGGACACTCAGGCTTTCGCTGAACTCATCCATCGTCATCAGCGGTACTTGTGGCGAGTGGCGAAGAGAACCAGTCATTGCGACGAGGACGCGGCCGACGCGTTGCAGGAGGCCATGCTCTCGGCATTCCGCATGGCCGAGGGGTACCGCGCGGATGCTGCTGTGCGTAGCTGGCTGCACCGGATCGTGGTCAATTCCTGCCTCGACCGCATGCGCCGGAACCGGGTGCGCCCCGCGATCCCGCTGGATCCTTCGATCATGGAGCATGTGGGGTTGATAGGGGACAGGCCGTCCGGTGATGATATTGCCGAAGCCATCGACCACGCGTTGATGCTGCTTCCAGCAGAGCAGCGCGCGGCAGTGGTGACCGTTGATGTGGAGGGGTACCCGGTCGCGGAGGCGGCGGAAGTGCTCGGGATCCCGATTGGCACGGTGAAGAGCCGCTGCGCCCGTGGAAGGTTGAAGCTTGCAGAAATTCTTTCGGAGTTTCATCCGGAACGGAACCGATCAGCGTTCCCGCGCGTCAATACCTAGTGTGGTGAACAAGAACCAGGCACGCCCGGCTCCGTCTCCGGGAGGAGATCCTGCTCCGCCCCGGATGCAACGGGAACCGGCCCTTCCCGAGCCACCGTACGATCGGCAGCTCATCAGCGAGCTTCACGCGGGCATGCTCCCGGGGCCTGCAGCCGCGCATGTCCGGGGCCGGCTGCACCTTGATCCCGAGGCCGACGCGTTCCTCGCCGAGCTCGACGAGGTGCAGCGCATGCTCGGTCGCCTGTCGCCGGACCATGCCAGGAACCGGGGGAGGGGCGATGATCTGCCGGCCCAGCTGTCCTCGCGAATCGACGAGATGCTGGCCGAAGCGGTGCGGGAGCGCGAGGCGGCACCGAGCCGCCACCGGCGATCGCTGGGCCGCGGTTCGTACCGCTACCTGGGCGCCGCGGTCGCATGCGCTGCTGCTGCCACGGGACTACTGGTGCTCTCGCCCCGCATCGTGGATCTCATCAGCACCTCCGGTGACGCAGTGTCTCCACCCGGCGCCGCGACCACGGGGCCGTGGGGGTTCGAGGAGCGCGAGCCACGACCTGGGCAACCGGGGGCAGGCGTGCTCGCGGGGGAGCAGCTTCGGGAGTGCCTCGATGCAGCGGGGCTGCCCGGCAGCGTCGAGGCGATCGGTGTGGAGCCCGTCTCGTCCGGGGATGGTTCTCCCGCCCGGTTCCGGATCCTGGTTCCCGCGCCATCAGGAGCGGGGATCCTCGTCCTGACCGTCGGAAATGGCTGTGCTCCCGACGGCCAAGGCATCCTTGGTCGGCAGGGGATCGGGGTGCCTGGGGAGTAAATGCGAGGGCAGGCACGAAATGTCCCCCGATCAGGGGTCACAGCTTCGGATTTTTCGGACTTGTCCGGTACTTTGTGAGGTGTGGCACATCACGCTGAGGGAGTTTCCAGTCCGATCGCATCGGATCCGCCCGAGCAACCGCTAGCGCAGCGTCCCGCCGCTGCTCGGCGCCGCCGGGGACGCCCCGCAATGGTGACCAGCGAGCAGATCACCGCTGCTGCCCTCGAGCTCGGCGTCGCCACGATCACCATGACCTCCGTGGCGCAGCGCCTCGGCGTGAACCATGCCACGCTCTACCGGTATGTCAGCGGTCGCGACGATCTCGTGCGCAATGCCATCGACCGAGCAGTGACCCTCACCGAGTTCCCGCAACCGAACGACGACTGGCAAGCCTTCCTCCGCGACACCGCGCACGCCATCTTCGACATGTGCGACACGTATCCAGGCATTGCCACCGAGCTCGCGGGCGGCACCTACTCGCCGATGATCCTCCAGCGCGGAGCCACCCTGATGGCATGCCTCACCCGCATGGCCTTCAGCCCGACCGATGCTGTTCTCGCCCTGGACCTCGTGACAGGGCTGGTCATCGATCACTGCCGCCGGGCCGAGCAGATGGATGGGCGCGTCCCGTCGGCCTCGATGCCCTCGCGCGCCGAGCTCTCCAGTTCGTGGCCACGGGTGGAGCCCGGGAACGAGGAATCCATGCAGAACACCATCGAGGCGGGGCAGCAGGCGATCGAGCAGAGCCCGCGCGATTGGTTCGACCGCAAGCTGCGGATAGCCCTTGCTGGCATTGCTGCCGAGCTCGCGCCGCGCTGACACGGGCAATCGCTCCCGGTCATGCCTGCATCCGGGAACAACCCCGATTAACCTTGTGTTGTCACAGAGCAGAAGGGGTTCACCACGGGCACGCCGCGGTGAACGCGATCAGGGAAGGCCCGCATGACTACAGCCGAAGCCAGCGCACAGACCACCGATAGCGACGTGCGCGACGTCATCATCGTCGGATCCGGACCGGCCGGATACACCGCCGCCGTCTACACCGCGCGGGCACAGCTAGCGCCCCTGCAGTTCGAGGGATCGCAGTTCGGTGGCGCCCTGATGACGACCACTGAGGTCGAGAACTTCCCCGGGTTCCAGGACGGCATCATGGGGCCCAGCCTGATGGACGAGATGCGCGAGCAGGCCAAGCGATTCGGCACCGATATCCGCTCCGAGGACGTCTCCGCGATCAACCTCGACGGCGAGATCAAGACCGTCACCGCCGGGGGAGTGGACTACAAGGCCCGCGCTGTCATCCTTGCCATGGGCGCGGCCGCTCGCTATCTCGGCGTCCCCGGCGAGGAACGGCTCCTCGGCCGTGGTGTCAGCTCCTGCGCGACCTGCGACGGGTTCTTCTTCCGCGATCAGGACATCGCTGTCATCGGCGGCGGCGATTCCGCGATGGAGGAGGCCACCTTCCTCACCCGCTTCGCGCGGAGCGTGACCGTCGTGCACCGCCGCGAGGAGTTCCGTGCCTCCCGGATCATGCTCGAGCGCGCCCGCGACAACGAGAAGATTACCTTCGTCACCAATGCACGCGTCGACGAGATGCTCGGCGAGAACAGCGTGAGCGGGCTCCGCATCACCGATACCGTGACAGGCGAGCAGCGCGACCTCCCGGTCACCGGTGTCTTCGTCGCGATCGGGCATGACCCGCGCAGCGAGCTCGTCCGTGGCCAGGTCACTCTCGATGACGCCGGCTATGTCGCTGTCTCGTCGCCCTCGACCGCGACCTCCCTCCCCGGCGTGTTCGCCGCTGGAGATCTCGTGGACCACACCTATCGGCAAGCGATCACCGCCGCGGGCACCGGGTGCGCCGCCGCGATCGATGCGGAGCGCTGGCTTGCCGAGCATGCTCCATCCACCACCGCCACCGCTGTCGCTGCATCGTAGGAACAGGAAAGGTCATTCATGTCCACCATCACCGTCACCGACTCATCGTTCGCTGATGACGTCCTCAAGAGCGACAAGCCCGTGCTCGTGGACTTCTGGGCGACCTGGTGCGGCCCCTGCCGAATGGTCGCCCCCGTGCTCGAGGAGATCTCCCGCGAGAAGGAGGAGCAGCTCACCGTCGCCAAGGTCGATATCGACGCGAACCAGGCGATCGCGCGCGACCTCCAGATCCTCTCGATCCCCACCATGATCCTCTTCAAGAATGGGGAGGCGGTTTCCACGATCGTGGGCGCGAAGTCAAAGGCTGCCCTGCTCAAGGAGATCGAAAACCACCTGTAGTTTCTCTGCCGGGAGCCCGGACCAAGTAGGATGATTCGTGGGGGCGCCGCTGCGCCTCCACGAATCGCTGCTGACCGTGTGCTGGGTTGCCGCCGCGAGGACTCCCGTGCATTGCCACTGGCCGTGGTGCCGGGCTTCGCGCACCGGCCCAGCGCGCTCCCGAGAAAGAGGCCCGCGGTATGCACAATCTTCGGCTTGGAGATTCAGGTCCGGCTGTGGCCGAGGCTCGATTGCGCCTCGTCAACCTCGGCTTCCTGCACGATGACGGCGATCTGGAAGAGGCGCGGTCCATCTTCGATTCCGTCCTCGATACCGCTGTCCGCGCGTTCCAGCAGCAACGCGGCCTTCTTGTCGATGGCATCGTCGGGAAAGCGACCTCGAGAGCCCTCCAGGAGGCCGGCTACCGCCTCGGCGCCCGCATCCTGGCCTACCATGTCTCCGCGCCCCAGTTCGGCGATGACGTCGCCGCGCTGCAGACCCGCCTGCAGGATCTCGGCTTCTACACGGACATGATCGACGGGTACTTCGGTCCCGGGACGCACAGTGCCCTGAGCTCGTACCAGCGAGAGTTCGGGCTCATCGTCGATGGCATCTGTGGTCCCGAGACGCTGCGCTCCCTCGAGATGCTCGGCGCTCGGGTGACCGGGGGATCGCCGCACGCGATCCTCGCGGAGGAGGTCGTGCGGCAGTCCGGGCCGAAGCTCCGCAACAAGCGCATCATCATCGACCCGGGCCTCGGCGGAGAGTCGACCGGCATCACGGTCGAGGGACCTCGTGGTCCATTGACCGAGGCGGAGATCCTGTGGGATCTGGCCAACCGGATCGAGGGCCGCATGGGCGCGACCGGCATGGAGACCTTCCTCAGCCGACCGCGCGGCAAGTGCCCGTCGGTGATGGAGCGGGCGGAGATGGCGAACAGCCTCAACGCTGACCTGATCATCTCGCTCCAGTGCGCGCGCAGCGACTCCGCAACAGCAAAGGGTGTCGCGACCTTCCACTACGGTGTGCCCAATGGCTCCGAGTCGACGATCGGCGCAGTGCTCGCGGGCTTCCTGCAGCGCGAGATCGTGGCACGGACAGGAATGCTGGATTGCCGATCGCATGGTCGCAGCTGGGACATCCTCAGGCTGACCCGCATGCCGGCCGTGCAGATCGATGTCGGATATGTCACGAGCCCCGATGACCTCGCCATGCTGGCCGACCCCCGGATGCGCGATGTCATCGCCGAGGCCGTGGTGGTGGCGGTGAAGCGGCTGTATCTGCTGGGCAAGGATGATCAGCCCACCGGAACGTTTACCTTTGCCGAGCTCCTCGCGCATGAGCTTGCCGTGGAGGGGCGCAGCGAGTAGCACGATCCCTGGCTCCTGCCACGAGAAGGGCGGCTTGTTCCCTCGGGAACAAGCCGCCCTTCTTTCTATGCAGCTTTGCTCCTAGCCTCCTGCACCAACCGGGGAGGGGGAGGGGAGCGTAATGGTCGATGTCTCGATGAGGCGCATCAACGCTGCCTCGACATCTGCTTTCCATCCATGGTCGGAGTCGAGCTCATAGCGGAAACGCGGATACTCCGGATGGGGGGCGACCTCGATGAATCGCGAATCCCGCAGGAGCGAGGCCGGGATCATGCACGTGCTCGGCGTGCAATCACCCGGGCGCTGGTGCACCATGTGTTGGTCCCGCCAACTGGTGGCAGCGTCGTGCTCGTGCCCGAACGCCTCGATAGCACGCACGCCACGGCGAACGAGATCACTGATGACTGCCTGCAGCAGGGTGTCATGGTAGCCCTGCGAGAGCGCGAACTCGTTGACCTGCAGCGTGGTGAGCAGGACTGCATCCGCGCTGACCGGGGAGGTGGGGAATGATGCCGCCCGGGGCACGCTGCTCGGTGGCGCATAGAGCGCGCACCCTGACACCTTCTCCTCGGATGAGCCGCTCGTCGTGTCGTAGAGCAACTGCCCGCAGGATCCCCAGCTGAGCGTGACCGATGAGATCCACGCTTCCTTCTCGAACTCAGGGTCGCACTGGGCGTGGGCCGTGGTGGTATCGCCTGGCTCCATCTCCCAGAACAGGCACCTGCGGGCGTGATCGGGCAGGTCTGCCAGAGATCCCAGGGTGAGGGGATGGACCCGTGTCATCACGTTGCTGGCCGTCCTCCATGCCGGGACTTGCGCTTGACCGCAAGCGGTGAATAGGGAGTGCTTCCACGTTCGTCAGGAACAGGATACCGGTTGCCCGATGGCTCAGGAGGATGCCTGCATCAATCCCACGATGCGCTCGAGATCCTCGACCGATCCGAACTCGACAACGAGCTTGCCCTTTCGCTTGCCGAGGCTGACGGTGACCCTCGTATCGAAGTTGTCGCTCAGCTTGTTGGCAAGATCAGTGATCTCCGGCGGTGGGGGAGTGGTGGCTCGCCGGGCCTTGGTGTCCGGCGCGGCGGCCCCGTCCTTGTTGAGCATCGTCACGGCTTCCTCGGTGGCCCGGACGGACAGCCCTTCGGCGACGATGCGCGCGGCGAGCTGCTCCTGCGCGCTCGCGCCCACAGTGATCGCGAGGAGTGCCCGCGCGTGCCCAGCGGAGAGGACGCCAGCAGCCACGCGGCGCTGGACCGCGATGGGAAGCTTGAGCAATCTGATCATGTTGGTCACCATCGGCCGTGATCGGCCGATCCGGGCAGCAAGCTCATCATGGGTCACACCGAACTCCTCGAGCAGCTGCTGGTAGGCGGCAGCCTCCTCGAGGGGATTGAGCTGGACGCGGTGGATGTTCTCAAGCAGCGCATCGCGCAGCATTGCCTCGTCGGCCGTCTGGCGGACGATCGCGGGGATCGCTGGCATGCCGAGCCCCAGCGCGGCGCGCCAGCGGCGCTCACCCATGACGAGCTGGAACCTGTCGTCGACCTCGCGGACCACGATTGGCTGCATCATGCCGAACTCGCGGATGGAGTGAACGAGCTCGTCGAGGGATTCATCGTCGAATACCTGGCGCGGCTGGCGCGGGTTGGGATCGATGAGGCTCGGATCGATCTCGCGGTAGACGGCAGCAGCATCGTCCGTCACGGGCTGGCGCGCATCGCTCCGGGCCGGCACTGCTGCTGGCTGCTCGCCGCTGCGCACTGGTTGGTGATCGACCGAGGGGTCACGGCCGATCACAACATCCGCGGCAGCCGACCCGAGCTGGGGAGCGTTGGTGGGCCCGGTGGGAATGAGTGCCGCGAGCCCGCGCCCGAGCCCGCCACGCTTGTTCTGGTTCACTTGCGATGCCTTATCCACGCGAACTCCTCACCGTGTCGTGTACTCGGTTCGCGATCTCGCGCCCCGCATCAAGGTAGCTCATGGCGCCGCGCGATCCCGCATCGTATTCGATGACGCTCATGCCGTACCCCGGGGCCTCGGATACCTTGACGCTGCGCGGGATGACTGTTCGCAGCACGACATCGCCGAAGTGCCCGCGGACTTCGCTCGCCACCTGCTCGGCGAGCTTGGTGCGGGCGTCGTACATCGTCAGCAGGATGGTGGAGATGCTCAACCGTGGATTCAGGTGCGCTCGGACAAGCTCGATGTTGTTGAGCAGCTGGCCGACGCCTTCGAGAGCGTAGTACTCGCACTGGATGGGGATGAGCACCTCGGTTGCCGCGACCATCGCGTTGAGCGTGAGGAGACCGAGGGACGGGGGGCAATCGATGAAGATGTAGTCGAACCCCCTCCGCTGGATCTCGGGCGAAGCAAGCACGTGCTTCAGCTTGTGCTCGCGGCCTTCGAGCGTGACTAGCTCGATCTCGGCACCTGCGAGGTCGATGGTCGCGGGTATGACATGCAGGTTCTCGCTAGCCGTTGATCTCTGGATCGCCTCGCTCGGCTCGATGTCACCGAGGAGCATCTCGTAGCTCGACGGCGTTCCAGATCCATGCTCCGCCCCGAGCGCGGTACTGGCATTCCCTTGCGGGTCGAGATCGATGACAAGCACGTTCAACCCGTGGATGGCGAGCGCAACGGCAAGATTGACTGTCGTGGTCGTCTTGCCCACTCCGCCCTTCTGGTTGGCGACGGTGAAGACGCGAGGCTGCGGCGGCTTCGGGAGGGGAGCCGATGTCCGATGGTGGAAGCTCGTCGCGCGCTGCGCGGCGGCAGCGATGGGGGAATCCGCGAGTATCCCACCGATCAGCTCCGCCATCTCAGCATCGGCGTCCGACGCTGGCGTGGTGCCATGCGATGTTTCACGTGAAACACTGGTTCTCAGGTCGTCCGACATGATCAGTTCCTGTTCTGCTCGGTTCGACGCCTTTGCCGATTCTCCTTGCGGATGCGCACTACCGTGGTCGGCGTCGCGAGAATGTCCGCGCCGCATTGCTCGACGGTGACCTCGGCGACGCCCAGCTTCCTGAATCCTTTTGAATCCCGGGCGATCTCATCATGGACACTCGCGCCCTTGATGGCAATGACCTCACCGCCCGGACGCACCAGGGGGAGCGACCATCGCAGCAGCTTCAGCAGTGGCGCCACTGCTCGCGACGTAGCAACATCCGCCCCTCCGGCCTGCTTGAGCACATGTGCCTCATCGGCTCGCCCCCGGACTATCTCGATCGCGAGACCCGACTCCTGCTGGAACTCTTGCAGGAACTCGGTCCGCCGCTGCATCGGCTCGACGAGAGTGACCGTGAGATCCGGGCGAGCGATGGCGAGCGGGATGCCTGGCAGTCCACCGCCACTGCCCACATCCACCACGGTCATCGAATGGCCGATCGCGGATTCGATTGCAGCACTGTTGAGGATGTGACGCTCCCAGAGGCGTTCAACCTCGCGCGGTCCGATGACTCCTCGTTCCACGCCGGCATCCGCGAGGAAATCATGGTACTGCTGCGCCAGGGGAAGGCGTGCGGAGAAAAGTGATTCAACGGCGTCGCGGAACTCATCCGGGACTTGTTTCACGTGAAACATCCAGTTCTTCAGGGATTGGGAATGCTTGCCACCTTGCGACACTCGCGAGCCGCTCCAGGACTGGTCACCAGTATGACAAAGGCGCTCGGGGACTGGAGGGCGACACTGCGAGAGGCCCGGCAACTGATCGCAGGCATTGCGCCAGACCAGCAGAGGCCAAGCGCGAAACCCCGGCCACCGTGCCGTCATGTGACGAAACACTGGCCGGGGTTCTACTCCTACGCTGTCAATGCTGCGCGGGAATCACTCGGGCGATCTATGGACGATCCTTCAGTCCGGGAGCACCACGACATGACGGTTGGGCTCCTGCCCCTCGCTCTCGCTATGCACGCCGTCAACCTCAGCGACCGCATCGTGAACGATCTTTCGCTCGAACGGCGTCATCGGCCTCAAGGACTCAGATACACCAGTGTTCTTCACTCGCTGGCCAACCTTGCTGCCGAGCGCTGCCAGTTCGCTGCGCCGGCCGGCACGCCAGCCGGCGATGTCGAGCATGAGCCTGCTGCGCGATCCCGTGGACTGCTGCACAGCAAGTCGGGTCAGCTCCTGGAGCGCGTCAAGGACCTCGCCATGCTTTCCGACGAGCTTGTTGAGATCGTCGCCGCCATCGATGGCAACGATCGCCCGATCACCCTCGACATCGAGATCGATGTCCCCGTCGTAGTCGAGGATGTCGAGCAGTTGCTCCAGATAGTCGCCAGCGTGCTCGCCTTCCTCGACGAGCCGGTCCTCAAGATCATCTGTCGACTGGTCTCCAGTCGGGTTTGCCACGGTCACGTGAATACTCTCCTAGCAATTGGACAGCGAGAAAGTCATCGGGGGAGCGGTCAGCGTCGCCGCTGCTTTCGCTTCTTCGCCTTGGAGTTCCGCGGTTGCGTCGGCCGCGCTCCTGGCTTTGGTGAGGCCGGGCGCGGGGGAGTGGGGGAGCCGATTGCTTCCTCGCTGCTCCCTGGCTGATCCGGGACTGCTCCGGACCGCTTGTCCACAGCGGGCTTGGCCCCGGGACGAGGAGCGTAGCTATCGCGTCGCTCAATAGCCTCGAGGCGCTTGGCCTCTTCCTCCTTGTCGATCTGCGTGTAGACGACCTTCTGCTGGAAGAGGGTCCAAGCGTTGTTGCTCACCCAGTACAGCAGCACCGCGACCGGGAGGAACGGACCACCGACAAGCACGCCGAACGGGAAGATGTAGAGCGCGAGACGGTTCATCACCGCGGTCTGCGGCTGGTCCGCGACCTCTGCGGTCTGGCGCGAGATGGAATGGCGAGCGTTCAGGTGAGTAGCGATGGAAGCAATGATCATCAGCGGAACCGAGATCAAGGCGACCGAGGTGCGGCTGGGAATACCGTTGTCCAGCAGATTCGGGAGGTCGAAGGCGAGATAGAGCTCTTGCGAGTGCGCGATGGCGGCCGAGAGTGGAGCACCGAACAGGCGCGCATCGAGGAAGGACTGGACGTCCTGGACGCTGAACACGTAGTTGGGGGTAGTGGCGTTGGCCAACGGATCCATATTGAGGCGCCCGGGACCGATGCCGCCGGTCCGGTTGAAGGACATCAACACGTGGTATAGACCAATGAATACCGGGACCTGCGCAAAGATGGGCAGGCATCCGAGCAGCGGATTGAACCCGTGCTCGCGCTGCAGCTTCTGCATCTCGAGCGCCATGCGCTGCCGGTCCTTCGAGTACTTCTTGCGCAGCGCCTTGATCTGCGGCTGCAGCTCCTGCATCTTCCGTGTCGTGCGGACCTGCTTGACGAACGGCTTGTAGAGCAGAGCACGGATGGTGAAAACGAGGAAAACCACTGACAGTGCCCAGGTCACGCCGTGATCTGGTCCAAGGAACGGCACCAGCCCGAAGACCTTGTGCCAGAACCACAAGATTCCAGAGACCGGGTAGTAGATGAAGTTGAGCACTGCTCTAGGAACTCCTGTTCACATTGTCACTCGCCGTCGAAGCATTCTCGCACGCTTCGTCATGCCGATGCCGACGTTCCGGCACCGGATCCCAGCCCCCGCGGTGCCATGGACCGCACTTCGCCAGCCTGATCAGCGCGAGACCCACGCCCTTTGCGGCGCCGTGCTCCTGCACGGCCTCCGTCGCGTACTCGCTGCACGTGGGCGTGAAGCGGCACGTGGGCAGCCGGTAGGGCGAGATCCAGGTGCGATAGAAGTTGACCATCGCCAGCACTACTCGTGCCGGCATCGCCCTCAAGGCAGCAGCGGATCCGCTCATCATCGCAGGCCGACTCGGCTTCGTGCGTTCCTGAGGCCCCGGCCAACCTGATCAGCGAGCGCAACCGTAGTGGCAGACCGCGCGCTGGGCAGGGCCCGGATCACGACATCGGCATCAAGGTCGAGATTGGTGGTATCAAAGAGAAAAGCGTGCCGCAACATGCGCGACACGCGATGCCTGCCCACAGCGTTGCCCACGGACTTGCTGACGATCAATCCAACACGAGGACCATGAACCATGGTTGTCTCGCTCTCGCGTGGATGAACGTAGAGAACGAGGTCACGCTGCTTGACTTTGGTGCCGCGACGCACCACGACCGAGAAGTCATGGGAATTGCGAAGGCGATACCGCTGGGGCAGCACTCTTGATCATTCCGCCCTGCGCGTAGCTGCTAGGCGGAGAGCTCGCTGCGACCCTTGCTACGGCGAGCGGAGATGATGCTCCGTCCGGCGCGGGTGCGCATACGGAGCCGGAAGCCGTGAACCCGCGCCCGACGGCGATTGTTAGGCTGGAAAGTCCGCTTGCCCTTCGCCACGGTCAACACTCCTCAGATAATCGACGCACCCCTGCGTGGATGCGAATGCCGTGCATTCATTGGTGACTGCACGAGACTACTCAGGTTGGCGAGCGTGGTCAAACCAGGGGTGATTGGTCGCGCTCGCCCCGACCAAGCCATCGCCAGATCTGGTCGCAGAACGTGACGCAGGCCACCTGAGCTGGGACCTTGCTCAAAACGTTGCAACCCGCCCGGCAAGCTTGCTAGCGTCACTGAGCGCGCCTTCCGCGCCCACAAGTTGATCACGAGACCCACCTGCGCTGCTCCGCAGCCAGGCTTGGCGAGCGAAACCCCCCCGACGGTGTACCGTCGTGGCTTCCACGCAGTTCTCCACACCTGTGGATAATTGTGTGGATAAACCGGTATCGCGTGCACGCACCACTCTGATCAGCTAGTTCCCGCTCTCCGATCATGCAACGTGTTCCGCGGTACCCCAGGTCTGCATGCCTTGTGCGCATCACCTGAGGACCATCTTGCAGGACGAGCAGCGGAAGGACTTGAGCGTGGTGGATGATCCGCGGAACCTCACCGAGATCTGGATGAGCGTGGTCGAGGAACTGATCGAGGGCAGCGGCCCCGGCTCCCGGCCCGCGATGCTCGGGAGGAAGGACCGCGCGCTCCTGCCGCTGGTGAAGCCACTGGACATCTCCAATGGGTTCGCGCTGCTCGCGGCGCCCACTGCATTCGCCAAGAAGGCGATCGAGAGCAACCTGCGGCACATCATCACCGAGACGTTGAGCCGGCACCTGGGCGAGCCGATCGAGCTCGCGGTCCGCATCGATGCGACCAGCGTCGACCCATCTGCCTTCACTGACGCACTGGACGAGGGCAGCACGGCTGCCGATGATGCTCCGCGGCCGCCCGCGCAGGAGCCGGAGTTCGCCCTGGGGGACGTCGACGACGAGCCAGCCATGTCGGGCGAGACATTCCTGCAGCGGGAGGATGCCACCCTCCGCGAGGAGCCAGGCGGCTTCGCCCACGAGGAGTCCGCGTGGGCCGCCGCCTACCCGACAGGTGGGCCGAAGCCGCCCCGCCCGGTCTCGCCACGATCGAGCCTGAACCCGAAATACACGTTCGATACCTTTGTCATCGGCGCATCGAACCGCTTCGCGCACGCGGCCGCGGTGGCGATCGCCGAGGCGCCGGCCCGGGCATACAACCCGCTGTTCGTGTGGGGCGAGTCCGGACTGGGAAAGACCCACTTGCTACATGCCACCGGCCACTACGCGCAGAAGCTGTTCCCCGGGATGCGCGTCAAGTACGTGTCCACGGAGGAGTTCACCAACGATTTCATCAACAGCTTGCGAGACGACCGCCGCGTAGCATTCAAGCGGCGATATCGGGATGTTGACCTGCTCCTCATCGACGATATCCAGTTCATCGAGAACAAGGAAGGAATCCAGGAGGAGTTCTTCCATACGTTCAATACGCTGCACAACGCGAACAAGCAGATCCTCATTTCCTCCGATCGTCCCCCCAAGCAGCTCGCCACCCTCGAGGAGCGGCTCCGCACTCGATTCGAATGGGGCCTGATCACCGATGTGCAGCCGCCCGAGCTCGAGACCCGGATCGCCATCCTCAGCAAGAAGGCCCAGATGGACCGCCTCCGGGTACCGGATGACGTTCTCGCGTTCATCGCCAGCCGGGTCGAGCGCAATATCCGGGAGCTTGAGGGAGCCCTGATCCGCGTCACCGCCTATGCCTCGCTCAACCAGCAGTTGATCGACCTGCGCCTCGCGGAGATCGTCCTGCGGGATCTCGCGCCTGATTCGCGCAGCCTCGAGATCACCGCGGCCACGATCATGACGACGGTCGCCGAGTACTTCGGCATCACGATGGACGAGATGTGCGGCCCTGGCCGCACTCGGGCGGTCGCGCAGGCCCGCCAGATCGCGATGTACCTGTGCCGGGAGATGACGGACCTCTCGCTGCCCAAGATCGGCCAGGCGTTCGGCCGCGACCATACGACGGTGATGCACGCGGACAGGAAGGTCCGCTCGGGCATGAACAGCAACCGCAGCGTCTACGAGCAGGTCCAGGAACTCACGGCCCGGATCAGGCAGCGCTCGAAGATCTAGCGCTTCGAGGGGAGGCCCCGGGAGCCAGCCCTCGAGCGTTATCCACAGGGCACCAGACACTGTGGATAATCTGTGGATAACTCCGCTCGACCCTTGTGCACAACTTGGGGATAAGCTGTGGATAAGCTGTGCACAACTTGGCTGGTTACCCACAGGCCACCAAGTTGTGCACATCTGTCCACAATTGCACCCCCATCTATTAACATCCTTGTCCCCACCCTGAATTGCCGCTTGACCAGCGCAGCCGGCACCTTATCCACACAATTCACAGGACCTATTACTACTACTAATTTTTTCTTAGAAGAAAAAGATAAAAGTAGGGACTGTGCAAAACCCGGCGCCCCGAGGCCTCGCCTGGCTCGCACGGACGCCTTCCAGAACTACCGCTGCGGCACGCGCATCGACTCCGGCACGTTGCGGCCCCGCGATGCACTAGTGTGGTGGAGCACCGCCGAGACCACCCCCACACCCGAGCACCAGCCGGGGCGTCGAGAGGACACGTCCGCACCATGGAACCTGGCAACCTCACCTTCCGCGTCCTGCGCGATGATTTCGCCGATGGGGTCACCTGGGTAGCCCGCAACCTGCCTGGCCGTCCTGCGGTTCCTGTGCTTGGTGGAGTTCTTCTCGAGGCATCCGATGCAGGACTAGTGATCTCAGGCTTCGACTACGAGACCTCGGCACAGATCACCATCGCTGCGGAAGTCGGGAACCCAGGCCGGGTGCTTGTATCGGGAAGGCTTCTCGCGGACATCACCAAGTCCCTGCCGGCCCGTCCCGTTGATGTAGCACTGGATGGCACCAAGATGCGCATCGCATGCGGCAATGCCCGCTTCAGTCTTCCCACCATGCCAGTCGAGGATTACCCACAGTTGCCGGCAATTCCGCAAGTAACAGGTTCCGTTGGCGGGGACGTATTCACCGAAGCCATTTCCCAGGTAGCTGTAGCAGCCGGCAAGGACGATACCTTGCCTATGCTGACCGGAATTCGCATGGAGATCGACGAACAGGTCGTCGTTCTTGCAGCCACTGATCGTTTCCGCCTTGCCGTTCGACGAATTGACTGGGCCCCAGAAGCGACAGAGCCTCATGCAGCCGTTCTTGTGCCGGCCAAGACTTTGTCCGAGGCCGGCAAGACTATTGGTGGCGCGCAGAACTCCGTTGTCAAGATTGCCCTCGGAGCCGGCTCGTCACTCGGAAACGAAGGAATACTTGGCGTTACCAGTTCGAGCCGGCGCACTACCTCACGCCTTCTCGATGCTGAGTTCCCGAAATTCCGCCAGCTCCTGCCGAAGAGCCACACAGCGGTAGCAGCGCTCGAGGTCGCACCACTGATCGAGGCGATCAAGCGTGTAGCGCTGCTTGCGGAGCGAGGCGCTCAGGTCCGCATGGAGTTCTCCGAGGAGGGGCTCCAGATATCGGCCGGCGGCGATGATGCCGGCCAGGCCGAGGAATCCTTGTCCGCTGATTTCAGCGGGGAACCACTCGTCATTGCGTTCAATCCCGGCTATCTGATCGACGGGCTCAACGCCCTCCATACTGACAAAGTCATCTTCGGTTTCACGCTGCCAAGCCGGCCGGCAGTATTGCAGCCCGCGCCGGCTGACGTTGTTCTTCCGGAGCCCGATGGAAACGCATTCCCGGCCATTGATAGCGACTACACCTACCTCTTGATGCCCGTCCGGCTGCCTGGCTAGTCGGCGTGTTCCTCCGTCAGCTCGCCCTGCGGGACTTCAGGTCCTGGCGAGAGCTTGATATCGCTCTCGCGCCAGGATGCACGGTCTTTGTCGGCAGGAACGGCCAAGGCAAGACCAACGTCCTGGAAGCCGTGCGCTATCTCTCCATCCTGGGATCGCATCGTGCTTCCACCGACCAGTCCCTTGTCCGGCAGGGAACCAGCGAGGCACACATCTCTGGAATTGCTGTCAATGCCGGCCGAGAACTTGCGATCGACATAGGAGTGCGTCCCGGAAAGACCAACAAGGCATGGATAAACCGTTCGCCGGCGCGCCGGCCTTCGGAAGCCTTGGGGATTGTTCATACCGTGATGTTCGCGCCCGAGGATCTCGCAATCGTCAAAGGGGACCCCGCAGAACGTCGGCGATATCTCGATGAGCTCATGGTTGCACTAAGGCCGAGATACTCGGTCGTGCGCTCGGAGTACGACAAAGTCGTCCGGCAGCGATCAGCGCTGCTGAAGTCGATCAGCCACACCATGCGGGCGCGAAAAGTCGATGATTCTGCTGCAATCACTCTGGAGACCTGGGATAAGCATCTCGCTCGAGCCGGCGCGGAATATCTGCAGGAGCGTTTTCGAATGGTACAGCGGCTCGATCCATTCTTCACGCTCTCCTATGCCGGCATCGCGCCGGATTCCAGGCCGGCCCGAATGCAGTATCGCTGCTCGCTGGCGAATGTTCCCGAGGATCCGGCGATGATCACCACGGATCTCCTCGAGAAACTCTTCCTCGAGCAATTGCCGGCAATGCGCGTTAAGGAGATCGAGCGAGGAGTATGCCTCGTTGGGCCGCATCGCGACGATCTTGAGCTGATGCTCGGCGATCAGCCGGTCAAGGGATTCGCGAGCCACGGCGAGAGCTGGTCGACCGCGCTGGCCCTCCGGCTCGCGTCGCGCGCGCTCCTCCGCGATGAGGGCTGGGAGCCGATCCTGCTGCTCGACGATGTCTTTGCCGAGCTCGACCGAAAGAGGCGCGAGGCTCTCGTGGCGATCGCGCTCGACAGCGAGCAGGTGCTCATCACCGCCGCTGTGCGCGAGGACGTCCCCGAGGCGCTCAGTGGCCGTCTCGTGGGAGTCCAGGCGAAACTGTCGGACCTAGCCGATAGCCTGGGACAGCGAGTCTCGGAGATCGTTCGACCACCGAGCAACGCAGAGGGAGAGGGGGCGTAGGAGATGCAAGCCAGCGGCACAAGCAGCGAAGGCGATGGTGGCCCCTCGAAGGGCATGGACATGGTCGGCAAGGCCCTGGCCCGCGTTCGCGCACGCTCTGCCGACGGCAGCGGGCCGGCTGTCCCTGTGCGCTCGACCCAGCCCCGCTCGACCCAGCCCCGCTCGACCCAGCCCCGCTCCGCGCGCCCCGTGCGCAGAGGCGGGTGGTCCTCCCCGCGGCCAGACTCCCGGGATCCGCAGGCACTTGGTTCCCTCGCGAACCAGATCGCGAAGAAGCGTGGATGGTCGGGCCAGATCTCCGGCGGTTCGGTGATTGGTCACTGGGCCCGGATCGTGGGTCCGGATATCGCTGAGCACGCGACCCCTGTGAGGCTCGAGGCGGGCGTGCTCAGCGTCGAGGCCGTCTCCACGGCATGGGCGACGCAACTTCGCTACATGCAATCCCAGGTGCTCGCGCGGATCGCCGAATCGGTGGGGCACGGCGTGGTGACATCGCTGCGGATACACGGCCCGGCGGTCACGGGCTGGCGCAAGGGAAACCGGCATGTGCGAGGCCGTGGCCCACGGGACACGTTTGGCTAGACCAATCGCGAGGGCTCGCACCGCACCGCGCCGAGCCACGATGCAGCGGCAACGCCCTGGCGACGACTAAGATGAAGGACTGACTAACCGCTATTCCCCGACCGGCCCGCTCGCGGGACGGTGCTGACTCTGTAGAAGGAGAGCTACCTGACCGTGGCTGCTCAAAAATCAGGAAAGACACGCGGCACAGAGGGAAACTACGATGCTTCCTCGATCACGGTGCTCGAGGGCCTCGAGGCCGTCCGCAAGCGTCCAGGCATGTATATCGGTTCCACCGGTGAGCGCGGCCTGCATCACTTGATCTGGGAGGTCGTCGACAACTCCGTCGATGAGGCGATGGCAGGCTACGCCAGCGAGGTGAGCGTGCGCCTGCTCGCTGACGGCGGCGTCGAGGTGCGTGACGATGGACGTGGCATTCCCGTCCAGATGCATGCGATGGGGCGCCCCACTATCGAGGTCGTGATGACCCAGCTGCACGCGGGCGGCAAGTTCGACTCGGATTCCTACGCGGTATCCGGTGGCCTCCACGGCGTGGGCATCTCCGTGGTGAACGCTCTCTCCACCCGGGTCGAGGTGGAGATCGATCGGGACGGGCATCACTGGACGCAGCAATACAACTATTCCGTGCCTGGCGAGCTGGTGAAGCACGAGAGCACTGACCGTCGGGGCACGGTTGTGACGTTCTGGGCCGATCCGGAGATCTTCGAGACCACTGACTACAACTTCGAGACCGTCTCCCGGCGGCTGCAGGAGATGGCTTTTCTCAACAAGGGCCTCACCATCAGCCTCTCCGACGAGCGGGTCTCCGATGCCGAGGTCGTCGACGAGGTCGTCAGTGACACCGCTGAGCCGGTCCGCCACCACGAGGACGATGCCGCGAAGCCCGTTGCCGAGCACAAGGTCAAGAAGCGCGTCTACCACTATCCCGGTGGCCTCGAGGACTTCGTCAAGCACCTCAACCGCACGAAGCAGCCGATCCACAGCAGCGTTGTCGGGTTCACCGCGCAAGGCTCGGGCCACGAGCTCGAGATCGCCATGCAGTGGAACAACGGCTACTCCGAGTCCGTCCATACCTTCGCGAACACGATCAACACCCACGAGGGTGGTACTCACGAGGAAGGCTTCCGCGCTGCGCTGACCGGCGTCGTCAATAGGTACGCGCGCGACAAGAAGCTCCTCAAGGAGAAAGAGGGCAACCTCTCGGGCGAGGATATTCGTGAGGGCCTGGCTGCCATCGTCAGTGTGAAGGTCGGGGAGCCGCAGTTCGAGGGCCAGACCAAGACGAAGCTGGGCAATACCGAGGTCCGGTCGTTCGTGCAGAAGACCTGCAACGAGCACTTGGCGCATTGGTTCGAGTCGAACCCCGCGGAGTCGAAGATCATCGTCAGCAAGGCTGTCTCCTCGGCGCAGGCACGCATGGCGGCGCGCAAGGCGCGCGAGCTCGTCCGGCGCAAGAGCGCCACCGATCTTGGTGGCCTGCCCGGCAAGCTCGCCGATTGCCGCTCGAAGGATCCCGTGATGTCCGAGATCTACATCGTGGAGGGCGACTCGGCCGGTGGGTCAGCGAAGTCCGGGCGAGACTCCATGTACCAGGCGATCCTGCCGATCCGCGGCAAGATCATCAATGTCGAGAAGGCCCGCATCGACAAGGTCCTCAAGAACAACGAGGTCCAGTCGATCATCACGGCTTTCGGTACCGGCATCCACGATGAGTTCGACCTGGCCAAGCTGCGCTACCACAAGATCGTCCTCATGGCCGATGCCGATGTCGATGGCCAGCACATCGCCACGTTGCTGCTCACCCTGCTCTTCCGCTTCATGCGGCCACTTGTCGAGCATGGTCACGTCTATCTCGCGCAACCACCGCTGTACAAGCTGAAGTGGCAGCGCGCCGAGCCTGATTTCGCCTACTCCGACCGGGAGCGCGACGGACTGCTCGAGGCAGGCATCGCGGCTGGCAAGAAGATCAACAAGGATGACGGCATCCAGCGCTACAAGGGTCTTGGCGAGATGAACCCGAAGGAGCTGTGGGAAACCACGATGGATCGTTCGGTGCGGGTCCTGCGCCAGGTGACCCTCGACGACGCCGCGGCCGCGGACGAGCTGTTCTCGATCCTCATGGGCGAGGATGTCGCCGCCCGGCGCAGCTTCATCACGCGCAACGCGAGGGACGTCCGGTTCCTCGACGTGTAGCGCGATGAGGCCGAAGCGCCTCCCGTGCTAGCGCGGACAGCATCGATAGGGTAGACACCAGAGGCCGGGTGCCAGGCTGAACACAGGCTGCCATCTAGTGCACGGAGACAAAGAAGGATCTGATGACGGACACCACGTTGCCGCCCGAGGGTGGCGCCGGCGATCGCATCGAGCCTGTTGATATTCAGCAGGAAATGCAGCGCAGCTACATCGACTACGCGATGAGCGTGATCGTGGGACGCGCGCTACCCGAGGTCCGGGACGGGCTCAAGCCCGTGCACCGCCGCATCCTGTATGCCATGCACGACAACGGATATCGCCCGGAGCGCAGCTACGTCAAGTCCGCCCGGCCCGTGTCGGACACGATGGGTAATTTTCACCCGCACGGCGACTCGGCGATCTACGACACGCTGGTACGCATGGCGCAGCCCTGGTCGATGCGCTACCCGCTCGTCGACGGCCAGGGCAACTTCGGCAGCCGCGGCAACGATGGCGCCGCCGCGATGCGCTACACCGAGTGCAAGCTCACGCCGCTGGCGATGGAGATGCTCCGGGATATCGAGAAGAACACCGTCGATTTCATCCCGAACTACGACGGCAAGTCGCAGGAGCCCGTGGTCCTGCCCGCCCGGGTTCCCAACCTGCTGATGAACGGCTCGGGCGGCATCGCTGTCGGCATGGCCACCAACATCCCGCCGCATAACCTGCGCGAGGTCGCCGAAGCCATCGTCTGGTGCCTCGACAACCACGAGGCCGACGAGGAAGCCACCCTCGAAGCGGTCATGGAGCGCATCAAGGGTCCGGACTTCCCCACTTCGGGCTTGATCGTCGGCACCCAGGGCATCCACGATGCCTACACGACTGGGCGCGGCTCCATCAAGATGCGCGGTGTCACCGAGATCGAGGAGGACAGCCGCGGGCGCACGACCATCGTCATCACCGAGCTGCCCTACCAGGTCAACACGGACAACTTCATCAACGGCATCGCCGACCAGGTCCGGGACGGCAGGATCGGTGGAGTCGCTGACATCCACGATGAGTCGTCCGACCGTGTCGGCCTGCGCATCGTCGTCACCGTCAAGCGTGACGCGGTGGCCAAGGTGGTCCTCAACAACCTCTACAAGCACACGCAGCTGCAGACCAGCTTCGGTGCGAACATGCTCTCCATCGTCGATGGCGTGCCCCGCACCCTCCGCCTCGACCAGATGGTGCGCTACTACGTCGATCACCAGATCATTGTCATCCGGCGCAGGACCGAGTACCTGCTCCAGAAGGCCGAGGAGCGCGCGCACATCCTCCGTGGCCTGGTCAAGGCGCTCGATGCGCTGGACGAGGTGATCGCGCTCATCCGGCGCTCGCCGACGGTGGACATAGCCCGCGAGGGCCTGATGGATCTCCTCGACGTCGATGAGATCCAGGCCGATGCGATCCTCGCCATGCAGCTCCGGCGCCTCGCCGCGCTCGAGCGGCAGAAGATCGTCGATGAGCTCGCCGAGATCGAGCTCGAGATCGCCGACCTCAAGGACATCCTCGCGCGGCCCGAGCGGCAGCGGCAGATCGTCAAGGACGAGCTCGCCGAGGTAGTCGAGAAGTTCGGCGACGAGCGACGCACCAAGATCATCGCCGGCAGCGGGGACGTGGCCGACGAGGATCTCATCGCTCGCGAGTTCGTGGTGGTCACCATCACCGAGACCGGCTACGCCAAGCGGACCAAGACCGATCTCTACCGCAGCCAGCGTCGCGGTGGCAAGGGCGTCAAGGGCGCGGACCTCAAGCAGGACGACATGGTCCGCCACTTCTTCGTCACCTCCACGCATGACTGGATCCTGTTCTTCACCAACCTCGGGCGCGTGTACCGGGTCAAGGCCTACGAGCTTCCCGAGATGAGCAGGACCGCCCGGGGCCAGCACGTCGCCAATCTCCTCGCGTTCCAGCCGGGGGAGAAGATCGCCCAGGTCATCGCGATCAAGAGCTACCAGGATGCGCCGTACCTCGTGCTCGCCACGAAGAACGGACTGGTCAAGAAGTCCCGCCTCGAGGATTTCGACTCCAACCGCAGCGGTGGCATCGTCGCGGTCAACCTCCGCGAGAGCGACGAGCTCGTCGGCGCTGTCCTGTGCTCGGCCGAGGAAGACCTGATCCTCGTGTCCAAGCTGGGCCAGGCGATCAGGTTCTCCGCCACGAACGACGCCCTGCGCCCCATGGGCCGGGCCACGTCGGGCGTGCAGGGAATGCGGTTCAACGCCGAGGATGAGCTGCTCTCGCTCAACGTCGTGCAGGACAACATGTTCCTGCTCGTGGGCACCTCTGGTGGATACGCGAAGCGGACCCCGCTCGACGAGTACCCCGTGCAAAACCGTGGCGGCAAGGGCGTGCTGACCCTTATGTACGATCCGCGCCGCGGCAATCTGGTGGGCGCGGTGATCGTGGACATGAAGGACGAGCTGTATGCGATAACCTCCGGTGGAGGAGTGATCCGCACCGTGGCGAGCCAGGTCCGCAAGGCAGGTCGCCAGACCAAGGGCGTGCGGCTGATGAACCTCGGAGACGGCGATAGCCTCCTCGCCATCGCCCGGTACGCGGACGAGCCAGAAGAGATCGAGACCAAGACAGAGGAGTCCTAGGTGGCAGCCTCAAGCAACAGCCCCGATGCAGGAAGCGCAGGGGCGGCGAACAAAGCGGCGAGCCCCGATCCGGCGAAGAAGGCGGGAGCCAGCCCGGCGCCCCCGACGCGCCGGTCACCGGTCACGATGACGGCGAAGCAGGCGCAGGCAGGGCTGCGCGCCAGCGTGCAGATCCGCGAGATCGACCCGTGGTCGACGCTGAAGCTCTCGTCGATCATCTCGCTCGTGCTCTTCCTCGTCTGGATGATCGCGGTAGGGATGCTCTACCTCGTCCTCGACTTCATGAACGTGTGGGAACGTTTGAATAGCGCGTTCACCGACATGCTCAACGAGGGCGCGACCGGGGAGATCATCAGCGCCAGCCAGATCTTCGGATGGGCCGCGGCGATCGGGTTCATCAATATGATCCTGCTCACCGCGTTGTTGACCCTTGCATCATTCATCTACAATCTGACCGCCGATCTCGTTGGCGGAGTAGAAGTGACGCTGGCTGATCGCGACTAGAACAGCACCGAGAGCGCCGTCACCTGCTGTTTTGCATCATCGCTCACCGGTAGGGTAATGTCGCTTCTCGGTTCACGGGCCTATAGCTCAGGCGGTTAGAGCGCTTCCCTGATAAGGAAGAGGTCGGAGGTTCAAGTCCTCCTAGGCCCACTCCGGTAAGGTCATCCAGCATGAAGTTGCTGAAGATCCTTGCCGCAGCCGGATTGGGAATCGCCTTTGGCGTCGCAGCCATGCGGTATCTCGAATCCCGTGACGCCGGCTATCCAGCCGAGGTGTGGCACAATCTGGAATGAAGCCACACAGACGCTAGATCTCCGGGGCCATAGCTCAATTGGTAGAGCACCGCCTTTGCAAGGCGGGGGTTAGGGGTTCGATTCCCCTTGGCTCCACCACACGAACAAGGCCCGAACCCCTGCTCAACGAACATGCAGCAGAGGCTCGGGCCTTGTTGGCGTTCTAGTGCTGTGCCCTCACTGGCCATGCGCCACATTTGCGTCGGCTGGCTCGCTGCGCGGCGGCGGCCGCGAGCCCTATGCCGAGGAATGCCGCCACGGACACCGCAGCGATCGCAGCGAGGCCAGGCCGGCTCTCGAAGCCATGCAGCAGCGGGTTCGACCATTCGAAGACATACGCCGGCGGCCACCAGGCGTTGAACGCACGGGCGAGCGGCGGCAGGGCCGACACCGAGATGAATCCGCCGCTGGCGAAGTAGCTGCCGAGCGCGAGCAGGATCAGCACTGGTTGGATGACGCGGTGGGCTCGCAGTCGCACCGCGATGAGCACGCCCGCCCCGGCGGCCGCTGCCATAGCAGGCAGGACGACGAGGGAGGTCTGGAGCACTTCGCCGGGACCTGCTCGTGTGCCGAACGCCAGCGCCACGAGCACGGTGGGGACAGCAGCCACGAAGGCGAGGATCCACCCTGCTGCCGCAGCACCGAGACCCGCGATATAGCTGCCCAGGGGAGTGAGAGCGATCTCCTTCTCCGTGCGATGCTCGCTGTCGACGGCGTAGAGGTTCGCCGAGATCAGCGCGGCGCCGAGCAGGAGGGCGAGGATGATTGCTGATCCACCCATGAATGCCGTGCGTGGCACGTCCTCGGCTCGTTCCCTGTCGATGATCGCGGCGATCTGGTCCGCGTTGGTGGCGCTGTCGTAGAGGTTCGCGGCCGTGGTGACTCGCAGCCGGATGTTCTTCATGGCGTCGGTATTGATGTTGTAGGTCGCTACCTCGACGATCCCGGTGTCATCGAAGCCCGGTGGGATCGTGATCACCAGGTGCAACCTGCCTTCGTGCAATAGCTCGGCTGCCTTGCGCGCATCGGTCTCGATGATGTCGAAGTAGGAGCCGGTCGGGCCCTGGGTATCGTTGATGACCTGGGCGAACTGGTGGGAGCCTGTGCTGCTGTCCTCGTCCACGAGGGCGATCGGCCACGAGTTGCTGGCTCCGAAGATGACGGAGGCGAGCGCGACGACAACGACGGGGACCGCCATCGTCTGCACGAGCAGCTCGGGGCGGCGCAGGGCAATGAGCAGGTTGCGGGTGATCATGGCGGCGAGAGCGTGAATGGCAGTCATCATCATTGTCCTTGGGCGAAGCGGAGAGCACGGGTCAGCCGCCAGGCGGCGAGGGAGACGACAGCTGCGGCGAGGAGAAGGCTTCCGAGCACGCCTACCGCTGCATTTCCGGGCTGGGGGAGCGAGGCGACCTCGAATCGCAGGATGTCGAACAGTGGCGCGAGCGGAATCCATTGGGTCGCCGCCCAGAGTGGTTCGATGACGCCGCCGTGAGCGAACCCGCGGATGTAGGATTCGTACCCGCTGACCAGGAAGTGCGTGACAGCAATGATCACGGCGATCGGGACGAGTGGCAGTGATCTGCGCAGCGCGACCCCGAGGAGCGTGCCGAGGGCTGCTCCGTATATCCATACGATGGCGAGCACGCCCACGGATCTCCAGCCGAGTTGCGCCAACGGGTAGTCCAGCACCCAGCCGATGCTGGCCAGCGTTGCCGCTATCGTGACCAGCGATGTCACCGCGCCGGCGATCCACTTGCCCGCGATGAGCGACAGTCGACCGCTCGGCGAGAGCACCAGGCCCTTCGCGGTGCGTTCCTCCCATTCCCTGGCGATGCCGACTCCGATGTTGACGATTCCGGCATAGAGCACCGCGAAGATGATCAATGCCGAGCCCAGGTAGAGCGTCACGGGGATGTCCTGATCGAGCACCGTTGTCTCGGCAATGCTCAACTGGCTGGGCGGAGCGCCCGGCTGGCCCTGCTGGAACTGCCGGAGCGCTTCCTCGATGCGCAGGTGCTGGTTCTTCGTGCCGTCCGCGTCGATGTTGATCAGCGAGAGCGTCACTGTCGGGCTATTGCCGGCAACCACGTCGCGCGCGAATCCCGCGGGGATCGTCAGCATCGCTCCCACTTCTCGGTCGCGGTACATCTCGCTAGCCCGATCTGGGTCGGTGGTGAGGATCTCGTAGTAGCTACCGTCGCTGTTGCGCATCTCCTCCATCACCTCGATGAATTCCGCTGAGCGCGGTGTGCCGTCCTGATCGGCGATGGCGATCGTGGCGGTCGTCGAGACGTGGATGACGATCGCGTAGAGAACTGTGAACGCGACGGGCACGAGGATGCTGATCACTGCGAGGAGAGGTGCCCGGCGCGTGACGAGGAGGTCTTTCCTGGCAAGAGCGAATGCCGCATGCATGATGGGCGCCTCAGTTCCGTAGTCCGCTGCCGGTGAAGTGCAGGAAGACGTCCTGAAGGCTCACCGGTGGCACTTCGGCCCGCTTGGTCTCCGGGACCTGGGAGGTCAGCTCGGTGAGGCTACCGCGGACGATATTGGCTCCTCGGTCGATGATGGTGATGTGATCACCGAGCCGCTGTGCCTCCTCCATGTAGTTGGTGGTCAGCAGGACGGCGCGTCCCTCGTGCGCCACCTCCTCGATGCGCGTCCAGATGGCCTCGCGGGACTGCACGTCCACGCCAAGGGTCGGCTCGTCGAGCAGGAGGAGCTCGGGCTTCATCATCAGTGCCTTGCCGAGCGCGAGCCTGCGCTGCATGCCGCCGGAGAAGGTTCCGGCACGATCGCTGGCGCGGCTGCCGAGCTGTACGAGCTCGAGCGTCTCCTCGATGCGCGCGCGCTGCTCGCGGGCTGGCATCACGTAGTAGCGCGCGTGGAACACGAGGTTCTCGCGGGCGGTCAGCTCGGGGTAGAGAGAAGTCTCTTGTGGCACGAGCGCGATGCGGCGCAGCAGCTCCCGGCGCTGGCTGGCGGGGTCGAGGCCGAGCACCCGCAAGCTGCCCGTGGTTGGCGCGAGAAGTCCTGTCAGGACGTTCATCAAGGTTGTCTTGCCGGATCCGTTTGGCCCGAGCAGGCATGTCACCTCGCCGGGGCGCGCATCGAGGTCGACGCTATCGAGCGCCCGGAACGGGGGCTGCTTGCGGCCGCGAGCGAACTCGACCGTTATCCCTCGTGCTTCCACTGTTGCTCGTGGTTGGTTCACAGTGACTCCTCTGGTCCGTGCTGGATACCAGAAGCCTGACGGAGGCCCACTGCTAGGCTCAACGGTGATGAATAAATCGCGGGGCCGCCCCCGGACCGGTGCTGATGACGGCCGGGACCGGCTCCTGGCGGCGGCGCGCGAGCTGTTCGCGGCACGAGGCTACAACGGAGCGACCCTGCGCATGATCGCCGGGCAGGCAGGCTGCGATCCCGCGCTGATCGCGTACCACTTCGGTTCGAAGAAGGAACTGTTCGCCCGCTCGATGGCGCTTTCGCTCGGCCCTTCCATGGTGCTGGAGAAGGCGCTCGAAGGTGATCCCATGACAGCGCCGGAGCGCCTCGCTGCGCTGGTCGTCCGCGCGTGGGAGGCTCCTGACGTTCAACGCTCCCTCATGCAGCTCGTGAGTACTGGCTTGCGGCATCCCGAAGTGCTGCAAGCGTTCCGGGAGTACATCGAGCGGGAGATCGTCAGTCGGCTCGTTGAATATTATGGGGGTCCCGCGGCGACCGAGCGCGCAGGTGCCACGATTACGATCATCATCGGAATCATCTTCGGCCGCTACGTGATCGGGGTGGAACCGTTGCGCTCGGCGTCCCCTGACCGGCTCGTTGGCTTGTTGACGCCGAGCCTCCGCGCGATCTCCGCGCCTCGCGGGCGAGCGCGCCCAGCGTAGGCTTTGTGTTCCGGTTCCAGCCATCCCGGCTCCCTGCGGTTTCACGTGAAACCAGCCCCTGCCATGCTGGAGGCATGGAAAAGCGCCGTCAATGGTCCGTGTCTCGATCCACCACCGTCAATGCCGCGCCCGAGCAGGTGTACTCGCTGATCAGCGACCCCACGCGAACAGGGGAGTGGAGCCCCGAGAACACCGGTGCGAGCGTGCGCGAGAGCGGCCCGGTCTCCTTGCGCGAGGGAGACGAGTTCAATGGCACCAACAAGCGGGGACCATTTCGCTGGATCACCCGATGCACCGTCACCCATGCGGTTCCCGGGCAACGCTTCCGCTTCAAGGTCCGCCGATGGGGCGTGGTGCTGCCGTTGCTCAGGACACCGGTGGCAACCTGGGACTTCGAGCTCGAGCCCGCTGAGGGCGGGACGCGCATCACCGAGACCTGGACCGACGATCGCCGGGCCTGGCCCGATTCGCTCTGCCGGATCGTCGACCCCGTGCTCACCGGCCAGCCCTCGTTCGCGGAATTCAACACGCGCAATATCGAGATCTCGCTGAAGCGCATGAAAAAGCAGCTCGAGGATGGTGGCCGCGAAAGCTAGCCATTCATCCCCGAGCTGCTCGTGGAGCGCTCTATCTATCGGCTGTCGCGCCGCGGAGCAGCGCTGACGGTGCTCCGGTGGCCGGACCCACCACGATGACGCTCGCCACCATGGCTGAAGCCGGGGCTCGCGGACCTGCCACGGCCTGCCCCACCGCGGCTCGAGCCACCGCGGCCGGAACCACCCTGTCGCGCGGGGCCATGGCTCGGGCGACCGTGAGCCTGGCGCGGAGCGCGCTCCGGCTCGGCGCGGATCACCATCGGCACGATGGCCGCCTTGTCGCCGACGAGAGCGTTGACCGATGCGTCACCGGGCGTGACCCGGATCGGCTTGGCCGTGATCTCCGCCTTGCGGAGCAGCTTGCGCAGGTCCGAGCGCTGCTCGGGCAGCACGATGGTCACCACATCGCCCTGCTTGCCGGCGCGGGCGGTACGGCCCGAGCGGTGCAGGTAAGCCTTGTGCTCGACGGGCGGATCGACATGGACGACCAGCTCGACATCGTCGACGTGCACGCCGCGCGCCGCGACATCGGTGGCCACGAGGACCCGCACGTTGCCCTTGCCGAACGCGGCGAGGTTGCGATCGCGCTGCGCCTGGGAGAGGTTGCCGTGGAGGTCGACCGCGGGGATGCCGTTCTCGCTGAGCTGGCGAGCGAGGCGCTTCGCGTGATGCTTGGTGCGCATGAACAGGATCCGTCGGCCCGTGCCACTGGCGAGCTCGGAGATGAGGTCGCGCTTGGAGCCGGCGTTATCGACCTCGAAGATGTGGTGCGTCATCGCGGCGACGGGGGAGTGCTCCTCGTCGACGGAGTGCATCATGGGGCTGTTGAGGAACTGCTTGGCGAGGCTGTCGATGCCATTGTCGAGCGTCGCCGAGAAGAACAACCGCTGCCCATTGCGGGGGGTGGCGGAGAGGATCCGGCGCACGCCGGGCAGGAACCCGAGGTCGGCCATGTGATCAGCCTCGTCGAGGACGGTGACCTTGACCTCGTCGAGCGAGATGACGCGTTGCTTCATGAGGTCCTCGAGCCGGCCCGGGCACGCGACGACGATGTGCGCGCCGCGCTTGAGCGCGTTGACCTGCTTGGACTGCGGAACGCCACCGAAGACGGTGGTGACCCGCATGCCGCTGGCGGCCGCGAGCGGAGTGATGACGGCGGCGATCTGCGTGGCGAGCTCGCGAGTGGGGGCGAGCACGAGGCCGCGCGGCATGGAGGGGCGGATCTGGGGCGCATCGGCGATCCGTGCGACCAGGGGGATAGCAAACGCGAGGGTCTTGCCGGACCCCGTGCGACCGCGCCCGAGGATGTCGCGCCCGCCGAGCGAATCGGTGAGCGTGTCGATCTGGATCGGGAATGCTTCGGTCTTGCCCTCGTTGGCGAGTACCTTGCAAATGTTCGCGGGCACGCCAAGATCGGTGAATGTAGTGGTGCTCATGGTGCCTTTCCGGCATCGGGCCCCGGCCTCGCTCCAAGCCACGGCAGCCATCATCCGATGGTGTGCCGTGGGGGCGGGCAGGGTGCTATTGGCGAACACGCCACTGAGCGCATCCGTTCGCCGTATGAAGAATCTTCGACCCGCTGGGATTCCGCGTGCTCGCGGGGCAGGGGGGAGAGAGGAAGCCGTCTACGACGCGAGCTGGGAGGACTGCCAGTCCGTTCCCAGCTTCTAGGACCCGAGTGTAGCCGGCTCGCGGGCTGATCGCGCATGGGCGGATGGAGCAAAGAAGTGCGTTGGGTCACTGCGCGTGCATCGCGAGAAGGCTCAGGACTCGTTCTCGATCACGATTCCACCCTTGGCGGTGCCGTTCTCGGCGATGGGCTCGTACCGCCGATCCTCCCACCATTCGCGCAGCGTACGGCGCCGTGCAGGACGATGACGATGCTGCGATCCAGTGGTGCTGGTCGCCACGCTAGCGGTCTCGCTAGTTCCTGCGGTGCTCGCGGGCTTGGCTGCCTCGAGCATGCGTAGCGCGGTGCGCAGGTCGGAGACGCGGTCAAGCCGTTCCTGGGCGAGGATCTCTGCTGCCGCGCGCAGGGCGGCTTCGCTCTCTGCCCGCGACTTGATCGACACGAGCTCGGTCTCGAGCTCCTTGACGCGGCTCTCGAGCTTCGACAGCTCGGGAAGCTCGGTCTTCTCCACGCTGCGCGCGGTCTCGGCCTTCGCGGCGGCATCCTCCGGGGGTGCGGGGCGGTCTGGCTTGAACCCTGCGGCGAGCAGGTCCTCGAGGGGGATCTGCCACCCGTCCTCGGTCTTGACCGCTCCCGGCAGCTTGCCGCCGTCCAGGGCGCGCTGGATGGTGGCACGTCCTACGTTGCAGCGTCGTGCTGCCTCGGCTGCGGACCACCGTGGCCGAGTGGACGTCGTCGCTTGATCGGTCATGCCCGCTATGATGCCCGGTTGCCTGCCCGCATGGTAACCGGACACGCCCGCAGGCACGGAACTTCACGAAGATGTCACCGGATCATCCCTGCAAGGGGCCTTTTTCCCGGCGGCGGGCAGCCATGATGACCGGTAGCCTGCCCGCGGCTGTATGCTGCAATCTGGCGAGCTAGCGCAAGCCGTGCGGTACTGTGATGTGGGTCACGGAAGTGCTGGCTCGTGAGCGGAATCGTGCACGAGGACCGAGCTGAGCGGCTCCAGCGTGGGCCGTGTGATCATGGTTCGTGCCACGTCCGTCCTAGCAAGGGGGTGAGGTCCGGTTAGCGCGGAACGAATGCCTCAGTTGGCAAGCCCGGTGCAGCGCAGCCATTCGCGGCGCCGCGAGGGCTACGTCGTCATAGACGGAAAACGCGTCGGAATCACCGAGTTCGGGTCAGGCGGTCGGCTTGTCATCCTCGCGCCGTCGCTGATGCTCTCCCGGCGCATGCACGAGCCACTCGCCCTCGAGCTAGCACGTCGCGGCTTCCACGTGGTGTGCGTCAACAATGTGCTCGCCGCGAAGCGGGAGCCCGGTGACCCGGAGGACTACAGCGCGGAGGCGCTCGGACGCAGGATGGTCGGGCTGCTCGATGCGATCGGCGGCGAGGTAGCTGTGTTCGGTGGCACCTCCATCGGAGCGAGCGCCGCGCTCGAGGCTGCCGTCCTCGAGCCGAACCGCACCGTCGGAGTGATCGTGGAAGCCCCCCTGCTCGATCGTGGCGCGCTACGCATCGCGCCGATGCTGACGCTCGCCCACGGGATCCTCTCGCACGGCCAGCCATTCTTCTGGCTGGCCAGGCGCTTCGCCGGCCTCCTTCCTGCTGATTCGCTGGCCACCCGGTTGTGGTGGGACTTCCTCTCCGCCTCCAGGGCCGAGCAGTCCGCGATGATGCAGGGACTCATGCTGGGCCGCATCGCGCCACCCCGCCGCGAGCGGCGCCGCATCTCGGTGCCCGTCCTCGTCCTGAGATCGCGCCGGGACCCGCTGCACGCCACCGCGGACTCGGACCGCCTGGCCACGGACATCCCTGACACCCAGCTGCACGACATCGAATCGCCCACCACGCTGCGCGGCAACGTCCGCATGGTCTCGCCAGCGATCGTGAGCTTCCTCAGCGAGGCCTTCGCCGCGCCGTGGGTGATCGCCCGCACGATCTACACCCCCAATATCGGGGACGCCTACCTGAACTAGCCGCGGCGAGGGCAGCCAATGCTCCGAAACCGCGCAGCCCCGCGGCGCGGTAGCGTGTTGAACGTGTTGTCGAGCAGAACAGGCGAGGAACTCAGCGTCCACGGGCATGCCGATGCGCGGTTCGCGCCCGTGGTGGAGGCATTCACCCAGAACTTCACCCACCATCACGAGATCGGCGCGGCGCTGGCGATCTACCAGCATGGCAAGCCTGTCGTGGACGTGTGGGCGGGCTACCGCGATCTTGGCCGTGGGCTGCCCTGGCAGCGGGATACTCGCGTACCGGTGTTCTCCACCACCAAGGGCATCACTGCTCTGGTTGTCGCCAGCGCCGTGAGCCGCGGGTTCCTCGACTACGACACCGTGGTCACGGAGTGGTGGCCAGAGTTCGGGCAGCACGGCAAGCAAGCGGTGACGGTCCGGCAGCTCCTCGACCATCAAGCGGGCCTCCCGGTCATCAGCACGCCGCTGCGCACCACAGACCTGCATGATCTCGATGCCCTCGCCAGGATCCTCGCTGCGGAGCGGCCGCGGTGGGAGCCGGGGACGAGCCACGGCTACCATCCGGTGTCGCTCGGCTTCTACCTCAACGAGCTGTTCCGCCGGGCAGATCCCGCGCAGCGCACGATCGGCCAGTACCTGGCCGAGGAGATCGCGGGGCCGCAAGGCCTGCAGGTCAGCATCGGAACAACGATCAATGGAGACGGAGCCACCGGCGGGCGCAGCATCGGCGCCGACGAGCTCGCGATGCTCCGGGCCACTACCCGCGGGGTCCTGATCGACAACGCGCGCGAGATCCCGTGGACCATGGTGCTCGACATCGCTCGGCACACGGCGCTCAGGCAGCAACGGCTCTCGGTCGAGGCATTGTCGAACCCGCGAGTCGGGCTTCCCCAGCACGCCAGCCGCGAGACCTTCATCGCCCCGGAGATGCCGTCGTCCAACGCTGTGGCCACCGCGCGCGCCATCGCGGCGCTGTACTCCGACGCAGCGACACCCGGAGCGAGCGAGATCATCTCGGATGAACTGCGCGCCGAACTGGCCGCGCCGTCCCTGCCAGGCGCGATCCCCGATCATGACCTGGTGCTGAACGTGCCCAGCCGGTACCACCTGGGCTTTCGCAAGCCGCACCCGACGTTCCCGTTCGGCCGTCGCACCGGCCCTGCGGACGGTGATGGCCGCGGGTTCGGCACGACTGGCATCGGCGGCTCGTTCGGCTATGCCGATCCCACGGCCGGCATCGGCTTCGGCTATGTGATGAACCAGCTCGGGGTCGCCATGCTCGATGATCCCCGGCCCCGGCGGATCCGTGCGGCGCTCGATCAGGTCCTCGGAGCTAGCTAGCGATGGCTAGGGCCGGTGGCTAGGACCGGGCGGGGCTAGCGGCGGAAGTACTTCTCCGTGTCCTTGACCAGCGAGCCGAACGCGGCCTTGAGAGCTGGCCCGGCCAGCTTGAGCCCCGGTGCCAGTAGCAGTTGCCCCTCGATCGCGAACCGCCACGTGAAGCGTGTTCCGGACGGGATCGCCTCGAGCCGGGTGAGCTCACCGAACCGGCGCAGCCCAGGGGCGGTCGAGGACACCACGGAGAACGCGTTCTCGTAGCGCTTGCCCGGCTCCTCCTCCCAGTGGAAATAGCGCTCCTCCACAGTGACGAGTCCTGGCATGAGGGTGAGGCGGCGGCGCGTGCCGAGGCCGAATGGCCGCTCGGTGATATAGGCGCCGTCCTTGACCAGCGTGCACCAGGACAAGGGTGAATCACCGTTGAGGGTCGCCCACATCTCATCGATATCGACGGGGATATCAGTGGTGAAGGAGAACTGCGTGGGAGCGGTGTCGAAGAACGCCAGATCGACTTCCTCGAGCGGGAACCGCGGCATGATCCGTGGCATGTCAGGACACCGCCCCGGGGAACGCTGCATCGTCGTAGTCGGCGATCCGCGGCGGCCGGGGCGCTGGCTCATCGACCATCTCGCCACGAGCCATGAACATCCGTACACCGCTGGCGATGCCAGCGAGGATGGCCGTACCTGCGATGGCCTGGAACAACACACGGTTGCGCGACTTCTTGGCGGCAGCCATTGACCCTCCTTGGGATCGAGGACAGTGTTCGCGGAGCCCTACCAGGTTCCGTGGCTCCAACCCTAGTGCGCGGGCAGGGCTCGTGGGTACCTCACGGGTCCATCGCCCGCCGTGCGCCCAGGGATGGCACCATGGGAGCGTGAACTCACCACAGCAGACCGCCGTTGCCACGCTCCACACCAACCACGGCGATATCAGGATCTCCCTCTTCGGCAACCATGCCCCCAAGACGGTCGCGAACTTCGTCGGCCTCGCCGATGGTTCCGCCGACTACACCCGCGCGAACGCATCCGGAGGCTCCGAGGGCCCGTTCTACGACGGCTCCATCTTCCATCGCATCATCGACAACTTCATGATCCAGGGCGGCGACCCCACCGGCACGGGCCGGGGCGGCCCCGGCTACCAGTTCGGCGACGAGTTCCACCCCGAGCTCACCTTCGATCGCCCCTACCTGCTCGCCATGGCCAACGCCGGGCCCGGGACCAACGGCTCGCAGTTCTTCATCACGGTGACCCGCACGCCGCACCTGAACATGCGCCACACCATCTTCGGCGAGGTAGCGGACGCTGATAGCCGCGCGGTGGTCGATTCCATCGCCACCACCCGCACCGATCGCTCCGATCGTCCCGTCGATGACGTGGTGATCAGCAGCATCACCATCGACGAGAAGTAGGCCGCGCCCGCATGTCCCATCCTGGCGGGGTGCGCCCCGAGCAGCCTTCGTTGCCGGGGTGCGCCCGCCACCCGGACCGGCCCACCGGCCTGCGCTGCAACCGGTGCGGCCGACCCTACTGCCCAGAGTGCCTGCAAGAGGCCGCGGTCGGCTACCAGTGCAAGTCCTGCGTCGCCGAGGGCGCGCGCACCATTCGGCAGCCGCGGAACGCAGCGGGAGCCCCGCTGCGCACGATGACCGGCCGTCCAGTGGTGACGCTGTCGCTCATCGTGCTCAACACGCTGGCGTACCTGCTGACGGCAGCGCAATCCGGGAGCCTGGTCGCGAACTATCGGGGCTCCGCGCTGTTCGATGCGTGGGCGCTGGTGCCGTTCTTCGTCGCGGTGGGGGAGTACGAGCGCCTCATCGGGTCGGGATTCCTGCACTATGGCCCGCTGCACCTGCTGGTGAACATGTTCGTGCTCTACATCGTGGGCCGCGAGGTGGAGGCCGTGCTCGGCCGTGGCCGGTACCTCGCTGTGTACGCGGTGTCGCTTCTCGGTGGCTCCGTGTCGGTGATGTGGCTCGAGAACGTGCTGGCGGCAACGGTGGGCGCGTCGGGCGCGGTCTATGGATTGTTCGGTGCGATGGCAGTGATCCTGCTGCGCCTGCGCCAGAACGCCACCGGCGTATTCGTGATCATCGGGATCAACGTGGTCATCAGCGTCACCATCCCGGGCATCTCGCTGTGGGGGCATCTCGGTGGGCTCGTGGCGGGAGCGCTGGCCGCGGCGATGCTGCTCTATGTGCCGATGCTGCTCGCTCGGCCTGGCCGGGGGGCAGCGGCGGGCCGGCGCGCGGGCATCCTCGCGCTCGCGGCGCTGGCCGCGACGCTCATGGTGGCGGTGCTCTTCCGGGTCGTGGAGCTGCGCTCGATCATCCTCGGCGCCTGAAGCGGCGCTTCAGCGCGGGAAGCCGTGGCTCCAGAGCTGGTCGGCAACGCGCCAGGGATCCTCGTCGAGCTCCCACCTGCCCCGGAGCACCAGCTGGTCCGGGGGCTGGCGGAGCTCGAGCCCGAGCACCCATGAGCTGCGCGAGCGATGCCGGCGCAGCACGGTGACGGCGACGAGGTCCTCGGCGCGGAGCGTGCGGGCCGTGCCGAGCAGTCCACGGACGTGCAAGCGGTGCTCGCCCTCGTGGTCGGCGAGCACAATTGCGGAACGGGCAAGCCACGTGGCGGTGCCGAGCAGCACGGCCGCGGCCAGGCAGGCCAGGATGACCGCGATCGGGTCGCGGCGGACGAGGATCGCCGCGAGCACGAGCACCACGGTGCCAACGGCGAGAGCGATGACCGTTCCTGGCGCTGCGGACCAGCGGGCGATCACCGATTCGTCGCGATGACCAGGCATGTTATCCACACGACTTATCCACAGGTGGGGAAAATGATACGGATGTGATTCCCACCATCGACCGCTCGCCCTGGCCGGCCCTTCCGTTCATCGCCAGCGCAGCGTCATCAGCAGACCAACGATCCACAGCCCGAAGCCGATCAGGAAGTTCCACGCGCCCAGCCCATCGAGCCACGGGATCTGCGGCCCAGCAAGGTAGTACACCACCAGCCAGACCAGTCCGGCCAGCATGAACCCCAGCATCACGACCACATACCAGGTGCTCGACGGCCCCTTCACCTTCACTGGGGTGCGGCTGACCGAGCCCGATGGACCGCCCGCCGGGGAACCCGTGCTCCCGCTGTGCTTGCGAACGCGTGACTTCGGCATCTCAACCTCGCCTCTCGATTTCCTCGACCGATCCGCGTCCGGACCGGCCCATAGCGCCTCCGCGGCACCTGCCGCGTGCTTCCCCTACACGCTAACCTAGCTCTACCGACCCGAGCATCATCCAAGTGGCAATCATCGACGACCTGAGGGCATCATGCGCGGCACCCGCACCCGAGACCTCCAGCAAAGCGCTCCGTGGCGCTGGAGCGTCCCGGTGGTATGCCTCGTCGCCGGGCTCATGCTCGCCACGACGCATCAGTCCTCGCGCGGGGAGGATTCCCGGGACACGGGGCCCTCGCGATTGTCCAGCCTCGTGCGCGAGGCCGAGAGCAGCAGCGCCGAGACCAGTCAGCGCGCCGAGAGCCTCGCCGCCGAGATAGCCCGCCGGCAATCCACCATCGGCACGACCGATGCCCGCGTGGCCGCGACCCTCGAATCGCTGTCGGCCCTCGCGGCATCGAGCAACAGGGGACCGGTCGAGGGCGAGGGCGTGACCGTCACCCTCACCGACGCCTCCCGCGATCAGCAGGGCAACTATCCGAGCGAGGCCGCCCCGGACGATCTCGTCGTCCACCAGCAAGACCTGCAGAGCGTCATCAATGCACTCTGGGCCGGGGGCGCCATCGCCATCCAGGTGCAGGACCAGCGAATCACCACGCTCAGCGCGCCCCGCTGCATCGGCAATACGCTCCTGCTGCACGGCCGCGCCTACAGCCCGCCCTACGTGATCACCGCGATAGGCGAGCCAGAGGACCTGGTCGAGGAGCTCGACGATGCGCCCGGGGTTCGCCTGTACCGGCAGTACGCCGCGCGCTATGGCCTGGGCTACGAAGTGGTCGAGCACGAGGAGATCGCCGTGGCCGCCGCTGGTGATGCGCCGCGGCTCAAGCACTCGGCACCACTGGAGTGATGGCCAGCGGCTAACCTGGATCCATGCGGATCCTCGTCGTCGACAACTATGACAGCTTCGTCTTCAACCTTGTCCAGTACCTCGGGCAGCTCGGGGCCGAGGCGGATGTCTGGCGCAATGACGACCCCCGGTTCGGCAGCCGCGAGCTCTTGCGCGAGCATGCCCGCGACTACGACGGGATCCTGCTGAGCCCCGGACCGGGAACGCCGCAGCGCGCCGGCGCGACCATGCCATTCGTCGAGGTCGCCGCCGAGGAAGGCACCCCGCTGCTCGGGGTGTGCCTCGGCCACCAGGCCATCGGTGCGGTCTTCGGGGGCATCGTCGAGCGTGCCCCGGAGCTCCTGCATGGCAAGACGTCGCTGGTGCATCATGATGCCCGCGGCGTGCTCGCTGGCCTGCCGGACCCGTTCACGGCCACGCGCTATCACTCGTTGTCCGTGCGACCGAGCAGCCTCCCCGCGGTGCTCGAAGCCACCGGCCACACCGACAGCGGCATCATCATGGCGATGCAGCATCGGGAGCTGCCCATCCATGGCGTGCAGTTCCACCCCGAATCGGTGCTCACCCAGGGCGGTCACCGGATGCTCGCCAACTGGCTGGAGATGTGCGGGCAGCGCCCTGATGAATCGGTCATCAGTCGCCTGGAGGACGAGATGTCAGCGGCGCTGGGTGTCGCGCTCGAGCCTCGCTAGCGGGGGATCCCCAGCTCGCCGACATCGACCGCGACCCGATCCTGCCGCCCGATCTCGGTGCCCGCGGGAAGCTGCTGCGAGACGATGCGGCCCACCTCGGCGGGATTGAGGGTGGCTTGCCGGGACTCGTCGAGGCTGTTGCCCGACCAGCCCAGCGAGCGCAGTGTCTGCAGCGCGTCCGCGGGCCGCAGTCCCACCAGGTTCGGCATCACCATGCGTGTGCCATTGGACGCCCGCAGCGCGATCACGGTTCCTGCGGTGGCCTGCGTCCCGCCTGGCGGTGCCTGGCCGACCACGGTATTCACCGGTTCGGTGGAATCGACCTCCTCGGTGCGCACCTCGAATCCCGATGCGCGCAGGTTCGCCTCCGCCACCGCGATGTCCTGGCCGGTCACGTCAGGTATCCGGATCAGCGCGGGCCCTGTGCCGACCGCTACCTGCACGGTCGTGCCGACGGTCACGCTCACTCCCGACGATGGGTTCTGCTGCACGATCAGATCGCGCTCCTCTTCCGTCGAGGGTGCCTCCTCGACGGAGGAGGATAGCTCGAGCCCGGCCTCCTCGAGCATCTCGTCGGCCTCCTCGACCGTGAGGCCGCCGAGCTCGGGCACCGCGACCCGGCCTGGCCCGCTCGACACATACAGTGCCACGGTGCTGCCTGGATCGACCTGCTCGCCAGACTCCGGGGAGGTGCCGATGACATCGCCCTCCGGCACCGATGCATCGGATCGCGGCTCGATATAGATGTCGAAGCCGAGCTCGCGCAGCTGGCGCTGCGCCTCCGCCGAGGACTGGCTCACCACCGACGGCACGGTCACTAGCTCGGTCACCTCGTCCCCGCCGGATAGCAGCGCGATGATCGCCGTCGAGCCAAGCATGAGCAGCAGCAGGAGCACAGCGATCCACCGCAGCGGGCGCCGCCGCCCGCGCCGCGCCACGGGCTCATCGTCGTGGTACCGCTGCTCGGGCGTCCCGATGATGGTCGTTAGCTCGTCGTCGGTGAGGATGGTCGGCGCGCTCGGCTTCTCGCCACCGAGCGCCGCGACGATGTCGTCGCGCATCTCCGCGGCGGTCTGGTAGCGGTTCGCTGGATTCTTGCTCATCGCCTTGAGGACGATCGAGTCCAGCACCCGTGGCACCGTCGGCTCGATCCGCGACGGCGGGATCGGGTCCTCCTTCACCTGCTGGTAGGCGACGGCGACCGGGCTATCGCCAGTGAAGGGTGGCTGCCCGGTGAGGATCTCGTAGAACACGCAGCCGAGCGAGTACAAATCGGAGCGCACATCAACCTTGTGGCCCTGCGCCTGCTCGGGCGACAAGTATTGCGCGGTACCGATGACCGTCGCCGTCTGGGTGACCGAGTTCGTGGTATCGGCGATGGTGCGGGAGATGCCAAAATCCATCACCTTCACCGCGCCACTACCGGTGACCATGATGTTGGCAGGCTTCACATCGCGGTGGATGATGCCGCTCGCGTGGCTGAACTCGAGCGCGGTGCACACATCCGCGGTGATCGACATCGCCCGCTCGGCGGGAAAGGGGCCCTCGTTGTGGAGGATGTCCCGCAGCGTCTCGCCCTCGACGTACTCCATGACGATGTAGGGCAGCGGGCCAGTGTCGGTCTCGGCGATGCCGGTGTCATACACCGCCACGATGGTGGGATTGTTCAGCGCCGCGGCGTTGTGCGCCTCGCGCCGGAAGCGCAGGTAGAAGGTGGGGTCGCGGGCGAGATCCTGCCGGAGGACCTTGATCGCGACATCGCGCTGGAGCCGGAGGTCGCGCGCGCGATGCACCTCGGACATGCCACCGAAGCCGATCGTCTCGCCGAGCACGTACCGGCCAGACAACTCCTGTGGAGCGATCATGGCGTTGGATCTCCAGTCGGTTCGCTGGGTGCCGTGCCGGTATCGGTGGTGGGCGGTTCCGTGGTCTCGCTCGGTTCGCTGGTCTCCGGCCCGGTGGTCGTTTCCTCCGTGGTCGTCGGGGGCTCGGTCGTCTGCTCGGTGGTCGGCGCTTCGGTGGTCACTGGCGCGGTGGGTTCTGGCTCGACGAGCGTGGGCTGCACCGGGGCCGGCGGGGGCACGCGGCTATCGAGCATGTCGCTGATCATCATGATCGCGGCGGTGATGCCGACCAGGACGAACATCGCGGCAGCGCCCCAGGCGAGGGCCTTCTGGCTGTTGGACATGCCGTCGTCAGCGGGCGCGTAGTATGCCGCCGGGCGCGCGGCCGCCATTGCCGCGCTGCCAGCGGCGCCATGCAGGGCGGCGGGCGCGGCCATGATCCTTGTGGCATCGGGCTGGCGGTGCGCGGCGGGCGCGGCCACGGGCAGGTCCCCGGAGATCGCATGCCGCGGATCATCGGGCGCGCGGCCCGCGCGTGCTGCGGCGACGGCTTTGGCGAATGTTCCGCCATCCGGGTACCGGGCCCGTGGTTCCTTCGCGAGCGCAGCCTCGATCACGATGCGCGCCTCGGGCGGGATGTCGGTGGGCAGCGGCGGGGGAGCCTCGTGGATGTGCTTCATCGCCACGGTGAGGGCACCCTCGCCGGTGAAGGGCCGGGTGCCCGTGAGTGCCTCGTAGCCGACGATGCCGAGCGAGTAGACATCGCTGGCCGCGGTAGCTGGCTGCCCTTGTGCTTGCTCCGGGGAGATGTACTGGGCGGTTCCCATGACATGCCCGGTGCGGGTGATGGGCGCGGCATCGACGGCCTTGGCGATGCCGAAGTCCGTGATCTTGACCTGCCCGTCGGGGGTGATCAGGATGTTTCCGGGCTTGACGTCGCGATGGACCAGTCCGGCATCGTGGGCGACCTGCAGCGCGCGGCCGGTCTGCTCGAGCATGTCCAAGGCGAGCGGCAGGGGAATGCTGCCCATGCGGGAGAGCACCTTGTTCAACGGCTCCCCGTTGACGAACTCCATCACGAGGTATGCCAGGGGCGCGCCGGTGGCGTCGTCGGTGGACTCGCCGTAGTCGAATATGCTCGCGATGCTCGGATGATGCAGCTGCGCGGTGGTGCGCGCCTCGGTGCGGAACCGGGCGAGGAACTCGTCGCTCGACGACAGTTCTGGCTTGAGGATCTTCACCGCGACGCGGCGGTCGAGGCGGGTATCGCGTGCCTCCCACACCTCGCCCATGCCGCCGCTGGCGATGAATCGCTGGAGGCGGAAACGGTCGGCGATGATGCTGCCACTGTGCAAGACCACGTCTATCCCCCCTGCAGCGCGGCCTGGATGACGGCGCGGCCGATGGGTGCCGCTACCGAGCCACCGGTGGCCGAGAGCGATCCATCCCCACCATCCTCCACGATCACTGCCACGGCAACCCGGGGTGCCTGGGCGGGCGCGAACGCGATGTACCAAGTATGGGGGGCAGTGTTCGAGGGGTCCGCGCCGTGCTCGGCAGTGCCGGTCTTCGAGGCGATCTGCACGCCGGAAACGCTGCCGGAACCACTGGTGGACTGCTCGGAAGCGATCATCAGGTCCGTGAGGGTCCGCGCGACGCTGGACGGGATCGCCTGCTCGACGGCCTGCGGCTCGCTGGAGGACAGCACCGACAGGTTGGGCCCCTGCAGCTGATGGATCAGCTGGGGCGCCATGCGCGTGCCACCGTTGGCGATGGTCGCGGCGATGACCGCGTTCTGCAGCGGCGTGAGGGCCACATCGCGCTGGCCGATGCTGCTCTGGCCGAGCGCCGCGTCATCGCCGATCTCGCCGACCGTGGAAGCAGCGACGGGCAGGGGAACGTCGTCGCGCTCGCCATCGATGCCGAAGGCGCGCGCGGTATCGCGGAGCGCCTCGGCCCCGGTCTCGATGCCCATCTCGACGAAAGCCGTGTTGCAGGACAACCGGAAGGCATTGAGCAGCGTCGTTGTCTCCCCGCTGCCGCAGCGGGAACCGCCGTAGTTCTGCAACGTGGTGGTGGTTCCCGGCAGGGTGTACTCGGGCGCGGCGGTGAACGTATCTGCTGGTGTCACGCCGCTAGCGAGCGCTGCCGCGGTGGTGATGACCTTGAACGTCGAGCCTGGGGGATAGGTGCTCTGGGTGGCACGGTTGAGCATCGGCTGGTCCGGATCCTGCGACAGCTCGTCCCAGGCGGCATTGCTCACTGCCGGGTCATGGTCCGCGATGCGGTTGGGGTCGTAGGACGGTGTGCTGGCCATCGCGAGGATCTCACCGGTCGCGGGCTCGATCGCCACGACCGAGCCGGTGTACCCGCGGCGCGCGAGCTCGTTGTAGGCGACCTGCTGGACGTACGGATCGATCGTCGTGACGACGTTTCCGCCGCGGGGGTCGCGTCCAGTGATCATGTCCACGAGGCGCCGGGCGAAGAACCGGTCGTCGGAGCCGTTGAGGACATCGTCCTCGGTGTTCTCCAGTCCACTCGTGCTGTGGTTGAGCGAGTAGAAACCAGTGATCGGCGCGTACGCCGCGGCACTGTTGGGGTAGGCCGGATCGACGGGGTAGGTGCGCTGGTAGCGGAAGCGCGTATCGGTTGGTACCGACGATGCGAGGACCTGCCCGGCCGCGGAGATCTGGCCGCGGTGGCGGGAGAACTCGTCGAGCAGGACGCGGGTGTTCAGCGGATTGGAGCGCAGCTCGCCGGCCCGGATGACCTGCACGTACGCGGAGCTTCCGATGAGGATGACGATCATCGTCATCATGGCGATGGCGACGCGTCGCAGGGGGGTATTCATGGGCGCCTCACCATAGCGGTCGGGGCATCCGAGATCGATGGCGGCGGGGTGCGTCTCGGGCTCGGATCATGGGGGGACCGGGCCTCGTGGGAGATCAGCAGCAGGATCGCCACCAGGATGTAGTTCGCGAGCAGCGACGAGCCGCCATAGGACAGGAACGGCGTGGTCAGGCCGGTCAGCGGGATGAGCTTGGTGACACCACCGACGACGACGAAGACCTGGATCGTCAGGATGAACGACAACCCAGCGGCGAGCAGCTTGCCGAAGCTGTCGCGCACTGCCAGCGCGGTCCGTACGCCGCGGACCATGATGATCAGGTACAGCAGCAGGAGGATGGTCAGCCCGAGCAGCCCAAGCTCCTCCCCGATGGCGGCGATGATGAAATCGGTCTTGGCGAACGGCACATCATTGGGCCTGCCGCTGCCCAGCCCGGTCCCGCCGATGCCGCCCGTCGCGAGGCCGAACAGCGAGTTGGATATCTGGTACCCGGTTCCGTAGTAGTCATCGAACGGGTCGAGCCAGGTGCTGACCCGGATGCGGACATGGCCGAACAGGAAGTAGGCGGCGGTAGCGCCCACCATGAAGATGGATGCACCGATCACCACCCAGCCGACGCGTGCCGTCGCTATGTACATCAGGACCAGGACGGTGGAGTAGAGCAGCAGCGACATGCCTAGATCGGTCTGGAAGACCAGGATGGCGAGCGCGATGCCCGCTGCGGCAAGCACGGGAGCGAGATCGCGCATGCGCGGGAAGTCCATGCCCAGCACATGCTTGCCCGCGGAGGTGAAGAGCTCCCGCTTGGCCACGAGGAGCCCGCAGATGAAGATGATGATGAGGATCTTGGAGAACTCGGCGGGCTGGATGCTGATGAACGGCAGGCGGATCCAGATCTTCGCGCCGTTGACCTCGGAGATGCTCGCTGGCAGGAACGCAGGGAGCGCGAGGAACACGAGCCCAGCGAGGCCCACGGTGTAGGAGTAGCGGGCGAGCCGACGGTGATCGCGCAGCAAGAACAGCACGGTGACGAACACGACGATGCTCACCGTGGTCCACAGGATCTGCTTGGCCGCGTCGGGTGCGGGAATCGCGCGCCCGGCAGTGCGAGCGAGCTCCTCGTCCGCGAGATCGAGCCGGTGGATGAGCACGAGCCCGAGGCCATTGAGCAGGGCCACGATCGGCAGGATCACGGGATCAGCGAACGGCACGAACAGCCGGACGGCGAGATGCGCGATGGAGACTAGCACCAGGTAGGCGAGCCCGTACTGCGCGAACTCCGCCGTCAGGGCCTGCTCCATGGACGCCTGCACCAGGACGAGCGCGACGGCGACGATCGACACCGCGAGGATCAGCAGGCCGAGCTCGACGTTGCGGGCCGCGCGGCCAAGCCGCGAGGACTCTTCCTCCGGTGGGGTACCAGGGGCTGGTGCCGGGTAGCGCACGCTCATGAGGGACCTGTCCGGCATGTCGATCCGGGGATCTGCAGCTGCCGCAGCGCGGGGGTGCTCGCCTCCTCCGGTTCCGCATCGGAATCCTCGGGCGGCAGGGGCTCGCACACGGGCAGGAGCTCGTTGGTGAGCAACTGCTGGAGTTGTTCCTCGGCGTCATCGAGCGATCCGACGGGCAGCCCGAGCCGGACCTGCTCGCGCGCGGAGGGCACGAGGTCCTGGACCGCGAGGACCGTGCAGCCAGCCTCCTCGGAGGCCGTGCCGGCATCGATGGTCGTCACGCTGCCATCGGCTCCCACGCAGCCGATGCTGGCCGTGGATTGCAGGGGGATGCCGAGGAACGTCCCCGTGAGGCCCCGGAGGATCGCGATCTGCCCGTTGGACTCGCCCACGTAGTAGTTCGAGCGGATCACCGTCCGCGCCACGAGCGCGCTGCCGACGAGGAGCACGAGGACCACCGCGATGGCTATCCACGTCCAGCGCCGTCGCGAGCGCCGGGGCGCGGCAGCCGGGGCAGTGCTCGCGGTGGAGACTGGTCGGCTCGGTTGCACCCGCGGTGGCCGCATCGCTGCGGCACGGCCCGCGGATGTGTTCGGCAGGGGAGTGTCCTCGATCTTGCCCGAGACCGCTCCGGCAAGGATGGGACGGCTCTGCCCGAAATCCACGTCCAGGACGTCCGCGACGATGACGGTGACGTTGTCGGGACCGCCGCTGCGCAGGGCGAGCTCGATCAATCGATCGGCTGCCTTGTCATGGTCGCCCTCGCTGAGCGTGTTGGCGATCGTCTCGTCGCTGACCACATCGGACAGGCCATCGGAGCACAGCAGGTACCGGTCGCCCACGCGGACCTCGCGCACGGTGAGGGTGAGCTCCACGTCGTTGCCGGTCAGCGCCCGCATGATCAGCGAGCGCTGGGGATGATTGTGGGCATCCTCGGCGCTGATCTTCCCGGCGTCGACGAGTGATTGCACGTAGGTGTCATCACGGGTGATCTGCGTCAGCGTGCCATCGCGCATCAGGTAGGCGCGCGAGTCCCCGACGTGAACGAGGCCGAGCTTGGAGCCGCCGAACAGGATCGCGGTGAGGGTGGTGCCCATGCCCTCGAGCGCGGGCTCCTCCTCCACCTGCTCGGCAATGATCCGGTTGCCGGCGTAGGTGGCCTCCTCGAGCTTTCCGAGCAGGTCGCCGCCCGGCTCATCATCATCGAGGTGCGCGAGGGTGGAGACGACGAGCTGGGAGGCGATCTCGCCGGCGGCGTGCCCGCCCATTCCATCGGCGAGCGCGAGCAACCGGGCGCCGGCGTAGACCGAGTCCTCGTTGTTGGTGCGGACCAGGCCGCGGTCGCTTCGCGCGGCGTATCTCAGAACGAGTGTCACGGTCTCAACTCGATTACGGTCTTGCCCACGCGGACGGGGGTCCTGAGCGGCACGCGCACGGCAGTGGTGACCTTGTCCCGGTCCAGGAATGTCCCGTTCGTCGACCCGAGATCCTCGAGGTACCAGTCACTGCCGCGCGGTGATATTCGCGCATGCCGGTTGGAGGCATAGTCATCGGTGAGGACCAGGGTGGAATCGTCCGCGCGACCAATGAGGATGGGAGCGGTATCGAGCGCTATGCGGGTGCCCGCGAGGGCGCCCTGCGTCACGACGAGGGTGCGCGCGGTCCTCCCGAGCCCCAGCACGCCGAGGGAGCGGGCACCGGCTCGCTCGCGGCGTTGCGCGCGCAGGCCCGATTCCGCATACACATCGGTGCGCAGCACTCGCAGCACGGCCAGCACGAACAGCACGAGGAGGAGCAGGAAGCCGGCCCGGGTCAGCTGCAGGATGAGACCCTGCATCAGCGCGCACCTCCTCTCATGACGTCGCGGTCCCCGCATGGTGATCCGATGCCGCACACTCTACCGGCGACCGGTAGCGAGGATGGGCGGTATCCGTGGCCGGCAGCTCGCCGTACACGGTACCTGGAGCCTGCTCGTGCGTGGCTCACCCGATTCGCACGATGATCTCGGAATGGCCCACCCGGATCACATCCCCATCAGCGAGCTGCCACACCGTGATGGGGGACCCATTGACCGTCGTGCCGTTGGTCGAGCGCAGGTCCGAGACGAGGGCGAGCTGGCCATCCCAGCGGATCTCGGCGTGCCGGCGGGAGACGCCCGTGTCGGGAACGCGGAACTGTGCTTCCTGGCCTCGACCGATCACCGTGGCGCCGGGGCGCAGGGTGAGGTTCCGCCCGCTGCCATCGCTGAGCTCGAGCACCGCGGTCAGCGTCCGGTGCGACCAGGTCTCCCGGGAGCGCGGCGGCTGGGCGAACGCGGTCTGATCGAAGTAGGTCTCCTCGGCGAAGTCGGCGTCGTCGTACTCCGGGTCGTCGTGGCTGGTGGCTCCCGCGTCGGGCGCCGAGGGATACATGGCGCTCGCGGCCTGGTCGGGGGCGCGCCGATAGGACGAGGGAACGCCCGTGTCCTCGTGCGGGCGGCCACGCCGCGTGCTGAACAGATGGCGGCCGAGGCCGCGCATGACGTCGCTCTGGGGTGACATCGATTCCCCTCCTGGTTCTTGCTCATCGTGGGTAGGTCCTGGTGCTTCCGGCATGGGCCAGACCGAGCCGTGCGCCTCGGGCGAATCGATATCCGGGTCGGTGTGGCCCGCTGCGCGGAACTGCCCGGTGTGCAGCTCCTCGGAGGAGCTGAACCGCACCCGCACGCCCGCGCATGTCTGCCAGCCCTGCTCGGTGATGTATTCGCCGAGGTGACGGGCGAACACCCGCTCGGTGAGCTCCCGGTCCGCGATGAGCCGCTCGTGGTCCGAGGCGCCTATGGTGACGGTGTAGCTGTTCGGGGCGAGCAGGTAGCCGCCCTCGAGCCGGGTCACGCCCTCCTCGGCTGCCCGGCGCAGTGCCGCCTGGATCTCCTGGGGCACGACCGCGCTGCGGAAGAGCCTGGCGAAGGCATCGCCTACGGCCTCCTCGAGCCGACGTTCGAAGCGGTCGAGCATGCCCACGTCGGATCTCCTCTCGAGGCGGTTTCGGTCACGGTGATGCTTCGGGCCCGGGAGGCCCCGGCGGGGCGTGGCGGGCGGCGCGGTGGAGCGCTCGCCGGCATAGCCATGCGCTGCTGCCATCGTAGGGGGAAACCGCAGCAACTCGTGGCGGCGAATGCAGGTCTTGGCCGAGCCGTGACACGGGGGATCCCTATCGTGATCTGCTGTTTATCCTTTGGGGTTGAATCGTGCTACTGTGTTGCGGTCGCTCGGGCGAGTGGCGGAATAGGCAGACGCGCTGGCTTCAGGTGCCAGTGTCCGAAAGGACGTGGGGGTTCAAGTCCCCCCTCGCCCACATCGTTGGCCGCAGCTGATGTTTCATCGCTGCGGCCAACATCTAATTGTGCCTCCTGAGCTTTTCTGCTGCCGAGCGCGAGCGTCGGCGGCGCTGCATGCCTGGGGTGGCTGGTGCGCTGCCCCCGGTTGCGGCATACTGGACAACGGTGGGGTGCCACGCGCCAATGACACGGAACGCCTGTGCCGCATCTCATAGCATTAACGATCAAGATCCGAATATGCACTGGTCAGGCAAGTAATAAAGCTATCCTAACTTGCCCTGACCATAGCCTCCTGCCTTATCGTGGAGGCTTGAGCTGAGCGCAACGGAGCAACCAGTTCGACGGACGAGCGCGCAAGCACAGGCTGCGGATCATCGCCACCTGACGCCTTCGGTCCACAATCGCCGTAGTGTGAGCGTCCGTCCCACTCGGGTACTTGGTCCTACCGGATCGTGCACCGCGAGACATTGACCGTCATCCCAGCCGCGAAAGCGACCTATGAAGAAGATGCCCGGCCGGAACGGCCTATATGACCCCGCTCATGAGCACGACTCGTGTGGTGTGGCGTTCGTCGTCGACATGCATGGTCGGCGCAGCCGCGACATTGTCGACAAGGCGATCACCGCACTGCTCAACCTCGAGCATCGCGGTGCCGCTGGCTCCGAGCCCAACAGCGGCGACGGAGCGGGCATCCTCATCCAGGTTCCCGATAGGTTCTACCGCGAGGTCGTCGGCTTCACGCTGCCCGAGGAAGGTTCCTACGCCACCGGTGTCGGGTTCTTCCCGCAGGGCGCTTGGGCCGCCAAGAAGGCGCGGACCGCGTTCGAGAAGCTCGCCACCAGCGAGGGCCTGAAGGTACTGGGCTGGCGCGAGGTCCCCGTGGACGCCTCCGGCCTCGGCCGCATGGCGCGCGATGCGATGCCTTCCTTCTGGCAGCCCTTCGTCAGCTCTCCCGACGCGACCCTCAGCGGCCTCGACCTCGAGCGCCGCGTATACGTGCTGCGCAAGCGGGCCGAGCATGAGCTCGGTCAGGAGGGCCCCGGCGAGGATGGCCCCGGCCAGGAGACGGTCTACTTCCCGAGCCTCTCCGCGCGCACCATCGTCTACAAGGGCATGCTCACCACCCCGCAGCTCAAGGAGCTCTACCTCGATCTGCAGGACGAGCGCGTCGAGAGCGCGCTCGGCATCGTGCACTCCCGCTTCTCCACGAACACGTTCCCCTCGTGGCCGCTCGCCCATCCCTTCCGGCTCGTCGCCCACAACGGTGAGATCAACACCGTCAACGGCAACGAGAACTGGATGCGTGCCCGCGAGGCCCTCATCAAGACCGACATCTTCGGCGAGGGCGCGCTCGAGAAGATCTTCCCCATCGCCACGCGCGGCGCCTCCGACACCGCCCGCTTCGATGAGGTGCTCGAGCTGCTGCACCTCGGCGGACGCGAGCTGCCGCACGCCGTGCTGATGATGATCCCCGAGGCGTGGGAGCGCCACGAGACCATGGATCCCGCGCGCCGCGCCTTCTACCAGTACCACTCCACCCTCATGGAGCCCTGGGACGGTCCCGCATCGGTGTGCTTCACCGATGGCACGCTCGTTGGCGCGGTCCTCGACCGCAACGGCCTGCGTCCATCCCGGATCTGGGTCACCGACGACGGTCTCGCCGTCATGGCCTCGGAGGTCGGCGTCCTCGACATCGATCCCGCCAAGGTGGTCAAGCGCATGCGCCTGCAGCCGGGCCGCATGTTCCTCGTCGACACCAACGAGGGACGCATCGTCAGCGATGACGAGATCAAGTCCGAGCTCGCCGCGCTGCAGCCTTACCAGGAATGGCTGGACGAGGGCCTGCTTCCGCTCGACAAGCTCCCCAAGCGGGTGCACGTGCACATGCCGCACAAGCGGGTGCTGCTGCGCCAGCGAGTCTTCGGCTACACCCAGGAGGAAGTGAACATCCTCCTCTCGCCGATGGCGCGCACTGGTGCCGAAGCCATCGGCTCCATGGGTACCGACACTCCGATCGCCGTGCTCTCGGCGCGGCCACGGTTGATCTACGACTACTTCCAGCAGTTGTTCGCCCAGGTCACCAACCCGCCGCTCGACGCGATCCGCGAGGAGCTCGTGACCAGCCTCGGCGGGACCATCGGCCCCGAGAGCGACGTGCTCAACCCGACGGCGAAGTCCTGCCGGCATATCCTGCTGCCGCAGCCGATCCTCGACAACGATGATCTCGCCAAGCTCATCCACGCCAACGATGACGGCACGCTGCCCGAGTTCCGCTCCGTGGTGATCTCTGGCCTGTTCAAGGTCTCCGAGGGCGGCGAGGGCCTGCGCAAGGCGCTCGCGGAGATGCGCCGCCAGGCATCCGACGCCATCGAGGGCGGCGCACGGATCATCGTGCTGTCGGATCGCAACTCCAACGAGTACTACGCGCCCATCCCGGCGCTGCTGATGACCTCCGCGATCCACCACCACCTCGTCCGGGAGAAGACCCGCACCAAGATCGGCCTCATCGTCGAGACCGGTGACGCCCGCGAGGTCCACCACATGGCGCTGCTCATCGGCTACGGTGCCGCGGCGATCAACCCGTACATGGCCTTCGAGACCATCGAGGACCTCGTCGAGCGCCGCCAGCTCAATGGCCTCGACTTCGAGACCGCGGTCAAGAACTACATGAAGGCCGCGGGCAAGGGCGTGCTGAAGGTGATGTCCAAGATGGGCATCTCCACGCTGTCGTCCTACACCGGCGCGCAGCTGTTCGACTGCATCGGCATGTCGCAGGAGCTGCTCGACGAGTACTTCACCGGCACCAAGTGCGCCATCGAGGGAATCGGCCTCGACGAGATCGCCGAGAGCGTCAACCGGCGCCACGCCATGGCCTACCTCGACCGGCCCGAGGAGCTCGCGCACCGCGAGCTCGAGATCGGCGGCGAGTACCAGTGGCGTCGCGAGGGCGAGTACCACCTGTTCAACCCGGACACGGTGTTCAAGCTCCAGCACGCCACCCGCACCGGCCAGTACAAGGTCTTCAAGGAGTACACCAACCTCGTTGACGATCAGTCCGAGCGGCTCGCATCGCTCCGTGGCCTGTTCAAGCTGCGCGAGGGCGTCCGCCAGGCAGTACCGATCGATGAGGTCGAGTCCGTCGAGGAGATCGTCAAGCGCTTCTCCACCGGCGCCATGAGCTACGGCTCCATCTCCGCCGAGGCCCACGAGACCCTGGCCATCGCCATGAACCGCCTCGGTGGCCGCTCCAACTCCGGCGAGGGCGGCGAGGACATCAGTCGCTTCACCCCGGACGAGAACGGTGACTGGCGCCGCTCGGCGATCAAGCAGGTAGCGTCGGGCCGCTTCGGCGTCACCTCGCACTACCTGACCAACTGCACGGACATCCAGATCAAGATGGCCCAGGGCGCCAAGCCTGGCGAGGGCGGGCAGCTGCCCGGCCACAAGGTGTACCCCTGGGTCGCCGAGGTGCGTCACTCCACCCCGGGCGTCGGACTGATCTCGCCGCCCCCGCACCACGACATCTACTCGATCGAGGATCTCGCCCAGCTGATCCACGACCTGAAGAACGCCAACCCGGGTGCCCGCATCCACGTCAAGCTCGTCTCGGAGATCGGCGTCGGCACCATTGCGGCCGGCGTCTCCAAGGCGCACGCGGATGTCGTGCTCATCTCCGGCCATGACGGTGGCACCGGCGCCTCGCCGCTGACCTCCCTCAAGCACGCCGGGGCGCCCTGGGAGCTCGGGCTTGCCGAGACCCAGCAGACCCTCATCATGAACGGCCTTCGCGACCGCATCGTCGTCCAGGTCGATGGCCAGATGAAGACCGGCCGCGATGTCATCATCGCCACCCTCCTCGGTGCCGAGGAGTATGGCTTCGCCACCGCGCCGCTCGTCGTGTCCGGCTGCATCATGATGCGCGTCTGCCACCTCGACACCTGCCCGGTGGGCATCGCCACCCAGAACCCGGCCCTGCGCAAGAAGTTCATCGGCAAGGCCGAGTTCGTCGAGAACTTCTTCCGCTACATCGCCGAGGAAGTGCGCGAGTACCTCGCCGCGCTCGGGTTCCGCAGCATCGACGAGGCCGTCGGCCAGGTCCAGATGCTCGACCTCACCCAGGCGATCGACCACTGGAAGGCCAACAAGCTCGACCTCAGCCCGATCCTCGTGCAGGCCGAGTCGTTCTTCGAGGGCCAGGCCCTGCGCCAGACCCAGGTCCAGGACCACGGCCTCGACAAGGCGCTCGACAACACCCTCATCGAGCAGGCCAAGGCGGCGCTCGAGGACGGCACCCCGGTCACGATCGACACCAAGATCACCAACGTCAACCGGACCGTGGGCACGATGCTCGGCCACGAGCTCACCAAGCGGTACGGCGGCGAGGGCCTGCCCGATGACACCATCTCGATCACCCTCACCGGATCCGCCGGCAACAGCTTCGGCGCCTTCCTGCCCAAGGGCATCACGCTGAGGCTCAACGGCGACTCCAACGATTACATCGGCAAGGGCCTCTCGGGCGGCAAGATCATCGTCCGGCCCAGCGCGCAGGCTCCCGGCGGCTTCGTCGCCGAGGAGAACATCATCGGCGGCAACGTCATCCTCTACGGCGCCACCAAGGGCGAGGTATACCTGCGTGGCATCGTCGGCGAGCGCTTCTGCGTCCGCAACTCCGGCGCCACCGCCGTCGTCGAGGGCGTCGGCGATCACGCCTGCGAGTACATGACCGGCGGCCATGCCGTCATCCTCGGCAAGACCGGGCGAAACTTCGGAGCAGGCATGTCCGGCGGCGTCGCCTACGTCTACAACCCGAACAGGGTCTTCGAGGACGACGTCAACCCCGAGATGGTCGACGTCGAGGACCTTGACGCCGACGACATCAAGTGGCTGTCCGACACCATCGAGCGGCACCACGAATACACCGGCTCCACGGTTGCCGAGGGAATCCTGAAGAACTGGTCGCATGAGGTCACCCACTTCGTCAAGGTGATGCCCCGCGACTACAAGAAGGTCCTTCAGGCAATCGAGACCGCCAAGAGGATGGGACATGACGTGAACGAAGCAATCATGGAGGCCGCACGTGGGTGATCCAAGAGGCTTCCTCAAGCACGGCCGGGAACTTCCCGTCCGGCGGCCAGTCGCGCTTCGCCTGCTGGACTGGCACGAGGTATACGAGCCATTCGACAAGAACCTCCTGCAGACACAGGCCGGGCGCTGCATGGACTGCGGCATCCCGTTCTGCCACCAGGGCTGCCCGCTCGGGAACATCATTCCCGAGTGGAACGACCTCGTGCACAAGGACCGGTGGAAGGAAGCGATCGACCGCCTCCACGCCACCAACAACTTCCCGGAGTTCACCGGGCGCCTGTGCCCCGCGCCCTGCGAGGCGGCCTGCGTTCTCGGCATCAACGAGCCAGCAGTCACCATCAAGCAGGTCGAGGTCGAGATCATCGATCACGCCTTCGAGCAGGGCTGGGTCGAGCCGGTGCACCCGCGCCACACCACGGGCAAGTACGTGGCCGTGGTCGGCTCCGGGCCAGCCGGGCTCGCCGCGGCGCAGCAGCTCACGCGTGCCGGGCATGCGGTGACGGTGTACGAGCGCGCTGACCGCATCGGTGGCCTGCTGCGCTACGGCATCCCCGAGTTCAAGATGGAGAAGCGCCACATCGACCGGCGCATCGCGCAGATGGAGGCCGAGGGCACCATCTTCCGCACCGGCGTCAACGTCGGCGTGGACCTGCCCATCGAGCAGCTGCACAGTGACTTCGACGCGGTCGTGCTGGCCGGGGGCGCCACCAAGTGGCGCGACCTGCCCATCCCCGGACGCGAGAACGAAGGCGTCTACCAGGCGATGGAGTACCTCCCCATCTCCAACCGGGTGCAGCTCGGCGACATCGACGAGCCCACCATCTCTGCCAAGGGCAAGAAGGTCGTCATCATCGGTGGCGGCGACACCGGTGCTGACTGCCTCGGCACGTCGCTGCGCCAGGGCGCCGAGATCGTGCACCAGTTCGAGATCATGCCGCGGCCCCCGGAGGAGCGTCCCGACGCCAACCCGTGGCCGACCTACCCGATGATCTACCGGGTCTCCTCCGCGCACGAGGAAGGCGGCGAGCGCGTCTACTCCGTCAACACCGAGGAATTCCTCGGCAAGGACGGCAAGCTCACCGGACTGCGCGCGCACGAGGTCAAGATGGTCGACGGCCGGTTCCAGAAGGTCGAGGGCAGCGACTTCGAGCTCGAGGCTGATCTCGTGTTCCTCGCGATGGGCTTCGTCGGGCCGGAGACGAACGACCTGCTCGACAAGCTTGGTGTCGACTACACCGATCGTGGCAATGTCTCCCGCGACGACAACTGGGGCTCCACCGTGCCCGGCGTGTTCGTTGCCGGCGATATGGGCCGCGGCCAGTCCCTCATCGTCTGGGCCATCGCCGAAGGCCGCGCCTGCGCTGCCGCGGTGGACCAGTTCCTCGAGGGCAGCACCGCGCTCCCCGCACCGGTGAAGACGACCACCATGCCGATGCGCTGACATCTCTAGCACGAGCGAGGGCTCCGGGCACACCATGCCCGGGGCCCTCGCTCGTTCGCGCGGGGCCTGGGCATGGGCTGCCGGGCCTGGGGCCTGGGCTGCTATCAGCCTTGGGACGGCAAACGCACCGGATGTCGTCAAACGCGATAGAAGCAGAGCGGCTTTCATCGCAGTTTCTATCGCGTTTGCGGCCCGGAGACCGGACAGGCGCGGAACCGGCGCGACGCCCCGCACCCGGTCCCAGCCGGCTCCGCGGCCTACGGCTCCATCGAATGATCCGAAGGATCCCGGCCCTCCGGCCCCAGTTCGCGGGGCTCCTCCTCCAGCAGCTCGCGAGCCTCCACCGCCTTCTTCACGATCCGCCGGATCACGCTGATGACATTGAGAGCCGCATCCATGTCCGCCACCCCCACCGATCCGCCAGCGCCCGCAGCGAGCAAGCTCGCGCGCAGCTCGCGATAGCAGGCGTCAGCATGAGCAGCGGATGGTGGCTCGGCCGACGCGGTGAACGGATGCGACGCGCGGATCGCATCAGCGGCAGCGCTGATGTAGGGATCATCCCGGCCCAGCACGGTCGGCCATTGCGCCAGCGGCTCGACGAGCAGTGCGATGGTCTCGTAGCTGCGCTTGGCCCGCAGCACATCAGCAAGCTCGCGCGAGGTGTCCTCCGCGACGTCCTCCCTGTTCACGCGAACAACGAACTCATTCACTGCCGCCGACAGGCCCAGCACATCCTCGCGGACGAGCCGCGCCCGCTCGAGGTCGAGCTCGTTGCCCAGGGCGTGCAGCGCGCCATCGACAGCAGTGGTGCCGAGCCGTCGCGTCTCCTTGCGCATCGCCTGCACGGCCAGCTCCGGGATTCCCGCGACAGTGTCATCGACGTACCGGGTGCGGAAACGCTCGTCGCGTGCCATGAAGCGCGATTCCAGCCAGCGAGCCATGTGGCGCGCGAGGGGCACCATCAGTAGCACGCCGAGCAGGTTGAAGCTCGTGTGGAACAGCGCCAGCGTCACCGCCGGGGAATCATCACCGAGCACGCCCTCCTGGAAAGCGAGCAATGCCGGTAGCAATACCGGCAGCAGGAGCAGGGCCGCGGCACCGGTGATCAGGTTGAACAGGATGTGCGCGCCCGCCGCCCGCTTGGCGTTGCTCGTCGCGGCGAGCGCCGCGAGCACGGCCGTCACCGTCGTGCCCACGTTGACCCCGATCGTGATGACCGCTGCGCCATGGATACTGATCACCCCGGTCTGCGCCGCGGTGAGCGTGACCGCGAGCGCAGCGCTCGACGATTGCATCAGCACCGTCAGCCCGAACCCGATCAGCAGCAGGATCAGCATGGTGACTGGTCCGGTGCCGGAGGGCAGGTCCACCGTGTCGGCGACCCCAGCGAACGCGGACTGCAGCAGGTCGAGCCCGAGGAACAGCACCCCGAACCCCGTGAGCGCGGTGCCTGCTCCGGCCCGCCTGCTCCGGCCACCGGTGAGGTAGAGGATCATGCCGATCGCGATCACGGGCAGCGCGAATGCCTCGATCTTGAGCTTGAACCCGATGATGGCGACCAGCCAGCCGGTCATCGAGGTGCCCAGGTTGGCGCCGAAGATCACCCACAACGCTTGCCCGAACGTGAGGAGGCCAGCGTTGATGAATCCGATCAGGGCGACGGTGACCGCGGTGGAGCTCTGCACCAGAGCTGTCACCAGTACTCCGGAGGCCAGGGCGCGCGGGGGAGTGCGCGTGAACCGGCGCAGGATGTCCTGCAGCAGGCTTCCCGCGGCGAGCTTCAGCCCATCGGTAAGCATCACCATTCCCAGGAGGAACAGGCCGAGCCCGCCGGCGAACGCTGCCGCTGAATCCATGGACGTCTGTCCTCCTGCTTTTCCGCTATTGCTGGGGAACGACTGCCTCGCGGGTGATCTCGCTGATGGTACGCATGCCGCTCAGTCCCATGGTCAGGTCAAGCTCGGCCTGGAGGTTCGCGATCACCTCGGAGACGCCATCACTGCCGGCGAGCGCGAGGCCCCACGCGTATGGCCGACCGATGAGCACGAGGTCCGCGCCGAGCGCGATCGCCTTGAGGATGTCCGCGCCGGTGCGCACTCCACTATCGAGCAGGACGCGCATGTCGCCTGCGGCGGCCTTCACCGCGGGCAGTGCGTCGAGGCTCGCGATCCCGCCGTCGATCTGCCGGCCACCATGATTGCTGACCACGATCCCGTCGACGCCCAGATCAGCAGCACGCCGCGCATCATCGGGATGCAGGATGCCTTTCAGCACGATCGGCAGGCGGGTCAGCTCCCGCGCTGTGGCGATATCGTCCCACGTCAGAGAGGGCCGGGAGTAGATGCGCAGGAAGGTCTCCACGGCTGCGCGGGGCTGCGCGGAGAGCAGGTTCGGCAGGAACCTCCCCGGATAGTGCTGCGTCATGCTGACCAGGGTGCGCACCGTGTCGCGGGTGAGCCGCACATCCGGCTTGCCCACCGGCTCGTGGAGGATGCGGTTGCGCACGATCCGGGCGAACACCGGATCGCTGGTGTACTGGGCGATGCCCTGTCCCTGGCTGAAGGGCAGCGAGCCCCGGTTCAGGTCCCGGGGGCGCCACCCCAGCATCGTGGTGTCGAGCGTGATGACCAGCGCCTCGGCACCGCAATCCTCGGCCCGGCGGATGAAGCTGTGCACGAGCTCGTCCTCGGTGCTCCAGTACAGCTGGAACCAGCGCGGCGAGCTACCCATCGCAGCAGCACAATCCTCCATCGGCACCGATGCCTGGTTGGAGAAGATGAACGGCACCCCGGCATCGGCGGCGGCACGTGCCACGGCGAGATCCGCATCCTCGTGGGCGAGCTCGAGCACCCCGATCGGCGCGAGCGCGATGGGCGAGGGCAGCTTCCGGCCGAACAGCTCTACAGAGAGGTCGCGCTCGGAGACATCCCGCAGCACGCGCGGCACGATCGACCATCGATCGAATGCGGACCGGTTGGCACGCATCGTCGCCTCGGAGCCCGCGCCTCCGGCTAGGTATGCCGCCGCCTTGTCCGGCAGGATCGCCAGCGCCGCTTCCTCGAGGCCTGCGGGATCGGTCGGCACCGCTGGCACGTGGCCGCTCACCCCGTCTCGATAGATCCGGTCCTGGCGCTGCCTGCCCGCGTTGATGGCGTCCGCGATCTCCGACTTGCTCACAGCACGAGTCTAGGCATCCACCTGCCCTAGTGGCCGAAGCGACGCTCGTACTCGGCGCGTTCCCGGTCCTTGCGCTCCTGCTCCCGCCGAGACATCAGCCGCGGATCGAGGCCGTGGGTGATCAACCGATGCCGCCGATAGACGTAGGTGAGGGCGATGAGGAAGTAGGCATACGGGATGAGCAGCAGCATCATCATCGCGCCGATCACCCACAACGGTCCTGGAACGAGGAGGAACAGGGCGAGCAGCGGGATCAGTGGCAGCAGGCCGCGGATGATGTAGCGGCGGGTCGCCCCCGGCCCGGTGAGGTCATGCTCGACCCAGTCGTGCAGGTGCGGCGGGAGCACGCGCCCGAACGCGTAGCCGATCCGCTCCCGCGGGGTGGGTCGCGCCATCGGCGTGACGATCCCCGGATCATCACCGGCTACGGGGTGGTGATCCGGGGGAGGGGAGACGAACCGTGCCCGCCTCCCGCGACGGTGGCGCGTCACGGCGTCACGACGACCACGCCATCGTCGTCGCTGTAGACCACATCGCCCGGGCTGAACGTCACGCCACCGATGGTGACGGGCACATCCCGCTCGCCCTCGTTGGTCTTGGTGGACTTGCGCGGGTTCGAACCGAGCGCCTTGACCCCGATCTCCATGGTCCGCAGCATCGCCGCATCGCGCACCGCGCCGTTGATGATGATCCCCGACCAGCCATTGCCGCGGCCGAGCTCAGCGATCACGTCGCCGACGAGCGCGGTGTGCACGCTCGCATCGCCATCGATCACCAGCACGCCGCCATTGCCCGGCTCGCCGAGCACGGACTTCAGCAGGGCGTTGTCCTGGAAGCACTTGACGGTCGATACGGGGCCGGAGAATTTCGTGCGGCCACCGAACTGGATGAACTGGGTATCGCAGCTGCGAATGCCGGGGCCGATCTCATCGGCGAGATCGGCGGTCGAGGAGAATTCCACACTGCTCACGAGCATCCCTTCGCGGTTGGGGCAGGGCCTATCCCTCAACGGTAGTACAGCGCACCGGTGCATATCGCGCCGAGCACGCCAGGGTCGGTCCGATTCCGGACACGGGCGAGTAACCTGGAGTTGATCCGACCGTTCATCTCCGACCCAAGGAGAAAGCAGATGCCTGCTCCGTCCGCCGAGACATTCGCGCGCCTAGCGAAGCTCGTGGCGATTCCCGATGCGGCCAACCGGGAGACCCGTCCGGTGACCGAGACCTTCACTGGTCGCGAGCTCGCGACGATCCCGGTCGGCACGGCCGAGGATGCGGTCGCTGCCGTCGAGCGGGCCCGCGCCGCGCAGAAGGAATGGGCCAAGGTCCCGGTCGCCGAGCGGGTCAAGATCTTCCACCGCTACCACGATCTCGTGCTCAGCCGTCGTGACTCGTTGCTCGATCTCGCCCAGGCCGAGACTGGAAAGTCTCGTGCCGCGGCCCTCGAGGAAGTCCTCGACATCGCGATGACCGCCCGCTACTACGCGCGCAATGCGGCGAAGCTGCTGCAGAAGAAGAGCGTGCAGGGCCTGTTCCCCGCATTGACGAAGACGTCGGTCAACTATCGCCCCAAGGGCGTGGTGGGGATGATCACGCCGTGGAACTATCCGATGACGCTCGCTGTGTCGGATGCAATCCCGGCGATCATCGCGGGCAACGCCGTAGTCATCAAGCCGGACAGCCAGACCCCGTACTGCGCGCTCGGCGTCGCGGAGCTGCTCTACGAGGCGGGCCTGCCGAAGGACCTGTTCGCGGTGGTCCCGGGCCCGGGCTCGGTGGTGGGCACAGCGCTCGTCGAGACCACGGACTACATCATGTTCACCGGTTCCACGGCCACGGGCCGGCTCCTCGCGGAGCAGTGCGGCCGCCGCCTGATCGGGTTCTCCGCCGAGCTCGGTGGCAAGAACCCGATGGTCGTCACCAAGGGCGCGAACCTCAACCACGTCACCGAGGCGGCGCTGCGCGCATGCTTCTCCAACTCGGGCCAGCTGTGCATCTCGATCGAGCGCATCTACGTCGAGGAGGCCGTGGCGGATGACTTCCTCAAGGCGTTCGGCGAGAAGGTCCGCAACCTCGAGCTCAGCAATGACTACACCATCAGCTCGGCGATGGGCAGCCTGATCTCCGAGTCCCAGGTGGAGAACGTGCAGGCGCACGTCGACGATGCGGTCTCGAAGGGCGCGACAGTCGTGGCTGGCGGCAAGGCCCGCCCGGATCTCGGACCGCTGTTCTTCGAGCCGACCGTACTGACCGGCGTGACCCCGGAGATGGATGTGTATCGCGCGGAGACCTTCGGGCCGCTCGTGTCGATCTACCCCGTCAAGGATGTCGAGGAAGCCATCGAGAGGGCCAACGACACCGAGTACGGGCTCAATGCGAGCGTGTGGGCGTCGAGCGACAGCGAGGGCGAGAAGATCGCCGAGCGCATCAACTCCGGCACCGCCAACGTCAATGAGGGCTACGGCCCCGCGTGGGGCAGCCTGGGCGCACCGATGGGTGGCATGGGCGTCTCCGGCATGGGACGCCGCCACGGCCCCGAGGGATTGCTCAAGTACACCGAGCCGCAAACTGTCGCGGTCCAGCGCATCCTTGATCTCGGCGGCCCGAGCTGGCTGGACTCGAAGTACTTCTCGCAGGCACTGCCCTATGGTGTCAAGGCGATGAAGTACCTCCCGGGACGCTAGTAGCAGGCGCTTCCCGGCCCTGCCGGGGCCGGGAAGCGTTCCCCGCGCATGGCAATGGCCCCCTCCGTCGCGACGGAGGGGGCCATTGCTGCCTAGCTCACCGGGCGGGCGCGTTGCCGGCCACTAGCACGTGGATCAGCGATTGCGGATCGCCCGCACCACGAAGAACAGCACGATCGCAGCAATGACGGCAGCGGCGGCGGCGCCGGCCTTGCGCGTGTCGGCCTCGTCGAGCTCGGAGAGCGAATCGAACGTGGCGCGCCGCAGGTCAGCTACCTTGTCCTCGACGGAAGTGCGCGCCTCGGCAGCAGCGGCACGACCATTGTTGAGGGCCTCGCCGGTCTTCTCCTTGACCGAAGCGGACACCTCGGAAGCACGCGCGGCAGCATCGTTGGCCTTGGTGCGCGCGGCATCGGCTGCGCTCTTCACGGAGTCCTTGGCGTTCGCCGCGGCCTGCTGGGCCTGCCCCTCGGTCTTGAGGGAATCATCCCCGGCAACGGAACCGGTGGCTTCCTTGGCCGCGCCTGTGATCTTGTTGGTGGTGTTCTCGAGGTCTGCCATGCGTCGCTCCTTCACGGGACTGTTGTTCAGTCCGTCATTGTGTTGGGTACCGGTGTGACTCGACTCTATCGCGGAATCAGGTTTGCCGTAACGGGAGCTTGGTGATATCCGGACACCGCCGCGTGATCAATGCGTGATTGGTCGATCAGGATTGGCGGGGCTCATTCCAGTCCTCGTCGTCCTGCTGCTCCATGTCGTCCCCCATGTCGTCTTCCGTGCCGTCTTCTGTGCGCTCCTCGTCGCGGACCGAGCGCGCACCGAGCACGATTCCGCCGATCAGGACGATGAGTCCGGCTCCACCAAGCAGCCACGGCAAGGGCAGCGGACCTGTCTTGAGCTGCACGAGGTCCTTGTTCGCGGTGGCATCGGCGACACGATTCTCCACGGTGGCGTCGTTGAGCTCGGCGTCATAGCTGAGCACTGTCAGTGCCTGGTCATCGGGTCTGGTGCCGAAGTACTGGCGCAGCTGCTCCTGCCCATCGACGATGGTGCCAGTGACCGGCTCGACGAAGATGTCCCGGATATTCGTGTAGTAGCGATTCATGAACACGACCTCGTCGGCGTCGTCGCTGCCCTCCTCGGCGAGGCCCCAGGCCGAACGGGGCAATCCGAGCCTATTGGACGTTTCGCGCGTGGCGCGGAAAAGATCCACGGGCTCGATCTCGTGCCGGAAATGGTAGACATCGAGGCCATTGATGGTGGTTTCCTCGACGAAGTCGATATCGACGGTCTGGCGCGCCGTCAGGTCGAAATAGGGGTAGGACTGCTGCTGGACGTCGAACGGGAACTTGTACTGCAGCCCATCGCGGGGCAGTTCCATCGGCGGGCCCTCGCGGGTGACCTGCAGCGACGCCGGTGGCTCGTCAACGGGCATAGAGGTGACCCGGTCCAGCGTCACCCGATCGATTGTGGCGTTGAGCAGGCCCCGTGCTCCCTGCTCGTCCGTGCGCGAGAGCGTGAAGCCAGCTTGGAGGGTCACGAGGTCCTCGCCCGACGGCTCCTCCACCGTGACGTGTCGCTGCGCGCGTACGGGCACATCCGTCTCGACAGCATCGGGATCGCCCCCGAGGAACCGTGCCGAGTTCAGGATCGATGCGGTCCCCTCCGAGACCGTGGTGATCTCGAGATCGAGCGGTGTCTTCTTCAGCTTGGGCACGGCATACAGTGGCAGCAGCAAGGCAGTGACGAGCAGGAGCGCCCCGAGCCCCACGAGCACGACTGCCGTGACGCGCCGCGAGCCTTGCGATGCTGATGCCATGAACTGTCCTTACTTCGTCCTGGAATTGCTGGACCGGTTCCCGCGCGGCCAGGACACCCCGGCCCGGCCAGGTGGAGCCTGGTAGCTCGACGATAACAGCCAGGAGCGGCACGGTGATGCCAAGGCAGCACCTCACGCCGGCGATTCACGGCATATCGCCCGCTCGGGGATCGGGCGTGGCAGCGCGCGTACCGACTGCCAGCACGGCGCGAGCGGGGGCCACCGCTGCGCCAGGACGGTCAGCGCCGCCGGGTCATCGAGACCACCGTGACGATGGCTCCGATGAGCAGCACGATGATCGCTCCGATCAGGAACGGCCAGACTGGCATGGAGGAGTCGCCAGCATCGGGACCACCGCTGTCGGGCAAGCCGCTCGAGGCGTCGGTCTCCTGCGTCGGCTCCGCGGGCCCGGCCTCGTTGCTGCTGCCGTTGAACGTGAACTCGACGGTCCCGCTCACGGGATGGCTATCGGCGGAGATCACCCGGTAGGCGATCGTGTAGGTGCCCGACGGCCCGAGGTCGCGCACGGAGACGAACGCTGATGAGTCGTCGACCCGCACATCATCGAGCGACCACCGGGATCCGTCCGGGCCCGTCACCGTGACCGCAGCGAATGCCTCCTGCAGCGGCTCGTTGAACGTCACTCGAACCTGCCCGGGGGAGGCATCGAGGCTCGCCCCGGCAGCAGGATCGGACTCGACCAGAGCGGCATGAGCGGAGGCGACCGCGGGCACGAGCACGCCGAGGGACAGCAGCGCAGCGATCATGGCCAAGGCCGCGCGCAACGAGAACGGGGAACGCATGGAAAGCATCGGGTCCTTCCCTGGAAAGCGATATGGCGCACTGCCCCGCGGGCCTGGCAGGCAAGCGAGGAACAATCCCACCCCTGAGTACCATGCCGCGGGGAGGCGCGCCACATCACCGCCCTGGAGGGGGTGACCAGTGCAGGAAGAACTACCGGACGCCCAGGCGGGCAAGCAGATCCGCCTCGATGCCATCAAGCTCGGTGGCGATGGCCTGGTGAGCCGCGCGACGGCGGGCAGGAGCCATCCGCTCCGCGGCGCGCACCGCGGTATTCAGCTCGTCGAGCCGCGTCCGGATCGCCTCGGTGAACTGCTTGACCTCAGCGTTCTTGGGATCACGATCATGGACCTCCCGCGTGGAGGCCTCCGCGCCGGCGATCCGGGCGCCGAGCTTCGCGCCATAGCCCGTGAACTTGCCGAGCTCCTCCACCGGAACGCCGTAATTGCGAGCACGCCGGGTGTCGAGGTAGCCACGGGCCGTGGTCACGCCGCGATACACCACCGGAACGAGGACAGGAGCAAGGATCCGCGTCACGCCCACGATCCGCTTGGCACGATTCACCGTCAGCTTTCCTTCCGCAGCGGCCTTGGCGTTCTGCTCGGCGACCTTCAGCTCATTCTCCGAGACCTTCATCTGGGCCTTCTCGGCACGCTTGCGCGCCTTATCGTCCTGCTTGGCCAGCTTGCGCTCGAGCTTCATGGCCCGAGCGGAATTGCGGGAATCATTGCGCGCGGCCAGCCGTGCCTCGGTCTTGGCCTTGGCCTTGAGAGCCTTGGCCTCCGCCTTGCGTGTAGCGCGACTGGGTTTCTTGCTGAACAAACCCATCCGAGTTTCCTCCCTCATGGCGGCGTGATCCGTGGTGCTCGCCGGTGGACGATCAGTGACCATATTCGCTTCTACCCTAGGACAGGGAATAGGGTTCGTCATCGTGAACCCGCAGTCTGGTGTCCGCGTCCTGCTTGATGCGAGCGTTGTTTCCCGATGCCGCCACCGAGTACACCTTGACGCCGCCGCTGCTCGGGCAGGAATGAACGAATTGACACGCCGCCCTGTTCCCGCGGGCGTGCTGCAGCGGCAGGAGGCGGCCGCGCTGCACCGGCGAACAGTTCGCGCGATGATGACCGCCCACCACCACCAGGGCTGGACCACCATCGATCCGGACCAATCGATGCGCGAGCGCGCCAGCGATACCCTTGCCGCCTGCGAGGCAGGCTTCCACTGGATCTGGGGAGCAGTGCTGCCCGTCGACGAGCACGGTCGCCGTGGCGGGGCCGAACTGCTGGTCAAGGACGCCAGTGGCACGGGATACATCCCCATCATCGTCGTCAACCACAAGGTCACCGACCCCGGGCGTGGCGCGCTGACATCACCGGTCACCGCGTTCGATCCGCGACCCGACCCGCGCCGAAGGATACGCAGCCAGCCACGGGACCTGTTCCGGCTCGCGCACCTCTACCGCATCCTCGAATCGACCGGGATCGCCGCGCCGCGCGCCATCGGCGGCGTCATCGGCTACGACGCGGACTGCATCCTCGTCCATGATCTCGCCCGCGAGGCCCCCGGATACGGTCGCAGCGTGCTCGCCGAGTACGACCAGCGCCTCGCCGACCGCCGCGACATCGTCACCGGCCAGGCCCCCACCGCCCCGGACCGCATCGGGGAATGCAAGATGTGCGAGTGGTGGCCGCACTGCAAGGCCCAGCTCGAGGAGCACCACGACGTATCCCTAGTAGTCAACGGCGCCCAGGCCACGATCCTGCGCGAGGCCGGCATCCAGACGATCGACGCGCTCGCCAGCACGAGCACGACCGCGCCCGCGGCATGGCATGGGGTGCCGTTCGAGCATGTCCAGGTCTTTGCCCGCTCCTGGCTCCATGAGATCCCCCTGATCCGGATGGTCGCGCGCCCCGAGGTCCGCCGCGCGGACATCGAGGTCGATATCGACATGGAGAGCTACCAGGACCACGGCGCCTACCTCTGGGGAACGCTGCTCACCGAGCAGGGGAGCGAGCCTCGATACCGGCCATTCGTCACCTGGGACCCGCTGCCCACCCGCGACGAGGGCCGCGTCTTCGCCGAGTTCTGGGACTGGCTGACCAGCATCCGGCGCGACGCCGCGCAGCGGGGACAGACCTTCGCGGCCTACTGCTACTCGAAGAACGCGGAGAACCGCTGGCTGCTGGAGTCCGCGCAACGCTTCCGAGGCATGAACGGCATGCCCTCGGTCGCGGAGGTCACCCGCTTCATCAAGTCCGAGGAATGGGTCGACATGCTCGATGCCGTGCAGGAGCAATTCCTGTGCCCCCACGGCCGTGGCCTCAAGAAAGTCGCCCCGGTCGCGGGATTCTCCTGGCACGACGCGGAAGCCAGCGGCGAGGCATCGATGAGCTGGTACCGCGATGCTGTCGGCTTCGAGGGCGGTGACCCGGTGCCCGAGCAGCGGAAGCGGATCCTGCGCTACAACGAGGACGACGTCTGGGCCACGCGCGTGCTCCGCGAGTGGATGGACTCCCCGAGGGTGCAGGAGGCGCCCACCGTGGACGAGCTCAACGAGCGCTACCAGGCCGAGCTCGGCGGCGACGGCGGGCGGGATCAGTCCCGGTAGGTGCCGTGGGCCAGGCTGCCACCGCAAACGCGATAGAAGTGGCGAAAATCCCAGGTCGGCTTCTATCGCGTTTGACGGTTTCCGGTGCTTTTGCCGCGCGCTGTCTCTGGGAGCCGAGAGCTGGCCCCGCTTGCGCGCAGATCGGTCAGCGGATGCTGCTGGCCGCGTCGACGATCACCTCGGCGACCACATCGGGGCGGGAGATATGGATAGCGTGCGCGCCATCGACCTCCGTGACGGTAGAACCGGCCCGCTCGGCCATGACGCGCTGGGCGCGGGTGGGTACCGCCATGTCCTGGCGGGGGATCACATACCAGCTAGGCACGGATTGCCACGCGGCGTGGGTGGCGGGCTCGAGGTTGGCGGTGAGGGCGAACGATCGCTGGTTCTCGGCGAGCTCGCGCGCTTGCTGCTCGGGCAGGTCGGCGGCGAATGCCTCGCGGAACCGGTCCGGGTCGATGACGAGATCGATGTTGGCGCCGAGCAGGTTGGTGTCGTCGGTGACGATGCGGGGCTGCACTACAGGCGGCAGGAGCTTGCCCTCGGGATAGCGGATCGGATCGATGGTGAGCTGCGCGGGCTCCCCGGCCTGTGGCGCGATGCCCGCCACGTAGACGAGCGCCTCGACGCTGGGATGGGTGGTATTGGTGATGACGACCCCGCCGTAGGAATGACCGGCGAGCACGACCGGACCATCAATGGTGTCGAGGGCCGCATTGAGCGCGGCAGTGTCATGCGCCGGGCCGCGCAGGGGATTGTTGACCGCGACCGTGCGATAGCCGCTGTCTCTCAGCCTATCCTCGACGGCAGACCAGCTCGTCTTGTCGGAGAAGGCTCCGTGGACGAGCACCACAGTCGGTGGTGCCTGCGCAGCGCTGATGGCGGGGATGCCCGCGAGGGTCGCGATGGCAGCGAGAAGTGCTACCAGGAGGCTCGTGGCGCGGCGTGCGATCATCGGGGTAGCTCCCCATCCTCGAGAGTTCTGTGACCTGATTCACACTACCGGCGCGTGGCTCGGTGCGCATCCGGCCACTGGGCCGGACCTTGGCGCCTGGCCCAGCCTGGCCCGCTAGTCGAGCGCGGCTCGCTGCGCCGCACGCTCGCTGAGCAGCGCGAACGCCGCCCCGAGGACCAGCCACAACGTCCCCTGCACGAGCAGCGAGGACATCCGGAAGTCCCACAGCAGGCTCGCGGGGAACTCAGCGCCCACCTCGTCGACGGCGGGCAGCACGATATAGCCAGTGGTCACCACGGCGAGGAAGGCTGCGATCGATGCCAGGGCGTGCAACTCGCGCCCGGTCCGCGCTGGAACCCAGGAGCGCGCGAGGATTCCCGCGCCGATGGCAATGAGCCCCACCAGGACGATCCCGCACCACAGCAGCGTCCGCTCGGTGATCGTCGCTGGATCACCGACGGCCGGTGGGTTGGCGGGATACTTGAAGAACGGCACTGCTTCGAGCGCGAGCCAGCCGCACCCTGCGATCGCGAGCACCAGCGCCGGGCCGCTCAGCGCGACGCGTCGGCGGGAATGGTGGGCGATCACCGCGACGATGGCACCAAGCGCCATTCCGGCAAGGGTGGTGGCGAGGAACAGGCCGAGCTTCTGCCCGGCACGGCTGACCAGCGCGTCCTCGCCGTGATCGTGGGACGCGCCATCCGTGTGGGCAGCAGCCTCCTCGATGGCGATGGCCGCATCGATCAGAGGCTCCCCGACGAGGAACGCCACGGCCCCCGCAGCGATCCCGGCGATCACGCCAGCGGCGAGGCCGCGCAGGACCAGGGTGCCCAGCGATCCCTGCAGGGGGCGCGGAGCTTCGCCAGCGTCCTGGGTGGTCGCGTGGTGGTTCTCGGTCAGTGGCATGGCACGCCCATCAGGTGGCGGCCGTCGTGCATCAGCTCGTGCATGAGCATTCCGGTGCCGGTGAGGGCGCCTTGCTCGAAGGCAACGATGTAGAGCACGAGGGCCGCGCCAGCCATGATGGCGAGGGCGAGCAGCGCGGCGCGCACCGCATGGGTGCTGGCGCGGGGCGTGGACTGGATGGTCATGTGTTCCTCCTGGGATCGTCGCGTCCCAATCGCGGATGGTGACCGGCATTGCCGAGGTCTGGGCTTCCCCGCGTGGCCAGCGTGGCTGGCAGCGGGGTCACAGTGGCGCGACCGCCCCGGAGTTCCACCGGGTTCCCGGCAATGTCGATAGGTGCAGCTCGAATACTAGCCGCACACCGCCCCGTAGGATGCCGGGCCCACCAGCTTGGCGTACTTGGCGAGCACGCCACGCGTGTAGCGCGGGGGCAGCGGCGCCCATCCTTCCTTGCGCTGGGCGAGCTCGGCCTCGTCGACCATCAGGTCGAGGTGCCCGTTGGCGACATCGAGGCGGATCTGGTCGCCATCCTGGACGAACGCGATCGGTCCGGCATCGACGGACTCGGGGGCGATGTGGCCCACGCAGAGCCCGGTGGTGCCCCCGGAGAACCGGCCGTCAGTGATGAGAAGGACATCCTTGCCAAGCCCGGCGCCCTTGATGGCACCGGTGATCGCGAGCATCTCCCGCATGCCGGGCCCGCCCTTGGGGCCCTCGTAGCGGATCACGACGACATCGCCGGCGGTGATGGTGCCGTCCTCGAGGGCGTCGAGAGCCGCACGCTCGCGCTCGAACACGCGCGCGGTGCCGATGAAGACGTCGGTGTCGAAGCCGGCGGACTTGACGACGGCGCCGCCCGGTGCGAGGGAGCCGTGGAGGATGGTGATGCCGCCGGTGGGGTGGATGGGCTTGCCGATGGCGCGGAGCACCTTGCCATCGGGGTCGGGCGGGCGGATCCCGGCGAGGTTCTCTGCCACGGTCTTGCCGGTGACGGTCAGGCAGTCCCCGTGCAGCAGGCCCGCGTCGAGCAGGGCCTTCATCACGACAGGCACGCCGCCGATCTTGTCGATGTCGGTCATGACGTACTGGCCGAACGGCTTGACGTCGGCGAGGTGGGGGACGGTGCGGCCGATGCGCGCGAAGTCATCGAGGGTGAGCTCGACCTGGGCCTCGTTGGCGATGGCGAGCAGGTGCAGCACGGCGTTGGTGGAGCCGCCGAGCGCCATGACCACGGCGACGGAGTTCTCGAGCGCTTCCTTGGTGAGGATGTCCTTGGTGGTGATGCCGCGGCGCAGCATGTTCACCACGGCCTCGCCGGACCGGCGGGCGAATCCGTCGCGGCGCCGGTCGGTGGCGGGCGGTGCCGCGCTGCCGGGAAGCGACATGCCCATCGCCTCGGCGGCGCTAGCCATGGTGTTGGCGGTGTACATGCCACCGCAGGCGCCCTCGCCGGGGCAGATGGCCCGCTCGATGGCGTCGACGTCCTCGCGGCTCATCAGGCCGCGCGAGCATGCGCCGACGGCCTCGAAGGCGTCGATGATCGTGACTTCCTTCTCCGTGCCGTCGGAGAGCTTGACCCAGCCCGGCAGGATCGATCCGGCGTAGAGGAACACCGAGGCGAGCTCGAGGCGGGCCGCGGCCATGAGCATTCCGGGCAGCGACTTGTCGCAGCCGGCGAGCAGCACCGAGCCGTCGAGCCGCTCGGCGCTCATCACGGTCTCGACGCTATCGGCGATGATCTCGCGGGAGACCAGCGAGAAGTGCATGCCCTCGTGGCCCATGGAGATGCCGTCGGAGACCGAGATCGTGCCGAACTCCATCGGGTAGCCCCCGGCGGAGTACACCCCATCCTTCGAGGCCTTCGCGAGGCGATCGAGGGAGAGGTTGCACGGGGTGATCTCGTTCCAGGAGGAGGCCACGCCGATCTGCGGCTTGGTGAAATCGTCGTCGGACATCCCGACGGCGCGGAGCATGCCGCGCGCGGCAGCCCGTTCCAGTCCGTCGGTCACGTCGCGGCTGCGCGGCTTGATGTCGACCTCGTCGCTGTTCGTCGTCATCGGTACTCCTCGGCGGTGCTCGTGCGGGGTCACTATTCGTTGCCCATTGTTCTCCCCGGCCCTGTGGCGCATGCAACAGGGGTCTGCTGCAGCGCATCCGGGGCCGGGGGACAGGGGCGGGCCCGTCGGCTAGCGGGGGGCCATGCGCAGCGCGCCATCCATGCGGATGGTCTCGCCGTTGAGGTAGTCATGCTCGACGATCATTCGCGCGAGCTGGGCGAACTCCGCGGGCTGGGCGAGCCGCTTGGGGAAGGGCACGCCCTCGCTGAGGCCGAGCCGGTACTCCTCGGTGACCCCGGCGAGCATGGGGGTATCGACGATGCCTGGGGCGATGGTGTTGACCCGGATGCCGAACTGGGCGAGGTCGCGCGCGGCAGGCACGGTCATGCCATGCACGCCGCCCTTCGAGGCGCTGTAGGCGATCTGGCCGATCTGTCCCTCGAACGCCGCGACCGACGCGGTGTTGATGATGACGCCGCGCTGGCCATGCTCGTCGACCGGCTCGGTCTTCGCGATCGCCTCGGCCGCGAGCCGCATCACGTTGAACGTGCCGAGCAGGTTCACGGTGATCACTGTGCGGAACAGCTCGAGATCGTGCGGTCCGTGCTTGGAGAGGATTCGTCCGGCCCAGCCGACACCGGCGCAGTTGACGGCGATGCGCAGCGGCTCGCTGCCCGCCTCGACCTGCTCGATCGCTGCCTTTACCTCGGTATCGCTGGTGACGTCGGTCGCGATGAGCGTGATGCCGGCGGGGGCCGCGCCGGCCCGCTCGATCGACGTGGCGAGATCGAGGCCGTAGACCGTGGCGCCGGCTTCGACGAGGGCGGCGGCGGTGGCGGCACCGAGGCCTGATGCCGCGCCAGTGACGATGGCGGCGCTTCCGGAGATGTTCACGGGGGAGTCCTTCCTGGCAGGGGAGCAGGCACGAATGCGTGACACGTTGTCTCTGCAAGAGCGTAGCGCGCGGTCGCTCCTAGGACGCGAGCAGCATCGCGAGCACGGCGGTGTCGGGGTCCTCGTTGGGGTCCACGCCGATCTTGTTGATCATGCTCGTCACGGTTCCCTCCATGTCGGCCTCGACCCATGACGCGCGGTGGTCGAGGCCGAGATCCGGGATCCCGGGCAGGAGCAAGCATCCGGAGGCGGCGGCGGCGCACTCCGGCAACGTCGGGCGGGTCTCGGAGGGCGGATGCAGCAGGAGCAGGGCCGGGGGCTGCTCGCCCGCGAAGGCGCCGGGGCGCACGGCATGCTTGCCGAGCACCGGGCCCACCGCGATCAGCAGTCCCACGGCGTTGGGGACCAGGCTCTCCGGGCGGTCCTCCCGGGCACCGAATACCATGGTCGTGGGCAGCAGCCCGGGCAGTGATGCGATGCGCACGGCGTGGATGAGCAACTGGGACCATTCCTTGGTGCTCTCGGGCCAGCGGCCACTGAGCAGGAATCCGCGCAGCGTGCCATTCTGCTCGAACGGAGACATCTCGACCGATCCTGGGAACACGGCTCCACCTCCTGCCTGAGCCAGCAGCGCGGAACCGTGGTTGGCGCGCGCCCTGTGCTAGGACTATGAGCAATTATCCCGCTGGCACACAAGATTGGTCGAGTGCCAGTGAGTTCGTCCGAGTTCGTCGCTCGTACATGCGATGGACATGTGCTGGTGCCACAGTGTGGATAATTGTCCAGGGCGCAGGAACCTTGGACACAGGACCCGGAAGCCATCCAGTCCTGGAACCGTGGAGAGGGGAGCCGAGTGATCGCTGAGGATCTCGACACGGCCATCAACGAGTGGCCTGATCGGCTGCGCGAGGGCCAGCTCGCTACGGTGGGGCGCGAGGCGTCCGAGCTGCCGCTGCCGGATCTCGTGTGGGTGCTCGAGCGGCTGCGCGAGGGCGATAGGGCGATCGTCTTCCGCCTGCTGCCCAAGGGTCTCGCGCACGAGGCGTTCGAGCGGTTCGACGAGGGCCTGCGCGCCGAGCTGTTCACCAGCCTCCGCGATGACCAGGTGATCACGTTGTTCGGGGATCTCGATCCCGATGATCGCGTGCACCTGATGGATGAGCTGCCGGCGAATGTCGCGCGGAAGCTGCTGCAGGGATTGTCCAAGCATGAGCGCGAGCTGACCGCGCCGATCCTCGGCTATGACCGCGGCTCGATCGGCCGCTGGATGAGCACCGAGTACGTGCGCGTCCTCGATACGCAGACCGTGCTCGAGGCGCTCACGCAGATCCGCCATCGCGGGCGCGACGCAGAGACCATCTACACGGTCCCGGTGACGGACTCGTCGAAGCAGCTCGTGGGCGTGGTGAGCCTGCGCGAGCTGATGCTCGCCGACTCGGGCCGTCCCGTGGGGCAGCTCATGAACGAGCCGATCAGCGTGGCGGCATCCGAGGATGCCGAGACCGCGGCGCGGCGCTGCCTGGATGCGCAGGTCCTTGCCCTGCCTGTGGTCGACAAGGAGGACCGCATCGTCGGCATCCTCACCGTGGACGATGCGGTGCGCATCACCTCGCAGGCGGAGGAGGAGGACGCGGCGCGCGCGGGCGCGGCGGAACCGCTCGGGCGCCCCTACTTGTCGACGCCGGTCCGGACGCTCGTGCGCTCACGGGTGGTGTGGCTGCTGCTGCTCGCGGTCTCGGCGGTGGCGACGGTGGGGGTCCTGGATCATTTCGAGGGCGATCTGTCCCAGGCGGTCACCCTGGCGGTGTTCATCCCGCTCATCATTGGCACCGGCGGCAATACCGGCTCGCAGGCAGCGGTGACGATCACGCGCGCCGTGGCGGTGGGCGATGTGCGGCCCCGCGATGTGGGCATCGTGCTGCTGCGCGAGATCCGCACCGGGGCAGCTCTCGGTGCGCTGCTGGGCTCGCTCGCGTTCGTGGCGATCGCCCTGGTGGCGGTGTTCATCGAGGGGTACAGCCTCGATATCGGGCTGGTGGTGGCGTTGTCGATGCTGGCGATCTGCACGCTCGCGGCCTCGGTGGGCGGGGTGATCCCGCTGTTCGCCAAGGCGGTGAAGATCGACCCGGCGGTGATGTCGACGCCGTTCATCTCGACATTCGTCGATGCGACGGGGCTGATCCTGTACTTCGTGATCGCGAAGACGGTGCTGGGGCTCTAGCCCGCCACCACTGACGCCGTTGTGAACGCGCGAGCGGCCCCGGGATCCGCGAGGTTCCCGGGGCCGCTCAGCGGTGGATCAGATCAGGAGACGATCAGTCCGCTGGTCTGGGTGCGCGCGCGATCGAAGCGCGCAGCCACGTCATCCCAGTTGACGACGTTCCAGAAGGCGTTGACGTAATCGCCCTTGACGTTCTTGTACTGCAGGTAGAAGGCGTGCTCCCACATGTCGAGCATGAGCAGCGGGGTGAGCCCGATCGGGATGTTGCCCTGCTGGTCATAGAGCTGCACGATCACCGGGCGCGCGCCGATCGAGTCCCACGCGAGGATGGACCAGCCGGAGCCCTGGATGGCGTTGGCGTTGGCGTTGAAGTGCGCGCGGAACTTGTCGAACGAGCCGAAGTGCTCATCGATGGAGGCGGCGAGCTCACCGGTGGGCTTGTCGCCACCGTTGGGGGAGAGGTTGTTCCAGAACACCGAGTGGTTGGTGTGGCCTCCGAGGTGGAACGCGAGGTTCTTCTCGTGAAGGTTGACCACGGCGGCGATGGTGTCGTTCTCGCGAGCCTCGGCGAGCTTATCGAGCGCGGTGTTGGCACCGGTCACGTACGCCTGGTGGTGCTTGGAGTGGTGGAGCTCCATGATCTGGCCCGAGATATGGGGCTCGAGAGCGGAGTAATCGTAGGGCAGATCGGGAAGCGTATATACAGCCACGAGCATCCTTTCCTGAGCGGGCGCGGGGGTGCCTGTGAGTGATCCCGGCCCGGCTGCGGATTTTGTTCTCACTACGGCTCCAACTCTTGTTCATCGGGACGCTTTGTGCAACAGCTTCGCGCTCGGCGAATTCTGCTGAATCGATTTTCGCCCTGGCGAAAAAATAGTTCAATACAGCCAAATCCCGGGATCCTTCAGGGATGCCAGGAACCTGGCGGGCGCGTAGCATTTCCACCATGACATGGTTCGACGAGCTTACTGGCCGACGCAGGACCACCATGATCACGCCCGACCAGGCCTTGCCCGGTCGCGATGCCCCAGTCAGGATCTCCGGGATCCACGCGGTCAACCAGCACCGGATGACGCCGCCATTTCCCGCCGGCATGGACACCCTGGTGGTCGCGGAGGGCTGCTTCTGGGGCGCCGAGCGCGGCTTCTGGCGAGCTCCCGGCGTGTACTCCACGGCGGTCGGCTACGCGGGCGGATACACCCACAACCCCACCTACGAGGAAGTATGCACGGGGATGACCGGGCATACCGAGGCAGTGCTCGTGGTCTTCGACCCCGCGGTGGTGAGCCTCGAGGATCTGCTCGCCCGGTTCTGGGAGTCCCATGACCCCACGCAGGGAATGCGCCAGGGCAACGATGTCGGCACGCAGTACCGCTCGGCCATCTATACGGTCGGCGAGCACCAGCATGACGCTGCCACTGCTTCCGCGAGCCGGTACCAGAAGGCCCTCGACGCGGCGGGGCATGGCACGATCACCACCGAGATCGCCCCGCTCGGCACTTTCTACTACGCCGAGGAGTACCACCAGCAATACCTGCACAAGAACCCGAACGGCTACTGCGGCCTGGGAGGGACGGGCGTGAGCTGCCCGGTCGGCCTGGGCGCGTGAGCCTCACAAGCGGTCGAGCAGTTCCTTCTTCTTCGCGGTGAACTCCGCGTCGGTGAGGATGCCGTCGGCGTGCAGCTTGCCCAGCTCGCGGATCCGGTCATAGATGTCGCTGGGCGCCGCGCTCGCGGTGCCTGCCGAGGCGTTGTCGTGCCGGCTCGCGTGGTCGGCCGCCCGGGCGTGAGCGGTGATCGTCGCGGCCATCAGCAGCAGTCGTGCCTCCTCCTCGCCGGTCCGGCCGAGCAGGCAGTTGAGGTCGTTGCGCGCGCTCAGTGCCTCCCGCCCGGGCTCCCTCGGCACGAGCCGGAGAATGGCGTCCGTATCGCCATCCCCAGGCACCCACTCCGCTCGGGCGATGCCGTCAAGCGCGATCTCCTTGCGCTGGTGCAGCTTCTTCGGCGAGGGGATCCGTGCGCCCGGCCAGGTGAGGGTCACCGACATGCTGTCGCAGGACGCGGTGCCCTCCCAGGTCTGGATGTGGAACGGCACCGCGGGCACGAGCCTCGTGATGGCGTTCTCGCTGACCGGGCCGGAAGCGGAGTCACGGGCGAAATCGGCTGCCTGCATGATGGCATCGGCGTGGAAGCGGGCGACGAGCTCGTCCGTGCCGCTCTCGCCGACCAGGGCGAAGGGCTGGCGATCAGCCGAGAGGGCGGCCCCGGCCGAGGCGAACGGGTCGAGCCCGGCCGCGAGGCGCAGCCGCGCGACCCAGGGCTCGCGGCGCTGGCCGGGCTGCACGTCTACACCCTCGATGAACGCCACGGGCACGACGAGGCGCCCGAGCCCGCGATAGAACGGATCGGTGCGGCGTCCCGAGCCGAACTCGATGGTCACCGTGTCGGTATCGATCGTCCAGACCGCATTCCGCCCGCGCAGCTCGTACATGCTCACCGATCGTAGGGGGTGCCCGGTCCGGCTGCCATGTTCCACGTGGAACATGGCAGGGTCGATGATCCCCGTCCCGGACCGCTTGGGGTGTCGGGAACGAATACGCCAAGCAACAAAACGTCAACGAGCTGGTGACATCCTGGTTCACCACAATGAACTGCTTGTGGATAACTAGCCATTAATGCAGGCCAGATGGGCCACAATACCCCGGTTATCCACCGAAACTGTGGATTAACCTGTGGATAAAGCGCAGCAGTGGAACCCGCGCGCCCCTCCGTGCCACTATCGAAGGATGAGCGAGACGATTCCCTCCGAGCCTGCTGCTGACATCCCCGAGGCGGGGGCTAGCGGTGTCACCATCGTTGACGTGCGCGAGCAGGACGAGTGGGACCAGGGGCATGCGCCCGGCGCGCTGCATATCCCGATGGTCGACATGCCAGCGCGCTATGGCGAGATCGACCCCGACGACGATATATACGTCGTCTGCCGCAATGGTGGACGAAGCTTCCAGGTGACTCTGTGGCTGCAATCGGTCGGATACGATGCCACCAACGTGTCGGGAGGAATGGTCGCCTGGCAGAAGGCTGGTCGCGAGATCGAATCCGCTGATGGTGGATCCGGATACATCTACTAGCGCCACGCGCGGCCATCGATCAGGCACCGCCGCGCAGCGGGAAGGGGGAGAGGGAGCATGACGATTCCACGGTCGCCGCGCCCGCTCCATCCCGTCCTGCGGCGCCCGATCGACCATCGCTGGACCGCGAGCCCGCCCCCGAGCGGGAGCGCTGCCCGCACCGTCCGCCCCAAGCGCGCTCCCGCGAGCACCCCCCGCTACACGCGGATCCCCGCATGGGGCCTGCACCAGGAGCCTTCCCGGCCCGAGCCTGCCTCGCGAACGAGGCTCCAGTCCCTCGCCGGCTACGCGCCGATGCTGCTGAGGTTCACCGCTGCCCTGTACCTCGCATCCGCTCTCGCGGAGCTAATCCGGTACGTGATCGTCCTGGTGAACCGCGACCGCCTGCTGCCGCCGGTGGTCGCGCACGGCTCGGATCTGCTCGTTGTCACCCTCGCCTGCACGGCCTTGCTCTTCGCGGTCGGCACTGCCATCGCCTGCGCTGCCTGGCTCGTCGAGCATCGGCGCGGATGGTTCGCGCGCGAGGGGCTCGTGGACCCGAGGCGGCGACGGATCCAGTTCATCGGCAGCTTCGTTCCGCCGTTCGCGCTGTTCTATCCGGGAACCTTGCTCGGTGAGCTGATCCACGCGGAACAGGCGCGAGAAGGCGATCAGCATGAGGCCGCGACGTCCCGCTCGCTCCTCAACGCCTGGTGGACGCTGTGGGTGCTGACCTGGATCTGCGCCATCGCCAGCGCTGCCTGGCGGATCGCTGACACCATCCAGGCGCAGGCCAATGGCATCCTTTTCGCGGCGTTCACCAATGTGCTGGCGGCGGGGTGCGCGATCGTCGCGCTGCTGCTGATCCAGCATCGCGAGTCGCTGCATGGCGGGCCAGCGAATGCGGAGAGCGCGCGGTCGCCCAAGCGGTGGATCGCGTCCGTCCCGGCCTAGCCAGTCCGCCTCGTCCGCGCTCGCCCGGCCCCTCGGGAGTCACTGCCGCGCGTCGTGCTCCTCGCGGGCGGCCAGCACGCGGGGCAGGTTCTGCTCGGACCATCGCGCCAGGCCCGCGACGCGCTCCGCGGCTTGCTCGCCCAGGGGGGTGAGGGAGTACTCCACGCGGGGAGGGATCACCGGATAGGCCTGGCGATGCACGATGCCGTCGCGCTCGAGGGCTTGCAGCGTCTGGGCGAGCATCTTCTCGCTGACGCCGCCGATCGCTCGCCGGAGCTCGCTGAAGCGATGGGTCCCCTCGAGCAGCCGCGCGAGCACGAGAACCCCCCATCGGCTCGTGACGTGCTCGAGGACGCTGCGCGACGGGCAGGACGCCTGGTTGACGTCGGGGGCGGGGCTGGCCTTTTCGCCAGCGGGGGTGGTTACCCTCATGCCGCTAACTTACCTGAAAGTGGGTACTTACGGAAAGTTAGCTTCGGTTCTAGTGTGGATGCTAGCCGCGGGAGCAACCGTGGCCCGACAGCCAACAACCACGCGAAGGACCAACCGCATGAGCATCGTCGTTACTGGAGCCACCGGCAGCCTCGGCACCCTCGTCATCAAGGAGCTGCTAGAGCGAACGCCAGCCAGCCAGATCGCTGCCGTGGCACGCGACGCCACGAAGGCCCAGCACCTCGCCGAGCAGGGTATCGAGGTGCGCATCGCCGACTACGGCAAGCCGGAAACCCTCGCCTCCGCCTTCGCGCCCGGTGACACCGTGCTGCTCATCTCCGGCAGCGAGGTCGGCCAGCGCGTGCCCCAGCACAAGGCCGTCATCGATGCTGCTGCGGCAGCCGGCGCCAGCCGACTGGTCTACACCAGCATTCTCGGTGGTCCCCGCGCCAGCTTCCTCCTCGCCGATGAGCACAAGCAGACCGAGCAGCTCATCGAGGAATCCGGCCTCGAGCACACCATCCTCCGCAACGGCTGGTACACCGAGAACTACACCGCGCAGATCCCGGTGCAGCGCCAGCACGGCGTGCTCGGCAGCGCCGGGGACGGACGCATCGCTGCCGCCCCGCGAGCGGACTACGCGGCCGCCGCCGCTGTCGTGCTCACCACCGAGGGGCATGGCAGCGCCGCCTACGAGCTCAACGGCGATACAAGCTTCGCCCTCGCCGAGTACGCCGACGAGCTAGCGCGGCAGACCGGCGAGGACATCGCCTACGTGGAGGTCTCTCCCGCCGAGCACGAGGACATCCTCGCCGGGGCCGGGGTCCCCGCTGCGATGGCCCACATCCTCGCGGATGTCGATATCGCGATCCGGCAGGGACAGCTCGCGAGCCACGGCAACGACCTCAGTCGGCTCATCGGCCGCCCGACCACCCCGGTCAGCGACGCGATCGCGGCAGCGCTGCGCTAGCCGCGCGCTAGCGTTCACCCAACTGGTGGATAGCGTCAGTGTTGTCTTAACCTCAAGCTCTTGCCTTCGTATCCTTGGTGCGAAAACATGAGGGAGTGACCCGCAGACAACCAGGTCATCCTGGTATTCCACCGATGGTGGTCGCGCACCGGGGTGCGTCCGGCGACCGGCCCGAGCACACCCTTGCGGCCTATGAGCTGGCCTTGCAGCAAGGCGCGGACGGGCTCGAGTGCGATGTCCGGCTGACCCGCGACGGAACGCTGATCTGCATGCACGACAGAAGGATTGATCGCACCTCCAGTGGTCGCGGCGTGGTCAGCTCGATGACTCTAGAGGACCTGCGCGCCCACGACTACGGCCGGTGGCACGCGGAGATGCAGTCGAGGCAGCGCTCGGCGGTGGCGCTCGGTGATCCGGAGATCGCGAACGACGCGGTCGATCGGTACTCCGAGCCACTGTCGGTGCTCACGCTCAGCGAGCTGCTCACGCTCGTGCTCGACTGGGGGACGCCCAAGACGCTCTTCATCGAGACGAAGCATCCGGTGCGGTACGGGGCACTCGTGGAGGCGAAGCTCATCGCCGAGCTGCAACGGTTCGGGCTTGCTCGCAAGCCCGCTGGCAGCTTCCCGCCCGTGGTGATGATGTCCTTCGCGCCGTCCGCGGTGTTCCGGATCCGCCGGTCCGCCCCGGCGCTGCCCACGGTGCTTCTCGGCGAGAACTCCCGCTACCTCGGCTACCGGCCGACGACCACGGGCGTGCCAGCCGCGATCGGTCCGTCCATCGAGATGCTCCGGGAGCACCCGCGGGTGGTCGAGCGCGCCCGCGCCTCCGGACGGTCCACCTACGTATGGACCGTCGACGAGCCCGCTGATGTCCAGCTCTGCCAGGACCTCGGCGTCCGCTGGATCGCCACGAACTTTCCCGAGCGAACCAAGCAGCAGCTTCTCGGGAGCTAGCAGGACCAGGGACCACCGGGCGAGTGCCGCTGCACGGCTGCCGCCGCCCGAGGCGGTAGGTTGGCAGCGTGGGTAAGAAGAGCAAGAGAAACATGGGTCCGCGCGATGGCAGCCGTCGTGCGGAGAAGATCGCTCAGCGGCAAGCAAGGCTCGCGGATCAGCCTGTTCGCCGACCGTTCGAGGGCTTCGCCGCCGAATGCGACCTCGTGGCCATGCGGGAGTTCGTCCCCTCGGCCACCGCGCACCTTCCCGGCGCCACGCAGCAGGCGGAGCGGCCAGTAGGGATCGCGACGGTCCTGCCGGGGGCAGTCGCCGCGATCGTCCGCAAGGACAGCGCCGATGCGCCAGGCGAGGCGCTCGCTGGGCTGCAGCTGGCGATGCAATCGGGCAATCCGGCGCGCGATCTCGCCGAATCCCTCCGCTGGGTGCTCACGGCGCAGCCAGGAACCTCGCTGCAGCAGGCCGACACTGCCGCGTCGAGCGCGCAGCTCGCCGACTACCTGGCGACCGATGAGCTGCTGAGCATCACCGTCCACAATGATTTCAACTGGTGGATACCCGAGGGAGTCGAAGCATCCGGCGAGACTGGCCTGGCCGTCCAGCGCGCCAATGAGATGATCATGCCGTCCGCGCGGCTCGACGCCGAGGAGCTCGTCGCTGCCTGGTGGGTCGATGCCGGCGAGAAGGCGCACCTGCGCTGGGTGCGTCCCGAGGACGAGGACAAGCTGATGATCGCGATGGCCCGGTTGCACGCGGCGGGCCAGCTGACCCTCGGGCCCGAGTCGCGCTTCGCGGGCTCCTTCCGCACCCATGGCCTGCTCGTGCCCGTCTTCGACCTCGATCCGGACATGCATCCCGACGAGTGGGTGGCGCCGGCGGTGGAGCTGCAGAACAGGATGTCCGAGGCGCTCGCTGCCGATGCCCCGCTCACCCTAGAGGAGCGCCGCGCACGCGACGGCATCATCGGGCGGCAGGTCACTCTCCGCTAGTCGTACTGGCCGTGCTGCGCCCCCGGGCCAGCATTGCCGCGCTTGGCAAGCCGATGGCCCCGGACCACGACATTGTGGTCCGGGGCCATCCAGGCTCGTGCGGCGCGTGCTAGATCGCGCCACCAGCGGCGGTGGGAGCGGTGCTGTCCCTGCCGCCCGCGCTCATCTCGCGCGCGACGAAGGTCTCGAGATCGAACAGGTTGTCGCCAGCGCGCTCTGCCACGGTCAGCAGGGTGCTCATCGTGGCGACCTCCTCCACCTGCTCCTTGAGGAACCACTGCATGAACTGCTCGCCGACGTAGTCGCCGTCATCGCGGGCAGCGCGCGCGAGATGCACGATCTCGTCAGTGACTTCCTTCTCCTGCTTGACCGCGGTGGCGATCGCCTCGCGCACGGAGTCGAAGTTGTTCTGCACATCCCCCGTGCCGGGGATGTCCACGCGCTTGTCCCGGTCGAGGAAGTACTGCACGAGCATCATCGCGTGGTTCCGCTCCTCGTTGGCCTGCTTGTAGAAGTGGCCGGCAAGCTGAGGGAGATCCTCGCCGTCGAAGTAGACCGCGAGGGCTATGTACTGCTGCGAGGCGGTGAACTCGTTGCGAACCTGCTCGCGGAGCAAGGCCAGGAATTTAGTGTCATTGCTCGTATCGGTGCTCATGCCTAAATGGTAGTAGAAATGCGAATGCGTGTCATTGAAGCATAGCCTCAGTAAATGTAGCTCAGCCTTACTAAGGTTCACCAATCCTTGTTCACCAAGAATGCCTGAATTGCTATTCAAGGCCTTCGGGAAGAGGTGCATCGCGGGCGATCGAATCCCACAGCGCCGCAGCCTCCTGCTCATCCCACAGCAGCACGTTTCCACTGCCCGCGACATCCATGAACCCCGCATGAGGCACGCTCACCGTGGGTATTTCGCCGCGCAGCGACCAGGCGATCCGGGCCGCGTCCCAGATGTGGTCATCCTCGTCGACCGAGATCGACCGCAGGAGCGCTAGGCCAACCGGGATCGATCGAAAAGGATTCAGTGCCACGCCAGGGCTCCCGGCTTTCTGTGCCAGTCGCGCCAGGAAATCGCGCTGATTGTTCATCCGGTCGATATCCGCGAGCGGTGTGGACCTGCTTCGCACATATCCGAGCGCGTCCCCTCCGGAAAGCACCTGGCACCCGGCGGGAAGATCGATTCCGGCGAGCGGATCAACGATGGGCGCATCGAGGCAGACCTCTACGCCGCCGACCGCGCTCGCGACGTCCGCGAAGCCACTGAAACCGATCTCTGCGTAGTGATCGATGCGGATACCCGTTTCCTGCTCGATCGTCTCGGCGAGCAGCGCGGGGCCACCGACGGAGTAGGCGGCATTGACCTTGTCCTCGCCCCATCGCGGAATGGTGACGTAGGAATCGCGCGGGATGCTCACGAGCACGGAGTTGCCGCGGCTCGAGGCGTGCAGCAGCATGATCGTGTCCGTCCGGGTGGGGCCCGTCTCGCCACCGGTGGAGAGCTCCGCTTCCTGCTCGGACGTCAGTCCAGTCCGGCTATCGGTGCCGACGAGGAGGAAGTTGGTGCCGGGGGTATCGGAGATCCGGCCAGGGTAGGGGCCGAGGGCGTTGATCCGATCGAGCCTCTGGTCCGCGATGACCAGGCCGATGATCGTGGTGATGGCCAGGACGACGAGCAGCAGCACGAGCGTGCGCAGGATCCGCGGACGGCGGCGCTTGCGCGGGGGGACGCGGACAGGCCGGGCTGCTCCGGGATGATCTTCCCGCCTGCCCATTCGATCACCATGCATGGCCTGACTCTACGCATCGCCCCCCGTCCGGCAGGGACGGATGCCGCTACCGGCGCCGTGGCCCCCGCTTTCGCGCCGCGGGAGAGTTCCTGCGCGCGCCCTTGCTGGCCTGGCTCTTGGCTGCCTGGCTCTTGCTCGCCGGGTTCTTGCTCGAGGCCTTCGGTGCGGGCTGCGCGGTGGTCGCGGGCTCGGCGGCGATCCCGCGGCTCGAGCGCGCGGTGCGTCCGCGAACGATCCCCACCATCTCCTCGAGCAGTGGATCGTCGTTGGTGGAGCGCTCGCTCGACCACGCGATGCCCACCTGCTGCTCGGGACCGTCGCGGAGCGGGATCGACACGATGTCCTTGCGATGATGCAGCCGGCCGAGCGACAGTGGCACGACGACGAACCCAGCGCCGGTGGCTGCGATCTCGATGGCCTCCGCCGCGGTCGGTGGCCGTTGCTCCGGGAGCTGTCCCGGTGCGTCGTGACCGGTCCAGTCGAGCGGATCGTCGAGGGGCTGCCAGGCGGTATCGCCGTCGAGGTCCGTGAGCGTGAGTTGCTCCGCCGCCGCGAGGTAGTGATCGCGGCCGCACACCACCACTGTCTCCTCGCGGTAGAGGGGGATCACGCTGAACCCCTCCCAGGGCTGCGCGGGATCCTCCGTGACACGGACCAGTGCTGCGTCGACGTCGCCGCCGAGGATCGCTGCTCGCTGCCCCGAGAGCGGGATGGGCACGAGGTCGAGCCGAGTAGCAGGCAGGCGCTCCGCCCATCGTCGTGCCCACTTCGAGGGCATCACGCCTGGCACGTAGCCCAGCCGGAAAGTGGTCACTGGGTGGCTCCATCCGTGTGGCCGAGCGCCCGGCCGGGTGCGATGACATCGCGAACGCGACGCTTGAGGTCCGCGATATCAGGGAATCCCCCGTCTATCGTGCGGTCCCACACCGTGCTCGTATCGACGTCGATGCGGAACGAGCCGCTCGGACCGGGGCGCAGCGCCACCTCCGCGAGGTCCGCGGCGAATGTCGTCAGCAGTTCCTGCGCCATCCAGGTCGCGCGGAGGAGCCAGCCGCAGCGCGCGCAGTAGGTGATGATCACTCGATGGTCCGGGCTCATCGGTCCAGTATCCCGGATGGAGTGCTCACCGCAGCACCGTGTAGCCAACGAAGGCGACGATGTCGATGAGCGCGTGGGCAGCGATGAGCGGCCAGGCGCGCGAGGTCGCCTGGAAGTAGCGCGCGAAGACGATGCCCATGACGATGTTGCCGCCGAACGAGCCAATGCCCTGGTAGAGGTGGTAGAGGCCACGCAGTGCCGCGGACATCGCGACCGCGGCCCATGGGCGCACGCCGAGCTGATGCAGCCGGACCAGCAGGTAGGCCACCACGAGGATCTCCTCCGCCGCGGAGTTCGCGATCGCCGAGAGGACCAGCATGGGCAGCGACCACCAGGCGTCGGGCAGGGCGGCGGGTATCACCTCGACGGTGATGCCGAGGGCGCGCCCGCCGAAGTAGAGCGCGAGGCCGGGCAGGCCGATCAGTGCCGCGAGGGCAACGCCGGGGAGCAGGTCGCGGGCGCGCGGGCGCAGGAACTGCCGGGCGCGCGCGAGGGCGCCGCTGCGCCACAGCAGGTAGCCGCCGAGGGCGGCCCACGCGAGCAGGCGGAGCGCCCCGGCGAGCTGGCGGAGGAAGTCGATCAGCCCGGTGGGGGAGCGGCTCGCGTTGAGCGCCACGGATTGCTCAGCGAGCGCGGCGGGCGCGAGCAGTGCCTCGGTGAAGCTGATGGCGCTGTAGAAGCCTTGCAGGCCGAGGGTGACAGCGAGCACGACGGCGATCTCGATGCGCAGCGCGCGCGCATCCGCTCGGCTGCTTGCCCGGTGGGGGAAGCCGTGGAGGGGTGGTTCGCGCCAACCGCTGATGCTCACGGCGCACGAGGCTAGCAGCGGTTCGTGCCTCAGCGCTGCCGGGCTCGCAGTCCGTTGAGGAACGGGCAGCCCATGAGGACGCGCAGCGCCTGGTCGAGCTCCTTGGCGGAATCGACGGGCGCGGGGAAGGCGATGCGGATGTCCTTGTCGTGGTCGGCGCGCTCGATGCGGAGGCGGAGGCCATACCGGTCGAGGCCGAGCGGCCGGACGCGGCCGTCGCGGATGACCGAGGCGGGCAGCTTGCGGATGATCCTCTCGAGCATGTCGGCCTGATGGTGCTCGAGGTAGTGCAGCCAGCATGACTCGTGCTCGCTGAATGGGTCGGGCCGGGCGGCGGCGAGGTCGTCGATGGGCACCGACTCGGCCCCCGAGGAATCCGCGATGACGACGGAGCGCAGCTCGATCCGCACGAGCGCGGTGGTGTGACCGAGGTCGAGCAGCGATTCGTCCGGGCGGGCATCGAGGAGCCCGGTAGCGATGTCGTGGACGACGTCGGGGTCGAGGGTGGTGAGCTGCCCGCGTAGCCAGATGAGGCCGCGCACGGGCTCGCGCAGGTCGACGGGCGCGGTGTCGGTGAGCTCGAGCAGGGCCGGCACGCCGAGCAGCCCGGATTGCCAGGCGAGAGCGTGGGCCGGGCTGTCGTCGTCGATGGAGGCAAGGGCGGTGCCGTGCTCGTCGATGTGGTGGATGCTCGCGGCGGTGGGGGCCGTGCCGTCGATCGCGAGGAGGGCAGAGCGGGGGCTGGCCCGGTGGAGCGCGGACCGGACGAGCTCGGCGGTGCTGGGCAGGGGGCACGCTGGGGCATGTAGCGACATGGTTTTCCTCACCTCTCCGTAGTAATAAGGTAAGGCTAACCAAGTTAATGGTTCCAGGGAAGCCCCCGCGAGATCCGCTCCACCACGAGCGCCCGCCCACGCCGCCACGTACCCTCATACCTGTGCTCACCATCGCCTACTTCGGACCCGCGGGAACCTTCACCGAAGCAGCGCTCGCGACGATGGAGCGCAACGGCACTATCGCCTCGCCCGTCCACCGCGAGCCCGCCACCAGTCCGCCGGCTGCCCTCGCCGCGGTGCGCGCCGGGACCGCCGACCTCGCGTGCGTGCCCATCGAGAGCTCCGTCGACGGGCCTGTCGTGCCCACGCTCGACGCGCTCGCCACGGGAACGCCCCTCCAGGTCATCGCCGAGACGACGCTGCCCATCGCCTTCGCCATCGCCACGCGGCCCGGCACGGCAGCCACCAGCATCCGCACCGTCGCTGCCTATCCAGTAGCGGCGGCCCAGGTCCAGCAATGGCTGCGGGACAACCTGCCGAGCGCGAGCACCGTCGCCGCGGGATCCAACGCCGCGGCCGCCGACGACGTCGCGCAGGACCGGGCGGACGCCGCGGTCACCACCGCGCTCGCCGCGCAGCAGCGTGGGCTCGAGACGCTCGCCAGCGAGGTCGCCGACGTGTCCGGGGCCACCACGAGCTTCATCCTCGTCGGGCCGCCTGGCCCGCCGCCGCCCCGTACCGGAAGCGACCGCACCTCCATGGTTCTCGGTCTGCCCAACAGGCCCGGATCACTTGCCCGCGCCATGAATGAGTTCGCCCTGCGCGACATCGATCTCACCCGGATCCAATCACGGCCCACGCGCACCGGGATGGGCACCTATCGCTTCTACATCGACTGCCGCGGGCACATCGATGACATCGCGGTCGGCGAGGCGCTCAAGGCACTGCACCGCAGCGGCGCCGATGTGCGCTACCTCGGCTCCTGGCCTACCGCGATCAGCGATGCGCAATCCCCGCCCGACGACACCGCCGAGCGCGAATGGCTCGAGCAGCTCCGCAGGGGAGAGCGCCCATGACCAGGACACGCCTGCTCCTCGTCCGCCATGCCGAGTCAGAGTCCAACGTGCTGCGCAGGCTCGATACGCGGCCGCCCGGCGCCGTGCTCACCAGCAACGGGACCGCCCAGGCGCTCCGTCTCGCGCAAGGGCTCGCGCTCACCGAGGACGACATCATCCTCTCCTCGATCGCCACGCGCGCCCAGCAGACCGCCCGGCCGCTCTTCGACGCGCTGGGCCGCGACCCGCGATCTGTCGAGGGCATCCATGAGATCCAGGCCGGGGACCTCGAGAACCGCGACGATCACGAGGCCCACCGCATCTATGCCACCACCTACAGCAAATGGCTCCACGGGGATGACGCGCCACGCATCCCGGGCGGGGAGAACGGCCACGACCTGATGGAGCGCTACCTCCCCGTCATCGACACCGTGCATGCCGACTACCTGGACGCGGCACGACGCATCATCATCGTCAGCCACGGCGCGGCGATCCGGGCGATCGCTGCGCGCCTCACCGGAACCGATCCGCTGTTCGCGCTGCGCAATCGCCTCGAGAACACCGGCGGAGTGGAACTCGTCGCTACCGGGCGCAGCTCCTGGGAGCTGTCCCGGTGGGGCACGCTGATCGAGCCGCTAGGCGCGGACAGCACCCCGATCGGCGATGCGATGGGATGACTGGGTCCCGGGCCGCCAGAGGTGGTCCAGTGCCCGGCGCAGGCGATGCTCGGACCCCGCGCACACCGTCACCCGCTGCACCGCGGCATCGGGCTGATCGAGGGGGCACACCAGGATCCGGCCCTGCTTCGCATCGATCACCGCGAGCGCGGCCCGCCCCGGCGCAGTGACCTCCACGACCCGGTCCGCGTCGTGCAGCACCTGCCCGTACTGGAACGCATCCTCGGCAGCGACGCCAGCCTGGCGCAGCCCCAGGATCACCGCGTTCGCATCCCGTGCCCCATCGACCGCGCTCGCGAAGGCCTCGTGGCGAACCACCGTGTCCCGCGCGGACAGCTCCCGGCCCCGCGGCGCGGGGCCCACGACGTCGAGGAGAAAGCCCGCGACCGAGCCATCGATGGCTTGCAGCCGCACCGAATCCGCGAGGCGGATCGCTCCCACGACCTGATCGCCACGACGCGCCACCACCCCCCGGTGCATCGCTTCCCCGGCGTCGGCGCCGACCACGCTGGCGCGCGCGCTGACGCTTGCCTCGGGCGCCGCGAGGGCGCGCAGCAGCGGGAGCACGCTAGTGCTCGGTCCCCGCTCGGTCAGCAACCCGCGCTCGCGCAGCACGGCCCGGGCTACCTGATCGTCGCTGCCCAAGGGAACCTGAAGGGCCACGGGCAGCTCATCGAGCCCGGCCGCGGCCTGGAGCAGCGCGAGCTCGGTCACCGACACAGTCACCGATGCCATATCAGCGGTCCCCGCCGATGACCGCCGGGCATACCAGCTGCCCGGACGGGCCCACATCGAACCTGTCCCGCGGGCGCGCGTGCCGCGCGCGCTGAGGGCTCGCTTCCTCCTCGGTCCGGGCCATCGCGGTCGGCGGCATCATGGGAACGCCGGACCGGCCGTCGGTGCCCATCATCGAGGTGCTTGCCGCACGTGATGCCGAGGAGCTCGCGGCCTCAGGACCTGCGGCGCCCGGGCCTGATGCCAGGGGAGCCGACGAGCTCATCGCCGATTGCCGACCAATGCCCTCCACCGTGCCCGCGGCGGCGAACGAGCTCGCGGAGAAGCCCGCGGCGCCGGGCGCGCGCAGGCTCGCCGGGGCGATCGACTGGGAGCGGGCGGCACTCGCGCCCTTGCCCTCGCGGGCCTGCTCGCTCGCGGGAGCGAGGTGTGGCGCGCCGAGCGGCGATCCCGGCGTCATTGCCGCACGGGCCGCATCGGCACCGAGCAGCGCGACCCGGCCCACCACGGTCGCAGCCGTGGAGACCAGGCCCGGGGAGGCGGCAGCGCTGGCAGGGGCAACCCCGAGCGGGGAGGCGGGCAGCCCGGCGATGCCGGGCAGCGAGACGCCCGCGGGCGCGGTTCCCGGCAAGGTTCCCGCCGGGCTCGTCCACGGGCTGGCGGAGGTGAACGAATCTCCATCGGCCGAGGCGAGCTGCTCGGAGGCGGCGCCCTGCTCGGTGGCCTGGTGATCAGCCATGCCTGTGGTCAATCGCGGCGGCGCGGACGACTCGACACCGACGGCGCAGCCCTGGCTGGCGAGGTCATAGGTCCGCATCGCCGCGATAGCGCGCAGATCGAGGAGCCGTTCCGCCGTCTCGGCCGCAGCGAGAGCCCCGGTGGTGGCGCCCACGACGCTGGCCGCCTTGGCCGCCTGGACCGCGGCGATCTCGACGGCGGTGGGCATCGCCACCCGGGACGTATCGCACGCCAGCGCCGTCACCTGGGCGGTCTGGCCGACCCTGGTCGCGGTGATGCTGGTGCCGTCGAGCCAGGCAGACATCGTTCGCAGCCCTGCTCGTGCCTTGTCGGCTGTGCCGCCCTGCCAGCCGGAATCCAGCAGGCGCACCGCGGTGTCGATATGCCGGGCGGCTTCGCTCGTAGCACCGGCAAGACCGGTCCACGCGCCACCAGCCCGGTGCATCGGCTCCCCGCCCACCCCGAAGTGCATCGGCGGGCTCAGGTCCATCGCCTTGCGCAGCTCCCACATGATCGATGTCAAAGTCATTGCTCTCCCCCTGTCTAGTGAATGCCCGGCTCAGGCGTGCGACGCGATGGACTGGCCCGTGGCGCCATCCTGCTCGGCGTAGGTGGCGGCCTGGTGGCGCAGCGTCCGTGCTGCCTCGCGCAGCTCCCGCATCGCGGCAACGAGGTTGGGCTCGGTGCGCACGAATGCATCCGAGACCCATGCCGCGCTCTTGACGGTCACCTCGTCGGCGGCGCCCGGCGGGGGTGCTGCCGAGCCACGAGCGACAACGAGCTCGCTATCGATCCTGGTAGCAGCCGCTTCGAGCTCGGCCGCGGCCGCTCGCAACGTCTCGGGGTCAACGCTCAGTTCCTGTGCCACGCGGGTCATCCTCCTTGTGCTCCGACAGGCAAGGCAGTGCCCATCGACAAGGTAGGACGCAGCAGGACTCGCTTTGGTTCCACACCGGCAGGAATTTCTCGGGAGAATCTTCCCGGGGCCGGCGCGCCGTGCTCGAGCGGCTAGCCCCAGCCGAGCTCGTGGAGGCGCTCGTCGTCGATGCCGAAGTGATGCGCGATCTCATGGATCACGGTGATCGCGACCTCCTCGACCACCTCGTCCTCGGTCGCGCACATCGCGAGCAGCGGCTCCCGGTAGATGCTGATCGTGTCGGGAAGCGAGCCGGCGTAGAACGAATCACGCTCAGTGAGGGCGACGCCCTGGTACAGGCCGAGGATGCCCGGCTCGTCCTCGTTGCTCGGCTCCACGAGCACCACGACGTTGTCGATCGCGCGCGCGATCGGCGCCGGGATCAGGTCCAGCGCATCGGAAACGAGCTCGTCGAAGCGCTCCTCGCTCATGGCGACGCTCATCGTGCTAGTTCCCCGGGGCGAGGCCGGGAGCTGGGGCCGCCGGAGCCTCGGGGCCGGGGATCTGATCGGGGCGCTGCCCGTTGATCGTGATCTCGCCGCGAGCGGGACCGACGAGCGTGGCGAGCGCGGAACCGGCGTCGAGCTGCGCGCCGAGCGAGCAGTTGACCAGCCGGTTGCCCGCCAGCCAGCTCGACAGCGAACGGGTATCCCAGAACACGGTCAGGCGCTGTTGCTCGAGCCGCTCGGCGCCGCCGAGATAGTCCGCGGCGACCTGCCGGCACCGCTCGTCGAGGAAGCGATCCTGCTCGGAGAGGGGCGGATGGTTATCGCCGAACTGCTCACCGAGGTCCACGATCCCCGCTACCTCGTAGGCGTGGGGGTCCTCGCAGGGCACGGGATCGGTGGGGATGTCCAGGTTGATGCCGATGCAGAACCCGGGCTCCCACACCATGGACATGTTCTGATCGGTGGCGCGGCCGAACATGGGGAACACCTGCCCGCTCGCGCCCACGTTCTGCAGCCCGCAGCGAATGGTGCGCTCGCCGGCCTCCCAGCCATCCTCGCCGGGGTTGATCAGGTTGATGCTGTAGCGGCCGCGGGGGTCGAAGCGCCATCCCAGGTAGTCCTCGGTGGCCGGCTCGCACAGTTGCTCGCGGAGCTCGGAGAACCGCAGCTCGGTGGGGAACCCGGCGTCCGGCCCGAACTCGGATCCAGGGAACGCGCTGAGGTCGATCGCAGCGGTGACTTCGAAGCGATGCTCCTCCGAGCAGTCGACCTTCGCGAGATCGGCCGCGTCGGGCGCTGACCACGACAAGCAGTCCCCGGCGCTCGAGGAGCCGAACGAGTCCCCGGCCACGGCCTCGGTGGTGGGCGCGGCGATCGTCTCCCACTGCTCCTCGTCCTCGGGATCGCTCGTCGCTTGCACGACGATGAGAGTGGCGACGCTGCCAGCGACGAGCACCAGCAGTGCAATGAGCGCGGCAATGCGCCAGCGCGGACGGCGATCGCCATCAGGCTCGGGCGCTGATCGGGGAGAGGAGTGCGTGGTCATCGGCATCCATCATGCACCCATACCGGTGGTCTTTCGACCTCGTGCCCGGATTTTCCGTACCTGGCAGGGCGCGCCGCTCGCTGGTGGCCCCGGTGAGCGGTCCCGGAGCTGGCTGCCCGCCCGTTCCGATGGGGAGGAAGCGAAGCGGGCGCAGTAGGGTATTAGGCGTGATCGACCTCAAGATGCTTCGTGATGATCCTGAAGCCGTGCGGGTTTCGCAGCGGGCGCGCGGGGAGGACCCCGCGCTCGTTGACGTGCTCCTCGATGCCGATGCGCAGCGCCGCGCGGCCGTCGCGGCGGCGGACTCGCTGCGCGCCGAGCAGAAGGCGCTCGGCAAGAAGGTGGGCAGGGCGGCCCCGGAGGAACGGGATGCCCTCCTTGCTGGTGCCTCCGAGCTCGCTCAGCAGGTCAAGGATGCCGGGGCCGCGCAGGCCGCGGCCAACGAGCGCCTCGTCGCGGCTCATCGGGCCATCTCCAACCTCGTGCACCCGGATGTCCCGGTAGGTGGCGAGGACGACTTCACGGTGATCGAGACGGTGGGGGAGCCGCCGGTGATCGAATCGCCCCGCGATCATCTCGAGCTGGGCGAGCGACTGGGCCTGATCGACATGGAGCGCGGCGCGAAGGTCTCTGGCTCGCGGTTCTACTTCCTCACCGGCAACGGGGCCCTGCTGCAGCTCGGCCTGCTGCAGCTCGCGATCCAGAAGGCGGTGGCGGCAGGGTTCACCCCGATGATCCCGCCGGTGCTGGTGCGCCCGGAGATCATGGGCGGCACAGGCTTCCTGGGCGCCCACGCTGACGAGGTCTACCACCTCGCCGACGATGACCTGTACCTCGTGGGGACCTCCGAGGTGCCGCTGGCTGGCTATCACTCGAGCGAGATCATCGACCTCTCGGGCGATCCCGTGCGCTATGCCGGATGGTCCTCGTGCTTCCGCCGCGAGGCCGGCAGCTACGGCAAGGACACCCGTGGCATCATCCGGGTGCACCAGTTCGACAAGGTCGAGATGTTCACCTACTGCCGTCCGGACCAGGCAGCGGCCGAGCACCAGCGGCTCCTGCAGTGGGAGAAGGACATGCTCGCCGCGATCGAGGTCCCGTACCGGGTGATCGACGTGGCGTCGGGCGACCTGGGGTCCTCGGCGGCCCGCAAGTTCGATTGCGAGGCCTGGGTGCCCACCCAGCAGACGTACCGGGAGCTGACCTCGACGTCCAATTGCACGACGTTCCAGGCCCGGCGGCTGGCGATCCGGTACCGGGACGAGAACGGCAAGCCGCAGATCGCCGCGACGCTCAATGGCACGCTGGCCACGACGCGCTGGCTCGTGGCAGTCCTCGAGAACCATCAGCAGCCTGATGGCAGCGTGCGGGTGCCCGCGGCGCTGGTCCCCTTCGTCGGGCGCGAGGTGCTCGAGCCCGTGCGCTGATGGCTGCCCTGTTCCCGCCCGGGCCTACTGCCCCGAGCTGCTATCGGGCCGGAACAGCATGCAGCGGGTCGTCGCGGACACGCAGAGCTTGCCGTCGCTGGTGCGGATCTCGCCGCGCGCGGTAGCGGTGGCGCGCCCGGTGTGCTCGACGATGCCGATCGCCTCGACGGGGCCAGTGCCGATGCTCACGGGTCGCAGGAACCTGGTGTTGAGGTCAAGCGTGGTGTAGCCGGTCTTCTCGGGCAAGGTCGTGCTGATGGCGAAGCCCATGGCGGAGTCGAGGATGGCGGTGAGGATCCCGCCGTGCACGGTGCCGACGGCGTTGTAGTGGTACTCGGCGGGGACGAGGCTGATCGTGGTCGTTCCGTGCTCGGCGCGGACGACCCGGAAGCCGAGGGTGCGCGCGGAGGGGGAGTGGTCGATGGTGCCGTCGGCGAGTGCCCGGATGAAGTCCAGTCCACTGAGTGAGACATGCTGTCCGGCAGTGTTTGCGGGATCTGACCAGGTGTACGTGCGTTCCCTCTCGGTGCCAGGCATCAATACCTCGATTCATCGGCGACAGCGTCGAGCTTCCCCGATAGGCTATGCGCCGTGGAACCTGTTTATGGCTCGATCGTCACGTTCGCGCGCACGCTCTTCACCGCCCAGGGACTGAGGTTCACGGTCACCGGGACCGAGCACATCCCGCGCGTGGGTGGCGCGGTCATCGCCGTCAACCACACCGGATACCTCGACTTCGCCTACGCCGGCAAGGCCGTGCTGCCGGTGAAGCGCTTCATCCGCTTCATGGCCAAGCACGAAGTGTTCGAGCACAGGGTCAGCGGTCCCCTCATGCGGGGATGCAAGCACATCCCCGTGGATCGGGTCTCCGGCGGGGACGCCTACAAGGCCGCGGTGCAAGCGCTCAAGGACGGCGAGCTCGTCGGTGTGTACCCCGAGGCCACGATCAGCCGCAGCTTCGAGCTCAAGGAGTTCAAGTCCGGCGCCGCCCGCATGGCCATCGAGGCCGGCGTGCCGATCATCCCGATCATCGTCTGGGGAGCACAACGCGTCTGGACCAAGGGCTTCCCCAAGCAGCTCGGGCGCACCCGCACACCGATCTCGGTGGCCGTCGGGGCCCCCATCGAGCCCTTCGAGCCGGCCGCCGACCTCACTGCCAGGCTCAAGTCCGACATGCAGGAGCTCCTGCTGAAGGTGCAGGACGACTACGGCCCGCATCCCGAGGGTGCCTACTGGGTTCCCCGGCGCCTCGGCGGGAGCGCGCCCTCCCTCGAAGAGGCCACGATCCTGGATCGCAAGGACGCCGAGGCCCGGATCGCGGCGCGGCGCGCGCGGGAGGAAGCGAAAGAGCCATGATCTCAGCAGTGACCTCGGCCATCGCCGATGTGTTGTTCCGGCTGGTGTACCTCAAGCTCGCCGCTCTCGCCTACATCATCCAGGCGCTCCAGGGCGCGCGGCTGAAGGTCACTGGACTGGAGAACATGCCCCGGCACGGCGGGGCAGTGCTCGCGTGCAACCACATCGGCTACATGGATCCGATGTACCTCGCGCTCGTTCCGCTCATGGTCCGTCGCAGGATGCGATACCTGGGCAAGAAGGAGCTCTGGGAGCATTCGGTGACCCGCTTCCTCGCGACCGCCTCGCGCGGCATACCCGTGGATCGCTCGGCTGGCACCTCGGCCTACGAGGCAGCGGTCAAGGCACTGTGCGAGGGCGACTTCGTGGGCATCTTCCCGGAGGCCACCATCAGCCGGAGCTTCGAGCTCAAGGAGTTCAAGTCCGGCGCCGCCCGCATGGCCATCGAGGCCGGGGTGCCGGTCGTGCCGGTCGTGCTGTGGGGCACCCAGCGCATCGCCACCAAGGGGCATCCCTTCAGGATCCTGGGATGGAACCGGCAGATCCAGGCACACGTCGGGGAGCCCATCGAGCCGGGCATGCCTCCGCAGGAGCTCCTGGACCGGCTCCACCGCGAGATGGAGGTCCTTCTCCGCGCCGCGCAGGATGCCTACGGGGCCCATCCGAAGGGGCAGCCCTGGGTGCCGGCCCGTCTCGGGGGTGCCGCGCCGACGCTGATCGAGGCCAACGCGATGGATGCCCGCGACCACGAATGGGCGCGCAGGACCGGCCCCGAGCCCGCGTAGATGTGCCCCGAGCGAGCATCCGGGGCACGATGGAAGAGTGAATCCGGAACTCCTCAGTGATCTCCCCTTGCCGCTCCTCGTCGGTTCGGACGTCGATGGCACCCTGATCGATGACCAGGATCGGATCAGTCCCCGGACGCGATCGGTCCTCCACGAGCTCTCCGGGGCGGGCACGCACTTCATTCTCGCCACCGGGCGGCCACCACGCTGGCTGGCTCCCATCATCGAGCAGATCGGTTTCGCGCCGTTGTCGGTCTGCGCGAACGGCGCGGTCATCTACGACGCGGAGCGCGACCAGGTCCTGCACGCCGAGGAGCTCTCCACCGACACCCTGGGCTGGCTCTCCGACTGCATCCGTGCCGCCCTGCCCGGCAGCGGCATCGCTGCCGAGCGCGTGGGTCGCAGCGCCCACGATGCGGCTTCCCCGCAGTTCGTCTGCGCTCCCGGCTACGAGCATGCCTGGCTCAATCCCGATCACATCGAGCTCTCCGCGACCGAGGTGATCGCCGCGCCCGCCATCAAGCTGCTCGTCCGGCACGCGGGCATGACGAGCACCGCGATGCGTGATGTGCTCGCGCCGCTGGTGGGGGAGCGGGCCGCCATCACCTTCTCCACCGACAAGGGGCTCATCGAGCTCTCGGCGCCCGGGGTGACCAAGGCGACGGGATTCGCGTGGGTCGCGCAGCAGCTGGCCATCGCCGCGGAGCACACCGTTGCCTTCGGGGACATGCCCAATGACATCGCGATGCTCGAGTGGGTGGGCCACGGCGTGGCGATGGGCAACTCGCACCCCGAGACAAGGGCGGCCGCTCGGGAAGTGACCTCGACCAACAACGATCATGGCGTGGCCGTGGTCCTCGAGCGCTGGTGGTCCTGACACGAGGAGGGGCCGCGCTCGTTGCGAGCGCGGCCCCTGTTCAAGGATGGCTGGATGCAGTGCGGGCTATCCCGCGGCGGGTGCCGCTTCGTTGATGTGCACCGTTGCCGCCCCGGTGGCGAGATCGAACAGCATGTAGCCGTGCTCGAAGTTCACGCGGATGCCCTCGGGCGTGCTGAACTCCTCCTCGACGGGAAGGCCAAGGAGGCTGTCCTGGGCGCCGAGCGCCTCCCACTGCTCTCCGATGACTCCCCATACGGCGCGGGCGCCGGTGTTCTCCGACCAGTAGATGGTTCCGTTGGCGAACCGGGCGAAGGTGATGCCCTCGGCCGCGGTCTCGATCGTGCTCACCGCGTCACCGAGCGCGCCCTCGACACCGCCGAGGGTGTACCAGCGCCGCGCGATCTCCTCGTCGCCAGCCGGGATGGTCTCTGCGGCGGAGTTGCGGAGCGAGGCGAGGAGCCGCTGCATGTTCTCCCCGGTGGCGCGCAGCTCGCTCGAGCTCCACGATGCGCGGGGGGCGGGCGACTGATCGGGCTGCGGCTGTGGCTGGGGCTGCGGCTCAGGCTGGGGCTCGGGCTCCTCGGTGGGCTGTCCCGCGGGGTTCTCGCCGTTGCCGGGCTCGGCCGGGGTCTCCCCGCCCTCATCCTCGTTGCCCTCGTCCTCGTTGACCGGATCAGCAGGCTCGGTCGGGGGATCAGCAGGCTCGGTCGGCGCTGGAGCCGAGCCCTGGTACGCGGTCGCGACGTTGCGGATCAGATCCATCTGGGCGTAGCCGAGGTTGCCAGGGCAGTCGGTGTAGTTGACGTCCCGGTGCGCGAAGATGTTCGGGAGGGTGATCGGCTGGCCCTGCGCGAGCCAGGTGTACTGCGTACCCTCCGAGTAGTGGGTCGAGGAGCCCTTCGGGCTCAGGTCCTCGAGGGCGAGGCGCCAGCCAGCAAGCTTGGCGAGGGCCTCGACCTGGGCGCGGGGCGGCGTGGTCTCCTGGTAGTGGCCGATCATGGAGTAGCCGGCGGTGTTGACGTTGAAGCCACCCGAGTGGGCGCCCTGCAGGTCCTTGTCGAGACCACCGAAGCGGCCCTCGAAGATCTGGCCATACTTGTCGACGAGCGCGTGGTAGCCCACGTCGCACCAGCCGAGGGTCTGCGCGTGGTAGGCGTAGATGCCACGCACGATCTGCGCGGACTGGGCCTGCGTGTAGTTGTTGTTGCCCGCGGTGTGGTGCACGACCACAGCGCCGAGACCGCCATTCTCCTGGGGCGCGCGGCAGCGGATGCTCTCGTTGGCGCCCCACTGGGCACGACTGATGACGTTGGGCCGCGAGGGAACACCGGCGATATCGGTGACCTCGCCCGCGATGTCGCTCGGGGCGTCAGCGATGGGAGCCTTGGACGGGCGGATGATGATCGCGGTCAGGTTCTCGGCCTGCCCGGAGCGCTCGGGCGCGGGCGGCTGGCTGATCAGCGGCCGCGAGATGTCGGTGGGCTCGCCCGCCGCTGCATCGGTGGGCGCCGCCTCCTCGGGAGCGAGCGGCTCCTCGGGCTCGGTGTCGCCCTCGAGGACTGGCTCGACCTTGCCGCCGATGCTGATCTGCACGGTGTTCGTGTCGCCGGTGAAGACGACCTCGCTGGCCTCGCGGGACTCGTCGCCGATATCGCTTCCGCCATCGATGGGCTCGAGGTCGAACCATTCGGTCCAGGTCTCGTCGTCGAGCTTGGCGCGCACGAATGCCTCGGGGTCGCCGTCGCCCTCCCAGGTGAGGCCGAACATGTTGAACGAGGTGTCCTGGGTGATCTCGCGGACGATGGGATCGCCGTGGTCGGAGATGTCGCTGACCTCGCCGGGCTCGGGCGCGAGGCTGATCTCATCGATCGATGTGGGGGCATGGTCGGTGCTGTCGTTGACAGGGGTGATCTCGACGTTACCGGCGGTCGCGCCGAGCCCAAGGAGCGTACCGGCTGCGGTGAGTCCGACGGTGACACCGAGCGTCAGGATTCGTCGTGGTTGGTGATTCGGCAACGCAGTGACTCCCTTGTTCTGCGATTGGGCGCGGCGCGTGAGAGCTGGACCGGCATCGTGCGGCATGACTAGATCGTCATAGCCTTGACCATAGGCAAGCCAGGCTTACATTTCGTGCACCGTGGAGTCACTATGTGGTCAAGAATTGACCAACACCGCTGTTACCTAACCGTGTACGTGATCTCTTGAGGGACTTGGTATTCCGCGGCAGATGCTGCCATCGCCGCGCGCGCGGCGACACCGGCGGGACCGAAGGTCACGGGCCGAGCGGAGCAGTCCGTTACGCTGAAGCCATAGCCCAGACGCAAGCCCAGTCGCAGGCCAGCCGCAAGGAAAGCAGAGGGATGCCCGGTGCCTACCGAGACTCGAACGACAGGCGCTCACGAGCGTGACGCCTTCGACCTCATCATCGTCGGATCGGGGTTCTTCGGGCTCACCATCGCCGAGCGGGCCGCCACGCAGCTGGGCAAGCGCGTGCTCGTCCTCGATCGCCGGCCCCACATCGGCGGCAACGCGTACTCCGAGCCCGAGCCGGAGACGGGCATCGAGGTCCACAAGTATGGCGCGCACCTGTTCCACACCTCCAACGAGCGCGTCTGGGAGTACGTCAACCAGTTCACGTCGTTCACCGGCTACCAGCATCGCGTGTTCACGCTGCACAAGGGCCAGGTGTACCAGTTCCCGATGGGGCTGGGCCTGGTGTCGCAGTTCTTCGGCCGCTACTACTCGCCGGAGCAAGCGCGCGCGCTGATCGCCGAGCAGTCCAGCGAGATCGACACGAAGGAGGCCTCGAACCTCGAGGAGAAGGCAATCTCGCTCATTGGCCGACCCCTCTACGAGGCATTCGTGCGGGACTACACGGCCAAGCAGTGGCAAACCGATCCGAAGGAGCTCCCGGCGAGCACCATTGCCCGGCTGCCCGTCCGCTACACCTTCGATAATCGCTACTTCAACGACACCTACGAGGGCCTGCCCGTCGATGGCTACACGGCATGGCTGAAGAACATGGCCGCCGACGACCGCATCGAGGTACGCCTCGGCACGGACTACTTCGAGGTGCGCGACGAGATCCGGGCAGCATCCCCAGGCGCGCCCGTCGTGTACACCGGCCCGATCGACCGCTACTTCGACTACGCCGACGGCGAGCTCGGCTGGCGCACCCTCGATTTCGAGACGGAAGTACTGGCCACCGGTGATTTCCAAGGCACCCCGGTGATGAACTATCCCGATGCGGAAGTGCCCTTCACCCGCATCCACGAGTTCCGGCACTTCCATCCAGAGCGAAACTACCCCGGCGACAAGACCGTCATCATGCGGGAGTTCTCCCGGTCCGCCGAGAGCGGCGACGAGCCCTACTACCCGATCAACACCTCGGAGGACCGGGAGCGCCTCGCGAGGTACCGCGAGCGTGCCCGCGTGGAGACCGAGCGCGACAACGTGCTCTTCGGGGGGCGCCTCGGCACCTACCAGTACCTCGATATGCACATGGCGATCGCGAGCGCGCTCGCCATGTTCGACAACATCCTCGCCCCGCACTTCACCGAGGGGGCGCCGCTGCAGGCGCGCCCGAGCAGCGACTAGCAGCGACCAGCGCCGCCGCGCTCACCTCTCCCGCGCCCCGCTCGAAGAAAGGCACCCCGCGCAGTGACCACCACCAGCTCATCCGCCCGGTCGCTCCTGCAGCGCATCCTCCTGCCGCGACCCGGCGAGCCACTCGATGTGCGCCGCCTCTACCTCGAGGAATCGCCGACCAACCCGCGGCGGGTCCATGCCACCTCGCGGACCTCGGCGACCATCGCGGCCGAGTCCGAGATCTCGCTGTGCACCTACTTCAACGCGTTCCCCGCGAGCTACTGGCGACGCTGGAGCACCCTGGACCAGGTCGTGCTGCGCCTCGAGACCAGCGGTGCCTGCCGGGCCGATGTGTACCGGTCCAAGGCGGATGGCACGCGCATCCAGGTCGCGAGCGCCGAGGCCACCGGCAACGACGGCGAGCTCGAGGTCGTCCTCGATCTCTCCCCGTTCGAGGATGGCGGCTGGCTCTGGCTCGACCTCAGCGCCGAGGAGGATGTCGAGATCCGCTCCGGTGGCTGGTACGCCCCGGTCGACGCCCCCGGGGAGGGCCGCGCGGCCATCGGCATCCCCACCTTCAACCGGCCCCATGATTGCGTCAAGGCGCTCACCGCGCTCGGCTCCGATCCCAAGGTGCTCGAGGTCATCGACGCGGTGATCATCCCGGACCAGGGCACCCGCAAGGCCAAGGACGAGCCTGGGTTCGCCGAGGCCGCCGCGGTGCTCGGTGATCGCCTGCGCATCCACGACCAGGGCAACATCGGTGGCTCCGGCGGCTACTCGCGCGTCATGTACGAGGCCCTGCGCACCACCGATAGCCCGTACATCCTGTTCATGGATGACGACATCGAGATCGAGCCCGACTCCATCCTGCGCGCCATCGCGTTCGCCCGGTTCGCCCGCCAGCCGCTGCTCGTCGGCGGGCAGATGCTGAACCTGCAGAACCGCGCCCACCTGCACGTGATGGGTGAAGTAGTCCGGTTTGGCGAGTTCGTGTGGGGCCCGGCGCCGCACACTGAGTACGACCATGACTTCGCGGGCGAGCCGCTCGCGGAATCCCCCGATCTGCACCGGCGCATCGATGTCACCTACAACGCCTGGTGGATGTGCCTGATCCCGCGGAGCGTGGCCGAGCAGCTCGGCCAGCCCCTCCCGCTGTTCATCAAGTGGGACGATGCCGAGTACGGGCTGCGCGCCGCCGCCGCCGGGTACCCCACGGTGACTCTCCCCGGCACCGCTATCTGGCACATGGCCTGGTCCGACAAGGACGACGTCATCGACTGGCAGGCGTACTACCACATGCGCAACCGGCTGATCGTGGCCGCGCTGCACAATCCCGGGGGCGCGCGGGCGCTGGTCAAGAGCACCATGAAGCCGTTGCTCAAGCACCTGCTGTGCCTCGAGTACTCCACCGTGGCGCTGCAGAACGAAGCCATCAAGGATTTCCTCGCCGGGCCCGGCATCCTCTTCGACGAGCTGCCGACTTCTCTTGCCAAGGTGCAGAAGATCCGTGCGGAGTACCCGGACGCCGTCGTGGCGGGCTCGGCGACGGATCTGCCCCTGCCGTCGGGCAGCGATATCGGATCGGTGGGCCTGCCGGTGACGACCCCGGCGAAGCTCAAGAGGTTCGGCCGCGCTGTGGTGCACAACCTGCGCCCCGCCAAGCCCGCGCACCACGAGCGCCCGCAGCTCAATGTCGCCACCCTCGATGCACGGTGGTTCCTGCTGTCCCAGGTGGATGGCGTGACCGTGACGACCGCCGATGGTCGTGGCGTGGTCTACCGCAAGCGTGATCGCGCTGTCGCTGCACGCTTGCTCAAGGAAGCACTGGGCCTTCGTCGGGAGCTCGAGAAGCGCTTCCCGGAGCTGCAGGCCGCTTATCGTTCAGCGTTTCCCGAGCTGACCAGCCGCGAGCGCTGGGGCGAGTTCTTCGCCCAGTACGACTGACCCCGAGGATCTCAATGACCCACTTGATGGAACCGATCGGCCCTGCCGAGGGCGAGGCCGCAGTCCTGGTGGCGGTGCAGCGAATGATCGCGCACCGGCCCGGCGTGCTCGGTGCTACGCGCTTGATGTCGCATTTCGGGGAGCATGCCCTCGGCTGGGTAGCGGTCGCCGGGATCGGCGCGCTCGCCGACCCCGCCCGGCGCAAGCGCTGGGGCGCGGTAGCGGTCGGTGCGGTCGGCGCCCATGCCGCGAGCATCGCGATCAAGCGCGTCGTGCGGCGCCGCAGGCCACATCATCCCGATATTGTGGTCAACGTTGCTACACCGAGCCAACTGAGCTTTCCGTCATCACATGCAACATCGAGCACCGCGGCAGCGATTCTCCTGGGAAGGCTCACCGGTCTGCCCATCGCGGCGGCCGTGGTACCACCCATGCTGCTCTCCCGGCTGGTCCTTGGCGTGCACTATCCGACGGATGTGCTGACCGGGGCAGCGGTGGGAGCGGCCTCCGCCACGCTCGTGGGGGTCGCCGAGCGCAAGCTCGGGTGGGCATAAGCTACTGGTGTCCGAATTGGGCGCCGCCAAACATGACTAGAAATGGTCGAGAGGGGTAATGATGAGCGATCTGGTCGAGCCCGAGGATCCAACTCGCGCCAGAACGCGCAAGGCGCCTTCGTCGCTCCCCGAGGGCATCATCAAGGCGATGCGGCCCCGGCAGTGGATCAAGAACGGCCTGGTGCTCGCCGCGCCGCTCGCGGACGGCTCCATCGGCGAGGGGCCCGTGCTCACCGCCGTCGCCCTGGCATTCGTGGTCTTCTCGCTCGCCGCATCGGGCGTCTATCTCGTCAACGATGCCCGCGACGTGGAAGCCGATCGCGCTCATCCCACCAAGCGTTTCCGGCCCATCGCTGCCGGGGTGCTCCCTGTGCCGCTGGCCTACGTGCTCGCCGTGGTCCTCTTCGTGTCCGCGACCCTGCTCTCGCTGCTCGCGAACAACACGCTCGCCGTGGTGACGGTCGTCTACATCATCATCCAGCTCGCCTACTGCTTCGGCCTCAAGCACCAGGCAGTCCTCGATATCGTCATCGTCTCCTCCGGGTTCCTGCTGCGCGCTGTCGCCGGCGGCGTCGCTGCTGGCATCCCGCTCTCCCAGTGGTTCCTGCTCGTCGCCGCGTCCGGGTCGCTGTTCATGGCGGCCGGAAAGCGCTACGCGGAGCTGAAGCTCGCCGAGGAGACCGGCGCGAAGATCCGCAAGTCGCTGGAGAACTACACCTCCACCTACCTCCGCTTCGTCTGGACCATGTCGGCCACTGCGGTCATCGTGTTCTATGGCCTCTGGGCCTTCGAGCAGGACAGCGGCGGTCCCGGAACACCCCGGGCGGACGGTTCCCACCTCGGATTGTTCGTAATGTCGATGATTCCGTTTACAATCGCCATCTTGCGCTATGCCGTCGACATCGATGGGGCGCAAGCTGGAGAGCCGGAGGAGATCGCCCTGGGCGACCGGGTCCTCCAGCTCCTCGCGGTTGCATGGATTGGAGTCGTCGGTGTCGCGGTCTACATCGCCTGATGGTGCCCCACCACACGGGATAGCCCCGCGGATCGTGCTGGTCGCCAGCACGATCCTCGTTGCTGGGTTGTTCGCCCTCGGGGCGTGGCAGCGTCGCTGGATCTCCGATGACGGCCTGATCGTGCTGCGCACCATCCGCCACCTCATCGCTGGCAACGGTCCGGTGTTCAATGCCGGGGAGCGGGTCGAGGCCAACACCTCGACCCTGTGGACCTACCTGGTGTACATGGGGACGTGGATCCCCGGCGCCGGCCCGGAAGGCGTGGTGCTGGTCCTCGCGCTCGCGCTGAGCGTCGCCGCGATCGTCCTCGCCGTCATGGGGGGAGCGCGGCTGTACTCGGGCACGAGCTCTGCATCGTTCCTGCTGCCCGCCGGTGTCATCGCCTACATCGCGGTGCCCCCGGCACGGGACTTCGCCACATCCGGTCTCGAGTCTGGCCTCGTCATCGCCTGGATCGCGCTGCTGTGGTGGCTGATGCTCGGATGGGCGCGGCAGCCACGGGCGGAGGCCCGCTCGACCATCCTTGTCGCGTTCGTCGCCGGGCTCGGCCCACTGGTGCGCCCCGAGCTCGCTGTCCTGGGCGGCCTGGCCATCCTGCTGCTGCTCAGCGCGGACGTGAGGTGGCGGTTCCGCGCGCTCCTCATCGCCGCAGCGGGCGCGCTGCCCGTGGCGTACCAGATCTTCCGCATGGGCTACTACGGCCTGCCGTTCCCCAATACCGCCGTGGCCAAGGATGCCGGTGGCTCGCGCTGGTCGCAGGGCTGGCTGTACTTCCAGGATCTCGTGGGCCCATACCTGTTGTGGTTGCCGCTCGCGGCGATGGCGATAGGCGGGATCGCGGCCTGGCTCCTCGTCCGTTCCCAGCGTGGCAGCGAGCAGCCCGCGCCGCAGCGCTCCCGGTCGCGGAGCCGAGCGGCTGTCGTGGCGCTGTTCCTGCTCAATGGGATCCTGCTGGGCATCTACGTGGTGCGGGTCGGCGGCGATTTCATGCACGGCCGCACCTTGCTGCCCGTGCTGTTCACCCTGCTGCTGCCCGTGGCCGTGATCCCCATCGTCCTGCCCACCCGCCAGTGGCTGGCCAGCGCGGGGCGGCGAGCGGTGGCGGGGATCGTCGCACCGGTGGCGTGGATCGTTGTCGTCGCGTGGTCCGTGACGGTCGTGGTCGTCGCCGAGCCCAGGGTCTCTGTCGAGATCCCGGACTCGGGAATCGTCGACGAGCGGGCCTTCTACGCGGAGAAGACCGGGATCGAGCACCCCACGAGCGCCGAGCACTACGTGCAGTACCCGCGCATGCGATCCCTGCTCCTCGTCCTCGATACGGCACCACGAGGGTCGGTCCTCCTGCCCACGGCGGACGAGGGATCGTGGGTCTATGTGCCGCCGAAGGACCCGGCCTCCCTCGATGACGCGCGCGCGACCGTCTACTACGCGCAGCTTGGCATGGCTGGCATGATCATGCCGCTCGACGTCCGTGTCCTGGACCATATCGGCCTGGCCTATCCGCTCGCCGCGCACACCGAGCGCATCGAGGGGGGCCGCATCGGCCATGACAAGTACCTCTATCCCGACTGGCTCATCGCCGACTACGGGGGCGCGGACACCTGGGAGACCGGTCTCATCGGTTTCCTCGACCCGCAGTGGGTGCAGGATGCACAGCGTGCTCTCAGCTGCGAGGCCACCCGCTCGGCCCTCGGGAGCTACCGCGATGAGTTGACCATCCGGAGATTCCTCCGCAATATCGTCGACGCCTTCCCGAGATCGGGCTATCGCATCGAGCGTGCTCCCCTCGACGAGATCGAGCGCTGCGACACCCTGGAAAGCTAGCGCATCGCCGCAGTTCACTCGCATATTGCTTCGCTCTCGATGACCCATGCCCGAAATCGGGGGTTCGATGTGCGGTCCATTTGGGGGTGCGGTACGGTAATCGTGATCCATCGGTATCTGGAACGAGATCGGATCGGCGTGTAACGGTTATCGTGTCCAGGCCGATCTACACAGCAAGCTCTCAGGGGTTTGCCAGGATCGCTGCGCTCGATGCGCGGATGGCGATGCTGCTTACGGGAGGGTGACCCTGTTACGCCGAGCGGCACCAAGGTGCCCGGGCGGAGCAGTGATGCACACGAGAAGAGGGAGATTTTCCATGCGATTCGCTAAACCGCGCGTGTCACAGAAGTGGCGTCAGCGGGTGCTCGCCGTGAGCGCTGCCGCGCTGGTCGTGCCGATGGCCGCAGGGCTCACCGGTGGCGCCATCGCTGCCGCGCAGCCGGCCACCGCCGCCCAGGCCGAGCTCGTCCGCATTAACCCGAGCCCCTGGGGCGACCGGTTCCAGCGCCACTCGGTGTTCTCGCCGTCGATGGGCATCAACGTCCAGGTCGACGTGCTGCGCGCGGCGGGCGGGGGCAGCGGAGCGCTGTACCTGCTCGATGGCCTGCGTGCCCGTGATGACCTCAGCGGCTGGCAGATCGAGACCAACGCGCTCGAGATGTTCGCCGACACCAACGTCAACGTTGTCCTGCCGATCGGTGGACGTTCCAGCTTCTACGCTGACTGGTACGGCCCGTCGAGCACCAACGGCCAGCCCTACACCTACAAGTGGGAGACGTTCCTCACCTCGGAGCTCCCCGGCTACCTGAGCGGGCTCGGCATCCGCAGCACGGGCAACGCTGTCGCTGGCCTCTCGATGGCCGGCAGCGCAGCGCTCAAGCTCGCCGCTGACCACAAGCCCATGTTCAACTACGCCGCATCGTTCTCCGGCTACCTGAACCTCTCCGCTCCCGGCATGCCGTCGCTGATCCGCCTCGCCCTGCTCGACGAGGGTGGCTACAACGTTGACGACATGTGGGGACCGCCGTGGGATCCGGCCTGGGCCGAGCATGACCCGACCGTCTTCGCCGATGAGCTCTCCGGCATCCAGCTCTACATCTCGGCAGGCAACGGCATCCCCGGCGCCTACACCCGCCTCGAGACCCCCGTTGACTACTTCAACACCGCCAACGCCATGGGCCTCGAGGTCGTCACCCTGCTGAACACCCGCACCTTCGAGGGCCGCGCCAACGCGCTGGGCCTCAACGCGACCTTCAGCTACCCGCCCACCGGCGTCCACGCCTGGGGCTACTGGCAGGACGAGCTTGCCAAGGCACGTCCCGGCATCCTCGCCGCTGTCGGAGGCTGATCCAGCCAACCCAGCTAGCACGCTGTGCCCCCGCCCTCATCGGGCGGGGGCACAGTGCTGTTCGTGGCACCACTGTGCTGCTTCATATGGGCTGCTTCATAACTGCCCTGCGCACATCCAGTAACGATTCCCTCACGCATCGCATGGCGCATCTCGTGCAACTCCGGGAACAGCGGGTATGAAGGAAGCACGCACGCACCGTGCGTCCCAGCATCACCACGTCGAAGGGGAACGCTCATGCGGCCACTGCTGCAGCGCGACGCCGACCGAGCCATCAACGGACCGTCTCGCGCGCGCCGTCGCAAGCTAGCAGCCAGTGCCCTGGCGGTGTTCGCTCCGATCGCGCTCACGGCAACCACCCTGCCGTCGGCCCTGGCATCGCCCGCGCCGCAGCCGGCCCAGGCACTAGCGATCCATCCCGCTGCCCCCGCCATGGCGCCAGTGCCCGGAGTGCGGGTCGAGCGTGTCGACAGGCTCAGCGACCGCCACCTCGCTCTGTGGGTGTACTCGCCCGCCATGAACACGACGATCCAGGTGCAGGTGCTGCTCGCGCGTGATTTCCACGCCCAGCCGCAATGGACGTTCCCGGGGCTGTACCTCCTCGACGGGCTGCGCGCCCGCGATGACCAGAGCGGCTGGACGCTGGAGACCGACGTCATCAGCTTCTTCCAGGACAAGAACATCAATGTCGTCATGCCCGTCGGTGGCGAATCGAGCTTCTACACCGACTGGCTGGAGCCGGACAACGACAAGAACTACAAGTGGGAGACCTTCCTGACGGAGGAACTGCCCCCGATCCTGCGCAACGACTACCGCATCAACGACAGCATGGGCGTCCTCGGGCTCTCCATGGGTGGCACGGCGGCAATGCTGCTGCCAGCCCGCAACCGCGGCATGTTCCAGTTCGCCGGCTCGCTGTCCGGCTACCTCAGCACCACCTCGTATGGCATGCAGCGCGCGATCAAGGCAGCGGTCTTCGATGCGGGCGGCTACGACGCGGACGCGATGTGGGGCACGGCCGACAACCCGCTGTGGAAGGAGCACGACCCGTACCTGCTCGCCCGCAACCTCAAGGGCATGAGCCTGTACATGTCGGCGGGCACCGGGGCGCAGGGCGCGCACGACACTCCCGGCGTGATGCCGGGCATCCCGCAGAACTCGGCGGGAATGGCGCTCGAGGTGCTCTCGCGCCTGACCACGCAGAACTTCGCCGCGAGGCTCAAGCAGCTCAACATCCCCGCGACGGTGCGCTTCCGCAACACCGGCACCCACAGCTGGCCGTACTGGCAGTCCGAGCTGCACGAGGCATGGCCGCAGATCGCGACCGCGCTCAACGTGGACTCCGTCGGGCTCAATCGGCCAGTGCAGCCCTCCGTGCTCGACGAGCCGACCTGCGAGGTCATCGGCGCGATCGGGGACCTCGTGCAGGGGCGCGGCGACGTGGGCGTCTGCCTCACCGACGAGCGCACCACGGTGGGCGGCAAGTACCAGGAGTTCGAGAACGCCACCGCGTACTGGTCGCCGGAGACCGGGGCGCACCTGGTGGAGGGCGAGATCGAGAAGCTCTACGAGGCTAACTCGCGCGACCTAGGGTTCCCCACGACCAGTGAGGCACCCATGCCAGACGGGCGGGGCGCGTTCAACCACTTCGAGGACGGGTCGATCTACTGGACGCCCGCCCACGGTGCCGTGATGGTCATCGATGCGTTCCGCGATGAGTGGGCGGCGCGCGGATGGGAGAGCGGCCCGCTGGGCATCCCGGTCGCCGCGGTCGAGAACTCGCAGGACCGCCAGGGCCGCTTGCAGCGCTTCGCCAATGGCGCGCTGTTCGCCAAGCCGCGCGGCTCCGTGCTTGTCGTCGAGGGCGAGATCTGGCGCCGCTACGAGGAGGCGGGCCGCGAGACCGGTGCGCTGGGCTGGCCGGTGTCCTCGGAGCATGTGATCGGCGACGGTCGGTTCACCGAGTTCGAGAACGGCAACGTGTACTGGTCGCCGGGCACCGGGGCGTGGCCGGTGCTGGCCGGACCAATCATGGACGCCTGGGCCACCGAAGGCTTCGAGGCCGGTCGCCTGGGCTACCCGGTAGGCGCCCAGCATGAGGTTCCCGAAGGGGTGCGCCAGGACTTCCAGGGCGGTTTCGTCCTGGTCAAGGATGGCGTGGCCGAGGTGGTGACAAGCTAACGGCGTACTTCCCCAGCGACGCCGTTGACCGCGGGCTGTGACGTGAGCCATATGGCCCGTCACAGCCCGCGTTCGCTCTGTAGCCTGTTGCCGGGCTCGGCGAGCGGGGCGCGCTCCGCATGCCGAGCAGCTCGTGATGCTATGCGTGACAGGCGTGAAAGGGCGTGGGGGATGACGGCACGGACATGGTGGGCCACAGGCCTCGCGGCGGCATCGATCGTGATGGTCGCCGCCTGTGCAGATGAGGCGGTCGTCGCGAGCGATCCGGTGGTGACCACCCCGGCCACCACGGCTGTGGAGCCCCCCGGGGAGACCGATGCCCCGGGGGCGCCGGATGCGACCAGCGAGGAGCCAGCGGAGCCGCCCCAGGAGACACCAGAGCCGGAGGAGCCCCCTGCCGATCCGCTCGGCGAGTACCTCGCGGCTGTCGATGCCGCCGGCCTGCCCGCCGGTCCCGAGTCATCCTCGGCGCAGGGCATCGGGGCGTATGTGTGCGCGGCGAGCGGGGACGCGCTGCCGCGGGAGAGCATTCTCATCAACGTCACCGCTATGGTGGGTCTGGAGCTGCAGCGAATCGGATCCGACGCTGATCCCGAACGGATCGCCGACGAGTACGTGGAGATCGCTGGCCGTCACTACTGCGATGGGTGAGTGAGAACTATGGCGTGGGCATCCCAAGCACGATCCCGGCGCCGCGGGCGCTCCCGCCTGCCCCGCCTGCTGCTCATCCTCCTTGCCCTGCTCGTGGTCATCGTCATCGTCATCGCGCTGATCGTTGCCCTCCTCGACCGGATCCGGATCCCCGGCATGCCAGGGCAGCCGCCGACCACGCCCACCGAGCAGGCCCAGCAGCCCGAGTGGTGCCCCGACGTGCAGCTGTACTCGGTGCCCGGGACCTGGGAATCCTCCCCCGGGGATGATCCGCTCAACCCAACCGCGAACCCCGCCTCCCTGCTGCTCAAGGTCACCCAGCCGCTCTCTGGCCAGTACCCCGCGGACCGGGCCGAGATCTACACCGTGCCCTATCCCGCGCAGTTCCAGCGCCCTGGCGGTCCCCCGGAGATGATCTATGACGAGAGTCGTGCCATCGGGAAGTCCGCCCTGACCGATGCGATGGCGCAGCGCCATGGTGAATGCCCGCTGACCAGCTTCGTGCTGATCGGTTTCAGCCAGGGCGCGGTGATCGCCGGTGATATCGCTTCCCGGATCGGTCGAGGGGAAGGGCCGGTCCCGCCCGAGAAGGTCAGCGGGGTGGCCCTCGTGGCGGACGGTCGATACGATCCCGACGCCGCGAGGACCATCGGGCCCCCGGTGCAGGGGGTGGGGCTCGAGATCGCGCTCGCGGGCCTGCCGGTGATCCCTGGCGCGACCCTGAGCGGAAGGCGGGAGGGCGGCTTCGGCGCGGTGGCGGACCGCACCGTGCAGATCTGTGCACCGAACGATCCGATCTGTGACGCGCCGACGCTCGATAATCTCCTGCTCGCCTTCAATCGGTTGGTCAGGGATTACCTGAACAATCCGGTCCATGCGTTCTATGACTCCCACGTCGTCGACGATCAGGGCACGACCACCACGCAATGGCTCGTGGGCTGGGCACGCGGAATCATCGACGAGGCGCCGTCCTACCCGCACCCGTAGTAGTGGTCGCGGTACCGATCTGGCTTGCTCCCGGGATCCGGCGGACAACGATTCAGCCGTGAAACGGTGACGGGCCCGCAACGGTCCAGTGCTGGACCGGGTCCAGGATGTGATGTGCCTTACCGAGAAGCATGAAAATGCGTGCTGGTCACCTCATGATGCCTCTGAACACGGGCCGGGATGAGTAGCATGAGGGCTGCATGACTGTTCGGTGCAGTGCGTCACACACACTGCGTCCGTCTGTAACATACGAAATGCTTGGCACGACAGCCCAAGGGGCGGATGCGGTTCGCATATGCCCGTGACGTTCATGGCGACGCAACAGTCATGCCCGGCGCGCTTCTGCGTGCTCGGATCGCTGCTGGGATCGCTGGTTCACACCTGCACACTGAGGGAGAGGCATGGACGAGTTCTACAACGAGGCCGGTGAGGTTGCACTCACACTGGAGGCGACTCTTGTGAACTGCGTCGAGCAGCACTCCCGCAGCAATGCGGAGGACCTCGCGTACCGCTACATCGACTACTCGCGCGATCGTGACGGCGAGGTCAACGAGCTCAACTGGGAGCGCTTCGGCGTGCGGGTGCGCGCGATCGCCAGCCGGCTCCAGCAAGTGTCGAACAAGGGCGACCGCGTCGCGATCCTCGCGCCCCAGGGGCTTGACTACGTCGTCTCCTTCTTCGCGGCGATCCACGCCGGAAACATCGCGGTGCCGCTCTTCGACCCGGACGAGCCTGGCCATACCGATCGGCTGCACGCGGTGCTCGGCGACTGCGAGCCCGCAGCGATCCTGACCGGCACCAAGTCGGCAGCGGGCGTGCGCCAGTTCTTCCGCTCGCGCCCCGCGAGCGAGCGCCCCCGCATCATCGCCGTCGATGCCATCCCGGACTCGCTCGAGGAATCATGGCAGCTGCCTCACCCCTCGCTCGATGACATCGCTTACCTGCAGTACACCTCCGGATCCACCCGGGTTCCCGCCGGCGTGGAGATCACCCACCGCGCGGTGAGCACCAACGTGCTGCAGATGTGCGCCTCGCTCGGATTGACCGAGGAATCCCGCGGCGTCACCTGGTTGCCGCTCTTCCACGACATGGGCCTGCTCACCGTCATCCTCCCGGCATTCGGTGGCAAGTACATCACCATCATGTCGCCCCGCGCGTTCGTGCAGCGCCCGTACCGCTGGATCAAGGAGCTCGCCGCCGAGAGCGACGGGGCCGGCACGTTCGCGGCCGCGCCGAACTTCGCGTTCGAGCATGCCGCGCTGCGCGGCGTGCCGAAGGAAGGCGAGACCCTCGATCTCAGCCACGTCATCGGCCTGATCAACGGCAGCGAGCCCGTCACTCCGGCATCGATGCGCAAGTTCAATGACGCGTTCGGCCCCTACGGGCTGCCGAAGACGGCGATCAAGCCGTCCTACGGCATGGCCGAGGCCACCCTGTTCGTCTCCACCCCGAACCAGGATGACGAGGCGCATGTCATCTATGTCGACCGGGACGAGCTCAACGCCGGGCGCATCAAGCGGGTGCGCTCCGACGCGCCGAACTCGGTCCCGCAGGTCTCGTGTGGCCACGTATCGGTCAGCCAGTGGGCCGCGATCGTTGACCCGGAGACGGGCAAGGAGCTCCCCGACGAGCGCGTGGGGGAGATCTGGCTCCACGGCGACAACATCGGCCAGGGCTACTGGCACCGGGAGCAGGAGACCGAGGAGACGTTCCACAACAAGATCACCGACCGCCTCCCCGAGGGCAGCCACACCGAGGGCACCAGCCTCGAGGCGAACTGGATGCGCACGGGCGACTACGGCGTCTACATCGACAACGAGCTCTTCATCACTGGCCGGGTGAAGGACCTCGTCATCGCGGACGGCCGCAACCACTACCCCCAGGACCTCGAGAACTCCGCGCAGGAAGCAAGCTCCTCGCTGCGCCCCGGCTTCGTGGCCGCGTTCGCCGTGCCCGCGAACCAGCTGCCCCAGGCCGTGTTCGACAACCCCCTCAGCGGCGTCGACCTTGATCCCGAGGACACCTCCGAGCAGCTCGTCATCGTCGGCGAGCGCGCTCCCGGCGCGGGCAAGGCCGATCCGGTGCCGATCGCCGAGGAAGTGCGCGCCGCAATCGCGTCCCGCCACGGCGTGACCGCGCGCGATGTGCTGCTCGTGCCCGCCGGCTCCATTCCTCGTACGTCCAGCGGCAAGATCGCCCGGCGTGCCTGCAAGGCCGCCTACATCGATGGCACCCTTCGTGGAGGCCACGCCCAGACCGCGTTCCCCGACACCATGAGCGAGTGACGTTGACCCCAGAGCAGATGTCCGTTTCCCAGCTGGTCGATTGGCTCCGCCAGTGGGTGGCGACCGCTACCGGTCAACCGCTCGACCAGATCTCCGCCGAGCGCCCCATGGAGGAGTTCGGGCTGTCCTCGCGCGATGCGGTGGCGCTCAGCGGCGAGGTCGAGGAACTGCTCGGCATCACTCTCAGCGCTACGGTCGCATACGAGAACCCGACGATCGGGGCGCTCGCCAAGCGCATCATCGAGGGCCCGCCCCCCAGCACGGACACCGACTCGGACACCCTCGAGGAGCGGCCGCGGCCGATCGGTCACGTGGACATCGCCATCGTTGGCCTCGCGACCCGCTTCCCCGGTGGCGCGAGCACCCCGGAGCAGATGTGGACGCTGCTCGCGGAGGGCCGCAACGCAGTCACTGATCTCCCCGCGGGCCGCTGGGACGAGTACTCGGGCGATCCCGTCATCGCGGCCGCGCTCGCCTCCACCCCCACCTTCGGTGGCTACCTCGACGACGTGAAGGGCTTCGACCACGAGTTCTGGGCCATGTCGCCGCTCGAGGTGGAGAACGTCGACCCGCAGCAGCGCATCGCCCTCGAGCTGACCTGGGAGGCGCTCGAGAACGCCCGTATCCCGGCCAGCGGCCTCAAGGGCCGCCAGGTCGGCGTGTTCATCGGCAGCTCCGCCAACGACTACAGCCTCCTCACCGCGAGCGACCCCACCACCGCGCACTACTACGCGCTCACCGGCACAGCCTCATCGATCATCCCCAACCGGGTCTCCTACACCTTCGATTTCCGTGGCCCCTCGGTCTCGGTGGACACGGCCTGCTCGTCGTCCCTCGTCGCCATCCACCAGGCGGTGCAGTCGCTGCGGCTCGGCGAGTCCGACATGGCGATCGCCGGTGGCGTGAACATGCTGCTCACCCCGGCCGCGACGCTCGGCTTCGGGCAGATCGAGGGCGTGCTCGCACCCGACGGGCGCATCAAGGCCTTCTCGTCCGACGCCAACGGCATCGTCCGCGGCGAGGGCGGTGGCCTCGTGGTCCTCAAGCGCCTCGACGAGGCAGAGGCCGCCGGTGACCAGATCCTCGGCGTCATCAAGGGCTCGGCCGTCAACTCCGACGGCCGGTCCAACGGCCTCACCGCCCCCAACCCGGAGGCGCAGGTCGCGGTGCTGCGCGCCGCGTATCGCGACGCCGGTATCGCCCCGAGCCAGGTCGACTACGTCGAGGCCCATGGCACCGGCACCCTGCTCGGCGACCCCATCGAGGCCGATGCCCTCGGGCGCGTCCTTGGCCGCGGGCGCGACGAGATGCTGCCCACCCTGCTCGGCTCGGCGAAGACCAACTTCGGCCACCTCGAGTCCGCCGCCGGCGCGGCCGCGCTCATCAAGGTCCTGCTTTCCTTCCAGCATGACCTCATCCCGGCCACTATCAACTTCGCCGGCCCCAACCCCTACATCCAGTTCGATGACGCCAAGCTCGAGGTCGTCGACGAGATCCGCGAATGGCCCCGCTACTCCGGCAAGGCCACCGCGGGCGTATCCGGCTTCGGCTTCGGCGGCACCAACGCGCACATCGTGGTCCAGGAATACGTGCCCGACGCCCGGCCCGAGCCTGGCCCCAGCGACATCCCGGTGCTCGCCGACGGCCCCTACATCTTCCCGCTCTCGGGCGGCCTGCCGTCGCGGCGCCGCCTAGCAGCGAAGAAGCTCCTCGAATGGCTCGAGGACGGCGCTGGCCAGGACGTGGACCTCGCCTCCCTCGCGCGCAGCCTCGCCAAGCGCAACCACGGGCGATCCCGCGCCGCCGTGGTCGCCGCCAACCGCGACGACCTGCTCGCCGGGGTGCGCGCGATAGCCGAGGGCAAGCCGCGCCCGGGCGTCTTCTCCTCCGACGCGCCCGCGGCCGACGGGCCCGTGTGGGTGTTCTCCGGCTTCGGCTCCCAGCACGCGGGCATGGGCCGCGCGCTCTACGAGTCCAGCCCTGTGTTCGCGGCCCGCATCGACGAGATCGACGCGCTGCTCATCGACGAGGCCGGGCACAGCGTCAAGGACATGTTCTTCGACGAGAGCTTCCGCTACCAGGTGGAGACCGCGCAGCTCGCGATCTTCGCCATCCAGGTAGCCCTCGCCGCCACGCTGCGCGAGGCCGGGGCGCGCCCCGCCGCGGTGCTCGGGCACTCGCTCGGCGAGGTCGCCGCCGCAGCCGTCTCGGGCGGGCTCAGCGTGGAGGACGCCGCACGGGTCATCACCGCCCGCGCCCGCCTCATGGGCGAGACCGAGGCCGCCGTCACCGACGACAACATCCGCCGGATGGCCCTCGTCGAGTACTCCGCCGACGAGCTCGCTGCCATGCGCGACGAGTATCCCGCCGTCGAGATCTGCGTCTACTCCGCCCCCACCCAGACCGTCATCGGCGGCCCGGACGCCGAGGTGCAGGCGATCGTGGCGCGCGCCGAGGCCGAGCAGAAGCTCGGACGCGTCCTCGACACCAAGGGAGCCGGCCACACCGCGCAGATGGATCCCATCCTCGGCGAGCTCACCGCCGAGATCATGGGCATCGACGCCCGCCCGCTCGAATGCGCCGTGGCGTCCTCCGTCCACGAGGGAACCGTCTTCCCGCGGGGCCACGCCCCCATCCACGGCGAGGACTACTGGACGAAGAACATGCGCTACACCGTGTTCTTCACCAATGCCGTCCAGAACACTGTTTCCGCCGGGCACACCACGTTCGTGGAGCTCGCCCCGCATCCCGTGGCGCTGATGTCCGTCGCCGCCTCCGCGTTCGCCAGCGGCCTCGTCGAGCCCCAGCTGATCTACACCCAGAACCGCAAGGAGGACAGCGCCGCCACCCTCGCCGGCGCGGTCGCGCAGCTCTACGTCCACGGCCATCCCGTGGCACTCGATCGCATGGTGGCGCCCGGTCCCTACGCCGAGCCGCCCCGCACCGCCTGGTTGCGCCGCGAGCACTGGACCGCCGCCCGCGCGAGCAGCGGCGGCGACCAGCGCATGCCCGGTGCGCACGTGGCCCTGCCCGATGGCCAGCACGTCTGGGAGGTCCAGGCCCAGGCCGTCAACGACATCGACGCGCTCATCCAGGCCGCCGCGCGCGAGGTGCTCAGTGACGTCACGCTCGGCGCGGTCATCTACCACGCCGGCCTGCCGAGCAGCGGAACGCTCACCACCATGATGCACCCGCACCCCGGTGGCGCGTCGCTGCGCGTCTTCGGCAGGCAGGGCGAGGACTTCGCGCTGCTCGCGGACGGTGTCGTCACCGCCGGCGGACCGCTCAGCGCGCCCGAGACATTCGCCCGCCCCGGCAGCACCGAGCCCGTCGCGCGCGCCACCGCCGCAGCGGATGAGCCCACCGAGCTCCCCGGCCAGGCCCCGGAGAAATGGGACCCCGCCAGCGGCGAGCCCGTCCGCGAGCGCCTCACCCGCATCATCGCCGAGGCCATGGGCTACGCCGCCGAGGACCTGCCCGCCGAGATCTCCCTCGTCGAGCTCGGCCTCGACTCACTGATGGCCGTGCGCATCAAGAACCGCGTCGAGCACGAGTTCAGCATCCCGCAGCTGCAGATCCAGGCGCTGCGCGACGCCAGCCTCGACGACGTCGAGAAGTACCTCGTCTACGCGATCGAGAACCCGGACAAGGTCGCCGAGGTCGCCGCCCAGCAGCAGACCGGCGCCGCTCCCGTCGACGTGGCCACCATCGCGGAAGCCACCCCTGGTGAAGCCCCCTCCGAGGAAGCCACTGCGGACAGCGCCCCGTCCGAGGCCGCGGATGCCAGCAGGGACGATGCCAGCGCTGCTCCCGGCGAAGCACCCAGCCAGGCCACTGACCAGCGCAGCGTCACCGAGGCCGCCGGGCTCGACGTGCCACCGCGCGACGCCGCGGAGCGCCTCGCGTTCGCCCAATGGGCCACCATCACCGGAAAGTCCGCAGGCGGCATCTTCAACCCGCTGCCCGCGATCGACGATGCCACCGCCAACAGGCTCGCCGAGCGCCTCTCCGAGCGTGCCGGCGGCGAGATCACCGTTGAGCAGCTGCGCGCCGCACCGAACCTCGAGCGGCTCGCCGACCTCGTGCGCGACCACCTCGAGGGCGATGTCGGCCTCGTGCGCACCCTGCGGCCTCGCAAGGACGGCAGCACCCGCGTCCCCGTGTTCGTGTTCCACCCGGCCGGCGGATCGACCGTCGTCTACGAGCCACTGACCAAGCGGCTCCCCGCCGACGTGCCCGTCTACGGCTTCGAGCGCATCGACGGCCCCCTCGAGGAGCGGGTCGATCACTACCTCCCCGCGCTCCGCGAGATCCAGCCACGCGGGCCATACGTCCTCGCCGGATGGTCATTCGGTGGTGCCCTCGCCTACACCATGGCCCACCGCCTGCGCGCCGAGGGCGAGGAAGTAGCACTGCTCGGGCTGCTCGACACCGTGTTCCCGTCCGAGCCGATCCCCGACACGCCCGAGGAGATCGAGCTGCGGTGGAAGCGGTTCGCCGACTTCGCCAAGGTCAACTACGGGTTCGAGCCCGAGCTGCCCATCGACAAGCTCGTCACGACCGATGATGCCGGCCAGATCCGCATCATGCTCGATCAGCTCAAGGGCACCAACCACACCATCAGCGGTGGCATCATCGAGCACCAGCGCGCCTCCTACCTCGACAATCGTGCCGCGTGGAAGCTCCAGCCCCGCGACTACGACGGAGCAGTAGTGCTATACAAGGCCGAGCGAATGCACGATGGTGCCGTGCAGCTCGAGCCACGCTTCGCCAACATCGCTCCAGACGGTGGATGGGGACACGTGGCGCAGCGCCTCGAGGTCGTGCAGCTCACCGGTGATCATCTCGGTGTGGTCGATGAGCCTGTCATTGCCCGTGTCGCCGAGCACCTCTCTGGCAAGCTTGACGAGATCGAAGCCCACCGTTCCCCAGAGTGAGGAGCTGCCGCGCGTGAACACGACAGCCGAGAAGCTTGCCGACCTGCGTGCACGCCTCGACAAGGCCCAGGATCCAGGTAGCCCCCGCGCTATCGCCAAGCGTGACGAGAAGGGCCTGGCCTCGCCACGGCAGCGCATCCACGCGCTGCTCGACCACGGCAGCTTCGTGGAGATCGGGGCGCTCGTCAAGGCACCGGGCTCCGCCGACAACCCCTACGGCGATGGCGTCGTTGTCGGTCACGGCCTCATCGACGGTCGACCGGTAGTCGTGTTCTCCCACGACCAGACCGTGTTCGGCGGCAGCCTCGGCGAGATGTTCGGCCGCAAGGTCTGCGCCGCCCTCGACATGGCGCTCAAGGCCGGCTGCCCCGTCATTGGCATCAACGACTCCGGCGGTGCCCGCGTGCAGGAAGCCGTCACCTCGCTCGCCTTCTACGCCGAGATCGGGCGGCGCCAGATCCAGCTCTCCGGGCTCGTGCCGCAGATCTCCGTCATGCTCGGCAAGTGCGCCGGCGGGGCGGTATATGGCCCGGCCATCACTGATTACATCGTGGCCGTCGAGGACCAGTCCTACATGTTCATCACCGGCCCCGAGGTGATCCGGGCCGTCACCGGCGAGCACATCTCCGCCGAGGAGCTCGGCGGCGCCCGCAAGCAAGCCGAGTACGGAACCGTCCATCACGTCGCCTCCACCGAGGCCGACGCCTTCGCCTGGGTACGCGGGCTCCTTGGCTACCTGCCGTCGAACTGCAACGAGCCCGGCCCCATCGTCAACCCCGGCCTAGAGCCGGAGAAGACCGACGCCGACATCGCGCTCGACTCGTTCATGCCCGACGCCGACAACTCGGCCTACGACATGCACGACATCCTCCGCAACATCTTCGACGATGGCGAGTTCACCGAGATCTCCCCGGATTTCGCCCGCAACCTCCTCGTCGGCTACAGCCGCATCGACGGCCGCACCGTCGGTGTGCTCGCCAACCAGCCGTTCCACCTCAGTGGCGCCCTCGATATCGACGCCGCCGAGAAGGCAGCCCGGTTCATCCGCTTCTGCAACGCCTTCGAGATTCCCATCGTGTGCGTCGTCGACGTCCCAGGCTTCCTGCCCGGGCTCGAGCAGGAGCGGCAGGGCATCATCCGCCGCGGCGCGAAGATCCTCAACGCCTACCTCGAGGCCGACGTGCCCAAGGTGACCGTCGTCGTGCGCAAGGCCTACGGCGGCGGCTACGCCGTGATGGGCTCCAAGAACCTCGGCGCCGACCTCAACTTCGCCTGGCCCACCGCGCGCATCGCCGTCATGGGAGCCGAGGGCGCCGTGGTGCTGCTCAAGCGCAAGGAGCTCGCCGAGGCTGGGGAGCGTGCCCCCGAGGTGCGGCGCAAGTTCATCGACTACTACAACGAATTCGTCGCCACCCCCTACATCGCGGCCGAGCGCGGCTACATCGATGCGGTCATCGCCCCGTCCGACACCCGCCTCGAGCTGCGGCGTGCCCTGCGCGCGCTGCGCGACAAGACAGTGCAGCGACCGGTGAAGAAGCACACCCTGCATCCGGGCTGATCTGGCCGCTGGGTTGGCTCGCGGCTGCCCCTGCCGCCAAACGCACCCGAAACGGCTAAACGCGATAGCAAATTCCTGGGAATCCCGGGAGTTTCTATCGCGTTTGGTGTTTGGTACCTCGTCGTGGAGCACGTGGCGGCTGGCCAACTCTTCCTCCCGAAAGGTGGAAGGCTCTGTCGATCAGCCCTTATCGGCAGGCATCCGCGGCTTGGGCGTAGTACTCCTTGAGCTCGGGGTAGTAGTCGTCGAAGCTCGGAGCGGGGGATCCCGCGATGGAAGCGACGAGATTGTCGAGGTAGTACTCCCACCCGGGGCCGGTCCCGCTGACGGAGTCGAGATCGTCGACATGCTGGGTGAAGGTCAGCAGCGTTCCCTCGCTATCGGTCGTCAGGCGGGCTTCGAGCCGCCAGCTCCCGTACTCGTCCTCCGCGGATACGGCGAGCAAGCGCGGTGGCTCGCACTTGTCGATCCGCATGCCGATGGCCGGGCCCTCGTCCTCGAACGTCATCGTGACCATGATCGTGTTGCCGGGCGCCGCGTCGCCCGTCCAGGTTCCGAACCAACGGCCTGTTCGCTCCGGTTCGGTGATGCTGGCCCACACGTCGTCGATGTCCGCGCGGAAAGATCGCGTCAGTACCAGGTCGGGGCCGAGCGCTGTCGCGATCACCCGCCCGGTCGGTGTCTTCGTCATGCTGAGTTCCTCTTCTCCTGCTGGTCATGGGTTTGCTGGTCATCGGTTCTCGTGCTGCGCCGGTCGCGCTGGGTCCGGTAGACCTCTGTCCCCAGGGCATCGAGCGCCTGCGACCAGCTGAACCGGAAGCCAGCGAGCCAGCGATCGAGCTCCTGCAGCGGACGGGCATCGAGGTGGTAGACGCGGGAACGGCCGTCGTTGGCGCCGGGGGATTCCGAGACAAGCCCGCACTCGCGCAGGATCCGGAGATGCCGACTGACGGCGGGCCTGCTGATGGGGAACTGGTCGGCGATCTCGCCCGCGGTCAGGGATGCCTCCCGGAGCATCTCCAGGATCTCCCGGCGAACCGGGTCCGCGACCGCGTGGGCTACCTTCACCCAACTAATGTAACTAAACAGTTACGCATATGTCTAGAGGTGGCGGTCGGCATCACTAGCGGCACTGGATGCGCTGGGCGGCCGGGCGGCCATTTAGCCCTGGCGTGGGGCTCGCGGCCCACGCTCGTGCCAAACGCACCCGAAACGGCCAAACGCGATAGAAACGCCCCGGGATTCCCGGAAGTTTCTATCGCGTTTGGCGTTCAGCGACCCGTGCGGACCAGTGACGACCCGGAAGCCACCACTCGCCGCCTACGGCACGATCGGCCCGGGCGACCAGAGGCCGGAGCGCGTCACCGTGTCGTGGTCGATCTCGGCGGGCACTGCCTCGGGCCGGTACCGGTCGTAGTCGATGAGCTCGCCCCAGTCGCGGCGCCAGTCATCGCGCAGGTAGGTCGCCATGGTGGTGCTGTCGTTGAGGGTGTTGGTCAGGCCGAGCGAGCCGCCAGCGAACGGACTTTGCCAGGAGTTCGCGCCGGCGATGACGCCACGGTCGGGAGTGATGCGGTACTCGGAGGGCTGCGCGACACCGTTGATGTGCAGGTATGGCTGCTGGCACGGGAAGTGCAGGCCGACGGTCCAGTCGAGCAGGACGGGCTGCTCGCTGCCCACGAGCTCCTGGAGGGTGGTGACCTGCGGAACGCGCGGCGGGGTCAGGGCGAGCCATTGGCGGGCCTCGAAATCCTGGTCGCGGGCAACCACGCGCACCACGTTCGCCTCGGCGGGGATATCGGTCATGGGCACGCGCAGGTTGCGCCACATGGGGGAGGGGCCGGGGTCGATCGGCTGGATGCGCCCCATCGGCTCGAAGGAGCCGCCATCGCTGCGCCCGTACTCGACCTCGAGGGTCTGGCCGTAGTCGCGAATGCCGTCGGCGTCGGTGGAGTCGATCAGGCCGGCCGCGGTGACGATGAGGAGGGGGGAGCCGGGGGACCGCTCGGGCAGCTCGTACCAGCCGGTGAGCAGTTCGGCAACCGCGTTCTGCGGGACGGTGAACGAGCCGAGCACGGGCACGCGGTCGGGGTCGAGGCCGAACGGCAGGGTGACGAGCGAGCCGTTGATGCCGGGCTCGTCGAGGAACTCGGTGGTGATGGATGCACCACCGACGCGGGGTCCATCCGGGTTGATGGTGGACGGCCCGGAACCATTGACGTTGATGTCCTCGGGCACCAGATCGACCCGGACGCCATTGGGGTCGAATCCGGTATTGAGCCGACCTTCGAAGGCATCCACCGGGTCGTCGCCGGAGGCTGGTCGCAGGAAACCGGAGTTGATGTCGGACTCGACGAGCACATCGTTGGCCAGGCCGCATGGCGATCCGCGCAGCGAGTCGATATTCGATCGGGCGATCGAGTACGCGGGGTACTGCGATACCGCGCCCTTGGCCAGGGAGAGCATCGCGAACACCACGAACGCGCTGGTGACGATGGCGACCGGGGCCTGGAACGGCATCAGTGCCCAGCGGCGCAGGCCCCTGGCCTCGGTGTGGCGGAGGTAGAGGAACGCACCGATGATCAGGAGCAGCAAGCCGATGGCGAGCACTCCAGTGGCCAGCACGTGGCCGTTGATGGACGGCCGCTTGTCCCACCACGGCACGCCGAAGCTGCCCACGTACCAATAGCCATTGGGACCGGTCGCGGCGTAGGCGGCGAGCAGCAGGACGATCGAGCCGTAGAGGACCTTGTTGCGGGGCGACTGGAACAACGCGGTGGTCAGTGCTACCGCGCCGAGCGCCGCGATGGCTGCTCCGATGCCGGCGAACGCGCCGAAGTGATGCACCCACTTGGTGGGGGTGGCGGCGAGGAATCCGAAGGACATGATGGCAACGGCGAGCAGCCGGATCGAGGGTCCCCGAGCCATGCGGCTCTTCGAGGCCTGGTGGATGATCGCCGCGCCGGCGGTGAACATCGACAGCACCATCATCAGCACCGGGATGCGCCGCGCGAGCGAGCCGTCCGCGGTCTGGCTGAACAGCTCCGAGTAGCGGAAGAACTCCTCGTACCAGGCGAGGGAGGGTCCGATGGCGGTGCGGAGGCGGGAGGCCTCGGTGACGGTGGCGAGGGTCTGGTCGTAGAAGATGATGAAGAGCACGGCCATGCCGGCGGCGAGGATGGGGGCGGTGACGGGGATCCAGCCGTGCTCGCGGGCGCGCTTGATGAGGATGGCGAGCAGGGGCCTCGAGCCGGCGAGGAGGGCGGCGACGGCCATGAGGCCGGTGGGGCCGGCGGCGAGGGAGAAGGCGGCGATGATGACGGCGGTGGCGGCGGGGAGCAGGCGTCCGGTGGCGATGGCGCGCTCGATGCTGATCCAGGTGAGCAGGGCGCCGACGGCGATGATGGGCTCGGGGCGCAGGCCGTTGTTGTAGGGCAGCCAGAAGGCGAGGAAGACCGCGGCGGCGGTCCAGGTGACGGCGGGGGTGGTCCGTGCCCGGCGGCCGAGGCGGGGGATGACCTCGCGGGAGATGATCCACCAGCACAGCAGGGAGGCGATGAGGGTGGTGATGCGGATGAAGGGGCTGGCGGTGGAGATCTGGGCGAGCAGGGCGGTGATGTCGTAGAACCAGCCGAAGGGGGCTTCGGAGACGCCGAACCAGCGGTAGTAGTTGGCCATGTAGCCGGCGTCGTTGGCGACGCGGGCCATGGTGAGGATGTAGCCGTCGTCGGCGGTGTTGGCGCCGATGAGGTACCAGATGGCGAGGATGGTGGCGACGATGCCGTCGAGGGGGCGCAGGCGCCACCAGCTGGGGGGGAGGAAGCGGCGGTGGCGGCGGCCGTCGGTGGTGTCGAGCTGGTGGAGGGCGGTCAGGGCGAGGAGGGTGGCGAGGATGCCGGTGGCGATCGCGGCGAGCTTGAGGGGCGTGGGGTGGGTGGAGAAGCGGGAGTCGATGTCGATGGTGAGGTCGAGGCCGGTGGGGGTGGTGTCGAGGTCGGTGAAGACGCCCACCACCTGCGGCATGAAC
>NZ_VSSO01000002.1:235845-768796 GCF_008312885.1 Lolliginicoccus suaedae
GACGATCTGGGCGTCGGTGGGGGTGGCGCGGACCTGCATGCCGAAGCGGGTGGCGTCGGGCGCTGCGGGCGGGATGGTGGCGGCGATGATGCCGCCTGCCTCGGGCAGCTCGGCGAAGGCCTGGCAGGGGATGGTGGCGTCGAGGGCCTGGGGGAGGTAGGAGATCAGGGGTGCTTCGACGTCGGTGGCCTGGGCGTCCTGGGGCCAGCTGAGGGTGGAGGTGGTCTGGGCGACGGGCATCAGGGGGGTGGCGATGGCGAGGATGAATCCGGCGAGGCCGGTGATCACCGCTACCAGACGAGCTAGCCGTACCGTGCGCGCATCCCTTTTTGTAGCCACGGGAACTGATGGTATTCGGACCTCGTGGACGACGACGCCCCGGCCATGGCTGGCCGGGGCGTGTCGGGGCTATTCGCGCGGGTAGTCGTCGTCGTCGGGGACCTCCTGGAGCTGCTCCACGAGGTCTGCCTCGTTGGCCTCCATGCTGCGGGAACCCGTGTCCTGGGTTTCCTCGTCCTCGGGTCGCACCGGGGTGGCCTGCTCGATCCGGTCCGCCTCGGGGGCATCGAAGCCGTAGGGCGAGGATGCGCGTGAGGTCATGATGTCCTCCTCGTATCGTTCGCGGAAGCCAGCCCGGCCGGGCCGCGCCGTCCGTTCCAGTCTACGGAGCAGGCGTGCGCGGGGCACGGTGATCCGGTGGTAGCGGCCCGAGGGTGGTCATACAGTGACGAGGATCGTCCCGTCGCGCACCTCGGCATGATGCACGGTGACCGGCGGGACATCGCCGGCAGTGCATTCGCCGGTGGCGAGCGAGAAGCCGTACTGGTGCAGCGGGCACATCACCACGGTGTTGTCGATCTGGCCGTCGGCGAGCGGGCCTCCCCTGTGCGGGCAGACCGCGGCGGTGGCGCGGACAGTCCCGTCGGGCAGCAGGAACACTGCGATCTGCTGGCCCTCGACGACGTAGGCGCGTCCCTCGCCGGGCGTGAGGTCGGTGATGGGGCCGACTGCAATGGCGTGCCGTGTGCTCATCGGACCGGCACCTGTGGCAGGGGCAGCAGCGGCAGGGCTGGTGCGAACTGGGCAGGGGAGCGTGGCTCGGTCCGCTCGAGCCACGGATCGCGGTACCCGTCCACGGACTGCTGCAATCGCTCATCGAGCCTGGCCGCGATGCCGTCGCTGTCGTCGATCAGCACGGCGCGCAGCGCGTCGAGCCCGACGCGGGGCACGAAGTCATAGGTGCGCTCCAGCCATCTGCCGTTCTCCCGGTAGTACTGCACGAACCGCCCGGCGAGCCGCAGCACCTCATCGGCCGAGCCGACGGTGGCGAGCAGGTCGCCCTTGCGGATGTGCGCCCCCGCCGCGCCGCCGACGTAGATCTCCCAGCGGCCATCGCCGACCGCCACGACGCCGAGATCCTTGCACAGTGCCTCCGAGCAGTTGCGGGGGCAGCCCGCCACCGCCATCTTCAGCTTCGCGGGGCACTCGAGGCCCTGCAGGCGCTCCTCCATGCGGATGCCGAGGGCGGTGGAATCATCGAGCCCGTAGCGGCAGAAGTCGCTGCCCACGCACGTCTTCACCGTCCGCATGGACTTGCCGTACGCGAATCCGGACGGCATGCCGAGATCGCCCCACACCTTTGGCAGGTCCTCCTTCTTGATGCCGAGCAGGTCGATGCGCTGGCCACCGGTGACCTTCACCATCGGCACCTGGTACTTGTCGGCGACGTCGGCGATCTTGCGGAGCTGTTCGGGCGTGGTGACGCCGCCCTTCATCTGGGGCACCACCGAGAACGTGCCGTCGCGCTGGATGTTGGCGTGCACGCGATCGTTGATGAACAGCGCGCCCCGCTCGTCGACCCAGTCCGGGCCCCACACCGTGCGCAGCAGCGAGGCGAGCGGCATCTTGGCCGTAGCGTCCTCCTGGCCGCCCGCGGCGAGCTCGGCGAAGACCTGCGAGACGGCACGCAGGTCGCGGGCGCGGATCTCGGTGATCAGATCGGGCTTGGACAGCGGGATGCACGGCACGTACCAGTCCGCGGCGGGATCGGACTCCAGCGCGCCGTCGGCCGCGCAGGCCACCACCTCGCCGACCAGGGCCTTGCAGGAGCCGCAGCCCTTGCCGGCCCGGGTCCGCGCCATGACATCGGTGAGGGACTTCGCGCCATGCTCGACGCAGGCGACGATCGCGCCCTTCGTCACGCCGTTGCAGTTGCACACCTGGGCATCGTCGGCGAGGTCGGCGGCGCCCTGCCCCGCTGGCGCGCCACCGAGGTCGAACAGCATGCTGATGCGTTCCTCCGGCAGCTCCACCTTGTCGTCGAAGGCCTGGCTAAGGAAACCGATCTTGCTGATGTCGCCGAGCAGCATCGCCCCGATCAGCTTGCCCTCGCGCACCACCACGCTCTTGTAGACGCCTGTGCTGGGCTCGTAGAACTGGACGAACTCGTCATCCTCGCGCTCGGGGCCCTTCACGCCCATCGCGGCGACATCGATGCCCGCGACCTTCAGCTTCGTCGTGATCCGCGAGCCAAGATAGGCAGCACGCGGATCAGCACCGGTCACGACATCGGCGAGCACCACCGACTGCTCCCACACCGGCGCCACCAGCCCATACACCTCGCCGCGATGCTGCACGCACTCGCCGACCGCGAAGATCGCCGACTCGTCCTCGCACCGCATCTGGTCATCCACGACCACCCCGCGCTCCACCACCAGGCCCGCGGACCGCGCTAGCTCCGTGCTCGGCCGGATGCCTGCTGCGACCACGACCATGTCCGCACCGAGGCGCGCCCCGTCGGCGAACTCGACGCCGGTGATGCTGCCCTCCTCATCGCGCAGCACGGCGGTGGTTCGCGCGCCGGTATGCACGCGGATGCCGAGCTTCTCGATCTCCTTGCGCAGCACCCGGCCCCCGCGCTCGTCGAGCTGCTGGTTCATCAGGTGCCCGGGCGAATGCACCACTTCCACCTCGAGGCCCTGCGTGCGCAGGCCGTACGCGGCCTCGAGCCCCAGCAAGCCGCCACCGATCACCACGGCATGGGTCTTGTCGCGCGAGTGCGCGAGCTGCAGCATCCCATTGGTGTCCTCGATGTTGCGGAACCCGAACACCCCCGGAAGCAGATGCCCATCGGTGCCGCGCAGGCCGTCGATGTTCGGGAAGAAGCTTGTCGAACCGGTCGCGATGACGAGCACGTCGTAGCCAACGATGCGGCCGCTCTCGCACTCCACGTGCTTGGCGAACCGATCCACTCGCACGACACGATCCCCCGCGTGCAGGGTGACGCCGTTCTCCCGGTACCAGCTCATCGGGTTGAGCAGCAGGTCATCGTCGTCGATGGTGGCCTCCCCGGCCAGCACGTGCGACAACATGATGCGGTTGTAGTTGCCGTATGGCTCATCGCCGATCATGGTGATGTCGAACAGGTCGCGGCCGCCGCGGGAGATGATCTCCTCGACCGCCCGCGCGCCGGCCATGCCGTTGCCGATGACGAGGAGCTTCCGGGCCGTCATGCGCGGACCAGCCCGAGGTCGGTGGTGGCCCCCGCGTCCGCGAACGGGAAGGCGCCCTGCAGGAACCGTGGAGTGCTCGACATGGCCTCCAGGCTCGTCGCAGTCAGTGTCGCAGCGACTACCCGAGCGTTACGCGACCGTCAGGAAGTGCTCACAGTCCCGGGAGCGGGCTCGTGCAGGGCCTCGGCCTGCAAAAGCACCGGAAGTTGCTAAACGCGATAGAAACTCCAAGGGTTTCCGAACCACTTCCAGTGCTTTTGCCCAGCGGACGGCCCCAGTGGCGGGCAGGCAGGCCTAGATGGGCAGCTTGCGGAACAGTGGGCGGGGCACATGCCGCAGCGCGGACATCACGTAGCGGTACGCCGCGGGCGCCCACACCAGTTCCTTGCCCTTGCGGGAGGCCTTGACGGCGATGCGGGCGACCTCATCGGCGGTAATGGTCATGGGTGCCTCGTCCATGCCGTCGGTCATCTTGGTGCGCACCATGCCGGGCCGCACGACGGTGATGATGACGCCGTGGGGGCGCAGGGCCTCGCCGAGGCCGAGGTAGAAGCCATCGAACCCGGCCTTGGAGGAGCCGTAGACGAAGTTGGAGCGGCGCACGCGCTCCCCAGCGACGGAGGAGAACGCGATGATGCGGCCGTGGCCCTGGGCCTTCATCTTCTCGCCGAGGATCACGCCTGCGGAGACGGCGGCGGTGTAGTTGACGGTGGCGAGCTTGACGGCCTCGTCCTGGTTCTGCCACAGCTCCTCGGCGTCCCCGAGCAGGCCGAACGCGACGACGGCGACGTCGACGTCATGGCCGGCGAAGGCCTCGTCGAGGGCCTTCTGGTGGGTGCTGGTCTCCAGTGCGTCGAAGTCGACGAGGGTGACAGTGGCACCAGCCTGGCGCAGGCGGGTGGCTGCATCGTCGCGACGGTCGGAGGGGCGGGCGGCAACGATCACGCGCAGCGGCCCCGCCACCAGGTACTCATCGGCCACGGCGAGCGCGATGTCGGAGGTGCCGCCGAGCAGCAGGATCGTGTTGGGGTTGCCTACAGCATCAATCACAGGAGTTCCAGCCTTCTGGCGAGATCGGAGACAAAGACACCATTGGGGTCCACGGAGCGGCGGACCTTGATCCACTCATCGATCCGCGGGTACATGGCATGGAAGGTCTCGGCGCTGGTGCGGGAGTCCTTCGCGAGGTAGAGGCGGCCACCCATCTCGAGGACCCGGCGGTCGAGGTCGCGGACGAGCTCGTGCAGGCCCGGCTTGATGGGGAAGTCCACGCAGATGTTCCAGCCCGGCATGGGGAACGACAGGGGAGCGTCGTTGCCCGGGCCGAAGCGCTTGAACACGTTGAGGAACGAGTAGTGCCCGCTGTGGGCGATGTCGTGGATGATGCGCCGGAACTCGTCGACGGCACTGATCGGCACGATGAACTGGTACTGCAGGAATCCCACGTCGCCGTAGGCGCGGTTCCACTCCCCGAACAGATCGAGCGGGTGATAGAACTGCGTCAGGTTCTGGACCTTGTTCCGGTAGGTGCCGGACTTCTGGTACCACAGCTCGCCGAGCATCCCGAAGGTGAGCTTGTTGCCCATGCCGTTGGGGAAGATGTCGGGGAGCGTCATCAAGGTCGGCGCGTCGAACTTGAGCGGGTCCTTCTGCAGCTTCTTGGGCAGCTGATCGAACTTCGCTAGCGATCCGCGCGAGATCGCGGCCCGGCCTAGCTTGGGCCCCTTGGAGATCGCGTCGAACCAGCCCGAGGAGTAGTCGTAGTTCTCCTCGCTGCCATCGCTGTGCAGGGCGATCGTCTCATCAAGGTTGGCGGTGCGGTCGCCGTCAGCGATGAAGTACGCCGTCTCGGTGGGGGTCATCTTGATGACCGCGCGCAGGATGATGCCGGTCAGCCCCTGCCCGCCCACGGTGGCCCAGAACAGCTCCGAGTCCTTGCCGCGCGGCGTGATGGTGCGGATCTGCCCGTCGGCGGTCAGCAGGTCCAGCGATACGACGTGGTTGCCGAAGCTGCCCGCGCTGTGATGGTTCTTGCCGTGGATATCCGAGCCGATCGCGCCGCCGACAGTCACCTGCCGGGTACCGGGAAGCACGGGAACCCACAGGCCGAACGGCAGCGCCGCCTTCATCAACTGGTCGAGATTCACCCCAGCGTCGACATCTACGAGCTGGGTGTCCGCGTCGATCGAGTGGATCGAGTTCAGCGGATTCATGTCGATGACGAGGCCGCCACCGTTCTGGGCCGGATCGCCATAGGACCGTCCGAGCCCGCGCGCGATGATGCCGCGCTTGAGGTAGGACGGGGCGTCTTCGGCCTTCTCGCTCGCCATGCGGACCGCCTTGGCGATCAGCTCGATATCGGGCGTCGAGAGGACCTCAGCGGTGGTGGGCGCGGTACGGGCCCAGCCTGTGAGGGTGCGCGTCTGCGTGGGCAGCTCCGGCGAGAAGCCCGGGGCCCCGGAATTCGTGGTCGTGGACATCACGGTAGAGATTACTCGCCCCGCGCCGCTTCGGGTGGGTGGACAGCCCGGTTTGGTGCGACCGCTGTGCTGAACACTCGTGCGCCCGTGGCCCAGAGCGCGTCGAGGTCCGATCCTGGCGGGTAGCGATGGTCCAGCTCAAGGATGGTGGTGCCGTGCGCGAACGACCACAATGCCTGCGCGGCAAGCGGATCGCCCGTGGCGAGGAAGAAGGGTTGGCCCGCCCACTCCTCCAGGCCTTCGGGGAGGACGTCGCGGGGGAGGGGCCCGCTCGTGGCGAGCCGGTAGAGGTGCGGGCGCGCCGTGGCCAGGGCCCGGTAGGCGGCGAGCAGGTCGTGCACCGAGCCGGTCGCCGCGTGCAGGGCAGTGCCGGACTGATGCAGGGCATCGGTGATGAGCACCGCGCGGATCGCGTCGCGGCTGGTGAAGTGCTTGTACAAAGACGGTGCCTTGATGCCCAGGGCGGTGGCCAGCGAGCGCATAGTGACCGCCTCCCAGCCCTGTTCGTCGAGGATGGCGTGGGCGGCGTCGGCGATCTCGCGGGCCCGGGGGGCGAGGCTGGTCACGGCCGGGCAGCTTACCGCGCTGCTTGCTGCTCGACACGCTCCTTCAGCGCACGGTTCATCGCGTCGAAGCTATCGCGCACATCGAGCGATCCTCCGGCGAGGGGCACGAGGGCGCCGCGGAAGTTCTCGCCCTGCACGAAGCGGGTGCGCTCGCCGGGGAGTTCCTCGAGGAGGAAGTAGTGCTCGCCGTCGACGATGCCAGGGGCGACGAAGCGTCCGATCCAGCGGAGCTCGCGCGCTGGCTCCGCGGCGGTGATGCGCGGCTCGAACGTCATCGTCGATCCCTTGTTCTCGAGTGTGTTGTGCAGGCGGGTCCCGGTGGTGGCGGTGCCTTCCGCGGAGGTGATGAAGGGGTTCCACTGCTCGTAGGCCTCGAAATCGGTGAGCGTGGCCCACACGGCCTCGGGTGGCGCGTCGATGGTGATGGCTGTCTCGATTCCGGGCTTGGCGAGGACGGTATAGAGGTAGCTGCCCGCCGCTGCGATGACGGTAATGGCGAGCAGGGCAGCGGCGGTGATCGCGATGACGCGCATGATGACTCCTCGTGCGGGGACGACAGCTCGGCTAACGCTGTTAGCTATCACTTTAGGCTAACGGTGTTAGCTGCGCAAGGTGGTGCCACCCACGCCCCGCAATCCGGCGCGCCGCGATACGCTCGACCGGTGACCCGACAGCCGCACGAGCCCCCCGAGCAGCACCACGAGGTGCCCCTGCCCGTCGAGCTACCCCTCGACGAATACGTGAGCACCGCGGACGTCGACCTCAAGACACAGATCATCCGGTTCGGCGTCACCGGCGGGCTCTCCGCCATCGTCGACTTCGGCAGCCTGCTGATCCTCCGCTACTTCGGCCTCCCTTTCGAGGTAGCCAAAGCCATCAGCTTCATCCTCGGCACCACCACTGCCTACATGATCAACCGGCGCTGGACCTTCAAGGCCGAGCACAGCAACAAGCGCTTCGCCGCCGTCGTCGCCCTCTACGGCCTCACCTTCGTCCTCCAGGTCGGCATCAGCGCCCTCATCTTCTACAGCCTCCAGGGCCGCTGGAACGAGCTCATCGTCACCACCATCGCGTTCGTCATCGCCCAAGGCATCGCGACGATCATCAACTTCATCGTCCAGCGCGTCGTCATCTTCCGCATCCACTAGAGGCGCGGGAGCTGGCTACCCCGCGAACCGCGGCAGGATCCCATCGTCGAGTGCCTCCTGCAGCGACGGCGCGGCCTTGTCCTTATCGGACAGGACGGGAGAAAGTGGCTTCCCGGTGTGGCCCAGCCGTGGCCATTCGATGCCGATGGCAGGGTCGAGGGGATCGATGCCATGCTCGGCCGCGGGGTTGTAGCCGCTGGTGACGAGGTAGGCGACGGTGGCCTGCTCGCTGAGCGCGAAGAATCCGTGCCCGAGGCCGACGTCGAGGTAGATGGCCCGGTGGGAGAGATCGTCGAGCAGCACGCTGTCCCACTGCCCGAAGGTGGGGGAGCCGACGCGGATGTCGACCACCACGTCGAGGACCGCGCCACTGACGCATTTGACGTACTTGGCCTGGCCGGGCGGCACGTCGGCGAAGTGGATGCCGCGCAGCGTCCCCTCGGTCGAGGTGGACATGTTGGCCTGCTCGAGGCGGAAGCGATGCCCGGTGGCCTTCTCGAATGCCTCCTGCTTGAACCATTCATGGAACGAGCCGCGGTGGTCGCCGAACAGGCGGGGAGTTATCTCCCATGCGCCGTTGATGCTGAGTTCACGAAATTCCATCTGCAAGCTCCCGATGCATGAGGTCGATCAAGTATTGGCCGTATCCGGACTTGACGAATGGCTCTGCCCGCTCGAGGAGCTCGTCCGCGGTGATGTAGCCGCAGCGCCAGGCTACTTCCTCGGGAGCGCCGATCTTGAGGCCCTGCCGGTGCTCGATGGTGCGCACGAAGTTCGACGCCTCGAGGAGGGAATCGAACGTGCCCGTGTCGAGCCACGCGGTGCCGCGCCCGAGCTTCTCCACAGAGAGGCTGCCAGCGCGCAGGTACTCGAGGTTGACGTCGGTGATCTCGAGCTCGCCGCGCGGCGATGGCTTGAGGTTCCGCGCGATCTCGATGACGTCATTGTCGTAGAAATACAGGCCAGGTATGGCGTAGTTCGATTTCGGATTCTTCGGCTTCTCCGCGAGGGAAACGGCACGGCCAGCGTCGTCGAACTCGATGACGCCATACGAGCTGGGATTGGACACCCAGTATCCGAATACCGAGCCGCCGGTGATCGTCGAGAATCGAGCGAGGCTGGTCCCTGTTCCGGGGCCGTAGAAGATGTTGTCGCCGAGGATCAGCGCGACGGGTCCGGTGCCGATATGGTCGGCCCCGAGGGTGAACGCCTGGGCCAGGCCCTGTGGTTCCGGCTGCACCTTGTAGGTGAGCGAGATGCCGAACTGGCTGCCGTCGCCGAGCAGGCGCACGAACTGCTCCCGATCATGCGGCGTCGTAATAATCAGGATGTCACGAATTCCGGCGAGCATGAGCGTCGAAAGCGGATAATAGATCATCGGCTTGTCGTAAACCGGAAGCAATTGCTTGCTCGTTCCCAGGGTGATCGGATGCAATCGCGAACCGGTGCCGCCCGCCAGGATTATTCCGCGCATGCCGCAATACTGTCAGGTTCGACGCCGGATGCAAGCCACCCCGCGAGCGCGCCACGGTCCCCTGCGTGCCACGGCCCTCAGCGGCGCAGGGCCTCCCGCCACGGGATCCGCGCGCCCATGCGCAGCACCGAGTTGCTGTAGATGCGCGCCGCGAGCACGGAGATCGCTGCGCATGCCGCCACCATGAGGACGAGCGACCCGGCGATCTCGATCATCGAGGCCTCGCCCGTGGCGACCCGGATCGGCATCGCGAACGCCGAGAACGGCGGTAGCCACGCCGTCACCACAGCCAGCGTGCCCCCCGGATTCGTCAGGTTCATGACGCTCGCGCCCAAGCATGCGAACATCACCATGATCACCGGCGCCTGCACCGACTGGACTTCCTCCTGCCGCGACACCAAAGACCCGGCCGCGGCGTACAGCAACGCGAAGAACAAGTAGCCCAGCAGCGCCCACACAACCAGCGAGGCAAACATCGCGACCTCGCTCCCGGATATCGTGAGCAGCCCCGTCAGGCTCGCCACCACCAGGCCCACCGCCGCGTAGGTGAGCACCTGGAGCAGACCCGCCGCGCCGATGCCGAGCACCTTGCCCCACAGCAGTTGCAGCGGCTTGATCGTCGACAGCAGGATCTCGACCACCCTGCTCGACTTCTCCTCCACGACGCCCATCGCCACATACATGCCGAAGCCGAACACCAGGCCGGTCAGCAGGTACAGCACGACGCCCGCGATGATGGTCTGCTGCGTGGCGTCCGAATCCGGCGGATCAGCGACCTCCACCTCGACCCCGGACGCAGCATCCGCCGCGAAAGCCTCGGGATCCACACCCTGTGCCTGCAAGGCCGCATCGAAGGCCAGAGCGCTCGCCGCCGACTCCAGCACCGCCGCCATTGGCGGATCCAGCGGCTCCACGCTATAGGCATCAAGAACAGTGTCCGAGCGGCCCAGCAGCGCGACCCCGGCATCCTCGCCGTCCACCCAGGCCCGCGCCTCCTCGACGCTCGCGGCGTCCCGTGCCTCGACGAGCACCCCGAGAGCCTCGCCCGATGCCTCGACCGCTTCCGCCTCCACCGACAAGCCCGGCGCCACCGCCACCACCGTCGGCTCCGGCTCCCCGTCGCCCCGGAACAGCGAGAACGCCACCAGGCCGCCGACGATGATCACCAGCGTGATGATGTTGCCCACCACGAACGACTTCGTGCGCACCTGCGCCCGGAACTCCCGCAGCGCCACCAGAAGGACTGCCGAACTGCTCTGACCACTGCTCATGCCGCCACAACCTCCCGGTACAGATCCGTCAACGACGGCACATGCGACGCGAACCGCTCCACGCGGCCAGTGCCCAGCGCCGCCCGCAGCACCGCCTGATCATCGACCCCAGGCTCCAGCTCCAGCACCACCACACCATCGGTCGCGCTCACCACGCGCACGCCCTCCACGCGAGGCGCCCACCCCGGCGGCGCATCCGGCACCACCACTTCCAGCATCCGGCCGCCCCGCGACCGCAGCTCCTCCACCGGGCCCACCGCGCGCATCCGGCCCTCCTTGATGATCCCCACCCGATCGCACAACCGCTGCACCAGATCCAGCTGATGGCTCGAGAACACCACCGGCACACCCTCAGCGGCCTTCTCCCGCAGCACCTCCGTCATCACATCCACTGCCACCGGATCCAGCCCCGAGAACGGCTCATCCAGCACCAGCACCGACGGGTCGTGCACCAGCGCCGCCGCCAGCTGCACCCGCTGCTGATTGCCCAGGCTCAGTGCTTGCAGCTCCATCGAGCGCTTGTCCTCCAGGCCCAGCCGCTCCGTCCACCGCTCCATCGCCGCCGACGCATCCTTCGGCGACAAGCCATGCAACCGCGACAGGTACACCAGCTGCTCGCCCACCCGCATCTTCGGATACAACCCGCGCTCCTCCGGCATGTAGCCGATCCGCTGCCGCACCGCCAGATCCACCGGAGAGCCCGCGATCCTCACCGAGCCCGCGTCCGAGGCCAGCACCCCCAGGATGATGCGCATCGTCGTTGTCTTGCCCGCGCCATTCGACCCCACGAACCCGAACAGCTCGCCCGCCCCGACCGAGAACGACACCCCATCGAGCGCCACCACACCCCCGAAACGCTTGCTGACCTCATCGACCTCCAGCACCCCGACCACCCTCCAGCCCTCTTCCCGCCAACGAGACACACTGTGACCAACACGCTAGCCGGGGGAGGGGTAGGGCGCAGGGGGACGGGTGGGATGTCCGGTTTGGGGGCGCGGGCTGGGTGTTCGGCCTCAGGCGGGCTGGCTGTTCGGCCTCGGAAGTGTGCGGTTTTGCCCGCTCGGACGGACTTGGGAGGGGGCGAAACCTCACACTTCCGGGATGCGGGGGTGAGGTGGCGGCGCGATGCCTGGCTAGGCCCGCACCCAGCCCCGCCCCACTAGGCTGCAAGGGCATCGTTCCGATGGTTGGCGAAGGTGGGTTGAGCGTGCGGGTTCTCGTGACGGGCGGGGCGGGATTCATTGGTGCGAACTTCGTGCATCTGACGGTGCGGGAGCGCCCGGATGCGCGGGTGACGGTGCTGGACAAGCTGACGTACGCCGGTCGGTGGGAGTCGCTGGCGCCGGTGGCGGACCAGGTGGAGCTCGTGCAGGGCGATGTCGCGGACGCGGCGCTGGTCGATGAGCTGGTGGCCCGCCACGATCTGGTGGTGCATTTCGCGGCCGAGTCGCACAACGACAACTCGCTGCGTTCGCCGGAGCCGTTCATCCACACCAACATCATGGGGACGTTCGTGCTGCTCGAGGCGGTGCGCAAGCACGGCGTGCGGCTGCATCACATCTCGACCGATGAGGTGTTCGGGGATCTCGAGCTCGACGATCCGGAGCGGTTCAGCGAGGCCACGCCGTATCGCCCGTCGAGCCCGTACTCGTCGTCGAAGGCATCGGCGGACCTGCTGGTGCGCGCCTGGGTGCGCTCGTTCGGGGTGGCCGCCACGATCTCCAACTGCTCCAACAACTACGGGCCTTACCAGCACGTGGAGAAGTTCATCCCGCGGCAGATCACCAACCTCCTCACCGGGCGTCCCATCAAGCTTTATGGCGCGGGCGAGAACGTGCGCGACTGGATCCACGTGGACGATCACAACCGCGCCGTATGGACCATCATCGACCACGGCAAGCTGGGGGAGACCTACCTCATCGGCGCGGACGGCGAGAAATCCAACAAGGACGTCATCGCCGACATCCTCGACCTCATGGGCCACACCCTCGACGAGGTGGAGCACGTCACGGACCGCCCCGGCCACGACATGCGCTACGCCATCGACGCCACCCGCCTGCGCACCGAGCTCGGCTGGCAGCCCCACTACCGCGACTTCCGCGACGGACTCGCCGCCACCATCGACTGGTACCGCGACAACGCCGACTGGTGGCAGCCCGTCAAGGACTCCACCGAGAGGCAGTACGAGGGGTAGCGCGGGGGCGGATGGGTGATAATGAGGCCCCTGTGAACGAGGCGAGGTGGGCAAGGCATGGCGATCAAGTACCTCGGCTCCAAGCGTGTCTTGGTTCCGGTTCTGGGGGACCTGCTAGCGGCGAGCGGTGCCGGTACCGCGTTGGATCTGTTCACGGGCACGACGCGGGTGGCGCAGGAGTTCTGCCGCAGGGGCGCGCGCACGACGGCGGTGGATCTGGCTACGTATTCGGAGGTTCTGGCCCAGTGCTATGTGGAGCTTGACGCTGCCGCGGTGGATCGCGCCGAGATAGTTGATGCGCTGGAGCATCTCGAGTCATTGCCGCCTGTCCGGGGCTACATCACCGAGACGTTTTGCGAGGCGAGCCGCTATTTCCATCCCAAAAATGGTGTTCGCATCGACGCGATCCGCGAGGGGATCGACGAGCACTATGGGGATAGCTGGCTGCGTCCTGTTCTCTTGACGAGCTTGATGGAGGCCGCTGATGCGGTGGACTCGACCGTGGGTATCCAGATGGCGTACCTCAAGCAGTGGGCGCGCCGGGCGAGCAATGATCTCAAGCTGAAGGTTCCTGAGTTGACGCCGTGCGCGGGCAAGGCGGTGCGCGGGGACGCGACGGAACTGGTGCATTCGCTGCCTCATGTGGATCTTGCTTATCTGGATCCGCCCTACAACCAGCATCGATACTTCACGAACTACCACATCTGGGAGACGCTGGTTCGCTGGGATGCGCCGGAATGCTATGGGGTGGCGTGCAAGCGGATCGATAGCAGGGATCCGGCGACGATGAGTGTATTCAATCGCAAGCGCGAGATGGCTCCCGCGCTGGCGCAGACCATCAAGTCGGTGAATGCGGATGTGGTCATGGTCAGTTTCTCGAACGAGGGCTATGTTCCGCTCGAGGATCTGGTCGAGATGTGCAAGGCCCGCGGCAATCCTGTCGAGGTCCTTGCTTTTGATGCGAAGCGGTATGTGGGTTCGTTGATCGGCATCTATAACCCGAGCGGCGATAAGGTCGGCAAGGTATCGCACACCCGCAACACGGAGTATGTCCTGCTCAGCGGGGAAGCTGACCGGATCGGGGATATGGCCAGCACGGTGCTCGATCGGACCCAGCAGTTCTCGCGCGCCGGGAGTGCTGTGTCCTGACGAGAAACGGCCGAGGCCCCCCGCAGATCATGCGAGGGGCCCCGGTCGATTCCTACTGGATCAGCTTGTGGCCTTGTCCAGCTTGGTGGCGGCGATGCCCGCACCGACCATCACGGCGCCGAGCACGAAGTGCAGCCAGTTGTCAGCAGTGTTGAGGCCGACGAAGTTGAAGTTGGTGTCCAGGTCGATGACCAGGCCGTAGGCCCACAGCACCAGGTAGATGGCACCGCCGGCGAGGAGGAACCAGCGCGCTCCGGCCGCGGTGCGGGCCAGGACGAGGCCGACAACACCGAAGAGCAGGTGCACGATGTTGTGCAGGACGGACACGGCGAAGATGCCGAGCAGCTGGGCGTGCTCGCCGCCGTGGCCGTGGCCAGCGAAGGCAAGGTCGCCGTAGTTGGTGGTGATGCCCGGGATGAACCCGAGGATGCCGACGAGGATGAACACGGCACCAAAGACGCCGGCGATGATCTGGCCGGTGGACTTGCCGTTGAGTACTGCGGGACGGGTCACGGGAGTGATCCTTTCGGTTGGTTGCGCTCTTGCTGATCGAGCTTCTGCGGGTCATTCGCTGGCCAGCTACCGCGTGGATTGGCCGATGACGTGCGGCGATGATCACACCTGAGGGGTGGAACGGATGCGCCGCGCCGGGCGATCGCGCGTGCGGATGCCATTATCCGGGGGCGCCGATATACTCCCGGCAGGCGCAACAATCTGTCGCAAAACGGGGAGGAGCCACCATGGCGAAGGATCTCGCGCGCGGCCCCGCCCGCACCGGGGAGCGCGCCCTCGCCCCCGACCTTGCCCGCGGATTCATGCTGCTGCTCATCGCCATCGCCAACACCCCGTGGTACCTGTGGGGCCGCGAGGGAGAGCGGCTCGCCGCGCATCCCCCAGGCGGCTCCGCCCTGGACCAGGCGACGCAGGCGCTCATCGTCACCACCGTGGACCTGCGCGTCTACCCGATGTTCGCGTTCCTCTTCGGCTACGGCATCGTCATGCTTTATCAACGCCAGATCGCCGCGGGCACCCCGGAGCGGGCCGCGCGCGCCCTGATCCAGCGCCGCAACGTGTGGCTGCTCGTCTTCGGTTTCGCGCATGCGCTGCTGCTGTGGTTCGGCGACATCCTCGGCGCGTACGGCCTGGTAGGCCTCATCCTGGTATGGCTGTTCCTGCGCCGCACCGACCGCACGGTGCTGCTGTGGAGCGTCATCGGAGTCGCCGTGCTGGCCATGCTGACCTTCCTGGCGCTGATCACCGCGCTGTCCGTGCCGCCCGCCGACCAGCCCAGCGAATCATTCAGCCCGTACTTCATCATCGATGCCGCCAATGGCGAATCGAACTACTTCATCTCCGCTGTGACACGAGTGGCCTTCTGGGGAGCACTGATCCTCTTCCAGGGAATCGTCAGCCTCGCGGTGCCCATCGCGATCCTGCTCGGCATCTGGGCGGCACGCCACCGCATCCTCGAGCAGCCTGGCCAGCACCTGCGGCTCCTGCGCGTCACCGCGATCACCGGCATCGCGCTCGGATGGGCCGGGGGCGCGCTCGCGGCGTCCGCCAAGCTCGGCGCGTGGGAACCGTCGGATGCGATGCGCGGCGCTCTCGAGTTCGTGCAGCTGAGCACCGGGCTCACCGGTGGGGTCGGCTATGTCGCCCTGTTCGGGCTGCTAGGCCACTGGCTGCAACCGCGGGTGCCCCTCGGTATCGCGGGAACCGCCATCACCGCCGTCGGCAAGCGATCCCTCTCCTGCTACCTCGCGCAATCCATCCTGTGCGCGCCGATCCTCGCCGCCTGGGGCCTCGGCCTCGGCGAGCACCTCCACAGCGCCAGCATGGCCGCCTACGCCATCGCCGTCTGGATCCTCATCGCGGCATGGGCGTACTGGCTGGAGCGAGGTGGCAAGCAAGGTCCGTTCGAGAAGGTGCTGCGGGGCCGTGTGTACGGGCGGGCGAGCTAGGGGCGTCATGGCTCGCCTGGCCTCCGCGCGGCCGTAAACGCGATAGAAATTCCCGGGAATCCAGGTCGGTTTCTATCGCGTTTGGCAACTTCCGGTGCTTTTGCCCCGCGAGGGCCGGGCGCCTAGCGTCCCGAGTCGTTCTTGAGTTGCTTCGGCCAGCGAACCGCAGTGGTCGGCCACAGCTGGATGAGGTACTGCTCAACAGGATCTTCCTCGAATAGTGGCCCGTCATAGTAGGTACCCTTGCCATTCGCATGTACGCGCACCCCATAGCGGTGGCTCCCTGCGGGCGTCAGCGTCATCCCCGGCTCCGTGGGCAGAAAGACCTCAAGCTCGCGTCCTTGCAGTACCAAACCCTTGCCCTTGTACTCCACGATTCCTTCCGCGACATCCTCCCACCTATCCAATTCCTGAGGTGGCTTGGAATCGTGCAGTTCCACGGTTACGTCGACGGGGCCGTAGGAGATCCCGACGTACATGAGCACGGTGTCCTCGGCGAAGGTCGCAAGCCTCGTGTACGGGTAGGCGCCGGGGACGATCTCGCGCATATCGCCTGGCGATAGTTCCAAGAGATGATCCTCGGTGGGGACAACCGCCTGATAGCTGGATTGGAGCATTCCGCCTGCCTCCTGTCACGGGTCCGGGGGCATAGGTAACCCTCATGGCGCGCCCGACTGCAAGTGGCCCCTGCTCCGCGGTAAACGCGATAGAAACTGCCGGGAATCCAGGTCGGTTTCTATCGCGTTTGGCGATTTCGGGTGCTTTTTCCCAGCAGTCGCCCGCCGGCCACCCGCCCGCCGGCCAGCCACCAACCAACCCGCCAGCCACGCTAGGGCCGCCGGAACTGCTCCTCGCGCCCGAGCTTGCGCAGCCGGTTCCATTCCCGCCAGCCCGCCACGTCGCGCTTGCTGATCAGGAAGTACCAGCTGAATCGCACCCATTCCTGGAGCAGCAGCTTCCGCATCCCGGGCTGGGAGAGCAGGTAGCCACGGTTGCGGTAGGTGAAGTAGCGCTTCGTCTCGTTGTCGGGGTACTGGGTGTGCATGCGGCCGCCGAGGATCGGCTTGAACTCGTCGGATCCGTCGGGGTGCAGGTAGGCGGCTTGCAGGCAGGTGCCGAAGGGCAGGCCGGATCGCACGAGGCGGCGGTGCACGTCGACCTCATCGCCACGCACGAACAGGCGCAGGTCGGGCACGCCGACTGATTCGAGGGCGGTGGCGGAGAACAGCGCGCCGTTGAACAGCGAGGCGATGCCGGGCAGCAGGTCCTCGTCGCCGAGCTCGTGCCGCCAGCGCCGCCACACGAGGCCGCGGCGCAGGGGGAATGCCAGCCGGTCGGGCTCGTCGATGTTGCACACCACGGGCGAGACCTCGGAGAGCCCGTGCCGCTGGGCGCAATCGAGGAGGGTGGCGAGCACGGCGGGGCCCTCGGGGCGTCCGTCGTCGTCGGCGAGCCACACCCAGTCCGCACCGAGGGCGAGGGCGTGAAGCATGCCGAGGGCGAAGCCGCCGGCGCCACCGAGGTTGCTCTGCGAGCCGAGGTAGGTGGTCTCGATGGGCTGGTTCTCGACGAGCTCGCGCACTTCGGGCTCGTTGGCGTTGTCGACCACGATGAGGTGGTCGACGGGGCGTTGCTGGTTGGCGATCACGTCGAGGGACGCGGCGAGCAGCTCGCGCCTGCGGTGGGTGACCACCACGGCGATGATGCGTTCGTTCACCGGTTCTCCTCGATCCCGTCGCGCTTGTCCTCGATGGCCATGTCGGCGCGCACCTTGTCGACGATGCTGGCCGCCTCGGGCCCCTTGTAGTGGGTGAGCACGTCCTTGATGCTGCCGCGCTCCCGGATGGTGCCGTGATCGATCCACATGGCGGTGTCGCACAGCTGCGCGAGGAACTCGTCGGAATGGCTGGCGAAGACCAGGATGCCGGATCGCGAGACCAGTTCCTCGAGCTTGCGGCGGGCCTTGCGCATGAACTCCGCGTCCACCGCGCCGATTCCCTCGTCAAGCAGCAGGATCTCCGGCTCGATGCTGGTGACCACCCCCATAGCCACCCGCACGCGCATGCCGGTGGAGTAGGTGCGCAGGGGCATGTTGAGGTAGTCGCCGAGCTCGGTGAAGTCGGCGATCTCGTCCATGCGGGCCAGCATCTGCTTGCGGGTCATGCCGAGGAACAGGCCGCGGATGATGATGTTCTCGTAGCCGGAGATCTCCGGGTCCATGCCGACGCCGAGGTCGAAGATCGGCGCCACACGTCCCTGGACGCGGGCCTTGCCGCGGGTGGGCTCGTAGATCCCGGCGAGCAGCCGCAGCAGCGTCGACTTGCCTGCCCCGTTGTGCCCGACGAGCCCCACGCGGTCGCCCTCGCGCAGCGACATGGTGATGTCCCGGAGGGCCTCGACGACCATCACGTTGGAGTTGTTGCGCTTCATGGCGCCGCCGGCCCTGCCGAGCACGGCTTTCTTCAATGATCGTGTCTTCGCGTCGAAGATGGGGAAGTCCACGTACGCCCCGGCGGTGTCGATCCTGACCTCGCTCACGCTGCTCCTCCCTCAGACCCAGTACGCCACGCGGGCGCGATAGTTGCGCATCGCCAGCAGGGTCATGGCCCAGCCGACGACGGTGAATCCCAGCACGATCACCCAGTGGTACAGGTCCACGTGGTTGCCGAGCATGGGTGCCCGGATGATCTCCAGGTAGTGGAACAGCGGGTTGATCTCGACGAGCCGCGCGCGATCGGCGGCCTCGCCGCCCCGGTTGATCAGGCCCTCGGTGGTCCACACGATCGGCGTCATGAAGAACATCAGCAACGTCAGGCTGTTGAGGATCGGATAGATGTCGCGGTAGCGGGTGGCGAGGATGCCGAAGAACATGATCACCCACAGCACGTTCAGCACCAGCAGCACCAGCGCGGGGAACGCGAGCAGGCTATGCCACCCCAGCGGCGGCCGGAAAACCGCCAGCATGATCAGGTAGATCAGCATGTTGTGCGCGAAGAACAGCAGCAGTCGCCACGTCAGCCGGTAGACGTGCACGCTCAGCGCCGACGGCAGGAACTTGATCAGTCCCTCGTTCTTGATGAACACCTCTGCGCCGTCGATGATGGCGCCCTGGATCATCGCCCACACGATCAGGCCCACCGTGACGTGCGGCAGGAACGAGCGCAGGTCGACCTCGAGCAGCACCGAGTACAGCAGGCCCATCGCGACGGCCTGCACGCCGGTGGCGATGGTGATCCAGAACGGGCCGATCACCGAGCGGCGATACCGCTGCTTGATGTCCTGCCAGCCAAGCACCCACCACAACTCGCGCTGAGCCAGGCCGGTGCGCAGGTCCTCGATCGCGCGGCGCATCGTGCGCGAATCGGAGGTGATCTCATGCACCTCTACCTGCAGGGCATGGGCGGTCGGCTCGCCGTGGCCTCCGCTGGGCTGTGTTGCTGAGTCGGGCACGGGTCACAAGCCTAGTCGTGCCCCCTGCCCCACGGGGCGGAGGCCGCGCCGATAGCCTCGAGCAGGGTGGTCAGCCTGAGGGCGCGGGGACACGGCCGGCATCAGTGTTTGCGCCGGACCTGTTGAGCAGTAATGGTTGTCGCATGCCAAAACCGGACATGGGCCAGGATGTCGTCTACCTCATCGCGCCCAGTGGTCACCCCAACTACGGCGATGAGCTGATCGCCGCGCAGTGGCTGCGCTTCCTCGCGCGCCGCCGCCCTCGCTCCCTGGTGGTGCTCGACTGCCACACGCCCGGCCAGGCATCGATCCTTCTCCACGGACTGCACCCGAACGTCATGTTCGTCGACACCGCCTGGCGGCTCGCGATGGATGCCAGCACGCGGGAGCCCGCGCAGGCCGAGGACTTCCTCGCCCACGTCATCGCGGAACCGGGCCGCGCCTGCCTCATCGTCGACGGCATCGAGCTGCTCGCCCGTGCGTCGAGCATCCACCTGCTCGGCGGCGGCTACCTCAACGCGATGTGGCCCCACCACTACAATCTCCTCGACATCGCCAAGTCGGCCCAGCAACGCTCCGGAGCGCGCCTCTACGCCACCGGGCAAGGACTCATGCCCGCGGAGGACACCGTCCGCATCGCCGCTGCCACCCGGCACTTCGATGTCTTCGATGTCCGCGACCAGCCCTCCACGCGGTTCGACGGCACCATCCTCACCGGCGACGATGCCTGGCTCGACCTGCCCGCCGCGCCCACCAGGGGCACCGCGGCCGAGGCGGCGCGGCGTGGCACCGTGCTGTGCCTGCAATCCGATCTGACCGGCAGTGACGACGGTGCCGCGCGGCTCGCTACCCTCGTCCGTGGTCTCCTCGACCACTGGGGGACTCCCGGCAGCGACATCGCCGTCGTCGAGGCTATTCCCGGCACCGATCGCGTCGTGTTCGATCTGCTCGCGGACCGCCTCGGCGGAGCACTGTTCGTGCCCTTCACCGAGATCTGGCGGCACGGTTTTCCCGCCAGCCCCAGCCAGGCGTGGATCAGCACGCGCTTCCACCCGCACCTCATCGCCGCCGCAGCAGGCGCCTCCGGCATCGCCATCAGTGGCCAGCGCGGCTACTACGACACCAAGCACCAGTCGCTGACGAGCCTTGGATCGGGCTGGACGCTGCTGCACCTCGACGACGACCCCCAGGAAGTGCCACGGCCAGCATCCGGTGGATTCGCTGCCTCCGACGCCGAGATGCTCACTGGCGCCAAGAACGATCTCGCTGACGCCCTGTATCCGCCAGTTCCCCTGCGCGATCGCGCCCGCGCCCTCGCGCCACCGATGGTCAAGCGTGGGGCGCGCAGGCTCGCCGGCAGGGGGTAGGGGCGCCTACAGGTACTGGCCGGTGCCGTGGCCGTTCGGATGCGGCTCGCCAGCTTCGGGCATGCGCGGATCGGTCTCCTGGGAGCCGCCCAGGCTCATGCCGGGTGGCAGTGCGCCCTGCCGGATCTGCTCGAGCTGCGCCCGTGCCGCCATCTGCTGGGCGAACAGTGCTGTCTGGATCCCGTGGAAAACACCCTCGAGCCAGCCCACGAGCTGCGCCTGCGCGATGCGCAGCTCCGCGTCCGACGGCACGGCGTCCTCGTTGAACGGCAGCGTCAACCGGTCGAGCTCCTCGCGCAGCTCGGGCGCGAGGCCGTCCTGCAGCTCCCGGATCGACGAGTCATGGACCTCCCGCAGCCGCGACCTGCTCGCCTCGTCCAGCGGGGCCGTGCGGACCTCCTCGAGGAGCTGCTTGATCATGGTGCCGATGCGCATGACCTTCGCGGGCTGCTCCACCAGATCGGTCAAGGGCGTCTCGCGCGGCTCGGTGCCAGCACGATCGTCGCTCGTGCCGAGCACCTCGATGCCGTCATGGTCGGTAAGAGTCATGCATACCATCATGCGGTCGGTGCCACGCCAGCGCTAATCCGCCAGCGAAAGCCCACTCGCGACTCAACTGACCCGCAGCAGGACCTTGCCCGCGACGTTCCCGGAATCGAGCAGCTCGTGCGCCTTGGCCGCATCGGTGATCGGCAGCTCGTCATGGATCACCGGACGCACCAGCCCCGCCTCGATCATCGGCCACACGCAACGCATGGTCTCCTGGATGATCTGCTCCTTGCTCGACTCGCCCACTACCGGCCGACCCCGCAGGTTCGTCGCCGTCACCGTGGCCCGCTTCGCCAGCAGCTTCGCCAGATCGACCTCCGCGCGGCGCCCGCCCTGCAAGCCGATGATGACGATCTGCCCATCCATGCCCAGTGCATCGATGTTCCGGTCCAGATACTTCGCGCCCATGATGTCGAGAATGATGTCCGCCCCCGGGTGGGAGAACTCCTTCGTGTAATAGGCCATCTCGGCGACGAAATCGTCGTCCTTGTAGTTGATGACATAGCGGGCACCGAGCTCACGGCACAGCGCGAGCTTCTCCGCCGAGCCCGCCGTCACCGCCACCCGCACATTCATCGTGCGTGCCACCTGGATCGCATGCGTGCCGATGCCGCTCGCCCCGCCGTGGATGAGCAACGTCTGCCCACGATGCATCCCCGCGCGCATCCCCAAGTTCGACCACACCGTGCACGCCGCCTCCGGCAAGCTCGCCGCCGAGTACAGGTCCACACCCTTGGGCACGCGCATCAGCTGAGCCTCCGGCACTGCCACGAACTCCGCGTACCCGCCCCCGGAGAGCAGCGCGCACACATCATCGCCGACTCGCCAGCCCTGCACGCCCTCGCCGAGCTCCACGATCGTGCCGGAGCATTCCAGGCCCAGGATCGGGCTCGCCCCCTCCGGCGGCGGATAGTGCCCCGCGCGCTGCAACAGATCAGCACGGTTCACAGCGGTCGCCGCCACCCTCAGCAGCACCTCGCCCCGCCCTGGGCGCGCATCGGGCACCCGCTCCCACTGCAACACATCGGGACCGCCGGACCGGGACATAGTGATCGCACGCATGGTCCTGAGGGTAGTCGCCCACCCCGTGCGGCGGCGCGACCTTGACCAGTAAGCCAATGCGCGGATCCCTGCCTGGTATGACTATTCTCTTACGTGTCATAAAGGATCAATCGGCGGAAGGACACGCGCTCCATGGGGGACAGCGAGAATAGCGGCATCGACTGGCTCAATGCCAACGAGCAACGAGCCTGGCGCGCCTTCATAGACGGCAGCCAACGCCTCATTGGTCTGCTCAACCGTGACCTCGCCACCAGCGACTCCCTCTCCATCGCCGACTACCGCATCCTCGTGCTGCTCAGCGAATCGCCGAAGGGCGCGCTCCGCATGAGCGAGATCGCCGACGGCATCGTCGCCTCCCGCAGCAAGCTCACCCACCAGGCCCGCCGCATGGAATCGGCCGGCCTCATCCGCCGCGAAGCCTGCTCCGAGGACGGCCGCGGAGTATGCGCCCACATCACCGACACCGGGCGCGAGGCCCTCAAGAAGGCAGCCCGCAACCACGTCACCAGCGTCCGCTCCTACTTCATCGACCTCCTCGACGACACCGAGCTCGACGCCCTCGCCAGCATCTTCGAGAAGATCGACAACCACGTCATCGCCAAGCAACACGACGACGACTGAACGATTCGCCCCCGCTCGCACCCGTTCGCTAGGATCGCCTACGGAAGCGTGGCAGAGCGGCCGAATGCACTCGCCTTGAAAGCGAGCGTCGTTAACAGCGACCGGGGGTTCAAATCCCTCCGCTTCCGCTTGATGCCCTGACCTGTTCGCACGGGTCAGGGTGTTTTTTGTTGGAGATGGCTTGGGGCGGTAGGGCTGTGCGGGTTGCTCGTGGCCCCCAGTGGGCGCCTGCCACCTTCGACGCGGAGCTGCCACCCGTGGGGGACGCCTGCCACCCTTGGTGCAGAGCTGCCACCGATATTTCCGTGGGCGCTATCGCTAAAGGTGGCGGGAACCAGCTAGAGGTGGCGGGAGCGCACGGGGCGCATTGCGATTTGTCCACAACAATCCTACGGATCCGCCGCTAGCGGCTTATTCGGATCAGTGCAGGCGATCTACAAGCCCGCCCCTTTCGCCTTCTGGTCCGCCAGGCGTGCGGCTTCTTCATCACTGACCTCCTCGTAGTCTCCACTGAAGGCGATCTTGGTGGTCAGTCGGCGCGCGACCTGCGGATCCAGCGTCCGCCAAAAACTGCCGGTGAAGGTGTCCACCGCAGCCTCGTGGAACCCCGGCACTCCCACCCCGTCGTCGCTGTGGACCCGCACGAGCCGCAAGGCTCCATCTGAGAAGTACCTCATCGTTTCCTCCGTGTTCGACCCTGCCCTCATGCTAGGCAACGCGGCGGCTGTTGCATTCCGCCCCTACCCCGTCCGGGTGATGCGGTCCTGCTCGTCGACGGTCGCGGGGGCGTGGTCGGCGATGTAGGTGCGTAGCGCGCTGGCGCCGCGGATGGTGGTCTCGGGCTCAGCGTCGTCGAGGACGGTGAAGCCGCTACCGGGGCTGGTGAGCACGGGATCGACGACGATGCGGTATTCCAGTCCTGGTTGCACGGGCTCGGCGTTGATGGTGATGCCGCTGATCCGGGAGCCGATGGGGGCGGATTCGTCGATGGTGTAGGCGAGCGCGGCCGAGGGCTGGAGGAGTGTGGCGCGGTCGTCCTGGAATTGCTGCTCGAGCAGTCGTGCGAGGGTGTCGCCGGTGATGTCGATGGTGGCGAGCGGGGTGTTGTCCACGGCGGCGAAGATGTCGCCGTGGGTGACGGTCTCGTGGAGGTCGTCGCGCAGGAAGGCGGGGTGGATCAGCGCCGCGACGGCAGGTGCGTCGTTGTTGCGCCCGTTGTGGGAGTAGACGGCTGCGTCGGCGATGAGCCTGCCGAGGGGGCTCTCGGTCACGGCGGAGACTGGCTTGGGGGCTTGCCGGGTGAGTGTTCCCACGGGCGTGCGCGCGGCTTCGCTGATGGTGGTCTCGAGGGCGTCGAGGGTGGCGGCGACGTCGTCGGCGGGGTCGATGTCGCGGGTGACGATCTGGTTGAACACGCTCACCCGGTCGCGCTGCACATCGCCGGTGGTGCCGTCGATCACGAGGTCGGCGACGGCGATGGTGCGGCCGTGAGACCCTGCGGCGAGGAGCGGGCGGTCGTTGCCGGCGGGGTCGCGCACGAGGCATGTGTAGGGGCGCGCGCCGCTGGTCAGGACGAGGTCGATCTGGGGTGGGGCTTGGGCGGCGAGGCCGTGTGCCGCGGTGTTGCCGGCGCCGCAGTCGCTGGGGCCGCCGGGCTCCTCGGGCAGGTCCGGGCTGTTGACGAGCAGGACCATCGCGGCAACACCGAGCCCCTCGAGTGCTTCGGTGGCGTTGGTGATGGTCTCGCGCTCAGAGGCGAGGGTGTATTCCGGTCCGGCTTCATCGTGGAGCGTGGCGCCGATGATGCCGATGGGGGTGCCGTTGACGTGCCGGATGGTGAACGGTGCGGTCAATGGCGTGTGGGTGGGGCCGTAGATGTTGGAGCTGACCAGGGGGAACGCTGCGCCGTCGAAAGTAGTTTCCTCATCGCACTCGTCGTCGAGGTGGCATCCGCCGTCCGCCTTGCGGAGCAGCTCGGGGACACCCTCGGCGAGCTCGGTGGAGCCGATGGCGGAGGCGTCGAGGCCCCAGGTGTCGAGCAGGTCGATGACGGGCTCGTGGCGGAGCACGGCGGTGCGGCTCGGCTCGTCCGGCGCGGCGACGTTGTTGCCCGTGGAGAGGAACAGGGAGCGGCCAGCCTGGCGGCGCAATTGGTCGAGGTAGGTGCCGAGGTTCGCGGCGCCGCCCGCGTCGATGCGGGACCCGTCGGATTGCAGGACCGTTCCGGCCTCGCCGTCGAGAGGATCGAGGGCGCTGCGCAGGTCACCGATGGAGAGGATGCGAACCTGCACGTCGTCCGGATGGTTCGCGGTGGCGGCGGGCGTAGCGATGAGGGGCAACGCTAGCGCGATCACCGATGCGGCGACAGCATGACGGCGCATGCTCATCCCCTGCCTCCTCGACCAGCCTTCGTGTCCTGCGCGTGCGCGCTTCCCACTGAACCCAGTGTGGGGGGTGCCGACAGTTCGGGGGGCAACCATCGGATCACGGTTGCATCACTATCCGGTGCACCGCCGCGGTGCCGGGAGAGCTACCGCCGGGCCAGCGCGAGCGCCGCGTCGCTGAGCGCGAAGTCGAGGAACTGGTCGTTCTCGAAGGCATCGCCGACGGTGACGCGCACGCCCTCGCCAGCGAACGGGCGCACCAGTACCCCGGCTTCGGCGCAGCGCGTGGAGAACTCCGCCGCGTTGCCGCCCAGGTGCAGCCAGACGAAGTTCGCATGCGTCCGGGGCACCTCGTAGCCTGCCGCGAGCAGGGCAGCGCGCACGCGCTCGCGCTCGGCCACCACCACGTCGGTGCGCTCGAGGAGCTCGGCCTCGGCGCCGAGGGAAGCCAGCGCTGCTGCTTGGGCCAGGCTGTTGACGCTGAACGGGATGTATACCTTGCTGACCGTGGCGATCACCTCGGGCGAGCCCACGGCGTAGCCGATGCGCAGCCCGGCGAGTCCGTACGCCTTGGAGAATGTCCGGAGCACCACCACGTTCGCGCGGCCGCGGCCCAGCGCGATGCCATCGGGCAGGTCGCCGTCGGCGAAGTCCTCGGCGCGCAGGTACTCGATGTACGCCTCATCGAGCACCACGAGCACATTGCTTGGCACGGCGTCGAGGAAGCGCTCGAGCTCGCCCCGCCCCACCGCGGTGCCCGTGGGGTTGTTCGGATTGCACACGAGCACGAGCCTCGTGCGGCCGGTGATCGCGGCCAGCATCGCATCGAGGTCATGCACGTGCCCCGGGGCCAGCGGCACCCGCACGGGATTGGCTCCCGCGACGAGGGCGACGAGCGGATACGCCTCGAACGAGCGCCACGCGAACAGCACCTCATCGCCGGGCGAGCACGTCGCGAGGACGAGCTGCTGGCACAGGCTCACCGAGCCGCACCCCACCGACACCTGCTCGGCTGTCACGCCGAGCCGCTCGGCCAACGCCTCCCGGACTGCCACCGAGCCATTGTCCGGATACCTATTGACGCCCTGGGCGGCGGCAGCGATGGCGCCCACCACGCTGGGCAGGGGGCCCGGCGTGCTCTCGTTGCTCGCCAGCTTCAGCGCGCCCGGCCACGACTTTCCCGGCACATACATCGGCAGCGTCTCGAGGTCGGGACGGAGCTGGACGCGCGTGGACTGGTCGCTGGCAGGATCCTGGGGCGAAGTGGTCACCTGCGCGAGAATAGTCGTTCCAGGCCTCGAAAATCATGGCGAGGAGTGGGAGAGTAGAACCTATGTCGGGAATCCACACTTCACGAGCCCGGCAGGAATACGCGGCCCTGCCGGATGCGTCCACCCGTGTGCCGCTCACCGTCATCGCGCCCGAGTCACCACCCCGCGGCGGGATCGTCTTCCTCCATGAGATGCGCGAGTTCCACGAGCCCCTGCTGCAGCTCATGCATGAGCTCGCGGACGATGGCTGGCTCCTAGCGGCACCGCACCTGTTCCACCGCCAGCCCGAGGATCGCATGGATCCGGTGTTCGGCGCGGAACTGTTCAACGATGCGGAAGCTGCCCGCGGCTGGCTGATCGACCAGGAGATCGAGGCGGACAGCGTCGGTGTGATCGGGTTCGACAGCGCAGGCACAGCGGCCGCGATAGTCGCTACCCAGCAACCCTATGGCGCGGCGATCAGCATTGCTCCGCATGGCATCGAGCGCGCGCTCGGTCCCGGAGCCACGCCCCTGCTCGAGACTGTGGCCTCGCTGCGCACGCCGTGGCTCGGCATCTTCGGCGAGGACGATCCGCAGACCCCGCCGGACGCGGTGAACGCGCTGCGCAACGCGGCTTTGCGCGCGCCCGTCGCCACGCTGCTGGTGAGCTACCCGGGCCTTGCGCATCGGCCCGACGATGGATTCGGCGCATGGTCGTGGCACGACGTCGACGATGTGCCGGATGCGGAGCCCACGGATACCGAGACCGCTGTGACAGCTGCGAAGCAGCACATGTTCGAGTGGCTCGACAGCTATCTCCGCTGACCCCGCCACGCCGTCTGCCTCCGGTTTTGCAAAACCACAGCAGACGTGTGTAGTCTTGCCGATGCCCGACGCAAAGGGTCCAGGGAGGCGTGCCAGAGCGGCCGAATGGGGCTCACTGCTAATGAGTTGTTCCCCTCAAAGGGAACCGGAGGTTCAAATCCTCTCGCCTCCGCCAACGGTGTTGCGGTAATACAAAAGAATATGTACGCGCCCGTAGCTCAACGGATAGAGCATCTGACTACGGATCAGAAGGTTAGGGGTTCGAATCCCTTCGGGCGCACGTCTTGGTTGAGACAGCAATCGCCCCCGCACTCGTGCGGGGGCGATTGGGTTTCTGGGGCCAGTATCGGTGCCGCGCGCACCAGGCAATCCCCACGTTCCGTTGCGCGAGGCCCCGGTGCTTCCTACGGTAGGGGGCGTGACCAGATCCGTATCGGAGCCGACTTCGTGGCCTGCTGTCCTGACGTGGAAGTCCACTACGGCGCCGCGGATGGAATCCACCCGCATCCAGCTATCCGGCAAGCGCGTCAAGGCGTCGGGCCGTCTCATCGGTGGCCCCTGCGAGGATCACGAGAGCTTCAGCGCTTCCTATGACCTCGTGACCGACGATGCGGGCGTGACAAGGCGCTTGTCGCTGCGCACCACTACCGCTGAGGGCGAGCGCGTGCTGTCGGTGTCGCGCGACCGCGAGGGCTACTGGACGGTTCATGAGGGCACGACCTCGGCCCGGTCCCGCTTCGGGGGCGCGCTCGATGTGGACGTGATCCTGAGCCCGTTCTTCAACGCGCTGCCCATCCGTCGGCTCGACATGCAGCATGAGTCGGGGGATGAACAGGTCTCGGTGGTGTATGTGTCGCTGCCGGATCTCACGGTGCGCGAGGAGTCCCTTACCTATAGCGCGGGCGGCGAGGGCATCCATGTCATCTCCCCGGTCGCGAGCGCCACCGTGACCGTTGACGGGGATGGCTTCGTGATCGACTACCCGGGGCTGGGGGAGCGGATCTAGCTGTTGCTCCTGCTCGCGCGTCGAGTACCTGCTAGCCGAGTGCCTGGGCGCCGAGCATGAGCGGGGCGCGGGCAGCAACGTGGGGGAGCGCGGCGAGCTGCACGCCCACGGGCAGGATGTCGTGTCCTGGAACGACTTTCACGGTCCCGGGCATCGCCACGACCGAGTAGCCAAGCACGCTGAACGGGATGCACAGCCGCAGGATCTCCGGGCGCACCGGCACCGTCGCCCCATCGATATCGAGCTCCTCGACGCCGATCAGGGGCGCGCGGAACGGCACCGTCGCGGCGAGCAGCATATCGAGGCCCTCGGCGCGCAAGCGCTCACCGATCAGCAGCCTCAGCTCGCTCAGCCGCCGCACCGCGTGGATGTACTGGCTGGCGGTCCGGCCACGCTGGGCGCGCAAGCGCTCCCGCGTCAACTCCTGGAAGCGATCCGGCGTCGCCTCGAGATGCTGCTCGTGGGTGGCCAGGGCCTGCGCGCCGGTGATGGTGCCATACAGCTCCACGAGCTCGACCGCCTCGGGCAGCTCCACCTCCACCACCACATGACCGGCGTCGGCAAGCCCCCGTTCCGCGCCATCCACAGCACCCCGCGCCTGCTCGTCATGCACCTGCCAGCCAGCTCCGGCGAGACGTCCGATCCGGTAGCGGGCCGCAGCACCATCAGCACTCGCCCCGCCCAGGCCGACCGCGTCCCACGCGAGCAGCGCATCAGCACCCGTCCGCGTGAAAAAACCCACATGGTCGAATGACTCGGCCAGCGGGAACACACCGCCGGTGGGCAATGCACCGAACGGAGGCTTCACGCCCACAATGCCGCACAAGGCAGCCGGGGCGCGCACGCTGCAACCAGTATCCGTACCGATCGCAAGCGGAACCACGCCCTTGGCGACCAGCGCCGCCGACCCCGAGGAGGATCCACCGGTGATGCGCGCGGCATCCCACGGGTTCGCGGCCGGTCCATCCGCGCTCACCGCGCCAGTGGGCCCGTAGGCGAACTCATGCAGGTGCGTCTTAGCGACGACGATGGCTCCGGCCTCGCGCAGCATCCGCACGATCGCCGCATCCTCGACCGCGGGCCCCGCGCCCTCGCCCACCTGGCTGCCGCACCGCGTGGGGACGCCTGCCACATCAATGAGGTCCTTCACCGCCACCGCCACGCCATGCAAGGGGCCCGGGGCCTCGCCACCAGCGCGCCGCTCATCGAGCAGCCGTGCCTGCTCGAGAGCCTGCGCGGCGAGCCGCTCCTGGTAGTCCCGCCCCACCACGAGGTTCTCCCACGGTGTGCCACGCAGCGCATCGATGCGGCCCAGCACGTCGGTCACATGCTCCACGGCGGTGACGCGCCCGGCGCGCAGATCGTCCACAAGCTCCGTCAGGCTCAACGCGCGTCCCCCTCCTCCTCGGGCAGTGCTACCAGCACCGCGCCATCGCGGCCTGCCTCGCGCAGCGCATCCAGCCAGCCAGGATCGCCGGGAACGATGCCCTCGATCACCTTTCGCCCCGAGCCCCGCTTCTCGTATGCCAGCCGTGCCTCGTGGCCGGCCGCCACGATCACCGAGGTCGAGGAATGCCAGGCCAGTGCCTCGCGGGCCTCCTGCAGGACATCGAGCACTTCATCGAGCACCGGCAGCAACGCATTCGCGTTGGCCTCGCACATCGCATCCACCAGCGCGGGCGCCGTGCCCGCCACGCGCGTGCCATCGCGGAACGACCCCGCTGCCAGCGACAGGGCCAGCGACCCGCCCCGCGCCCCCGCGATCGCCAGCGCCTCCGCCAGCACATGGGGCAGGTGCGAGATCCGTGCCGCAGCGTCGTCATGCTCCCGTGACTCCGCGGGAACCACCACCGAGCCGCAATCCAGCGCGAGCGCCGCCACCTGCCGCCAGACCGCGGGATCACGGCCCTCGTCCACGCCCACCACCCACGTGGCGCCCTGGAACAAGGCGGCATCGCCTGCCTCCCAGCCGGACTCCGCCGTGCCGGCCATCGGATGCCCGCCCACATACCGGGCATCGAGGCCCTGCTCCCGCACCGCCTCCGCGACCGGGCCCTTCACGCTCACCACATCAGTGAGCGGGCATCCGGGCGCGCGCTCCGCGATCTCACCGAGCACCGCGCCTACCGCCGGCATCGGTACCGACACCACGATCAGCGACTGTTCCCGCGCCGCCCGATCCAGCACCCCGGCCAGATCGCTGCTCGCCTCGAAGCCATCAGCGCGGGCAGCGGTCACCGCTGCCGCCGACCGGTTATAGCCGAACACCTCCCGGCCGGCCGCGCGCGCCGCGCGCATCACCGAACCGCCGATCAATCCCAGGCCAAGGACACAAACAGACTCAGGCACACCACCAGGTTCGCACACCACCGCTGGCGTGTCGCGCCCCGACACCGCCCCGCCACCTGCGATTTCCCTTCCGGAGTTCCCACACGTCCCTCACCGCGCTAACCTCACGGCATGGCAGCACAGCGCGCTCGCACACAAAGCGACGACGATTATGAGGTAGACGGCTTCGCGGTGGGAGTCGTCCGGGAGGACGGCCGGTGGCGCTGCGTCGCGCTCTCGCAGTCCGTGCTGACCAGCCTCGAGGACGCCGAGACCGAGCTGAGGGAGCTGCGCAGCTCCGGAGCCACCATCGGGCTGCTCGATGTCGACGATGAATTCTTCATCATCATCCGGCCGTCCCCGGGCGGGACGCACCTGCTGCTCTCCGACGCTACTGCCGCCGTTGACTACGACATCGCCGCCGAGGCCCTCGACGCGCTCAACGTCGACATCCCCGACATCGACCCCGACGAGCTCGACGAGGTGGATCCCTGGGAGGAAGGCGAGCTGGGCATTCTCACCGACCTCGGCCTGCCCGAATCCGTCATGAGCGTCATCCTCGCCGAGGACGATCTCTACCCCGATGAGCAGCTACAGATGATCGCCGAGCGGCTCGGCTTCGAGCGCGAGTTCGTCACGATCCTCGACTCGCTGCAGAACTAGCCAACCAGCCAGAACCCAACCAGCCAGGCATCGCACCCGTGACGCTCGCCGACGACGAGGCCATGATCGCCGCCGCCATCGAGGCGGCGGCGCTCTCCGGCCCCGACGACGTCCCCGTGGGCGCCGTCATCCTCGCCCGCGACGGCACCGTCCTCGCCCGGGCGGGCAACCAGCGTGAAGCCACCGGGGACCCCACCGCGCACGCCGAGATCCTCGCGCTGCGCGCTGCTACCCAGGCGATGGGGGATGGCTGGCGGCTCGAGGACACCACTCTCGCGGTGACGCTCGAGCCCTGCACCATGTGCGCGGGCGCCCTCGTCCTCGCGCGGGTCGGGCGCATCGTGTTCGGTGCGTGGGAGCCTCGCACCGGCGCCGTCGGATCACTGTGGGACGTCGTGCGGGACCGTCGTTTGCTGCACCGGCCCGAGGTGCGGGGCGGCATCCACGCCGAGGCCTGCGCCCGTCTGCTCACCGACTTCTTCGAAGCACGCCGCTGAGTGGGATCGGCGGGCTAGAAAGCGCTGTGACCTGGCGATTCGGCGCGAAACACAACCTCAGGTACAGTTGTGCGCGGTGGCGTGTCCGAGCGGCCGAAGGTGCAGCACTCGAAATGCTGTGACGGGTAACCCCCGTCCGAGGGTTCAAATCCCTCCGCCACCGCTTCCAGCCTCCCGCCTGTTCACGCAGGCGGGAGGCTTTTTCGTGCGTGTGGTGGGGCATGTATCTGGTGGGCGCGATGAGGCCGCGGTCGCGCGCGGTGGCCTCATGCAGCGGCGGGCTCATGCAGCGCCGGGCTGCGAATCTGCGAGCAAATGTCACCATCCTCGCAGCGTGTCGCAGCGTGTCGCGCGACATTCACCAGCAGATCCTCCCGCAGCCAGCCAGTCGATCACGTGACCTTGCCTAGACTTCGAAAAGCGCTGTGTGCTGCAATCCGCAGTCCTATACTTGGGCGCGGCTAAACGCCTGCCGGAGCACAGTTTTCGGGCGGGCTCCACAGTCGGTGGATGAATGGACTGGCATGATTGTCAATGCTCGAACGGGGATGCGACCGCGTGGCCACGTACGCTGCTAGAGATATTTACGCGTTAGCGCACAGCTATCTGCGTGGAGCCGGGCAAGTTGACAGGCTTGTCGGTGACACGCTAGAAGGTTGGGCTGTCCATTGGTCGAAAACACGGTCGGCAGAGGTGAGCCTCGTAATCGATGGGCAGGAGTGCCTGCGAGTCGCAGCGAACCGGCATCGCGCCGACTTGGAGGCAGCAGGCATCTGTGGTGGAAATGCTCAGTTCATGGTGAAGATCCCTCGCAGGTTCCATGATGGGCAGCCGCATTCGGTCGAGATCATCAATGAGTCGAATCAGCGGCCCATCACGCCGGGGAAGCTTGTAGTAACAATTGGTCCTGAACTCGCGGGCCACGGCCATGATGAGCAAGCCCCGCTTGGCGCGGCAACTTTCGATCAGGCTAGCGGCAGTCGCGGGAAGCGCATGGAGTACTCGTGGAGAGTCAGCAGCCAGGCGCAGGGAGCAGGTCTCAAGCAGGAGCTCAAAGAAAAGCGAAAGCTTGCCGTCGTCGCCGCATGGAGCAACCAGAGAACGTTTCTCTCCTGCCACAGGGATATTGTTTCGGACTTGAAGAGCATGGGATTCGCTGTGGTCCTGGTTCACGCGACCGATCGGCAGGATGAGTGGCGTACCTGCTCGGAGATCGAGGGCCTGGATTGCCTCATAGATCGACCCAATCAAGGATACGATTTTGGCTCGTGGGCAACGGGAATACTCCACTGCGCGGATGTATTGAATGATCTCGATGAGGTCATCCTCGTCAATGACTCGGCATTCGGACGGATCGCGCCGCTTGAGCCACGACTCAGCGCTTGTTCCGCGCCTTTCGTGTGCTTGACAGATTCCTACCAAGTTTCGCACCACGGCCAGAGCTATTTCCTTCGATTCGGTCGCGAGCCGCTGGAATCAGGGGCAGTGCTGGACTTCTTTGAGAAATATCCTTTCACGAACAAGAAGCGGGATGTTATCAGGAATGGCGAGATTGGCCTGAGCGCGGCAATGCTGGATGGCGGATTCGGTATCCATCCATTGTTCCCCTATGAGCAAGTGGCGGCTCGGTGGATCGAGCATGCACCGAGTACTGTTGACCTGATCAAGGATTCTTACCGCGATATCGGTCTCTATGGCAGCAAGACGATGGAGCGACGGCTGGATTCGTTCGCCGCGCATGTAGAGAGCGTGCTGCGGAATGTTCCGCTCAATCCGTCGCACTTGTTCTGGAGAACGCTCATCTCAGAGCATGGATTCCCCCTCATCAAGCGCGAGCTGCTACTGAAGAATCCAATCGGTGTTGCTGATCTCTTTCCGATGAAGTCCGCGCACTACCTGGAAGCTATCGGCGCGGATCATCAGGTCGTCGAGTACCTGGCGCGACACGGGGATGGCCCACTGATCCAATGTGGAAAGCTATCCGAGCATGAAATGTTGACCGTAAACTGACCTTCAGGGGGGCAAGTGAAATCATTGGAACAGTCAAGCTCGGGCTGGGTCCTTCGTGATCCGGTTCCCGGCTCGCGAAAAACTTTCTGTGTGCTCGGTGTAGCGCGAGGCGGAACCTCGATGGTTGCGGGGCTTTTGCACCAGCTCGGCGTCAACATGGGGACGCATATCGATCCCAGCAACCAGGAGGACGTCGATTTCCTCACGCATCGAGGGATTAGGCGGATTTTCTGGAACCGCGCAGAATCTGCCAAGCGGAAAGAATATGTGAAGCATGCGCGATCGCTCATTTCTGACCGCAACGAAGCATTGGAGACCTGGGGCTGGAAGGATCCAATAGCCTCGTACTACGTCGCTGACGTTCACCGCTTTCTCGTCAATCCGCACTACATTTTTGTGGTGCGGGATGTCGCGGCGGTCGCGGCTCGGGAGATGAGGCACGCCGGTGATGTCGTAGCGGGCGACTCTATAAACCTTATCGATCGAGCCTTGAAAGAGTACTCTGATTGCCTCGGCTTCCTCTCAGGGATCAAGAGTCCTGCTCTTTTCATCAGCTATGAGCGTGCGCTTCGGCACCCAATGGATACAGTCAGGCTCCTGGCCGATTTTGTGGGCGCTTCCCCGCTGGATGGGCAACGTTGCGAGAATCTAGCCGCATACATTCAGCCGGAGAGAAACACTGCGGCATTCGGCTGATGCACTGATTGTGTCCTGTTTCAAGGGTTTCGCTAATAGCGAAAGTCTTTAGCTATTCATGCATTACTTTGACTTCTGCAGGAGGGCAGGCAATGAGCATCGCAAACCTGGTTCGTAAAGTGACACCAAGCAAGTTCCATTCGATGGTGGGCGCTGATTCCCGCAAGGGTGAGGTGAGGATAACCTTCGATATTGCAACCACGTTCCGGCGCTTCGCCTATTTTCGCGGCACGATCCGCGGTGGATCCGGTGGGGCGTGCAAGATCGTATCCGCCCAGGTTGCCTCCAACGTGGAAATGAGTCCAGCGTCCATCAACTCGTGGCCGAACCAGAGGGATCCGAGCGTCATAGTGTTCGAGGTCTTCTCGGTCGCCTACGAGGAGTTCGACCTCGCGCAATCCAGCCTCGAGCTCACCATCAAGTGTGGTCGGGATGAGCAGGTGGTTTCGCTGCCCTACTCCGAGGTCCAGAAGCGCCATGGGGCGGAGAGCTACACCGTCATGGAGACCTGGCGGTCGCTCGTCAGCGATGCGGATGTCAAGCAGGTGCTTGATGTTGGCGGACGTGCGCGCAGTGGCGTGTCGCACAAAGACATAGCGCTCGGCAAGAACGTCGTGATCACCGACATCATCGAGGCCGATGATGTGGACATCGTTGCTGATATTCATGAGCTTTCGCAGCATGTCGAAGAGAAGTTCGATGCCTTCATGAGCATCGCTGTCTTCGAGCACCTGGTCATGCCCTGGAAAGCAGTGGTCGAACTGAACAAGGTGCTGCGAACGGGGGCGGTGGGGCTTGTGGTCACTCACCAGACCGAGGGGCTTCACGACGTTCCCTGGGACTTCTATCGCTATAGCTCGGATGCGTGGAAGGGCCTGTTCAACAAGAGGACCGGGTTCGAGATCGTCGACACCGGCATGCGGACACCGATGGGATTCATCCGCCTGCGGTGGAACCAGCGCAATACTGGCACTACTTTCGCGGTCGGCTACCAGGAATCCGCTGTGGTCGTGCGCAAGATCGGTGAGCCCGAGGTCGACTGGCCCGTGAGCTTGGCCAGCTTGGTCGAGACTGGCTATCCGGGCTTCCCCGAGGGGCGATAGTGATTCGGTGATTGGCTGGCGAATCTGCGAGCGAATGTCACCATCCTCGCGGCGTGTCGCAGCGTGTCGCGCGACATTCACCTGCAGATCCTGCCGCAGCCAGCCAGCCAGCCAGCCAGCCAGCCAGCTACTCGCAGAGCGGAACGGTCAGCTCCACGATGGTGCCGTCGCCGGGGCTGGAGTCGATGAGCGCGGTGCCGCCGATGTCGTGCATGTTGGCCTCGATGGCGTGGGTGATGCCGTACCCGCGGGGCGTGGTGGCGGTATCGAAGCCGCGGCCGCGGTCGACGATGCGGACGGTGAGGCGGGTGTTGTCGGCGAATGCGGTGAGCCATGCCTCGGTGGTGCCGGAGTGCTTGAGGACGTTGTTGAGGGCCTCGCGCACGGCCTCGGAGAGGGTGTCGCACCGGTTGCCGGGGAGGCGCTCGGGCAGGCTGTGCTGCTTGACGTGCACCTCGAGGCCGAGTGCCTCGACATCGGCGAGGGTGGCGGACATGAGGTTCTGGAGGCGGGACTCGGTGGCGATGTCGGTCTCGGGGTCGTTGGTGATGAGGTTGCGCAGGTAGGCGGCCTCGGTGGCGCAGCGACGCTGGACCTCGGTGGTCTTGTGGTCGAGCCCGCCGCGGGCGATGGCGGTGAGGGTTGTCAGGACGGTGTTGTGCAGGTGCCGGTACTGGGTCTGGCGCTCGGTGGCGCGGGCGGCGCTGGCGGCCCGCTGGGTCTCGGCGTGGAGCTGCTCGGCCTGGATCTGCTCGAGGATACGGCCTTGCCCGCTGAGGTAGCGGCGGACGAAGTGGGCGGCGACGGCGTACCAGAGGCAGCCGTTGAGCACGGAGAGCGTGGGCTGGGCGAGCAGGTCGATCTGGTTGTCGTGGAGGTATGCGGCGGCGAGGAGGGCAGCGGCGATGATGGTGAGGCAGGTGGCGGCGAGCCAGGGGCGGAATGCCGCAGCGGTGAGGGCGGAGGCGGCGAGGGCTAGCTGGACGGGCCAGTTGCTGTCGGAGAACACGTCGGCGCCGGTGACGTTGCGGCTGCTGATGAATAGCAGGCCGATGACGATCGCGAGGTCGGTCCAGACGGTCCATCGGGGAAACCAGCCGCGCCGGCGGGCGATGAGCAGCAGCAGGAGGTTCCACCCGCCCGCGAGCCCGAGGAGGGCGGTATTGAGCGTGCTGTCCTGGTAGGTGGTCGGTGGTGCGGTGGCCGCGGCGGCGATGGCAGGCAGCAGGTAGCTGGCGCGCTGGATGAACAGCAGAGCGAGGATGAAGCGCAGTGCCCGGTCGGTGCTGGAGCGGGTGGAGAGGTACTGGGGATCGTTCCAGCTGAGGACGTTGCCGAACAGGATGCGCCACGCCGCGCGCAGCCGGGCCGTGAAGGGCGTCGTGAGCACAGCGGCGTCGCGCGGTTCGGGTGCTAGTGGTGCTGCCTCAGCGGACTGCATGGTCCTTATTGTCGGGCATGGGGAAGCAGGCCGCGTGTAACAGCTCTGGTGGGTGTTGCGATTGTGGTGGTGGAGTGGCGGTTGTGTGCTGCTGGGCACGTGTTAGTGAGACGGATGATGGCAGTCACTTGTCGCATGGGAACGGTGGTGCAGCCGTTACCCTTCAAGAAGGGCTGACATCGGGGTGGGCCCGCCGACCATGGCGAAAGGTGGCGTGATGACTCGGGCAGACCGTGATTCGCGCAGCCATCTGGAGCTGGGCCTGGTGAACTTGTCCGATCCGGGCGCGGTGCGTGATGAGCCTGCGCTCGTTGAGCTCGATGGCTGGGTGCGCAGCTTCTTGACGCGCCCGCATGCTGATCTGGGCCGTTCGGGGCCAGTGTGCCCGTTCACGGTGCCCTCGTTGTCGCGGAAGCTGCTGTGGGCCGGGGTGGTGCGCGGCTCCAGGCTCTCCGAGGCGGATGTCCTGCTGGCGGTCGAGAAGCTGGTGGACGAATTCGAGAACCTTGGTCCGTCGGAGGGTGGGCAAGCGCTGTACAAGGCGGCGATGATCGTCTTCCCCGACCTGACGGATTATTCGCTGATCGATCGCGTGCAACTGGCTCGCAAGCCGCAGGCTGTGGCCAGTGGCCTGATGCTGGGCCAGTTCTATCCCGGTTGCGATGAGCCAGGCTTGTGGAACGAGCATTTCCGTCCCTTGGATTGCCCGCTGCCCATGCTGGCGCTTCGTCATATGGTGCCGAGCGATCTGCCGTTCCTCGATGGTGATGCGGCGTGGACGGAGAGCTACCTCAAGCGTTTTGCCCCGACCATCCCGGCGCAGGTGCGGGCGACGATGGTGCAGCGGCTCCTGCGGCCGCGGGAGGAATAGCGGTGCCGACCGTGCATGGCAGGATCCGCGAGGTGCTGGATCGTGGCGATCTGGATGTGACGGTGCATGAGCATGCATCGCTGCCAGGCCCGATCCGGAGCCCGCAGGACTTCGCCGATGCGCTGGGCTATTCGCTGGACCGCATTACCAAGTCGGTGTTCCTGCGCGCGCGCAACGGAGCGTCCCATGCTGTCGCGGTGTGCGCGATGGGGCGCAAGCTCGACATGGGGCGGGTCGCGGGCCTCGTGGGCACGGGGCGGATGGAGTTGGCGGGAGCGGAGGAGCTCGCGCGCGTGCTGGACTATCCCCGTCACGGGGTATCACCACTGGGCGTGCCGTCGCCCGTGATGGTGCTTGTCGACGCTGGGCTGCTCGATCAGCCGACGATCCTGGTTGGCGGGGGAGCGGCGGGCGTCGAGGTGGAGATCGCGCCGCGGGACCTGGTCGCTGCCGCGGGCGCCGTGGTCGCCGATCTCGCCGTGTAGCAGCCGCTCTTGTAGCGCGATAACCGACGTGGAGTCACCCGCGCCCGGACAAATAAGACATGGTGTCGCAAATCATAATCTTGCAGGCTCCTGAAATATTGCAGTCTGTTGCAAAGTGCTGAAGCATGGAAGCCATGCACAACGGACCAAGCCTGCGAGAGCGCAAGAAGGCAGCCACCCGCGCTGCCCTCGCGGCCGCTGCCGTCCGCATCACCCGGGAGCGCGGGGTCGACGCCGCCACCGCCGAGGCCATCGCCGCGCAAGCCGGAGTATCGGCCCGCACCTTCCACAACTACTTCGCCAGCCGCGAGGACGCGATCGTCCACCACCTCGAGACGCTCGTCGACACCCTCCTCGACACCCTCGAGGACATGCCCCGCGAGCTCGACGCCATGACCGCCCTCCGGAAGCTCCTGCTCGATGCGGCCAGCGCTCGCCAGCACGAGCTCGCTGACCTCGTCGGCGCGCTGCACCTCGTCGAGGCGCATCCGACCGCAGCCTCCTGCAACCAGGCGCTGCTCACCCGGACCATGGACCGGGCCGTCCGCATCGTCGCCGACCGGGCCGGGCTCAATGGCGACACCCACATCTACCCGCGCCTCGCCCTCGGCATCGCCAGCGCTGCCTTCAGCGCCGCGGCCGAGGTCTGGGTGCGCGGATCGCCCAGTGGCCGCACGCTCACCGACCTTGTCGACGAGGCGTTCACGCGCATCTCCGACGGCATGACCGCCCCCAGGACTGACCAGAACCCACGACCACAGGAGCCCGCATGGCCACCTACCTCTACCGCCTAGGCCGGTTCGCCTACCGGCGCAAAGGCATCGTCCTCGCCTTCTGGCTCGCGATGCTCGTCCTCGCCGGCAGCGCGGCCGCGGCCTTCTCGGGCCCCACCAAGGACTCCTTCTCCATCCCGGGCACCCCCGCCCAGGAGGCGCAGGACCTCATGGCCGAGCGGTTCCCCAACGCCGCCGCCGACCCCTTCAACTCGCTCACCGCGCGCTACCTGTTCGTCGCGCCCGACGGCAGCACCCTCGACGATCCGGCCATCAGCGCCGCGATCGACGAGACCCTCGCCGCCATCCGTAGTGTCGACCAGGTCAGCGAGAGCGCCACCAGCACCGAGGGCCCCGGCGCGCTCGCCAGCCCCACCGCCGCGTTCGACGGCATGGTCGACCAGCTCATCGAGCAGGGCACTCCCGAGGACCAGGCCACCGCCAACGCCACTGCCGTCGGCCCGCTCAGCAGCGACCGCACCGTCGGCTACGTCGACGTCCCCCTCGACGGCGATTTCGGTGACATCACCGAGCAACTCCGCGAGGACCTCAACGCTGCCGCGGACCCAGCCCGCGATGCCGGTCTCGACGTTCTCGTCGCAGGCTCGGTCATGCAGGATGTGGAGCCACCCGGCGGCGCCGCCGAGCTCGTGGGCCTCGCCATCGCCGCTGTCGTGCTCGTCATCACCTTCGGCTCGCTCATCGCCGCCGGCATGCCCCTGATCGCCGCCATCATCGGCGTCGGCATCGGCGTCTCCCTCATCACCGCGGCCACTGGATTCATGGACCTCAGCTCCACCGTCTCCACCCTTGCCGTGATGATCGGCCTCGCAGTCGCCATCGACTACTCGCTGTTCATCCTCTCCCGCTACCGGGCCGAGCTCGCCACCGCGAGCTCCCGCGAGGAAGCAGCCGGGCGAGCCGTTGGCACAGCAGGCTCCGCCGTCGTCTTCGCCGGCCTCACCGTCATCATCGCGCTGCTCGCCCTGCGCGTCGTCAACATCCCGTTCCTCACCGACATGGGCCGCGCTGCCGCGCTCACCGTGCTCATCGCGGTGCTCATCGCGATCAGCATGCTGCCGGCGATCCTTGGCCTGACGAAGTCCGCGATCTTCAAGGGCCGCATCCCCGGCCTGCGCCAGGTCGACCCCGAGCACCCTGATCGCCTCACCAATGGCCGTCGTTGGGCCAACGTGGTCACCCGCATCCCCGCGGTCACCCTCATCGGTGCGATCGTCGTGCTCGGCGTGCTCGCCATCCCGGCCGCCAAGCTCGAGCTCGCGCTGCCCACCCCGGCCACCGAGCCGCCCGGCACCGTCACCCGCGATGCCTTCGACGTCACCGAGGATGCGTTCGGCCCCGGCCGCAACGCCCAGCTCATCGTCGTCGCCGACGGGCAATCCCTCGCCGAGGACGAGCGTGCCGATGCCTTTGCCGAGCTCGCCGACCGCATGTACACCTTCGGTGACGTCGAGAACGCCCAGATCGTCGGCATGAACGAGGCGGGCGACACCGCCCAGATCCTCGTCACCCCCGCCACCGGACCGATCGAGGAGGCCACGAAGGACCTCGTCAACACGATCCGTGGCGCCGAGGAGCAGGTCCAGGCCGAGACCGGGCTCAGCTACGGCGTGGCCGGGCAGACCGCTATCGAGATCGACGTCTCCGATCGGCTGCAGGACGCCCTCATCCCGTACCTCGTGGTCGTGGTCGGGCTGGCGTTCCTCCTGCTGATGCTGGTGTTCCGCTCGATCCTCGTGCCGCTGACCGCCACCCTCGGGTTCCTGCTCAGCGTGGCCGCCACCTTCGGTGCCACCGTGGCGATCTTCCAGCTCGACTGGCTCGGCATCGCCACCAACCCGCAGCCGATCGTCAGCTTCCTGCCGATCTTCCTCATCGGCGTGGTCTTCGGCCTCGCCATGGACTACCAGGTGTTCCTCGTCAGCCGCATGCGCGAGGCCTACGTCCACGGCGAATCCGCGAAGGAAGCGATCGTCAGCGGCTTCTCGCACGGCGCCCGCGTCGTCACCGCCGCAGCGGTCATCATGATGTCGGTGTTCGCCGCGTTCATCGCCGAGGACATGGCCTTCATCAAGGTGATGGGCTTCGCGCTCGCCGCCGCCATCGTCTTCGACGCCTTCCTCGTCCGCATGGTGCTCATCCCCTCGGTGATGGCACTGCTTGGCGACAAGGCCTGGTGGCTGCCCGCATGGCTCGACCGCATCCTCCCCAATGTCGATGTCGAGGGCGAGAAGCTCGCCCAGCACATCGAGGAGCGGGAGCTCGCGGCTAGCGAGCCGGAACCGGCCATCACCCGCTAGGCGCGCGTCCCGGGCCCCGTGGCATCGCACCCCTAACCGGGGGAGTGCCGCGGGGCCCGTTCGGTTCTCCCGGCCCGTTTTCGCTCGGCGCCGCGCCTCTGGTTGGATGGCTACCCGTGCCCCACAACCAGCAGCAACCCTTCGACGTCCACGCCACCCTCGACGGACGACTCGGCCGCACCGGGACCATCCAAACCCCCCACGGCACCATCGAGACCCCCGCGTTCATCCCCGTGGGAACCAAGGCCACCGTCAAGGCGCTCCTGCCCGAAACAGTGCAGAGCCTCGGCGCGCAGGCCGTGCTCGCCAACGCCTACCACCTCTACCTGCAGCCCGGCTCCGACATCATCGACGAGGCAGGCGGGCTCGGCCGCTTCATGAACTGGCCCGGCCCCACCTTCACCGACAGCGGCGGGTTCCAGGTCCTCTCCATGGGGTCGGGATTCCGCAAGATCCTCGCCATGGAGCTCGACAAAGCCCGCCCCGAGGACATCCGCGCCCACCAGCGCGACCGCCTCGCCCACGTCGACGATGACGGGGTGAACTTCAAGTCCCACATCAACGGCTCCAAGCATCGCTTCACTCCCGAGGTGTCGCTGCGCATCCAGCACGAGATCGGCGCCGACATCATGTTCGCCTTCGACGAGCTCACCACCCTCGTCGACACCCGCGACTACCAGGTCGAATCCGTCGAGCGGACCCGGCTGTGGGCGCAGCGCAGCCTCGATGAGCACGAGCGCCAGACCGAAGCGCGCACCCACCGCCCCTACCAGTCCCTCTTCGGGGTCGTCCAGGGCGCCCAGTATGAGGACCTGCGCCGGGAAGCAGCCCGCGGCCTCGCCAAGCTACGCTCCTACGCCGACCGGCCCTTCGACGGGTACGGCATCGGCGGTGCGCTGGAGAAGCACAACCTTGGCACCATCGTCCGCTGGGTCAATGAGGAGCTCCCCTTCGAGACTCCCAAGCACATGCTGGGCATTAGCGAGCCCGACGACCTCTTCACCGCCATCGAGAACGGTGCCGACACCTTCGACTGCGTCTCGCCCTCACGCGTCGCCCGCAACGCTGCCATCTACCTGCCCACCGGTCGCGTGAACATGGACAAGGCGCGGTTCAAGCGGGACTTCAACCCCATCGACGAGACCTGCGACTGCTACACCTGCGGTCATTACACGCGCGCCTACCTGCACCACCTGTACAAGTCGAAGGAATTCCTCGCCTCCACCCTCGCGACCATCCACAACGAGCGGTTCATCATCCGGCTCGTCGACCAGATCCGCGACAGCATCAACGGCGGCTACTTCGCCGACCTGCGCGCCGACGTCCTCGGCCGGTACTACGCGCCGCGCGAGGGGTAGGGGCTAGTTGGCGGGGCGTGGTGGCCTGGCCCGGCCGCCGGCAGGTGGCCCGGCCTGGTGAGTTGGCCCGTGGGCGGCGGCCGACGGCAGGTGGCCCGTGGCCGGCGGCCCCGGTTGTGTGCGGTTTTGCACCCTCGGACGGCCGCGAAAGGGTGCAAAAGGTAACACTTCCGAGGCTCGGGCGGGGCCGCGTGCGCGGCAGCGGCCGCACCGCCGAGGGCTAGCAGCCCAAGCTAGCGCGGTAGCTGCCGCTGCGGGGCGAGCTGGTTGGCGCGCCATTTCAGGAACGACCACATCGCGAGGCCCGACAGCACCGACCCCGCCGAGAGGAACGAGCCGACCGACAGGATCGATCCGAACGATGCCGCGGAGCCGATCGATAGTGCCGAGCCGGTCGATCCGATGGACAGCACCGAGCCAGATGAGGCGATGGAGAGGACGGAGCCGGTCGAGGCGATCGACAGCACCGACCCCGATGAGGCGATGGATGCGCGCGATGCCGCCATGATGTGCCTTCCTGCGGTGCTAGGCCTGTTCAGCAATAGCGTAGGTGGGCTCGCGCTTCTTCACCAGGGCAACCACCTGGTAGGTGACCGGCAGCAGGATCGCCTCCACCGCGGTCTTGTACACGAATCCGAAGAACAGGTAGTTGAGGAAGTCGTCCATCGTGCTGATGCCGATGGCCGTCGCGGCGATGGCGCAGAAGATCAGCGTGTCGGTGAACTGCCCGACCACTGAGGAGCCCATCAGGCGTGCCCACAGGTGCCGCTCCTTGGTGCGCTCCTTGATGCGCACGAGCACGTACGAGTTGAACAACTGCCCGAGCAGGAACGCGGTGAGGCTCGCCACCAGGATCTGCGGATACACGCCGACCACGGCCTCGAGGGATTCCTGCCCCTCGTAGAAGCTCGCCGGGGGCAGCAGCGTCACGATCCAGAACGACACGGCCGCGAGGATCGCGACGCCGAAGCCGATGAGGATCGCGCGGCGCGCGGCCTTCAAGCCGTAGACCTCCGCGAGCACATCACCGAGGATGTAGGCGAGCGGGATGAGGAAGAAGCCGCCATCGGTGATGATCGAGAAGTCGCCCACGATGGGGCCGAACTCGACGCCCTTGGTGGCGGCGATGTTCGCCATGAACAACAGGGACGCGAACACCGCGACGATCGTGGCGTACATTCCGCTGCTCGCGCGCGCGAAAACGGCGGGGCCAGGCTGGTCGGCGGTCAAGCTGGCGTTGGGCATCCGGGTATCCAACCACACATCTCAGGCCCGGACCACCTGGGTGCCGTCCGCGATATCGTCATGCCTGCCCTGCCCGCGCGGGCTCCGCGCGATGCTCAGCGCGATGGATGCCACCGCAGCGAGGGTCACTAGCGCCGCGAGGAATGACACCGCGAGGAAAGGCATCATCACCAGGGATTGGAGGATGTAGAACGAGTTGCGGCGGAAAGCCTCGTTGCGCGTGGGGAACTCGCCAGTAGGGCCGTACACGCGCAGCCGCATGAGGCGCTTGCCGAACGTCTGCCCCGTCTCGGACTCGAGGATCACCGAGTACGCGATCAGGGTGATGCCATAGATCAGCGCGCCGAGGAATCCGCCGAACGCGCCCAGGCCCTCGCCGAGAACCCGGTATATGAACACAGCGGGGATGCCGACGATCAATCCGTCGATGACGCGGGCGATCGCGCGCGGCGCTAGCTCGGCAGGCTCATGCCCGGAAGGCAGGTACGAGGCGTCGGCGCCGTACGCGGCGCGCGGATCGAAGGCACGCGGATTGTGCCTCTCGTTCGCCGGGGACTGGCGGCCATCGCGGCGTGGTTTTTTCTTCCCTTGGCTCATCGGCTCGATCCTGGCTCATCGCGGCGTGGCGGTTGCTTCGTGACGAGACAACAGTACGGCACACCCCGCGCACCCTGCATGTTCGCTGCTCGCGCGGCGCGCGGTCAGGGGGTCGGGCCGGGCACGAATACCCACGGCTCGTGGGGGAGGAGCGTGGCATCGAAGCCGCCGAGCAGGTCCTGCGGGGTGCTCTCCTCCTTGTTGCTCAGCCCTAGCGATCGGGCCAGCAGCCCCACGATCCGGGCGGGGCGGGCGTCGATCTCGCGCATGGTCACCGCTCCATCGCGTTTGGCCAGGCGCTTGCCGCTGGGACCGAGGACGAGGGGCACATGCGCGTACCGCGGCGGCTCGTGGCCGAGCAGGGACGCGAGATACGCCTGGCGCGGCGCGGAGCTGAGCAGATCATCACCGCGGACCACTTGGTCCACGCCGGTGGCGAGATCATCGACCACGCACACGAAGTTGTAGGCGAACGTGCCGTCGCCGCGCTGGAGCACGAAGTCATCGACCACGCCGGTGTAGCGGCCATGCAGCGCATCTGTGACCGTGCAATGCGTGGCGCTGGTTCGCAGCCGCACGGCAGGGGGCCGACCGGTCGCCCGGCGCTCGGCGCGCTGCTGCTCGGTCAGATCGCGGCACGTTCCCGGATACGAGCCCGGTGGCGCGTGCGGGGCGGAAGCCGCGGCGTGGATCTCGCGGCGCGTGCAGAAGCACTCGAACGTCAGGCCCGCGTCCCGCAGCTTGCCCAGCTCGGCCCAGTACGTCTCCTGTCGGTCCGATTGATAGAGCACCGGCCCGTCCCAGTCGATGCCGAGCGCTGCGAGGTCGGCGAGCTGCCGCTGCGCCGATGCGGGATCCACCCGGTCATCGAGGTCCTCCATGCGCATCAGGAACGCGCGATCGCTCGACCGGGCGAACAACCATGCCAGCAGCGCCGTCCGGAGGTTGCCGAGGTGCAGGTCCCCCGTGGGGCTCGGCGCGTACCGCCCGGCCCCGGTCGCGGGAACGAGCGGGATCAACACCTAGCCGATGCTACCGGCGCGGACCGCTCAGCAGACGCACGACGTATCGCAGCAGCTCACGTCCTCCACCCACATTCCGGAGGTCTTCCATGCCTTCAACGCGCTGGTGTCCATCCCGAGCCGCGAGCCGACGGTGTGCGCCACATGCGCGAAGCGCTGGCGGAACTTGTAGACGAAGCACAGGTGCAGGCGCGCGTGCCGCACGGCAGGGCCCGCGAGGAACAAACCCGGCGTGATGGTGGATTCGTCATTGCCAGTCAGTGCTGGCCACCCGTCGGCGCGGCTGTCGAAGAGATGCTCGACAGGTCCGAGGTGCGGTCGATAGCCAGTGGCGAGGACGGGCCGCGCGGCCGAGGACAGCGTTGTGCCGTCACTGGCCGTCACCACGTAGTGCCCACCGCGAGCCTCGACGGAGCTCGCGGAGACCTCGCCGCGCAGATGGAGGCGGCCGGTGGCGCGGGCCTCGCGGAGCCTCGCCTGGGATCGGGGCGAGAGCGTGACCGAGGGATCCGAGCTCGCGCGCTCCCACGGCGTCTCCGGGTCCAGGACGGTTACCTGGTGGCCCCGCGAGGCCAGCGTGCAGGCGATGTCGATGCCGGACTCGTAGCCGCCGATGACGATCACGGGATCATGCTCCGGTGGGTCCCAGGCTTTCGGATCGCTGCTGTGGATAGCCAGATCGGCGCCAGGGATCGCGGCGATGGCGGGACGGGCGAACTCGCCGCCTGCCCACACGACCGTGCGAGCGGTGAGCACCCCCCGCGCGGTCGTCACCTGGAACTGCTCATCATCGGTGGGGGTGACCTGCTCGACCGCTGTGTGCTCGACGACGGGCACCTCGTAGTGCTCGGTGATCTTTCGCAGGTAGTGGGCATACTCCTCGCCGGAGGGGTAGTCGGTCTGCAGCAGCAGGGCGGGGGAGGTGCGGGGGTGGATCGCGTTGAGATCGATCGCGCCGAACGCGTTGCCCGTGAACGACGGCGTGAGGAGGTTCATCGCGGCGGGCCACTGCTCGAACGTGTGCCCGATGGTGGCTTGCTCGAGAACGCCGTAGGTGATGCCATCGACCGCTTGGAGAGCTAGCGCGGTGCCCAGCCCAGCGGGACCGGCGCCGATCACGAGGGCGTCAACGGTGGGGGACAGGCTCGGGTTGCTCATGGGTGCTCCTTGCGGCGGGTGTGCGTCGTGGTCGCTCGCGGAGGACATGCGCGAGCAGGGCGAGGTGCGGGAACTCGATGAGCATCGCGAGCACGATCGTGGCGTGCAGCACGGGCTCGTCCGGGAACGCCACGATGCTCAGGGCGAGCATCATCGGTGCGTTGCGGGCGGCGGTGGTCATCGTGAGGGTGACGCGATCCTGGCGGGGCAGGCGCAGCCGGAACGCCGCGGCGGTGGCGATGGCCAGGGACATCGCGAGGAACAGCACGGCCGTGGCGAGCACGGGCAGGATCAGCGAGGTGTGGTCCGCCATGACGGGCGCGTTGCTCATGAAGACCTGTAGCACCAGCGCGGCGAGCACCCAGGGCACCAGGGCATCGGCGATGCGCGTGGCCCGGGCGGGGGCTTGCGATGCCGGGGCGATGCGGGAAAGGGCGAAGCGCGCGACGACAGCCACAGCAATGGGTGCTCCGAACCACACTGCGAGTGCCGAGCCGAGCTCCCCGATGCCCAGCGTGCCCGTGCTCGTGCCCGCGCCGAGCATCGCTACCACTGGGAACAGCAGTACCTGCCCGACCAGGTTGCCGGGGATGAGAGCCGCGGCCGCCGCTGTATTGCCTCCCGCGAGGCGGGTGAAGGCCAGGAACCAGTCCGTGCAGGGGGCCAGGAAGTACAGCATCAGCCCGAGCATCGCGGCGGGATGGCCATTCAAGGTCAGCCAGGCCAGGCCGATGCCGATGGGTGCGATGACGAGGAAGTTCAGCACGAGCGCGGCGGCGACCAATCGACCGCTAGCAAGCGCGCCGCGGATGGCCGCGAGGTCGAGCGGCAGCAGGATCAGCACGACCAGGGCGAACAGCGTCACCGTGGTGATGGTGCCTACGTGCTCGCCTGCTCCGGGGCTGAGCAATGCGGCGGCGGTGCCCACGATGATCGCGCCGACCAGGAGAAGGGGCGGCGGTGCGTGGCTGGCGCGCGGGCGTTCCAGGGTGGTGGTCATCGTTCTCCCATAGCGTAGATAACGATAACCGTATTCATTTAATGGGTGCGGGGCAAGCGGGGGCCAAGCCCCTGGGGTGGGCATCGCGAGCTAGTGGAAATTTCTCCCGCTCCAGGCGGGAAAAGTTTCCACTAGCGACTCGCGCCGGAGCCGTCGCGCCGTCCACGCGAGGACGCGGCCAGGCGCTATCCAGCGCGACCGCCGTTCCGCCGCCAACGAGAAAAGGGGCTGCCCGCGCCTGCAATACAGGTACGAGCAGCCCCTTCTCGGAGCGGAGGATAGGGGATTTGAACCCCTGAGGGCTGTTAACCCAACCCGCGTTCCAGGCGAGCGCCATAGGCCACTAGGCGAATCCTCCGGGGCCATCATAACCAACCGGTGGGGGCCGAGCGCAAACCGAGGCTCGGGCTAGCGGTGCGACACGCCTTCGGCGCGCGCTCCGAGGGGGTGCTCCTGCGCGATCGTCGGCAATGTGGTTACACTGTTCCTCGGATCCCGCGTGGCGTGCATCCTGTGAACTCCCCCAGGGCCGGAAGGCAGCAAGGGTCAACGGGCTCTGACGGGTGCGCGGGGTCCCCCAACTTCTTCCGAGAGATGGCGGGGCATTGTTGATGGTGTCGTTCGAGGCGCTGGACCGCGAAGCACTCTCTGCCGAGGTCGACGAGCTGCGTGATCAGTACTCCCGGCTCCAGGCGAAGCAGCTCAATCTCAATGTGACCCGTGGCAAGCCTGCTCCGGAGCAGCTTGATCTCTCCGCTGAACTGCTCGCGCTGCCCGGTGAGGACTACCGCGACGGCAATGGCCTCGACTGCCGCAACTATGGTGGTCTCGACGGCCTGCCGGAGCTGCGCGCCATCTTCGGCGAGCTCCTCAATGTTCCCACCGGCCAGCTTCTCGCGGGCAACAACTCCAGCCTGGAGATGATGCACAACACGATCGTCTACCAGCTGCTGCATGGCAACGTGGACTCCGCGCGGCCCTGGTCGGCGGAGCCGGGGATCAAGTTCTTGTGCCCATCGCCGGGGTATGACCGTCACTTCGCGATCTGCGAGCATTTTGGCATCGAGATGCTTCCCGTCCCCATGCGTCCCGACGGGCCGGACATGGACGTGGTCACCGAGCTGGTGAACGATCCGCAGGTCAAGGGCATCTGGTGCGTGCCGATCTATTCCAACCCCACCGGCGTGACGTTCTCCGAGGAGACGGTGCGGGCGCTGGCCTCGATGCCGACCGGCGCGCACGATTTCCGCATCTACTGGGACAACGCCTACGTCGTGCATCCCCTCACGGATGCCGACGCGCCCGTGCACGACATTCTTGGCATGGCCGCTGAAGCCGGGCACCCGAACCGCCCGCTGGTGTTCGCCTCCACCTCGAAGATCACTTTTGCTGGCTCGGGCGTGGGGTTCCTCGGTTCCTCCAGCGAGAACATCGCCTGGTACAAGAAGAACCTCGGCTTCTCCTCGATCGGTCCGGACAAGCTCAACCAGCTTCGTCACCTGCGGTTCTTCAAGGATGCTGCTGGGGTGCGCGCGCACATGGCCAAGCATCGGGAGATCCTCGCCCCGAAGTTCAATGCCGTGCTCGACATCCTCGATTCCCGCCTCAGCGACGCCAAGGTCGCGTCCTGGACCCACCCGGACGGCGGGTACTTCATCAATCTCGACGTTGTCGAGGGAACCGCGAAGCGCGTGGTGCAGCTCGCCAAGGAAGCAGGCATCGCGCTGACCGCTGCGGGCGCGTCCTTCCCCTACGGCAAGGATCCGGCGGACTGCAACATCCGGCTCGCGCCGAGCTTCCCGTCCCTCGAGGAGATCCGCGTCGCCATGGACGGGGTCGCGACCTGTGTTCTGCTCGCAGCCGCCGAGCATTTCGAGCAGCAGCGGGGCTGATTACCAGCTCACCGCTGGTCCTAACGGGGTTCCAGGGGCTAGTCCCGGGGCGCGGTGGCCCGGACATACTGGGTCACCCCATGCACCTCCCGCTCGATGCTGGCCATGCCGCGATCCGCGAGATGCCCCGTTAGCTCGTCGAGGCCGAACATGCGCAGGCCCATCGCGCCCAGGATCCGATCCTGCCCACCGCGCACCACGCCATGCCGGGACGCGCGCGACGCCATCAGGGCTAGCCGTCCCCCTGGCCGGAGCACGCGGATCATCTCATCGATCACCGCGAACGGCTCGGGGATCAGGTACAGCGCCGCATAGCAGGACACCGCGTCGAATGCCCCGTCGCGGAAGGGGAGCCGCGTGGCATCGGCGCGGGCATAGACCGCGTTCTTCCGCCCATTGGTGGCAACGGCACGCCGCAGCATCGGCACCGACACATCCACGCCGACGGCGATCCCCGCCTCGCCCGTGCCTCCCGCCGCAACAGCATCAGCAAAAGCACCGGTGAAGTTCCCCGGACCGCACGCCACATCAAGCACGGCATCGCCGGGGCCGAGCCCGAGCCACCGGACGGTCTTCGCTCGCTCCTCGCGAAAGTGCCGAACGTCGAGGCCCATGAACGCCAGCACCCCGGCCGGGCGCCAGATCCGCTCATAGATCGGCGCGAGCAGCGGGAACTCCATCATCCACTGGGTCATTGAGCGCCCCGCCGTGCCTGGCGGCTCCTGTGGCAGCAGGTCGGCGAACCCCTCGGTGATGGGGATCAATCGGTCGGTCCAGGCATCGGTGAGCAGCGGCGCGAGAGCCCGGGCTTGCCAGGATGGTGCGGATCCGTCCACGATGACCTCCCTCGGGCCTCATTGTGCGCGCCCGTGCCGCCCATGTCGACCATCCGGGATAGTCGGTGCGAACCGGTAGGCTTGCCGCGTGGCGCTCTACCGCAAGTATCGACCCGCGACCTTTGCCGAGGTCGTCGGCCAGGAACACGTAACCGAACCGCTCAGCGTTGCGCTGCGCGCGGGCCGGATCAATCACGCATACCTGTTCTCGGGGCCGCGCGGCTGCGGAAAGACATCCTCGGCGCGCATCCTCGCACGCTCGCTCAACTGCGTCGACGGCCCCACCCCGGAACCCTGCGGGAAGTGCTCCTCGTGCGAGGCGCTCGGTCCTGGCGGCCCGGGCAACCTTGATGTGATCGAGCTCGATGCCGCGAGCCACGGTGGTGTCGACGACACGCGCGAGCTACGGGACCGTGCCTTCTACGCACCGGCGGAATCGCGCTATCGCGTCTTCATCGTCGATGAGGCGCACATGGTCTCCAACGCGGGCTTCAACGCGCTGCTCAAGATCGTCGAGGAACCGCCCGAGCACCTGATCTTCATCTTCGCCACCACCGAGCCGGAGAAGGTGCTGCCGACGATCAAGTCGCGCACGCACCACTACCCGTTCCGGCTGCTGCCCCCGCCCGTCATGCGCGGGCTCGTCGAACAGATCTGTGGCCGCGAGGGAGTCCGAGTCGACGACGCGGTTTTCCCGCTAGTCATCAAGGCAGGCGCTGGCTCTCCCCGCGACACGCTATCCGTGCTCGACCAGTTGCTCGCCGGGGCCGGCGACGAAGGCATCACCTACAACCGGGCGCTGGCCCTGCTCGGCGTCACCGACCTGGCTCTGATCGACGCGGCCGTCGATGCGCTCGCCGAGAACGATGCGGCCGGGCTCTACGACACCATCAACCGGGTCATGGATGCCGGGTTCGATCCACGCCGCTTCGCCGCCGATCTGCTCGAGCGCTTCCGTGACCTGATCCTCGTGCAGGCCGTGCCCGAGGCCGCGGGAAACGGGCTCGTGGACGCTCCGGCGGAACAGCTCGAGCGGCTGCGGGACGACGTCGATCGGTTCGGCCCCGCAACCCTCACCCGCTACGCCGAGCTGCTCCACGACGGCCTCGCCGACATGCGCGGTGCCACCGCGCCACGCTTGCTGCTCGAGGTCCTGTGCGCCCGGATGCTGCTGCCCTCTGCATCCGACGCGGAGAGTGCCCTGCTGCAACGCCTCGAAGCGCTCGAGCGTGGCGCCCCGGCCCGTTCCGGCGGTACCGCGAGCAGCGAGCAGTCGGCAGCATCAACGGGCACTGCTGCCACTGGTGCTGAGCAGCCACCACGGTTCCAGCGTCCTTCGCTGCGGCCTGCGACCGAGCAGGAGCAGCGTCCCGCGGTGGCACCGGCCGAGGAGGGCGCTGCCGCTCCTTCCGCACGGGTCCCGGCAGCCCAGCCACAGGAAGTCCAGACTCAGGAAGTCCAGGCAACCCCGGCCCAAGAAGCCCCGGCTCCGGAATCTCTTGTGCCGGACTCTCAGCCCGAACCATCCCGCGAACCAAGCGCCGAGGCCGCGCAGCCAGCTCCGCCGGAGCCCCCGTCCCAGCGGCCCGGCCCCACTCAGGAGTCCAGCGCCGAGTCCAAGCCCGATGCTGCTGCCCCATCGGCGAGCCAGGCCGCGCCGCCGGAGCAGGAGGCACCAGAGCAGGAGGCCCAGGGTGCCGCGCTCGATCCACGATCAGTGGAAGCAGCCTGGCCGCGCATCTGCGCCGAGGCCCGTAAGGCGAGCAAGATCATCGAAGTAATGCTCTCGGGCGCGCGGGTATCCACCACCGAAGGCAACACCATCGTGCTCAGCCACGAGACCCCGGCACTCGCGGCGCGGCTGCGCGAGCCGCGGAACGCCGCTGCGGTGCAAGCCGCCTTCAGCGCCGTCCTCAGAATCCCTGATGCCACCATCCTGTGGTCGGGCCAGCAGCCGACAGCCCCCGCCGCGCAGCAACCGGCCCGCCAAGCCTCCGCGCAGCCCGGCCACGCGGCCAGCCACCAGCAGCAGCGGCCCGAGTTCGTGCGGCGCTCCCGCGCTTCCGCGCCGACCACGCAGGGCGGGAACCAGCGCAGCGCGCCGCCGCGATCGCCCGCGCCACCGGCGGACGACATCCCGCCCCCGGACGATCCTGGCTACCCGGATGACCCCGGCCCGGGCGAGCCACATGGAGCTTCCCAGGCCGGTGCGAGGATGGCTGCGGCGCCGTCGGCCCCGGATCAGGGAAGGCCTCCCGAGCCAGATGATGAGGACGAGCTGCTCGCCGAGGCGCGTAGCGACACCGGTGGTGGGGATCCGGCCTCCCGCCGCGACCCCGAGGAGATCGCCATCGAGCTCCTCGCGAACGAGCTCGGCGCCAAGCGCATCGACTAGCGGCTATGCAGCGAACCCGCGGCCGTGCGGGTAGGCGGCCATGTCGAACCCGCGACTAGGCGGTCGTGTCGAACCTGTGGCCGTGCGCCCAGTCGGCCGCAAACGCGATAGAAACGTCGACGGATCGGTCGCAGCTTCTATCGCGTTTGGCAACTTCCGGTGCTTTTGCCGCGAGGCACCCGCGCCATACCCACGAGGCACCCGCGCCGCACCCGCGCCATACCCGCGCCATACCCGCGCCATACCCGCGCCATACCCGCGCCGCACCACCTACCCGCACCCCAGCATCGACTAGCGGCTCCACCAGGGGCGCAACGGCACTCGCGCATCGCCGGAACTGGTGGGCTTGACCGCGAGGATCTGGTGCAGCTGGATGGAGTTCTTCTCGAACGCCACCCGCGAGCCGGCGATGTAGAGGCCCCACACGCGTGCGGTTCCCTCATCGGAGGCCGCGACGCATGCATCCCAATCGCGGGCGAGGTTGGCGTTCCAGTCGCGCAGCGTCAACGCGTAGTGCTCCCGCAGGTTCTCCTCGTGGCGCACCTCGAAGCCCGCGTCGTGCACCTCGCTGATCAGCCGTCCAGGCGAGGCGAGCTCCCCGTCGGGAAACACGTATCGGTCGATGAACTCTCCCGCATGCTCGCTGACCAGGTTGCTCGGCCGGGTGATGCAGTGGTTCAGCAAGCGGCCGCGGGGCCGGAGCTTGCTGTGCAGGAACCGGAAGTAGCTCGGATAGTTGCGCACGCCGATGTGCTCGGTCAGCCCGATGGAGGAGATGGCGTCGAACCCGGACTCGGGGATGTCCCGGTAGTCGCAGAACCGCACCTCGGCATGGTCCTCGAGGCCCTCGCGGGCGATTGCCTCCTGCGCCCATTCGGCCTGCTGGCGGGAGAGGGTCGCGCCGATGACGGTGACACCGCGCTTGGCGGCGTAGCGCACCATGCCGCCCCAGCCGCACCCCACGTCGAGGAGGCGGTCCCCCTCGCGCAGGCCGAGCTTGTCATGGACGAGCGCGTACTTGGCTTCCTGCGCGTCCTCGAGGGTGGTGTCCTCGCTGGCGTAGGTGGCGCAGGTGTAGGTCATCGATGGGCCGAGGATGTGCTGGTAGAACTCGTTGGAGACGTCGTAGTGATGCTGGATGGCCGCGGCGTCGCGTGCTCGCGAGTGCAGCAGGCCCTGGGCGATGCGCCGCCAGCGGGGGAGGTGCTCCTGCGGCGGGGGAGCGATGGGGCGCAGGTTCTGCCAGCCGAGGGAGCGCACGATCGTGGCGAGCTCGACGGCCGATGGCCGGCGCACGGTCACATCGCTCGACAGGAGCTGTATCAGCGCGTACGGGTCCCCGGGGTGTGTTCCGGTGAGCACGAGGTCGCCGCTGACATAGGCGCGTGCCATGCCGAGGTCGCCGGGGGCGGAGGCGAGGTAGCGCAGCCCGCGCGGGCTGCGCAGGTGCATGCCGTACGGGGCGTCCGAGGGGCCATGCTCGGAGCCATCGTAGGCCGTGAAGCGGATGGTGCTGTTGTCGCCCAGCACCGAGCCGACGACATCCGCGATGGTCAGAGTGTCGAGCTCGGGCAGATGTAGGAGGCTGGGTCGATGTAGGAGGCTGGGCAGCCGCATCGGAGCCATCGGTCCTGCCGGGGTCTTGATCAATGCTCTCATTGGTTTCGCACCGCCTTCGCGTACAGGTCGAGTAGCCGCGTATTGGGGTCGTAGCGTTGCTTGAGCTGGTGGTAGGCCTCGCCGCCGTAGAGCTCGTCGAACTCCGCGCGGCCGTAGTAGGAGTCCGAGTACAGGGACTTGTGCCCGTCGAGGCGGGTGACCTCGGCCTCGATCGCGCGGTTCGCATAGCCGGTCTCGTTGGCGGGGTCGGTGTGCACAGCGGACCAGAAGCCGATGTTGACGTAGGTGCGGTCCCGCCGGAGCGGGTACAGCGGCCACGGATGCTCCTGCCGCTGGCCCGGATCGTCGTGAGTGCTGCCGCGGAGGCGCAGGGGGCACAGCCACACCGGCTCGATGGGGATGTGGGAGAGGAACCAGCGGAGGAAATCGGCGGTGTGCTCGACCGGCACCTCGATGTCCTGCACTACTCGCTCGCGCGGCGGATTACCCTTGCGGGCCTCGATGCGGTCCGACAGGTTGATCCGGTTGTCGAGGGCGAGGAGCTTCCAGTAGATGCTGGAGCGGCGCCACCGGCTCGGCCATGCGCGGCGGAGGACGGGATGCTGCGCGCCGAAGGCCCGCGAGCACCAGAACCAATCGGTGTCCCATCGCCAGAGGTAGTCGCGGATGCGCATCCGGTCCACGGCCGGGGTATCGATCTGGTCGTGCTGGATGGACCGGTAGAAGATGCGGGAGCCGGTGTAGTCGCTGACGGGGCCGGGCTCGCTCGTGAAGCGGCCGAGCACCAGGTAGCTCTCCGTGGCGGAGAACATCACGCCATCGAGGAAATCGACCCGCTCGCCCTGGTAGGAGTGCTGCTCGGAGATGCCTGCGATCGCATCCCGCAGCGCATCGAGCTCGGGGAAGCGAACATGCCGCAGCTCCACGAAGGGCTCGACGGGCTCGAGGGTGATTCGTAGGCGCGTGGCATAGCCGAGGGTGCCGTACGAGTTGGGGAAGCCGTGGAACAGGTCGGCATGCGGACCCGTCGGAGCGGCGGTGATGACTTCCCCAGCACCGGTGAGGATGTCCATCTCCAGCACCGACTCGTGGGGCAGGCCGTTGCGGAACGACGACGATTCGATGCCCAGGCCCGTGACGGCCCCGCCCAGGGTGATCGTCTTGAGCTGCGGTACGACGAGTGGCATCAGGCCATGCGCGAGCGTGGCGTCGACGAGATCCTCGTAGGTGCACATGCCGCCGACATCCGCGGTCCGGGCTTCGGGGTCGATAGAGATGACCGCGCCGAGCCCGGACACGTCCAGGCCGGGCACCCCAGTGCTAGCACGGTTCCGGAACAGGTTCGACGTCTTCTTCGCCAGGCGTACCGGAGCATCCTCGGGGAGCGCGCGGTAGCTCGCCACGAGGCGCTCCACGGCCGCAGCGTAGGTCAGCGGGCCCTCCAATGAAGGTCGCTCGCCGGGAAGCCAGGCTGTGATGCTTCGCACACGTCCGACTGTAGCCCTCCCGCGTGGCCGCGTGCACGGCCCCGGAGTTGCTCCTGGGTGAACTTTCTGTCGGAACCAGGCAGTATGGTCACGGCAACAGGGCAGCGGCAGAGCCATCTCATGGCGAGCCGGCCCGGCAACGAGAACCAGCCAGCAGGCTTGAAGGGAGATCGGTGTGTCCACGCCGAACAAGGTCAGCGCATCCAGCACGGTCACGATCGATGCCCCCGCGGAGGCGGTCGCGGCGGCGCTCGCCGATTACAGCACCGTGCGGCCCAAGCTGCTGACGGAGCACTTCCACGACTATCGGGTCGTGGAGGGCGGCGTGGGCTCGGGCACCGTGGCGGAGTGGACGCTGCAGGCGACGAAGAAGCGGTCCCGGCAGGTCCGGGCTGTCGTCGAAGCAGCAGGCAACACCATCACCGAGCGTGACGCGAATTCGTCGATGGTCACCACCTGGTCGGTGGAGCCGAGCGGCACGGCCAGCGTCGTCACCACGAGCACGGAATGGAATGGCGCCAGCGGCGTCGGCGGCTTCTTCGAGCGCACGTTCGCGCCCCTGGGCCTGCGCAAGATCCAGGCAGCGATGCTGTCGAACCTGCAAGCCCACCTCGCGGGGTAGCGTCCACGAATTCCTGTCCCGGAGCGTCCCGCGCCAGCACGTGCGCGGGCGACTACCCTGGGGCAAGTCCGGCGCGGCGGCGTCCCGTCGCGCAATTGATCGAAAGGGAGACCCATGCAGCCTGGCGGCCAGCCTGACATGCAATCAATCATCCAGCAGGCGCAGCAGATGCAGCAGCAGCTGATGGAGGCGCAGGAGAAGATCGCTGCCGCAGTGGTCGAGGGGCAAGCCGGGGGCGGTCTCGTCACCGCCAAGCTCACCGGCACCGGCGAGCTTGTCGACCTCACGATCGATCCTAAGGTCGTGGATCCGGACGATGTCGAGACCCTGCAGGACCTCGTGATGGGCGCCATCAAGGATGCCAACACGCAGTCGCAGAACCTCGCCGCCGAGACGCTCGGACCGTTCGCGCAGGGCATGGGGGGCGGCTCCGGCATTCCGGGCCTGCCCTTCTGACGCCGGGACGAGGAGCACGTGTACGAGGGGCCGATCCAGGACCTGATCGATGAGCTGGGCAAGCTTCCCGGAGTTGGCCCCAAGGGTGCCCAGCGCATCGCGTTCCATCTGCTCACCGTTGACCGGGAGGAGATCGGCAGGCTGCAAGGCGCGCTGCAGCGTATCCGCGACGGCGTGCAGTTCTGCGCTGTCTGCGGAACTGTCGCCGAGCAGCAGCTCTGCCGCATCTGCGCGGACCCGCGCCGTGATCGCGCGCTCGTCTGCGTGGTCGAGGAGCCCAAGGACGTGCAGGCCATCGAGCGGACCCGCGAGTTCAAGGGCGTCTACCACGTCCTCGGTGGCTCGCTGAACCCGCTGGGCGGGGTGGGGCCCGACCAGTTGCGCATCCGGGAACTGCTTGCCCGCATCGGTGGGCAGCAGGCTCTCCCGGAGGGCGTGAACCATGAGCCCGCCGAGATCACCGAGGTCATCATCGCCACCGATCCCAACACCGAGGGCGAAGCAACCGCCACCTACCTGTTCCGCATGCTCAACGGTTTCCCTGGCCTCTCGGTCACCCGGCTAGCCACCGGCCTGTCCATGGGCGGCGATCTCGAGTTCGCCGACGAGGTCACCCTGGGCCGCGCCCTCACGGGCCGTCGCTCCCTCTAGCCGGAGCCAGCTATCAGCGACAAGGAAGACCCCCTGCCCCCAGGCTCGGCTGGCGCGCGGCGGTACCCCATCACGGGCCAGGTTGATCCCGACCACGCCTGCTCGCGGGCGGCCATCACCGAGCTCGCGCAGCTCGCGCTCCATCGCCCGCCACGGCTCGGGCCAGTTCGTATCATCGCCATCGACGGTCCCTCCGGAGCGGGCAAGACCCAGTTCGCTAGCGGGATGAAGCATCACTTGGAGGAGCATCGGGGCACCCGCGCGGCCATCGTTCCCTGCGATGCCTTCGCCACCTGGGACAATCCCGTCGCCTGGTGGCCGATCCTCGAAGCCACGGTGCTCGCACCCCTCGCCCACGGCAGGCCGGGCAGGTACCAGGCCATTGAATGGATCAGTGGCACGCCCACTCCGGGGTCGTGGCATGACGTGGCCGTGCCGGAGATCCTCATCATCGAAGGCGTCTCCAGCGCGCGGCGCAGCATCAATGACCGGCTCACCGCCAGCGCCTGGATCGGATGGGGCGATGATCATGCCCGCCTCGAGGCCGCGGTGCGCCGCGACGGCGAGGAATCCCGGGCGCACCTGCGGCGATGGCAGCGCTTCGAGCATGGCTGGTTTCCCATCGACGGTGCCCGGCAGCGGGTCGATATCGAAGTGGCCAGCTAGCCCGCGGTTTGGGCCGTGGGGCTTGCCAACGCTGCGCGCTGCCACGGCGGTCTCGCTGCACGGCCTGGCGCGGTTACCACGGCGGCGAGTGTGCGACAAACGACAGGCTTACGCGTCAGAACTGTCGTTTATCGCACACTCGCGCGAGACGGCGCGAGACGGCGCGAGACGGCGCGAGACGGGCCGCGCCGAGACCTAGCCCGCGGCCTGCAGCGCCGGAAGCCCGGCGAGGAAGGCCTCGATGCGCGGGTTGACCACCTCGGGATGGGTGAGGTTCACCGCGTGCGCGGCACCGGGCACCTCCACGACCTCCCGAAGGCCGGGCAGGTTGTCGATGAGGGAGCGGGCGCGCTCGATCGGGATCGCCACATCCTCGAGGCCGCGGATGAGGATCGCTGGTGCGGTGATCGTGGAGACCTGGTCGGTGATGTCATCCCGGTAGAGCAGGCAGTTGCCGGCGGTGGCGATGGGGATGCCCTTGCGATCCCGCCACTTGGCGATCCATGTGGGCTCGAGCTGCGGATCCCCGAGGATCTGCCCGGCCAGCGCGGTGGTGAGCTCATCGATCGGGCCGATGGTGTCCCACACGAGGAATGTCTCCCCGTAGATCTTCTGCTCCTCGTCGGGGCAGGGGCCTGCCTCGGTGCTGATGAGGATCAGGCCCATTACCCGCTCGGGAGCCATGAGTGCCGCGCGCAGCATGGTGAACCCGCCCTGTGACATCCCGCCGAGCACCGCGCGCTGCACCCCGAGCTCATCGAGGACGGCGAACACATCGTCGGCGGCGTCCCAGTACGTGAAGGGCGTGTCGTCCGACATGGTGGCACCGTGTCCTCGGGCGTCGATGCATACCACCCGGTAGCGGTCCGACAGCGCTTCGACCTGCGGGGCGAACATGGATGCGTCCATGAAGAACCCGTGCGCGAGGACGATCACGGGCAGGTCCGCGCCACCGCTATCGGTGAAGTGGATGCGGGCCCCGGTCTGCTCGATATAGGGCACGGCTCATCGCCTCCCCGCAGCGAGGCGCTCCCGCCGCAGCAGCTCGACATCGGGCAGGTCAAGCGGTTCGAGGACCTCTATGTCGAGGGCGCGGCGGATCATCAGGTCCGCGAGCTCCGGGTTGCGGGCCAGCGCGGGCCCATGCATATAGGTGCCGATGACCGATCCCTGCACGGCCCCCTCCAGCGAATCACCCACCCCATTGCCGATGCCGGCGGTGACCCGGCCGAGCGGCTGGGCGTCCGGGCCGAGAGTGGTTCCGCCGCGATGATTCTCGAAGCCCGTGAGCGGCCCGGCCAGCCCCTCGATGAGCGGGGAAGTGATGACCTCGCCGATGGCGCGCTTGTGCTGCGGCGTGGTCGTGGCGTCAAGCATGCTGATGCCATCGACGCGCTCGCCCGCCGAGGTCTCGTACCAGTGGCCGAGCACCTGGATAGCCGCGCAGATCGCGAGCACGGGCGCGCCCCGCTCGGCGGCGCGCTGCAGGCCCGGATGCTGGGTGAGGTGGCGGGTGGCGAGGCGCTGCGCATAGTCCTCCGCCCCGCCGAGGGTGTACATGTCGAGGGAGTCGGGCACCGCATCGTTGAGGGTGATCTCGACGATCTCGGCCTCGTGCCCGCGCATGCGCAGGCGTTGCCGCAGGATCAGCGCGTTGCCGCCATCGCCGTAGGTGCCCATCACATCAGGCAGCACCAGGCCGATGCGCACGGTGGAGTCAGCCACGGGAGACCTCTCTCTCGATGGCCCGGTTCAGGCCGAGGAACGCGGTGTAGTTCGCGAGGACTTCGACCTGCCCCGGCGGGCAGGACTTGATCGCCTCCAGCGGATCCTTCACCAGGGTGTGCTTGACGTCGGCATAGGTGAGGCGCACCCCGAGATCGGTGCCCCGCTCGCCCGCGGCGACGACCTGCACGCCCTCGAAGCTCTCGAACCGCACATCCCACAGCCAGGAGAGATCCTCGCCGTCGGGCACTTGGCCGTTGACGGCGATGACGAGGCCATCGGCATCGCTATCGACCATCGATAGTGCTTCCTGCCAGCCTGCGGGATTCTTCGCGAGCAGCATGCGCACATTGTGCGCGCCGACCTGTACGGTGCTGTAGCGCCCGGCGACCTCGCGGACCGAGGAGACGGCCTTGACGGCATCGCTGGGGTCCACGCCCATTGATACTGACGCGGCGACGGCTTGCGCGGCGTTGCCCCGGTTCGCCCGTCCCGGCAGCGCTAGCTCCATGGGGAGCGCCAGTCCATCGGGGCCATGGAGGTGGGTGTCGTCGACCCACCAGTGCGGCTCCGGGCGCTTGAAGTCCCCGCCGGTGCTGTACCAGTGGGCGCCGTCCCGCGCGATGGGCTCGCCCGTGCGGGGGCAGCTCACCGAGTCGCCTAGCCAGGCGTTGCCCGCTGCGACCCAGATGACGTTCTTGCAGTCATAGGCAACGGAGGTGATGAGCACATCGTCGCAGTTGGCGATGATGGTCGCCTCGGGGTGCCGCTCGAGGCCCGCGCGCAGGCGCCGCTCGATCATGTTGATCTCGCCGACGCGGTCTAGCTGGTCGCGCGTGAGGTTGAGCATGATGATGGCTCTGGGGTCCACGAAGTCAGCGACGTGGGGGAGGTGCAGCTCGTCGACCTCGATGGCGGCTCGGGATGCGTCGAGGTTCTGGTTGTAGGCCGCGACGATCCCGGCATCCATGTTGGCGCCATCGGGGTTGGTGGCTACCTCGCCGAGGGTGGCGAGCGCGGCAGCGGTCATGCGGGTGGTGGTGGACTTGCCGTTCGTCCCGGTCACGAGCACGGTGTCGCGATAGGAAGCGAGCTGCGCCAGGATCGTCTTGTCGATCTTCAGGGCGATCAGGCCGCCGATCATGTTGCCCGCGCCGCGCCCGGTCTTGCGCGAGGCCCACGATGCGGAGCGGGCGGCCCGCAGCGCGAGCTTCCCGCGCGCGCTGATCGGTTGCCGCGCGACCGCACCGCCCTCGCTGCTTGCTGAGTTCCCCTTGGCCATGGCTATGAGGCTAGTACGTCGGGGTGCTCGCGGGTGCGGCAGGCGCGGAAAACCCAGGAGCCGAATCGGTCTGGGCCCGGGAGGCTCCTACTCCCGCTCCTGGTACACATCCGGAATGCCGTCGCGGTCGGCGTCGCGCGTCTCGAGCTCGTGGATCCTGCGGTAGGCGCGATTGCGGGCCCGCAGGACGATCGAGGCGATGACCGCTGCGAGCACGGAACCAGTGAGCACGCCAACCTTCACATGCTCGTCGCGCAAGGATTCCGGGCCGTAGGCGAGCTCGCCGATCAGCAGCGACACCGTGAAGCCGATTCCGGCGAGCAGGGCTACCCCGAGCACGTCGAACCAGCTGAGATCACTGTCGAGCTTGGCGTGGGTGAACTTCGACATCAGGTATGTGGTACCGAGGATGCCGATGGCCTTGCCGAGGACGAGGCCGGCCACGATGCCCACCACGATGGGGTCCTGCAGCGAGTCGACGTACCCGGTGAGGCCGCCCACGTTGACGCCCGCGGCGAAGAACGCGAACACCGGGACCGCGAAGCCCGCGGAGACGGGGCGGACCATGTGCTCGAAGATCTCGGCCATGCCGGGACCAGCGCTCTCGCCGCCGTTCTTCATGCTGCGCACCACCGGGACGGTGAAGCCGAGCAGCACGCCGGCGATGGTTGCGTGGATACCCGACTCGTGGACGAGGACCCAGGCGACAACACCGATCGGGATGAGCAGGAACAGGTTGTGCACGCGGCGCTGCACCAGGATGGCGTAGATCGCGATCGGGATGAGCGCGAGCAGAAGTGGCAGGATCTTGAGGTCAGAGGTGTAGAACACGGCGATGACGATGATGGCCAGCAGGTCATCGACTACGGCGAGGGTGAGCAGGAAGATCCTCAGGGCCGAGGGCAGGTGGGTGCTGATGACCGCGAGCACCGCCACGGCGAAGGCGATGTCGGTCGCGGTGGGGATCGCCCAGCCGCGCAGCGCCTCCTCGCCGGTGTTGAGGTTGAACACCACGAAGATCAGGGCGGGAACGACCATGCCGCCGATCGCCGCGACGATGGGGATCGCCGCGCGGGAGGGATCACGCAGATCGCCTTGCACGAATTCACGCTTGAGCTCGAGGCCCACCATGAAGAAGAAGATGGCGAGCAGGCCGTCCGCGGCCCAGGTGGCCAGCGAGAGGTTCAGGTGCAGGGACTCCGGGCCGATCTTGAAGTCGCGCAGCGCGTCATAGGACTCTGCCCACGGGGAGTTGGCCCACACCAGCGCGGCGGTAGCGGCGATGAGCAGCAGCGCGCCACCGACGGTTTCCTTCCGCAGGATCCCCGTGACACGCGAGGCTTCCGCCCAGGAACCTCGGACGAACAGACGACGGGGAGTGGACATGGAGCTCCTCTTCGCTGGCAAGTGGCATCCGGCCGCCGCGATGACCGGTGCACGTTCGGGATTCGGATCAAGTCTACCGGTGCGCGGTGGCCATGCTGCACGCGCGTGCTCCGGATCGCTCGCGGGGTTTACGTGTGTGCGCCGCTACGCCTGGTCGTGGGGGAACCATGCTCGTGATGAGCGGAGCGCTGATTCGCGGCTATCGCCGAGTCCGATGACGAGGTTGAGCATCATGGGGCGCAGCACGTTGCGGATACCGGCGTCTGGCGGGGTGTAGTAGCCAGCGACCTCGAGCACCACGTAGCCGTGCAGCGCGGTCCAGATCTGGGCGGCGATCGCTACCGGGGCGAGCTCGTCGAGGCGCCCGGCTTCCACGGCGCGGCGTGCTGCCTCGACGATGTAGTCATAGGCGTAGCGGCCGGTGCGCATCAGGTCGTCGGGCGTACTGCGGTAGCCGCCGAGGGATGCCGAGCCGAACATCACGACGTAGAGGTCCGGGCTGGCGCGGGCGTGCGAGATGTACGCGGCGAAGATGCCGCCGAGATCGGCCACGGGATCGTCGGTCCGGGGGGCGCGCTCGAACTCGTCCGCGAGCCGGGCATAGCCCTCGTCGACGACTGCCTTGATCAGCTCTGGCATGGATCCGAAGTGCGAGTAGAGAGTCATCGTCGAGGTTCCCGCGGCGGCGGCGACCTTGCGGGTCGATAGGCCGCTGGGGCCCTCGAGGGCAAGGAGATGGGCCGCGCTCTCCATGAGGCGCGCGTGCATCGGCGAATCGGTTCGGCGGCTGGCCATCGCAGTATTTTCTACCACGAACCCTGGATAACGCTGATATATCAGTGTAATAATGCTCCTATTGCTCATCGCTCGAGGGAGTCCCGCTAGTGCCTGAAACCGTGGATGTCGTCATTGTTGGCGCGCGCTGCGCCGGAACCGCCATGGCCGTGCCACTCGCCAGGGCGGGCAAGAAAGTCGTCGTGCTCGACAAGGCCGCCTTCCCTGCCGACACCCTGTCCACGCACGTGCTCTTCCCCATGGGGGTCACCGAGGTGGCGCGCATGGGCGCGCTCGAGCGCATCCTCGCCCTCGACCCGTCCCGCATGACGCACCTGCGGCTCGATCTCGCCGGCGCCAGCCGCACCGAGCGCTTCCAGGAGATCGACGGCATCGACTACGGCATCAGTGTTCCCCGGATCGACCAGGACGCCGCGCTCATCGATGCGGCGCGGGAGGCAGGCGCCGAGGTCCGCGAGCAGAGCACCGTCACCACGATCGTCCGCGACGGTGCTGGCCGCGCGGTAGCGGCCGAGTACCTCGATCAGAGCGGCGCGCCGCGCGAGATCCGCGCCAGCCTGATCGTCGGAGCGGACGGCCGCGACTCGCTCGTCGCGAGCCAAGTGGGCGAATGGGAGCCCTATCGGCGCTCCCGCAACGGCCGCGGCATGGTCTTTCGCTACATGGACGACCCCGCGGCCGGAACGGAATGGGCAACGACGCTGTGGGAGGGCCGCACGAGCGACACCATCGCCTTTGCCTTCCCCGGCACCCCACGAGGACGGCTGCTCATCCTGTTCATGGGCCCCCGCGCCGAGGTTGCCGAGGCCCGCGCCGATGGCGAGGCGTACTGGGCGCGCAAGATGTCAGAGTTCCCAGTACTCGCCGAGCGGGCGGCGGGCGCGGGCAACCCCTCCCGCATCCGGGCTACCTCGCGCACCCACGCCTACTTCCGTCGCTCCTCGGGGCCAGGCTGGGCACTGATCGGCGACGCCGGACACTTCAAGGACCCCGTCCTGGGCCAGGGAATGCGTGATGCGATGTGGATGGGCCGCCGCCTCGCCGAGCATGTCAGCGACGTGGTTGATGATCCGAGGAAGCTCGACCGGGCCACCCGCGCCTGGGAGCGCGCCCGCGACCAGGAATGCCTGCCCACCTACCACTTCGGCAATCTCGAGACCCGCATCCCCGCCGTGCCTCCGGAAGTCCTCGCGGCCGTGGTGCGGGGCGTGGAAGGCGCGGAGCTTTCGGATATCCACCAGAGGCTCATCAAGCCGCAGGGCGTCTACACCTTCCCGCGCATCATTCGTGCCGCCGCCTCGGCGGTCCGCGAGACCGGCCCGCGCCCCCGGCTGCTCCGCCAGCTCGGCGGGCTCGCGGCGATGGAGGCGGTGATCCGTGCCGAGCTGCTGGCCGCGGGATCGCTCCCGGTGCGCATGCCGGGGCTGGGAATGGCAGTGGGCGAGAATCCCGATGATGGCCCGTGGGGCCGGCCGCCCCGGGCAGCGAAGCGGTCCGCTGCCGCGACCCAGCGCGCCATGATCTCCCGCGCCAGCACCATCACCCCCGCGGTGAGGATGATCGAGCTCGAGCGCTCCGACGGCGGGCAATGGCCCGAGTGGGCGCCCGGCGCGCACATCGATGTTCGCCTGCCATCGGGCAAGCTCCGGCAATACTCGCTGTGCGGGGATCGGGAGAACCGGCGCTCCCTGTCCATCGCCGTGCTCCGCGAGCAGCAGGGCAAGGGTGGATCGATCGAGCTCCACGAGCTCGCCGAGGGCGCGAGCATCACCGTTGGTGGCCCGCGCAATAACTTCGCGCTCGCGGACGCGCCGGAGTACCTGTTCATCGCGGGCGGGATCGGGATCACCCCCATGCTGCCGATGATCGCGGCCGCAGAAGCAGCGGCGAAGCCCTGGCGCTTGCTCTACCGTGCCCGCAGCAGCGAACGGATGCCCTATGCCGCCGAGCTGTCCCAGCAGTACGGCAGCAAGGTCGTGCTCAGCGACGCGGCGCGGGCCGACCGCCCCGATATCGCCTCCCGCCTCGCCGCGCTGCCCCCTGGCGCCGCCGTCTATTGCTGCGGCCCGAGCACCCTCATGGACGCAGTGGTCGCCCACGCCGCCTCCCGCGAGGACATCACCGCGCACATCGAGCGCTTCGTGCCCACCGCGAGGAGCTCCGGGGAGGACCACCCCTTCGAGGTCGTGATGGAAGCCTCCCGCGCCACCGTGCAGGTGCCGGTGGGAACCACGATGCTCGACGCCATGCGATCCATCACGCCCGACCTTCCGGCGTCCTGCGAGAACGGTCTCTGCGGCAGCTGCGAGGTCGCCGTCCTTCGTGGTCGGCCCGAGCATCGTGATGACATCATCCAGCCAGGCGAACGATCCCGCACCGACATCATGTACCCGTGCGTCTCGCGATCGCACGACGCCTGCCTCGCCATCGACGCATAAGGAGCTCCACGTGTCGCGCACCATCACCGTCGCCGCGGTCCAGCCCGCTCTGAAGCTCGCCGACGTCGACAACAACCTCGCCCGGCTCGAAGGTCTCATCCGGGATGCCCATAGCACCCACCAGCCGGATGTGATCATCGTGCCAGAGGCCGCCTCGGCGCCGAACGTGCATCATCCGGCGATGCGTACCGTCCCGCGCCCCGAGCGTGGCGAGCCCTTCCAGCTGCTCACCGGGCTCGCCCGCGAGCTTGGCGTCGTGGTCGGCGGAGGCTACCTCGCCGAGCGCGACGGTGACGCCTACGGGCACTACGTCCTCGCCGAGGCCGACGGGACGGTCACCGAGCATGACAAGGACATCCCCACGATGTGGGAGCAGAACTACTACGTGGGCGGCCACGACGACGGCATCGTCGACAGTGCCACGCTCGGCCGGGTCGGCCTGGTGTGCGGGTGGGAATGGGCGAGGTGCTCCACCGCCGCCCGGCTGCGCGGAAACGTCCGGGCCGTGCTCGGCGGCATGTGCTGGCCGACCACCCCGCACAACTGGATCGGACCCGCCGGATGGTGGGGGAGGCGCGAGCACCAGCTCCAGATCGGCCTCGCCCGCAAGCTGCCCGGCCAGTTCGCCCGGCTCGTCGGTGCGCCGGTGGTCCACGCCAGCCACGTCGGCCCGATCACCATGCGCATGCCGGGCCTGCCCGGCGTCCCGTACCGGACGAGCATGCTAGGCGAGACCCAGATCGTCGAGCGCGACGGCACCATCCTGGCGAGACTTTCCGAGCGCGACGGGGAGGGCCACATCGCCGCTGCGATCGAGCTCGCCGACCCGCGCCCGATCGATGACCTCGACGATGCCTTCTGGATCCCCGACATGACCGCCACCGTGCGTGCCACCTGGGATCTCGCCAACTTCCACGGCAAGACCAGCTACCGGTTGCGCAGGGCCGCCGGAATCCACATCGCGCACGAGGAGTGACCATGTTCGACCTGCAAGCATGCGACGAGACGATCTTCGAGACGGCGCCGATCGTCCATTCCGTCACCCTGGACCTGCCCGTTCCCGCGGCACGAGTGTGGGAAGGGCTCGCGGGCGAGAGGCCGCTGGAATGGTGCCGCCTGCTCCGCAATGGCCGCTACACCTCACCGCGCCCCCTCGGCATCGGCACGACCCGCGAGATCACCGTCGGCGTCGGCATGCACCTGCGCGAGGAGTTCTTCCGCTGGGAGGAGGGCCGACGGCACTCGTTCTTCGTCACCCAAGCCAGCGTTCCGCTGTTCCGGCGCTTCGCGGAGGACTACATCCTCGAGCCTCTCGGTGACGACCAGTGCCGCTTGACCTGGACGATCGCCTTCGAGCCGAGCAAACTGATCGCGCGGCCAGCAAGCGTGGCGGCCGGGGGGAACAAGCTGATCCTCGCGTGGCTCGAGCGCGATACCCGCCGCCACTTCGGCGGCTAGGAGCGGAGGGGCCGGGCCGCTCTGTCGGCAAAAGCACGAGAAACCGACAAACGCGATAGAAGGCACGCCGGTTCATCGGCGGCTTCTATCGCGTTTGCGGCGAGCGCAGAGGATTGCGGTGAGCGCTGGCGCCCGCGACCCCGGCTACTTCTCGGCGTGCAGGAAGGCCCGGTTCACGGCCGACACGACAGCGCGCAGCGAAGCGGTCGTTATCGACGTGGCGATGCCGACGCCCCACACCTGGGTGTCACCGACGAGGCATTCGACGTACGCCGCGGCCTGGGCGTCATCCCCGGCCGACATGGCATGCTCGCTGTAGTCGAGCACGCGCACGTCGATATCGAGGGTGCACAGCGCACTGACGAACGCGGCGAGCGGGCCGTTCCCCTTGCCGGAGATCTCCTGCTCCTCGCCGTTGTAGATGACCGTCGCGCTGATCGAGTCGGTGCCACCATCGATCTCGGCCTGGTCGAACAGCTGGCGGATGCGCTCGAGCGGCTGCACGGGCTCGAGGTACTCGCGGGAGAACGCCGCCCACATGGCCTCCGGGCTGATCTCGCCGCCCGCGGTGTCGGTGTGGTCCTGGATGGTGCGGGAGAACTCGATCTGCAGGCGCCGGGGGAGCTGCAGCCCGTGGTCGGCCTTCATGATGTAGGCCACGCCGCCCTTGCCGGATTGCGAGTTGACTCGGATCACGGCCTCATAGGTGCGGCCCACGTCCTTGGGGTCGATCGGCAGGTACGGCACCTGCCACACCATCGTGTCGAGGTCCTTGCCGTAGTGCTCGGCGTCCGCGCGCATCGCGTCGAAGCCCTTGTTGATCGCGTCCTGGTGGCTGCCGGAGAACGCGGTGTAGACGAGGTCGCCGCCGTAGGGGTGGCGCTCGGGAACAGCGAGCTGGTTGCAGTACTCGACGGTGCGGCGGATCTCGTCGATGTCGGAGAAGTCGATCTGCGGGTCCACGCCGCGGCTGAACAGGTTCATGCCCAGGGTCACGAGGCATACGTTGCCGGTGCGCTCGCCGTTGCCGAACAGGCAGCCCTCGATGCGGTCCGCGCCGGCCTGGTAGCCGAGCTCGGCGGCAGCGATGGCGGTGCCCCGGTCATTGTGGGGGTGCAGCGACAGGATGATCGAGTCGCGCCGCGCCAGGTTGCGGTGCATCCATTCGATGGAGTCCGCGTAGACGTTGGGGGTGGCCATCTCCACGGTCGCGGGGAGGTTGATGATCACCGGCTTCTCGGGCGTGGGCTGGAAGATCTCGGTGACCGCGTCGCACACGTCGCGGGCGAAGCTCAGCTCGGTGCCGGTGTAGGACTCGGGGGAGTACTGCCACATCCAGTTGGTGTCGGGGTACTTCGCGGCTTCCTCGAGGCAGATCAGGGCGCCGTCGACGGCGATCTTCTTGATGACGTCCTTGTCGGCGCGGAACACCACGCGCCGCTGCAGGATCGAGGTGGAGTTGTAGATGTGCACGATGGCGTTCTTCGCGCCCGCGCAGGCCTCGAACGTGCGCTTGATCAGTTCCTCGCGGCATTGGGTGAGGACCTGGATGTAGACATCGTCGGGGATCGCGTTCTCTTCGATGATCTCGCGGACGAAGTCGAAATCGGTCTGGCTGGCCGAGGGGAAGCCGACCTCGATGTGCTTGTAGCCCATCGCGACGAGCAGGTCGAACATGCGGCGCTTGCGGGCCGGGCTCATCGGGTCGATCAGGGCCTGGTTGCCGTCGCGCAGGTCCACCGCGCACCACACCGGGGCGCGGGAGGTGATCTTGTCGGGCCAGGTGCGGTCCGGCAGCGATACGTCCTCTACCTCGTCGGCGAACGGCAGGTAGCGGTAGACCGGCATCGAGCTGTTCTTCTGGGTGTTCCACACCGGCTGGTCGGTGGGCGCGGGACGGGATGGCGCGGTGACCATCTCGATGCGGCCGTCGGTGGGGTCAGTGATCGTCATGGGAAGTTCTCTCCAGGTTTGTGCGAACTGCATGCTCCCCACGCGCCTGTGGCCGCCAGGGAGTCGACCAGCACCATGAAGCCCCGCGGCGGGACGCCGGTCTGGGTCAGACCCCGCCGCGGCGAGCAAGGAGAAGGCCGCGATGCATGATTCAACTGTACATCCGAGCCGTGCGCTGTCGCAGTGACCGGCCCGCGAGGCGTCGGAAAGGGTGCTGCGCTAGGGGCTCGGCACCATGGCCGAGATCAGCTCGTAGGCGATGTGAGCTGCGGCGATCCCGGTGATCCCGGCGTGATCGTAGGCCGGGGATACCTCGACGACATCGGCACCGACGAGCTCGTGGCGTGATAGGGATCTCACCAGCGCGAGCAGCTCGCGAGAGGTCGCTCCGCCCGCCTCCGGGGTGCCTGTGCCCGGTGCGAAAGCGGGATCGAGGACGTCGACATCGACGCTGGCATAGACGGGGCCGGTGCCCAGCCTGCGGTGCATGCGCTCCATCAGCGCGGGCAGCCCGTGCTCCTCGAGATCCACGCAGGTCAGCTGCTCGAACCCGAGCATGGTGTCGTCCGCGAGGTCGGCGGCGGAGTACAGCGGTCCGCGCACGCCCACGTGCACGCTGCGCTGCCGATCGATCAAGCCCTCCTCCGAGGCCCGGCGGAACGGCGTGCCATGGGTGAGCGGCGCATCGAAGTAGGTATCCCAGGTGTCGAGGTGCGCGTCGAAGTGCACGACAGCCACGGGTCCGTGCCGTGCCGCGACCGCCCGCAGCAGGGGCAGCGCGATGGTGTGATCGCCACCGAGCGCCACCAATCGCACGTCGTTGACGGCGAACCGCCGCGCTGCTGCCTCGATCGCGGTCACCGCGGCACTGATGTCGAATGGGGTCACGGGAACATCGCCCGCATCGGCTACCTGGACGAGATCGAACGGGGCGTGGCCGGTCGCGGGGTTGAACGGCCGCAGCAGCCGCGAGTTCTCCCGGATGTGCGCCGGGCCGAAGCGTGCCCCCGGGCGGAAGGTTGTGCCCGCGTCGAAGGGAATGCCGAGCACGACGATGCGCGCGTCCGGGGCATCCTCGATGCGGGGCAGCCGCGCGAAGGTGGGGAACCCCGCGAACCGCGGCACCTTGCTGCTGTCCACAGGACCGATGGGCCCATTCGTCATGGCCCCAGGCTACTCGTGGTCGCCATACCGCTAGGCCGCCGGAACCGCTAGCGTGGGGTCATGGCAGCCGAGGAAGCACAGGCACGGGAATTCGATCTGGTCCTCTATGGCGCGAGCGGCTTCGTGGGCAGGCTCACCGCCGCCCACGTCGCCCAGCGCGCGCCTGATTTCGCGCGCATCGCGGTGGCTGGGCGCAATCGGGACAAGCTGCAAGCGGTGCTCGACGGGATCGGTGGCGTCGCGCATACCTGGCCGATCATCGAGGCCGATGCGAGCGATCCCGATTCCTTGCGGGCGCTCGCCCGGCGCGCCCGGGTGATCGTCACCACCGTGGGCCCGTACGCGCAGTACGGCATGCCGCTGGTGCGGGCCTGCGCCGAGGAGGGCACCGACTACGCCGATCTCACCGGCGAGCAGCTCTTCGTCCACGACACCGTCGAGCAGTGCCACGAGCTGGCAGCCGCATCGGGCGCGCGCATCGTGCATTCCTGCGGGTTCGACTCGATCCCCTCCGACATAAACGCCTACCTGCTGTACAAGCATGTGCTCGCCGATGACGCGGGGGAACTGCTCGACACCACCCTCTACGTCAAGGCCGCGCGCGGCGGGCTCAGCGGCGGAACGGTCGCCTCGGGCCGCTACCAGATGGAGCGGGAGGCGCGCGACAAGGAACTCGCCCGCATCACTCACGATCCCTACACCTTCAGCACGGACCGCGCGCTCGAGCCCGAGCTGGGGGAGCAGCCCGAGGGCGGCTTCGGCAAGGCCTCGGATATCGACCCCGGCCTGCGGGGCTGGACGGGCACCTTCCTGATGGCGCCCTACAACACGCGCATCGTGCGCCGCACGAATGGCCTGCTCGGCTGGGCCTATGGCAAGCAGTTCCGCTACCGCGAGGTGATGGGCACCGGATCGGGCGCCGCCGCGCCAATCGTGGCGGGCACGATGTCCGCGGCCCTCGGGGCGCTATGGAAGCTCGGGCCGACGATGTTCCGCCGCGTCCCCCGGCCGATCCTCGACCGCGTTCTTCCTGCCCCCGGAACGGGTCCGAGCGATGAGTCCCGCGCCAACGGGTTCTTCGTCATCGAGACCTACGCGGACACGACCTCCGGGGCGCGCTACAAGGCGACGTTCGCCGCGCAGGGCGATCCGGGCTACGCCGCCACCGCCGTCATGCTGGGCGAGTCCGGGCTCTGCCTCGCCCTCGATCGTGGTGAGCTGTCCTCGCTCGTGGGAGTGGTCACCCCGGCCGCGGTGATGGGGGACGTGCTGCCCCGGCGGTTGCGCGAAGCCGGCGTCACCGTCGCGACAGAGCGCCTTCCAGCGTCCTGACCTCCTCCCGGTACGTATCGCGCGCCCCAGGGGAAGCCGTGTTGATCGTGGCGAGGACGCGATAGCCCAGCGCGACGATCGCCACGTGCGTGGCCCATTGCTCGCGGGCCCATCCCTGGTCGCCGTGCGCCGTGGCGTCCGCGGCGAGCACGGCACCGATCAGGTCGAACTGGGTGTCGCGGCGCCGCTCGCGCGCCATCGCGGGGTCCGGCTCGTCGAGCAGCGCGCCGATCCGGTCGAGCAAGGACTGCTCGGCCCGGGTCTGCATGCGCCGGTCCGCCCGCCGCGACCACGCCCACAAGGTGATCAGTGCCAGGCCCACGCCCAGCGCGGTCTCGGCCAGCCGGTACGCCGAAGTGGCGAGCACGCTGGAGGACGGGTTCATCGACGTGCTGAGCAGCAGGGCCAGCGGAGTGATGAACGTGGCCGCGACGGCATAGTTGCGGGGCACCGCCAGCTCGACCGAGAACAGCAGCAGCGCCAGCACGACGATGAGCGCGAGCCCGCGCGGCCCCGCGGCAATGATCAGCATGAACAGCACGATCCCGGCGGCGGTGCCGAGGAACCGCTGCGCGCCGCGATAGGAGCCGAGCACGCGATCCGGCGCGCCGCCGAGCACGAGAGTGGCCGCCACCATCGCCCACTCGGGATGCTCGAGGCCCAGGATCGCCCCGAGGCTCGCCGCGACGATAGTGGCGAGCAGCACCCGGCATGCCGCGATCATCGGGGGCGAATCAGGATGCCACGCGCCCTTCAGCCGATGCCACGCGAGGGGCCGGCCCAGCGGGATCATTCCGCGCGGCAGGACTTCCTCCAGCTCGTCCCCGGTGCTGCCCCGGGCCTGCCGCTGGCCGACGAGGCGCAGGAATCGCTTGTGGGCCTGGCGGAGGCGCCCCGCGAGGGACCCGGGACCGGGAGCCCGGGCGAGCCCGGCCTCGTGCAGCGTCGCCCAGCCCTGGTGGATGGCCGCGCCCGCGACATGATGGGTCGATCTCGACGGTGCCGTCGCTGATGCCATCGCCTCGACGGCGCGCTCCGCGGCATCGACCGCCCGCCTGGCCGGGCCGTAGGGGTCCACGAGGATCGGTGCCATTGTCGCGACCAGCGCCCCGGCGACTCCCAGTACCACCCAGGACGAGGCCGCGGGGACCGAGAGCCCGGAGTGGGGCGCAAGGCCGCCGACCGAGGCCGCGAGGGCGACGAACACCGGGCCGGGTGGTCCCATCCGCAGCGCGTTCATGCCGTAGGTCGTGAGCGCCGCGATCACGCCGATGACAGGGATGACGGCCCAGTAGGCGCCGTCCGCGTGGGCGCTGGCGGTCATCGTGGTGGCGAACGCGCCGACCATCGAAGCGCCGACGGCGGCCACGACGAGCCAGCGGATCCGGTAGGCGCGATTCTCCCCGTAGAGCACGGCGAGCGCGCCGATGCTGCACAGCACCGCCTCCCGCGGGTGGCCGAGCAGCGCTGCGAGCAGCGCGGGCAGCAGGAACGCCGTGCTCGCGCGGACAGCATTGGGCCACAAGGGTGGCGCGGGGGCGAATCCGAGCAATATCGAGCGTGCCCTGGGGGGTACCGGGAAGTCGTCGGTCACCTGCGTATTCTCCCGCCCTCGGGGGGTGCCGATGCAACCCGGAATCAGCGCACGCTGGCGCATTATGACTGGATACTCGCTAGACTGACTAGCTGAATCCCAGCAAATAACGCGGAAGGGTGAGTATTAGCGTGGCGCTTGTCGTGCAGAAGTACGGAGGGTCCTCGGTGGAATCCGCCGAACGGATCAGGCGTGTCGCCGAGCGGATCGTCGAGACAAAGCGCCAGGGCAATGATGTTGTGGTGGTCGTGTCCGCGATGGGCGACACAACGGATGACTTGCTGAAGCTCGCGCATGCCGTGTCGCCCTCGCCGCATCCGCGCGAGATGGACATGCTGCTGACCGCTGGCGAGCGCATCTCCAACGCGCTGGTCGCGATGGCGATCCATTCGCTCGGCGCGGAGGCGCGGTCGTTCACCGGGTCGCAGGCCGGGGTGATCACTACGCAGTCCCATGGCAAGGCGAAGATCATCGACGTCACCCCGGGGCGCGTGCGCGCCGCTCTCGACCAGGGCTCGATCGTGCTGGTCGCTGGATTCCAGGGCGTGAGCCAGGACAGCAAGGATGTCACCACGCTCGGTCGTGGTGGCTCGGACACCACTGCGGTGGCGCTGGCAGCGGCATTGAACGCGGATGTGTGCGAGATCTACACCGATGTCGATGGCATCTACAGCTCCGATCCCCGGATCGTCCCGTCCGCGAAGAAGCTCGACAAGATCTCCTTCGAGGAAATGCTGGAAATGGCAGCGGCTGGCGCGAAGGTGCTCATGCTGCGATGCGTGGAGTACGCGCGCCGCTACAACACGCCCATCCATGTTCGTTCGTCGTATTCAAACAAGCCCGGAACGATCGTATCCGGATCAATGGAGGACATCCCTGTGGAAGACGCCATCCTGACCGGTGTAGCGCATGACCGCAGCGAGGCGAAGGTCACCGTTGTCGGCATCCCCGATGAGCCTGGCTTCGCCGCGCAGGTCTTCCGCGCTGTCGCCGATGCCGAGATCAACATCGACATGGTCCTGCAGAACGTCTCGAAGATCGAGACCGGCAAGACCGACATCACCTTCACCCTTCCCCGCGACGATGGGCCGCGCGCGGTGGAGTTCCTCACCAAGCGGCAGGACAAGATCGGCTTCAGCCAGGTGCTCTACGACGATCACATCGGCAAGCTGTCACTGATCGGTGCGGGCATGCGCTCCCACCCCGGGGTCACCGCTACCTTCTGCGAGGCTCTTGCGGACGCGGGCGTGAACATCGAGCTGATCTCGACCTCCGAGATTCGCATCTCCGTGCTGTGCCGCGACACCGAGCTCGACAAGGCCGTCCAGGCCGTGCATGCCGCCTTCGATCTCGGCGGCGAAGAGGAAGCCACTGTCTATGCCGGGACGGGGATCTGACATGAGCACGACCATCGCAGTAGTCGGCGCCACCGGCCAGGTCGGTCGCGTGATGCGCAAGCTCCTCGAGGAGCGGGACTTCCCGGCCGACACGGTGCGGTTCTTCGCCTCGGCGCGCTCCGCGGGCAAGACCCTGCCGTTCCGCGGCGAGGACATCGTGATCGAGGATGTCGCAGCGACCTCCGACGAGGACCTGCGCGGTATCGACATCGCCCTGTTCTCGGCGGGCGGCACCCTGTCGAAGGAGCAGGCCCCGCGCTTCGCCGCGGCCGGTGCCACCGTGGTCGATAACTCCTCGGCCTGGCGCAAGGATCCCGAGGTGCCGCTGATCGTCAGCGAGGTGAACCCGGAGCAGATCCACAACCTGCCCAAGGGCATCATTGCCAACCCGAACTGCACCACCATGGCAGCGATGCCGGTGCTCAAGGCGCTGCACGACGAGGCTGGGCTCCAGCGGCTCATCGTGTCCACCTACCAGGCGGTCTCCGGCAGCGGCCTCGCTGGGGTCAATGAACTGCTCACCCAGCTCAAGGCCGTCATCGATGACGCGGAGAACCTTGTCCACGATGGCTCGGCGGCAAACTTCCCCGAGCCCGGCGTCTATGTGAAGCCGATCGCGTTCAACGCGCTGCCGATGGCGGGAGCGATCGTTGATGATGGCAGTGGCGAGACCGACGAGGACCAGAAGCTGCGCAACGAGAGCCGCCGGATCCTCGGCCTCCCGGAGCTGCTTGTTTCTGGCACCTGCGTGCGCGTGCCGGTGCTGACCGGCCATTCCTTGTCGATCAACGCCGAATTCGAGCGTCCCCTCTCGGTGGAGCGGGCCGAGAAGGTCCTCGCCGGGGCGCCGGGCGTCGTCCTCTCCGATGTCCCGACGCCGCTCGACGCGGCTGGCCAGGACCCATCGTTCGTGGGGCGCATCCGGCAGGATCCGGGCGTTCCCGATGGTCGCGGCCTCGCGTTGTTCATCTCGAACGACAACCTGCGCAAGGGCGCCGCGCTGAACACCATCCAGATCGCGGAGCTGCTCGTCGCCTCGAAGTAGCCCGTCCGTTGCCGCTTGCCCGGCCCGGTAGCCGCACCGTCGGTTGCCGGGCCGGGCTTTTGCGTCCTGCCCAATCGCGGGTTGGTGTGGCCGATAGCGTGCCGCGACCAATAGGGTGTCGGATGTGAGTGCGAACCATGAGGCTGTGCCCCCGCCCCCGATGCCGCCGCGCATCCTCTGGTGGGGTTGGTTCCTGTGGCGCCTGGGCGCCGCGCTGTTCCTGCTTGCTGCGGCACGCATCATCTGGAACCTGGGGGAGATCCGGGCCCGGCTGGCCGAGGAACTGCGGACCGATCCCGCCTGGGCGTTCCGCGAGGTCGGGGAGGTGGAGCGCACTGCGAGCTTCGCGCCTCTCGGCGTCATCGTCGCTGGCGTGGTGCTGCTGCTCGTGATGCTCGTGTGCGTGGCGCTGATGCGTCATACCGGGTCCCGCGGGGCGCGCGTGGCTGCCATCCTCTTCGGCGCCGTCCTGGTGTTCGTGACGGAGCTGGCGATCAGCCTTGGCGATGTGTCCGCCACCGCGACCCCATCGCTGGTCGATGCGACGCCATACCTGCAGGCGGCGATCATGCTCGCGGCATCGGTCCTGGTGTTCCTGCGACCGAGCGCGGAATGGCTCTACCTGGCTCACGAGCACTGGATCGACAAGCGCTAGCGCAGACCCTCCCGCTCAGGCATTTCTCAGTGAATCTTTACTACCCTTTTTCTTGACTCAATCCAGAAAGAGGGCATACTGGGGTCATGCCCACGGAGCACGCCTCCAGCGACCCGCGCAGCACCCTGCGCGTTGCTCGGTCGCGCGTGACAGCCCCCCGTGGGAGCGAGAACGCCATCGTGAAGCCGACGGGCCCGATACCGTGAGAACCACGGTTCCCCCGGCTTCCGCTCCAGAAGGAGGACACGCAATGCCCACTCCCATCACCAGCACCCTGACCGCCGACCAGCAGGCCACCACTGGCGAGGCGCTGCAAGGCACCGTGGTCGACCTCATCGACCTCAGCCTCATCGCCAAGCAGGCGCACTGGAACGTCATCGGCAGGAACTTCCGCTCCGTCCACCTCGCCCTCGACGAGCTCGTCACCGTGGCCCGTGACTTCACCGACGAGGCCGCCGAGCGCTCCACCGCCATCGGTGTCAGCCCGGACGGCCGCGCCTCCACCGTGGCCGGGCAATCCAGCGCCAAGGGCATCGGCGAGGGCTGGACGAGCGACGAGGACGTCATCAACATCGTTGTCGAGAACCTCGCTGCCATCATCGACCGGCTGCGCGCGCGCATCGCCGCCACCGAGGAGGCAGACCCCGTCACCCAGGACCTGCTCATCTCCATCACCGCCCGCCTCGAGCAGCTCCACTGGATGTGGCAGGCGCAGGTCGCCTGACGTCGCTAGCCCCGGGGCATAGCGGCCGTTCCGCGCCAACCTGGCTGTACCGCGCCAGACCAGCCGTACCGCGCCAAACGCGATAGAAGCTGCCGGAATCCCGGCTCCGCTTCTATCGCGTCTGGCGTTTTCAGGTGCTTTTGCGGTCCGCTCACTAGGTGGCTAGGCAGCGCGCCGAGAGCGAGCGGGCCGACCAGCCCCCTCGGCTAGGTGATGTTCGCGAATGCCTCGACCTGGCGCACCTTGCCAGCGACGAGAAGGATATCCCCGCGCATGAGCACGGTATCCTGCGTCGCGTAGGTGAAGTTCTGCCCCGCCCGCTTGACCGCCACCACCGTGATCTCGTAGCGCCGCCGCAGCTCGCTGTCCTTGAGCGGGATGCCGATGGCCTCGGCGGGGGCGAGGGTCTTGACCATCGCGTAGTCGTCGCCGAACTCGATGTAATCAAGCATGCGGCCCGTGACGAGGTGAGCCACCCGCTCTCCCATGTCGTGCTCGGGGATCACCACGTGGTGCGCGCCCACCCGCTCGAGGATGCGCTGGTGCTGCTTGGATGTGGCCTTCGCCCAGATCTGCGGCACCTGGAAGTCCGCGAGCAGCGACGTCGTGAGGATGCTCGACTCGAGATCCGTACCGACGGCGACCACGGCGTGCGGGAACTTGTGCACCCCGAGCTGCATGAGCGAATCGCGGTCGGTCGTATCAGCGACAGCGGTGTGGGTGAGGTCCTCGGCGAGCCGTTGCACGATCCGCGAATCGGAATCCACGCCCAGCACCTGGGTGCCGCTGGCGACGAGCTCGCGGGCGAGGGATCTGCCAAATCGCCCGAGCCCGAGCACAGCGACCCGGGTGCTGGGGGGACGGTCGTATTTACCCGACAATGGGGCGCTCCTCCGGTAGTTCGTATCTGCGGGGTCGTTCTTGCAGCGCGAGGGCGGACGCGAGGATGATGGGCCCGATCCGCCCGGCGAACATCAGGATGCACAACACCACTTGTCCCGCAGCAGGCAAGTCCTCGGTGATGCCCATGGAGAGGCCGACGGTGCAGAAGGCGGAGATCACCTCGAACAGGACCGTCTCGAGCCGGTGCTCGGAGATGCCGAGGATGAAGATCGTTCCCGCCATCACCGCGGCGATCGAGATCAGGGCGACGGTGAGTGCCTGCCGCTGCACGGATTCAGCGAGCTTGCGGCCCATGACGTGGACGGTCGGCTGGCCGCGCAGCTCCGCGATGATGACAAACCCGAGCAGGGCGAACGTGGTGACCTTGATGCCGCCGGCGGTGCCCGCGCTGCCGCCGCCGATGAACATCAGCACGTCGGTGATGAGGACGGTCGCCGCGCTCATGTCGCCGGTCTCGATGGTGTTGAAGCCGCTGGAACGGGGCGCTAGGCCCTGGAACGCGCCAGCGAGCAGCTTCTGCATCGTGCTGAGCGGTCCCATCGTGGCGGGGTTCGCCCATTCGAACAAGAGGACCGAGAAGATTCCGACGACCGCGAGGACCCCATGGGTGAGGACCGTGATCTTGGTGTGCACGGTCCAGTGACGCGGTGTCGCATCGATCTCGGGGTCGGCCTCGCGCATGGTGGTCCGGATGTGGCGGGTGACCTCGAAGATCACCGGGAAGCCGATGGCGCCCAGGGTGAAGGCCACCATGACCGGGATCAGGATGAACGGATCGCCCACGTACTGCATCATGCTGTCGGACTGCAGCGCGAAGCCCGCGGAGTTGAATGCCGAGACCGCATGGAACAGGCCCCAGTAGAGCGCCTCGCCCGGGGAATCGGTGTAGGCGATCATGTAGCGGCTGGTCAGGAAGACCGCCGTGATGGCCTCGATGAGGAAGCTCATCTTGATGACGCCGATGATGACGCGGCGGATGTCACCAAGGCGGAGGTTCTTCGTCTCGGTGTGTGCGATCAGCTGCATGCGCAGGCCCATGCGGCGCGCGACGAGCAGGCCGAGCAGCGAGGCGACCGTCATGATGCCCAGCCCGCCCACCTGGAACATGCCGACGATCACGGCATGGCCGAATGGCGAATAGAAGGTTCCGGTATCCACCACGACCAGTCCGGTGATGCAGCCCGCGGAGGTGGCTGTGAAGAGCGCCTCGACGAAGGTGGCGCGCTCGGGGCCCGCAGTGGCGACCGGGAGCATCAGCAAGCTCGTTCCCACGCCGATGAACATCAGGTAGCCGGTGACGATCATGCGTGCCGGGTAACGGACGAAAGCGCGCGCGGCCTTTCTCAGCCTCGCGCTCGCTCTCGAGCCGTGCTCCTCGGATTCATGGAGCGTCACAGTGGCAGCTTCACCGTTTTTCCGGGGCACGCCGAGCCATGCGCGCGGTGGGCGCGCCCGCGGTCAATCGGATGCTGATCAAGCATGCAGGTGAGACTACGCCTTGATCATCGGTGCCGCGCGACAAGGGGTCGGCATTGAGGGGGCGCGCAGTGCATGCCGACGAACCGCGAGGTCAGCCGGTTCCGGGATCGACACCCCCGCAACGACTCAGGGCCGCTCCGGTGTGTCACCGAAACGGCCCTGGCCTGCATCTTTTGGTGTCGGGGTGGCGGGATTCGAACCCACGACCTCTTCGACCCGAACGAAGCGCGCTACCAAGCTGCGCCACACCCCGGTGCTGGCTGCCGCCAGCGTTGGAGAGTCTAGCGCACTGTGGCGTCGGATTGCGAAACTGGCTCGCTCCCGGATCGTGGCTCGGTGTGCTGAGGGGCGGCGACGAGGGTGAGCAGGCTGGCCTCGGGGCGGCAGAAGAACCGCGCGGGGGCGTAGGGGGACGTGCCGATCCCGGCGGAGACGTGCAGGCGCATGTGGCTGCCCCAGCGGGAGAGCCCCTTGACGCGGGAGCGGTCGATGCCGCAGTTGGTGACGAGCGCGCCGATGGCGGGTAGGCAGAGCTGGCCGCCGTGCGTGTGCCCGGCGAGGACGAGGTCGTACCCGTCGCTGGCGAACCGGTCGAGGACCCGGGGCTCGGGGGAGTGGGCGAGGCCGATGCGCAGCTGGGCGCGGGGGTCGGGCCTGCCGCTGATGGTCTTGTAGCGGTCGCGATTGATGTGGGGGTCGTCGACACCGGCGATGGCGATGCGGATGCCGTTGATCTCGAGCTCGCGGCGCGTGTGGGTGGCGTCGAGCCAGCCGCGCTCGTTGAAGGCGGCGCGGAGGTCCTGCCAGGGGAGGGGGTCGCCGTAGATCCGCTTGTGGTTGGTGCGGAAGTACTTGAGGGGGTTCTTGAGGCGGGGGCCGAAGTAATCGTTGCTGCCGAAGACGTAGGCGCCGGGGCGCGCGAGGAGCCGGTCGAGCGACTGGACGACGCTGGGGACGGCCCGGGTGTGGGAGAGGTTGTCGCCGGTATTGATGACGAGGTCGGGCTCGAGGTTCGCGAGCTCGGCGAGCCAGGCCTGCTTGAGGTGCTGCCGTGGCGTCATGTGCAGGTCACTGAGGTGCAGGATCCGCAGCGCAGGGGTGCCGGGCGGAAGGATTGGCACGGTGATGTTGCGCACGGTGAAGGCATTGCGCTCGATGAGGGTGGCATGGGCCAGCGCGATGCTGCCTGCCGCGACGGTTCCGAGTGCTGCTCGTGCCACGAGTTGCCGTGTATTGCGTGCCATCGTCCAAGGATACGGCAGGCTCACGGCCTGCGGCACCGGGCCGTGCGGCCCGGTGCCGCGTGGCGCTAGTTGTCGTCGGGCACGGGCACGGGCTCGGGCAGGCCAGGGATCTCTACCTGGTCCGGCAGGTCGGGGCGCTCGCGGCGTGGTGGCGTGGTGTCGCCGCTCGAGTCATCCGAGTCGCCGGATTCATCGGAGTCGTTGTCCCCGGTGGACGGTGATCTTGGGGCGGGCCTTACCACGCGCTGGCTGCCATCGCTGACGTAGAGGGTGATGGTGCTGCCGGGCTGGGCGAATCCCGAGGGAGAGTAGGACGCGACCACTCCGCGGGTCTCGGCGCTGGAGGTCCATACCGTCTCGTACTCGTAGCCGGCGTTCTCGAGGCGACGGATGGCGGTGCTCTGGTACAAGCCGGAGACGTCGGGAACCTGCAGGCTGGGATCGCCTTCGCGGAAGCGGCGCTGGTCGGCAACCGGCTCGCGGATGGCGCCGAGCTTGCCTACGACGGGCCCCACGGCCTGGAACCACGTCTGGGCAGGCTCATTGCCGCCGAACAGGTTGCCGCTGCCGCACTGGCGCAGGTTGAACGAGCAGATGGGGCTCGGGGTGGGCGAGTCGCCGTAGACGTAGGTAACCCCGGCAACGGTGTTGGTGTAGCCGAGGAACGCGGCGGAGAAGTTCGAGTTCGTGGTTCCCGTCTTGGCGGAGAGAGGGGCGGACCATCCTGTGGCGTTGGCGGCGCGCGCGGCCGTGCCATTGCCCACGTGGTCCTGGCTGAGGCCTTGCGAGAGGGCGCGGGCGAGCCCGGGCTCGACGACCTGCTCGCACGGCTCGGTGGCCAGCTCGACGGGGTTGCCGTACCGGTCGAACACGGCATCGACAGGGGTGGGCGGGCACCACATGCCGTCGGAGGCGAGGGTGGCGGCGACGTTGGCAAGCTCGAGGGGGTTGACCGCCACGGGGCCGAGGGTGAACGAGCCGAGATTCTGGTCGGTGAACATGTCGGCGAGGCTCTGCTCGCTGTACCCGGAGGTGCCGGGCTGGGTGTAGGAGCGCAGGCCGAGCTTGACGGCCATGTCGACGGTCTCCTCGACGCCGGTTTGCTGGATCATCTGCACGAAGGTGGTGTTGGGCGAGGTGGCGAGTGCTTCGGTGAGGCTCATGGAGGACTTGTAGGGAGCGAAGTTCTCCACGCAGTAGTAGTTGGCCGGGCAGCCAGGGGCCCCGCCATCGCCGAGCCCGAAGGCGTTGTAGCGGTTGGGGACGCTGACGGTGGTGTTGATGCCCATGCCTTGCTCGAGCGCTGCGGCGACGGTGAAGATCTTGAACACGGAGCCCGCGCCGTGCCCGACCATGGAGAACGGCTGGGCGCTGACGGTCTCGTAGTTCTCGCCATCGAGCCCGTAGGCGCGGCTCGAGGCCATCGCGAGCAGGCGGTGCGAGTCCTCGCCGGGCTGGATCAGGTTGAGCACGCTGGCGACGCCAGGGGTGCGCGCGTTGGCGTTGTTGTTGATCGCCCGCTTGGCGGAATCCTGGATCTCGGGGTCCAGGGTGGTCTGGATGCGATAGCCGCCGCGGCGGAGCTGGTCGCGGCTGAGCCCGGAATCAGCCAGGTACTCGAGCACGTAGTCGCAGAAGAATCCTCGATCGTCGGCGGTGATGCAGCCCTGCGGGATGGTGCGCGGCTCGGGGATCACGCCGAGGGGCTCATCCTTGGCGGCGATGAACTCGGTGGCCCGCTCGGGGATGTTCTCGATCATGGTGTCGAGCACGACGTTGCGACGCTCGAGCACGCGCTCGGCGTTGGTGTAGGGGTTGAGCGCCGAGCTGCTCTGCACGATCCCGGCGAGCATGGCGGACTGCACGGCGTTCAGGTCGGCGGCGTCGATGCCGAAGTAGGTCTGTGCGGCCTGCTGGATCCCGTACGCCCCGTTGCCGAAGGGAACGAGGTTCAGGTAGCGGGTGAGGATCTCTTCCTTGCTGAGCCGGCTATCGAGCTCGAGGGCCATGCGGATCTCGCGGATCTTGCGGGCCGGGGTGGTCTCGATGGCGGCGCGGCGCTCGGCGTCGTTCTGGGCAAGCACGAGGAGCTGGTAGTTCTTGACGTACTGCTGGACGAGAGTGGAGGCGCCCTGCTGGACCTCGCCGCTGGTGGTGTTGGTCAGGGCAGCGCGGATGGTGCCCTTCCAGTCCACTCCTTGATGGTCGGCGAAGCGCTTGTCCTCGACGGAGACGATGGCGAGCTTCATGTCGTCGGAGATGCGCTCGGACGGTACCTCGGTGCGGCGTTGCTCGTAGATGTGGGCGATGGTGTCGCCATTGACATCAACGATGGTCGTGATGGCGGGCACTTCGCCCTCGATGAGCTGCGCGGAGGTGTTCTCCACTGTTTGCGCGGCCTTGTTGGACGCCAGGCCGAATCCGCCCGCCGCAGGGAACAGCATGCCTGCGAGGAGCATGCCTCCGAGGATGCTGGTGCCGCCGAGCTTCGCGAGTGTGTTTCCGATCGCCACGGGTCCAGGGTACTGATACGTGGAGGTGAAGCGGTAGGGCGCGCGGGCAGGGGAGCGCGGCGTGCCGGTTTCGTGGCATTCCTGGTGTTCTGGGCCGCGAAGCGTGGCGCCAGGTTGAATTGCGAGAAATGTTGTTGCACAAAAGAATCTGTGCAGAGATGTGACCGTGTGCCGGAGGGATTAACGTGGGTGCAGGCAGCGGTAGTGCGTCGACCTGGTCACCTTCCCGTCTCGGAGGCAAATCCAAGGTTGCATTTAGCGCAGTTAGTACCTAAGTTTGTTGCCAGTGTGACTCACACAACACTTGATGGCCAACTGTGATCCAGAGATCGCGTGTTGGTGATTGACGGGGCTGGTGATCTCTGCATCCCACAGGATGCGCGGGATCGCTTGCGGGGGAAGCGCGTACAGCCTAGCGCTGGTCTGCGTGCAAGAACACGACCGCAGGGGGCCGGAAGTAGGGAGTCAGCGAAGGTGATGAATCAATCGGGGCCTGTAGCACCCAGCGCATCGATCAAGCGACCCGCGCAACGCCGTGGCGGTGGCCTCCCGATGACAGCCACTATGTCGACGGAGGAAGCCGAGGCTCGCATCGCGTGGGTGTCCCAGGCCCGGTGCCGCGGCATCGACCCCGACGTGCTCTTCGTCAGGGGAGCAGCGCAGCGCAAGGCCGCCACTATCTGCCGGCACTGCCCGGTCGTCCTCGAGTGTGGCGCCGACGCCCTCGATAATCGCGTCGAGTTCGGTGTCTGGGGCGGAATGACCGAGCGGCAGCGTCGCGCCCTGCTCAAGCAGCACCCGGAGGTGGAGTCCTGGGCCGAGTTCTTCTCCACGCAGCGCGCCCAGCAATCAGCGGGCTGACGAGGGCGATCGACGGCAAGCCACCCAGCGGACCGAGAGGGGAAGCTCAGTCGCGCTGGGCTTGTCGAAGGCCCAATGCCCGGGGTGCGAGCCACGGTGTACACCGCAAACGCGATAGAAACGACGCCAGGACCAAGGCGGTTTCTATCGCGTTTGGCGGTTTCCGGTGCTTTTGCCCCTGAACGCCCGCTCGGCCCGAGCCAAGCCTGCTAATGCCCGCGCCGCCGGCTAATGCTTGCGCCAGAGCTCCGCGATCGCCCGCAGCGACGAGAGGTCGGATACCTCGTAGGGCAGCGAGCGAACCTTCGCCACCGGCACCCGCGGATGCGCGAGAGTGAAACGGGTGAGCAGCCGCTGCTCCCGCTTCTCCGTCGTGGCCCTGTCCGCATGGATGGCGAGCACCGCTGATGCGAGCGCGGTCTCCGCGCTGGCAGCATCCCCGGTCGCGAGCTCCTCCGAAGCGAGGCGCGCACGATCGGCATCGATATCGGTCAACGTCTGATGGGTGCGATTGAGCAGCAGGCCCGCGAGCGGCATGCCCTCCTTGGTGAGGCGGTTGACGAAGAACGACGCCTCCCGCAGCGGATCCGGCTCGGCGGCCGCGATCACCATGAACTCCGTGCCCGGAGCGCGCAGCATGTCGTAGGTGCGGTTGGCGCGCTCCCGGAACCCACCGAACAGCGAGTCCAGCGAGCGAACGAAGCTCGACGCGTCCGAGAGCATCTCCGAACCGACGATGGTGGAGACGCCCTTCATCGCCAGCCCGAGCGCGCCCGTGACGATCTTGCCGAGGCCGCGGCCCGGAGCCATGAACAGGCGGATCATGCGGCCATCGAGGAACGTGCCGAGCCGCTGCGGCGCATCGAGGAAGTCCAGCGCGTTACGCGACGGAGGAGTGTCGACGATGATGAGGTCCCAGCGCTTCTGGTGCACGAGCTGGCCGAGCTTCTCCATCGCCATGTATTCCTGCGTGCCCGAGAACGACGACGCCACGGTCTGGTAGAACGGGTTCGCCAGCACCGCTGCGGCCCGCTCCGGCGAGGAATGCTCCTGCACCATCTCATCGAACGTGCGCCGCATATCGAGCATCATCGCGTGCAGCTCGCCCGTCGAGCCATCGAGCTCGACGCGCTGCGGAACGTTGTCGAGCGCATCGAGGCCGAGGGCCTGGGCAAGCCGGCGGGCCGGATCGATCGTGAGCACCACGACCTTGCGCCCCATGTCGGCCGCCCGCACCGCCAGCGCTGCGGCCGTGGTGGTCTTGCCGACACCACCGGCGCCGCAGCACACCACGACGCGGGTCGAGGAATCAGCCAGGAAGCGATCCACGTTCAACCACGGGATTGACGAGTCCGGCACCGGGTCGACCGATGCGTCGTCGATATCGGGCATGCTCATCAGTGGACCCCTTGCTCCGTCAGGATCTGTGCCAGCTCGTAGAGCCCACCGAGATCGACTCCGTCGGTCATGGTGGGAAGCACGAGCTGCGGGATGTCGATCTCCTCGAGCTGCCGGGCGCTCTCCTGCTGCGCGCGGGTGCGCGCCGCCTGCTCCGCCGCCTCCACGAGGAGGCCGTCGAGCTCGGCGTCGGTGACGGTGATGCCAGCCTTGCCGAGCCCCGCGCGGATCGACTCCCGATCGAGCTCGTTGGCCTGTGCGGCATCGAGGAGCTCGGACGGCAGGTGCTCCTTGTCCGTCCGGTTCACGATGATCGAGCCCACGCGCAGCTCCTTCTCCGTGAGCTCCTTGACGGCGTCGATGGTCTCCTGCACGGGGAGCGATTCGAGCAGCGTCACGAGGTGGATCATGGTGTCATCGGAGTGGAGCAGCTTGACCACTCCATCGCTCTGGCTGCGGATCGGTCCCGACTTCGCGAGGTCCGACATGGCCTTGGTCACATCGAGGAACGTGCCGATGCGGCCCGTCGGCGGGGCATCGACGACGATCGCGTCGTAGACGTGCTGCCCGCGCTCGTCGCGGCGGATGACGCATTCCTTGATCTTGCCGGTCAGCAGCACATCGCGCAGGCCGGGCGCCAGCGTGGTGGCGAACTCGATGGCCCCGACCCTGCGCATCGCCTTGCCCGCGATGCCGAGGCTGTAGAACATGTCGAGGTACTCGAGGAACGCCGCCTCGATATCGACGGCCAGCGCCTTGACCTCGCCGCCGTCATCGGCCGCCGCTACTCGCGTCTCCGCGTAGGGCAGCGGGGGGATGTCGAACAGCTGGGCTATGCCCTGGCGCCCCTCGAGCTCGGCGAGCAGCACGCGTCGCCCGCCCGCCGCGAGGGCGAGGGCGAGCGAGGCGGCGACGGTCGACTTGCCGGTGCCGCCCTTGCCGCTGATGAAGTGGAGCCGGGCGCGGGCGGCCTTGCGGGACCACGAGTCGGAGCTAGACACGGTACGAGCTTATAAGCTGCACCGTGGGTAGTGGCCCGACTAGGGTGGTTTTTATGTCTGAGATCACCCGCTGGGAGTATGCCACCGTTCCCCTCCTCACTCACGCGACCAAGGCGATCCTTGATCAGTGGGGGCAGGACGGCTGGGAGCTTGTCACTGTGCTGCCCGGCCCCACTGGCGAGCAGCACGTCGCCTACCTGAAGAGGGGGCTATCCTCATGAGCCCCACCGCGAGCGCGCGCCTCAAGGAACTCGGCCTCGCCCTGCCACCCGTGGTGCCACCCGTCGCCGCATATGTTCCCGCGCTGCGGGCCGGTGACTTCGTCTACACCTCGGGGCAGCTCCCGCTGGTGGCCGGGGAGCTGCAGGCCGCGGGCAAGGTGGGCGCGGAGGTCACGCCCGAGCAAGCCCAGGGCATGGCCCGCATCTGTGGGCTCAACGCGCTCGCCGCGATCGATGCGCTCGTCGGCATCGATGCGGTGGAGCAGGTCGTCAAGGTCGTGGGCTTCGTCGCCTCGGCTTCCGGGTTCAACGGCCAGCCCCAGGTGATCAATGGCGCGTCCGAGCTGTTCGGCGAGGTCTTCGGCGATGCGGGCAAGCATGCCCGTTCCGCCGTCGGTGTCGCCGAGCTGCCCCTCAACGCCGCCGTCGAGGTCGAGGTCATCGTGCGGGTCAGCGGATAGGAAGCCCGCTCGCTCATCGGCGGGCACACGAAGCGCAACGATCCCCGGGCCTCGCGAGGCCCGGGGATCGGTCGTTCGCCCTAGGCCGGGATCACTCCTGCGCTGCCGCGAGGGCGTCGTTGAACGTCTTGCTCGGCCGCATCACCGCGTCGAGCTTGTCGAGGTCCGGAGCGTAGTAGCCGCCGATCTCGACGGGCTGGCCCTGGACCTCCGCGAGCTCCTCGACGATGGTGTCCTCGTTGGCCTCCAGCTTCTTCGCCAGATCCGCGAAGTGCTCCCGCATGGCCGAGTCCTCGGTCTGCGCAGCGAGCTCCTTCGCCCAGTACAGCGCCAGGTAGTACTGGCTGCCCCGGTTGTCGAGCTCGCCGGTCTTTCGCGAGGGGTTCTTGTTGTTCTCCAGCAGCTTGCCCGTGGCCGCGTCGAGGGTCTCCGCGAGGATGGTGGCGCGCGTGTTGCCGAACTTGCGGCCCATGTCCTCGAGGCTGACCGCTAGCGCCAGGAACTCGCCGAGCGAGTCCCAGCGCAGGTGGTTCTCCTCGACGAGCTGCTTGACATGCTTGGGAGCGGAGCCGCCCGCGCCGGTCTCGTACAGCCCGCCGCCAGCCATCAGTGGCACGATCGACAGCATCTTGGCGCTGGTGCCGAGCTCGAGGATGGGGAAGAGGTCCGTGAGGTAATCGCGCAGGATGTTGCCCGTGGCGGCGATGGTATCGAGCCCGCGGATCAGGCGCTCGAGCGTATAGCGCATGGAGCGCACCTGCGACATGATCTGGATGTCGAGGCCCTCGGTGTCATGCTCCTTGAGGCAGGCCTGGACCTTCTTGATGAGCTCGTTCTCGTGCGGGCGGTACGGGTCGAGCCAGAACAGTACCGGCATTCCCGAGTCGCGGGCGCGGGTGACGGCGAGCTTGACCCAGTCACGGATCGGCGCGTCCTTGACGGTGCACATCCGCCAGATGTCGCCGGCCTCCACATGCTGGGTCAGCAGCACCTCGCCGGTCTCGATGTCGACGATGTTGGCGTCGCCAGCCTCGGGGATCTCGAAGGTCTTGTCGTGCGAGCCGTACTCCTCGGCCTTCTGCGCCATCAGGCCGACGTTCGGCACGGTCCCCATGGTGGTGGGATCGAAGGCGCCGTTGGTCTTGCAGAAGTTGATGATCTCCTGGTAGATGCGCGCGAACGTGGATTCGGGCATCACCGCCTTGGTGTCCTTGGTGCGGCCGTCGGCGCCGTACATCTTGCCGCCCGAGCGGATCATCGCCGGCATCGAGGCGTCGACGATCACATCGCTGGGCGAGTGGAAGTTGGAGATGCCGCGGGAGGAGTCGACCATCGCGAGCTCGGGGCGATGCTCGTGGCAGCGGTGGAGGTCCTCGATGATCTCGTCGCGCTGCGAGCTCGGCAGCGACTCGATCTTGTCGTACAGGTCGCCGAGGCCGTTGTTGACGTTCACGCCGAGCTCGTCGAACAGCTCCTGGTGCTTCTCGAACGCGTCCTTGTAGAAGATCCGCACGGCGTGGCCGAACACGATCGGATGGGAGACCTTCATCATCGTGGCCTTGACGTGGAGCGACAGCATCACGCCGGTCTTGCGGGCGTCCTCCATCTGCTCCTCGTAGAACTCGAGGAGGGCCTTCTTGCTCATGTACATGCTGTCGAAGACATCGCCCTCGCCGAGCTCGACCTTGGGCTTGAGCACGATCAGCTTGCCGTCGTTGGTGACCAGTTCCATCTTGACGTCGCGCGCGCGATCGAGCGTCATGGACTTCTCGCCGTGGTAGAAGTCGCCGTGCCGCATGTGCGCGACATGGGTGCGCGAGGCCATCGACCACTCGCCCATGCTGTGCGGATGACGGCGCGCGTACTCCTTGACGGCCCGGGGCGCGCGACGATCCGAGTTGCCCTCGCGCAGCACCGGGTTCACCGCGCTGCCCAGGCACTTGGCATAGCGGTCGCTGATCTCCTTCTCCTCGTCGGTCTTGGGATCCTGCGGGAGATCGGGGATGTCGTAGCCCTGGCCCTGGAGCTCCTTGATCGCCGCGATGAGCTGGGGCACCGACGCGCTGATGTTGGGCAGCTTGATGATGTTGGTCTCGGGCAGCTGCGTCAACCGGCCAAGCTCGCCGAGGTTATCGGGCACGCGCTGCTCGTCGGTGAGGTAGTCGGGGAACTCGGCGAGGATGCGTGCCGCGAGAGAGATGTCGCTGGTGGTGACCTCGATCCCCGCGGGCTGGGTGAAAGCGCGCACGATCGGCAGGAAGGCTCGGGTCGCGAGCAGCGGGGCCTCGTCGGTCAGCGTGTAGATGATGAAAGGATCTCGAGAGGGCATAGGTTCTTCTCTTCCCGCGTTCGCTAGCTAGTTGTCTGGCGCCGTGACGGTCGTGAATCCGATGATAGTGGGCATGGCTCCTCCCGGTGGGGTGGTTGCGGGGCCGCGCGCGGACGGCTGGATCAGCCGAGCCCGATCCGGGACCGGCAGCGCCACTCCAGGTAGCCCACGAACATCCAGAACTTGGCGAACACCGGATTGGTGGTGCCGCCATCGTGATACCGCTTGTAGAGCTGCTGGACGATGCCAGCGAGGCGGAACAATCCATACACCTCGTAGAACGTCCAGTCGTCGAGCGTGATCCCGGTGCGCGCGCAATAGTGCTGCACCACCTCGTCGCGCGTCATCATGCCGGGAAGGTGCGTGGGCTGCCGGCGGGTCTGCTGCATGACCTCGTCATCATCGGCCTGCACCCAGTACGCCAGCGATGCCCCGAGCTCCATCAGCGGATCCCCGAGGGTGGCCATCTCCCAGTCGAGGATGCCGATCACGCGAAGGGTGTCCAGCGAGTCGAACACGACATTGTCGAACCGGAAGTCGTTGTGGATCAGGCAGGTCGCCACATCGGGGGGCTGGTTGCCGGCCAGCCAGCGCATCACGGCCTCGAAATCCGGCACATTGTCGGTGCGGGCGCGCCGGTAGCGGTCCGACCAGCCGCTCACCTGCCGAGCGACATAGCCGGTGCCCTTGCCGAGATCGCGCAGTCCAGCGGCATCGATGTCGATGCCATGCAGCTCGACGAGCCGGTCGAGCATCTGCGTGCAGGCCTTTCGCGCCCCGTCGGGCGTCAGCTCGGCGCCCTCGGGCAGGTCGCGCCGCAGGATCACGCCGGAGAGGCGCTCCATCACATAGAACTCCGAGCCGATCACGGATTCGTCGGTGCACAGCGCCAGCATCTCCGGGACATGCGGGAACACGGGCGCGATGGCTTGCTGCACGCGGAACTCGCGCTGCATGTCGTGCGCCGAGGCGGCCCGGTGTCCTCCCGGAGGACGGCGCAGCACCAGCTCCCGGCCGGGGTACTCCAGCAGGTAGGTCAGGTTCGAGGCACCACCGGGGAACTGCCGCACCGCGGGCAGCGAGCCAAGCCCCTCGATGTGCTCCGCGAGCCAGGCGTGCAGGCGCGCGACATCGAACGCGTCATCCTCGCGCGGGGCGATCGTCGCGTCGCCGCCGCTCAACTCAGCCTCCGCACCACGCTTAGCGGCGCGAACCGCATGACCTGGGCCAGCACCGTCCACGGCCAGCCCGGAACATAGGCTTTCGCCGGCTCGCGCTCGATCGCTTTCACCAGGGCGCGCGCGCCCGATCGCGCGTCGGTCATCAAGGGTGTCTTGCCGGCCTGCGCGGTCATCTCGGACTCGATGTAGCCGGGCATGATCGTCGTGACCGCGATGGGGGAGCGCAGGTGCTGCATGCGGATGCCCTCGGCAAGGGAGGCAGCCGCGGCCTTGGTCGCCGCATAGGTGGTGATGTTGCCGCGCATGCCACGCACCGCGCTGACCGACGAGATCACCACGAGGTGGCCGGCATCCTGGGCGTGGAAGATCTCCAGCGCGGCCTCGCATTGCGCGAGCAGGCCGATCACATTGGTCTCGGCGGTCTGCCGGTTCGCCTCGAAGCTCCCGGTGCCCAGTGGCTGGCCCTTGCCGAGGCCGGCGTTGGCGATCACCCGGTCGATGCCGCCGAGCTCGTCGCGCAGCTCCCCGAACACGCGGAAGACGGCATCGTGATCGTTCACATCGAGCGCGCGGACCGCGACCGTGATGCCTGGGTGCGCGGACCGCAGCTCGGTGGCGAGCTGCTCGAGGCGGTCGGTGCGGCGCGCGCACAGGGCCAGGTCGCGCCCCATCGCCGCGAACTCCCGCGCCATTCCCTCACCGAGACCGGAGCTCGCGCCCGTGATGAGGATCTTCTGCCGAGTGGTGGCCATGGTCATGCTCCGTTCCGGTTCCTATCGCGATGCTTGGCGAGCTCCAGGCGCGAGACTACTCCGAGGTGCACCTCGTCCGGGCCGTCCGCGAGGCGCAGCGAGCGCGCGGCAGCGAACGCCGCGGCGAGCGGATAGTCCCCGGTCAGGCCGCCCGCGCCATGCAGCTGGATGGCCATGTCCACGACCTCCTGGGCCATGCGCGGCACCGACGCCTTGATCTGGGATAGCTCCGAGAGCGCGCCGAGCGGTCCGTGCTGGTCGAGCAGCCACGCGGTGTGCAGGACGTGCAGCCGGGCCTGGTTGATGGCGATGCGGGCCTGGGCCATGCGCTCGCGGTTCCCGCCGAGGTTGGCGAGCGGCTTGCCGAACGCGGTGCGCGTCGTCGAGCGGCGCGCGGCGAGCTCGAGAGCGCGCTCGGCGAGACCGATCAACCGCATGCAGTGATGGATGCGACCGGGTCCGAGCCGGCCCTGCGCGATCTCGAATCCCCGGCCTGGCCCGGCGATGATGTTCTCCCGGGGCACCCGCACGTCGGTGAAGGTGACCTCGCCATGCCCATAGGGCTCGTCCTGGAAGCCGAGGACGTCGAGCATGCGGGTCACGACCATTCCAGGGGCGCCCATGGGCACGAGCACCATCGAGTGACGCTGGTGGCGGTCGGCGTCAGGATCGGTGAGCGCCATGACGATCACGAAGGCGCAGTCAGGATGGCCGATGCCGGTGGAGAACCACTTGTGGCCATTGACCACCACCTCGTCGCCGTCGAGCACCGCGGTGGCGGTCATATTGGTGGCGTCCGAGGAGGCGACCTCGGGCTCGGTCATGCAGAACGCGGAGCGGATCTCGCCGCGCAGCAGCGGCAGCAGCCATTGCTCCTGCTGCCCCTCGGTGCCGTAGTGGACGAGTACCTCGGCGTTGCCGGTATCCGGGGCATTGCAGTTGAACACTTCCGGCGCGATGGCGTGGCGACCCATCAGCTCGGCACTAGGGGCGTAGTCGATGTTGCTCAGCCCGGGCCCGTGCCCGGTGCGCCGCGCGTACGCGGGCGGGAGGAAGAGATTCCACAAACCAGCCTCGCGGGCGCGCTGCTTCAGGGTATTCATGAGGGGCGGCACGCTCCAGGGCGAGGCCTGGGAACGGAGTTGCTCGTGGTACTCCTGCTCGACCGGGGCTATCTCGCTGGTGATGAATTCCCCGACCCGGTTACGGTACTCGGAAGCGGTAGCGGAGGCCGAGAAGTCCATGGCGGCCACCATACTCCGCTATCAAGCATTGCTCGATGAGTTTGCCGCGAGAACCCCGCCGCGACGACCCCCGCGAGCACTCCGCCCCAAGCAGCCCCAAGGAGGACCGCCCGTGAGCGACGGCGCCACCGCAACGCCCCCGCGCCGGAACCGGCAGAACCCGGATGAACGTCGCCGCCAGCTCATCGGCATCGGCCTCGAGATGCTCACCCGCCGACCGCTCCACCAGATCACCATCGACGAGGTGGCCATCGCCGCAGGCATCTCGCGCAGCCTGCTTTTCCATTACTTCCCCACCAAGCGGGACTACTACGCGGCCGTCATCCGGGCCGCCAGCAAGCGACTGCTGCGCGCCGCCCGCCAGGCCGGCACCGCCACCACCATCGAGGACATGCTCGACGGCTACCTCTCCTTCATCGAGCGCCGCCACCAGCCCTATGTGGCACTGTTCCAGTCCTCCGGCTCCGAGGACTGGATCCGCGAGATCCTCGCCGAGACCCGGGCCGCCCTCGTCGACCAGCTCATAGACCTGCTCGACCTGGACGAGCCACCCAGCGAACTGCTGCGCGCCGGGCTCGGTGCCTGGTTGTCCTTCGCCGAGGAGCTAGCGCTGGCCTGGGCGCGCACCAGCGCCGGAAGCCGCCAGGCGATCCTCGGCATGCTCAACGACACCTTGCACGCCGTGGTCCGCTCCGCCCTATCGCAGTGATTCCCGGGCGAGTTGCTCGGCCCGCAACGCTTGCTCGATCCGTTCCACGACCTCCAGCACCTCCACTCCACGGCGCAGCGACCCGGCCGTCGGGCCCGCGGAGCGATCGAGGAACTCGTCGAGCATCGCCCGATAGCACTCCAGGGCGGGCGTCTCGCGGCTCGCCAGCTCCACCACGCCCGACGGGCCCTGCGCGCACACCCGCAACCGCGATGGCATCACCGGGGTGCGCATGGACAATGTCGCCGTCGAGACCCGTTGCCCCGCATGCTCGAGCATGACCTTCGTCGCATCGCTCAACGCATCCCGGCGGGCGCGCAGCACGTCCGTCACCGGGCCGAGGAGCTCGATGAGCAGATCCAGCACGTGCGGGCCCACATCCACCAGGGCGCCACCGCGCTGCCGCCACGGTGACGCCGCGAACGGGCCGCCGAGCAACGCTCCCGACAGCCACTCCGCATCCGCCGTGGCCCACTCCCGGCCCGCCGCCGCATCCAGGAAGTCGCGTGTCTCCGGCGCGAACCGCCGCGCGAGGAACACGATCGAGCGCACGCCCTGCTCGCGGACAAGCCGCTCGAGCGCGACAGCATCGGCCATCGAGCCCGCCACTGGCTTCTCCAGGATCACATGCCTGCCCCGCGCGACGGCGAACATCGCGAGCTCGGCCTGCACCTCGGGCGGGACCGCGAACGCCACCGCATCCGATGCCGCCACGAGGTCGCCGAACGTATCGAAGACCGGCGCGCCCACCTGGGCCGCCGCAGCGGGATCACGCGCCCAGACGCCCACCAGCTCCACGCCGGGATGGACAGCCAGCGCCGGGGCATGCGTCATCAACGCCCACTGGCCCGCACCCGCCAAACCCACGCGCATCCTCATACCGTACCGGCGTCCGCGCCGATCAGGCCTCGGGCCACGGCGGTAGGCTGGACGGGCAACGCGAAAGGGGGCATCGATGGCAAGCCAGCTCGCGCACCCCGCATACGGGATGGCCCGCTCCGTCACCGAGCATGCAGCGGTCATCGTCGCGCGCAATCCGGGCCCCATGACGCTCGAGGGCACCAATACCTGGCTGCTGGGAGCCCCCGGGCAGCACGGCCGCATCCTCGTGGACCCCGGCCCGATGGACGAGCAGCACGCCGAGGCGATCATCGCTGCGGCAGGCACGATCGAGCTCATCCTCATCACCCACCGCCACCACGATCACACCGCCGGCATCGACCTGCTCGCCGAGCGAACCGGCGCTCCCGTGCGGGCCCGTCTGCCCGAGCACTGCCGCGACGCTGCCCCGCTGGGGGAGGGGGAGGAACTGCGGGCGGGCGGGCTCGAGCTCACCGTCCTGCCGGCGCCCGGGCATACCGCGGACTCGATCATGCTCGCCGTGGCCGATGCCGCCGTTCCCGCCTTGCTCACCGGTGACACGATCCTGGGTCGTGGCACGACTGTGCTCGACGCAACAGATGGTGATCTCGGTGACTATCTGGAGACCCTCGGCAGCATCATCGACCGTCATTCCGGGCATCTCGTGCTTCCCGGGCATGGCCCCGAGCTGCCGGACGCCGCCACGGCCGCGAGCGACTACAGGGCGCACAGGCTGCACAGACTCGATGAGGTGCGCGACGCCCTGCGCGTGCTGGGGGAAGGCGCGAGCGCCCGGGACATCGTCGAGCGGGTCTATGCCGCGGTCGATAGGTCGCTGTGGGGAGCGGCGGAATCATCGGTGCTGGCGCAGCTCGACTACCTCCGCGATCGCGCATGATCCGGACAACCGTACTAAGCTACCGGACAAAGGTGCCCGATGCGCGGGATTCGCGCATCGGGCAGGCCTAGGCGGGGATGCCTCCCGGAGCCGCTCGCACGCGGCAGCAGACTGCGGCAGCAAGCTGGGGGGCTGCCGGAAGCGATCGATGAACGATCGGCCACGGGGGGATTTCCCGCACGCATTAGGTCCATGCGACAGAAACGGGGAACACATGACTGAGCCAACGGCGGTCCAGGGGAGCGCGAACGACACCGCCGCGACGAGCGTGGATGACAACACGGCCAGCGAGCGTGGAGTCTTCGCCGAACGACTCGACGAGCTGTTCCGCAACGTGCCGGACCCGCAGGGGCGGCGCTACACGGGCTCGGCGATCGCGCGTCGATCCACCGAGCTGGGATTCAAGCTGGGCGAGTCCTACCTGAGCCAGCTGCGATCCGGCAAGGCACGGACCCCGTCCTTCCGCACGGTCGAGGGCATCGCAGCAGCGTTCGGGGTGGACGTGCGCTTCTTCCTCGAGGACGGCGGTCGCGAGCGCAGCCGCAACGAGATCGACATGATGCGACTGCAGGCCGACCGCAGCATCCATGACGTGGCCTACAAGCTCGCCGGGCTCTCGGAGTCCTCGGTGCACATCGTGCACGAGCTGATCAAGGTGCTTCGCGTCCAGCAGGGCCTGCTCCCGGACCCCCAGCCCGAGTCCTGACCAGGCGCTCGCGAGGGCGCGAACTGGCTACCGCTGCATCAAGGCAGTGGTTGCGGCACAAGCAGTGGTTGCGGCAAGGCAGTGGCGGCGGCACAAGCACCCCGAATCGTCAAACGCGATAGAAACCGACCCGGAATTCCGGTGGCTTCTATCGCGTTTGGCGGTTTGAGTCCTAGCGAGCCCGGCGGGCCAGCCGCTCCGAGTCAGAGATCAGCACGCTCTTGCCCTCGAGCCGCAGCCAGCCGCGATGCGCGAAATCAGCGAGCGCCTTGTTCACGGTCTCCCGCGATGCGCCCACGAGCTGGGCGATCTCCTCCTGCGTCAGATCATGCGTGACCCGCAGCGCGCCATTCTCCTGGGTGCCGAAGCGCTGCGCGAGCTGCAGCAGCGCCTTCGCGACACGGCCCGGGACATCGGTGAAGATGAGGTCCGCGAGGTTGTTGTTGGTGCGGCGCAACCGGCGTGCCAGCACGCGCAGCAGCTGCTCGGCGATCTCGGGACGCTGCCCGATCCATTCCTTCAGCGCCGCGCGGTCCATGCTCACGGCCCGCACCTCGGTGACGGTCGTCGCGCTCGACGTGCGGGGCCCCGGATCGAAGATGGACAGCTCGCCGAACATGTCCGACGGACCCATGATCGCGAGCAGGTTCTCCCGGCCATCCGGCGACCGGCGGCCGATCTTCACCTTGCCGTTGACGATGATGTACAGCCGGTCGCCCGGCTCGCCCTCGTTGAAGATGACATGCTGGCGCGGGAAATCCACCGGCTGCAACTGGTGGGTGAGCGCGGCGATGGCGGAGGGCTCGACTCCCTGGAAGATTCCGGCTCTGGCCAGGATCTCGTCCACGTGGGCTCCTTCGGGAACTCGTCGGCACCGGAACAGCATCCAGTGCCGCTAGGTCTTGGGAACGCAGGCAACATTAAGCACCGAACGCCCGCATTCAGCCCCACTCTAGTGGCTTTCATCACATATTGTCCGGTGCTTTCGCGTTATGGACGCAGCGGATGAAGCCTTGCACAGCAGGGGAAGCGGGTCACGACGCTGCCCAGAGTGTGGTGGCTACCACTTGATCTTGCACAATGGGACCCGGAAATTCCACTCGGGCGCCCTGCGCGGCCCGCTGGCGGAACTCATTCGCGGCGTAGCGATCCCGTCTTTGCCAAGGGGGAGTCCGTGGCGCAGCTCGCCATAAGGATCCGCTCGACCCGATCAAGGCCCATGGCGAAGAACATCAGCAGCACCGGGATGAGCAGCACCGCCATTCCTTCCATGCATCCAGTCAACACCTCGGAGGTCTCGGAAAGGCAACGTCCCGGCACCGGCCCGGACACTAGCTCGCGCGAGCACGGCTCCGCCAAGCGATCCGTACCCTGGACCCGTGAGCACACCCCAACCGCGCCGGCGCCCGCGCCGCGCGCCCGAGACCCGACTAGGCCTCGTGCGCCGTGCCCGCCGCATGAACCGGACCCTCGGGCGCGCCTTCCCGCATGTGTATTGCGAGCTCGACTTCACCACGCCGCTCGAGCTCGCAGTCGCCACCATCCTCTCCGCCCAATGCACGGACAAGCGGGTCAACGAGGTAACCCCGGCGTTGTTCGACCGCTACCGCACCGCCGCGGACTATGCCGGGGCGAACCGGGCCGAGCTCGAGGAACTGATCCGGCCCACCGGGTTCTACCGCAACAAGGCCAGCTCGCTGATCGGGCTCGGGCAGGCCGTCACCGAGCGGTTCGACGGCGTGCTGCCCAGCACCCTCGAGCAGCTCGTCACCCTGCCCGGAGTGGGCCGCAAGACCGCGAACGTCATCCTCGGCAACGCCTTCGATGTCCCTGGCATCACCGTCGACACCCACTTCGGGCGGCTGGTGCGCCGCTGGCAGTGGACCGAGGAGACCGATCCGGTCAAGGTCGAGCACGCCATCGGGGAGCTCATCGAGAAGCGCGAGTGGACGCTCCTCTCGCACCGCGTCATCTTCCACGGCCGACGCGTCTGCCACTCCCGGCGGCCCGCGTGCGGCGCGTGCATCCTCGCCTCCGACTGCCCGTCGTTCGGCACCGGTCCCACCGACTACGCGACCGCTGCGGCACTGGTTCGCGGACCCGAGACCGAGCACCTGCTCGCGCTCGCGCGGCCCGCGAGCGAGCAGGACGCATCATGAGCTCCGGAGCCCGGGGCAGCCTCGCTGCCCTCGCTATCGTGCTTGCGCTGATCGTTGCCATCTGGCCGCGGGGCGAGGAGGAGGCGACCACGCCCGGCACCGTGCCCGGTCGAGGAAGCCAGTCCGAGCAAGCGGAGGGGCGCCTCCCCGTCGCCAACGAGGCGCTCGCCGCCGATCGTGCCCGCGCCAGCCTCGAGCCATGCCCCGCCGGAAGCAGCACCACTGGGGCATCCTGGCCGACGGACCACCCATTGCGGGGCATCGAGCTGGGCTGCCTCGCGGACGGTGCTCCCGTCGATCTCGAGGCGGCGCTCGCCGGGAAGCCCGCCGTGCTCAACATCTGGGCCTACTGGTGCGGGCCGTGCGCCGAGGAGCTGCCCGCCATGCAGGAGTACGCGCGCGGCGTGGCGGGGGACATCACCGTGCTCACCGTGCACCGTGACCCGAACGAGGCCAACGCCCTCGCCCGGCTCGCCCAGTATGGAGTGACCATTCCCGGGCTGCAGGACGGCAGGGGCCGCATCCCGGCGGAGCTCGGCGCGCCCCCGGTGCTACCCGTCACGATCGTGTTCGATGCGGACGGTAGTGTCGCCGGTATTCTCGCCGAGCCCTTCACCACTGCCGGCCAGATCCAGGAAGCGGTCTCGGCAGCCTTGCAAGGAGAACCCCGATGAGCACCCTCGGCCACGGGCCCACCCCGCCATGGCTGGCCCATGTCTGCGCCAAGTCCCCCGACGCGCACCCCCGCATGATGCTGCGTGCCCCGGAGGATGTCATCCCGCGCCCCGCGGCAGTGCTCATGCTCTTCGGCGGAAGCGAGCAACCCGACCCCCGGCGTCCTGGGGGACTGCCCGATGATGCCTACATCCTCCTGACCCAGCGCGCCGCCACGATGCGGCAGCACCGCGGCCAGGTCGCCTTCCCCGGAGGCGCTGCGGATCCTGGGGATACCGGGCCCGTCGATACCGCGCTGCGGGAGGCGCGCGAGGAGACCGGGCTCGACCCTGCTGGCGTTCGGCCGCTCACGCTGCTGCCCGGGATCTACGTGCCCGTCTCCGGGTTCGAGGTCACTCCGGTTCTCGCCTACTGGGAAACACCGAGCCCCATCGGTGTGGTCGATCCCACCGAAGCGTCCCGCGTCGACACCGTTGCCGTGCATGACCTCATCGAACCGAGCAATCGATTCGTGCTGAGCCACCCCGACATGCCGTACGATTCGCCAGCATTCGTCACGGACGGCATGCTGATCTGGGGCTTCACCGCGGGACTCCTCGCGGGAATGCTCTCGGTCTCGGGGTGGGAGAAGCCCTGGGACCAATCCGATGTGAGGGATCTGGAATCAACCCTCGCCCAGTACGGCATGGAGGTACATCGCCGGTGACAGGCTCGCAGTGGATCGACCTCATCCTGCTCGTCGGCGTGCTCCTCGCAGCAGTGTCTGGCTGGCGGCACGGCGCCCTCGCCTCGGGCCTCGCCTTCGTCGGAGTCGTGATCGGCGCGATCTTCGGCATCATGCTCGCGCCGCGCGTCGTCGTCATCGTCGATGACCAGTTCGGGCGCTTGATCATCGGGCTCCTCCTCATCGTCGCGCTCGTCATCCTCGGCGAGGTATGCGGCATGGTGATCGGCCGCACCGCCCGAGGATTGCTCCGTGCCCAGGTGCTGCACTTCGTGGACAGCATGATCGGTGCGATATTCCAGGGCATCGCGATCCTCGTCGCGGCCTACCTGCTCGCGATCCCCGCGGCGTCCGCGGGCCGCGCCGATCTCGCCGCCGCCGTTCGCGGCTCCAACCTGCTCACGCAGGTCGACCAGGTCGCCCCGGAATGGCTCCAGGAGATCCCCCGCGACTTCGCGGACCTCATCAATACCTCCGGCCTGCCCGACGTGCTCGGGCCGTTCGGTCGCACGCCCATCGCGGCCGTCGATCCGCCAGACGGTGATGTCGCGTTCTCACCGGTGGTCACCGAAGTGCAGCGCAGCGTGCCGCGGGTCCGGGGCACCGCCACTTCCTGCTTGAAATCGCTGGAGGGCAGCGGCATCGTCGTCGCGCCGACGCTGGTCATGACGAACGCGCACGTCGTCGCCGGCACCGAGGGCGTCACCGTCGAGACCCTCGATGGCGTGTTCGATGCGACGGTCGTCGTTTTCGACCCGGCCGCCGACATCGCCATCCTCCGTGCCCCCGGCCTGCCCGCGGCGCCGCTGGGCGTCGTCGACGGACTTGTCGAGCGAGGCACCAGCGGTGTTGTCGTCGGCTACCCGGGCGGGGGGCCGTACACCGCGAACGCGGTGCGCATCCGTGATGTCGTCGAGCTCTCCGGCCCGGACATCTACCAGTCCAGCACCGTCAACCGCGAGGTCTACACCATCCGCGGCACGATCCGGCAGGGCAACTCCGGTGGACCGTTGCTCGATGGGGAGGGCAACGTGCTCGGCGTGGTGTTCGGCGCGGCCGCGGATGATCCGGAGACTGGCTTCGTGCTCACCAACAGGGAGATCGCTCCGCACCTCAACGCGGCAGCGTCAGCGTTCAACCCCGTCGGAACCGGTGCCTGCGTGTGAACCAGTCCCGGTGCGCGCGCGCACGAACTCGATGAGCCGCGAGCTCACGAGGTCCGGGGCTTCCTCGTGCACGAAATGCCCCACCCCGTAGACGATCTGTAGTTCCCGGTTGGGTGCCCACGTCTTGTCCCGGTAGAGCGACCCCGCCAGGATGAACGGGTCCGCCGCGCCGTGGATCTGCAGCACGGGCTGAGGCAGCTTCTGGCGCATCGAGCGGAAGAAGCGCCGCCCATCCGAGCGGAACTGCGAGCGGAACGCCCAGCGGTGGTACTCCAGCGCGCAGTGCGCGGCACCGGGGATCTGCACTGCCATGCGGGCATTGCGCGCGACCTCCGGGAAATCCGCGGATCGCACCCACGCCACGCCGCTGCGCTGCCGCAGCATCTCCTCGGCATAGGCACCGTCATCGCGCACGAGACGGCGCTCGGGCAGCCACGGGACCTGGAAGGGCAGCAGGGCCCTCGTCAGCGCCACGCGCTGGTTGCGGTCGCGCAATGCCGCGCGCTTCACCGACATCGGGTGCGGGGAGCCAATGACCGCGATGGCCCGGACCTGCCGGGGGTGCAGCGCGGCCGTGGCCCAGCACACCAGCCCGCCCTCCGCGTGGCCGACGATGATGGCGTCCTGCAGGCCCAGCGCGCGCACGAGCCCAGCGGTGTCTCCGGCGAGCGTCCAGCCGTCGTAGCCGCGCGGGGGCTTATCGGTATCGCCGTAGCCGCGCAGATCGATAGCGAAGGCCCGGATTCCGGCGTCCGCGAGCGCGCGCAACTGGTTGCGCCACGTCCACCAGAATTCGCCGAAGCCGTGCAGCAGCAGCACCGTGGGGACATCAGGACCAGTGGGCCCTGCCTCGGCCACGTGGAACCGGATGCCGTTCGCGTGCACGTCCCGGTGCTTCCACGGGCCTTCGAAGCGCACGCGCGAGGGATCGGGGGCAACCATTCCGCGGCCTTCCCGCTATTCTCCGGGCTGCCTGCTATCGCGAGCTCGAGGAGGACCCGGGAAGCTGGGCCCGCTGGGACTCGGCCAGCTCGCCGCGCGCGAACCGCTCCGCCGACGGCAGCACCTCCCGCAGGCCCTTCACTGATTCGATGGTGTGCTCCGGCTTCTTGAGCTTGCGCACCTTCAAGTAGCCGATCAGGCCGCAGATCGCTGCAGCGAGCACCATGATGAGGAACACGACGCCCCAGGCGGCCCATTGCCACAGCCAGAGCTCGAGGACATGGCCGAGGAAGAAGAAAAAGAAGAACAGGCTGAACAGCAGGATCACGCCGGCGACAACGAAGAAGACGCTGCCCTTCACGCCCTTCTTGACCTCGCCCACCACTTCGGACTTGGCGAGCTCCACCTCGGCGCGGAACAACGTCGACACCTGCGACGTCGCCTCCTTGACGAGATCACCGATCGATACGGACTCACCGGGGCGTCGGGCATCCGCGTCCGCGAGCGGGATCGACGCGACGGTACGTGGCACCCCGTCCCCCGTGTAACGCCCATTGCTGCGGTCGTTGAAGGTCACGTGCACTCCTCCACTTGGGTTGTGGCGTCTACTCGCTCGACGATCGAAAGGCGGTCTGCCGCCTATGTTGCCACGTCTTGGGCCATCCGTACCGGATTAGGTGCGCATTGCGGCCCAACTTCCGCGCGATCATCGGTCAAACACGACGGGGCGGGCAGGCCATCGCGGCCATGCCCGCCCCTCGGCGATCCGGGGGATGCGCTACTTCTGGCGCAGCGATTCCACCACCGCCGGATCGACCAGCGTCGAGGTATCGCCGAGCTCCCGGCCCTCGGCGACATCGCGCAGCAGGCGGCGCATGATCTTGCCGCTGCGGGTCTTCGGCAGCTCCGGCACGACGTAGATGTCGCGCGGCTTCGCGATGTGGCCGATGTCCTTGGCGACCGCTGCCCGCATGCTCGACACCAGCTCGTCGCCGGTGTTCTCCACGCCCTTGCGGAGGATCACGAACGCGACGATGGCCTGCCCCGTCGTCTCGTCCGACGCCCCGATCACGGCTGCCTCCGCGACCGCGTCATGCCCGACGAGCGCCGACTCGACCTCCGCGGTGGAGATGCGGTGCCCGGAGATGTTCATGACGTCATCGACGCGGCCCAGGACCCAGATGGCGCCATCCTCGTCGAACTTCGCGCCATCGCCGGCGAAGTAGTAGCCCTGCTCGGCGAACCGCGACCAGTAGGTGTCCTTGAAGCGCTGCATGTCGCCCCAGATGCCGCGCAGCATCGACGGCCACGGCTTGTCCACCACCAGGTAGCCATTGGCCTCCGTGGCGCCCCGCTCCACCGCGTGGGCCTCGTCATCGACGATCTGCACCGAGATGCCCGGCAGCGGAGCCATCGCCGAGCCCGGCTTGGCCTCGGTGACGCCCGGCAGCGGCGAGATCATGATCGCGCCGGTCTCGGTCTGCCACCACGTATCAACGATCGGGCACCGGCCATGGCCGAACACCTCGTGGTACCAGCGCCACGCCTCGGGGTTGATCGGCTCGCCCACCGTGCCGAGCAGCCGCAGCGTCGACAGGTCGTGCGCGTCGGGGATCTCGCGGCCCCACTTCATGAACGTGCGGATCAGCGTCGGCGCCGTGTAGTAGATCGTGACGCCGTACTTCTCGATCACCTCGAAGTGGCGATGCTCGTTCGGCGAGTTCGGCGTGCCCTCGTACACCACCTGGGTGGCACGGTTCGACAGCGGCCCGTACACGATGTAGCTGTGCCCGGTCACCCAGCCGATGTCGGCGGTGCACCAGTACACGTCCTTGCCGGGCTTGTGATCGAACACGGCATCATGGGTGTAGGAGGTCTGCGTGAGGTAGCCGCCCGAGGTGTGGACGATGCCCTTCGGCTTGCCCGTGGTGCCCGAGGTGTACAGCAGGAACAGTGGATGCTCGGCATCGAAGGCCTGTGCCTCGTGCTGGTCCGATGCCTGTTCCACCGTCTCGTGCCACCACACGTCGCGGCCCTCCTGCCACGGCGTGTCCTGCCCGGTGCGGCGCACCACCAGCACATGCTCCACCGACGGTGCAGGGGTCTCGCCGCCGATGGCCTCATCGACCGACGCCTTGAGCGGGGCCGGCTTGCCGCGGCGGAACTGCCCGTCGGTGGTGATCACCAGCTTGGCGGAGGCATCGTCGATGCGGGACCGCAGCGCGCTCGAGGAGAACCCCGCGAACACCACCGAGTGCGTCAGTCCCAGGCGGGCGCAGGCGAGCATCGCCACGATCGCCTCGGGGATCATTGGCATGTAGATCGCCACCCGGTCACCAGGCTGCAATCCCAGCTCGGTGAGGTAGTTGGCTGCCTTCGAGACCTCCGCGAGCAGGTCGCTGTAGGTCAGCGCGCGCGAATCCCCGGGCTCGCCCTCCCAATGGATGGCGACCTGATCGCCGTGGCCGGCCTCGACGTGCCGGTCGACGCAGTTGTAGGCGACATTCAGCTTTCCATCGGCGAACCATTTGGCCACTGGTGCCTCCGACCAGTCCAGCACCTCGCTGAACGGCGTGTGCCAGTGCAGCCGCCGGGCCTGCTTCGCCCAGAATGCCTCCCGGTCCTCCTCGGCCTCCTGGTACAGGCTCGCCTGCGCGTTGGCCTGCGCAGCGAACTCCGCGCTGGGGGCGTAGGCGGACAAGGCCCGCTCGGTCAGGTCTGTCGACATTGCGTGCTACTCCTCGTTCGGCTCCTCGATTGGCGGACACGGTGTCCGGCTCAACCCTGTGCGACTCTGCCTGTGAGGGTAGTCACATCTCGCCAGGGCGCGCATGACCCTTGCCTGTGTGTGGGATCACATCAGCGACGAGCGGTCGGAAACCAGCGGCCGACGGCTGGCTGGCTGCGTCACCCACCTGGTACGAGGCTGATGTCCGCGCGCCGCAGCAGGGGTGCTCCGATCAGCGTCGTCCACCCAGGAACATCGGCCGGGTCAAGGCCAGTCGCGTGCCCGTACAGCGCCCGCCGCGCCTGGCCCTCGGCCTCGGAGCCGGTCGCGGCGGCCACCTCGGCAGCGAGCGCCAGCGGATCCGGCAGCTCCGCGAGATCCTGCTGGCCCGGATTGCGGGACGGCACCGCGTAGGCGCCCGTGTTCGGCGGGCTACCGGGATATTGCGGGAAGTTGCCCGCGGCGGGGTCGACCGGCGCGTAGCAGATCGGCCCGCGATCATCGAAGAACCGGGGCTCGTCCTGGTTCGGCACATAGTTGCCGCGCGGATTCGCGAGCTCGATCGTCATGTTCAGCCCAGGCATGCCCTTGCCCTTGCCGAATGCCACCTCCAGCCTGTCGCGCAGCTCCGCGAAGTAGGAGAGGGAACACCCGAACATGGGGGAGTAGCGAGCAAGCAGCCCGAGCGTCTCGCGCGAATCAGCAGCGATGCCGATGATGTGGTCCTCGTTCTCCTCCAGGAAGCGCGCCGCATCCATGCCCGCGCCGATCAGCGACTCATGCATGGCCGCGAGATCCGCGCTCCGCTCGATGATCGTCCTATTGGTCCCGCGGAGGTCATCGAGCGCGACCACGAGCTCGGGCAGCACATCCGAATAGGTCTCCGAGAGCACCGCGAGGTCGCCGAGCTGTTGCTCGAGGGCGGGTGCCTCCGTGTTGATCGACTCGGCCATCCGGGAAAAGCGGTCCATCATCTCGCCGATGCGTTCCCCACGGCCTGCCACCGCGGCATTGATCGACCCGAGGGTCATGGCGAGATCCGCCGGCGGCACCGCGTCGAGCAAGTCATGGAACACGTCATACATCCGGGCGGCATCGACGGTGCTGCCGCTCGCATCCTCATGGATCACATCGCCCTGCTGCACGGGACGCGACCGGACGCCAGTATCGACGAGCTGCACATAGCGCTCCCCGAACAGGGTCTTGGGCACGATGCGCGCGGTCACGCTCGACGGGACCAGGTGCGCCGAGCTGCCGACGATAGCGAGGGAGACCTCCACCGTGAAATCTGATCGCAGCCGAACATCCGTGACCTCTCCGACGAGCGCGCCACCCAGCTTCACATCGGACCCGGTGGACAGAGCATTGCCGACGGTGCCGACCAGGACCGTCACCGCTACGCGCTCGGTGAACGCATTGCGGTAGATCATCGTCGTGGTGGTCATGAAGCCGACGATCATGGCGATGAGGACGACCCCCAGGCCCACATGGCGCCAGGAACCAGTGAACTCGTCGTCCTCGTGATCGGCGTCCTCGGGCCGCTCCTGCGGCGCTGGGTGATCGCTCATAGCTTCCCGTGCGGCCTCTCGCTGTCCCGGCTGAGCCGCCGCGGCACTAGCGCGTATTAGCGCGTTTTAGCGCGTCACGATGACTCATTAACTCATGCGCCTAACACGTTGCGGCACAGCCTGATCCAGTCCAAGCGGAACGGGTGATAAGTGAGCAAGCGCTCCTAGGGTGCCGTTCTATGGCGACGGGCACAGCCACGAGGCCCGCGGGTGGCGGTCACACGCTGGCGGGCTGGCGGGACGAATTTGGAGGTGCCCCGGAAGTGCTACCGAATGCACCCCCTGGAGGCCCGGATCCAGGTGCAAGACCGCACACAACCGCCAGCGGAAGCGCGCTGCGACCGTCGTCTCTTCAGGTGCGCCCGCTGGTGACGGTAGCGTCATGATGCGTGACCGAATTTGTAGATCCCCTAGCACCGATACTCGAGATGCCCGGAATCAGCGACGCCGCGGAACGAGCACGGTCCGCGCTCGGCGAGGCGCACCGCCACTCGGCCAACCGTCGCGAATGGGCCAAGAGCGCCACCGAGGCCTCCGTGCGCGCGGCCCGGGCGTCCTCCGCGCTCGACGGCGGAAAGACCGAGCTCGACCCCTCCGGATCGATCGAGGACCCCACCCTCTCCGGTGCGATGCGCGTGGCGCAGGCGCTCGACGGGGAGGCGCTGACCACTATCTCGGGGACCTGGAAGCGCGCGCCGCTGCAAGTCCTGGCCAGGCTGCACATGCTCGCGGCAGCCGATCTCGTCGATGACCATGATCGTCTCGGGCGGCCACGGCCCGATCCAGGCGTGGGGGAGCGGCTCGAGCTCCTCGCGCATCTCGTTACCGGGGGGACGCGGGCGCCCGCGCCGGTGACCGCGGCCGTGGTCCACGGTGAACTTCTTGCCCTGCGGCCATTCGGCACTGCCGATGGCATCGTCGCGCGCGCGGCGTCCCGGCTCATCGCGGTCACCTCAGGCCTCGACCCGCACAACCTGGGTGTACCGGAGGCAAGCTGGCTGCAGCGCGCGGGCGCCTATCGCAGTGCCGCGGCAGGGTTCGAGACAGGCACGGCGCAGGGCGTGGGCAACTGGGTTATCCTGTGCTGTGGCGCGATGGAAGCTGGTGGTCGAGAGGCCGTGGCCATCGCTGACGCCGCGAGCGCCTGAGCGGGAATACGTCGCCAATGATCATGATCTAGGACGCGATCAGAAATGATCCCGTCGCCTACCGAAGGGTTATTCGGGCATTGAAAAGCGGGCGGTGAAACCCAATTCACCGCCCGCGTAGCACTAAGTTCCAGGTTACCATGCGTGCTTTATGTGGGTTGTGTGGGAAGGCCTCGGCGAGAGCGCCACCTGGAAATGCATCCCCTTCCCACAAGGGGAGAGCCATTCCGGTAATGGCGACGTTTCGCAGGCCCACAACACTTCTGCCCTTACGCGGCGTGCTCCGCGTGGGTGCCTGGTTCTCGTGCTCAGGAGCTTTGACCGGGGAGGTCGAGATCTTCTCTTCCGATTCGGCCCTGTCCTGTCGTGCTCCCTTACCTATTTTGTACTCCTGACCTGCATCCGCTGCAAGGGGTTCAGTCGAATTGGAGCGAGTCCAGAAACTGCTAGCGGGAGCGCCGCAAGAAGCTGAGCGCTACCGCGCCCGCGGCGACCGCGGCCCCGAGCCCGACCGCAGCGGTCGTGGCGAGCGTTCGCGTGGACGGGGCGGGGAGGTGCTCGCGCAGTGAAATGGAGTCCGAGAAAGTGAGGATCGGCCAGCCCGCCGAGGCTGCTTTCCGTCGCAATTGTCGATCAGGATTGACCGCGGTGGGATGCCCGACAAGATCAAGCATCGGCAGGTCCGAGATCGAATCGGAGTAGGCATAGCACTGTGCGAGATCATAGCTTTTTTCCGCAGCGAGCCGGAAGATCGCATCGGACTTTGCCTCGCCCTGGCAATAGAACGAGTACTCGCCCGTGTACTTCCCGTCCTGCGCAGCCATCTCGCTGGCGATGATGGCGTCAGCACCGAGCGCATCAGCGATAGGCGTGACGACCTCGCGCCCGGAAGCGGACACAACGACCACTGCATGGCCACGCGCGCGGTGGTCCTCCATGAGCGCCGCTGCTTCGGCAAACACGAAAGGCGTGACGATATCGCGCAGTGTTTCCTCGACGATCGCCTCCACCTGTTCGATCTCCCAGCCAGTGCACATCGAGGCGATATGGGTGCGCAAGCGCTCCGTCTGCTCATGGTCGGCTCCCGGCAGCAGTGCGAGGAACTGCGCATAGCTGCTCTTGAGCACTGCCCTCCGATTGATCAGCCCGGTCTCCGCGAATGGCTTGCTGAATGCCAGCGTTGATGACCGCGCGATAATGGATTTGTCCAGGTCGAAGAAGGCGGCAGGGGATCCGTGGTTCGCGGTGCCATCATGAGGGTGAGTCACACGCCCAGGATAGTGGCACTAGCCACACTTTGCGGCTGTCCGCGCTGCTCGTGCGACGTTGATCCCGCTGTGGCCTGGCTGTAGACTGAGATTCAGCAAAATTTTGGTGCTTGATTGCGGAAACACTTGCGCGATCGTGTGTACTATGAAGGCACTCGGACATGATCCGGGTGAGTTCAGCCCGACCCCCCGGGGCTGAACTCCGACGACCCCCGCCCCCTCCCCCCCTGGCGGGGGTCGTCCTCTATCTGTACCCCGGTGAGGGTTCCCGGGCGTGTTATCCACAGGGCCGGGCTTATCCACAGCGCAGGCACAGCAGCTGGAACGCTCCGCGGGCTCCCCGCACAGTTGAGGCATGCCCAAGCCTCCCGGCACGGACCTCGTGCATCCGGCGCACGCAGAGGTCGCGCTCGCCCGCATCGACGATCCAGAGCTGCTCGCCAGCGCCCGCCGCATCACCGCGTCGCTCGGCCTCGGAATCGTCGAGACGCACCAGTACGACGATCCTGGTAGCACGCTGCCGGGGGCTCTGGCGCCGAGCAGCACGAGCGAGGCGCCATCATTGCGCAAGCTCTGGGAGTCCGCGCGACTCGTGATCCTCGATGACCACGGTGCCCGGCGCTGCCGGGAGGATGGGCTCGGCCGACGGGGCGGCATCATCAGCGTCGTCGGCCGCGGCGGCACCGCACCGCCCAGCCCGGATGCATGGCGCGATCATGTCGCGCTCGGCACCGAGCATGTCTTCGAGCTCCCCGACGACGAGCACGCCATGATGCAGGCCATCTCTGGAATCCGCGCGCGCAGTGGCACCAATCCTGGCCGCACCATCGCGGTCACCGGCGCCTGCGGCGGGGCAGGCGCCACTGTGTTCGCCTCCGCACTCGCCCTGGCCCACGCGAAGGAGGCCCTGGTCGTCGACCTCGATAGCCATGGCTGCGGCATCGATCTGCTGCTCTCCGCGGAAAACGACCCCGGACCACGGTGGAACGACATCGCAGCCATCACCGGCAGCATCGCGCCCGAAGCGCTATGGTCCGCGCTGCCCTCCCGCGGCGCCACGGCGTTCCTCGCTCATCAACGAGGCGCCGAGCCAGCGCCTCCGAGCCCGCGCGCGCTCGAAGCCATCCTCGCCTCCGCTCGTGATTCCGGGCGGCTCACCGTCTGCGACATGCCACGAGCAGGAGACGAGTCCGCCACCCTTGCCCTCGCCGCCGCCGACCTCACCGTGATCGTGGTGCCCGCCAACCTCCGGGCCTGCGCCGCAGCGCAAAAAGTCATGCGATGGGCACGGCCGCGCAGCCGGGACATCGGCATCATCGTCCGCGGGCCCGCACCCAGTGGCCTCGCGGTCACAACCATCAGCCAAGCATGCGATGCCCGCGTGATCGCCACCATGCGACCCGAGCCCCGGCTCGATTCCAGGCTCGACGCCCACGGACTGCGCCTTTCCGTCCGGTCGCCGCTGCGCAAGGCAGCCTTGTCCGTTCTCGCGGACCCATCGATCGACCCAGGCAGCTACATCGCTCCAGGCAGGACCCTATGAGCCACCAGCACGCGCAACTGCTCGACAAGGTCCGTGCGAGGCTCGCCGACAACACCCAGCCACTAACCCCGGAGCAATTGGTCGTCCTGATCCGCGACGAGTCGCGCGGAATGATCAGCGACCACGACACCCTCGCGGTCCTCCGCGCGATGCACACCGATCTTCATGGAGCAGGACCTCTCGACCCGCTTCTCGACGACGAGACCATCACTGACGTGATCGTCAACGGAGCAGGGACCGTCTACGCCGACCGGGGCAGCGGCCTCGTCCCCAGCGGGATCGAGCTCCCCGACGAGCAATCGGTCCGGCGACTCGCCCAGCGCCTCGCGATCGCTGCGGGAAAGCGCCTCGACGAATCACAGCCCTGGGCCGACGGCCACCTGCCCCGCAGGAACTCCACGACCTCGATCCGCCTGCACGCGGTGCTGCCGCCGTTGTCCGTCGACGGGACCTGCATCTCCCTGCGCATCCTCCGTCCCGCCCGCCACAGCCTCCAAGACCTGACCAGAACCGGCATGCTCACCGCGGCCAGCAAGCACCTGCTCGAGTCCCTCATCGCCGCGCGACGCTCGTTCCTCATCACCGGAGGCACGGGCGCAGGCAAGACCACACTGCTCTCGGCCCTGCTCGCCGAGGCGGCCGATGACGAGCGCATCATTTGCATCGAGGACGCCACCGAGCTCAATCCACCGCATCCGCACCTGGTGCGGCTCGCCGCCCGTGGCGCCAACATCGAGGGAATCGGCGCCATCGCGCTGCGCGACCTCATCCGCCAGGCACTGCGCATGCGCCCCGACCGGCTCATCATCGGCGAAGTGCGGGGGAGCGAGGTCATCGACCTGCTCGCCGCGCTCAATACCGGGCACGAGGGAGGGGCCGGAACCGTGCACGCCAACTCGCCGCGCGAGCTGCCCGCCCGCCTCGAAGCCCTCGCCGCGCTCGGCGGCCTTCCGCGGCATGCTTTGCACAGCCAGCTCGCGGCGGCCGCCCACATCGTGCTTCATGTGCAGCGCGAGCAAGCGCAACGCGTGCTCACCGAGATCGGGATCATCAAGCCCCAGCCGAACGGGCTCACCACCGTCGAGACGGCGTGGACCAGGCAGGACGGCGCGAGCGACGCGTGGCAGGAACTCCTCGACCTGCTCGCCAGTCGAGCCCACGCCGCAGGGGGCCACAATGTGGCCTAGCTTCATCCTCGCGGCGGCGGCCCTACTCGTCCTCCCAGCGACAACCGTGCGTCCTCGTCTCGAGCAACTCGGGCTCACGCACCACGCATGGCTAGCAAGACAGCTCCCGCTGCGCGGCCCCGGCCAGGCGTGGCAGTGGATGATCGGCGCCACGGCGCTCCTGGTCACCGTGCTCCTTCTCGGCCCGGCACTAGCGCTATCCGGAACCGTCATCGCTGCCACCGCCTGGCGCTTGCGCGCGCGGGCACGGTCCCGCCAGAGAGCCGAGCGATCCGCCACCACACTCGTCGGCTGCCTCGACGACATCATCGCCGAGCTGCGCGCCGGCGCCCACCCCGCCGCAGCAACCTCCCGCCTCCGCAGCGGCAAGCAGCACGGCATCGCCAAGGCGTTCGCCCGGGCAGCTGCGCGGACCCAGCTAGGCCTGCCCGTCGCCGGAGCATTCGCGCACCCCGGCACCGACCCGCGCCTGAAACACATCGGAGCAGCCTGGATGCTCGCCACCACCCACGGCATGCCCCTCGCCACCCTGCTCGAGGAAGCCCGCACCGGCCTCGTTCTCGAGGACAGGCGCGACAAGCACGTCCGTGCAACGCTGGCCGGAGCGCGCGCCACCGCCGTTCTGCTCGCCATGCTGCCCGCGCTCGGAACCGTCCTCGGCGAACTGATCGGCGCAAGCCCCCTGCGCGTCCTGCTGACCACGCCGATCGGCAACGCTCTGCTCCTCGTCGGCACCATCCTCGCGTGCACCGGCTTGCTGTGGACGCACTCGATCACCGACAAGGCAGCCCACGGATGACCACAGCCACCGCCATCGCGTGCGTGCTCGCTGGAGCGGGCATCCTCGCCTGCCCCGAGCGGGCGAGCGCCCCGCGGCTGAGCCGGATCGTCCACCGCGACACGAGCATCATGGAGAGCTCCGGGCCCTCCGCCCAGCAGTCCCGGCTCGAGCCTCTCGCGCTCGACCTCTACAGTGCCTGCCTGGCCGCGGGCCTCGGACCGGCCACCGCCGCCCAGGCGGTCTTCCGAGCCACCGGCACGACCTTCTTCGGGCGGGCCGCCGAGCTTCTCGGGATAGGGCTGGACACCGGCGCAGCCTGGGAGAGCGCCGCGACCACGCCCGGCGAGCAGTCATTCGCGCGGGCGGCGCAACGCTCGCATCGCACCGGGACACAGCTCACCGCGACCTCCAGGAGCGCCGCGCAAGCACTCCGCGACGACGAGCACCATGCCGCCACCGCGCGCGCCGAGAGAGCATCCGTGCTGATCGCCGCGCCCCTCGGGCTCTGCTTCCTGCCAGCCTTCCTGTGCCTCGGAATCATTCCCGTCGTCGTCGGGCTCGCTACCCAGCTCGTCCCGGCGGTCCTGCGATGAGCGGCACGAATATCCCCGCGATAGGGCACACGACCACCCAGGCCGCCGACCGGCGCCCGGGCCACCGAAAGGAAAAAACCCATGAAGGCATCACCCATCCTGGCCCGCAGGATCCGCCAGCTCGCCCGGGAGGACGAGGGAATGACCACCGTCGAGTACGCGATCGGAACGGTGGCCGCGGCGGCGTTCGCGGCATTGCTCTACGCGGTGGTGTCGAGCGATACCGTCGTCGGCGCGCTGACCCGGATCATCGAGCAGGCGCTCTCCACACAGATCTAGCAGGCCCGGCAGCTCCCGCCGAAGCGGCCAGTCGGTCCGCCCCGAAGCGTGCCCTCGGCGACGATGCTGGCGTCGCGACGGTCGAGACGGCGCTCGCGATGGCGGTGCTCGTCATGGTCATCGGCATGTGCGTCGGTGTGCTGGGCATCGGGGCCTCGTACGTGCGGTGCATCGATGCCGCGCGCGAAGCAGCGCTCGTCGCCGCGAGGGACGAGCAGGGCAGAGCGGTCGATGCGGGAGCCCGGCTCGCGCCCGGCGACGCGACGATCTCGATCGCCGACGACGGAATGCTCGTGACCGCCAGGGTGACGCTGCGGCCAGCCTTGCTGCCTGGGGTGACCTTGACGGCCGAATCGATCGCGGCCATCGAGCCGGGCAGGCGTCAGCGATGAGGGCGCGCGCACTGCCGCTCGGCAACGACGAGGGCAGCGCCACCGTCATTGCCGCGGCAGGCATGCTGGCCTGCATGCTCATCGTCGGGATGGTGCTGCATCTTGTCGCGGTGGTGGCGGCGCGGCATTCGGCGCAAGCAGGTGCTGACCTCGCTGTGCTCGCGGCCGCCCAACACCACGCCTGGGCGTTGCCGGGCGAGCCGTGCGCGCGTGCCCGCGAGATCGCCCGGCGCAATGGCGTCACCATCGACGATTGCCGCATCGATGGTGGGGATATTCGCGTCGACGTCACGCGGCCGGTGCGCTGGCCCAGCGGGGGAGAGGGGGAGTGGATCACCGCGTGGCAGGTGGGTGCGAGCGCGAGGGCAGGGCCGGTGGAGGCGAACTAGCCGAGAGCGTCGAGGACGGCGGTGAGAACGCGGGCCGCGCCCGCCTTGTCGAGTGGCTCGTTGCCGTTTCCGCACTTGGGTGATTGCACGCAGGACGGGCACCCGCTGCGGCAGCGGCATCCGCGGATGGTGGCGCGCGTCGCCGAGAGCCATTGCCGGATGTGGTCGTGGCCATGCTCGGCGATGCCCGCGCCGCCGGGATGGCCGTCGTAGACGAACACCGAGGGCATGGCTGTATCGGGGTGCAGGGCGGTGGATACCCCGCCGATGTCGTTGCGGTCGCAGCTCGCGAACAGGGGCAGCAGGCCGATGGCTGCATGCTCGGCGGCGTGGAGTGCACCGGGAATGTCCTCGTCGGAGATGCCTGCGGCACCGAGGCTGCCTGGGGCGTGCGTCCAGGCGGCAGCGACAGTGGGCAGGGTCGATTCGGGCATGTCCAGCTCGATGGTGGCGAGCACCTCGCCGCCGGGCCCGCGCCGCAGGTAGTTGGTGATGCGACTGGTCACGTCGACCCGTGCGAGGCCGACCGTGATGGGACCATGCTGCTGGGACCGGAGCACCTCGGCGATGCGGATGTCGCTCACGGATCGGGCGATGGTGGTGTATCCGGGATCGCCCGCGGTGACCCGGGCGATGCCTTCCTCGAGATCGAGATCATCGACGACGAACACCTCGCCCTGGTGCAGGTGAACGGCGCCGGGATGCACGGTAGCGGGCGCCCGCGACGCATCGACCGTGCCGAGCAGTCGTCCCGTGGCTGATTCGACGATCGCGACCTGCTGGAGCATCGTGCCGCGCAGGCCAGTGGAGCCGTGCGCGTCGATGCCCGGGGCGGGGAACCAGCCGCGGGGCCGCCGCCGCAGGAATCCCTGGCCCGCCAGATCAGCGACGGTGCCGGTGATGCCGAGGGCAGTGACCTCGTCGTCGGTGATCGGCAGCTCTGTCGCGGCGCACATCACCTGCGGGGCAGCGATGTAGGGATTGGCAGGGTTGGTTACCGTCGCTTCGACGGGCTTGTCGAGCAGGGCGTCCGGATTGTGGATCAGGTAGTTGTCCAGCGGATCATCGCGGGCGACGAGGACCACGAGCGCGCCCTGCCCGCGCCGCCCGGCCCGGCCCGCCTGCTGGCGGAACGAGGCGACCGTGCCGGGGAAGCCCGTGAGCACCACCGCATCAAGCCCTGCGATGTCGATGCCGAGCTCGAGCGCGTTGGTGGTGGCGACCGCGCGCAGTTCCCCGCTGGCCAGGGCCGCCTCGAGGCGGCGCCGGTCCTCGGGCAGGTACCCCGCCCGGTAGGCGGCGACAGTGCTGGCGAGGGGTGGCCCGAGCCGTTCGCGCACCACCATCGCGGCGTGCTCCGCTCCCGCCCGCGAGCGGACGAACATCAGGGTGCGCGCGCCCTGCTCGACGAGTGCCGCGGTGAACAGCGCCGCCTCGGTGTGGGGGGAGTGGCGCTGCGCCGGGTCGCCGGGGTCCGCTGCGCCCGGTTCCCAGAGGACGGTGGTGCGGTGGCCGTGGGGCGCGGAATCCTCGGTGACGGCCTGGCAGTCGGCGCCGATGAGCCGGGTGGCAGCCTCCGCGGGATTGGCGGTGGTGGCGCTGGCGAGCACGAACACCGGATGCGCTCCGTAGCGGGCAGCGATGCGGCGCAGGCGACGGATCGTCCAGGCCACGTGGGAGCCGAAGACGCCCCGGTAGTGGTGGCACTCGTCGATGATGACGTAGCTCAGTCCGCGCAGGTAGCGGCCCCAGCGGGGATGGTTGGGCAGGATGCCGACGTGCAGCATGTCGGGGTTGGTGAAGACGAGCCTGCTGGTGTCGCGGATCCAGCGGCGGTGGTCGGTCGGGGTGTCGCCGTCGTAGAGGTGCGGCTCGGCAGTGGCGAGGCCGGGAACCGAGCTGGTGAGTGATCGGGCGGCGCGCAGCTGGTCGGCGCCGAGTGCCTTGGTGGGCGAGAGGTAGAGGGCGGTGGCGCGGTGCTCCTCGGCGAGCGTGGTGAGGACAGGCAGCAGGTAGGCCAATGATTTCCCCGACGAGGTTCCCGTTGCGAGGACGACGTGCTGGCCGGACCGGGCGAGGCTGGCCGCTTCCACCTGGTGCGCGTAGGGGGTGGTGATGCCGCGCTCGATGAGCTCCTCGCGGAGGCCGGCGTAGGTCCAGTCCGGCCACGGCTGGTGGGTGCCGGGCTTGCCTGGCGCGCGGTCGATGTGCGTAGCCGCGCCAGTGAGCAGGCTTGGGGACCGGTCCGCGATGGCGGCGAGCAGATCGTCGCCAAGACCGTATGCCGCCATGGCCTGCTCCTTCCTGGTGCGCGCTGGACGTGGGCAGTCTACGTCGGCCGCGCGGGATCACCATCGCGACGGAAATCCGGGCATGTGCTGCGGCAGCGGGAGGCGTCTGGCACGGTGATCGTTGTGCGGATGAACTGGACGAGAAAACTGGGACGTGGAGTGGCCGTGGCGGCGGCGAGCGCGCTGGCCGTTGCTGGATTGTCGATCGGAGGGCCCGGTATCGCGGGCGCTCAGCCAGGCGATCAGGCTGGTGCCCGCTATGTGTCGCTGGGGGATAGCTTCACCTCGGGGCCGAGCTATGACCCGTTCGGGGGCTGCCCGCAGCTGCCTTACACCTGGCCGAAGCAGTTCGCCCAGCAGTGGGGGCTGGGCGGGGACTGGTTCGACGCCTCCTGTTCCGGCGCTGTCGTCGATGGCCGCGGCACCAACACCTTCGGCCAGCAGATCAATGCGGCGGCGGGCGCGATGGGGCAACGCACGGAGCTGGTGACGATCCAGTTCGCTGGCAACGAGACCTACGGTGGCGCGGGTCGCAGTGCCGCGTGGTCGGTGGGCACGTGCGTGCTCGACTTCGTCAACGGCTGCAATGACGCGGCCGATCCCGCAGCGGTGCGGCCTGACGCCATCACTGGCCCTGAGCTGGCGCGCCGACTGACCGCTGGCGACAGTGGCGACATCATCGGCCGGATCCGCTCGGAGGCGCCCAATGCGCGGATCGCGATCGTGGGCTACCCGACGGTCCTGCCGCGCGACACCTCGGTGTGCTTGCCGATCAACGGGCTCGAGGTGCCGGACTTCCAGCCGCGCGCGGCCTATGCGCGCACGGTCCTCGACCGGATCGAGTCCGCGCAGCGGGTCGCAGCGGCATCGCTGGGCGTGGAGTTCTGGTCGTTGAAGGCAGCCACCGCCGGGCACGATGCGTGCAAGCCGCTCGGGCAGCGGTGGATCACCCGGATCGGTGACTTCCATGAGCACGTGCTGCCGTTCCATCCGACCCGTGATGGCTATGGGGCGCAGGCCCGGGCGCTGACGGGTTACCGGGTGGGCTGAGGACGGATCCTGGTTGCCGCCGGTGCTCGTGCCGGGTCTTTCGATGCGGGCCGGGGCGGTGCCGTGCTTCACTGGAATTAGGTCCATCGCGGGCCTGCGGGCGGCCTGGTGCCGCTCGGGAAAGCACGGCGAAAGAGTAAAGGAAGACAGCATGGCACGGGGCACCGTGAAGTGGTTCAACGCGGAGAAGGGCTACGGGTTCATCGCGCCCGAGGATGGTTCCGCGGATGTGTTCGTCCACTATTCAGAGATCCAGGGCAGCGGCTTCCGCACGCTCGAGGAGAACCAGCAGGTGGAGTATGAGGTAGGCCGGAGCGACAAGGGCGTGCAAGCCATGTCCGTGCGACCGCTCTGAGTTCTGATCGACCCTGCCCGCCCGGTCCTCGGCCGGGCGGTGCGGGTCCGGCTTGTGCGACTTCGCACCTGTTCCCCCCGCCCGGGCGCTACGGTGTCCTCAAGAAGGACTGCACGGTAGCGGAGCATTGGTTCCGGCCAGCCATCGGGAAGCGGGGAACACGCCATGAGAACTTCGGCTCGCACCAGCATGATCGCGCTCGCGGTCCTCGTCGCGCAGCCGCTGCTCGCAGCGTGCGGCACGAGTGATGACGCGGGAGACGCATCGGCGGGGGATGGTTCCAGCCCCGCGACCGCCACGGAGGAAACGATCTCCACCGAGGACTGGCTCGCCCGGTACTGCGGACCGTTCGTGGCGCTCACCGACGCGTTCCAGTACTACGACGTCGTTGTCGCGGAGCCTCCGGTCGAGGCCGAGCAGGCCCGCCAGACCTATCTCGATCTCTATATCCATCTGCGCACCGTGCTGGCTGATTCCGCCATCAGCTTCCGCGAGCTCGGGGATCCGCCCGTGGACGATATTCCGCCGGGCCTTGCCGAGCACCTCTCGGGCTCCACGCAGCAGGCGGCGGACGAGGTCGACGAGCTCCGGGCCTCCCTCGACGAGATGGAGCCCGGCGACCCTGTAGCGATGGCCGAGTTCACCGAGCGCCTCGAGGGAACCCCGAATCCCATCGCGGGAGCCTTCGCCGATCTCGAGCAGTACCAGTCCGACGAGCTCGACGCGGTGATCGCTGACGTGCCAGCTTGCCAGCCCCTCGTTGCCCCGCCCGCTCCCCCCGCGGAGACGCCCGAGGAGGCACCCGCCGAGACGCCTGGGGACGAGCCTGCGGAACCCGGCGAGTAGCCCCTGATCGCTCCCCGGCAATGCCAGCCGGACCGTCCGATGGGCGCGATGTCGGACCAGTGCTGCATACTTGCCACCGTCGGGCACAGCGGTGATAGACAGGTTGCGGCATGAACGGCACAGCCTGTGTCAGTGTTGAGTGGCAGTCCCGAGCGGTTGAGTGGCAGTGTCGAGCGACATCGTTGAGTGACATCCTTGCAGGAATTCAGAAAGGTGCGAGCGTCAGGTGGCAGCACGCGGAAGTGGCACGGCGAATGGTTCGGCGCGCCCCGGGAAGTCGGCGGCAATCCGGCGCCTGGTGATTGTGGAGTCTCCCACCAAGGCCAAGAAGATTGCCTCCTACCTGGGCCCGAACTACGTCGTCGAATCCTCGCGCGGGCATATCCGCGACCTGCCCAAGGGCGCGGCGGATGTCCCGGCCCGCTACAAGGGCGAGCCGTGGGCCCGCCTCGGCGTCAACGTCGATGCGGATTTCGAGCCGCTGTATGTCGTCAGCGCGGACAAGAAATCCACCGTCACCGAGCTCAAGAGCCTGCTGAAGGACGTCGACGAGCTCTACCTCGCCACAGATGGTGACCGCGAGGGCGAGGCCATCGCCTGGCACCTCCTCGAGACGCTCAAGCCCAAGATCCCGGTCCGGCGCATGGTGTTCCACGAGATCACCGAGTCCGCGATCCGCGCCGCTGCCGAGAACCCCCGGGACCTCGACACCGACCTCGTTGACGCGCAGGAGACCCGCCGCATCGTCGACCGCCTCTATGGCTACGAGGTGAGTCCGGTGCTGTGGAAGAAGGTCATGCCGAAGCTGTCGGCAGGCCGCGTGCAGTCGGTGGCCACCCGCATCATCGTGCAGCGCGAGCGCGAGCGCATGCGGTTCCGCTCCGCGAGCTTCTGGGATATCGCCGCTACGCTCGACGCCGGGGAGAGCGCCTCGCCGCGCGCCTTCGGTGCCAAGCTCAGCGCCGTGGACGGGGCTCGGGTGGCAACCGGCCGCGACTTCGGCCCCGATGGCCAGCGCAAGAACTCCGACAACGTCGTCGTGCTCGATGAGGCTCACGCTAGTCGTCTCGCCGAGGCACTCGCCGGAGCCAGCCTTGTCGTCACCTCCGCCGAGGAGAAGCCCTACACGCGCAAGCCGTACGCGCCGTTCATGACGTCGACCCTGCAGCAGGAAGCTGGCCGGAAGCTGCGATTCTCCGCCGACCGCACCATGCGCACCGCGCAGCGGCTCTACGAGAACGGCTACATCACCTACATGCGTACCGACTCGACCACGCTGTCCGAGTCCGCGATCACCGCTGCCCGCAACCAGGCCCGCGAGCTCTACGGGCCCGAGTTCGTCTCGCCCTCGCCGCGCCAGTACACCCGCAAGGTCAAGAACGCGCAGGAGGCCCACGAGGCCATCCGCCCGGCAGGGGAGTCATTCCGCACGCCGGGGCAGCTCAGCCGCGTGCTCGAGCAGGACGAGTTCCGGCTGTATGAGCTCATCTGGCAGCGCACCGTCGCATCCCAGATGGCCGATGCCAAGGGCACCACGCTGAGCCTGCGCATCACGGGCACCGCCGCGACCGGCGAGGAATGCACCTTCAGCTCCTCGGGGCGCACCATCACCTTCCCCGGCTTCCTCAGCGCCTACGTCGAGACCGTTGATGACGAGTCGGGCGGCCAGGCCGACGACGAGGAGCGCCGCCTGCCCCGGCTTTCCGAGGGCCACGCCGTCAACGCCGACAAGCTGTCGCCCGAGGGCCATTCCACCAACCCGCCGTCGCGCTTCACCGAGGCATCGCTGGTCAAGAAGCTCGAGGAGGAAGGCATTGGCCGTCCCTCCACCTACGCGTCGATCATCAAGACCATCCAGGACCGTGGCTACGTCTACAAGAAGGGCAGCGCCCTCGTCCCGTCCTGGGTCGCCTTCTCCGTCGTGGGCCTGCTCGAGAAGCACTTCGGCCGACTCGTCGACTACGACTTCACCGCCTCCATGGAGGATGACCTCGACTCCATCGCCGAGGGCCGCGAGCGCCGCTCGCACTGGCTCGGCGCGTTCTACTTCGGTGACGAAGCAAGCGCCGAGGGAACCCTCGCCCGGCTCGGTGGCCTGAAGAAGCTCGTCGGGGTGAACCTCGAAGGCATCGACGCGCGGGAGATCAACTCCATCAAGCTGTTCGAGGACAGCGAGGACCGGCCCATCTTCGTGCGCGTCGGACGGTTCGGCCCGTACCTCGAGCGCGCCGTCACCAGCGACAGTGGTGAGCCAAAGTCGCAGCGCGCCAACCTGCCCGATGATCTTCCGCCCGACGAGCTCACCCTGGAGATCGCCGAGAAGCTCTTCGCGACGCCCCAGGAAGGCCGCAGCCTCGGTACCGATCCCGAGACCGGGCACGAGATCGTCGCCAAGGAAGGCCGGTTCGGTCCCTACGTCACCGAGATCCTCCCCGAGACTGACGAGTCGGCGAAGAAGAAGGCCAAGCCGCGCACGGGGTCGCTCTTCAAGTCGATGGACATCTCCACCGTCACCCTCGAGGACGCTTTGCCGTTGCTCTCCCTGCCCCGGGTGGTCGGCACTGATCCCGAGACTGGCAACGAGATCACCGCGCAGAACGGTCGATACGGCCCCTATCTGAAGAAGGGCACCGACTCCCGCTCCCTGGGCACCGAGGACCAGATCTTCAGCATCACGCTCGACGAGGCGCTCAAGATCTATGCCGAGCCCAAGCGGCGGGGGCGCCAGGCTGCTGCCGCGCCGCTCCGCGAGGTAGGCGATGACCCTGCCAGCGGCAAGCCCATGGTGATCAAGGATGGCCGGTTCGGCCCCTACGTCACCGACGGCGAGACCAACGCCAGCCTCCGCAAGGGCGACGAGGTCGAATCCCTCACCGTTGAGCGGGCCGCGGAGCTGATCGCGGACCGGCGCGCCCGCGGACCGGCGAAGAAGACCACGAAGAAGGCAGCGGCGAAGAAGGCTCCCGCGAAGAAGACGGCAGCCAAGAAGACCACTGCCACCAAGACAGCTACGACAAAGACGGCGGCCAAGAAGACCACCGCTACCAAGACGGCTGCTACCAAGACGGCTGCCAAGAAGACCGCGGCGAAGAAGACACCGGCTAAGAAGGCGCCCGCCAAGAAGGACGCCGACGAGTAGCGGGGAAGAGGCCGGGCACGCCTTAGCGCTGGGCGTCCTCGGCAAGACCACGAGAGCTGGCCCGCCCCGGCGCGGCCAGCTCGCTCACCACCCCACGGCCCCTAAGCTCCACCGACCGCACGATCACCCACTTCCCGGCCTCATCGGGATGCGCCCGCTCCACCGCGACCGATGATGCCAGCACCGCTCCTGGCTCGTCCTTCGCGAGCTCGGTGATCCGCGCTGCCTCGTTCACCGGGTCGCCGATCACCGTGTACTCCAGGCGATGCGCGGCACCGATGTTTCCCGCCACCACGGTTCCCGCGGCCACCCCGATCCCGAAACCCACCGGCCCCTCCTCGGCGCCAGCGTGCAGCACATAGGGCAGGCGCTGCGCCAGCTCCCGTGCTGCGCCCAGCGCCGCCGCAGCCGGATCAGGATGCTCCAGCGGCGCCCCGAACACCGCGAGCACCGCATCGCCAAGAAACTTGTTGACCAGCCCATCGAAGCGGTCGATCACCTCCACCGCGACGCGGAAGAACTCATTGAGCAACGCCACGATCTCCGCCGGGTCCCGGCGCGTCGCCAACGTCGTCGAGCCCACCAGATCGACGAACAGCACGGCCACGAACCGTTCCTCGCCACCAAGCTGCACCCCGTCGTTGAGCGCGCGGCGCGCCACATCCGGGCCCACGTAGCGCCCGAACACTTCCCGGATCTGCTCCCGCTCCGCCAGCGACCGCACCATCTCGTTGAAGCCCGCCTGCAACTGGCCCAGCTCCGTCGCATCGAAGATCCGCACCGGCGTATCGAACCGGCCCGCCTCCACCCGCCGCAGCGCCGACCGCAGCTGCGCGATCGGATCCGCGATAGCGCTCGACGTCAGCTTCGTCACCACGAAGCTCGCCACCACGAGGGCCGCGCACAACGCCAGGATCGACGTCAGCACCGCGCTCGTCTCCGCGACAAGGCTGCCCGTCAATGCCGAGTTCGTCACCACCAGGATCCCCGCCACAGGGACCAGCACGCTCACCACCCAGCCGACCAGCAGCCGGTTGGCCACGCTCGGTGGATGGCGCAGGCTCGCATCGCCTACTGCCATCGCCGCCGCGTGCACCGGTCGCAGCACCCGCTCGGCGAACAAGTACCCCACCGCGCACGCCGTCGCGCCGCCAATGGCCACCGTCACCGACGTGATCACTACCAGTTCCACCGACTGCGCCGTCGACACCACGAAAATGATGCCGCCCACCGACCAGAAAACCGCATATACCCACGCCAGCAGCTGCGGGATCTTCAACGCCCGGTCCCGGGCCACCAGCCCCCGCGCGCCGTCCTCGGGATCCTGCTGCCACACGATCACCGGCAATGCCAGCCACCACGCCACCACCGTGCTCACCACTGCCGTGAACACCAGGTACGCCAGGAACGGACGGATCCGCTGCGCATCGAGGAGCTCGCCCAGCCGCACCGCGTCCCCGCCCGGCAGCAGGAACTGCAGGAAGCCGAACACGAACAACGCGCCCGCAACGTTCGCTACCTGCATGCCCGCGACGTACACCGGCCATGGCCGGGCCACTGATCCCCGCGCGACAACCACAACGGACTCCCGCGCCCCAGCCAACGAACTCCGCGCACCCATGCCCACGATCCTCGCGCATCCCCGCCGCCAGCGGTAACCACTTGGCGGTAACCAACCAGCCAGCAACCATCCAGCCAGCAACGGCCCGGCCAGTAACCACTCGCCCGGCCACAGCGCTACGCTGCCCTTGTGGCACCAGTGTTCGACAAACTCCTCGGCCAGGACAACGCCATCGGCGAGCTCCTCGCCGCATCCACCGATGCCCGCCGCAGCACGCGCGGCAGCGCCAGCATCGAGCACTCCGCCATGACCCACGCATGGCTGTTCACCGGGCCGCCCGGCTCTGGCCGCTCCATCGCCGCCCTCTGCCTCGCTGCCGCCCTGCAATGCACCAGCCCCGACGGGCCCGGCTGCGGGCACTGCACCGCCTGCACCAGCACGCTCAACGGAAATCACTCCGATGTGCGCCGCATCATCCCCGAGGGCCTCAGCATCGCCACCTCGGAGATGCGCGCCATCGTCCGCACCGCCGCGCGCCGCCCCAGCGTCGGAGCGTGGCACATCATCATCATCGAGGACGCCGACCGCCTCACCGAGGGCGCCGCCAACGCCCTGCTCAAGATGGTCGAGGAACCGCCCTCCCATACCGTGTTCATGCTGTGCGCGCCCTCCCCGGACCCGCACGACATCGCCGTCACGCTCCGCTCCCGCTGCCGGCACATCACCCTCACCACACCAAGCACCGCAGCGATCGCCCAGGCCCTCGAGGAACGCGACCACCTCGACGCCGACACCGCCCACTGGGCCGCAGCCATCTCCGCCGGGCACATCGGCCGGGCCCGCCGCCTCGCCACCGACGATCAGGCCCGCCACCGCCGCGCGACCGTGCTCGCCATGCCGCCGACTCTCGACCGTCCCGCCGCCGCCATCAACGCGGCCGACACCCTCCTCGCCACCGCCACCGAGGACGCCAAGACCCTCACCGCCGAGATCGACGCCCGCGAGACCGAGGAACTGCGCACCGCCCTCGGAGCAGGCGGCACCGGAAAAGGCGCGGCCGGGGCGCTCCGCGGTACCGCCGGAGTGCTCAAGGAGCTCGAGCGCAAGCAGAAGTCCCGCGCCACCCGCGCCATCCGCGATGCCCTCGACCGCGCCCTCATCGACCTCGCCGGCTACTACCGCGACGCGCTCCTCGCCAGCCTGGGCGCCAGCATCGGACCGATCCATCCGGACAAGGCCGATGCCATCGCCCGGCTCGCCCGCGCCACCCGTCCCGAGACGCTGCTGCACTGCATCGATGCGATCCTGCACTGCCGCGACGCCCTCGCCACCAACACCAAGCCCGAGCTCGCCATCACCGCGATGCTCACCACCATCAGCGAGCACATGCGCCAGGGATGATGCAGGGTCCCACGCGCGCGACCAGCATGTTTTCCAAACCCCGCGCCCACCCGCTAGACTGCACAACGCCGAGGCGAACGCCCCGGCACGCCGCCTTAGCTCAGTCGGTAGAGCGCTTCACTCGTAATGAAAAGGTCGGGGGTTCGATTCCCCCAGGCGGCTCACGGAAAGCCCCAGGTCATGGATTTCTGGCCTGGGGCTTTCGGCGTTCTTGGGCACTACACGGGGGCTGATTCGGTGGTGCTGTCGAGGTCGGCGTCGCGGATGGGGATGTCCTTGTTCTCCTCGACCTCGCAGAAGGCGATGATGACGAGCACAGCAGCATCGACCGCGACCTCGCTGTCGGCTGGGTCGGTCTCGGTGGTCTGGCCGTCCTGGGTGGAGTCGTCGGATTCCTCGCGGAGGAACTCGGCCGCGGTCTCGCGCTTCTCGCTGGTGCTCTGCTCGTTGAAGGTCGCGCAGGTGACGTCGCCGCCGGTGTTCGTGCTGCAGCCGGTCGCGACGAGGAGCATGAGCGTCGCGAGGGTCGCCGCTCCGCGCGATGCACGGGTAAGGGGTGGCATGTCTTGCTCCTTGTCCTGCGTGCGCGGCGAGCTTCCCCCGCCGTCGCTGTGTACGAGTTATGCCCATCGGGAGGGCTGGCAAACATGCGCGGCGGGCACGCTATCCGCGTCGGCGAGGGAAGAGCTCCTGCGCTTTGGTCTTGAGCCCTTGGACGGTGTAGCCGATCCGGTCCTCGTCACCGTGGATGAACGAGGATGCGAGCGCGGTGAATTGCATCCAGGTGCCGTGGGGCGGGATCGGCGCGATGGACAGCGGGCCCGCGGCACCAAACGCAGGGTCGCGTGGGCATGTACTGCGCTGGCGTTGTTTAGGGCGGCAGCGGGCGGGTACCCGGTCGACGGACAAGGGACGGCCGCGATGGTGGATTCTCGCGGGCCGGGGACGAAGTCCGCAGGAAGGTGAGCAGGATGAGCAGGAACGATGCCGGCGAGGACGAGAAGCAGCGCCGCAGCGGATCAGCCTCCAGCGAGAAGAAGGCCCACGACGAGAAGACCCGGGAGCAGAAGTCCAGGGAGCAGTGGAACGAGGGCAACGAGACCGGCAATGGGCTGTCGCGAACGGTGGATGACCTCGAGGAGGACATCATCGAGGAGCGGGAGCGCGAGGGCGCGACCGGCAACGTCAGCGAGCGCGCCGACGTGCGGCCGATCGGCTCGGAGAGCGACGACGTCCCTGACTAGCGGGAGGATTCGAGAACGTGGCAACAAAGCTACTGAGCGCCCAGGGCGCGGCAAGAGGGATGGGCTGGGCAACGATCGCCTACAGCGCCGCCGTGCTCGCGAAGCCGAGAGTCCTGGCAGCGCCCTCGGGCCTCGTCGATGGGGCCAGCGAGGTGCCCCGTTCGGTGGGGCTGCCCGTGCGTGCCCTGGCGGCGCGCGATGCAGCAGTCGGGGCAGCGATGGTCCTCGCGCCGGCTGGACCCGCTCTGCGGCTGGCCACGGGAGCCCGGGCGGCCTCTGACCTGGCTGACGCCGCGATCTTCGGGGCGGGGCTGGAATCCCGCGGCCGGGCCCTCAAGATCGGTGGCTTCGCTGCCGCATGGGGAATCCTCGGGCTGGCCTGCATGACCCGCATGTGACGCCGGGCTGATCGAACGAAGGGAGCTTCCGCATGACTGTTCACGCCGAGGCCGGAACCGTGGTGGTGTATTCCGACGTGGCGTGCCCGTGGGCGACGCTCGCGCTGCACCGGTTCTACCAGTGGCGGAGCAAGGCGGGCCTCGATGGGGCCCTGCTGGTGGATTTTCGATTGTTCTCCCTCGAGGAGGCCAGCGGGCAGCCCTTGTCCAAGTCGTTGGCCGAAGCCACGATTCCCGTGGCGGGGGCGTGCGCGCCCGAGCTGGCGTGGCACATGTGGCAGGGAGGGGAATCGACGTGGCCGACTACCTCCTTGCTCGCGAACGAAGCGGTCCATGCGGCCGCGCTGCAGTCCGCCGCGGCGGCGGAGGAATTGGACAGGGAGCTGCGCCGGGCGTTGTTCCGGGATAGCCGGAACATCAGCTTGCGCGCGGAGATCCTGCGTGCCGCCGACCGCTGCGAGCATGTGAATGGCGAGCTGCTGGGCAATCACCTTGATTCAGGAACTGCACGCGAGGCGATGATCGACGGTTTCCGGAACCGGCCGGAGGAGGTCGTGGGCAGCCCGCACTTCTTTCTCCCCGACGGCAGCGACGCCTTCAACCCAGGGGTGGAGTTCCACTGGGAGGGCGAGCCTGGCGAAGGGTTCCCAGTAATCGACCGTGATGATCCGCAGCGCCTGGAGGATCTCATCGACGGCGCGGTGGTCGGCTCATCCCAGTCCCAGGGCGGACGCGCCACGCGCTGAGCGGGCCGCTGTCTGATCGGCCGACCGCACGCGACCGGGGCGGGCCACTATGGTGCTGTGGCCCGCCCCGGAAGGCGCCTACTCGCGGAAGGTGCGCTTGCCCTTCTCCGCTGCATCGCTGAGGCGATCCTTGGCCTGCTTGGCCTGGCCCGCGGCCTTGTCCGCGATGCCTTCGCGCTCGGTATCGGGATCATTGCTGGCGCGGCCGGCGACTCGCTTGGTCTCGCCCTTGGCCTCTTGCGCCTTGTGGCGAAGCTTGTCCATGAACTTAGCCATTGTTGCCTCCTTCTTGCTTGGGTTCGCTCCCCCTGGTCAATGGGTTTCCCGCTGGGGCGATGGCTAAACATCGGAGCGGAGGGTCTTTGGGTCCAGTTTGATCGCGACCGGTCCGGGTAGTTCCTTGGCTATGGATATTCATGGCTTGATGCGCAAGGTCGAGGACCTCGAGTGGCTGGATCCGGCCGGTGATGCCTTGGCGAAAATCGGTGAGCGCGTGGCTGGGGAGGGGAGGCCGGGAGAAGTCCTGAGGGGCAAGGAGATCGGGCACCCGCTCCACCCGGTGCTGATCCATCTTCCCATGGGGGCCTGGACGTCGGCGATGATCGTGGATCTGGTGACGACGGCTCATCCGGTCGCGCGGCGCCTGGTGGCCGTTGGGCTGCTGGCCTCGCCGGCGGCGGCGATCAGCGGCCTTGCCGAGGTGCCTGGTCTTGATCGGGAGCAGCGCCGCGTCGCGGTGGTGCATGTGTTGTCCAACGCGATCGCCCAGGGATGCTTCGCTGCCGCGTGGTCGCAAGGCAAGGATCGGCGCTTGCGGGCGCGGGCATGGGGCCTCGCTGGGGTTGCCGCGATGGGGGCGGCGGGCACGTTGGGCGGGCATCTGGCCTACGCGCAGGGCGCTGGAGTGGGGCGCTGGCGAGCGGCGCCGCCGGAGGTGTCGGCGCGGTCGGCTGCCCAGCATGGGGGCGCGATGGTGCGTCCTGGCCATGTCGCCGAGCTTCTCGACAATCCCGATCCCGGTGCGGCGCTGGTGCTCGAGAGGGGCGTGCCAAGGGTTCGCACCGGTGGCTCGGACCCGGGCGAGGACGGTGCGCTGGTGATCGTGACGCGCGCGGCGCTGGATCATCGGTTCCGGGGCGGGCCGCCCTCGTCGAGCGACCTGGAGGAGCAGGCCGCCGCGCTCGATACGCTGGCTCGCTCGCTGGGGGCGTAGTGCTGCCGACCAGCGGATGCGATGAATGGTGAGTATCTAGCCACGTCCGGGGTGGCTGGATACTCATGATCGTCCCCGCGCCAAGCAGGGGGGGCGGTAGTGAGGATGCGCGAGCACAGGCGCAGGGGTATAAATACTTCTTGTGTCTATGTTGCATCCCAGTTCGGCCGATGAGGCCGCCATCAGCCTCGGCAGCGCGCCCCGCTCCGCGTCCGACCGTGCCTACGAGTCGGTCAAGGAGCGCATCATCACCGGCGCCCTGGCAGGCGGCGAGCTGATCAGCGAGGGAGATGTTGCCCGCGAGCTGGGTGTCTCGCGCACACCGGTGCGCGAGGGCTTCCTGCGGCTGGAGGCCGAGGGGTGGATGCGTCTGTACCCGAAGCGGGGCGCGCTGGTGGTCCCGATCGCGCCCGGAGAGGCCGAGTCCGTCGTGGAAGCACGCTTCCTGGTGGAGGTGCAGGCCGTTCGTCGGCTCGCCGGAGAGGCCTCCGCGCGCGCGGAGGCAGTGCAGCGCCTGGAGCATGTAGTGCAGCAAATGCGTGAGGACGCGCGGTCAGGCGATGTGGCCGCCTTCAGCGCGGGCGATGCGCGCTTCCACGAGGTGATCGTGGAGGCACTGGGCAATCCGTTGCTCGAGGGCTTCTACGCGACGCTGCGGGACCGGCAGCGTCGCATGTCATACGACTCGGTCGTCTCGCGCGAGCAGGCAGCGGAGGACATCCTTGCCGACCATGGCGCGCTGGTCGAGGCGATCCGGGAGGGCGATGCGGAGCTGTATGCCGAGCGGGTGTGGTCGCACATGCGGTCAGTGCATCGCTTGCCGCAGCGTCCGCGCCCGGATCATTGCTGGCTGCCGGGCCTGTCGGGCACATCGAGCAGCGAGGAGCGGGGCGCATGAAAGCCGCGAGCACCAGCGAGCGCCGGTTCTGGCTGCCGGTGGCGGTGTCCTTGTTCGCCATCGCGTGGGGCGGCAATGAGTTCACGCCTCTGTTGACGATGTATCGCCTGGACCAGGGCTTCTCCGATGTCGTGGTGGATACGTTGTTGTTCGCGTATGTCCTGGGGATCGTTCCGGCGCTGCTGCTGGGCGGGCCGTTGTCGGACAGGTGGGGCCGCCGGGCGCTGATGGTGCCCGCGCCGTTGGTGGCGATCGCGGGATCCGCGGTGCTGGCGGCAGGCTCGGATCATGCAGCTGTGCTGATCGGGGGTCGCTTGCTCTCGGGGGTGTCGCTGGGCCTGGCGATGGCGGTGGGGGGCAGCTGGTTGACGGAGCTCTCGCGCGCGCCGTTCGAGCCTGGCGCGGCACCGGGTGCTGGCCCGCGACGGGTGGCGATGTCGTTGACCGCGGGATTCGGTGTGGGTGCTGGCGTGGCGGGCGTGCTGGCGGAGTGGGGACCGTGGCCCAGCGGCTTCCCGTACCTCTTTCACATAGCGGTGACCGTGGCCGGGTTCGTGTGGTTGCTCGGAGTCCCGGAGACTCGGGCGGACATCCCGGCGGACAAGCGGGCGGCCCCGTTGCGGGAGGATCTGCGCATCCCGTCGGTGGCACACCGGCGCTTCTGGCTGGTGGTGGTGCCGCTCGCGCCGTGGGTGTTCGGCGCGGCCGCCTCGGCGTATGCGATCCTGCCGGCACTGATGTCGGAGCGGGTGTCGTCGGCACCGATCGCGTTCTCGGCGTTGCTGTGCCTGATCGCGCTGGGGTGCGGGTTCGGCATCCAAGCACTCGGCCGGCGGATCGATCGTCCTGGCTCTGCGCGCTCGTCGATCACGGCTTTCGGGTTGCTGATCGTGGCGCTGCCGCTGGCGGCGTGGGCTGCCTGGTCGCTGTCGATCCCCGTGGTGATCCTCGCGGCGGCGGTGCTGGGCATGGGTTATGGCATGGCGCTGGTCTCGGGCTTGCTGGAGGTGCAGCGCATCGCCACCCCCGATGACCTCGCGGGGCTCAACGCGGTGTTCTACTCGCTCAGCTATCTGGGGTTCGCGGTTCCGGTGACGATGGCGGTGGCGTCGTCGTGGCTGAGCTATCCGGTGATGTTCCTGGCGGGGATGACGCTGGCGGTGATGTGCCTGGCGCTGGTGCTGCTGGGTTCTCGGCGGCCGCGCGCAGTCAAGGCAGGTCCGGCAGGGGTCTCCGGGTGAGCCACTCGTTCCACAGGCCGCCGAGGTCGTGGCGGGTGTAGTTGCTGGCGAGGTCGGTGAAGTTCTGGGTGGTGACGGTACCGAAGCGGTGCCGGGTGGTCCAGTCCTGCAGCAGCGAGAAGAAAGCGTCGTCGCCGATGCGGCAGCGCAGGGAATGCAGGGCGAGGGCACCGCGCTTGTAGACGCGATCATCGAAGAGGTTGCGTGGCCCGGGGTCGGTGAGGACGAGATCCTTGGGGCTGCGGTCGAGCTTGGTCCAGTAGTGCTCGGCCCATTCCTTGGCGCTCGGCCCGTCGCTGCGCTCGGACCAGAGCCACTCGGCGTAGCAGGCGAAGCCCTCGTGCAGCCAGATGTCATTGTACTGGGCGGCGGTGACGCTGTTGCCGAACCACTGGTGGGCGAGCTCGTGGGCGATCAGGCGCTCGGAGTCGCGGCTGCCGTCGCAGTGGTTGGCGCCGAAGATCGAGAGGCATTGCGCCTCGAGGGGGATCTCCAGCTCGTCCTCGGTGACGACGACGGTGTAGCTGGGGAACGGATAGGGCCCGAACATGCTGATGAAAGTAGTCATCATGTCGCGCTGCCGGGCGAAGTCGTGGTCGAAGCGGCGGCGCAGCGCCGGGGGCACCGCAGCCTTGATGAGCACGGGCGTGGCAGCGACGGTGTGGGTGGCGTAGCGGCCGATCTGCACGGTGGCGAGGTACGGCGACATCGGCTCGGGCTGGTCGTACACCCAGGTGGTGGTCCCGGCGCCGGACTTGCGGCTGACCAGCGTGCCATTGGCGAGCGCCTGGTAGGTGGACTCGGTGGTGATAGTGATGCGGTACGACGCCTTGGCGCTGGGGTGGTCATTGCACGGGAACCAGGTGCATGCGCCGTTGGGCTGGTTGGCAGTGAGAGCGCCCTCGGTGAGTTCCTCCCAGCCGATGCTGCCGAACATGTTGTCGAGCGGCCTGGGATGCCCGGCGTAGCGCACGTCGATGCGGATCAGGTCGCCGCGCCGGATGGTGCCCGAGAGCTTGATGCGCAGCTTGTTGTCGCGCTGGCTGAACTTGATGCCACCGGAATCATTGACCTTCACCTTGGTGACCTTGAGCGCTGATCCGAGGTCGAGGGCAAGGGCTGTGAGGTCCTCTGTGGCCGTGGCGGTGACGAGCGCGTGGCCGTCGAGCCGGTTGGTGGTGACCCGGTAGGACAGCGCGAGGTCATAGCGGGACACCTGGTAGCCAGTGTTCCCGCTAGCGGGGAGGTAGGGGTCGAGCACGTTCCTGGACTTGCCGTTCACCGGTGCGTCCTTCCTGAGGGTGGTATCCCCGTGGGTGTCGTCAGGTGGCCGTGGTCCATGGCGCGATGGGGTTGCCGCGCCATCTGCTCGAAGGCGGGACGGCGTCGCCGCGCATCACCAGTGATGCGGGGCCGACTGTCGCGCTGTCGCCCAGCGATGCGGCGGGCAGGACGACACTGTGCGGCCCGAGGGTGGCTCCATTGCCGAGGGTCACGGGACCAACGCTCATCACGCGATCATGGAACAGATGGGTCTGCACCACGCTGCCCCGGTTGACCGTGGCCCCGTCGCCAAGGGTGACGAGGTCTGCCTCGGGCAGCCAGTACGTCTCGCACCATGCGCCGCGGCCGATCGAGGCACCCATGCCGCGCAGCCACGCGTTGCCCACCAGTGTGCCCATGCACAGGCGCAAGCACCAGGGGGCGGCGAGCATCTCGGTGAACGTGTCGGCGAGCTCGTTGCGCCACACGAAGCTGCTCCACAGGGGTGTCTCGTGCTCGCGGATGCGCCCGACCAGTGCTTTCTTCGCCAGGATGGTGGCTATGCCCGCGATGGTCGCGGCCAGGGCGAGCACGGGGCCGGCGAGGAGCAGCGCGGCCATGATGCCGTAGCGATCGAGCACGACGATGAGCGTAGCGAGCACCATCGCGCCGAGCAGGAACGTCGCGATCACGGGCACCATGCGGGCGAGCTCGACGACGGCGCGGAGCAGTCGCAAGCGGACGGGCGGGGCATAGGTGCGGGACTCGGTATCGCCGCCGAGCGAGGGTCGGCGCAGCTTCACCGGGGGGCTGCCCAGCCACGAGGAGCCGCGCTTGGCCTTGCGGGGCGCGGTGGAGAGCACCGCGACGAGGCCGTTCTTCGGCACCTTGCGGCCGGGGCTGGCCATGCCGGAATTGCCGAGGAACGCGCGCTTGCCGACCTTGGTTCGGCCGATGCGCACCCAGCCGCCGCCAAGCTCGTAGCCGGCGACGAGGGTGTCATCGGCGAGGAACGCGCCATCGTTGATGGTGGTGAACTTCGGCAGCAGCAGCACCGTCGAGGCCTCCACGTTCTTGCCAACACGCGCTCCGAGCAGGCGCAGCCATAGGGGCGTGATGACGCTCGCGTAGAGGGGGAACAGGAAGGTGCGCGCGGAGTCAGTGAGGCGCTCGGTGGCCCAGGCCTGCCAGCCCGAGCGACTGCGCACGGGGTAGGTGCCAGGGCGCAGGCCGATCGCTAGCAGCCGCACGGAAACAACGATGAGCAGCGCGAAGGTGATCGTTGACAGGACCGCTGCGACCGGTGCCCACAGGATGATCGGGACGACCACCGCTGCGGGGCTGGAAGCGGCCTCGACGATCGGGACGAGCAGCAGGAGCGCGGGCACGAGCGCGGCGAGCGGGAATGCCGCGAGAACCGCAGCGGTGAGGCCGTACGCGGGCCCCCAGCGGCGTCCTGGCGGGGGAGGGCTAGCGGGCCAGTCGCTGCGCGGCTTGCCGGTCCGGTGGGCGGGCGATCCGCCCCAGCGCTGCTTGGCGGGGACGGTGCCGGAGACCGCGGAACCGGCTTCGATCTCGGTTCCCTTGCCGATGCGGGTGCCCGGAAGCAGCGCGGTCCGAGCACCGATGGTGGCTCGTCCGCCGATCACGATGCGGCCGATGTGCACGGTGTCGCCGTCCACCCAGTAGCCGCTCAGATCCGTCTCGGGCTCGATCGCGGCGCGGGCGCCGACAGCGAGCATCCCGGTGATCGGCGGTGCGGTGTGCAGGCTGACGTGCTTGCCGATGCGGGCTCCGAGCATCCTGGCGTAGAAGGACATCCAGGGGGCGCCGGAGAGATTGGTGGCACCGACGGTCTCCGCGATCCGTTCGGCGAGCCATAGGCGCAGGTGGAGGCTGCCCCCGCGCGGATAGGTGCCCGGCTCGAGGCCGACCAGGAGGAGGCGGGCCGATCCCGCGGCGATCGCGATGCGACCCGGCGGGGTGAGCAGCAGCACCACGAGTGTCGCGAGCACCGGCCAGGGCGTGGTGGGCAGCCAGGTGGCGCTCGTGGCGTGGCCGAGCACGGTGGAGGCGAGCGCGGACCACGTCGTCCAGATCGCTCCGGAGAGCGCGAGGGGCACTGCGAGCAGCGTGGCCTGGGCGAGCTGGCTGCGCCAGGATTGCGGGGCCACTGGCCGATGCTGGGCCGCGATCGCGGGGGCCTGCGCGCCCAGGTGCGCGGCGAGCTCGCCAAGCCGATGATGCTCGTAGAGCTCGGCTACCGTGAGGGCAGGGAACTGCTCGCGCAGCCGCGACACGAGCTGGGCCGCGGTGAGGGAACTGCCACCGAGGGCGAAGAAGTCATCGTCGACGCGCGTCACCTCGGCCCCGAGGACGGATTCCCACGCCTCGGCCATCCAGGCTTCCAGCCCAGTGAGGGTATCGGCGTGCCCGGCGGTGCTCGTCGGCGGCAGCGGCCAGGGCAGCGCCGCGCGGTCCACCTTGCCGGATGTGCGCGCGGGCAGGTCGGGCAGGACGGCGAGGCGTGGCACGAGCGCGGCGGGGAGGCGAGCAGCGAGCCGGGAGCGCGCGTCCGCCATGTCGAGCTCGGCGCCTCCAGTGGTGAGGTACCCGACCAGGACGGGGGTGCCCGCCTGGGAGCGCTGGACCGTGCTGGCGGCAGCGACCACCCCGGGCAGGTCCTGCAGCAGGGCATCGATCTCGCCGAGCTCGACGCGACGGCCACCGATCTTCACCTGGTCGTCCGCACGGCCGTGGAAGAGCAGCCCGGTGCCGTCGAACGAGACCAGGTCACCGCTGCGGTAGGCGCGCTTCCACCCCAGCGGCTCGAGCGGGGCATACTTCTCGCGGTCCTTGTCCTCATCGAGGTAGCGGGCGAGGCCCACGCCGCCGATGACGAGCTCGCCCGGCTCGCCAGGGGCAACCGGCTGGCCGCTGGCGTCGACGATCGCGAGGTCCCAGCCATCGAGCGGCAGCCCGATGCGGACCGGTTCGCCCGGAACCAGCGGTGCAGCGCACGCGACGACTGTTGCCTCGGTGGGGCCGTAGGTGTTCCAGATCTCCCGGCCGGGCGCGGCGAGCCTGCTCACGAGCTCGGGCGGGCAGGCCTCGCCGCCGAAGATGAGCAGCCGTACCGCGGCGAGCGCATCGCTGGACCACAGCGCGGCCAGGGTGGGCACGGTCGATATGGCGGTGATGCGCTGCTCGATCAGCCACGGCCCGAGCTCCTCGCCGCTGCGCACCAGGGAGCGGGGGGCGGGCACCAGGCAGGCGCCGTTGCGCCAGGCCAGCCACATCTCCTCGCATGATGCGTCGAAGGCAACCGACAGCCCGGCGAGCACGCGATCGCCGGGGCCGAGCGGCTCTGGGCGCAGGAATAGCCGGGCCTCGGCGTCGACGAAAGCCGCCGCGCTGCGGTGCGTGACGGCAACACCCTTCGGCAGGCCGGTGGAGCCGGAGGTGAAGATGATCCAGGCGTCATCGGAGGGGCGCGGCGGTTGCAGGCGGGACAGGCGCCGGACCCTGCGAGCGGGGACGCCATCATCGGTGATGACCGTGGCCACCCGGGCCTCGCGGAAGACCGTCTCGGCGCGCTCGTCGGGGTCATCGGCGTCCACGGGCACATAGGCGGCCCCGGCGGCCAGCACGCCGAGGATGGTGAGGTACAGCTCGGCGGTGCCCGAGGAGCGGCGCACGCCCACCCGGTCGCCGCGCTCGATCCCGTGCTTGTGCAGCGCGCGGGCACGGTCGCCCACCTCGGCGATCAGCTCCGCGTAGGTGTAGGTGGCGTCCATCGCCTCGATGGCGGGGGAGTCGGGGTACTCGGTAGCGGTGGCGTGCAGGATGTCGAGCAGCGTGCGGGGGGCGGGCGAGCGGTGCTGCGCGCGCAGCAGGTCGGTCGTGCTGCCGGTGCCGCGTGGATCGGTGTGGTCCAGTGTGCTGGTTGTCACGATTTGGCCTTCGCTGGTGCGGTGCGCTTGGGGCGTCCGGCATCGGGTGCCAGGGCTGGGTCGGTGCGCGATTTCTTGCCCGTGCTCTTCGCCGGCGGCCTCGCCGCTAGCGCCTTGCGGGTGAGTTGCTGGAGCGTTGCTCGTTCCTTGCGACTGAGCGGCGCGAGCACGGTGACGAGCGCGTCATCGACGATGCCGCGGCATAGCGATCGGGCAGCGTCGCCGGTGGCGGTGAGCGCGAGGGTGTGCCGGCGGCGGTCCTTCTTGTCGCGCGTGCGGGTGAGCAGCCCCCGCTCCTCGAGGTCGTCGATGATGCGGACCATGTCGCTGCGATCGATGGAGAGAGCGTTGCTCACGTCTTGCTGCGATGGGCGCGCGGCCTGGGCGATGCACTCGAGGATCCAGTGGGTGCGCAGGGAGAAGCCTGCGTCGCAGAGCTGCCGCTCAGTGTGGTCGCGCAGCTCGCGATGCAGGCGGGCGAGCAGGAACTCGGTGCCGTCGAGCGGCATCGGTGGGAGGGCAGTCGTGTCGGGCACCGGGCTACCGTACCGGTTCGTGGGAGGAATAGATAGTAGGACACACCTACAATTGGGACTTCCTGGTGCCAGATGGGGGGCGCGGGAGCATGTCGCGCCTATCACACGCGGACCAAACGGACGCGTGATCCGCGCCATGTGGCTGTATCCTCATCCACAGCAAGTCCCGTGCCGCTCGCGCAACGGGATATCGCCGCAGTGCCCCGCGGGGGAGCAGTGCCCCATGGGGGAAGGGACGAATGACCAGCCACACCAGCCCGCAGCGACGGCCCCTTGTCGTCCTTGCTTGCTTCGTGGCCTTGCTTGCCCTCCTGGCCGCGCTCACCGGATGCAATCGCAATGGCCAGCCCGAGCGCAATTCCTTGCCCACTGAGCTTTTCGTCGTCAATACCAGCCCCGACCAGCAGCGAATCCGCGCCGAGGCTGTCCGCGATCTCGCTCAAGCAGTTCCCCAGGAGGTCCGCGACGGCGGAACCCTGGTCGTCGGGATGACCGGGAACTATCCGCCGCTGTCCTTCCGCGCCGATGACGCGATGACCATGATCGGCATCGAGCCCGACCTCGCCCAGCTGATCGCCGATGTGCTCGACCTCAAGCTCGAGCTCATCATCACCGACTGGCTCGACGTCTTCGCCGGCGTCACCGACGGCCGCTTCCACGTCGGGCTCGGCAACATCGCGCTCACCCCGGAACGGCTTGAGCGCTTTGACATGGTGGCCTACCAGCAGGAGAACCAGGCATTCGGGGTGGCAGCTGGCTCGCCCATCGAATCGCTCCAGCATCCTGGGGACATCGCCGGGCTCCGCATCGGCGTGGGCGCGCAGACCAAGAGCGAAGCGATCCTCCTCGACTGGAACGACTCGCTCCGCAACGCCGGCCTCGAGCCCGCCGAGCTGGAGAACTACGCCGAGCCCTGGGAGTACCAGGCCGCGCTCGACGCTGGCGAGATCGACGCGACATTCGGCCCCATGTCCATCCTCAACTTCGAGGCCGTCACCAAGGGACGCAGCCGGATCGTGGGCCAGGTCCCGGGCGACGGTGTGCGTCCTGCGCTCGTGTCCGCGATCGTCAAGAAGGGCTCGGAGCTCGGCCCGCTCGTGTGCAAGGCCATCGATACAGTCATCGTCACCGGCAAGTACCAGGCCATATTCGAGCGCTGGGCGCTCGAGCACGCCATGCTGCCCAGCTCCACCATCAACGGCACCGAGCCGAACTAGCGCCCGGAGGCCGCGAGCGCCCCGACCGCAGCCCGCCTAGCACGAAGCAGCCCCGGCCACCGCGATCGCGGTGGCCGGGGCTGCTCGATGCGAAACGGCTCAGTGGCCGTTCTGGGTGAAGCGATCGATCGACCGATTGATCTCCGAGATGGCCTCGTCGCGACCGACCCAGTCAGCCGCATGGACCTCCTTGCCCGGCTCGAGATCCTTGTAGCGCTCGAAGAAGTGCTTGATCTCGGCGAGCTGGAAATCGGGGACATCCGCGAGATCCTGGATGTGATCGAAGCGCGGATCGGTCGGTACGCAGAGCACCTTCTCGTCGTCGCCCGCCTCGTCACGCATCCGGAACATCGCGACCGGCCGTGACTCGACGATCACGCCCGGGTACACGGGCTCGGGGAGCAGCACCAGCGCATCCAGCGGGTCGCCGTCGCCGCCGAGGGTGTCCTCGATGTAGCCATAGTCCGCGGGGTACTGCATGGAGGTGAACAGGTAGCGATCGAGCCGGACGCGCCCGGTCGCATGATCCACCTCATACTTGTTGCGCTGACCCCTCGGGATCTCGATAGTGACGTCGAATTCCACACGTCCTCGCTTCGGTCGTAGCGTTCCAGGAAATTTCGCGCGCACGCCCGCCAACCTTGGCGGGCAGCGGCTCAAGGATAGTCTTGGATCTGCGAGCGCGAGCAACAACCCACCCTGGAGGAGGATTGATGGACGACCCGGATGCCTCCAGCGGGGCCCCGTCCGAGGACGAGGCAGGGCCGGGCGATCCAGCCCCGGCCCGTCGCGGTTCGCCGCAGCGCCGCCTCATGGTGCTCGCGATCGTTGTGGTTCTCGCCGTGCTCGGCGCCACCAGCATCGCGGTGGGTGCCCGCTACGTCCAGGGCTACCAGGCCAGCCGTGGCTTCACCGTCGACCCGGCCCCCGAGCCCGTGGTCCCGCCCATCGAGGCGCCCGCCGTGCCGTGGGATGATTCCCCGCTCGATGGCTCGCGCGCCGCGGCTGCCCTCGACGAGCTCGCGGAGGATCCCGCGCTGGGCTCGCTCGCGGGGCATGTCAGCGACCCTTACACGCGGACGGTCCTGTGGGCCCGCGATCCCGCGACCCCCCGCACCCCCGCCTCGGCGACGAAGATCCTCACCGCGGCCGCGGCGCTGCTCGCGCTGCCCGCCGATCAACGCATCAGCACCCGTGTGCTCGCGGGCAGCAGCCCGGGCGAGATCATCCTCGCCAGCGAGGGCGACGTCACTCTTGCCTCGAGCCCCGTCGGCACGGCTACCTACTACGAGGGCGCGGCCCGGCTCGACGATCTGGTCGCGCAGCTCGAGGCAGCGGGCGCCGAGCCCAGCAGCATCGTGGTGGATACCAGCTCCTTCACGGGTCCCGCCATGGCGCGGGGCTGGGAGGACGCGAGCATCGTCGAGGGCTACATCACGCCGATGGAGCCGGTCATGCTCGACGGCGGGCGCATCATTGCCGCCGAGCCCGAGTCGCCCCGTCACGCCGAGCCGGCCCTGGCGGCCGGGCAGCAGCTCGCCGAGCGGCTGGGCCTGCCCTCGGAAGCGGTCTCGGTGGCCGATGCCGACGATCCGGCAGCTGTCGGCCGCGTCCTCGCGGAGGTGGGGTCCGCTCCGCTGCTGACACGGCTCAGGCAGCTCGTCCACGAGTCCGACAACGTGCTCGCCGAGGCGGTCGGGCGAGAGATCGCCATCGCGGAGGGCGAGCCACCGTCGTTCCGCGGCGTGGCCCGTGCGATCCGCACGGTGCTGGCCCGCAATGGCTTCATCACCGAGGGGCTCGATCTCGAGGATGCCAGTGGCCTCTCCACGAGCAACCGCATCACCGTCGCGCTGCTCGATTCGGTGCTGTCGGCCGCGGTCGGCACGGTGGGCCCGGCCAGCGGCGAGGCCCGAGAGACCGACTCGGCTGCCGCGCTGCGTACCGTTCGGCTCCGGCCCCTGCTCGATCTGCTGCCCGTAGCGTCCGGCAGCGGCACCCTCGCCGAGCGCTTCTCCGGAGCAGCTGGTTCCGACGGGGCGGGGTGGATCCGCGCGAAGACCGGGACGCTCGATGGTGTCAGCGCGCTCGTCGGTTATGCTGCGACCACCAATGGGCGAATCGTCACTTTCGCGTTCATCTCCACGGGAAGCAACGCGTTCGAGGCCAGGCCGGTGCTCGACGCCGCGGCCGCGCGATTGCGCGATATCGTCGGCACCGAGAGCACCGCGACACCGGACGACGGAGGCAACTAGGTGGACCGCCCCAGCGAGCCAGCATCACCGACGGACGATCGCGGCGGCGCATCCGTCGACTGGAAGCTCGCCGTGCGCGTGGCGAGCAAGCTGGCCCGCGCGGAGCCGTTGATGTCGGGCTATACGCGCGAGCAGGCGCGCAGCGAGCTCGTCGAGCTGGCCGCGAGCGCGGAGGAGCCGGTGCGGGAGGTCACGCGCCTAGCGGATGGCCATCCGGTGCCCGCAGCGCACATCGTTGACCGCCCGGGCTGGTCGCGCGCGGCGGCCGCATCGCTCGCGGGCCTGCTGGGCGGCTCTGTCGAGGAGCGCCCGCGCGGCCTGCTCGCCGGTCGCGCGTCGGGGCTGCAGGCAGGCGTTGTGCTGGGCATCCTGTCCAATGCGATCATCGGCCAGTACGACCCCTTCGCGGGGCAGGGCGGGCAATTGCTGCTGGTGGCGCCAAATGTCATCCATACCGAGCGCGCCACGCGTGTCCGCTCCCGCGACTTCCGCACGTGGGTATGCCTGCACGAGGTCACTCACCGGGTGCAGTTCTCGGCCAGCCCCTGGCTAGCGGGGCACATGCGTGCGCTCATCGATACCGCCTCCCCGGCTGACGGCGAGCCGCTCCTCGAGGTCGGGCAGCGCCTCGTTGCTGCCCTCCGTTCGCGCGATGGCTCCGAGGAACGCGATCCGCTGCTCGGCACTGGCATCCTCGGGCTCGTCCTCGAGTCGCAGCCGCCCGCGCAGCGCGAGGCCATGATCGGCCTCATCATGCTTGGCACGGTCCTCGAGGGGCACGCCGAGCACGTCATGGATGCCGCGGGGCCGCGCGTCGTGCCCACCGTGGAGCATATTCGTGCGGTGTTCGACGAGCGACGGCATGAGCGCCGCGGCCTCCTCCAGTGGATCATGCGGACATTGCTCGGGATGGACGCCAAGATGGCGCAGTACGCCCAGGGGAAGAAATTCGTCGATACGATCGTCCAGCAGGTCGGCATGGACAGCTTCAACACCATCTGGACCTCGCCCGAAACGTTGCCGAGGCCCAGCGAGATACGTGAGCCGGAGACATGGATAACCCGCGTCCTCAAGTAGCAGCCCACCAGGAATCACTCCAGCAGGGAGCAACGCCAGCGCTGCATTCGGTGCGCCTCGCGGTCCGCTCCTGGATGGCCCAGCACCACGATGGCGGCCCGATCGCTGTGGCGATCTCCGGGGGAGCGGACTCGACGGCGCTGTGCGCGGCAGTGGTGGCCGAGGCCCCTGGCCCCGTCGCCGCGATCACCGTCGACCATCAGCTCCAGGACGGATCGCGGTGCTTCGCGGAGGCCGCCATGCGAACGGCGACCTGGCTCGGATGCGGCAGCGCCACCATCGCCACGGTCACGGTCGCGGGTCCGGGTGGCATGGAGGCGGCGGCCCGCCGCGCTCGGTACGAGGCGCTCGACGACGCCCGCGCCGGAGCGACCGTGCTGCTCGGTCACACGCTTGATGACCAGGCCGAGACCGTTCTGCTCGGCCTCGCCCGCGGTAGCGGCGCCCGGTCGATATCGGGGATGCGTCCGCTCGCCCCGCCGTGGGGCCGCCCGCTGCTAGGCGTCCGCCGGGCCACCACCGAGGCGGCGTGCGCCGACCTGGGCATCGAGCCGTTCCAGGATCCGCACAATGCCGACGAGCGCTATACACGGGTGCGGCTGCGCCGCGAAGCGCTGCCACTGCTCGAATCGATCCTCGGCGGCGGTGCCGCGGAATCCCTGGCCCGCACCGCGCGGCTGCTGCGGGAGGACAACGACGCGCTCGACGAGATGGCCACCGTGGCCCGCATGGGCGCGCAGCACGGGGCTGTGCTGCTCGTGGAGAACCTGCAGGGACTGCCCGTGGCGGTGCGCTCGCGGGTGGTGCGCGGCTGGCTCCAGGACGAGGGCGCGGGCGCGATCGCTAGCGCGCACCTCGACGCGATCGATGGGCTTGTCACGCGGTGGCGCGGGCAGGGCGCGGTGGCGGTGCCGTGGCCCGCGGGCGAGGCGAGGGAGGGGGCGCGGTTGGTAGTGGAGCGCAGGCATGGCACGCTGGCACTGGGCATCCACGAGAGGGTGCCCGCCCATGCCGCATGCAGTACCGGGCATCGGCGCGAGGAGAGGGGTACCTAGTCGTGTATGACGGCGATATCGCGTCCGTGGTCATCAGCGAGGACCGGATCCGGGCCCGCACCACTGAACTGGCCGCCGAGCTCGCCGAGCGGTACCAGACCGAGCCGGGCAAGGACCCCGAGGAGGACCTGCTCCTCGTGGGCGTGCTCAAGGGCGCGATGATGTTCATGACGGACCTCGCCCGGGCGCTGCCCATCCCGACGCAGATGGAGTTCATGGCGGTCAGCTCGTACGGATCGTCAACGTCCTCGTCGGGAGTGGTGCGCATCCTCAAGGACCTCGACCGCGATATCGCGGACCGGGACGTCCTGATCGTCGAGGACATCATCGATTCCGGGCTGACGCTGTCCTGGCTGGTGCGCAACCTCGAGGCACGCAATCCGCGCTCGCTGGAGATCTGCACCCTGCTGCGCAAGCCCGAGGCGATCAGCAGGCAGGTCGATGTGGCGCACGTCGGCTTCGACATCCCGAACGAGTTCGTGGTCGGCTATGGCCTCGACTATGACGAGCGATACCGTGACCTGCCTTACATCGGGCTGCTCGAGCCGAAGGTCTATTGCTAGTTCGCTGCAGGCTTAGCGTGGTCGCTGCCGGGCCAAATGCCCGCGATGGCAAGGTTTCCAGCCGCGCGCGAAGCCCGGTGCCCGCCCCTGGATCGGCAAGCAGTTACCCCTTGTCGTGAACGGGCGGTAGCCTGGAATCTCACCGCCAGGTGTGTTTGCTGCCCGGCGAGCTTCGGTCCGTGCACTGGAAGGATAGGCCACCCGGCTAAATCTGTATGAACCGTAAGACAGTCTTCAGAAACCTCGCCCTGATCTCCGTGATCCTCCTGGTGATCTACGCGTTCACCTATTTCGGCAGCGACACCCGCGACTACCACGAGGTGGAGACCTCCGTGGCTGTCTCCCAGCTCGAATCGGGCAACGTCGTGGACGCGCAGATCGATGACCGCGAGCAGCAGCTACGGCTGACGCTGCGCGAGGCCATCGATGAGTCCGAGGACAGCACCCAGATCATCGCCAAGTACCCGACGGGCGCGGCCGAGCAGATCTATGACCAGGTCAGCGCGGCGGACCTCGACAGCTTCGACACCAAGGTCACCCAGGAGAGCTGGCTGTCCTCGCTGTTGCTGTTCATGCTGCCCATGCTGATCCTGCTGGGCCTGTTCCTCTTCATCATGATGCGCATGCAGGGCGGCGGGCGCGGCGGCATGATGGGCTTCGGCAAGTCCAAGGCCAAGCAACTATCCAAGGACATGCCCAAGACGACGTTCTCCGACGTCGCGGGCGCCGATGAGGCCGTGGAGGAGCTCGAGGAGCTCAAGGACTTCCTCCAGCACCCCGCGCGCTACCAGGCGCTCGGCGCGAAGATCCCCAAGGGCGTCCTGCTGTTCGGTCCGCCCGGAACCGGCAAGACCCTGCTGGCCCGGGCCGTGGCGGGCGAGGCCGGGGTGCCGTTCTTCACCATCTCCGGCTCCGACTTCGTCGAGATGTTCGTCGGCGTGGGCGCGTCCCGAGTACGGGACATGTTCGAGCAGGCCAAGCAGAACGCCCCCTGCATCATCTTCGTCGACGAGATCGATGCCGTCGGCCGCCAGCGAGGCGCCGGCGTGGGCGGTGGCCACGACGAGCGCGAGCAGACCCTCAACCAGCTGCTCGTCGAGATGGACGGCTTCGGTGCCCGCCAGGGCATCATCATGATCGCGGCGACCAACCGTCCCGATATCCTCGACCCCGCCCTGCTCCGCCCCGGCCGCTTCGACCGCCAGGTGCCGGTGGGCAACGCTGACCTCGCTGGTCGCCGCGCGATCCTGCGGGTCCACTCGCAGGGCAAGCCGCTCGCCCCCGACGTCGATCTCGACTCCCTGGCCAAGCGCACCGTCGGCATGTCCGGCGCTGACCTCGCCAATGTCATCAACGAGGCCGCGCTGCTCACCGCCCGCGAGGCAGGCACCCTCATCACCAACGAGGCGCTCGAGGAAGCTGTCGACCGTGTCATCGGCGGGCCCCGCCGCAAGAGCCGCATCATCAGCGAGCTCGAGAAGAAGATCACCGCCTACCACGAGAGTGGCCACACCCTCGCCGGCTGGGCCATGCCCGACCTCACCCCCGTGTACAAGGTGACGATCCTGGCCCGCGGCCGCACCGGTGGCCACGCCCTCTCGGTCCCCGAGGACGACAAGTCCATGATGACGCGCTCCGAGATGATCGCGCGGCTCGTTTTCGCCATGGGCGGCCGCGCCGCCGAGGAGCTCGTGTTCCAGGAGCCCACCACCGGTGCGTCCTCCGACATCGAGCAGGCCACCAAGATCGCCCGGGCCATGGTCACCGAGTACGGCATGAGCCCCCGGCTCGGCGCGGTGCGCTACGGGCAGGAGCACGGCGATCCGTTCATGGGCCGGACGATGGGCATGGCACCGGACTACTCCCACGAGATCGCCCGCGACATCGACGAGGAAGTACGCCGGCTCATCGAGGCCTCGCACACCGAGGCATGGCAGATCCTCGATGAGTATCGCGACGAGCTCGACCATCTCGCCACGGAGCTGCTCGAGAAGGAGACGCTCACCCGCAAGGATCTCGAGCGCATCCTCTCGGGAGTGACCAAGCGGCCGCGGATCACCGAGTTCAATGACTTCGGCAACCGCATCCCGTCGACGCGACCTCCGATCAAGACCCCCGGCGAGCTCGCGAAGGAACGCGGGGAGCCGTGGCCGCCACCCGAGCCGACCACCAGGGACGCGCGCGCGGCCGATCCGGCCGAGCAGGACGAGCCTGGTCCGCATGCTCCAGCCGACCAGAATGGCGAGCGCGCGACGCCCGCGCCCGTCGGCGCTCCGCCGCGCAGCACTCCCGGACGGAGCAGGAAGGGCACCCCGCGCAGCTACGGCGAGCCATCCGATTGGTCCGCACCGGGCTGGCCCCCGCGCGACCCCTCCCAAGACACCCCACCTGCCAAGGATGACCGTGACTGACATCGCCGACATCGTTCCTGTTCCAAGTCTTTTCGACCAGGCCAGGGCCGAGGCCGCGGTACGTGAGCTCCTGCTAGCGGTCGGGGAGGACCCCGACCGTGATGGGCTGGCGGAGACACCCGCACGCGTCGCGCGGGCCTATGCCGAGCTCTTCGCGGGCCTGCACACCGACCCCGATAGCGTGCTCGACAAGACCTTCGACGAGGGCCATGAGGAGCTTGTTCTCGTCAAGGACATCCCGATGTACTCCACCTGCGAGCATCACCTCGTGCCGTTCCACGGTGTCGCTCACGTCGGCTACATCCCGGGCCCGACCGGCCGCGTCACGGGGCTGTCGAAGCTAGCCCGCGTCGTTGACCTCTACGCCAAGCGCCCGCAGGTGCAGGAGCGGCTCACCAGCCAGATCGCTGATGCGCTCATGCGCAAGCTCGAGCCTCGCGGGGCGATCGTCGTCATCGAGGCGGAGCATCTCTGCATGGCCATGCGGGGCATCCGCAAGCCGGGCGCCACCACCACGACCTCCGCGGTGCGTGGCATCCTCAAGACCAGCCCTGTATCGCGCTCCGAAGCACTCGACCTGATCCTCAGGAAATGACCAGCACAGGACCACGAGCCAGCATGCCTGCCCGCCACCCCCTGCTGCCCGCACCGGGGCGCTGCGTGGTGATGGGCATCGTCAACGTCACCACTGATTCGTTCTCCGATGGCGGTGACTACCTGCGCACCGATCGTGCCGTGGCACGGGGCCGCGAGCTGCATGCTCTCGGCGTGGACGTCGTCGACATCGGCGGTGAATCGACCCGGCCGGGCGCTACCCGCGTGGAGCCGGGCATCGAGTCCCGCCGCGTGGTGCCCGTCATCGAGGCTCTCGCCGCGGAGGGCATCCCGTGCAGCATCGACACGATGCGCGCCGATGTCGCCAGCGCCGCCATCGAAGCGGGCGCGACCATCGTCAACGACGTCTCCGGCGGGCAGGCCGACCCCCGCATGGCTTGCGTCGTCGCGGAGGCCAAGGTGCCGTGGATCCTCATGCACTGGCGCTCCAACGGCGACTACGTGCACCGGGCCGACAGCGGGCGCGAGCAATACCGCGACATCGTCTCCGAGGTCAGCGCGGAATTGCTCAGCCAGGTCGATGCGGCAGTCCGCGCCGGGGTCTCGCCCGATGCCATCCTCGTTGATCCCGGTCTCGGGTTCGCCAAGTCCGCCGCCGATAACTGGGCGCTGCTGCGGGCCCTGCCGCACCTCGCCGGCCTCGGCTTCCCCGTACTGGTGGGTGCATCCCGCAAGCGCTTCCTCGGGTCGCTCCTCGCCGGTCCGGACGGCGATCCCCGACCGGTCGATCAGCGGGATACCGCCACGGCCGCCGTCTCTGCCCTCTCCGCGGCGCGCGGAGCCTGGGGAGTGCGGGTGCACGACGCCCGGTCCACGCTCGACGCGCTCGCGGTCGCGCAGGCCTGGGACGGTGCCGGGGGAGCGGTGCCGCGATGAGCAGCAGCGACCTCATCCACTTGCGGGGCCTGCGGGCGCGCGGCCACCACGGGGTGTTTGAGCACGAGCGGCGCGATGGCCAGGAGTTCATCGTCGACATCCTGCTCGCCGTGGACCACACCACCGCCGGGCGCACCGATGACCTCGCCGACACCCTCGACTATGGCGCGCTCGCCCACACGGCGGCCGGCATCATCAGCGGCGAGCCGTGCGACCTGATCGAGACCGTCGCTACCCGCATCGCCGATGCGATCTTCGATGATGAGCGGATCCACCGGGCCGAGGTCACCGTGCACAAGCCGTCCGCCCCGATCCCGCACGAGTTCGCGGACGTCTCGGTCACCGTCGTGCGCCACCGCGAGCAGGCCGGGCAGGAGCAGGCCGGGCGGGGCGCGCGATGACGTTCGCGGTCCTTTCCATCGGCTCGAACATCGGGGACCGGCGGGCCCACCTCGAGAGCGTCATCGATGCCCTCGGCGCGCGGCTCGTGGCCCGGTCGCGCATATACGAGACGCCTCCCTGGGGCGGTGTGGAGCAGGAACCGTTCCACAACGCGATCCTCCTCGCCGAGGACAGCGACTGGACCCCCGATGATTGGCTGGCGCTGGCCCAGCAGTGCGAGCAGGCCGCCGATCGGGTGCGCGCCATCCGGTGGGGCCCGCGCACCCTCGATGTCGACATCATCGCCTGCCACGATGCGCTCGGCGAGATGCGTAGCAGCGATCCACGCCTGACGCTGCCGCACCCGCGCGCCCATGAGCGGGCCTTCGTGCTCGTGCCGTGGGCGGAGGTGGAACCGGGAGCGGCCCTGAGCGGAGTCCCGGTCGCCGAGCACCTGGATCGCTTGCCAGCCGACGAGGTCGAGGCCGTGCGGCCGCTCGCGCCGCCCAGGGGCTGGTGATCCCATGCGCGCGACCCGGATCGTGGACCTTGCCGCGCTTGCTGTCACGGCGCTCATCGCGGCCTGGCTGCTGGCCAGGGGATTCCCCGCCGCGCTGCCGCCGCTGCGCTGGTACATCGGAGGCTCCCTGTACCCGGTCGCGATGCTCGAGGCAGCGCTGGCCATCGGGGTGGCCCGCAGCATCAAGGAGCACCGGGTGGGGCTCGGGCCGTCGCAGTGGCAACCCATCACCATCGCGCGGATCGTGGCGCTCGCCAAGGCATCGTCGTTGATCGGTACGGCCTTCGCGGGAGCCTGGGCAGGCCTGCTTCTCGTGCTGCTCCCGGATGTCGGCACGATCCGGGCGGCGACCGAGGACTTTCCCGCCACCATCGTCGGCCTGCTCGGCGGGCTGCTGCTCGCCGCGGCAGCGCTGTGGCTCGAGAGATCGTGCCGCGCGCCCGACGATCCCGAGGACGACGATAGCCAGGACCCGCGCTAGCCGGCCCGCGTTCGGGAGGCTCGCCGGGCCGGTTGACGCGGCCCGGGCAGTGGCGGCGGTATTTTCTGGGGCATGCCGGAACATCGAGGACCCCAGCAGGATTCGCCCCGTGCTCGTCGCGCGAGGCACCGTCGGCGCGGAAGCACGCTGCTCGTCCTGGTAGTGGTGCTCGCGGCGGCGGCGAGCGTGTTCCTGATGCTCGGCAACAGCGTGGAAGCATTGCGGATCGGCTTCGTCATAGCTCTGTGGGCGGCCATCGTCGGAGTGGTGGCGGTGGTCAAGCATCGCAAGGAGGCAGAGGCAGAGCGGGCGCGCATCCGCGATATGCGACTGGTGTACGAGATGCAGCTCTCGCGGGAGATCACCAGCCGCCGCCGCCACGAGCTGACCGTCGAGGCGAGGCTGCGCCGGGAGCTCGACGCCCGCTCGCGGACCGAGACCGCTGAGCAGCTCGCGGCGCTGCGCCATGAGCTGGCCTCGATGCGCGGGAACGTGGAGTATGCCCTGGCGACCCGCAGCACGGTGGAGCAGCTCGAGGTCCGCGAGATCGGCCCCGCCGCGGGTGCCGCGCTCACCGGCGCTGGCGAGCCAGAGGAAGTCATCGATGCCGAGCTCGAGGATGATATTCCGGCGGATCGGGCGGGCACGCGGGCCGAGTAGCCTGGTCCTGGGTGACAAACCTCACCCGCTCTAGGCCTTCAGAAGGCGAGGTCGGCGCGCCTATCCTTGTTTCACACGTCTGGTACCTGCAGGGCAGGACTGGAACGAACGAGAGGACAATGGTGACCTCACACGAGCTCACTCGCGACCCCATGCCTGCGCGCTTGGCGGTCGGGGTCATTTCCGCTGGCCGGGTCGGTACCGCGCTCGGCGAGGCCCTCGGGGCCGCCGGCCATCCCGTCGTGGCCTGCTCCGCGGTCTCCGATGCATCGGTCGGCCGCGCGACCACGAGGCTGCCCGAAGCTGCCATCCTGCCGCCGCCCGAGGTGGCAGAGCGATCCGAGCTGCTAGTCCTTGCTGTTCCCGATACCGAGCTGCCCGGCCTGGTCCGCGGCCTCGCTGCGTGTGGCGCGGTACGGCCGGGAACGATCGTCGCCCACACCTCCGGCACCTACGGGATATCCGTGCTCGCGCCGCTCGCCGACTCGGGCGCGCTGGCCCTGGCCCTGCACCCGGCCATGACATTCCTGGGCACGGCCGAGGACACCGTCCGGCTGCGCAGCGCCTGCTTCGGGGTCACCGCTGCCGATGCGACCGGTTCCGCTGTCGCGCAGGCACTGGTCCTGGAGATCGGCGCGGAGCCCGTTGCTGTTCCCGAGAATGCTCGCTCCCTGTACCACGCTGCGCTCGCCCACGGAGCGAACCACCTGGTCACCCTTGTTGTTGACGCGGTGGCTGCCCTCGAGGCTGCTCTCGACGACGTGCCCGGGCCGGAGCGCCGGGCGACGGCGCAGCGCATGGTCGCCCCGTTGCTCTCCGCCGCGCTGGACAACGTGCTGCGCCGCGGGCAGTCCGCGCTGACCGGGCCGGTGGCCCGTGACGACTCGGCCACGGTTGCCCGGCACCTCGATGCCCTGGGCGCGGTGGACCCGGAGATCGCGAACGGTTACCGCGCGCTCGCGCGACGCACCGCACAGCAATCCGGCGCGAGCATGCCGATGTTCGACGTCCTCGACGGAAGGCAGGGCCGATGAGCGGCAACACCGCATTGTTCGCGCCGGGCGAGCTGCGGGTCCATCAGGATCCCGCCACGGTCGCACGGATCTCCTCGGCATTGCGCCGCACGGGCCGGCAGGTCGTGCTCGTGCCAACGATGGGGGCGCTGCACGCGGGCCATATCGAGCTGGTGAAGCTGGCCCGCCGCACGCCCAACAGCGTGGTGATCGTCTCGATCTTCGTCAATCCGCTGCAGTTCGGGGAGGGCGAGGACCTCGACAAGTACCCGCGCACCCTCGACGCTGATGTGGAACTGCTGCGCGAGGCCGGCGTGGAGGTCGTCTTCGCCCCGTCCGCGCGGGAGATGTATCCGCAGGGGCGTCGCACCATGGTCCATCCCGGATCGATCGGGGATGAGCTCGAGGGCGCGAGCCGCCCGGGGCACTTCGCCGGAATGCTGACGGTGGTGGCGAAGCTCCTGCTGATCACCCGCCCGAACGCCGCGTTCTTCGGGGAGAAGGACTACCAGCAGCTCGCACTGATCCGGCAGATGGTCGCCGACCTCGATCTCGCCACACGCATCGTGGGCGTTCCCACGGTCCGGGAAGCCGATGGCCTGGCCATGAGCTCGCGCAATCGCTACCTGACGGAGGAGCAGCGCCGCGACGCCACTGTGCTCTCCGCCGCGCTGGTCGCTGGCGCCCACGCGGGCGACCAGGGGCCGGAGGCGGTGCTCGCTGCCGCGCACGCGGTGCTTGCTCATGCACCGTCCATCACGCTCGACTACCTGGAGCTGCGCGGCCCGGACCTCGGGCCGCTGGAGCCGGAGGGCGGGGAGGCACGATTGCTCATCGCCGCCCAGGTCGGGGAGACCCGATTGATCGACAACGTAGGCCTGGTCGTGGCACCGGGTCAACGGACGGGCTCGCCCCGGCCGCAATCCGCCCACCACTGAACGGAGAACCCCCGTCATGTTCCGCACCATGCTGAAGTCCAAGATCCACCGCGCTACCGTCACCCAGGCCGACCTGCACTACGTGGGCTCGGTCACCGTTGACGCGGACCTGCTCGACGCCGCCGACCTCATCGAGGGCGAGAAGGTCACCATCGTCGACATCAACAACGGCGCCCGCCTCGAGACGTATGTGATCTCGGGCGAGCGGGGATCCGGCGTGATCGGCATCAACGGCGCCGCCGCGCACCTCGTCCATCCCGGTGACCTGGTGATCCTCATCTCCTATGGCGTCATGGAGGATGCCGAGGCGCGGGCCTACGAGCCGCGCATCGTCTTCGTCGACGAGCAGAACGCGCAGATCGAGCTGGGCGCGGACCCGGCCCACGCGCCCGAGGGCTCGGGCCTGAAGTCGCCCCGCTCGCCCGAGCAGCACACCGCGCCGAACGCTGCCTGACCATGCTGCTCGCTGTGGATGTCGGGAACACCAACATCGTTCTCGGCTTGTTCGAGGGCGTTGGCGAGGAAGCGCGCCTGGTCGCTGACTGGCGCGTGCGCACGGACCCACGAACCACTGCCGATGAGCTCGCGCTCATGGTGCGCGGCCTGCTCGGGCCGCTCGCGGCGAGCGTCACCGGGGTCTCGGGCCTCTCCACGGTCCCGTCGCTGCTACGCCAGCTACGCATCATGCTGGACCGGTACTGGCCTAGCGTGCCGCACGTGCTCGTCGAGCCGGGCGTGAAGACCGGTGTACCGCTGCTCGTCGACAATCCGAAGGAAGTGGGCGCGGATCGGGTGGTCAATGCGCTCGCCGCCTACCATTACTGCCGCAATGCGTGCATCGTCGTGGATTTCGGCACGTCCACGAGCGTCGATGTCGTCTCGGCCAGCGGGGAGCTCCTCGGTGGCGCGATCGCTCCCGGGATCGAGATCTCGGTGGATGCCCTCGCCAGCCAGGCCGCGGCGCTGCGCAAGGTCGAGATGGTGCGGCCACGGTCGGTCATCGGCAAGAACACCGTCGAGTGCTTGCAGTCCGGTGTCGTGTATGGCTTCGCGGGGCAGGTGGACGGCCTGGTGCGGCGCGTGCAGCGAGAGGCAGGGCTGCCGGACGCGACCGTGATCGCCACGGGCGGCCTGGCCACCCTCGTCCTCGACGAGTGCGAGACCGTGCTGCGCCACGAGCCCGAGCTGACGCTGACAGGCCTGCGCCTGGTGTTCGAGCGCAACATGGCGGCCCAGCGTCGATCGCATCGTCCCGCGGTCGCCCACAACCCGCGTGCCGCCGCTGTGCATGCCCAGCGGGCCGCGCGCTGAGCGCAGTGTGATCCGTGACCTTATCGGCTACCGATCCCGCAGTGCCTGTGCAACACTGAGAGGCATGTGGAACTCCCAGCATGCCGCGTGCCGCTCCCGGCGCGTCGATGCTTGCTGTCCGCGGAACTGTCGCGCCCTCTGAGCCCGCCGCACCGTTCTGCCGACATTCCCCTGGAGTTCCCCCATGATCGCCACCCCCACTTCCATTCCTGCTGCCCCAGAGGCGCTCGCGACCGCGCCTACCGCGCCGGTCCTGCTCGCTGCTGCCGATGAGCATGCCGCGCGGGTTCTCGATGGCTCTGCCCGGTTCCTCGCGCACGAGGTCGTGCCGGGCCGCCAGCGCTGGCTGCTGGACCGCGATGACCACCTCGAGGCGTGGCTCGTCGAGCAGGAGCCCAGTACCCGATGGGACCGGCCCACGGCACTGAGCGCCGCGGCGATCACCGTCCTCGACGGAGAGCTCGATATCGAGCGGTGGAACGGCGAGGGCCGGATCACGCGCCGGGTGGGCAGCGGCGAGCAAGCGTCCTTCACCAGCGGGACCATGCGCGGCACCAGGCCCGCCTCCGATGGCCCCGTCGTTACTGTCCATGCGGTGGCGCGCCGACGGGCCCCTCTCGATGATCTCGCGGCGACGGCCGTTTTCCCCGGTGATCTGCAGGCCGCGGTCGCGCGGGGAGCGCGCGTCGTCGATATCCGTACCCAGCAGGAACGCATCGAGCAGGGGCCGCTGCTCGGGGCGATCGCCATCGATGCGGACAAGGTGGCCCATCGCGTGGATCCCCGCAGCGCGGTCCGGTTCCGCGAGGCAACGAGCACCGACATCGAATGGATCATCGCCAGCTCGGACGGCACGGCGGCCCAGCCGATCGCTTCGGAGCTCCGGCGCCGCGGCATCACGCGGGCCCGCGTGCTCGTCGACGGGTTCGCTGGTCTCGCCGAGCACGGTCCCGGGGAGCCGCTGCGCGCTATCCTCGGCGGCGTGGCGCACCATCGCGATGCCGCGGTGATGGCCGCGCACTGATCCGCGATGCGGGACGTTGGGCGCCGAGCCACTATTCTGGTCAGTCGTGAGTGCTGCCCGAGATTCCGACAACCAGGCGACGGTGAGTCCAGTGACCGATCCTTCCCAGTCCACGACGAGCGCAGCGGCCAGTGCGGCGAGCGACGAGTTCGAGCAGCTCCGCGTTCGCCGCGAGAAGCGCGACCGGCTCATCGAGTCCGGTGGAGAGGCCTATCCGGTCGTGGTGGAGCGCACGCATGCCCTGCGCGAGGTGCGCGAGAAGCATGGTGATCTCGCTGCGGGCGAGTCCACCGGCGAGATCGTCAGCGTCGTGGGCCGGGTGATGTTCATCCGCAACACCGGCAAGCTGTGCTTCGGCGTCCTCCAGGAAGGCGATGGCACCCAGTTGCAGGCGATGCTCAGCCTCGCCGAGATCGGTGCGGACGCGCTGGGGCAGTGGAAGTCGGACGTGGACCTCGGCGATATCGTCCAGGTGACCGGTGAGGTCATCAGTTCCCGCCGCGGCGAGCTGAGCGTGATGGCCAGCGGGTGGCGCATGGCGTCGAAGGCGTTGCGCCCGCTGCCCGTGACGTTCAAGGAATTGAACGAGGAATCACGGATGCGGCAGCGCTACGTGGATCTCATCGTGCGCCCGGAGGCGCGGGAGATGGCGCGCAAGCGGGTGGCCGTCGTGCGCGAGCTGCGCAACGCGCTCGAGCGCCGGGGCTTCCTCGAGGTCGAGACGCCGATGCTGCAGACATTGCACGGCGGTGCCGCGGCGCGGCCATTTGTGACGCATTCGAACGCTCTCGATATGGACTTGTACCTCCGGATTGCTCCCGAGCTGTTTCTGAAGCGCTGCGTGGTCGGCGGCATCGACAACGTTTTCGAGATCAACAGGAACTTCCGCAACGAGGGCGCGGACTCGTCGCATTCGCCCGAGTTCGCGATGCTCGAGACCTATGAGGCGTACGGAACCTACGATGATTCAGCGCGGATGATACGTGAGGTCATCCAGGAAGTCGCGGACGCGGCATTTGGTACGCGTCAGATCATCCTCGCCGACGGATCGACCTACGATATCGATGGCGAGTGGGCAGTGATGGAAATGTATCCTTCGCTATCCGAAATCCTCGGCGAGGACGTGACGCCCGACACCAGTGTCGATGAGTTGCTCGCCATCGCGCAGCGTATCGGGTTCGAGGTCCCGCCGGACAAGGGATATGGGCACGGCAAGCTAGTGGAGGAAATGTGGGAGCATCTCATCGGTGATCATCTCCACGCCCCGACCTTCGTGCGCGACTTCCCGGTGGAGACCTCACCCTTGACGCGCCAGCACCGGACGAAGCCGGGGGTGACCGAGAAGTGGGACCTCTACGTGCGGGGATTCGAGCTTGCTACTGGCTACTCGGAGCTCGTCGACCCGGTTATCCAGCGCGAGCGATTTGTTGACCAGGCACGACTTGCTGCTGCCGGGGACGACGAGGCCATGGTGCTCGACGAGGATTTCCTTGCCGCGATGGAGCACGGCATGCCACCAACGACAGGCACCGGGATGGGAATCGATCGCCTGCTTATGGCGCTCACCGGACTGGGAATCCGTGAAACCATCCTCTTCCCGATTGTGCGTCCGCTTGGAAAAAACAGCTAATTAGTTCTATCATCGGCCATGAGCATGCTTATTGTTTTGCTCAGGAGCCCCGGGCCTCATGGTTCGCAGGGCATGGAGCGTGCAGCTGATGAGAGAGGCTAATAGCAATGGCGCAGAAAGTGACCGTCACCCTGATCGACGATCTCGATCAGGAAGCACCGGCCGACGAGACCGTTGAGTTCGGGCTCGATGGCGTGACCTACGAGATCGATCTCTCGTCGGATAACGCCGCCAAACTGCGCGAGCAGATGGAAAAGTGGGTCGCGCATTCCCGCCGCGTCGCAGGCCGCAAGACCCGCCGTGCCGCTGGTGCCGGAGCGTCGAAGGGGCGCGCCTCGCTGGACCGCGAGCAGAGCGCCGCGATCCGCGAATGGGCGCGCAAGAACGGATACAAGGTCTCCGCCCGCGGTCGCATTTCCGCAGAAGTGACAGAGGCATACAACAAGGCGAACTGAGGGGCGTGGGCCGGTCCCACGATTCCTGGTGAATATTCTTGACCTCGGCGCGAGCCACTGCGGATCACCGCGGTGGCTCGCGCCGCCTCATGCCGCGGCATGGGTCGCGGCAGCGCGGGATCGCAGCGGCACGCACGTGTTCTCTGTAGGCGTAGCGACGCGGGAAACGATCTGGGTCGCCGCAGCGTTGATCTGGTACGTATGGTGGAAAGACCTAGGTCGAGACGTCATACCGGGGATCTGGCCAGCATGGCCGGACCCACGACCGAGCGCCACGGCAGTGGCGCCGACCGGCAAGGATAAGCACGGTGCGACGTCGCGGTTCGCTCTCAGCAACTAGAGTGGTGATGCGCGGCAAGGACCGGGATGCCGGGATCAGCGACGGCATGCGGAGGCGCCCGCCATCGCGCGCCAGCGTCCGGGCCTAACGAGGAGTGTGAGGGAGAGCGATGTTCGAGAGGTTCACCGATCGCGCACGGCGCGTTGTCGTCCTGGCGCAAGAAGAAGCCAGGATGCTCAACCACAATTACATTGGCACCGAGCACATCCTGCTCGGCCTCATCCATGAGGGCGAGGGGGTCGCCGCCAAGTCCCTGGAATCGCTCGGCATCTCGCTCGAGGCCGTGCGCAACCAGGTCGAGGAGATCATTGGCCAGGGCCAGCAGGCCCCGTCCGGCCACATCCCCTTCACGCCTCGCGCCAAGAAGGTGCTCGAGCTCAGCCTCCGCGAGGCGTTGCAGCTCGGGCACAACTACATCGGCACCGAGCACATCCTGCTGGGGCTGATCCGCGAGGGCGAGGGAGTCGCCGCGCAGGTGCTCGTCAAGCTCGGCGCCGACCTCAACCGGGTTCGCCAGCAGGTCATCCAGCTGCTCTCGGGCTACCAGGGCAAGGAGCCCGCGGAAGCCGGCGTGGGCCGTGGAGAAGCCGGCACCCCCTCGACGTCCCTGGTGCTCGACCAGTTCGGCCGCAACCTGACGCAGGCCGCTATGGAGGGCAAGCTCGATCCCGTGATCGGTCGCCAGAAGGAGATCGAGCGGGTCATGCAGGTGCTCTCCCGCCGCACCAAGAACAACCCTGTTCTCATCGGCGAGCCGGGCGTGGGCAAGACCGCCGTCGTCGAGGGGCTCGCGCAGTCCATCGTCAACGGCGAGGTCCCGGAGACCCTCAAGGACAAGCAGCTCTACACCCTTGATCTCGGCTCCCTGGTCGCGGGCAGCCGCTACCGCGGTGACTTCGAGGAGCGCCTGAAGAAGGTGCTCAAGGAGATCAACACCCGCGGCGACATCATCCTGTTCATCGACGAGCTGCACACCCTCGTCGGCGCGGGAGCTGCCGAGGGCGCGATCGATGCGGCCTCGATCCTCAAGCCGAAGCTCGCCCGCGGCGAACTGCAGACCATCGGTGCCACCACGCTCGACGAGTACCGCAAGTACATCGAGAAGGACGCCGCGCTCGAGCGCCGGTTCCAGCCCGTGCAGGTCGGCGAGCCGTCGGTCGAGCACACCATCGAGATCCTCAAGGGCCTGCGCGATCGCTACGAGGCGCACCACCGGGTCTCGATCTCGGACAGCGCACTCGTCGCTGCGGCGACCCTCGCGGATCGCTACATCAACGATCGGTTCCTCCCCGACAAGGCCATCGACCTGATCGATGAGGCCGGTGCCCGGATGCGAATCCGTCGCATGACCGCGCCGCCAGACCTGCGCGAGTTCGACGAGCGCATCGCCGAGGCGCGGCGCGAGAAGGAATCCGCCATCGACGCCCAGGACTTCGAGAAGGCCGCGAGCCTGCGTGACAAGGAGAAGCAGCTCGTCGCGCAGCGCGCCGAGCGCGAGAAGCAGTGGCGCTCCGGCGACCTCGACGTGGTCGCCACCGTCGATGAGGAGCAGATCGCCGAGGTGCTGTCCAACTGGACCGGCATCCCCGTCTTCAAGCTCACCGAGGAGGAGACCTCCCGGCTGCTGCGCATGGAGGACGAGCTCCACAAGCGCATCATCGGCCAGGAGGATGCGGTCAACGCCGTCTCCAAGGCGATCCGCCGCACCCGCGCGGGCCTGAAGGATCCCCGTCGCCCGTCGGGCTCGTTCATCTTCGCCGGGCCATCCGGCGTCGGCAAGACCGAGCTGTCCAAGGCGCTCGCGAACTTCCTGTTCGGCGACGATGATGCCCTCATCCAGATCGACATGGGCGAGTTCCACGACCGCTTCACCGCCTCGCGGCTCTTCGGTGCCCCTCCCGGCTACGTTGGCTACGAGGAAGGCGGCCAGCTCACCGAGAAGGTGCGCCGCAAGCCGTTCAGTGTTGTTCTCTTCGATGAGATCGAGAAGGCGCACCAGGAGATCTACAACACCCTCCTGCAGGTGCTCGAGGACGGACGCCTCACCGACGGCCAGGGACGCACGGTCGACTTCAAGAACACCGTGCTGATCTTCACCTCCAACCTCGGTACCGCGGACATTTCCAAGGCCGTCGGCCTCGGCTTCACGTCCGGCTCGGGCGAGGCGTCCAACTACGAGCGGATGAAGCTCAAGGTCAACGACGAGCTGAAGAAGCACTTCCGGCCTGAGTTCCTCAACCGCATCGACGACGTGATCGTGTTCCACCAGCTCACGCAGGACCAGATCATCATGATGGTGGACCTGATGACCAACCGCGTGGCCACCCAGCTCCGTCACAAGGGCATGGCCATCGAGATGAGCGACCAGGCCAAGGCGCTGCTCGCCAAGCGTGGGTTCGACCCCGTGCTCGGTGCACGGCCGCTGCGCCGCACCATCCAGCGCGAGATCGAGGACCAGCTCTCCGAGAAGATCCTCTTCGGGGAGATCGAGTCCGGCCAGACGATCGTCGTGGATGTCGACGGCTGGGATGGCACGGGAGTCGGCGAGAACGCCACCTTCACCTTCACCGGCAAGCAGACCGTCACCGCGGAGGATAGCGAGGAGCCCGCGGAGGCGCTGGCCAGCACTAGCGAGACCTCCAGCGACGACTCGGAGTAGCAAGCACGAACAAGGGCGGGGCACCTTCCGGGTGCCCCGCCCTAGTCATGTCCGTAGGCCTGCGCGAGGGGTGCAGGCAAGCGAGGCGGCCTACAGCCCGCCCACCACGCTCAGGCCCGCCAGCACATCGTCGGCGACCTGCCACAGGCCCGTGATCCGCAGCTCCGCATCCGCGGCCAGCATCGGCTCCTGCAGCGCGAGACCATGTGCCAGCGTCAGCGAGTTGTAGCCCACGTCAGCGAACCTCAGCAGCGCCGTCGTGCCCACGCCCTCGCCCACGATCGAATCGAGTGCCGGGCCCACCACGTAGCCGCGCCACAACGGCCCCAGATCGGCACCGTACGCCGAGCGAGTGCGATCGATGATGAGGTCACCGCGCAGCGCGATCGCATCCACGATGCGGAAGAAATCCGGCACATGTGCATCGCGGGTGCCCGCCGCCGCTACGGACCGCGCGAGATCCACCGTCAAGTGCGCGTTGTAGCCCGCCATCGCGGCCCGCGCCGGGGACACGGAGCAATCCTCCGCCAGATCGAAGAAGCGCGCCCACTGCGGCTCCACCACGCCACCGGTGACCCGCGCATGAAGGTTCCCGAGATACCGCACCAACAGGTCCAGGCTCAGTTCGTTCGCCCACTCCGGATCGACGAACTGCCCGTCACGCTGCATCGGAAGCACCGCGCCCTGCTCGACGGCGTCGAGGCCCACCGAGAACAGTCCCCGGCGATCGCCCTGCGACTCGAGCACCGCCGCGATGCGGGAGTGCCGTGCCGCCGCGTCCTCCAGTCGCTCCAGCGGGGAATCGCCCGCGATGGCCGCAGGATCAGCGAGCTCCGCGAGCACCGTGTCATTCGTTGGGGAGACGCACGGCCCGGCTCCTTGGGGCGTGACTGTGCCTACTGAGGCGGAGGGGAGGGTGCCGATGGCTGGGGCCTGCGCCAGGGCAGGGGCAGCGCCCGCGAGGAGCGAACCGGCGATGGCGAGGGCAGCGAGCGAGCGGGGCGCAGGATTCACGTCACGAAGTCTAGAAGACACCCCTGGAAATGCTTGCAGCCAGGACGCATTGGGGAAGACTGGGGCAAGGCCCGGAAGACTGGGGCCCATCATCAACCGAAAGGACGACAATGCCAACTCGTTCGGCACGCACCGCATGGAACGGCACCCTCCAGGAGGGTGGCGGCACCGTGGAGCTCACCAGCTCGGGCATCGGCCGGTACGACGTCTCGTTCCCCAAGCGGGCAGCGGACGAGGCCGATGGGACCACCAGCCCTGAGGAGCTGATCGCGGCCGCGCACTCATCCTGCTACGCGATGGCCTTGTCGGGGCAGATCGCCGAGGCCGGTGGAACGCCCCAGAACCTCGAGGTGCGCGCGGATGTCACGCTCGGGCCTGACCCTGCCGGTGGATTCCGCATCACCACCAGCAAGATCACCGTCCGTGGAGAGGTCGAGGGCATCGACGCGGCGGCGTTCCAGGAAGCTGCCAACGCGGCAAAGGAAGGCTGCCCCGTGAGCAAGGCCCTCGCCGGCGTCGAGATCAGCCTCGAGGCAAAGCTGCACTGACGCGCCCTTCACTGGCGCGCCTGGTAGTGAGCCGTCGCTGCAAACGCGATAGAAGCCGCGGAAATTCCAGGATGGCTTCTATCGCGTTTGGCAGTAGCCAGTGCTTCTTCCGTCGTCGCGTTGCTGCTCCCGCGCGGTGCGGTTGCTGTGGCCCCGACGATTCCTGGTGCGTGGCTAGGCCTCGTTCGACTTGGCTGGCACGTCGAGAACGACTTCGAACTCGAGCAGCGATGCCCCCGATGCCACGGGGCGCTTGCCCTCGCCGCCAGCGTGCGCGGCGCGGGCGGGCCCGGCAGCCCAGGCGTCGAACGCCTCATCCGACTCCCACTGCGTGACCACGAAGTAGCGCGATTCGCCCTTCACGGGCCGCAGCAGCTGGAACCCGAGGAATCCGGGGGAGTCCTCCACGGTCCCCGCGCGCGCCGCGAAGCGCTTCTCGAGCTCGGCTCCAGCGCCCTCGGGTACATCAATGGCATTGATCTTGACTACAGGCATGCCGTGATCGTACTCGCGTAGAGTCATTCCGCGTGTTGGTCGATCACGGTGGCGACGGTGGCCCGATTCTCCTCCTCCATGGATTGATGGGGAGAGGCCGAACCTGGCAGCCATGCGTGCCGTGGCTGCGTCGCTACGGCCGCGTGCACACCTACGACGCTCCGCACCACCGCGGCATGGCAGCCGCGAATGACCACCGCGGGGCCAGCGGTGGGGGCACCGCAGCGCAGGGTGACGCGATCACGACCGAGGCCTTCGTCGACGACATCGCCACCACCCTCGCCGGATGGCAGGAGCCCGCGATCCTCATCGGCCATTCCATGGGCGGGCTGCACGCCTGGTGCACCGCCGCCGCCCACCCAGAGAAGGTCCGAGCCATCGTGGTCGAGGACATGTGCCCGGACTACCGCGGCCGCACCACCCAGCCGTGGGACGCATGGTTCGCCTCCTGGCCCGCCGAGTTCACCGACGAGAACGAGGTGCTCGGCATGTTCGGGCCCGTGGCGGGTCGCTATTTCCTAGACTCGTTCGACCGCACCGCCGCCGGCTGGCGCCTGCACGGCCGCATCGATACGTGGCGCGCGATCGCCAACCATTGGGGAACCCGCGACTATTGGCAGCAGTGGCAGGACGTGCGCTGCCCGGCGCTGCTTGTCGAGGGCGAGCACACCCTCACCATCCCGGGGCAGATGAACGACATGGCGAGCGTCCAGCGAGCGTCCTGGACCGACTATCTGAAGGTGCCCGGCGCGGGCCACCTCATCCATGACGAGGCGCCGGAGGAGTATCGCGGAGCGGTGGAGGCATTCCTCTCGGCCCTGCCCGCTGGCAGCCGCGGCGCATCCCGGCCTGGCTAGGGCTTCCCGCTGGGGGCCGCCTGGGCTGGTGGGCAGTAAACGCGATAGAAGTGGCGGAGAATCCCGCCGAGCTTCTATCGCGTTTGGCGGTTTCCGGTGCTTTCGGCCCCGCAGCCGTTCAGCCCCGCGACCTTCCAAGCCGCCACCACCCAGCAACGCCAGCGCTAGCCCTCGCCACCCTCCCCGGCCAGGGCGAAACGCCCGTCGACGGTCTGCTCCACTAGCCCGTCGGAGAGCAACGAGCCGAGCGCGCGGTCCCGCTGGACCCCATCGAGCAGCCATGCGCTGTCGATCCTCGAGCGTTCCACTGGGCCGGTCTCGCCGCGCAGCACATCGAGGATGCGGCCCCGGACCTGTCTATCGGTTCCGGCATAGCCCTGGCCAGCTCGCTTGGGGCCGGTCGGGGCGGGACGGCCTGCCTCCACCCAGGCGCAGCGGGGGAGCGGGCAGCGCGGGCAATCGGGCTTGCGGGCGGTGCAGATCACCGCGCCGAGCTCCATCAGGGCGGCCGCGAACACGGCGCCATCCCGGCTCGGGGTGATCGCGGTGGCCTCTCGCAGGTCGCGGGTCGCTGACGGGTTCCCCGGCTCGGCGTTCCCGTGCACGGCGCGGGCGATCACGCGCCGCACGTTGGTATCCACCACCGGCACGGTCTGGCCGTAGGCGAAGCAGGCGATGGCGCGGGCGGTATAGGTGCCGATCCCGGGCAGCGCGAGCAGTTGCTCGACATCGTCGGGCACGACGTCCCCGTGGTCCCGGGCGAGGATGCCAGCACACTCGTGCAGACGGAGCGCGCGGCGGGGGTAGCCGAGCTTGCCCCAGGCGCGCACGATCTCGGCGGGGGATTCCGCAGCGAGGTCGGAGGGCCGTGGCCAGCGTCGTACCCACTCGTGCCAGATCGGCTCGACACGGGCCACGGGCGTCTGCTGCAGCATGATCTCGCTGATGAGGATGTGCCAGGCCGAGACTCCGGGGCGGCGCCACGGCAGATCGCGGGCCTCTTCTCGGAACCATGTTACGAGTTCCTCAGCGCCGCGCCATTGCTCGGCCCTGCTCGATTTCACCAATACTTCACACCCTTACGGAAGCGGACATCTCCGCATGTCAATAAGCATTTCCGGGACTGCGCGTCGCGGTGGTACCGGTGCGGCGCGCCAAGCCGGTCGGCAAACAGTGCAGAATGGACCCATGCCATCCTCCAATCCGATTTCCGCCTGGAAGTCCCTCAAGGAGGGGAACCAGCGCTTCGTCAGCGGGTCGCCCCTGCACCCAAGCCAGGGTATCGATGATCGTGCCAAGCTTGTAGCCGCGCAGCACCCCACTGCGGTCCTGTTCGGCTGCTCGGACTCCCGCGTGGCCGCCGAGATCATCTTTGACCAGGGACTCGGCCAGATGTTCGTCGTCCGCACCGCCGGCCATGTGATGGACTCCGCCGTGCTCGGATCCATCGAGTACGGCGTCGGGGTCCTCAACGTTCCCCTCGTCGTCGTGCTTGGCCACGATAGCTGCGGAGCCGTCGCGGCCGCCGTCAACGCCCTCGAGGGCGGGGACGTGCCCGCGGGGTTCGTGCGCGATGTGGTCGAGCGCGTCACCCCCTCGCTGCTCCGTGCGAGGCAGCGCGGGCTGACCGCGATCGACGAGTTCGAGGCGCAGCACGTGCAGGAGACCTCGACGCTGCTGCTCGCCCGGTCCCGCGTGGTCGCCGAGGCGGTCGATGCTGGCCGGTGCGCCATCGTTGGTGTCACCTACAAGCTCGCGGAGGGCGAGGCCCGGCTGCGCAGCGTCATCGGCGATGTCGGCGACCAGGACATCGACGACATGTCGGATCGCTAGCGAGGCGCAGGGAGCTGCCCGAGGGGAGCCCTGGGGCGAAACTCACAGCCGACACGCCCGCCGTGATCAGGCTGCCCGGTAACGATCGGGAATACCGTAAGTCCCGTGCACGACCCTCGCTACCCACGCCCGCGACGTCCGCGTCGGCTCCCGCACCCGCCCGAGGTGTATCGCCGGCGCCGCATCGTGGCGGCTGCTGTCGTGCTGCTCCTCGTCCTTGCGTTGATCGTGGGGATCATCCTCGGTGTCCTCGCGTTGTTCCGCGGCGGGGACGAGCCATCCCCCTCGGCTGCGGCGAGCACCAGCACGTCCGAGCAGGATGACACGGACGAGCAGGCGGCGGAGCCAGGCGATTCGCAGGATGGCAAAGAGCCCGAGGAACTCGTCGAGGAGACCCCCTCGGAGGATCCTGACGGAAGCTCCGAGGGATCCGATGACCTCGAGGATGAGCCCAAGGTCGCGGAGGGCCCGTGCAAGGATGAATCGATCACGGTTCGCGCCACGATCGATCGCGCCGAGTACCTCGTGGGCGATCAGCCCCGGTTCGGCATCGTCGTCACCAACATCGGCGATACGACCTGCGCGCGCGATCTCGGTCCCGCGGTGCAGCAGGTGACGGTCCGCACGGTCGAGGGCGATCGCCGCACCTGGGTGAACACGGACTGCGCGCCCAGCACGGGCCGCGATGTGTGGACCCTCGCCCCCGGGGACCAGGTCGCGTTCGCGATCACCTGGTCCGGCACGTCCTCGGCACCCGGCTGCTCGGGATCGCGCAACCCTGTGGCGCCGGGCGAGTACCGCGTGATGGCGCAGGTCGGTGCGGTGGAATCCGAGCCGGTCCAGTTCTCTGTCATCGACCCATCGGTTCCCGAGCCCGAGCCGGAGGCAGCGTTGCCGAGCCCGCTGCCGCCATCGCCGCCCGCGGGCTAGAAGCGATCCTCGAGAGTGGAGCTAGCGAGCCTCGATAGCTCATCGGCGATCATCCGGGCACGGTAGGAACTGATCCCCTCCACCGTGTGGAGCTTCTCGGGCCGCGCGGCGAGCAATGCCTGCAGAGAACCGAAGGCCTCGACGAGCTGCTCGATCTGGGAGATCGGCACTTTCGGGAGCTGCGCGAGGAAGCGATAGCCACGCGGAGACACCGTCATCTCGTGGGAATCAGCGGGAGTGTCATGCCCGAGCAGGCGGGCGAGCGCACTGAGATCGAGCAGCATCGCATCGGATAGCCCGGCGAGCTGCGCCGCGACCTCGTTGGCATCAGCGAGGGCCGGTGCGCCCTGGTGAGGAAGGTAGTCGCGCAGCACGACGCGCAGCAGCTGGTCGTTGTCGCCGAGCAGCTCGACGAGCTGGAGCGCTACCTGGCGCCCGTCCGTGCCCAGCTCGATGACGGCCCGGTCGATCTCGATGGCGATGCGCCGGACCATCTCGCAGCGCTGGATGACGAGCAGCACGTCACGGAGGCTGACGACGTCATCGAGCTCCTCCACGGTGAGCGCGCGGGTGGCGGAATCGAGCCGGTTCTTGTAGCGCTCGAGGGTGGCGATGGCCTGGTTCGCGCGGGACAGGATCGTCGCGGAATCCTCGAGGACGTGCCGCTGGCCCTGGGTATAGACGGTCGCGATGCCCATCGATTGGCTCACCGAGATGACGGGATGGCCGGTGTGGTGCGCGGTGCGCTCCGCGGTGCGGTGCCGTGTTCCCGTCTCGGTGCTCGCGATCGTCGGGTCCGGAACGAGGTGCACGTTGGCCCGGACGATGCGCGTGCCGTCCGCGGAGAGCACGACTGCTCCGTCCATCTTGGCGAGCTCGCGAAGACGGGTTGCCGCGAACTCCACATCGAGGCTGAATCCGCCGTCGCAGATCTGCTCGACGATCTCGTCGTGGCCGAGCACGATGAGCGCGCCGGTGCGTCCGCGAAGGATCCGCTCAAGAGCGTCCCGCAGGCCTGTCCCCGGCGCGAGGCGGGCGATGGTGGAGAGATCGGGGGAAAGGGCTCGTTGCGCCACGGAACGACTCCCTGCCTGTTCATGAAACTGCTTGCCCAGAATGAAACTTGAATGAAGGCTACTTCAGGCCTGGAAGCGCCGCTCTGCCGCCCCGCGCGGATCGCTAGTCGCGCGGCAGCAGCGCGAGCGCCTCGGCCATGTCCCGGACCCGCAGGGCCTGTACTGATTCGGGCAGTGCCTCGGAATCCGCGGGAACGATGGCACGGGTGAAGCCGAGGCGCGCCGCCTCCTGGACCCGTCGCGCCACTCCCGGCACCCGCCGCACTTCCCCGGCGAGCCCGACCTCGCCGAGCACCACGGTCTTCTCCGGCAGGGCGCGGTCCCGCGCGCCCGACGCCACGGCCAGCGCGATGGCGAGGTCCGCGGAGGGCTCGGTGACGCGCATCCCGCCGACCGTCGCCGTGTATACCTCGGAGCCGGTGAGAGCCACGCCGCAGCGCCGTTCGAGCACCGCGAGGATCATCGCTACGCGGGCCCCGTCGAGGCCGCTCACCGCGCGCCTGGGGGACGGGATCCCGCTGCCAGCGACCAGGGCCTGCACCTCGCCGAGCAAGGGTCGCTTGCCGTCCATCGCCACGGTGATGGCCGTTCCGGGAACGCTGTGCGCATGATGGTGCAGGAAGAGCCCGGACGGGTCCGAGACCTCGGCGATGCCGCTGTCCTTCATCTCGAAGCACCCCACCTCATCGGTGGGACCGAACCGGTTCTTGATGCCGCGCACCATGCGCAGCGTCGAGTTCTTGTCGCCCTCGAATTGCAGGACCACATCGACGATGTGCTCGAGCGATCGCGGCCCGGCGACCGAGCCGTCCTTGGTGACATGGCCGACCAGCAGGACCGCGATGCCTGTTGACTTCGCCAGCGCCGTCAGCGCATTGGTCACCGCGCGCACCTGCGTCACCCCGCCCGTGGTGCCCTCGGAGTCCGCCGCTCGCATCGTCTGCACCGAATCGACGATCAGCAGGCTCGGCCCCACCTGCTCGACGTGCCCGAGGATCGTGGCGAGCTCGGACTCCGCAGCGATCATGACGCGATCATGCAGGGCGCCCATGCGTTCCGCGCGCAGCCGCACCTGCCCCGCGGATTCCTCGCCCGTGACGTAGAGCGCGACATCGTTATCGGCCCAGCGCCGCACGACCTCGAGGAGGAGCGTGGACTTGCCGACGCCGGGCTCCCCGGCCAGCAGGATCACCGCTCCGGAGACCACGCCGCCGCCGAGGACCCGGTCAAGCTCGCCGATGCCCGTGGAGCGGGTGACGGCCTGGGTGCCCTCCACCTGGCTCAGGGGCTGCGCGGGGCTGGACGGGAGGAGGCCCCCGGTGGTCGAGGCCACGCGGGTCTCGGGCAGGGCTGAGCGTTGCAGCGCTGATTTCTGCAGCGCCGAGAGCGCGGGTGCTTCCTCGATGGAGCCCCACGCGCCGCACTCGGGGCAGCGGCCAGCCCACTTGTAGGTGACGTGCTGGCAGGAGGTGCAGCGGAAGCTCGTTCTGGTTCGGACCACAATGCAGCAGGCTAGTCCATGCCCCTGACATTTCTGGTCCGGACGAGGACCGGCCTGGCACCGAATGGTGCCAGGCCGGAATGCATCTCATGCGATGCGCGTGGTTCAGTGCCCTAGCGGCTCGGCAGGCACGTAGGTGCGGTGCGAGGCAGCGCCGGCGTCGATGGGTACGTTCACGGTGACCTCGCCCGCCTCGGCGAAAGTGAAGGTGAACGGCACGGTCAGCCCGGGGCTCACGTCCGCGCTCATGTTCGACATTTCGATGACCGGGCGGTCCGAGTCCTCCTCGGCGAGCTCCTGCGCCGAGCGGCCCACCTCGAGCACGCCGCCCGCGGGGATCTCGAGCTCGGCATCCTCGGGCAGGGCTACCTGCGCCTCGAAGGACTCGATGCTCACGAGGGTGTCGCTCTGCGTCGCGCTGTTGTTGGCCACGGTGAAGATGAGCTCCGCGGTATCCGCCGATTCGAGCGGATACACGGTCTCGTCGCCATCGAAGGCGACGTGGGCGTTGCGCAGCGAGAGATCACCGATCTCGATCGCGCTGCCGGTGACCGCAGCGACCTTGGTGCCGGTCTGCGTGACCTGTCCGGCGCCGCAGCCGGTCAGGGCGAGCGCTGCGCTCGCGCCGAGCGCGAGCGTGATCGCAGCAAGACGGTGCGAGCGCGTGCGCGAGGTGAGCACATCGGCTTGTGCGCGTTGCTGCGCTGTTGACGAAGTCACGGTCGGTCCTCCCGGGCTCTTGATGATCGTGGAGCGATGCAGGGCGCATCGTGCGCCGCGCGAACGCTTCCACTATGCAGAGTAGTTGGCCCGGGACTGGTCGCGCGCGGTGGGTGGGGTTTCTGGTCGATTTGGTCCGTGGGCATGAGCCGGTCGCGCAGCAGGCCATGGACCGGGCCCCTGGGCGCGCCACCGAGGCCTGGGGTGTTTGCAACTGCAAGCCCGAAGAACCGCAGGTGAGCGGTGGTGCCCCGGTGTGGAATGCGCTGACCTGCAAGGACGGCATCCATTTAGGGCAGGCTCGTGTTAGCATAGTCATATCGAAAGGGGTACGGGACATATGAATTTCAGGGTCGGAGACACCGTCGTTTATCCCCATCACGGTGCAGCCACGATCGATGCTATTGAAACCCGAACCATTCGGGGTGAGCAGAAGGAGTACCTCGTACTGAAGGTTGCCCAGGGCGACCTGACGGTTCGGGTTCCTGCCGCTAACGCCGAGTATGTTGGCGTTCGTGACGTTGTTGGCGAGGAAGGCCTCGATCGGGTCTTCCAGGTGCTGCGGGAAGCGCACACCGAGGAGCCGACCAACTGGTCCCGCCGCTACAAGGCCAACCTGGAGAAGCTTGCTTCCGGGGATGTGAACAAGGTCGCCGAGGTCGTTCGTGACCTGTGGCGCCGCGACCAGGACCGTGGCCTGTCGGCCGGCGAGAAGAGGATGCTCGCCAAGGCGCGCCAGATCCTCGTCGGCGAGCTCGCTCTCGCGGAAGGCACCGACGACGTCAAGGCTGCGTCGATGCTTGATGAGGTCCTTGTCGCCTCGTGATGCCGAGGCATCCTGATCCACAATATCCGGGCGCGTAGCATCGCCTGGTGTGAATAGCACGTCATCCCGGACCGTGGCCCTGGTGCCCGCAGCGGGCAAGGGTACTCGTCTCGGTGGGGCGCTCCCGAAGGCTTTCGTGGCCCTCGGTGGGCGCCCCTTATTGTCGTGGGCGGTGGAGGGGCTGCGTGCCTCTGGCGTGATCGACCACATCATCGTCGTCGCCCCAGCGGATCGCCTAGCCGAGGCCCAGCGGATCGCGGGCCCCCGGGCCAGCGTCGTTGCGGGTGGAGCGGAGCGCGCGGATTCCGTCCGCGCGGGCCTCGAGGCGCTCGAGGGCGCCCGGCATGTGCTCGTCCACGATGCCGCTCGGGCGCTCACTCCGGCATCCGTGATCGTCCGGGTCGCCGAGGCCCTCTGGTCGGGGGAGGACGCGGTGATCCCCGTTCTCCCGGTGACCGACACCATCAAGATGATCGACGAGCACGGCTACGTGGCGAGCACGCCAGCCCGCAGCGCGCTGCGGGCTGTGCAGACACCTCAAGGATTCAGCGTTGCGGTGCTGCGGGCCGCGCACGATGCCGCCCTCGCCGCGGCCGACCTCACCGATGACGCGATGGCCTGCGAGCGGCACGGCGTGCCCGTGCGGACCGTTCCCGGCGATCCGCTCGCCTTCAAGATCACCACGCCGCTCGATCTCCGGCTCGCCGAGGCGCTCGTCGCCGCGCGGCCCGCTCCGGGCATGTGACCACGCCAGCGGATAGAGTCTGGGGCGTGATGCGCGTGGGAATCGGAACCGATGTCCATCCGGTCGAGCCTGGCCGGCCCTGCTGGATGGCGGGCTTGCTGTTCGAGGGGGAATCCGGCTGCACCGGGCACTCCGATGGCGATGTCGCCGCGCACGCGCTGTGCGACGCGCTGCTCTCCGCGGCAGGGCTCGGTGACCTCGGCGCAGTGTTCGGCACCGGGCGCCCCGAGCTCGACGGCGTCAGCGGCGCTTCGCTGCTCGCGCAGGTCCGCGACATGCTTGCCGAGTCCGGGTATGCCATCAGCAATGCCGCCGTGCAGGTCATCGGGAACCGGCCACGGATCGGGCCGCGCCGCCGCGAGGCCGAGAAGGTCCTGGCCGGGATACTCGGCGCCCCCGTCTCGGTCTCGGCCACCACCACCGACGGGCTGGGCCTGACCGGTCGTGGCGAGGGGATAGCCGCCGTCGCGACGGCCCTGATTGCGACAGCTGACTGATCTGCCGGTCATGCTCGGGGGATTCGAGAATGCGCGGCCCCACCAAGTACGATGATGCGTTGTGACCCTGCGCCTTTTTGACACCGCGACACGCACCCAGCGGGACTTTGCCCCGCTCGTCGACGGCCAGGTCTCCATCTACCTCTGTGGCGCGACGGTGCAGGGCGAGCCGCACATCGGTCATGTTCGCAGCGGGGTCGCCTTCGATGTGCTCCGCCGCTGGCTCCTCGCGAAGGGGCACGATGTCCGGTTCGTGCGCAACGTCACCGACATCGACGACAAGATCCTCACCAAGGCGGCCGATGCGGGCCGCCCGTGGTGGGAGTGGGCCGCCACCTACGAGCGAGCCTTCGATCGGGCCTACGACAAGCTAGGCGTGCTCCCACCATCCGTGGAGCCGCGCGCGACAGGCCACATCACCCAGATGATCGAGCTCATCGAGACGCTCATCGAGCGGGGCCACGCATATGCCGCCGGTGGTGATGTGTACTTCGACGTGCGCAGCTTCCCCGAGTACGGCGCGCTGTCCGGGCATCGCGTCGATGATGTCCACCAGGGCGAGGGCGCTGGCGGGCACAAGCGCGACCAGCGTGACTTCACCCTCTGGAAGGCCGCGAAGCCCGGCGAGCCCTCCTGGCCGACGCCGTGGGGGCAGGGGCGTCCCGGATGGCATCTCGAGTGCTCCGCGATGGCTGCGGCCTATCTCGGCCCGGATTTCGACATCCACTGCGGCGGAATGGACCTCGTCTTCCCGCACCACGAGAATGAGATCGCGCAGAGCCGCTGCGCGGGCGGTGGCTTCGCCCGCTACTGGCTGCACAACGGGTGGGTCACCCTCGGCGGCGAGAAGATGTCGAAGTCGCTGGGCAACACCTTGTCGATCCCCGCGATGCTCGAGCGGGTGCGCCCGCAGGAACTGCGCTACTACCTGGGCAGCGCCCACTACCGGTCCATGCTGGAGTACTCCGAGCATGCCGTCGAGGAGGCCGCAGCGACCTACCGGCGGATCGAGGCGTTCCTGGACCGGGTCGCGCGACGGGCTGGCGGGATCGCCGTGGGGGAGTGGACCGAGGCATTCGCCGCGGCGCTCGATGATGACCTCGGGGTGCCGGCGGCGCTCGCGGAGATCCACACCGTCATCAGCACCGCGAACACGGCTCTCGAGGGCGGCGAGCCCGAACGGGCGCGGGAGCTGGCCGGGCAGGTGCGGGCGATGCTCGCCATCCTGGGGGTCGATCCGCTCGCTCCGCAATGGCGAGCGGGCCAGGCAGCGCCCGGCAGTGCCGATGCCGCCCACGCGGCGCTCGATGCGCTCGTCCGCGATGAGCTCGCCCGGCGCCAGCAAGCCCGCGCTGATCGGGACTGGGCCACCGCCGATGCCGTCCGGGACAAGCTCGCCGCGCTCGGCATCATCATCACAGACACACCAGATGGGCCGGAGTGGGCCCTGAGGAACGACCACTAGCGCTTCCGCGGTTCGCGCGCGGAAGGAGAACGAGGGACACAATGCCAGGAAACTCCAGCCGCCGTGGCGCGGTCCGCAAGGCCGGCACCAAGAAGGGCGCGGTCAAGGGCACCGGTGGCAAGCGGCGCCAGGGCCTCGAGGGCCGCGGCGCTACGCCTCCGGCCGAGGCGAGGGTCGGTCATCCGGCCGCCCGCCGTGCTGCCGCGCAGGCCAAGGCGCGACAGGGCAGGGCCGGCGCCCATGCCGCGCGCCGCAAGGCCGGGGAGGGGCCCGAGCTCGTGCTCGGCCGCAACCCCGTCGTCGAGTGCCTCCGTGCCGGGGTGCCCGCCACCGCGCTGTACGTCGCGGTGGAGAGCGATCCGGACGAGCGTGTCACCGAGGCCGTGCAATACGTGGCCAACAAGGGGATCCCGCTGCTCGAGGTGCCCAAGACGGACCTCGATCGGATGACCACCAACGGCATGCACCAGGGCATCGCCCTGCAGGTGCCGCCGTATGAGTACATGCATGCCGACGATCTGATGCGTGCCGCCCACGAATCCGCCGATCCAGGGCTCGTCGTGGTGCTCGACAACATCACCGATCCACGCAACCTCGGCGCTGTCATCCGCTCGACCGCGGCATTCGGCGGCAACGGCGTGCTCATCCCGGAGCGGCGCTCGGCGAGCGTCACTGCCGTGGCCTGGCGCACCAGCGCCGGGGCAGCCGCCCGCATCCCCGTGGCGCGCGCGACCAACCTCACCCGGACGCTCAAGCATTTCCAGGAGAACGGCTACTTCGTGGTGGGCCTCGACACCGAGGGCGCGGTCCCGCTCGATGAGTTCACCAGCGTTGATGTGCCGCTGGTGATCGTTGTTGGTTCCGAGGGCAAGGGCCTGTCCCGGCTGGTCCGCGAGACCTGCGATGTGATCGTCAGCGTCCCGATGGCCGGCGTCGTCGAGTCGCTCAACGCCTCGGTGGCGGCAGGCGTCGTGCTGGCCGATATCGCCCGGCAGCGTCGTCGGCTCTGAGTGGCCATATAGGGGAGTAGCCGCGCTGGGCTTGGCCGCGCGGGGCGAGTCGGACTGGCTGCTGGGATACCAGTGGCGGGCCCAGCGAGTCTGGCAGCGGGCAGATGCCGCGCAGAAGATCTGCTGGTTGTTGTCAACATCCGGCAGTGTGTGCCGCGGCGTGCCGCGTGACATTCACCAGCAGCTTTGCGAATACCTGGCTCACGCAAGGAGAGGGCCCCGGCGCTAGTCCCGCCGGGGCCCTCCGTTTCAGCATGGAGATTATTCGCGCTCGTACACGCTCGCATCATTGAGCATGGACGCGCGCAGCATGTTCTCGGGAACGCCGAGCCCCTCGACGAGGGTGAGCGCGTGCGGGCGCAGGGACTCGCACAGCTCGTTGACCCCGCGCCGGACGGCCTTGGCGCGCTCCACCGACATGAAGCGGTGCATGATGAACCAGTCGCGATCCGCCTCGATCTCGGTGAAGACGTACAAGTCGCAGAGGGTCTCGGCGATCTTGCGGGCCTCGTCGTCCTTGATCAGCTCGATGCCGTCGATGAACTCCTCGAGGATGAGCCGATCGATGTGCGCGGCCCCGGCCTTGAGGATGTGGTCCTGGGCATTGTTGAACGCCTTGAACGCGTCGCCGTTCTTCGCGCCATTGCGCAGTCGTTGCGCGGCGGTGCGCACGAGGTAGTCCTCCCGGTCGGCGAAGAGCTGCAGCTGCGATGCCCGCCGGGAGAGGTCGCCCTCCTCGACGGACTCATCGCTGCGGTCGAACAGCGTCTGGATCATCTGCCGCACGCCGGAGCGCTCCCGCACCACGTCACCGGCCATGGTCGCGGCGAAGCGCACCCAATCGGTGGCATCGTAGTCGCGCACCTCATCGGCGTAGGCGGTGAGCAGCTCCTTCGCCACGAGCTGGGTCAGGACGGTGTTGTCGCCCTCGAAGGTGGTGAAGACATCGGTGTCAGCCTTGAGGGTGACGATCCGGTTCTCCGAGAGGTAGCCGGCCCCGCCGCAGGCCTCGCGCGACTCCTGGATGGCGCGGGTCGCGTGCCAGGTCTGCGCCACCTTCAGGCCCGCGGCCCGCTTCTCGAGCGCGCGCTGCGCCTCCGGGTCGGTGTTCTGGCCGGTCTGGATGAGGTGCATCTTGCGCACGAGGTCGTTCTGCGCGAACGCGAGCGCGTAGGACTTGGCGATCAGCGGCAGCAGGCGCCGCTGGTGCGAGAGATAGTCGAGCAGCACGTTCTCCGGCTCGTCCTTGGCGGGACGGAACTGGCGGCGCTTGAGCGCGTAGCGGGTGGCGATGCTCAGCGCGACGCGGGCGCCCGCCGCTGCGCCGCCACCGACGCTGACGCGACCGCGCACGAGCGTGCCGAGGGTGGTGAAGAAGCGGCGGCTGTCGTTGTCGATCTCGGAGCGGTAGGTGCCGTCCTCCTCGACATCGGCGTACCGGTTGAGGAGGTTCTCGCGCGGGATCCGCACGTTGTCGAACATGATCCGGCCGTTGTCCACGCCGGGCAGGCCGCCCTTGTGGCCGCAGTCGGAGGTGGTGACGCCGGGCAGATCGCCGCCGTTCTCGTCACGGATGGGCACGACGAAGCAATGCACGCCATGCGATTCGCCCTCGGTGATCAGCTGCGCGAACACCGCCGCCATGGTGGCATGCTCGGCCGCGCCGCCGATGTAGTCCTTGCGGGACGACGGGGTGGGCGAGTTTATCACGAATTCCTGGGTGTCCGGATCATAGGTGGCGGTCGTCTCGAGCTGCTGGACGTCGCTGCCATGCCCGGACTCCGTCATCGCGAAGCAACCGAGCAGATCAAGCTTGATCAGCGGACGGATGTACTTGTCGTGATGGCGCTTGGTGCCGAGGTTCTCCACCGCGCCACCGAAAAGGCCCCACTGCACCCCGGCCTTCACGGTGAGGGAGAGGTCCGCGTAGGCGAGCATCTCGAAGCCCGCGACCGCGGCACCGGCATCGCCCGTGCCGCCGTTCTCGCGCGCGAAGCCGCTCTCGGGGTAGCCGGTCTCGACGAGGGCCCGCATCTGCTCGAGTGCACGCGCGCGGGCGGCCTTCGTGTCGAGCGCCGGGTCGGTGGTGAAGATGTCGGCGGCGAGATACTCGCGGCACTGATCCCGGATCTCTTTCCAGGGGCCGTCGAGTGCGTCGCGAAGGTATTGCCCAGTGCTGGTCATGACTTCGACGATAACCGCACTCGCGAGGGTTGGCAGGGTGTTCTCAGGGCCCGCTCAGGAACGTGTCCATGCGGCCCTGCGTCGCTGGTGCCATCATGGGAGGCATGATGATGGTGCTCCTGGCGGTCGTGGCGATCACGTTGCTCGTCCTCGCCGTAGCGACGATCATGCGGCTCAGCGCGGTACCAGCGCCCGGGGACTCCCGCCCGGAATTGCCGCGCAGGCGCAGCGCCGCGGAGGAAGAGGTGCGGCGCCGGTTCGCGGCGGGGGAGCTCACCGAGGTCGAATACATCGAGAAGCTCGCGATCCTGCGCATGGACGACGAGCAGGACCAGCCCTAGCCGCCGTACTACACCCCGTCGTCGACGTCCGCGCGCGAAGCTGGAACACTGGTAGCCGTGACCGAGCCCCACGACCACGCCCACGTGCCCCGTTCCGCCCAGCTCTTCGACCGTGCCTCCCGCGTGATCCCCGGCGGAGTGAACTCGCCGGTGCGCGCGTTCGGCGCGGTGGGGGGAGTGCCCCGGTTCATCAAGGAGGCGCGCGGGCCCTGGCTGGTGGATGTCGATGGCAATCGCTATGTGGACCTGATCTGCTCCTGGGGGCCGATGATCCTGGGGCATGCCCACCCCGCCGTGGTCGAGGCCGTGCGCGAGACAACCCTCAAGGGCACCTCGTTCGGAGCACCCACCGAGGGGGAGGTCGAGCTCGCCGAGGAGATCGTGCGCCGCGTGGAGCCGGTTGACCAGGTGCGGCTGGTCAACTCGGGCACGGAGGCGACGATGAGCGCGGTGCGTTTGGCCCGCGGCTTCACGGGGCGCAGCAAGATCATCAAGTTCGCTGGCTGCTACCACGGGCACGTCGATTCCCTGCTCGCGCACGCGGGCTCCGGCGTCGCGACCTATGCCCTGCCGACCTCGCCGGGCGTCACCGGCGCGCAGGCGGCCGACACCATCGTGCTGCCCTACAACGATCTCGGCGCAGTCCGCGAGGCGTTCGCCCGGCACGAGGGCGAGATCGCCGCGGTGATCACCGAGGCAGCGGCGGGCAACATGGGCGCGGTCGCGCCGCTGCCCGGGTTCAACGAGGGTCTGCGCGCGACCTGCCACGCGAACGGCGCGCTGCTCATCATGGATGAAGTGATGACCGGCTTCCGCGTCAGCGCATCCGGCTGGCACGGCATCGACGGCGTGGCCGGTGATCTCTATACGTTCGGCAAGGTCATGAGCGGAGGCCTGCCGGCAGCGGCGTTCGGTGGCCGGGCCGACATCATGGCGCACCTCGCTCCGAGCGGATCGGTCTACCAGGCCGGGACGTTGTCGGGGAACCCGGTGGCCGTCGCTGCCGGGCTCGCGACGCTGCGCCACGCCACCCCCGAGGTGTATGCGGCGCTGCGGCGCAACCACGCCGCGCTGCGCGAGCTGCTCGCCGATGCCCTCGATGCCGTGGGCATCGCGCACCATGTCCAATCAGCGGCAACTATGGTGAGCGTGTTCTTCACCGATCATTCCGTGCAAGACTATGCACAGGTGAAGGCGAGCGAGACGTGGCGATATCCGGCGTTCTTCCATGCCCTCCTCGACCGGGGCGTGTATGCGCCACCGAGCGCGTTCGAGGCATGGTTCGTCTCGGCTGCCCTCGATGACGAGGCGTTCGAGGTGATCGCGCGAGCGGTGCCAGCAGCGGCGGAGGCCGCGGCGGCCGCGACACCGCCCGAGCCCGTTAAGGCCTGACAGGACGACATCCGCTCTAGGAGGATGAGACGTGACCGACCCCAGCAATGACCGCGCGCGCTCGAGCGACATCCGCACGATCGTGCATCTCGTGCGCCACGGCGAGGTGCACAACCCCAACGGCATCCTCTATGGCCGCCTTCCCGGCTTCCGGCTCTCGGAGACCGGCCAGGACCAGGCACGGCTCGTCGGCAAGGCCCTCGCTGGCCATGACATCACCCATGTCGTCGCGTCCCCGCTGCTGCGCGCGCAGCAGACCGCGGCACCGATCGCCGAGGAGCATGGGCTCCAGGTCGCTACCGATGAGGACCTCATCGAGGCGGACAACCAGTTCGAGGGCCTGCGCGTCTCGGTCGGCGATGGCGCGCTGCGCCGCCCGCGGCACTGGATGAAGCTGCGCGATCCGTTCACGCCATCCTGGGGCGAGCCCTACTTGCAGATCGCGCACCGCATGCTGGCCGCGGTCAACACTGCTCGCGCCAATGCTTCCGGCCACGAGGCGGTCTGCGTGAGCCACCAGCTACCAGTGTGGTCGTTGCGGCGGTTCCTGCAGGGGCAGCGGCTCTGGCACGATCCGCGCCATCGGCAGTGCTCGCTGGCGTCGCTGACCTCCCTGGTCTACGAGGGCGATGAGCTGATCGACATCGTGTACTCCGAGCCGGCGGGAGCCTCGGACCCCACGGTGACGGGGGCATGAGACCGCGTTCCCCGCGACGCTGGACCTGGGCCGCTGCGGCAGCCCTGGCTGGCTCGCTGCTCGTGGGTTGTGCCTCCGGCGATGATGCCGTCGTCTACGGGGGCACCTTCAACTTCGTCTCCCCGGGCGGGCAGACCGAGATCTTCTATGATCCGCCCGCCGAGCGCGGCACGGCGGGCGCGATCTCCGGTCCCTCGGTGATGCAGCCGGAGGAGACCATCGCCCTCTCGGACTATGCGGGCGAGGTCGTCGTGCTGAACGTATGGGGCCAGTGGTGCGCGCCCTGCCGCACCGAGATGCCCCAGCTGCAAGAGGTCTACGACAACACCAAGGATCTCGGCGTGCAGCTCATCGGCATCAACGTCCGGGACCGGCAGATCGACAAGGCGCAGGACTTCATCACGGACTTCGGCCTCACCTTTCCCTCCATCTACGATCCGCCGATGCGGACCCTCCTCGCGCTGGGCGGCATCCCCACGAGCGTCGTGCCCATGACCGTGGTCCTCGACCGGGAGCACCGCGTCGCCGCTGTGTTCCTCAAGGACCTCCTCGCCGAGGATCTCCAGCCGGTGGTCGAGCGGGTGGCGGCCGAATGACCACCGTGCTCCTCGCCGCGTCCATCGGCGAGACCTTCCGCGATACCGCTGTCGCCGGGCCCATGCTGGCCGCGATCGTTGTCGCGGTGCTCGCGGGCTTCGTCTCGTTCGCCTCGCCGTGCGTCATCCCCCTCGTGCCGGGCTACCTCTCCTACCTAGCGGGACTGGTCGGTGCCGAGGCACCTCCGGCGACGGTCGAGCAAGCCAGCGGCACGACGACCCTCACTACGATCCGGGATCGCACCCGATGGCGCGTGGCCGGGGCCGTAGCGCTGTTCGTCGGGGGCTTCACCGTGGTGTTCGTCCTCGCGACGGCATCGGTGTTCGGCATGATCGGGGCCCTGAGCCTCAATCGCGAGCTGCTCCAGCGCGTCGGCGGGGTCGTCACGATCCTCATGGGGCTGGTCTTCCTCGGACTGATCCCGGCCTTGCAGCGAGAGGCACGATTCTCGCCGCGGCGCTTCACGTCCCTGCTCGGGGCACCCGTCCTCGGCGGGATCTTCGGCCTGGGCTGGACACCGTGCCTGGGCCCGACGCTGGCCGGGGTGATCTCGCTCGCCGCCGGCACCGAGGGCACGACCGCCACCCGCGGCGTGATCCTCATCATCGCCTACTGCATGGGGCTCGGACTGCCCTTCGTGATCCTGGCCTTCGGCTCGACCGCCGCCCTCCGCGGTGTCGGCTGGCTGCGCCGCAACGCGAGGCTGGTGCAGGTGATAGGCGGGATCATGCTCATCGCCGTCGGCGTTGCCCTGGTCACCGGTGCGTGGGAGCTGTTCGTCGGCTGGGCGCGCGATGCGTTCATCACCGATACGGTGCTGCCGATCTGATGGGCCACCACACAGATGAGCAACCATTGATCGACGGGGAACGAGGCGCCCGCCACAGTGCGCGCGCCCGGGAATGGGGAGGATGAGTGCTACGCAAGGCCTTGGCCACGCTACGGAACCTGTGGCGGAGCCTCACCAGCATGAGCACCGCTCTGGTGCTGCTGTTCCTGCTCGCCCTCGCGGCCGTGCCGGGCGCGCTGCTGCCGCAGCGCAGCCTCAACTCGCAGAAGGTGGCGCAATACATCGCTGACCGGCCCACTATCGGTCCGGTCCTCGACACGCTCGGCTTCTTCGACGTCTTCAGCAGCTTCTGGTTCACCGCGATCTACGCGTTGCTGTTCATCTCGCTGGTGGGCTGCATCCTGCCTCGCGCGGCTGATCACTGGCGCGCCATGCGGCAACCCGTGGTGCGCGTGCCCCGCAACCTCGCGCGGCTGCCCCGCCACGCCGTTGGTACCGCTGGCGCCCCGGCCGAGGAGGTCGCTGGCCGGGCGGAGCACCTGTTCCGACGGTGGCGCACCAGCATCCGTCGCGAGGGCGGTGTCATCGAGATCTCGGCGGAGCGCGGCCACTCCCGCGAGCTCGGCAACCTGGTCTTCCACGTCGCGCTGGTCTGCGTCCTCGCCACCGTGGCGATCGGTCGCGTCCTCGGCTACGAGGGCTCGGTCATTGTCATCGCCGATGACGGGCCAGGCTTCTGCAGCGCGAGCCCCGCGGTGTATGACTCGTTCCGCGCGGGCCTCGACGTCGACGGCACTGATCTGGCGCAGTTCTGCGTCCGTGTCAAGGACTTCCAGGCTGATTACCTGCCCACTGGCCAGGCGGAGATGTTCACCTCCAACATCGAGTACCAGGCGGGCGAGGATCTCGTCACGGGCACCTGGCGCCCCTATCGGCTGCGCGTCAACGAGCCGCTGCGCATCGAGGGCGATCGCGTGTACCTGATCGGCCATGGATTCGCGCCCACCTTCACCGTGACTTTCCCCAATGGGGAGGAGCGCACTGAGACCCTGCAGTTCGCGCCGGAGGAGGCCACGACTTTCCTCAGCTCGGGGGCAATGCGCTTCGATCCGCCCGGTGGGCTGTACGAGGACAATGCCGAGCGGCGGAAGAACCAGATCGCCATCGAGGGCCTGTTCGCGCCCACCGCGGCCTTCCCTGACGGCACGCTGCTCACCTCGTCGTTCCCCGCGATGCTCGACCCCGCCGTGGCCATCGACATCTATCGCGGCGATACCGGGCTCGACACTGGCAAGCCACAGAGCATCTTCGCGCTCGATCAATCGATGATCGAGCAGGACCGCCTCGTCCGCGAGGCGCGGGTCAACCTGTACCCCGGGGAGTCGGAGATCCTCGACGACGGCACCGAGGTGCGCTTCGACGGGGCCGAGGAATGGGTATCGCTGCAGGTATCGCATGATCCCGCGCAGAAGTGGGTGCTCGTCTCGGCCGTGACGATGACACTGGGCCTGCTGATGTCGCTGACGATCACCCGCCGCCGGGTCTGGGTCCGCATCGGGGAAGGACCAGCAGGCCCCGGCGACGATGAACGACGTACTGTAGTAGAGATGGGTGGCCTGGCCCGCACCGACCAGGCCGGGTGGGGCAACGAGTTCGACGAGCTCGTCGAGGAGCTCGGGCTGCGCCGTTCCGATAGCGGTGACGATGGCCGCAATGCCTAGCGCAACAGGCAACACGAGAAACTGGAGTGCCGAATGAACGTGGATCCTGAGCTCGCGCGCTGGAGCGATGGCGCCTTCCAGGTTGCTTTCGCCATCTACGTGCTCGCCATGGTGATGTTCGCCGGGCAGTACGCCACCTCGCGCGTGCGTGCCTCGCAGCAGCGCGAGCTCGCCGGCGTGACCGCTGGCGCCTCGGGGGCTTCGCGCTCGCCAGCTCCGGCGCGGCCCGCGCAACGGACCTGGTTCGACAAGTTCGGCGGCATGGGTTATGCCCTCGTCATCCTCGGCGCGGTGTTCCAGCTCGCCTCCATCGTGCTCCGGGGATTCTCGGCGGGCAGGTTCCCGCTCGGCAACATGTACGAGTTCGTCTCCGGCATGGTGCTCGCCACTGTCGTCGGGGGCCTCGTCTTCGTCCGCAAGCCCGAGCATCGCCCGCTCTGGATCTTCATCCTCGCGCCCGTCGTGGCGCTGGTCTTCGTCGCGGGAACCGTGCTGTACGCCGACTCCGCCCCCGTGGTGCCAGCGCTGAGGTCGTTCTGGCTGCCGATCCACGTCTCGCTCGCCGTGCTCGGCAGTGGCCTGTTCCTCGTCTCGGGCGTCGCGAGCCTGATGTTCCTCGTCCGCTACGCGCTCATCGAGGGTCGCACCGAGGATGCCCGTCCCGGGGGAGTGCGCGGTCGCATCGCGAGCCGCCTCCCGGAGGCGCGGACCCTCGACCGCATCGCCTACCGCGTCACGATCGTGGCGTTCCCCATCTTCGGGCTGGGCGTCATCCTCGGTGCGGTATGGGCCGAGGCAGCGTGGGGCCGGTTCTGGGGCTGGGACCCCAAGGAGACCATGTCGTTCGTGACCTGGGTGGTCTACGCCGCATACCTGCATGCCCGCGCCACTGCTGGCTGGCGGGATGCCAAGGCCGCCTGGATCAACGTCGTGGGCTTCCTAGCGATCGTGTTCAACCTGTTCTTCATCAACATGGTGATCTCCGGGCTGCACTCCTACGCCGGACTGAACTAGCGGGGCGAGCGGGGCTGCCCGCCTCTGCCAAATCTGCTGGTCAATGTCACGTTCTCGAGCCCGTGTCGCGGCGTGTCGCGTGACAATGGCTAGCAGATCCCGCTCGGGCAGATCCCGCTCGATCCCCTACGCGCGGGCGAGCCTCTTGCGTGCTTCGTGCACCGCGAGCAGGAGCAGCCAGAACGCGGTGATGGGGATGACGAACCACAGCATGGCCGCGCCAAACGGCTCGAGCGCATCGTGATCAGTGGCATCGAGCACGAGGTAGCCGAGGTAGGCGACGTAGAAGGCCACGAACACCCCGCCCTCCCAGCGGGCCACCGCGAGACCCGTGAAGGCGACCGGGAGCAGCACGAGTGCTACCGCGATCATGATGGGCAGGTCGAAGCCCACCGCACCGGGCACGACGTCGATCCCGCTGGGCGCCACCACTGCGGTGATGCCGAGCACGGCGCCGATGTTGAAGATATTGCTGCCCACCACATTTCCGACAGCAAGGTCGACCTGCCCCTTGCGGACGGCGATGACAGCGGTAGCGAGCTCCGGCAAGGACGTCCCGATGGCAACCACGGTGAGGCCGATGACGAGATCACTGAGGCCGAAGGCCGAGGCAATGGTGGTGGCGCCATGCACGAGCAGCTGCGCCCCGGCGACGAGCATCCCTACCCCGATCAGCACCAGCAGCGTGCTCATGGCTGCTTGCTTCGCGCGCGACCGGGAAGGGGCGCTGCCGGGTGCCGGGCTGGCATCGGAGACTGGTTCCTCACGGTCGCCCGGGTCGCTCCGGGTGGCAGTGACTAGCGCCACCAGGTAGGCCACGAGGAGTGCCAGCAGGATCAGGCCGTCGATCCGGCTGATCGCGCCGTCGAGCGCGAGCCCGAGCAACAGCAGCGAGAACCCGATCATCACGGGGATGTCGGTCCGCACGATCCGGGAGGTCACGACCAGAGGGGCGAGGAGGGCACCGACGCCAAGGATGAGGAAGATGTTGGCGATGTTGGAGCCCACCACGTTGCCGATCGCGAGGCCGGGGTAGCCGTTGAGCGCGGCGCCGGTGCTGACCGCGAGCTCGGGCGCGGATGTTGCGAAGGACACGACGGTGAGTCCGACGACAAGCGCGGACATGCCGATGCTCTGGGCGAGCGACGTCGCGCCCCGGACAAGCAGTTCTCCGCCGCCGACGAGGAGGATTAGGCCTCCTACCAGCGACAATAGAGTCATCACGCTCACGCTGCAACGGTAGCACGCGGGCGGTTCGGTGGCTCGCTGCCTGGAGCTGGGCGGACTCCGGGAAGGCTCTTCACGTCCCTGCTGTTGATCTCATGATGTGGGAGGCCGCTTCGGGAGGGGTTGCGCGGGGGCGTCCGATGGTGCTTACTCAATAGCGGCGACCAATCGGGGGATTGTCGCTTCCATCATTCAGTTCACGCGCTTCAGGGGGAGGTGGCGATGACCAGTCAGGTCAGCCATGCGTACAAGAACGATCCAGTGCAGGGCAACGCCGACGGCATCTGGTCCGACGACCAGGCCGGGCGAGCTGCACCGGCACCCAAGGCCGCGCCAAGCGCATCCAGCAAGGATTCCGATGCCAAAGCAGCGGCCTCCACGGATCTCTTCAGCCGCCCAGGGGCATCCTCGAGCAGCCCGAACTCCTGGGATCTCTCCAGCGAGGTCCTGCTCAAGCCGGTCAAGCCAGCACCACGGCGCGGCTGGCGGAAGGCCGTCTACTCCTGCACCGGCGGCTCCGTCAATCTGGGCGACGGCAAGAAGGAAGCCCGGATCGCCGAGCTGACCGCGGAAATCCGGGGCTCGCTGTACGGCTGCCACAAGATCGCCGTGCTCAGCCTCAAGGGCGGTGTCGGCAAGACCACGGTCACTGCTGCCGTCGGCTCCACGTTCGCCTCCCTGCGCGGCGACCGGGTCATCGCGGTGGACGCGAACCCGGACCGGGGAACCCTGAGCAACAAGCTGCCCCTCGGCACCGAGGCCACCGTGCGTGACCTGCTCCGCCAGGGCGCCGATATCCAGCGCTACAGCGACGTCCGCGCCTTCACCTCGCAAGCGACGAGCCGGCTCGAGGTGCTGGCGTCCGACAGCGATCCCGCCGTCTCGGAGGCCTTCAGCGCCAAGGACTACCACGAGGTACTCGATGTTCTCGAGCGGTTCTACAACCTCGTGCTCACCGACTGCGGCACCGGGCTCATGCACTCGGCGATGTCCGGCGTGCTCGATAGCGCTGATGCATTGATCATTGTCAGCTCGGGATCGGTCGATGGCGCCCGCAGCGCCTCGGCCACCATGGACTGGCTCGAGGCCCACGGCCACGCCGACCTCGTCGCCAAGTCGATCACCGTCATCAATGCTGCCCGCCCCAAGGCTGGCAAGGTCGATCTCGACAAGGTCGTGCAGCACTTCAGCAAGCGCAGCCGAGCAGTACGGATGCTGCCGTTCGACCCGCACCTCGAGGAGGGCGCCGAGATCGACATGGAGCGCCTGCGCCCCGCCACGAAGCTCGCGCTGATGGAGCTCGCAGCAACGCTGGCGAGCGGGTTCGGCAGCGCGCGCAAGGGCTAGACCGGCACCCAGAGCTGGACATGCAGAAGCGGTGGGGAGCACAAGCTCCCCACCGCTTCATCGTGCAACGCACATCTCGACCGCGTGGGCCGTCCCACATTCCCGCTTCCCTATGCCTCGCCGCTCTCGTTCTGCGGGTCGGTCCGCTTCGGGTCGGCCGGACGTTCCTTGCTCAAGTCCCTCTTGATCCGCCACAGGAACTCGGGATCATCGTCCGGGCCGACCGTTCGGGGGGTATTGTCCGTCCGCCCGAGCAAGGTGGGTCCGAAAGCACGCCACAAGAGCACAGTGAGCAGGATCAGCCCCAGAATGGCCAGGATCCACAGCATGACGCACCTCCTTCTCCTTACGAGAGTAGCGGTGCGGTGCTTCCCGGGCCAGGATGGCCCTGGCCCGGGCTCCAGCGTGGGGTCAGCGGTGCGCCTCGGAGGTCAGTCGAGCGTGCAGCTCGCGGACCTCGGACTCGCGGAAGCGACGGTGCCCGCCAGGGGTGCGCAGCGATCCGAGCCGTCCGGCGAGCGCCCAGCGGGAAACGGTCTTCGGGTCGACGCTGAACAGCGACGCGACCTGGCCGGGGGTGAGCAGTCGCTCGTTGGTCTCGAATCCAATGACAGTCATTTCCGTGCTCCTTCGGTTTGTGACCGGATGAACTTTGATCAATAGTGGCACCGCGGGTGCCAGGTACTCGAACGGTACGATGTTGGTAAAGCGGAGGTAAGGGACTAAGCGGGCATTTTCCCGCGCTCGCGGAGGGCCTCTACTCCGGCCCGCGAAGGATGGCGGGCCGAGCCAGCGCGACAGTACTCGGTAGCCTTGAGCCGTGAGCAACTCGTCTTCGTCATCCCAGGCATCGCCGCAGCGCCAGCACACCAAGGGCACCCTCGTCCGCGACATCATCCTGTTCACCGTCGCGAGGCTCCTCCTCGCGGCCCTCATCGCCGGGGTCATCATCGGCGCGGGCATGCTCGTCGGGGTCCAGGTCTATCTCCTCGTCGCGCTGCTCTTCGCGGTCCTCATCGCCATGCCCCTGTCCTTCGTGCTGTTCAAGCCTCTGCGCCAGCGCATCAACGCGGGCATCGCGGCGCTGGACTCGCAGCGCCGCCAGCAGCGCGCGGACCTCGAGGCACGCCTGCGGGGAGCGCAGCAGGGCGATACGGGCGGAGAATGATCCCACCGCGCCACGGTTCCCGGGCCCCGCGCGACCGGGAATGGGCGGACAACGCGGTGCGCCTCATCGAGGCCGACGCGCAGCGCAGCGCCGACACCCACTTGCTGCGATACCCGCTGCCCGAGCAGTGGCCCGGCTCGGCGGCACGCGTGCAGCTCTACCTCAAGGACGAGTCCACCCACATCACCGGCAGCCTCAAGCACCGCCTCGCGCGATCGCTGTTCCTCTACGGGTTGTGCAACGGATGGATCCACGACCGCTCCACCGTCATCGAGGCATCCTCGGGCTCGACCGCCGTCTCCGAGGCCTATTTCGCGCGGTTGCTCGGGCTGCGCTTCGTCGCGGTCATGCCCGCCACCACCAGCCCTTCGAAGATCGCGCTGATCGAGGCGCAGGGCGGTGAATGCCACTTCGTCTCCGAGCCCGGGGAGATCTACCGCGAGGCGCAGCGCCTCGCCGATGCGTGCGGCGGGCACTACCTCGACCAGTTCACCAACGCCGAGCGGGCTACCGATTGGCGGGGCAACAACAACATCGCCGAATCGATCTTCCAGCAGCTCGAGCTCGAGGAGCATCCCGTGCCGGAGTGGATCGTCGTGGGGGCGGGCACTGGAGGCACCAGCGCCACCATGGGTCGCTACCTGCGCTACAAGCGGCATGCCACCCGGCTGTGCGTGGTCGACCCCGAGCACTCGGTGTTCCTCGACGCCTGGTCCACCGGGCAGCGAGGACTCACCGAGACCTGCGGATCACGCATCGAGGGCATCGGGCGGCCGCGGGTCGAGCCATCGTTCGTGCCCGAGGTCGTCGATCACATGGTGCGCGTGCCCGACGCCTCCTCCATTGCCGCAATGCGCTTCGCCTCGCGCCACCTGGGCCGACTTGTCGGCGGATCGACCGGCACCAACCTGTGGGGTGCTTTCGCGCTGATCTCCCGCATGATCGCCGAGGGGCGCAGCGGCAGCGTCGTCACCCTCTTGTGCGACGGCGGGGACCGGTACGCGGGCACCTACTTCGACGACGACTGGGTAGCCCGCGAGGGCCTCGATCTCACCGGGCCCACCGAAGCGATCGAGCACTTCCTCGCGACGGGGGAATGGGCACCCGGAGGAACGGATGCGGGGGAGCGGCACTGATGACCAGCAGCGGCAACGATCCGGCAGTGCGCTTCCACAAGGTGGTGCGCGAGTACCGCCTCGGCGAGGAGATCGTGCGCGCCCTCGACGGCGTCGACCTCGACCTCGCCGGCGGGCAATTCGTCTCCATCGTCGGCCCGTCCGGCGCGGGCAAGAGCACCCTGCTGCACCTGATGGGCGGGCTCGATACCCCCACCTCCGGCACGGTCACCGTCGGCGGCCAGGACATCGGCGCCTACAGCGATACCCAGCTCGCCGAGTTCCGCCGCCACCACATCGGCTTCGTGTTCCAGTTCTTCAACCTCCTGCCCACCCTCACCGCTTGGGAGAACGTGGCCGTGCCCCGCCTCCTCGACGGGCAGGCCCTCTCCACCGCCCGCGACGACGCCATCGCGCTGCTGCAACGAGTGGGGCTCGCCGACCGTGTGGACCACCGGCCCGCGGAGCTCTCCGGCGGGCAGATGCAGCGCGTCGCCATCGCCCGCGCCCTCATCAACGACCCCCCGGTCATCCTCGCCGACGAGCCCACCGGCAACCTCGACTCCCGCACCGGCAGCGGAGTGCTCGACCTGCTCACCGACATCGCGCACAGCAGCACCAACCGGCTCGTCGTGATGGTCACCCACGACAGGTCCGCCGCCGATCGCACCGACCTCGTCCTCACGATGCGCGACGGGCGCCTCGAGCACGCCGATGGCTAGCGTTCGCGCGCACCTCGACCGCTGGTGGCTGCTGCACCTGCGCGAGCTCTGGGCACGACCGGTGCGCGCCGCGATCTCCACGGCCGTCATCGCGGTCTCCTCCGCGCTCATCGTTTCGGTGCTCTCCACCTACGGATCCCTCACCGGATCGGTGGGCGACCTGTCCGCCACCATCGCCGGTGATGCCGACCTCGAGATCACCGCCATCACCGACACCGGGTTCGACGACACCGTCGTGGGCCGGGTGCGCGTCGTGGACGGGGTCGATGCGGCAGTGCCGATGGTGTGGACCCCCGTCCCGACAGCCGATAGCGGAACAACACTGCTCTTCGGCAGCGATGCCAGCGCCGCCCGGCTCGGCAGCATGATCGCCGAGGGCCTCGAAGCCTCGCCCGCCGACCTCCTCGCTGACGGAGTCCTCGCCGGCCCTGGCATCGGTGCCACGGTGGGCGATCGGATCGAGCTGCCCGGCGGCACCGCGACCGTCATCGAGGTGCTCGGCACCCCCAATGCGGCAGCGATCAACGGCGGAAACTTCCTGGTCACCGCGCTTCCCGTGGCGCAGCGCCTCGCGGGCCGCGAGGGCATCCTCGATTCGGTGTTCGTCCTCCTCGAGCCCGGTGCCGATGCGGCCGCCACCCGCGAGCGCATCGAGCAGGCCATCGACGGCGAGGCACTCGTTGCCGAGCCTGGGTTCCGCACCGCCCAGGCCAGCTCGGCCATCGCCCTGACCCGTGATTCCACGCTGATCGTGGCGATGATCGGGCTCGTTGTTGCTGCCTTCCTCGTCTTCAACTCGATGAACATGACCGTCGCGCAGCGCCGGCCCGCCATCGCCACGCTGCGGGCGGTCGGCGCGCGGCGCGGCACCATCGTCCGCGGCCTCATCGGCGAGGCAGCCTTCCTCGGTGCCGTCGGCGGCGTGCTCGGAGTTCCCCTCGGCGCGCTCATGGGCGGCCTCGCCGTTGGCCGGATACCGCCCGTGCTGCTGCAATCGTTCAGCACCGAGATCACCTTCGCCGTGCAGTGGTACGCGCCCATCATCGCGGTCCTGCTGTGCATCCTCGCCAGCGTGGCAGCATCCGCTGTCGCCGCGCGGCAAGTGTTCGCCGTGGCACCGGTCGAGGCGCTGCAGCCCGCGGATGTGATCACCGCGGAGGGCGACCACCAGCCCTGGACGAGGACCGCCGCGCTCGGCGGCATCGCCGTCATGCTGCTTGCGCTCGCGATGGCCTTCCAGTTCGAGGACCGCCGCGCCCTCGTCGCGAGCGCCCTGTTCGCCGCCGGAGGACTTGCCCTGTGCTACGGCGTGATCCGCGGCATCAGCGGAGCCACCGCCTGGCTGGCCCTGCGTGGAGGGGCACCCGGCAGGCTCGCCTCCGAGTCCGCATCCCGCGCGCCCCGCCGCGTGTGGGCCACCGCCGTGACCGTCATGATCGCCGTCGCGGTCGCCGTCTCGACCACCGGATCCATGCGCAACCTCGTCGATTCCTCCGGCGACCTCGTCGCTCCCCTCGCTGATGCGGACTTCTACCTCTCCACCACGCCCGTCGATGTCGTCCCCGCCGGTCCCGTCGTTCCCGAGGCGGCCTACGACGTCCTGGACCAGGCCACGGGGATCGGCAGCGTCACAGAGGGGCAGTGGGCATATGCCAACATCAGCAGCCCCGACGGCGCACCGCTCAAAGCGATGGTTCTCGGGGCGATGCCCGGCACCACCGCTCCAGCCGTGCGCGCCATGGACGAATCCCTGCGGCAAGCCCTGCACCGGGGCGAGGGCATCGTCCTGTCCCGGCAGCTCGCCCGGCAGATTGGGCTCGATACCGGCGATGCCGTCGAGCTCGCCACCCCCAGCGGTGCCCGCTCCGCTCCGATCATCGGCGTCATCGACTACCTCTCGGTGGGATCGGGGATGCTCGCGATGCCGCTGCCGATGATGCAGCAATGGTACGAGCGACCAGGCGCGACGTTCCTCGAGGTCCAGGTGGCTGATGCGGCCGATGCCGCGACCGTGATCGCTGCCGTGCGCGAGCAGCTCCCGGACGGGGTGTTCCTCGAGACGGGCGCCGAGGCATATGGCGCGGCGCGGGGAGCCACCGAGCAGGCCGGGGCGCTCGCGGTGGGCGTGCAGTGGATCGTTGCCCTCGTGGCGGCCGTGGCGCTGCTCAACACCCTCATGCTGTCGGTGCTCGACCGGCGCCGCGAGCTCGGCGTGCTGCGCGCAATGGGGGCGAGCCGACGCTTCATCGCGCGCACCGTGCTCGTCGAAGCCGTCGCGGTCGGCATTGTCGGTGGTTTCCTGGGACTGCTATTCGGCGGCGCGCTGCACTACCTCGCCACCGTGGCGCTCTCGGGCACCACCGCGGTGAGCATCAACTACGAGATCGTGCCCGTGGCGGGGCTCTATGCCCTCGCCGCCCTGGCTCTCGCGCTCGCCGGTGCTCTCGTGCCCGCGTGGCGGGCGGGCCGGATGGACATCCTCAGCGCAGTCGCGGCCGAGTAGCGGGGCGGGTTGTTTCTGCTGGATGTTGCTATGAGTCTGCGATGTAGCGCCGATGTCCTAGCAGGCATCGGGAACCACGAAGGCCAAGGCAGGGCAGTAGAAGTTTACGGGCGGATTTCCACACCACCTAGCCTGCTTCGCTGGTGTCCGACGTCGACCTGTACCAGTCTCGGTGCGCCAGGTGTGGCTCGAACCTAGTGGGACAGGCAGTGTTGGACCGTGCCGCCCTCCTTATATGGTCAGTTCGCAATCCGGTGGGTGTGCGTGCACTGCAGTAAAGGAGTTCGACATCAAGGTGGGGATTGCGACGGCGTTGCCCTGAGTGGGCCTATTCATCATGCGGTCAGGCGCTGAGCATGCGATGTAATAAGTTCGTGCAAACGTGTAATCGTGTGGCCACTGCTGAGGTAGATTCGAGAGTTGACCGGCAGCATCTTCCATCCCTGCTTAGCCTTTCACTGTAAGGAACCTGATGGACTCGGTGTGGATCAACTATTTCTCGATTATCGCAGCTGTGACGGGCTCAATCTTCGCCCTGATGTTCGTGGCTCTTCAGGTGGGGATGAAGCGATGGAAGGACAATCCGACCGGCCCTTTCCTTGCGGTTCTGGCTCTCATTGAGTTGCTGACGCCGCTAGCGATCAGCGTGACGGCAATCCATCCGGTCCACAATTGGCAGGTGGGGGCGCTGCTTCCTAGTTTGATTGGGTTGTGTGCAATTGCTTGGTACTTCAAACGCTTGCGCAGCTTGGGGCATTCTTTCAAGATGAAGTTGTGCGACTCGGACGATTTTTGGGCGTTCAAAGTAGTCGAATGGTTATACATACACGGGAGCTTTATTATTTCGGCGCCAATATACTCAGCGCTGGTAGTCATAGCGATTCGAGGGCTCGTTTTCGGGATCGATTGTGGCCTTCTGGTCGTATCTTGGCTGTGTCTCTGGTTGGTGTTTTCAGGCGTTGTGGAATCGTGGATCTTGCTGGTGCGAAGCGCGGACGAGAATGTCTCGAATGCTATCAATTCTGCCAGTCATGAGGGATAGCGGTTGGTTCTATCGAAGGCCCGTCTCTATGGCAATATTGCGTGCCATAATGGTCCTGTATCCAGTTGTAGGCGTGTGGTAGGTATTCGGAAATTCTTCAGTTTGCCAAGGGTGGTAGAGCTCGATCTCAGTTGAGGGAAGATCGAACTGTTTAAGTCATGGGCAACCTCGAACTCGATGGCAGCTAGGCATTAAGTCGGAGATCGTGCCCATCGCGGAGCACTACATTCTCGCCGCCCTTGTGCTTGCGCTGGCTGGTGCGCTCGTGCCTGCCTGGCGGGCGGGCCGGATGGACACTTGGGCGCCGTCGCGGCCGAGTAGCGGGGCGGGGTGGCCGCCGGGCGCTCGTGGCTCGCGGGGCCCTTGAGTGATGCGACCTTATACTGGTGGCTGTAGCCGCAATCGCGATAGAAGCTGCGGAAACCCCAGGTCGGTTTCTATCGCGTTTGACGGATTCCCGTGCTTCTACCCCGCGCCCGCCCCGACCGCGCCTCTGTGTGATGCTGCCGACTGGACCGGGCATATCGGCCAGCGCCATGCCACGATGGGTCCATGATCTTCTTGCTGACCCTGGCGATCAACTCGTTCGCGATCTGGCTCGCGGCCGAGTGGATCACGGGCATCGACCTGTACACGCCCGGCGAGACCACCACCGAGAACGTGCTGTTCATCGTGGCGATCGGCGCGATCTTCACGCTGATCAACATGTTGATCAAGCCGGTGATCAAGCTGCTTTCCCTGCCGCTGATCATCATCACGCTGGGGCTGTTCCTGCTGGTCATCAACGCGTTCATGCTGCTGCTGACCGAGTGGATCACCAGCTACCTCGACTTCGGCCTCATCATCGCCGGCTTCGGCGCAGCGTTCTGGGGCGGCCTGCTCATCGCCGTCGTCAACCTGGTGCTCGGCATGATCGTCCCCGATCGCGCCTAGCGCTGAGCACGCCAAGAGCTGAGCACGCCTAGAGCGGGGCCGGGCCTGAACTGGTCTGGCCCCGCTATTCGTTCGCTGGCAGGATCGGTGACTCCGCGAGCAGGTGCACCACGATCCATGCCGCCGCGAACGCGATGCCCCACACTGTGCCCCACAGCATCCAGATGGAGTAGGTGGCCGCGGCGAGCAGCGCGAGCTTGACGAGGATGCGGGCGGGCGGCAGGTCGTAGTAGGACCGTGGCGAGGCGTATGCCCACCACAGTGCCGCGATGAGAAGCACGGCAGCGATCGCGAGCGCTGCACCCGTCGCATCGGAGCCTCCAAGCGAGAAGGCGTACGCGCCGACCGCGACGACGGCGATGAACTCGGTGACCAGCAGGAGCAGGAGCAGCGCGCCGACAGCGGCGGTGATCAGCATGGAAGGGTTCCCTTTCGACAAGACCGGACCGGAACTCATCCGGCGTTGAGCCCAACGGTGACGAGGATCGCCCAGCCGAGCAACGCCAGCCCAGTGTCGCGCAACGTCCCGATCAGCGCCAGGCCGGTGTCCCCCGAGCGCACCGGGATGTAGGCCCGTAGGGCCATGGGAATGGCGACGAGGCCGAGGAGCGCGGCGGGATGCTGCAGCGCGAGCGGTATGCACAGCAGGAACGGCACGACCACGAGGGCAAGATACAGCCGCCGGGTGCGGCGATCCCCGAGGCGCACCGCGAGCGTCACCTTGCCCGCCACCTCATCAGTGGGGATGTCGCGCAGGTTGTTCGCCACGAGCACCGCGGTGGTCAGCGAGCCGATGCCGATCGCGCACCACAGGCCCACGAGCGTCACCGATCCGGTCTGCACGAACTCGGTGCCGAGCACCGCCACGAGCCCGAAGAACACGAACACCGCTACCTCGCCGTAGCCCAGGTAGCCATAGGGCCGGGAACCGCCGGTGTAGAACCATGCTCCGGCGACACACAGCAGCCCCACCAGCACGATCCACCAGGCGGTGGTGGCGGCGAGCACGAGACCAGCCAGCATCGCCACGCCGAAGCAAGCAAACGCGACCATCTTGACCAGCGCCGGGGCCGCGGCACCGGATCCGACCAGCCGCATGGGACCCACGCGATCATCGTCGGTGCCGCGGATTCCATCGGAGTAGTCGTTGGCGAAGTTCACCCCGAGCACCAGCGCCACCGCGACGATCAGCGCGAGCAGGGCCTTCCACCACACGACGCCGCCCACGGCGCCCGCCGCGCCGGTGCCAGCGATCACGGGGGCCAGCGCGGTCGGGAGCGTGCGCGGGCGCGCCCCCTCGATCCATTCAGCTACCGATGCCATGCCTTGATCTAATCAGCATTGGCGGGCAGGACGCAGCTTGGGCGCGCGGGGCAGGTGGCGGTGGGCCAGGGGTTGCCCGGCGACTTCCTGGCGGCTGTCTGGCGGCAAAAGCACCGGAGACCGGTAAACGCGATAGAAGCTGACCTGGGCTTCCCGCGGTTTCTATCGCGTGTGCGGCGGGCGCGGCTAGCCCCGAAGCATGAGCTGCTCGCGCAGTGCGCGCCGGTCAATCTTGCCCGGTCCACGGTGGGGGAGGGCAGTCACGATGTGGAGCTCGCGGGGAGCCGCATGCGCCCCGAGCTGAGCCGTCACATGATCGCGCACCTGCTCAAGCGTTGGCTCCGGCATGCTAGGGCGAAGGATGATCGCGACAGCAACGCGCTGTCCAAGCCGATCATCATCGAGGCCCACCACCGCGCACTCAGTGATCGCGGGATGAGTGCCGAGGGCGCGCTCGACCACTTGCGGAACCACGGTGAGACCACCACTGGTGATCGCCTCATCGAGTCGGCCGGTCACGGTGAGCGTGCCACCGCGGAGCTCGCCGGCGTCGTCGGTGCGGAACCAGCCTGGCTCGGCGAACGCGGCATGGGCGGGCGCGTTGAGATAGCCGTGCGCGAGCGTGGCACCACCGAGGACGATGCGGCCCTCGTCGATGCGCGCCTGCACGCCGTCGAGCGGGAGGCCGTCGTAGACACAGCCACCGCAGGTCTCGCTCATCCCGTAGGTCCGCACGAGGCGCGCACCCGCTGCCCGTGCTGCATCCCGGACGGCCGACGGCAATGCAGCACCCCCGACGAGAACAGCATCGAGCCCAGCGAGCGCGGCGCGGGCACGGGGTTCCTCAAGGATCTTGCGCACCTGCCCCGGCACCAGCGAGGTGTAGCAGGGGCCAGGCCCGGCGAGCATCCGTTCCGTCGTCTCGGCGAATGCCTCGGTGGAGAAGCCCCCCGCCACATCGAGAACTTCTGGCGTGGTCCCGGCGACCAGGCTTCGCAGGAGCACCTGCAGCCCCGCCACATGATGCGGAGGCAAAGCGAGCAGCCAGCGGCCCGGACCACCGAGCCGGGCATGGGTGCCCGCGATGCTGGCATGCAGAGCCGCGGGCGAGAGCATCGCGCCCTTCGGGGTGCCCGTGGTGCCGGAGGTGGCGACGACGATGGCGGTCTGCCGATCAGAAGGGAGCACGTGCCCAGCCATCGCCTCCCGCAGCCGCGAGGATACCCGCCGATCATTCTCGGGCACCGGGAGCCATGTCGCGCGGCCAGCGAGAGCCGCAGCAAGATCATCAAGAACACCCAGCGCCCCCATTCCCGCGGGTATCGGCAGGGGATCGGGAGAGGCCATGGCAATGATGCTGCCATCCGGGACGTGGCCAGGCATTCGCCGGGGGGACAGCAGGTCCTCGCAGCGATACATTGGGTATGTGGACGAGTCAGTCGCGGCAGCCATCAGCGCGCTCGATGCTGATGACCCCGCCATCGCAGCGGACGCCGAGTCCGCATGGCACGAGCTCGTCGCGCTCTCCCCGCCGGGCGGGCCCATCCAGGCCAGCGTCCAGCAGTACTGCTGGGCCACTATCCGCCGCCTCGATCTCGGTACCGAACGTGCCTGGGCGCGCAGCCAGGCCCTCGCCGACCTCCTCGACCGCATCGGCCTCGCCCGCTACGCTGCCATCGCCCGCAGCGACGAGACCCGCGACCTGCTCGCCATCGACACCGACGAGGCCTGGGAACCCGCCTTCTACGAGCGCATGCATGCATCCGGCGTCGCGCCCCCCGACACCCGCCTCGTCTCCTGGCAATCCATCTGCACCATCAGCGAGCTCGACATCATCGACCGCATCGCCGCCACCCTCGAGGTCGCCACCATCACCGACGGCTTCGCCACCACCGGACGCCCCTCGCTCAGCCGGCCCCACCGCGAATCGATCACCCACTCCGTCCTCGCCACCGGCCACGACGGCCACACACTCCTCGACGAACTGCTCGATTGCCGCATCGACCTGTGGTCCACCCTGTCGCCGACCCGCGCCGCCCTCTACGACGAGCTCGCCAGCGTCATCCATGCCGCCCGGGTCGTCCCCCTCCACGCCGCGCGCACCGCGTACCGGTACCTGCAGGAACTCGGCGAGCATCGAGGGACCAGCATCGAAGACAGTGGCGAGCGCCAGCTCCGCCTCGTCCTGCAACGACTCGGGCTCGTCCACCGCGCCCACGGGCGCACCACCCTTCGAGCACGCGCCCGCAGCCTCTCCATCGACGACGTGCTCGACACCCTCGTCCACGAGTGGATCGGAACCCGCTACGCGCCCGAGGCCATCATCGCCGAAGCACTCATGATCTCGCTGGCCAGCACCGCCCGCGGCACCACCACCATGGACGCGCACTTCCTCGCCGACGCGCTCCTCACCGAGGAAGGCTGGCACGACGGCATCAGCGAAGCACCTGTGCGGGCCGCCTCGCGCACCCTCGGCAAGCTCCGCCACGAGCTCGAGGCACTCGGCATCCTCCATCCCGGAGAGTCGCAGCCCGACAGCATCGCTGTCATCTTCGCCTGCGCCGTGCTCCGCGCCCGCCTGCTGCACGCCCGTTACCCGCGCGGGCGGGAGGAGTAGCGGGTTAGGGCCGCGCCGCCAGTGGAAACTATTCCCGCCTCAACCGGGAAGAGTTTCCATTCGCGGGACCATCCCCGGCAGCGCAACCCCTAAGCCCTTCACCCAGTGATCTGGTCGACGAGCCGGGTGACGAGGGCGAGCATCTCGGTGAGCGAGATCATGGCGAGGCGCTCGCGGGCGCGGTCGGTGACGCCGTGGAGGATGAGCTCGCCCGGGCCGGTGTCGATGCTGGTGAGCCGGAGTCCGTGGGGGAGGTCGGGGATGGTGACGGCGAAGGGCCGGATGCGGTGGGCGAGGGGGAGGCTGCGCTGCCAGAGGTGGATGCCCACGGGGTCGAGGTAGATGACGGATTCGCCGGCGGTGGCGCGGAGCTCGATGTGGCCGAGCAGGGGACGGCGGGCCCATCGGGCGTGGATGCGTCCGCGGTCGGTGATGGTGACGTCGATGTCGGGGGCTACTTGCTTGACCCAGTGGTGCACTTCGGTGCTGGTGACGGTGATGCGGAGGTCTACGCGCTCCGCGACGAGGTAGGGGGCGGGCAGGGAGCGGAGCCGGACGCCGCGGCAGATGACTTGCACCTGGTGGAGGGTGGTGGATCGCCAGCGGACGTGGTTGGCGGTGAGGCGGATCTCGCTGAGGGAGCCGGTGGCGAGGTCGAGGGTGCGGAGGTTGCTGCTGATCTCGACGGGTGTGAAGGCGACGTCGATGCTGCCGCTGCGGAGGGTGAGGCGCCTGCCGAGGAGGCGGTCGGTGGCGATGCGCACGATGAGCTCGAGGAGCTGCCCGGGGGTGGTGGGCACGGGTGGGCGCAGTGATTTGCCGAGCGCGAGCAGCCGGTCCAGCTCTCGCTTCGGCAGCCATTCGCCGAAGAGTCGCGGGCCGCTCATGGGGTAAGTATGGCGGCTCTAGGTGGCGGGGCTCGCGGGTGGCCGCTGATCGCGGCGCAGGGGATGGTCGGCGGGGATCTCGACGAGCACGATGGGGGTGCCATCAGGGTCGGTTGTCCACATCTCGATGAGACCCCAGGGCTCGGTGCGGGCCTCGCGGGTGATGGTGGCGCCGCGCTCCTCGAGCTGGCGGGTGGTTTCGGCCAGCGACCGGACCTGGAGCCAGAGCGCTCCGCCGAATGTTCCGGCGCAGGGGTCGTGGCCGTGGGCGGCGATCTCGATGAGGCTCTGCCCGGCGAAGAGGACGGTGCCGCCGGGGTACTCGCGGTAGGTGGCTAGCCCCAGGACGTCCCGGTAGAACCGCAGCGTCGCGGCGGGGTCGCGGGGGCGCAGGATGATGCGGCTGCTCAGGATGTCCATGGGGCCAGCCTCCTCTGCTAGTGGCGGTTGGGTCGGCGGACTCCGGCACATTCGCCGGCCAGCTTGGAGAGCGCGCCAGTGACGTGGCGGAGGAGTGTATCGCGATTGTAGTGGATGCCGACACTGGCGGTGGCGCGCCTTTTCGTGTCCCTGGCGCTCGTTCGGGAGGTGCAATCAGGTTCACAGCCAGAGCCTTGGGGGGGAACTCTTGGGATACCAGTCCGGGTGGTGTCGAGATGCTCGAACGTATCGGTCGACGCGGTTCAGCAGCCAGTCGGATTGTGCGCGAGCGTCGGTGGTCCCGGGCTTGCCCGGCGCGTCGCCCGGCAGGCACGGTTACACGCCGCTGAAGCCGCCTACCTGCGACTTCGGCAGTTGGGCGAGCCTCGATGGATCTGACGAGCTTGTCCTTCGGATTGAGGACTGCTTGGCGAGGTAGCAGTCAGGGACCACGGCGATCAACGTCGGCTCGGCCTTCCGATGAGCGTAATCCTTGCTGCGGGTCAGGACAGTGATAGCCCGCTGTCGTTGCCTGTCTCTGGTGGCGCGCGTAGGCGCCCATTCTGGCGGGCCGGTCAGGCATCGCTAGGCCTGGGGCAGGAGGCTACAGCCCGTTGAGCTCGACCATGGCGTTTCCCTTCGGGTATGGGCTCTGGGTTCCACAAGAGCTCAGGTGCCGCTTGCTGGAAAACCGCTTCACGCTATCCGCAGCCTGTTGCGGTACCGCAGATTATGCGGTAACATGCTGGATGTTCAGCCCATGAGGGTAAATCTCGGGACTTCGCGAGTCGCGGTCGCCAAGCTCCGACTAGACCGCGCATCAGCCCCAACGCGTCTTGCGGGGTGATTCGAATTTGGTTGCCAGTCGGCGGCGAGGCAACCGCGCCCGCCTGGTGCGGGCATCACACGCTAGGGGGCTCGCTATGTGTGCTCATCATCAGTCCGTGGGTGATGCTGGCCGGTCCAAGGGCTCGGCTTCTGGCAATACCTCGGAATACGCCCTATGGAAGATGCGCGTCTATGGCCTCATGAGCGAGCGGGAGTTCGACAAGTACTACACCAGTGACGGCCGTAGGCGCCCCTGCGACGGGGACGGCAATCCAATTGTGCCCACCGGGGCCGAGCGTGCGGCCGAGCGTGCCGCTAAAAGCGCTGGGCAGCTCGCGAAGGAAGGGCGAGCGAGGGCGAGGCGGGTCGCCATCCACGAGTTCAAGATGGCTTGGATGGACCTCGATAAGCGAGACCGGATGCAAGTCGCTGATCTCGCCCGGCCGCATCCGCATGCCCGCTACGCGCAGTACTTGGCTGGTGCCACCGTGCAGGAAAGGGCTGATCTCGAGGCGGCCCAGAAGCAAGAGATCAAGGATCTGGAGCGAGCGCAGCAGATGGTTCGCGATGAATCGTTCGCGCAGTTCTATGACTGGCTGGATCGCCAGTGGCCACATGATGAAGGTCTCGAGGGTTGAGCATGCTGCGCCAATCCCGAAGGGGTCGCGCTTCTCGTGAGCGCCGCCTTGCCTCTTGGGCTTGCCGACGCCGACGGCGCGCAGTTAGTGCGTATCCGCAAAATATGCGATAGTATGGGGCATGTCCACTCCCTATGAGCGCATCCGCGCTGAACTTGCTGACGCCGAAAGGTCTGGCCCGGCCACCGCGCTGACGCATCTGCGCGCAGTTCTCGATGAAGTCAGTCAGCTCATCGACGAGCAGCTCGCCGATGCGGTGGTCGACGAGGGGCTCTCCCTGCGAGCTGCGGCGAGCAAGATCAGGCTGACCGAGAACGCGGTCGGCCCCCGGCTGGCGCGCACTGCCAGGCTTTCCGCCTACGCCCACGAGGGTCGTGTCAACGCCAAGAGCGTGATGCGTGCCCGCTACGACAAGGAAACCGGCATCGCCCCGCCGCCTCCGCGCAATATCGAGCGCAAGCCAATGACGTTCAAGCCGCGCCGCCCCACCTCCTAGTTTCTCTGTGAAAGGCTCCTGATGCCCAACCCCGACAGAACTCTGCTCATCTTCCTGCTTGATCGCTCTGGTTCGATGCAGTCCATCAAGCCCGATATCGAGGGCGGGTTCGCGGCCTTCATTGATGAGCAGCGCAACGCAGCGGGGGAGTGCACTGCGACCCTCGCGCAGTTCGATCGCAGCTACGAGGTCGTCTTCGAGAACGTCCCGATCGCCGAGGTCCCGCCCCTGGACTTGCGTCCGCGGGGCAGTACGGCGCTCCTCGATGCCATGGGCACCTTGATCACCAGTGCTCGCGAACAGATCGAGAACCAGCCAGAGAGCCAGCGTCCCGGCACGGTCGTGGTCGCGGTGATGACTGATGGCCATGAAAATGCGAGCCAGGAATGGACGAGGCCTGCGATCCGCAGCCTCGTTGAGCAGCAGACCCGGGAGCTAGGCTGGGAGTTCCTCTACATGGGTGCCGACCAGGATGCGGTTGAGGTCGGCACGGGGCTGGGCTTCAAGCGCGAGCAATCCATTACCTATGGCAGGTCGAAAGCACGTGATGTGATGGCGGAGAGTTCCCGCAAGATCCGTCGCTACCGCGCGGAGAAGACCCACAATCCCGACGCGATGATCGATGGCTTCACCGGCGCGGAACGCGCCGACCTCGCCGAGGACTAGCCGAGACCCCTCGGCCGCGAAGCCCTGAACTGCTAGAACATATTCCCGCTAGTAGTACCAGGGGAACGGGGACCAGTCGGGCGCCCGCTTCTCGAGGAACGCGTCGCGTCCTTCGACGGCTTCGTCGGTCATGTAGCCGAGCCGGGTGGTCTCGCCGGCGAAGATCTGCTGGCCGACCAGGCCGTCGTCGACGGCGTTGAACGCGAACTTGAGCATGCGGATGGCGGTGGGGGACTTGCCGAGGATCTCGCCGGCCCATTCGAGGGCGGTGTCCTCGAGCTGGTCGTGGTCGATGACGGCGTTGACGGCGCCCATGCGGTGCATTTCCTCGGCGGTGTAGGCGCGGCCGAGGAAGAAGATCTCGCGGGCGTTCTTCTGGCCGGTCTGGCGGGCGAGGTAGGCGGAGCCGTATCCGGCGTCGAAGCTGCCGACGTCGGCGTCGGTCTGCTTGAACCGGGCGTGCTCGCGGCTGGCGAGGGTGAGGTCGCAGACGACGTGCAGGCTGTGGCCGCCGCCTGCTGCCCAGCCGTTGACGAGGCAGATGACGACCTTGGGCATGAAGCGGATGAGGCGCTGGACCTCAAGGATGTGAAGGCGTCCGGCGCGGGCCTTGTCGACGGTGTCGGCGGTGTCGCCGCTGGCGTACTGGTAGCCGGTGCGGCCGCGGATGCGCTGGTCGCCGCCGGAGCAGAAGGCCCAGCCGCCGTCCTTGGCGCTGGGGCCGTTGCCGGTGAGCAGGACGACGCCGACGTCGCCGGACATGCGGGCGTGGTCGAGGACGCGGTACAGCTCGTCGACGGTGTGCGGGCGGAACGCGTTGCGTACTTCGGGGCGGTCGAAGGCGACGCGCACCACGCCCTGGCGGGCTCCATCGCGGACGTGCCGGTGGTAGGTGATGTCGGTCAGGTCGTCGAATCCGGGTACGGGCTCCCACAGCGCTTCGTTGAACGTCACGGTCCCGAGCATAGGCGGTGCCCGCGCGGGGGAACGGGATTGGGGGCGGTGAATCTGGCGCGGAACGGCGTGGCGGGGCGCGCATGATCGCATACTGGGGAGGGAGTTTCCGGGGCGACGGTGAGGACTGGTCCGATGGCCTATGTCATTACGCGATCCTGCTGCAATGATGCGTCGTGCGTGCCAGCGTGCCCGGTCGATTGCATCCATCCCGCGCTGACGGATCCGCTGTTCGCTAAGGCCGAGATGCTGTATATCGAGCCGGATGCGTGCATCGATTGCGGCGCCTGCGTCGATGAGTGCCCGGTGTCGGCGATCTTCCCGGAGGATTCGCTGCCGGTGGAGCAGGAGTCGTTCATCGACATCAACGCCGCATACTTCGACCGGCACCCTTATGGCGCGGAGCCGACGAGGCCGGAGCGCCCGCCTGCGCTGCGATTCGCCCCGGGGCCGCTGCGCGTCGCGATCGTCGGCACGGGGCCGGCCGGGCTGTACCTGGCGGAGCAGTTGCTCGGCCTCGGCGGGGTGGAGGTGGAACTGTTCGATCGGTTGCCCACTCCGTTCGGTCTGATGCGGGCGGGCATCGCCCCCGATCACGCTGATACGCAGCAGATCGTGGAGATGTTCGCGCCGCTGCTCGGCAAGCCGGCGCTGGGCCTGCACCTGGACGTGGAGATCGGCACTCATCTGGCGCACGAGGATCTGCTCGCCCATCATCACGCCGTGGTGTACGCGGTGGGCGCGGGCTCGCCGCGACAGCTGGGCATCGAGGGGGAGGGGCTGCCGGGCAGCGTGGCGGCCACTGATTTCGTGGCCTGGTACAACGGGCATCCTGATCATGCCGGTGACCGCTACCGTCTCGAGGGGGACACCGCGATCGTTATTGGCACCGGGAACGTCGCGCTCGATGTTGCCCGCATCCTCGCGATCCGTCCCGAAGCGCTCGAAGGAACCGATATCGCCGATCATGCGCTGGAGGAGCTGCGGCGCAGCAGCATCCGCGAGGTGGTGGTGCTGGGTCGTCGTGGCCTGCTGGATTCCGCGTTCACCCTGCCGGAGCTCGTGGGCATGGGCAACGCCGCCGGGGCTTCGGTCCTCATCGATCCGGCGGACACCGAGGTGGACGCGGCGACGGCGGAGTGGTTGCGGCGCGAGGCCGAGCCGGAGGTGGCGCAGAAGCTCGATGTGGCCCGCCAGCACGCGCGGCGCCCGCCGTCCGAGGGCGATCGCACCGTTCGTTTCCAGTACCACACCACGCCGCTGCGGATCCTCGGCGACAACCATGTGACTGGTATCGAGGTGCGCGAGCACCGGCCCGGCGAGGAGCCGCGCGATCGGATCATCGACGCGTCACTGGTGCTGCGTGCCGTTGGGTACCAGCCTGCACCGCCGCCGGGCCTCCCCCTCGATGCCAGCACCGGCCTCGCCGCGCACAAGCATGGACGGGTGGACGCGATGCCGGGGGCCTATCTGGTGGGCTGGGCGAAGCGTGGCCCGCGCGGGCCGCTCGGATACAACCGCGCCGATGCCATCGACACCATGCGGTCGATCGTCGATGATGCGGCCTCCGGGGCCCTCGACAGGCCCGTGGGGGGCCGGGAGCAGCTCGTCGCGTTGCTCGCGGAACGTCGGCCCGGTGCGATCGGGCTGCCGGGCTGGCGGGCCATCGACGACGCGGAGAAGACCGGAGCGCGGGGGAGCGGACGCCCCCGGAGCAAGTTCACCACCTGGGACGCGCTGCGCGAGGCCGCCCGTGCGTCCCACTGAGTAGCGCTTACAGTGGCGAGCATGGACGCACCTGCCTTGCCCGGACTTGCCGAGCTGCGCGGCAGCGCGCGCGTGGTGTCGCTCCCGCTGCGGGTGCGCTTCCGCGGCATCGAGCATCGCGAGGCGCTGCTCATCGAGGGCCCGCACGGCTGGGGGGAGTTCGCGCCGTTCCCCGAGTACCCGGACGAGGAGGCAGCGACCTGGCTGGCAGCGGCCATCTCCGCGGCCTGGCAGCCCCCGCCCAGTGCGCTGCGCTCCGCCATCCCCGTCAACGCCACCGTTCCCGCGGTGCCCGCTGCTGACGTGCCCGCAGTGCTCGCTCGGTTCCCCGGAGCCACCACCGCCAAAGTAAAGGTCGCCGAGCGTGGCCAGGTCCTCGCTGATGATCTCGCCCGTGTCGCGGCGGTGCGCGAGCTCGTGCCCACCGTGCGCATCGATGCCAACGGTGCCTGGACGGTGGAGGAAGCAACGGCCGCGATCGAGCAGCTCGGTGAGCTCGAGTACGTCGAGCAGCCCTGCCGCACGGTCGAGGAGCTCGCCACCCTGCGTGGCCGCGTGGACGTGCCGATCGCCGCCGACGAGAGCATCCGCCGCGCGTCCGATCCGCTACGGGTCGCCCGGATGCGGGCCGCCGACATCGCCGTCATCAAGGTCTCGCCGCTCGGTGGCCCGGCCCGGGTCCTCGGTATCGCGGAGCATCTTGCCGCAGCCGGGATGCGCGTGGTGGTCTCCAGCGCCATCGACACGGCTGTCGGCATCGGTGCCGGTCTCGCCACCGCGGCTGCCCTGCCCGAGCTGCATCATGCGTGCGGCCTGGCCACCTCCCGGTTGCTGCTCGACGATGTGGCCGAACCACCGGCCTGGACCGCTGGCGCCATGCTGGCCGAGCGGCCCGTGCCGGACCCTGCCGCGCTCAGCCGGCTCGCGCCCTCCCCCGAGCGGCAGCAGTGGTGGCTCGACCGCCTCGACCGGTGCCATCGGCTCCTCGCCGAGCGCCCGGCGGCTGCCGTCTAGGCCTCTAGCCCGCTGCCGGAGGGGCGGGGCGCGGCACCTCGCGCGTGTCCATCCCCACGCCCCACTCGGTGCCACCCAGCCTGCTCAGCGGGGCTAGCGCCTGGCTGGCGGGAAGGCCATCCTCGTCGAGGGCGCGGCTGTTCACGGTGACGAACACCACCCGGCCGAGCACGAGGAACGAATCGCCGATCTCGATGATCCGCTCGCGCACGCACTCGACGCTGACGGGCGCGTGCAGCACCCGCGGCGGGGCGACGCGCACGCTGGGCTCTAGGGCGATATCGAGCTTGTCGAACTCGCTCTCGCCTGCGCCGTACGAGGCCGCGCTGGCATTGACCTGATCGAGCATGGGCTGCGAGGCGAGGTTGACGACGAACTCGCCGGTCTCGGTGACGTTGCGGACGCTGTCCTTGTGGCCGACCGAGCAGAACTGCACGATCGGCGGCCGCGTGCTCGCGATGGTGAAGAAGCTGTAGGGCGCGAGGTTGTCCACCCCGTCGGCGGACCGGGTGGAGACCCAGGCGATGGGCCGCGGCACCACGGTGGCGGTCAGCAGCTGGTATACCCGGTCGGGATCCATGAGGACGGGGTCGAAATGTGTGCGCACGCCTGCCATCGTTGCACTCTCGGCGGGCCATGTCAGCCGGGGCGGGTGCCCAAGCGTGCCCGGTAGGCCGCGCGGTGCCGCGAAATCTGACACCCTGGAGTCGTGAACCCGTCCACTGCCCAGGCCAGTGCTGTCGTCGATGAGCTCGTCCGCGGCGGCGTCCGCGACGTCGTGCTGTGCCCGGGATCCCGCAACGCGCCACTGGCATTCGCGCTCCATGCCGCCGAGGTGGCGGGCCGCATCAGGATGCACGTGCGTATCGATGAGCGCACCGCCGGCTTCCTCGCCATCGGCTTGTCGCTGGGCTCCGGCCTCCCTGTTCCGGTGGTGATGACCTCGGGCACGGCCGTGGCGAACCTCACGCCCGCGGTGTTCGAGGCCAACTACGCGCGCGTCCCGATGATCGTGCTGAGCGCGAACCGGCCCTACGAGATGCTCGGCACCGGTGCCAACCAGACGGTGGAGCAGCTCGGCATGTTCAACGAGCAGGTGCGCGCGTGCATCAGCCTGGGCATCGCGGAGGAGGATCGGGACCAGAACAGCCAGTGGCGCTCGGCGGTGTGCCGGGTGCTGGCCGCCGCGCGAGGGGACCGCACCGGCAACGCGGGGCCGGTGCAGTTCGACCTACCGCTGCGCGAGCCGCTGGTGCCGGAGATCGATGGCGGAGAGGCGCCTCCCGGGCGTCCCGGTGGCGCGCCGTGGACAAGCACTCCCCGTGCCCTGCTCGATGTGCCGCTGCCGATCGATGTCTCTCTGGACACGATCGTCGTGGCGGGCCACGGCTCGGGCGAGCATCCCGAGCTCGAGGGATTGCCGACGGTCACCGAGCCCACGGCGCGGCACGTGCCTGGCGGGATCGAGGTGCATCCCTACGCGCTCGGTGAGCTGCATCCGCAGCAGGCCATCATCACGGGACGCCCCACCCTGCATCGCTCGGTCTCGCGGCTCCTCGCGGATCCGCGGGTCGCCGTCCACGCGCTCACGACGGGGCCGCGCTGGCCCGACATCTCGGGCAACCTGACCGCGGCGGGCACCCGCGCGGTGCTCTCGGGAACGCCACGGCATGCTTTTCTCGAGCAGTGCCGGGAGCTCTCCGAGCGGGCGCGGGTCGCGATGCGGCGCGAGCTCGCGAACCATCCCAAGCCGACTGGCCTGCACGTGGCTGATGCGATCATTGGCGCGGCGCGGCCGGGGGACCTGCTGGTGGTGGGCGCGTCCAACCCGGTGCGCGATGTGGCGCTCGCCGGCCCGGTTCCCGAGCACGTCCGCGTGGTATCCAACCGTGGTGTCGCCGGCATCGATGGCACCGTCTCCACTGCGGTGGGGGCTGCTCTCTCGCATGGTGGCCGGGCCATCGCGCTGCTCGGCGATCTGACGTTCCTGCATGACAGCTCCGGGCTGCTGCTCGGTCCGCACGAGCCGAGGCCGGAGGACCTGACCATCGTGGTCGCCAATGACGATGGGGGCGGCATCTTCGAGCTGCTCGAGCAGGGCGATCCGGTCTACGCGGGCGCGTTCGAGCGGATCTTCGGCACACCGCATGGCGTCAATGCCAAGGCGCTGTGCGAGGCGTACAACATCCCCTACCAGCAGCCGGAGCTCGAGCAGCTCGGCGCTGTCCTGGCCGAGGGCGCGGCCGAGGCGGGCGGCGTGCGCATCGTGGAGGTCCGCACGGACCGGTCGGGCCTGCGGGAGCTGCATAGCGCGATCCGCGCGACCGTCGCCCGCTAGCGGATACGCTGCTCATCGTGAGGTATCGGATGCTGCGGCGGGCCAGGCGGGCAGTGCTCCTGCTGGCCGGGGGGATCACTCTGCTCGCGGTGATCCTCGTGGTGGGCGCGTGGCGCAACGACATGATCATCGAATCGGACATGGGGGTCGCCACCGCAGAGGTCCTCTCGGCAGGGGTGCGGCGTTCCGCGGTCATCTTCAGCACTCCCGACGGCGTGCTGCACAATCCCAGGCTGGGCGTGCTGTACCCGACGGACCTGGTGGTGGGCCAGCGCATCGAGGTCGAGTACGCGCGCAGTGATCCTGACCTGGTGCGTGTCGCGGGCCGGGATGCCCGGGTAGCGATCATGCCGGCCGCGTCCATCGCGCTCATCGCCTGGTTGATCGCCGCGCTGCCGCTCTGGTACATCCGGCGCGAGTTACGGCGATCTGAACATCTCGGGCACGAGAGGCGACGCAGCGCCGAGACCTTCAACTGAGATTCTCTTGCTGGTCATGGCGCGCTTGTCTGGTCGCCGTTCACCTCGTTCACGCTTCAGCTATGCGTATTGCGATCGTGTCCGAATCCTTCCTGCCGAACGTCAACGGTGTGACCAACTCGGTGCTCCGCGTCCTCGAGCATCTCAAGCGAAACGGCCATGACGCGATCGTGATCGCGCCCGGCGCCGTTGGCGACGAGGTGCCCGTGCACGAGTACGAGGGCTTCCCGGTGCTGCATGTGCCCGCGGTGATGGTGCCGATGGTCACCTCGCTGCCCGTGGGCCTGCCGCAGCCGTGGATCACCGAGGCCCTGCGCGAGTTCGACCCCGACGTGATTCATCTCGCCTCGCCGTTCCTGCTGGGCGCGGGCGGCATCGGTGCTGCTCGCCGGCTCGGCGTGCCCGCGGTGGCGATCTTCCAGACCGATGTCGCGGGCTTCGCCGACAGCTATGGGCTGGGCCTGACCGCGCGGGCCGCCTGGGGCTGGACGCGCCGCATCCACCGCGCCTGCGACCGGACGCTCGCGCCGTCCAGCGCATCAGTGCGCGATCTCGAGAAGCATGGTGTTCCCCGGGTGCACCGGTGGGGCAGGGGAGTGGACATCGAGCGGTTCTCGCCCACGCGCCGCGACGGCGAGCTGCGCGAGCAGTGGACGCCGGAGGGCAAGCTCATCGTCGGGTTCGTGGGCCGGCTGGCCCCGGAGAAGCACGTCGAGCGGCTCGCGGTCCTCAGCGGCCGCGATGATGTGCAGGTCGTCATCGTGGGCGATGGGCCGGACCGGCCCAAGCTGCAGCGGCTGATGCTTGACGCGGTCTTCACCGGGCAGCTCGGCGGCCTCGAGCTCGCCCGGGCGTACGCGAGCTTCGACATGTTCGTCCACACCGGCGAGCACGAGACGTTCTGCCAGGCTATCCAGGAGGCCCTGGCCAGCGGCATCCCGGTGATCGGGCCGGATGCTGGCGGGCCCAAGGACCTCATCGCGCATGCCCGCACGGGATTCCTGCTGCCCGTGCCGAGCTTCGAGGAGGTCCTGCCCGGCGCGGTGGAGACCTTCCTCGACCCGATGGCCCGGTCCCAGTTCGGCCGGGCTGCGCGCCGCTCGGTGCTGCAGCGGACCTGGCCGGCGATCTGCGACGAGCTGCTCGGACACTACGCGGATGCCGCGGGAATCGGGGCGGCGCAGCTCCCCGCTACCGCATGACATCGTGTTCCACGAACGGGTAGGTTCGTCTAGGTGACCAACGTGCAGAGTTCCCGCGCCACCCTCGACAAGGACCCCCGCGAGGTCGCGTCGATGTTCGATGGGGTGGCCAGGCGCTATGACATCACCAATACGGTGCTGTCGTTCGGGCAGGACAGCCTGTGGCGCCGGGCCACGCGGCGGGCGCTCGGTCTCGCGCCGGGCGAGTCCGTGCTGGACCTCGCGGCGGGCACGGGAGTGTCCACCGTGGAGCTGTCCCGGTCGGGAGCCTGGGTCGTGGCGACGGACTTCTCGAAGGGCATGCTGCAGGCCGGTGCCGGGCGGCGCGTGCCGATGGTCGCCGGTGACGCCTTGCGCTTGCCGTTCCGGGACGAGGTGTTCGACGCGGTGACGATCTCGTTCGGGCTGCGTAACGTAGCCGATGTGGATCAGGCCCTCGCGGAGCTGCGCCGGGTGACGCGGCCCGGTGGCCGGATGGTGGTGTGCGAGTTCTCCGCTCCGGTGGTTCCAGTGCTGCGGACCGCCTACATGGAGTACCTGATGAAGGCGTTGCCCGCGGTGGCGCGCTCGGTCAGCTCCAACCCGGATGCCTATGTCTACCTGGCCGAATCGATCCGCGCCTGGCCGGATCAAAAGGCCCTGGCGGAGCGGATAGCGGGTGCCGGGTGGCGGGATTCGCAGTGGCGGAACCTGACGGGTGGCATCGTGGCGCTGCATCGCGCCGTGCGCTAGCCGGGCCTTGCTGGCGAGCCGGTGCTTCACCTGGCGTAGTAGATGTGACATTCTGTCCCAGTAATGTTTGGCTGGCGCGCCGCGCCGGGACAGGAGGCAACAGTCATGCCAGGACCGCTCCACGGGATTCGCGTCATCGAGATGGCCGGGCTCGCCCCCGGCCCGTTCGGCTGCATGATCCTCGCCGACCTCGGCGCTGACGTGCTGCGCATCGAGCGCGCCGGCGGCGGTGGCGGGCTCGTTCCGCCGCAGGGCCCCCTCGACCGCGGCAAGAACACCCTCTCCCTCGACCTCAAGAGCGAAGCAGGCAAGAACACGCTCCTCGAGCTCTGCGAGGCTGCCGACGTGTTCGTGGAGGGCTACCGGCCGGGGGTGGCCGAGCGCCTCGGCATCGGCCCCGCCGACCTCCACGCGCGCAACCCCCGCCTCATCTACGGGCGCATCACCGGCTGGGGCCAGGACGGCCCGCTCGCGCCCCGCGCAGGGCATGACATCAACTACGCCGCCGTCTCTGGCGCGCTCGACCTCCTCGGCAGGGCGGGCGAGAAGCCGACGCCGCCGGTCAATCTCCTCGCTGACTTCGCCGGCGGCGGGATGCTCCTCGCGCTCGGGATCCTCGCCGCGCTGCACGAGCGCAACACCTCAGGACAGGGCCAGGTCATCGACGCCGCAATGGTCGACGGATCAGCCCTGATGACCACCTTCCTCCATGGAATGCGCGCCAACGGCCTCTGGAACGGCCCGCGCGGCACCAACCTCCTCGACACCGGCGCGCCCTGCTACGACACCTACGCCACCGCGGACGGCAAGCACATGGCCGTTGGGGCGCTCGAGCCCCAGTTCCACGCTGAGCTCATCGCCCGGCTCGGCATCGACGACGAGGACCTGCCCTTCCACCTCGACCCGACCGGCTGGCCGCAGTGGCGCGAGACCCTCGCTAAGGCATTCCTGCAGCGCACCCAGGCCGAGTGGACCGAGATCTTCGCCGAGAGCGATGCCTGCGTCTCGCCCGTCGTTGATGCGTGGGAAGCACACCACCACCCGCACAACGCCGCCCGCGGCACCTACGTCGAGATCGACGGGGTCACCCAGCCCGCCCCGGCCCCCCGGTTCAGCCGGACCTCGCTCGACACCCCCGCCGCCCCTAGCGACACCCTGCCGGACGGCTACCTCGCCAGCTGGGGGATCACCAGCGACTAGCCGCTACCGCCCTACTGGCCTAGTTCTCCAGCAGGGGCCGGATATCGCCGGTGATCTCGCCAAGCGGCGCCTCACGATCCAGCGTCACCCCGAGATCGCGCAGCGCACCGCTGATCACATCGAGCGCAGCGCTGCTGAGCACGTCCGCGAGCTCGCTGGTCGGCAACCTGCCCTCGCCGTGGTGCAGCCATTGATTGACCGCGCCATCCACGAGACCGACGAGCCCGAACGAGACTGCCTCCGCACGGTCCCCGGGGAGGTCCAGCGTGGCCAGGCCCGCCGCGACCACATCGGTCACATAGAGGCCGAAGGCAGTCTTCACCCCATCCAGCGATTGCGCTGCACGGGCGGGGCGCTTCGGGCCAGTGGAGAGGAACTGGTGCAGGTTGGGGTGCGCCGCTATCCACTCCACATACGTGTGGATGGCGCGATTGATGGCGAAGTCCACTGATCCCTCGGGCACGAGGGCTGGCGCGAGGGTCTCCATCATCGAGGAGACGATGTGCGCGCGCACCTGCTCATCGAGGTCGGTGCGCTCCCGGAAGAGCCGGTACACCACCGAGCGGGGGAGCCGCGCGTACTCCGCGATCTGCTGCACCCCTACATCAGAGCCCTCCGCGTCGATAGCGCGCAGCGCGGAATCCAGCACGATCTTGCGCCGGGCCGCCTTGTGGTCCTCCCAGCGCAGGCTGCGTCCGTCGACCGGCTGCTCGGGAGCGTCCGAGCCTTCGGCTCCGCTTGTCATATCGGTCGCGGACGTCGCATGGGACGAGCCAGTCGAGGTCGAATCGGGGGCGGAAGGACCAGGGGCGGGGGAATCACTTGCTCGGGACACGTGTCCAGCTTACTTCGGGCCGGGGACCGCGCTCGGCGAGACATGTCTCAATCAGCCCGTTCCATCAGGTGCATCGCTCGCGCGTTCGCTACGGTGTTCACATGGTGGATGACATCCACGGCAACCCGAGCGACAGAATGGGCACGAGCATCGTGAATAGTGACGACGCAGCATCACGCGACGATCAGGTCGTCGCTGGGATCGATCTTGGTGACGCCCAGATCGCCGGGGTCGTGCGCAGTGGCCTCGAGTCCGTGGAGAAGCTTCTCATCGACGAGCTGTCCGATGGCGAGGAGTTCCTCACCGAGACCGCTCTCTATCTCGCTCGTGCCGGGGGCAAGCGATTCCGTCCGCTCTTCACCATTCTGTGCGGGCAGCTCGGGCCCGAGCCGGACGAGCACTCCATCACCACAGCGGCCACCGTTGTCGAGATGGTCCACCTCGCCACCCTCTACCACGATGACGTCATGGACGAGGCCAAGATGCGGCGCGGCGCGGTGAGCGCCAACGCGCGGTGGAGCAACAGCATCGCGATCCTCGCCGGGGACTATCTCTTCGCGCACTCGTCCCGGTTGCTCTCGACGCTCGGCCCGGATGCGGTCCGCGTCATCGCCGAGACATTCGCCGAGCTGGTCACCGGCCAGATGCGCGAGACCGTGGGCGCGCCACCCGCCCAGGACAAGGTCCAGCACTACCTCAAGGTGATCCGGGAGAAGACCGCGTCGCTGCTCGCCGCGAGCGGCAAGTTCGGCGGCACGTTCTCGGGCGGCACGAGCGAGCAGATCGATCGGCTCGAGCGGATCGGGGACGCGGTGGGCATGGCCTTCCAGATCTGCGACGACATCATCGACATCGCCTCCGTCTCGGCGAAGTCTGGCAAGACCCCGGGGACCGACCTGCGCGAGGGCGTCCTCACCCTGCCCATGCTGTACGCGCTCGATCAGCAGGGCGGCGACGGCGATCGGCTGCGCGAGCTGCTCGCCGGCCCGATCACCGACGACGACCTCGTCGAGGAGGCGCTGGGCCTGCTGCGCGCCTCCGAGGGCATGTCGCGGGCCCGCGCGGATCTTGCCGCCTACGCCGATATCGCGCGCACCGAGCTTGCTGAGTTCCCTGGCTCGGCCGCGCGCACGGCGCTGCTGCGGGTCATCGACTACACCGCGAGCCGCGTGGGCTAGATCACCGACAGCCGAGCCCGCCCGGGGAACCCAGGGCGGGTGCTTGTTCGTTCCCACAGTGTCAGTACTGCTCTGGTGGAGGAATGAGTCATGACCGGTCACGCGAATGGACTCAAGACCGCCATGCTGCTCGGCGGCATGTCCGCGCTCATCATCTTCATCGGGTCGCTCTTCGGCAACGCCACGATTCTCTGGATCGCGGTGCTCGTGGCGATAGGGATGAACGGCTTCGCCTACTTCAAGAGCGACACGCTCGCCCTGCGCGCCATGCGGGCACGGCCGGTCAGCGAGTTCGAGCAGCCCGCCATGCATCGCATCGTCCGGGAGCTCGCCACGGTCGCGCAGCAACCCATGCCGCGCCTCTACATCAGTCCCACCGTGGCCCCAAACGCCTTCGCGACGGGACGCAATCCACGCAATGCTGCCGTGTGCTGCACCGAGGGGATCCTGCACCTGCTCGACGAGCGCGAGCTGCGCGCCGTCCTCGGCCATGAGCTCGCTCATGTCTACAACCGGGACATCCTGATCTCGTCGGTGGCCGGGGCGATGGCCAGCATCATCTCCGGACTGGCCAACCTAGCGATCTTCGCCTCGATCTTCGGCGGGGGTGATGATGACGACGCGAACCCGATGGGTTTGCTGCTCATCGCGCTGCTTGGCCCGATCGCCGCGGGGATCATCCAGATGGCCGTATCGCGTTCCCGTGAATTCGAGGCCGATGAATCCGGCGCTCGCCTCACTGGCGATCCGTTGGCCCTCGCCGCGGCCCTGCGCAAGATCGAGAGAGGGGTCGCGGCCGCGCCGCTGCCCCCCGAGCCGCGCCTGGCCTCGGAATCCCACTTGATGATCGCGAGCCCGTTCCGCGCCGGGGAGCGCCTCGTGGGGCTGTTCGCCTCCCATCCTCCGATGGCCGAGCGCATCGCGCGGCTCGAGCGCATGGCGTGGGATCAGCGATAGTTCACGAACTGCAGCGCCACCTCGAAGTCCGAGTCCTTCAGCAGCGCGATCACGGCCTGCAAGTCGTCGCGCTTCTTGCTGGATACGCGCAGCTCCTCGCCCTGGACCTGGACCTTCACGCCCTTGGGGCCCTCGTCGCGGATCTTCTTCGAGATCTTCTTGGCATGCTCCTGGGCGATGCCCTCCACCAGGGAGCCGGTGATCTTGAACCCCTTGCCTGATGGGATCGGATCGACCGGCTTGAATGCCTTCATCGAGATGCCGCGGCGGACGAGCTTCTCGCGGAAGACCTCGAGGATCGCCTTGACCCGCTCCTCGCTGCTCGCCGAGAGCACGATGGCTTCCTCGCCCGACCAGGCGATCGACGCATCGGTGCCGCGGAAGTCATAGCGGTTCGCGATCTCCTTCGCGGCCTGGTTCAGCGCATTGTCCATTTCCTGGCGGTCCAGCTTGCTCACGATGTCGAACGATGAATCAGCCATGTTCTCCTCCAGCCTTGTCGAACCCGCGGATGTGCGCACCCACCATAAGCCAGTGATGCGCGGCGCGCGGCCAACCACCGGTGGCCCGGGGGATCACCAGCACCGCCGGACCCGATTTGCATAAGGCATACCCTTTCGATGTATTGTGCCTTCACACGGTGCGCCCACCCCGGAGTGGAACGCGGCGTGTGAACGGCAGGTTGCCCGAGCGGCCAAAGGGAGCGGACTGTAAATCCGTCGGCATCGCCTACGAAGGTTCGAATCCTTCACCTGCCACACCCAAGGACCCAGGAACAGCACATGTTCCTGGGTCCTTTCTTGCATCTCCAGGCTTGCTGCGTGCCCGGCCAGCTGTGCGCGAAGCAGTCGCGCCGCAGGGCCCGGCGGTGGGATCCTGGCTCTATCGAGCGTGTCGTCATCGCGATGAGCAGCGAGTTTGTGCATGGGGCGAGAATCTGTGTACCCTCTTGGAGGCTTCAACGCATGGGGCTCGTGGACCTCGTCGGACCGCGACCATCTATGTGCCGGAGCTCGTGCCCCCTTAGCTCAGTCGGCAGAGCGTTTCCATGGTAAGGAAAAGGTCAACGGTTCGATTCCGTTAGGGGGCTCACTCAACAGTGGGTTTCCCGGTCTATCTTCACCACGGTCCGGGCAAGGCGGTGTAGCTCAGTCGGTAGAGCAAGCGGCTCATAATCGCTGTGTCGCCGGTTCAAGTCCGGCCACCGCTACTGCGCAAGGCATGAAAACGGAGGGGCAGGCTGCCAAGGCCTGCCCCTCCGTTGCTTTTCGTGGCCTGCCGCTAGCGGTGGCTGGCATGGGGCTCCGGATCCCGTCACATTTCGTGGACAGGCCGCGCCCATCCACGAACAACGGGACCAAACGTGGATAAGGTGCATGCACGCATGTTTTTCCGTGATGCGGTGTCCGTCAACGAGGTGGTGAGCAGAGTGGCCTTCACAGCAGACAGTGTCGGCGCGAAGTACCGCATGGCCAACTTCTACGAGGTAGGCCAGGAGAAGATCCGCGAGTTCGCGGTCGCGGTGCAGGACGACCATCCCGCGCACTTCTCCGAGGAGGCGGCGCGCGATCTCGGGCACGATGCGCTCATCGCTCCCGTGACCTTCGCTTCCGTGCTGGGGGTCATCACCACGCTCGAGATGTTCGAGCACTATGGGTGGTCATCGGATCTGCGCAACATCATGCAGACCGACCAGCGGTTCGTATTCCACCGGCCCATCGTCGCGGGTGACCGGTTGCGGGGCGAGACGTGCATCGAGTCCTTCCGGCACATGGCGGGCAACGATGTGATCGCCACGGCGAACTACTTGCTCGACGACAAGGACGAGATCGTGCAAACGACCTACACGACATTGATCCGCCGGGACGATATCGGGGCGGGGGGCGAGCTGTGATGGGCGCGCCAGGCGAAGCCCGTCCCACGCTGGCGACGGTGACCGAGGGCATGGAGCTGCCGCCGCGGGAGTACCGGGTGACCCGCTCGGACCTCGTGCGCTATGCCGGGGTGTCCGGGGATCTCAACCCGATCCACTGGAGCGACGCGACCGCGAGCTCGGTAGGGCTGCGCAGCGTCGTCGCGCACGGCATGCTGTCGATGGGGATCGGCGGCACCTACATCACCTCCTGGCTCGGTGATCCCACCGCCGTGGTCGAGTACGCCGTGCGGTTCACCAGCCCCGTGTTCGTGCCCGATGACGGCGTCGGTGGAGCCATCGAGTTCTCCGGCAAGGTCAAGTCGGTGGACGCGGACGAGGGCACGGCGGTCATCGCGCTCGTCGCTAAGTCGGAGGGCCGCCGCATCTTTGGCCGAGCGGCAGCCACGGTGCGGCTCGCTGCGGAGTGACGCCCACGCGATTGTGACGGATCGCAGATCGTCAAGTACACTCAACAACCTGTGGCTAGAGCGTGGCGCGCCGCCCTATAGGTGGCGCGTTGCTCATGGTCATCCAGAGGTGCACGGCACCGAAGGGGCGTAGCTCAACTGGCAGAGCAGCGGTCTCCAAAACCGCAGGTTGCAGGTTCAAGTCCTGTCGCCCCTGCTGCGACGGTCAGCGACGGAAGGATTCACGTGTGAGTGAGCAGCCAGGTCGACGGGCTGACGGGGAAGAGAACGATCCCCGATCTGCTGGTTCGACCGAATCCGGTGGGGCCCCGCGCCCGACCGGCAAGCGAGCAGCTCGATCGCAGGGATCCAGCCCGAGCAACGCTGTTGAGACCGCTGGTTCGCCGTCAGGGACCGAGGCGCGAGAGAACCCGTTCCAGCTGATCGCGCGGTTCATTCGTGAGGTGATCTCGGAGCTCCGCAAGGTCATCTGGCCCAACCGGAAGCAGATGGTCACCTACACGATCGTGGTGTTCATCTTCCTCTTCTTCATGGTCGGGCTGATCTTCGGCCTGGATCAGGTCTTCTCCCGCGGGGTCCTCTGGCTGTACGGGTAGCCTGGAGCCGTGACCGGATCCCGGCAACAGATGAGGATCCGGTGCCGCCCGGCCCGGAAGCGGACAGAGATTGCGTGACTTTAGAGAGGAAGCGAGTAGCCCAGTGAGCGCCCCGGAGAACGATGCAGTGAACCTCCCAGGCGAGGATGACGTGGTGACCGATCAAACGGACACCATCGTCGACGAGCCGGAGCAGGATCCTGTCGAAGAGCTCAAGGCGAAGCTTCGCCGTGCCGAGGGCGAATGGTACGTCGTGCATTCCTACGCCGGTTACGAGAACAAGGTGAAGACCAACCTTGAGACTCGCGTGCAGAACCTCGATGCGGGTGACTACATCTTCCAGATCGAGGTGCCCACCGAGGAAGTCACCGAGATCAAGAACGGGCAGAAGAAGCAGGTAAACCGCAAGATCTTGCCTGGCTACATCCTGGTCCGCATGATTCTCAATGACGAGGCGTGGGGTGTTGTCCGCAACACCCCCGGCGTGACCGGTTTCGTCGGTGCTACACCGTCCCGGCCGTCGCCGATCACCATCAACGAGGTAGTGAAGTTCCTGCTCCCGCCGCAGGCCCGCAAGAAGCCCGCCGGCGCAGGATCCTCCCACTCCTCGGACGACACCGGGTTCGCGCCGAAGCCCACGATCGAGGTCGATTTCGAGATCGGGGAGTCGGTCACCGTCATGGATGGGCCGTTCGCGACCCTGCCCGCCAGTATTTCCGAAGTTAATGTCGAGCAGCAGAAACTCAAGGTGCTCGTCTCCATCTTCGGACGCGAGACCCCGGTTGAGCTTGGGTTCAACCAGGTCTCGAAGCTCTAGCTTCACGGCCATGTTGATCGGCGCAGTAGCAAACCAGTCCAGCAAGGCTTGCGCTACTGCGCCGTAGTGGCGTGAGAATCAGGAAAACACCGAACAGTTCAGGGAAGTCGAGATGCCCCCCAAGAAGAAGAAGAAGCTCACTGGAGTAATCAAGCTCCAGATCCAGGCCGGCCAGGCCAACCCGGCACCGCCGATCGGCCCTGCCCTCGGTCAGCACGGCGTGAACATCATGGAGTTCTGCAAGGCCTACAACGCGGCCACCGAGTCGCAGCGCGGCAACGTGATCCCCGTCGAGATCTCCGTGTACGAAGATCGTTCATTCGACTTCAAGCTCAAGACGCCGCCTGCCGCGAAGCTCCTGCTCAAGGCCGCCGGAGTCCAGAAGGGCTCGCCGACCCCGCACAAGGACAAGGTCGCCAAGGTCACCTGGGACCAGGTCCGCGAGATCGCGAAGACCAAGCAGGAAGATCTCAACGCCATGGATATCGATCAGGCAGCGAAGATCATCGCCGGCACCGCGCGATCGATGGGCATCACCGTCGAGTGATTCCCGCGGCGAATCCATGCCTCGCGCTAGCTGACGGGGCGCCTGGATCGCTGCACCTGCACGAACTCCAGACATAAATCAAGACAGTGGGAGGACCAAGCGCTGGTCCGCACCACGACTGACCTAGCCGATGCTCTCGGCACGATTGGACAGACATGGCAAAGCGCAGCAAGGCGTATCTCGCCGCTAGCGAGAAGATCGATCAGACAAAGCTGTACACCCCCGTGGAGGCCATCGAGCTCGCCCGCGAGACTGGCTCGAAGAACTTCGATGCCACCGTTGAGGTCGCCATCCGCCTCGGTGTCGATCCCCGCAAGGCGGACCAGATGGTGCGTGGCACCGTCAGCCTGCCCCACGGCACCGGCAAGACCGTCCGCGTGATTGTCTTCGCCGCTGGCGAGAAGGCGAACGAGGCCGAGGCCGCCGGAGCCGACGCAGTCGGCGCGGAGGACCTCATCGAACGGATCCAGGGCGGCTGGCTCGACTTCGATGCCGCTATCGCCACCCCGGACCAGATGGCCAAGGTCGGGCGCATCGCCCGCATCCTCGGTCCCCGCGGACTCATGCCGAACCCGAAGACCGGCACCGTCACCATGGATGTCGCGAAGGCCGTCACCGACATTAAGGGCGGCAAGATCAGCTTCCGCGTGGACAAGCAGTCCAACCTGCACTTCATCGTGGGCAAGACTTCCTTCGATGATCGCAAGCTGGTGGAGAACTATGCTGCCGCGCTCGACGAGGTCCTGCGCGCGAAGCCGTCCGCGGCCAAGGGACGCTACATGAAGAAGGTCACCGTCTCGACGACCACCGGACCGGGCATCCCGGTGGATCCCTCCAAGACCCGGAACCTTCTCGGCGAAGACTGAGCTGTTCGCATCACGGTGCCCCGCTAGCCATCGGCTGGCGGGGCACCGCGCGTTGGTAGGGCAGGCCAGCGATAGTGTGCGGGCCGCAGGTCGGTCAACCGCAAAAGCACCGGATACTGCCAAACGCGATAGAAATCGCGCGAGTTCTCGCGTGGCTTCTATCGCGTTTGCGCCCCTGGGCCCCGCGCGGTCTCCCCGGCAGGGCTCCCTAGCTCGCCCTAGCAGTGGCCGCGAGTATCTCCCCGGCTATGCGCGGTACGAGGGACGGTGGCAGGTCATGGCCCATGCCGTCGATGATCGTCAGCCGGGCATCGGGGATCGCGCGAGCAACAGCGCGTCCCGACCGGAGCCGGACCAGCGGGTCAGCAGAACCGTGGATCACCGTCGTCGGTGCCGTGACAGCACGGGCGTAATCGCGCAGCGAGCCCGTGCCGAGCACTGCCGCGAACTGCCGCACCATGCCAGCGGGGTAGTGGCTCCGCTGCACCTGCTCGAGCGCGAGCGCGCTGAGCTCCTCCGCGGACCGGGGATAGCCGGGGCCCGAGAGCGCGCGGAAGGTGCGCACCGATCGCTCGACGAGCTGCTCGGTCGTGGGGTTCTTCGGTGGGGGAGCGAGGAGAGCGCGGAGCGCCGTGGGCGTCGGGGGTGGCAGGAACGGCTCGTTGGTCGAGGAGAAGATGATGGTCGCCGAGTGGATCCGTTCGGGGTTCCGGGCGGCGAGCACCTGGGTGATCATCCCGCCCATGGAGGCCCCGACGACGTGGGCACGCTCGATGCCGAGCGAGTCAAGCAGCCGGCGCGTGTCCTCGGCCATGTCGACGAGCGTGTAGGGAACGTCGCTGGGCCTGCCGAGCTGGCTGCGCAGGATCCGCCCGAGGAACGCGCCTTCCACGCGGGTGCCGTCGAGCTTGGTGGAGAGCCCGATATCGCGGTTGTCGAACCGGATCACCCGGAAGCCCTTCTGGGCGAGGGTGGTGCAGAGCTGGTGCGGCCAGAGGGTCAGCTGCGCGCCGAACCCCATGATCAGCAGGATCGGTGTCCCGTCCTCGGGCCCGTGCTCCTCGTATGCCAGGCGCAGGTCTCCGGCTTCAGCGAAGCCGGACCTCGTGGGAAGCTCGGTCGTCATGGTCGCGATCCTAGCGCGATGGCCGGGGTGATTTGGTACCGGCAGCCGCGCCGAGTACAGTATCCCCCGGACTTATGTCCGATCGATTTTCCCTTGGGTTGGTCGATCCCATCCCATATACGTTCACCGAAGACCGTTGGTCACATGCTTCTGCCTGCTCCTCCGGGGGCTCGTAGGAAGCGGTTGAAGGTCCGGGTTTTACCCGGCGGCCCGCGCAGGAGGACGAGACTGGGGAGCTGGTGTGCCGTTCGTTCCTGTTCCGACAGGGCGTGGCGTTCCCTCCCGTTGCTCTCTGCCGCCAGCGTTGGCTGTTGCCCGTTCCTTCTCCCGTATGTCCGCCCAATGGTTCTCGGGCGAGTGAGGAGAGAGGAGGCGAAGCATGGCAAATGCAGAGAAGATCGCCGCGGTCACCGAGATCGCTGAGCAGTTCAAGGGCTCTACCGCGGCAGTGGTCACCGAGTACCGTGGCCTTTCAGTTGCCAGCCTGACCGCACTGCGCCGGTCGCTCGGCGCGGGTACCTCGTACTCCGTCGCCAAGAACACCCTCGTCAAGATCGCCGCGCGCGATGCTGGCGTCGAGGGTCTCGATGATCTGTTCTCCGGTCCTACCGCGGTCGCGTTCATCACCGGCGAGCCGGTCGATGCGGCGAAGGCGCTCAAGGAGTTTGCCAAGGAGAACAAGTCCCTCGTCATCAAGGGCGGCTACATGGAGGGCCGCCCCCTCTCGGTGGAGGAAGTCAACAGGATCGCCGACCTCGAGTCGCGCGAAGTCCTGCTGGCCAAGCTCGCCGGGGCGATGAAGGGCAACACGGCGAAGGCTGCGGGTCTGTTCAACGCGCCTGCTTCACAGGTGGCACGGTTGGCAGCAGCGCTACAGGAAAAGAAGGGCGCCGAAGGCGCATCCGCGGAGGCCTGAGGCCACCCCGCGTCCGGCATTCACACCAGCCCCGAACTGCACAACGGTTGGGGCGACCACTTTAGGAAGGAACGTCAATCATGGCGAAGCTCACCACTGACGAGTTGATCGAATCGTTCAAGGAGATGACCCTTCTCGAGCTCTCCGAGTTCGTCAAGGTCTTCGAGGAGACCTTCGAGGTCACCGCTGCCGCTCCCGTGGCTGTCGCTGCGGGCGGCGCTGCACCCGCCGCTGAGGTTGTCGAGGAGAAGGACGAGTTCGACGTCGTCCTCGAGGCTGCTGGCGACAAGAAGATCGGCGTCATCAAGGTCGTTCGCGAGATCATCCCGAGCCTGGGCCTGAAGGAGGCCAAGGAGCTCGTCGAGGCTGCTCCCAAGGCCATCCTCGAGGCTGTCGCCAAGGACCAGGCGGATGCCGCCAAGGAGAAGCTGGAAGCAGCAGGCGCCAAGGTCTCGCTCAAGTGATCTGACGCTAGCTGTACGGGATCGTGTCTTCGGGCTCGCTTCCCGCGAATGGGGCCATCCAATTCTGGATGGCCCCATTACGCGTTTTGTGACGCGTCCGGCTCATCGCTGCCGGCCGCTCCCGTTTCGTGGGAGTCCGCGTACGCAACGGTGTCCGGTTTGGGGTAATCCGCAGGGGTGGAGGCTGCTGGGGAGGGTCGTCCGATAGGGGCCTCGATCAAGCGCAATCCAGGATGGATGGCTTTGGAACCTGCTGTCCCGCAACACTATTCGATTCCCCAAGGTTGCCCTCCTGGATATGCCCGCATGGTGCTGGAATAGCATGCCGTGCCCACAATTTGGAGGGCGCCCGCATCGTCGCATCTGCGGCAGTTTATTGTTCATTGGGTGCGTGCCACCGGGGTGCGTTAAAGTGACGCGACCCACACTGATGGTGGTGTGGCAAAGCTGGGAGGTTCCGTGGGAGTCGAGGTCGCGGTCGAGGGTCTGACTAAGTCATTCGGTTCGACGAATATCTGGTCCGATGTATCGTTCACCATTCCGAACGGGGAGGTGTCGGCGCTGCTCGGCCCGTCGGGCACGGGCAAGTCGGTGTTCCTGAAGTCGCTGATCGGCCTGCTCCGCCCGGAGCGGGGGACGATCGTGATCGATGGCACCGACATCCTGCAGTGCACGCAGCGGGAGCTCTACGAGATCCGCAAGCTGTTCGGGGTGCTGTTCCAGGATGGCGCGCTGTTCGGGTCGATGGACCTGTATGACAACGTGGCGTTCCCGCTGCGCGAGCACACGAAGAAGTCCGAGTCCGAGATCCGCAAGATCGTCATGGACAACATGGAGCTCGTGGGCCTGATGGGCGCGGAGAACAAGCTGCCGGGCGAGATCTCGGGCGGGATGCGCAAGCGCGCGGGCCTGGCCCGGGCGCTGGTGCTCAACCCCGAGGTGCTGCTGTGCGATGAGCCGGACTCGGGCCTCGACCCGGTGCGCACGGCGTACTTGAGCCAGCTGATCCTCGATATCAACGCGCAGATCGACTGCACGGTGCTGATCGTGACGCACAACATCAACATGGCGCGCACGGTGCCCGACAACCTGGGGATGCTGTTCCGCAAGCACCTGGTGATGTTCGGCCCGCGCGAGGTGCTGCTGACCTCGGACGAGCCGGTGGTGGGGCAGTTCCTCAATGGCCGCAAGCTCGGCCCGATCGGCATGTCGGAGGAGAAGGACGAGGCGCAGCGGGCGGCGGAGGAGGCCATGGCCGCGGCCGGGCACGCCGATGGGTCGCCGGACGAGGATGTGCGGGGCATCGTGCCGCAGATCCGGCCGACGCCGGGGATGCCGGTGCGGCAGGGCGAGATCCGTCGCCGCGAGCGGGTGCGGGCGATCGTGGATGATCTGCCCGAGCCGGCGCGGCGGGCGATCTACAAGGAGCTCGAGGAGCATGAGGCCGCGGAGCGGGCTGGGAGCAACCAATGACCAGCGCCACCAGCGCCCAGGAAAGTCGAAATGAGGATCAGCCTTGACTGTTCAAGTCGAATCTAACAAGAAGGGACTGATCGCGGACGCGGTCAATGAGATCGGTGGCCTCGTGACGTTTGCCGCGCAAACGTTCCTCACCGGTCTGGCCGCGATCCTGCGCGGCAGGTTCCCGCTCGCGGAGTTCGTCGGCCAGACAGTGTTTCTCGTGCGCGTCTGCTTCTGGCCGTCGCTGCTGCTGATGCTGCCGATCGGTGTGGTCATCGCCGTGATGATGGGTGGTCTCGCCGGCCGTATCGGTGCCGCCCAGTACTCGGGAGCGGTGGTGTCCTTCGTCATCATCGGCCAGGCCGCCGCGCTGGTGACCGCGCTCATCGTGGCTGGCGTCGGCGGTGCTGCCATCGTGTCGGACCTCGGTGCTCGCACCATCCGCGAGGAGATCGACGCGATGCAGGTCATGAGCATGGACGTCGTGGAGCGCGTCGTCGTGCCCCGCGTGTTCGCGCTGGTGTTCGTCGCCCTGTCGATGTGCGCGATCGTCTCGTTCTCCGGGATCTTGTTCACCTATGCGTACCAAGTGGTCGGCGTTGGTGAATCCCAGGGCGGATTCCTGCTCACGCTGCAGGCATACGGACGCACCACGGACTTCGTCATGGCGCTGTTCAAGTCGTTCTGCTTCGGCGTGGCCTGCTCGATCATCGCCGCGTACAAGGGCACCCAGACCCGGGGCGGCTCCTCGGGCGTGGCCAACTCGGTGAACGAGTCCGTGGTGATGATGTTCATCGCGGTGTTCGTCATCAACGTGGTCCTCACCCAGATGTACATCGTGGTCGTCCCAGCGGTTGGAGAGTACATATGACGACGACAGACGCAGGAGTACGGCTCAAGAAGCTGTCCAAGGGGACCGTCGGCAGGGTCAAGAGCAACCTCGAGGCGCTCGATGGCCACGTCATGTTCGGCGTGAAGATGTTCGCCGGCATTCCCCTCGTGCTCACCAAGTACCGCAAGCACGTCATCACCGAGATCGGCAACATCAGCTTCGGCAAGGCCTCGCTGCTCTCGGGCGGTGGCACCATCGGCGTGGTTGCGGGAATGGCCATCGTCGCGGCGGTGATGGTCTCCATCGAGATCCACCGCGCGCTCGGCCTGCTCGGCTTCACTGCTCTCTCTGGCCTCGCCGGATCGATCGCGAACACCCAGGCGCTCGCCCCGCTGATCGCCTCCCTCGCGATCGCCGCCAAGGTGGGCACGGGCTTCACCGCCCAGCTCGGCTCGATGCGCGTCTCCGAGGAGATCGACGCCCTCGACGTGCTCGGCGTGCCCTCCATCCCGTTCCTCGCCTCGGTCCGCATGGTGGCGATGCTCGTCATCATCGCGCCCGTGTACATGGTTGGCCTGCTCGGCGCCTATCTCGCGTCGCGCCTGGTCATCGTGAACATGCTGGGGGAGTCATCGGGAACGTATGACTATTACTTCCGGCAATCGATCACCCCGGAGTTCTTCGCGTACTCGGTGCTGATGACAGTGATCTTCTCGATCATCATCGCCGTGATCTGCTGCTCCTACGGCTACAACGCCGGTGGCGGACCGGAAGGCGTGGGGCGCGCGGCCGGAACAGCGGTCCGCACCACGATCCTGACGATCGCGCTCGCCGCGATGGTGCTGATCTTCGGCCTCTACGGCCTGACACCAACGATTCCGGGAATGGGGCTTGAATAGATGAAGTCGATTCGTGGATTGATCATTGGCGTCCTCATCCTTGCTGTCTCGGCACTGCTGATCGCTCGCGGTGCCGGTGCGCTTGATCGATCGCCCAAGATCTACGTCGAGGTCCCCGCAGTGGTGGCCTCGGCCGACGGGACCAACAACGAGCCGGGCCTGCTGCTCGGCTCCAACAACGCGGTGCGCTTCGAGGGCGTCATCGTGGGTCGCATGTCCAATCTCGAGACTGGGCTGACCAACGATCAGGGCGAGGACTACTCCCTCGTGGAGATGCAGATCGACGGGGACGTCCTGCGCAACATGCCTGATGACACCCTTGTCCGCGTCGTCCCGCGCACCATCTTCGGTGACAACGAGCTGCACCTCGTGGCGCCGTACCAGCAAGCCGCGGATGGACGCTCGGCATCGACCGTCGAGCCTGGCGAGACCATCGCGCTCGACACCGGCGAGGAAGCGCAGCAGCTCTACAACGTCTACGAGAAGGTCATGCGGGCGGTGTACGAGCTCAATATCGACAAGTCCATCCAGGGCTTGCGCGAGCTGCGCCAGGGCGTCGAAGGCCGTGGCGAGGACATCGGCAACCTCATCGTCCAGGGCGGCGACCTGCTTGAGTCGCTCCAGCCGATGATCGATGGAAACGTCATCCCGGACCTGCGCCGGGTCGCGGAGAACGTCGATGGGGCGCTGCCCGATGTCATCGACACCCTTGACCAGTCGGCCGTGCTCGCCGATATCCTCACCAGCCGCGAAGATGGCCTGCGCGACGTGTTCGTCTCCGGTGCCGCGTTCTCCGGCGACGTCGGATCCCTGTTCGCCCTGATCAAGGACGACACGATCGTCGTCATCGACGGGCTCGTCAAGACTGGCAACGCCGTCAACCAGGGCGAGGGCCTCGACGGAGTGCTCAACAGCCTCGGTGAGCTCGGCACAGGCCTTGCCCCCGCGATCCAGGCGGGCAAGCTCAAGATCACCCTTGTGGCAACATTCGAGGAACCCATGCCCTACACCCCAGCGGATTGTCCCCAGTACCCGGGGCTGTCATCGCCCACCTGCGGGCCGGCGACGCCGAGGACCACGAACCGGTCCGCGCTCTCGGACCTCGTTCCGTTCTTCCCCGCCTCGGGCAATGTCCAGCAGCTGCCCTCGCTCGATCCGCTAGCGGCCATCGAGCAGGAGCTGGCCCGCGCGATCCCGGGATTCACCCCGGCTTCCGCGGCGACCGGTACGCCTAGCGCCCCGACCGCGCTCATGCTCGGCCCCCTCGTCCGCGGAGCGGTGGTGGAGGTCCAGTGAAGCTCAGCAGAGGTGCCCTGATCGGGCTTGTCGTCTTCCTGGTACTCGTGCTGTTCACGTCGTTCAGCGTGTGGCAGACGCTCAGCCCGCCCGTTGACGGCAGCGAGGACCGCTACGAGGCAGAGTTCACCGACATCACCAGCCTCAAGCCCGGCGATGATGTCACCCTCGCCGGCGTGCGCGTCGGCAAGGTCCGTGGCGTCAGCTGGGAACGACAGGACGATGGTGCTGTCAATGCAGTCGTCGAGTTCGGCATCGAGGATCACATCGAGCTCACCGAGGCCGCGACCGCGCAGGTGAAGTTCGCCGACATGCTTGGCGTTCGCTACATGGGCATCGTTGATCCCGGTGGCGCGCCGGTGCTCGAGCCAGGCGGACGGTTCCTCACGGAGGGCAAGCCGCCCACGGATGTGACGGAGCTGTTCAATGGCTTCCGGCCGGTCTTCCGGATCATCGATCCGCCACGGCTCAACGAGCTCGCCGCATCGATCATCGAGGCCCTCGACGGCAACACCGATGTGTTCGAGGCAATGCTGCTCGGCATGCTCGACGTCGCCAACGTGACCCTCGCCCGGCAGACCGAGATCGAGGTGCTCGCCGAGACGCTGCCGGACGCCCTCAAGATGATCAACGACCGCAATGACGACGTCGCGGCAGCGATCGAGGGTGTCGCCAGCCTCACCGAGAAGATGGCGAGCCGCAACCAGGACGTCATCGCGGTCCTCGACCAGGGCGGATCCACCATGGACAAGCTCGCCACCTTCCTGGACACCACGATGCCGGACCTGCAGCGCAGCATCTCGGCAGGCACCGCGGTCAGCCAGGAGTGGAGCGCGAACAACGCCGAGTACGTCCAGCTGCTCGCCAGCCTGGAACGCGCGGCGAAGGCTGTGAACCACTACGGCGAGTACGGGTCCTGGATCAACATCTACATGTGTAACCTCACAGTCCGCGCTGGCAGCGCCGCCGTCGATCCGTTCTCGTTGGTCGGCGGAACCCAATCGGAGGTGTGCCGATGATCCGGTGGATCAAGAACCTCAACCAGCAACTCGTCGGCTCGGGCATCTCGAAGATCTACGTCACCCGCCCTGGCCTCATTGGCGCGGTCGCGCTGGCGATCCTCATCACGGTGCTGCTGATCGCCGCCTTCTTCCCGACGGCGGTATACAACCTGCGCACCAAGGGCTACTCCATCGCGCTCGAGAGCTCGGGCGGGGTCTCGGCCGGAGACCCGGTCTACGTGGCCGGCTATCCGGCGGGCCGCGTGGAATCCGTGGAGATCGAGGGCGACGAGGTGGTCGCTGAGTTCCGGGTCGATCGATCGATCGACCTCGGAGCGGACACCGAGGGCGAGATCAAGCTGCGCACCATCCTCGGTGCGTACTACCTCGATGTGCGGCCGCGCGGCGACGGTGAGCTCGCCGATGGCCGGATCCCGCTCGAGCGCTCCGGTGTGCCGTTCAGCTTCGACGAGATCGCGCGAAGCGCCTACAACGCGACCCGGACCGATGACCCCGACCGGGAAACCATCGACTACCAGCAGCTGTCCGACCTCGCCGATCTTGCCTACGAGTCCATTCCGGACCGGCAGCTCGCCGAGGAAGCGCTCAATGCGCTCGCCGACGCGGCAGCTGTCATCAACAACAATGGCGACCAGATCGAGGAGATCCTCGAGCAGGGCCGTGACCTCGCGGTCCTCGTCGATGGGCAGCAGGATTCCATCGAGGTCCTCTTCGACCAGGGCGCGGTCATCTTCGGCACCCTGGGCGCCCGGGCACAGCTGCTCAGTGGCCTGATCACCGACCTCGAGACTGTCGCGGACCGGGTCACCGAGCTGCTGACCGATGAGCCGGGGGAGATCGACAACCTCCTGATCAGCGTCCAGCAGGTCACCACCATGCTCGCTTCCGAGGCAGATGCCCTCGACCGCAGCATGGAGGAGCTCGCCCCGGCATTCCGGACACTCACCGATGCCACCGGCAACGGCCCCTGGCTGGACGTCACGTTCCCGGCCGGCCCGCTCCCCGACAACTTGCTCTGCCTGATTGGCGCGATGGAAGGATGCCGATAAATGAGCGCAGATCCAAGCGTGCAGACCAAAGGCGGGAAAGCTGGCAAGCTGCTGGCGCTCCTGCTGGTCGCGGTCCTCGTCATCGCGCTGGTGTGGTTCATGTTCATTCGTGACAACCGCAAGACGATCTTCGGGGAGTTCGAGGTCGCCACGGGCCTCTATATCGACAACGAGGTGCGCCTCCTCGGCGTGGAGATCGGCAAGGTCACCGAGATCACTCCATCGGCGCAGGGCGTGCTCGTCGAGATGAAGGTCGAGGACGATGTCGCCATCCCGGCGAACGTCAGTGCCCTCATCACCAACCGCACATTGGTCGCGGACCGCTACGTCGAGCTAGTCCTCCCGCCCCGGGAGGAGCGCTACGGGGATCTCTCGGACGGATCAACGATCCCGCTGGAGAACACCGACGTCCCCATCGACTACGACATGCTGCTGACCTCGGCCAAGGATCTCGCGGACTCGCTGGGCGGCGAGGAAGAGCTCGGCAACATCCGCGAGACCGTCGAGAAGATGGGCGAGGCCTTCGATGGCCTCGGGCCGGACGCGAACCGCGCCATCGAGGAGTTCGCTGGCGCGACCCGCACCCTCGCGGGAAGCTCCGAGGAGATCGATGAGCTCCTCGAGGTGTTCGGGCGCATCGCACGGATGCTCTCCGACCGGGAGGCCGAGATCCGCCAGTTCACCACCTCGCTCACCATCCTCGCTGACGAGGCTGGCCGCCAGGACGTCGATCTCGGCAACATGATCACGCAGATCAGGACCATGTTCGACGAGGCCGATCGACTCGTCACCGAGCGCGGTGGCGACTTCACCCAGATGGTGCAGTCGACCGACGTGCTCGCCAACGTGCTCGCGAGCCGACAGGTCGAGCTGGCCGAGCTCATCGATATCGCACCGACCCTGGGCCAGAACGCGGCGAACGTCATCACGCCGGACCGGCGGGCACGCATTCGCCTGAACATCTCGTCGGACCTGCGGCAGCTTCCGGGGCTCGCCAGGCTCTGTGGCCAGTCGCCCGCATCGTTCTGCACCGGTGCTGGGTTCACCAACCCGATCTCCTACCCGGTCAGCTTCTCCGATCCACTGAACATCGGACAGATCTTGAACAACGCGGGAGGGGGAGGACGATGAACAAACCAGCCCGAAAGCTCGCGATAGCAGGATTGCTCATCATGCCAACCACGGTGGCAGTGTCAGGCTGCTCGGTCGGCATGCAGAACATCGACTTCGACGCCGTGCAGGGCAGGGACGTCTACCCGTTGCAGGTCGAGCTCGAGACCGCTGACCTATTGATGGTCGGCAGCGAGGTCCGGCTCGGGCAGCAGATGCTCGGCCGGGTAACGGACCTGAGCACTGACGTGGCCGCCGATGGACGCCGCATCGCGGTGGCGGACATCAGCCTCCCCGCCGATGTCGAGCTTCCCCGCAACGCCACCATCACGGTGGAGCTTCCCAACACGCTCGGCAACCCGTACCTGCGGGTCCGGATGCCCGAGGACGAAGCACCCATGGCGCCCTACCAGCCGGACGAGCGCATCCCGGAGAGCCAGACGTTCCGTGGCCCCGACCTCGAGAACGCACTCGCCAGCCTCGCGCTCGTGCTGAGCGAGGGGGGAGTGGGCAGCCTCGAGGTCATCGCGAACGAGATGGAGCTCGCCATCGGAGGACGCGGCGACGATATCCGCCGCACCGTGGCGGCGCTTCGCGATACCGCGCAGATCCTCGAGTCCCGGTCAGCGGACATCGATCGGATCCTCGTGGCCGCGTCGAATGCCTCCGCGCGCATCGCGGACGAGCAGGACACCTTCGACAACAGCCTCGATGCCGCATTGCCGGTGTTCGACCAGCTGATCGACCAGTGGGACGAGATCGCTGATCTCCTCGCGAGCCTCGCCTCGATGTCGGGGGAGATCGATCAGGTCATGACAGCATCCGAGGATGATCTCCTCGCGCTGCCCGCGGAGCTCGCGGAGTTGCTCGAGGCGCTCGAGCGAACGGATATCCGCTCGGTGATCGTGCCGCTCGCCGATCTGCTCGGCAGGCTCGATGATGCGCGCTCCGGGGACTACCTCCGCATCGATGCGGACGCGGATGTCCCGGAACTGCTCAACAATCTCGTGGTCGGTGGACAGCCGATCCAGACTGGAGGCGGACGATGAGACGCAGCACGAAGGTTCAGCTCGCGCTGTTCATCGCGATGGCGCTGTTCATCATCCCGTTCGGCACCCGCTACGCGCTTGGCTCGCAGTTCCTGAGCCTGGGCACGATCGGGCTCGGCGATCGCCCGACCAAGGCGACGGCCTACTTCGACGATGGTCGTGGCCTCGGCCCCGGCACCGTGGTCACCTATCAGGGCGTCGTGATCGGCAAGATCCAGGAGATCAAGCCGGTCGCTCCCGATGAGGTTCGGCGGATCCAGACCGATGACGGCGAGGTCGTCCTGCCCGTTCGCGTTGAGTTCCAGCTCGACCCGGGCGTCGAGGTCCCCAACAACGTGACACCGGTCTCGACGATCCTCAACGTTGCCGGACTGGTCAACCTCGAGCTGCGGCCGCAGGAGGACAGCGTGGCCGCGGAGAGCCTCGTCGACGGCGATGAGCTGCTCGTTGATCCGAGCCTGCAGCGCGTCAGCTTCCGCGAGGTCCTCGTATCGGTCAACGAGGTCGTTGACACCCTCGATGTGGAATCGCTCGATGCGCTGCTCAGCATGCTCGGCGATACCTTTGCCGGGCGCGGCGACGACATCGGCGACATCATCGACAATATCGGCGAGCTCGCGGATGTGTTCGACAAGCATGGCGAGACCGTGGACTGGCTGGGCACCGAGGGCCCCGCGACGATGGCGCTGATCGCTGATGCGTCGGACTCGATGCCCTCGTCGTTCGCCACGTTCAATACCTGGACCCGCCAGCTCATCGAGGCCCGTCCGGACCTCGAGGGCCTCATCGATACCGGGCCGGGCTCGATGCGTCGGGTCGCTGACCTCATCGCGAGCAACGAGGCAGGCCTGGACAGCATGATGGATGGCTGGGGAGACGTGGTTCCCGTTCTCGGCGACCGCGAGTCCGCCCTGCAGGCATTCGTCACTGACTTCCCGGCCGGGATCCGCGAGGTCGCGGGCATCGCTCCCGGCGGCGTGGCCCGGTTCGACGTGGTCGTGACCCAGGGACCTGTGTGCTACTACGAGACGACTCGGCGTACCGTGGGCGACAATGGCGATCGCGAGTCGAACAAGTCCGTGTTCTGCCCGCCTGGCCCTGATCGTGGGCAGCGTGGCGCAGCCACCGCTCCCCGCCCCAATGGTCTCGGTCTCGTGGGCTACACCTCGCCCGGGCTCGAGGCAGGCCCGGCGATGGTGTCGGATCCGATCATCCTTGGCCCGGCGAGCCGGGCCGCGCTCGACGGATTGCGCGACGCTGGCGTGCTGCCCCGCTAGGCAGCTGGCATGGAGGCCGTAGTCACGCCTCCCCGATGAAGGAGCTCCAGAAATTAATCAGTTCGACCACGACGCTCGGTCAACGACCAAGGACGGCAACGGCCAGCGGCGAGGAGGTGCAGCGGGCTACGTGCTCGCTGCGCTCTTCGCTGTGATCGCTGCGGTGCTCGGCTTTCTCTACTGGAACGAGGCCAGCAACGGCGAGGCGGCCCTGCGCGAGGAAGCGGTGGCCGCGGCCACGGAGTACGGGGCGCTGATCGGTACCTACGATCACACCGACCTCGATGCCAATGTGGAATCGGTGCGGGCGATCTCGACCGAGAGCTACGCCACGGAGTACGAGACGATCTCGACCGAGCTCGAGGCCGCGGTCGCGGCATTCGAGGCTGTGTCGGTCGGCACCGTCACTCATGCCGCGGCCGAGACCATCAGCGAGGACTCGGCGACGGTACTGGTATTCCTCGATCAGGATGTCAACACCAACCAGCTCGAGGAGCAGGGGATCACGGTGAGCCGACTCGTGATGACTCTGGTCCGGGAGGGCGATCGCTGGCTCCTCGATGGCGCTGAGCCCGCGTAGCGGGGGTTCCTGAATACTGGTGAATGCCTGGCTGCTGATGATGTAGCCAGGCATTCGTCGTGCTGCCAGTGCTGAGCGGCGGCAAGCGGCCTAGAGCGCACGCGTACACATTCGTTTGCCTGGTGTTTGTCAACGCCTCCGACGAAGAACTTTGTCCCCAGTTTGGGGGTTGTTGCAATGTGCTTCATCACTATCAAGTAACGTGCGGAGTCACGTGCATCGCATGTGTGCGTTAGAGTGACGCCACCCACACTGCTCGGTGGTGTGGCCTAGCTGGGAGGTTCCGTGGGAGTCGAAGTCGCGGTCGAGGGTCTGACTAAGTCATTCGGTTCGACGAATATCTGGTCCGATGTATCGTTCACCATTCCGAACGGGGAGGTGTCGGCGCTGCTCGGCCCGTCGGGCACGGGCAAGTCGGTGTTCCTGAAGTCGCTGATCGGCCTGCTCCGCCCGGAGCGGGGGACGATCGTGATCGATGGCACCGACATCCTGCAGTGCACGCAGCGGGAGCTCTACGAGATCCGCAAGCTGTTCGGGGTGCTGTTCCAGGATGGCGCGCTGTTCGGGTCGATGGACCTGTATGACAACGTGGCGTTCCCGCTGCGCGAGCACACGAAGAAGTCCGAGTCCGAGATCCGCAAGATCGTCATGGACAACATGGAGCTCGTGGGCCTGATGGGCGCGGAGAACAAGCTGCCGGGCGAGATCTCGGGCGGGATGCGCAAGCGCGCGGGCCTGGCCCGGGCGCTGGTGCTCAACCCCGAGGTGCTGCTGTGCGATGAGCCGGACTCGGGCCTCGACCCGGTGCGCACGGCGTACTTGAGCCAGCTGATCCTCGATATCAACGCGCAGATCGACTGCACGGTGCTGATCGTGACGCACAACATCAACATGGCGCGCACGGTGCCCGACAACCTGGGGATGCTGTTCCGCAAGCACCTGGTGATGTTCGGCCCGCGCGAGGTGCTGCTGACCTCGGACGAGCCGGTGGTGGGGCAGTTCCTCAATGGCCGCAAGCTCGGCCCGATCGGCATGTCGGAGGAGAAGGACGAGGCGCAGCGGGCGGCGGAGGAGGCCATGGCCGCGGCCGGGCACGCCGATGGGTCGCCGGACGAGGATGTGCGGGGCATCGTGCCGCAGATCCGGCCGACGCCGGGGATGCCGGTGCGGCAGGGCGAGATCCGTCGCCGCGAGCGGGTGCGGGCGATCGTGGATGATCTGCCCGAGCCGGCGCGGCGGGCGATCTACAAGGAGCTCGAGGAGCATGAGGCCGCGGAGCGGGCTGGGAGCAACCAATGACCAGCGCAGTGCGCGATAACAAGGTGACCAAGGCTGCCGGGAGCATGCTCCGCCAGGCCGGCCTGATCTTCCAGCTGTTCGTCGACGTCATCCGCAACACCTTCCGCCGACCGTTCCAGACGCGCGAGTTCATCGAGCAGTCCTGGTTCATCGCGAACGTGACGATCCTCCCGACCGCGCTGGTCGCGATCCCGTTCGGCGCGATCGTCTCGCTGCAGACCGGCTCGCTGATCCGTCAGCTCGGCGCCGAGGGTTTCGTCGGATCGGCCAGCTCGCTCGCGGTCATCCAGCAGGGCAGCCCCCTGGTGACCGCCCTGCTCGTCGCTGGTGCTGCTGGCTCGGCCGTGACGGCTGACCTGGGATCCCGCACCATTCGCGAGGAGATCGACGCGATGAAGGTGCTGGGCATCGACCCGATCCAGCGCCTCGTGGTGCCGCGCGTGCTGGCGATGATCATGATCGCCGCGCTGCTCAATGGTCTTGTCGCCGTGGTCGGCGTCGGCGGTGGCTACATCTTCAACGTGATGCTGCAGGACGGTACTCCTGGAACCTACGTGGCCTCGTTCTCGGCACTGGCCCAGTTGCCCGACCTCTGGATCGGTGAGCTCAAGGGCATGGTGTTCGGCGTGATCGCAGGCGTGATCGCCGCATATAAGGGACTCAACCCCAAGGGCGGGCCCAAGGGCGTCGGCGATGCAGTGAACGAGGGCGTCGTCGTCACGTTCCTCTTGCTGTTCTTCGCCAACTTCATCCTTACCGCTGTGTACATCCAGATCATCCCGCCGAAGGGGGCGTAAGGCATGACGGCAACCAAGGGCCGCCTCGATGTGATGGGGCGGCGCGCGAAGAAAGCCGCCAAGGCACCCCTCAATACGCTGGAGGACCTGGGCGGGCAGCTGTCGTTCTACGGCCGCGCTATCGCCTGGATCCCCGCTGCCATCAAGAAGTACCCGAAGGAGATCACCCGCCTGCTCGCCGAGGTGACCTTCGGCACCGGTGGCCTCGCGGTCATCCTGGGTACCTTCGGCGTCATCATCGCGATGTCCGCCTTCACCGGCGTCGTCGTGGGCATGCAGGGCTATGCGTCGCTCGATCAGATCGGCGCCTCGGTGCTGACTGGCTTCATCGCCGCGTACATCAACACCCGTGAGGTCGCGCCGATCATTGCGGCGCTAGCACTGTCCTCCACCGTCGGATGCGGCTTCACCGCCCAGCTCGGCGCGATGCGCATCTCCGAGGAGATCGACGCGGTCGAGGTCATGGCCGTTCCCAGCCTGCCCTTCCTCGTCACCACCCGGATCGTGGCAGGATTCATCGCCGTCATCCCGCTCTACATCGTGGGACTGCTCTCCTCGTACTTCGCCTCGCGAGCCATCAACGTCTATCTCAATGGCCAATCGACTGGTTCGTACGACCACTACTTCAACCTCTTCCTGCCACCAGAGGATGTGTTGTGGTCGTTCGGCAAGGTCCTGGTGTTCGCGTTCGTGCTCATCATGGTGCACTGCTACTACGGCTACAACGCTAGTGGTGGCCCCGCCGGCGTGGGCGTTGCCGTCGGTACGTCTGTGCGGACGGTCATCGTTACCGTCGCCATCCTTGACTTCTTCCTGAGCCTCGCCATCTGGGGCACGACTACCACAGTGAGGGTTGCCGGATGAGTGCTGTACCCAGCAAGAACAGGCTGCGCTTCATCGGAATCATCTTCCTAGTCCTGATCCTTGCCTTCGTGCTTTTCACGACGCTGACATTCATGAAGGTCTTCAAGCCGGTGACGAAGGCGACCGTTGTCGTCGACACCCTCGGAAACGCGCTGAGCAACCAGGCTGACGTCAAGATCAATGGCGTCGACGTGGGCGAGGTCCGCAGCACCAGCCTCGCGCCCGGCGGCCGCCAGGCGCAGATCGAGATCGCGATCGACGCCGACAGGGTGTCCTACGTCCCGGAGAACGTGACCGCGCGCATCGCTCCGAAGACCCTCTTCGGCGAGCGGTACGTCGCGCTGATCCTGCCGGAGAACCCTGTCGGGGAGATCCAGGCGGGCGCGATGATCCCCGAGGCCACCCAGGGCAGCGTCATCGATGCCTCCCGCATGTATGACGTGTTCCACGACCTGCTCACCGCTGTGCCTCCTTCGGATCTCGCCATCACTCTCGGTGCCCTCAACCAGGCATTCAGCGGGCGCGGCGACAAGCTTGGAGCCATGATCGACCGGTTCCAGGAGATGGCGACCAGCATCAACACCGAGCAGCCGAACCTGGAAGCAACGGTCAGGGATTTCGCGACCTTCGCGGACACTTACTCCGATGCGCTCCCGGACCTGATCAACGCGCTCGATACGTTCCGCACCACCAACCAGACGATCATTGATGAGCGCTCCAACGTCGACGCGATGCTCGTCTCCCTCACTCGCTCGTCGAACCAGTTGGCGGACTTCCTCAACACCAACGGCGATAACATCATCTCCATCGCGGCGGACTCGAGGGAGACCCTGGAGCTGCTGGCTCGCTACTCACCGGCCTACGGCTGCGCGATCGGCTACTTCGCGGACGTCGAGCCGCGGGTCGACCGCGCGTTCGGAGTCGGCGTCGAGGAGCGCGGTCGTGGCCTCAACGTGACGGTGGAGCTCGCCAACCCGCGCGGCCGGTACCTGCCCAACCAGGATGAGCCACGCTTGTTCGATACGCGCGGCCCCATCTGCTACCAGCCGGTGCCAGAAGGACAGGGCAACTTTGGCCAGTACCCGGGTGGCGCGATCAATGATGGAACCTACCCCGTGCCGTCGCGCAACCCTGGCCCGCAGAACCTGCAGGAACTGCCAGACCCGCTGGCCAGCGTGGTGAGCACGAGCGGACCCGACCTCGCCGGTTCCACGGCGGAGCGTGACGCGCTGAGCGTCATCTACAGCCAGGGAACCGGAATCGCGCCCGACGACATTCCAGGATGGACCACCATGATCGGAGCACCAATACTTCGCGGGGCGGAGGTGAGCATCCGATGAAGAGCCTCGCTGCACCCCTGATCAAGCTGCTTGTCTTCGCTGTCATCACCATCGCGTCAGTCTCGGTGCTCGCCGTGGCTGTGGCGAACTACCTGCCAACCTCGGGAGCGAAGTACACGGCTCACTTCACCGATGTCACATCGCTGAGCGTCGGCGACGAGGTCCGGATCGCCGGTGTTCGCGTTGGCAAGGTGACGGCCATCAACCTCCTGCCCCAGGGCGCCGACCGCGATATCGCTGAGGTCGAGTTCCAGCTCCAGGAGGGCATGGAGGTTCCCGCCAACGTCGACGCTGCCATTCGGTACCGGCACCTCGCTGGCCAGCGGTACATGCTGCTGACCCGGGGGACGACTGGCAACGAGAGCGAGGTCCTCGAATCGGGCGATGTGATCCCGCTCGAGCGCACGACGCCAGCGGTCAACCTGACCGTCTTGTTCAACGGCTTCCGGCCCCTGTTCGAGACCCTCGACCCCAACGACGTCAACCGGCTCGCGGACCAGATCATCCAGATCTTCCAGGGCGAGCGGACTACCGTCACCCAGCTGGTCGCCAACGTCGGCACCCTGACCAACGCGATCGCCGACAAGGACCAGGTCATCGGTGCGGTCATCACGAACCTCAACTCCGTGCTCGAGAGGGTCAATGAGCATGACGAGGACATCAAGGACATGGTGACCTCCCTCGACATCCTGGTCTCTGGCCTCGCTGAGGATCGCGGCACAATCGGGAGCGCGGTCGACTCGCTGTCCGTGCTCACCACGGAGCTGTCGGGCCTCCTCGAATCCTCCCGCCCCTCCATCCAAGGCACCATTGGCGGCGTCGAGCAGCTCGCGGGCAACCTCAATGCCAACAGTGGCGAGGTGGAATCCGCGCTGCAGAACCTTCCGGTGAAGCTCGAGCGCGTGGGCAAGACCGCGTCGCTCGGCTCCTGGTTCTCCATCTACCTGTGCGGGCTCGACATCATGCTCGGACCGGGAGCGCCTTCCACGGTTAGTGTTCCAGGCGGCATCCCGCGCCTGAACCAGCCGATCTATACCAACGCTTCGCCACGCTGCCAACCTGGGGGTATCCAGTGACAAAGCACCGCAATCCCGCTGTCACCGGCTTCATCGGTGTCATCGTGATCCTGGCAGCCACGGCATCCGCCTTCTTCCTGACCGATGTCCCGCTATATGGCCAGGCCCAGCGCTACACCGCTGAGTTCAGCGAGACCGCCGGCATGGACGTTGGTGCCGAGGTCCGCGTCGCGGGCGTCAAGGTCGGGGAGGTCACCGACATGACTCTCGAGGGCGACCGTGTCGCTGTCGGGCTCCGCGTCGAGGACACCTGGATCGGCGACCGCTCCGAGGCCTCCATCCAGATCAAGACCGTCCTGGGCCAGAAGTATGTCGCGCTCGATCCTCGTGGTACCGAGGCACTCGATCCCCGCGACCGAATCCCGCTGGAGCGCACGACCGCGCCCTACGACGTCATCCCGGCGTTCTCCGACGCGGCAGAGACGCTCGGCGAGATCGACATGGAGCAGGCGGCCGACGCTTTCCGCACCCTCTCCGACACCTTCGCCGACACTCCTGAGCACATGCGCAACGCGATCGATGGGGTCACCAGGCTTTCGCAGACCATCTCCCAGCGCGACGAGGAATTGGTACGGCTTCTCGCGGAGACCCGCGAGACCACCCAGATCTTCGCTGATCGCAATGAGGAGTTCAGCCGCCTGATCACCAACGCTGGCCTGCTGCTCCAGGAGCTCAACATCCGGCGCGAGGCGATCTCGATCCTCCTGCAGTCCACCCAGGATCTCTCCACCGAGCTCACCGGTCTCGTCGAGGACAACGAGGCCCAGATGGGCCCAGCGCTGGCGCAGCTGCAGGGAGTCACCGATATCCTCGTGCGCAACCAGGAAGCGTTGCAGCGAGGGGTGAACCTTCTCGCACCGTTCTACCGGGTCTTCGCAGACACCCTCGCCAACGGGCGCTGGTTCGACATCGCCATCGTCAACCTCACGCCGCCCGGGCTGCCTGAGGTCCCAGGCGTTCGTGCCCCGATCAACACCGAGGGAGTTAACTGATGGCCAAGAAAGGCATCGGATTCATCGCGGGTGCCCTGGTGCTGCTGCTCCTCGTCGGGACCATCGCTTGGTGGTTCCTGTTCCGGCCGGGGCTCCAGATCACCACGCACTTCCCGACGACTACCGGCATCTACAGCGGAACCAAGGTACGCGTGCTGGGCATGGAGGTCGGCAAGGTCTCCAGCGTCACCCCCGTCGGCGACGAGGTGCGCGTGGAGATGAACATCGACAGGGGAGTGAAGATCCCCGCTGATGCCTTCGCCATGCAGATGACCCCCTCGCTCATCTCCGACCGCTTCATCCAGCTCTCGCCCGCCTACTCGGGCGGTCCGGAGCTCGAGGGCAACGACGCCGAGATCCCGCGCGAGCGCGCCCGCGTCCCGGTCGAGGTCGATGAGATCTACCGCTCGCTCGCCGAGTTCTCCGAGGCAATGGGCTCGGAGGGCGCGAACAAGGACGGGGCGCTGTCGGAGTTCATCGACACCTCCCACGCAAACCTGGTGGGCAACGGAGAGGCCCTCGGTGAATCGATCACCGAGCTCGCCGAGGCATCGCGGACATTCGCGAATGGCAGCGACGACTTCTTCGGCACCATCCGCAATCTGCAGGAACTGACGAGCGCGCTGGCCGAGAACGACACCCAGGTGCGCAACTTCAACACCCAGATGGCGATCTTCACCGACTACCTCGCTGGGGAGAGGGAGAACGTCGGGGCAGCGATCAACCAGCTGTCGTTCGCGCTCGATGACGTCGCGCGCTTCGTGAATGACAACCGCGAGGGGCTGGCGTCCAATGCGGACGGCCTCGTGCAGATCACGTCCCGGTTGACACAGGAGACGGACGCGCTGCGGGAGATCCTCGTGAACGCGCCGCTCGCGACCAGCAACCTCGCGAACGCCTACGATGCGGAATCCGGCACTCTCGCTGCCCGGCTCAACGTGCTCGAGCTCCAGGACCTCGGCGGCTCCATCTGTGGGCTGATCGACCTGCAGCGGCTGTACCCAGGCGATCAGCGCTTCGCTGATCTCGGCAGGCAGATGGCGCCGATCCTGGAGCAATGCGAAGGTCTCGCGGATCAGCTCAATGCTGGTGTGCGCAGCCCAGGAGTGGTGCTGCCACTGGGCATCATGAGCAACCAGCTCGTCCAGGGCGCAGGCCCGGTCCCAGGGACAGTGCCTGGCAACCTGGCACCGATCCCGCTCACTGATCTCGAACGCTCACTGGTCGGAGGTGGACGGTGATCAATCCGTCAAGGGGCAACGCTCCAAGAACCAGCAATGCCACTCCACGGCGCAGGCCGGGCCGCTTGCTCGGCCTAGGCATCAGCCTCGCCGCGGTGGGCGCGACGACCACCGGCTGCGTGATGGAGGACGGCATCTACTCGCTGCCGCTTCCCGGTGGTGCTGACCTCGGCAGTGACCCGATCAGCGTCACCGCCGAGTTCGACCAGGTGCCGGAGGTTTTCCCCGACACCCTCGTCAAGGTCAACGGCGTGAGCGTGGGAATGGTCGATGACGTCAACCTGAGCGAGGACGGCTGGAACGCGATCGTCTCCATGCGCCTGCGCGATGGCCTCGAGCTGCCGGACAACTCGTTGATCTCCATCCAGCAGACCGCGCTCCTCGGCGAGAAGTTCGTCGCCATCGAGCCGCCGGAATCGGACAGGGCGCCTGGTGTCATCGAGGAGGGAGACCTCATCCCTGCGGACAACAGCCGTGTCCAGATCGAGATCGAGGACATCTTCGGCGCGCTGTCGCTGCTGCTCAACGGTGGTGGCGTCGCGCAGATCCAGCCAATCCTCGACGAGCTCGAGAAGGCCTTCGGTGGTCGCGAGCCACAGGTCAAGTCGCTCCTGCAAGAGACCAACACGCTCGTCAATAGCCTGAACAACCAGCGTGGCGAGATCCAGCGAGCGCTGGACAACCTCGAGGTGATGTCGGGACGGCTCGACGCGCAGCGCGACCAGATCAGCGCGATCGCCGAGGAGATCCCCCGGGGCACCCAGATCCTCGCGGAGCAGACGCCGCAACTGATCGAGGCGCTCCGCCAGATCGAGGCGATGAGCACGATCGGCTCGGAAGTAATCAGTGCGGCTCGCGAGGATCTCGTCGCGGACCTGCGCGCATTGCGACCGGTCGTCCAAGCCCTTGCCAACACCGGTGCGGACCTGCCGGATTCACTGTCGATCCTGCCGACCTACCCGTTCCCGGACAGCGCCATCGAGGCGTCGTACGCCGGGGCGGTCAATGGTTGGCTCTCGGTGGACCTCCAGCTTGCTGACACCCTGGAGAACCTGGGCATCGGACAGCCGCCGCCGCAGTACATCGCGCCCTACGGGCAGCCGCAGCCCGTCATCGACCCGAGCAACCCCTACGTCAATGGCAACGGTCCAGTGCCGGGTCCGGGGACAGCGCCGCTGATCCCGCTGGGTAATCTGCTGCCCGCGCGGGCGCCGGTGGAGTCGCCACTCGGACAGTTCCAGGAACTCCTCGACACCTTGGGGGTCGGCCAGCCATGATATCCCGCTTCGTCAAGATCCAACTGGTCATGTTCGTGGTGATCGCCGTCGTCGGCGTCGTGTTCGTGGGCGCCAAGTACGCACGACTGCACACCTTGCTGGGCTTCGGCGAGTACTCGGTCTACGTCGATATGGCCGAGGAGGGCGGCACGGGCGGCATCTTCCCGCTGGCCGAGGTCACCTACCGCGGAGTGCCTGTCGGCCTCATCGGGGAGCTCTCGCCGGTCGACGGAGGCACGCGGGTGGAGCTGCTAATCCGCTCGGGCAGCCCGGACATCCCGGCCTCGTCGCGGGCCGTGGTGGCGAACCGCTCCGCCGCGGGCGAGCAGTTCCTGGATCTGCGCGCTGAGACCGAGGAGGGGCCCTACCTCGAGGAGGGTTCGGTCATTGGGTTCGACCGTTCCTCGGCGCCGGTCCGTGTCGACAGGTTGCTCGATGGTCTCTATGACCTCTCGCAGTCGATTCCGCTGGAGAAGTTCCGCGAGGTGGTCGAGGAGACCGCATCGGTCTTCCACGCCAGGGGCGAGGACCTCGGTACGATTATCGACTCGTTCGATACCTTCTCGGAGGAAGCGAACGACTCCATGCCCGAGGTGCTGCAGTTCCTTCGCGATGGCAGCATCTTCTTGAACACGCAGGCCGAGCAGCAGAACGAGATCCGCTCGTTCTCCAGCGATCTCGGGCTCGTGACCGACCAGCTTCAGCAGAGCGACCAGGACATCCGGCGCATCATCGGCACGTCGACAAACGCGAGTGATGCCGTGAGCGCGCTGCTCGACCGGGCCGGACCGTCGCTCACCGGGATCCTCAGCGATACGGCTCCCATTGCCGGGGTCCTCGCGGAGCGGGGCCAGTACCTGCGCCCGGTGCTGCAAGCGCTGCCTGCCCTCGGCGCCGCGGCGTACACCGTCGCCCCCGGCGACGGGACGGCGCACTTCGGCCTGGTCTTCGAGCTGAACAACCCACCGGCGTGCACGCTGGGCTACGAGGGCACCTATGACCGGCTGCCCGCCGGGCCCACGGTCGATGCGGTGTACAACGGCACGCACGCGGACTGGGAATGGGACACCTCAGTAGGGTGCCGCACCCCCCAGGGAAGCCCGACCGGTGTGCGTAGCTCCAACAAGATGGTCTACGCCGATCCCGATACGCCACAGCCGTGGGACCGCAATCCAAAGGTCGCTCCGGATACCGCGGATCTCAATCCGTTCGCGCAGCAGACCGCGCAGTTGCTCGATCTGCTCGACGGCGACTAGCAGGACAGCATCTAGTGGGGCCCAGGCAGTGACTGGGCCCCACTAGATGTGTGTTTGCTTGCGGTTTCCTGAGAACCGCATGGGTTGTTCGGGCCAAGCACTTGTCGAAGGTACGGTGAACGCGTGAGTGAGAAGCAAGGCACAGAAGCCGGAGAAATGACTGGCGCGCCACAGCGCCGCAGTGGCGCGACGATCGCGCTCGGGGCGGTGGCGGTGCTGCTGGTCGCAGCGATCGCCTGGCTCGCTTGGTTGTGGTGGGGCGTGCTCGAGGGCCGAGGTGTCGCGGCGGAACGCGACCGTGCCCTGACGGCAGCCTATGGCGCCGTGGTCACGATGAACTCCCTCGATGGCGATGATCCCACCGGGACTCTCGAGGAGATTCGCTCCGTGATCACCGGTGAAGAGATCAACGAGCAGATCGACCAGGCCGAGGAGGCTTTGCTCGGCCGTGACACCGCTGGGCGCCGGATCAGCGTGGAGGTGACCGATATAGCGCTGGAGTCCTTCGATCCGGAGGCAGGCCAGGCTGAAGTGTTCGCCGTGCTCAACCAGACGGCGGAGCGCCCCGACACGGGGAACGTCGTGCAGCGGGTCATCGCGGGAATGACGCTGAGCGAGGTCGACGGCAAGTGGCTCGTCTCGGCCTCCGACTATGTCGCTCTCTCCACACCGATCGTGGGTGGTCCTGCCGCAGGGGAGGAGCAGGCCAACCCGGGTTCCCCTGGCGAGGGAGCGCCCCAGCCAGAGGGCGAGCAGGTTCCCGCGCCGGAGGGTGAAGGAACCGCTCCGTCGGACGGCGCGCCGGGGGAGGGCGAGTGAGGGCGCTCGCGATCACTGACCCTGTCACGATGCTCGCGAGCACGCGTGACCGCCGTAGCTTCTTCGAGGGAGAGTAATCATCATGGTGCGACGCAATGCTGCTGGCGGGCAGCGGCCGGAACGTGGTCGCCGCCCAAGGATCGCCGGCCACAATCGCGCCCGGTCCACGGCTGATGCGCAACCGGGCGGCGAGCACGATGCCGGGCCGGGTAGTGGCGAGCCCGTGGGAACGGGCGGTGGCGCAGCCGCTTCGGCAGGACCAGGCGCGCCCCGGTGGCTGATCGTGCTGGTCGTGGTGCTGGCGCTTGTCGCGGCGATCGCTACGGGCGTCTTGGTCGGAACACGGGGAATGTCCGCGCTCGCTGGGGGGCCTGCTGCGGCCGGGCCTGCTGCGGATGGGGCTGGGCCTGCCGCGGATAGGGGCTCGGCGAACCGTGCTTTCGTGGACGAGGCCGCGACCGAGCAGGTCAGGCAGCGCGCAGTGGAGGCCGTGGAGACGATCTTCAGCTACAGCCACGAGACGCTCGATGAGGATTTCGAGGCCGCGCGCGGGTACCTGACTGAATCGATGCGCGAGAACTACGATTCCACCATCGGTGTCACCGAGGATGTCGCCCGGCAACTGGGGGCAGTGGTGGAGACGACGGTTCCGCGGGCGGGAGTGGCGTTCCTGGGCGAGGACGAGGCCGAGGTCCTCGTGCTGACGTCGGTGAGCACCGTGCGGTCCGATGGCGCGGTTGACCAGGCCTCGGGGCCCTTGCGCCTGGAACTGGTCCAGGTCGACGGGGAGTGGCTCGTCGATGCGATCATCGAGCGGTAGGGCTCACATCCTTTGGGGCTGCGTTATCGCCGCTGATTGGGTACGATCTCGTTAGACAGTCGGCAGTGCCTGGTTTGCGCATTTGGAGCGCGGCCGGGCCTGCCTGGCTGTGAGAGCCCCGGGCAGTGCCTGAGGCTCCGGGATGCGGCCTGTCGACGCGACTTGACAAGTGTCGACTATTTTTGCGTGGGATTCGACATCTCCGTTCCGATCGTCTATCGTTGGACGTTGCGCTGGCTGCCTCCTGTACACCACTCGTCCCTCGATCGTGCTTCGTCTCGTCTGATCGTGAGTTGAGGGGTTCGTTCGGGTTGCCTCCAGCGGACTCAATCACTCAGCAAAGCAGACGAAAGCGTTTGCCGTCCGCGAGCCGGGCGGCGCGCGTGAGGTGCTGGAAGGACGCATCTTGGCAGTCTCCCGCCAGACCAGTTCAGTGGCCGGCATTCCCGGAGCTCCGAATAGGGTCTCCTTCGCGAAGATTCGCGAACCCCTCGAAGTCCCTGGGTTGCTTGACCTTCAGTTGGATTCGTTCGAATGGTTGATCGGCGCGGAAAGCTGGCGCGAGCGCGCAGCTTCCCGTGGCGAGGACGCAACCGCCAGCGGTCTTGAATACGTGCTTTCGGAAATCTCCCCCATCGAGGACTTCGCGTCCTCGATGTCGTTGTCCTTCTCCGACCCGCGCTTCGACGAGGTCAAGGCCTCCGTCGAGGAGTGCAAGGAAAAGGACATGACCTACGCGGCGCCCTTGTTCGTCACCGCGGAGTTCATCAACAACGAGACCGGCGAGATCAAGAGCCAGACGGTCTTCATGGGTGATTTCCCCATGATGACCAACAAGGGAACCTTTGTCATCAATGGCACCGAGCGTGTCGTGGTCTCCCAGCTGGTGCGCTCGCCGGGCGTCTACTTCGACAAGACCCGCGATAAGTCCACCGAGAAGGACCTCTATAGCGTCAAGGTGATCCCGAGCCGGGGTGCCTGGCTCGAGTTCGATATCGACAAGCGCGACACGGTGGGCGTGCGGATCGACCGCAAGCGCCGCCAGCCCGTCACGGTGCTCCTCAAGGCGCGTGGCTGGACCGCCGAGCAGATCCGCGAGCGCTTCGGCTTCTCCGAGATCATGATGTCGACGCTGGAGAAGGACAACACCGCCGGCGCCGATGATGCCTTGCTCGATATCTACCGGAAGCTGCGTCCGGGCGAGCCCCCCACCAAGGAGGGCGCCGAGAGCCTGCTCGATAGCCTGTTCTTCAAGGACAAGCGCTATGACCTCGCGCGGGTAGGCCGGTACAAGGTCAACAAGAAGCTCGGCCTGGCCACTGATCCTGCCACGACGACGCTCACCGACGAGGACATCGTCTCCACCATCGAGTACCTCGTTCGCCTGCACTCCGGCGAAACGCTGATGAACAGCGTGAACGACGTCGAGGTGACGGTCCGCACCGACGATATCGATCACTTCGGCAACCGTCGCCTGCGCACGGTCGGCGAGCTGATCCAGAACCAGATCCGGGTCGGCCTGTCCCGCATGGAGCGCGTTGTCCGCGAGCGCATGACGACCCAGGACGTCGAGGCGATCACCCCGCAGACGCTGATCAACATCCGGCCCGTGGTGGCGGCGATCAAGGAGTTCTTCGGAACCTCGCAGCTGTCGCAGTTCATGGACCAGAACAACCCGTTGTCGGGCCTGACCCACAAGCGACGCTTGTCAGCGCTGGGCCCGGGTGGCCTTTCCCGCGAGCGCGCCGGGCTCGAGGTCCGCGACGTTCACCCCTCGCACTACGGCCGCATGTGCCCGATCGAGACCCCGGAAGGCCCGAACATCGGCCTGATCGGTTCGCTGTCGGTCTATGCGCGGGTCAACCCGTTCGGCTTCATCGAGACGCCCTACCGCAAGGTCGAGGGTGGCATCGTCACCGACGAGATCCGCTACCTCACTGCCGATGAGGAGGATCGCTTCAACATCGCGCAGGCGAACTCCCCGATCGATGCGCAGGGCCGCTTCGTCGATGCGCAGGTTCTCGTGCGTCCTCCGGCGACGAGCGACTCCGAGGTGGAGTTCGTCGCGGCCGACGAGGTCCAGTACATGGATGTCTCGCCGCGCCAGATGGTCTCCGCGGCGACGGCGATGATCCCGTTCCTCGAGCACGACGATGCCAACCGTGCCCTGATGGGCGCGAACATGCAGCGCCAGGCTGTTCCGCTGCTGCGCAGCGAGGCACCACTGGTGGGCACTGGCATGGAACTGCGCGCCGCGTATGACTCGGGCGATGTGATCCTCACCGAGAAGGCTGGCGTGGTCGAGGAGGTCTCGGCCGACTTCATCACGATCATGGCCGACGACGGCACCCGGCGCACCTACCAGCTGCGCAAGTTCAGTCGCTCGAACCAGGGCACGTGCATCAACCAGCGCCCGGTCGTCGATGAGGGCCAGCGCGTCGAGATCGGACAGGTCATCGGCGATGGCCCCTGCACCGATCAGGGCGAGATGGCGCTCGGCAAGAACCTGCTCGTGGCCGTCATGCCGTGGGAGGGCCACAACTACGAGGACGCGATCATCATCTCGCAGCGCCTCGTGGAGGAGGACACCTTCACCTCGATCCAGATCGAGGAGCACGAGATCGATGCTCGCGACACCAAGCTCGGTGCCGAGGAGATCACCCGGGACATCCCGAACGTCGCCGACGAGGTCCTTGCCGATCTCGACGACCGGGGCATCGTGCGCATCGGCGCGGAGGTCCGCGATGGTGACGTGCTCGTCGGCAAGGTCACCCCGAAGGGCGAGACCGAGCTGACTCCCGAGGAGCGACTGCTCCGTGCGATCTTCGGCGAGAAGGCCAAGGAAGTTCGCGACACCTCGCTGCGCGTGCCGCACGGCGAGACCGGCAAGGTCATCGGTGTCCGGGTCTTCTCCCGCGAGGACAACGACGATCTCCCGCCTGGCGTCAATGAGCTCGTGCGCGTGTACGTGGCGCAGAAGCGCAAGATCCAGGATGGCGACAAGCTCGCTGGCCGCCACGGCAACAAGGGCGTCATCGGCAAGATCCTCCCCACCGAGGACATGCCCTTCCTCGCCGACGGCACTCCGGTCGACATCATCCTCAACACCCACGGCGTGCCACGACGGATGAACATCGGACAGGTCCTCGAGTCGCATCTCGGCTGGATCGCGAAGACCGGCTGGAAGGTCGACGTCGCCAACGGCATGCCCGAATGGGCGGAGAAGCTGCCGCAGGAAGTCCTCGAGGCACCGCCCAACACGCGCACCGCTACCCCGGTGTTCGATGGCGCGAAGGAGGACGAGCTCGCAGGCCTGCTCGGCTCCACCCTGCCCAACCGCGATGGCGATCACATGGTCGAGGCGAACGGCAAGGCGAACCTGTTCGATGGTCGCTCGGGCGAGCCGTTCCCGTATCCGGTGGCGGTCGGCTACATGTACATCCTCAAGCTGCACCACATGGTCGACGACAAGATCCACGCGCGCTCGACCGGTCCGTACTCGATGATCACCCAGCAGCCGCTCGGCGGCAAGGCCCAGTTCGGTGGCCAGCGCTTCGGTGAGATGGAGTGCTGGGCGATGCAGGCATACGGTGCTGCCTACACGCTGCAGGAGCTGCTCACCATCAAGTCGGATGACGTGGTGGGCCGCGTCAAGGTGTACGAGGCGATCGTCAAGGGCGAGAACATCCCCGAGCCTGGCATCCCTGAGTCGTTCAAGGTGCTGCTCAAGGAGCTCCAGTCGCTCTGCCTCAACGTCGAGGTGCTGTCCTCCGACGGTGCCGCGATCTCGATGCACGACACCGACGACGACGATATCGAGCGCACCGCCGCGAGCTTCGGGATGAACAGCCGCGCGATCTGATGGGAGCGCAAGCCACCGCATCCCCGGATGCGGTGGCGCTCCGGCGCCCGTCGCGCAACACGCGTCTTGGTGCCTTAGCTGAACAAGGTATTGCAGTCCGGCCTCGCAGGCCGGGAACCATTTCCAGCCTGCGAGGCCAATAACCCTTACGGGGAAAGGAAGTTACGTGCTAGACGTCAACTTCTTCGATGAACTCCGCATCAGCCTGGCCACCGCGGACGACATCAGGGCCTGGTCGCACGGTGAGGTCAAGAAGCCTGAGACGATCAACTACCGCACCCTCAAGCCCGAGAAGGACGGACTCTTCTGCGAGAAGATCTTCGGCCCCACCCGGGACTGGGAATGCTATTGCGGCAAGTACAAGCGCGTCCGCTTCAAGGGCATCATCTGTGAGCGCTGCGGTGTCGAGGTAACCCGCGCGAAGGTGCGGCGCGAGCGCATGGGGCACATTGCCCTGGCCGCGCCGGTCACTCACATCTGGTACTTCAAGGGCGTGCCAAGCCGTCTCGGCTACCTGCTCGACCTCGCGCCGAAGGATCTCGAGAAGATCATCTACTTCGCCGCGTACGTCATCACCCATGTCGAGGACGAGATGCGTCACAACGAGCTCTCGACGCTCGAGGCGCAGATGAACGTCGAGAAGAAGGGCGTGGCCGACCAGCGCGACGCCGATCTCGCCGAGCGTGCGCAGAAGCTCGAGACCGACCTCGCCGAGCTCGAGGCCGAGGGCGCCAAGGCTGATGTCCGCAAGAAGGTCAAGGATGGCGCGGAGCGCGAGATGCGCCAGATCCGTGACCGCGCGCAGCGCGAGATCGATCGCCTCGAGGAGATCTGGACCGTCTTCACCAAGATGGCGCCCAAGCAGCTCATCGTTGACGAGCTGATCTACCGGGAGCTCGAGGACCGCTACGGCCAGTACTTCGAGGGCGGCATGGGGGCCGAGGCCATCCAGAAGCTCCTCCTGTCCTTCGACGTCAATGGCGAGGCCGAGATCCTGCGCGAGATCATTCGCAGCGGCAAGGGCCAGAAGAAGATCCGTGCCCTCAAGCGGCTCAAGGTCGTGGCCGCGTTCCAGTCGACGGGCAACTCGCCCGGCGGCATGGTTCTCGACGCCGTCCCGGTGATCCCGCCGGAGCTGCGCCCGATGGTTCAGCTCGATGGTGGCCGGTTCGCTACCTCCGACCTCAACGACCTGTACCGGCGCGTCATCAACCGCAACAACCGGTTGAAGCGGCTCATCGATCTTGGTGCTCCCGAGATCATCGTCGCCAACGAGAAGCGCATGCTGCAGGAATCCGTGGACGCGCTGTTCGACAATGGTCGCCGTGGCCGTCCGGTCACCGGACCGGGCAACCGTCCGTTGAAGTCCCTGTCGGACCTCCTGAAGGGCAAGCAGGGCCGGTTCCGCCAGAACCTGCTCGGCAAGCGCGTCGACTACTCGGGCCGCTCGGTCATCGTCGTCGGCCCGCAGCTCAAGCTGCACCAGTGCGGCCTGCCCAAGCTGATGGCGCTCGAGCTGTTCAAGCCATTCGTGATGAAGCGGCTCGTGGATCTCAACCACGCGCAGAACATCAAGGCTGCCAAGCGGGCTGTGGAGCGCCAGCGCACCCAGGTGTGGGAAGTCCTCGAAGAGGTCATCTCCGAGCATCCCGTGATGCTCAACCGTGCTCCTACCCTGCACCGGTTGGGTATCCAGGCGTTCGAGCCGATCCTCGTCGAGGGCAAGGCCATCCAGCTGCACCCGCTCGTGTGCGAGGCGTTCAACGCTGACTTCGACGGTGACCAGATGGCCGTGCACCTGCCCCTGTCCTCGGAGGCGCAGGCCGAGGCGCGCGTTCTGATGCTGTCGTCGAACAACATCCTCTCGCCCGCATCGGGCCGACCGCTGGCCATGCCGCGACTCGACATGGTGACCGGCCTGTACCACCTGACCCGCCTCGTCGAGGACGGCAAGGGCCAGTACACGCCATCCGCGAAGGATGTGCCGGAGCGGGGCGTCTACGCGTCACCGTCCGAGGCGATCATGGCATTCGATCGTGGCGAGCTTGGCCTGCAGTCGATGGTCAAGATCCGGCTCAACCATCGTCGCCCCACCAAGGACGACGAGCGCGAGCTGTTCCCCGAGGGCTGGAAGCACGGCGACGCATGGATCGCCACCACCACCCTCGGCCGGGTCCTGTTCAACGATCTGCTGCCACGCGACTACTACTTCGTCAACGACGTGATGCCGAAGAAGCGCCAGGCCGTGATCATCAACGATCTCGCCGAGCGCTACCCGATGATCGTTGTCGCGCAGACGGTGGACAAGCTCAAGGACGCTGGCTTCTACTGGGCCACCCGCTCGGGCGTGACGGTTGCGATGTCCGACGTGCTCGTGCCGCCGGACAAGCAGCAGATCCTCGCGGTGTACGACCAGAAGGCAGCGAACCTCGAGAAGATGTACCAGCGGGGCAAGCTGTCGTCCGACGAGCGCCACGATGGTCTCGTCGAGATCTGGAAGCAGGCCACCGATGAGGTCGGCAAGGCGCTCGAGGCGCACTACCCGGACGACAACCCGATCCCGATGATCGTGAAGTCCGGAGCCGCGGGCAACATGACGCAGATCCGGTCGCTCGCCGGCATGAAGGGCCTGGTGACCAACCCGAAGGGTGAGTTCATCTCGCAGCCCATCAAGTCCTCGTTCCGCGAGGGCCTGACCGTGCTCGAGTACTTCATCAACACCCACGGCGCCCGCAAGGGCCTGGCCGATACCGCGCTGCGCACGGCGGACTCGGGCTACCTGACCCGTCGTCTCGTGGATGTCTCGCAGGACGTCATCGTTCGCGAGGTCGACTGCGGCACCTCGCGCGGCCTGGAGATCCCGATCGCGGAGCCCACGCAGGACGGCAGCCTGATCCAGGTCGAGCATGTCGAGACCAGCGCCTACGCCCGTACCCTCGCGGCGGATGCGCTCGACGCGGACGGCAACGTCGTCGTCGAGCGTGGGCACGATCTCGGCGATCCGGCGATCGAGAAGCTCATCGAGTCGGGCATCACCAAGGTGAAGGTCCGCTCGGTCCTGACCTGCACCACCGCCACTGGCGTGTGCGCCATGTGCTACGGACGCTCGATGGCCACCGGCCAGCTCGTGGACATCGGTGAGGCCGTCGGTATCGTCGCGGCCCAGTCGATCGGTGAGCCCGGCACGCAGCTGACGATGCGTACCTTCCACCAGGGTGGCGTCGGTGACGACATCACTGGCGGCCTGCCGCGCGTGCAGGAGCTGTTCGAGGCTCGCGTGCCGAAGAGCCGGACCCCGATCGCGGAGTCCGCCGGTACCGTGCGCATCGAGGACGATGACCGCTTCTTCAAGATCATCGTCACTCCTGATGATGGCAGCGACGAGGTGCACATCGACAAGCTGCCTAAGCGGCAGGGCCTCGCCCGGTTCAAGCACGCCGATGGTGTGGAGCGCATCCTCACCAACGGTGATCGCGTCGAGCTCGGCCAGGAACTGCTCGAGGGTTCCGCCGATCCGCACGAGGTGCTTCGCGTCCTCGGGCCTCGTAAGGTGCAGATCCACCTCGTCAACGAGGTCCAGGAGGTGTACCGGTCGCAGGGCGTGTCGATCCACGACAAGCACATCGAGGTGATCATCCGGCAGATGCTGCGCCGCGTCACCATCATCGATTCGGGCTCCACCGAGTTCCTGCCCGGCTCGCTCGTCGAGCGTGCCGAGTTCGAGTCGGAGAACCGTCGCGTGGTGTCCGAGGGCGGCGAGCCCGCTTCGGGCCGCGCGGTGCTCATGGGTATCACCAAGGCATCGCTGGCCACCGATTCGTGGCTGTCCGCGGCTTCCTTCCAGGAGACCACCCGGGTGCTCACCGATGCGGCGATCAACCGTCGCAGCGACAAGCTCATCGGCCTGAAGGAGAACGTGATCATCGGCAAGCTGATCCCGGCCGGAACTGGCATTGCGCAGTACCGGGACATCCAGGTGCAGCCGACCGAGGAGGCGCGCGAGGCGGCATTCGCTGTCACCTCGTACGAGGACACCTACTTCAGCCCCGACGCGTTCGGGACGAGCTCTGGTGTCGCGGTTCCGCTCGATGACTTCGGCGGATTCCAGGACATGCGCTAGTAGCTAGGCATAACAGCGATGCCCGCTCCCGGATCATCCGGGAGCGGGCATCGCTGCGTTGTGGGGTAGGGGAGGGCAGTCGGCTTCGTCCGCCGCCGCGCGGGGGAACCTCTAGTCGAGTGGCGCGACCCTGGCCTGGGCGCAGGTCTTGCCATCGACGGTGAACCAGCTGGTGAAGGCCTTCTCGTCCTGCCGGATCGCGAGCTGCACCTCGGCGTCGGGGGGAATGGGCGCGAGGTACTCGATGGCGGTGCGGGTGGGCACAGCCTTGAGCTCGGGGCGGCGGTGGAGGATCTCCTCGATGGCCTGGAGGTAGACGCTGTTGTTGACGTGGTCGAGGAGATCGATGTCGACGGCGCGGATGGGGAAGCTGGCGCGGGTGTCGTCCTCGAGGGGTGTCTCGGTTATCCAGGAGCGCCATCGCAAGCGCTGGGTCTCCGCGGTGGCGCCGAGCAACTGCTCGAAGCAATCGGTGATGCGGGTGGGCATCCCGCTGGTGGGGCTGATGTTGATCCAGAATCCCTCGGTCTCGATGAGGCCTCCGGCGGGGGTGGAGAGTCGCACACGCATGGCGCACCAGCGACTCGAGATTCCCGAGCACCAGCGCTCGACGGTGACGGTGTCGGGGAACATGATGGGCTCGATGATGTCGATGACGGTGCGTCGGACGACCCAGAGGGGGTGCTCGCCGCGTGCCTCGACGTGGTCGAGATGATCGAAGCCGGCGTCCTGGAGGTAGCGCGCTATGCCGTCGCGGCGGAGCGTCCGGTGGCGGTCGACGTCGCCGGCGCGGACAGGCCAGGACGTGCGGAAGACGTGGGGGCTGTCGGGGAGCGGGGCGAGGCGTGCGTCGAACATGGATTCCTCGGGGTCGTGCGGCTTCAGCGCGGGACGTGGAAAGTGACGAGGGTACAGGAACCGGGCGCGAGGTTGTCCCAGTCACGCTCGGTGGTGAGCACCGCGAGGGCGGATGTGGGGTACTTGGCGCGGATGCGCTCGGCTGCCTCGCCAGTGTCGTTGCTGGCGAGGGAGAGGGTGGTGTCGGGGATGCCGGGCCAGTGCCCGATGACGAGGAGGGTGCGGATGGCGGGCTCGACGAGCCCGATCTCCTCGATGATGGATCGATCGTCGGCGCCGTAGAGCTCGGGAACGAAGGTGACGGGCGCATCGACATCGGTGGCGGCGAGGGTGTCGCGGGTGCGGCGCGCGGTCGAGCACAGCACGAGGTCGATGCGGGGAGCGTGCTCACGCAGCCAGTCACCGGCGAGGGTGGCCTCGCGCTCGCCGCGGTCGGCGAGGGGGCGGTCGTGGTCGCTTGTTGCCGGCGGGTAGGCGGATTTGCCGTGGCGCAGGAAGATCAAGGTGCGTCCGGTGTCCATGGTGGGCAACCGTAGTGCTGCTCATGGCTGGGGCGCGGGGGAGCGGCGCGGACGTGTCCGGATCGTGCTCAAACCGTTGGGGTGCTGGCTAGCGTGCGGGGAGGGCGGGCCGTGGCCTCCACCCATATTGTGAATTCTCAGGCAACACACAACAAAAAAAGAATCATGCATGCTTGCTTCTTTATCCGCGAGGTGTCACTCTTGTCTCACATAACTCGGCAGATCCGGAAGCGAGCCCATGTCCGATCCCAACCGTCTTGTATCCCAGGTCGTTGACGACCTCGACGCCGAGGGCGACGCCCTCGAGTCCCTTGTCGCGAGCCTTCCTCCCGAGCAGTGGTCGAAGGCCACGCCTGCCGAGGGCTGGACCATCGCCCATCAGATCGGGCACCTCGCCTGGACCGATGCTGCCTCGATCAAGGCCGCCACCGATCCCGAGGCCTTCCAGCAACTCGTCACCGAGGCATGGAGCAACCCTACTGGCTTCGTCGACGAGGCCGCTGAGGAATGGGCGCGGATCCCGCCCGCCGAGCTGCTCGAGACCTGGCGCGCGGGCCGGAGCAAGCTCTCTGATGCCTTGCGCGCGGTCGAGCCAGGCACCAAGCTTCCCTGGTTCGGCCCACCGATGAGCCCGGTGTCCATGGCCAGCGCGCGCATCATGGAGACCTGGGCACATGGCCTCGACATCGCCGACACCATCGGCGCGGCACCGGAGCCCACCGCGCGCATCAAGCACGTCGCCCACATCGGCGTCCGCGCCCGCGACTTCGCCTACGCCGTCAACCAGATCGCCCCGCCCGCCGAGCCCTTCCGCATCGAGCTGGCAGCGCCCGACGGCACAACCTGGACGTGGGGACCCGAGGACGCCGCGCAGCGGGTCACTGGTCCGGCGCTCGACTTCTGCTACCTCGTCACCCGCCGCCGCAACCTCGCCGACCTCGGCCTGAGCGCCGAGGGCGAGGACGCGCGCCAGTGGCTCGGCATCGCCCAGGCATTCGCGGGGCCTCCCGGCAAGGGGCGACCGCCCGCCAACGGCTAGCAGACCACCTCCGATTCCCGTCGCACACCTGAAGCAACAAGGACACCTCATGCCACAACCCACCATGATCCGGGTCGGAAACTGCTCCGGCTTCTACGGCGACCGCATCTCCGCCATGCGCGAGATGCTCGAGGGCGGCGACCTCGATTACCTCACCGGCGATTACCTCGCTGAGCTCACCATGCTCATCCTTGGCCGCGACCGCATGAAGGATCCCAGCCTCGGCTACGCCAAGACTTTCCTCCGCCAGGTGGAGGACACCCTCGGGCTCGCGCTCGAGCAGGGCGTCAAGATCGTCACCAACGCTGGCGGGCTCAATCCAGCCGGTCTCGTCGACAAGATCCAGGAGTTCGCCAAGGCTCAGGGCCTCACCGCGCGCATCGCCCACGTCGAGGGCGATGACCTGCGCGAGCGGGCCGAGGAGCTCGGTCTCGGTACCCCCTTGACCGCCAACGCCTACCTCGGCGCCTTCGGCATCGCCGAATGCCTCAACGCCGGCGCGGACATCGTCGTCACCGGCCGCGTCACCGACGCCTCCGTCATCGTCGCCCCCGCCATCGCCGAGTTCGGCTGGGGCCGCACCGACTACGACCAGCTCGCCGGTGCCGTAGCCGCTGGGCACATCATCGAGTGCGGGACCCAGGCCACCGGCGGCAACTACTCCTTCTTCACCGAGATCCCTGACCTCGGCCGCCCCGGCTTCCCCATCGCCGAGATCCATGCCGATGGCAGCAGCGTCATCACCAAGCACGAGGGCACCGGGGGAGAGGTCAGTGTTGGCACCGTCACCGCGCAACTGCTCTACGAGATCTCCGGCCCTCGCTACGCCGGTCCCGACGTGACCACCCGCATGGACAGCATCGAGCTCTCGCAGGAGGGTCCCGATCGGGTCCGCGTCAGCGGTGTCACCGGCGAGGCCCCGCCGCCGGACCTCAAGGTCTCGCTGAACACCCTCGGTGGCTTCCGCAACCAGATGGAGTTCATCGTCACCGGCCTCGACCGCGAGAAGAAGGTCGAGCTCGCCAAGTCCCAGCTCGAGTCCTGGCTGACCAAGCGCCCCACCGAGCTTCGCTGGGAGTACTCCGGAACCGCGAAGGACGATGCCGAGACCGAGGAGCAAGCCACCTCGCTGCTGCGCTGCATCGTCAAGGATCCAGACCCGAAGGTCGTGGGTCGGCCATTCACCAGCGTCGCCGTAGAGCTCGCGCTCGCCAGCTACGCCGGCTTCACCTTCACCTCCCCGCCCGCCAGCGCCCAGCCGTACGGACTGTTCACCCCCGGCTACGTCCCGCAGGACAAGGTTCCGCACATCGCGGTCCTGCCCGACGGCACCCGTGTCGACATCCCCGCGCCGGAGCAGGCGAAGGCCCTCGCTGACGCGGATGGGCCCGCCCTGCCCGAGCCCATCGAGCCCGGCCAGACCCGCTCCGTGCCGCTCGGCCTCGTCGCGGGCGCGCGCAGTGGCGACAAGGGTGGCAGCGCCAACATCGGCGTCTGGGCCCGCAGCGACGAGGCCTGGGCCTGGCTCGCCCACGCACTCACCGTCGAAGAGCTCAAGCGGCTCCTGCCCGAGGCCAAGGACCTCGAGGTCAAGCGCTACGTGCTGCCCAGGCTCCGGGCCGTGAACTTCGTCATCGAAGGCATCCTCGGCCAGGGCGTCGCCTCGCAGGCGCGCTTCGACCCGCAGGCCAAGGGCCTCGGCGAATGGCTCCGCTCCCGCCACATGGACATCCCCGTCTCCCTCCTCCCCGCATGACCACACCCCCGGAAGGGAACCCCAGCATGACCTCTGCAGGAACATGGCCGCCCCGCGCACTGTGGGAGAGCCCCGAACGACTCGAGCTCCGCAAGACGGTGCGCCGCTTCGCCGAGCAGCACATCCTCCCGTACCAGGAGCAGTGGGAGCGCGATGGCGAGCTGCCGCGCGAGCTCCACAAGAAGGCCGGTGACATCGGCCTGCTCGGTGCTGGCTTCCCCGAGGAGGTCGGCGGCGGCGGGGGCAACCTCATCGACGCCATGATCGTCGCCGAGGAGATCTGCTACGCCGGTGCTCCCGGTGGCCTGCTCGCCTCCCTGTTCACCCACGGCATCGCCCTGCCACACATGGCCACCGCTGGCGATCCCGACCACATCGCCAAGTGGGTCCGCCCGACCCTCGACGGTGACCTCATCGGATCGCTGGCCATCACCGAGCCCGGTGGCGGCTCCGATGTCGCGAGCATGCGCACCACCGCCCGCCGGGAGGGCGACGAGTTCGTCATCAACGGCTCCAAGACCTTCATCACCTCCGCGGTGCGCGCCGACTTCGTCGTCACCGTCTGCCGCACCGGGGAGAAGGGCCAGCTGTCGCTGATCGTCGTCGAGAAGGGCACCCCGGGATTCACCGTGGCGCGCAAGCTCGACAAGATGGGCTGGCTGTGCTCCGACACCGCTGAGCTGCACTACGACGAGGTGCGCGTGCCCGCCGCCAACCTCATCGGCGAGGAGCACAGCGGATTCCAGCAGCTCGCCCAGGGCTTCGTCACCGAGCGGGCCGCACTTGCCGTCCAGGGCTACGCCAGCGCCCAGCGCTGCCTCGACCTGTCGGTGCAATGGTGCCGCGACCGCGAGACCTTCGGCCGCCCGCTCATCAGCCGCCAGACCGTGCAGGCCACCCTCTCCGAGATGGCCCGCAAGATCGACGTGGCCCGCGTCTACAGCCGCCAGCTCATCGAGCGCTTCACCTTCGGCGACGGCGACCTGATCGCTGAGATGTGCTTCGCGAAGAACACCGCGGTGGAGACCGGCGAATGGGTCGCCAACCAGGCGGTGCAGCTCTTCGGCGGCATGGGCTACATGCGGGAGAGCGAAGTAGAACGGCAATACCGAGACATGCGCCTCCTCGGCATCGGGGGCGGCACCAACGAGATCCTTACCGGCCTGGCCGCGAAGCGATTGGGGTTCAAGGCATGACCACACTGAAATCCACCCTCGACACCTCCTCCGAGGAGTTCGCTGGCGCCCGCGAGGCAATGCTGGCCAAGCTCCAGGAGGTCGAGGCCGAGTACGACAAGGCCCTCTCCGGCGGCGGCGAGGACAAGATGGCGCGCCACCGCAAGCGTGGCAAGCTCACCGCCCGCGAGCGCATCGAGCTGCTCATCGACCCGGATTCCGCGTTCCTCGAGCTGTGCCCGCTCGCGGCCTGGGGCAGTGACTTCCATGTCGGTGCGAGCCTCGTCATTGGCATCGGTGTCGTCAGCGGCGTCGAGTGCCTCATCGTCGCCAACGACCCCACCGTCAAGGGCGGCACCTCCAACCCGTGGACGCTCAAGAAGTCGTTCCGCGCCAACGAGGTCGCTTTCCAGAACCGACTTCCCGTCATCTCCCTCGTCGAGTCCGGCGGAGCCGACCTGCCCACGCAGAAGGAAGTATTCATCCCCGGCGGCAAGATGTTCCGGGATCTCACCCGCGCCTCGGCGGCGGGCATCCCCACCATCTCGCTGGTGTTCGGCAACTCCACCGCCGGTGGCGCCTACATCCCCGGCATGTCCGACCACGTGGTGATGATCAAGGAGCAGTCGAAGGTCTTCCTCGGCGGCCCGCCCCTGGTGAAGATGGCCACCGGCGAGGAATCCGACGACGAGTCCCTCGGCGGCGCCGACATGCACGCCCGCGTCTCCGGCCTCGCCGACTACTACGCCATCGACGAGCCCGACGCCATCCGCATCGGCCGCGACATCGTCTCCCGCCTCAACTGGCACAAGAAGGGCCCGGAGCCGCGCGCCGACTACGCCGACCCGCTCTTTGACTCCGAGGACCTGCTCGGCGTGGTGCCGAGCGACCTGAAGATCCCCTTCGACCCGCGCGAGGTCATCGCCCGCGTCGTCGACGGCTCCGAGTTCGACGAGTTCAAGCCCCTCTACGGCACGTCGCTGGTCACCGGCTGGGCGCAGCTGCACGGCTACCCCGTCGGCATCCTCGCCAACGCCCGCGGCATCCTGTTCAGCGAGGAATCGCAGAAGGCGACGCAGTTCATCCAGCTCGCCAACCGGGCCAACACCCCGCTGCTGTTCCTCCACAACACCACCGGCTACATGGTCGGCAAGGAGTACGAGCAGAACGGCATCATCAAGCACGGCTCGATGATGATCAATGCCGTCTCCAACTCGAAGGTCCCGCACATCTCGCTGCTCATGGGAGCCTCCTACGGCGCTGGCCACTACGGCATGTGCGGCCGCGCCTACGACCCCCGCTTCCTGTTCGCCTGGCCGAGCGCCAAGTCCGCCGTGATGGGCGCCCAGCAGCTCGCGGGCGTCATCTCGCTGGTCATGCGGGCGGGTGCCGAGGCCAAGGGCAAGCCGTTCGACGAGGAGTTCGACAAGAACATGCGTGCCATGGTCGAGGCGCAGATCGAGGCGGAGTCGCTGCCGATGTTCCTCTCCGGCCGGCTCTTCGACGACGGCGTGATCGACCCGCGCGATACCCGCACCATCCTGGGCCTCTGCCTCTCCGCGATCCACACCGAAGCGGTCGAGGGCACGGACAACTTCGGCGTCTTCCGGATGTGAGTGGACCGACATGAACGCTCAGACAGGAACAAGCATGCAAGCCATCACCAATGTCCTCGTGGCCAACCGCGGGGAGATCGCCCGCCGCGTCTTCGCCACCTGCCGCCGCGCCGGAATCGGCACCGTAGCGGTCTTCTCCGACGCCGACGCCCAGGCACCGCACGTTCTCGAGGCTGACGCCGCCGTGCACCTGCCCGGCAACACCCCCGGCGAGACCTACCTGCGCGCCGACAAGATCATCGAGGCCGCTCACGCAGCCGGAGCGGACGCCATCCACCCCGGCTACGGCTTCCTCTCCGAGAACGCCGACTTCGCGCGCGCCGTCATCGACGCCGGGCTCATCTGGATCGGCCCGCCCGTAAAGGCCATCGAGCTCATGGGCTCCAAGGTCGAGTCCAAGCGCATGATGGACGACGCCGGCGTGCCCGTGCTCAAGAAGCTCGATCCCGCCACCGTCACCGAGGCCGAGCTGCCCGTGCTCATCAAGGCATCCGCGGGCGGCGGCGGGCGCGGCATGCGCATCGTGCGCAAGCTCTCGGACCTCAACGACCAGATCGAGGCCGCCCAGCGCGAGGCCGGATCCGCCTTCGGCGATCCCACCGTGTTCTGCGAGCGCTACCTCGAGACCGGTCGCCACATCGAGGTGCAGGTCATGGCCGACCAGCACGGCGAGGTGTGGTCAGTGGGGGAGCGCGAATGCTCCATCCAGCGCCGCCACCAGAAGGTCGTCGAGGAGGCCCCCTCGCCGCTCGTCGAGAAGATCGATGGCATGCGTGACCGGCTCTTCGAGGCCGCCCAGCTCGCCGCGAAGGCCATCGACTACGTCGGAGCCGGGACCGTCGAGTTCCTCGCGGACGAATCAGGCCACTTCTTCTTCCTGGAGATGAACACCCGCCTGCAGGTCGAGCATCCCGTCACCGAGAACACCACCGGGCTCGACCTCGTGCAGATGCAGCTCGACGTCGCCGCCGGCGCGCCCCTGCCCGCCGAGCAGCCGGCGATGCGCGGGCACTCCATCGAGGTGCGCCTCTACGCCGAGGATCCCGCGCAGGAGTGGCAGCCGCAGTCCGGCACTGTCCACCACATCGATGTCCCCGGCACCCGCAATGCCTTCGAGGTGCTCACCGAGACCGGTGTGCGGCTCGATTCCGGCGTGGTGGACGGCTCGGTGGTCAGCGTGTTCTACGACCCGATGCTGGCCAAGGTCATCTCCTTCGCTCCCACGCGCTACCAGGCCGCGCAGGTCCTGGCAGCGGGCCTGGCCGGGATGCGCCTGCATGGCCTCGTCACCAACCGCGACCTGCTGGTCAACATCCTGCGGCACCCGGCCTTCCTCGCCGGTGACACCGACACGGCATTCTTCGACAAGCACGGGCTCGACACCCTCTCCACGCCCATCGCCTCCACGGAGGCCGTGACGCTCTCGGCGATCGCCGCTGGACTCGCCGATGCCGAGCTCGCTCGCGCCGGGGCAAAGGTCCAGCCGCGCATCCCGTCGGGCTGGCGGAACATGCCGTCCCAGCCGCAGCGCCGCGACTACGAGCACGGCGAGGAGACCCACGAGGTCGAGTACCGGTTCTCCCGCAACGGAGTCCTCGTGCCCGGCCATGAGGGCATCGCCGTCGTCAGCACCTCCCCGGACGTCGTGGTCATCGACGTCGCTGGGGTGCGCCGCCGGTTCACCATCGCTCGCTACGGGACGATGCGGTGCGTCGATTCCCCGCTCGGGCATGCCACCTTCACCGCCAAGCCACGGTTCATCGACCCGTCCGCGGCGGTTGCGGCAGGCTCGCTGCTCGCGCCCATGCCGGGCTCGGTCATCCGGGTCGCGGCGTCGGTCGGTGACACCGTCACCGCGGGCCAGCCGATCCTCTGGCTCGAGGCCATGAAGATGGAGCACACCATCGCTGCCCCGGTCGATGGCGTGGTCACCGAGCTCAATGTCCAAGCAGGCCAGCAAGTCGACGTCGGCACCATCCTGGCCGTCGTCAGCGACGAAACCCCCGAAAGCGAGTAGAACAATGTCGTTCATCGAGACCGAGGAGCAGAAAGAGCTCCGCAAGGCCGTCTCCGAGCTCGGCCACAAGTACGGCTGGAAGTACCTGCTGGAGAAGGCGAAGAACGGCGAGAAGACCACCGAGCTGTGGGAGGAAGCGGGCAAGCTGGGCTTCCTCGGCGTGAACCTGCCCGAGGAGTACGGCGGCGGCGGGGCTGGCATGTACGAGCTGTCCCTCGTCCTCGAGGAGCTCTCCGCGGCCGGTGCTGGCCTGCTCATGATGGTCGTCTCCCCGGCGATCTGCGGAACCATCATCAGCCGGTACGGCACCGACGAGCAGAAGCAGACGTGGCTGCCCGGGATCGCCGACGGATCGATCACCATGGCGTTCGGCATCACCGAGCCCGACGCCGGATCGAACTCGCACAACATCATCACCACTGCCCGCCGTGATGGCGACGAGTGGATCCTCAACGGCCGCAAGACCTACATCTCGGGCGTCGACCAGGCGCAGGCCGTGCTGATCGTCTCGCGCATGGCGGACTCGAAGACCGGCAAGCTCAAGCCGGCGCTGTTCATCGTCCCCACCGATGCGCCCAACTTCGAGTACCAGGCCATCGAGATGGGCATGCGCAGCCCCGAGAAGCAGTTCACGCTGTTCATCGATGATGTGCGGCTGCCCGCTGACGCGCTCGTCGGCTCCGAGGACGCGGCGCTGATGCAGCTGTTCGCCGGACTGAACCCCGAGCGGATCATGGCCTCGGCCATGGCCATCGGCACCGCCCGCTACGCCCTCGACAAGGCAACGGCATACGCCAAGGAGCGCCAGGTCTTCAAGACCCCCATCGGCGCGCACCAGGCGATCGCGCACCCCCTCGCGCAGTGCTTCGTCGAGATCGAGCTGGCCAAGCTCGCGATGCAGAAGGCCGCGGTCCTGTACGACAGTGGCGACGACTGGGGCGCCGCCACGGCAGCGAACATGGCCAAGTACGCCGCGGGCGAAGCAGGCGTGAAGACCGTCGACCAGGCGGTGCACACCCACGGTGGCAACGGCCTCGCCGTCGAGTATGGGCTCGTGGATCTCCTCGCTGCCTCTCGCCTGATGCGCATCGCGCCGGTCAGCCGCGAGATGATCCTCAACTTCATCGCCCAGGCCAACCTCGGCCTGCCCAAGTCCTACTAGGCACAAAGATCAAGGGGGCGGGCGGCGCATCACGTGCTGGCCGCCCCCTTGCTTCACCCCCGAAGGAGAACACGCATGAGCGACACCCAGCTCGTCACCTACTCGATCGACGGCGGCGTGGCGACCCTCACGCTCGACTCGCCGCACAACCGCAATGCCCTATCCACGAAGCTCGTCCAGCAGCTCCAGGACCACCTCGACGCCGCGGCCGCCGATGACGCCGTGCGCGCGATCGTCCTCACCCATACCGGCGGGACATTCTGCGCCGGAGCGGACCTCTCGGAGGCAGCCTCCACCGACGGGCAGCCGCTCGACCCGCAGGAAGTAGCGAAGCTGCGCACCAGCCAGATGCGCGACCTCCTGCGCTCCATCGTCGCCCACCCCAAGCCCATCCTCGGGCAGATCGACGGTCATGTCCGCGCCGGCGGCATGGGGCTCGTCGGCGCCTGTGACTTCGTCGTGGCGGGCCCCGCGTGCACGTTCGCGCTCACTGAGGCCAAGCTCGGTCTCGCGCCATCGATCATCTCGCTGACCCTGCTGCCGAAGCTCACCGCGCGGGCAGCATCCCGCTACTTCCTCACCGGCGAGAAGTTCGGGCCCGAGGTCGCCGAGCAGATCGGGCTCGTCACCATCGCCGCCCAGGATCCCGCGGCAGCGGCACGGGAGCTGTGCGCAGAGCTGCTCAAGGCCTCGCCGCAGGGCCTGGCCGAGACCAAGTCGCTCACCACCGACACCGTGCTCGCAGGCTTCGAGGAGCGGGGCGACGCGCTCGCCGCGATGTCCGCGCGCTTGTTCGCGTCCGAGGAAGCGCGCGAGGGCATGATCGCCTTCCTCCAGCGCCGACCACCGCGCTGGGCCGAGCCCACGGTACGGTCTACCGAGTGACCATCCGCGAGCCCCAGCAGGAGCGCAGCCGCGCGACGCACCAGCGACTGCTCGAAGCGACCATCGAATGCCTCGCCGAGCGCGGCTGGGCAGGCACCACGGTGGGCGTGGTCGCGCAGCGGGCCGGAGTGTCGCGCGGGGCGATCCAGCATCACTTCCCGACCCGCGAGGACCTGATCACCTCGGCGCTCGAGCACATGTTCGACCGGCGCATGCACGAGGTCCGGGTCGCCGCGGAGGGACTGCCGCGCGGCGAGGGCCGGGTCGAGTCGATCGTGGTGCGGCTCGTGGACTACTTCACCGGAGTGGTGTTCAAGGCCGCGCTGCAGGTATGGACGGCCGCCGCTGCCGACCCGGTCCTGCGGGAGCGGATCGTGCCGCTCGAGCTGAAGTTCGGGCGCACCGTGCACGCCGTCGCCATCGAGCTGCTCGAGGCCGATGACACCGACCCGACCACCCATCGCCTGGTGCAGGCCACCCTCGACATGGCGCGGGGCCTCGGGCTCGCCGATGTGCTCACCGACGATTCGCGGCGCCGCTCCGAGATCGTCAAGGCGTGGGCGGTGCACCTCTCCGAGTCCCTCGCGCCCGCCCGGGCCGATCGCGCTCCTGCGGACACGCGCTCGCCGCGCGAGTAGCATGCGAAGGCGTGGACGCTAGGTCATCGCCAGGGGCGCGCGGCAAGCTCGCCGTCGGTGTGGCCGCGCTCGCGATGCTGCTGGCGGGCTGCTCGTCGGGCGAGCCGGAGGACGGGGAGGCTGGTTCCGGCAATGATCAGGAGAGCACCGTCCTGCGCGAGGCAGGCTTGTTCTTCGGGGAGTGCGGCGGGGTGTCCACCGACGAGCTCATGGCGCTCACGGGCATTCGTGGCGTGCGCCTGCAGGAGCGCAATTCAGTGGGCTGCCGCTGGGAGTCCAGCCTGTTCGGCCCGCATGCCTCGTTCTCCTGGTACCGGGGCAGCCCGATCGGTCGCGAGCGGGCCGTCGTGGAGCTCTCCGGCCGCGGGGTCCGTGATGTCTCCGTCGCGGGGCCGTCGGGGGAGCTCACCGGGTTCGCGGGCTGGGGGCGCTTCATCTGCGAGGTCTCCATCCAGTCCAACTCTGACTTCTTCGTCTGGTCCGTGGTGTTCGCCGAGGAGCTCTCCGATGACGAGATGTGCCGGCGCGTGCTCGCGCTCGCGGAAGCGACGGTGAACCGTGCGGAGCCATGATCGACGCCTGCGATCCCGTTGCGCCGGGCCCGTCGCGTCGGCCGCTGCGGCGGTGCTGCTCGCGGGCCTGGCGGGATGCGGCCAGGACGAGCCAGGAGCCGATCCAGCCACCAGTCCGGCGGAGGACCGATCCGCAGCGCCCGGCGGCACCTCCACCGAGGAGTTCCGCAACCTGCTCGACGAGTGCCTCGTGGTGCCCCCGGAGCAGATCGTCGAAGTATTCGACGCACAGGCCCTCGACAACACCTTCTACGGCGCGATCTGCCGCTTCACCATCATTGGCGGGGCCGTGCCCACGAGCGTGACGCTGGCATGGTTCGAGAACAGCTCGCTGTGGCACGAACGCCGCGCCACCGAGCGACTCGGGTACGACATCGAGAACACCACCGTCGCTGGGCAAGGAGGTTTCCTCATGCGCATGCCTGATGATCCAGCCGCGTGCGGCGTGGCCACCAGGGCAGGGGAGGGCGGTACCCTCATCTGGTGGGTGCATCCGCAATCACGCTCGGGAGGCGATGGCTGCGCGGCCGCGATGGAGCTAGCCGAGCTGACCGTGCGCACCCACTTCTAGGCCTGCGCGTGGCAGCAGCGCGGTCCCGGCGTCCACGCGGCGTTTGACCAGTGCTAGTGAGGTTTTGACCTCGACAGCATGTTGGATGTATTGTTGCCGGTCGTGCCCGATGCATCCGGGTGTAGCACAATCCTTGAGCCTGGCGAGCAAGCCATACCGAGCTCCTGCGTGATCGAAGCAGGCGGTGGCGCGACTGCCAATATGCGATGTCCTCGCAGTTCAGGGGTGTGACACTCCCGACCTCGGGGTAGCGGGACCGGGCCTTGCGGCCTGGTTCGCCCGGAAAGAATTACAACGTTCCCGCTCTTGACCATGAGAGTTAGAAGCACCAGAGGAAAGCCGGTCTATGCCCACCATTCAGCAGCTGGTCCGTAAGGGGCGCCGCGACAAGGTCGCCAAGACCAAGACCGCGGCCCTGAAGGGAAGCCCCCAGCGTCGAGGTGTGTGCACGCGTGTGTACACCACCACCCCAAAGAAGCCGAACTCAGCGCTGCGAAAGGTGGCTCGTGTTCGCCTGACCAGCCAGATCGAGGTCACGGCCTACATCCCCGGTGAGGGGCACAACCTTCAGGAGCACTCGATGGTGCTCGTGCGTGGCGGTCGTGTGAAGGACCTTCCGGGTGTCCGTTACAAGATCATTCGTGGTTCGCTCGACACTCAGGGCGTGAAGAACCGCAAGCAAGCGCGCAGCCGCTACGGCGCCAAGAAGGAGAAGAGCTAATGCCTCGCAAGGGCCCAGCCCCGAAGCGTCCCCTGGTCGCGGATCCGGTCTACGGTTCCCCTCTGGTCACCCAGTTGGTGAACAAGGTCCTCCTCGATGGAAAGAAGTCCATCGCGGAGAGCATTGTCTACCAGGCGCTGGAGCTTGCCCGGGAGCGCACTGGCACCGATCCGGTGATCACCCTCAAGCGCGCGCTCGACAACGTCCGCCCCGCCCTCGAGGTGCGCAGCCGCCGTGTCGGTGGCGCCACCTATCAGGTCCCGGTTGATGTTCGCCCGGCCCGTGCCACCACGCTCGCTATGCGCTGGCTGGTCACGTTCTCCCGCGCTCGCCGCGAGAAGACGATGGTCGAGCGACTGGCGAACGAGATCCTGGATGCCAGCAATGGCCTGGGAGCTGCCGTCAAGCGTCGCGAGGATACGCACAAGATGGCCGACGCCAACAAGGCTTTCGCACACTACCGTTGGTGATTGGCCGCGGGCACCCGCATGCTTTGCGCGAGGTGCCCGCAACGGTCCTGTCCTGGCTGGCTAGAGTAGCCAGGACAGGGTGATGAGCTTCTAGTCGGTGGCATTAGGCCGCCCGACGAGGATTCCGCACAAGACGACACGAGACGAGCGGGGAAGATTCCAGTGGCACTTGACGTGCTGACCGACCTGAACCGGGTCCGCAACATCGGCATCATGGCGCACATCGACGCCGGTAAGACCACCACCACCGAGCGGATTCTGTTCTACACCGGCATTAACTACAAGATCGGTGAGACGCACGAGGGTGCGTCGACGATGGACTGGATGGCGCAGGAGCAGGAGCGGGGTATCACCATTACCTCGGCAGCCACCACCTGCTACTGGAACGACAACCAGATCAACATCATCGATACCCCCGGCCACGTTGACTTCACGGTAGAGGTCGAGCGCTCCCTGCGCGTGCTCGACGGTGCCGTGGCTGTCTTCGATGGCAAGGAGGGCGTCGAGCCGCAGTCCGAGCAGGTGTGGCGCCAGGCCGACAAGTACGACGTGCCGCGTATCTGCTTCGTCAACAAGATGGACAAGCTCGGTGCTGATTTCTACTTCACCGTGCAGACCATCAAGGACCGCCTGGGTGCCAAGCCATTGGTCCTCCAGCTCCCGATCGGTGCGGAGAACGACTTCACGGGCGTTGTCGATCTCGTCGAGCAGCGTGCCATCATCTGGCACGACAAGGATGCCGACGGCAACGACACCAAGGGCCAGGTCTTCGAGGTCATCGATATCCCCGAGGATCTCGCGGAGAAGGCCGAGGAGTACCGCCAGGAGCTCATCGAGGCCGTTGCAGAGTCCGACGAGGCGCTGCTCGAGAAGTTCTTCGGTGGCGAGGAGCTGACCGTTGACGAGATCAAGGGCGCGATTCGCAAGCTCACCATCAACGGCGAGGCGTACCCGGTCCTGTGCGGCTCGGCGTTCAAGAACAAGGGCGTCCAGCCCATGCTCGACGCCGTGATCGACTTCCTCCCGTCGCCGCTCGACGTCCCGTCGATCGAGGGCCACCCGCCCGGCGACGAGGAGACTGTCCTCGAGCGCAAGCCCAACTCGGACGAGCCCTTCGCGGGCCTCGCCTTCAAGGTTGCTTCGCACCCGTTCTTCGGCAAGCTCACCTACGTGCGCGTCTACTCGGGCAAGCTCGATTCCGGTGCCCCGGTGCTGAACTCCACGAAGGGCAAGAAGGAGCGCGTCGGCAAGCTGTTCCAGATGCACGCGAACAAGGAGAACCCTGTTCCCAGCGCATCGGTCGGCCACATCTACGCGTTCATCGGCCTGAAGGACACCACCACTGGTGACACCCTGTGCGATGCGAGCTCGCCGATCATCCTCGAGTCGATGTCCTTCCCCGATCCTGTGATCGAGGTGGCCATCGAGCCGAAGACGAAGTCCGACCAGGAGAAGCTCAGCACCGCGATCCAGAAGCTCGCCGAGGAAGACCCGACCTTCAAGGTCCACCTCGACGACGAGACCGGCCAGACCGTCATCGGCGGCATGGGCGAGCTTCACCTCGACATCCTTGTCGATCGCATGAAGCGAGAGTTCAAGGTCGAGGCGAACGTGGGCAAGCCCCAGGTCGCGTACCGCGAGACCATTCGCGGTACTGTCGAGAAGCACGAGTACACCCACAAGAAGCAGACCGGTGGATCCGGGCAGTTCGCGCGCGTCATCATCAAGCTCGAGCCGTTCCACGGCGAAGAGGGCGAGCATTACGCGTTCGTGAGCGCTGTCACCGGTGGGCGTGTGCCGAGGGAGTACATTCCTTCGGTAGATGCTGGTGCCCAGGACGCCATGCAGTACGGCGTGCTGGCTGGCTATCCGCTGACCGACATCAAGGTCACGCTCCTCGACGGTGCGTACCATGAGGTCGACTCCTCGGAAATGGCCTTCAAGGTCGCCGGTTCCCAGGCCCTCAAGGAGGCTGTCCGCAAGGCGCAGCCGGTGATTCTCGAGCCGCTCATGGCGGTCGAGGTCATCACTCCCGAGGACTACATGGGTGATGTCATCGGTGACCTGAACTCCCGACGTGGCCAGATCCAGGCCATGGAGGAGCGCAGCGGCGCGCGTGTCGTCAAGGCAAGCGTTCCACTGTCGGAGATGTTCGGCTATGTCGGCGACCTTCGGTCGAAGACGCAAGGCCGGGCGAACTACTCGATGGTTTTCCATTCCTACGCCGAGGTTCCCGCGAACGTGGCGAAGGAAATCATCGCGAAAGCCACCGGCGAGTAGCTCACTCACCGCCGACCATAGGTAGTATCTCCGGGTAGCTTCCTAGGAGCAGCTTCTCTGGGAGTCGGCAGACCACCTCGTTAGATCAACCGCACTGCTGCAAATCGCAAGCACCAATCAGTCCAGGAGGCCATAAAGTGGCGAAGGCGAAGTTCGAGCGGACCAAGCCGCACGTCAACATCGGCACCATCGGTCACGTTGACCACGGCAAGACCACGCTCACCGCTGCTATCACCAAGGTTCTGCACGATACCTTCCCCGAACTCAACAAGAGCTTCGCGTTCGATGAGATCGACAAGGCTCCTGAAGAGAAGCAGCGCGGCATCACCATCAACATCTCGCATGTCGAGTACCAGACGGAGAAGCGTCACTACGCTCACGTCGACGCACCCGGCCACGCCGATTACATCAAGAACATGATCACCGGCGCAGCGCAGATGGATGGTGCAATCCTCGTGGTTGCCGCTACCGACGGCCCGATGCCGCAGACCCGTGAGCACGTGCTGCTCGCCCGTCAGGTTGGCGTTCCGTACATCCTTGTCGCGCTGAACAAGGCCGACATGGTCGACGACGAGGAGATCCTCGAGCTCGTCGAGATGGAGGTGCGCGAGCTCCTCTCCTCGCAGGAGTTCGACGGTGACAACGCTCCCGTCGTCCAGGTGTCCGCGCTCAAGGCTCTTGAGGGCGACCCCGAGTGGGCCAAGAAGATCGTGGAGCTCATGGAGGCGGTCGACGCTTCCATCCCCGATCCCGAGCGTGACACGGACAAGCCGTTCCTCATGCCCGTCGAGGACGTCTTCACCATCACCGGCCGCGGCACCGTGGTCACCGGCCGCATCGAGCGTGGCAAGGTCAACGTGAACGAGGAAGTCGAGATCGTCGGCATCCGCGAGAAGTCCACCAAGACCACCGTCACCGGCATCGAGATGTTCCGCAAGCTGCTTGACTACGGCGAGGCTGGCGACAACGTCGGCCTGCTGCTCCGTGGCATCAAGCGCGAGGATGTCGAGCGTGGCCAGGTTGTTGTGAAGCCGGGCTCCACCACCCCGCACACCGAGTTCGAGGGCCAGGCCTACATCCTGTCCAAGGACGAGGGCGGACGGCACACCCCGTTCTTCAACAACTACCGTCCTCAGTTCTACTTCCGCACCACCGACGTCACCGGTGTGGTTACCCTGCCTGAGGGCACCGAGATGGTCATGCCCGGTGACAACACCGACATGTCCGTCAAGCTCATCCAGCCTGTCGCCATGGATGAGGGCCTCCGCTTCGCGATCCGTGAGGGTGGCCGCACCGTCGGTGCAGGCCGCGTCACCAAGATCGTCAAGTGATCTGACGCCGTTTCGGGCAGAAGGCGCTTGCTTCCTCGTGAAGCAGGCGCCTTCTGCCTTTTTTGCGTGCGCGCCCGCTGCGGGGGCGCACCGCATGGGATCCCGGGGCCGCGCGGAACCGGCACTCCGACCGGTTCTCGCGACTATGCTGAGGGATTGTTGATGGAAACTGTCTCGTAACACAGTGCGGCAGTAGGACGATGTGCCAATGGCAGCGTTGCCGGGTTCTCCAGTTGGATTGCGCGGCACGTATTGTCGGATAAGTGAGCGGGGCTGGGGACCGAGGTCCCCAACGATGCTGGAAACGGAGTGGGTGCGTGAATCCGTTCGATGGAGCCGGGCTGGAGAGCAAAGGGGCCGAGGGAATGTTTCCGATCACTCCGGCGCAGCACGGGATCTGGCTCGCGCAGCAGGTAGACCCCGACCTGCCGATCAGCATCGCCCAGTACCTCGAGATCATCGGCCACGTCGACGAGGACGTGCTCAACCGAACCATCCAGCTTGTCGTGGGCGAGGACGGGACCAACGCCACCCGCATCGTGGAGGTCGACGGCCAGGCCTGGCAGAAGACAGTTCCGTCGGGCGAGCTTGATCCCACGCTCGACTTCTCGGGCGAGGACGACCCGCACAAGGTCGCGCTCGACTGGATGCGCGCCGAGTACTCCTCCCCGCACGAGCTGCTCGATCATCGGCTGTGGGTATCACGCCTGATCAAGATCGGCGATGAGCACTACCTGTGGTACATGCGCGTTCATCACATCGCCGCTGACGGCTATGGGGCGCTCAATGTCATCAACCGCGGGGCCGAGGTCTACACGGCGCTCGCCGAGGGGCGCGAGCCAGCACCCTCCAAGATGGTCCCCACGCGCAAGATCGCCGAGCACGAGGCGAAGTACCCTGGTTCCGCTCGCTACGAGGCAGATCGCGAGTACTGGGCGTCCTTCCTGAAGGATGTGCCGGAGTCGGTCAGCCTCGCGGCGCGCTCGGCCCCGCCCCAGCCCACGGCCAGGGTGTGCGGCGCGGCGCCTGGCGAGGCATTGTCCGGGGCGCTCGACGCGGCCGCCAAGCACTACTCGGGATCGCACGCGCCCGTGGTGATCGCCGCGTTCGCTGCCTACCTCTCTCGCATGACGGGCCAGCACGAGGTCATGCTGAGCCTGCCCGTCACCGCGCGCACCACGGCGCTGATGCGCAAGTCCGGCGGCATGGTGTCCAACGTCGTGCCGCTGCGGCTCTCGGTGGACCCTGGCGTCAGCATCGGGGATCTCGCTGACGCGGTGCAGGTCCAGCTCTTCGGCGCGCTGAAGCATCAGCGCTTCCGGCACGAGGAGATGCGTCGCGCTACCGGTGCCGTCGCTGGCGGTCGTGGCTTCTTCGGCCCGATGGTCAACATCATGCTGTTCAAGCCGGACCTGCGTTTCGGCCCGAACACCTCTCGCGTGCATATCCTCACGACGGGTCCGGTCGAGGACCTCAGCCTGAACCTCTATCACGGCGGGGATGGCGGCGATGAGCTGCGCATCGACTTCGAGGCGAACCCGGCTCGCTACGATGCCCCGGAGCTGCGGCTCCAGCACGATCGGTTCCTGAGGTTCCTCGAGTCCTTCGCGGCGGCTGACCCCACCACCGATGTCAGCGATATCGCCATCATGAGCGATGCGGAGCTGCGGACCGTCCTCGCGGACTGGAATGACTCCGCGTTCAGCGTTCCAGCCGACGCGACCCTGGTCGGCCTGTTCAGCGAGCAGGCCGCGCGGACACCGGATGCGATCGCGGTAGTGTCGGGCAATGATCGGCTGACCTACGCGGAGTTCGCCTCGCGCGTGAATCGTCTTGCGCGGCACCTGATGACGCTCGGGGTTGGCCCGGAGGACCGGGTCGCTGTCGCGATGCGCCGATCAACGGACCTCATCGTCTCCCTGTATGCCGTGCTGCAGGCGGGCGGGGCCTATGTGCCCATCGACCCCGATCATCCTGCCGAGCGCACCGAGCATGTCCTCGAGTCCGCGCGCCCGGTATGCGTGCTGACCACGCACCGCGATGGCAGCGGTGGCTTCGGCGACCATGCGACGGTGTTCACCGATACGGTCGATCTCACCGTGTATCCGCCCGAGCCGGTGGTGGCTTCCGAGCTGCGGCGGCCGATGACCCCGGGCGCGGCGGCATATGTCATCTACACCTCGGGGTCGACGGGCCTGCCGAAGGGCGTCGAGGTCTCGCACCGCGCGATCGTCAACCAGGTCCTGTGGATGGCGGACGAGTATCGGTTCACCGCGCGTGATGTGGTGCTCCAGAAGACCCCCTTCACGTTCGACGTATCGGTGTGGGAACTGTTCGTCCCGCTGCTGACCGGCGGCAGGGTAGTGATCGCGCCACCGGACGCGCACCGTGATCCGGAGGAGCTCGCGGACCTGATCGCCACCGAGGGCGTCACGGCGACGTCGTTCGTCCCGTCGATGCTCGCCTTGTTCGTGTCGACGGCCGATCAGCGCAAGTGCCATCCATTGCGGGTGGTGTTCTCTGCCGGAGAGGCATTGTCGGGCGATGTTGCCGCGCGGTTCCGCGCATTCTCCGGGGCAGGGCTGCACAATCTCTACGGCCCGACCGAGGCAGCTGTCCACACCACCTACTGGGAGGTCAGCTCGCGCGATCAGGCATCCGTGCCGATCGGTCGCCCGGTGGGCAACACTGCTGTCTACGTGCTTGATCCGGCGCTGCGCCCGGTCCCGCCCGGCGCGCCCGGCGAGCTGTATATCGCCGGTGTCCAGCTGGCCCGGGGCTACTTCGGGCGAGCCGACCTCACCGCCGACCGGTTCGTCGCCAGCCCGTTCGGTGAGCCCGGTGAGCGGATGTACCGCTCGGGCGACCTCGTCCGGTGGCGCGCGGATGGCGGGATCGATTACCTGGGCCGCACGGACTTCCAGGTGAAGATCCGCGGCCAGCGGATCGAGCTCGGCGAGATCGAAGCGGTGCTGACGAAGCATCCAGCGATCGGGCAGGCCGCAGTGACAGTGCATTCCGGCGAGCTGGGGCAGCGGCTGGTCGCCTACGTCATCCCGGCCGCGGGATCGGATGCCGCGCCCGCCGACCTGTTGAGCTTCACGTCGCGCTCGCTGCCTAGCTACATGGTTCCCGACGTCGTGATGAAGCTCGACAGCTTCCCCCTCAACGTCAATGGCAAGCTCGATCGCAAGGCCCTGCCCGAGCCTGAATTCGGTAGCAGCAGCGGCGAGTTCGTTGCCCCCCGCACCCCGGCGGAGCAGGTCCTCGCCGATGTCGCCGCCGAGCTGCTCGGCGTTGGCCGGGTCAGCGTCGAGGAGTCCTTCTTCGCCCTCGGTGGCGACAGCATCATCGCGATGCAGTTCGTGTCACGGGCCAAGGCCGCGGGCCTGAGCTTCACCCCCCGGGATGTCTTCGAGCGGCCCACCATCGCCGAGCTCGCGGAGGTAGCCGTCGCATCGGGCTCCGGCCCCGCTCTCGCCGAGCTCGACGGCGGGGGCATCGGCACGGCCCCGCTGGTGCCGGTGATGCACTGGATGCTCGACCGCGGCGAGCACAAGCGCTTCAGCCAGGCTGTGATGCTCACGGCGCCCGAGGGCGCCACCAAGCGGCAGCTCGCGGATGTGCTGCAGGCTGTCCTCGATCATCATGATGGCTTGCGCGCGCGACTGACCGGCGACGGGCGCATCGAGCTGCAGCCGCGCGGCTCCGTGCGTGCCATCGATCTGATCTCCCGCGTGGACATCTCGGTGCCGTTCGATTCCGATGAGTTCGAGCGCGTGGCCGCCGAGCAGCTCGACGCAACGGCGGACAAGCTCGATCCGCGCGCGGGAGCGGTGCTGCGTTGCGCCTGGTTCCCCGCGGAGCAGGGAGCCGGCCGGATCCTCGTGGTGGCGCACCACCTCGTGGTCGATGGTGTGTCGTGGCGGATCATCGTCCCGGACCTCGCCACCGCCGCGGGCCAGCTCGCTGCGGGCCATGAGGTTGCCCTCGAGCCAGTAGGAACATCCTTCCGCAGGTGGGCCCACGCGCTCACCGAGGCTGCGAGCCGCGAGGAGATCCTCGGCGAGGCTGCTTTCTGGCGCGATGCATTGCGCGCCGGGGGCGACGGGCTCGGCGCCCGGCCATTCGATCCGGAACGCGACACGGCCGGCAGCGCGCAGCGGGTCGAGGTTGCCGTGGACCCGTCGATCACCGAGGCACTGATCACCGAGCTGCCCGTGCTGTACCGGGGGACGCCGCAGGATGCATTGCTCGCGGCGCTCGCTGTCGCGGTGAATGAATGGAAGAATCGCGAGACCCCTCTCGTGGTCACCGTGGAGGGGCATGGCCGCGAGGAGGATCTCGCCCCGGGGGCCGACCTCTCGCGCACCGTCGGATGGTTCACCAGTGTCTATCCGGTCCGGCTCGATCCAGGCCCGCGCGGCGCGGATGCGTCACGGATCCTCAAGAACGTCAAGCAGCAGCTCGCGGAGCTGCCCTCGCGCGGCGCGAGCTTCGGCCTGCTGCGGTACCTGAACCCCGAGACCCGGCAGATGCTCGAACCTGTCGCCATGCCGGAGATCAGCTTCAACTACCTCGGCCGCGTCTCTGTGGCGGAGATCCCCGAGGAAGCACGCCAGGCCGGATGGCTGCCGAGCGTGGAGGGAGCCCGCCACAACAGCACGGCGGACGACGGCATGGCCATGGCGGCCGCGCTCGACATCAATGCGATGGTCGAGCCGTCACCGGATGGCGCGGTGCTGCGCGCGACGTTCGACTACGCGCCCGGTGTCTTCACCAGGAAGGACATCGACGAGCTCACCGAGGCGTGGCTCTCGGCCCTCGCGCGCCTTGCCCAGCACGCGGCCTCTCCCGATGCCGGTGGGCTCACGCCGTCGGACATCCCGCTCGTGCCCGCCACGCAGAACCAGATCGAGAGCTGGGAAGGCCAGTACCCGGACCTCGTGGATGTGTGGCCGCTCTCGCCGCTGCAATCCGGGCTGCTGTTCCACGCGCTGCTGTCGGACCAGACAGTGGATGTCTACACCGCGCAGATCGTGCTGGACCTCGGTGGCACCGTCGATGCGGCACGGATGCGCGAGGCCTGCCAGGCGCTGGTGGACCGGTACCCGAGCCTGCGGGCCGCGTTCCTCCACGACGACTCGGGCAATGCGGTGCAGGTCGTTGTTGACAAGGCGCCGGTGCCGTGGCGGATCGCGGACATCACCGACTACCCGGAGCAGGTCCGCGACGAGAACCTGCGCAGCATCCTGCAGGATGAGCGGACCCGGCGCTTCGACATGGCCCGGCCGCCGCTGATCCGGTTCGCGCTCATCCAGGTCGACGAGGAGTCGTTCCGGCTGGCGATCACCAGCCACCACATCCTCATCGACGGCTGGTCGATGCCACTGCTCATCACCGACCTCATCTACCTGTATGTGGCGATGGGAACCACCGGTGATGCTCACCCAGCGGCGGGGCTGCCACGCACCCGCAGCTACCGCGATTTCCTCGCCTGGCTGGCCCAGCGCGATGCGAAGGCCTCGCGGGAGGCATGGCGGGAGGTGCTCGCTGGCCTCGACGAGCCGACGCTGCTCGCTCCGGTCGGCCACGCCTCGGCGGACGCGTCAGCTCCCGAGGAGGTCTCGCAGCCAGTTCCGTCGGCACTGACGGGGATGCTCGAGCGGCTCGCGCGCGAGCAGGGCGTCACCATGAACACGATCATCCAGGCAGCCTGGGGCATCGTGCTGTCCCGGCTGACCGGCCGGGACGATGTGGTGTTCGGCGCTACTGTCTCGGGGCGGCCGCCGCAGTTGTCCGGCGTCGAGAAGATGGTCGGCCTGTTCATCAACACGCTTCCTGTTCGTGTCCGCATCGCGGAGAAGGACACCATCACTGACCTGCTCGCACGCGTGCAGAACGAGCAGGCGGACCTGCTCGATCACCACTATGTCGGGCTGACCGATATCGAAGCCGTCGCCGGCCAGGCCGCGACCTTCGATACCCTCACGGTCTTCGAGTCGTACCCCGTCGATCGCGCGGGGCTGACCGCGGACACGGATCTCGCCGGGATGCGGCTGCACGATGTCGCGGTCAACGATGCGACCCATTATCCGTTCACCCTCGTCGCGCTGATGGATCCCGATCTGCGGCTCAACGCGAAGTTCCTTCCGGATGTGTTCTCCCGCGAGGACGTCGAGCGGGTCGTGGCACGGATCGTGCGCGTGCTCGAGGCGATGGCATCGAACGCCAGCGAACCCGTCGCGCGGGTATCCGTGCTCGAGGAATCCGAGGGGGAGCGCCTTGTCCCGGTGACGGGCAGGCCCGGCGAGCAACCACGGCTCCTGCCCGAGATCTTCGCCGCGTCGGCCAGCGAGGCGGCCGGCAGCCCCGCAGTGGTGATGGGGCAGCGCGAGCTGTCCTACGCCGATCTCGATGCGCGCTCGAACCAGCTTGCCCGCTACCTGATCCAGCGCGGAGTGACGCCTGAGTCGTTCGTTGCCCTCGGTGTCTCCCGCTCGATCGAATCGATCCTCGGTGTCTGGTCAGTGACCAAGTCCGGGGCAGCGTTCGTGCCAGTCGATCCGGACTATCCGCCCGAGCGCATCAGCCATATGGTGACCGACTCCGGCACCACCATTGGTCTCACGGTGGCCGCGCAACGAGCGGGGCTTCCCGAATCCGTCGAATGGATCATCCTCGACGCTCCCGAGCTCGAGGAGGAGCTCGCGGCACTGCCGTCCGGGCCGGTGTCGCGCCGCGAGATCCGCGGCGTGGTCACGCCCGCGACAACGGCCTACATGATCTACACCTCGGGCTCCACCGGCGTGCCCAAGGGCGTGGTGGTCACCCATCGCGGCCTCGCGAACTTCACCGAGGAGCAGCGCGAGCGGTACTCCGTCGGGCAGGGCTCGCGGGTGCTGCACTTCTCGTCCCCGAGCTTCGATGCCTCGGTCCTCGAGTACCTGATGGCGTTCGGCACCGGCGCCACGATGGTCATCGTCCCGCCCCGCATCTATGGCGGGGAGGAGCTCGCGGACATCATCCGTGCCCACCACGCCACGCACGCCTTCATCACCCCGGCGGCACTGTCCTCGGTGGATCCCTCCGGGCTCGACGACTTCGCGCATGTCTGCGCGGGCGGCGAGGCCGTGCCGGCTGATCTCGTGGCGCGCTGGGCGCCCGGTCGCCGGCTGTACAACGGCTACGGGCCCACGGAGACGACCATCATGGTCGCCATCTCCGATCCGATGGAGCCCGGCGAGACCGTCACCATCGGTGGGCCCATCCGCGGCACCCGGGCCGTGGTCCTTGACGCGCGGCTGCGCCCCGTTCCCGCCGGTGTTCCCGGCGAGCTCTATGTCGCGGGCCTCGGCGAGGCCCGCGGGTACCATTCCCGCGCCGCGCTCACCTCCGAGCGCTTCGTGGCGGACCCCTACGGCCCGGCGGGCGCGCGCATGTATCGCACCGGCGACCTCGTCCGCTGGGTCGAGCGGGGCACATCGGGCCTCCCCGAGATCGAGTACCTCGGCCGGACCGACTTCCAGGTGAAGGTTCGTGGCTTCCGCATCGAGCTCGGCGAGATCGATGCCGCGCTCGGCAAGCACGAGGCGGTCGAGTTCGCGGTGACGATCGGCCACACCGGCGAGAACAAGATCACCCGCTTGGTGTCGTACGTGAAGCTGGTGGCTGGTCCTGCCAGCGAGGGCGTCGATCCGGCCGCGCTCTCCGACTACCTCGCGCAGTCATTGCCCGCGCACATGGTGCCCTCCTCGATCATCGAGCTCGACGAGGTGCCGATGACGGTGAACGGCAAGCTCGACCGCAGCCGGCTCCCGGAGCCAGTGTTCGCTGGCAGCGGGGACGACTACCAGGCGCCCCGCTCGACCACCGAGGAAGCCGTCGCGGGGATCTTCGCCGACGTGCTCGGAGTGGACCAGGTGAGCGTATCCGCCAGCTTCTTCGAGCTCGGCGGCAACTCCCTGACCGCGACGAAGGTGATCGCCCGGGTCAACGCTGCCCTGAACTGCAAGCTCGGCGTTCGCGAGATCTTCGACGCCCCGACCATCGCGGAGCTGTCCGCGCGGGTCGATGAGCAGATCGACGCCAGCGGAACCGTCGAGCGGCCCAGGCTCGTCCCGCAGGAGCGCCCGGACCGGATCCCGCTGTCGCTCGCGCAGCAGCGCATCTGGTTCCTCAACCAGTTCGATCCCGAGTCGGCGGTGTACAACATCGTCTTCTCCGTGGCGCTCGAGGGCGTGCTCGACACGGCTGCGGTGCAGCAAGCGATGAACGATCTGCTCGACCGGCACGAGGCGCTGCGAACCATCTACCCGAGCAGCTCCGAGGGCCCGCACCAGGTGATCCTGCCTGCCGAGGACACATCCATCGAGCTTGTCCCGCAGCAGGTCTCCGGCGAGGAGCTGCACGAGCGGATCCGCGAGTTCGCCTCGCGCGGGTTCAACGTGTCCAAGGAGCTGCCGGTGCGCGCGGCACTGTTCCGCACAGCGCCGGAGTCGCACATGCTCGCGTTCAGCGCGCATCACATCGCGGCCGACGGTTCGTCCATGGCACCGCTCGCGCGCGATCTGATGGTCGCCTACCACGCCCGCAGCTCGGGCGCGGAGCCGGAGCTCGAGCCGTTGCCGGTGCAGTACGCGGACTTCGCGATCTGGCAGCGCGCTGTCCTCGGCGACGAGAACGATCCCGATAGCCTCCTGCACGCGCAGATCGAGTACTGGAAGCAGATGCTCGGCGGCGCGCCGTCCCTGCTGCCGCTGCCGACCGACAAGCCGCGGCCGCCCGAGCAGTCGCTGCGGGGGGCCACGCACACCATCACGATCCCCGCGAGCGTGCACCGCGATCTCGAGCAGCTCGCCCGCTCCCGCGGGGCCACGGTGTTCATGGTGAGCCATGCGGCGCTCGCGCTGCTGCTCGCCAGGCTGACGGGCAGCAGCGACATCTCGATCGGCACCCCCAACGCTGGCCGTGGCGAGGAGTCCCTCGACAACCTCGCGGGCATGTTCGTCAATACGCTGGTGCTGCGGGCGCACGTGGAGCCCGATCTCACCGTCGCCGAGCTGATCGATCAGCTGCGCGAGCGCGACCTCGCCGCGTTCAACAACGCCGACGTCCCGTTCGAGCGGCTCGTGGAGGTGCTCGGCGTGCCGCGCTCGGCGGATCACGCGCCGCTGTTCCAGGTGATGCTGTCCTTCCAGAACACCGATCCGGTGCAGCTCGCGCTGCCGGGGCTCGACGTGACGATCGCGCCGCTCGACATCAGCACCGCGAAGTTCGACATCACCTTCACCCTGACCGAGCATCACACCCCGGACGGCGAGCCCGACGGGATCACCGCCTCGCTGACCTACGCCACGGACCTGTTCGAGCGGGACACGATCGAGCGCTACGCCGACCGGTTCGAGCGGATCCTCTCCTCGGTACGGCACGAGGCCGGTACCGCCATCGGCGACATCGAGATCCTCAGCGACCAGGAGCAGGCGATCTTCGCGCCGCAGAAGCAGCAGGACGATTCCGCGCTGCGGGTGCACAGCATCTTCGCTGCCGCGGCTGCCGAGACGCCGGGCGCCATCGTGTTCTCCTCGGGCGGCACCGAGGTGACCTACGCCGATGTCATGGCGCGCGCCCGGGAGCTCGGGCAGCGACTCGGGCGGCATGAGATCAGCAAGGACAGCGTCCTTGCCCTCGCTCTGCTGACCTTCGCGTCCGGCCTGCTCGACGAGGCCTCCGCGTCGGGCCTGATGGATCGCCTCCTGCCGGCCCTCGAAGGAGGCAGCGGTGGCGCCGAGGCATCCCGCATCGCGTCCGGCGAGATCGCCGGGCTCGACCTCATCAGCGCTCTCGGCGAGGCCGCCGATCCTGGCTGGGCCAATGGTGTCGGCGGATGGAACGACACCGACTACTGGATCCCCGACACCACCCTGGTGACGCTGTTCGACGAGCAGGTCCGGCGCACGCCTGGCGAGGTAGCTGTCGTCTACGAGCGCAAGCAGCTCACCTATGCGGAGTTCGACGCGTGGGTAAACCGCCTCGCCCGCAAGCTGATCGCCCTGGGCGTGGGCCCGGAATCGCGGGTGGCGCTGGTCATGCGCCGCTCGATGGAGATGCTCGCGGGCATGTACGCGATCGCCAAGGCTGGCGGCGCCTACGTGCCCGTGGATCCCGACCATCCCGCTGACCGCTCGGCCTGGGTGCTGGAAGCATCGGATCCAGTGTGCGTGCTGACCACGAGCCGCGACCGCGTGGGCGAGCTCGTCGGCGCGAGCACGATCGAGATCGACAAGCTCGACCTCGAGGGCGTCAGCGATGCACCGATCACCGACGATGAGCGCATCGTGCCACTGCGCCCGGACAACGCCGCCTACGTGTTGTTCACCTCGGGCTCCACCGGCCGCCCCAAGGGTGTGGTGGTCAGCCACCGCGCTGTTGTCAACCAGGCAAAGTTCAAGCAGCATCTTCTCCAGCTGACGCCGAAGGACGTGGTGCTGCAGAAGACGCCTTTCACCTTCGACGCGTCCTTCCGAGAGCTCTGGATTCCGCTGTTCGCCGGTGCTCGCATCGTGATCGCGCAGCCCGAGGGGCATCGGGACGCGGACTACCTCGCCTCGATCATCCGCGAGCATGGCGTGACCTACACCCACTTCGTGCCGTCGATGCTCAGCACCTTCATGATGGGCACCGACCCGGCGGCGCTCGAGTCATTCCGCGCCCTGACATGCGGTGGCGAAGGGCTGAACGTCGAGACCGCGCGCCAGACGCGCAGGCTGACGGATGCGGAGATCTTCCACACGTACGGCCCCACCGAGGTCGGCGTATCCGCGACCGCGCACAAGTGGTCCGAGGAAGACGATGTGTATGTCATCCCCATCGGCGGACCGATCTGGAACACCAACGGATTCGTGCTCGATGGCCGCCTGCGGCCCGTCCCGGTGGGTGTCGTGGGAGAGCTCTATCTCGCGGGCGACATGCTCGCGCGCGGCTACATCGGTCGCCCGGACCTGAGCGCGGACCGATTCGTCGCGAACCCGCACGGAGCGCCGGGGGAGCGCATGTACCGCACCGGCGACCTGGTGCGCTGGACGAAGAACGGCGAGTACGAATACATCGGGCGCTCGGACTTCCAGGTGAAGCTGCGGGGGCTGCGCATCGAGCTCGGCGAGATCGAAGCGGCCCTGCGGAACCATCCGAGCATCACCCAGTCGGCCGCGATGGTGTACAGCGATCCGGTCAGCGGTGACCAGCTCGTCGCCTACGTGACCCCCGAGTCCGGCGCCGAGGTCGACGTCGATGAGCTGCGCAAGGCGATCAGCAAGGTGCTGCCGGAGTACATGGTGCCCCGCGCGATCACCGTCCTCGACGAGTTCCCGCTCAACATCAACGGCAAGCTCGACCGCAAGGCCCTGCCAGCCCCGAGCCTGAGCAGCACCACGACGGCGTTCCAGGACCCGTCCGGCCCGGTCGAGGAGATCATCGCCGGGATCTTCAGCGAGGTCACCGGCGTCACGCGGATCAGTGCCACCGATTCGTTCTTCGACATCGGCGGCAACTCGCTGAGCGCCACGCTGGTCATCTCGCGGATCAACGAGGCATTCGGCTCGGACCTCGGGGTGCGCGACATCTTCGAGAACCCGGGCGTGGCGGCGCTCGCCACGCTGGTCGAGCACGAGGGCGCGCGCCTTCCGTCGCGCCCGCCGCTCGAACCGGTCACGCGGCCCGCACGGATCCCGCTGTCGCTCGCGCAGCAGCGCATGTGGTTCATCAACCAGTTCGATACCGCCTCGGCGGCCTACAACATGCCGCTGATGCTGCGCCTGTCGGGCAAGCTGTATGTCTCGGCGCTGCAAGAAGCAATCCACGATGTGGCCGGGCGCCATGAATCGCTGCGCACGGTCTACCCCCGGGTCGGCGACGGCCCCGTCCAGGTGATCCTGCCGGTATCCGATGTCGACACCGACATCAGTCCGATCGACGTCACCGAGGACGATCTGCACGAGCACCTGTTCGAGTTCGCCTCGCGCGGATTCGACGTCACCGAGGTCCCGCCGCTGCGCGGGGCACTGTTCCGCCTCGCGCCCGAGGAACATGTGTTCGTCATGGTGGTCCACCACATCGCCGCCGATGGAGTGTCGCTGCGGCCGCTGGCCACCGACCTCGTCGCGGCGTACCTGGCCCGGCGCGACGGCGACACCCCGCAGTGGGAGCCGCTGAAGGTGCAGTACGCCGACTACGCGATCTGGCAGCGCACGCTGCTCGGCGACGAGAACGATCCCGAGTCGCTCGCGGCCCGGCAGATCGCGTTCTGGACCGAGGCGCTCGCCGGCATCCCCGAGCTGCTCGAGCTGCCCACCGACCGGCCACGGCCGGCACGGCCTTCGATGCAGGGCGCGCGGTACTTCTTCGGCATCGATGGCGACCTGCAGCAGAAGCTGCTCGGCGTCGCCCGCGAGAACCGGTCGACCCTGTTCATGGTCGTCCACGCCGCTTTCGCAGCGCTGCTGTCGCGGTTGTCCGGCGAGGACGACATCACCATCGGCACACCCATCGCCGGTCGCGGCGAGCGGGCGCTCGACCCTCTCGTCGGCATGTTCGTCAACACCCTGGTGCTGCGGTCCCCGGTGGAGCGCAGCGGCAGCTTCGCCGACCTCCTTACCAGCGTGCGCGAGCGTGACCTCAGCGCGTTCACCCACACCGACGTGCCATTCGAGCGGCTCGTCGAGGTGCTCAACCCCGGCCGCTCGACCGCGCACAGCCCGCTGTTCCAGGTGGTGCTGTCCTTCCGCAACCAGGACGAGGCGAAGGTCGAGCTGCCCGGCTTGACGGTCAGCTCGGGAGCGGTGGACGTCTCGCTCGCGAAGTTCGACCTGCAGCTGAACCTGACCGAGCTGTGGGACGAGACGGGCGCGCCCGCGGGCATCGATGCTTCGTTCGAGTACGCCACCGACCTGTTCGACGAGTCGACAGTGGCATCGTTCGCGCAGCGCTTCCTGCGGCTGCTTGGCGCGGTGATCGCTGATCCCGCGCGGCCGATCGGCGATATCGACCTGCTCGACAGCGCGGAGCGCAGCGAGCTCGTGCCCGTGCGCGGGCCCCAGGCTCCGGAGCCCTCCACGCTGCGGGACATCCTGATCGGCTCGGCCAGCGAGTTCGCGGACCGCCCCGCGATCATCGACCCGGCAACGACACTGTCCTACCAGGAGCTCGACGAGTCCTCGTCGCGGCTTGCCCGCGTCCTCATCGGCAGGGGAGTCGGCACCGAGTCCATCGTCGCGCTCGCGATGTCGCGCGGCGTCGAGCTGCTCACCGCCATCTGGGCCGTCGCCAAGGCTGGCGGCGCTTTCGTGCCCGTGGATCCCTCCTACCCCGCGGACCGCATCGCGCACATGTGCGTCGATTCCGGCGCGGTGCTCGGGCTGACCGTGGGCGCGGAGATCGAGGGCCTGCCCGGCACGCTCGACTGGAACGCCATCGATGCCGAGGCGTTCGCCAGCGAGCTCGCGCAGCAGCCGTCCGGGCCCGTGGCTGCCAGCGAGCTGCTGCGTCCGGTCGCGGTCGCCAACGTGGCCTACATGATCTACACCTCGGGCTCCACCGGCTTGCCCAAGGGCGTCGTCGTCACCCATCGCGGAATCGCGAACTTCGTCCGCGAGCAGCGCGAGCGCTTCGGCGTCACGCCGGAGAGCCGTGTCCTGGGCTTGTCGTCCCCGAGCTTCGACGCGTCGATCTTCGAGTACCTGATGTCGTTCGGCCTCGGCGCCTCGCTCGTCGTCGTCCCGCCAGGGGTGTACGGCGGTGAGCAGCTGCGCGACGTGATCCGCGAGCATGGCGCCACGCACGGCTTCATCACCCCCGCCGCGCTGGCATCGGTGCCGCTCGACGGTCTCGAGACGTATGCCGACGTGTCCGTCGGTGGCGAGGCAGTTCCCGCCGATCTCGTCACCCGGTACGGCACGGACCGCAATCTCTACAACGGTTACGGGCCCACCGAGACCACCGTGATGATCGCGATGAGCGATCCGCTGCGGCCCGGCGAGCGCGTCGTGATCGGTGAGCCGGTCCACGGCACGGAGCTGATGGTCCTCGACTCGCGGCTGCAACCGGTCCCGTTCGGTGTCGCTGGCGAGCTGTACGCCAGTGGCGAGGGCGTTGCCCGTGGATACCACGCCAGGCCAGGATTGACGGCCGACAGGTTCGTTGCCCGGCCGCATGGCAAGCCTGGTGCGCGCATGTATCGCACCGGCGACCTCGTCCGCTGGGTGCGCGATGAGTCCGGCAAGCCCGTGGTGGAGTACCTCGGCCGCACCGACTTCCAGGTGAAGGTCCGTGGACTGCGCATCGAGCTCGGCGAGATCGAGGCAGCACTGGCCCGCCACGAGGACATCGCCCAGGTAGCGGTGCTCGTCAATCGCGATGATGTCGTCGGCGATGCCATCGTCGCCTATGTCGTTGCCACCTCGGGCGCGCGCATCGACGTGGAGCAGTTGAAGGACTTCGCCGGGGAATCGCTGCCGGCCTACATGGTCCCGCAGCTCGTCATGGTGCTCGACGAGCTGCCCATGACGGTGAACGGCAAGCTCGACCGCCGTGCTCTGCCGGAGCCGGATCTCTCGCTGCTGCACACCGAGTTCCGGGCGCCCTCCACGCCGATCGAGGAGATCATCGCCGGTATCTTCGGCGAGGTCGTCGGCCAGGACCGGGTCGGTGTCGACGAGAGCTTCTTCGACATCGGCGGCAACTCGCTCTCCGCCACCCGGGTCACCGCGCGGGTCTCGGACGCGACCGGCAAGCACATCGCCGTGCGCGATCTGTTCGATGCACCCACAGTTGCGGAGCTCGCGGCGCTCGTCGAATCCTCCGCGGAGGAGTCCGGCGGCCCCCGGCCGCCCCTGGTGCCGCAGCGCCACGACGGCCCGGCTCCGGTCTCCCAGGCCCAGTCCCGGATGTGGTTCATCAACCAGCTCGACACCGCGTCACCGGGCTACAACATCCCACTCGCGCTGCGGCTCTCCGGCAACCTCGACGTCGCTGCCCTGCGGCAGGCGCTCGCCGACGTCGTCGCCCGCCACCAGGTGCTGCGCACCGTGTTCCCCGATAGCGGGGACGGGCCCGTCCAGGTGGTCATCCCGATGCGCGATGTTCCCATCGACCTCGAGCCCGTCGTCGTCGCGAACGAGGACGAGCTGCGCGAGCACGTGCTCGATGTGGCCCGCACCGGCTTCGACGTCGCCGAGGACCTGCCGATCCGCGTGGCGCTGCTCGATGCCACAGCGGGCGGCGACGTTCCCGAGCACATGCTCGTCGTCGTCGTGCATCACATCGCGGCGGACGGCGAATCCATGGCCCCGCTCGCTCGCGACATCATGGTCGCCTACACGGCCCGGGCCGAAGGGGCCGAGCCTGGCTGGTCCCCGCTGCCCGTGCAATACAGCGACTTCGCTCTCTGGCAGCGCGAGATGCTCGGCGACGAGCAGGACCCCGCCTCGCTCGCGGCCCGGCAGCTCGGCTACTGGACCGAGGCCCTCGCCGATCTGCCCGAGCTCGTGGAGCTGCCCGCCGACCGGCCCCGGCCAGCGGTGGCGTCGCTGCGCGGCGCGAACCACGAGATGAGCATCAGCGAGGACCTGCACCGGCGCATCGTCCGCCTGGCCCGCGAGCATGGCTCGACCCCGTTCATGGTCTTCCATGCCGGGCTGGCGGCGTTGCTCGCCAGGCTCAGCGGAACGACCGACATCCCGATCGGCACCCCGGTCGCCGGACGTGGCGAGCGGGCGCTCGAGGATCTCGTCGGCATGTTCGTCAACACCCTCGTCCTGCGCGCCGATGCGCGTGGCGACCTGGCGTTCGCCGAGCTGCTCGAGGATGTCCGCAAGACCGACATCGCGGCGTTCACCCACACCGATGTGCCGTTCGAGCGGCTCGTCGAGGTGCTCAACCCGGCGCGGTCCCGCGCGCACGCGCCACTGTTCCAGGTGATGCTCGCGTTCCAGAGCGGCTCGGCCCCCGCGATCGAACTGCCCGGCCTGACCGTCGCTCCGCTCGAGACCGACAATGGTGTCGCCAAGTTCGACCTCCACGTCACGGTGATCGATCAGCGCGACGAGCGGGGCGCCCCGGCCGGGGCGAGGCTCATCCTCACCTATGCCACCGATCTGTTCGATGAATCGACGATCGCGGCGTTCGGCCGCCGATTGACCACGCTGCTCGATGCGGTAACGGCTGATCCGCGACTGCGCGTCGGTGACGTGGACCTGCTCGATAGCGCGGAGCGGGATCGCGTGCTCACCGAATGGAACTCGGGCGCGATCGAGCTTCCGAGCGCCGATCTCGACAGCACCATCCCGGACCTGTTCGACCAGCAGGTAGTGCGCGTCCCCGACCAGGTCGCGATCAGCGTGCCGGGAGGGGAGCAGCTCACCTATGCGGAGTTCGACGCCCGCGCCAACCAGCTCGCCCGGCTGCTGATCGAGCAGGGCGTTGGTCCCGAGTCGCGGATCGCCGTGCACATGCGCCGGTCACCGGACATGGTGGTGGCGACCTACGCCATCCTCAAGGCAGGCGGCGCGTACGTCCCGATCGATCCCGACTACCCGATCGACCGCAAGTCGTTCGTGCTGGACTCCGCGAGCCCGGTGTGCCTGATCACCACGTCCGCGGACGCGCCGGAGATGGACTTCGACGGCACCCTCATCGTGCTCGATGACGTTGATCTCGCGGCGTACGACGACCGGCCGGTGCGAGCTGCTGGCAGGCGTGGCCCGCTGGCAGCCGACAACGCGGCCTACATCATCTACACCTCAGGGTCGACGGGCCAGCCGAAGGGCGTGCAGGTCACCCATCGCAACACGATCAACCAGTCGCTCTGGGTCGCGAAGCAGTACGGGATCACCGAGTCCGACGTGGTCCTGCAGAAGACGCCCTACACGTTCGATGTGTCAGTGTGGGAGTTGTTCACCCCGCTGCTGACCGGCGCGACGATGTGCGTGCCCGCGCCGGACGCGCACCGTGATCCGGATGTCCTCGTCGACATCGTGGAGAGCGAGAAGGTCACGGCAACGTCGTTCGTGCCCTCGGTGCTCGCCGTGTTCACCGCGGCCGCGGACAGCGAGAAGCTGCGAACGCTGCGTGTCGTCCTCTCGGCCGGCGAGGCACTGCCCGCCGAGACGAAGGAACGGTTCGACGCTATCCGGCCGAACGCGCTGCACAACCTGTACGGCCCCACCGAGACCACCGTGCATGTCACCTTCTGGGACGGGGTGGGCTTCGAGGGCGCAGCTCCGCCGATCGGCCGCCCGGTCTCGAACTCGGATGCCTTCGTGCTCGATTCCCGGCTGCATCCGGTGCCGCCGGGAGTTCCCGGTGAGCTCTACATCAGTGGTGACCAGCTTGCCCGCGGCTACTTCGGCCGCGCTGATCTCACAGCCGACCGGTTCGTCGCCTGCCCCTTCGGCGGGCCCGGCGAGCGCATGTACCGCACCGGCGATCTCGTCCGGTGGGCCCCCGACGGCAACCTCGTCTACCTCGGGCGCACGGACTTCCAGGTGAAGGTGCGCGGCCAGCGCATCGAGCTCGGCGAGATCGAAGCGGTCCTCGCCGGCCACCCCGCGGTCGAGCGCGCCACGGTCCTCGTCCACGAGGGCGAGGCCGGCCAGCGGCTCGTCGCCTATGTCATTCCCGCGGATGGCCAGGAACCCGGCCCCGCGGAGCTCCGGGACCATGCGGGCGCTTCACTGCCGCGCTACATGGTGCCGGATGTGGTGATGACTCTCGACGAGTTCCCGCTCACGGCAAACGGCAAGCTCGACCGCAAGGCGCTGCCGAAGCCCGAGATCGTGGCGTCGAGCGGCGATTTCGTCGCCCCGCGCGACCCCGTCGAGGAAGCCATCGCGAGCGTCTTCGCGGACCTGCTCGGGGTGCCCCGCGTGGGTGCGCACGAGGAGTTCTTCGAGCTCGGTGGCACATCCCTCGCCGCGATGAAGGCCGTGGCGCGGCTCAGCACCACGCTCGGCGTCAAGGTCCGGGTACAGGACCTGTTCGACGAGCCCACCGTCTCCGGGCTCGCCACGAGGCTCGAGCATGCCCAGACCCATGCGACGGGCCGCCCGCGCCTCGAGCCGGTCCGCCCGCGCCCCGAGCACATCCCCCTCTCGCTCGCCCAGCAGCGCATGTGGCTGATCAACCGGATCGATCCCGGTTCGGCGGCCTACAACATGCCGCTCGTTGTACGCCTCGAGGGGGACCTCGATGCCGCGGCCCTGCAGGCCGCGGTGGTCGATGTGCTCGAGCGGCATGAGTCGCTGCGCACGCGCTTCCCCGATTCGGACGAGGGCCCGCGCCAGGTGATCGTCCCGGCCCACGAGGTGCCGATCGATCTCTCGCCGGTCGACGTCAGCGCCGCTGACGTCGTGCAGAAGGTCACCGACATCGCCATGGCCGGGTTCGACGTCACCAAGGCCGTGCCGGTCCGCAGCGCATTGTTCCGCATCAGCGACACCGAGCATGTGCTCGCGATGATCGTCCACCACATCATCGGTGACGGTGAATCCATGACGCCGATGGCGCGGGATGTGATGGTGGCCTACGCGGCACGCTCCAGCGGGGACGTGCCCGGCTGGGCGCCGCTCGAGGTCCAGTACGCCGACTTCGCGATCTGGCAGCGCAAGGTGCTCGGCGACCCCGCCGACGCGGATTCGCTGGCCGCCGAGCAGATCGAGTTCTGGAAGAAGTCGCTCGCGGGATTGCCGGAGCTGCTCGACCTGCCCACCGACCGGCCGCGTCCCGCGGTGGCTGGGCCGGAGGCGGGTCACGTCAGCTTCAGCCTCAGCGCCGAGGAGCACCGCGCGCTCAGCGGTATCGCCGCCGAGCAGGGCGTCTCGCTGTTCATGGTGCTGCACGCGGTCTTCGCGACCGCTCTCGCGCGGATCACCGGGACCAGCGACATCGCCATCGGCTCGCCTGTCGCGGGCCGCGGCGAAGCAGCGCTCGATGATCTGATCGGCATGTTCGTCAACACCCTGGTGCTGCGCACCGAGGTGGACCAGGACGAGAAGTTCAGCGATCTCCTCACCGATGTCCGGGCGACGGACCTGCAAGCGTTCGAGCATGCCGATGTGCCGTTCGAGGAGCTCGTCGAAGCGCTCAAGCAGCAGCGCACCGCGGCGCACGCGCCGCTCGTGCAGGTGCTGATGACGCTGCAGAACCCCCAGCAGCGCACGCTCGAGCTGCCCGGCCTGCGGGTGACCCCGCTCGACCGCGGGCCAGGGTCGGCGAAGTTCGACCTGATGCTCACCCTCGAGCAGAAGTTCGACGGCGCCGAGCCCGCCGGCATCGCGGCGGGGCTCGTCTACCGCAGTGACATCTTCGACGAATCGACCGCGACGATGTTCGGCCGACGGATCGCGCGCGTCGCGGCTGCGGTCACCACGGATCCCGAGGTCGTCGTGGGCGATATCGACGTCCTCGACGCAGCGGAAAGGGAACAGTTGACCAGGGCCACCAAGGAGGCTGAGGAACCGAAGGTGATAGCACAGACCCCGGGAGTCGTACGAAGCGCTGTTCCGGAAGCGCAGATCCAGGCACTGCCCCAGCTGTTCCTCGCAGCGGTGGAGGCCAACCCCACCGGGACCGCGATCATCGATGGCGAGAAGTCGGTCACGTGGCTCAACCTGGACAAGCGGTCGTCGCGCCTGGCGCGCCTGCTGATCGCCAAGGGCATCGGCCCGGAGGACTTCGTGGCGGTCGGCGTTGCCCGATCGATCCAGTCGATGGTCGCGATCTGGGCGGTCGCCAAGACCGGTGCAGCCTTCGTCCCCGTGGACCCGGTCTATCCGCATGACCGGATCAGCCACATCCTCGATGACTCCACCGCGCGGGTCGGCGTGACCAACAAGGCCGAGCACGAGAAGTTCGCGGCCGCTGGACCTGGCGTCGACTGGGTCGTCATGGATGCCGATGACACCAAGGCCACGCTGAAGCAGACCCCGCCAGCGCCGATCTCCTACTTCGACCGGATCACCCCGCTGCGCCCCGAGAACGTGGCGTACATGATCTACACCTCCGGATCGACCGGCAAGCCCAAGGGCGTCGCCGTCACCCACACCGGCCTGGCGAACCTCGTCGCCGAGTACCGCGAGCGCTTCCACCTCACGCAGGATTCCCGCACGCTGCACTTCGCGTCACCGAGCTTCGACGCCTCCGTGCTCGAGTACCTGATCGCCATCGCCGCGAGCTCGACGATGGTCATCAGCCCGCCCGGGGAGATCTACGGCGGCACGGAGCTCGCGGACCTTATCCGCGAGCACGGCGTGACCACCGCCTTCATCACGCCGGCCGCCCTGGCCACGGTGCCGCCCGAGGGGCTCGACACTTTTGTCGATGTCCTGCCCGGCGGCGAGGCCGTCTCCGCCGAGCTCGTCGAGCAGTGGTCCGCGCCCGGCCGCCGGATGCACAACATCTACGGCCCCACCGAGACCACCATCTGCGTCACCGCTGGCGCGCTGCACGCAGGGGACCCCGTGCGTCTCGGGCCCCCGCTGCGCGGCGTGCTCGCCATGGTCCTCGACCAGCGGCTGCGCCCGGTGCCCCCCGGCACGCCCGGGGAGCTCTACATCGCCGGCCCGCAGGTCTCCCGCGGCTACCACAACCGCTTCGCCCTCACCGCGGACCGGTTCGTGGCATGCCCCTTCAACGAGCCGGGCCAGCGGATGTACCGCACCGGCGACCTCGTGCGCTGGTCGGGTGATTACAGCCTCGAGTACATCGGGCGCACCGACTTCCAGGTCAAGATCCGCGGCTTCCGCATCGAGCCGGGCGAGATCGATGCCGCCCTGCGGCAGCACCCCGGAGTCGATTTCTCCCTGACGATCCCGCGCGAATCCCCAGCGGGGGAGACCGTGCTCGTCACCTACGCCAAGAGCGTCGACGGCTCGACCCTCGACGCCGACGAGCTGACCCGCTTCGCTGGCCAGGAACTGCCCGCCTACATGGTGCCCGGCATCATCATGGTGATCGACGAGATCCCGCTGACCCCGCAGGGCAAGGTGGATCGTCGAGCACTGCCCGAGCCCGAGTTCGCCGCTGTCGAGCGGGAATACATCGCCCCGGAGACCCCTGCCGAGCGGATCATCGCGGACGTGTTCAGCGACATCCTCGGGGTGGAGCAGATCAGCCGCACCGAGTCCTTCTTCGAGCTCGGCGGCAACTCCCTGATGGCCACGCGCGCGGTCTCCCGCATCAACGAGGCCATGGGCACCGACGTCATCGTCCGCCAGCTGTTCGAGACACCGTCGCCAGCAGAGCTCGGCGCCGTGCTCGGGGAGCCGGGCGCGGAAGCCTCGACCCGGCCACCACTGGTGCGCCGCGAGCGGCCGGAGAACATCCCGTTGTCGCTCGCGCAGCAGCGCATGTGGTTCATCAACCAGTTCGACCCGTCGTCGCCCGCCTACAACATCCCGATGGCGCTGCGGCTTACCGGCGAGATCGACATCGATGCGCTCCGCGCGGCGTTCAGTGACGTGCTCGAGCGGCACGAGACCCTGCGCACCATCTACCCCTCCACGCCCGACGGTCCCGTCCAGCTCATCCAGACGGTCGACGAGGCAGGCCTCGACCTGCCCGTGGTGCCGGTCAGCGATGACCAGGAACTGTACAAGCGGGCCGCCGAGATCGGTCTGCGCGGCTTCGATGTCAGTGCGGAGCCGCCCATCCGCGGCGCCCTGCTCCAGCAGGCGCAGGACAATCACGTGCTCGTCATCGTGGTGCACCATGTCTCCGCCGATGGTGCATCGCTCGCGCCGCTCGGGCGCGATGTCATGCTCGCCTACACCGCGCGCCTCGCCGGCGAGCCCCCGGCGTGGGAACCGCTCGACGTGCAGTACGCGGACTTCGCGCTCTGGCAGCGGGAAGTGCTCGGCGACGAGAACGACCCCGGCTCGCTCGCGGCCCGGCAGATCGACTACTGGAAGAAGGCCCTCGCTGGCCTGCCGGATCTCCTCGAGCTGCCCACCGACAAGCCACGGCCGCCCGCGCAGTCCATGCGCGGAGGCCGCGTCACCTTCACCATCCCGAAGGAACTGCACGTCGCGCTCTCCGAGATGGCAGCCAAGCACGGCGCCACGGTGTTCATGGCCGTGCACAGCGCGTTCTCGGTGCTGCTCGCACGCCTGAGCAACACCACCGACATTGCTGTCGGCACGCCGATCGCTGGCCGTGGCAACAAGGCGCTCGACGATCTCGTGGGCATGTTCATCAACACCCTCGTGATGCGGGCACAGGTCTCGGGCAACGAGACGTTCGCCGAGCTGCTCGCCACGATCCGCGACACCGACCTCGAGGCATACGCCCATGCGGATGTCCCGTTCGAGCAGCTCGTCGACGTGCTCAGCCCGGCGCGCACCACCGCGTACGCGCCGCTCGCGCAGGTCGGCTTCTCCTTCCACAACCTCACGAAGGCCAAGCTCGAGCTGCCCGGCCTGACCGTCGCCCCGCTCGAGGTCGATACGGAGGTCGCCCAGTACGACCTGCAGCTCGTCGTGAGCGAGAACGTCACCGAAGAGGGCGCGCCGGATGGCATGACCTCGGTGATCACCTACGCCCAGGACCTGTTCCTGCCCGCCACCATTGAGCGGATTGCCGAGCGGTTCGTCCGCGTGCTTGCCGCGGTCACCGAAGATCCGACCGTCCTGACGGGCGATATCGACCTGCTCGATGCGGACGAGCGGACGATGCTCCTCGAGACGTACAACGACACCGCCGGCCCGCGCGCCGAGGGACTGCTGCACGATCGCTTCGACGAGCAGGTCACCCGTACCCCGGACAACATCGCCCTCTACTACGAGGGCGCGGAACTGACCTACGCCGAGTTCGATCGTCGCGCGAACAAGCTCGCGCGGCACCTGATCGGCCTCGGGGCCGGGCCGGATGTCGTCGTCGGCCTCGCGATGCGCCGGTCCCTCGACCAGCTCATCGGCATGTACGCGATCGTCAAGGCCGGTGGCGCATACCTGCCGATCGACCCCGATCACCCGGCGGACCGCACGCGGTACGTCCTCGAGTCCGCGCAACCCGTGTGCGTGCTGTCGATCACCCGTGACCCGATCGAGCTGCCCGAAGGCGTCCCGCTCGTCGAGATCGACACGCTCGACCTCGACGGTCTCGACGGCTCGCCCGTCACCGATGCTGATCGCAGCGCCCCGCTGCGGCCATACAACCTCGCCTACGTCATCTACACCTCCGGCTCCACCGGGCGCCCGAAGGGCGTGGCGATCCCGCATTCCGCGATCGTCAACCAGGTCGTCTGGCTGCAGGACTACTACGGGATCGGCGACGAGGACGCGGTGCTGCTCAAGACGCCCGTCACCTTCGACGTGTCGGTGTGGGAGTACTGGTGGACCCTGATGACCGGTGCACGCCTGGTCATCGCGACGCCGGACGGGCACCGGGACCCCGCGTACCTCGCGGACCTGATGCGCGACCAGGACGTCAGCGTGGCGGCGTTCGTGCCGTCGCTGCTCGACACCTTCCTCGCGGTCAACACCACCGAGCACGAGGATCTGCGCCTGCCCAGCTTCAAGCTGGCCATGCCGATCGGCGAGGCGCTGCCACCTACAACGGTGAGCAAGTTCGTCGAGTCCTGCGATGCACGCATCGACAACCTGTACGGGCCCACCGAGGCCGCGGTATCGATCACCGTCTACACCGCCACCGGCAAGGAGACGGCCACCACGCCGATCGGTGTCCCGCAGACCAACTGCCGGGCATACGTTCTCGACACCAGGCTCAACCCCGTGCCGCCCGGCGTCAACGGCGAGCTCTACCTCGCCGGGGTGCAGCTCGCCCGCGGCTACTTCGGCCGTGCCGACCTCAGCTCGGACCGGTTCATCGCCGACCCGTACGGCGAGCCAGGCACCAAGATGTACCGGACCGGCGACCTCGCGCGGTGGAACTCCGATGGCGATCTCGAGTACATCGGCCGCACCGATTTCCAGGTGAAGGTCCGCGGCTTCCGCATCGAGCTCGGCGAGATCGAGAACGCGCTCGCCGCTATCGACGGCATCATCCAGGCCGCGGTGATCGTGAACAAGGATCCGCACACCGGCGAGCAGCTCGTGGCCTACATCGTGGCCGAGGGCACCGCCGACCCGGCCGAGCTGAAGGCCATCCTTGCGCGCGACCTGCCCGCTTACATGGTGCCGCCGGTCTTCATGCAGCTGCCCGAGATGCCGCTGAACGTCAACGGCAAGCTCGATCGCAAGGCGCTGCCGGCGCCGGACCTGTCGAGCAGCGCTGGGGACTTCATCGCCCCGCGCAACCCGGTCGAGGAGATCGTCGCCGGGATCTTCCGCGACGTCCTTGGCATGGAGCAGATCAGTGTCGCCACGGACTTCTTCGAGCTCGGCGGCAACTCCCTGCTCGCCACCCGCGTGGTAGCGCGGATCAATGCTGCCCTCGGCGTGCGGGTAGCCGTGCGTGGCCTGTTCGAGAACGGGACCGTCGCCGACCTTGCCCAGCACATCGAGCACATCGGCAGCGGGGACCAGCGCGCCCCACTGGTGCCGCAGCGCCGGCCAGCAGAGATCCCGCTGTCCCTGGCGCAGAAGCGGATGTGGTTCATCAACCAGTTCGACACCTCATCGGCTGCCTACAACATCCCGATGGTGCTCAAGCTGACCGGTTCGCTCGACGTTGCGGCCCTCAGTGATGCGCTCGCCGATGTCGCGGCGCGGCACGAGACCCTGCGCACCGTTTACCCGGGTGGGCAGGACGGCCCGCACCAGGTGGTGCTGCAGGACACTGGCACGCTCGAGCTGCGTACCGAGCAGACCACCGGGGCCACGGTCTTCGACCGGGTCGCGGCACTGGTCACCGAAGGGTTCGATGTCGCGGAGGACGTGCCCGTTCGCGCCGCGCTGCTCGAGCTCGGCCCCACCGAGCACGTGCTCGTCGTCGTGATCCATCACATCTCGGCCGATGGCGCGTCCATCGCCCCGCTCGCCCGCGACGTGATGATCGCCTACAGCGCGCGCACCGCAGGCAGCGAGCCGTCCTGGCCGGCGCTGGAGGTGCAGTACGCCGACTACGCGATCTGGCAGCGCGAGGTGCTCGGCGATGACTCCGATCCGCAGAGCCTCGCCGCGAAGCAGATCGACTTCTGGCGCCGCGAGCTCGACGGGCTGCCCGAAGTGCTCGAGCTTCCCACCGATCGGCCCCGGCCCGCCGTGCAGTCGATGCGGGGCGCCGAGTACCGCTTCGAGATCAGCGCGGACCTGCAGCGCCAGCTCGATGCGCTCGCCCGGTCCCAGGGCGTCACCATGTTCATGGTCGCGCACGCCGCCCTCGCCGTGCTGCTGTCGAGGCTCAGCGCGAGCAACGACATCGCCATCGGCACCGCGATCGAGGGCCGCGGCGAGCGTGCCCTCGACGACCTCGTCGGCATGTTCGTCAACACCCTAGTGCTGCGCGCGCAGGTGGATCCCGCGATGCCGTTCGCCGAGCTGCTCAAGCAGGTGCGGGCATCCGACCTCGAGGCATTCACCCACACCGATATCCCGTTCGAGCGGCTCGTGGACATCCTCGCGCCGGAACGCTCGACGGCGCACTCGCCGTTGTTCCAGGTGGTGCTCGCTTTCCAGAACATCACCCGGGCGCACCTCGAGCTCGCGGGCCTCACCATCGAGGGCATGGAGAGCAACCTCGGTACCTCCAAGTTCGACCTGCAGCTCACCCTCGCCGAGGAATCGGACGACGACGGCTCACCGGCGGGCATCGTGGCACTGTTCACCTACGCCACCGATCTGTTCGACGAGTCGACGATCGCCGGATTCGCCGATCGCTTCACGCGGATCCTGGCCACCGTCGCTGAGATGGCCACCGTGCAGGTCGGCGATATCGACCTGCTCACCGAGGCCGAGCGTGACCAGCTCGCACCGGTCGCAGGACCGTCGGCGGCGGAGCCCGTCCGGCTGTTCGACCTGTTCACCGACGCCGCAGCGGTGGATCCGTCCGCGCCCGCGGTCATCGGGAGCCACGCCACCCTCAGCTACTCCGAGCTCGATGAGCGGTCCAATCAGCTTGCTCGCGCGCTCATCGCGGCAGGAATCCGGACCGGCGACTTCGTTGGCCTCGCCATGCCACGGTCGATCGACACGATCGTCGTGATCTGGGCAGTGTCGAAGGCTGGTGCCGCCTACATCCCGATCGATCCGTCCTACCCCGAGGACCGGATCCTGCACATGACCCGCGACAGCGGCATCGCGATCGGCGTGACGAGCAGCGAGTACGCCGACGGGCTGCCCTCCGACGTCCGGTGGATCATCATCGACGACCCGGAGCAGCAGGCACGTGCCACAGCGCAGCCAGCAGCGCCGGTCACCGACGCCGATCGCTCGCGGCCGGTGCACATCCTCGATCCGTCGTACGTCATCTACACCTCGGGCTCGACGGGCAAGCCGAAGGGCGTGGTGCTGACCCATGCCGGCCTGACCAGTGTCATCGCCAGCCAGCGGGACCTGATGGGGCTCGTGCCCGGGGCGCGGAGCCTGCACTTCGCCTCCCCGAGCTTCGATGCCTCGGTCTTCGAGGTGCTGATGGCATTCGGATCGGCCGCGACGATGGTGATCGCCCCGCCGACGATCTACGGCGGCGACGAGCTCGCCCTCTTCATGCGCGACCACCGTGTCACCCATGCGTTCGTGACACCGGCCGCCCTGATGTCTGTCTCGCCATCCGGCCTCGATGAGCTGCGGACCATCGCTGCGGGCGGCGACGTGATGCCGCCCGAGCTGGTCGCGCGCTGGGCGCCGGGCCGGACGATGCTCAACCTGTACGGGCCGAGCGAGGTCACGATCTGGAGCACCTCGAGCCGCGCGATGGTCCCGGGCAAGCCCGTCGACATCGGTGGCCCCATCCACGGGATCGACGCGATGGTCCTCGATAGCCGGCTCCAGCCCGTGCCCATGGGCGTGCCGGGCGAGCTGTATGTCGCCGGCCCGGCGATCGCGCGTGGGTACCACGACCGGCTCGGGCTGACGGCCGAGCGATTCATCGCCAACCCGTACGGGCGCCCCGGCGCTCGCATGTACCGCACCGGTGACATCGTCCGCTGGATCGACCGCGAGACCCTGGTCTTCGTCGGCCGGACCGACCATCAGGTCAAGGTGCGCGGGTTCCGCATCGAGCTCGGCGAGGTCGACGCGGTCCTGTCCAGCCACGACAGTGTCGATCTTGCCCTCACCATGGGATACAAGCGGCCAGAGACCGGCCAGACCGCGCTCGTCTCCTACGTGCTCGCCGCGGAGGGGCGCGCCATCGACGTGACGGCTCTCGCCGAGCATGCGGCCGAAACGCTGCCCAGCTACATGGTGCCGTCATCGATCACCGTGATCGACGAGGTGCCCCTGACCCCAGCGGGCAAGCTCGACCGCCGGGCACTGCCCGAGCCGAGGTTCGCGACCGTGGCCCGCGACTACCGCGCGCCACGGACCGACATGGAGCACACCCTCGCGAAGGTCTTCGCCGAAGTGCTCGGTGCCGAGCAGGTCAGCATCGATGAGTCCTTCTTCGGGCTCGGTGGCGACAGCATCCTGTCGATCCAGCTCGTGTCGAGGGCCAAGGATTCCGGCGTGGTGTTCCGGGCACGGGACGTGTTCGAGCGCAAGACGGTCGCCGCGCTGTCCGAGATCGCGCAGTGGGCATCGGAGGCCACCGCGGCCGAGGTGCTTGCCGAGCTCGAGGGCGGCGGGGTCGGCGACATCCCGCTCACGCCGATCATGCACTGGCTGACCGAGCTCGGCGGCGAATTCCGCCGCTTCTCGCAGGCCGTGTTCCTCGCGCTGCCCGCCGGGATCGACCGCGAGCAGCTCGCCAGCACGATCGGTGCAGTGATCGCCCGCCACGACGCGCTGCGCACGAGCTTCGCCCGCACCGCGGACGGCTGGCAGATGCACGCGCTGCCCGTCGACGCCGTCGATGCCGGAGACCTCATCCACCGCGTCGAGTACAGCGACCCCACGGGTTCCGAGGCATTCGGCGACCTCGCGCGCGCTGCGCAGGATGCCGCAGCCGACCGGTTCGATCTCGAAGCGGGCAAGGTCGTCAGCTGCACCTGGCTCGACCCGGCGCCGTCGCTGGCCGAGCGTGGCGAGACAGGACGACTGCTGGTGGCCATCCACCACCTCGCCGTCGACGGTGTGTCGTGGCGGATCATCATCCCCGACCTCGCCACCGCATGGGCACAGCTCGAGCAAGGAGCCGAGCCCCAGCTCGCGCCCACCGGGACATCGATGCGTCGATGGGCGCACGGGCTCGCCGAGGCCGCGTCCGCTGGCCGCTTCGACGATCAGCTCCCGTACTGGCGCGGCATCACCGATTGCCCCGACCCGCTGCTCGGTTCCCGGCCACGCGATCCGCGCACCGACACCTTCGGCTCCCTGACCCGGATCGAGGCCACCATCCCGGTGGAGGCCAGCGAGGCACTGATGACCTCGGTGCCGAAGGCGTTCCGGGGCGGGGTCAATGATGGCCTGCTGGCCGCGCTCGCGATCGCGGTCACGCGCTGGCGGGCCCGCCGCGGGATCACGCCCGCGGATGCCGGTAGCTCGGTTCTCGTGCATCTCGAAAGCCACGGGCGCGAGGAGGATGCCGTGCCAGGCGCCGACCTCACCCAGTCCGTCGGCTGGTTCACCAGCATGTATCCCGTCCGGCTGGACCTGTCGGGAATCGACGCCGACGATGCGAATGAGTCCGGCCCCGCTGCGGGGCGCGCGCTGAAGGCCGTGAAGGAACAGTTGCGCTCCGTGCCGGACAATGGCATCGGCTACGGGGTCCTCCGCTACCTGTCCACGGACGGGCGCGACCAGTTGTCCGGCCTCGCCGAGCCGCAGATCGCGTTCAACTACCTGGGCCGGACCGCTGGCTCGTCCGGATCGGATGAGCAGCACGCGTGGATCCCCGACGGCTCGGTCAGCGGGCTCGGCGGCGCCACCGACGATTCGATGGCCGCGACCGCGACGATCAGCGTCAACGCGGTGGCGAGGGAAACCTCCAGCGGCCCCGAGATCACCGCAGCGTTCGCGTTCCCGCAGGGACTGCTCGGCGACGATGACGTCCGCGAGCTCGCCGCCCTCTGGGTGGAGGCCGCCAGCGGGCTCGGCACGTTCGCCCAGCGCACCACCGCGGCGAACCTCACGCCCTCCGACCTGCCTCTCGTCGAGCTCGACCAGGCGCAGATCGACCGCATCGAGGACACCTACCCCTCGGTGTCCGACATCTGGCCGCTCGCGCCATTGCAGGCAGGGCTTTTCTTCCACGCTGTCCTGTCCGAGCAGTCGGTCGATATCTACACCGCGCAGGTCGTCCTCGGGCTGACCGGCACGGTCGACGCGGCACGCATGCGAGCGGCTGCCAACGCGCTCGTCCAACGCCACGCCAACCTGCGCGCGGCCTTCCTCGTCGACACCACGGGCGGTGGCGCGGTCCAGGTGATCGCCAACGGTCTCGAAGTGCCGTTCGAGGAGGTCGACCTGTCCGGCCATGACGTGGAGGGCCGGGACGCCGAGCGGCGCCGGATGCTGCACGATCACCGGCTCGCGCGGTTCGACATGACCTCGCCCCCGCTCATCCGGTTCCTGCTGATCCGCACGGGCACCGATGAATCCGGCCAGGCGACATGGGACCTGTCGATCGCCAACCACCACATCCTTCTCGACGGCTGGTCCATGCCGTTGCTGATGAAGGACCTGCTGATGCTGTACGCCACCCGTGGCGACGCATCCGTGCTGCCGCCCGCGCGGGAGTACCGCGACTTCCTCGTCTGGCTCGGCGAGCGGGACCGGGAGACCGGACGCGCGGCATGGTCGGACGCCCTCTCCGGGCTCGAGCAGGCCACGATCATCGCGCCGAACGCGCAGGGCGCCAAGCTTGATGTCCCGGCGGAGAAGACGATCGATGTCGGGCGAAGGCTGAGCGAGGAGCTCGCGGGGATCGCCCGCGACCGCGGCGTCACGCTCAACACCATGATCCAGGTGGCATGGGGCATCGCGCTCTCGCGGATGACCTCCCAGGACGATATCGTCTTCGGTGCAACCGTCTCCGGGCGTCCGGCGACCCTCAACGACGTCTCCTCGATGGTGGGCCTGTTCATCAACACCCTGCCGGTGCGGGTGCGCATCGATCCCAACGAGTCCCTCGCGGCATTGCTCGAGCGAACCCAGGGCGAGCAGGCGAGCCTGATCGAGCACCAGTACATCGGGCTTCCCGAGATCCAGCAGGTCGCCGGCATCGGTACCCTCTTCGACACGCTGACGGTGTTCGAGTCGTATCCGATCGATCGGGCCGGTCTCAACGAGAACGCCGACATCGACGGCATGCGCATCACCGGTGTCCAGATGGAGGACGCGACCCACTATCCGATGACATTGCTCGCGCTGCCCGGCGACGAGCTCTCCCTCAGCATCCGCTACCTGCCCGGAGCCGTCGATAGTGATATGGCGGAAACCCTCGCGGTGCGGATGCGGACCATCCTGTCGCTGGTCGTCACGCACAGCGAGACTCCCGTCGGGGAGCTCGGGGTGCTCACCGAGGCCGAGCGGGCCGCTGTCCTGCATGAGTGGAACGACACCTCCCACGAGCTGCCGGACGCCACGGTCGTCACGATGCTCGCCGAGCAGGTCCGCTCGACCCCCGACAGGGTGGCGGTCGTCAGCGAGGACACCTCGCTCACGTTCTCCGAGCTCGGCGAGCTCACCGACCGCATCGCGCACCGGCTCGTCGGCGCCGGTGTCCGGCCGGACACCGTGGTGGGTGTCTCCATCCGGCGGGGGATCGACATGCTCGCCGCGATCATCGCCACGGTCAAGGCTGGCGCGGCCTACGTTCCCATCGACCCGGACCACCCGGCGGACCGCATCGAGTACGTCGTGCGCAACGCCCGCCCAGCGGTGATCCTGACCGCGGCAGGAGACTCGGCGGCGGTGACCCGGGCGCTGTCGGAGGGTGGCATGCATGACTGCGAGCTGCTCATGGTCGGTGACCTGTCCGCCGAGGGCACCGTCCCCGCCACGAGGCTGCCGGTCGCCAGGCCGCAGCAGCTCGCCTACACCCTGTACACCTCGGGCTCTACCGGCCAGCCCAAGGGCGTGGCGATCTCGCACCAGGCGCTGCTCAACCAGCTGCTGTGGCTGCAATCCGAGCACGCCCTCGACGGCGACGACGCGGTCTTCCAGAAGACCCCCGTCACCTTCGACGCTTCGGTGTGGGAGATCTTCCTCCCGCTTATCACCGGGGCGCGACTGGTGCTCGCCGAGCCTGATGGGCATCGCGATCCGGCATACATGGCGCGCGTGGTAGCCGAGCTCGGCATCACCGTGGTGCAGTTCGTGCCGTCGGTGCTGTCGCTGTTCATCGACGAGCTCGAGGCTGTCGGTGCACCGGACCTGCGGCTGGTGTTCGCTGGTGGCGAGGCACTGACCCCGTCGCTGGTGCAGCGGCTCGGCGAGGTCAGCAGCGCGGAGCTGCACAACCTGTACGGGCCGACCGAGTTCACCGTGGACGCGACCTCCCACCAGGCGTCGCCGTCGGACATCGGGACCATCCCGATCGGCACCCCGGCCTGGAACAGTCGCGCCTATGTGCTCGATTCGAGGCTGCAGCCAGTGGCCCCCGGCGCGGCGGGGGAGCTGTATCTCGCCGGCATCCAGCTGGCCCGCGGCTATGCGGGGCGGCCGGACCTGACGGCCGAGCGCTTCATCGCGTGCCCGTTCGGTGACCGGGGCGAGCGCATGTACCGCACCGGTGACCTCGTGAGGTGGCGCACCTCGGGCGAGCTCGAGTTCATTGGCCGCACCGACTTCCAGGTGAAGCTGCGCGGTCTGCGCATCGAGCTCGGGGAGATCGAGTCCGTGCTCACCGGGCACCACGCGGTGGCGCAGGCAGTGGTCATCGTGCACGAGGGTGCCGCGGTGGAGCAGCTCGTGGCCTACGTGGTCCCGACAGCGGGAACGATGCCCGGCGCCAGCGAGCTGCTCGAGCACGCACGGTCCGCGCTGCCCGACTACATGGTGCCGGACCACATCGTGGTGCTCGACGCCTTCCCGCTGAATCCCAGCGGCAAGGTGGACCGGCGGGCATTGCCTGCTCCGGAGATCGAGCAACGGCAGTACCGGGCCCCGGACACCGAGGCCGAGATCGCTATCGCCGATGTGTTCTCGCAGGTCCTGGGAATCGAGCAGGTCGGCGCCGACGATTCGTTCTTCGAGCTCGGTGGCGACAGCATCGTCTCGTTCCGCCTCGTCGCGCAATCACGCAGGTCTGGCTGGTACTTCACCGCGCGGGACGTGTTCGAGCGCCGTACCGTTGCTGGCCTCGCCGAGGTCGCGCGCCGGACCGGGGGTGCCGGCGACGAGCAGGATGCACCGCGCTCGGGCATCGGTCTCGCCCCGCTCACCCCGGTCTCGGCGAAGATGATCGAGCGTGGCGGCGACTACAGCTCGTTCGCCATGCCGATCATGCTGAAGCTGCCGGGCGGGATCGACCGCCGCAAGCTCGTCGACATCCTGCAGGCCGTGATCGACCAGCATGATGCGCTGCGCGCCCGGCTCGTCGCCACCCACGGCGGCCGCCCGGATGCGCTGGAGATCCGCCCACCAGGCTCGGTGCATGCTGGCCGCCTGCTGCGGCGAGTGCCGCTCGTCGCCTCGTCGCTGCCCGGATCCGACCGGTACGAGACGCTCGTTCGCAAGCACTTCCGCGAAGCGGTGTCCAGCCTCGATCCGATCGCGGGGTCGATGCTGCAGTTCGTCTGGTTCGTCCCGGCCGCGGGGCGCAACCGCGATCGCGGCCAGCTGCTGATCGTTCCGCATCACGCCGTGATCGACGCGGTCTCCTGGCGATTCCTGATCCAGGACCTCGCAACCGCGGGCATGCAGGTCGATGCCGGGCAGGAGCCGCAGCTCGACCCCGTCGGGACGTCGCTGAAGGAATGGAGCGAGCGCCTGGTCAAGGCAAGCTCCGAGGAGCGCTGGGAATCGCAGCTCAGCACCTGGGAGAAGATCCTCGATGGCTCGGATCCGCTTCTCGGCGACCGGCCCCTTGATGTCGACCGCGATCTGATCGGCACCGTGGTGCGCGAGCGCGTCGAGCTGCCACCCGCGGTGACGTCCGCGCTGCTTGATCGCGTCACTGCCGCGACGGGCGCGGATATCGCTGATGTGTTCACCGCCGCGCTCGCGCTCGCGGTGGCACGGTGGCGCGAGGCCCGCGGTGACGATGCATCGTCGGTGCTGCTCACGCTCGAGGGGCATGGCAGGGAGGAGTCCGTCTTCGAGGGCGCTGACCTGTCGCGGACCGTGGGATGGTTCACCACCATGTATCCGGCGCGGATCTCGTTGCAGGGGGCCGGTGCTGCCCCGGAGACGCTCGATGCGCAGGCAATGACCCGCATCATCCGGTCCGTGTCGGAACAGGTGCGTGCCATCCCTGATCATGGAATCGGGTTCGGGATGCTGCGCTACCTGAACCCGCGCACCGCGGCACAGCTCAAGCAGCTCGGGGAACCGCAGATCCTGTTCAACTACATCGGCAAGCTGAGCTCCTCGGACGTGCCGGACGAGCTGCGGGAGTACGGCTGGATGCCAGATCCGGACAGTCCTGAGCTCGACAGCGGCGTGCGCAACGCGATGCCGGCCCAGGCCGTCATCGACATCCAGTCGATGATCGGCGATGCCGGTGATGGCCCCCGCTTCACCGCGATGGTCTCGTACCCGGCGCAGCTGCTGCCGCAGGTCGAGGGCGAAGCGATCGTCCGGTACTGGGTAGGGGTGCTCGAGCAGTTCGCTGACCTGGGCTGAGAAGCAGGTGGCAGCCCGTCCGCAGCAAGCGCGGGCGGGCTGTCGCCGTGCGCAGGGCCGTCGCGGGGAATGCTCGTGCATCACTGCTAGGTCACTGTGGATTGCTTGGAATGTGCTCTTATCGTGACAGCGATTAGTGGTCGACTAGTTCCCGTGGCGGTTGGCCCGCGAGTATTCTTGGGCTTGTTGCGAATGTGACTCGTTGTGCGCTTTTTGCCGATTAGCGCGGGATGGCCGTATCCGATGGAGAGAGCTGAGGATGGGATTGCTGCACTCGCCAGTGTCGCTGACCAGCGGTGATCCGTCGGACCCAGCACCAGTGATGAGGAACGCCGAGCCAGGGGAGAGCGGTGCGCCCGTGGCGCCTCGCCATGCCGCGAGCCTGGATGCGCCGCCCGAGGGCATGACCACGGGCGATGCGCGCGCTGCGGCCCGGACTGTCCGCGAGCACCTGGGCACCTCGGTCTCCATGCCGCTCGATGCCATCGTGCTGGGCGCGGCTGCCCATATCGCGAGTGGCAATGACGGCCAGCAGGCCACCGAGCTGATCAAGAGGGTCGCGGAGATCATCGCCGCGCTCCATCGGGGCGAGAAGCTTGCGCTCGGTCCCTTCCCTCGTGCCGGGGGCGGGCATCCCTTCGCCCCGCGCATGCTTGTCGATTCCGTGGCCCTGATCGCCTCCCGGATCCCTGAGCGCCCCGCGATGATGTGCGGAGCGACGGGCGCGGTGCGGCTGACATACAGCCAGCTCGATCGGGCCTCGGACACGCTCGCGAGGCAGCTCAACGGCATCGGCGCGGGCCGGGGGCAAGTGGTGGCAGTGGTCGCGGACCACGGGCCGGAGCTTGCCATCGCAACGCTGGCCACCTTGAAGGCTGGTGCCGCCTGGTCGCTGATCGATCCGAGGCTGCCCGCCGAGACACGGCGAGAGATGCTGCGATCAGCAGGCCCTTCCTGCGTGCTCGCGGCACCGGACGAAGCGGCATCGCTCTTCGGGCTCCTCGCGGCCGAGGGGGCCACCATCCCGGTGCTGACTCTTCGTGAGATCGGCGAGCTCATCGATGCCTCGCCGCGCGAGCCAGCGCCCACCGATCGCTGGGACAGCGCTGATCCGGAGCAGTTGGCCTGCGTCGCCTTCCGGGCCAGGCCAGTGGGGAGGCTCCGCCGGATCGCGATCACCCAGGCGATCGCCATGGGGCAGCTCGCCGGCCTGCAATCCGAGCATCCGCTCACCGAGAACGACGCCGTCCTGCTATCCGGGCCGGCATCCTACGACAGCGTGCTGCTCGGGATGCTATGGCCGCTGGAAGCCGGGGCGACGGTGATCGCGCTGCCGCAGATCGCGAAGTACAACTTCTCCGAGCTGGGCGTGATGCTTCGTGAGCGGGCAGTGACCACGCTGCACTCCTCCCCGCAAATGGTGCAGCGCATCCTCTATGCGGCAGACCTGGCGAGGACCACCTCGCTGCGCCGGGTGTTCATCGCCTCGCGCGAGGTAGCAGCCACGATCAACGCCCGTGCCCGCGAGCTCACTGGAGCGGATGCCATCGCGATCGAGAGCCCGCTGCGGGCCGCGGCATACCGGATGGTCTCCGCGGCATCCTGGTCAGGCGCGACAGGTCGCCACGCGAGCAGGAAGCCGGATTCGTCCGCCGATGCGCGGTCCCTCGGTCGCAGCGATCGCACTATCGACGACTTGCACGTCGCCAGCCTGTAGCAGTCCAGGCAGTCGCTACCCAGCCAGCCTTGGCAATCCTGCTACGAGCAGGATGCAGGCTGGGCCTGCTGCGCTAGCGCAGCAGGCCCAGGGCAAGCGTTGCTATCCGGCGGCGGACTTCCGGTACCCGCGGATCGCGGGGAAGGCGAACAGCACCACGAACCCTCCGGACCACAGCGCGCAGTACGTCAACGGAGTCATGTAGTCCCCGCCCGTCGCTAGCGCCCGCATGGTATCCACGGCGTGAGTGATGGGCTGGTTCTCGACGAATGGATGCGCCCAGTCCGGGAACGCCGCGACCTCGGTGAATCCTGTGCTGAAGAACATCCCGATCATCATGAACAGGCTCAATGCCGCCACGAGCGCCTGGCTCGTGGTGGCGAGCGCGGCCGCAGTGGCCAACGTGGCGAACCCGATGCCGAACATCAAGGGGATCGCCAGGAACGTAAGGAACGACCCCACGCTCTGGAAGGTCAGGCCCAGGGGCAGTGCGACGATGATGATGAGCAGTGTCGTCAGGATGATCCGGGCGCTCTCCGCCAGCAACCGTCCCGTGAGGTCGGCGCCCCGATGGATCGGCAGTGCCCAGTAGCGACTGAGGATCCCGTTCTCGCGCTCCTGCATGACCAGGACGACCCCGGCGAGAGCTCCGGACATCGCGGCGACCAGCGCCATCAGTGGAGCGAAGCGGAATACCGCGGCCTGGCCCGAGAAGCGCTCGATCGTATCGCCCATCACCAGGCGCAGCATCAGCAGCATGATCGCGGGATAGACGACGGCCTGGACCATGGTGAACGGGTCCCGTGACCAGATGATCAGCAGGCGCTTGGCCATGAGCAGGCTCTGCCGGGCCCACGATCCCAGCGATGACTCCGGCGCGGAATGCGACAGCTCGGGGAAAAGGACGATGGGCGATTTTTGGGGAGTATCCACAGCAGGTGAAGTCATGGTCGGATCACTTCCTTCTCGCGCTGGCCCAGATCGCGAAGGCAGCGAACAGGATGAGCAGCCCGCCGCCCCACAGTGCCGTCGGCAGCATGATGTCCCGGGTGGGGTCGCCGTCCGCGAGTTGCCGCAGGGCCTCGGTGAAGATGGAGACAGGCTGGTTGCGAACGAAGGGGCGCACGAACTCGGGGAAGCCGCTCTCGGGAATGAACCCGGTCGACATCATGCCGAAGATCAAGGTGGGCAGTGTCAGTGCCTGCGTGACCGCGCGAGGATTCTCGGACCATGTGCCCAGGCCATCGGCGGCCATCATCAGTGCGAGGCTGATCATGATGGCGAGCCCGAGGAAGCTCAAGGTCTCGGTCCAGGTCCCGTTGAACCGGAAGTTGACGAGGTGGCCGTAGGCGAGAGCCGCCGCCAGGGTGAGCACGGACCGGACCATGTTCGCGGAGATGCGGGACCACAGCGGCACCATGCGGGGGATGGGCATCGTCGCGAAGCGCGTTGTGATGCCGTCCGCCGCGTCCCTCGCGGCGCGCAGCGCGGCCTGGGTCATGGTCAGTGCTACTGCGCCGAGCGCGATCAGCGGAACCACGAACTGGCCGTAGTTGTCGAGCCCGCCGCCACCGAAGTAGGTGGCGGTCTCCATCATCTTGCGCAGCGGCACGTAGTAGGCGAGCGTGAACAGGGCGGGGGTGAGCAGGGCCACGATGAAGTCGCCACTGCGGGCCATGTCGCGCAATGCCCGGCTATTGAGCGCGGCCCACTGCTGGAGCTGGCTGGGCTTGGCCAGTGCCGCGCTCGATGACTCGAGCGGAATATCGATCGTGCCGACCGTCATGGGCGCGAGGCCTCCTTGCTGCCGTGCCCGGTCAGCGATAGGAACACATCATCGAGCGAGGGCCGCCGCAGAGCGACATCAGCGAGCTGGATGTTCTCCATGTCGAGGCGCCGCAGCACCTCGCTCAGCGTGGCCGGGCCGTCAGTGGCGGGGAGCGCGAGCCGATCAGCGTCGGAGGTGATCTCGGGCAGCGGCGCGTCCTGTGGGTAGAGATCCGCGAGCAGCGCCTGGATCTTCGGCAGCTGCGTGGGGTTGAGCGGCACGACCTCGCAGTAGGATCCGCCGGTGCGTTCCTTGAGCTGGTCGGCCGTTCCCTCGGCGATGACAGTGCCCTTGTCGATCACGATGATGTTGTCGCTGAGGATGTCAGCCTCTTCGAGGTACTGCGTGGTCAGCAGGACAGTGATGCCCTCGTTCTTCAACGACTGGACCAGTGACCACACTGCCTGCCGGCTGCGGGGGTCGAGGCCCGTCGTGGGCTCATCGAGAAAAACAACCTCCGGCCGGGTGACCAGGCCGCAAGCGATGTCGATGCGGCGCCGCATGCCGCCGGAGTAGCCGCCCACGCGGCGGTTCCCGGCGTAGACCAGATCGAATGCCTCGAGGAGCTGCTGGGCACGGGACTTCGAGTCGCGCCGGTTGAGCCCCATCAGCCGTCCGAACAACTGCAGGTTCTCCCGGCCGGTGAGGGTCTCGTCGAGCGCGGCGTACTGCCCCGTCAGCATGATGGACCGGCGCACGTCGGCAGCTTGCTCGACGACGTCGAATCCCGCGACCCAGGCCTTGCCGAAATCGGGCCGCTGCAACGTCGACAGCACGCTCACCGTGGTGGTCTTGCCCGCTCCGTTGGGGCCCAGCACACCGAGCACGGTGCCCTTGGGCACGGAGAAGCTGATGCCACTCAGGGCGGTTACGTCGCCGAAGGTCTTGACAACATCGTCGACAACCACCGCAGTCTCCGGCGATGAGCGCATCCAAACTCCTGTATTTGTCAGGTGCGGTACGGAACGCCGCCCGATTCGGCCTCGTTCGCGCACCATCACCAAGGTTTCCGGCTGGTGCTCGCCTTGCCTCAACCTACCGGGTTCCGTGGCGAGGCGTTCGCCATGAAGACCGATGCACAGTAAATTGATCAAACAGGCCCGGGCCAATCGTAGCCCTTTACCAACACGCTACCCGCAGAGTGCGCCCGAATCCTCGGAAGAAAGGCAATCATGCCCAGCGTCACACTTAATGGCATCACCCTGAACTATCGACTCCACGGCCAAGGGCCGCTGGTCGTGATGATCATGGGAACGGCCAGCCCGGGAAGGGTCTGGGAGATGTACCAGGTCCCGGCGCTCGTGGGCGCGGGCTTCAGCGTGGCGACCTTCGAGAACCGCGGCATCGCGCCGAGCAGCGAGTGCCCGGAAGGGTTTGGCATCGATGACATGGTGGCCGACGTTGCGGCGCTCATCGAGCACCTCGCGCAAGGTCCCGCGCACGTCGTGGGAACATCGCTGGGTGCTCGCATCGCCCAGGAGCTGGCCCTGTCCCGCCCCGACCTCGTGCGCAGCGCTGTATTCCTGACCGCGCATGGCCGGGTCGATCCCGTCATCAAGGCGCTCTCCCGCGGCGAGGCAGAGATGCATGATCGTGGCATCGAGCTGCCCGCCCCGTACTTCTCCGCGGTCAACGCCATCATGAACCTCTCGCCAGCGACGCTGCGCAAGGATATGGACGCCGCCGATTGGCTCGCGATCATCGAGTACTCGCACGCGCCGACCACGCCGGGCGTGCGCGCCCAGATCGCCCTCTCGGAGTTCCCCGACCGGCTGCAGGCATACCGTGCGATCACGAGGCCCGTGCTCGCGGTCGGCTACCAGGATGACCGGTTGATCCCGCCGCACCTCGCGCGGGAGGTCGCCGACGCCATACCGGGAGCTCAGTACCTGGAGGTGGCTGATGCCGGTCACTATGGGGCTCTCGAGCGGCCCGAGGCGGTCAACAAGATCCTCCTCGAATGGCTCCGCGCCTCGTGACGCTAGCCCGCCCGCGCTCCGTGGTCGCAGGCCTGGCTAGCAATCCGGACGATGCGGTACTGTCCTGCGGCGGGGGAGGGGCCGTCGATCGTCATGGCGGGCATCGATCCCGTGGCGAATCCGAAAACTGACGACAAGGGTGGCTACCGTGACCGAACCCCGCGCGCTCGCGCTATGGAACAAGCTGAACAAGAATGCCGTTGGGCGTCTCGCATTCTCGGCAGGCGTGTGGGCGAAGGCACCGTACTTCGCCACCGTCGTGCCAGTCGTGCGGAGCGCCGAGCCGGGCCGCGTCGTGATGTCCGCGCCGAAATGGCCGGGCGTGCACAATCACATTGGCACATTCCACGCTATCGCCGCGTGCAACCTCGCGGAGGCGGCGATGGGCGTGCTGATGGAGGTGACCGTGCCGCCTACTCATCAGTGGATCCCCAAGGGCATGTCCGTGGAGTACTTGCGCAAGGCACCATCGGGCCTGACCGCTACGGCCCAGATCGAGGTTCCCGACTTCGCCGCGATCGTCGAAGGGCTGGATGTAGTGGTGCCGGTCTCCCTGACCGACAAGGATGGCAACGAGGTCGTCCGTGCCGATATCACGACCTGGGTGCGGGCCCGGAGCTGAGCCAGGAGCCCTGTTTCGCCTGGCGCCACCATGCCGGGGCAGTGATTTGGCCCTGACGATGAATTGATGCATACTATTCGGGTTGCCTTGAACTGGCAGGAATCCGCACGCGCTCCGCGCCTGTGGTGACAGCTTGGACTGGGCATGCCTCATGACCGGTGGCAAGAGGCAGGCTCGTTGTCGACGTGATCGTCGTCGCGGGCGTGCCGATGGCTGGCGGGTGCAATAGCAAAACCAAGACCATGTGCCCATTTGGGTGCGACTGGTCCGGCATGCGGTCGTTGAATCGGCCGCATGAGAAGCGAGAGGGCGACACGCCCGACCGCGTGGACCGGAGAACCATGACAGGTGAACAGCGGCGACGGATCGGGCTTTGATCCTGTTGCAGGCCGCGGCTTCGCATGTCATGGCCGTTTGCGCGGAGGCTGGGAATGCTCAGCGCAAGCATCGAAGGGGTGGCGGGAAAGCCACAACATCGAAGGTGTGGTCGACATGGCCACAGCGACAGCGGCAAGAAAAGGACACAAGCGTGGCGGGACAAAAGATCCGCATCAGGCTCAAGGCCTACGACCATGAGGCGATTGATGCGTCAGCGCGCAAGATCGTCGAGACCGTGACCCGGACGGGCGCTCGGGTCGTTGGCCCGGTGCCGTTGCCGACCGAGAAGAACGTATATTGCGTCATCCGCTCGCCGCACAAGTACAAGGACTCGCGCGAGCACTTCGAGATGCGCACGCACAAGCGCCTCATTGACATCCTCGACCCGACGCCGAAGACCGTCGACGCGCTCATGCGCATCGACCTCCCGGCAAGCGTCGACGTCAACATTCAGTGATCGCGGCGGAGACAGGACCGATGGCTAAGCAGAATGAAGCAACGAACAAGGGCATCCTGGGCAACAAGCTCGGCATGACCCAGGTCTTCGATGACCGCAACCGGGTCGTGCCCGTGACGGTCGTCAAAGCCGGGCCATGCGTTGTGGCCGGGGTGCGGACCGAAGAGCGCGACGGCTATAACGCCGTGCAGCTCGCATACGGGGCGATCGACCCCCGCAAGGTGAGCAAGCCGGTCGCCGGCCAGTTCACCAAGGCGGGTGCCACGCCTCGTCGTCACATCGTCGAGCTCCGCGTCGCCGATCCCTCGCAGTTCGAGATCGGCCAGGAAGTCACCGCCGATGTCTTCGCCGACGGCGCGTTCGTCGACGTGACCGGCATCAGCAAGGGCAAGGGCTACGCCGGCGTCATGAAGCGCCACGGCTTCCGCGGCCAGGGTGCCTCGCACGGTACCCAGGCAGTGCACCGCCGCCCGGGCTCCATCGGTGGCTGCGCCACGCCAGGCCGCGTTTTCAAGGGCATGCGCATGGCTGGCCGGATGGGCAACGAGAAGGTGACGACCCAGAACCTCAAGGTCCACAAGGTGGACTCCGAGGCCGGGCTGCTCCTCATCAAGGGCGCCATCCCCGGACGCAAGGGCGGTCTCGTTGTTGTGAAGACCGCAGTGAAGGGCGGCGAGTGATCATGACAAGCGCAACCAACACCGGAACGACCAAGCTGACTCTCGATGTGCGCACCCCGGACGGTGCCACCAGCGGAACCGTTGACCTGCCCGCCGAGCTCTTCGACGCGCCGATCAACATGCCGCTGATGCACCAGGTGGTCATCGCGCAGCTCGCGGCAGCACGCCAGGGCACGCACTCGACCAAGACGCGCGCCGAGGTCAGTGGTGGTGGCAAGAAGCCTTACCGCCAGAAGGGCACTGGCCGGGCACGCCAGGGCTCCACCCGCGCCCCGCAGTTCGTCGGCGGTGGCACGGTGCACGGGCCCAAGCCGCGCGACTACAGCCAGCGCACCCCCAAGAAGATGATCGCGGGAGCACTGCGCAGCGCGCTCTCCGACCGCGCTCGCAACGAGCGCATCCAGGTCATCACCGAGCTTGTTCCCGGGCAGAAGCCCTCGACCAAGGTCGTCAAGGATGTGCTCGCCAGCCTGAGCAGCCGGAACAAGTTCCTGGTCGTCCTTGGACGTGACGATCTGGCGGCATGGAAGAGCATCAGCAACCTTGACAATGCTCACCCCATCGCGCCCGATCAGCTCAACACCTATGACGTGCTCAACAGCGAAGACGTGATCTTCACGGTCGAGGCACTTCACACGTTCATCGCCGCCCGCACGGGTGCCAGCACAGGGGAGGAGTCGAAGTGAACGTCTCGCAGACACTCACTGATCCGCGTGACATCATCCTCGCGCCGGTGATCTCCGAGAAGTCCTACGGACTGATCGAGGAAAGCACCTACACCTTCCTGGTGCATCCCGATGCGAACAAGACGCAGATCAAGATTGCCATCGAGAAGATCTTTGGCGTCAAGGTCGTCAGCGTCAACACCGCGAACCGCCAGGGCAAGCGCAAGCGAACCCGCCTCGGGTTCGGAAAGCGCAAGGACACCAAGCGGGCCTTCGTCACCCTGACGGCCGACAGCAAGCCCATCGAGCTCTTCGGAGGTCCGGTCGTCTAGCGCTCAGCGTGACAATCGGAACTGACGAAACAAAGAGGACGAGAGACTCATGGCAATCCGCAAGTACAAGCCGACATCCCCGGGCCGCCGGGGATCGAGTGTGGCTGACTTCTCCGAGATCACCCGATCCACCCCGGAGAAGTCCCTGATCAAGCCGCTGCACGGCCATGGAGGCCGCAACGCGCACGGACGCATCACCACCCGCCACAAGGGCGGTGGCCACAAGCGTGCCTACCGTGTCATCGATTTCCGCCGCGCGGACAAGGATGGCGTCAACGCGAAGGTCGCGCACATCGAGTACGACCCCAACCGCACTGCGCGCATCGCGCTGCTGCACTACCTCGACGGTGAGAAGCGATACATCATCGCTCCCGCCAAGCTCAAGCAGGGCGACATCGTCGAATCAGGACCAGGTGCCGACATCAAGCCCGGCAACAACCTGCCGCTGCGCAACATCCCCACGGGTACCGTTGTGCACGCGATCGAGCTCCGCCCCGGTGGCGGCGCGAAGATCGCCCGCAGCGCAGGCTCCTCGGTCCAGCTCGTCGCCAAGGACGGTGCCTACGCGCAGCTGCGCATGCCGTCCGGCGAGATCCGCAACGTCGATGCGCGTTGCCGCGCTTCGGTGGGCGAGGTCGGCAATGCCGAGCACGCCAACATCAACTGGGGCAAGGCCGGCCGCATGAGGTGGAAGGGCAAGCGCCCGACCGTCCGAGGCGTCGTCATGAACCCGGTAGACCACCCACATGGTGGTGGCGAGGGCAAGACCAGCGGTGGGCGTCACCCGGTCAGCCCGTGGGGCAAGCCCGAAGGGCGGACCCGTCGTCGCAAGGAGAGCGATCGTCTGATCGTTCGTCGTCGCCGCACAGGCAAGAAGCGCTAGGAGGGAGTGAAAGATGCCGCGCAGCCTAAAGAAGGGCCCGTTCGTCGATGACCACCTCCTCGCAAAGGTGGACGTTCAGAACGAAAAGGGTACCAAGCAGGTCATCAAGACCTGGTCCCGTCGCTCGACCATCCTTCCGGACTTCATCGGACATACGTTTGCTGTCCACGATGGTCGCAAGCACGTCCCGGTGTTCGTCTCGGAGAACATGGTTGGCCACAAGCTCGGAGAGTTCGCGCCGACCCGGACGTTCAAGAGCCACATCAAGGAAGACCGGAAGAGCAAGCGCCGATGAGCAACAACAACACCGCGACCGCGAACCCGACCGCTCGGGCGACGGCTCGCTACGTGCGCGTGACCCCGATGAAGGCTCGGCGAGTCGTCGACCTCATCCGTGGCCGGGAAGCAGCCGATGCACTCACCGTGCTGAAGTTCGCCCCCCAGGCCGCCAGCGAGCCGGTTGCGAAGGTGCTCGCTAGCGCAGTAGCCAATGCCGAGAACAACCTGAGCCTTGATCCACGCACCCTGGTGGTCTCCGAGGCCTATGTCAACGAGGGCCCAACCCTGAAGCGGTTCCAGCCGCGTGCCCAGGGCCGGGCCTTCCGGATCCGCAAGCGCACCAGCCACATCACCATCGTTGTGGAGAGCCTGCCATCCAAGGCCGAAGGAAACCGTAACCGCCGGAAGGGAGCTCAGTAGTGGGCCAGAAGATCAACCCGCACGGCTTCCGCCTCGGCATCACCACCGACTGGAAGTCGCGCTGGTACGCCGACAAGCAGTACGCCGAATACGTCAAGGAAGATGTCGAGATCCGCAAGCTCCTCAAGACGGGGCTCGAGCGTGCTGGCATCTCCAAGGTCGAGATCGAGCGCACCCGTGATCGCGTCCGCGTCGACATCCACACCGCGCGCCCCGGCATCGTGATCGGTCGCCGCGGCACCGAGGCCGACCGCATCCGTGCCCAGCTCGAGAAGCTGACCAGCAAGCAGGTCCAGCTCAACATCCTCGAGGTCAAGAACGCGGATGCCGATGCCCAGCTCGTCGCGCAGGGCATCGCTGAGCAGCTGTCCAACCGTGTCGCTTTCCGCCGTGCCATGCGCAAGGCGATCCAGTCGGCGATGCGCAACCCGAACGTCAAGGGCATCCGGGTGCAGTGCTCGGGCCGCCTTGGCGGTGCGGAGATGTCGCGCTCGGAGTTCTACCGCGAGGGCCGCGTGCCCCTGCATACCCTCCGTGCCGACATCGACTACGGCCTGCACGAGGCGAAGACCACCTTCGGCCGCATCGGCGTGAAGGTCTGGATCTACAAGGGTGATGTTGTTGGCGGACGCCGCGAGGCCGATGTCGTCATCCCCGGCAGCGATGACCGCCGGCCCCGTCGCGAGCGCCCCGCACGTCCCCGGCGTACCGGGGGAGCGGGCAGCGCGCCTGACGCGGGCAAGCAGACCGCCGATGCCACCGCAACGGCCGGAGCCCCCGCGGGCGAGCAGAACAAGGAGGCCTGACGATGTTGATCCCACGCAGGGTGAAGCACCGCAAGCAGCACAAGCCGAAGCGTACCGGCCTCGCCAAGGGCGGCACCCAGGTGGTATTCGGTGACTACGGTATCCAGGCTCTCGAGCCCGCGTACCTCACCAACCGGCAGATCGAGTCCGCGCGTATCGCCATCAACCGGCACATCCGCCGTGGCGGTCGCGTCTGGATCAACGTCTTCCCGGACCGGCCACTCACGAAGAAGCCTGCCGAGACCCGCATGGGCTCGGGCAAGGGCTCCCCGGAGTGGTGGATCGCGAACATCAAGCCAGGGCGCGTGCTGTTCGAGATGACATACCCCAACGAGGAGGTGGCTCGCGAGGCACTGCGCCGCGCGATCCACAAGCTCCCCATGAAATGCAGGATCGTGACGAGGGAGGGACAGTTCTGATGGCTACAGGAACAAAGGCCTCAGAGCTTCGTGAACTCAACCAGGAAGAGCTCGTTGAGCGGCTTCGCGAAGCTAAGGAAGAGCTCTTCAACCTGCGTTTCCAGATGGCAACCGGCCAGCTCGACAACAATCGTCGACTGGGCACGGTGCGCAAGGAGATCGCGCGGGTCTACACCGTGCTTCGCGAGCGCGAGCTCGGCCTTGCCGCCGGACCAGAGGCAGACACGGCTGGTGACGCAGCATGAGTGAGGACAAGGCAGTGGAAGCAACCGCCGCAGAAGCGCAGCAGGAGCGCAACCAGCGCAAGACGCGTATCGGTTACGTCGTCTCCGACAAGATGCAGAAGACCATCGTCGTGGAGCTCGAGGATCGCGTGAAGCACCCTCTCTACGGTAAGGTCATCCGGCGCACCAGCAGGGTCAAGGCCCATGACGAGAACGGGACCGCCGGAATCGGCGACCGCGTGCTCGTGATGGAGACCCGCCCGCTGTCCGCCACCAAGCGTTGGCGCCTCGTGGAGATCCTCGAGAAGGCCAAGTGATTCATCGGCGGGTCCCTGCGTCGCAGGGACCCGCCGTGGACCAGGCGTGCACAGGTCGGAAATCTGGCACGCATCAATCCAGGTTCAGGAGTGAACAACAGTGATCCAGCAGGAATCGCGACTCCGCGTCGCCGATAACACCGGGGCCAGGGAAATCCTGTGCATCCGCGTGCTCGGTGGCTCGGGTCGCCGCTACGCGGGGATCGGCGATGTCATCGTCGCCACCGTGAAGGAAGCCATCCCCGGCGGAAACGTCAAGCGTGGCGACGTGATCAAGGCCGTCATCGTCCGGACCACCAAGGAGCGGCGCCGTCCCGACGGCTCGTACATCCGGTTCGACGAGAACGCAGCGGTGATCCTCAAGAACGCCACGGATCCCCGTGGCACGCGCATCTTCGGCCCGGTTGGCCGCGAGCTCCGCGACAAGAAGTTCATGAAGATCGTCTCGCTGGCGCCGGAGGTGCTGTGATGAAGGTACGCAAGGGCGATACAGTCCTGGTCGTGTCCGGCAAGGACAAGGGCGCCAAGGGCAAGGTCATCGAGGCCTACCCGAAGCGCAACAAGGTCCTCGTCGAGGGCGTCAACCGGATGAAGAAGCACACCCCCGTCTCCGCCAACCAGCGGGGCGCGCAGTCCGGCGGCATCGTGACCCAGGAAGCGCCGATCCATGTCTCCAACGTCATGGTCATCGATGCGGACGGGAGCCCCTCCCGCATCGGCTACCGGCGTGACGAGGAGTCCGGCAAGAAGGTCCGGATCTCCCGCAAGACCGGGAAGGACATCTGAACATGACCTCTGTGGAGAACAAGATCCAGCCGCGCCTCAAGACCCGCTACCGGGCCGAGATCCGCGACGCGCTCAACGAGCAGTTCGACTATGCCAACGTCATGCAGATCCCCGGCGTCGTCAAGGTCGTCGTCAACATGGGTGTCGGTGACGCAGCTCGCGACGGCAAGCTCATCAACGGTGCGGTCCGCGACCTCACGCTGATCACCGGGCAGAAGCCCGAGGTCCGCAAGGCGCGCAAGTCCATCGCCCAGTTCAAGCTCCGCGAGGGCATGCCCATCGGCGCCCGCGCAACCCTGCGCGGCGATCGCATGTGGGAGTTCCTCGACCGGCTGGTCACCATCGCGCTGCCCCGTATCCGGGACTTCCGTGGCCTGTCCCCGAAGCAGTTCGACGGCAACGGCAACTACACGTTCGGCCTCAACGAGCAGTCCATGTTCCACGAGATCGATATCGACTCGATCGATCGTCCCCGCGGCATGAACATCACCGTAGTGACGACGGCCACGAACGATGAAGAAGGGCGCGCGCTGCTGCGCCAGCTCGGCTTCCCGTTCAAAGAGAACTGATACCAGGGGCTAGCGCCCAGGCGCGGACATGGCCCAGCGGTAATCCTCGGGGCGGCGCGAGCGGCCCCGAGGATCCGCAAGGATCAAGTCCTCACCACACACCAACTTCCACTTCGCTGTAGGCCCTGCGGGAACCGCGGCGAGAAAGGTGAACAGGTCACTTCCATGACCATGACCGATCCCGTCGCAGACATGTTGACACGTCTGCGCAATGCAAACTCGGCATTCCACGACACCGTGGCCATGCCGCATTCGAAGCTCAAGGCGAACATCGCTGAGATCCTCAAGCGCGAGGGCTACATCGCCGACTACCGCAGCGAGCCTGCGCGCATCGGCCAGACGCTGGTGCTCGAGCTGAAGTTCGGACCGAGCCGGGAGCGCTCCATCGCGGGCCTCCGCCGCGTGTCCAAGCCCGGGCTGCGCGTGTACGCGAAGTCCACCAACTTGCCCAAGGTTCTTGGCGGCCTGGGCGTGGCCATCATCTCCACGTCCTCCGGCCTGGTCACTGACCGTCAGGCTGCGGCTCAAAAGGTAGGCGGGGAAGTCCTCGCCTACGTCTGGTGAGGGAGGCCACGTCATGTCACGCATTGGAAAGCACCCAGTTGACGTTCCCTCCGGCGTCGATGTCACCATCGATGGCCAGGACGTCGTAGTAAAGGGGCCCAAGGGCACCCTGTCGCTCACTGTCAGCCAGCCGATCTCGGTTGCTCGCGGCGAAAGCGGCACCATCGAGATCTCGCGCCCGGACGAGGAGCGCAAGAGCCGTTCCCTGCACGGACTGTCCCGTACTTTGATCAAGAACATGGTCGTGGGAGTCACCGAGGGCTACACCGCCAACATGGAGATCCATGGTGTCGGCTACCGCGTGCAGCAGAAGGGCTCGAACCTTGAGTTCGCGCTCGGCTACAGCCACCCGGTTCCTGTCGAGGCTCCCGAAGGCATCACGTTCAAGGTCGAGACCCCCACCAAGTTCTCGGTCTCCGGCATCGACAAGCAGCAGGTCGGTCAGATCGCCGCGAACATCCGCCGCCTCCGTCGCCCCGACCCCTACAAGGGCAAGGGAATCCGCTACGCCGGCGAGCAGATCCGTCGCAAGGAAGGAAAGACGGGTAAGTGACCATGAGCCAGACAACGAGTTCAGAATCCAAGAAGCCCATCAAGCGCACCCCGCTTGGAACCGACGCCTCCACCCAGCGGCGCATCTCCAGGGCACGCCGTCACTTCCGGCTCCGCAAGAAGGTCTCCGGCACGCCGGACCGGCCTCGCCTCGCAGTGCACCGCTCCGCGCGGCACATCCACGTCCAGATCATCAACGACATCGATGGTCGCACCCTGGCCGCGGCCTCCAGCATGGAGGCCGACGTCCGCGCGATCGAGGGCGACAAGTCAGCACGCAGCGCCAAGGTAGGTGCCCTCATCGCTGAGCGCGCCAAGGAAGCCGGCATCGAGGCTGTGGTGTTCGATCGCGGTGGCCACGACTACCACGGCAGGATTGCCGCGCTAGCCGACGCAGCACGTGAAGGTGGCCTGAACTTCTAATGATGACCACCACAAGCAACACCCCAGAACGTACGAACGGAAGGAAAGCCTGATGCCGGGACGTGGTCGGCGCGACGGCGGAAGCGGACCCGCCGCGAGCAACAACCCAGGCGGCGGGGACAACGACCGCCGCGATCGCCGCGATCGCCGCGATAGCAACCGCGGTGGCGCAGCGCCCGAGAAGTCCAACCATCTCGAGCGCGTGGTCACGATCAACCGTGTCGCCAAGGTCGTCAAGGGCGGACGGCGGTTCAGCTTCACCGCGCTCGTCGTCGTCGGTGACGGCAACGGCGTTGTCGGTGTGGGCTACGGCAAGGCCAAGGAAGTTCCCTCGGCCATCCAGAAGGGCGTTGAGGAAGCGCGCAAGAACTTCTTCCGCGTCCCCCTCATCGGTGGCACCATCACCCACCCGGTCCAGGGCGAGGCTGCCGCGGGAGTCGTTCTCCTGCGTCCGGCTAGCCCCGGTACCGGTGTGATCGCCGGTGGTGCGGTGCGCGCGGTCCTCGAGTGCGCGGGCATCCACGACATCCTTTCCAAGTCGCTTGGAAGCGACAACGCCATCAATGTCGTGCACGCGACCGTTGCCGCGCTCAAGCAGCTGCAGCGTCCCGAGGAAGTCGCTGCTCGCCGCGGCCTCCCTATCGAGCATGTCGCTCCTGCTGGCATGCTCCGTGCACGCGCAGCGCAGGAGGCATAGCAATGGCCGAACTGAAGATCACCCAGGTGCGCAGCACCATCGGTGCCAACCCCAAGCAGCGCGAGAGCATCCGCACGCTCGGTCTCAAGCGGATCCGCCACTCGGTCGTCCGCGAGGACAGCCCGCAGGTCAAGGGTCTTGTCCATCGGGTGCGGCACCTCGTCACCGTTGAGGAGGTCTAGATCCATGACCATCAAACTGCACCATCTTCGCCCCGCTGAAGGGTCGAAGAAGGACAAGATGCGCGTCGGTCGAGGCGAAGGCTCCAAGGGCAAGACCGCGGGCCGCGGCACCAAGGGCACCAAGGCGCGCAAGCAGGTTCCCGTGACCTTCGAGGGCGGGCAGATGCCGCTGCACATGCGGCTGCCCAAGCTCAAGGGCTTCAAGAACCGCTTCCGCACCGAGTACCAGCCCCTCAACATCGGTGACATCGCCCGCGTCTTCCCCGATGGGGGAGCGCTCGGGGTCGATGACTTCGTCAAGGCCGGGCTCGTCCGCAAGAACGAGCTCGTCAAGGTCCTCGCCGAGGGCGACATCGACGTGGCCGCGCAGATCACCGCGCACAAGTTCTCCGGCTCCGCCAAGGAGAAGATCACCGCAGCTGGTGGCACCGCTACCGAGCTGTGACGGTCGAGACACCGCACAACATGCCCGAGAGGCCGTGAAGGATACTCCTTGACGGCCTCTCGGCGTGTCCGCGCCTGGCAGCATTCCTCGCGGTCCCCGCGGCGGGTGCGTAGCTCGGGCTCGCGCGTCCGGGGGCAGATCCCCGGATGCTGTTAGAGTTGACCAGAATCGACAGGCCAAGCCGGACTTGTGCCTGCATTATCCCGCCAAGCCAGGAGGATCGTTGCTCTCCGCCTTCGTAACGGCCATCAGGACACCAGACCTGAGGCGGAAGATTCTCTTCACGCTGTGGATCATTGTCCTCTATCGCCTCGGAGCACAGGTTCCGTCCCCTGGCGTGGATTTCGCCAACATCAGGGTGTGCGTCGAGCAGGCCACCGGAGGAGATGCGGCGGGCCTGTACTCGCTCGTCAACCTGTTCTCCGGCGGCGCTTTGCTCCAGCTGTCGGTATTCGCCATCGGCGTGATCCCATACATCACTGCCAGCATCATCGTGCAGTTGCTGACCGTGGTGATCCCGAAGTTCGAGCAGCTGCGCAAGGAAGGCCCCTCGGGGCAGGCCAAGATGACGCAGTACACGCGCTACCTGTCGGTGGCGCTCGCCCTGCTCCAGGCCACAGGCATCGCCGCGCTCGCCCGGAGCGGGCAGCTGCTCCAGTGCGAGCTGCCCATCATCGCCGACGATAGTGTCTTCGGGCTCTTTGTCCTCGTCCTCACCATGACGGCAGGCGCCACGCTGCTCATGTGGTTCGGCGAGCTCGTCACCGAGAAGGGCGTCGGCAACGGCATGTCCTTGCTGATCTTCGCCGGCATCGCCGCGATGCTGCCGGTGGAGGGTCGCAATATCCTCCAGAGCCGTGGTGGGGTCACATTCGCGCTCGTCTGCATCGCTGCCGCGGTCATCATCACGGGCGTGGTTTTCGTCGAGCAGGGCCAGCGCCGCATTCCGGTGCAGTACGCCAAGCGCATGGTGGGCCGCCGCATGTATGGCGGCACCTCGACCTATCTGCCGCTGAAGGTCAACCAGGCCGGCGTCATCCCGGTGATCTTCGCATCGTCGCTGCTCTACATGCCGTTCCTCGTCGTCCAGCTGACGGTGGGGCAGGAGGAGCCACCGGCGTGGCAGCGATTCATGACCGAGCACCTGATGAATCCGAGCAGCCCGGTCTACATCGTCGTGTACTTCGCGCTGATCATGTTCTTCACGTTCTTCTACGTGTCGATCACCTTCAACCCGGAGGACCGGGCCGAGGAGATGAAGAAGTACGGTGGCTTCATCCCCGGGATCCGCCCCGGCCGCCCGACCGCGGAGTACTTGCAGTACGTGCTCAACCGCATCACCCTCCCTGGCTCGATCTACCTCGGTACGATTGCAGTCTTGCCGAACGTGTTCCTCAACGCGGGCAGCGGTGGCGACTTGCAGAGCATTCCATTCGGAGGCTCGGCTGTCCTCATCATGGTCGTCGTGGCGCTCGATACGGTGAGGCAGATCGAAAGCCAGTTGATGCAGCGAAACTACGAAGGGTTCTTGAAGTGAGAATTGTTCTGCTAGGCCCCCCCGGAGCGGGCAAGGGAACGCAAGCCGCCATCCTGTCCGAGAAGCTCGGTATCCCGCATATCTCCACTGGCGATCTGTTCCGCGCGAACATCGGCCAGGGAACCCCGCTCGGGCTCGAGGCCAAGGCGTACACCGATTCGGGCAAGCTCGTTCCGAGCGAGATCACCAACCGGATGGTGGAGCAGCGCATCGAGGAACCAGACGCGGCCAATGGGTTCCTCCTCGACGGCTACCCCCGCACGGTCGACCAGGCCGAGGCGCTCGAGCGGATCCTTGCCGACCATGGCACCAAGCTCGATGCCGTCGTTTCCTTCGTCGTTGACGAGGACGTCGTGGTCGCACGGATGCTCGACCGCGGCCGCGCGGACGACAATGAAGACGTGATCCGCACCCGCCTGCATGTATACCGCGATGAGACCGCGCCGCTGCTCGAGCACTACGCGGACATCGTGAAGACGGTCGATGGCATCGGCGAGATCGACGAGATCAACGCTCGAGCCATGAAGGCCCTTGGCAAGTGATCGCATGCGGCTGAGGCGACGCAAGGTCGTGCCCTTCCGCACGGCAGGCGAGCTCGAGGCAATGGACGCGGCGGGCGCAGTGGTTGGTCGCGCGCTCGTCGCTGTCCGCGATGCCGCCCGGCCAGGCGTGACGACGAAGGAGCTCAACGAGGTCGCGCATGCTGTGATCCGCGAGGCTGGGGCCGTGCCATCCTTCCTGGGCTACCACGGCTTCACTGGCTCGATCTGCGCGTCTGTCAACGAAGAGGTCGTCCACGGGATCCCGGGGGAGCGCGTCCTCAAGCCCGGTGACCTGGTGTCGATCGACTGCGGCGCGATCCTCGACGGATGGCACGGGGACTCCGCCTGGACCTTCGGGGTCGGCGAGCTATCGAAGCCGGATGCTGACCTCAGCGAGGCCACGCGGCTCACCCTCGAAGCTGGCATCGCCGCGATGGTTCCGGGCAACAGGTTGACCGATGTGTCTCATGCCCTCGAGCTGGGAACCCGCGCGATGGAGCGAAAGCATGGCCGCAGCTACGGCATCGTCGATGGCTACGGCGGTCACGCTATCGGGCGGGAGATGCATCTTGATCCGTTCCTCCCCAATGAGGGGCCCGGCGGCAAGGGGCCCGAGCTGGTCGTTGGCTCGGTGCTGGCGATCGAGCCCATGCTGACCCTGGGGACGGTCGACACCCTCGTCCTCGATGATGACTGGACCGTTGTCACCGCGGATGGCACGCGCGCCGCCCACTGGGAGCACACCGTCGCGGTCACCGAGGACGGTCCGCGGATCCTCACGCAGCGTCCGGAGTAGTTCCCCGGGGCTTGCTCGCGGTGACTGCCACGAGGCTCGGATTTTGATGTGCGACGAACTGTTGCGTACTATTGTGCGTTGGTGCCTCGAGCACCTTCACGGATCGCACAACTAGGTAGACGAATGGGCCGGGGTGAGCTCTGCCCGGGAACGCGGAGGATATGGCTAAGAAAGACGGCGCCATCGAGGTCGAGGGGCGTGTGATCGAACCACTTCCCAACGCGATGTTCCGAGTGGAGCTCGAAAACGGTCACAAGGTACTCGCGCACATCAGCGGGAAGATGCGCCAGCACTACATCAGGATTCTCCCCGAGGACCGGGTCGTGGTGGAGCTTTCACCCTACGACCTGTCGCGGGGCAGGATCGTCTACCGCTACAAGTAGCTTCCGGCGGGCCAGTGGAGCAATTCGCTGGCATCGGATCGGAATTCCCGTGGGTTCCCGGCGTGACGGCTTGCTAGCCGGATCGCTGTGAGCGCGCGGGCATCAAGAAGAAGGCCTCCCAGCACCACGTGCCCGATACGCGGGCACGCTCCCCCCGGAACGGAGGCCGGGGCCTGGTCCTCATCCATTCGGATGGCGGACCGGGACGGACTGGGAGAAGACCTCCGCAACGGAGAGGAAAACGCCGCATGGCACGGCTCGTAGGCGTCGATCTACCGCGCGACAAGCGCATGGAGATCGCGCTCACCTATATCTACGGCATTGGCCGTACGAGCTCGCAGAAGATCCTTGAGGACACCGGCATCAGCCCGGACCTGCGCACCAAGGACCTGACCGACGAGCACATCGCAACGCTCCGCGAGTACATCGAGCGGGAGTTCAAGATCGAGGGCGACCTGCGTCGCGAGGTGCAGGCGAGCATCCGTCGCAAGATGGAGATCGGCTGCTACCAGGGGCTTCGTCACCGGCGTGGCCTGCCCGTCCGCGGTCAGCGCACCAAGACCAACGCGCGCACCCGGAAGGGCCCCAAGAAGACGATCGCCGGCAAGAAGAAGGCAAGGTAAGACATGCCCCCCAAGTCACGCGTCACCGGCGGCAAGAAGGGCCAGAAGACCCGTCGCCGCGAAAAGAAGAACATCGCTCACGGACATGCTCACATCAAGAGCACGTTCAACAACACCATCGTCTCGATCACCGATCCCATGGGCAACGTTGTGTCCTGGGCCTCATCGGGCCACGTCGGGTTCAAGGGCTCTCGCAAGTCCACCCCGTTCGCCGCGCAGCTCGCTGCCGAGAACGCTGCCCGCAAGGCGCAGGAGCACGGCATGAAGAAGGTCGATGTGTTCGTCAAGGGCCCCGGCTCCGGTCGTGAGACCGCGATCCGCTCGCTGCAGGCAGCGGGCCTCGAGGTCGGCACCATCTCCGATGTCACCCCGCAGCCGCACAACGGCTGCCGTCCGCCCAAGCGCCGCCGGGTCTAGCAGGAAAGGGAAGGTCAGAAAATGGCACGTTATACCGGTCCTGTAACCCGCAAGTCGCGTCGGCTCAGGGTGGATCTTGTTGGTGGCGACCAGGCGTTCGAGCGTCGCCCCTACCCGCCCGGCCAGCACGGCCGCGCGCGGATCAAGGAGAGCGAGTACCTGCTCCAGCTGCAGGAGAAGCAGAAGGCACGCTTCACCTACGGTGTGATGGAGAAGCAGTTCCGCCTCTACTACCAGGAAGCAGTGCGCAAGTCCGGCAAGACCGGCGAGAACCTGCTCCGCATCCTGGAGACCCGCCTCGACAGCGTCGTGTACCGCGCAGGATTCGCGCGTACCCGCCGCCAGGCTCGCCAGCTCGTGACCCACGGTCACTTCATGGTGAACAACCAGCGCGTGGACGTCCCGAGCTACCGCGTCTCGCAGTACGACATCATCGATGTCCGTCCGCAGTCGCGGGAGACCGTTCCGTTCCAGCTCGCCAAGGAGCTCATCGCTGAGCGCCAGGCACCGAGCTGGATGCAGGTCGTCCCGTCGAAGCTTCGCATCCTGATCCACAAGGAGCCTGATCGCGAGCAGATCGACGTGGCACTGCAGGAACAGCTCATCGTCGAGTACTACTCGAAGTAATCACTGCCGAGGGTGCCCGGTACCGGGCACCCTCGCTTCCCCGTCGCTGGCATCAAATAGCGGATGCCCAAGGAGGACAACGCACACATGCTTATCTCACAGCGCCCCGAGCTCAACGAAGACGTTGTTGCCGAGAACCGCTCGCGCTTCGTCATCGAGCCTCTCGAGCCGGGCTTCGGCTACACCCTCGGCAACTCGCTGCGCCGTACGCTGCTCTCGTCCATCCCGGGCGCGGCAGTGACGAGCATCCGGATCGAGGGCGTGCTCCACGAGTTCACCACGGTTCCCGGCGTGAAGGAAGATGTCACTGAGATCATCCTGAACCTGAAGAACCTCGTGGTCAGCTCCGAGGAGGACGAGCCGGTCACGATGTACGTGCGCAAGCAGGGGCCCGGCGCGGTCACTGCTGGCGATATCGTTCCGCCGGCCGGGGTAGAGGTCCATAACCCCGACCTGCACATCGCGACGCTCAACGACAAGGGCCACCTGGAGATCGAGCTGATCGTCGAGCGCGGACGCGGCTACGTCCCCGCCCTGCAGAACAAGCTCACCGGAGCCGAGATCGGTCGCATCCCGATGGATGCCATCTACTCGCCCGTTCTCAAGGTGACCTACAAGGTCGAGGCGACCCGAGTGGAGCAGCGTACCGACTTCGACAGGCTCGTCGTCGATGTCGAGACGAAGAACTCCATCAGCCCCCGCGATGCCGTGGCCTCCGCAGGCACGACCCTCGTGGAGCTGTTCGGCCTGTGCCGCGAGCTCAACATCGAGTCCGAGGGCATCGAGATCGGCCCCTCGCCGCAGGAGGCCGACCACATCGCCGCCTACGCGATGCCGATCGAGCAGCTCGACCTGACTGTGCGTTCGTACAACTGCCTCAAGCGCGAGGGCGTCCACACCGTGGGCGAGCTCGTCAGCCGCACCGAGTCAGACCTCCTCGACATCCGCAACTTTGGCCAGAAGTCCATCGACGAGGTCAAGGTCAAGCTCCACACTCTCGGACTGTCCCTCAAGGACAGCCCCGGACCGTTCGACCCGTCCGCAGTGCAAGGCTACGACGCGGCGACCGGAACGTGGAGCGACAGCGACGCAGAGGGTGAGTACCCCGAGCAGGACTACGTAGAACCGGAAACTGAACAGCTTTAATCACACCTCACCCGGCCTTGGTGGACATGCCAGGACGGGCGATCCCAGAGGAGCATCACCATGCCCAAGCCCACCAAGGGGCCGCGCCTTGGCGGCTCTGCGTCGCATCAGAAGCTGATGCTGGCGAACCTCGCCACGTCACTGTTCGAGCACGGCCGCATCACCACCACCGAGGCCAAGGCTCGTCGGCTTCGCCCGCTCGCCGAGAAGCTTGTCACCCACGCCAGGAAGGGTGACCTGCACCATCGCCGCGAGGCTTTCAAGACCATCCGCGACAAGGATGTTCTCCACAAGCTCTTCGCGGAGATCGGCCCCCACTTCGCCGAGCGCGACGGTGGCTACACCCGTATCGTCAAGACGCTGCCACGCAAGGGCGACAACGCCCCCATGGCCGTGATCGAGCTGGTCCGGGAGCAGACCGCCACCTCCGAGGCTGACCGCGCTCGCCGCGTCGCCGCTTCGCAGGCAGCGGCCCCCGCCGCGACCGAGGCTCCCGCAGAGGAGAACCCGGTGGCGGAGGTTGTCGACGCCTCCAGCGACGCTGCCGAGAGCAACGCCGAGGAGATCGTCGAAGCAGTGGAGGACCAGACCGCCACTGCCGCCGATGTCGATGAGGCCAAGAAAGACTGACCTGCATGTCATCTGGCACGCACCAGGACGCAGAGCCCGCCAGCCCCACTGGGGACGGCGGGCTCTCGCCTATCACTAGGATTCGTCTCGGCGTCGCCTACGACGGGACCGATTTCGCCGGCTGGGCACCGCAGCGGGACCAGCGCACGGTCGCGGGGGTCATCGAGGACGCGCTCAGCACCATCCACCGCACGCCCGTGGTGCTGACCTGCGCGGGCCGGACCGATGCGGGAGTGCACGCGCTCGGCCAGGTAGCCCACGCGGATCTGCCCACCGAGAAGCTGCCCGAGGAGCCTGCGCGGCTCGTGCGGCGGCTCGCGCGCATGCTGCCCCGCGACGTTCGCGTCACCAGCATCGCGGCCGCGCCGGAAGGCTTCGATGCCAGGTTCTCCGCGCTGCGCCGCCACTACGTGTATCGCATCACCACCGCACCGCATGGCGCGAGCCCGCTGGCCCGCGACATCCTCGGCTGGCCGCGCGAGCTCGATACCGACCGCATCGCGGAGGCCGCCGCTGGCCTCGAGGGCCTGCACGACTTCGCCGCGTTCTGCCGCCGCCGGGAGGGCGCGACCACCGTGCGGCACCTGCAACGACTCCAGTGGCGGCACATCGCCCCGCACCATCACGAGGTGCATGTCACCGCGGATGCGTTCTGCTGGTCGATGGTGCGCAGCCTCGTGGGCGCGCTCCTCGCCGTCGGGGAAGGACGCCGGGACCCATCATGGGCCGCAGGGCTGCTCGAGCTACGGGAGAGAGCAAGCTCGGTGGCAGTAGCCCCAGCACATGGCCTCACCCTCGTGGGAGTGGACTACCCGCCCGACGAGGAGCTGCGGGCCCGCGCGGAGCTCACCCGGCAGGTTCGTGGACCGCTCGGGCGCCGCTGCTGCGAGTGACGTAGTCGGTCTCCTCCGGGATCGCTACCGCCGCGAGATCCACATGGCGGGAGCCCACCACCAGTCGCAACCGCTGCGGCGCCTGCGGTGACTGCACGATATGCACATCAGGCTCGACCAGGGAGTCCACCACCGTGCTGTCCTGCCGCGCGGTGTCCTCCACCGCGAGGATGGTGGTGCCCGTGGGCGCATCGGGCGCGGGATCGCCACCATCGAGGACAAGGAGCAGCGGATCGCTGGGGCGTGGCTCGTGCCACGGCTCGTCGGCGAGCCCGATCTGCCCGGCGGCGCCCAGCCCGATGAGCGCCTGCCAGGAATGCGGGCGATCAGTGGCGATGCGTGCCTGCGCGCCGGTCGCCGCGGCACGCAGCACCACCTGCTGGGCGAGGGCGAGCTGGCCCGTCACCCGCACATGGGTGCCGGACCGGGACGCCACCGGGATGCTGATGGCACGATCGTGCTGATCGACGCCGACGAGCTGCCCGCAACCAGTGACCGGTACGCGCAGGGCCGCGAGGTCATCCCTGGTGACACGGAGGATGCCGTCGCGGCCAACGATGTCCTGCGCGGCGTATCCACTGCCGGGGACGAGGGCCTGGGCCGCGACCGCGCGCTGGCCGGTCGTCGAGATCGTCCTGGGGAACCGCGGCAGGCCGCTCGCGGGCACCGCATGGCCGACGACACCGTGGATCTCGAACAGGGGAGTGGCCGAGGCGGGGTTGCTCGTCGGCGCCCCGGGGCGCAGGGACAATGCCAGGGCCGACTCGGTGGCGGAGGGCTGCCACGCGCGCAGCAGGTGATCAGTGGTGAGGGCGCCTGGCTGGATCCCAGCGGTGCGGTCCATCGGATCGAGCTCGGCGCGAAGCCCAGCGAGGGTCGCGCCGGTGCATCGCACGGTTCCGAGGCCCTCGGCGCGCAGCATCCGCTGCAGGCGTCGTGCGGCGATATCGAGTGCCTGGCGGGTGCCTCTCGCCCCGCCGCCGCGGCGGTCGACAGCGTCGCGCTGCGCGAACGGATCGAGCCGCAGCACGATCCACGCACGGCGATGGGCAGCGATGGGCAGCGCGCTCAGGATGCGGGAGTAGGCGTTGCCGAGCGGATGGCCGGGGGCGCTGGAGCGTCCGCGGATGATCACATCGATTCCGCTGAGCGTGATGTCGTACTGGACGAGCGCGTCGGCGAGCACTGCTAGCGGGACAGGGGCGGCCCCGGCATGGGAACCCGGGCTGGCCGCGGTGGGCGCTAGCGGGGCGCTGGTGACCTCGAGCGCGGCGCAGGCATCCCCGCCCGGGTACAGCAGGACGTCGTGGCCGAGCAGGGTCGGTGCCTCGACGCTGGTGCCGCGTTGGCCGAGCATCAGTGCCATCCAGGTGGTGATGTGGCGCCCGCGTACCCGGAGGAGCAGCAGGATTGCTGCGAGCGCCGCAGCGAGCGCGATGCCGTAGGGCGGCCAGCCGAGGACGAGCCCCGTCCCGGCGATAGCGATGGCGCTGGCCTGCGCGAGGATGACCGTATCGATCGGCCACCTCTGCATGGCGCGCATGATGAGTGAATCCATGTTTCCCCCCAAGTTATTCCAGTAGCGAGGGCGCGCGATGTGCCTGCCGTTGCGATGCAGGCCCGTCAATGGCTTCCCGTAATGGAAATTCGCCCCCCAGCGATCTATTATCAGGAGTGCGCGCCCCTCACGGGGGAATTATCGAGGGTCGCGCATGATTCGCGCAAGTCCAGGGGGGGAATTATGGCGGGTCAAGTGACCACGCGTACGCAAGTGAGCGGCTATCGCTTTCATCTCAAGCGGATGGATCATGCACTGGTCCGTGGTGATGCGCGAATGCTGGCAGACCCTATCCGGTCGCAGAACCGTGCGCTCTCCGTGGGCCTGGTCCTCGCGGCGCTGGGCCTCGCGGCATGCGGCATCCTCGCGGTCCTCAAGCCGCTCGACAAGCTGTCGGGCTCGCTGATCGTCGTGGGACGCGATACACAGGGCGTCTATGTGCGGATGGACGACACGTTCCATCCAGTGACCAACCTCGCGTCCGCCAAGCTCATCGTGGGCGGCGGCGAGGACGCGGCGGTGATCAATGAGGATGAGCTCGCCGCGCATCCCCGTGGCCCGCTGCTCGGGATCCTCGGGGTTCCGGCGGTGCATGCGGCAAGCCCGGGCGGGGAGTCCTGGGCGGTGTGCGACACCATGACCGGCAAGGGCAGCGCCGCAGCGGTGCGTACCTCGGTGATCGTCGCTGCCGAGGAGCGCGCGATGGTCCAGCATGACTCGGGGCGGGCGGTCCTCGTGCAGGCGGAGGACAAGCACTACCTGCTGCATTCGGGCCGACGGTCCGTGGTGGATCTCGATGATCGTGAGGTCGCCCTCGCGCTCGGGCTCGACGGGATGAGGCCGCGCCTGGTCAGCGAGGCACTGCTCGCTAGCATTCCCGTGGCGCCGCCGCTGGCCCCGCCGGTGATCGAGGGACGGGGCGAGAAGCCAGGCTTCGCTGCTGCGGGACGCAAGGTCGGGGAGGTCTTCAAGGTGAACCAAGCTGGAGAGACCCAGTACTTCGTGGTGCTGCGGGAGGGCGTGCAGCACGTGGGCGAAGCCGTTGCCGATCTGGTCCGGTTCACTGATTCCCTCGGGGCGGGAGCGATCCCGGTGATGACGCCGGACGTGCTGAGCGGAATGCCGACTGTCGATGGGATCCCGGTGGAGACCTATCCGTGGACCGCGCCGGAGATGGTCGAGGGCAGTGATGTGCTGTGCGCCGTGTGGAGCGTGGCCGGCGAGGGTGATCGCGCGCGCATCGTCTCGGGCCCCGGGGTCCCGGTGCCTGCTGGCGCGACGATGATCGAGCGCATCGGTGGCGGCGCCCCGGGCGAGCTCCGCGCGGATGAGGTCTACGTGCCGCCGGGCGCTGGCCGCTACGTCTATCCGGTGGTCGCGGCGGGCAGCGAGCTTCCCGCTGGGACGCGTTCCGCGCTGCCGCACTATGTGGCCGATACGGGCATCCGGTATGGGATCCCTTCCGCCCGGGACGCGGAGGCACTCGGTGTGGAGGTGGCGCCATCGCCAGTGCCCTGGAGCGTGCTCCGGCTCCTCGAGCCCGGCCCCGCGCTCTCGCAGGAGAATGCATTGAAGGCGCATGGTGGCGTCCCGAGCGCCAGTGCTCGATAACAGAAGGCCACGGCACGCGGAATTGCCGACCAGGATAGTTCCTGGTCGGCAATTCTTGCTCGCCCTTTACCGCGCTCGCGAATATTGAGGCGAGCGTCGAATGAGTATCCGATAAGGGATTGGTTGGGGGTTCTCCTGGCTTCCCCGCGTCTATTCGCGGCGGCGCCCGGAAATGAGGAGCACGATCGCGGTCGCCATCACAAGACCGAAAGCTGTTACTGCCGCAATGGTCCCGGCGGGTCCCACGGAATCGCTCTGGATAGCAGGAGCGGCCACGGGCTGGGCAGCTTTCCCCGGATAGGCAGCCTTCTCGACGATGGGTGGCCGATCACCGAGCTCCGCGGTGACGGCCGCTAAGGGGTCGACGATCCCATGCCCGAGGGTGGGGTTCCATCCCTCGGCCGGGGCGTGCGCGGTCGCTACGATCCGATTGATCACCTCGCGCGCGGAAAGCTCCGGGAATCGTTCCCGGACAAGGGCCGCGGTGCCGGCGACGAAGGGTGCCGCGTAGCTGGTGCCGGCGATGCCAGCAAGCTGCACAGCGCCCGTCTCGTCGGTGCTCGCGAGCGCATCGGCGAGGACCTCGGAGCTCGGATCGAGGGAGATGATGGCCTCTCCTGGCGCGGCGATGTCCACCCAGGGCCCGCTGAGGGTGAAGTCCGACGGCGCGCCCTCGGTGTCGACCGAGGCGACCGCGAGCACATAGTCGTCGTACCAGGCGGGGGTCGCGATGGTGTCGAAGCTGTTCCAGTTCGGCTGGCCACCATCGTCCGGGCTCGCTGCCGGGTTGTGCTTGCAGGGGCCTTGCTCGGTCGCGTTCCCCGCTGCCGCGACGACGACGACATCGCGCACATCCACCGCATAGCGCAGCGCGGCTCCGAGCGTCCGGTCCTCGAGGGCCAGCCGGGAGGGGGCGCAGGCGACCTCCGAGATGTTGATGACGGTCGCGCCGAGGTCCGCGGCACGTCGCACGGCCATCGCCAGGGTCATCACGGTGCCGGTGGAGTTCTCGGACTGGTAGCTGTTCTCGTCGGAGCGGGCGGATTGCCCGAACTTGAGGCTGGACTGGCGGATCGACAGGATCGTGGCCTCGGGCGCGACCCCGGCGAAGGAGTCGGTCGGGCTGCTGGTCGCAGCGATGATCCCGGCGACGAGTGTGCCGTGCGCGTCGCAATCGGAGGTGCCGTCGCCAGTGCCCACGAAGTCTCCGCCCGCGATCAGGCCGGGCAGTCGCGGGTGCGGATCAACGCCGGTATCGATGACCGCCACGATCTGCCCGCGCCCGCGGGCGAATGGCCAGGCGGACTCGTAGCGCAGCGACTGCGCCGAGTGGGGCAGCGCCGCGGCATCGAGGCCTTCGCTGGCCGCGCCCGAGGTGCAGGTGAACCGTTGCGTCGTCGGCTCGAGCGGGGCGGCGGGCCCGCCCGGGGGCAGCAAGGCATCATCGATCGTGGGTGGCTGCGCGGTCACCGTGCCGGTGCCGACGGCGATCGCGAGGCCGAGCCCCGCGAGGGAGGCGCCGAGCCTGTTGGTGGTTGGTGATGGCGATGGCATCACAGGCCCCGGACGTAGCTGAACAGGTCGAGGGCCCACAGGCCGGCTGGCACAGCGAGCGCGAGCATGAGGTATTCGAGCAGCTCGACGAGGCGGTACTGCACGGGCGTGTAGGTGCCACCGGGCAGGACGACTCCGATGATGAACGTTCCGAGCAGCATGACGAGCGCGACGGCCACGACGGCAGTGGTGGGCACCAGTGGCGACCAGGCCGCGCCCAGCATCGCTGCCGCGGCTACCAGCGCGCCCGTGCTCGCGATGATCACTGCGGGGGCAGTGCGCGCGATGCCGCGGCCACGCAGCAGGAATGCCGAGGCGATGACAGCGAGAAGAGCGAGCTCCGCGTAGCCGTGGGGGTCGTCTGTGCTCGCGAGGTGGAAGGCTGTCATCGCGGCTGCTCCCGCGCTCAGCGCGAGCACTGCCGCGAGCAGTCCATCGAGGTAGCGGTAGGCCACCACGGTCCGGCTCTCCACGTCCGCTGTCGCCGTCGCGGGGTGGCTCGTAGCTCCGGGGGCATCGCCTGCTGGATCCGCCAGCGAGAGAGACATCCCGGGTGATGGCACCGGGGGCAGCGGGAGCCGGGCGAGCGCCATCGCGAGGCGTGGGGCGAGGGCCGCGGCGAACGGGCTGGCGGCAAGGCAGGCCATCGCGGCATGCACAGGTGCCATCGGAGCGATCATCAGCAGGATCGTTCCGAGCGCGACAACGGCTGCTATTGCCGCGAGCGAGGTCTGGATGTGCGCGGTCTCCGGGGCCTGGCGGGCCGCGATGATCATCAGGCACAGCGTGTAGATCGCGGCGACCAGAGCATGGGGGGCGCCGGGGTCGCCGGGAATGAGCTGTCCCAGCGCTCCGGCGACCAGCGGCACGGTCGCGATGAGCAGGCTGGTGGTGGCCCAGGGCGATCGGGAACGCTTGCCCAGCAGCGCGAGGGTGATCAGGGCTGGTATCGCGAGCAGCACGATGCTGGCGAGCGCGAGGTGCGTTCCCGCGGGCGCGCCGAGCATTGCCGCAGCGGCGACGAGAGCTGTGAGGATGAGCATGAGGCACGTGATCGGCAGGGTCCTGCCGGTGGCCCAGATCGACGATTCGCTGCTGGCGTAGCTCGCGACCGCGTCGATGACATCGTCGGACAGCACCGAAGGGGGTGCCTCCTCGGCGGGGCTGAGCAGCAGCATCTCGCCGTTGCGGATGCCGAGGCGCCCGAGCGAGTGGTTGTGATCGAGCGGCTCGCCGCCGATGCGCGCGACGGTCCATCCACTGCCATGCTGACGGCCGCTGCCGCTGCCGGTATCGGCGGCGGTGAGCTCCACGAGCCGGGGCATGAGCAGGATCAACGGAACGGTGTCGGGCAGGGCGATGTCGATCTGCCGAGTGGGCGAGACAACACAGATGTGGCAGAGCGATGGCGCATCGCTGGTGCCGAGATTTTCATGCGACAGATCATTCACGCGAGTTCCCCCCGGAATTCGTGGTGCGCGGTGGCGATGTGGCAAGGCCGCCGAGCGTGCTTGTGCTGGTGCGCTTTCCGGTTCCCATGCCGGTGGCGCGAGGTGGTTCCGAGCACTGGGATACCCCCATCGTCAGTGCTTGGCCGCCTCCAGTATGTGCTGGATCGGTGAATTTGAAAAGTCGTAGGCGGGGTTCGCGATGCTAGAGTACATGTGCGAACCGGGTGATCCGGGGAGCGATCTGGCGTGGTGGAAGTTGGCCGCGCCACGTGCCCGCTTGGGGGAGTGGGGCACGTAAAGACCTGTTCACAGGGGGGAAATGCGATGAGTATCGTGCATGTCGTTCGTGGCCGCCGCAGCGAGGCGCCACTCATGCCGGGTGGTGAGCTCGGCCTCAGCACTCCACCCGAGCTGCCACGGTCCGTGCCGGGAAACATGGTGCAGAAGCTGCTGCCCGTGGTGATGGTGCTCGCGATGATCGGCATGGTCGCGCTGATGTTCTCCTCAGGAGCAGCGCGCAACCCGATGATGCTGATGTTCCCGGTCATGATGGCCGTATCGATGATAGGCATGCTCGCTGGCGCGGGCGGGCGCGGCGGGACAAGCACCGCGGAGCTCAACGAGCAGCGCAAGGACTACCTGCGCTATCTCGGCGACGCTCGCGTTGATGTGCTCGACGCCGCGTCCCGCCAGCGCGCCGCCGTGCAATGGCATCACCCCGCGCCAGATGGACTGTGGTGCCTCGCCGGTAGCCGACGCATGTGGGAACGCTCCGTCGATGACGACGAGTACCTCTCCGCGCGCATCGGCATCGGGGCGCAGCGCCTCGCGCTGGCCCTGGTGCCACCAGAGACAGGCCCCACCGAGGACCTCGAGCCGATCTCGGTGATCGCGCTGCGCCGCTTCGTGCGGACCCATTCCATCGTGCCCGATCTTCCGGTGGCCTTGTCCATGCGCGGATTCGCCGCTATCACCATGCGGGGCAGCGCGGGCCGTCGCACCGAGCAGGCGCGCGCTGTCGTTCGCGCGATGGCGTGCCAGCTGGCCCTGTTCCACGGTCCTGACGACCTGCGCGTGGTGATCGTCTGCGGGGATGCCGAGCTTGCCGACTGGGAGTGGGCCAAGTGGCTGCCGCACGCCGAGCACCCGGGCCGCCGCGATATCGCCGGTCCGGAGCGGATGATCTATCCAAGCCTGCACGATGCCGCGGAACGGCTGGCCCCGTTCCTCGAGGGCAGGTCGCGGTTCGTCCGGGGCGCCCCGGCCACCGCGGGCCAGGCCCATGTGCTCATCGTTGTCGACGGGGGCATCGTCGATGGCGATGAGCCCCTGATAGCTGGCGATGGCGTCGATGGCGTGACCATCATCGACCTGGATGGGTCGGCGGCCGCTCTTGCTGATCGCCGCGGGATCTCGCTGCTCGTGGAGGACGACCAGATCGGCGCCGAGGGCCCCAGCGGGCCCGAGATGTTCGCTCGCGCCGACCATGTGGGGCTTGGTGTGGCGCGCATGACCTCGATGGCGTTGTCGCCCTATCGCGTTGCCGCGCCGGGTACCGTGCACAGCGCCCAGGATCCGACGGCTGCGGGATTGCCGGACTGGGCCGCCATGATCGGTGCGGGCGATGTGGCACGCTTCGATCCCGATGCGATGTGGCGCCCGCGCCGCGGGCGGGACCGGCTCCGCGTGCCGGTGGGGCATGCGGAGGATGGCAGCGTCATCGAGCTCGACCTCAAGGAATCAGCCGAGAACGGCATGGGACCGCACGGCCTGTGCGTCGGCGCCACCGGATCCGGCAAGTCCGAGTTCCTCCGCACCCTCGTGCTGGGCCTGATCGCCACCCATTCCCCCGAATCGCTCAACCTTGTCCTCGTTGACTTCAAGGGCGGCGCGACGTTCCTGGGCCTCGAGGGCGCCCCGCACGTGGCCGCGATCATCACCAACCTCGCCGATGAGATCACCATGGTCGACCGGATGCGTGATGCGCTCGAGGGCGAGATGAACCGTCGCCAGCAGGTGCTCCGCTCGGCGGGCAACTTCGCCAGCGTCGCCGAGTACGAGCGTGCCCGCCACAACGGGGCCGCGCTCGATCCGATGCCCGCGTTGTTCATCGTCGTCGATGAGTTCTCCGAGCTGCTCAGCCAGAAGCCCGACTTCGCGGACCTGTTCGTGATGATCGGCAGGCTCGGCCGGTCGCTGCACATGCACTTGCTGCTCGCCAGCCAGCGGCTCGAGGAAGGCCGCCTGCGTGGCCTCGAGAGCCACCTGTCCTACCGGATCGGCCTGAAGACCTTCTCCGCGCAGGAGTCCCGCTCGGTGCTCGGCGTTCCGGACGCCTACCACCTGCCCCCGGTGCCCGGTGCCGGCTACCTGAAGGTCGACTCCGCCGAGCCGCAGCGCTTCAACGCTTCCTATGTATCGGGCGGCTATGTCCCGCCCGCCACCATCGAGGATGCCGCCGTGGCCACCGGAACGGGCGAGCTGCGCGTGGTCCCGTTCACCGCGCGACCATCCGATCCGGAACCGGCCCAGGAGCAGGCCGAGGCTCCCGCGCGACCCCGCCCGGCGCCCACCGCGATGCAACGCACCGTGCTCGACCTGGTGCTCTCCGCTGTCCGTGGCCGCGGGCCCCATGCCCACGAGGTATGGCTGCCCCCGCTGGCCACCTCCCCGACAGTGGGCCAGCTTGTCCCGCCCGCCCAGCGCATCCCGCGCGAGGGGGTCGCCGGCAGCTCGCTGCGAGTGCCCATCGGAATCGTCGATCGTCCCTACGACCAGCGGCGCGACCCCCTGGTCATCGATGTGTCATCCAGCCAGGGCAATATCGTGGTCGTGGGTGGCCCGCAGAGCGGCAAGTCCACGACGATCCGCACCATCATCATGGCGCTCGCCGCGACCCACACCCCGCGCGAGACGCAGTTCTACTGCCTGGACTTCGGTGGCGGCTCGCTTGGCGGGCTCGCCCAGGTGCCGCATGTGGGCTCGGTCGCGAGCAGGCTGGAGCCGGACCGGATCCGGCGCACCGTCGCCGAGGTCACCACAGTGATGCGGCACCGCGAGAAGCTGTTCCAGCGGCTTGGCATCTCCTCGATGGCCGAGTACCGCCGGGCCCGCAACCAGCAGCGCGACACCGACTGGCACAGCATCGATGACGCACCGTTCGGCGATGTGTTCCTCGTCGTTGATGGCTGGCAGACCGTGCGCCAGGAGTTCGAGGAGCTCGAGGCCGCCATCGGCGCGCTCGCCACGCAAGGGCTGTCGTTCGGCGTGCACGTCATTGCTAGCGCTTCCCGATGGACCGACTTCCGGGCAGGCACCAAGGACCAGCTCGGCACCCGCATCGAGCTGCGCCTCGGCGATGCCAACGATTCCGAGATGAACCGCAAGACAGCAATGCTCGTGCCCGAGGGGCAGCCGGGACGCGGCATCACCCGCGACGGCCTGCACATGCTGATCGCCGTGCCCACGTTCCTCCCTCCCGCGGATCCGCAGGACCTCACCGACGGCGTCGGCGCAGCGGTGCGGGAACTAGTCGAGAGGGCGGGCGACAGGGCTGCTCCACCGGTGCGGATGCTGCCCGAGCAGTTTCCGCGGCACGAGCTCGATCTGCAGGCCAGCGCCAGCAATCCGTTGTCGATCCCGATCGGCATCAACGAGGCAGAGCTGCGGACGGTCTGCGTGGACTTCGCCGCGCAGTCGCACCTCGTGGTGTTCGCGGACTCCGAGTCCGGCAAGACAGCGCTCCTGCGCTCCCTCTGCGAGGGCATCATGGAGCGCAACTCGCCCCAGCAGGCCAAGATCCTGCTCGCGGACTTCCGCCGCACCATGCTCGGCGTGGTCGAGACGAACCACCTCGCCGGGTACGCGGTCTCGGCCGCGAACCTGCAGGACCTGATCGGCGAGCTCGGCGCGTTCCTGCGCGATCGCCTACCTGGTCCTGGCACCACCCAGCAACAGCTGCGGGACCGTTCCTGGTGGTCGGGCCCCGAGGTGTTCGTGATCGTCGATGACTACGACCTCGTCGCGACCAACGGTGGCAACCCGCTCTCGGGCCTGCTCGACCTGCTGCCCCAGGCGAAGGACGTGGGCCTGCACCTGATCATCGCCCGGCGCACCGGCGGTGCCTCGCGGGCCCTGTTCGAGCCGGTCATGGCCTCGCTGCGCGATCTCAACCCGATGGGGCTGGTGATGAATGGCAGCCGTGACGAGGGTGCGTTGATCGGCTCGGTGCGGCCCAGCGAGCAGCCTCCGGGCCGTGGCGTGCTGATCACCCGCAGTGGTGGTGAGCAGCGGGTCCAGCTCGCATGGACACCGCCCCAGTGATCCAGGCCGGTGCGCGGCCCACCAGTGCGACGATCCCCGGCGAGGCCTTCGCGCGCCAGCGGTGCATGGTGATCGGGGCCGGATACATGGCCTGGCGGGAACAGGGCCGCATCGTGCGGCGACCGACCATGGTGAGGCTGCGGGGCAGCTCCATCGTGGTGGGCGACGAGCATTTCGGAGACGAATCCGGGCCGGGGCGGACGGAGGCCGAGCTGCTCGACGCCGAGCCTGATCCGCTCGAGTTCCTCGACGACCCGGTGCTGGCGTTCTCCTCGAGGACCATCCCGATGCCAGCAGTCATCGATGCGCTCGCGCGGCACGCCAGGCTGGATGCGCGCGAGCCGCTCGACACGCTGGTCATCGTGCACCCGACGTGGTGGCCCGCGGGGCATCGACGCGCTCTGGCCTCCGCCATGCGGCGCTATGCGAGCGTGGTGCAGCTGGTGAGCGTGGCCGTGGCGTGCGCGGCGGACCGGGCGAGACGCTTTCCGGGCGAGAGCAAGCTCGTGGTCGTCGAGAACGATGGGCTGCGGCGAGTGGAGACGATCCTCGGGATCGGGGCGTCCCAGCCTCGGGTGCTGGCGACGAGCATCGACGATCCCGATGCCGTGCCGCCCCAGGCCGCGGGGGTCGATCCCGCCGCCGCGCGCGTCGATGCCACGGGGACCGGCATGGAGGAATGCCTGCTCGACGGTGCCGCCGGGCTCCTGCCCGCGATGCAGCTGCAAAGCCCTCCATCAGCCTGGGGCAGCGCGGCCCACAACTCGCCAGCGGGGCGGCCACAGCGACCACAGGCCCAGCCATCATGGGCATCCCGCTCCGCGCGAGGCGGCCTGGCGCTGGCGTGCTCCGTGCTGCTGCTCGGTGGTGCGGCGCTGCTCCTAGCTGCGTTCCGGGGCGGTGCCGACGGCGTTCCACCCGTGCCCGGCCGGACCGCCGCGAGCGATGCCGCGCCCACCTCCACCGTTCAGCAGCCACGATCCGGCTATGGGACCGAGGCCACCATCGGAGATCTTGTCATCACGCTCCCAGAGGGCTGGGGGATGGGCTGGAGCGATTTCGCGGATCACCGCGATCCCGGCGGATTCCTGGCGGAGCTGCTGCCTTTCGACCATGCCGATGAGCGACGCATCCTGATCGCGCGGCGCGGTCCTGGCCCTGGCATCGATCGGGATGGGATCGCTGGGGAGATCTCGCGGCTCGTGGAATCGGACCCGCGGCTCGAGCAGGCTTCGGCGGGCGGGACCGGAGCGGAGGCCGCGTATCGCGAAGTGCTGGTCGACGCGCGCGGCGCTGTCCGGGGCAACGTGACGTGGTTCGTCCTCCTGGTGGGCGGCAGGCAGGCCAACATCGGTTGCGAGTCGAGCAGCTCCGTCCCGGCGATGGATGGGGCGTTCCCGGAATGCCTGGAGCTTGCTGAAACGGTTCGGCACGCGGGATGAGCGCGGGAGCCAGGAGTGTGACCCACCTCATCTGGCTGCTGTCTGTGCAGCTCAAGTGCTGTTCATTGGATGGTTCGACAACACCGGCAGAAGATTCTGGAACTTTTTTTGCCCGGGCGGAACCAAACCGGGATCCGCCGCGTCAGATATTAGCGAACCCGGAGAATGCATCCGCGGCAGTGCTTGGGCCCGGTATCGATCGCGCCGGGTCCATCGGAACTAGGGGAGGGAACCCATGAGCAACAACTTGACGACCACCACGGCGGACATGAATGCCGCTGCCAACCATGTCCAGCAGGTCAGCGAGGACGTGCGCGCCCAGCTCAACGCGCTGCATGCCAAGATCGCCAACGTCGAGGGCGCATGGCGCGGCCAGGCCAAGGGCGCGTTCGGCTCGCTCATCAGCCGGTGGGACGCCGAGGCGGTCAAGCTCAACAACGCGCTCGCCGCGATCAGCGAAGCCATCCGTGAGAGCGGCCGCAAGTACGACGGCGCCGAGGTTGCCAACGCCAGCTCGCTTAACAACGTGGGCGGAATGCTGAACATGTCCTAGGCGCTAGGGCCGCCCCGATCCGGCGGCGCCCAGCCCCGCACGGAACGACCTCTGTGCTGCACCACTTTTGCGATCTCATTCTGTGAATTCACTCTGCGACCTCACAAGGAAGAACCTCATGTCTGATCAGATCAAGTACAACTTCGGGCAGATCGAGGCGCTCCGCGCCGATCTCGCGACCTCCGCCGCCAGCCTCGACAACACGCTCAACGACCTCAAGGGGTACGTGGCGACCCTCGCGGCCTCCTGGGACAGTGGCGCCTCGGCGAACTACCAGGCGCAGCAGCGCCGGTGGGACGACGCCGCGCTGAACCTCAAGCTCATCCTCGACGCTGTCGGCCGGGCCGTCGGCGACGGCAATGACCAGATGCGGGACGCCGAGCGTGCCGCCGCCCAGCAGTGGGCCTAATCCCCCAATAGCCGCCCACTGCGAGCAGCCCCGATGGAAGGAGAGGTCCATCGGGGCTGCTTTCATATTTGACCAGCGGAAATGGTTCGCGGTAGAGTGCTCCCTCGGCATGTAGCGAAGACAGGTCCCCGGGTCTCAACCGGCCGCCGGGCTCGGCCCCGCTACACCGCTTGGCCGGCAGCAATACGAATAAGACGAGGTAGAACCGTGCCTACGTACAGCCCCAAGGCTGGCGACGTCACGCGCACCTGGTACGTCATTGACGCTACCGATCTGGTGCTCGGACGGCTCTCAGTCCAGGCCGCGAACATTCTTCGTGGCAAGCACAAGCCCACATTCGCCCCCAACTTCGACGGTGGCGACTACGTCATCATCGTCAACGCCGCGAAGGTCGCCCTCACCGGCAACAAGCGCGACAGCAAGCGGATCTACCGCCACTCCGGCTTCCCCGGTGGCCTGAAGTCCCGCACCATCGGCGAGGCGCTCGCCACGCGCCCCGAGCGTGTCGTGGAGAAGGCCATCGTTGGCATGATCCCGAAGAACAAGCTGGGCAGCCAGATCGCGACGAAGCTCAAGGTCTACGCAGGCCCCGAGCACCCGCACTCCGGCCAGAACCCCATCCCGTTCGAGATCAAGCAGGTGGCCCAGTGACCACACCGGAGGAGCAGGACGTGACCACGCCTGAATACGAGAACGTCGACGAGGGCATCATCGCCGACGAGTCCGCGGATCCCGCGGAGATCGTCGCCGAGGACGTCGCCGACGAGGGCTACTCCACCGAGTCCGAGCCCGAGGCCGCGGCCCCGATCAACCTCGACCGTCCCGTGCAGACCGTGGGCCGGCGCAAGGAAGCTGTCGTTCGGGTGCGCCTGAGCTCCGGTGATGGCCAGTTCACGCTGAATGGCCGCAGCCTTGAGGAGTACTTCCCCAACAAGGTGCACCAGCAGCTCATCAAGGCACCGCTGGTGCTTGTCGAGCGTGATGGCGCGTTCAACATCCACGCGCGCCTCCACGGCGGCGGCCCGTCGGGCCAGGCAGGCGCGCTGCGCCTCGCCATCGCTCGTGCGCTGATCGACGTCACCCCGGATGATCGGCCCGCCCTCAAGAAGGCTGGCTTCCTCACCCGTGACGCGCGCGCCACCGAGCGCAAGAAGTACGGCCTCAAGAAGGCCCGCAAGGCGCCTCAGTACTCGAAGCGCTGATCCATCGATACGTGTGGGCTGCTCATTGCCGCACGTGATCGCGAGCAGGCCCGGACCGCACAGGTCCGGGCCTGCTCGTTTTCCGCGCTGTTATCCCCGCTCCCTGCTCCGGCCGCCCTGCTCCTTGGGACGCGAGCCTTTTCCCACCGCGCCACAACCAGGCCGGGCGCACCGGTCCGTCGTGGAGCCCAACCGGCCAAGATAATGCGATAGTTGACGTCGACGACGTGGAAGGGAAGTGAACGGGCGGATGAGTCGACTATTCGGAACCGACGGAGTACGGGGGCTCGCCAACGCTGATCTCACCGTGGAACTGGCCGTGTCAGTGGCCAGCGCTGCCGCCGGAGTCCTCGCGCGCGGCGCGGAGAACCCATCCGGCGCGCGGTCGATCGCTATCGTTGGCCGCGACCCCCGCGCTAGCGGCGAGATGCTCGAGGCTGCCGTCACCGCCGGGCTCGCGGCCGCAGGCGTTGATGTGGTGCGCGTTGGTGTGCTGCCCACTCCTGCCGTCGCCTACCTGACCGCGGCATACGATGCCGCGCTCGGCATCATGATCTCTGCCTCGCACAACCCCATGCCTGACAACGGCATCAAGATCTTCGGCCCCGGTGGGCGCAAGCTGCCCGACGATATCGAGGACCAGATCGAGACCGCGATCGCCGAGGGCAGCGTCGAGCGCCCCACCGGCAGTCATATCGGGCGCATCACCGACGCCCCCGGTGCGCAGGACCGCTACCTCGCGCATCTCGCTACCACCATCTCCACCCCCCTCCAGGGGATCACCGTCGTGGTGGATTGCGCGCACGGGGCCGCGTCGAGCACTGCGCCCGCCGCCTACGCTGCCGCCGGGGCGACGGTCATCGCGATCAACAACGAGCCCACCGGGCTGAACATCAACGAGGGCTGCGGCTCCACCCACTTGACGATGCTCCAGGACGCGGTGGTGCGGCACCAGGCCGATATCGGGCTCGCCCACGACGGTGACGCCGATCGCTGCCTCGCCGTGGACGCCCACGGGCACGTCGTGGATGGTGACGCCATCATGGCTGTGCTCGCCATCGCCATGCGCGATGCTGGCGAGCTCAGCGAGGACACCCTCGTCGCGACCGTGATGAGCAACCTGGGCCTGCACATCGCCATGCAGGGCGAGGGCATCACCGTGCGCACGACGGCGGTGGGTGACCGCTACGTCCTCGAGGAGCTCAAGTCCGGGGACTACAGCCTCGGGGGCGAGCAGTCCGGCCACATCGTGATGCCGGGCCACGGCACCACCGGCGATGGCCTCCTCACCGGGCTGCGCCTGATGGCCCGCATCGCCGAGACCGGCAAGCCACTCAGCGAGCTTGCCGGCGTGATGGAGATCCTGCCGCAGGTCCTGATCAACGTGCGGGTCCGGGACAAGAACGCGGCGACCCGCGACATTCTTGTCCAGGCTGCCGTGGCCGATGCCGAGCAGGACCTGGGCGAGCGGGGCCGGGTGCTGCTGCGCCCGTCGGGCACCGAGCAACTGGTTCGCGTCATGGTGGAATCGACCACGGCGGAGCACGCGCAGCGCGTCGCCGAGCAGCTCGCGAAAGTCGTCTCCTCGGTGTAGGTCCCTCGGTGCGAGCCCCGGACATGTCTGCAAACGCGATAGAAGCCCCGCAGGATCCAGGGTGGTTTCTATCGCGTTTGACGTTTTCCGGTGCTTTTGCCGCTCGCGGACCTCGGCAAGTCCCCGGCCGCTGCCCGATGCCAGGGAAAAACTTGGGTGACGCGGGAACCTCGCGCGCATTCGCTGCGTCTGACTCAATGGGCCGGTGCTTCCGGTATCCAAGAGCGAGGAGCAGCAGATGCAGCAACCAGGCATTATCGACGGACCGGGCAGCGACGCCGCGTTGCGCGGGCATATCGCTAGCACGGCGAGGCTGGCCTCGGGCGCGGCCGCTCTGGCGCGTGGCATCGAGCCGCGTTCCGTGCTGCTCGACGAGGCATGGGAATCCTGGACCGAAGCACTCGCAGCCTGGGCGCGCCGGAGGGAGATGGCGGTGGCGCGCGTGGACGCGGCCGTGTCGCGCATCGAGGAAGCTGATGCGGACTGGGCGCGCGGCATCGACCGGTGCGGTCGCCATCTCAACTGGGACGCATCGTGATGGAGGTGCCGGAGGGCGCCGCCGTCTCCGCGGCCAGGCTCCGCGAAACGCACCACGTGCCGATCTCGGTGCTCGGGGCTCTGCTCGGGCTGCTGCGCGAGGCGGCGCTGGCTGCCCCTGAACCGGGGATGCTCGCCGCGATCGACGAGGTGTGGCCAGGATTGCTCCATGATGCCGACGATCTGGATCTGGCGGCCTGGGCGGCGTGCGCTATCGTCGCCGGGCGCATCGCCGGGCTCGGTGCCGCCGTCGCGGAAGAGGAGCACGAGGCCAGCAGGCTGCCTGGCGCCACGGTCGAGGCATGGGAGTGGCTCGCCGCGTCGCACCGGGAATCCGGGGCAATCGCTGATCACGCGCGCAGTGTCGCCGAAGCGTTCGCCACGGCGACGGAGCATGTCAGCGAGGGCCTCGTCGCGCTGTTCAGCACGGTTTCCCGGATCGCTGAGGAGTGGCCTGCCGAGATCATGGGCGAGGACGTCCCCGATGTGATCGGTCGGCTGCTGCACGGTGATCCCCCCACCTCCGCGGACTGGATGCGGACGCACGTCCTGCTTCGGGGCGCAGGGATGGTGGAGCGACTGGGCGTCGCGCGCCAGCGATTCCAGGAGGCCCGCGAGCACAGCACCAACACGCTCAGGACGGCACTGCTGGAGTCGCCGGACTCTCTGCCCGGTCCGCTAGCGAACGCCCGCGTGCCCGGTGGCTCTCCGCTTGCTGGCTCTCCGCCGGATCGCTCTGCAATGGGCGCTGCTACGACGGGCGGGCATGAACCTCTCGACGCGGGGGGCGGCGTCCTAGACCTGCCTGCCCCAGTTCACGAGCCTGTTGCGGCAGAGCTGTCGACGCCCCAGATCGATGTGCCCGCCGGGGCCGAGCCGACTCCGGAGCCCGCGGACGAGCAGCTAGCCGAGGATCCCGGCCCGGCTGGGCTGCTCAGCAGGGCCAGCGAGTTCGGTTCGCGACGGCGCGCCCGGTAGCTCGACCGGCGGCAGCGACAGGATGTCGTCGAACTCGTCTTCGGGCAGCGTGCGCTGCGCCGGGTCGACGACGAACGTTCCCTTGATCTCGGTGGAGGGGTCGGCGAACGCCGCGTAGTTCTTGTCGCCCTCCACCTGGTGCAGCAGGAAGCCGGTGAGCAGTGCCCGGCTGATTGCCTGGGTCTTCTTCTCGCTCTTGCCGAGGCCGAACCAGCTGGAGATGCGGTGCCCCTCGATGAGTCCAGCGCTGGATGCTCCGACGATGGTGCGGAGGATCCCCTCGCCCTGCCAGTCCGCGGCGAGCGCGCGCGCATTGCTGGTGAGGGACTTCAGCTCGGCGGCGAGGAAGAGGGCAGGCATCGAGAGCTGCTGCGCTGCCTTTTCCGGGGAGGGGCTGACGGTGGTGGGGAAGAGCGACGCGACCGCTGCCACGGGGTGGTCCTTGCGGCGTTGCGCGGCGAGCACGGCGGCGCCCGCGCCGAAGCCATGGCCGACGAAGCCGAGCTTGCTGGGCTTGACGCTGATCTGGCCCGGCCCGAGGCGCACGTCGGTAGCGATGGAGAGGGCGGTATCGAGATCCGCAGCGAGGTTCAGGGCGGACGGCACCACGCCACGTTCCGTGGACGGCGCGACCACCACGAAGCCCCACGAGGCGAGGTGCTTGAGCGTTGTGAGGTAGCGCTCCGGGCTGGTCAGCCAGTGGTGCCCGAACGCCACGGCGGGAAGGTTGAATCCTTCCTCGGGGGCGAGCACCAGGCCAGGCATGCCCGCGATGGCGAGATCGCCGCGCAGCACGCGGTGCGGTCCGCGGCGCGACAGCTGGGCTACGAGCTTCTTCGGGTTAGTGGCCACGTCCACGACGTTAGCGGATGGGCGCGCTGTCGTCGCGCAATCGGATGCCAAACCGCCCGAGCGTGCCCGCTCAGTGCGCGTGTGGTGCGGGTCATAGGCTTTTTCCTGCGGAAACGCCGGAGGTGCGGAAGTCGCGGTGATTCATCAGTAGGCTGTGGACCTATGTGTGGGATTGTCGGGTATGTCGGTCACCGGCAGGCGCTGGACGTTGTCGTCGAGGCGCTTCGCCGAATGGAGTACCGCGGATATGATTCGTCGGGCGTCGCTGTCCTGGATGGCAGCGGGGGGCTGGCGATCGAGAAGCGAGCGGGTCGGCTCGCCAATCTCGAGGCGGCCCTCGACGAGGATGGGCGCGATTCCTTCAAGGGCACCGCAGGCATGGGGCACACCCGTTGGGCGACGCACGGCCGTCCCACGGATCGCAATGCCCATCCGCATCGGGATGTGGAGCAGCGCATCGCCGTCGTCCACAACGGCATCATCGAGAACTTCGGGCCGTTGCGCGCCGAGCTCGAGGACGCTGGCGTGGACCTGCTCAGCGATACCGACACCGAGGTCACGGTGCATCTCGTCGCCCGCGCCTACGCGGAGGGTGACACGGCTGGCGATTTCGAGGCGAGCGCGCTGAAGGTGCTGCGCCGCCTCGAGGGCGCTTTCACGCTGCTGTTCACCCACGCGGACCATCCCGGCACGATCATCGCGGCCCGCCGCTCCACGCCGCTCGTGGTGGGCGTGGGCACCGACGAGATGTTCCTCGGCTCGGACGTCGCAGCCTTCATCGAGCACACGCGCGAGGCGATCGAGCTCGGGCAGGACAACGTCGTCATCATCACCGCGGACGACTACCGCATCCTCGACTTCGATGGCGAGCCCGTGGAGGGACGCCCGTTCCACATCGACTGGGACCTCGAGGCCGCCGAGAAGGGCGGGCATGACTTCTTCATGCTCAAGGAGATCGAGGAGCAGCCGCTCGCGGTCGCCGACACCCTGCGCGGCCACTTCACCAACGGCCGGATCGTGCTCGATGAGCAGCGCCTGACCGATCAGGATCTCCGCGATATCGACAAGGTCTTCGTGGTGGCGTGCGGTTCCGCCTACCATTCGGGCCTGGTCGCCAAGTATGCGATCGAGCATTGGGCGCGCCTGCCAGTGGAGGTGGAGCTCGCGAGCGAGTTCCGCTACCGCGATCCGGTCCTTGACCGCTCCACGCTCGTGGTGGCGATCTCGCAGTCCGGCGAGACAGCGGACACGCTCGAAGCGGTGCGCCACGCGCGCGAGCAGAAGGCACGCGTCCTCGCTGTCTGCAATACCAATGGCTCGCAGATCCCGCGGGAATCCGACGCGGTCCTCTACACCCGGGCAGGACCGGAGATCGGTGTCGCGTCGACGAAGGCGTTCCTCGCGCAGGTCGCGGCGAACTACCTCGTTGGCCTCGCCCTGGCGCAGGCGCGCGGCACCAAGTATCCCGATGAGGTGGCGCGCGAGTTCGCCGAGCTCGCCGCGATGCCGGAGCTCATCGAGAAGCTGATCGGCCGCGCCGAGTCGGTGCGCGAGCTCGCCCGGGACATGGCCAGCAAGTCCACGATCCTGTTCCTGGGCCGTCATGTGGGCTACCCGGTGGCGCTCGAGGGCGCGCTGAAGCTCAAGGAGCTGGCGTATATCCATGCCGAGGGCTTCGCGGCGGGCGAGCTCAAGCATGGCCCGATCGCGCTGATCGAGGACGAGCTGCCCGTGATCGTGGTGATGCCTTCGCCGAAGGGCCGCGCGGTGCTGCACTCGAAGATGCTGTCGAACATCCGGGAGATCCAGGCCCGTGGCGCGCGGACCATTGTCATCGCGGAGGAGGGCGACGAGACGGTCAAGCCGTTCGCGGATCACCTCATCGAGATCCCGGCCTCCCCGACGCTGCTGCAGCCACTGCTATCGACGGTGCCGCTGCAGATCTTCGCCGCCCAGGTGGCGCAGACCCGTGGCTACGACGTGGACAAGCCCCGCAACCTCGCCAAGTCCGTCACGGTGGAGTAGCTACTCGTGCCGCTCGGTTACTTCACGGTCGCCGAGATCCGCGATGCGGAGTCGGCGTTGTTCGCGCGCGTCGCGGACGGTGTCCCCATGCGCCGGGCCGCGTGGGGGCTCGCCGCCATCGTCGCGCGCGAGCTGCGTGCACGCACTGGTGCGGTTGCCGGTCGGCGGGTTGGCCTGCTCGTGGGCAGTGGCGACAATGGCGGGGATGCCTTGTGGGCCGGGGCTTTCCTGCGCAGGCGCGGAGTCGCCGTGGATGCGGTGCTGCTCTCGCCGGATCGTGCGCACCCGGCAGGCCTCGCAGCGCTGCGCGCGGCAGGCGGCCGGATAGTGCCCGCGCTGGGTCAGGCTGATCTCGTCCTCGACGGCATCGTTGGCATCAGCGGGCGCGGACCGCTGCGCCCGGCCGCGGCCGAGCATGTGGCTGGCATCCGGTCACCGATCATTGCCGTCGACCTGCCCAGCGGCGTGGACGCCGACAGCGGTGCGGTGCAGGGGCCTGCCGTCCGGGCAGCGCTGACAGTGACGTTCGGCGCGCGCAAGCCGGGCCATGCCCTCGCGGGGGAGTGGTGCGGCGGCATCGAGGTCGTCGATATCGGGCTGGAGCTGCCCCCGCCGTCGCTGGCCGAGCTCACCGATACCGAGGTGGGTGCCCGCTGGCCGGTGCCGGGCCCGCGCGATCACAAGTACACCCTCGGTGTCACCGGAGTGGTTGCCGGATCGGCCCGATACCGGGGGGCTGCGGTCCTCGCCGCGGGTGGAGCGATCAGCAGCAAGTCCGGCATGGTCCGCTGCTTCGGCGGGGCCGCGGCGACCGTGGTGGAGCGCTACCCGGAAGCGATCGTGGCCGATGACCTGCCCGATCCGGCCGCGGGGAGCTTGCCGCGGATCGATGGCTGGGTGATCGGCCCCGGGATGGGCACTAGCGAGCAGGCCCGGGCCGCATTGGTGGCCGTGCTGCAACGCGATGCGCCCACCGTCGTCGATGCTGATGGCCTGACGCTGCTCGCCGCGGATTCCAGCCAGTTGCGTGACCGCTCGGCCCCCATCGTGATGACGCCCCATGATGGCGAGATCGCGCGGCTTCTCGGGGAGCCGGTGGGCGATGACCGCATCGCTGCGGCGACCGAGGCCTCACGTCGCTACGATGCCACGGTCCTGCTCAAGGGCCATGCCACGATTATTGCCTCGCCAGGATCGGCGCCGCTGGTGGTGCGCGCGCGCTCCTCCTGGGCAGCCACGCCCGGCACGGGGGACATCCTCGCCGGAATGGTGGGCGCGCTGCTCTCGGCCCGCGTGCCACCGCACGAGGCCGCGGCGATGGCTGCGCATGCTCACGCCCGTGCTGCGCGCATCGCGGCAGGTGGTGGGCCTGCGGAGGGCGGTCCGATCTCGGCGAGCCAGTTGCTCGCCGCGGTGCCGGCCGCGATCCGTGCCCTGCGCTCGGACCAGTGACGCGAGCGGCAGCCGTCCTGCCTTGGTGAGCGGCACGATAGGCGGGAGCGGTGACCAGCACGGCGCGAAGTGGCAGGATCATAGCCGTGAGCAATCCACAGTTCGAAGCCGCGGTCGACCTCGGCGCGATCGCGCACAATGCCCGGATCCTGCGTGACTGTGCCGGTCCGGCCGATGTGATGGTCGTGGTCAAGGCTGATGGCTATGGGCACGGCGCGGTACCGGTAGCGCGGGCCGCGCTCGCCGCGGGCGCCACCGAGCTGGGCGTGGCCACGGTCGGGGAGGCGGTGGAGCTGCGTGAGGCGGGGATCAGCGCGCCGATCCACTGCTGGCTGCACGCGCCGGACGCGGACTTCGCGCCTGCTCTGGCGCGCGGCATCACGATTGGCGTCTCCTCGTCGCGGCACCTTGCTGGAGTCCTTGCCGCTGCGGAGGCCGCGGGCACGCAGGCCAGGGTGGCGGTGAAGGTCGACTCGGGCCTCAACCGCAATGGCGTGTCGCCCGGCGAGTGGCCGGCGCTGCGCGACTTGCTGGCCAAGGCCGTCGTGGACGAGAGCGTGGCGGTGCAATCGTTCTTCACGCATCTCGCCCACGCCGATGAGCTTGATCACCCCGTGATCGACATGCAGGTCGCCCGCTTCCGAACGATGGTGGCCGATGCCCGGGCGAGCGGCATCGATCCGGGACGCCTGCATGTCGCGAACTCTGCCGCCACGTTGACCCGTCCCGATCTGCGATTCGACATGGTGCGCCCGGGGATCGCCCTGTATGGATTGTCCCCGGTGCCCGGGCGTGGCCAGATGGGGCTGCGGCCCGCGATGACTGTCACGGCGCGGATCGCGCTGGTCAAGGACGTCGCGGCGGGCGAGGGGGTGTCCTACGGCCATGTGTGGACGGCGCCGGGCGATACGACCGTGGCGCTGATCCCGGCCGGCTATGCCGATGGCATTCCCCGCAACCTGACGGGTCGCTTCGAGGTGCTCGTGGGCGGGCGGCGCCGTCCGGCGGTGGGGCGGGTCTGCATGGATCAGTTCGTGGTCGATCTCGGGAACGGGGAGACCTCGGTGGCGGAGGGGGACGAGGTCGTGCTGTTCGGCACGGGCGAGGACGGCGCGCCGATCGCGCAGGACTGGGCCGATGCGCTCGGAACGATTCATTATGAAGTGGTGACGGGAATCAAGGGGCGGGTGGCGCGCACGTATCGCGACCCGGAAGGCGTGGGCACCCATGGCAGCGACTGAGCGGCAAGAGACTCCAGCGGAGGGGCGGGCACGCCGGCGGCTGCCCAACGGATCGCGGCGGCGCGCGGCGGTGTCCTCTCGTCCCGTGCGTGGCGTGGAGGATCCAGTGGCGGCGACGAGCGCGCCGGCGAGCGCGGCGCGGCGCTCGTTCGAGCATGATTTCCGGCTGATGCAGACCGACCGGGCGAGCTTCGTCGTCACCGACGATCAGTTGCTGCTCAACGTGCGCGAGGTCGGCCCGGCCGATGCCCCGTTGACGGTGGTGTTCGCTCATGGGTTCTGCCTGCACATGGGTGCCTGGCACTTCCAGCGGGTGGATCTCGAGCGGATGTTCGGGCCGAGGGTGCGCATGGTCTTCTACGATCAGCGTGGCCACGGCCAGTCCGGCATGCCGTCCTCGGAGTCGTCGACCATCCCGCAGCTCGGGCGCGACCTCGCGGCGGTGCTGCGCGCCAAGGCTCCCGAGGGTCCGGTGGTGCTCGTGGGCCATTCGATGGGCGGCATGACGGTGCTTGCGTTCGCGCGGCAGTTCCCCGAGATCGTCCGCGAGCGTGTCGTCGGGGTGGGGCTCGTGGCGACAGCGGCGAGCGGGCTCTCGGAGGCCGGTGTCGCGCGGATGCTCGACACTCCCGCGGTCAAGGCTGCCCAGCTCGCGGTCAAGGCAGCGCCAGCGATGATCCAGCAGAGCCGCGATGCCATCCGTCCGTTGCTGTCACCGATCCTGAAGGTGACTTCGTACGGCGATCGGCGGGTTCCCCCCGAGGTGGCGCGGTTCTCCGAGCAGATGACCAATGAGACGAACCTGCTCACGATGGTGAATTTCCTCGTGGCGCTGGAGAAGCATGACGAGTCGCTCGCGCTGCCGATCCTCAAGCCCGTCCCGGCCGCGGTGGTGTGTGGCGATGGCGATATGGTGACGCCGTTCCGCAACTCGGTGGCGATCGCGGAGGCATTGCCGCATGCCGAGCTGCTCCGCGTGCCGAAGGCAGGCCACATGGTGGAGATGGAGCGGCCCCAGGTGGTCAGCGAGGCCCTGGAGCGCCTGATCCACCGGTCCCTCGAGCATGCCCGATCCGAAAGGTCCCTTGCCGGTGTATTCAGAGCAGTTGCCGACCGTTCAGGACACCGAGGCGTTTGGTCAGCGGTTGGCGGCTGGGCTCGCCGCCGGTGACGTGGTGCTCCTCGGGGGCCCCCTCGGAGCTGGCAAGACCGCGCTGGCCCGGGGGATCGCCGCGGGGCTGGGCGTTCAGGGCAGGGTGAGCTCGCCGACGTTCATCATCGCCCGCGAGCACCGGGCGGGCGCGAGCCGGCCTGGTGGCCTGCCGCCGGTAGCGATGGTGCATGCCGACCTGTACCGGCTGCTGGGCGATGCCGAGCGTGCCCACGACGCGCACCTCGCGCTCGATGAGCTCGATGCGCTGGATCTCGATACCGAGCTCGAGGACGCGGTGCTCGTGGTCGAGTGGGGCGAAGGGCTCGTCGAGCGGCTCGTTGACCGCTACCTGTGGGTGCAGCTCGACCGCGACAGGGAGGACGAGGCACGGGTGGCCCGCTGGGAATGGGTGGACGCCGCCTGACCGCTGGGTGCTCGTTGGAGGATCGGCGGGTCGGCAATGCCCGGCTGTGTCGGTATCCTCAATAATCGTGCTTGTTCTCGCCGTTGATACCTCCACGCCCGCTGTCACCGCGGGAGTCGTGCAGCTCGACCCGCAGCGATCGGGGCCGGTCGAGCTCGCGCGCCGCGTGACGGTCAATGCGCGGGCGCACGCCGAGGTGCTGACCCCGAGCATCGTGGAATGCCTGGAATCAGCGGGCCTCGGCTTCGCCGACCTCGACGCCGTGGTGGTGGGGACCGGTCCCGGTCCCTTCACAGGACTTCGGGTCGGCATGGTCACCGGGGCCTCGCTGGCCGATGCTCTCGGCATTCCCGCGCATGGCGTGTGCAGCCTCGATGCGATCGCGGAGCAGTGCCAGATGGACGCCATTGCTGCGCGGATCCAGCCAGGGGCGCAGGAGCTGCTGGTGGTCACCGATGCGCGCCGCCGCGAGATCTATTGGGCCCGCTACCGCGCGAGCGAGCGCATCGCTGGCCCGGCCGTGAGCAAGCCTGCGGACGTGCTGCTCGACGGCGCTACCGGCGTCGCTGGCTCAGCGTCGCACACGGCATTGTTCGAGGCTCCTGATCTCGGGGTCGCGAGCCCCACGCCGATCGGGCTGGTCGCTGCCTCGGCCTCGTTGCGGGAGGGGACGGCACCAGGCCCCCTCGTGCCGCTGTACCTGCGCCGGCCGGACGCCACCGAGCCGAGCGCGATGAAGAACCCGCCGGGGACGTGGCGCTATGGTGCCTGAGCCCGCGTCCGGCGCCGTCGCGCTCCGGCCGCTCGCTGCTGCTGACGCACCGGCGTGCGCGCGGCTGGAGAAGCTGCTGTTCGCCTACGACAATCCGTGGCCAGCCTGGGCGTTCGCGCAGGAGCTGCGGGACCGCAGCAATCACTACGTCGCGGCCGATCTCGGCGGCGAGCTCGTGGGATACGCGGGGATCGCGCTGCTCGGCGCGAGCCGGGACCCGGAGAACGAGGTCCATACGATCGGGGTGGCTCCGGAGCACCAGGGCAAGGGCATCGGTCGGTTGCTGCTCGCGGACCTCCTCGCTGTGGCGGACGTGCATGGCGGCCCGGTGTTCCTGGATGTTCGCACCGACAATGCCGCGGCGCAGGGCCTGTACCGCAGCGTGGGGTTCGAGGTGATCGGCCTGCGTAAGCGCTACTACCAGCCGAGTGGTGCCGATGCTTTCGTGATGAAGCGGGAAGGTGGCGATCATGCCTGAGTGGGATGGCCGGGAAACGATCACCGTGCTGGGGCTCGAGAGCTCCTGCGACGAGACAGGGGTGGGCATCGCGTCGGTGGCGCTGCGCGGCGAGAACGCGGGCACGGTGGCGTTGCTGGCCGATGAGGTGGCATCGAGCGTGGACGAGCATGCGCGGTTTGGCGGCGTGGTGCCGGAGATCGCCTCGCGCGCGCACCTCGAGGCCGTGGTGCCGACGATGCGGCGGGCGCTGGCGGCCGCGGGCATCGAGCGCCCCGATGCGGTGGCCGTGACGATCGGGCCAGGGCTCGCTGGCGCGCTGCTCGTGGGGGCAGCCGCGGCGAAGGCGTACGCCGCGGCCTGGGGCGTGCCCTTCTATGCCATCAATCACCTGGGCGGGCACGTCGCGGTGGATGCGCTGGAGCATGGCCCGCTGCCGCCGTGCGTGGCGCTGCTGGTCTCGGGCGGGCATACGAGCCTGCTGCATGTGCGCTCGCTCGCGGAGCCGATGGTCGAGCTGGGCTCGACGGTCGATGATGCGGCGGGCGAGGCGTACGACAAGGTCGCGCGCCTGCTCGGGCTGGGATATCCGGGCGGGCCGGTGGTCGATGAGCTCGCGCGCGGCGGCGATCCGCGGGCGATCATCTTCCCCCGGGGGATGACGGGGCCGCGGGATGCGCGGCATGGGTTCTCGTTCTCGGGCCTGAAGACGGCGGTGGCCCGGCATCTTGAGTCGGCGCACCGGCGGGGCGAGCCGATCGATCGGGCGGATGTGGCGGCGTCCTTCCAGGAGGCAGTGGCGGACGTGCTGTCTATGAAGCTGGTGCGTGCTGCGCGCGATACCGGCGTGGGCACGGTGGTCATCAGCGGGGGAGTGGCGGCGAACTCGCGGTTGCGCGCGCTCGCGGAGGAGCGGTGCGCGGCCGCTGGGCTGGAGCTGCGTATTCCGCGGCCGCGGCTGTGCACGGACAACGGGGCGATGATCGCGTCGCTGGGCGCGCACCTGATCGCGGCGGGGGCGCGGCCGTCGAGCTTGCTGGTGGCGACCGATCCCGCACTGTCGGTGCAGGTGAGCCAGGTAGCTGGGGTGGGTGCAGGGGCTGCGGCAGCGGGGTAGGGGCTGGTCCTGAGGTGCCGTTCGCTGCAAGCTAACGACATTCAGCCACGCCTGCCTTGAGTGCTAGCACTCTCGTGTATAGAGTGCTAGGTGACGCAGAATTGGTCCCGGCACCCGCGACGACGGGGCTCGAAGACGTGTCGCGAATCGTAGATCGAACCAAGCTGCCCGCAACGGGCGGGCATCACACCCAATAACGTGGAGGGTTCAACGTGGCGAGCGTGAACATCAAGCCGCTCGAGGACAAGATCCTCGTCCAGACGAACGAGGCGGAGACCACTACTGCTTCTGGTCTGGTCATCCCAGACACCGCCAAGGAGAAGCCTCAGGAAGGCACCGTCATCGCAGTCGGCCCCGGCCGCTGGGACGATGCGGGCGCCAAGCGCATCCCGCTGGATGTGCAGGAAGGCGATGTCGTCATCTACAGCAAGTACGGTGGCACCGAGATCAAGTACGCCGGCGAGGAGTACCTCATCCTCTCGGCCCGCGACATCCTCGCTGTCGTCTCCAAGTGACGCGTTCACTGTAGATGTGACCCCCTTGTGCGAGCCCCGGAGGCGAGGCCAGTCAGGCCCTGGCCACCGGGGCTTCGCATTTTCCCGAGTGCTGGCGGGCGCGGGCACCGTGCCGACGCGCAGCTGGCCAGTTGAGGAGCATTGAGACCAACTATGTCCAAGCAGATCAAGTTCAATGATGACGCTCGTCGCGCGCTCGAGCGTGGCGTCGATGCGCTCGCTGACGCCGTCAAGGTCACCCTCGGGCCGCGCGGCCGCAACGTCGTTCTCGCCAAGGCCTTCGGTGGCCCGGTGGTCACCAATGACGGTGTGACCATCGCCAAGGAGATCGACCTCGAGGATCCCTTCGAGAACCTCGGCGCCCAGCTCGTCAAGGCTGTCGCCATCAAGACCAACGATGTCGCCGGCGACGGCACCACCACCGCGACCGTCCTCGCGCAGGCCATCATCAGCGCCGGCATCCGCAACGTCGCTGCCGGCGCGGGCCCGATGGCGCTCGGCAAGGGCATCGCCAAGGCTGCGGAGGCCGTCGCCGAGCACCTCGTGAAGGTCGCGACCCCGGTCGAGGGCGAGTCCGCGATCGCGCAGGTCGCTACCGTCTCGTCCCGCGACGAGGAGATCGGCGATCTCGTGGCCCGCGCGATGACCCGCGTCGGTGTCGATGGCGTCGTCACCGTCGAGGAGTCCTCCTCCCTGCTCACCGATCTCCACGTCACCGAGGGCGTGCAGTTCGACAAGGGCTACCTGTCGCCCTACTTCCTCACCGATGTCGAGGCCCAGGAAGCTGTCCTCGAGGATGTGCAGATCCTGCTCAGCCGCGAGAAGATCAGCTCGCTGCCCGACTTCCTTCCGCTGCTCGAGAAGATCGCGGAATCGGGCAAGCCCGTCCTGATCATCGCCGAGGACGTCGATGGCGAGCCGCTGTCGACCCTCGTGGTCAACTCGGTGCGCAAGACGCTCAAGGCCGTGGCGGTCAAGGCGCCGTTCTTCGGCGACCGCCGCAAGGCATTCCTCGACGATCTCGCGATCGTCACCGGGGCGCAGGTCATCAACCCCGAGGTGGGCCTCACCCTCAAGGACGCCAGTCTCGATGTGCTCGGGCATGCCCGCCGCGTCGTGGTCACCAAGGACAACACCACCATCGTTGACGGCTCCGGCTCCGATGAGGCCATCGCTGATCGCGCGGTGCAGCTGCGCCGGGAGATCGATCAGGCCGACTCCGACTGGGACCGGGAGAAGCTCGAGGAGCGGCTCGCCAAGCTCGCCGGAGGCATTGCTGTCATCCGCGTGGGCGCAGCGACCGAGACCGAGCTGCGCGAGCGCAAGCATCGCGTCGATGATGCTGTGCACGCAGCGAAGGCAGCCGTCGAGGAAGGCATCGTGCCTGGTGGCGGCAGTGCCCTCGTCCAGGCGCGCGTGGCGCTCGCCAATGATCTCGGGCTCGTGGGCGACGAGGCAACGGGTGTGCGGGTCGTCCGCGAGGCGCTCAGTGCCCCGCTGTACTGGATCGCGCGCAACGCTGGCCTCGATGGTGCTGTCGTCAGCGCGAAGGTCGAGGAGCTCGGTGTCGGTGAGGGCTTCAACGCCGCCACCCTGACCTACGGCAACCTCGTCGAGCAGGGCGTCATCGACCCGGTCAAGGTCACGCGCAACGCTGTCATCAATGCGGCGTCGGTCTCGCGGATGGTCCTCACCACGGAGAGCGCTGTGGTGGACAAGCCCGAGGAGTCAGAGGACGAGCACGGCCACGGCCACTCCCACTGATCCCGGGCACTGATCCCCGGCACTGATCCCTGGGGCAGCATGGCTCGGAATAGAGCACAGGGTGCCAGCACCGTACGAGGTGCTGGCACCCTTGTTGCTGGGTAGGGCCGGTGCTACGCGATGTTGCGGGACTGCTTCATCCTCAGGTGATGCAGCCGCTCCGACTCGGACATGCCGCCCCAGATCCCATAGGGCTCCCCGACGGACAGCGCGTGCTCCCGGCATTGCGCGAGCACGGGGCACCGGTAGCACAGCGCCTTGGCACGGAGCTCGCGCTCGTGCCGCGCGCGCCCGCGCTCCCCATCGGGGTGGAAGAAGACCGACGAGTCCACCCCGCGGCAGAGGCCGTGCCGCTGCCAATCCCAATGATCGACGATCGGCCCGGGGAGCTGGTGGGGCTGCGGCATCTCTTCTCCTTTGTCCTGCATGTCCGAATTACGATCGGAAAGAATTCCCCGGCTAGCGGGCAAGAATATTTTGGGGTCAACCAGGCAACACCTTATGCGTTGCAAAGAAAAACCGTCAACCCTCCGGATCGGCTTGCGTGATCAATGCTGGCGCGCCTCGCTGGGGCGGTCATGGATCGCGCATCGTCCCTTGCCGCGCGTGGCCGGACTCTAGCATGTATCCCCAGTTCAAACGTGTAATATGTGACTGGCACCGCACCGGTTTCGGGTGAAGGCGTGGGCGGGGCGCCGGAGGGGGCGAAAAACGTTTGACCAAAATCACATGCCGCTTGGATGATTCAACCATTGCAATAGTTTCATCTAGTTTAAAATTTGTTGACCATAGTGTGAACGGGTGACGCGGGATGCGACTTGTCGGAGCATCCGAATGCCCGGTAAGGAGCGATGCATGGAGCTGCTCGACGCATGGGCGCGGGCCGTCGAGCTCGGGGCCAGTGGGCACTACGCCGCGGCCCGGGGGCTGCTCGAGGACATCGAGCGCGCGACCACACCGTCCCCAGCCCTGCCCGAGGGGCTAGCGGCGCGCTCGCTCGCCCTGAGCACGGCCGCATCGCTCGATCGCCAGCTCGGCCACTACCGGCGCGCGGCGATCCGGGACGGGGCCGCGGCGCGGATCGCGATGACCGCGCAGCGCGATGCACGCCTGGTGGCCGGTGCTGATCTCGCTGGCGAGGCCTGGTGCGACGCGATGACCGGGCTCGCGGCGGACATGCTCGGATCCTTCCGGATGAGCACCGTGGACGCCTTGCTCGGTCGCGTGCGGCAGCGACTGGACGGAGCCCCGGCCGGGGCGCTCTGGCGGCAGCGCGTGCGGCTCTCCTGGGTCCAGGCCGAGCGGGCGCTGTTCTCCGGAGCCGGGGCATCCGTGGTCAACGTCGCGCGCGATGCGGCCCGGGGCTCGGTGGAGGCCGGATCGGAGCGGCATCGCATCAAGTCCGAGCTCATCCTGGCCGCGGCGCTCGGCGCGGACGGGCAGGCGGGGGAGTCGCTCGAGCTCGCTGCACGATGCCATCGGGATGCCTCGGCCGCTGGGCTGCTGCCGCTTGCCTGGGCCTCCGCGATGCTGCTGACGAGCGATCCGTCCCCTGAGCGGTCACGATGGTGGCAGGGGCGTGCCGCGGAGTGGAAGCGGACGATAGAGCTGAGAGGCGGGTGGTTCGCATGAACGGACTGCAGTTGAGCTACCGGGAGCTCGTTGTCGGCGGCTGCCGGTATTGTCGTATGGATACCAATAACATGCTGGCAACCCAAGGGTGCGACCTCGACGTATGACTGAAGCACACAAGCTGGTCCCCAGCGGGGACAGACCTGGAGAGGGTGCGCGCGATTCGGGGGACTCGCGTGTAACACCTGCTCCTCATCATGCGATGAAACTGACAGATGAGGAGCTCACGCTTGCCGTCGCTGCAGCCAGCCAGGGCGACAGGAAGGCTCTCTCGACTGTTCTGGAAACGATCCGCCCCCCGGTGTTCCGTTATTGCCGGGCCCGGATCGGATTGGGAGAGCGCGGAAACGTATCCGCCGACGATGTGGCTCAGGAGGTGTGCATGGCCGTCATGACAGCCCTTCCCCGGTATCGGGACCAGGGGCGACCATTCATGTCGTTCGTCTATGGCATCGCCGCCCACAAGGTCGCGGATGCGCATCGCGGAACAGCGCGGAACCGGCAGGACCCGACAGCCGATATGCCGGATTTCGCCTCGTCCGCGCAGGGCCCCGAGGACCACGCGTTGCTCGGTGAATCCTCCCGACGGGTTCAGGAGCTGCTGGGCTCCCTCTCTCCGGAGCAGCGGGAAATCCTCATCCTCCGCGTCATCGAGGGCGTTTCTGCCGCCGAGGCCGCGGAGATCGTAGGAAGCACTGCGGGCGCCGTGCGCGTGGCACAGCACCGTGCTCTGGCAAAGCTGAAGAAATCAATGGGGAGAGTAGGTGACATCGATGGCTAGGCGCAATGACGACGGCGAGACCGGCGACCGCGTCGGCCGCGATCCAGAGGACCTGTCGCAGGGGGCTGGCGAGGGCGGGGAAGCATCGATGCCTGATATCGGCGAGCTGCTCGCTGACGACGCGTTCCTCGATGCGCTAGCGCGTGGCATCGAGCAGGACGCTGATTCAGAGGAAACCGCTGCGCTCGCGGGCCTTCTCGGGGACTGGCGGAACGACATCATGTCGGCACCACTTCCGCCTGCCCCGTCGCTCGACGAGGTCGAGGCCGCGATGCAACGAGCAGCGGCCCCGGCGACAGTGGCCTCGATCCGGCCCGGCCAGGGCGGAGGCAATCGGCGCAACCGGTGGCTCACTTCGGTCGCGGGCGTCGCCGCAGCCGCGGCAGTGGTCCTCGGAGGCCTTGCCGTGGTGTCGCAGAACGCGCAGCCCGGGGATCCGCTCTGGGGCTTCCGGCAGCAGATCCATGGCTCGAGCGAGACCACGGTGATGGTCGCGGGCCTGTGGGACGAGCTCCAGCAGGCCGAGCGCGCGCTCGAATCCGGAGACGTGGCACAGGTGCAACGCATCCTGAGCGAGGTAGCACCACGGATAGGCCAGCTCCAAGGATCGGACCAGGACACTCTGAGCAGCAAGTTCCAGCAGCTCAGCGAGGACCTCCAGCAGAACCCGGGCAATCTCGACCAAGTGCTCGACATGCCGCGTCCCGCTGTTCCTGGAGCGACCTCGGACGAGGAGACCAGCGAGCCGCCACTGGGGCAGTTGCCAACCGAAGCCGTGATCCCGGGCCTGCCAACCGATCTGCCCGCTGGCTTCCCGACGGAGTTGCCTACTGGGGTGCCTACTGGGGTGCCGCTGCCGGATTTTACCGTTGACCCGGAGATCCTCTCGAACTTCCCCTGGTATCCGGGCGCGGATGCCTCGGCGACGGAGGGTGCGAGCCAGCCGCCGGCTACCACGACGACCGGGCAGGGCGGAACGAGCACTGCGCCGACGACAACGGGATCCTCTTCCACCACGACCGGGGGGACCTCAACGACAACGGGAGCCAGTTCGGCGCCGAGCACTACCACCAGTGCTCGCCCCACGTCGCCCCGTGCCTCTGCCACCACCGCCGCGGCACCGGTCCCCGAGGAGACCCAGGAAAAGCTCGACGATGTGACCACCTCGACCAGCAATGCTGGCATCGAGGGATCCGAGGACCAAGCCACCACATCCGGCTCCTCGGATGCTTCCGGCCCCTCCGACTCGTAGCGGCTCGGATGGACAAGAATGCGGCCCCTGCCCGGATCGATCCTGGGTAGGGGCCGCATTCGCATGCTGCAGGGAGAAAGCTAGGCATCGCACGAGCGGGTCATGCAGTACCGCCCGCGGCAGCAACCAGGCGTCGGGGGCGCGGTCATTCGGGCCGCTGTGAGGGCTGCATGCCGCCGGATCACATGTCGCTGCCGCCCTGGATCCAGGAACGATAGATCCCGCGATGCTGGGGCGACACGTCGCTCATCACGCCATCCGCGTAGCCCCGGCAGTAGTCCCACGTGACATAGGCGTCCGGGTTCGGATCGAACGCGGGCTCGTGGGGGCGCACGGTTCCATCCTCGAGCAGCTGCAGGAGGTTCGCGCGCAGCATGTCCCAGTCGTGGAAGTGATCCCGCTGGCAGTCCTCGCACAGCACGACCAGCCCGCGTATGCTGCGATGGGCCAGCAAGGCCTCATACACGGCGAGATCCTGCAGGTCCTCCTCGATGGCCATGCGTTCGTGCGGGTCGAGTGGCTGCCCCGGCTCCAGGGAGTCGAGGGCCGAAGCAGGGTCCTGCGGATCGTCAGCGAACGGATCCGGCGGTAAACCAGGTGGTAGATGATCGCGCACGTGTCCTACCGTACTGAGTGCGAGGGGTTCTCCGCCACCGGTTCGCCCGTCAAACCACGATATTGGGTGCAAAAATTCGCCCATACGCGGCTCGGGGCGGTCGCTCGCTGCCGGAGGGAGCGGGTCACCGGGCTGGGCAGTGTGCGCTGGGATGCCCAGCCCGGTTAGCGATATCCTGCCAGCCTGGCCAGGGCCGGGGCCGTGCGTGCGCTGGGAATACGCTGTGGATTCCCTGAGTTGAGCGGACTAGTGACCGCTGCTCCGGCGGCCTATCATCACGGCGGGCCTGCACCGGGTTAGCTTCCGGGCCGTGTTTTGCCTACGCTGTGATGATTCGGTGGGGAACCAGCAAGTTAGGAAGGGCGCTCGGCATGACCAGCTCTGCACCACGTGCTTTCACGGGCGGGGATGATCCCGGCAAGATCGCGATGCTAGGGCTCACGTACGACGATGTGCTGCTGCTGCCCGCGGCCTCGGACGTTATTCCCAGCCAGGTCGATACCTCGAGCCAGCTGACCAAGCGGATCCGGTTGAACGTGCCGCTCGTCAGCTCGGCGATGGATACCGTGACCGAGGCGCGCATGGCCATCGCCATGGCTCGCGCGGGCGGCATGGGGGTATTGCACCGCAACCTCTCGGCGGAGGCGCAGGCCGCGCAGGTCGAGACCGTCAAGCGTTCCGAGGCCGGGATGGTGACCGATCCGGTCACCTGCGGCCCCGATGACACGCTCGCCGAGGTGGATGCGAAGTGCGCGCGGTTCCGCATCTCGGGATTGCCCGTCGTCGATGCCAACGGCATGCTGCTGGGAATCGTGACGAATCGCGATATGCGGTTCGAGGTGGACCAGTCGCAGCGAGCAGCTGATGTCATGACCCGGATGCCCCTGGTGACAGCGAGCGAGGGCGTCACCGCGGAGGCCGCGCTCGGGCTGCTGCGCCGCCACAAGGTGGAGAAGCTGCCGATCGTCGACGGGCAGGGCAAGCTGCGTGGACTGATCACCGTCAAGGACTTCGTCAAGACCGAGCAGCACCCCTATGCCACCAAGGACACCGATGGCCGGTTGCTCGTCGGGGCCGCGGTAGGCGTGGGCGAGGATTCCTGGTCGCGCTCGATGCAGCTCGTCGACGCCGGTGCGGATGTGCTCATCGTCGATACCGCGCACGCGCACAACCAGCGCGTGCTCGACATGGTCTCGCGGCTGAAGCGGCAGGTTGGCGAGAACGTCGACGTCATTGGCGGCAACGTGGCGACCCGCGAGGCTGCTCAGGCGCTCGTGGACGCGGGCGCGGACGCGGTGAAGGTCGGCGTTGGCCCCGGCTCGATCTGCACCACCCGTGTCGTGGCGGGCGTTGGCGCGCCGCAGGTCACCGCGATCCTCGAGGCCGCGTCGGTGTGCCGCCCGGCCGGTGTGCCCGTGATCGCGGATGGCGGGCTCCAGTTCTCCGGCGATATCGCGAAGGCGCTCGCGGCAGGTGCCTCGACCGCGATGCTGGGCTCCCTTCTCGCCGGCACGGCGGAATCGCCCGGCGAGCTGATCTTCGTCAACGGCAAGCAGTTCAAGAGCTACCGCGGCATGGGCTCGCTCTCGGCGATGCAGGGCCGCGGCCAGTCCGGGGAAGCACGCAGCTTCTCGAAGGACCGCTACTTCCAGGATGATGTGCTCTCCGAGGACAAGCTCGTCCCCGAGGGCATCGAAGGCCGTGTCCCGTACCGCGGTCCGCTCGGCACCGTGATCCATCAGCTCGTGGGTGGACTGCGCGCCGCGATGGGGTACACCGGTTCGGGAACGATCGAGCATCTGCAGGATGCGCAGTTCGTGCAGATCACCACAGCGGGCCTGAAGGAAAGCCACCCGCACGACATCACCATGACCGTCGAGGCGCCGAACTACACTGCTCGCTAGAGCATCCACCGGGCCACTGGGTCGCTGCGACTCCGCGGCGGAACGGCCATGAGGGCGCAGCACACCGAGCAGCTCGGGCATCGAGCAGGGACACAGCAGAGAAGGGAACGCGGGTGCAGGACCACGTAGAGATCGGCATGGGGCGTTCCGCGCGACGTACCTACGAGCTCGCGGACATCAACATCGTCCCCTCCCGCCGGACCCGGTCCGCCAAGGAGGTGTCCACGGCCTGGCAGCTCGATGCCTACAAGTTCGAGATGCCGGTGCTCGCGCACCCGACCGATGCCGTGGTCTCGCCCAGCATGGCGATCGAGCTGGGCAAGCGCGGCGGCCTGGGCGTGCTCAACGCCGAGGGCCTGTGGGGGCGCCACGCGGATGTCGAGGCTCGGCTCACCGAGGTTGTTGGCCTCGCTGATGATGAGGTGCATCCGACCGAGGCGATCCGCAAGCTCCAGGAGCTGCACGCCGCGCCCATCAAGACGGGGCTGCTGGGCGCAGCGATCGCGCAGGTCCGCGATGCCGGTGTCACCACCGCGGTGCGGGTGAGCCCGCAGAACGCCCGGTGGCTGACGCCCGTGCTGCTCGAGGCCGGTATCGACCTCCTCGTCATCCAGGGCACGATCATCTCGGCCGAGCATGTCTCCAACAACGAGCCTCTGAACCTGAAGCGGTTCATCGCCGAGCTCGATGTCCCCGTCGTCGCCGGTGGTGTCAGTGACCATCGCACTGCCCTGCACCTGATGCGCACTGGTGCTGCTGGCGTGATCGTGGGCTACGGCGCGTCCGCGGCGACCACCACGCGCGAGGTCCTCGGGATCGGTGTGCCGATGGCGACCGCGATCGCGGATGCCGCAGCAGCCCGTCGCGAGTACCTCGACGAGACCGGTGGCCGCTATGTGCATGTCATCGCGGACGGTGACCTGCATTCCTCCAGCGACGTCGCCAAGGCCATCGGGTGCGGCGCGGACGCTGTCGCGCTGGGCTCGCTGCTCGCGGCGGCGCGCGAGGCACCTGGCATGGGCTGGTACTGGCCTTCCGTGGCGGCCCATCCCTCGATGCCGCGCGGAACCATTGCTCGCTTCTACGACAAGGACGAGCAAGCGCCTCTCGACAATGTGCTCAATGGTCCCTCGCATGATCCCTTTGGCTCCACCAACATCGTTGGTGGCCTGCGGCGGGCGATGGCCAAGGCTGGGTACTCGGACCTCAAGGAGTTCCAGAAGGTCGGGCTGTCCGTCCGGGGGTGATCCGGTCGGCCGAGCGGCGCGCGATCACCGGACCAGCGAGCGCACGGGCAATGGTGCAAACCGGCCGAGCTGCGGCGAGTTCGTACTGGCAAAGGTGGCAGGGAGTACGCTGGCCTGTGGAGAGCTTTTCCGCAACCCTTCGGGGGGAGATCATTGATCGCGAAAAAAACCACCACCGCGCCCGAGGGCGTTTCCGTCGATATCGCGATACGTGCTGATATCCACTATCTCCCTGTCTTCCGGGAGATAGTCAAGTCTGTCGGCAAGGCCTCGGGGCTCGTCACGGATGACATCGATGATATGCAGCTCGCCGTGGATGAGATCGCCACCACTCTCATCGAGATCGCCGCAACGGGTTCCGAGGTGACGTGCTCCATCGAGGACAATGGGGCCGCGCTCTGCGTGACCATGACCGCGGAGTGCGCTGCAGCGCCGTTGCCGCGGACCAATAGCTTCCGCTGGCATGTGGTGCGCACCCTCGCTGATGACCTGGATTGGCACCAGGATGCTCACATGGAGAACCACGGGCGCCGCAACGGCAAGTGCCCGTCTACCACCGTCCAGGTCGTGAAGCGAAAGGCCTTACCTGTCGGTGAGTGACTCCGAGTATTCCGATGTCCCGCGGCTTATCGCCCGGTTGCGAAATATGGATAGCGATGAGGAGCAGGCGATAGCGCTCCGCGAGGAGGCGATCTCTCGCTGCGCCCCGCTGGCGGAGCACATCTCGCAGCGCTTCGCCCACCGCGGCGAGCCCATCGACGACCTCAGGCAGGTCGCACTGGTCGGATTGATCCATGCCGTCGATCGCTTCGACCCGTCCGTCGGTGCAGATTTCCTCGCGTTCGCCGTGCCGACCATCATGGGCGAGGTGCGGCGGCACTTCCGCGATACCCGGTGGGCCGTACGGATGCCGCGGCGCCTCCAGGAGGCCCATCTCGCCATCGGCTCGGCCACCTCCGAGCTCGTGCAGCAGCTCGGGCGCGAGCCGACCCAGGCCGAGATCGCCGAGGCTCTCGATCTCACCGTCAGCGAGGTCGAGCAGGGGCAGCTCGCGGGCCGGGCATTCGTGGCCCAGTCCGCCGATGCGGGGAACGGACAGGTCGACGATGATCGGTCCCTTTTCGATACTGTCGGTTCCATCGATACCGACCTCGAGCAGTTCGAGGAACACGAGGCGCTGCAAGCGGCGCTCGAGGAGCTTCCCGCCCGGGAGCGCAGCATCATCATCATGCGCTTCTTCGGCAACAAGACGCAGGCCCAGATCGCCGAGCATCTCGGTATCTCGCAGATGCACGTGTCGCGGCTGCTCGCGCGCACCCTCGGCCAGATGCGCAGCCGCATGATCGGCGACTAGCCCGGCCTGCCGGGCGCACCATCCCAACGTTTCGCGGCCCCGTTAAGGGGTATCCGGTACGTGATCCGATCACGCGCGACACGGGAGGTGCAGGGTGACCCTGGAGATCGAAAGCGTTTCCCCGGGGCCCGCATGGCCCCAATCCGGCGTCGCCCTCGATGCCCAGCCGCCCAAGGTCTTTCGCCTTCCCGGGGTGTACCGCCCGCAGGAGGACAGCATGCTGCTCGCGCGCGAGTACCTGCGCAGCGGGCTAGCCGGGCAGGGGGAAGTGCTCGATGCGTGCTGCGGCACCGGCTACCTCTCGCTGATCGCGGCCTGGAGCGGCTGCCCCTCGGTGACCGCCGTGGATTCCTCGCTGCGGGCGGTACTGTCCGCCCGGGCGAACGCTGCGGTCCTCGGCGGTCGCATCGACGTCATCCATGGCGATCTCGCGGGGCTCGCGGGCAGACGGGCGTTCGACACTATCCTCGCCAATCCGCCCTACGTCCCCTGGTTCGACGAGGGCGCCGCGCGCCCCTGTACCAAATGGGACGCGGGCCGCGATGGTCGCAGTGTCATCGATGTGCTGTGCCTCGCGGCGCAGCGGCTGCTGCGGCCCGGAGGGACGCTGCTGATGGTGCACTCCGCGATCAGCGGCGTCGAGGAGACGCTCGATGCGCTCGGCCGCGAGGGGCTCGACGCGTCGGTCTCCGCTCGCCAGCGCATTCCGTTCGGCCCAGTGATGCGCCGCCGCAGGGAGGCCCTGGTGCGAGCAGGCTATCTCGATCCGTGCCAGTCGCTCGAGGAGATCGTTGTTGTCCGGGCCAGCAAGCCGGCACGCCCATGAAGTGCCTGCGCTACACCGCCGATGGTCCGCTGCTGGTGCCCGGACCGGTGCGGATCGAGCTGCCGGATGGAACCGTCGCCGAGTCCGACCGGGTCACGGTGGCGCTGTGCTTGTGCCGCAGGAGCCGGATCTTCCCGTTCTGCGACACGAGCCACCGGAGGAAGCGCAAGCCCCGCACCGAACGGCGCCAGGACGGCACGGAAAAGGCCTAGCGCAGGCTCGTGCGCCCTTCCTCCCAGGCGCCGAGCAGCCGCGCCGACAAGCGATCCTCCAGGAATTCGCTCGCTCCGATGCCGAAGCTGACCTCCTCGCGCATCGACGGATGGTCCCGCAGCAGCGCATCCACGACATCAGTGCGCATGAGCTGCTCGTGGACAGCATCCGCCTCGATGTGCTCGCGGTAGAAGTGAACGCACGCCTCGGGAGCACCGAGCCGGTCGAGAGCATCCGTCATCACTTGCGCGCCCGGCCCGTTGGAGATCTCCGCCGCAGCGAACATGCCCACCAGCGCGCCGAGGCGCGAGCGGTGCAACCCGCACAATGACATGAAGTTCACTGTGGCCAACATCTCGGCGGGCACCTGGTCGAGGTAGGCGAGGTACCGCGAATCGAGGTCCGCGGCGTCCATCAGGCCGGCGAAGAGGCGGGAGTGCATGCGCTCATGCTGCCCGCCGCCATACTCATCGAACTCCACGGCCACGAGCGCGGCCTTGGGCCGGCCCGTCAGGCGCGGGATCGCCCATGCCTGCGGGTCGGCTTCCTTCAACTGGTAGACGGAGCGCTGGATGAACAGCTCGCGCATCTGCTCCCACGTGCCAGTGTCGCGCAGGAACGTGCCCACGGTGCCGGTGCCCGGCGCGGGAGCGCACAGGTCCTCGAGCGACTGGACGGGATCGTCGAGGCGCACGTGCTCGCGCAGCACCGCGAGGAACAACTCCTCGAGCGCGGCGCGCACGCCGAGCAGCGCGGGATGCCATTCCCATTCCGGATCCGTGCCGGCGAAGCCGTGGTAGTGCAGCTCGTAGCACACGGTGAGCGCGAGCTGCACGTCCTCGCCCAGCGCATCGCCGCTCCGCGCAAGTGCGGCCAGCTCGCGCAATCCATCGTCGGGAACATTCTCGGGCCGGCGGGCCAATGCCTCGATGAGTCGTGCGGAGACCGGGCCTCGAGACGGCGGCAGCGGCGGACTGGCCAGCGGCGAGGGCGTGGCGGGCGGATGCTCGGCAACGGCGGGCTGATGGGGGCTCATGGCGCGTGGGTTCCCCGGGGCCTTGGGAGGTAAACCTCGCCCTGCCCTGGCCGGGCGGCAGCATCCTTGCCCGAGGGACGGTGGCAGTGGCGAATATTCCGCGTTCCAGCGGGTAGCACACCAGGGAAGCCACAACGAGGAGGAGACCGATGACCCAGCCCCAGGCGAACCAGCCCCGCGCGCTCGCTCTGGCATGCAGCCTCAAGCCCAGCAGCGAGAGCTCGAGCAGCGACCTGCTCGCCAGGCAGATCCTCGACGCGCTGGCGGAGCACGGCGTGCGCGGCTCGTCCGTGCGCGTGGCCGACCATGTCATCCCGCCCGGGGTGGGGCACGAGATGAGCGACGACGACGCGTGGCCCGCCATCCGCGAGGAAGTGCTCGCCTCCGATGTGCTCCTGCTATGCACGCCGATCTGGCTCGGGCATCCCTCGAGCCTGGCCCAGCGCGTGCTCGAGCGGCTCAACGCTGACCTGAGCGAGACCGGGGAGGACGGTCGGCCGATCATGTTCGACAAGGTGGCGGTGGTGGGCATCGTCGGCAACGAGGATGGCGCGCACAAGGTGACGGCGGACCTGTTCCAGGGCCTCGCCGATCTCGGGTTCACCGTTCCCGCGCACGGATCCGCCTACTGGGTGGGCGAGGCCAGGGGCGGCACGGACTACCAGGATCTCGACGAGATGCCAGCCGGGCTGGAGGGCAATATCAGCAATCTCGCGCGCAATGCCGCCCACCTGGCCGGGCTGCTCTCCCGCACCCCCTACCCGGCACCACCGAGCGACTAGCCCCCCGGACCACCCCCACGAGAGGAGGCCACGATCATGGCCGAGGATGAACGCGATCGCCAGGATGTGACACCGCCGCAGGATAGCGGCGACCCGGACCAGGTGGAGAGCGACCCGGCATCGCTCAATAGCGCCGAGTACGTCGACGAGGATCGCCTGGGCGAGAATCCGCTCACCGGGGCGATGGCCCCGCCGGATGACTGGTCGGAGGCCGATGCGTATGGCACTACTCCCCGCGAGCAGAAGGAGGGGGAGACGCTCGACGACAGGCTCGAGCAGGAGGAGCCTGATATCCAGCCCGGCGAATCGCCGCCGTAGCCGGATCCGCAGCGAGGGCCCCGGGCACGATGGTGCCCGGGGCCCTCGCTTCCTGTTGCGGGAGGGCCGTCAGATGTCGAGCGGGCCCTTGCCCTCGGTGGATAGCTGGCGGTCCTTCGTCTCGAGATGCGTCCGGCGCTTGCGCCGCGCCTGCCAGAGCCAGGCAACAGCCGCCGCCGCGACGAGCGCGACGCAGCTCGCGCCGGCGATCCACGCCGGGCCGGAGGATCCCGTGCCCGCTGCGTAGAGGGTGAGGGCCAGCGCGACCACCGATAGCAGGATGAACAAGTACGCGAGCCGCGCGAGGGCTCGTCCAGCCTTGTCGGGGAACGACGCTTCCTGTCCAGGAATCTCGGGATCCTTCATGAGAATGCCTCCATTTCGAACGTCGGGGTTGTGGGCCAGCCGCCCACCGCGACGGTGGCTGATCCTGGAGCGGGCTAGCCCTGCTGCGCGTAGCGATCGCTCATCGCCAGCGCGGGCGCCCGCAGGATCGCGCCGATCCCGTCCTCGAACCTCACGTCCTCCTTGTCGCACACGATGATCTCCGCGCCCTGCTGGATGGACGTGGCGACGACGGCATCGGCCTCGCGGGTGTCGGTCTCGGGGGCGGGTGCCTCCTCGCGGTCGAGGCGGCGCGCCACGAGCAACGTGTCGACATTGCCCTGCTGCAGGTTCGCTGCGATGGTGTGGAGGCCATCGACGGCATAGCCGGATGAGCGTCCCGACTCGATGCGGAACCGCTCGAGCGCCTCGGCGACCTTCTCGGACTGCCGCTTGCGCACGAGGTCGGTGATGGCGTCCTCGAGCTGGGCATCATCGGTGCCCTCGGCGCGGCCGCCGCCGGTCACTTGATGAGCGATTGCGCGCACATCGTCGGGCAGCAGTTGCTCGATGCTGGTGCGTGCCTGCACCTCGCCCGCGAGCACCAGGATCGACGGGCGGATCTCGCGCGCCGCCGCAGCGAGATGATCCGCGGTGTCCCGATGGTTCCGATCGATCATCTCCTCCGTGCGTTCCTCGACGCGTGCCCAGCTGAACCGGTCACCGACGTTCGCCTTGTGCACGGGATGGCGCTCCTGGTCCTCCGAGTCCGAGGCGAGAGTATGGCCGTACTCATCGATGCAGCGCACGTCCACGCCGGTGCGATCGACCTCGGCGACCATGATGGTCTGCCGGGTGACACCATGCTCGAACAGCGGGAGCAGGTGCGGCATGAGCGAGAACCGCGCGTCGGGCTGGTCCGGGACGAAGGGAAGCTCCTCGTCGACGACGACGGAGTCCTCCGAGAACACCAGTGCCCGGCCCCGCCTGCCGATCGGCGGACGCCAGCGCTCGCTCAGCGACTGGATCCGATCGACGAGAGCATCCGGTGCTCCCTGCTCGCGCGCCCGCGCCGCGATGTCCCGCCAGCGCAGCTCGCGCGCCTTGCCCGCATCCTCGGTGTTGTGAGAATCATCGATATAGATCGATAGGAACGGCCCGTGGGCGTTCTCCAGGCGGTCCTTCAGTTCCTTGATGTCCATTCAGGATCGACTTCCTTTCCATTCCAGTGTTCGGCAGGGCCCGAGGCCCCGGGTCGCCGGACCCTCGATGAGGCTGCCATCGGGCTCGAAGCGCGACCCATGCAACGGGCAGTCCCAGGTGCGCTCTGCCCTGTTCCAGGCGAGCAGGCCCTTCAGGTGCGGGCAGATCGCCGAGACCGTGCAGGTTGCCCCGTCCACGGTGCTCGTGGCGACCGGTCGCCACCGATGCCAGTGGACGTATCCCTCGCCCTCCGCCGGGGGCTCGCGCCGTGGTTGCGCTAGCCGTGGTAGTCCTGCCGCTAGCGCGGTGCCCACGTGCGCGTTCAGCGACAGGAAGCTGGGGAGCCTGCGCGTGATGAGCGCGCGCTGGCTATCGAACAGCTCCATGCCGGGCGCGTCCGAGCCCGTGATGCGGGCAGCGAGGATTCGTCCCGCGGCGATTCCGTTGGTCATGCCCCATTTCGCGTAGCCGCTCGCCATCAGGACCCCGGTGCTTCCCGCGAGCAAGCGGCCGACGAGCGGCAGCCCATCGATGCTGCGGTAGTCCTGGGCGGACCATTGGTGGGAAGGGGCCAGCCCGGGGAAATACCGGGCGGTCCAGTCGCGGAGGTCGCGCTCGCGCTCGCGCGTATCGCTCGCCCGGCCCGTGACATGACCATTCCCGCCGACGAGCAAGTGATCCGGCGTGGAGCGCACCGACCGCGAGGGTGCGTTTTCCGGGGGGTCTATCGATACGTACATGCCTTCCGGCCGCAACGCATCCGGGGCGAGCGGGTAGGCGGCGAGGTAGGAGCGCTGCGGCTCGAGGGTGGCGAAGAATCCGCCCCGGTCGAGGATGGGGGTGCCCGTCGCGAGCACCACGCGGTCAGTGGCGATATCGCCCTGCGAGGTGTGGACGGTCGTCGCGCCCGACATGGTGGCGCCGCGCGCGGTGATGCCCTCGAGGATGGTGCCGCCGAGCTCGATGATCGCCTCGGCGAGGGCCACAGAGAGCTCCACCGGGTCGCATTGCGCCTGGCGCTCGAGGCCGACGAACCCCGCGATGGGGAAGGGGAGGTAGTCCAGCGGGGCGCCGCGTCCCCAGCCCACGTCGAGCCCGGCGGCGCGGGCTGCCTCCGCCTCGCGGTGCAGGGCAGGGAGGGTGGCCTCGTCCTGGGCGATGGAGTACGCGGAGCGCTCCTGCGTCGCGACCCCGGCGCTGGCGCAGAACTGGCGCAACCATTCGAGCGCCGATTGGTTGGTCGCCACGTACTCGCGCGCCGCGTCCGCCCCGTGGGTACGGGTGATCCTGCTGATCCGGTCACCCTGCAGGCACGTGGCTTTCGCGGTGGTCTTGCCGGTGGTGAGGCCCGCGACGCCATGCCGGTCGATGAGCGTCACAACGATGCCCGCGCGCGCGCACTCGAGGCCGCACACGAGCCCGGTCAGGCCAGCGCCAATGATCAGCACCTCGGTGGCGGCGGGCGCGGAGATGGCGCGCGGGGCGGGGTGCGAGCGCGTGTCGAGCCAGAGTGATCCCATGGGGAGGGGCTACCACGCTGGAGGGGCTCCTAATCCTCGCGGCACTGATCTCCTGTGCCTTCCCCTGCTCGACTAGCCCCCGCGAGCACCTCCCGTGACCAGACCGTGAGGTTTGGCGGCGGGCAGGAACGGGTACCAGAGAATTCATGGCAGAACCCCACCGATCGCTCTCGGTACTGGCATGGCAGGTGCATGGCCCGTGGATGTCAGCCTTCGCGCAGGGCCCGCACCGCTCTCTCGTCCCAGGAAAGGCCTGATATGCGAATCGCGATGGTATCCGAGCACGCGAGCCCTCTCGCGACCCCCGGAACGGTGGACTCGGGCGGGCAGAGCGTTCATGTCGCGGCACTGTCCGCAGCGCTGGCGCGCCGCGGCAACGACGTGGTGGTCTATACGCGGCGCGATGCCGGGGAACTGCCCGAGCAGGTGTCGAGCGAGGACGGGTATCGAGTCGTCCATGTGCCGGCGGGGCCGCCGAGCCGAATCCCGAAGGACGAGATCATGCCCCACATGACCGAGTTCGCCCGGTTCCTGCGGGCCGACTGGGTGGTGGACCCCCCGGATGTGGCTCATGCGCATTTCTGGATGTCGGGCATCGCCACGCAACTGGTCTCGCGCGTCCTCGGCACACCGACGGTCCAGACGTTTCATGCGCTGGGCTCGGTGAAGCGACGGTTCCAGGGCGAGGAGCACACGAGCTCGGACGGGCGCATCCGCACCGAGCGTGCCATCGCCCGGGCGGCTTCCCGGGTGATCGCGACGAGCTCGGAGGAGGCTTTCGAGCTCGCGCGGATGGGCGTGCCAGGGACACGGATCTCGCGCGTGCCGTGCGGTGTCGATCTGGATGCATTCCGCCCGGCGGCCCAGCAGCAGCGAGCCGGGGGTGGTCGCAAGCGCATCGTTTCGGTGGGCAGCCTGGTGCCGCGCAAGGGATTTGATATCGCTATCAGGGCGGTGGCGCACATCCCGTCGGCGGAGCTGGTCATCGCGGGCGGACCGGAGCCAGCGCGGCTCGAGCAGGACGCCGAGGCCCGGCGCTTGCGCTCGCTGGCACGCGAGCTCGGGGTGGAGGAGCGCGTGCGCTTGCTCGGCCAGGTGCCGCGCGAGGAGATGCCCGGTCTGTTGCAGTCAGCGGACGTGGTGCTGTGCACTCCGCGCCACGAACCATTCGGGATGGTGCCGCTCGAGGCGATGGCGTGCGGGGTGCCGGTGGTGGCCCATGCGGTCGGCGGCCTTCCCGATACCGTTGTCGATGGCGTCACCGGGGTGCTGGTGCCGCCCCAGCGGCCCCGCCTGCTGGTCAATGCGTTGTGCCACGTGCTTTCCCGGCCAGCGCTCGCGGAGGCCTGGGGAATCGCTGGCCGTGATCGCGCGGTGGCCCGCTATTCGTGGGACCAGATCGCGGCAGAGACGGAGCATGCCTACTTGCATGCAGTGCCCGCGCCCAGCGGTGCGCTCGGGCGCGGTTCCTGATCGATGCGGGCTGCTAGTCGTCGTCGGGGTGCTTGGCCGTAGGGTTTCCGGTGGGGCGCTCCTCGTCCACGGACGGGGCCTTGCCTGCTTTCCATCGGAATGCCCAGACCGCTATCAAAACCAGCAGCGCGGCGATCACGATAAGTTCCATTTTGTTATTATATTTGTCCGTCGGCAAGGGTTCAATCAAATGTGACATTTCCGTACGCGAACTCAGGTTGAATATTGCATTAAGTATCCATTTACATTAAAGGCACGGTAAAGCTTGCTCAAAAGGCCAGCGGATTGGTTGCGGCGCGCGTCACATTCGGGGAGTGTTGTTGGTGGGGATGAACTGCACTCAACGGGTGAGGAGTCGATATGGGTCCAATAGGGACCGGCCACGATAAGGACGCGAGAGATCTCGCGCATCACCGGAGCGCCTCGCGGCAGCAGGTGCGCCTAGCGGTATTCCAGGGAGAGCTTGATGCCACGAGCCACGAGGAGCTAGCACGCACCCTGGACGAACTGCTGGAAACGCCAGAACCGATCATTGTTGATCTTTCCGGCTCGCGCTTCTGCAGCGCCTCCTGCATCGAGCTCATAGCCCAGCGCGCCCAGCACGCGCAGGCGATGAGGATCGATTTCTCGGTCATGGCGCCACGGTTCATGGCGCGATGCTTCGAGCTGCACGAGCCGGCGCCACGCGTCATACCCGGCCATCGGCCGCTCTCTGCCGGGGCCGAGAGGAAGTTCGTGCACATCTACACCGTCTAGCCGGTACGGGTTTCGCCGGGCGCCGAGCAGGGTATGCACGGCTAGCCGGACCAGGCGCGCCTCATTCCAGGTCCTCGGACTAGTCGAGAGGACCATGATGCTCAGGACCAATCCGCTCCCAGGCCCCGATGAGGCCTCGAGCCCCCGCTCCTCGAGCCCGCATGGGCCGACGCCGCAGTATGGATGGCCGCCCGGCACGGCATCGACGGGCCCGCTATCGACCCCGTGGCACAAGCGCACGTACCCATCGCGAAGCGGATCGCCGACCTCCTCGCGACCATCACCGACGCCCTGTGCGAAGCCGGTGACTACCAGCAGGCCCGCACCATGCTCGCCGGGTTGCAGCGACGCGGCACCGGGGCAGAGGTGCAGCGCCGCGCGGGATGCGCGGGGGTCGAGCACATCCTCGCGGTGACCGAGCAGGCAACGGGGCAGCCCGACGGCCTCGGCAACGGTGGCCGCAGGATCGTGGCGCGCGCGAGGGAGGACCATATCGCGCACGGCGAACCAGAGGCTGGACAGGGGGAGCCGGGCGCGGCCCCAGGGCCTCCACTCCCAACGCAAGGAGGAGCACGAATGACCAACGATGTCGAGAAGCGCTTCCACGACCCGCGGGCCTTCCGCCGGGCGGCGGCCTACGTCCTCACTGTTGTTGCCGTGGCGCTCGCGCTCATGGGCGGGATCGTCATCTGGGGAACCCCCCGCGACTCGGAGCCTGCCGCCATGTTCCTGGCCCTCGGCCCATCAGCGATCATCCTCGTGGGTTTCCTCGGCGCGTTCGTCCAGGCCTACCGCACCTGGCGCAGAGGCGGCACCTGGCCGATCTGGCAGGGCGCCGGATGGTTCCTGCTGATGCTCTTCCTTGTCTATGCCGCTCTGTCGCTCACCGTGGTCGCCCGCTGAGCTGTCCCGCCGAGCTGTTTAAGCAGCACCGGTCCGGGTAGGGGTCTAGCAACGATCACCCCCCCCGGACCGAGGCAGGCACCATGGCATCGACCCTTCGCGCCAGCGCAGCCCCCACCGAAGTCTGGAACGTTCTGAACGACGCATGGCTCTACGCCGGATGGGTCGTGGTCTCATCCTGGATCCGGGACGTCGGGTCATCACCGCCCCGTGACGGCCGCGCCCCGCGCGCTCCGGCTGCCCCGGTAGGCGCCCGCCCGCATCGTGGCGAGCCACGCCAGGGCCAGCGACCACCCCGCGCGGTCATGGAGCACCGGATCGAAGGACCACTGCGCGTTCACGGGCATGGTGAGCAGCAGTGAGCCGATCGCACGGTACCCGTCGGTGCCACCGCTGCCGAGTACGAGCTCGAGGGGACGCTCGGCAACGGCGGCGGAGAGCGCTCCCCGGCGACAGGGGATCCTCCTGTCATTCGCGGCGCGGGCATGGAACCACGCGAGGCCGCTGCCGGGGGACCGGTAGGGCATCAGGGTGCTGAAAGCCGGGCCGGTCCAGGAAACCGCTGGCACTGGCACCAGGCGGCCCAGCGGGCCCGCGCTCGCGATGCTGATGAGCAGCACGTCCCACGGGCGGGGCTCGAGGAACCGCACGGAGATGCCCAGGGCATCCGGTAGGGATCCGCCCAGCCCGAGGCCCTTGGACAGGCGCACGTGGCAGGCAGAGGCCTCGAGCTCGACGGGAGCGTCAGCGCTTGGCCGGAACTGCCCGGTGAAGCATTCCCCGCGCGGGTGGAACAGTCGCTCGCCGCGCGCGCGTGGCGCAGCGCGCGCACCGAGGCACGACCATCGATCGACCTGGGCGCGCAGCGCATCGGTCCTCATGCGATCACGATCTCCTACGGGGCGGGCGGATCCACGTCGCCGCGCCAGCCCCCGGTCGCGTTGCCGCGCTCCTCGATGAACTCCTTGAAGCGCTTCATGTCGGCCTTGACTTGCATATCGACGATGTTGAGCGCATCGCCGATGTCCTCGGCGATCCCCTCGGGGTCGATATCCATCTGGGCGGTCACCCGGCACTTGCCCTCATCGAGGCGGTGGAACGTCACCACCCCGGCGTGCTTCGGCCCGTCGGTGGAGTGCCAGGCGACGCGTTCGTCCGGGTGCTGCTCGTCGACCACGGCGTTGAACTCGCGGGAGATGGGGCCGAAGCGGACGTGGAATCGCAGCCGGGTGTCGTCGAGCTGCTCCACCCGTTTCATGTGTTCCATGAACTGCGGGAATTCCTCGAACTGCGTCCACTGGTTGTAGGCCGCGGTGACCGGAACGTCGACGTCGATCGATTTCTCAACTGTTCCCATCTTAAGGGTGTCCTTTCTTTGTGATTCATGCGGTCGTATGCGTGGTATCGCGACCCCATGCGCGGTGATGCGCCACCGCGTCGAGGAAGGTGCTGATGAAGTCCTCGGGCAGCTCGCGCCCCTCGCGGTTCGTGACGATCACTCCCTCCTCGTCGGTCACGGGGACGTGGCTGGTCTCGGCACTGCTCATCCCGAGGCGCCGCAGCAGGTCCGCGGCCTCGCCGAACGCCGCGATCGGCTTCTGGTGAAGGAATGCCTCGAGCAGGAAATGCTTCGCGGGACCACCGGGCTCGATGAGGCCAGCCACTGCGCCGCCCGGCACGACGATCGCGTCGTAGACCGCCGAGGGCGTGGAGTGCAGGCCATGCGTGGCGGTGATCCGTTCCCCGCTGGAGCCGCGCAGCCAGCCCTCCCGCGGACCCACGAGATCGAGGGTGGCGCCTGCGTCGGAGAGCGCCGAGGCCAGTGCGGTGATGCCCACATCGTCCACGTCATCGCACACCACGGCGGCGACGCGGCGAGTGGCAGCCGTGGGCGCGGTGTTGTCGAAGCCCGCGAGCGGAGGCACCTGGCTCAGCGCGGCGGAAGCCCGATCATGCAGCTCGATCCCCTCCGGCCGCGGCGCGGGCAGGCCCAGCTTGTCCGCGACCTTCGACGCGAGGCCGGGATCGATGCGCACGATGTGCTCGAGGACCCCCTCGCGAATGGTCGTCGAGCCGACCTTCGACAGCTCGAAGGAGAACGCATCGGCGATGTGGCCCTGCTCGACCTCCTTCATGCTGTTCCAGAACAAGCGCGCCTGGCTGTAGTGATCGCGGAAGCTCTCGGGACGCATGCGCGCGGCCTCGCCCTCCACGCGCTGGGTGTAGTGGCGGAACACATCGTCGGGAGGCTGGCTCTGCGCCATGGTCATGGGGCAGCCGCCGCCGATGCTGTTGCTGGCGTAGCTGGTGGGATGCGTGTGGATGGTGTGCTGCCCGTAGCCGTCGCGCTGGTTGGTGTGCACCTCCGCGATGGGCCGGTTGATCGGCAGCTGCGAGAAGTTGGGGCCGCCGAGCCTGATGAGCTGGGTATCGAGGTAGCTGAAGTTGCGGGCCTGCAGCAAGGGATCGTTGGTGAAATCGATGCCCGGCACCACGTTGGCGGTGTGGAAAGCGATCTGCTCGGTCTCGGCGAAGAAGTTCTGCGGATTCCTGTCGAGCACCATGCGGCCCACCGGCTCCACGGGAACTACTTCCTCCGGGATGATCTTGGTGGGGTCCAGCAAATCGATATCCAGTTCGTCGGCGCGGGACTCATCGACGAGCTGCACGCCTAGCTCGAACTCGGGATGCTCGCCAGCCTCGATCGCTTCCCAGAGGTCGCGCCGGTTGAAGTCGGGATCCGCCCCGGCAAGCCGCTGCACCTCGTCCCACACCAGGGAATGCGTGCCCAGCAGCGGGCGCCAGTGGAACTTCACGAACGTTCCCTTGCCCTCGCGGGTGACCAGCCGGAAGGTGTGCACGCCGAAGCCTTGCATCATGCGATAGCTGCGGGGCAGCGCCCGGTCCGACATCAGCCACATCACCATGTGCAGCGACTCCGGGTGCAGCCAGATGAAATCCCAGAACGTGTCATGCGCCGACTGCGCCTGCGGGATCTCGCTCGCCGGCTCCGGCTTCACCGCATGCACGAAATCGGGGAACTTGATCCCATCCTGGATGAAGAAGACCGGCATGTTGTTGCCCACGAGGTCGTAGTTGCCCTGCTTCGTATAGAACTTCGTGGCGAAGCCCCGCACGTCGCGCACGGTATCCGCGGAGCCCCGCGAGCCCGCGACGGTGGAGAAACGCACGAACACCGGGGTAGTGACGGACGGATCGGTGAGGAACTCCGCAGCGGTGTAGTCGCGCAAGCGTGAGTCATAGGGCCGGAAGTAGCCGTAGGCGCCAGCGCCGCGAGCATGCACGACGCGCTCGGGAATGCGCTCGTGATCGAAATGCGTGAGCTTCTCGCGCGCATGGAAATCCTCGAGCAGGGTGGGGCCGCGGGTCCCCGCGGTGAGGGAATCATCGGTGGTCTCGACGCGCACCCCCTGCTGGGTGGTCAGCCATGACTGGTCGTCGCTCGTGCGCGCGCTGTCAAGATCGCGATCCTTCTGGTCCCGGTTTCCCATCCTGGCTCCTCTCGAATGTCCTGCCCCGGTGCGTACCCGCCGCTTCGGGCGCTAAACAGGTTTCGCCCCCGCTGCCACGGGTAGCCCGACGTTTGCTGACCACCCGGGACGACCGCGAAGGAGTTCCCATGGACAAGTGCGAGACCTGCGGCAATGCGTACGACAAGCCATTGACCGTGAGCCGGGGCGAGGAAACACACGTGTTCGACAGCTTCGAGTGCGCCATCGAGGCGATGGCGCCGCGCTGCGAGCATTGCGGCTGCCGCATCATCGGCCATGGCGTGGAAGCCAGCGAGCGCCAGTACTGCTGCGCCCATTGCGCGCGCGAAGCGGGCATCGACCGCTCGGCCATCCGCGCCTGACCACAAGCCAGTGTGACAAGGAGTCCCCGTGGACGAACCCATGATCGACTACCCGGGCCGCACGCGCGAGATGCCGTCGACGCCGAGGGACGAGATGCGCGACTACGTCGGGCGCGACCTGCTCGCTGGGCAAACAGCCCTGGTCACGGGCGGTGACTCGGGCATCGGCCGCGCGGTCGCCATCGCGCTCGCCAAGGAAGGCGCCGACGTGGCCATCGGCTACCTCTGCGAGCATGATGACGCGCGCCGCACCGCCGAGCTGATCGAGGCAGAAGGACGCAAGTCCTTCCACAAGGCCGTCGACCTCACCGATGCCAGCGCCTGCCGCGGCCTCGTGGCGGACGCCGCCAACGAGCTCGGCAGCATCTCCATCCTGGTGAACAACGCGGCATACCAGATGCCAGTGGAGAAGCTCGAGGACATCAGCGACGAGCAATGGCGCCATACCTTCGCCGTCAACCTCGATGCCATCTTCTACATCACCAAGGCAGCGCTCGCGCACATGCCTGACGGCGGCGCGATCATCAATACCTCCTCCATCAACGGCCTGCGCGGCAACAAGCACCTCATCGACTATGCGGCCACCAAGGGCGGCATCCTCGCCCTCACCTACTCCCTTGCGCAATCCCTGATGGAGCGCCGGATCAGGGTGAACTGCGTGGCCCCGGGGCCCGTATGGACCCCCTTGATCCCCGCGACGTTTCCCGAGGAGGCGGTCGAGGACTTCGGCGAGCAAGCCCCCTACGACCGGGCCGCCCAGCCCGACGAGATCGCGCCCTCCTTCGTCTTCTTCGCCGCGAGCAAACTGTCCTCGTACTACTCGGGCGAGGTGCTTGCCCCGATCGGCGGCGAGACGCTGCCCGGGTAGCCGATCCCCAGGAGGTGGAGACCCCTAATGCCGAAGACAACGAAATCGGGCAGCGCCCGCAAGAGCGAGCTCCCCAGCACCCTCAAGCGCTCCAGCGCGAAGGCGCAACGGACATTCGCCAAGGCCTACGACTCCGCGATATCGGAGTATGGCAGCGAGGAGCGCGCCCACCGGGTGGCGTACGACGCGCTCAAGCGCACCTTCCAGAAGGTGGGGGATAAGTGGGAGGCGAAGCAGGACCGCGGGCCCTCCGATGAGCGTGCCCGCGATAGCAGCGACCCGGATGCATCGACACATGGAGGGGTCGATGCGAACGCCACCAAGGACGAGCTGATGCGCATCGCCCGCCGCCTCGACATCCACGGGCGCTCCACCATGCGCAAGGCAGAGCTTGTCACGGCCATCGAGAAAGCAAACGATCGGGAGACCAGGGCTGCCCGGGAGGACTAGGGCTGCCCGGGCTGAGCACGGAGGAACATCATGAAACTCGGTTCCCATAAGGAGAGCGACCTCTCCTCCTCGCGCCTCCGGCAGCTCTTCGCGCTAGCCGTGGGCATCGCCTTCGTCGCCGTGGGAGTCCTCGGATTCATTCCCTGGGCCACTACGGACGTGGCCGAGTTGCCCGCTGCAGGCCCCGAGAGCGATGCCTACCTCTTTGGCATCTTCGCCGTGTCGATCCTGCACAACGTCGTGCACCTGGCATTCGGCGTGGCGGGGATCCTCATGGCGATGCGCGCGATCGGTGCCCGCCTCTACCTCGTCGGTGGCGGCATCATCTACCTCGCGCTGACGGTGTACGGGCTGGTCATCGATCTCGACAGCGAGGCCAATTTCGTTCCCCTCAACCACGCGGACAACTGGCTTCATCTGGGCCTGGGCATCGGGTTGATGGTCCTCGGACTGGTGCCGCTGCGTCCGAGCCGATGACCCGGCCACAACATCCTGCCAAGGATGTTTAGCCCAGGACTCAAGTGGAAGCCCAATGAGGCACATGGTTCCCATGAGTGGAAAGGAGCGCATCACCCATGACCGATGCCGTTCGAGAAGCCGAGACCGGGACCGTCAGCGGCACCCGTGACAGGAACTATGACCTGATCTGGTTCACCGAGGCATGCCTGAGCAATGCCGTGCGGATGGAGGTGTACGCCCAGGACGCGGAGCGCGACGGCGACACCGAGCTCCGTGACCTGTTCCGCCGCGCCCAGCAGGAAAGCCGCAAGGGAGCGGAGGAGGGCAAGGAACTCCTTGCCGCCCGCCTGAACCGCTAGGCGTTCTGCCCTCCTGGGACCGCTCGCGCTGGATGCGCGGGCGGTCCTTTCCGCGCGGATGCTCCTCCGCTCGCATCGATCGTTTGACACGAGTGCCCACCACCGTCACCCTTGTATCAACTGCTTGATACAAGGGGGTTCTCGTGGTCGCCGCACCGCTCGTGCTGTGCATATTCCTGCTCAGCCTCATCCTGATCACCACCGCCGCGCGCGCCACCAGCACCAGCATCCACCCACGACCGTTCCTGCGCCCGCGGCTCTTCCTCTGGTCAGGGATCACGGTCGGCATCATTGCGGCCTCGTGGGTGAGCACCACCGCCACCCTCGGCCGCGGCCCCGCGCTCGCCGCGCCCGTGCTCACCCTCGCCGTCCTCGGCGGCGTCATCGCCGCTGAGGTCAGTGCCCGGCGCCCGCGCGGTCCGGTCCGGACCGCGAGCCTCACGGCGCGCGCGCCCCGGCGCTACCTGCCACCAGCGCTCACCGGAGCCGTTCTCGCCAGCGTCCTCCTGCTCGGCGTCCTCATGGTCCTGGGAGCACGTACCGCATCGAGCGATGACCTCGGCCGTCAAAGCCGAACCCTGGTGTATCGATGCGGCGAGCTGATCGCCGGCAGGGTGTCCCCATGGCCCGGCACGTTCTACACGGTGCCCCTCGCCGAAGCCCTCGGCGCCGTGATCGTCCTCTCGGCGATCGGGCTGTGGGCGCTCACGCACCGCCCGCCCACGAGCCTCGACCCCGGCACCGACACTGCCGAGCGCCACCGCTCGGCCTCCCGCATCATCGCTGCGGCCGGCCTCGCCACCGCCGTGCCCCTCGCTGGATACAGCCTCATCATGGCCGCGGCCCTGCGCAGCGTCCCCGCTATGCAGCAAGGCGTAGCCTGCGCCCCGGCCTGGCCGGGCATCCTCGTCCCCGCGCTCATCGCGACGCAGATCGGCGCCGCGATCCTCGCCATCTGGTGCCTCGCCGTGCTGCTCGCGCCCCTCTCGCCGCGCACCAGGGAAACGCGATGAATGACGCGTACCTCGCCATCGACACCACCGACCCCACCCCGCCCTACGAGCAGCTCCGCCGCCAGATCATCGGGCACATCCGCCGCGGCGCGCTCTCGGAAGCGGACCGGCTCCCGCCCGTGCGGCAGCTCGCGCGCGACCTCGGACTCGCGCCCGGCACCGTCGCTCGTGCCTACAAGCAGCTCGAGGGCGAGGGCTACGTCACAACCCGTCGCGGAGCGGGAACACGCGTCGCGCACCGCGATGTTGCACCCCCCGGAAACCCACCGAGAGGCAAGGCGCCGAGCGGCGAATGGGCCGACGAGCGCCTTGCCCGCGCAGCACGTGACTACGCGGCCACGGCCGCCGTCAGTGGACATTCGCTCACCGACGCCATCGAGGCCCTCGCGCAAGCCTGGGGGACACCCGCGGGACGGAGAGCGCGCCACGACGACGAGAGGCAGCAATGAGCCGAGGACTGCTCGCCGACGTGACGCCCCTGCGCAACCAGCACTACCGCCGCTTGTGGACGGCAGGCGTCATCACCGTCATCGGCGCGCAGCTCAGCATCGTCGCGGTGCCGGTGCAGATCTACCAGATCACCCAGAACTCCGCCTACGTCGGCCTCGCCGGGATCTTCGCGCTCGTCCCGCTCGTCATCTTCGGGCTCTGGGGCGGGGCGCTCGCCGACGTCATGGACCGGCGGCTGCTCATGATCCTCGCCACGAGCGGCCTCGTCCTCACCGCCATCGCGTTCTGGGCCCAGGCCGCCGCCGGCCTCGACAACGTCTGGCTCATCCTCGGCCTGCTCGCCCTCCAGCAGGCATTCTTCGCCATCAACCAGCCCACCCGGTCCGCGATCATCCCGCGGCTGCTGCCCGGCAACCAGCTCCCCGCCGCCAACGCGCTGAACATGATGGTGTTCAACTTCGGCGCCATCGCTGGGCCCCTGATGGCCGGAGCCATGATCCCGGTGCTCGGGCTCCCCACCCTCTACCTGATCGACGCGATCGCCCTGCTCGCCACACTGTGGGCCGCCTTCATGCTGCCGCGCCTGCCACCCACCGGAACCTCGCGCCGGGCCGGGTTCGCGCAAGTATTCGAAGGCTTCGCGTTCCTCGCGACCCAGCGCATCCTCCTCGCTTCGTTCGTCGTCGACATCATCGCCATGGTGGCCGGGATGCCGCGCGCGCTGTTCCCGCAGATCGCCCACGAGACATTCGGCGATCCCGTGAGCGGCGGCCTCGTGCTCGGCATGCTGTTCGCCGCGATCTCCGCCGGAGCCGTGCTCGGCGGCGTCTTCTCCGGCTGGCTCTCCCGCATCGAGCGGCAAGGCCGCGCTGTGCTCCTCTGCATCCTCGTGTGGGGCATCGCGATGACCGGGTTCGGGCTCATGATCGCCTTCGCGCCCCTTGGCGGCCCACGCCTGTTCCTGTGGCTCGCGCTGGGCTTCCTCGCCCTCGGTGGTGCTGCCGACATGTTCTCCGCCGCGCTGCGCTCCACCATGCTCCAGGAGATCGCCTCCGACGAGATGCGCGGCCGCCTCCAGGGCGTGTTCATCGTCGTCGTCGCGGGCGGGCCACGCATCGGCGATGCCCTGCACGGCGCTGCCGCAGCGATGGTCGGCACCGCGGCCGCCGCCGCCGGGGGAGGCGTGCTCGTCATCATCGGCATCATCGCCGCCACGCTCGCGTTCCCCGCGTTCGTGCGATACCGCGTCCGCCGCGGCTGAGCGCCCGCCCGCCCCGGCGGTACGGAGCACACGCCGGGGCCGCTTACACTGTTCGGGTGACTGATGCTGTCCAGGAACACCCCGTCCTTGTCATCGACTTCGGCGCCCAGTACGCGCAACTGATCGCCCGCCGCGTTCGCGAGGCCCGCGTCTACTCCGAGGTGCTGCCCCACACCGCCACCATCGCGGAGATCGCGGCCAAGCAGCCCCGCGCCATCGTGCTCTCGGGCGGCCCCTCCAGCGTGTACGAGGACGGGGCGCCCGCGCTCGACGCCGCCCTGTTCGACCTCGGCGTGCCCGTGTTCGGCATCTGCTACGGATTCCAGGCCATGGCCCAGGCGCTCGGCGGGACCGTCTCCCGCACCGGCACCCGCGAGTACGGCCGCACCGACCTCACCGTGCGCGGTGGCCTGCTCCACGACGGCCTCCCCGAGGTGCAGCCAGTGTGGATGAGCCACGGCGATGCCGTCACCGAGGCCCCCGCGGGCTTCGAGGTCACCGCCATCAGCGAGGGCGCTCCCGTCGCCGCGTTCGAGGACCGCGACCGCAAGCTCGCCGGCGTGCAATACCACCCCGAGGTGCTCCACTCGCCGCACGGGCAGCAGGTCCTGTCCCGGTTCCTCCATGAGATCGCCGGCATCCCCGGCGCCTGGACCGCCGCGAACATTGCCGAGGCGCTCGTCGAGCAGGTGCGCGAGCAGGTCGGTGACGGACGCGCGATCTGCGGCCTCTCCGGCGGCGTCGACTCCGCCGTCGCGGCCGCGCTCGTGCAGCGCGCCATCGGTGACCGGCTGACCTGCGTCTTCGTCGACCACGGGCTGCTGCGGGCAGGGGAGCGGCAGCAGGTCGAGCAGGACTTCGTCGCCGCCACCGGCGCCCGTCTCGTCACCATCGAGGCGGAGCAGACCTTCCTGCGCGAGCTCGCCGGGGTATCCGACCCCGAGACCAAGCGCAAGACCATCGGCCGCGAATTCATCCGCTCCTTCGAGGGCGCCATCTCCGAGGTCCTCGGCGACAACGCCTCCCACGGCGACACCGTCGAGTTCCTCGTCCAGGGCACCCTCTACCCGGATGTCGTGGAATCCGGTGGTGGCAGCGGCACCGCCAACATCAAGAGCCACCACAACGTCGGCGGCCTCCCCGAGGACCTGCAGTTCGCCCTCGTCGAGCCACTCCGGCTGCTGTTCAAGGACGAGGTGCGCGCCGTGGGCCGCGAGCTTGGCCTCCCCGAGGAGATCGTGCAGCGCCAGCCCTTCCCCGGACCCGGCCTCGCCATCCGCATCATCGGGGAAGTCACCGCCGACCGGCTCGCCACCCTCCGCCACGCCGATGCCATCGTCCGTGAGGAACTCACCAGCGCCGGGCTCGACAAGCAGATCTGGCAATGCCCCGTCGTGCTCCTCGCCGACGTCCGCAGCGTGGGCGTGCAAGGCGATGGTCGCACCTACGGCCACCCCATCGTGCTGCGCCCCGTCAGCAGCGAGGACGCCATGACCGCCGACTGGACCCGCGTGCCCTACGAGGTCCTCGAGCGAGTCTCCACACGCATCACCAACGAGGTCGCCGAGGTCAACCGCGTCGTGCTCGACATCACCAGCAAGCCGCCCGGCACCATCGAATGGGAATGACGGACACCGCGCGGACGGCACCAGCGCTAGGGTAGCGCCCATGACACCAGCGACCCTGGCGGTGCCGCCCGCCCGCAACCGCGACGTCACCGGGCCACCCCTCGCCAGTGCTGCACGCTGGTGGGCGCTCGGCCTTCTCGCCCTCGCCGGGGCCGCTGGGGCATTCGCGGCGCTCGTGCTCACCACCACCGGGCAGCGCATCGAGAACGCTGCCCTCCGCGGCGCCGACCAAGTGGATGCCGCGCTCGTCGCCGAGTCCGACGCAGCCCTCGACGCCATCACCGTCACCTCGCTCGCAGTCGCCTCCGTCCTCGTGGTGCTCATCGCGCTAGCCCGCAAGCGCCCCGACCTCGCCATCGCCGCGAGCACCATCATCATTGCGTCCTCGATGATCACCCAGGTGCTCAAGCGGCTCGTGCTCCAGCGGCCCGAGCTCATCGAAGTGACCGGCCCCTACACCAGCAACAGCTTCCCCAGCGGACACACCACCATCGCCGCATCGATCCTGTTCGCGCTGCTCATCGTCGTGCCCTTCCGCTGGCGCGGCGTCGCCATGTTCTTCGCCGCCTCCTACGCCGTCGCGATAGGCGCCCACACCCTCACCTCCAAATGGCACCGCTTCAGCGACGTCCTCGGCGCGAACCTCATCACCCTCGGCGTCGCCTGCCTCGTCACCGCCGCCCTCGTTCACCGAGGCTCCCTCATGCACGTCACCGCCGGGCGCTACCCGCTGCGCATCATCTTCGTCGTCATCCCCATCGCGCTCTCCACCATCGCCACGCTTCTTATTGGTGCACTGCTCCTCGCCCTGAGCGATGTCCCCGCAGTGCCCGACGCCACCCTCGACTACAACATGTACCTCGCCCTGCACTCCCTCGCCGCCGGAAGCTCCGGCCTCGCCTTCCTCCTCTTCTGGTGGACCTGGCGGCGCGTGGACATCGCCGAGAAGTAGGCCGGTTGGCGGCTGGGGCTTCGGCGGCGCCGAGGCGCGGTCGGCCGGGGACCATCGGCGGCGCGGGCGCGGTCGGCGCGGGCGCGGTCGGCCAAAAGCACTGGAAACAGCCAAACGCGATAGAAATCGACCTGGGATCGAGGCGGTTTCTATCGCGTTTGCGGCGGGTGGCCCCGCGGGACTTGCTGGTGGCCTGCGGCTGGCAGCCGCTAGCCGGCCGCACCGGTGCTCATGACGGGCGCCACGTTCCCCGCGGCGCGGGCAACCGGCGGGCACGCTCGATCGCTCGGCGCACCTGCTCGCCGAGTCGAGCTGGATCCGCGAGATCCGCCCACGTCCAGCGGACCACCGTCCAGCCTGCATCGCGAATCGCATCCTCGCGCAGCTTCTCACGGAACACCACGTCACCAGGATGATCGCCCGCCCGGAGGAGAGCACCGTACTTGATGCGCCCATCGAACTCGCCGACCACGCGTTCCTCGAGCAGGAAATCCCCACGACCGATCAGCGCGCCACCTTCATCGAACAGCAGTGGTTGCAGCACCGGAGGCGGCAGCCCCTCATCCTTGAGCACGAGCCGACTGCGTGATTCACCCACGCTCTCGCTGCGCCCGTCGATCAACCCGACCGCATCGCGAGCCCAATGGATGCCCTTGCGGCGCGGCAACCGATCCAGGCACTCGCGCACCTGAGCCATGCTCGCGAGCTTCTTGTGGATAGCAGCGTCACCCGTGACTATCCCGGCCTCGATGCCACTGGTGCGCGCTACATCGAGAACGGTGCGCGCGGGAGTAGTCACCGCGATGCCATGACGGGAAGTGATATCCAGCGGGTCGAGCGCATCGATATGCAGGTGGCGAGATTGCTCGATGCGACCACCGCTGCTGCCCGCGCGCGTCACATGGACTCGCGACAAGGTGCTGCCCCACGTAGGAAGGCCCCACAGTGCCGCGGCCGAGGCATGGCTGATCACGGTTCCGCCGCCGCGCAGCGAACGATGCACATCCACCGCTCGGGCGACGTGCTGGTCCTCGACCGAGAGTGTTTCCCACGCTTCTCGCTCGACGAAGCAGTCGCGCCTCAGCCGCACGAGCCCCCGCGTGCCAGGGCCTCGTGGCGAGCGGATCAGCAGGTGCCGATGCGGGTGCGTATTCCTCATGTGGGCATCATGCCGCTGGATCGCGCCACTGCGGCTGGAGCGTTCCTGACCTGTGGATAGCGCGGAATCTGTCCACAGGCGGCTGGGGCTTCGGCGGCGGTCGGCGCCACCGAGGCGCAGTCGGCCAAAAGCACTGGAAACGGCCAAACGCGATAGAAATCGACCTGGGATCGAGGCAGTTTCTATCGCGTTTGCGGCGCGGGGTGCGGGTGGCGGGGCCGGCACCGCCAGCCAGCCATCAGCCAGCCAGCTACCGGGGGCTGGAGTGCATCTGCGGCACCCATTGCCGGGTGCGCAGCGCGGGCGGGGGAGTCACATCGTGGCGCAGCGCGCGCCAGAGGTTGTACATCATCAGGAAGGCGATGATGAAGAACGGCAGGCCAACGACGATGATCACCTGTTGCAGCGCGTCGAGCCCGCTGCCGCCTGCGGAGGCGAGCAGTGTCCCGGCGATGACTCCGGTGGTGATGGCCCAGAAGACGCGTTGGCGGGTGGGGCCGACCTCGTCCTCGCCGGTGCACAGCATGTCAGTGACGAGCGCCGCGGAGTCCATGGAGGTGGTGAAGAAGATGACCACGATGAGGATGGCGAAGAGCGACATCACGGTGCCGAGCGGGTAGTGGGAGAGGAAGGCGAACAGTGCGCCGGGGATGTCGCCTTGCTCGACGACTTCCTCGACGAGCCCGCCGCCACGATTGAACTCGATGTCGAAGGAGGCGAGGCCGAAGATGCCGAACCAGATGATGCTGAAGGTGGTGGGCAGGCCGAGGACGCCGAGGACGAACTGCCGGATGGTGCGGCCCTGGGAGATGCGGGCGACGAAGATGCCGACGAAGGGCGCCCAGGTGATGGTCCACGCCCAGTAGAAGACGGTCCAGCCGCCTTGCCAGCCGGTGTCGCCGAAGGTGTCGTTCCAGAACGCGAGCTCGACGACGGAGCTGAGGTACGAGCCGGCGGACTCAATGGTGCCGCGCATGAGGAAGAGGGTCGGTCCGAGCACGAGCACGAAGAGCAGCAGCCCGATGGCCATCACGATGTTGATGTTGGACAGCCACTTGATGCCCTTGTCGAGGCCCAGGGACACGGAGATCACCGCGATGGTGGTGATGATCGCGAGGATGATGAGCTGGGTGAAGGTGTTCGACGGCAGTCCGACGAGGCGGGCAAGTCCGCTGTTCACCTGGAGGGTGCCCAGGCCGATGGAGACGGAGACACCGAAGATGGTGCCGACGACGGCGAGGATGTCGATGGCGCGGCCGATGGGACCGTTGATCTTGTCGCCGAGCATGGGGTGGAAGATCGAGCTGACGCGCAGGGGCAGCTTCCGCTTGAACGCGAAGTAGGCGAACGCGAGCGCGGGCAGACAGAAGATCGCCCAGGTGTGCAGGGCGAAGTGATACATCGTGAAGGTCAGTGCCTCGCGGGCCGCCTCGGTGCTCTCCGGCTCGACGTCGCGCATCGGCGGGTTGGCGAAGTGGCTGATGGGCTCGGCGACGCCCCAGAACATGAGGATGGTGCCGATTCCGGCGGCGAAGAGCATCGCGAACCACACGGGCGTGGGGTACCGGGGCTGCTCGTCGTCATCGCCGAGCCGCACGGAGCCGAAATGGCTCAGGGCCATCCAGAGGAGGAAGACCACGAACGAGGTCACTCCGAAGATGTAGAACCAGCCGAGGCTGGTGAGGATCCAGTCGGAGCCGGCGGCGAAGAAGCTCTCCACCGGCCCCGGGAAGGCGATCGTCGCCGTGACGAACATGGCGAGGATCGCTGCGGACAGGAAGAAGATGACGGGGTTCGTGCGCAGCCCCAGCCTGTCGTGTAGTCGATGCATGCGCGCAACCCTAGATATGTGTCGCGGCAATGACTATGGGGCAGCACACGATCCAGGGTTTGTTCACACGCCCGTGATGGGGGGCGTGGCGCGCGTCACTCAGCCCGGGGGCGGATTGTCCTTGCTCGTCCCATTGGGGGCAATGATGAGGATCAGCCCGACGAGGATGGCGATGCTGATCAGCAGCCAGGGGATCAGGGCGAGCGGTCCGGCGCCGGATGTCGGATCGATCATCGCCCAGACGGCGAGGCCTATCACGGTGACGCCAGCCAGCAGGAGCGCGGGCGAGAACCGGGCGCGGCGGGGGGTGCGGGTCTGGTGCTCATTCATGGCGGACCTCGATGCTTCCGGCGAGAACTGATGCTTCGACAGTAAGGACGGGGGAGTCGTCGGGGGCGCCGTCGCGGGAGAGACCCGGCGGCGGGCAGGCGAGCTCGCCCATGCGGACCGAGCAGGTCACCCGGCTGGCGGTATCGGGCGGCAGCAGCACGATGAGCTCCCCGAGCATCAAGCTGGCCCGCACGGTGGCATCCTGCTCGAGCTCGACCTGGCGCAGGTCCACGATCAGCTCGCCGGCGCCGAGGCGATACTCGGTCACCGGATCCGCGAGGGCGGTGACCTCATGGTTGCGCTCGCCCGCGCCATCCTGGAATCGGCTCCAGTCGACGGGCCCGAGCAGCGTGGCGAGGATGACGAACACCGAGAGCGGTGCCGCGACGATGAGCAAGCCATGCCCGGTGCCGCGCAGCGATCCGGCGACCAGGCCGAGGCCGACGATGGCGAGCGCGATGGCACCGATGCGGCCGGGGGTGAGCCAGTCCGCGCCGGTTCCCAGCGAGATGGCGGTGAGGATGCCTGCCACGATGATCGCGAGGCCCAGGGTGAATGGTGCGATGCGGGAACGCGGGCGGGGTACAACCGGTGCGGCGGCGCTGCTGGGCTCGGGCAGGTCCCAGGCGAACGGTGCGACGCCGAGCGGATCCCAGGAGGGTGGTTCGGTGCGCTCCGCGGCCGCGGCTGTTGCAGCAGAGGGGTCAGTCGGCTGGTAGGGGACGTGCGGGCCTGGAGAGGGAGCGACGGGCATCCCGCTCGGGCCGGGAGCCTGGGCCGGGGGCATCCAGGGAGCAGCTGTCCCGGTGGCCGACGGTGGCGGGAACATGCCCGGCGCCGGGGGCATTGCAGGAGAACCGGGGCCGCCGACGGTTGGCCGGATCGCGGAGACCGGCAGCGGCGGAGCAACGGGAGTGCGCTGGTAGAGCATCCACCAGCCCAGCAGCATCAGCGCCAGGCTCACCATGCCCGAGCCGCTCATCGCGATCCCGATGGGGGTGAAGACGCTGACCGCGATCGCGAGCGCGACCACCAGCATCAGCGAGCTGCTGGATGACTGCGACGAGCGGCCACGCCCGAGCAGCGACTCGCCGCCCGAGACGTCATCATTGTCCTTCGGGAACAACAGCCATGCCAGCAGGTACAGCACGATGCCAGTGCCACTGAAGAATGCCGACACCACGAACGCGACGCGGACCAGCGCGGGGTCCACCTGGTAGCGGTGCGCCGTGCCCGCGCACACGCCACCGATCTTGCCCTCGGCGGAGAGCCGGGCAGGGCGGGTCCGCCACAGGTCATGCAGCTGATCGCCGAAAGTTGTCGTTGCCATGGAATTATCATCGGCCCGGGGGAGCCTCCCGCGCATCAGGGGATGCCCCTGATCTTTTGCCCCCGTTCCCCGGTATCCCCGGGGATATCCCTGATGTGCGACGCGGCCGATCCGTGCCAGGATCGGGGTGTGCCCCTCATGCTCCAGCCCGGCCCCACCACGCCCGTCCTCTACCGGCGTGGGCGGGGACGTGTCATCGGTGGGGTAGCGGGCGGGCTCGCGGACCACCTGGGCGTCGATGAGCAGAAGGTGCGCATCGCGTTCGTCCTCACCAGTGCCGCGGCCGGGATCGGTGTCATGTTCTACGGCCTGCTGTGGATCGTCACCCGGCCCGGCGGCCCTGATGTCGACATGCCCAGGGCCCAGCGGCGCCGCGCGCTCGGCCTCGCCACCATCGGTGGGGCGCTCGCGCTGCTGTTCGGCATGCTCTCCAGCGGCCCCCTCGGGTCAGTGCTGGTGCCGATCCTCGTGGCCATCGCGGGTGCCGGGCTGGTGTGGCGCGAGCTCGATACCACGGCGCCTCGATCCCCGCGTCGCCTTTCCGCCACCACCTGGGCCCGGGTGGTCGGTGGTATCAGCCTCGTCGTGCTCGGCCTTGCCGTCATCTGGATCGGCCAGGTCGATCTGGGCGCGCTGCGCTCATCCCTGATGGCCGTCGTGGTGACGCTGGTGGGCGTGGCACTGCTGACCGTGCCGCTCTGGGTGCGGCTGTGGCATGAGCTCAACGAGGAGCGCGCCGCCCGCATCCGCACCGAGGAGCGTGACGAGATCGCCTCCCACCTGCATGATTCAGTGCTGCAGACCCTCGCGCTGATCCAGAAGCAGGCGCACAGCCCGCAGGAGGTGCAGCGCCTCGCGCGCAGCCAGGAGCGGGAGCTGCGCCGCTGGCTGTTCCATGCGGAGGAGGCCAGCCATGACAGTCTCGCCGCCGCGCTGAAATACCTTGCCGGCAATGTCGAGGACCACTACGGCATTACTATCGAGACCGTCACCGTCGGGGATGTTCCGCTGCGGGATTCCCCGGTCTACGGCGCCCTGCTCGGCGCGGCCAGGGAAGCGCTGGTCAATGCCGCCAAGCATTCGGGGGAGAGTGCGGTGGATGTGTATGCCGAGGTCGAGGAGGAGCGCGTGAGTGTCTTCGTCCGTGATCGTGGCACGGGATTCGACCCCGGCGCGGTGCCTGCGGACCGGCAGGGGCTCGCCCGCTCCATCCAGCAACGCATCGAGCGCAAGGGCGGCACCGTGGAGATCCGCACCCGCCCCGGCCGGGGCACCGAGGTCCGGCTGTTCGTTCCCCGCGAGGACACCACCGGCACTGATGACCTCGCCGTTGGCGATGGCGCCGGCGCCGGGTCACAATCAGTTCCCGGCAGCAATCCGGGCAACAGCGGGCAGGACAAGGAGAAGCAACCATGACGATGCGGGTATTCCTCGTCGATGACCATGCCGTGTTCCGCTCCGGGGTGCGCGCCGAGCTCGCGACCCAGCCGGACATCGAGATCGTCGGTGAGGCCGGCACCGTGGCCGATGCCATCCGTGGCATCAACTCCACCCGCCCCGACGTCGTGCTGCTCGATGTGCACATGCCCGACGGCGGTGGCATCACCGTGCTGCGCGATATCGACGATGGGCCGGTGTGCCTTGCCCTGAGCGTCTCCGATGCGGCCGAGGATGTCATCGCGGTCATCCGTGCCGGTGCGCGCGGCTATGTCACCAAGACCATCTCCGGCAGCGAGCTCGCCGATGCCGCGCGCCGGGTCGCGGGCGGCGATGCGGTGTTCAGCCCCCGGCTCGCCGGATTCGTGCTCGACTCGTTCACCGGGCGCTCGCCCCTGCCGGAGCCGCCGCTGGACCCCGAGCTGGACTCGCTCACCCCGCGCGAGCTCGAGGTGCTGCGCCTGCTCGCCCGCGGCTACACCTACCGCGAGATCGCCGAGGAACTGTTCATCTCTATCAAGACCGTCGAGACGCACGCCTCCAACGTGCTGCGCAAGACACAGCAATCCAACCGCAACGCCCTGACCCGCTGGGCGCACCGCCGGCACATCGTCGGCTAGCGGCGCGCCCGGGCGGGGGCCGCTAGATCTGGCTGACGATGATCCCCACGATCACCGAAGCGCCGAACCCGAGGCTGAGCAGCATCAGCGCGACGATCAGCGACAGCTTGCGGGTGCTCATCAGGTCCGCGAGCTCGTTCTCGTCATACTCCTGGTACTCGACGATCTCGGGCTCGGGGATGAACGGACGGGGCTTGAACCGCGGCTCGCCGATGGGGGAACCGGTGCTGCCCGACCAGAGCGGCGCCGACTGGGGAGCGCGCCGCGCCGCGACAACGCTGGAGGAGCTTCCGGCGGCAGGGCTGGAGAGGCTGCGCCGCTGCCACGGCGGGATCTCGCCCGGGGCCACCTGCAGGGGGGCGGTCAGCACGAAGCGCGTGTTGTTGTCGTCCCCGGCCGCGATCTGGGCCAGCGCGTCGCGAGCCTCGCTCATGGTGGGCCGGTGCGCGGCATCGGGGTCGAGCATGCGGCGCACCACGGCTGCTGCCGCGCCATCGCGGCGCGGGGGACGGATGGTGCCGCTGACAGCATGGTTGAGCTGCCCCACGGGATCATTGTCGGGGCCGAACGGGGAGCAGCCCTCGAGCGTGGCGTACAAGGTAGCGCCGAGCGAGAACACGTCGGAGGCGGGCGAGGCATCCTCGCCGCGGGCCACCTCGGGAGCGAGGTAGCCGGGGGTGCCAATGACGTTGAGGTGCCCGAACCCGGCATCAGCGGGGTGGGCGAGGCCGAACCCGGCGAGCTTGACCCGACCCGGCTGGCGGCCATTGGTGATCAGCACATTGCCCGGATGGACATCGCGATGCAGCAACCCGGCGCGGTGCGCGGTCGCGAGCGCGTCCGCGAGCTGCGCGCCGAGCTGGGCCACCATCAAGGAAGTGAGCCGCGTGCTCAGCTCGAGCGCCTGCGTCAGGCCGATGGACGGGATGTGCTCCATCACCATCCACGGCTCGTCCCTATCGAGCGCCACGTCATACAGGGTGACGATGCTGGCATGGGAGAGCCGGGCCGCTGCGCTGCCGTCGCGGAGCGCGCGCTGGCGGGCAGCCGCGATCATCTGGGGTGGCAGGCCGGGGATGCTCACGGCTGGCTTGAGAACCACGTCGCGGTCAAGGAGCTGATCCTTGGCGAGCCACGGCGAGGAGAGGCTGGAGCCGCCCAGCCTGGAACGGAGGCGGTAGCGACCAGCTATGAGGGAGCCGGACCCAGCGCCGCGTCGAGCTTGTTCCAGGTTCGTCATTCCCCCGAAGGTAGTGGCGCCAAGGCGTTCTGCGAAGACCCTGGGCCAAACCGTGACCAAGATAGTGCCGGCCCGTGACGGTGCCGGGGGCCCGGAGGCATCTGGTAGGCTCGCGCGATAGTAATCGAACATGTGTTCGATGCGGTACGTGCTTGATGCGGTTGCGCCTTCCCCGCTGCGACTGGCAACCCGTGTCGCATGGTCCTGTGCCGTGTGGTTCGTGTTGCCGAGATCCGGATGGAGGGAAGCCATGGGAGCTGGTCGGCTGGAGGCGGCAGGAACTGGCGCGGGCGGGCCAGCCAGCTCTGCCCTGGGCGGGCGAGGGCCTGCCCCGGCGGCCCGGATGCACAGCGCCTCCTCCAGCGCGCACCGCCTGGCCCTGCTGCGGGAGCAAGTTCCAGGAATGGTCGAGCAGGGAACGCTGCCGGTGCCAGCGCCCCTGCGGGAAGCCATGCCGGGAGGGGGGCTCGCTCATGGCACGGCTTGCCTGTTCTCCGGCACGCCGCTGGTGCTGATGGGCGTCCTTGCCGAGGTGACCCGGGCAGGTGGCCATGCCGCGCTGCTCGGCTTGCCCGAGCTCGGGCTGCTGGCGGCCGCCGAGATGGGGGCGGACCTGCGCCGCATCGCGCTGATCCCGCGTCCGGGGCGGGATCCCGCCCAGATCATCTCCGTCCTGCTCGAGGGCATGGACCTGGTGGTCCTCGGTCCAGGAAGCCTCGATGTCGCCCCTGCGCGGGCGCGCGCGCTCAACGCTCGGCTGCGCGGGAAGAAGACCGTCCTCGCGGTGCTGGGCACGGAGTGGCCAGGGGCGCGCACGACCGTCGCGGCGCACGTGCGCAGGTATGCGGGGGTCAGCCGGGGCAAGGGGCGGCTGCGCTCCCTCGAGCTGCTCATCACCGTCCAGCGGCGTGGCTCGCCACCGAGATCGGTGCCAGCCTGCCTCTCCGTGGCGGCGCGAGGCACTGCCCAGGACCGATTGGTCCGCTGGAGCAGCCCCGATGAATGACGCGAGGAACGGGATGCCCACCGAGGCCGCGCCGATGGGGCGGATCCTCGCGATCTGGTTCCCCGACTGGCCCGCGCTCGCGGCCCTCGCCGACGCGGGACTGGCCGCGGATGCCCCGCTTGCCGTGGTGGCGGGAAACCGGGTGACCGCATGCACCGCTACCGCCCGCGCGCAGGGAGTGCGGCGAGGCATCCGTCGCCGCGAGGCGCAGTCCCGTTGCCCCGGGGTGCGGATCGCCGCCGAGGACGCCCAGCGTGATGCGCGCGCCTTCGAGCCGGTCCTGGCCGAGCTCGACGGGATCGCTCCCCGCGGGGAGATCCTGCGCCCCGGCCTGCTCGTGCTCTCCCTGCATGGCATTGCCCGGTACTACGGCAGCGAGACCGCGGCGGCGGAGGCGCTCGTTGATGCTGCCGCCCGGGCCGGGCACGAGTGCCAGACCGGTATCGCCGACCGGATCCTCACTGCCGTCCTTGCCGCGCGCCAGGGCCGGATCGTGCCCCCGGGCGCTGACCGGGACTATCTCGCTGGCCTGCCCATCACCGACCTTGCCGCCGAGCCCTCGCTCTCGGCCCCCGACCGGCACGAGCTCGTCCACCTGCTGCACCGCCTCGGCATCCGCACCATCGGTGACTACGCGGCACTATCCGCCAGGCACGTGGCATCCCGGTTCGGCAACGACGCGATCACCGCACACCGCCGCGCCCGCGGCGAGCCGGACCGGCCGCCCTCAGGCCTGCCCACGCCGCCCGGGCTCGAGATCGAGCACGACTATGACCCGCCGATCGAGCGGATCGACTCGGCCGCCTTCGCCGGGCGGGCCCTGGCCACCGAGCTGCATGGAAAGCTTGCCGCCATCGGCGTCGCCTGCACCAGGCTGCGAGTGCAAGCCCGCGCCGCGGAAGGCGCCAGCCACGAGCGCACCTGGCATTGCGCGCAGCCCCTCACTCCCGAGAGCACGGCGGACCGGATCCGGTGGCAGCTCGACGGCTGGCTCTCCCGCCGCGATGCCGGGCACGCAGCCGGTCCTGCCGGGGGAATAACCACCCTGCGGCTCGAACCGGTGGAAGTAGTCACCGCCAGCGGGCTGCAGCTCGGGCTATGGGGACAGGCCGGGGCCCGCGAGGAACGCGCCCGGCGCGCGGTAGTGCGCGTCCAGGCGCTGCTCGGCGGCGATGCCGTCCAGGCCCCCGCCACCCAGGGCGGGCGCGCGCACCGAGCACGCATCACCACCAGTCCGCATGGAGAGCAACAGCTCATCATCCGCCCACCAGGAGCGCCTTGGCCGGGAGTGCTGCCCCCGCCTGCTCCTGCATGGCTGCCCGACCCGCCGAGGCCGGTGCACCTGCTCGATGGCGCGGGCACGCCGATCCATGTCACCGGGCGGGGCATTCTCACCGCCGTGCCCGGCTTCCTCCGCGACCAGGGAATGTCGTCCCGGATCATTGCCTGGGCGGGCCCCTGGTGCTTGGACGAGGAGTGGTGGGACTCCGAGGCCGGGCAGCGCGCCGCCCGGCTGCAGGTGATCACCCACCCTGGCCGCGCTTATCTGCTGGTGAGCAACCGCCAGGAGTGGGCCATCGAAGGCATCTGGGATTGACCGGCGGGGGGCTGCCGATCCAGGGCCGGGGCGCTGGGCTGCTGGACTGCCGCGCTGGTGATCTAGGGCGTGCGTGGCGGTCGATCTTCGGCAAAAGCACCGGAAACCGCTAGACGCGATAGAAATCGACCTGGTGCTGGGGCGGTTTCTATCGCGTTTGCGGCAGAGGCATGGCGCGCAGAGGCATAGCAGAGCGCGCGGCGGGGGACGCTCCTGCCCGCGAGGATCAGGGGATGTTCGGGAACAGCTGGAGCGCCTCGAGGGTCAGGCCGAGGTTGTTGTAGATCCAGTCGCGTACCAGTGCATCGATCTGCGAGATGTCGGGGAGCATGGTGGCGTCCTCTCGTGGTTGGCCCTGCTGGGTATCGGCAAGGGGGCATGTCCGGTGGTGCCAGTATGGCCATCGAGGGCCGCGTTGTCCTAGGAAGACAGGGCAATTCTTAGCGAGTGCTAAGGGGCCGCAGCGCCAGAACCTCGCATCCTTCCCATTTCTCCCGCTTGATCGAACATATGTTCTATACTGCTCGTGGCGCGTCACCTTCCCCCGCGCCATCGTCGTAGTGGGCCCAGCGTCGTGATGGGCCCAGCGTCGTAGTAGGGCCGGTTTCTTGATGGGGAAGGGGCGCGCATGGGATGGTCCGATGGCCCGCCGTCATGGCCGGAGCTGGAGCGGATCCTCTCCGGACGCCCGGACCCGCGGGAGGCGGATCACCCCGGGGATGGGAACGATAGCCCGGCCTGGTCCCGCGTCCGCGAGCCCTATGCCGCGCCTCCCCGAGAGGGGGAATCCAGCCCGGCCACGGTGCCCTACGCGGAGCTGCATGCCCACACGGCGTTCAGCTTCCTCGACGGCGCGAGCCACCCGGAGGAGATGGCGGAGCAGGCTGCCAGGCTGCGGCTCGATGCACTGGCCATCACGGACCACAACGGCCTCTACGGGGTGGTGCGCTTCGCCGAGGCCGCTCGCGAGCTGGGGCTGCGCACGATCTATGGCGCCGAGCTGACCGTGGGCACGAGCGAGCCGCGCACGGGCAGCCCGGATCCGCCGGGGGCGCACGTGCTGGTTCTCGCGCGGGGCGCGGAGGGCTACCGCAGGCTCTCCCGCTGTATCGCCGCCGCGCACCTCGAGGGCGGGCACAAGGGCACCCCACGCTTCGGCCTCGCGGGCCTCGCCGACGCTGCCGGGGGGCACTGGCAGATCCTCACGGGCTGCCGCAAGGGGCATGTGCGGGCAGCGCTGGAGCGGGGCGGGCCCTCGGCCGCGGAGGTAGCGCTGCGCGAGCTCGTCGAGCTGTTCGGCCGTGAGCATGTGGCCGTCGAGCTGACCCGGCATGGCCTGCCCGATGACGACGAGCGCAATGATGCCCTGTACCGGCTTGCCCGCGCGCACGGCCTGCGGGTGGTCGCCACCACAGCCGCGCACCACGCCACTCCGTCCGGGGGTCGTCTGGCGCACGCGATGGCGGCGATCCGGGCGAGGTCGAGCCTCGATGAGGTCTCCGGCTGGCTGCCCCCGGCGGGGCAGGGCTTCCTGCGGCCGGGCGAGGAGATGGCGCACCTGTTCGCGCACTACCCGGAGGCGGTGCCCACGGCCGCCGAGATCGGGCACGAGTGCGCGTTTGACCTGAGGCTGATAGCGCCGAGGCTGCCCCCATTCACGGTCCCGGAGGGCCACGACGAGGACAGCTGGCTGCGCGAGCTCGTCATGACCGGGGCGCGCGAGCGGTATGGGCCGCCCGCTGGCCATCCGGGGGCCTACCGGCAGATCGAGCATGAGCTGCGGGTGATCAAGCAGCTCGGCTTCCCTGGCTACTTCCTCACCGTGCATGACATCGTCGGGTTCTGCCGCGGCCACGGCATCCTCTGCCAGGGGCGGGGCTCGGCCGCGAACTCGGCGGTGTGCTACGCGCTGGGCATCACCAACGTTGATGCGGTGACCAATGGACTGCTGTTCGAGCGGTTCCTCGCCCCGGAGCGGGACGGGCCCCCTGATATCGACCTCGACATCGAGTCGGACCGCCGGGAGGAAGCGATCCAGTATGTCTACGCCCGCTATGGCCGCACCCACGCTGCCCAGGTGGCCAACGTGATCACCTACCGGGGCAAGTCCGCGGTGCGCGACGCGGCCCGGGCGCTGGGCTTCCCGCAAGGGTCCCAGGACGCGTGGAGCAAGCAGGTGGATCGCTGGCATGGCGTGCGCGTGGATGCGGAATCCAGTATTCCCCGCCCGGTGCTGGAGCTTGCCGCGCAGCTCGAGGGCTATCCGCGCCACCTGGGCATCCACTCCGGTGGCATGGTGATCTGCGACCGTCCCATCGCCGAGGTGTGCCCGGTGGAGTGGGCGCGCATGCCCGGCCGCAGCGTCCTGCAATGGGACAAGGATGATTGCGCCGCCGCTGGCCTGGTCAAGTTCGACCTGCTGGGGCTGGGCATGCTCTCGGCGCTGCACTACGCCATCGATCTCCTCGCCGAGCACAAGGGCATCACGGTCGACCTGGCCCGCCTCGATCTCGCCGAGGCCGCCGTCTACGACATGCTGTGCCAGGGCGATTCGGTGGGAGTGTTCCAGGTGGAGTCCCGCGCCCAGATGGCTACCTTGCCGCGGCTGCGGCCGCGCACCTTCTTCGACCTGGTCGTGGAGGTGGCGCTCATCCGTCCTGGTCCCATCCAGGGCGGCTCGGTGCATCCGTACATCCGGCGCCGCAATGGTGCCGAGCCGGTCGCCTACGATCACCCAGCCCTGGAGAAAGCACTCGGCAAGACGCTCGGCATCCCGCTGTTCCAGGAGCAGCTGATGCAGATCGCGGTGGACATCGCGGGATTCAGCACCGCCGAGGCCGATCAGCTGCGTCGCGCGATGGGGTCCAAGCGGTCCCCGGAGAAGATGGAACGCTTGCGCGCCCGCTTCTACGACGGCATGCGCGAGCTGCATGGCATCACCGGCGCCACCGCCGACCGCATCTACGAGAAGCTGCGTGCCTTCGCCAACTTTGGTTTCCCCGAGAGCCATTCGCAGAGCTTCGCCGCGCTGGTCTTCTACTCGGCATGGTTCAAGCTGCACCATCCCGCAGCGTTCTGCGCGGCGTTGCTGCGTGCCCAGCCGATGGGGTTCTACTCGCCGCAGTCCCTCGTCGCGGATGCCCGCCGGCATGGGGTGCGCGTGCACCGTCCCGATATCAACGCGAGCCTCGAGCACGCGACCCTCGAGGAGCAGGGCACCGAGGTGCGGCTCGGGCTCGCTGCGGTCCGGGGGATCGGTACCGCCACCGCGGCCACGCTGGTGCGGGAGCGGCAGCAGCACGGTCCCTACCAGGACCTCGAGGAACTGTCCCGCCGCGCGGGCCTGTCCACCGCCGAGCTGGAGTCCCTCGCCACGGCCGGGGCATTCGCGGGCCTCGGGCTAGACCGCCGGGAAGCGCTCTGGGGCGCTGGCGCGGCCGCGCGCGCGACGGGCGGACACCTGCCGGGGACGGTTGTCGCCACGACCCCGTCGCTGCCGGGCATGAGCGCGCTCGAGCTTGCCGCCGCCGATGCCTGGGCCACGAGCATCACCCCGGACCAGTACCCGACCGAGTTCCTGCGCCAGCATCTCGACGCGCTCGGCGTCACGCCCGCCGACAAGCTGCTCGCGGTGCCGGACGGGCAACGCATCCTCGTCGCGGGAGCCGTGACCCACCGGCAGCGTCCCGCCACCGCGCGGGGCGTGACGTTCCTCAGCCTCGAGGATGAGACCGGATTGGTGAACGTGCTGTGCTCGCCGGGATTGTGGAAGCGCTACCGGGTCCTCGCCCGCACCTCTACCGCATTGCTGGTGCGCGGCATCATCCAGAATGCCGAGGGGACCGCCACGATCATCGCTGACCAGCTCAACGCGCTGGACCTGCGCATGGCGGCCACGCGCTCACGGGACTTCCAGTGAAGCGGGCTCCCGCAGGTGGTCCAGGACCAGAGTCACGAAGGGATCAGGGGAAGGGGAACGGCACGAACGGAACCGGCCCCGAGCAAGGCTGGAACAGTGCCGGGCCGATCTCGCACAGGAACCAGGCAAGGTGCTGGCCGAGCTGGAAGGCCTGGTCCGGAGTGAAGGGAAAGAACACGAGCGCCCCCTATGTCGATGCTGCCGCCATCAATGCTGGCCGGGCAACTGCTGCTGCCAGAATGATCCGTGGAATGCCCGGAATTCTAGCGCCGTGCCCGGCCCAGCAGGAGCGGAACACCACCGACCGATGATTATCGACGCGTATATCAAGCCGAACAGCACCAAGGGGCCCCTCGTCGAGACCGGCGAGGATGGAGTACTCGTCGTATTCGTGCGGGCGCCCGCGGTGGAGGGCAAGGCCAACAAGGCTGCCATCGAGGCCCTCGCCGCGCACTTCGGGGTGCGGCGGGGCGCTGTATCCCTGCTCAAGGGCGCCACCTCACGACGCAAGCGCTTTGTTATCGACGTTCCCGGGCACCGCTAGAGTGATGCCGGATAGACCCATACCAGCACGACCACCCCGAGGACACCGCATGGCATTCGCGAGCTCCCCCTGGCTGCGCACCTTCAAGACCACTCCGGGCACGCCCCGCACCGACCTGGTGTGCTTCCCGCCCGCCGGCGGGTCCGCCAGCGCCTACCACGGCCTTGCCAAGGAGCTCGCGCCCGGCATCGCGGTAGCGGCGGTGCAATACCCAGGACGGCAGGACCGCCTCGACGACCCCATGATCGACACCATCGAGGGCATGGCCAGCGCCATCGCCGAGGCGATCACAGCCTCCCGCAGCGTTGGTCGGCCACTCGCGCTGTTCGGGCACAGCATGGGCGCGAGCGTGGCCTTCGAGACTGCCCGCGCGCTCCACGAGCGTGGCGCCGCGTCCGCCCACCTCATCATCTCTGGCCGCATCCCACCGCATCATCCGCGCGACACCGCGTTCCACAAGGCCACTGATGCGGATCTCATCACCGAGCTCGAGCGGCTCGCCAACGATCCCGCGAGCGTGCAGATCCTTCGCGAGGTGCCCGAGATCGCCGAGATGGTGCTGCCCTCGGTGCGTAATGACTACAAGGCCGTCGAGACCTACCACTACCAGTCAGCTACCCCGTCGCTCGACTGCCCGCTGACCGTCTTCGTCGCGGACGACGATCCCACCGTCACCGTCGAGCAATCCCGCGAATGGGCCCGCCACACCACCGGTCCGTTCGACCTCGTCACTTTCCCGGGGCGGCACTTCTACCTCGATGAGCAGACCGAGGCCGTCGCCAAGAACATCGCCACCCTCATCGGCGGATAGGCGCTGCCCGCTGCCCGCGTGGCCTACACCGCTCCGTGGAAGCCGTGCTGCCGCCAGGCCTCGTACACCGCCACGGCCGCGGAGTTGGCGAGGTTCAGCGAGCGGCGCCCCGCGAGCATGGGGATCCGCACCCGGTTGGTGACGTGGGGGTCATCGAGCACCTCCGCGGACAAGCCCGTTGGTTCGGGGCCGAACAGCAACACATCGCCCGGCTCGTAGGCGATCTCGGTGTGCGGGGTGGTGGCGTGCGCGGTGAAGGCATGAACCCGCTGCGGGCGCAGCGCTGCCCAGGCTGCCTCAAGGTCCTCGTGCACGGTGACGGAGGCGAGGTCGTGGTAGTCGAGCCCGGCGCGGCGCAGCTTCGGTTCGCTCAGGTCGAACCCGAGCGGACCGACGAGATGCAGCTCGCTGCCCGTGGCGGCGGCCAGCCGGATGGCGTTGCCGGTATTGGGCGGGATGCGGGGCTCGTGGAACATCACTCGGAACACGACACCCATTCTCCGGGGTCGGGGCGGCCAGCCCCAACCCGGGATGGGTATCCCTCCGTCGACCCCGTCACAGCTGCCCGTCCGCTGCACTGGCCTAACCTGCCTCGCTACCCCCGCTGCACTGGCCGAACCTGCCTCGGTTGTGTGAGGCTTTGCACCCAGGAAGGCGCGATCGAGGGTGCATTTGGTAACACAACCGGCGGTCCCGGGCGGCCGACGCGCGCAACCGGCGGCCCCGGGCGGCCGACGCGCGCAACCGGCGGTCCCGGGCGGCCGACGCGCGCACACCAGCAGTCCGCCAGCCCGCGAAACCCGCTACTGCACCGAGGCGTGGTAATCGCCGGTGCGGGCGATCGAGCCCATGATCTCGCGGACGGAGTCGAAGTAGCCCGCCAGCACCTCCTGCGCGCGAGGGGCGCTGGGGGTCTGCGAGCTGAGGAACAGGCCGTCCTCGGTGCGCACGAGCCACATGTTGGCGTTGCTCGTGCGGCCCTCCCCGGTGAAGATCAGCCCGTTGCGGTGGGCCTCGGTCCTCGCGCCGGGCATGCGCCGGGTGTCGAGGTAGTTGACCATCTGCGGGGTGCTGGTGGGCGGCGCGAGCCGACCCTCGGCGATGAAGCGCGCGAGCACGGCGTGCACGGGGGTGGGCGCGAGGTCCTTCGCGGTGTTGAAGCTGTCCTGGGCGCGGGGCAGCAGCGCGGCGAAGGTCGGGTCCGCGGGGAGCGGGAACGCGACGGGAACAAAGTTGCAGAACCAGCCCTGGGAGAGGGCGTGCTCGGGGGCGCGGGTGGAGAGCACGGTGAGCCCGAAGGAGGTGGTGGAGCCGGTGAGCTGGTGCTCGGCGAGCGCGAGGACCGCGAAGATGGCGCCGCTGGGGCGTGCTCCGTGGCTCGCGCAGGCCTGCTCGAAGGCGGTGGCGCCAGCATCATCGAGCAGGTGGTGGGTGACGATGCGCACGGGAGCGGTCTCGCCCGGGGCGAGGCCGAGGTCGAGGGGGAAGCGGGGGATGCGCCAGTCGCCGAGGGCGAAGATCCCGGACCAGCGTTGCTGCAAGTCCGGATCGGTGGCGAAGCGGTGGGCGGCCTCGGTCTCGCGCAGCGTGTAGGCGGTGTGGGGCTGGGCGAGCTCGGTGGGGAAGGTGAATGCCGCATCGGCGGCGTGGGCGAGGTAGCGCTGGGCGAGCTCGCTGAGGGCGAGGCCGTGGGAGATGCCATCGGTGAGGGCGTGGTCGGCGCCGTAGTAGAGCGTGAACGAGCCGCCGTGGTCGATGGCGCCGAACGCGCAGCCCGGCGCGCTCCAGGGGACGCATTGGGCTGCGAGGTGCTCGGTGATGTGGCGCGCGGCATCTGCGCTAGCGACGGCGTCCCCGTCGCGCAGCGTGGTCGCGATGCCTTCCGGTGGGTGGACGAGGCGGGTGTAGCTGCCGTCGCGTTCCTCGAAGAAGGTGCGGGTGTTCTCGTGGGTGGCGCTGAATCCGGTGACGGCCGCGGCGAGGGCATCGCGGTCGAGCGGCTGGTCGATGCGGGTGAGGCCCCCGATGAACGCCCGGTAGGGCTGGCCCGCTGCCTGGTTGGCGGTGGCGGCGCGCAGGTGATCGAGCTGCAGGAAGCTGGCGGTGTGCTCGCGCGGCGCGCTATCGGCCCGGGGCGCGGGCGAGACGGTCACGGGGATGCCTCCGGTGGCGTTCCACTCGGACAGGGCGGTGAGGATCAAGCGGTCCTCCTGTTCATCGGGGGCTCGTTCGTTGGGTTCCCGGGCGGGAGCGGGCGTGCTCAGGCAGCGACGGGGGTGGTGCTGGCGCTGCGCAGCACCGTTGTGAGCTCGCTGAGGAATGCCTCGATCGCCTGGTGCGCCTGGGGGGCATCGGGGTAGCGGGTGGAGACGTTGAGCCCGTGGGGGGTGCGGTTGATCCAGAAGTAGACCTCGTTGCTGCTGTAGCAGTCGGAGCGCAGGGCCCGGCCCTGGATGTCGGGCATGCGGTCGGCCTCGGGGAGGTAGCGGATGTCGACGTAGGAGACCACGAAGCGGGGTGTCGCGGTGGTGCCGAGCAGCTCGGCGACGCGGGCGAACGGGGCGAGGGCGAGTGGCTTGGTGGCGGCGAGCGCGCGGGTGGCGGACTGGAGCGCGCCGGGCAGGTCCTGGCCGTGGGCGACCGAGAGCGTGAGGGGGACGATGTTGACGAACCAGCCCATCGATTCGGCCCAGCTCTCGTGGACGCGGGTGTGCACGGGCATGATCGTGGAGAAGGTGGTGCTGCCGCTAGTGCGGGCCTGCGCCAGCGCGAGGGCGGCGAGGATGCCGGCCTGCGAGCTGAAGCCGTTGGCGCGGCAGGTGGTGTTGAAGGCGTGCGCCTCATCGGGGGCGAGGAGCCAGCGGGAGAGGCTGGCCTGCCTGCCAGTTCCGGTGGTGGCCGAGACGGGGCCGCTGGCGGGCTCGACGGGAGCGAAGGCGGGGAATTGCCCGTCGTGCTGGTCGAGGAACTCGCGCCAGGCGTGGACGGCGGGGGCCTCGGGGTCCAGCGCCGCGCACGCCTTCTGCTCGAGGGCGGCGAAGTCGAGGTGGCTTCCGTAGGACTTCGTGGTGGTGTGCTCGGTGCCGTCGATGATGTCGTTGTAGAGCGCCCGCAGCTCGCTGATGGCGATGACCTGGCTGTAGGCGTCCATCACGGAGTGGTCGGCGCCGAAGATGCAGAGGAAGGAACCCGTGTCGCTGCTGGGCTCAAGGGTGGCGAGGATGCAGTGCGGCCAGGCCAGTGGCGAGAGGGCGGTCTCGAACTGCTCGGTGAGGAAGTCGCGGGCCTCGGCGCCGGTGCGGGCGCGGGTGACAGGGACGGGCACGGCGTCGATGGCGTCGGCGGGAAGCGTCTGGCGGGCCCAGCCTGCGGGCGTGGGGATGACGGTGGTGCGCAGGGCCTCGTGGCGGGCGAACCAGGTGGTGATGAGGGTGCGCATGGCGTCGGCGGAGTAGGGGCGCTCGATGCGGAACGCGGAGCCGATCCAGCTGCCGCGGCCGGGTCGGTCGGTGGCGCGGTCGACGCGGTCGCAGTGCTCGCGGTGCGCGGAGGCGAGCGGCCGGGGATCCGGGGCCCAGCTTCCGCGGGCGGCCACGGGGGTCCAGGTGGTGAGGCGGCCGTCGGGGAGCGGGTATTGATCGAGCTCGGTGTATTCCATCGTGGCCCCTTATTTCCTATCGCAGGGTTTGTTTTCTGGCGGCTTGCGATGGATTGATCGTAGGGAGCATCAAACTCTTGCGGGGATCGTGCTGCGGAGTGGGTCGGATCACGCTTGCAATAGTGCTGTGGATGTGAATAATCCTGCGATGCCCGGTATTTCGCTTCGTTCCAGTACGTCACTTGCCTGGTCAGGGAACGATCGACGTAAAGATCTCCCGAGGTGGTCGAGGCGTGAATGCGTCGCTATTGTCGCCTTCATCGGCTTTCTGTCGCAGTGATGCCCGTTATTGTTCTCGGCGGCGTTAAAACCGTTGCGGCCATGTTTCGCAGGGCGTCCGGGCGGGCAACGCGAGATGAATACCGGGTGCTGTGACAGTCCATTCACCGAGCCTGCCGAGTGAGCGCCATCACGGCGAGCGGGGCCGAGCGTGATATCTCACTCGCGCGCGGGCTGCGGCGTGGCGGGCGCCCGCAGGGCCTCGCGCCATTCCGACCACAGCGCGTTCATGACGTGGCCGGAGGCGTCGGTCCGTGGGTAGCGGGAGCGCAGGAAGATGCCGCGCTCGTCGCGCCAGAGCCAGAACTGGGCGTCGTCGGCGACGGTGGAGTTGCTGATGTGCACGGGATCGGTGCAGGTCGCGCCGTCGTGGCCGGGGGCTATGCCAGGCAGTGCCCGATAGTCGATGTAGGACAGCATGTAGACGTCCTGGCGGGTGCGCTGGAACTCGTCGGCGAGCGCGGTGAGCACGTGCGCGAGGGGGACGGGGGCGAGCTCGAGGGCGCTGCGGAAGGCTGCGTGGTTGGCGGCGAGGTTGGTGGCGAAGCTGGCGCTGGGCACGTTGATGGTCAGCGCGACGGTGTTGGTGTACCAGCCGAACGTGCGGTCGGACAGGGGCCGGTGGCGGGTATGGACGGGCATGAGGATGTCTTGCCGCAGAGGGCCGCCGCAGGCCTTGGTGGCCATGCCGAGCGAGGTGGCGAGCCCGCTGAACATGCTGCCCCCGTGGGTGCGCACCCATTTCTCGAAGTGGTGGGCCTGGTGGGCGTCGAGGAGCTGCCGGGAGTCGTCGGCCTGCGGGTGCAGCGTGCCGGGCTCGCCGATGCCGAGGGGGAGCGGGAACGAGGGCGCGGTGCCGCCGGAGGAGCGCAGGTAGTGCAGCCAGCGCTGGATGCGCCAGTCCTCGCGGGGGGTGGGGGGCATGGCGGTCTCGTGGGCGGTGTCGGCGACGAAGTCCCCGGCGTCCCCGGGCGCGAGGGGGGTGCCGTGGTGGGCGGCGAGGTAGTCGCGGGAGAGCTCGTGGATGGCGAGCGCGATGGAGTAGGCGTCGGCGTGGACGTGGTCGAACGCGGCGATGATCGTGGCGGTGCTGCCGTGGTCGATGGCGAGGAAGCGCATGGCGGGGTAGCGGGTGGGCCGGCAGTGCTCGCCGAGCAGGCGGGCAAGGAGCTGCTGCATCTGGCGAGGTGTGGTGGCGTCGTGGGGGAGCCGCTGCGGCCCGGTGATGGTGGTGCTGGCGTGGATGTGCCGGGTGACGGTGCCGTCCTGAGCCCGGAACTCGCTGCGCAGGGTGGGATGGCGCTGCAGGAACGCGGTGAGCGCGGTGGCGAGCGCGGCGCGGTCGAGGGCGTGGGTGACGGTGAAGGCCGCAGCGAGCCAGACGCTGCGCCCGTCGGGATCGGCGGTGGCTCCCGCTAGGTGGAACTGCTGGTTGAACGAGGGGGCGATGGGGGAGCGGGTGGGCGTCCCGGTGGTGGTGATGGGCCATTCCCAGATCTCGCCGGGCTGGGGCTGGTAGCGGCTGATCGTGGTGAGCTCCATGCCGATAGGAGCTTAATCGGCGCGGTCTCCTGCTGCAGCGTAAGCGCGGTCCATGGTGGCTCGCAGCGGGATATCCGGGTCGAAGTCGAGGCCGAGGGCTTGCATGTTGGTGCTGATCAGTTGCAGCGTCCAGCCGCAGAGCAGGCCCTCGAGCTGCGCGGCCTCGGGGACGCCGGTGCGCCGCCAGCGGTTGACGGTGGCATCGACGAGGCCGACGAGCGCGAAGGCGAGGGGCTCGGCGCTGGAGGTGTCGGCGCCGATCGCGTCGAGGACCGCGGTGAACAGGTCGGCGATCTGGGTGGCGATGGTGGTCTTGGCGGTGGTGGCGACGTCGGGGCCAGCGGTGCCGTCGCGGGATGCGCGGGAGCCCACGAAGTGGTGCAGGTGGGGGTGCTCGGTGGTCCAGGCCAGGTAGGTGTGGACGCTGTCGTGGATGAGCTCGGTGGGGGTCCGGGCCAGGTCGAGGCGGGGCGCGAGGTCGGCGAGGACCTTGTCGGCGATGTGCGCGCGGATCTGGTAGTCGAGGTCGGCGCGGTCGCGGAAGAACCGGTAGATGACGGCGCGGGTGACATGGGCGTGCTCGGCGATGCGGGAGACGCCGACGGCGGGGCCGTCCTTCTCGATAGCGGTGAGCGCGGAGTCGAGGATCTTCTGTCGGCGGGCCGCTTTGTGGTCCTCCCAGCGCACGGCGCGGCGGTCGGTGGGGCGATCATCCGGGCGGGGGCTGCGGGGAGTTGTCCTGGGCACGCCGAAAAGATTATCGAACAAACCCCTTGTGTGTAACACGTTGGATCACATAGATTGCTGATACACGATGACTCAGGTACCTGGGCTCGACTCTCCAGAGGAGCAAAAACCATGGCCCGCAGCACCATCCGCAACAAGGTCTACGTCGTCGGCGTCGGCATGACGAAGTTCGAGAAGCCCGGCTCCCGCGACTGGGACTACCCCGACATGGCCCGCGAGGCCGGCATCAATGCCATCGACGACGCCGGGATCGCCTATCACGAGATCGGCCAGGCCTACGCCGGCTACGTCTACGGCGAATCCACCTCCGGCCAGCGAGCCATCTATGAGCTCGGCATGTCCGGCATCCCGATCGTCAACGTCAACAACAACTGCTCCACCGGCTCCGCGGCACTGTTCCTCGCCGCGCAGGCCATCCGCGGCGGATCCACCGACTGCGCTCTCGCCCTCGGCTTCGAGAAGATGCAGCCCGGCTCGCTCGGCTCCACCTACGACGACCGCGAGCAGCCCATGATGCGCCACCTCCTCGCCCTCGCTGAGCTGCAGGAATTCGCCATGCCCCCGGCGCCCTACATGTTCGGCGCGGCCGGGCGCGAGCACATGGAGCGCTACGGCACCACTGCCGAGCAGTTCGCGAAGATCGGTGTCAAGAACCACCGGCACTCCCGCAACAACCCCTACGCGCAGTTCCAGGTGGAGTACACCCTCGACGAGGTGCTCGGCGCCAAGCAGATCTACGCGCCCCTGACCAAGCTGCAATGCTCCCCGACCTCCGACGGCGCCGGTGCCGCAATCCTCGCTAGCGAGCGCTTCGTCGAGGAGCACGGGCTCTCCGGCCAAGCCGTCGAGATCGTCGGCCAGTCCATGGTCACCGATATGCGCTCGACCTTCGACGACAACAGTGCCATCAGCCTCGTCGGTGCCGACATGACCCGCACCGCCGCCCGGCAGGTCTACCAGCAGGCCGGCATCACCGCCGACGACATCGACGTGATCGAGCTGCACGACTGCTTCTCCACCAACGAGCTCATCACCTACGAGGCCCTCGAGCTGTGCGGGCCCGGCGAGGGCGGCAAGCTCATCGACAACGATGACACCACCTACGGAGGGCGCTGGGTCGTCAACCCCTCCGGCGGCCTGATCTCGAAGGGCCACCCCCTTGGCGCCACCGGCCTCGCCCAGTGCGCCGAGCTGACCTGGCAGCTGCGCGGCACAGCCGGTGCCCGCCAGGTCGACAGCGCCGCCACCCCCAGCGGCGTGGCGCTGCAGCACAACATCGGCCTCGGTGGCGCAGTGGTCATCACCGCCTACCGCCCCGCCGAGCGCTAGCCCACCCCACCCCAGCAAGAAAACCCCAGCAACAACCGATCGAAGGAACCCCTCATGGCATCCGTATCCGTCTCCGCCCACGTCCCCGCCGCCCCCGAGAAGGCCTGGGACCTGCTCTGCGACCTCACCCGCTGGGACGAGTGGCTCACCATGCACGTCAAGTGGAAGGGTGAGATCCCCACCGAGATCGGCACCGGAACCACCATCACCCAGGTCGTCTCGGTCATGGGCATGGCCAACAAGATCGAGTGGAACGTCGATGAGTACGACGCGCCCCGCCTCGTGCGGATCTCGGGCACCGGAATGGCCGGGGTGAAGGTCGAGTTCGTCCTCTCCGTCGCCCCCGAGGACGCGGGATCCAACGTCACCATCGACGCTTCCTTCACCGGCACGATGATCGTTGGACCGATCGGCAAGGCCGTCGCCAAGAACGCCCGGGCCGACCTCGAGACGTCCATCGCGAAGTTCACCGAGCTGCTCGGCTGAGCCCGCCATGACACCCTCCGCCAGTCCTCCAGCCACTCAGGCCGTCGCGTTCGACTCCTCGGGCCTCGGCGAATGGACCGATCCCGAGGTCTTCGACGTCACCGCGGAGCGCATCGCTGCCTACGCCGCGGCCACCAACGACCCCATCGCCAGGCACCGCGACGGCACCGTCGCGCCACCGGTGTTCGCGGTGGTGCCAGTCTTCTTCTCGATGGCACCGGCCGCGCTGTCGGTCGCGCCACCGGAGCTGCTGATGAAGCTCGTCCACGGCGAGCAGGACTTCCGCTTCCACCGGCCCATCCTCGCCGGGGACCAGCTCACCGTGCGAGCACGGCCGATCGGCTTCACCGGTAGGCCCAACGGCTCCACCGTGGTCGTCTACGCCGAATCCCGGGATCGCGGTGGCGAGCTCGTCAACGAGCAATGGATGACCGCGTTCTTCCGCAACGTCGATGCCGGCGAGACACGGGGCGAGCAAGCCCCGGAGCACCGGTTCGATGACTCTCTGCGCGAGCAAGCACCCGTGGCAACGCTCGCGCAGCACATCGACGAGGACCAGACCTACCGCTACTCGCCGGCCTCGGGCGATCCCATGCCCATCCACCTCGATGACGAGATCGCCCGCATGGCCGGGCTGCCCGGGATCATCAACCACGGCCTGTGCACCATGGCCTTCGCCTCCTGGGCAGCGCTCACCGAGCTCGGCGACGGCCAGACCGAGCGGCTCCGGCGCCTCGCGGTCCGCTTCGCCAAGCCCGTCCTGCCCGGGCAGGACATCACGACCCGGATGTGGGCGAGCCCGCAGCGGCAGAGCACCTACCACTTCGAGACCAGCGTGGCCGATACGCCCGTCCTCACCGATGGACTGATCGAGCTCGCCTAGTCCCAGAGATCCGCCCGAGAGATCCGCCAGCCCCCTCAAGGAGCCACCCACGATGAACACGCTCGACGGAAAAGTCGCCATCGTCACCGGCGCCGGGCGCGGCATCGGCCGCGAGCACGCACTCCTGCTCGCCGCCGAGGGAGCCCGCGTCGTCGTCAACGATCTCGGCGGCGCCAACGATGGCACCGGCACCGACGCCGGGCCCGCCCAGCAGGTCGTCGACGAGATCACCGCCGCTGGCGGCACCGCCGTGGCCAACACCGACAACATCGCCACCTGGGCCGGGGCCGAGCGTCTCGTGCAGCAGGCCATCGACACGTTCGGCGACCTTCACATCCTCGTCAACAACGCCGGCATCCTCCGCGACGCGTTCCTCGCCGGCATGACCGAGGAGCAGTGGGATGCCGTCATCGCCGTGCACCTCAAGGGCCACGCCGCCCCCACCCACCACGCGGCCGCGTACTGGAAATCGCGCGCCAAGGCTGGGGAGCACGTCAACGCGGCAGTGATCAACACTTCCTCGGCGTCGGGCACGTTCATGCCCAACGCGGGGCAGAGCAACTATGGCGCAGCCAAGGCCGGCATCGCCGCGTTCACCCTCGTCGCCGCGGACGAGCTCGAGCGCTACGGCGTGCGCGTCAACGCCATCGCTCCCATCGCCCGCACCCGCCTCACTCTCGCCACCCCCGGCATGGGCGCGATCTTCGCCGAGGAAGTCCCGGAGGGGGAGTTCGATCCCTTCAGCCCCGCCAATATCGCGCCGCTCGTCGTCCGGCTCGCCCACCCCGAGTGCAAGCTCACCGGCAAGGTCTACGCCGTGCAGGGCGGCGCCATCACCGAGCTGCACGGCTGGACCGGCGGCACCACCATCGAATCCGACGGCCCCTGGACGGTTCGCGACCTCGCGGACCGCCTCGGGTGAAAGGCACCATCATGGCATCGGCCAGCACAGAAGCATCCGCTAGCGCCCTGCGTGCTATCGAGCATGGCGTCGGTATCCTCGACGAGCATCGCGCGCTCGCCGACTCCGTCCGCGCCTTCACCGAGCGCTATATCCGCACCGAGGACGTCCGCGCCGAGATCGACGCCACCGACGAGGAACGCACCCCGCCGTTCTGGTCCGAGCTCGCCGGCCAGGAGCTCCTCGGGCTCGCCATCCCCGAGGAGCACGGTGGCAGCGGCGAGGGGATCCTCACCCTCGCCGTGGCGCTCGAGGCGCTCGGGCGCCGCATCGCCCCCGGCCCCTTCGCGCCCACCGTGCTCGCGAGCGCCATGATCAGCGCCTCGGACTCCAAAGCACGCGTCGAGCTGCTGCCGGGCCTCGCTCGCGGGGAGAAGGTGGCCGCCGTTGCCCTGCGTGGCACGTTCACCGCCACCCGCGATGCTGACGGCCTCGTCCTTGACGGTCACGCCGATGCGGTGCTCTCCGCCGAGCACGCCGACATCCTCGTGCTGCCCGTCACGCTCGGCAACGATGAGACCCTCTGGCTCGCTGTCGACGCCGCCGAGGTCCACGCCACGGCCCAGGACAGCATCGACCTGCTGCGCGGCTCCGCCCGCGTCGAGGCACGCGGCGCGCGCATCAGCACCGGGCGCATCCTTGATGGTCTCGGGCACGAGCACGGCCAGGCACTCGCCACCACGATCCTCGGCGCCGAGGCGCTTGGCATCATGTCCTGGTGCGTCACCACGGCCGCGGAGTACGCCCGCGTCCGCGAGCAGTTCGGGCGGCCCATCGGGCAGTTCCAGGGCGTCAAGCACCTCTGCGCGCGCATGGGAGTTGCCCTGGAGAAGGCTCGCGCCGTCATCTGGGATTCCGCGAGCGCCCTCGACAACAACGACGACACCGCGGCCCTCGCTGCTTCCATCGCCGCGACGATCGTGCCCCGCGCCGCGGTCACCGTCGCGCAGGACTGCATCCAGGTGCACGGCGGCATCGGTTTCACCTGGGATCATGACGCGCACATTTACTACCGGCGGGCGCTGGCCATCCGTGGCGCGCTCGATCACCACGACGCGCACGCCCGCCGCGTGGCCGATTCCGCGCTTGCCGGGACCACTCGGGGATCGACCATCGAGCTGCCGCCCGAGGCCGACTCGATCCGCTCGCGCATCCGGTCCGCCCTCGAGCCGATCGCGGGCATCACAGACGAGGACGAGCAACTCATCGCCCTCGGTGACGGGGGATGGGTGCAGCCGCACCTGGCCGAGCCGTACGGCCGCGCCGCGGCCCCGCTCGAGCAGATCGTCATCGCCCAGGAGATCGACGCCGCCGGGATCGCTATGCCCCAGCTGCTCATGGGCGGGTGGGCGATCCAGGCCATCGTCGCGCACGGCAGCGAGCAGCAGAAGCGCGACCTCGCCGTGCCCACCCTGCGCGGCGACCTGGTGTGGTGCCAGCTATTCTCCGAGCCCGGCGCGGGATCGGACCTCGCCTCGCTCAGCACCAAGGCCGTGCGCGCCGAAGGCGGATGGAGGGTGACTGGCCAGAAGATCTGGACGACCGTGGCGCAGTTCGCGGACTGGGCGATGCTCATTGCCCGCACCGATCCCGACCAGCCCAAGCACCAGGGCATCACCTACTTCGTGCTCGATATGTCCAGCCCCGGCATCACCGTCCGGCCGCTGCGCGAGATGACCGGTTCAGCGCTGTTCAACCAGGTGTTCCTTGATGATGTGTTCATCCCGGACGAGAACGTCGTCGGCCAGGTCAACGACGGTTGGCATGTCGCCCGCACCACCCTCGCCGGGGAGCGGGTGGCGCTGAGCCAGAAGATGGAGGCCTACGCCACCGATCGTGACCTGCTGCAATTCGCGCGCGGCCGCGACCTCTCGCCGACCTCGCTGGTGCGCCTCGGCGAGCTGCTCGCCGAGAGCCAGGCCGTGGACCTCATCGGCGCGCGCGTCGTGCTCAAGCAGCTCGCCGGCATCGACGTCAGCACTACCTCCTCGGTGGGGAAGCTGCTCGCCATGTCGCTCGGCCAGGCGATCTCCGAGTTCGTCGTGGAGGAGCTCGGCCCCGCGGGCACGGCAGCGGTGCCCGGCGAGCCCAGCGACAAAGCCATGGAGCAGCTCCTCGCCGGTCGTGCCACCACCATTTATGGCGGCACCACCGAGGTGCAGCTCAACGTCATCGGCGAGCGCATGCTGGGCCTGCCCCGGGACGCTGACCCCGTGGCCGCGCGGTGACCGAGGGCATCACGCAGCCGGGCCGCGCCATCGTCCAGGGCGCAGGCAGGGATCTCGTCATCCTCGTGCACGGGTTCTCCGACAGTGCCGACGGGTGGCATCGCGTCCAGCCGATCCTCGCGCGCGGGCGCACCGTGGTGGCCATCGACCTGCCAGGCTTCGGGCAGTCCCACGAGGCATGGCCGCTGCCGCTGCTCGAGACCTACCGCGACCTGATCCTCGCGGTAGCACGCGAGCACGGCCGCGGCGGGACCACCACGATCGTTGGCAACTCCCTCGGTGGCGTCGCCGCAGCGCATGCCGCCGCTCACGCCCCGGACCTGATCGATAGGATCGTCCTCGCCGATGTGCCCGGGCTCGCGCCGACTCCGCCGCTGTGGGCGCGAGCCTCCTCGGACCGGGCCGAGGCAATCCTGCGCGCGCTCACGCGCAGGCTTCCCGCCCCGGCGGCCATCACTGTGTTCGAGCTCGTGTTCAGCGCCGCGGCCCGGCACCGCAAGCGCCTCGACATCGCAGCCCGCCGCGCCGTGCGGGAGAACTACCCCCACCCGAGCACGGTCGTCGCGCTGCTGCCCAAGGCCCGCGATGTGCTGCGCGCCATCGACGAGCTCGACCTGCCTGGCCTGATCGCGGACCTGTCGATGCCCGTGCACCTCGTCTGGGGCGAGCGTGACTGGCTGACACCCCCGCGCACCGGCCGCCACCTGCTCGCCCACCCCCATGTGAGCAGTGCCGTCCTCCCTGGCTGCGGGCATTGCCCGCAGCATGACCGGCCGCGCGCCTTCGCCACGTACCTCGAGGCCGTGCTCGGCGCCCCCCGTGACGCGGTCGGCCAGGACACCACCGAGAGAAAAGAGATCGTTCCGTGAACCTGCTTCGAAGCGTGCCCCGCATCACTGGGACCGTCCACGGCGCCCGCGCCATGATCGCCTCCGGCATCGTGCCGCTCTCGCGGCCCGGCCTGGGGCTCCGGTCCATCCGCGCTCTCCGCCGGGAGGGACCGTTCGTGGGGGCGATGCAGGTTCCGCTCGGGCGCGCGCCGCATACCGTGGCACTGATCGACGATGCCGGGCCGATGACGTACTGGGAGCTCGATCAGGGATCGACCGCGTTGGCGCGGGCGTGGGGGTCGTGCGGGCTCGGCAGTGGATCAGTGGTGGCGACGCTCTGCCGCGACCACCGGTACCTCGTGATCGCCATGCTGGCCGCAGGCAAGCTCGGGGCCCGGCTCGTGCTGCTCAACACCGGGTTCTCGGGGCCGCAGCTGCGCGCCATCGCCGAGCGCGAGAAAGTCGACGCATTGGTGCATGACAGCGAGTTCGACGCGATCGTCGCGCATGCGCCCGCTTCGGTGACCACCTACCTGGGCTGGCACGACCCGGATGCCCCAGCGCGCCGCTCTTGCCCCTCGATCAGCGACCTCATGCTCTACCCGCCCACGCTGCCGCTGCCCCGGCCCCGCTCGTCGCGCGGATTCGTCCTCCTCACCAGCGGCACCACCGGCACCCCCAAGGGTGCGCCACGGGAACGGACATCGATCTTCTCGACCGGCCAGTTCCTCGACCGCATCCCGCTGCGCGCGGGCGGGACCACGATCATCGCTACTCCTGTGTTCCACGGCACGGGCCTGTCGCAGCTGCTGATCGCGCTCGCGCTCGGAAGCACCGTCGTGCTCGCGCGCAGGTTCGACCCCGCCACCACGCTCGCAGCGATCGAGGAGCACCGTGCCGACTCCGTGATCGTCGTGCCCACCATGCTCCACCGCATGCTCGAGGTGGATGCAGCCGCCGCGGAGCGCCGCGACACCTCGTCGCTCCGGGTGATCCTCACCGCTGGATCCGCGCTCGCCCCCGAGCTGCAGCGCCGCGCCGCCGAACGGTTCGGCGATGTGATGCACAACCTCTACGGCTCCACCGAGGTCGCGGTGGCCTCGGTAGCGACGCCCGACGAGCTGCGACGGGCGCCGGGCACCGTCGGCAGGCCACCCGCGGGATGCCAGGTGATTCTCGTTGACCGCGACGGCAACGAGGTGACCGTGGCCCATAGCCGCGGGCGGGTATTCGTGGGGAGCGGGCTCTCCTTCGAGGGCTACACCGATGGCAAGTCCCGCGAGACCTACCGGGGCCTGCTCGATACCGGGGACATCGGTCACTGGGACTGGTCGGGCCTGCTCTATATCGATGGCCGCGCCGACGACATGATCGTCTCGGGCGGCGAGAACATCCACCCCATCGCGGTGGAGAACAGCCTCCTCGAGCATCCGGGCGTGAGCGATGCCGCGGTGATCGGAGTGCCGGACGAGGACTTCGGGCAGCGACTGCGGGCGTACGTCGTGCCCGCCGCCGAGGGCGGGGGAGCACCCGAGGATCTCGCGGATTCCGTTCGCGATCACGTTCGCTCCCAGCTTGGCCGGCTAGCCGTGCCGCGTGATGTGGTGATTGTCGAGGAACTTCCGCGCAATGCCACCGGCAAGCTGCTCCGGAGCGTGCTCCAGGATAGTGTGCTGCAGGATACAGAGACGGTCATCACAATAGATGAGAACGTGCGGCGCTGATACATTCAAGGGTTGCGGGATGGTGGTGATCCCGGGGCGCTATTCGTACACGGAAGCACTCGGGCTGGGCCTTTTGAGCAGTGCTTTCTTCTTTGGCGGGGGAGTGGGAAGCGCCTGGCGGCATGGCTGTTTCGCTGGTTCGCGGACTGATTGCCGGGCCTACTTGATGTTAAGCAAGGAATAATGCGCGGTCCCGGAATGCCGCAATTGTTGCCTTTTCTGTTACGCGGGCAATAACTGCCGGGCCTCGCCCGAAAATGGTGCTCCGCGCTATTCCTTGAATCCCTTTACGATCAGCGCATGGCCATACGACTCGCACCGCTCGACTGCGCCGCCTACCGGGTGGAAGCCGCCACCGGTCGTCGCGTGGCCAGCCAGGCCGTGTGGAAATACGATCGCCCCGTCGATCACGACGCCCTCGCGCGCTTCCACCGCCGGCTCGGGCAGGGCCCGCTCGCGCGCCGCATCGCTCCAGCCAGCATCCCCGCCGCCGGTGACCGCTGGATCAAGGAACCGGCCAACCCACCCATCGAGCATGCGCCCGCGCCGCTGCCCGATCACACCATCGAGGACTGGATACGCGACCGCAGCCACGACCCCGTCAGTGGCACCGGTCCCACCTGGCGCATGGCCGTCGCCGACCTCGAGTCCGGTGGCGCCATAGTCTCCGTCCTCGCCTCGCACAGCATCGTCGACGGGCAGGCATTCACCTACGCGCTCCTCGCCGCCGCCTCGGATGCCGCGCTCGAGGTCCCTGCCGGAGAAGCAGCACCACGCGCTGCCTCCGTCCTCGCCGATGCGCGATCCGTCCTCGCCGCCGCGCCCGCGACCTTGCGGACCCTCGCCTCGCTGCCCAGCGCGCTCGCTGCCAGCAAGCCAGCGCACCGCCCAAGACCACGCACCACCGAGGTCGCCGCCGAGGCCGCCGACGTCATCGCGCGGCTCACCACCGCGAGCGGCGAGTTCCGCTTCCCCGGCGTATCGCTGCCCGTGGCCAGCCACGACTGGACCACCCGTGCCACCGAGCTCGGCGGCACCCCCAACTCGCTTTTCATGGCCATCGCCGCGGACATCGCTGCTCGCCTCGGCCGTATCGCCGACGACGGATCGGTGCAGCTCGCCATCCCGGTCAGCGAGAGGAAGCCTGGCGATGATCGCGCCAATGCCATCACTGGAGTGACCATCTCGCTCGACCCCCTCGCCGCCCGCGAGGGGCTCGGTCCAGTCCGGACGCTCACCAAGAACAAGCTGAGCGAGGCCAAGGGCAAGCCGCACCCGCTCGAGCCGCTCATCCCGATCATCACCGCGCTGCCCCGGCCCGCCGTCCGCGCGCTCGCCGGAACGATCCTCAACGGCGACTACCTCAGCGTCGGTTGCTCCAATGTTGGCGTCGCTCCCGAGCAGCTCCTGTCCATCGACGGCACCCCCGCCACCCACATGATGATGACCTTTGTGCTCCAGGGATACCGGCCCGAGCAGATCCTCGGCACCGGCGGCCGCCTCAATATCGGCATGCTCGAGGCCGCCGGAGTGATACGCCTGCGCGTCTACGGATTCGACCCGCGCGTACCCCTCGACGACGAGGGCCTGCGCGAGCTCGGCGCTGATGCCGTGCGCTCCTGGGGGCTCGCCGTCCAGCCCTGGTAGGTCCTGACCAGCTCACCCGTTCCCCGGCACCGACGAGAGGCAAACCGCATGAACGAACCAACCCTCGCCATCGACGCGCGGGGCCTCGCCAAGCACTACGGGACCTTCGCTGCCGTCACCTCCGTCGACCTCGCAGTCCCCACCGGCACCGTCCACGCCGTGCTCGGGCCCAACGGCGCCGGCAAGACCACCACCGTGCGCATGCTCGCCACCCTCACCCGGCCGACCGGCGGCACCGCCCGCATCCTCGGCCACGACATCGTCCGCGACGCCACCGCCGTGCGCTCCCTCATCGGGCTCACCGGCCAGTACGCCAGCGTCGACAATGACCTCAGCGCCCGCGAGAACCTCACCATCTTCGCCCGGCTCCTCGGCTACAACCGAGCCCGCGCCCGCGCCCGCACCGACGAGCTCCTCGAGGAGTTCAGCCTCACCGGATCCGCCACCAAGCCACTGAAGAGCTTCTCCGGCGGGATGCGCCGCCGCCTCGACCTCGCCGCCAGCCTCATCGCCGAGCCACCGCTGATCTTCCTCGACGAGCCCACCACCGGCCTCGACCCCCGCACCCGTGTCGACATGTGGAACACCGTGCGCTCGCTCGTGGCGCGCGGCTCCACGATCCTGCTCACCACCCAGTACCTCGAGGAGGCCGACGAGCTCGCTGATCGCATCACCGTCATCGACCACGGCACCGTCGTCGCCGAGGGCAGCCCCGACGAGCTCAAGGACAGCATCGGCCACAGCGTGCTGCGCATCACCGTCACCGACCCGCACGACACCCTCCGCGCTGCCCGCATCGTCGCTGGCCTCACCGGCACCGAGGCCTCCGCCGCCACGCCTGGAACCCTCACTGCCGCGCTCGCTAGCACCAGCGAGGTGCCCGAGGTGCTCCTCGCGCTGCGCGCCGCCAGCATCGGCATCCGCGACCTCGCCATCGAGCGCCCCGACCTCAACGCTGTCTTCTTCGCACTCACCGGCCACCCGCACCAGAAGGACGCCGCATGACCATCACCCGCGCGCCCGCCCGCCCCGCCGAGCCCATCACCCGCGTGACGCTGCCGGCCACGTTCCACCAGACCCGCATGATGGCCTACCGCGGACTGCTCAAGCTGCGCCGCAGCCCCCAGCAGCTCTACGACGTCATCATCCTGCCCATCGTGGGCACCGTGCTGTTCGCCACCATCTTCGGCGGCGTCGTCACCGGCAGTGTCGACACCTACCTGCCGTTCCTCATCCCTGGCGTGCTCGTGCAGATCATTGTCACCGTCAGCGTCGTCACCGGCGTGCAGCTCTCCGACGACATCAGCAAGGGCATCTTCGACCGCTTCAACGCGCTGCCCGTCGCCCGCATCGCCCCGCTCGCCGGAGCTCTCGCCGCCTCCACCATCCGCTACGCCATCGCCGCGATCATGACCATCCTCGTTGGCTACCTCATGGGCTACCGAGCCGAGAGCATTCCCGGGCTGCTCCTCAGCGCCATCCTGGTCGTTCTCGCTGGGTTCGTCGTCAGCTGGATCTTCGCGCTCCTCGGTGTGCTCCTCACCGAGCCCTCCGCGGTCCAGGGCCTCTCCATGCTCGTGCTGACCCCGCTGATGTTCGCCTCCAACGCGCTCGTGCCCATCGAGACCATGCCCGGCTGGATGCAGGCCGTCGCCCGCTTCAACCCCATATCCCACCTGGTCTCGGCCCTGCGCGAGCTCACCATGACGGGCAGCCCCGGCAGCGACACCGCCTGGGCGATCCTCGGCCTCGCCCTCATCCTCGCGGTGTTCGTGCCTCTCACCGTGGGCGCCTACATGCGCCGGTCCTAGGCAGCCTGGCCGATGGGTCGTGGGCCCGCTTTGACGAGCAGGCACGAAAACCTGGAACAATAGCGGGCGTGACGGCGACAAGACTTGATGGCAAGGCCACCCGCGACGAACTCTTCCACGATCTCGCAGCACGCGTCGAGGTGCTCAAGTCCCGCGGCATCCAGCCCGGGCTAGGCACGATCCTCGTCGGCGACGACCCCGGCTCGGCAGCATACGTGCGCGGCAAGCACGCCGACTGCGCGCGCGTCGGCATCGCTTCCATCCGGCGCGACCTGCCCGCCGACATCACCCAGGAGAAGCTGCTCGCCACCATCGACGAGCTCAACGCCGACCCGGCCTGCACCGGCTACATCGTGCAGCTGCCCCTGCCCAAGCATCTCGACGAGAACGCCGCCCTCGAGCGGGTGGACCCCGACAAGGACGCCGACGGGCTGCACCCCATCAACCTTGGCCGGCTCGTCCTCGGCAAGGAAGCACCCCTGCCGTGCACCCCGCGCGGCATCGTGCACCTGCTGCGCCGCTACGACGTTCCCATCGCCGGTGCCCACGTCGTCGTTGTCGGCCGTGGCATCACCGTGGGCCGACCGATCGGGCTGCTCCTCACCCGGCGCAGCGAGAACGCCACCGTCACCCTCTGCCACACCGGCACTCGCGACCTCGCTGCCCACGTCCGCCAGGCCGATATCATCGTCGCCGCAGCCGGAGTGCCTGGCATCATCACCGCCGACATGGTCAAGCCCGGTGCCGCAGTCCTCGACGTCGGCGTGAGCCGTGTCGACGGCAAGCTCGCCGGTGATGTTGCCCCCGAGGTGTGGGAGACCGCCGACTACGTATCGCCCAACCCCGGCGGGGTGGGACCCCTCACCCGGGCTTTCCTCATCGCCAACGTCGTCGAGCGCGCCGAGCGGCAGCAAGGCTGATCGAGCCACCGGCACGGTTGGCCGGCGCGCGGCGATAGATCCCTCGCGCCCGGCGCCCACGCCGCTAGGTTGAGCAGTGCACGAGGTCGGCCGGTGCAATACCCGGCCGCTGGACAGCGTCACTATGCAGCACCACCGCAGGTGACCGGCAGACAAAGGGGGCACGAGTGGCACCGCGCATCCATCCAGCGCGGCGGGAGCAGATCCGCGCCGCGATGTCGCATGTGCCGCTCGCCATCATCAGCGTGTTCCTGCTGCTCGCGCTCGTGCTCGTGCTGCAGGACCGCTGGCGGCGCGGGGCATTCGTCCTCGGTGTCACCGCGCTGCTCGCCGCCTGGTTCAGGCTCATCCTGCCGGAGATCCAGGCCGGGCTGATCGCAGTGCGCAGCAAGCCCTTCGACGTATCCGTGCTCGTATCCATGGGCGTCATCATCGTGTGGCTCACCCTGTCGATCGATCCGCTCGGCACCGACTAGCTGGTAGCGGCGGCGCTCGGGCTTGGGCCGCTGGTCTTGGGCCAGCTTGGGGCCGCCTGGGTGCGCTTTGGGCCGCCCGGGGTCGCCGCCTGGGCGCGCCGCCGCAAACGCGATAGAAGCGGTAGGAAATCCCAGGCAGCTTCTATCGCGTTTAGCCACTTCCGGTGCTTTTGCAGCACTGCGCCGGTGAGCCGGGTCTGGACGCTGGGAGCCCCGGTACTTGGCCCCGCTGCCGGAGACCTCGCCGCTAGTGGAAACTTTTCCCGGTCCTGCCGGAAAAAGTTTCCACTAACCGTGAGCCGACGCCCCGGCGACGACCGCCGACCGCACCGAGACGCCGAGACTCAGCGAATGCGCTGGCGCGCGAGCTCCATCGTGTCCTCGAGGAGCACGGAGATCTCCTCGAGGTCGGTGAGGAACCCGTCGTGGCCCTTGTCGGTGTGCAGGACGCGAAGCTCCTTGCAGCCGGGCAGCTTCGCGGCGAGCTCCTCCTGCAGGCGCAGCGGGTAGAGCCGGTCGGAGGTGATGCCACCGACGATGGTGGGCACCGTGCAGGAGGCAAGCGCGGCGTCCACCCCACCGCGGTCGCGACCGACGTCGTGGCTGCTGAGGGAATCGCTGAGGATCACGTAGCTGCCAGCATCAAACCGGTGGACGAGCTTGCCGGCCTGGTGGTCGAGGTAGCTCTGGATGGAGTACTGGCCGCCGTGGACGGGCGGGACGTCGGTCTGGGCATTATTGCCAAAGCGGCTATCGAGCTCTTCCTCGCCGCGGTAGGTGAGGTGGGCGATGCGACGTGCCACGCCGAGGCCATGCTCGGGGGAGCGCCCGGTGCCGTAGTAGTCGCCGCCCTGCCAGCCGGGATCGGTCTTGATGGCGAGGATCTGCGCGGTCTGGGTGCCGATCTGGTCGGCGGTGGCGCGCGCGCCGACAGCAAGGACAAGTGCGCTGGCGACACGATCGGGGCAGGTGATGGCCCATTCGAGAGCGCGGGCGCCGCCCATGGAGCCGCCGAGGACGGACGCGAAGCGCTCGATGCCGAGCAAGTCGGCGAGCTTGCGCTCGGCGTTGACCTGGTCGCGGATGGTCACCGAGGGGAAGCGGGAGCCCCAGGGCTTGCCGTCGGGCGCGAGGGATCCAGGGCCGGTGCTGCCCTGGCAGCCGCCGACAGCGTTGGCGGAGAGGACGCACCACTCGTTGGTATCGACGACCGCGCCGGGACCGATGAGTCCGTCCCACCAGCCGGGGGAGGGGTGGTTGGCATCGGCGGGGCCGGTGACATGGGAGTCGCCGGTGAGGGCGTGCAGCGCCAGGATGACGTTGTCGCCGTTGGGCGAGACCTCGCCCCAGCGCTGCAGCGCGAGAGTCACATCGGGCAGCGTGGCACCGTTCTCCATGCGGAGCGGACCGATGCGGACATGGCCGACCGTCCCATCGGGCGCGGGCCAGAGGTCACTGCCGAGGCCACGCTCGGCTCCGCGCCCGGTGCTGGGAGCGGCCGGGGCGCGGTTGCTGAGCGGAGGGTGGACGCTGCGCGGGTGGCTCACTCTCAAGATGCCGCCGCTTCGAATCCGAGCTGCAGGTCGGCGAGGATGTCCTCGATGCCCTCGATCCCCACGGCGAGCCGCACGAGACCGGGGGTGACGCCAGCGGAGAGCTGCTCCTCGGGGGAGAGCTGCGCGTGGGTGGTGGAAGCAGGATGGATGACGAGGGAGCGCACGTCACCGATATTAGCGACATGGCTGTGGAGCTCGAGCGCGTTGACGAACCGCTTGCCGGCCTCTACCCCGCCCTCGAGCTCGAAGGACAGCACCGCGCCGGGTCCCTTGGGCGCGAGCTTGCTGGCGCGCTCGTACCAGGGGGATGCGGGCAGGCCGGAGTAGTGGACGGCGAGGACGTCGTCCCGGCTTGCGAGGTGTTCGGCGACGGCGCGGGCGTTCTGCACATGACGTTCAATGCGCAGGCTGAGGGTTTCTATTCCCTGCCCGATGAGGAACGCGTTGAACGGCGAGACCGCGGCGCCGGTATCGCGCAGCAGAGTCAGGCGGGCCTTGAGCGCGAAGGCGGGCGCGCCGAGGTCGGCATAGACCAGGCCGTTGTAGGACGGGTCGGGGGTGGTGAAGCCCGGGTAGCGGCCGGAGGTCCAGTCGAAGGTGCCGCCGTCGACGATGACACCGGCGACGGAGGTGCCGTGGCCGCCGAGGTACTTGGTGGCGGAGTGCACGACGATGTCGGCGCCGTGGGCGAGCGGCTGGATGAGGTAGGGGGTGGCGACGGTGTTGTCGACGATCAGCGGGACACCGTTGGCGTGGGCGACGCGTGCGACGCCGTCGATGTCGAGGATCTCGCCCCTGGGGTTCGCGATCGTTTCCCCGAAGAAGGCCTTGGTGTTGTCGCGGACGGCGGCCTGCCACTGGTCGAGATCATCGGGGTCGTCGACGAAGCTGACCGTGATGCCGAGCTTGGGCAGCGAGTAGTGGAACAGGTTATAGGTGCCGCCGTAGAGGCGCGGGCTGGAGACGATGTGGTCGCCAGCCTCGGCGAGAGTGAGGATCGCGTAGGTCTCGGCTGCCTGGCCGGAGGCGAGGAGCAGCGCGGCGACGCCACCCTCGAGCGCGGCGATGCGCTGCTCGATCACGTCCTGCGTGGGGTTGATGATGCGCGTGTAGATGTTGCCGGGCTCGGCGAGGCTGAACAGCGCCGCGGCGTGATCGGTGTCCCGGAAGGCATACGAGGTGGTCTGGTAGATCGGGAGGGCGCGCGCACCGGTCGTCGGGTCGGGTTGCTGGCCGGCGTGGATCTGCTTGGTCTCGAAGCTCCAGCTTGCTGCTGCGTCGGTCATGGCGTGTTCTCCTGGCAAGTCGTGTCGGGGCGGCATCCCGGCCTCGGACGTGCGGGGATGCGGGGGACGGCACGAATGGTCCGCGTGGAGCGCGGGAACCCACCTCGATGGCTGCCACGGGGCAATGCCCGGGGGATGCGCGGCGGGTGGTGTTCCGTGGGCGGGGCGCGGTCCGGCGCGCCCTCAGGCTCTAGCGGTTGCTAGCGACATCGACTCATGGTGAACCTCCGTTGGCGACAATACCCGGTTCTCGGGCCCGTCCCAGCGGGCCCGCGCTTGCAGCGCGCGTGAGGCGTTGCGCGCTGCCTGGTCATCACCCGGGGCACCCCACCGCGGAAGGAGGGTTGCCGAGCAGCCAGCCGGGGCTTGGCGCTGCTTCTCATGACCTGTTCCCGATAGTAGCGGCACCGGCGCGAAAGGGGGAATCGGGGAGGGACTGGTCCCCTCGTGGCGCTCCGGGGCTAGGCTTGGCGCGAGCGTGGCGGGCATTCCTGGCATGCGGGGCCGGGAGTGTCGCTCGCGGCCCAGCGCCAACCAGTACGCTTGTCATGTTTGCTGTGGGTGGGACGTGGACCACCGCAGCGCGATAGGTTTAACCCGATGAACCGTGATGCCTGAGCGCGGGCCGGATGCACTCACAAAGTGCGGCACGAGAGGCGCGCCGGGACCATTGCCGAGGAGGACGCGAACACCCATGTCCAAGATCAAGGTTGAGGGCACTGTCGTAGAGCTCGATGGCGACGAGATGACCCGTATCATCTGGCAGTTCATCAAGGACAAGCTGATCCATCCGTACCTCGATGTGAACCTCGAGTACTACGACCTCGGCATGGAGAACCGCGACGCCACCGATGACCAGGTCACCGTGGACGCGGCCAACGCGATCAAGAAGCACGGGGTAGGCGTCAAGTGCGCCACCATCACCCCCGATGAGGCGCGCATGGAGGAGTTCGGGCTCAAGAAGATGTGGCGGTCGCCCAACGGCACCATCCGCAACATCCTCGGGGGCACGATCTTTCGTGCCCCCATTATTATTTCCAACGTCCCGCGGCTCGTGCCCGGCTGGACGAAGCCCGTGGTCGTGGGGCGCCATGCGTTCGGCGACCAGTACCGCGCCACCGATTTCAAGGTGCACCAGGCAGGCACTGTCACGCTGACCTTCACGCCCGAGGACGGCAGCGAGCCCATCGTGCATGAGGTCGTCAAGATGCCCGAGGACGGCGGCGTCGTGCTGGGCATGTACAACTTCAAGAAATCCATCCAGGACTTCGCGCGCGCGTCCCTCTCCTATGGCTTGCAGCAGAACTACCCGGTGTACCTGTCGACGAAGAACACGATCCTCAAGGCCTACGACGGCATGTTCAAGGACGAGTTCCAGCGCGTCTTCGAGGAGGAGTTCAAGTCAGAGTTCGACGCGGCGGGGATCACCTATGAGCATCGCCTCATCGATGACATGGTCGCCTCCGCGCTCAAGTGGGAGGGCGGCTACGTCTGGGCCTGCAAGAACTACGACGGCGATGTGCAGTCCGACACGGTCGCGCAGGGCTACGGCTCGCTCGGCCTGATGACCTCGGTCCTGATGACCCCGGATGGCAAGACCGTCGAGGCCGAGGCCGCGCACGGCACCGTCACCCGCCACTACCGGATGCACCAGCAGGGCAAGCCCACCTCCACCAACCCGATCGCGTCGATCTTCGCCTGGACGCGCGGGCTGGAGCATCGTGGCAAGCTCGACGACACCCCGGCGGTGGTGGAGTTCGCTCACAAGCTCGAGGATGTCGTCATCAAGACCGTCGAGGATGGCCAGATGACCAAGGACCTCGCGGGCCTCGTCGGCGGAGACCAGGGCTGGCTCACCACCGAGGAGTTCCTCGCGGCGCTCGACGACAACCTCGCGGCCGCGCTGCGGGACTAGCCGGACTGGTGCCTGGACGGCCATTTGCCGGGATGCCGGAGAATCTTTAAATACCGCTACGAACCCCTTTGCGATCGTGTTACTTTACGCCCACGGTTTTTTTGGGACTAGCGGGGCTCAGGCCCCTCGATCGTGGAGGAATGTTGAAGATGAAGCGGACCGCAGCAGTTCTCGGGGCAGGCGCCCTCGCCTTCGCCGCGTCATGGGGCCCGGCGCTCGCCAGCCACAACGGCGCTGTCGTCACCACTGCTCCCGCGGGCGAATGCGGCGAGACGACGTTCGAGGCAACGATCAACGATCCCGCGGGCACGCACAAGAGCAACAATATGGTCCTCGTGGTCAGCGCGGAGGGCAACACCCAGACCGCGCCCATCCCGGTCGACGGCTCCGCCGCCTCCATCACGGTCGGGCCGTTCACGTCCGATACGACGATCAGTTACCGCGTGTTCGGCGGCGGCGAGCGCGACTACGACGATCCGTCCTGGAATGGCTACGGCACCGCGACCTTCGGCGCGGACATCGGTGCCTATGGCAATGAGAACGGCTACGACTGGGTGGTCTCCGGCCCGGAGGATCCGAACCCGTTCACCACGTTCAACACCCTCGACGTCGAGGGCTGCCCAGGAGTCGGCGGCGGCATCGAGGCATGCCTCGGTGGTGGGGCAGACCTTCTCAACCTTGACGCAGTGCTCGGCTGCCTCGAGGCCGAGCTCATGCTGGACTTCGGCGGGCTGTCCTAAGTTCTCGGGACTAGCGTCCCGGCTCTCTGGACCACCGCAAGCGATCCCCTCGGCATTCGTGCCGGGGGGATCGCTTGCTGATGCGCCCGGTCTCCTCGGGTCCTGGCCCCGGCCCGGTCGCGCGGGCTGCTCGGCCTGCTCGGGCGCGCGCCAGTGGAAACTTTTCCCCCTTGTAGCGGGAAAAGTTTCCACTCGCCCCGGGAGCCGGCGCGGGAAGCAACCGCCATAGGGCGCGGAAGCGGCGGTTCGGGCAGCGCGGGCGTAAGGCCGCTCACAATCCTGCTGGCCGGGGTACCGGAGCGGCGGCTGATGGTGTTGCGTGGTCTGGTGCGAGCGCGGGAGCATTGATCCTCCCGGGCCCGGCCACGTGCTCCCACCCATCCGAGGCCCACCGCCGTCAGGAGAATGCCCGTGCACCCGACCACCACCCCGGTCGAACCGCGAGACGATGCCACCGCGCGAGCACGACGGCGCCATGTCCGGCTCGCGATGCTCGCGATGATGCTCGGCTCGTTCGGCATCGGCACCACCGAATTCGTGGCGATGGGGCTGCTGCCGGAGATCGCGCGATCGATGGACGTGTCGGAGCCGCACGCGGGCAAGCTCATCAGTGCCTACGCGCTCGGTGTCGTGGTCGGCGCGCCCGCCATCGCGATCGCGGCATCGCGGGTGCCCCGCCGGGCGCTGCTCATCGGGCTGATGGTGGCGTTCACCCTCGGCAATGCCGCCACGGTGCTCGCGCCGACCTACGGCACGCTCATGGCGGCGCGGATCGTTGCTGGGCTCCCGCATGGCGCGTTCTTCGGCGTGGCAGCGCTGGTGGCCGCGGGCCTCGCTGCTCCTGGCGCGCGTGCTCGCGCGGTGGCGCAGATCATGCTGGGACTGAGCATCGCGAACGTGGTCGGGGTGCCGGCAGCGACGGCGCTGGGGCAGCACCTGGGGTGGCGTGCCGCGTTCGGGCTGGTGGTGCTGATCGGAGCCGCGGCAGCGCTGCTGATCCTCCGCTGGGTGCCCGATGTGCCGCTCACCGCGGGCACGAGCCCGCTCGCCGAGCTGTCGGGCTTCCGCAACCTCCAGATCTGGCTCGTGCTGCTCACCGGCATCGTCGGCTTCGGTGGCATGTTCGCCGTCTACACGTTCATCAGCTCTACCGTCACCGAGGAGATCGGGCTGCCCCGCGCCGTGGTGCCGCTGGTGCTGCTGCTCTACGGCGTGGGCATGGTGATCGGGAATTTCCTCGGCGGCGCGGTGGCCGATCGGGCCCTGGTCCCTGGGTTGTTCGGGTTGTTCACGCTGCTCGCGCTCGTGCTGGGGCTGTTCACGGTGACGAGCACGATCGTGGTGCTCGCGGTGGCCAACCTGGTCCTCATCGCCATTCTGGGCTCGGCGTTGGTCCCTGGCCTGCAGACGATGCTGATGGATGTGGCTGGCAACGCGCAGACCCTGGCCGCGACGGCGAACCATTCGGCGCTCAACATCGCCAACGCCATGGGCGCGGCACTGGGCGGCGCTGTGCTCGCCGCGGGGCTGGGCTACACAGCGCCGGCCGCGGCCGGGGCGGCGCTCGCGGTGGCGGGCATCGGAGTGCTCGCGCTCGCGGTGCTGCTGCAACGCCGTGGTGGTTTCCCTCGGGCGGGGTTGTCCGCTAGCGTGCGTTGACGTGCCCGGGATCATCGTGAGTACCGTCAATGTCAATGGCGTGCGCGCCGCTACCCGCAAGGGGCTGCTCGAGTGGCTGGGCGGCACCGAGGCAGAGGTCGTGTGCCTGCAGGAGACGCGGGCCGATGACAAGCAACTTGCCACGGCCCTCGCGCCGGTCCTTGATGACGGCTGGTCGCTGGCTTCCGCCGAGCCTGCCGCGAAGGGCCGCAATGGCGTGGCCGTGCTCTCGCGCGCCGAGCCCGCTGCGGTGCGCATCGGTTTCGGATCGGACGAGTTCGATGACTCTGGCCGCTACCTCGAGGCGGACTTCGACCACGACGGGCATGCCCTGACGGTGGCGAGCCTGTACCTGCCGTCGGGGGAGGCGAACACGCCGAAGCAGGACGAGAAGGATCGCTTCCTCGCCGAGTTCGGCCCCTTCCTCGCCGAGCGCGCGAGCCGGGGCCGCGAGATGGTGGTGTGCGGTGACTGGAACATCGCGCACGCCGAGGCGGACATCAAGAACTGGAAGGGCAACCTCAAGTCGTCGGGCTTCCTCCCGCACGAGCGGGAGTGGCTCACCGGCATCATCGGCGACGGCACGCCGTGGACCGATGTGGTGCGGGCGCTGCATCCGGGCGTGGATGGCCCGTACTCCTGGTGGTCCTACCGGGGGAAGGCTTTCGACAACGATGCCGGCTGGCGCATCGACTACCAGGTGGCGACGAGCGCGCTAGCGGATCGTGCCGCGGACGCGCGGGTGGAGCGGGCCGCCACGTACGATGCTCGGTGGTCCGATCATGCCCCGGTCACCGTCCGCTACGCCGCCTAGTCCGATCCGATCCCGGCTTGGCCCGGTTCGATCCAGAAGGAAGACACCGCGATGACCTCCACCAACCCTGCTGCCCCGGCCCCTGGAATTCAGGCCCCGAGCAGCAAGCCGCGCGTGCTCTCGGGCATCCAGCCGACGGCAGACTCGTTCCACCTCGGCAATTATCTTGGCGCGCTGCAGAACTGGGTGTCGATGCAGGACGATTTCGACGCGTTCTACTTCATCCCGGACATGCATGCGATCACGGTGCCGCATGATCCCGAGGCGCTGCGGGCCCGCACGCGCGTGGCGGCGGCGCAGTTGCTCGCGGTGGGCATCGATCCGGGCAAGTCGACGATCTTCGCGCAGAGCCAGGTTCCCGAGCATGCCCAGCTCGCCTGGGTGCTCATGTGCCTGACCGGGTTCGGCGAGGCGAGCCGGATGACGCAATTCAAGGACAAGTCGGCCAAGCAGGGCTCGGATTCCTCCAGCGTGGGGCTGTTCACCTATCCGATGCTCATGGCGGCGGACATCCTGCTCTACCAGGCGCAGTTCGTGCCGGTGGGGGAGGACCAGCGCCAGCACCTCGAGCTGACCCGTGATCTCGCGCAGCGGTTCAACAGCCGCTTCGGCAAGGCGTTCACTGTTCCGGATGCGTTCATCACGAAGGAATCCGCGAAGATCTATGACCTGCAGGATCCGACGTCGAAGATGAGCAAGTCGGGCCCGAGCCCGGCCGGGCTGATCAATCTGCTCGATGACCCGAAGGTGTCGGCGAAGAAGATCCGCTCGGCCGTCACCGACGCGGAGCGGGAGATCCGCTATGACCCGGCCGCGAAGGCTGGCGTATCCAACCTCCTGGTGATCAATTCAGTGCTGTCGGGCCGGAGCATCGCGGAACTCGAACAGCACTTCGCCGGAAAGGGATACGGTGATCTCAAGGTCGATACCGCGGACGTCCTCACGAGCTTCGTCGTGCCACTGAAGGCGAAGGTCGATGGGTTCCTCGATGATCGGGCCGAGCTTGATCGCATCCTCGAGCTCGGGGCCGACCGGGCCCGCTCGGTGGCGTCCGAGACGCTCGCGACCGTGTACGACAAGATTGGGTTCCTCCCACCGAAGGGGTGACGGCAATGGCCGACCAGCCAGGATTTCTTGACCGGCAGCGCGCCAAGCGTCCGTGGCTCGACCATCTGATCCGGGCAGCGCTGCGCTTCACCGAGCAGCACGGCGACTACTACGCCGCCGGTATCACCTACTTCAGCGTGCTCGCGCTCTTCCCGCTGCTGATGGTCGGGTTCGCCGGTGCAGGTTTCGTGCTCGCCGGCAACATCGAGCTGCTCGATCAGGTGAAGAACCAGGTCTCCGAGTCGATCCCGGGCGGGATGGGCGAGCAGGTCAATGCGTTGATCGATCAAGCCATCGAGCAGCGCAGCACGGTCGGCATCATCGGTATCGTCATCGCGCTGTACTCGGGACTGGGCTGGATCGGCAACCTGCGCAAGGCGCTCACCGCCCAATGGGACCAGCCGATCCCCAAGGCGAACTTCATCAAGACCAAGCTGGTGGACCTGGTCGCGATGATCACCCTCTTCCTCGCGTTCGCGATCTCGATCGGCCTCAGCGCGCTCGGCGGCAGCGGCCTGACCCGCTCGCTCCTCGGGCTGGTGAACCTTGACGACGCCCCTGGCGTGGGGATCCTCGTGCGGGTCGTCTCGTTCGCTGTCGCGATCGCGGCCACCTGGTGGGTGTTCACCTGGGTCATCGCGCGCATGCCCCGCCAGCCCGTGGCCCTCGCGAGCGCCGCGCGCGCCGGCCTCATCGCGGCACTGGTCTTCGAGGTGTTCAAGCAGGTCGGCGTGGCCTACCTGACCGGGGTGACGCAGAGCCCGGCCGGCGCGGTGTTCGGCCCGATCATCGGCATCCTGGTGTTCATCTTCACCACCTCCCGGGTCCTGCTCTTCGCCACGGCCTGGGCCGCGACATCCGAGGAGAGCATGGCGAAGGCCATCGTGGCCCCGCCGGACCCGGCGATCATCAACACACCAGTCGTGATGCGCCAGGGCAGCCCCGTTGCTAGCGGCATCGTGGGATTCGGACTGGGGGCGGCAGCGGTGCTGGGCGTTTCCTCGGGGCTGCGCCGCAAGCCGGCCGCGCCACGGTCCTAGGGCTGCCGGGCCCCGGATAGCGCCCGCAACGCTACAACGTGGCGCCGTTCCTGCCGCGCTGCCTGATAATCGCGGAAGCGATGCCAATGAGAATGATCGCTCCGACGATGGTGACCACGAGTATCCGCGTGGGCAGGCTGCGCTCGTCGGGGTCCTGCGTGATGGGTGGCGCCGTTGTGGCATCGCGCGTGGCGTTGTCGCTGCCAGGGTCGGCGGCCAGCTCGTCGAGGTATGAGGCAGCGTCGAGCGAGCCGACTGATTGGCCCTCGGGCAGCTCGAACCCGTAGTCGAAGAGCGCGGCGATCTGCTGCCAGACCTGCTGTGGCTCGTTGTCGGCGCGCAGGATGGACAGGACGAGGCGACGACCGTCCTTCTCGGCTGCTCCGACGTAGGTCTGGCGGGCGGAGTCGGTGAACCCGTTCTTGCCGCCGAGGGAGGGCTCGTAGTACCAGTTGACGACGTTGTCGTTGCCGAGGGCGAAGCCGGGGCGGTCGACGTCGCCCGGGATGGCGGGGTCGGCGGGATAGCCGGGGAAGTCGATCTGGTTGGTGGTGATGGCGCGGGCGAACTCGGGGAGGGCCATGGCCTCGCGGAACAGCATGGCGAGGTCGTAGGCGGAGGAAGACATGCCGGGTCCGTCGAGGCCCGAGGGGGTGGCGACGCGCGTGTCGAGGGCGCCGAGCTGACGGGCGAGGGCGGTCATCTGCTCGGTGGTCGATTCGGTGCCGCCGAGCTGGCGGGCGAAGGCGTTGGCGGCGTCGTTGCCGGAGGCGAGCAGGAGGGCCTGGAGGAGCAGGCGGTTGGTGTAGGTGCCGCGGGGGCCGATGCCGGCGCGGCTGCCTTCGATATTGGCGTCCTCCAGGGTCCCGGTGATGGTGGCGCCGAGGTCGAGATTGTCGAGGACCACGAGCGCGAGGAGCGTCTTGATGGTGCTCGCGGGCCGGTAGCGGCCGTGCGGGTCCTTGGCCGCGAGGACCTCGCCGGTGTCGAGGTCGGCGAGCAGCCAGCCGGCCGCGGAGATATCCCTGGGGGGCGGTGGCGCTCCGGGGAGGGTGACCAGGTCGCACTCGGCGAGCTGCGGGCCACCGATGACGATGGCCGGAACGGGCAGTGGGCTGGGTGCTGGCTGTCCGGGGCGGGGTACCTCGGAGCTGTCGGCAGCGGGCCCCGGGGTGCGCCGGTTTGGGCAGTCGCTGGTGCTTGGCGTGGTGAATGGCGCTGTGCTGGTGGCGGTCTCGCTCGGGCTATTGTCCTGCGCGCGGGCGGTGTGGTGCGGTCCGCCGAGCAGGACGAGCATGGGCACGGCGAGCAGCAAGGCCGTCACGATGGTTGCCGTCACGATGGCTGAGGAGGCATGCACTGGCGTCTTCATCGGATCAAGACACTATGCGAACCGCTCGTCTCCGCTGGGCATTTCGGGCGGGAGTCGCTGGATGGAGATACGACAAGAGCGCATGCTGCTCGCATGCGCTCTTGTCATCCCCCAATGATCAGCGGCCGCTAACCCCCCAGTCGCGTGGCCGCGATCACCTCGTGCCCATGACATTAAAGGACGGGTAAGAAAATGGGAAGCACGCTTGTTCGCGCAATGGTTGAACGTTGATCGAGCTGGAGTTGGACGCGTAGAATATTCGCAGGTAGGAGGCATGCCGAGCCGGTGTGCTGGCTCTCTCCCGCGCTCAGAATGTGGCCGAGATCTCTCAGGCTGCTCACAGGAAAAGCCGGATGGGATTCCCGGTGGCCTGGCGCGACCCGGCCTAGTGCCGCGAGGTCAGCGCGGCGATATCCCCGCCGATGATGCTCTGATAGGTATCCATCGCCGCATCGACGTCCACGAACTGGTCCCCGATCTCATGGGTGTTCTGCACCGAGAGCTCGCGCAGGCCCGACCGCGAGATCAGGTCATCGATCTTCCCATCGAGGCTGCGGGCGCGCCGCACCGTGTTGATCGTTCGCAGCTTGTACTCGGCCTGCGTCAACAGGTCACCGATGCGCGCGAGCGCCGCCACCCGCTCCACGAGCTGCTCCCACACCGGCACCAGCGCCTCGAACCGCTCCTTGATGTGATCCTGCGCCGCGGCGTTCGACGTCCGGTCCAGCGCGTTGAGCTCCGTCACGATCATGCGCAGCGCCGCGGTATCCACCGCGATCTGCGTCAGCTCCTCACCGAGATCGAGCTGGCCCCGCTGCATCGTGAAATGCTCCGAGTGCCAGGCCGACGAGTTGCTGATGCGGTCATACAACGACCCCGCGAGATACAGCAACGTGTCATACCGATCCGTGAACTGTCCCGGGTCCGGGATGAACGTGGGCATCCGGGGGCCGGCCGCCCGGCCAAGCAGGAACCGCCGCGTGCCCTCCGAGATCTGCGCGAGCACCTCCGCGGCATGTCCGAGCGGCCGGGTGAACTGCTCCACCTGATCGGGGCTCGCCGCCATCGGGGCGGGCGTGCGGCGCAAGGCATCGAACAGGGCCTCCCGCTGCTCCACCGAGAGATAGACCCCATCTCGCTTGTCGCGCCGCACCGCGCGCGCATTGCGCGGGAAATGCTTGTCCGAGAACACGAACTCGTTCTGCTTGAGCTGCAACTGATGCCCCAGCTCGCCCGCCCGCACCCCGAGCAGGGAGCGCGACACCCCCAGGTTGGCCGCCCGGAACCGCGCGATCGCGCGCGCATGCTCGTCCGAGAGCGCCCGCAGCTCCGAGTAGCCGCCGATATCGGGCAGGTCCCGGTCAGCGCGGCGCCGGGCGATCAGCACCTCGCGGACGTCCTCGTCGAGGTAGCCCATCGCGATCAGCAGCGCGGACTCGTCCGACAGGTCGGGATGAGTCCCGTCGATCTCCTCCTCGGCGATGAATGACTGCTCGCTCCAGAGCCGGACCTGCTGGGTGATGCGATCGCGTCGCTGCTCCACCGATTCAGCAGCATGCTCGACGAGCGAGAACGAGCCTGGATCGCCACCGTGGTAAGCGTCATGGCTGGCATGGCGGGACATGGAACCTCCTTGGACGCGGCAACGCCTCCATTTTCCCCGCGATCACGTGCCGAGCGCGAGGAATGTGAACCCAAACATACCGTCAGGCCCTGCGTGGGCTCACTGCGGCCGTCGTGCCCCGCCACTGATGCTGGAGCTCGTCGTCTCCGCATGGTCATCACCGTCGATCGGCACGAGCAGCTCGACGATCGTGCCGTGCCCGGGCTCGCTCTCGATGCGGGCGCTGCCGCCATGCTCGGCGAGCCGTGCGGTGATCGACTGGGTGATCCCGAACCCAGGCGGGGAGCTCTCTGCCGAGAACCCGATGCCGCGGTCGACCACCCGCAGCGAGATCGTGCCAGCATCGACGGTCAAGGTGACCCAGGCATCAGCGGACCCGGAATGCTTGGCGACATTGTTGAGCGCCTCGCCGGTCGCGCCGCACAGCGCGTCGACTACCTCGGCAGGTATGGAGCCCGGAACCGGATCATGCTGGAAGCGAACCCGCAGCCCGAGCGTCTCTGCCCGCCGGATCGTGTCGGTGAGGCACGTGGTGAGGCTGGTATCCGGGGCATCCTTCTCGGTGCTGATGAGCCGCCGGATGTAGTCGGCCTCCGCCGCGCAGCGCGACCGTACATCCGCGCCACGGTGATCGAGCCCTCCGCGGGCGATCGCCGTGAGCGTGGTGAGCACGGTGTCGTGGAGCCGGCGATGCTGCGCGAGCCGTTCCTCCAGGCGGGCCTGCGCCGCCGCCTCGGTGGCCTTGAGCTCGGCCTGCTGCTGGGTGAGCTGGTCGAGCTTGCGGGCCTGCGAGACGAGGTAGTGACGGATGAAGTAGAAGACCAGCCCGAACCACACGTATCCGTTGAAGATGCTCGCGAACTCATCGACCGGAGGCTCGAAAGCACCAGCGACGAGGGTGGTGCTGCCGATACGGACCACGACGATGGTGATCCAGGCAACGAGGAACTGCCGCAGGGGCAGCGCCGCCGCCACCAGCGCCACCGTCCCCATCGCGAGGCGCCCGGACCAGTTCATGCCGCTGTAGACCTGCTCGGGGAAGGAATTGGCAGCGGTAGCGATGAGCAGCGCGCTCATGATGGCGACATCGGCCCAGGCGATGCGCGGCGGGATCCAATGCTTGCGCCGCACGATGCCAACGAGCACGAGGTTCCATGCGACGGCGATGATGACGAGGCCGGCATTCGTGGCGGGATGGCGATAGGTGTGCGCGGGATTCACGAGCAGCACCCCGATGATGACGATGAGGTAGGCGGCCCGCTGGACCAGTAGCACGATCGATAGCAGCAGCAGGGCGCGTTCCTCGCTGGACCGCAAAGAACTACCGCTACGCATGGTCGACCTCCTGTTATGCGGCCCATGTCGGGTAAGTTCGGATTGCTGGTACGCGAGCAAGTCTATAGATGGGGGATGCAATGATCCGGGTGGCGTTCATCGATGATGACCGCATGCTGCTCGACGGCATCGGATCCTGGCTCGCGGGGAGCGATGCACTGACCGTGGTCGCCAAGGCACAGACGGTCCGGGAGTTCCTCGAGACCTTGTCGGTGCAGGTCGATGTGGTGGTGCTCGATCTCTTCCTCGCGGACGGTTCCGATCCCGCGGAGAATGTGGCCAATCTCGTCGAGGCCGGGCACAAGGTGCTCGTGGTGAGCGTGACGCCACAGGCCACCCACGGCATCGACGTCGTCCGCGCCGGTGCATCGGGATACCTCACCAAGGATAATGATCTCGCCACCCTGACCTCCGCGATCGAGGTGGTGGCCTCCGGCGAGATGGCATATTCGCCCGAGCTCGCGTTCGCCTGGGCGCGCGATGACCGGCCCTCGAAGCCACGGCTCTCCCCGCAGGAGCGCGCGGTGCTGCTCGACTACGCCACCGGGCTGACCCTGGAGGTGGCCGCGCGCCGCGCCGGGGTCAAGACCTCGACGGCGAAGTCCTACCTCGATCGTGTCAAGATGAAGTACGCGCAGGTGGGGCGCCCCGCGAACACCAAGCTGGACCTCGCGACCCGGGTGCGCGAGGACGGCCTGCACCGGGATTCGCGCTCCGGCTCGGAGTAGGGCCAGCCCGCCGCCGCTGCGATCAGAACCCGGCGCGCTCGAGCTCGGTGTCCCAGGCCTCGATGAGGTCCTGGCCCTGCACGCCTGATTCGACGAGCGTGGTGTAGGCGCGGAGCAGGTCGTCCTGGCGGGCCTGGTAGCGGCGCTGGAAGTCCTCCTTGTCCTGCCGCCAGTACCCGATCACGGTCATGCGGGCGTTGGGCAGTCCGCGGTCGCGCCGCAGGTGCTTGCGGATCTCGCGCGTGGTGGAGGCTTCCGCGGCGACCCAGACATGGGTGTCATCGGGGAGGGGCCCGAGCGCGCGAGCGGCATCGGCTAGGCGCGAGGGCGCGTGGCCGAGCCCGCTTCCGGCGAGCCAGGTGGCGCTGGAACCGGCGGGGACCGCGAGGTAGTCCTCGTCCTCGGCGGCCGGGACCTCGAGGATGGCGTCGGCGACGGTGCCCGGCGGTGCTTCCTCGATGATGCGGGCGGCGGCGGGCAGGCCAGTGGCGTCGGCGACGAGCAGGTAGCGGGTCGTGCCAGCGGCGGGAGCGAACCATCCATCAGCGTCGGAGAGTCCGACGATGTCTCCGGGGCGTGCTCGCATCGCCCATGCGGAGGCGATGCCGCCCTCGTGGACGACGAAGTCGATGTCGATCTCGCCGCGCTCGGGCCGCGCGCGGCGCACCGTGTAGCTGCGTCCCTCGGGAACGTCGTCGGGGTCGGCGAACTCCCAGGCCCCGTCGGTGATGGTGGGGCGCTGCGGCTCGTGCTTGCCGGGGTTGGGGAAGTAGACGCCGAGGCGCTCGTCGGGCTTGCCGCTCGTGGCGAACCCGGCGAGCCCTGGCCCGCCCAGCGTCACGCGCACCATGCTCGGCGTGACCTGTCGTGCCTCGATGACCTCGCCCAGGTGGAATCCTTCTCCCCGTGCCACAACGCCCCCTCGATCTAGTAGGTAAACCTAACCTACCGTGCGGGCGCAACGGTTGTCATCACTCGTCGCGCAGATGCCGCAGTGCATCCTCGATGCCCCGGTGGAACGTCGGATACGCCCAGATCATCCCCCGCAGCGCGGCCACGGGCACCCGGGCATGCACCGCCACCGAGAGCGCGCCCAGCACCTCGCCGCCATGCGGTCCGACGGATGTGGCTCCCACCAGCACCCCGGCGTCCGCGTCCTCGATCAGCTTGATGACGCCCTCGTTGCCGGACTTGTGGATCCAGCCCCGCGCCGTCGACGGCACCCGCGCCACGCCCACCCGGACACGCAGGCCCTGCTCCCGGGCCTGCTGCTCGGTCAGTCCCACCGCCCCAGACTCGGGATCGGTGAACGTCACCCGCGGCACCGCGTGATACTCCGCCGCCCGTGGCTCCTGTCCCAGGATGTCCTGCACGACGATGCCGGCCTGGTACATCGACATGTGGGTGAACGCGCCCTTGCCGGTGACATCACCGAGCGCCCACACGCCCTCGGTCACGCGCAGCGTCCCATCCGTTGGCAAGAACCGTGACTGCGGATCGACGCCGATGCAGGCCGCCCCGAGCTCATCGAGCCGCGTCGTGCGCCCGGCCGACACGAGCAACCGCTCCGCCGTGACCACCCGATCGGGGAGCCTGATGGTGAAGACCGAGCCATCATGCGACACCTGCTCGGCGGGGGCGCCGGCATGGATCGTCACGCCATCACGCTCGAGGGCCTCCGCGACGATGCGGGCAGCCTCCGGCTCATCCGCGGCCAGGATGCGATCCGCGGCCTCGATCACCGTCACCTCCGAGCGGAAGCGCGCGAATGCCTGAGCGAGCTCGACCCCGATAGCGCCCCCGCCGAGGATCGCGAGGGAACGGGGCGGCTCCTCCACCGCGAAGATGTCACGATTCGTCCAGAACGGTGTTTCCGCGAGCCCCGGGATCGGCGGCACCGCCGGCGCGGTTCCCGTCGCGATGACGATGCCCTTGCGCGCGGTCAGCGGCACGCCTCCGACCTGCACCGCATCCTTCCCCACGAGCGTGCCTGTGCCGCGGATGAAACGCCCGCCCTTGCTCTCGAACCGCTCGACCGCGACCCGGTCGTCCCAGTAGTCCGTCGCTTCCTCGCGGATCCGCAGGGCCACCGGTCCGAGGTCCGGCTCCACGCTGCTCGAGCCAGCGAGATCGTTCACTCGCCGCGCCTCGGACAGCGCATTGGCAGCCCGGATGAGCATCTTGCTCGGTATGCACCCGTAGTAGGGGCATTCGCCGCCCACGAGCCGCTCGTCGATGCCCACCACATCGAGGCCGGCCTCGGCAAGGGTTCCTGCGACCGACTCGCCGCCGGGGCCCATGCCCAGCACGATCACATCCGCCTCGCGATTGCTCATCGAGTCGTTCACGGTGTTGTCCTCGGCCATCACAAGCACCTCTCCTTGCCGATCATGCCGATCAGCGATACTCGGGGTTCTCGAAATCGAAGCGGCAGCCCGCATCCCACTCGGTGCGCTGGTTGCCATGGGCGGGAACCCCGCCCTGATCGGTCAGCATCCGGGCGAAATGCAGCAAGTTCCACGTCATGAACGTCGTGTTCTTGTTGGTGAAGTCGTTCTCCGGGCCGCCCGAGCCCTCATCGAGATACGACGGGCCCGGTCCGGCCTCGCCCACCCACGCGGCATCCGCCTGCGGCGGGATCGCATACCCCACATGCTGCAACGAGTACAAGGTATTCATCGCGCAATGCTTCGCGCCGTCCTCGTTGCCGGTGATCAAGCACCCACCGACGCGTCCGTAGTAGAGGTACTGGCCAGCATCGTTGAGCAGCCCCGAGCACGCGTAGAGCCGCTCATGGATCTTCTTCATCTCGGAGCTGTTGTCACCCAGCCAGATCGGGCCCGCCAGCACGAGGATGTGCGCGGCTTTCACCTTCTCGAACAGCTCCGGCCACTCATCAGTCGACCAGCCGTGCTCCGTCATGTCCGGGTACACGCCCGGCGGGATCACATGATCCACCGACCGGAACTGCTCCACAGCCACGCCCTGCTTGCGCATGATCCCGGCGCTGATGTCGATCAAGCCCTGCGTGTGGCTCTTCTGCGGCGACGGCTTCAACGTGCAGTTGATGAACAATGCCCGCAGGTCGCTGTAGTCGGCGGGCGGCCTCGTGCGGTTCTGGTCTGCCATGAAACGCTCCTCGGATCGATCGGATCGCGCTATCGGCCGCCAGCATCGCACCGCCCAGTGGCCTCCGCGGGATCATTGTCACCCACCTGCCAAAGCCTGGCCCGGACCCAGCTAGCAGCGGCCTTCCGCGGCGTCGATGGCGGCCCGCTCGAACGCTTCGCGCTCATCCCCGGACATCTCCTCCCACGTCGGGATCTCGTGGCCGTCGAGCCCGGCGTCCTCGGCCACGGCGTCCATCATGTCGGAGAAGTCCTCCCGCGCGAACCGCACGAACTCCTCCGCCTCGGCGCGGCGATCCACCTCGCCCATGTCGAGCTCCTGGTGCATCTCCTCGATCTGCTTCAAGTAGGCGCTCACCTCCGTGCAGACCTCGTTGTACGTCGCGTCGGCCTCCGGGCTGGAGGACCCGGACGAGCAGGAGGCGAGCAGGAACGCGGCAGCCACTCCGGCGATCACCGAGCGGGGCGAGGTCATCAGTGTTCTCACCGCGCCCATTCTTCCCGAGACCACGCCGCCGGCGCAGGAGAACCCGGCACGAGAAGCCCGACCGCGCCCTGCCGTGGTACCGCTCGGTGGTGTGCGATCCTGGGGAAGCATCCGGCATCCCGTGGCAGAACAGGAAACCCAGCGGTGAACAGGCGTCAACTCCTGAGGCTCGGCGGCGGAGCGCTCGTCATCGGCGCGGCAACAGGCCTGAGCGTGCTCAGCAGCCGGGGAGCCTCGGAGGCGGCGAACCAGCTGCCCGCGCTCGTGCGCAGCGACCGGCCACTGCCGCCCCGCTTCGTCGTCCCGCTGCCGCGCCCCGCGCAGCGCACCGGTGGCAGCGTGTCGTTCGTGCAGCGCATCGCCGAGCAGGAGATCATCCCAGGGACCCGCACCCGCATCACCGGCTACGACGGCACCTTCCCCGGGCCCACCATCCGGGCCCGCCGCGGCCAGCCCGTCTCGGTGCGCGTGCGCAACGAGCTCGACATCGCCACCGTCATGCACCTCCACGGCGGACGCATGCCACCCGAGCAGGACGGATACCCCACCGACCTGCTGCTCCCCGCATCCGGGCGCACGCCGAAGTCCATCGAGTCCGGCCTCGCGATGCCCGGCCACACCACCGTCGGCGAGCGCGACTACATCTATCCCATGGACCAGCGCGCCGCTACCCTCTGGTACCACGATCACGCGATGGACTTCACCGGCCCCAACGTCTACGCCGGGCTCGCCGGGGCCTGCATCATCAGTGACGACGAGGAGCGCGCCCACCCCCTGCCCGAGGCCGACCGCGACCTCGAGCTCGTCCTCGCTGACCGCTCCTTCGACGCCGACGCCCAGTTCGCGTACCCCGCGCTCGCCCCCGACCAGGCCTACCCCGGCGTGCACCCGCTCTACCTCGCCGGGGTGCTCGGCGACACCATCCTCGTCAACGGTGCCCCGTGGCCCGTGCATGAGGTTTCCGCCGGCCGCTACCGGCTCCGCTGGATCAACGCCTCCAACGCCCGCGCCTACCGCCTCGAGCTCGACACCGGAGGCGAGCTCATCCAGATCGGCAGCGACGGCGGTCTTCTCGAGCGTCCCGTCCGCCGCCGCGTCATCACCATCGCCCCCGGCGAGCGCATCGACACGATCCTCGACTTCAGCGCCTACCCCGATGGCAGCCGCGTCACCATCCGCAACACCTTCGGCTTCGGCAGCACCGACGCGGTGATGCAGTTCCACGTGGTGCGCCGCATGAAGGACGAGACGCACATCCCCGACCGGCTGAGCACCGTGCCCGCGCTGCGCCGCGAGGACGCCGTGCGCACCCGCGACTTCTTCCTCGCCCTCGAGCTCGGCGCCGGCCACCAGCACGGCGGCCCGCCCCGGCCCACCGGGTTCCTCCCGCACCGCTGGACCATCAACGGGCTCACCTTCGACACCGAGCGAGACTGGGCCAGCCCCCGGTTCGGCGACGTCGAGATCTGGCGCTTCACCGGCGTCGCCGCCCATCCCGTGCACATGCACCTCGTCGCGTTCCAGGTGCTCAGCCGCAACGGCGGGCCCACCCGGCCCGGCGATATCGGCTGGAAGGACACCGTCGATCTCGGTCCGCTCGAGACCCTCGAGGTGATCACCAGGTTCGACGGGTACCGCGGGCGCTACGTCATGCACTGCCACAACCTCGAGCATGAGGACATGGCCATGATGGCCAACTTCACCGTCGTCTAGGTGCTGTTCGTCTAGGGGGCTCAGCTGCTGCGCGCGGTCGGCGCCCCGATCTCGGACGTGTTACCTTTTGCACCCTTCTGCAGTGGTGCGAGGGTGCAGAACCGCACACAACGTGGCCGCGTGACGCGCTCTAGCCACCCGAGGCGGGAGCGTCCCCGCTCTGCCCCAGGCGTTCCCGATGGATCGCGCTCGACAGTGGCCGCCGCGAGCGCCACCCGTGCCGCTCAAGGTCCGGGACCTCATGCAGGTGCGTCACCGGCCCCACGCAGAGCCACGCTATCGGCCGCACCGGGGGAGTGGCCCCGACGAACCGTGCGAGGAAATCCTCCTCGTAGAACGACACCCAGCCCAGGCCCAGGCCCTCCGCGGTGGCCGCCAGCCAGATGTTCTGGATCGCCAGCACCGCCGAGAACAAGCCAGTGTCCTCGACGGTGTGCCTGCCGAGCACGTGCGCGCCACCGCGGGCGGGGTCATAGGTGACCACGATCCCGGTGCCGCTCTCCCGGATGCCCTCGATCTTGATGCGGTCGAACACCGACCGGCGCTCCGCGTCCAGCCCCTCGGCGAACGCGTCCCGCCGCTCCGCCACATGCTGCGCGAACGCATCGAGCCGCGCCTGGTCCTGGATGACCACGAAGTCCCACGGCTGCGTGTTGCCCACGCTGGGCGCGCGATGACCAGCCTCGAGGATGCGGGCTAGCACCGCCTCGTCGATGGTCTCGCCGGTGAACTCGGCGCGGACGTCACGGCGGGCGGCGATGGTCTCGTACAGGGGGAGGGGAGCGGGCATGGGGATATTCGATCATGCGCGGGGCGAGAGGCGTCCGGCTGGGCACGCGCGAATGCTGCTCCCGGAGTGTCGGTTTCGTAGCGGGTTGATCACGTTTCGGGCTTGATGCGTGGTGTCCTGGCGCACATCCGGCACTCATGCCTCAATCTAAAGTGCAGGTAGAGGGTTGATCGGGTTTTACCAGCTCAGGGTCGTGCCTGAGATCACAGTAGTTAACACCAGCAACAGTGCAACACTGGTTTCACACGGCAGGTCAACCTGGCCGGAACCACCACGCAGAACAGCCCAGCAACACCCCCGCCCCGCTCGGGCGGGCCGAAGGGAGATCCCAATGAACGCTCGTCGATTCGCCGCCGGAATCACAGCGGGCACCGCCGCGCTGGCACTCGGAACGGCAGGCGCAGCACAGGCCGCCGTCATCGCGAACTCGCCCGAGGTCGTTCCCGCAGTGATCGTCGATCCGCAGGGCAACAGCCAGGTGGAGCCCGAGTCCATCATCATCACCCCGGCCGACGCGAACAACGCCGTCAACTTCATCACCTGGCTGGTGTGGAACGACAACGTGGCCGTCGGCACCGGCGTCGAGCAGATCAACAACTGCCAGCCCACCTGCGCCGAGGGCACCGTCTTCTCCGCCCCAGTCGTGATCGTGCTCGACGACGCGACCGAGGCCGAGGAGGGCGAGGACAGCGAGTTCACCGAGATCCGCATCTCGGGCGTGCAGGGCGAGCGCACCCTCGACCTCACTTCCGTCGAGGTCCTCCCGCTCCCCGTCCCGGAGGAAGACGCACCCGAGGACGAGGCCCCTGCCGAGGAGCCTGAGGTCACCACCCCGGCCGAGGAGCCTGCTGTCGAGGACGAGGCTCCCGCCGAGGAAGCCCCCGCTGAAGAGGCTGCCGCTGAGGAATCAGCCGACGACGCGATCGCACCCGAGGAAGAGGCCGCCGTCACCGCCGCTGCCGAGGTCGAGGCCGCCGGTGGCAACCTCACCCCGGAGCAGGTGCAGACCATCATCGAGGCCGCGAAGGCTGCTGCGGAAGCCGCTGCCGATGCAGACGTTGATGCCGACGCTGACGCCGAGGCAAGCGTGACCGCCGAGGGCGACGACGCCTGATCCATCCACACCAGGCGAGGGGCCCGACCAGCACCACGGTCGGGCCCCCTTGCAATTCAGTGGATCAGCGCGCGGACCAGCTGTCGGGGCCGAACACCTCGTAGTGGATGCGCGAGGCGGGAACACCACGCGCGATCAGCCCCTCGCGCAGTGACATCATGAACGGCAGTGGCCCGCACAGATAGGCGCGCGTGCCCTCCCTGACGGGCAGTTCCGCGATATCGGCCCGGCCCGCGCGCACCAGAGCAGGCACCGCGTGCTCGTCGGTGATGGTCTCGTACCAGCGATGCAGCGTCGAGCCAGGAATGCTGCGCGCGACCTCCTCGAGCTCCCGGCGGTGGGCGTGGTCGGCCAGCGAGCGATCCGCATGCACGATGGCAACCTCGCGCTCCCGCTCCGGGGAACTGGCGAGGTGGTGGAGCATGCCGAGCATGGGCGTGCAGCCGATCCCGGCGGACGCGAGCAGGACGGGGGACCCATCGTCGATCAGCTCGAGATCCCCGAACGGCGTCGTGACAGAGAGCTCGTCGCCCTCGAAAACGGTATTGTACAGGTGGTTGGAGACCTCCCCGGCCGGGCGCGTGCTGCCATCGGGTCCGATGCTCGCGGGCACTCGCTTGATAGTGATGCGCCACGTCTCGTCGCTGGGGCTGCCGCACAGGCTGTACTGGCGGATCTGGCGGGCGCCATCGGGCAGGTGGGCACCGACGGAGATGTACTGGCCCGGGGCGAAGCGGGGCAGCTCCTCGCCGGGCAGGGCAGTGAGGGTGAAGGTCACGGCATCGGCGGACTGGAGCTCGCGCCGCGCCACGCGCACGGTGCGCCACACCTCGCCGGGCTGCACCCCGGACCGGGCGTAGAGGCCATTCTCGAGATCGATGAGGGTGTGCGCCATCAGCCAATAGACCTCGTCCCAGGCGCTCGCGACCTCGGGGGTGACGGCCTCGCCGAGGATCTCCACGATCGCTGCGAACAGGTGCTCGTGGACGATCCAGTACTGCTCCGCCGTGACGCCGAGGGAGGCGTGCTTGTGGGCGATGCGCGAGAGGATCAGTGCCACGCGCTCGGGGTCCGGATCGAGCTGGAGCGAGGCGAATGCTGCGACGGCACCGGCGAGGGCTTTCTGCTGCTCGCCCTGATGCTGGTTGCCGCGGTTGAACAGGTCGCGCTCGAGCTCGGGGCGGGCGGCGAACATGCGCCGGTAGAACGTGGTGGTGATGGCGTCGAGGTGGGCTCCGACGACGGGGAGGGTGGCGCGGATCGTCTCGCGAGAGGCGGTGGAGAGCATGGGGTTCAGCCTTCCTGCTGGAGCGGATAGGTCCCGGTGTTGACGGGCTCGGTGGGGCGCCTGCTGAGGGAGAGCAGGATCGCGCGGGCGGGGGGCAAGGCGAGATCGCCGACGGTGTGGGCATCGAGCGCGGCGTAGAACGCTTCCTGGGCATCGCGCAGGGCGCGGCGGAGCTGGCAGCCGTGGCGCAGCGGGCACGGCTTGTCGCCCTCGCACGTGACGACCTCGCCGTCGCCCTCGAGCTTGCGGGCCAGCCAGCCGATGCGTGCCTCGCGCCCAAGATCGGTGATCATCAATCCGCCACCGCGTCCGCGCTGGGCCGCGACGACGCCGAGCTCGCTGAGCCGTGCCACGACCTTCGTGGCGTGGGCGTAGGAGATGTTCATGTCTGCGGCCACCACGCGCGTGCTTGGGTGGCTAGGGGCGCTGGAGGCTGTGGCCTGTGCTGGGGTGCCGCGTGCTGGAGCGCCCTGTGCTGGGGGAGCGACGGCGAGGCGCATGACGATCCGCAATCCGAGGTCGGTGAACTGCGTGAGCTGCATGGCAACAGCCTAGATAACTTGCATCTGAAATGTAAATTAAAGAGCGTTGTGGTGCTCGCCACTGGTTTGGTGCAGTGCTCGACCACTCTCGCCTGGTCGCGATCGGCGCAGCCGCGCTACCCGGCGTGAGTGGAAACTTTTCCCGCACCAGGCGGGAAAAGTTTCCACTGGCGCCGACGGACCTCCTGGCTTGAGCGCTGCCGCCAGCGTCTAGTCCCGGTTGCCGAGTAGCACCGCGGTGATCAGCGACTCGATGGTGGGGGCGAGGCCGCCTAGCTGGTCGAGGGCATCGCGCTCGGAGGCGTCGAGGATGAGCTCGCTGATGGCGCCGACGAGGGCGAGTGCCATCTCGTGCGTGATCGCGGTCATGGCGGGGTTGCGCTGGCTGCCGCGCAGCGCGAGCTCCTGGAGCAGGGTGGCGAGCATGTGCTGGGTCTCGCGGCGGGCCTGGCGGGGGCGGTCCCCGGCGGCGGCCATCTCGACGAAGTAGACGCGGGCCTCCGCGGGGTGTTGCTGGAGGGCAGCGAGCAGGGCCGCGACGGTTCCGGTGATGCGTTCCGTCGACGTGGTGCCGCGCTGCGAGGCGTCGGACAGCTTCTGGGCGAGGGCCGCGCTGAACGCGTGGTGGCACGCGAGCAGGCAGTCCTCCTTGTCGGTGAAGTGCTCGTAGAAGGTGCGGCGCGAGACGTGCGCGCGGCCAACAACATCGGTGATGGTGGTGGCGCTGAATCCCTTGTCGGCCACGGAGCCGGCCAGCGCGTCGAGCATGCGTGCGCGCGCTGGACTGGTCGCGCTCTCGACGGGCGGGGTGGTGCTCATGGCGCTCCTCGTGGCTCGGTTCCTGCGGTAGGTGATCGTACTCGTGGCGCGGCGCTGGGGAGCGCCTGCCGCGCGAGCCGCGCCACCTGCGTCGATGGGGTGTGACAAACACCACTTGTCAAGCGGTACTGTGCCGTACCATACTGGTGCACAGCTGGTACGGAGTAGTACCACCGACTTCTTCCTCGACGCCGCCGTCGCTCGCCATCCCCGGACCAGGCCCACCACGCCCTCCGGCCGGATGCCGGGAACCCGGAAGCACACCGCCCCGAATCCAGAATCCCGACCAAGGAGCAATCCCATGGCCACCCTCGCCCCCGCCACCTTCCTCGCCTTCACCCAGCCCGCCGACCTGCTCGTGCAAACCCTCGCCACCCCGGCCCGCGACGCCTTCGCACCGGTAGCCCGCGCACCCCGCCAGGCCGCCGCGGCAATGAGCAGCACCCTGCGCTCGCGCCGCCCCAGCACCACGAAGCCGCTGAATGATCGCCGCATCGTCATCACCGGCGCGTCCTCCGGCATCGGCGCTGCGGCCGCGCACCAGATCGCTGCGAACGGCGGCACCGTGCTCCTCGTCGCCCGCAGCCTCGACAAGCTTCTCGAGGTCAAGCAGAGCATCGAGACCGACGGCGGCACGGCTTTCGCCTACCCGTGCGACATCACCGACGGCGATGCCGTGGACCGGCTCATCGACCAGATCGTCCATGACCACGGCACCATCGACATGCTCGTCAACAATGCTGGCCGCTCCATCCGCCGGTCGGTCGCGCTCTCCCACGACCGGTTCCACGACTTCGAGCGCACCATGTCGCTCAACTACTTCGCCGCGATCCGCCTCATCCTCGGCCTGCTGCCACACATGAAGGCCAACGCGTTCGGCCACATCGTCAACATCTCCTCGATCGGCGTGCAGACCAGCGCACCCCGCTTCTCCGCCTACGTCGCCTCGAAGGCCGCGCTCGACGCGTTCAGCGATGTCGTCGCCACCGAGACCCTCGGTAGCGGCGTCACCTTCACCACCATCCACATGCCGCTCGTGCGCACCCCGATGATCGCGCCCACCACCATGTACGACGCGTTCCCCACGCTCAGCCCCGACGAGGCAGCCAGCCTCGTGGTCCGCGCGGTCGTCAAGCGTCCCGTCGAGATCGGCACGCCCGTCGGAACGTTCGGCGAGCTCATGCACGCCCTCGCGCCCAAGCTCACCGACCGCATCCTGCACCAGGCCTACAAGGCGTTCCCCGACTCCCTGGCCGCGCAAGGGGAGCACACCCCCGGCGAGAAGCCCCAGGGCGAGAACACCAAGAGCACCGGCCCCGGCCTCTCCCGCCGCACCCTGCTGCTCGCCCGCGCCTCACGCCTCGCCCGCACCCAGCCGCTCTCGGGCACTGCCACCGCCATGATGCGGCTGCTGCCCGGCATCCACTGGTGAACACCCACCACAACACGAAGGACCACAGCTCCATGAAGAACATCAACGGCAAGACTGTCCTGATCACTGGCGCAGCAATGGGCATGGGTGCCCTCCACGCCCACCGCGCCGTGGTCGAGGGCGCCGCCACCCTCGTCCTCTGGGACATCAACGAGCCCGCGCTCGCAAAGACTGCCCGGGAACTGCGCGAGCTCGGTGCCACCGTCCACGCCCAGGTCGTGGATGTCTCCGACGCGGACGCCATCGCGGCCGCCGCGCAACAGGTGCGCGACGAGATCGGCACCGTCCACATCCTCATCAACAACGCCGGCATCGTGCGCGGCAACTCCTACTTCTGGGAGACCCCCAGCGCCGCCGATACCACCCTCACCATGGCCATCAACGCGGTCGCACCAATGCTCATCACCCGCGAGTTCCTGCCGGGCATGGTCGCGACCACCGAGGAATGCCGCGTCATCAACGTCGCCTCCGCGGCCGGGCTCACCGCGAACCCCCGCATGGCCGCCTACTGCGGATCCAAATGGGCCGCGGTCGGCTGGTCGGACTCGGTGCGCCTCGAGCTCGAGCAGGCCGGGCACCGGCACATCAAGGTCACCACGGTGTGCCCGTACTACATCAGCACCGGCATGTTCGACGGCGCTCGCCCCGCCCCGCTGCTGCCGATCCTCGACCCCCAGCATGTCGTTGACCAGGCGTGGAAGCACTCCAAGTCGGGCTCGCCGTTCGTGATCCTGCCGCGCGCGGTCGTGCTCAGCGAGGTCGTCAAGGGCATCGTTCCTACCCCGGTCCGCGACTTCCTCGCCGGCCGCGTGCTCGGCATCCACAAGACCATGGACGACTTCGTCGGCCGTCGCTGACCAACCCCGCCAGGAGAACACCATGACCATCCTCGCCCCGCGCCCCATCCAATCGCTGCGGCCCCGCATCACCGACCAGCCCACCGCTCCCGTCCTCCAGATCGCCGCAGCCCCGCAGGAGCCCCGGCTCGCCGTGCCGGGCCACGCGGTCTCAAGAGTCCAGGCCCGCCGCCAGCCCTGGCCATTCCGCCAGCCCAGCACCCGCCGCTGGGTCCACGAGCTCCTGCCGCACGCCATCCTCTCGGCCAGCCGCGACGCGGACGGCGCGCCCGTGCACCTCGTCGGCCGCGACTCGGCCGGGCTGCGGGCGCTGCTGTGCGCGGCGGAGTTCCCGCACCTGCCCATCGCCTCGATCACTGTGCTCGCCGCCACCCCCGAGGACGCGGCACTGCCCGGAAGCCAGCACCCAGGGCACGCGCACCTCGGCGATCACTGCGTCGACCTGTCGCGCATCGCCGTGCCCGTCGCGATCCTGCTGCCGGCCGCCACGCCCTGGACCTCGGAACTGCTCGAGCTCGACACTCAGGCCCGTGCCGCGCTGCCCGCTTCCACCCACCTCAGCATCAGTGCCGGGGCACAGGGGTCCCTGCCCCGCTTCCTTCGCGAGGTGGAAGCGATCAGGTCCCTGCGCTTCGACCGAAACCCCACCAGCGCGGAGCGCCGCGCCGCCATCCGATCCCTCATCACCACCTCCTAGGAGTCCCACCCCATGCGCGAGATGACCGTCCCCCCAGCGCAGCACGTCGAGCCCGGCGACAGCCTCACCGACATGATCGTGCGCAATGCCATCACCGACCCCACGCGCATCGCGTTCCAGCGACAGGCCGAGGGCGACTGGATCGATGTGACCGCCGCCGGGTTCCTGCGCGAGGTCGACGATCTCGCCAAGGGGCTCATCGCCAGTGGCATCCTGCCTGGGGATCGCGTGGCGCTGCTGTCCCGCACTCGCTACGAGTGGACCCTGTGCGACTTCGCGATCTGGAGCGCCGGGGCGATCACCGTTCCGATCTACGAGACGTCGTCGGCCGAGCAGATCCAGTGGATCCTCTCCGACTCCGGTGCCGTAGCCTGCATCGCTGAGACACCCGCTCTGGCACTCACCGTCGCCACCGTCCTGGATAGCAACGCCTGCGACGTGTGGCAGATCGAGGGCCCGGCCACCGAGCCGGCCCGGCCGCTCGCAGTGCTCCGCGATCTCGGCACCGGCCTCGCGGACGACACCGTCGCGCTGCGCCGCGCGGGACTGAGCGCCACCACCACCGCCACCCTCATCTACACCTCCGGCACCACCGGTCGGCCCAAGGGCTGCGCGCTCACCCACGGACATTTCCTCGGCGAGGTCACCAACGTCACCGCGCAGCTCGCCGACGTGTTCGACCGTCCCGGCAGCGCCACCCTGCTCTTCCTGCCGCTCGCGCATGTCTTCGCCCGCGTCATCCAGCTCGGTTGCGTCCACGCCGGAGTGGTGCTCGGCCACTCGTCCGATATCAAGACGCTCCTCGATGATCTCGCCGCGTTCCAGCCCACGTTCATCCTCGCTGTCCCGCGCGTCTTCGAGAAGGTCTACAACGGCGCCGCCCGCAAGGCCGACGCGGCGGGCAAGGGCACCATCTTCGCCCGCGCCACGGCCACCGCTATCGCCTACAGCGAGGCCATCGATGACGGCCGCATCACCTGGCCGCTGCGCGCCCGCCACAAGCTCTACGACGTGCTCGTCTACCGCAAGCTCCGCGCCACCCTCGGCGGGCAGGCCACCCACGCCATCTCCGGCGGATCGCCCCTCGGCGCGCGGCTCGGGCACTTCTACCGCGGCATCGGGCTCACCGTCCTCGAGGGCTACGGGCTCACCGAGACCACCGCTGCGATCACCGTCAACCCGCCTGCGGCGCCCCGCATGGGAACCGTGGGGCAGCCCGTCCCCGGCACCACCATCCGCATCGCCGAGGACGGCGAGGTCCTAGCGCGCGGCCCGATGGTGTTCGGCGGCTACTGGAACAATGACGCCGCCACCGCCGAGGCGCTCGACGCGGATGGCTGGTTCCACACCGGCGACATCGGCACCCTCGACGAGGACGGCTACCTCGCCATCACCGGGCGGAAGAAGGAGCTCATCGTCACCGCCGGCGGCAAGAACGTCGCGCCCGCCGTCATCGAGGACCGCATCCGCGCCCATCCGCTGATCAGCCAGGTCATGGTGGTCGGTGACAACGAGCCCTTCGTCGGCGCGCTCATCACGCTCGACGCCGAGGCCCTCGAGCCGTGGGCTCTGGCCCGGGGCAAGACTTCCGATATCGCTGGCCTGATCGAGGACGCCGAGCTGCGCGCCGAGATCGACAGCGCTATCGCGGAGGGCAACAAGGCCGTCTCCAAGGCCGAGTCCGTGCGCGCGTACCGCATCGTGCCGCTCGACTGGACCGTTGAGGACGGGCAGCTCACCCCGTCGATGAAGCTCAAGCGCGCCATCGTCGCCAAGGAGCACGCCGCTGACATCGAGGCGCTCTACGGAAGGTGAGGGGGCTGGCTCTGGCGGCCTCTGCTCACGGGCTCGAATCTGCTGGTCAATGTCACCCGACACGCCGCGACACGGCTGTGGAAACGTGACATTGGCTAGCAGATCCTGGGTGTTGCGCCTGGATGCAGCGGCCAAGTCCAGCTCGAACGCCTGCCGACCGCCGTGGATGGGGCGTCACCATGTGGTGCTGGTAGCGCCCCATCCACGGGGTTCAGGAGCGGCGGGCGAGGACCTGGAGGGCCTCGTCGGCGTGGGCGTTGGCCTTGAACTCGCTGGAGATGACACCGAGGATCGTGCGATCGGTGTCGATGACGAACGTCTTGCGCTTGACGGGCGCGAGCTTGCCTAGCAGGCCGCGCTTGACGCCGAACCGCGCGGCGACGGCGCTGTCGGCGTCGGAGAGCAGCGGGTAGTCGATCTCCTGGGCGGAGGCGAAGCCGGCCTGGGTCTGCATGTCGTCGGTGCTGATGCCCACCCGGGATGCTCCGGCGGCGGCGAAGTCGGCGGAGAGGTCGCGGAAGTGGCACGCCTCGGCGGTGCAGACGGGGGTGTTCGCGGCCGGGTAGAAGAACAGCACGATGGGGCCGTCGGCGAGGAGCTCGTCGAGGGAGCGGACAGTGCCGAACTGGTCGGGCAGGGCGAAGTCGGGGGCTTTGTCTCCTGTGTTCACACGGCTGAGATTACCGCCGTTGGCCGTGGAGTTCAGCGCGAGCGCGAATGCCTGGACCAGTATGGCCATGCAACGGGCGCTCGGCCACTATCGTCGGTATCACCGGTCCCCGAGGAAAGGCGGCGGCGATGGGCACGGAGGTCACGGCGATCCGGTTCACCCATGAGGATCGTCGCGTGTTCCGCCGGAAGGTGCATGAGTGCACCGAGGCGCTGGAGCGGATGCTCCACGATGGCGCGTTCGACAGCCATCGGGCCGTGCCGCTGCTGGGCATGGAGGTCGAGCTCAACCTCGTCGATGACGCGATGGAACCGGCGAAGGCGAACGACGAGGTGCTCGCCGCGATCGCGGACAACGACTACCAGACCGAGCTGGGCCGGTTCAACATCGAGCTGAATGTCGCGCCCGCTCCGCTAGCGGGAGAGTCGATCCGCGAGGTGGAGCTGGGGCTGCGCCGGTCGCTGGAGCATGCCGACGACATGGCCTCGCGCAATGGCGCCCGCGTGGTGCTCACCGGGATGCTGCCGACGCTGCGCACCGAGCATTTCGATGCTGCCTGGATCACCGACAATCCGCGCTATGCGCTGCTCAACGAGCAGATCTTCGCGGCACGCGGCGAGGACATCGAGATCGACATCAGTGGCAACGGTCTCGACGGTGGTGCCGAGCGGCTGCGCATCGATTGCACCTCGGTGCTGCCCGAGGCCGCGTGCACCTCGGTGCAGCTGCACCTCGCGGTGGATCCGGACATGTTCGCGGCGTACTGGAACGCCGCGCAATGCGTGGCGGGCGTGCAGGTGGCGCTGGGCGCGAACTCGCCGTTCCTCGCTCAGACGGCGCTGTGGCACGAGAGCCGGATACCAGTCTTCGAGCAGGCCATCGATACGCGCTCGCTGGAGCTGAAGAACCAGGGCGTGCGGCCCCGGGTGTGGTTCGGGGAGCGGTGGATCACCTCCATCTTCGATCTGTTCGACGAGAACGCCCGCTACTTCCCGGCGCTGCTGCCCGAGGCCACCGACGAGGCTCCGCTCGCGCGGCTGGAAGCGGGGGAGACGCCGTCGCTCGCTGAGCTGTCGATGCACAACGGCACCATCTATCGGTGGAACCGGCCGGTGTATGCGGTGGTGGAGGGGACGCCGCAGATCCGGGTGGAGAATCGCGTGCTGCCGGGCGGGCCGACGGTGATCGACACGATGGCCAACGCCGCCTTCTACTACGGGGTCGTGCATGCCCTGGCCCATGCGGACCGGCCCGCGTGGACGCAGATGTCGTTCGATGCGGCACGGACCAACCTGGAGAAGGCAGCCCGGCACGGCATGGATGCGCGGCTGTACTGGCCGTCGTGCGGGGAGGTGGGGCCCGATGAGCTGGCGCTGCGCTGGTTGCTGCCGCTCGCGGAGCAGGGGCTCTCCGATTATGGCGTGGCAGCGGAGGTGCGCGACCGGTACTTGTCGATCATCGAGGAACGTTGCTTGCAGCGGCGCAATGGCGCGGGGTGGCAGCGCCGGATGGTGGCGCGGCTCGAGAAATCCGGGATGACGCGTCAGGAGGCATTGCCCCGCATGCTGGCCGAGTACGCGGAGCTGATGCGGGCAGGCGATCCGGTGCACACCTGGCCGTGGTAGCACTCAGGGCGCTAGCGGTGGGCATGCTGGTGGCGCGTGCCGCTGCTGCAGGATCTGCTTGGCCTCGCTGACCTGCTCGGGGGTGAGGCTGGCGACGGTCAGGGGCAGGTGCTCGCGGTCGCCGCGCAGGCTGTCGAGGAACAGCACGAGGTAGCGGCGCCACGCATCGGGCGCGACGGGGCCGGAGAAAGCCGCGAAGTTGGCCACCATGTGGATGGTGGCGAAGAGGTCGGAGAGGGTGGCGTCGGGCCGCAGCGCGCCAGCGTCGTGCGCGCGGTCGAACACCGCGGCGAATGATGAACGCATGCGGTCCGCAGCGCGGGAGATGCCCTCGCGGTCGTTCTCGCGGCCGATGACCACTTCGGAGAGGCCCCGGTCGACGGCGAGGCGCTGGCAGGCGTGCTCGGCAAGGTGCGTGTATCCACTCCAGGGATCGGGGTCGCCGAGCGCGCGCTCGGCCGCCTCGGCGAGATTGGTGAGGCTGAGCTCGAACAGTGCCTCGATGAGCTCGTGCTTGTTGGCGAACCTCCGGTAGACGGTGCCGACGCCGACTCCGGCAGCGCGGGCCACTTCATCGAGGGTGATGGCGAGCCCCTGGGTGGCGTAGAGCTCGCGCGCGGACTCGATGATGCGTTGCCGGTTGCGCTCGGCGTCGGCGCGCAATGGGGCGCTCGTCGTGGGGGGCGGGGTGGCCTCGGTCATTGTGATTCACCTCACGGATCTATTCGGAGGGGGAATCTCCGCTTACCATCATAAGTTGTGTAAAGCGGAGATGGTAACTCCACTTAGTAAAGATCTCGCAAAGCCGCCCCTCCATCACGCGCCCCCGCACGGAAGCAGAGCCGACCCATGACCACCACCACGCCCCTCGAGAGCCCAGGCGCCGGCACCCAGCGCGACCGTCGCTGGCTCGTCCTCGCCGTCCTCGGCATCGCCCAGCTGATGGTGGTGCTCGACGCCACCATCGTGAACATCGCCCTCCCTGCCGCCCAGGCAGACCTCGGGTTCACCGACTCCGACCGGCAATGGGTCATCATCGCCTACGCCCTCACCTTCGGCAGCCTGCTCCTCCTCGGCGGCCGCCTCTCCGACCTCTTCGGGCGCCGCATCACCTTCCTCACCGGCCTCGCTGGCTTCGCCGCCGCCTCCGCCGTCGGTGGGCTCGCCCCCAGCTTCGAGATCCTCGTCGCCGCCCGCGCCGGGCAAGGCATCTTCGGCGCGCTGCTCGCCCCCACCGCCCTTGCCCTGCTCACCACCACCTTCACCGACCCCAAGGAACGCGCCAAGGCATTCGGCATCTTCGGCGCCATCGCCGGTTCCGGAGCAGGCGTCGGGCTCCTGCTCGGCGGCGTGCTCACCGAATGGGCCGACTGGCGCTGGACGCTGCTGGTCAACGTGTTCTTCGCCGGCATTGCCCTGATCGGCGCGGCCATCCTGCTCGACCCCCAGCGGTCCACCAACCGGCCACGCCTGGACATCCCCGGCACCGTCGTCGGCTCCGTCGCGCTGTTCGCCATCGTCTTCGGGTTCTCCAGCGCCGAGCACAACGGCTGGACCGCCACCTCCACCCTCGCCTGGATCACCGTCGGCATCGTGCTGCTCGTGGCCTTCGTGTACCTCCAGAGCCGGGTCGAGCATCCTCTGCTCCCGCTGAAGATCATCCTCGACCGCACCCGTGGGGCCGCGTTCCTGTCGATGCTCCTCGCCGGCAGCGGAATGTTCGCGGTGTTCCTCTTCCTCACCTACTACCTGCAGGTCACCGTCGGGTACTCGCCCATCCAGACCGGGTTCGCCTTCCTCCCGATGGTGATGATGATCATGGTCTCCTCGATCGTCATCAATGCCGTCCTGCTGCCCAAGCACGGACCGCGCCCCCTCGTCACCACCGGCATGGCGCTCGGCGCCCTCGGCCTCGCCTGGCTCACCCAGATCGAGATCGGGAGCAGCTACCTCGCGCACATCCTCCCGTCGCTGGTGGTCATGGGCCTCGGCATGGGCGCGATCTTCGCCTCCTCCATCCAGTCCGCCGTGTCCGGCGTCGCCCCTGCTGACGCGGGAATCGCCTCCGCCACCATGAACACCATGCAGCAGGTGGGTGGCTCCATCGGTACCGCGCTGCTCAGCACCATCGCAGCGACCGCGGCATCGGACTACCTCGCCGCCGGTGGCACCGGCGGCCCGCTCCAGGCCGCCATGGAGAGCTACACGACAGCCTTCGCCTGGGGCGCCGGGATCTTCGTCCTCGGTGCCATCGTCGCCGTCACGCTGTTCCGGCCCGGCCAGCTGCCCGCGCAGCAGGGCGTGCCCGTCGCCGCGCACTGAACCGCTTCTGGACCAGGCGGCGGCTCGGCTAGTGGAAACTTTTCCCGCTCACAGCGGGAAAAGTTTCCACTACCAGCGCGCGGGCCCCGGTGGCCAAGCCATCAGCAGCGGCGTCCGACCGCGACCAGGCGCCTCCCCCCGCTACTGCTCGAACGGCACCACCGAGCATGTGGCTCCGGTGCCGTGGGAGCCCGCGGGTTCCACATCGACGACCCTGGTGGTGCTCGAGGTGATTGCCTCGGCGTCGAGCGCGTAGGCGACCGTGCCGGCGAGTCCTAGGTTCAGGACCGCGACAAGCAGCGCGACGCGGGTGATCCGGTTCGCAGTCCGGGGACGCATGGGGCTCCTAGCGCGTTTGGGAATGAGAGCAGCTTGAATAGTGCCAACACGATCTTGAATGATGCGGTGGCTCCGTGCATGACTTGGCTTGCACTGGTTAGCCGACTGTGACCACAGCGTTGTCTGTTGCGTTGATCGCACTTCGCGCTACGACGCAGCACCTTCTGACCAGCGAGCGGTAGCCTGAGCGGTGGCGTCCTGACCTCGGCGCGACTCCTCGAGTGCACACATCACGACAGGGACCCGAACGTGACTCAACCGATCACCGTGGCAGCGGTGTGCATCCTCCACGAGGGGAAGCGCATCCTGCTCGTCCGCAAAGCGGGGACGCAGCGGTTCATGCTGCCTGGAGGCAAGCCCGAGCCGGGCGAGTCCATCCACGCCGCGGCGATCCGCGAGTGCCGCGAGGAGATCTCCGTCGAGCTAGGCACCACATCGCTGAGGTTCCTGGGCCGATGGACCGCGCCCGCCGCCAACGAGCAGGGCCGGCGCGTGGATGCCACCGTCTACGTCACCGACGCGGCATCGCTGGCCGCACCGCATGGCCATCGCCTGGTCGAGCCGAGTGGCGAGATCGCCGAGATTCACTGGCTCGACCTCTCCAGCAACCATTCCGGCCTTCCGCTGGCGCCCTTGCTCGCGGACAAGATCCTCCCCGAGCTCCGGAGGCCCCTGAGCATCGGCCAGGTCCGTCCCTAGCAAACCCGGGGCAGCGAGGAGTACACGTGCGCGCGATCATCGTGCATGGCTACAGCGCCCATACCGGCAAGCATTGGTTCCCCTGGCTCGATGACGAGCTCGCGGACCGTGGCCACGAGGTGCATCGAGTGGTCCTTCCGAGCCCGGACGAGCCGGAACGTGGTGCATGGGACGCGGCGCTCGCGCGGACCATCGGTCCCGTCGATGACGACACTGTGCTCATCGGGCACAGCCTGGGGTGCTTGTCACTGCTGCGCTATCTCGGCAACGTGGAAGGCAGGTGGAGCCTCGGCGGCCTCGTGCTGGTCGCCGGGTTCCTGGAGAAGCTGCCCGACCTGCCCGAGCTCGATGCGTTCATCGGGCACCGCGTGGATGCGTCCACGCTCGGTTCGCGGATCCGCCACGCTGCCGTCATCCATTCGGACAACGATGCGATCGTTCCACCGGAGCTGTCCGTGCAGCTCGCGAAGATCCTCGGGGCGCGGGACATCACGGTCTCCGGTGGAGGTCATTTCCTGGACGACACGCTGCCCGAGGCCCTGACCGAGGTTCTCGCGGCCACAGCTTCTCGGAGCTAGGTTGCCCCAGCCCCTCTGCGTCGCTACAGCCCCTCGGGGCCTCAGTCCGCCGGTACTACCGGGGGAGGGGTGGTGTCGAGCCCGAGCATGTCGAGGAACTCACGGCATTCCTTCGCGTTCTCGCTATGCGAGGCCACGATATTGGTGGCGCGCATCGCAAGGTCATCGTTCGGCGGCTCGTGGTGGTGGAGGACATGATCAGACATCGGGGTCTCCCTAGTTTCGAGCGGGCCGGCGTGCCCTCCACCAGCCTACCGCGCCCTGGTGGTCGCAATGGCCCGCGTGCTGGTGGCGCAGGGTGTCCGAACCAGGGTGTCCGGGCCGGTCCGGGGAACGCAAGGAGGGGCACCCCGGTCACGGGGTGCCCCTCCTGGTGCTAGCGCTGGTCAGCGGGCGAACAGCAGCGCCCGCTTGACCTCCTGGATGGCCTTGGTCACCTGGATGCCACGAGGGCATGCGTCGGTGCAGTTGAACGTGGTGCGGCAGCGCCACACACCATCCATGTCGTTGAGGATCTCAAGACGCTCGGCGGCACCCTCGTCGCGGCTATCGAAGATGAACCGGTGCGCGTTGACGATCGCTGCGGGCCCGAAGTACGAGCCGTCATGCCAGAACACGGGGCACGAGGTGGTGCAGCAGGCGCACAGGATGCACTTGGTCGTGTCGTCGAAGCGAGCGCGATCCTCCTGCGACTGGATGCGCTCGCGCGTCGGCTCCTGGCCGTTGGCGATGAGGAACGGCTTGACGGCACGGAACGCGTCGAAGAACGGCTCCATGTCGACAATGAGGTCCTTCTCGACCGGCAGCCCGCGGATCGGCTCGACGGTGATCGTGATCGGCTTGCCGTCCTTCGACAGCAGGTCCTTCATGAGGATCTTGCAGGCGAGCCGATTGACGCCGTTGATGCGCATGGCATCGGATCCGCACACGCCGTGCGCGCACGAGCGACGGAACGTCAGCGAGCCATCGAGGTACCACTTGACGTGGTGCAGCAGGTTCAGCAGCCGGTCGGACGGCAGCGCGGGGACCTCGAACTCCTCGAAGCCCTGCGCGTCCGGGTTCTCCGGGTTGAAGCGCCGGATCTTGAGCGTGACCATCGTCGCGCCCTCGGGCACCGGCGGAAGTGGACGCTGGCCTGTCTCGGCGGAAACGGTGGCAGTCATCAGTACTTACGCTCCATCGGCTCGTAGCGGGTGAAGGTCACTGGCTTGTAGTCCAGCGTGATGTCGGAGATCAGCGGCGCGCGGCTGTCCTTCGGCACCTGCTTGTAGGCCATGGTGTGGCGCATGAAGTTGGTGTCGTCCCGGTCCGGATAATCCTCGCGGGCGTGCCCGCCGCGGGATTCCTTGCGGTTCAATGCACCGGCCACGGTGACCTCGGCGAGCTCGAGGAGGAACCCGAGCTCCACGGCCTCGAGAAGGTCGCTGTTGTACCGCTTGCCCTTGTCCTGCACCTGGACCCGGCTGTAGCGCTCCTTGAGCACGCGGACATCCTCGAGCGCCTGCTTGAGGGTCTCCTCGGTGCGGAACACCGAAGCGTTGCGGTCCATGGTCGCCTGCAGCTCGATGCGGATATCGGCGACCCGCTCGTTGCCGCGATCCGACAGCATGAGCTTCATCCACTCCTGCACCATGCCCTCGGGGGACTCGGGCAGCGGCACGAGCTCCGACTGGGTGGCGTAGTCGGCAGCAGCGATGCCGGCGCGGCGGCCGAACACGTTGATGTCGAGCAGCGAGTTGGTGCCCAGGCGGTTCGCGCCATGCACCGATACGCACGCGCACTCGCCGGCCGCGTAGAGGCCCTTGACGATGGTGTCGTTGTCCTTGAGCACCTCGCCGGTGACGAGGGTGGGGATGCCGCCCATCACGTAGTGGCAGGTGGGGAACACGGGCACGAGCTCGGTCACCGGGTCGACACCGAGGTAGGTGCGGGAGAACTCGGTGATATCCGGCAGCTTCTCCTCGAGCACGTCCGCGCCGAGGTGGGTCACGTCGATGTAGACGTAGTCCTTGTTCGGGCCAGCGCCGCGGCCCTCGAGGACCTCGAGGACCATCGACCGGGCCACGATGTCACGCGGGGCGAGGTCCTTGATGGTCGGCGCGTAGCGCTCCATGAAGCGCTCGCCGTCGGCGTTGCGGAGGATGCCGCCCTCGCCGCGCACTGCCTCGGAGATGAGGATGCCGAGGCCAGCTAGGCCTGTCGGATGGAACTGGTGGAACTCCATGTCCTCGAGCGGCAGGCCCTTGCGGAGCACGATCGCCATGCCGTCACCGGTGAGGGTGTGGGCGTTCGAGGTGGTCTTGTACATGCGGCCCGAGCCGCCGGTGGCGAACACGATCGACTTCGCATGGAAGACGTGGATCTCGCCGGTGGCGAGCTCGTAGGCCACCACGCCGGTGGCAACGGTGCCCTCGTCGGTCTCGCTCAGGCACAGGTCGAGCACGTAGAACTCGTTGAAGAACTCCACGCCATGCTTGACGCAGTTCTGGTAGAGGGTCTGCAGGATCATGTGGCCGGTGCGGTCCGCGGCGTAGCAAGCCCGGCGCACCGGAGCCTTGCCGTGGTCGCGGGTGTGGCCACCGAAGCGCCGCTGGTCGATCTTGCCCTCGGGCGTGCGGTTGAACGGCAGGCCCATCTTCTCGAGATCGAGGACCGCGTCGATGGCCTCCTTGGCCATGATCTCCGCGGCGTCCTGGTCAACGAGGTAGTCGCCACCCTTGACGGTGTCGAAGGTGTGCCACTCCCAGTTATCCTCCTCGACGTTCGCCAGCGCGGCGCACATGCCGCCCTGGGCCGCGCCGGTATGCGAACGGGTGGGATAGAGCTTTGTCAGCACGGCGGTGCGGGCGCGCGGACCAGCCTCGATGGCGGCGCGCATTCCGGCGCCGCCAGCGCCGACGATGATCACGTCGTAACGGTGTTCTTGCATGTGTGCCTCGCTCAGCCTGTGATGTTCGGGTCGAACGTGAAGATTACGTACGTGCCCAGCACGGTGATGAGCACGATCGAGATGGCCAGCAGCGTCTGCAGCCAGAAGCGGGTCGAGTCCTTGCGCGCGTAGTCATTGATGACCGTGCGCAGGCCGTTGCCCCCGTGCAGCTGCGCGAGCCACAGCATGGACAAGTCCCAGAACTGCCAGAACGGGCTCGCCCAGCGGCCAGCGACGAACGCGAAGTTGATGCGGTGCACGCCGTCGTCGAGCAGCAGCATGATCGAGATATGGCCGATGACCAGGAAGATCAGTAGCAGCCCCGAGATGCGCATGAACAGCCATGCCCACATCTCGAAGTTGTTGGTGTTGCGCCGCCGCGGGGTGCGGGGCAGCGACAACGCGGCGGGGCGATCGAACGACGTGGCCACTGTCTTGGCGGCGGGGTTCTCCGGAGAAGTCATCACAAGCTCCCGAACAGCAAGTAGAAGATGCGGCCAGAGGCGGGGATCATGATCGCGACGGAGATGGCGAGCACGATCCAGAACATGATCCGCTGGTACTTCGGCCCCTTGGACCAGAAGTCGATGAGGATCACCCGGAGGCCATTGAACGCGTGATAGACGACGGCGCCGAGCAGACCGAGCTCGAGCGTGCCGACGATAGGGTTCTTGTACGTCTCGATGACCGCGTCATACATCTCGGGGCTGACCCGGACGAGCGCGGTGTCGAGGACATGCACGAACAAGAAGAAGAAGAGTGTGACGCCTGTGATCCGATGCAGGACCCAGGACCACATGCCGGGATCGCCCCGGTATATCGATCGTGTGCGCACCACCTGCCCAGTGGCGTCTTGTGTGCTGGTCATTGAGAGCTCTGCCTCCAGTGTCATCGGTGGGCGCCGCAGGTCCCGTCAGGCGCGTCCCTGTGTTGTGTGTGTCAGCAGGGCGCTTCGCGACAGAGGTCCGGCGTGAACCTAAGCTGACACAGAGAACTGTAGTCCCTCCAGATCCGTGAGTTGCAGCCGGATATAAGGTTTTGACCTGCGGGTATTATTTAGGGTTGCCTTGCCATATTTAGTTGCATGGCCGTGGTGCACCCCGTCCCACTAACAGAAAACCCGACACGAAACCACGGTGATACCTATGGTAGCCGACTGGAAAACCCTGCGTAGCGCAGCAATCGAAACCATGCGCAACGCCTACGCCCCCTACTCGCGATTTCCCGTCGGAGCTGCGGCTACCACAACCGACGGCCGGATCATCACAGGCTGCAATGTGGAAAACATCTCATTCGGGCTCACCCTCTGCGCCGAATGCAGCGTCGTTTCCCAGCTCCACACCACTGGCGGCGGGCGCCTTGCCGCGCTCGCCTGCGTGGACAGCCGCGGCGAGTACCTCATGCCGTGCGGCCGCTGCCGCCAGCTCCTCCACGAGCACGGCGGCCCCACCATGCTCATCGGCGCCCCGGGCGGTCCCATCCCGCTCGGTGAGCTCCTCCCGCACGCCTTCGGCCCCGACGACTACGCCGCCGGGCAGCAATAGCACGCTCGCGGCCCTCTGGCTGGCCGCAGCAGCCAGCCACGCCTCCGAACCTGTCGAGAGCAAGGAACAGCAATCCATGAGCATCCACCACGACGCCGTCACCATCATCCGGGCCAAGCGCGACGGACACGCACTCACCGCCGGACAGATCGACTGGATCATCGACGCCTACACCAGCGGCGACGTCCACGACGAGCAGATGTCCGCCCTAGCCATGGCCATCCTCCTGCGCGGCATGGACCGCACCGAGATCGCCCAATGGACCCACGCCATGATCGACTCCGGCGAGCGCATGGACTTCCGGCATCTCGGCGCGCCCACCGTGGACAAGCACTCCACCGGCGGCGTCGGAGACAAGATCACCCTGCCCCTCGCGCCGCTGGTCGCCGCGTGCGGCGCGGCCGTGCCCCAGCTCAGCGGAAGGGGGCTCGGCCACACCGGCGGCACCCTCGACAAGCTCGAATCCATCCCCGGCTGGCGCGCATCCCTGTCCAATGACGAGATGATGGCCCAGCTCCGTGGCACCGGAGCCGTCATCTGCGCCGCCGGAAGCGGTCTCGCCCCCGCCGACAAGAAGCTCTACGCGCTGCGCGACGTCACCGGCACCGTCGAGTCCATCGCGCTCATCGCGAGCTCCATCATGAGCAAGAAGATCGCCGAGGGAACCAGCGCCCTCGTCCTCGACGTCAAGGCCGGTGCTGGCGCCTTCATGAAGAACCGCGACGACGCCCACGAGCTCGCCCGCACCATGGTCGACCTCGGCAACGACTCCGGCGTGCGCACCACCGCGCTGCTCACCGACATGAGCACCCCACTCGGACTCACTGCCGGCAACGCCCTCGAAGTACGCGAATCCGTGGAGGTCCTGCAAGGCGGCGGGCCCGCCGACGTCATCGAGCTCACCCTCGCACTCGCCCGCGAGATGCTCGACGCCGCAGGCATCACCGGAACCGACCCCGCCGACGCCCTCGCCGACGGCCGCGCCATGGACACCTGGAAGAAGATGATCCGGGCCCAGGGCGGCGACCCTGATGCCGAGTTGCCCACCGCTCGCGCCACCGAGACCATTGCCGCTCCCCGCAGTGGTGTCCTCACCCACCTCGACGCGATGGGAGTGGGCGTCGCAGCCTGGCGGCTCGGCGCAGGACGCCAGAAGCTCGGCGACCCTGTGCAAGCAGCCGCCGGTGTCCAATGGCATGCCCAGGTCGGCGACACCATCACCGCCGGACAACCCCTCATCACGCTGCACACCGACACCCCCGAGCGCATCCCCGCCGCGCTCGCGGCGCTCGACGGCGCATGGAGCATCGGGGAATCCGCGCCCCGACGGGTGCTCGTGCACGAGCGCATCGCCTAGGCGGGTTGGTTGGCTGCTGGGTGGTGGGGCTGGCTGCTGGCTGCTGGCTGCTGGCGCGGGTCTGCTGGAAATCTGCTGGCTAATGTCACGCGACACGCCGCGACACGACCGCGGAAACGTGACATTAGCCAGCAAATCCTGTGCGGCGCCCGGCGGCCGGTGCGAGGCGCCCGGTGCGAGGCGCGCCGGATGTCCCGGAGGTCCCAGGCGCGCAGGATTTCCCGGGCACTCGCCGTAATGCTTGGCCGTCGGCGGACCAGCCAGGCCCTAGCACCTGGGCTGACCAATCCAGGCTGCTTGTGGACAAACAATGAACCATCCACAGATCACGGCTGGAAGCCCGGTGAGGTCGGCGAGAAGCGGCACGATTGGCCTCCGTGCCAGCCATTCCAGCAGATATCCGCTACCTCCTGCACCGCCATCGTGGCGTCATCCACGCAACGGAGGCCCGTGAATCCGGGATCAGCAGACAACGCCTCGCGCGACTCGTCGCATCTGGGAAGCTGCTGCGACCCATGCCCACGATGTATGCAGACGTCGAGTCGCGGCCGAGGCTGCCACCGTGGGAGATGTTCGCCCTGTGCATGGCTGCGTTCGCGCGCAATGCGCCAGCAGGACTGCATCTCTCGGGCTGGTCCGCCGCGTGCGTGTGGGGATTGCCATCGCGAGGCTCGCCGCCCCAGCGGGTGGACGCCATCGCGCCGTCATTCGGCAGTGCTGGCGGATGGTCCTCAGGCGTGGCGCGGGTGCGCCGGGCGACGCTAACGGAACACCATCGTGACGTGGCACAAGGGGCTCGCGTAGTCAGCCTAGGTATGGCGGCGGCCACAGTGGCGCTTGATGCCCCGTTGCCGACAGCATTGATGGTGGCCGACGCGGCGGCCCGCCGGGGCGCGGATCTCACCGAGTCGGCCTCCCACCTGGCGGGCTGGAAGGGGGCGGTCCGCGCACGATGGGTCGCCGCGCACGCATCGCCTGCCGCGGAGTCTCCGCTCGAGAGCCTCGGAAGGTTCGCTGGTATCCAGGCTGGTTTGCCCGGAATGGTGCCGAATGCCTGGGTTGGCCCAGGCCATCCGCAGTTTCGCGTCGACGGCTTGTGGCCGCATCACTGGGCGGCCGTCGAGGCAGATGGTGCCGTGAAGTACAACGACCGTCCGGATGCGAATAGCATTGTCATGCGGCAGGCCGAGCGTGAGTGGATTCTTCGGAACCAGTGTGGCCTGGACCTTCTGCGGTTTGGATACCAGCACACCCAGGACCTTGATGACCTGGGCGCGCGCATGGCCGGGCTCCTCGTGCGGAATCCGGCGCGAAGGGTTCCGATGCAGTGGTGGAAGCACGAGCCGGGGAAGGGGCCGGTCGAACCGGCGCCAGAGGACTGGCCCTCTGCGGTGCCGGGTGGTGCGACGTTGCCGAGATGAGGGTTCAGGCTTGGAGGGCCGCACGCCCTTGCCGGAAATCTGCTGGCCAATGTCACGCGCCACGCCGCGACACGACCGCGGAAACGTGACATTAGCTAGCAGATGCTGGGCGGCGCCCGCCCCCGGCCCGCGATGGCCTGCTAGCGCTGGGGCGTTCCGCTACCGTCGGTGGCATGACTGCTGCACCGCTTGATCTGGCTTCGATCCGCCTGGCGCCGAAGGTGTTGCTGCATGATCATCTCGATGGTGGGCTGCGGCCGCGCACAGTGATCGAGCTGGCTGATGAGGTCGGCTACGAGGGGCTGCCGTCGCGCGATGAGGCCGAGCTCGGCGTGTGGTTCCGGGACGCTGCTGATAGCGGCTCGCTGGAGCTGTACCTGGAGACATTCGCGCACACGGTCGCGGTGATGCAGACGGCCGGCGCGCTGCGGCGGGTAGCGCGCGAATGCGTGGAGGACCTGGCTGCGGACGGAGTGGTGTACGCGGAGGTGCGGTTCGCGCCGGAGCAGCACCTCGACGGAGGCTTGTCGCTCGATGAGGTTATGGAGCAGACAATCGCCGGCTTCGAGGAGGGGATCCGCGCGGTCCGGGAGGAGCGGGGGCGCGTGATCGTCGTGCGGTGCCTGGTGACGGCCATGCGGCATGCGGCGCGGTCGCGGGAGATCGCGGAGCTGATGGTGCGGTTCCGGGACCGGGGCGCGTGCGGGTTCGACATCGCGGGCGCGGAGGCAGGGTTTCCGCCGTCGCGGCATCTCGATGCGTTCGAGTTCCTGCAGCGGGAGAACGCGCATTTCACCATTCACGCGGGGGAGGCGTTCGGCTTGCCGTCGATCCATGAGGCGGTGGCGTACTGCGGATGCGATCGGCTGGGTCACGGGGTGCGGATCATGGATGACATCGCGGTGGGCGCGGATGGCTCAGCGAAGCTGGGCCTGCTGGCGAACTATGTGCGGGACAAGCGGATCCCGCTGGAACTGTGCCCGAGCTCGAACGTGCAAACGGGCGCGGCGTCGAGCATCGCGGAGCATCCGTTCGATGCCTTGGCGCGCTTGCGGTTCCGGGTCACGGTGAACACGGACAACCGGTTGATGAGTCACACCTCGATGAGCGAGGAGATGCTGAAGCTCGTCGAGGCGTTCGGTTATGGCTGGAGCGATCTGGAGCGGTTCACGATCAACGCGATGAAGTCGGCGTTCTACCAGTTCGACAAGCGGCTGGCGTTGATCGATGACGTCATCAAGCCGGGCTACGCGGTGCTGGTCGGCTAGGTGCGGGGCGTGGTCGCCGCGAGTGTGCGAATGCCGCACGAGTGTGCGAAGAACGACAACATTTCGCGATGAAGCTGTCGTAATTCGCACACTCGCGCCCGCGCCCGAGCCCGAGCCCAAGCGCGAGTCCAAGCCCAAGCGCCAGCCACAGGACTGGCATCACATGATGCGGAGGCGGCCCTCGAGCTCGTGGATGAGGTCGCGGAACGCGGTGGCCTCGGCATCGTGGGGCGCGGAGGGGGCGAGGCGGTTCGGATCAGGATTGAGCAGGTAGGAGACGTACCAGCCGAGGGGAGTGGTCTTGGCGAGGGCGTTCTCCACCGAGTCATCGTCGGCGAAGTCGGCAGCGTCGTTGAGCAGTTCGACGGCGAGGTCGAGTTGCTCGGAGTCGACGTGCTTGGGCCCGGAGGCGAGGTCTTCGACGAGCCCGGTGAGCAGGTAGGTGTTGTCGTCGATGACGGTGATGTCGAGGGATCCGTCGGTGGCGGCAGTGGCGATCTCGGGGTAGGTGCTGATCTCGGCGAGCTCGTGGTCGTGGGGGTCGGCGAGGTAGCGGGCGAGCGCGCGGGCGGTGCGGAAGGCGTAGATGGTGCCGTCCTTGCCGAGGAAGATCGGTACGTCGTCGAGGTAGCAGCGCAGGGTGTAGAACTCATCCCGCCCATTAATGATCTTGATGGGGTCGATCCCGACGTGGGTCCAGAAGTCGTCCTCGTCCTCGCTGTCGTCTTCCTCGTCGTCGTCCTCGTCCAGCGGGTCCACGTCGTCGCTGTCGTCGGCGGCATCGTCGGCCTCGACATCGTTCTCGTCGGCAGCGAGCAGCTCGGCCTCGGCGAGCGCCACGGCCGACTCGTCGACATCAGGAGTGGTCACTGCCTCGTCGATGGCATCGAGCACGGCATCCCAGCCGTCAACGATGGCCTTGCCGATCTCGGTCCATGTCTTGGCGCCGCTCGATCCGGTGAAGGCAGCGTGACCGAGTGAGAGCTTGCCCAGCTCGGGATGCGAGTCGAAGAAATCGATCACGACGTCGAGCTCGCAGGCATCGCCGAGGTTGCGAGCCATGGACAGGACGTCATCGAGCTCCGCGACGGTCAACGCATCGGGAGTGCCTGCGGCCAGCTCCGGCACGCCCACGAGGTCGAAGAGGTGCTCGTCGTCGGGCTCGAGCTCGGCGGCGGACAATGCCTTGACGACATGCCAGGCCGGATGCTCGACAAGGTCATGGTCGTCGTCGTTGCGGATGAACGCGGCGAGCTCAGCGACTCCGTCGAACACGAAGAAGTCCTCGTCGCGCCCGAGGAAGGCCTGCCACTCGTCGTCGCCCTCGCGCCACTGCGGTACCCACAGCGTCACGACGTCGCCGTCGGTCAGGCCAAGCTCGATGGGGACGATGTCTCCTGCCATGCGCACAGCCTAACCATCGGTCGCGCCGAAAGCACGGCCCAGCTCGGCGTAGCGCGCGAGCCGTGATTCCGCGGCGGCCGCGGCGGCCCGGTTGGTGGCCTCGAGGATCAGTTCCGACACCTCGCGCGCGGGGAGGCGCGTCACGGCATCGGCGATCTCGAGGGCGACGAGCTTGCCCTGTGCTGATACCTCGGCGACGATCTGGCCATCGGCGCTCTCGCCGCGCCCGCGCAGGGTGGCGAGCCCGGACAGGGCATCGTCGAGGGCATCACGCTGGGCCTGGGCCCGCTGGAGCGTCTCCGCGAAATCGATCACCGGGTGATTCCCATCTTGTCGAGCATGGTCGCGGCGGACGCTGGTCCCTGGAGCTTGGCAAGCTCCGCGGCGGTGGGCAGCCCTACTGCATCGAGGGTGCGGCGGTCGATGCCGAGGGCTGCGAGCTCCTGGCGCGACCGGACCCCGCCGGCCACCGCGGCCCCGTGGCATTGCCGCAGGATCTCTGCGGCGAGCTGCTTCCCACCGAGTCGCAATGCCGTGTGCGACAGCTCGATGCGCGTGGGCAGGCCATTGTCGTCCGCGCTCACCGTGACCCCGTTCATGCGGTCGGCCTATAGACGCCGTAGAACGCTTGCCCCAGGTTGTCCGTGCGGATGGGGGACACGCTCACCGGGTTCCCTGCTTCCACCATCTGTCCGTTGCCGAGGGCCATCGCGACATGGCCGTCCCACACGACGAGATCACCGGCCATCGCTTGGTCGACGGCCACGGGGGTGCCGACGCTCTGCTCCTGGGCGAGCCGGGGGATCTCGACGCCGCTCTCTCCGTAGGCCCACTGGGTGAGGCCGCTGCAATCGAACCCGGAGCCCGGCGAGGTGCCGCCCCACACATAGGGAACGCCCTGCTGGCTGAGCGCGTTGCGCACCGCAGCGGCGGCCTCGGGCGTCGGCGCTACCGTGGTGCTTCCGTCCGGCAGCTGAACGGTGGTGCCGCCAGTGAAGTCGCTGCTGCCACCGTCGGAGGCGAGCGAGACGGAGGCACCGTCGGAGCCCATCGACGGACCGAAGGCACTCATCGCCGACATGGCCGACTGCCCAGCGCCGCTCCCGGGCAGCGCGGGCATGCCGCTGCCGATCGCGTCGAGGTTCCCGGAAGCCTCGCTGAGCTCGGTGCTCAGCCGGATCACCACATCGATAGCGCGCGAGAGGTGATCGAGGGCCTCCTTGAGCAGGACGAGCTGCCCGATGGGATTGCTCAGCAATGCCTTGGAGTTCTGCAGCACGGCGACGAACGAGGCGCCGATCAGGGCGAGATCACCCACCCCGCGCAGGATCGCCTCGAGCGCGGCGAGCCAGTTGACGCTGAGCTCCTGCCCATCCTGGGCGAGCACATCGGTGGCGGTGGTGATGTCGCGCGAGGCGTTCGCGGCGGCCTCCGCGGCGATGCCTTGCCAGGCAGGCTCGATCTGCTTGACCGCGCTCATGCCCGCGTCGCCCACCTGCTGCAGCGTGGTGGAGACCCGCGAGAACTCCGCCACCGGGTCGGCGCCCGGGACGATCCCCGTGCCGAGGGTGGCGGCGAGATCGTCGAGCGGCTTCTTCAGCAGCATCACGTCGATCATCAGGCCAGCCCTCCTGCCTGGGCGAGGCGGGCAGCGCTATCGGCATCGCCACGCCGGTACAGATCGGCAGCGTGGTGCGCGGCATCGGCATTGTGGGCGCATGCCGCGCTCGTGGCGGCGACATTGTGCCGGTAGCGCTCCTGCGCGGCGGCATAGGCAGCGAGGAAGCCTGCTCCGATCGGTCCGAGGGCGTTCGTCGCGATCTCTGGCCGCAAGGCAGCGACGGTATCGGCGAGCCCGGCGATCTCCTGTGATTGCTGCGCGAGCCGCCGGCCGAACTCGTCGATGCCAGCGGGGTCCGCGGTAATCCCGGTCATGGCGCATCACCTTTCTCTATCCGCGCCGCAGTGGCGCGCTGATCGCAAATTGGTCGCTACAAGAAACATGGACGCATCGCGGTACCCGTTTGGTTCCCGAGGGGCCGAAAAAAGTTCGAATGTCTCATCCGGCGGCCGCGACCGGTGCGCGGAGGGCGGAACCGATAGGCTCGTTTCTCATGGAGACACGGGTCGTTGATCATCCGCTCGCTGCTGTCCGGCTCACGACGCTGCGCGATGCCCGCAGCGACCGAGCGGTGTTCCGATCAGCCTTGCGCGAGCTCACCCAGATGCTGATCTATGAAGCGATGCGCGATGCCCGCACCGAGGCATTCGATGTGGCGACCCCGGTAGCGACCGCCCAGGGGGAGCGGCTGGCCACGCCTCCGCTGCTGGTTCCGGTCCTGCGGGCCGGGCTGGGCATGGTCGACCAGGCGAGCTTGATGGTCCCCGAGTCGCAGACCGGCTTCGTGGGCATGGCGCGCGATGAGCACACCCACGAGCCGCGCCCCTACCTCGAGGCACTGCCGGCGGATCTCGCTGGCCTGCCCGTGTTCGTGCTCGACCCGATGCTGGCGACTGGTGGCTCGCTGCTGCACACGCTGGAACTGCTCGTCCAGCGGGGGGCCACCGATATCACTGCGGTGTGCGTGGTGTGCGCGCCAGAAGGGCTACAGGCCCTGGAGAAGTCGGGCTTCCCGGTGCGCGTGGTCACTGCTGCCGTCGATGACCGGCTCAATGACGACGCGTTCATCGTGCCCGGCCTCGGTGATGCTGGTGATCGCCAGTTCGGGCCGCGCTACATCTAGCCAGCCCAGCCATCCAGCCAGCCCCGCTAGAGCTCGCGGGCAAACCCGCGCCCGTGCTCGAGGGTTTCCTCTGCCCGTGCGCGAGCCGCATCGAGGTTGCCGCCGACGACGTCAGCGACGGCCTGCAGATAGCACTTGAGCTTCGGCTCGGTGCCCGAGGGACGTACGACGATGCGCAGGTGATCGGTGCGCAGGATCACCGCATCGGTGCGGCGCTGCCCGCGCGCGGCGTGCAGGTCCTCGACGGTCACTGGCTCCCCGCCTAGCTGTGTGGGCAGCGCCTCGCGCAGTCGTTGCATGGCCGCGGTGATCTCGTCGAGATCCTCGAAGCGGCGCGATACCTGGTCGGTGACGTGCACGCCATGCTCGGCGGCGAGCCGGTCGAGCTCGTCGAGGAGGGTGCGTTGGTCGTGCTTGAGCCGGGCCACGAGGTCGCACATGGCGATGGTGGCGGAGATGCCGTCCTTGTCGCGGACGTGCGCGGGGTCCACGCACAGGCCGATCGCTTCCTCGTAGGCGAACACGAGCCCCTGCCCTGCGCGGACGAGCCACTTGAACCCGGTGAGGGTCTCGGCGTAGCGGGCGCCATGCGGGGCGGCGATGCGGCCGAGCATGCTCGAGGAGACGATGGTCGTGGCGACGAGGCGATCGCCGCTGGTCGCGGAGAGGATGTCGTCGCCGAGCAGTACTCCGGCCTCGTCCCCGCGCAGCATCCGCCAGCCAGTGGGGCCGGGCACGCCCACCGCGCACCGGTCGGCGTCCGGGTCCAGCGCGATGGCGACGTCCGCGCCGATGGAGCGGGCGAGATCGAGCAGCAGATCGGTGGCTCCCGGCTCCTCGGGGTTGGGGAACGCCACGGTGGGGAAGGCAGGGTCGGGGGTGAACTGCTGCTCAACGACGTGCACATCGGTGAATCCCGCGCGGCGCAGTGCTTCCACGGCGATCTCGCCGCCTACGCCGTGCAGGGGGGTCAGCGCGATGCGCGTGTCCCGGGCGGTGCCACGCGGCAAGGCGGCGACCGTCGCGAGGTACTGCTCGACGAGCTCGGCGCCCGATGGCTCGACGGGGGCGCGCGGGATCGAGCGGGCCGGGCCCACGCGCGCGATGGCGGCCTCGATCTCCCGGTCGGCGGGGGAGACGAGCTGCGCGCCACCGTCGAGGTAGAGCTTGTAGCCGTTATCGGCGGGAGGATTGTGCGATGCGGTGATCTGCACGGCCGCGGCGGCGCCGGTGGCGCGGCAGGCATGCGCGAGCACTGGCGTGGGCAGCGCGCTGGGCAGCAGCGTCACGGCGAACCCCGCGGCGGCGAGCACCTCGGCGGCGGCGCGGGCGAACTCCGCGGAGCCGTGGCGGGCGTCGCGGCCGACGATGATGCGGGAACCACCGAGGCAGCGGTCGTGCAGCCAGGCGGCGACGCCCGCAGTGGTGCGGGTAACGACGGCGACGTTCATCCCGTTGGGCCCGGCCCGGACGGGACCGCGCAGGCCGGCGGTGCCGAACGCGAGGGGAGCGGAGAACCGGTCCGCGAGCTCGGCGGCGGGCAGGCCAGTGAGCTCGGCGCGGGTCGCTGGGTCGGGGTCGTCGTCGATCCAGCGGGCCACGGCGTCCTGCAAGGCCGGCGGCGCTATCCCAGCGGGGGGTGTCCCAGCGCTCGAGGTCACAGCCGCGCGACGAGCTTGTGCAGGAGAGTGCCCATGCACTGGGCGGAGGCGCGGCCAGCGTCGAGGACTTCCTGGTGATCGAGCGGCTCGCCGGTGATCCCGGCGGCGAGGTTGGTCACCAGCGAGATCCCGAGCACCTCGGCGCCCTCGGCGCGCGCGGCAATGGTCTCGTGGACGGTGGACATGCCAACGAGGTCCGCGCCCATCGTGCGCAGCATTCGGATCTCGGCGGGCGTCTCGAAGTGCGGGCCGGGCATCCCGGCGTAGACGCCTTCCTCGAGGCCAGGCTCGATCTCCTGCGCGATCGCCCGCAATCGGGGGGAATAGGCATCGACGAGGTCGATGAACGTGGATCCGACGAGCGGCGAGCGGCCGGTGAGGTTGATGTGGTCGCTGATCAGAACGGGCTGGCCGACCTCCATCCCATCGCGCAGCCCCCCGGCCGCATTGGTGAGGATGAGTGTGCGGGCCCCGGCCGCGCAGGCGGTGCGCACGGCATGGACGACGGTGGCGAGCGGATGTGCCTCGTAGGCATGCGCGCGGCCGAGCATCGCCAGCACATGGGTGCCCTCGACATCGAACGAGCGGATCTCGCCGCCATGCCCGGCCGCGGTGGGCGCGGCGAACCCCGGCAGCTCCGGCATGGGGATCGTCGCGGTGGGGGCGCCCAGCACGGAGACCGCGGGCGCCCATCCCGAGCCGAGCACGACCGCGATGGGGTGCTCGGCGATGCCGGTGCGCGCCGCTATGGAGTTGGCGGCGGATCGGGCGACGACGTGGGGGCTGTCGATGTTTCGCACGCCCACCACCCTAGCGGCGATCAACCCGTGCTGTGGTGCCTACCGGGCGAGGGGCACGATCATCAGGGGGCATTGCACGCTGTGGGTGAGCGCGCGGGAGGTGGAGCCGAGCATCATGCTCGCGAACCCGCCCCGGCCGCGGCTGCCGACGACGACCAGCCCGGCGGCGGCCGAGAGGTCGGTGAGGTAGCGGACGGGCCGGTCCTTGACGACGAGGCGGCGCACCTCGACGTCGGGATACTGCTCGCCGAGGCCAGCGAGGGACTCGGCGAGGCGTGCCTCCTCCTCGCTGATGAGGTCCTCCCAGGGCAGGCCCTGGTGCAGGGAGAGGGCCTTGGGCAGGGCGGTGTCGCTCCAGGCGTGGACGGCGATGAGCTCGGCGCCGCGCAGCGATGCCTCGTGGAACGCGGTCTCCACGGCGGGGCGGTTCTGCTCGGAGCCGTCCACGCCGACGACGACGGGGGCGGCGGGCGTGGTGTCCCATCCGGCGGGGAGCTCCTGGATGATGACCATGGTCGAGTGCACATGCTGGATCACGGATTGGGTGACCGACCCGATGAGGCTGGCGCGGAACGCGGAGATGCCGCGGGAGCCCATGACGAGCATGTGGGCATTCTTGGACTCGGTGATGAGGTCGACGTGCGCGAACCCGGTGAGGACCTCGCTGTCGACGTCGGTGCAGCCGCTCTCCTTGGCGGTGCGCACCGCGTCGGCGAGCCGTGCCTCGGCGTGGCGGGTGGATTCGGCGATGTAGGTGGAGGGGATGGCGAAGTCGCCCCAGTACTGCGGGGGTCCATCGAGGGCGGTGACGATGCGCAGGGGCAGCTTGCGGAGGCGGGACTCGCGAGCTGCCCAGCGGACGGCGTTGGTGGCGCTGGTGGATCCGTCGATGCCGACGATGATGGGCTGGGGAACAGGCATGGCCGTGGTCCTTTCCGTGCGGTTGCCGGGGGTGCTCCTACCAGCTTCCCGCTAGCAGGTGCCGCGCGGTAGGGCCACAGGTCACTGGCGCGCGAGTGACTTATGGCACCGCGCGGCAGCCTGCCCGTCAGTCGGGGAGCGGGGCGGACCAGTGGATCGTGGTGCCGCGGCCCGGCGCGGAGTCGATGGTGCAGGTACCGCTGCATTCGGTGGCGCGTGCCTCGAGGTTGGTTAGTCCGCTTCGGCGTCCCGTGCTGCTGATGCCGGTGCCATCGTCGCTGATGGTGAGATCGAGATCGTCGGCCACGGAGACCTTGATGCTCACGCTCGACGCGCCGGAGTGCCGCACGACATTGGTGACGGCCTCGCGGATCACCGCGATCGCATGATTGGCGAGGTTCTCCCCGACGACCGAGGTAGGACCGGAGACGTTGAGGGCGTGGGTTATCTCGGAGGCATGGGTGACCTCGGAGACGACCTCGTGGATGCGATGGCGCAGCGTGGTGGTGGGGGTGCCGGCGCGGGAATGCAGGTCGAAGATCGCGGTGCGGATGTCCAGGATGATGTCGTGCAGGTCGTCGACGAGCACGTTGAGGCGGTCGCGCACCTCGGGGCTCTTGGTCCGTGGGAGGGTGCCTTGCAGGCTCAGCCCGGCGGCGAAGAGCCGCTGGATGACGTTGTCGTGCAGGTCCCTGGCGATCCGATCCCGGTCAGACAGCACGGACAGCTCGCGCCGTTCCTTCTGCGCGACAGCGAGGGTCAGCGCGAGGGCGGCGTGGTCAGCGAACGACGCCATCATGGTGATGTGGCGTTCCTCGAAGGAGGTCTTGTCATCACCGCGCATCATCACGAGCACGCCGCTGACGTTGCCTCCGGTGCGCAGCGGCACGACGATCGCCGGACCGGGCCGCGCACCCGGCGTCTCGAGGGCGGGGTGGGCGAAGTGGTCGCTGCTCAGTGGGCTCTGCTCGACGAATGCTCGCGCGGGCAGCGAGCCATCGAGGGAGATGGACCGCTGCAGCGCGCCCGTCGACCCAGCACCGGAGGCGACCGCCACGATCAACGAGTCCGTGTCCTCGAGCGGGAGGTCCGGGTCGTCGGGGATGGCGAGGAAGGCGTGGTCGGCGTAGGTGAGGTCCCGCGCGAGGTCGGCGACGAGCTGCAGGGTGTGGGAGGGGTCCGAGCCGCCGAGGAGGTCGTTGCTGATCTCGTTGAGCGCCTCGAGCCAGCGCAGCCGGTCGCGGGATTCCTCGTAGAGACGGGCGTTCTCGATGGCGATGCCCGCCGCGGACGCGAGGAGCTGCACGATGATCTCGTCATCGTGGGAGAACTGCGCGCCGTCCTCCTTCTCGGTGAGGTAGAGGTTGCCGAAGACACGGTCGCGGATGCGGATGGGCACCCCGAGGAAGGACCGCATCGGCGGATGGTCCACGGGGAACCCGACCGAGGCCGGATGCTCCGAGAGGTCCGCGAGGCGGATCACTTGCGGCTCGTCGAACAGCAGGCCAAGAATGCCCAGGCCCTCGGGCAGGTGGCCGATCCGTGCGGCCTCGGTGTCGCTGATGCCCTCGTAGATGAATCGGGACAGCTTGGTCCCCGAGCCACGGATGCCGAGCGCCCCGTAGCGCGCCCCGGTCAGCCGGATTCCTACGCTCACCACCCTGTGCAGCGTGTCCTCGAGCCGGAGGCCGGTGGAAACCTCGAGCATCGCCTCGAGCAGCCCCTCGAGGTGGTCGCGGGCCCGGCTCAGGTTGTCGAGCTGGTTGCGCAGATCGCTGATCACCCCATCGGCGGGAGGGATCCTGCTGCGGCCTGGGTTCGGTGGCGGCTGGTTCACGGTGCGTGGATTCCGCTTCCTTGTCGGTCGGTTATGGCTGCTTGGGCTTCTTCAGGCGCGTGGCGAGCACCGCCGCCTGTGTCCGGCGCTCGACACCGAGCTTCGCGAGCAGGCGCGACACATAATTCTTGACGGTCTTCTCCGCGAGGAACATCCGCGCAGCGATCTGCCGGTTCGTCAGGCCCTCCCCGAGCAGCTCGAGCAGGGTCAGCTCCTGGTCGGTCAGGGTCGGGAACGGGCTCGCGTCCTGCGCGCCGTCCCGCAACCGGGCCATCAGTGCCGCTGCCGCGCGGTTGTCGAGCAGCGACTTGCCCTCGGCCACATCGGTGATCGCCTTGGTCAGGTCCATGCCCCGGATGTCCTTGATGACGTAGCCAGCTGCCCCGGCGAGGATCGCATCGACCATCGCCTGCTCGTCGGTGAACGACGTCAGGATCAAGCACTTCAAGGAAGGATCGGCCGATTTGAGATCGCGGCACAGCTCGATGCCGTTGCCGTCCGGCAGCCGCACATCGAGCACCACCACGTCCGGCCGGGCCGCGGGGATCCGCGCGAGGGCCTGCGCGCACGACCCTGCCTCGCCCACGACATCGAGGCCCGGGTCCGAGCTGATCAGGTCGACAAGCCCGCGCCGGACGACCTCATGGTCATCGACCAGGAACACTGTATGCATCGTGGCTCCTCACACCCTGTGTCTCTCATCGTAACGTGGGACCATTGGCCGATAATGAGGGTTCCAAAGCCCCTCGGAATTCACTCATGGATGCAGTGTCATGGAGATATGGCTGCTGCGGGAACGAAAGGCACACGATGAACCAGCCCGACCCGAAGGCGCGCACCTCCAGCGGAGGAGCCGCCCGCCGTCGCGCGCCCATCGCGGTTGTCGTCGATGGCAGCGCGGAATGCCATGCCGCGATCGCCTGGTCCGCCCGGGAGGCCGCCATGCACGGCACCAGCATCCAGCTGGTCCACTCGCGCGGCTCGGTGCGCAACCGTTCCGGCAAGGCGGTATTCGCCGATGCACGCGCTGCGCTGGGCAGCACCCCGGGCATCGCGGGTGTCGAGATCACCGAGATCGCGACAGGAGGGCTGCTGGGCTCGGGATTCGTCCCCATCACTGCCCGCGCGCACATGCTCGTGATCGCCGCGGGCTCCGTCCAGGGCCAGCGCACCAGGCTCGGTGCCCCCTACCCGGCGCTGCTCGCGGCCAAGGCCAAGTGCCCCGTGGTGGTCATCCCGCGCGACATGACCGATGAGGGCCATGTCGTGGTGGGGGTTGATGGCGCCGGGAGCAGCGAGGATGCGATCGCGGTCGCCTTCGAGGAGGCCGCGGGCCGGGGCGTGGCGCTCAAGGCCGTGCACACGTGGAACGACTTCCAGCTCAGCACTGCCATCGCCGACGACACCGACCTGCCCTGGGACGCGGTGGAGACCGGCGAGAAGGTCGTGCTCTCCGAGCGCCTCGCGGGCTGGCGGGCCCGCTTCCCCGATGTGCCGGTCATCGAGATCGTCACGAAGGACAGCCCCGCCCGGCAGCTCGCCCACCAGTCGCGCGGCGCGGCGCTCCTCGTCATCGGCAGCCATGGCCGCGGTCCTATCTCGGGGCTTGTATTCCGTTCCACCAGTGAATCACTCATGTATGCGTCCCGCTGCCCGCTCGTGGTGGTGCGGAAGGGATTGCGCGAGGAAAGGTAGGCATCATGTCCGCGACAACACGTGCAGCGATCATCACGGGGGCAGCCCGGGGGATAGGCGCAGCGACAGCGGAAGCCCTGCACGCGGCAGGCATGCACGTGATCATCGCGGACGTTCTCGATGAGGAGGCCAGGGCGCTCGCGGAGCAGCTCGGTGACCGGGCCGAGCACATCCACCTCGACGTGCGGGACGAGCACCAGTGGCAGGAGGCTGCTCGTCTCGCGGAGAGCCGCGGACCGCTCGGCGCGCTCGTCAACAACGCGGGCATCCTGCGGTTCGGCACCATCGAGGAGCAATCCGTCGAGGATTTCCGCCTCGTTCTCGATGTGAACCTCATCGGTGCGTGGCTGGGCATCCGTGCCTGCGCGGCGCAGCTGCGCGCCAGCAAGGGCGTCATCGTCAACATCTCCTCCACCGCGGGCCTCGCTGGTTATTCCGGCATCGGCGCGTACGTAGCCAGCAAGTGGGCGTTGCGCGGGCTCACCAAGACCGCCGCGCTCGAGCTCGCCGAGAGCGGAGTGCGGGCGTGCAGCATCCACCCCGGGCCCATCCGCACTCCCATGACCGCGGGTTTCGACGATGCGGTGGTCGCGGGGCAGCCCATCCCGCGGTTCGGCGAGCCCCGCGAGGTCGCCGACATGGTGGACTTCCTCGTCCATCGGGCCACCTACTCCACGGGCACGGAGTTCGTCGTCGACGGCGGAGCGCTCACCGGCACGGTGCTTGATCTGCCGGAATAGGAGCCGCCTGGCTCAGCCCCGCAGGATCTCGTCGAGAGGGCGGCGACCGGTCTCGGGCGGCATGGCGGGGTCGAGGCGCTCGCCGATGCGGATGACGACCTGCGGGTAGCGATACATCTCGTCCGCGCTCTCCGTGGCTTCCCGGACGATCGCGCGGCTCTCCTCGAGCTCGGTGACATGCGTTACTGGGCAGGCGCCCAGCCGCTCGGTCGTGGCGGCGAGCAGCATCGCGGACATGGCCTCGCCGCAGCGCAGCCAGTCCTCGGCCGCGTCGCCGCTGGTGCTCAGCACGAACAACGTGGCCTGGTCGTCATGCCCGTGATCGCTGGTGAGGGTGCCCGCGGGGAAGTCCCGGCCCGAGGGCACGGTCGGCTTGGTGCCGCTCGAGACGAGCGAGGAGCGCGGCACGCCCTCGAACAGGCGGTAGTGGCCGCTCCACCAGGAAAGCTCGCGCTGGTACGGCTCGTCGTGGAGGCGCTGGGCGAGCGCGACCTCCGAGGCGCGGCGGAACGCGTCCCGGCCGCTGCCAGTGATCGCCACTGCGGAGACCTCATCGTCGTGGTACGAGGCGCGGATCTGCTCGATCGCCTCGGTGCTCAGCGCGCCGAGGGGGCGGCGGTCGCTGCGCCGCTCGAGGATCGCCTTGGCCAGTGCCCGGTTCCGCTCGTCGACATAGCGCGCGCGGGCAACGGTGACCGTGGCGAGGTGCTGCGGGTCCTCGGGGTCCGGCATGCGGTCGATCGTGGCGTCGTAGCCGGAATCGTGCAGGTTGACGCACAGGTGGTGGAGCATCGCGCCGCAGCTGATGATCATCTGCCGGCCCGTGGGATCGGCCACCTGCATCTGCCGATCGGGGTCGGCGAACAGCTCGAGGCGGTCGCCGTTCAGCGTCCATGACCACGGTTGCGTGTTGTGGACGGACGGCGCGCGGGAGGCTGCCGCGACTGCGTTGCGCAGGATCCGTTCCTGCATGGACTGCTCATCGGTCATGGCCCGACCTCGCTCATTGCTCGTGGTGCCAGTGCTGGTGATGCCAGCAATCGTGTTGCCACGGTGTGCATGGCTCTCCACCATCATCGCGCTGCGCGCGTGCCTCTGATAGTGCCACTTGGCGCGTGGCGCCGGGGCCGGAAGTCCCAAAAGCACGGTGACCGGTGCGCCGCTCCAGCGCGGGCGGTTTAAGCTCAGGGAATGCCATATCTGTCACGCGAGGGTGAAGTGTTCGTGCTGTACCTCGGCAACGAGGGCGAGGACGACAACGAGAACCGGTTCCATCCGGACTGGATGGACGCCGTGCACGCGCGGCTCGACGAGGTCGAGGCGTCCGAGGGGCCGGCCGCGCTGGTGATCACCGCGACCGGCAAGTTCTTCAGCAACGGCCTCGATGTGCAGTGGATCTTCGGCAACCTCGACGGCTTGCCCGAGTACCTGGACCGCTCGCACACCATCTTCTCCCGGCTGCTCTCCTTCCCCCTGCCCACCGTCGCCGCCATCGGGGGCCACGCCTTCGGTGCCGGGGCGATGATGGCGATCTCCGCCGACTTCCAGGTGATGCGCTCGGATCGCGGCTTCTTCTGCCTTCCCGAGGTGGACCTGGGCATGCCGTTCACCGTGGGCATGGCTGCCTTGATCAACAGTCGCCTGCCCAAGCAGACCGCTATCGAGGCAATGACCACCGGGCGCCGCTATGGTGGCCCTGACGCGCTGGGTGCCGGGATCATCCAGACCGCAGTGCCGGGCGAGGATGTGCTTCCCACCGCGATCAAGCACGCAGCGAGCCTCGTCGCGAAGCGCGGCCCGAACCTGGCGGGGATCAAGCGCAGCATCCACGGCGCGCTGCTCGACGATCTCGCGATCGAGACGCGCGGCACCGGTCTCACGTTCGGCCAGTAGCAGCGCCGCACGGCACGGAAGGAACCAGCAAGCAAGCGAGGGAGACCAGGGATGCCCGCGTGGGGCCATATCGAGCAGTGGCTGGCGAGCCACCGGGCGCAGATCGTCGAGTGGCGCCGCCACCTGCACCGGCATCCCGAGCTTGCCCGCGCCGAGCATCGCACCACGGCGTTCCTCGAGGAGAAGCTCCAGGCAGCGGGCCTCGCTCCGGTTCGGTTCCCCGGTGGCACGGGCCTGCTGCTCGACATGGGGCCCGCCGATGCGGATGGGCGCCGGCTGACGATCCGCGCGGACATCGATGCGTTGCCGATGCAGGAGCGCACCAATGCCGAGTACGCGTCGGCGATCCCCGGGGTCTCCCACATGTGCGGCCATGACGCGCACGCGACGATCCTGCTGGCCACCGCGCTGGCTCTCGCCTCGGTGCCCGAGCTGCCCCAGGGCGTGCGGATGATCTTCCAGCCCGCGGAGGAGGTCATGCCCGGCGGGGCGCTCGATGTGATCGCCTCCGGCGCGATGGAAGGGGTATCGCGGATCTTCGCGCTGCACTGCGATCCCCGGCTCGAGGTCGGCCGCATCGGCATCCGCACGGGCGCCATCACCTCCGCGGCGGACTTCGTGGAGATCGGCTTCTCCTCGGCGGGCGGGCATACCTCGCGCCCGCACCTGACCACGGATCTCGTCTATGCCATGGGGCTGGTCATCACCAGCGTTCCCGCGCTGCTCACCCGGCGGGTCGATCCCCGCACGTCCACGGTCATGGCCTGGGGGGCCGCCCACGCGGGGGACGCCGCCAACGCGCTGCCCCGCGAAGGCGTGCTGCGGGGCACGATCCGCACCGGGGACCACGCCACCTGGGCGCTGCTCGAGCCGCTGGTGCGGGAGATCGTCACCTCGATCATCGCGCCCACCGGGGTGGAGCTCGAGATCCGGTACCGGCGCGGCGTTCCGCCTGTCGTCAACGATGCCGCGTCCACGGCGATGCTGCGCCGCGCCACCGAGCGCATCGGACCCGGCGCGGCCGCTCCCACCGAGCAATCCGGTGGGGGAGAGGACTTCTCCTGGTACCTCGAGCATGCGCCGGGCGCCATGGCCCGGCTCGGCGTGTGGTCGGGCGCGGGACCGCAGTCCGACCTGCACCAGCCGACTTTCGACATCGACGAGCGGGCGCTCGAGCATGGAGTGCGGGTACTCGCGGGCCTCGTGCTTGATACCAGCGGTTAGGATAGCCTAGTCGCAATTGTTCGTATCGAAGCACGAGGAGCACTGGTGATCACTCGCAAGCGCATGCTCGCAGCCCTGGCCGCGATCGCGGTCGCCGCACCGCTCGCGGCCTGCGGCTCCGATGAGACCACGACGGCGGACGAGGGTGCTAGCCTCGACGCTGCCACGCTCGTGATGTATTCCGGGCGTGGCGAGGGGCTCGTCGGCGACCTCATCCCCACGCTCGAGGATCTCGCCGATGTCTCCATCGACGTGCGCTACGGCAGCACTTCCGAGCTGGCCGCGCAGATCCTGGAGGAGGGCGACCGCTCGCCCGCCGACATCTTCTTCGCCCAGGATGCTGGCGCGCTCGGCGCCGTCGCGAGCGCCGGACTGCTCGCTCCGCTCGACGCCGAGACCCTCGATCTCGTGCCCGACGCGTACCAGGCATCCGACGGCACCTGGGTCGCTACCTCCGGCCGGGCCCGGGTCATCGTCCATGACACCGAGGCCGTCGACGCCGCCGAGGTTCCGGACACCATCGATGCGGTCGTCGATCCGCGCTGGCGCGGCAAGGTCGGCTTCGCGCCCACCAACGCGTCCTGGCAAGCATTCGTCACCGCGCTGCGCGTCTCGCGCGGCGAGGACGGGGCGCGGGAATGGCTCGAGGCATTCCGCGACAACGAGCCCGTCCGCTATGACAACAACGTCGCCGTCCTCAACGCCGTCGAGGAGGGCCAGGTGGAGCTCGGCCTGATCAACCACTACTACTGGTACCGGCTCGCGCGGGACACCGGCGCGGAGAACATGCGTTCCGCGGTGAACTACCTCGCGCCCGGCGACGAGGGCGCCCTCGTCAACATCGCCGGAGCGGGCATCCTCGTCAGCTCCGACCAGCAGGAGGCCGCCGAGCGCGTCATCCGCGCCATGCTCTCGGTGGACGCGCAGCAGTACTTCCTCGACGAGACCGCGGAGTACCCCGTGGTCCCCGCGCTCGAGGTGGACGAGGAAGGCCGCCCCCAGCTCGATGAGCTACAGGGACCTGACATCGACCTCTCCGAGCTCGAGTCCCTCGAGCAGACCCAGCAGCTCCTCACCGAGGTTGGCCTGCTCTGACACGGAACACCAGCACGAGCCAGCGCGGTCGGCCCATCCTCGGGGCGACCGCGCTGGCCATCGCGGCCCTCGCCACCACGCCGCTGCTCTACCTCATCGTGCGAGCCCTCGAGCGCGGGCCCGCCGTCGTGCGGGAGGTCCTCGAGCGGCCCCGCACGCTCGACCTGTTCTGGCGCAGCAGCATCCTCGCCCTGACCGTCACGGTCGCCTGCATCATCCTCGGTTCCGTGCTGGCGTGGATCGTGGTCCGCACCGATCTCCCCGGGCGCCGGATCCTCGGCGTGCTCTTCACCCTCCCGCTGGCCATACCGTCCTACGTGCTTGGCTTCCTCTGGGTGGCCGAGCTGCCACAGCTCACCGGCTTCATCGGTGCCGCCACGGTCCTGACGATCGCGAGCTACCCGTATGTGTTCCTGCCCGTGGCAGCGGCCCTCGCCGCCGCCGACCCCGCGGGCGAGGAAGTGGCCCAGACCCTCGGCAGCTCCCGCATCCGCGCGATCCTCTCCATCACCACCCGGCAGGTCTGGCCCGCCGCCACCGCCGGTGGCCTCCTCGTCGCGCTCTACACGCTCAGCGACTTCGGCGCTGTCGCGCTCATGCGGTACGAGGCCTTCACCGTCGCGATCTTCATGAGCTACCAGGGATCCTTCGACCGCACCCCCGCCGCCATCCTCGGGCTCATCCTCGCCGCGGCAGCCATCCTCCTCACCATCGCCGAGCGTCGCGCCCGCCGCGGCTTCGCCGCCCGCATCGCCACCGGAGCCCCGCGCGCGACACGCCCCTTCGTGCTCGGGCCGCTCGGCGTTCCCGTCTACCTGCTTGCCGGCCTCGTGGTCGCGATGGGCGTCCTCCTGCCGTTCGCCGCCCTCGGGCGGTGGATGCTCCGCAGCCAGCGGGTATCCATCGACTGGAGCGAGATCTGGGCCGCCACCGCCTCGACCATCCAGGTGGCTGGCCTCGCGGCGCTCGCCACCACCCTCGCCGCCATCCCCATCGGGCTGCTCGCCGCGCGCTCCCGCTCGCTCGCCGCCCGCGCCGCCGAATCCGTCTCCTACATCGGCTTCGCACTGCCGGGAATCACCGTCGGGCTCGCAGTGGTCTTCCTCGGCATCCGCGCGCTGCCCCAGCTCTACCAGCAGATCCCCATGCTGATCATCGCCTACATGGTGCTGTTCCTGCCGCTGGCGGTCGGCGCCATCCGATCCGCCATCGAGGCCATCCCCGAATCGCTCGAGGACGTCTCCGCCACGCTCGGGGAACCACGCTGGCGCACCAGCCTGCGTGTCATCCTCCCGCTCGCGCTGCCCGGCACCGCGGCCGGCGCGGCACTCGTGTTCCTCGCCGCGGCCAAGGAACTGCCCGCCACGCTCATGCTCCGCCCCACCACTGTCGACACCCTCGCCACCGGGCTGTGGTCGCGCACCGCCGAGCTCTCCTACGGAGCCGCGGCCCCCTACGCCGTCGCGCTCATCCTCGTCGCGGCGCTGCCCGCGCTGCTGCTCGGCAACGTCATGGGCTGGCGCTCCACCACGCCACGCCTGCCCCTCGCGCACGAGGCCGACGGTCCCGACGAGGCCGTGCCACCCGCCGCCACGAAGGAGCGCGCCACCGCATGAACGCACGCCCCAGCGCGCTCGGCATCCACGGCCTCTCCGCGGGCTACGGCCGGCGCCAGGTCCTCGACGACATCACCCTCGCCATCCATCCCGGCGAGCTGCTCGCCGTGCTCGGTCCATCAGGGTGCGGCAAGACCACCCTGCTCCGGTCCATCGCCGGGCTGCACCGCATCAGCGCGGGCAGCATCACCATTGGCGAGCACACCGTCGCGCGCGACTCCACGTTGCACATCGCGCCCGAGCGGCGCCGCGTTGGCCTCGTCCCGCAGGAAGGCGCGCTGTTCCCGCACCTCACGGTCGCCGCCAACGTCGGCTACGGGCTGCGCCGCAGCACCACCCGCGCCCAGCGTGCCGCCGCCACCGACACCCTCCTCGACCTCGTGGGCCTGCCCGGCTACGGCAAGGCCCGGCCCGCGCAGCTCTCTGGTGGCCAGCAGCAGCGCATCGCGCTCGCCCGCGCTCTCGCCCCCACCCCTGCGATCGTGTTGCTCGATGAGCCGTTCAGCGCGCTCGACGCCGGACTGCGCGCCACCCTGCGCGCGGATGTGCGGTCCCTGCTGCACGAGCGCCGTATCACCTCGGTGCTCGTCACCCACGACCAGGACGAGGCGCTGGGAATGGCGGACCGCGTGGTCGTCATGCTCGGTGGCAAGATCGCGCAGATCGGCACGCCCGAGGAGATCTACCACACGCCCGCCACGCTCGAGGTCGGCCAGTTCGTCGGCGATTCCATCACCGTTCCCGCTGACCCCAGCGAGGCGCCGGAGGGATGGGCCAGCACCACGCTTGGCCCGGTACCGATCCTCGATGGCGCTACCGGACCGGGACTCGCGCTGATCCGGCCCGAGCAGATCGACATCGCTCCCGCAGTGGATGCCAGCGACTATCGCGTCACGGACGTGCGCTTCACCGGACCCGCCACCATCATCACCGCCACTAGCACGGACGGTGCCACCCGCGTGCGCTCCTTCACCCCTGGCGACAAGCGCCTGCGCCTCGGCGACCTCGTGGACATCCACGTCACCGCCGCGGTCCCGGTGTTCCCGGACTAGGGGAGCGGGCTGCTAGTCGAAGGTCGGCCCCGGCCCGACGTTGCGGCTCGCGCGCAGGCGCAACGAGTGAACGTAATCCTCGGGAGCGCCCGCCTTCTCCGCGGCATCGGCCATCACACCGATATACCGCGCCGACGGCAAGCCGCCCTCATAGGCGTCGAGCACATACAGCCACGCCAGCGCCGAGCCGCCGCTGATGAGATCCACCCGCACCCGCAGCTTGCGATGGATGCCCATCTCGGTGCCCTCCCACCGGTCTAGGTTCACCTCGTCCTCGGCAGTGACGTCGTAGAGCACCACGAACACCCGTGATCCTGGCTCCTCCACGACCGTCGCGAGCGCGCCCTCCCAGCCGATATCGTCACCGCCGAAGGTCAGTCGCCACCCCTCGAGCCATCCCGTGCCAGACATCGGCGAATGGGGAGCGCGGGCAAGCATCTGTTCCGGATCCATGTTCGACCCGTAAGCGGCATACAAAGGCACAGCAGAACCCCACGTCTTTCTCGTCGCACGGCTATATCACTAGCTACCATCTTCCCCGATACAACCACCCATGCGCACGTGATCCACGCCGACGCTATAGCGTTGGACACCGGAACGACGCTCACCCATGGCGGACGGAGGATCCCACCAATGACCCGGATAGTCATTATCGGCGGCGGACCAGCGGGCTACGAGGCCGCTCTTGTCGCAGCACAGCACGGAGGCGACGTCACCGTCGTCGATGCTGACGGAATCGGCGGGGCCTGCGTCCTCTACGACTGCGTGCCGTCCAAGACCTTCATCGCCTCCACCGGCATCCGCACGGACCTGCGCCGCGCCTCCGCCCTCGGCATCGAGTTCGACCCGAAGAACGTCGGCATCTCCGTCCCGCTCGTCCACGAACGCGTCAAGAGCCTCGCCCAGGCCCAGTCCGCGGACATCCGCGCGCGCCTCCAGCGCGAGGGCGTCACCCTGCTCAACGGCGTCGGCAAGCTCGTCGACTCCGCCCGGGGGCTCGCCACCCACACCGTGCAGGCAGACCTGTTCAACGGCGAGCAACACACCCTCGACGCCGAGGTCGTCCTCATCGCTACCGGCTCCGCGCCCCGCGTGCTCCCCGACGCGAAGCCCGACGGCAAGCGCATCCTCACGTGGCGGCACCTCTACGACCTCGAGGAACTGCCCGAGCATCTCATCGTCGTGGGATCCGGCGTCACCGGCGTCGAGTTCGTCAACGCCTACACCGAGATGGGCGTCAAGGTCACCGTCGTCACCAGCCGGGATCGCGTCCTGCCCGCAGAGGATGCCGACGCCGCCATCGTGCTCGAGGAATCCTTCGCCGAGCGCGGCGTCACCCTCATCAAGCATGCCCGAGCCGATGCCGTCACGACCACCGACAACGGTGTGCTTGTCACGATCCACGACGGCCGCACCGTCGAGGGCAGCCACGCCCTCATGACCGTCGGCTCGGTCCCCAACACCGGCACCCTTGGCCTCGACAGCGTCGGCATCGAGACCAACAAGGGCGGCTACATCCAGGTCGACCGCGTTTCCCGCACCACCGTCCCCGGCGTCTATGCCGCAGGTGACTGCACCGGGCTGCTGCCCCTCGCCTCGGTCGCCGCGATGCAGGGCCGCATCGCCATGTACCACGCCCTCGGCGAGGGCGTGAACCCGATCAAGCTCAAGACCGTCGCCTCCGCGATCTTCACCCGCCCCGAGATCGCCACCGTCGGCGTCGCGCAGAGCGCCATCGACGAGGGACACATCCCCGCCCGCACCGTCATGCTGCCGCTCAACACCAACCCGCGCGCCAAGATGATGGGACTGCGCCGCGGCTTCGTCAAGATCTTCTGCCGCCCCGCCACCGGCGTGGTCATCGGCGGCGTCATCGTTGCCCCCGACGCCTCCGAGCTCATCCTGCCCATCGCCATGGCCGTGCAGAACCACCTCAGCGTGAACGACCTCGCCTCGACCTTCTCCGTCTACCCCTCGCTCTCGGGATCGATCAACGAGGCTGCCCGGCAGCTCATGCGCCACGACGACCTCGACTAGTCGCGGCTCTAGCTCGGCTCCAGCCGCAAACGCGATAGAAACTCCCTGGTATCCCGGGAATTTTCTATCGCGTTTGGCCGTTTCCGGTGCTTTTGGGCCGTGGCCAGACGCCCGACGCCCGAGCCAGCTTGCGCGAGGCCGGAGCCGACAGCTATGCCCAGTCGTAGGTCCGCTCGACGGCCTTGTTCCATTGCGCGTAGAGGTGCTCGCGCTCGGCCGGCTCCATGCTCGGCTCCCAGACGTTGTCCTCGGCCCAGTTAGCGCGGATCTCGTCCTCGCTGGACCAGTAGCCGACGGCGAGCCCGGCAGCGTATGCCGCTCCGAGAGCGGTGGTCTCGGAGACGACGGGCCGGATTACCGGGACACCGAGGATGTCGGCCTGGAACTGCATGAGCAGCTCGTTGGCGACCATGCCTCCATCGACCTTGAGAGCAGAGAGCTGCACGCCGGAATCGGCCTGGGCAGCCTCGAGGACCTCGCGGGTCTGGTAGGCGGTGGCCTCGAGCGCGGCGCGGGCGATGTGGTGCTTGGTGTGGAAGCGGGTGAGCCCGACGAGGGCACCGCGGGCATCGGGCCGCCAGCGGGGCGCGAACAGGCCGGAGAACGCGGGCACGAAGTAGACGTCCCCATTGTCGGAGACCTCGCGGGCGAGGGTCTCGATCTCGGGAGCGTCGCGGATGATGCCGAGGTTGTCGCGGAGCCATTGCACGAGCGAGCCAGTGACGGCGATGGAACCTTCGAGCGCGTAGACGGCGGGCGCATCGCCGATCTTGTACGCGACCGTGGTGAGCAGGCCGTGGGTGCTGGTGACCGGCTCGGTACCGGTGTTGAGGAGCAGGAAGTTGCCGGTGCCGTAGGTGTTCTTGGCCTCGCCGGGGGAGAGGCAGGCCTGCCCGAACGTGGCGGCCTGCTGGTCGCCGAGGATGCCCGCGATCGGGACGCCATCGAGGCCCCGGCGCGGACGAATGGTGCCGTAGTGCTCGGAGGAGCTGCGGATCTCGGGCAGCATGGACATGGGGATGCCGATCGCCGCGCACAGCTCGGGGTCCCAGTCGAGGGTGCGCAGGTCCATCATGAGGGTGCGCGAGGCGTTGGTGACATCGGTGACGTGCACGCCCTCCGGCTCGCCATTGCGCCCGGGCCCGCCCGTGGCGTTCCACAGCACCCAGGTATCCATGGTCCCGAACATCAGCTCGCCGTTCTCGGCACGCTTGCGGGCACCATCGACATTGTCGAGGATCCAGCGGATCTTCGGCCCCGCGAAGTAGGTAGAGATGGGCAGGCCCGTGCGGTCCCGGAACCGATCGGGGCCGTGCTCGGCGGCAAGCTCCTGGCAGATCGACTCGGTACGGGTGTCCTGCCAGACGATGGCGTTGTACAGGGGCTTGCCGGTGGCGCGGTCCCACACGACGGTGGTCTCGCGCTGGTTGGTGATGCCCATCGCCGCGATGGCGTCCTTGGGCAGGTCAGCCTTGGCGATAGCACCGCCGACGACCTCGCGGACGTTGGTCCAGATCTCGACGGGGTCATGCTCGACCCATCCCGCGTGGGGGAAGATCTGCCGGTGCTCCTTCTGCACCGTCGTGATGATGCGACCAGCATGGTCGAAGATGATGCAGCGGCTCGAGGTGGTGCCCTGGTCGATCGCGGCGATGAACTTCGAGGGATCTGCGGCGGGGGTCGCGGTCACGTCTGCTCCTGCGGATGGGGCGCGGCGGATGGGGCGTGCATGTGGTGCCCAAGCTACTAGGCGCAGCGAGCATGTGGCGGGCATTCCACGGTGGTTTCGCGGCTTGTGCCGGCCGGGACGCGTCACGGTCGTGTGTCGCTGTTGGTGAGGCGTGTGCGGGATCGCGCGGGTGCCTCTAGCCTGGGCCTTGAGGCGACAATGCACCGCGGGCCTGGACAGGGGCTCGCGGGACGATGCCGAGGGAGACATGGTGGCACACCGTTCGGATAACCATGTGCTGGGGCCGCGCCAGCGGGACGAGGCGTGGAAAGCACTGACGACCGAGATGTTCGACGTGATTGTCATCGGTGGTGGCATCGTCGGCTGCGGGGCAGCGCTCGACGCCGCGACCCGCGGCCTGCGCGTGGGCCTCGTGGAGGCCCGCGACCTCGCATCGGGCACGTCGAGCCGCTCGTCGAAGATGTTCCACGGTGGCCTGCGCTACCTCGAGCAGCTCGAGTTCGGCCTGGTGCGCGAGGCCCTGCACGAGCGGGAGCTGGCGATGAGCCGACTCGCGCCGCACCTCGTCAAGCCGCTCGAGTTCCTCTTCCCCCTCACCAAGCGCTACTGGGAACGGCCCTACATCTCCGCGGGCATCTTCCTGTATGACCGCCTGGGCGGCGCGAAATCCGTACCGGCGCAGAAGCAACTGACACGGGCCGGGGCGCTGCGGATGGCTCCCGCGCTCAAGCGACGCTCCCTGATCGGCGGGATCCGCTACTTCGACACCGTCGTCGACGACGCCCGCCACACCATGACCGTCGCCCGTACAGCCGCGAACTACGGGGCGATAGTGCGCCCGTCCACGCAGGTAGTCGGGTTCCTCAAGGAAGCAGACCGCGTCGCCGGGGTGCGCGTGCGGGACTGCGAGACCGGGGAGATCGGGCAGGTGCGCGCGCATGCCGTCGTCAACTGCGCCGGGGTGTGGACCGACGAGTTGCAGGAGCTCTCGGGGCAGCGCGGCCGCTTCCGCGTGCGCGCTTCCAAGGGCGTGCACATCGTGGTGCCGCGCGATCGCATCATCAGCGAGTCCGCGATCATCCTGCGCACCGAGAAGTCCGTGCTGTTCGTCATCCCGTGGGGCCGGCACTGGATCATCGGCACCACCGACACCGACTGGCACCTTGATCTCGCGCATCCCGCCGCGACGCACGCCGACATCGAGTACATCCTCGCCCACGTCAACAAGGTGCTCGTCACCCCGCTGCGCCCCGAGGACATCACTGGCGTGTACGCCGGGCTGCGGCCCCTTCTCGCTGGCGAGAGCGACAGCACCTCCAAGCTCTCCCGCGAGCATGCCGTCGCCGAGGTAGCGCCCGGGCTCATCGCCATCGCCGGCGGCAAGTACACCACCTACCGGGTGATGGCCGCCGACGCAATCGAGGCCGCGGTCCAGTACGTTCCCGTGCGGGTCGCGCCGTCGATCACCGAGCAAGTGCCACTGCTCGGCGCGGACGGCTACCACGCGCTCGTCAACCAGGCCGACCACCTCGGCGCGCAGCACGGCGTGCACCCCTACCGCGTGCGGCACCTCCTCGACCGCTACGGATCCCTCATCGGAGATGTGCTCGCCCTCGCCGAGGACGATCCGACGCTCCTCGAGCCGCTCACCGACGCTCCCGACTACCTCAAGGTCGAGATCGTGTACGCCGTCGCCGCGGAAGGCGCCCTGCACCTCGAGGACATCCTCGCCCGGCGCACCCGCATCGCCATCGAGTACTCCCACCGGGGCGTCGACTGCGCCGAGGAGGTCGCCTCCCTCGTCGCGCCCGTGCTCGGCTGGAACGACGAGGAGCGCCGCCGCGAGGTCGAGCTGTTCGACGCGCGCGTCAAGGCCGAGATCGACTCCCAGCAGCAGCCCGACGACGCCTCCGCCGACGCCCTGCGCGCCGCCGCCCCTGAATCACGCGAGTACCTCCTCGAGCCCGTCACCGAGGTGGTCGAGGCGCGGCGGTAGCGGGGGCGGCTGGTCCTCGCTCAGCCTCGCCAGTGTGCGAATTCCGCGCCAGTGTGCGAAGAACGACAGCAAATCGCGCTGGACCTGTCGTTTTTCGCACACTCGCGGTCGAATGCCACGGGCCTTCTGGCCTGGCTCGGGGCACCCTCTTGCCCACTGTAGGACAAACGCCGTACAGTGGAGGGGCGATGAAAGCGTCGATCAGACATTCGGATGGGAAAGACATGCCAGCCAGGGAATCCACCAAGAGTTCGCGAATCGAGGTGCGGATCGAGTACGAACGACTTGACTACATCCACCGCGCCGCCGCTGCGATGCACGAGAAGCCCTCGGACTTCGTCCGCAAGGCTGCGTTCGATCGCGCTTCCGAAGTGCTCGCCCGGGATCTGGTCACCTTGATGCCCGCCGCGCAGTTCGACGAGCTCCTTTCCGCGCTTGATGTGGCAGAGGAAGCCCCGCGACTGGCGGCTGCCGCAGCGAAGAACTCAGCGTTCATTCGGAAATGATCTACGAGTCGACGCGGCTCGGTTCCTCCCACGACCTTTCCGGGTTCTCGTGCGGCAAGGACTCGCTCGATGGCTGGCTGAGGTCCACCGCCGTGCGCGCCTGCGAAAACGATCTCGCGCGAGTGTTCGTATGGACCGAGCCAGGCGACACGACGGTGCTGGCATACTTCTCCCTCAACCCCACGCAGGTAGAGCGCCACGAAGACGGCGGCTACCCGCAGTCGGCCCACAAGGGATTCAGGGTGATCCCTGGATATCTGATCGGCAAGCTGGCGCTTGACCGAGCCCTGCACGGTCGGGGGCTGGGGGAGCAACTGCTCCTGGATGCGGTCGGCAGGGCTGTGGGAGTGGCCGATTCGGGCGGTGGCCGACTGATAGTGGTCGACGCGATCGACGATGCCGCAGCCGCGTTCTACCAGCAGTACGGCTTCAAGAGCGTCAAAGGCCGACCCAGCAGGCTTTTCATCACGATGGCTACAGCAAGACAAGCCCTCGCGCTCTAGCGGTCGCCTACCCCCGGCGCCGATAGGTCGCCGACAATCCTTCATCCCGACGCGGCCACCAGAATGGCCGAGGCAGCGCGCTGGGGCCAAGGTTCCAAAACATCCTCAGCCGCTCGATTGCTGCTGGCGCCGACCACGCCTGCTGCTTCTTCCCCGCGAAATCGGGCACCAACGATCTGGCCGACCATCCTGGGGGCCACGGGGCAGCGACGAATGCGGTGGATTCGGTGCAGAACTGCACCGGAGATCTTCCTTCGCTACCGAAAGAGGTTCGCACCGAATAGCGCTTGGCCGTCACTGCCAGGTCCAGGGAACCATCGACCACCGAGAGTACCCACTGGTCTATCTCCTCGAGCAACGCGGCCGGCCCAGGGTCGCAGTCCTCGCAGAAGCAGTCGGGGATGCTCGTGAGAATGACAGCCGGGTCGCCCGCTGCGATGCAGACGGCTGGAACGCGGTCGGCAGTTGCCGGTGCGTGGATCGTCAGCACTAGTGGCACCGCCCCCTTGGCGGCCGGCACCAGGACATTCTCCTCGCCACCTTCGTGGAATGAGCGCGCCGCCCAGCGAGCTGGCTCGCCCGGGCGTGCCCAGCCACGTCGCAGGAGCACCGCCGCCCAGGCCTGCGCCCGGTCGATGACGATGCGATACTTCCCCTGGCGAAGTGTGCTCGCGCCGCTAGCTCCCCGTGATCCGGCTCGTGCGCATTCAGCGTCGACGTCCTCGAGCAAAGCGCACACGTCGGGTGAGAGCGCCGACAGGTTCTCCGCCCATCCGGACTCCTGGAGCTCGCGCACGCCATCGTTGTAGGCCTCCCACCAGGACGTTTCGCGCATGGTCAGAGCGTAGCGTGGTTCGCGCTGGCTCTTGTTGCCCTGTGGTGCTTCCCATCGAGCGGTAGGCGCCAGGCCGTGGTCTCATTGGACGAGGGAGGCGAGGCCAATGATGGAGCCGATGAGCGAGGTTGATGCAGCCGACCAAGGAGCTGGCGGCCAACCGTTGTGGTGGCGGGTGTCGAGCTCTGTGTTCCTGGTTGGTGCGGGTGTGCTGGCGGGCTTATGGTCGCCGAGCGTGTGGGTAACCGCCGCGGTGCTGCTGGTCGAGGCGCGGTGCTGCTGGTCGAGGCACGGCGGTAGCGGGGGCGGGCGGTCCCCGCCCAGCCTCGCCAGTGTGCGAATTCCGCGCCAGTGTGCGAAGAACGACAGCAAATCGCGCTGGACCTGTCGTTTTTCGCACACTCGCGGTCGAGGCTGGCCCAAGCCGCGAGCCAGCCGGAACCCGCCCCGGCTACCCGACCGAGTCGTGCAACTCGTCGATCTCGAGGTCGACGAGCAATTCCGCGGCGATGCGCTCTAGGTCGCCCCGGATGGCGGATGCTTCGATCTCGCGGGGCAGCCGCACCTCGAGGTGTGCCTCGAAGAGCATGCCGCCGGCCATGGGTGCCTCACGGGTGAGGGTGGTGATCTTGTCGATGCTCAGGCCACGGGAGCCAAGGGCGGAGGAGAGCTCGTGGACAATGCCTGGATGGTCGTTTCCGAGCACGCTGATCGCGAGATGCTGTGGCTTCTCCGCGGTGGTGGTGGGCGCGGCACCCTCGTGGACGGAGACATCGAGAAACCCGTCGAGCGCTCGTGTCGCGGCGATGAGTGCTTCGACCTGCTCGGAGGGGACGGTGACCACGAGGATCCCGGCGAACTTTCCCGCGAGCTCAGTCATCTGGCTGCGTTCCCAGTTGCCGCCGTGGGCGGTGATGACGTTCGCGAGCGCGGAGACGAGGCCGGGGCGGTCATCGCCGATGATGGTCATGACGAGGTTTCGCTGCACCCGCGAATGCTAGCAACAATGCGCGGTGGTTCGAGCGCTTCTCGGCGCATGCCCGAGCTCCGAGGGTGGCATGCGGCCCGAGGAGCCAGGCCCGAGAAGAGCACGCATAGGCCTGGCAGCCGAGGCCTGCGCCCGGCGGTGCCACCCAGCAGCGGGCACTGTTGCCTGCGATCCAGGGGTGGGTGACACTGGTCGGGTGCTGGGCGGAGACACGGGCGAGCTATCGCTGGTCAGGCGGGGCCTGTGGATCGGTTGCGCTCCCGAGCATGTGGACCCGGGCATGCCGAGGGAACTCCTCGGAGCTTATGCGCGCCACGGCATCCGTTCGGTCGTGGACCTGCGCGCCAACGCTGATGACAGCGCGTTCTGGGGTGCCGCGGGGATCGAGTACTTCAGCCATGGCATCGAGGACTCGGGCGCGCCCATTCCGTTCGATTGGTTCAGTACCGGCGTCGAGCACATCCTCGATCGCTGGGTCGGCCAGCGCCGGCATCTGTTGGTGCACTGCGAGCATGGTGCGCACCGCAGTCCCTCGCTGGTGTATGCGGTGCTTCTGGTGCTTGGCCATCGCCCGGCAGTGGCGGAGCACATCGTCCTGCGGGCGCGGCCCGGTGCGTTCCTGCGGTATTCCGATGATGCCGAGCGGTGGTTCGAGCGCTTCTCCGGCACGCGACCGCTGAGGTGACCGTCGAGGCGGCTAGCAGTTGCCGGTCACGGGGCGGTCGGCGATCCGGTCGTTGATGAAGGTGATGGATTCGGCGATGCCGGCGACGTAGGGGAGGGCGTGGTTGACGGCGAGGCCGGGGAGGATGGGCGGCAGCGGGTTATCGGTGAGCTGCACGGTGGCGCCGCGTGAGCACCAGTCGGCGGCGAGCTGGCGGACCTGCCCGGCGGGGATGATGTCGTCGGCGGTGCCGATCTGCAGGAGCACGGGGGCGCTGGGCGTGAGGCTGCCGAGCTTCTGGTCCTCGAGGATCCCAGTGACAAGGCCGTAGCGGTCGAGGACGGCGGAGAGGGGTTCTCCGCTGCGGGTGAAGCTGCTGGTCTGCTGGAACCCGTAGGTCAGCGCGGTCTCGGCGACGCATTGGCCGGCCACGTCGCGGAGCATGGTGGTGCCGCGCTCGTTGAGCTCGGTCTCGAGGATGGGGGTGACGTCGGGGTAGGTCTCGGTGATGCCGTTGATGGCGTAGCCGATGGCTCCGGTGAGGATGGTGCCGTCGATGCCTTGGAGGACGGCGGCGAGGTCCGAGGGTGGTGCTCCGGCGTAGGTGCCCTTGAGGTCGAGCTCGGGAGCGTAGGTGGTATGCAGCTCGGCGGCCGAGGCGGCGGCGGATCCGCCCTGGGAGTAGCCCCACAGCGCGACGGGGCCGTTGTTGGTGATGCGGGTGCCGGGGAGCTGCTGGGCCGCTCGGGCCGCGTCGAGTACGGCGTGGCCCTGGGCGAGGCGGTTGACATAGGTGTGGTGGCCGGGCGTGCCGAGTCCTTGGTAGTCAGTGACGACGACGGCGATGCCCTGGGCGAGCATGGCGGTGATGAAGGGGATCTCGTACTCGCCGCGCAGGTCGAGCGGCGGGGTGTACTGGATGAGCTGGCTGGCGAGCTTGGAGGGCGCGCATTGGTCGCCCTGTCCCTGGGTGCCGGGGGCGAGGCTGACGAGGGGGCGCTGGCCCGGGCCGTTCCAGGGCACGGCGGGGTCGAGGTAGGTGCCCGTGACGGCGGTGGGTTGCCCGTTGCCGTCGGTGCTGCTGTACATGATGCGGGTGCCCGCGGCGGGCAGGATGCCGTCGGGCGTGGGGATCTCGAGCAGGAGGGTGAGCGGCTCGGCCTTGAGGATGGCGCCGGGGCTGGTGGAGCTGGTCTCGGCAGGTGGTGCGTAGAACTCTGGCGACTGGGCCTGCGCGGTGGTGGCGACGCTAATAGTCGTCGCGATGGTGGTGAGCGCGGTGAGCGCGATGGCGCCCCAAAGCTTCGATGTGGTGATCCCCGGCATTAACGCAGTGTAGGCGACGGGGGTCGTTGCCGTATCGAGACCTTTGATCTTGCTAGATCTTGCTGATGGCGAACTTCATGTAGCCGGGGTACCGCAAGGGGTGCAGGGGATTGCGCCGACGCTGCAGCTCCACGGCCCGCACATGCTGCAGGCGCGCGAGCGAATCACGATTGCGGGAAAGCCGTGGCACCAGGCCGGAGGACTTGGTCTCCTTGCCCACCTCGTTGAGGCATTCGCGGGCGGCGTGGAGGCGACGGCGGATGCGGCGGTCCCGGACGGTGCGCGCGAGGATCTGCAGCTCCTGCTGCACGGCGCGGAGGATCTCCGCATCGCTCGCGGTGAGCACGGGCGGCTCGGGCTCGGGAGCGGGGCGGGGCGTCAATGTGTGCGAGGCATGCGCGATGGCGTTGCGCGCCGGGGTGAGCGCGCCCTTCGCGGTCTTGCCGAGGTGCCCGGGAACCGAGGCCACCGACCTCAGTGCATCGGGAACCCGACCGCCGCTGGCTGCCGGATCGTCGACGCTGGCCGCGAGCGGCTCGGGCTGGGCGGCGGTGTGGTGGTTGCTCCCGCCGAGAGCGAGGGGAAGCGGCAGCCGCAGCCGCACGCGCGATGTTCTCGCTACCGGCTGGTCCGGTGCGGAGTCCTTGTCGCGCTCGTTGCTCACGATCGCTACTCTACCGCTTCCGGCACGCGGGGATGGGTGCCCTGGACGAGCTGACTGGGTAATCGTTCGCCTCGTGAACGGTACTTGCACGGTCACGCTGGTTCCTCGCTTCGTACGTCAAATATCTTGTTGTGCAACAAGATTCCCATTATCGCACCAATCGCGTCGGCGAGGGCATCCATCGGATCGGGCGACCGATCGAGGGGCAGCGCACCTTGCAGCACCTCGGATGCCACCGCGAAGACCAGCAGCCATGCGAGGCTCGCCACGACAGGAATGCGGGCGAAGCGCGACGCCACGGCGAGCGCGACGAACATGCCCGCATGGATCGCCTTGTCGAGATGCGGTATCGCGCTGCTGGTCTCGGGCGCGGGGGAGAACAGCATCACGCACACCACCATGAACGTGAGGAGCAGCGGCAGCGCGCGCACCACGATCACTCCGGCAGCAACCCCAGGGCCTCGACCGCCGCGCGCTCCTCCTCGAGCTCCGCCACCGATGCCGCGATCCGGCGCCTCGACAGCGCACCATGCTCGAGGCCCTCGACGATCTCCCACTCACCGCCCCGCGAGCTGACCGGGAACGAGGACACCAGGCCCGCGGGCACCCCGTACGAGCCGGGGGATGGCATCGCTACCGAGGTCCAGCTGCCCTCGGGCGTGCCGAGCACCCAGTCCCGCACATGGTCGATCGTCGCGTTCGCCGCGGACGCCGCGGATGAGGTGCCCCGCGCTGCGATGATCGCGGAACCGCGCTGCGCCACCGTGGGGATGAACTCCTCGGTGAGCCACGCTTCATCGCGGGCGAGCCGCGCGCCGGGCGTTCCCGCGACGTCAGCATGGAAGATGTCGGGATACTGGGTCGCGGAGTGATTGCCCCAGATGGTCACGTTCCGCACCTGCCCCACCGGAACGCTGGCCCGCATGGCGAGCTGCGCGAGTGCTCGATTGTGGTCGAGCCGCGTCAGCGCGGTGAACCGTGACGCCGGAACGTCCGGGGCGTGCGCCCGCGCGATCGCGGCGTTGGTGTTAGCGGGGTTGCCGACCACCACGACGCGCACATCGCTTGCCGCGACGTCATTGATCGCGCGCCCCTGGGGGCCGAAGATCGCCCCATTGACCTCGAGCAGGTCCTTGCGCTCCATATCGGCGGTGCGCGGGCGGGCCCCCACGAGCAGGGCTACCGAAGCACCGTCGAACGCTTCCCGCGGATCATCGGTGATGTCTACTCCCGCGAGCAAGGGGAACGCGGAGTCGGCGAGCTCCATCGCGACGCCCTCGGCGGCGCGCAGCCCCTGCGGGATCTCCAGCAGGCTCAGCCGTACCGGGACATCCGAGCCGAGCATGGCCCCTGAGGCGATGCGGAACAGCATCGAGTAGCCGATCGTTCCTGCCGCGCCCGTGACGGCGACCCGGATGGGTGAGCGAGTGGACATGAGCACCTCCCTGCGCCTGGTCTCCCGTTCACGCTACCCGCGGCATGGGCCGCGCGGCCTGCTCGGCCGCCAAGATCACATCGGTTCCGCGAGCTCGAGGCCGAGCCCGCCGCGCGCGAAGCGCAGCACCGATGCGCGCGCGGTAGCGATGGCCTCCTCGGTGCCGTCGGAGCCCCATGACTCGAGGCGTGCCGCGCCGCCCTCGCGCACGGGCGGGTCCACCGGCTCGACGATGATCTCGCCCAGCATCTCGCCCGTGGTGGGCTCGCAGACGGCCCAGGTGAGCCGCTGCTCGGTGGCCCAGTCGCTGGTGCAGCGGGCGACATAGGCGGCGGGGTCGGCGATTCCGTGGCCGAGCAGGGCGGCGGAATCGTTGACGCGCTCGTCGTGGCGCAGGGCGCGCAAGTACCACTGGCCGGCGTTGATCTCGACAGGTTCCATGGCCCCTAGTCTCCCTTGTCCTTGTCGTCGTCCTCGTCACCGGCGTACAGGACGATGCCCATCACCGGGATCAGCAGGAACAGCAGCCAGTCGTTGGGGAAGTCGACGATGATGAACAGGGCGAGCGTCACGAACGGCGTGAGCGCCATGATGGTGTCGCGGGGGAGCCGCTGCCGCAGCGGCGTGCCTTCCTGCTGCTGGCCAGGCACCGCGGGCGCGGTGGATGCGGTGCCGAGCGCGGGCAGGTCCTGGAACAGGGGCTCGAGCTCGGCCCGGGTGATGGCCGCGATGGCACGTGCGGTCCGCTCGTCGAACTCGTGCAGCGTGAGCCTGCCCGCGCTGAAATGCTCGTTGAGCGCATCGAGGGCAGCTTGCCGCTCGGCATGCCCGATGCGCACGTCTGGACGCCTATCCGGAGAATCCCCCATGCCGCCGAGTGTATCGGTGGGATGGGGGATCCGTGGACCGTGGGGCTGGCTCGTGCTACTTGAGCTCGAACAAGACGGTGCCCTGCGTGACCGCGGTGCCGGGGCTGACCTCGAGGCCGGTGACGGTGCCGCTCTTGTGCGCGGTGACCGGGTTCTCCATCTTCATCGCCTCGAGAACCACCACGAGCTCGCCCTCCGCGATCTCCTGGCCTTCCTCGACCGCGACCTTCACCACGGTGCCCTGCATGGGGGCGACGACGGCATCGCCGGATGCTCCAGCGCCACCGGCCGCGCCGCGCGCGCGTGCCTTCGGCTTCTTGCGGGCGCCGCCATTGCTGCTCGCGGCGACGGAGAAGTCACCGGGCAGCGAGACCTCGAGGCGCTTGCCGCCGACCTCGACGACCAGCTTCTGCCGTGGCAGAGCCTCCTCCTCGGCGGCCAGCCCGCCGGCGAATGGCTCGACGTTGTTGTCCCACTCGGTCTCGATCCAGCGGGTGTGCACATCGAAGCCGTTGGCGTCACCGATGAAAGCGGGATCCTCGATGACGGCGCGGTGGAACGGGATCACCGTGGCCATGCCGTCGACGATGAACTCGGCGAGGGCGCGTCGGGACCGCTCGAGAGCCTCCTGGCGGGTGGCACCGGTGACGATGAGCTTGGCGAGCATCGAGTCGAACTGCCCGCCGATGATGCTGCCTGCCTCCACGCCCGAGTCGACGCGCACGCCGGGGCCGGACGGCACCTGGTAGGTGGTGATCGCGCCGGGGGCGGGCAGGAAGTTGCGGGCGGCGTCCTCGCCGTTGATGCGGAACTCGAACGAGTGGCCGCGCGGCTTGGGATCCTCTTTGAGGTCGAGGACCTGGCCCTCGGCGATGCGGAACTGCTCGCGCACGAGGTCGATGCCGGAGGTCTCCTCGGTGACCGGGTGCTCCACCTGCAGGCGCGTGTTGACCTCGAGGAACGAGATCAGCCCGTCCTGGCCGACGAGGTACTCGACGGTGCCCGCGCCGTGGTAGTGCGCCTCCCGGCAGATGGCCTTCGCGGAGCTGTGGATCTCATCGCGCTGGGCATCGGAGAGGAACGGGGCGGGTGCTTCCTCGACGAGCTTCTGGAAGCGGCGCTGCAGCGAGCAATCACGCGTGCCAACGACCACGACGTTGCCGTGCTTGTCGGCGATCACCTGCGCCTCGACGTGGCGGGGCTTGTCGAGGTAGCGCTCCACGAAGCACTCGCCGCGGCCGAACGCCGAGACGGCCTCGCGGGTGGCGGAGTCGAACAGCTCGGGGATCTCCTCCATGGTGCGGGCGACCTTCATCCCGCGGCCGCCACCACCGAATGCTGCCTTGATCGCGATGGGCAGGCCGTGCTCCTTGGCGAAGTCCACGACCTCGTCCGCGTTCGCGGCGGGGTCGGCGGTGCCGGGCACGAGCGGGGCACCGGCGCGCATCGCGATGTGGCGAGCGGTGACCTTGTCGCCGAGGTCGCGGATGGACTGCGGGTCCGGGCCGATCCAGATCAGCCCGGCGTCGATCACGGCCTGCGCGAAATCACCGTTCTCGGAGAGGAACCCGTAGCCGGGGTGGATCGCGTTCGCGCCGGACTGGCGGGCGGCGTCGATCACCTTGTCGAAGACGAGGTAGGACTCCGCGGAGGTCTGGCCGCCAAGGGCGTAGGCCTCATCGGCGAGCCGCACGAATGGAGCGTTGGCATCGGGCTCGGCGTACACGGCGACGCTCGCGATGCCCGCGTCCCGGGCTCCACGGATCACCCGCACCGCAATCTCGCCACGGTTGGCAACGAGGACCTTGGTGATGCGTGCAGTCGTCTCGCTGGGCACTGACCCTCCTGGGTTCAACAAGGTTGCTCACCGGGGGCCGGCACGGTCGTGCGACACCCCCCGGGAACAACGGATCGAGGTTGCGTCGGTGATGAGTCTAGGCAGTCGGTGCCGGTATGTGTGAGCCGGCTGCCGATCTGGGGATAACTCGTTACCCCCGACTCTCGCAGAACCAGGGGCGCAACGGAGTGACCGACGCGACAGAATATCCGTGGAAATCCTGTGCGCGCCGGTCTGGACCTGCTGCGTCAGCTCTCGCGGACGCGACGCTTCACTCGCGTGAGCATGGCTGACATGCCGCGCAGCCGCAGCGGGCTGACGATCGACTCGAGACCGAGCTGGAGATAGAAATCATCGGGCACGCCGAGGATCTCGTCGGCGCTCAGCCCATCGAGCCCCTGATGGAGGATCGATGCGAACCCGCGCGTGGTGGGTGCCTCGCGCGGCGCGCTGAAGTGCAGCACCACCGCGGACCTATCGGTGGCATCGACGGACAGGAACAGCGGCGACTGGCACTCCGGCACCGGTTCCATCGCCGCCTCCTCCAGCTCGGGCGGCAGCGGCGGCAGCTCGCGGCTGAACTCGAGCAGCAGCTGCACCCGCTCCTCGCCCTCCATGGCCTGGAAGTCGTCGATGATCTCCTGCAACGACTCGGGAACCGCAGCGCTGGTCATGATGCAGCGGGGACCGCACCGGGCTGCTCGCCCTTGGCGATGGGAACGCGCACCGTGTTGCCCCACTCGGTCCACGAGCCGTCATAGTTGCGCACGCGGGTGAATCCGAGGAGATAGGTGAGGACGAACCACGTGTGGCTCGAGCGCTCGCCGATGCGGCAGTACACGATGGTGTCATCGGCGGGGTCCATGCCGCCGTAGACCTCCTCGAGCTGGGCGCGCGGCTTGAAGCGGCTGTCGCTCGCCGCGGCCTTCGCCCACGGGATGCTCACCGCGGTGGGGATGTGCCCGCCGCGCAGCGCGCCCTCCTCTGGATAGTCGGGCATGTGGGTGCGCTCGCCGGTGTACTCCTGCGGCGACCGGACATCCACCAGCGGGCCATCGCCGAGGTGCTCGAGCACCTGCTCGCGGAAGGCCCGGATCACGGTGTCATCGCGCTCTACCACGGGGTAGTCGGTCGGTGGGAGACGTGGCACGTCGAAGCTCGTGTCGCGCTCCTCGGAGATCCATGCATCGCGGCCGCCGTCGAGGAGCCGCACATCGGGATGCCCGAACAGGGTGAAGACCCACATCGCGTAGGCCGCCCACCAGTTGGACTTGTCGCCGTAGATCACGACAGTGTCGTCGCGGCTGATGCCCTTGCGGCGCATCAGCGCGGCGAACTGCTCGCCGTTGATGTAGTCACGCGTCACGGGATCGTTGAGGTCCAGGTGCCAGTCGATCTTGATCGCGCCGGGGACATGGCCGATGTCGTAGACCAGGACGTCCTCGTCGGACTCCACGACTTTCAGCCCGGGCCTGCCCAGGTTCGAGGACAGCCACTCGGTGGACACCAGGCGCTCGGGGTGGGCGTACTCGGCAAACGCTGGGTTGTTCTCAGGAGGTACAGGCACGGTGTCAGCTCCTTTTGAATGCCCGTGGAAATGTTGTCACCTCAACGGTAGCTGTTTCCGCGCGCGGCGACGATCACCTCATCCGCATCGCTGCCTGCCTAGCAGTGAGGAGCGTCACACTTTCGGTGGTGATGCTAGAGCCGCAGCAACCGGTCCATCTCGATGAGGATCTCCAGGGCCGTGTACACCGAGCCGTAGGTTACATCCCCGGTGATGACGAGACGTCCATCACGGACAGCGGGCACCATGCCGAGCACCTCATCGCCGGCCAGGGCCGTCGCATCCAGGCCAGGCTCATTGGTGATCACTAGCAGCCGGGCCGCGTCCCCGAGCAGCCTGCCAGCCTCGGGCCCGAGCTGCTCTCCCGCCGCGGACGTGAAGCGCAGCACCGGCACGTCCAGATCAGCGAGCACGGTGGACGGCACGCCCGGCGGATGACTGAGATCGCCGACCTGGCCTGGAACGCGAAGGTCGAGGACGGCCACCGGCTCCGTCATCTCCGCCGTCCCGTGCCGCTCCCGGACTCGTTGCAGCCGTTCCTCGTACCGGTCCAGCGCATCGCGCGCGGCCTGCTCGGCGCCCAGCCACCCCGCGACGGCCCGCAGGTTCTCCGGCCACGGGGCGGCGGGGTCGATCGGCAGCACCGGCGCCACATCGGTCAGTCCCGGCGCGAGCCAGTACTGGTCCTCGACGCTCGTCGACAGGATGAGATCAGGCCCGAGCTCCCGGATCTCCGCCACGTCCACCGGCGATGCCAGCCGCTTTACCCCGCCACCGAGCGGCACCCACGGCTGCACCGACCGCGACGTGTAGCCCACGAGGGGGAGACCGAGCGCGAGCGCGATCTCGAGATCCTGGCGCGCATCGATCGCCACGACGCGCTGCGGCGCGGCCGGCACCTCCACCTCGCCAAGGGGCGTGGATACTGTCCGGCCAGGTGCGGTCGCGTCCCCGGCGGTGCCGTCATCGCCGTTGCCCGAGCATCCCGCGAGCAGGACCGAGGTAGCGGCGAGGGCGAGGAAATCACGGCGCGTGGGCATGCGGCTAGCCCCACAGGTCCGAGACGGTGACCCCGACCTTGCCGAGCAGCTCCCGCACCAGGGGGAGACCGATGCCGATGACCGACGAGGGATCGCCCTCGATGCGGTCGATGAACCAGCCGCCGAGCCCATCGAGGGTGAACGCCCCCGCCACCTCCAGGGGCTCGCCGGTAGCGAGGTACGCCTCGAGATCCTGCTCGGATGGGGTGCCGAAGTGCACGCGCGTGGTCGAGCACCCCGTCGCCTCATCGACGATGGCGCCATCGCGGACGCGCACCACGCAATGACCGGTCAGCAGATCGCCCGTGGTTCCCATCATCGTCTTCCACCGCTCCCGCGCCACCTCCGGAGACAGTGGCTTGCCCTGCAGCTCCCCGGCGATGTGCAGCATGGAGTCGCAGCCGATCACCACGCAATCGAGAACGTCCGCGGCTCCCGCCCAGCACACTCCATCAAGGTCGGGGACGATGTCGTTGGCCACCGAGTGCGCCTTGGCCTGGGCGAGGCGGATCACCGTCTCCTCGGGGCCCGCTCCCGGCCCGAGGCTGTCGATGATCGACTCCTCGTCCACGCCGGAGACCTGGACGAGCGGCTCGACGCCGGCGGACCGCAGCACCGCGAGCCGCGCGGGGGACGCGGAGCCGAGCACGAGGCGGGTGGTCACCGCCACGCGCGCCCGTTGACGTACGCGCGCGGCGGCAGCGGCGGGTTGTGCCGCAGGTTGTCGACGAGGTCGCCCCATAGCTCGCGGGGGCGCGGGTCCTGGACCCCGGCCGCGGCGCTCGCGGCGGCAGCACCGGCGAGGACTGCTACCACGGCGGCGAGCTCCTCGGCGGTGGGCTGGCCCCGCTCGACCCGCAGGAACGCAGGACCGATTGCTTCTGCGTCGCTTGTCTCAGTGCCGCTTGCTTCTGGCGTGCTTTCTCCTGGAGTGCTCACAGCGGAATGTTCCCATGCTTCTTCGCCGGAACATTGACCACCTTGCGCTCGAGCAGGCGCAGCGCGGTCGAGACCTGCCAGCGGGTGTGCGAGGGCGGAATCACCGCGTCGAGGTAGCCACGCTCGGCCGCCATGTACGGGTTGACCAGCGTGTCCTCGTACTCCTGCTGGAGCTGCAGGCGCAGCGCGTCGACGTCCTCGCCGTTCTTCGCCGCCTCGAGCAGCTTGCGGCGGTAGACGAAGCCCACGGCGCCGGATGCGCCCATCACCGCGATCTGGGCGGTGGGCCAGGCGAGGTTGACGTCCGCGCCCATGTGCTTGGAACCCATCACGTCATAGGCGCCGCCATACGCCTTGCGGGTGATGACGGTGATCTTGCCGACGGTGGCCTCGCCATAGGCGTACAGCAGCTTCGCGCCGCGGCGGATGATGCCGTTGAACTCCTGGTCGGTTCCCGGCAGGAAGCCAGGAACATCGACGAGCGTGAGGATCGGCACGTTGAACGCGTCGCAGGTGCGCACGAAGCGGGCTGCCTTCTCCGACGCGGCGATGTCGAGCGTTCCGGCGAACTGGGTGGGCTGGTTGGCGACGATGCCGACGCTGCGGCCCTCCACCCGCGCGAAGCCGCACAGGATGTTCATCGCCCGCTGCGCCTGCACCTCGAGGAACTCGCCATCATCGACGATGCGGGCGATCACATCGTGCATGTCGTACGGCTGGTTGGGGGAGTCGGGGATGATCGTGTCGAGCTCGAGATCCTCGGCGGTCAGGGAATCCTCGGCGCTGCCGGAGATCGGGGACTCCGCGGGGAGGCGGGGCGCCTCGCCACGGTTGTTGCTAGGCAGGAAGCCCAGCAGCTCCCGCACGTAGTCGAGGGCATCGGTCTCGTCATTGGCGACATAGTGCGCCACGCCCGACTTCACCATGTGCGTGTGGGCGCCACCGAGCTCCTCCATGGTGACTTCCTCGCCGGTGACGGTCTTGATGACGTCGGGACCGGTGACGAACATCTGGGACTTCTTGTCCACCATGATCACGAAGTCCGTCAGCGCGGGCGAGTAGACGTGCCCGCCGGCCGCGGCACCCATGATCAGCGAGATCTGCGGGATCACGCCGGAGGCGAGCACGTTGCGGTGGAAGATCTCGCCGTACAGGCCGAGGGAGACGACACCCTCCTGGATGCGCGCGCCGGCGCCTTCGTTGATGCCGATCAGGGGGCGGCCCGTCTTGATGGCGAGATCCATCACCTTGACGATCTTCTCGCCGTACACCTCGCCGAGGCTGCCGCCGAACACCGCGGCATCCTGGCTGAACACGCACACCTCGCGGCCGTCGATCGTGCCGTACCCGGTGACCACGCCATCGCCGAGCGGCCGGTTGTCGGCGAGCCCGAAGTTGGTCGACCGGTGCCGGGCGAGGGCATCGAGCTCGACGAACGAGCCGTCGTCGAGGAGCAGGTTGATGCGTTCCCGCGCGGTGAACTTGCCCTTCTCGTGGACCTTCTGCACCGCGGCCTCGCCCACCGGATGCTTGGCCTCCTCGAGGCGGCGCTGCAGATCGGCGAGCTTGCCCGCTGTCGTGTGGATGTCCGCCTTCGCCGCCTCCGTGCCGGGGGACGCGTCGGGCGAGGTTCGCTCTGGCTCGGTCACACTGGTCATGGCGGCGAGTGTATCGAGAAACCCCGGCCCCTCGCGGACAGTGGTCTCCAAAACCTGGGACGTATACCTAAGCGATACCGCCAAAAACCTGCCCCGGCGCGTGCCTCGAGCCCCAGGAACGCCCAACAGGACGGGCGCCCGCGCGTAGCGTCAGCACCATGACCGAGAACCCGCTCAGTGCTCACCCGCCCAGCGCCCATCCGCCGCTGGACGCTGCCGCGCTTGCCCCCCGGCTCGCCGAGGCTGGCTGGAACAGCGTGCGCGTCGTTGGCTCCACCGGCTCGACCAACGCCGACCTGCTCGCTAGCGCCCGCACCGCCACCGATCGCACCGTCCTCCTCGCCGAGCAGCAGACCGCTGGGCGCGGTCGCCACTCGCGCACGTGGGAGACCACCCCCGGCACGTCCCTCATCGCCTCGGTGCTGCTGCGCGCCGCGGGCGTGCCGCCGGCGCGGCTCGGCTGGCTCCCGCTGCTCACCGGCGTGGCGCTCGCCTCGGCCATCCGCGAGGAGACCGGCGTGCATGCCACTCTCAAGTGGCCCAACGATGTGCATGTCGACGGCAGGAAGGTAGCGGGCATCCTCGCCGAGGTCGCGCCCGTCGCGGGCCCCGCGACCGTCGTCATTGGATTCGGCATCAACACCGCTACCGAGCGTGATGATCTCCCCGTGACCGATGCCACATCGCTGTACCTCGAGTCCGGCAGCCTCCCCGACCGCCCCGGGCTCGCTGTGGCCGTGCTCGCCCGGCTCGCGCGCGCGGTGGACGTGTGGATCGCCAGCGGCGGGGCGCCAGGCCCGTTGCGGGACCAGTACGTCGCGCTCTCCTCGACCCTCGGGGCAGAGGTGTCCGTGGCGCTGCCGGGTGGAACGGTCACCGGGCTGGCCGAGCGTATCGACGACTCCGGCTGCCTGGTGCTCTCGGTGCCCGGGGAGGGGGAGCGCGTGGTCTCCGCGGGTGACGTCACGCACCTGCGCAAGGCACAATAGCGCTCATGGAGAATCCGGGTGGAGCGCTGGGGGAGCGCGTGCTGCTGCGGCGCCACCCGCATTGGAAGATGATGCTGGGCCCCGCCATCCTGGCGATCGTGCTCACCGGGATCGCGGGCCTGCTCGTGGGATTCGTCGAGGCCAATGCGCCAGCCGGGGTGCAGGGCATCGTGATTCTCGTCGTGCTCGCGATCTGGGCGCTGATCCTCGCGCGGCGCTTCGTCAAGCCCTTCATCGGCTGGTGGCGGACCGCGCTGATCGTCACCTCGCACCGCATCGCGGTCCGCGAGGGCCTGCTGCGCACCCGCGGGTTCGACATCCCCCTGCAACGGGTGGCGGGGATCCGGTACCGCCGCGGCATGCTCGACCGCCTCGCGGGGACCGGCACGCTGCTCATCGCGCCCATCGGCGAGCCGCCGTTCGAGTTCGCCCACGTGCCCGAGGCCCGCCTCACCCATGCGGTGATCTACCACCAGGTGTTCGGAAACCAGCCCGCGGCGCGCCCCCGGCGGATCCTCGATGCCTTCCGCCCCCGCTGACGACAAGCCGGATTGTGATGGCCGCCACCATCAATCGCCAGGGTGGCGCTGCGCATTGTCATCCAGGATGCGAGCCATCTCCTCGCAATCTCACTAGGCTATTGCTGTGAGGACCGTTCTGCTCGCCGAAGATGACGACGCCATCGCTGCCCCGCTCGCGCGGGCGCTCGAGCGAGAGGGCTATGAGGTGCGCATCGCGCCCACCGGTGATGAGGCATACGCGCTGGTCGTCGAAGCGCCACCGCACCTGTTGCTCCTCGACCTCGGCCTGCCGGGCATGGATGGGCTCGAGGTGTGCCGCAAGATCCGTTCCCAGGGCATCGACGTGCCGGTGCTGATGCTGACCGCCCGCACCGATGAGGTCGATTTCGTGGTGGGCCTCGATGCCGGCGCCGATGACTACGTCGGCAAGCCGTTCCGCCTCGCGGAGCTCCTCGCTCGGGTGCGGGCCCTCATGCGCCGCCGCGGCAGCAGCGCCGATGATGCCGTCATCGAGATCGGTGACATCATCCTCGACAAGCCTGCCCGCCGCGTCACCCGCGACGGCCGGGAGCTGACGCTGGCGAACAAGGAGTACGAGCTGCTGAAGTTCCTCATGGAGCATGCCGGCGAGGTCGTCGAGCGCGACGAGATCCAGCGCGAGGTATGGGGCGATGTGGACCTGCGCGGCTCGAAGACCCTGGACATGCACATGTCCTGGCTGCGCCGCAAGATCGGCGACGAGGGCAAGGAGCTCGGGCGCCGCATCGCCACCGTCCGGGGCGTAGGATTCCGCTTCAATGCGGACCAGTAGCGCGCCCGGCCCAATCAAGCCAGGCCCCAGCAAGCCAGCCCTGGGCGACCCACGGTGAAGCGACGGCTCCTGCTGTCCACGATCGCCGTGGTCGTGGTGGTCGTGCTCATGCTTGGCCTCCCGCTGCTCCTCGCGTCCTGGCGTCTCGTGGAGGACTTCACCCGCGCTGACCTCAAGCTCAGGCTCGATCAGATGGCCGCGGAGGTCCGGGACCAGCAAGGCCAGGAAGGGCTTGTGCCCGGCCGTCTCAACACCGAGCCGCTACGGCTCGTGGTCCCGCCAGGCGGACGGCTCGAGGTCATCTATCCGAGCCCGCTCGACAGTGCCTCCCGCGCATCCGTAGGTGCCCCCTACGTGGAGAACGCGATCATCGAGTCCCTGTCGCTCGGAGTCTCGGGATCGCTGCGCCTCGAGGTTCCCCCAGGGGAGATGCGCGCCTCGCAGTGGAGATCCGCGGCCATCGTGACCGCCCTCGTGGTGGCCTCCGTCATCGCCGGCACCGTGGTGGCGATCGTCACGGCGCGCCGCCTGTCCGACCCGCTGCGCGATGTGGCCGCCCGCGCGGCACGCCTCGGTGCCGGTGACTTCCGTCCCGACCCGAAGCGCTACGGCATCGTCGAGCTCGACCGCGTCTCCGATGTGCTCGATGCCGCGAGCGTGGAGATCTCCGAGCGCCTGCAGCGCGAGCGCAGCCTCGTCGGTGACGTATCGCACCAGCTGCGCAGCCGCTTGACCGCCGTGCGGCTGCGCCTCGATGAGCTTTCCTTCCATCAGGACCCCGACGTCGTGGAGGAATCGACAGCTGCACTATCCCAGGTGGACCGGCTCACCCAGGCCGTCAACGATCTCGTGCGCGCCTCGCGCGACCAGAACCGGTCCGACGTCGCTGCCATAGAAGTCATGCAGGAGCTTCGCGTGGCGGTCAAGGACTGGGAGAAGCAGTTCACCGAGGCGGGACGGCATATCAAGCTCTACGGCCACGACGGCACCCTCGCGCACGCCACCGCGACCAGGCTGCGCGAGGCCGTGGCCGTTCTCGTCGACAACTCGCTCGCCCACGGCGACGGCACGTGCACTCTTTCCGTGCGCCACGTCAGCAGCGATGACCGTCGTCCCATGGTGTGCGTCGAGGTCAGCGACGAGGGGCCCGGCGTGCCCGACGACATCGCGCCGCGGATCTTCGAGCGAGGCTTCTCCGGCCGTGGATCGTCCGGGGTGGGGCTCGCGCTCGCTCGCGCGCTCGTCGAGGCCGACGGCGGACGCATGGAGCTCCAGGCGCGCAGCCCCGCGCGGTTCGCGATCTTCGTGCCAGCCCGCGACCCGCATCTGCCGCTCGGAGCCGGAGGGGCCAGCATCCTCCCCGTGTCGCCGCCCGAGCCGCGCTAGGCCGTCGTCGCCGGGTGGTGGCGCGGGTGGTGGCGCCTCCGCTCGGCCGGGGGATGCCGTCGCTCGGCCAGAAGCACCGGAAATTGCCAAACGCGATAGAAACTGACCTGGGATTCGCGCAGCTTCTATCGCGTTTGCGGAAGGGCGACCCGCACGCCCGCACTCCCGCAGCGGCAGCCGAGATCCCGGCTCAGCTATGCCCGAGCTGCTCCTCGTACAGGTCCACCGGGGTGGGCAGCACGATCGTCGATCCAGCGGCAGCGCCGCGCACGTCCTCGTCGGGGAAGACCCATCTGCGCATCGCCCAGAACCGGAACGCCATCTGGAGGAGGTTGCCGATCAAGTAAGCACTGATGAAGTCGGCGATGTTCTCCACCGTCAGCGACACGTTCGGCTCCCGGAACCCGAGCACGTATGACGAGATCCACAACGGGATGAACGCGAGCACCACGCCACCGGCGCTGACCAGGAAGAACAGGAACGCTTCGTGGTGGCGCTCGCGGCCGCCCCGGTTCTTGAACGACCACTCCCGGTTGAGCACGTACGACAGGATCACGGCCATGACGCCAGCGATGATCTTGGCGGTGACGGGGTTGCTGTCGAGGATGGTCAGCTTGAGGGTGTAGAAGATCGCGAGGTCGAAGATGAACGTGGTCCCGCCGACGATGGCGAACTTGATGAACTCACGATGCTTCAGCGCGATCGCCCGGTAGGGCTGCGGAATGCGCGTGATGACGCTGTCGGCCAGGGACACAAGACCGGAGTCTACTGAACGCGTGCTGCGCTGTACGGTCATCGGTGGTGTTCGGCGTGGGCAGGGACGCGTTTTCCATCCCGGCGCATCGTCTGCCAACATAGATGCTTGTGGAATCAGACCAGTTCACGCCTGCTGCCGGGACGGCGCCCCGCTATCACCGCGAAGCCTCCGGTGTGCCCACCGTCACCATGATCGGTGGCGGCCAGCTCGCCCGCATGACCCACCAGGCCGCGATCGCGCTCGGCCAGTCCGTGCGCGTGCTCGCAGCATCTCCTGGGGAGTCCGCCGCCCAGGTGGCGCGCGATGTGGTTCTCGGCCGCCATGATGACCTCGACGCTCTGCGCGAGGCGGCACAGGGCAGCGATGCGCTGACGTTCGATCATGAGCATGTGCCGCCGCAGCACCTCGAGACGCTGATCGGCGAGGGCGTGAACGTGCAGCCGCCGCCCACTGCGCTGATCCACGCCCAGGACAAGCTCGTCATGCGCGAGCGCCTCGCCGCGATGGGCGCGCCGGTGCCCCCGTTCGCGCCGGTCCGGGCGATCAGCGATGCCCTCGCGTTCGGCGCCGAGCATGGGTATCCGTTCGTCCTCAAGGCCACTCGCGGTGGCTACGACGGCAAGGGCGTGTGGATGATCGACACCCCCGAGCAGGCCGAGGAGCGTGTCGCCGAGCAGCTCGAAGCGGGCGTCCTGCTGCTCGCCGAGGAGAAGGTCGCGATGCGCCGCGAGCTCTCCGCGATGGTGGCGCGATCCCCGTTCGGGCAGGGCGCCACCTGGCCGGTGGTCGAGACCATCCAGCGCGACGGCGTGTGCGCTGTCGTCATCGCTCCCGCGCCGGGGCTCGATGAGCACACCGCGGCCGAGGCGCAGGCATTGGCACTGCGCATCGCCACCGAGCTCGGGGTGACGGGGTGCCTCGCGGTGGAGCTGTTCGAGACCACCGACGGGGTCATCCTGGTCAACGAGCTGGCGATGCGCCCGCACAACTCGGGGCACTGGACGATGGATGGCGCCGTGACCTCGCAGTTCGAGCAGCACCTGCGCGCGGTCCTTGACTACCCCCTCGGCAGCACCGCGACCACGGCGCCGGTGACGGTGATGGCGAACGTGCTGGGCGCGGCCGAGCCGCCCGCGATGAGCATGGACGAGCGCGTGCACCACCTGTGCGCGCGCATGCCGGACGCCCGCATCCATCTCTACGGCAAGGGCGAGCGGCCCGGCCGCAAGCTCGGTCACGTCAACATCGTCGGCCCGCCCGGCGGCAGCAGCGACGACCCCGATTATGTCGAGGCCGTGCGGCAGCGCGCGGAGCTCGCCGCGCAGTGGCTCATCCACGCCACCTGGGCCGATGGGTGGGACCCGCACTCGGGCGGCTAGCCTGCCTTACGCTCCACAACGACAGCACGCATGCTCCCGCGCCACGGCGCGCGTCCCACGGAACGAGGAGGCAGGATGACCCCCGAGGTTGGCTTGATCATGGGCAGCGACTCCGACTGGCCCGTCATGCAGGCCGCAGCCGAGGCGCTCGCCGAGTTCGAGGTGCCATTCGAGGTGGGGGTGATCTCCGCGCACCGCACTCCGCAGCGGATGCTCGACTACGCCACGGGTGCCGCGGAGGCGGGGATCAAGGTGATCATCGCTGGTGCCGGGGGAGCGGCTCACCTTCCCGGCATGGTCGCCTCGGCGACGCCGCTGCCGGTGATCGGCGTGCCGGTCCCGCTCAAGCACCTCGATGGCATGGATTCGCTGCTGTCGATCGTGCAGATGCCAGCCGGTGTGCCGGTGGCCACGGTCTCGATCGGTGGTGCCCGCAACGCGGGCTTGCTCGCGGTGCGCATCCTCGCCGCGCAGGATCCGGCGCTGCGCGCGCGCATGGAGGAGTTCCAGCAGCAGCTGCACCAGATGGTGCTCGGCAAGGACGAGGCGCTGCGCCGCTCGCTGCTCGGCGGCTAGCCCGGCAGCCGGATCGGGGGCGGCCAACCGGTGCTGCCTTCGTGCTCCGCGCGCCCCGCCGGTATTGTCAGCACCAGGGCATGCTCCCGCACGATGAGGGAAGCGTGGCCGCTGCGTACGCAACCCCGTACTTGATAATCGCACTATCGCACGCGAAGGAGTCGCACGAATGGCCGGCAACCCCGATTTTGATCTCTTCCAGCTCGCTGACGAGCACAACGAGCTGCGGGCCGCCATCCGGGGCCTGTGCGAGAAGGAGATCGCGCCCTACGCCGCCGATGTCGACGAGAACGAGCGCTTCCCGCAGGAAGCCCTCGATGCGCTCATCGCCTCCGGCTTCAACGCGATCCACGTGCCCGAGGAGTTCGACGGCCAGGGCGCCGATTCCGTCGCCACCTGCATCGTCATCGAGGAGGTCGCGCGCGTGTGTGGCTCCTCGTCGCTCATCCCCGCGGTAAACAAGCTCGGCACCATGGGCCTGATCCTCAACGGCTCCGACGAGCTCAAGGCGCAGGTCCTTCCCTCCATCGCATCGGGCGAGGCCATGGCTTCCTACGCGCTGTCCGAGCGGGAAGCCGGCTCTGATGCCGCGGCCATGCGTACCCGCGCGAAGGCCGATGGCGATGACTGGATCCTCAATGGCTCCAAGTGCTGGATCACCAACGGTGGCAAGTCCTCCTGGTACACCGTCATGGCCGTCACCGACGCCGACAAGGGCGCGAGCGGCATCTCCGCGTTCATGGTCCACAAAGACGATGAGGGGTTCGTCGTCGGGCCGAAGGAGAAGAAGCTCGGCATCAAGGGCAGCCCCACCTCCGAGCTGTACTTCGAGAATTGCCGCATCCCCGGCGACCGCATCATCGGCGCTCCCGGCACTGGTTTCAAGACCGCGCTGGAGACCCTCGACCACACCCGTCCGACCATCGGCGCGCAGGCAGTGGGCATCGCCCAGGGCGCTCTCGACGCGGCGATCGAGTACACCAAGGACCGCAAGCAGTTCAAGACCGCCATCGCGGACTTCCAGGGCGTGCAGTTCATGATCGCGGACATGGCCATGAAGCTCGAGGCGGCCCGCCTGATGGTGTACCACGCTGCCGCGCGCGCCGAGCGTGGCGAGAAGAACCTCGGGTTCATCTCCTCCGCCTCGAAGTGCTTCGCCTCCGACGTCGCCATGGAGGTCACCACCGACGCCGTGCAGCTGTTCGGCGGCGCCGGGTACACCCGTGACTTCCCGGTCGAGCGGATGATGCGCGACGCGAAGATCACCCAGATCTACGAGGGCACGAACCAGATCCAGCGTGTTGTCATGGCGCGGTCGCTGCTGCGCTGACCGGCTCCACGACCATGGCATCGGCACCAGACCCGCCGCGCGAGCAGCGGCGGGCTGGTGCCGGTCTCGTCGAGCGGTGGTTCCGGTTCACGCGGGCCTACTGGCTGGGCATCGACATCGCCATCGCGGCGATCGTCACGCTCGCCGCGCTCGGATCGCAGAGCGGCTTGTTCGCCGGCCCGCACGAGGTGCTTCTCGCCCTGCTGATGACGGTGCCGCTGGCATGGCGACGGCTGCGACCAGCCTGGTCCGGCTTCCTCATCGCCGCAGCGGCGTACCTGCACCTGCTGGTATTCCAGGACACGACGAGTGCTGGGCTCGGAGTGCTGTTCGCCGTCTACGGCCTCGCCGCCTACGCGGGCCCCTGGGCGAGCCGGATCGCGTGGCCCCTGGCCGCGCTGGGCGTGGGAATGGCCGCGTACCTCAGCGCCATCAGCTTTGATCGCGATCCACGCTCAGCATCGATCAATGTCCTGTCCATCGTCGCGCTGACCACGGTCGTCTACCTGTTCGGCCTGATCCGTCGCTTCCGGATCAACGAGGTAGCCGGGCTCACCGAGCGGGCCCGGCTGCTCGAGCTCGAGCGGGAGCAGGAGACCAAGCTCGCCGCCATCACCGAGCGCACCCGCATCGCCCGCGAGATGCACGACATAGTGGCGCACTCGCTGACCGTTGTCATCGCGCAGGCCGACGGCGGGCGCTATGCCGCGCGGGCCAGCCCGGCAGCCGCGACGGAGGCGCTGGCCCAGATCTCCGCCACGGGCCGCCAGGCGCTCACCGACATGCGGGCGCTGCTGTCGGTCCTGCGCGATGGGTCTCCCCGGGAGACTGGCAGCACGCCCGCGGCCGGGGAGATCCCCGCGCTCATCGACGACATGCGTCGCAGCGGCCTCGACATCGAGCTTGCCGTCGAGGGCGAGGCCCGCGACCTGCCCGCCGGGCCCTCGCTCACCGCGTACCGCATCGTGCAGGAATCCCTGACCAATGTGCTCAAGCACGCTGGCCCGCGCGCCCGCGTGACGGTGGCGATCGAGTGGACGGACACGGCCCTGCGGCTGAGCATCACCGACGACGGAAAGGGCATCGCCGGGATCCTCCCTAGGCCGGACACCGCGGGGCAGGGCGTGCGCGGGATGCAGGAACGGGCCAGCCTCTACGGCGGCGACGTCACCGCACGGCCGCTCGACGGTGGCGGGTACGTGGTGAATGCACGGTTGCCTCTCGCTCCCGCCAGCTAGCCCGCAACGACCAAGCCCGCCAGGACGGCGAGCCCCGCGCACCCTGTCAGTACCACCACCGTGATCCGGGCTCGCTCGACGAGGATCGCGACGAACTCCCGGAGGAACGCGCTCGGCAGGAAGTACGCGGCGGTGCGCGACCCCACCACATCGGCGTCGAGCCCCACCGCGCGCGCCGTCAGAGCCGCGCGCAGCGCGTGATAGTTGCTCGTGACCACCACCACTGGTCCGGGAATCGTGTGCGCGGCAAGCAACCGCGAGGAGTAGCGCAGGTTCTCCTCCGTATCCCGTGCCTGGTCCTCCACCAGGATGCACGCTTTCGGGATTCCGGCTGCCCGTAGGTATTCCGCCATCGCGGTGCCCTCGGCCCGTGGCTCGTCCGGGCCTTGCCCGCCGCTAGGCACCAGCATGGGTCGCGCCGTGGCCTCCGATGCCTGCCAGAGCCGGATCGCCCGGTCGAGCCGATGCCGCAGCAGTGGCGGAACGCCACCTTCGAGCAATCCCGCGCCCAGCACGACGATCGCTCCCGGTGCCGGACCGCGGACCACTAGCCCGTAGAACACCGCGTAGGCAGCAACCACGAGGAAAAGAACGGTCAGGTAGATGCCCGCGAGGAACAGGAACACCGCCACGCCAGCAAGGGCCGGTTGGCCCGTCCGCAGCAACTGCAGCGCCACCAGCGGCAGCACCAGCAGGGCCAGGCCGACGAGGAACGACAGCAGGTTTCCGAGGTTGCGACCCTCCCGCTGCATCATGACCACGCCATTGGCGAGGAGGAAACCCACCATCGCGATCGCGAGGAAGGGCAGCAGCAGGAACGCGGCGAACCACACGATCCGTACCCCGGGAACCACCGTCGCCACCAGTTCCACGAGGGCGATGGCCCCGAACCACACGGTGCCCAGGAGCAGGAAGCCATTGCGAAGGCGCCGATTCTCAGTGCGCCAGCTGCGCCACAGGGCAAGACCGAGCACCAGGGCTATCACGAGGCTGAGCACGACCCATTAGACCACCCGGATGGCCATCACCCGGTGGCCATCATGCCGATCACGAGCCGGGCCACATAGGGTGGGCCCATGGTGGAGCAGCCGATCAAGGTAGCACTCGTCGACGACCAGCAGCTCGTCCGCGCGGGGTTCCGCATGGTGATCGATTCCCAGCCCGACATGCAGGTGGTGATCGAGGCCTCCGACGGCAAGCAGGGATTGCGGGAGATCGAGCGCGTCGGCTGCGACATCGTCCTCATGGACGTGCAGATGCCCACGATGAACGGTATCGACGCGACCCGCGCAATCACGAGCAGCAGCGCCGAAGCGCCGCGCGTGGTGGTGCTCACGACCTTCGACAACGACGAGTACGTCCTCGGCGCGATCAGTGCCGGAGCGAGCGGGTTCCTGCTCAAGGACGCCGATCCCGAGCAGCTTCTCGACGCGATCCGCACCGTGCACCGGGGCGATGCCGTCATCGCGCCCCGCGCCACCCGCAACCTGCTGCGCCACCTCGGTCCCCTGATCGCCCCCGGATCCACTCGCGAGGAAACCTCCGCCCGCGCGCTGCCGAGCGAGCTGACGCCCCGCGAGGTGGAGGTGCTCGCTGCGATGGCGCGCGGGCTCACCAACGGCGAGATCGCCGAGCAGTTCTTCGTCTCGGAAGCGACCGTGAAGACCCACGTCGGGCGCATCCTCGCCAAGACCCAGTCCCGCGATCGGGTGCAGGCCGTCATCCTCGCCTACCAGGTGGGCCTCGTCGATCCCGACGACGTGCTGCGCGGCGCCTAGGCCGTTCCAGGATCGGCGCTGTTGGGTCGTCGGGGGCCGGCGCGGCAGAATGGACACGCACACCATCCGGCCCTCGCCATTGCGCGCGGGGGAAGCAGCCCCAGGAATCCAAGCCGTGTCCATACCCAAGATCGTGCTGTTCTACGTGTTCGCGCCGTTGCCCGACCCCGAGGCGATCCGCTTGTGGCAGCAATCCCTGTGCCAGTCCAATGGCCTCACGGGGCGCATCATCATCTCCGGGCATGGCATCAATGCGACCGTGGGCGGCGAGCTCGCGGCCGTCAAGCGGTACGTGCGGGCCACGCGCGAGTACGCGCCGTTCAAGAAGGCCGACATCAAGTGGTCCGATGGGACAGGCCATGATTTCCCCCGGCTGAGCGTGCGAGTGCGCCCGGAGATCGTCACGTTCGGCACGCCCGAGGAGATCAAGGTCGATGCGGACGGCGTCATCGGTGGGGGAGCGCGGCTGCGTCCCGAAGAGCTGCACCAGTTGGTCGCCGAGCGTGACGACGTGGTGTTCTTCGACGGCCGCAACGAGCTCGAGGCCCGCCTCGGCCGGTTTCGCGGAGCCGTGGTGCCCGATACCTCGACGACCCGTGATTTCCTCGCCGAGATCGAATCCGGCAAGCTCGATCACCTCAAGGACAAGCCCGTGGTCACGTACTGCACGGGCGGGGTGCGCTGCGAGGTGCTGACCGTCCTCATGCGCAACCGTGGCTTTTCCGAGGTGTACCAGCTCGATGGCGGCATCGTGCGCTACGGCGAGAAGTACCGCGACGAGGGCCTGTGGGAGGGCGCCCTGTATGTCTTCGATGGCCGCATGACCACTACCTTCTCCGACGCGGCGCGGGTCATCAGCACGTGCGAGCTGTGTGGCGCGCCCACGACCCGGCTGGAGAACTATCCCGATCCGCGCGGGCGCGAGCTGACCCTGGTGTGCGAGGCGTGCAGCCCGCGCGAGCAGTCGCTGGAGCGAGCGGCCTCCGATGGCGGCTAGGACACCGCTGCCCGCGCGGGATGGCCTCGGCCCAGCGCGGGTGCGCATCGAGCATGGAGCCGACGCGGCAACGATGCTTGACTACCTGATCGAGCGGTTCCCCGGCAGCGAGGGATTCTGGCAGGCCGAGATGAGCCGCGGGCACGTCGTGGACCAGCACAGCCGCGCAGTGGCAGTGGACAGCCCGTACCGGCCCGGCCGCATCCTGTACTACTACCGCCAGCCCGTGCCCGAGCGCCATGTGCCGTTCGACCTGCGCGTGCTCCACCAGGACGAGGCGATCGTGGTGGTGGACAAGCCACACTTCCTCGCGACGATCCCACGTGGACAACACGTCACCGAGACCGTGCTGGTGCGTGCCCGTCGGCAGCTGGGGCTCGACGACCTGGTGCCCGCGCATCGCCTGGATCGCATGACCGCGGGCGTGCTGGTGCTCGTGGCCGACCCGCGCTGGCGCAAGGACTACCAGGAGTTGTTCGCCCAGCGGCAGGTGCGGAAGGTGTATGAGGCTATCGCTCCGCACGAACCGGCGCTGGCCCTGCCGAACGCCGGGGAGGGCCCGCCGCGCACGGTGCGCAGCCGCATCGTCAAGCAGTCCGGGGTAATGGTCGCCGAGGAAGTGCCCGGCGAGCCGAACAGCGAGACCCTCGTCGATCTCCTCGAGGTGCGTGGTGGCCTCGCCCGGTACCGGCTGCGGCCCATCACCGGCAAGACCCACCAGTTGCGCCTGCACATGTCATCGCTCGGGGTGCCGATCCTCGGCGACACCTACTACCCGGTGTACCGGCCCTCGCGCGGCGACGACGACTTCACCGATCCGCTGCGCCTGCTCGCGCGGTCGCTGGAGTTCACCGACCCGATCACCGGCGCGGAGCGTCGTTTCGACAGCAGGCTCGCGCTCCAGTTCTAGAGTGGGCAGCGTGAGCGATACGTTCTGGGGGCGGGTCAGGGCGGCGGCGCGGGGACGTGCCTCGGTGATGCTGGTGACAGTTCTGGCGCTCGGCTGGGCCCGCGCGTGGGGCGGGCGGCCGCGGTTCGTGCCCGAGCATTGGTACTTCATCGCGCCCGGAATGCGAGGCGGTTTCGCGCGCGGCGGCACCACCGTCGGGGGAGTGTTCCTGACGGACCGGGAGCCATCGCATCGCGTGATCCGGCACGAGGCGATCCACGCGGACCAGTGGGCGCGGCACGGACTGCTGTTCCCGCTGCGCTACTGGCGGGAGGAACTGCGGCACCCCATGGCGCGCAACCGCTTCGAGATCGAGGCCGGGCTCGAGGACGGCGGCTACCGGGCGCCTCGCCCCGGTGACCGGCGGGCCTAGCGCGGGCTGCGCCGTCGCGGTGGCGGGTCGTCGTCGCGGTCGCAAAAGCACCGGAAACTCGTAAACGCGATAGAAGCGGCCCTGGATCGGGAGCGGCTTCTATCGCGTTTGCGACGGCAGCGTTTGCGGCGGCAGCGTTTGCGACGCCAGCGTTGTGCCCCCTAGCCGAGCCGGTGCGTGGCCTTCTCGCTCGCGGAGATGCGTCCGAGCGCGGCGGCATCGGCGTTGGCGGCCTGCACCAGCGATGCGCCCACGGCGAGGACAGCCACGAATCCTTCGATGATCGCCTCGGCGTCGGTCCACGGAAGCGTGGAGACGATGCGCGAGCTGCTATCCCAGCCTTGTTCCTCCGCGAAGGCTTGCGCGCGGGCAAGCACGCTGGTGGCCATGATCCCGTCGAGGGCCGGTGCGTCGCTGCTAGGCATGGCCTGGAACTGATCACCATGCCCGGGGACGGTGGTGGCGAAATCGGTGACGCCGACGGGAAGGCCGGGCAGGCCGCGGCCGAACGGGTCGAGCGAGAGCGCCGCGATCTCCTCGGCATCGTCAGCGTCGGCGAGGGTCTCCGCGGTGGTGAACGCGAGCCTGGCATCGTCGGCCGCGCCCGCGAGCACCTCGCATCCGGCCCACCAGGTGCCGAGCAGCACTGTGGCGGTCTGCCAGTGCGCGGGCAGCAGCAATGCTACGCGGTCGCCCTCGGCGAGCCCGAACTCGTCGCGCACCATGTTGCCGGTCTTGGCGGCCCAGTTGGCGGCGGTGGTCCCGGAAAGCTCGATTCGCTCGCCACTGGCCTGGTCGTAGTAGGTGATCAGCGGGCGGGCCGCCTGGGCGCGGAGGATCGGGTCGAGCAGGGTGTCGGTCAGGTTCATGGGTCTCCCATCGATCGGGGGATCAGTCCGCGCAGCGGTTCCCAGCGCGGGATCAGTCCACGCAGGGTGGCCCGGCATGCTCGGCGCTGACCGGGGGCGGGACGTCGCCCTCGGCGAGCACCACGGCCTCGTCGGGCTCGGGGGATGGTGGCGGCGGGGCGGCGGCTCCGGGGCCATCGTAGCGGGTGGTGAGCACCACCTGGATCTGGTCCTTGCGCAGTTCGAGGTCCTGCTCCAGCGGTAGCCCGCCCAGGTGATCAGCGATGGCCCGGGCGGCGTCGCTGCCCGTATCGGCGGTGATCACCTTGCTATGCATGGTGGGCTTGCCCAGCCAGTTGCCTACTTCGCCCTCGATGAATCCGACGCGCGTGAGCTCATCAGCGACCCTCGTGGCGAGGCCTTCGAGGAGGCTGGCATTGGCGACGTTGACGGTGATGTCGGAGGGGTCGAACCCGAACTCGGGGAGCGGTTCCTCCTCGGGCTCGGCGGCCTCGACGATGACCTCCGCGAATCGTGCCTGCACCGCGTCCGGATCGACCTCGACGACGCTCTGCGCGCCGTCGCTGCTCCAGGCGTTGGTGGTCACCACCGGAATGGTCTCGAACTGCACGTTGCCGGCGGCGAGATCCTGGAACTGCTTGGCGAAAGCCAGGATGTCCCAGTTCTCGTCGATGACGACGGAGCGCTGGATGGCGCTGCTCAGGTCGCTGAGCTTGGAGGGGCTGGTGAGCACATCGGTGCTCAGGACCCGCCGGGAGAGCGAGGCCATGAACACTTGCTGGCGGTGGATCCGGCCGATGTCCATGCCGGGCAGCCCCTGGCGCTGGCGGACGAAGCTCAAAGCATCCGCGCCATCGAGGACCTGGCGCCCGGCGGGGAAGTCCGCGCCCGAGAGGGGATCGTTGACAGGGTTGTTCAGGCACACCTCGACGCCGCCGATCGCATCGGTGAGCAGGAGGAATCCAAGCAGCCCGATCTCGGCATAGTGATCGACCGAGATGCCAGTCAGCGCGGCGACGGTCTTGATAAGGGCGTCACGGCCCGCCGACGTGGCGATCGGCTCGGCCTCGGCGCGATCCATTCCCTCCTCCTCGACGAGCCGCACGAGCTCCTGGAAGCGGGTGGAGCCGAAGACGCTGTTGATCTTGACCTTGCGGTCAGCGGGCCAGTCATCGCCGGGCACGTCCTCGGGAACGGTCACGTACGAGTCGCGAGGAATGGAGAACGCCGACGCGGACTGGCCATTGTCCGGAACCCGGATCAGCACGATCGTGTCGGTGTTCGTCGAGTCCGCCTCGCCCGCCCGGAGCTTGTCGCGCTCCTCCTCGGTGAGGGCATTGCCATGCGCATCGGTGCGGCTGTCGGTGCCGACGAGCAGGATGTCGGTGGCACCATCGGCGCCCTGCCCGAGGTCGAGCCCCGCTGCGGTGGCGAGGCGCGAGGCGAACGCATCGTATTGCTGCCAGGCCACACCGGTGGCGAGGAGCACGATGATCGAGGCGGCCGCGACGAAGGCCCTTGCCCGGCGCTCGAAGCGGGAGCGCTGCGCCCGTGCGCTGTCCTGCTGGCTCCGGGCCTGGCGCGGCCCGCGTGGCGGTGGCGTCCGGCGGGCCCGGCTGGCCGGAGACGGGGCATTGCCGCCGCGGGAGCGCGCCCGGTCCGGTCGCGGAGCCCGTGCTCCCGGGCGGCGTCCCGTCCCGCGGGGGCGTCCTGGCTCCTCCCACTCGGGCACGATGCTGGTCCTTCCTCGGCGCTGCGGGCGATCATTCATAACAAGTTAGGGCTCTCAGGCTAACGAGGAGTCATCAACTATCGTTGGCGGCGCTCCGGAGCAGGTGGTGACGTGCAACACTGGATCCATCGAGTAGGCCGAAGCGTGCCGGACCGGCACGACCAGACTGAGGGACGGGTGCTGAGCGTGCGGATCATCGTGATCGGAGCATCGGGACAACTCGGCAAGCAAGTGGCGCGCCTCGCGGCGGGAACGGGCCACGACGTGCTGGGATGGTCCTCCCGCGATGTTGATATCACCGACGCTCATGCGGTGGCCGAGGCCATCGAGGCAGCACGCCCCTCCGTGGTCATCAACTGCGCTGCCTACACGGCGGTCGATGCCGCGGAGACGGACTACCGCGCGGCCGCGGCGGTCAATGTCTCGGGGGCGGGCAACATCGCGGCCGCGTGCACGCGCTCGCGGGCCCACCTGATCCACGTCTCCACCGACTACGTGTTCCCTGGTGATGCCAAGGAGCCCTACGAGCCGGGGTCCCGGGTCGGGCCGCGCACCGTGTATGGCCAGACGAAGTACGCGGGGGAGCTCGCGGTGCATGCGGCCCTGCCCTCGGCGCATATCGTCCGCACGGCCTGGGTGTTCACCGGCACGGGCAGTGATTTCGTGGCCACGATGCTGCGGCTCGAGCGCGAGCGCGACACCCTCCGCGTGGTCGACGACCAGTGGGGCTCGCCCACGTATGCGGTGGATCTCGCGGCAGGGCTCGTCGAGCTCGCCACCAGTCGGCGGGCCGGCCCGCTCTCCACTGCTCCCGCCGATGCCGAGCAGTCGGCAGGGCTGGTCCTGCATGCCACCAACTCCGGGATCACCACGTGGTGGGGGCTCGCCCGCGAGGTCTTCGCCGCGGCCGGCGCCGATCCCGAGCGGGTGCAGCCCTGCTCGACCGCCGAGTTCCCGCGCCCCGCCCGGCGGCCGGCCTATTCGGTGCTCGGGGGCGAGTCGTGGCGCGCTGCCGGGCTCCGTCCCTTGCGGCCGTGGCGCGACGCGGTCCGCGAGGCCGTGGGCATCGCCATCGCGGATCATCATCGGATGATCGTCTCCGAGACCAAGTGATCGAAAACCACGTGAGCCAGGCCCTGTGAGCGTGCTGCCCGCCGGAGCGCCGTAGTGGCGTCGCGCGCGGACCGGAGGGCGTTGGCTACGCTGGCCGATGTGCAGACGCGACTTCCCGTGGTGACGGTGACCTACTCTCCCGGCGAGCATCTGGCGGGGTTCGTGACGTCCCTGCCGGAAGCGACCCGGCTCCCCGTCGATGTGATCCTCGCCGACAACGGTTCCGTCGATGGCGCGCCGGAGGCCGCGGAGCGCGACTATCCGAACGTCCGGTTGCTGCGCACCGGCGCCAATGTCGGCTACGGGGGAGCGATCAACCGCGCCATGGCGGAGGTGGATCCCGCTGCGGAGTTCGTGATCGTCGCCAACCCTGATGTGCGGTGGGCGCCGGGCTCGATCGATGCCTTGATCGAGGCCGCGCGCCGATGGCCGCGCGCAGGGTCGCTCGGCCCACTGATCCGTGATCCTGATGGCACCATCTATCCCTCCGCCCGGCACGTGCCCACGCTGTGGGGCGGCGCGGCGCACGCGGTCCTTGGTGGGGTCTGGCCGTCGAACCCCTGGACGCGCGCGTACCGGCAGGAGGACGAGGACATCAGCGAGCGGCCCGTCGGATGGCTCTCGGGCTCGTGCCTGCTGCTGCGCAGAGCCGCGTTCGATTCCGTGCATGGGTTCGATTCCCGCTACTTCATGTACATGGAGGACGTGGACCTCGGTGATCGCCTCGCGCGGGCTGGTTGGCTCAATGTGTTCGTGCCGACCGCCGAAGTGACGCATGCTAAAGGTCATGCGGCGGGGAGGCATCCGGAGCTGATGCTGCCGGCGCATCACCAGAGCGCGTACCGGTTCCAGGCGGACCGGCACCCCGAGTGGTGGCAGGCCCCGTTGCGAGCATCGCTGCGTGGCGGCCTCGGCGCGCGGTCGCGGATCGCGGTGGCGGTGGCACGACGCAAGCAACGCGGGCAGAAAGGATAGTGGAGAGTCATGGCAGGCAGAGTTTTTCGCTTCACCCAGGGGCCGAGCGCGCAGACGGCGCCGAGCGCTGTCGATCGCAGCCTCGCCGAGAACACCGATGCGGTGGTGCTCGTCGGGGGCAAGGGAACCCGGTTGCGCCCGCTGACGCTGTCCGCGCCCAAGCCGATGCTGCCGACCGCGGGCCTGCCATTCCTCCAGCACCTGCTGTCGCGGATCAAGGCAGCAGGCATCACCCACGTGGTGCTGGGCACGTCCTTCAAGGCCGAGGTGTTCGAGCAGCACTTTGGTGACGGATCCGAGCTGGGCCTCGAGATCGACTACGTGATGGAGGACGAGCCGCTCGGCACCGGCGGTGGCATCCGCAACGTGTACCCCAAGCTCCGGGGCGACACGGTGCTGGTGTTCAACGGTGATGTGCTGGGCGGCACCGACCCGCTCGCGGTGCTCGGCACGCATCACGAGAAGGACGCCGACGTGACGATGCACCTCGTGCGGGTGAGCGATCCGCGCGCGTTCGGCTGCGTCCCCACCGACAGCGACGGCCGCGTGCTGGAGTTCCTCGAGAAGACGCAGGATCCGCCGACCGATCAGATCAACGCCGGTTGCTACGTGTTCAAGCGCTCGGTGATCGAGAAGATCCCGGCCGGGCGCAATGTCTCCGTGGAGCGGGAGGTGTTCCCGAAGCTGCTCGCCGACGATGCGCGTGTCTACGCCCATGTCGACTCGGCCTACTGGCGTGACATGGGCACCCCGGAGGACTTCGTGCGAGGGTCCGCGGACCTGGTGCGTGGCATCGCTCCATCACCAGCGCTGGAAGGACAGAGCGGCGAGTCGCTCGTCCATGAGGGGGCGGGCATCGCCCCGGGCGCGCTGCTGATCGGTGGCACCGTCGTCGGCCGCGGCGCGGAGGTCAGTGGCGGCGCGCGGCTCGATGGAGCTGTCATCTTCGACGGCGCGAAGGTCGACGCCGGTGCTGTCGTGGAGCGCTCGATCATCGGCTATGGGGCGCACATCGGCCCGCGCGCGCTCATCCGCGACGCGGTGATCGGTGACGGCGCGCAGGTCGGCGCCCGTTGCGAGCTCGTCGGCGGGGCCCGTGTGTGGCCGGGAGTGATCATTCCCGATGGTGGCCTGCGCTTCTCCACCGACGTCTAGCAAGCCCGCCGAATCGGTCGTCCTCGCCGCGCGCGGTGGACTACGGTTGGCGTGGACGCCCGTTCCTGGGGCGGCCGCTGGGTAACCACGTATGAGGAGTGATCGCTGTGGGAGATCGGCATGCTCAGCCGGGGCGGCATCATGTCGTCATCATCGGATCGGGCTTCGGTGGCATGTTCGCCGCGCAGAAGCTCAAGAACGCCGATGTCGACGTCACGTTGATCGCCCGCACCACCCATCACCTGTTCCAGCCCTTGCTGTACCAGGTGGCCACCGGGATCCTGTCGGTCGGCGAGATCGCGGTACCGAACCGCGTCATCCTGCGCAAGCAGAAGAACGCCCAGGTGCTGCTCGGTGAGGTCATCGACATCGACGTGCGCAACCAGACGGTGACCTCCGAGTACTCCGACCAGCAGCGCGTCACCTCCTACGACAGCTTGATCGTCGCGGCGGGCGCCGAGCAGTCCTACTTCGGCAACGATCACTTCGCCGAGTTCGCCCCCGGCATGAAGACCATCGACCATGCGCTCGAGCTGCGTGGCAAGATCATCGCGGCTTTCGAGGAAGCAGAGCTGTCGACGGATCCGGCCGAGGTGGAGCGGCTCCTGACCTTCGTCGTCGTCGGCGCGGGGCCCACCGGGGTCGAGATGGCCGGGCAGATCGCCGAGCTCGCCCGCGACACCCTCGCCGGTGCCTACCGCAACATCGACACCTCGATGGCCCGGGTGATCCTGCTCGACGCCGCCCCCCAGGTGCTGCCGCCGATGGGCAAGAAGCTCGGGGCGAACGCGCAGCGCCAGCTCGAGAAGATCGGTGTCGAGGTGATGCTCGATACCTTCGTCACCGATATCGACGAGCGCGGCCTCGTGGTCAAGCAAGGCGACAGCGAGCCCGTGCGCCTCCCCGCGAACTGCAAGATCTGGGCGGCAGGCGTTTCCGCGAGCCCGCTGGGCAAGATCCTCGCGGAACAGACCGGCACCGAGCTCGACCGCGCGGGGCGCGTCCAGGTCAACCCTGACCTGACCATCCGCGATCACTCCAATATCTTCGTCGTCGGCGACATGATGGCGCTCGAGGGCATCCCTGGCATCGCGCCCGCCGCGATCCAGAGCGGCCAGTACGTGGGCAAGCTCATCAGCGCGGAGGCCGAGGCCGACGGCAAGGGCGAGCAGCCCGCCGAGCGCAAGCCGTTCAAGTACCTCGACAAGGGCAGCATCGCGGTCGTCTCGAAGTACAACGCCGTCGGCAAGGTGTTGTTCGGCAAGGTCGCTGTCTCCGGCGTCATCGGCTGGTTCATGTGGCTCGCCGTGCACTTGTTCTACCTCGTGGGCTTCAAGAACCGCTACGCCACCCTCTTCTACTGGCTTGTCACCTTCATGTCGAGCTCCCGCGAGCAGCTCAACGTCACCGAGCAGTGGATGCACGCCCGCACCGCGATCGAGCAGTACGAGGAAGGGCGCAAGCAGATCGGCGGCAAGACCGGCTGAGCGGCACGCCACCGGCCCATCCGTGGAAACCGGCTGTCCGCGCGGTCACGAGATGTGGAAAGCTGTGCCCATGAGCGATCTTTCCCACAGCGCCGCCGCCCCCGCTGGCTTCCGGGGCATCACCGGAAACATCGGGATCAAGGATGATGCGCCGGATTTCTTCACGGTGATCTCGGAGGTCCCCGCCACGGTCTCGGCGGTGTTCACGAAGTCACGCTTCGCTGGCCCGAGCGTGGTCATCAGCCGCGAGACCGCCCGCCGCGGCACTGGTCGCGGGATCGTGGTGACCGCCCGCAACGCCAATGTCGCGACGGGCGATCAGGGGCTCGCCAACGCGCGGGAGATCCGGGCTTCGGTCGCGGGGCTCGCCGCCGCCGAGCCCGAGGACATCATCATCGCCTCCACCGGGGTCATTGGCCGCCAGTTGCCGATGGATCGCGTGCGCGCGTTCCTCGATGGCCTCCATCCACCGTTCCCGCCCGCGGACTTCGCCGCGTGCGCCGAGGCCATGATGACCACCGATACGCATCCGAAGCATGTGGCGGCGCGGTGCGGCGAGGCGTCGATCGTGGGCATCGCCAAGGGCGTGGGCATGATCGAGCCGAACATGGCGACGATGCTGGCGTACTACTTCACTGATGCCCGCATCGCGCAGGCAGATCTTGATGCGCTGTTCCGTCGCGTGGTGGATCGCACCTTCAACGCGTTGAGCATCGACACGGATACCTCCACCAGTGACACCGCCGCGATCCTTGCCAACGGGCTTGCTGGCGAGGTTGATCTGGCGGCATTCGAGGAGGTGCTGCACGACCTGGCGCTGCGGCTGGTGAGGATGATCGCGGCCGATGGCGAGGGTGCGACCAAGACGATCGTGGTGCGGGTGACGGATGCGCGCGATGAGCGGCAGGCCAAGCGGGTCGCCAAGGCCATCGTCAATTCGCCGCTGGTGAAGACCGCCGTGCATGGCGCGGACCCGAACTGGGGCCGGGTGGCCATGGCCATCGGCAAGTGCGATGACGAGACCGATATCGATCCGGAGCTTGTGCGCATCGACTTCGGGGACGTGACGACCTACCCGATCCCCAAGGAGGATGTGCTCGACGCTGCGGCGGAGCACATGCGCGGCGAGGAAGTGACGATCACGGCGTCCCTGGCAACAGGCAGCGCCGCGTTCACGGTGTATGGCTGCGACCTGACCGATGGCTATATCCGCATCAACGCTGACTACACCACCTGAGGCTGGACGGCGTTCTCAGCGGGCCTGGGCGAGCCGCACCATCTCGGTGATGGTGTGGTGCTCGGCCTTCGCCGGCAGATCATCGACCGGCCACCATTGCAGGTCGGTCGATTCATCGCTGCGCGTGATCCGCGAGCCGCGGGGTGCCCGGATCAGGAACCGCACATCGAGGTGACGCGTGGGCAGCCCGAGCGAGCAGGTGATCGGATGGGTGTGCAGCGAGAGCACTGCCGGATCGAGCTCGAGATCGTCGATGCCGGATTCCTCGCGGGCCTCGCGCAGTGCTGCTTCCTGGATAGTGCGGTCGTGCTCCTCGCAATGCCCGCCGAGCTGGATCCACCGGCCCACGCGCGGGTGCAGGGTGAGAAGGACCTTGGCTCCATCGTGGGATAGCACCAGGCTCGAAGCGGTGATATGCCCCGCGGCGCAGGCGCGCAGGCAGCCATCGGGAGCGGCGGCGAGGAACGCGAGCATGGCGTGGCGCATGGAGTCCTGCTCGGCGGTGGGCGCGGCGAACTCCTCGAGGGCCTCGCGGGCGGAGTCATGCAGGCTGTTCATCACCATTCCTCGAGAAGGCCGTGGGTATCGCGGGGCTCGCGGACAACCAGTGGCTCGGTGGGATAGCCGATCCCGATGGCGCCCATGGGTGTCCACGAGCTATCGAGGCCTAGCTGGTCGCGCACGACGCCTGGGGCGAAGATCGTCGAGCCGATCCAGCATGATCCGATCCCGCGCGCCGCGAGGGCGGTGAGCAGAGCCTGGACCGCGGCTCCTACCGCGACGGTGAACATGGTGCGCTCGGCGTCCTGCCGGGCCTCATCGGGGTAGTCGTGGGCGCCCTCCGGCACGAGGAACGGGATGATCATCCCGGGAGCGTCGTAGAGCAGCTGGCCGCGGGCGAGGCGGGCGGCGATGCGGTCCTCGCTGAGCCCGTCGCGCTCGAGGTCCGCCCGCCAAGCATTCCGCATGGCGTCGAGCAGCTTGATGCGGCGCTGATGGTCGCGGACCCAGCCGAACCGCACGGGCCGGGTGTGGTGGGGCGCGGGCGCGGTGAGGGCCTCGCTGATCGCGGCGCGCACCTGGTCATCGGGAACCGCGTCGGTGGTGAACGAGCGCACGGTGCGGCGGCGCAGCACGGCCTCGCGCCAGCCCTGGCTGACTGCTTCCTCGGTGCCGAGGCGGAAAAGGTCCTCGTGCGCGGGGCGGATGAGGTCGCGCGCGGTGGATCCGTCATCGATCGTGCTGAAGCCACGTATCACCGCGATGGGAGTGCCGTGGAGCTTGCCCTTGACGAGGTCCGCGGCGGCGGCAAGCTCGTCGGCGACGGCGATGTTGGTGACCTGGAGGTCGTTGCCATGACGATCGGTGGTGCCGGTGTAGTCGTGCAGCACCGACAGGCCCGCGGCGCCGATCGCCGCATCGGTCTGGCCGTTGCGCCAGGCGCGGCCCATGGTGTCGGTGATGAGGATCGCGACGTCGACGCCGAGCCGGTCCCGGATGCCGTCGCGCAGGCGAGCGGCGCTCGCATCGGGGTCGACCGGCAGCAGTGCGATGGCGGACAGGTCGACGTTGGAGCCGTCGACCCCCGATGCGGCCTGCACGATCCCCAGCTGGTTCTCGGTGATGAGAGTGCGGCCGTGCCGCGCGAGGACCCGGGTGGACTCGCTCAGCACGAGCTCGCGGCGCAGCGCGTCCCGCTCCTCCGGATCGGCGGGCGCGGGCACGATCCGTCCCTCGGCCTTCGAGAGGATCTTGCTGGTGATGGCGAGGATGTCGCCGTCGCGCAGCCATGGCAGGTGCTGTGCCACGAGATCGAGGAGATCGTCCCCGGGCGCGATCTCGGGGATGCCCGGCACCGTACGGATGCGGACCTCGTTCTCCGTCCCGTGGTCGCCCAGGCTCACCGCGCCGCTCCGGCGAGCTCGACGGCCTGCTCGATCATCGAGGCCGTGGCGGAGGGGTCGTGCATGATGATGTCGGTCTCGCGCACCGCGATGCCGGGGATGGCGACAGGGTCGCCGGAGTGGGTGAGCCAGCCGTCAAGGATGCCAGTGGCGGTGCGGGCCCCGTAGTACTCGGCGACGCCCTGCGAGGAGACCTCGGCCCCGATGATGCGCAGGCATCGATCGGCCATGCCGCGCAGCGGTGCCCCGCCGATGATGGGGGAGACGCCGACGATGGGTGCCTCGGTGGTGCGCAGCGCACCCCGGATGCCGGGGATGGCAAGGATCGGCGCGATGCTCACGACCGGGTTCGAGGGCGCGATGAGAACGATGTCGGCGCCTGCGATCGCGTCGAGCACGCCGGGCGCGGGCCGTGCCTCGTCGGCGCCGACCTGGACGAACGAGTGCGTCTCGATGTCGGACCGGTGCTTGACCCACCACTCCTGGAAGTGGATGGCCTTCTTGTCGCCGCTCTCCGGGTCCGTCACCACGACGAAGGTCTCGGAGCGGTCATCGCTAGCGGGCAGCAAGCGCACACCGGGGTTCCAGCGGGCGCACAGGGCGGTGGTGATGTCGGAGAGCCGGTAGCCGGCCCGCATCATCTGGCTGCGGATCAGGTGGGTGGCGGTGTCGCGATCGCCGAGGCCGAACCAGTCGGGCTGGGCCCCGTAGGCCGCGAGCTCCTCGCGCAGGCTCCAGGTCTCGTTGGCCCTGCCCCAGCCCTTGGCGGTGTCGATGCCGCCACCGAGGGTGTACATGCAGCTATCGAGGTCGGGGCACAGGCGCAGGTCGTGCATCCAGGTGTCGTCGCCGACGTTGACGATGGCTGTAGGGGCGGGCGAGCCAGATTCTGGTACGGTTGTACTAGTTCTTGCGGCCTCGCTGCCAGTGGGTTCGCTCGCTGCCGGGGGCGCGCTCGAGGGTTCGCGCGGTGCCCGAGGGCTCGCGGGTTCCTCGCTGGCGAACTCCCTTGCGCCGAGCAGGAATCGGGCGCCTCCGACGCCTCCGGTGAGAACAGTGACCTTCACAGCGTCACAGCCTACGTGCTGCCGCGCCGGGGGAGGAAGCCGTGCGGGCCCGGGCGCCCGATGGGGCGGGTATGAATTCGTGCTCGTTTCAGAAACGGGGCTGTGTCGCTTGTCGTCGCGGTGTGGAAGGATGGTAGGGGATTTCACAGTTTTGCTTGCAATAGGCAGCAAGAAAGTGTCTAATCACACATGTGTCATTCACTTCGTGACACTCGCCCACTCGGGACGGGCCACGAGCGAGGCGATAATGGATGCATGCTGTTGCCCCCGCGGGGTGGTGGCAGCTGCGGCCCGGCAAGCTTCATTGCCAGCAGTGCGCGACAAGAGGTTGGGGATACATACTATGCCGCACTTTCCAGGAGTCCAGGGCGCTGAGCGCCCGGTAGCTTTCCGCGTGGTTTCCGACGACATGGCCGCAATGCGATCGACTGATGCGTCGATGCCGCGCGAGGATCGGAACGATGGGGCGAGCGGGCCGAAGCTCAGCCTGGTGGATGCTGGTTTCGACCATCTGTTCACCGCTGTCCAGGAGGAATGGCAGGATCGCGCGCTGTGCGCGCAGACCGATCCGGAGGCGTTCTTCCCGGAGAAGGGTGGCTCCACGCGCGAGGCCAAGCGCATCTGCCTCGGGTGCGAGGTTCGTGATGAGTGCCTGGAATACGCCTTGGCCAACGACGAGCGCTTCGGGATCTGGGGCGGCTTGTCGGAGCGCGAGCGTCGGCGACTGAAGCGCGGAATCGTCTCGTAGAGGCTTCGGTGGCCGGGTGGCCGCCAGGCAAGGCGGCGGGGGTGCATGCAGAGGGTGCGTGCACCCCCGCAGTCTAATTCTTAGAGGTTCCTGAGAGATTCCTCGATGGTAATGCGGGCGTGCGCGGCGTATTGTCTGAATATCGCGTACGTCCATTTTTTTTGGGCATGATGATAGGGGCCATTCCGGCCCAGGTTATTGTTTTCTGGAGATTCTCTTAGAGAACTCTTTGAATTGAGCGGGTGGCTGGCGCGGCCGCCTAGCCGGGATCTCCATTGCCCTCCGGGGCGACCATGTCCGGCGGCAGGCCGAGATACGTCGCTACCTGCTCCACGAGGACATCATGAACAAGATGCACCAGTTCCTCCGGAGTCTCGCCCCGCAGCTCGAGGGCGCGCCGGAACAGCACGATGCGGGCGCGCGTGGGCTGCCCGGCCGAATCGATTCCCGCCGGGATCAGGCGGGAGAGCGGCACCGGGCCGTCGGCGACGATCTCGGGCGGCCAGGCCACCGTGTCGGGGTTCCGCGCGCGCACCCGGGGCACATCGTCCACCGCGATGTCGAGCTTCCCGAGGCGCTTGCGCCAGCGAGCCTCGATCGGCTCGAACGCATCGAGCACGGTCGCGTCGAAGCGCTCCGCCCGCGTCTTGCGGATCGGGAGCCGCGGCGGAACGAGCGAACCACGTAGCCCGCGCCCGCGCTTCTCGATGCTTCGCGTGGTGCAGCGCCGCGCGCGGGGCTGTCCCGATGCGGCTACCTGGATCCCGGCCCGCGTGATCTGCACGGCATCCGTGCCTCCACGCTCTTGATCTGGCATGGGAGCACTGTACCGGTGGTTGTCCGCGGCTCGGCGGAATCTGCCCACCAAGCCTGGAAAAAACTGCTCGCGGCGGCGAGTCGCACCGGTGAACACGGGGCGAGCGGCTAGTGTCCGCTGTGTGAGTATGCTCCGTCGTTGTTGCAAGCCGGGTTGCAGGAACCCTGCCGTCGCGACGCTGACATATATCTATGCGGAGTCGCAGGTCGTGCTCGCGAACCTGTCGGCCCTCGATAGCCCGCACTCCTGGGACCTCTGCGAGCAGCATGCCATCCGGCTGGCCCCGCCGATGGGCTGGGACCTGGTCCGTGAGTGGGTTCCCGAGTCCGAGCGCGAGCCGGAATCCCCCGCGACCGCGGAAATATCGGCCGGGCTCAGCGGCGCGACAGTCGATGACATGGATGTTCCCGGCTTCGAGGCCCACCTCGATCAGTCCCACCTGGATCACTCCCGGCTCGAAAGCGCCCAGCCAGGGATGGCGCAGCACGATGCGTCGCGTACCGACGATGGCCCATGGTTCGATCTCCGGGGGGCATCGGAGCCGGCCCGCCGCGCGCACCTTCGCATTGTCACGCCCGCGGACACTGAATAGGACGTGCGCAGGTCCCCTGCACAGCGCTCTCGCTGGCGCCGCCGGATCGGCGCTTCCCCCCGCATCACGCGCGAAACCTGACTAGGCTCAGACCGGAAAGCGCAGTGACGCAAGCAGGACGGGAGTGCCGGAGATGAGTCGACCAGCCGAAGCCGTGAACGCGGTGATCAAGGCATACGACGTGCGAGGTGTGGTCGGTGAACAGATCGACGCTGCGTTCGTGCGCGACGTGGGAGCGGCATTCGCTCGCCTCATGCGCACCGAGGGAGCGGCCCGCATCGTTGTTGGTCATGACATGCGCGCCTCCTCGCCCGAGCTGGTCGAGGCGTTCTCGGCAGGAGTCACTGATCATGGGCTCGACGTCGTCAATATCGGGCTGGCCTCCACCGACCAGCTCTACTACGCCTCGGGCACGCTCGAATGCCCCGGCGCGATGTTCACTGCTAGCCACAATCCCGCCAAGTACAACGGCATCAAGCTCTGCCGCTCCGGCGCGAAGCCCGTGGGCCAGGAGACCGGGCTCGCCACCATCGCGGACGAAGTGATCCACGGCGTCCCTGGCTACGACAGTGCCCCCGGCACCGCCTCCACCCAGGATCTCCTCCCGGACTACGCGGAGTACCTGCGCAAGCTCGTGGCGCTCGAGAGCATGCGGCCCCTCACCGTTGCCGTTGATGCGGGCAACGGCATGGGCGGGCACACTGTCCCCGCAGTGCTTGGCCCGCTGCCACTCACCATCGAGCCGCTGTTCTTCGAGCTCGACGGAACCTTCCCCAATCACGAGGCGAACCCGCTGGACCCGGCCAACCTCGTGGACCTGCAGCGACACGTGCGCGAGACCGGCGCCGACATCGGCCTGGCCTTCGATGGGGACGCCGACCGATGCTTCGTCGTCGATGAGAAGGGCGACCCGGTGTCCCCCTCCGCGGTCACGGCACTGGTCGCCGAGCGGGAGCTCGCGAAGCACCCAGGTGCCGCGATCATCTACAACCTCATCACCTCCCGCGCGGTCCCGGAGATCGTCGAGGAGAATGGCGGTTCCCCCGTGCGCACCCGCGTCGGGCACTCGTTCATCAAGCAGACCATGGCCCAGACCGGTGCCGTGTTCGGCGGCGAGCACTCCGCGCACTACTACTTCCGGGATTTCTGGGGCGCCGACTCGGGGATGCTCGCTGCACTGCATGTCCTCGCCGCGCTCGCCGAGCAGGACAAGCCTCTCTCGGAGCTGATGGCCCAGTACAACAGGTACGCGGCATCGGGCGAGATCAACTCGACCGTCGACGATGCCCCCGCGCGCATGGACGATGTGGCCGAGGCTTTCGCCGAGCGGGCGAAGGAGATCGACAAGCTGGACGGCATGACCGTCGACCTCGGGGACGGCGCATGGTTCAACCTGCGCGCCTCGAACACCGAGCCGCTGCTCCGGCTCAACGTCGAGGCAACCGATGCCGGATCCGTCACGAGCATCACTGACGAGGTGCTGGAGATAATCCGGCGGTGACATGCCGCGGGTGCTACAGGATAATGAGAAGTGCACCTGGAAGGAGGTGGCCGCGGTGAATACGCTCGCGCCTGGCTTTGACCTCGACGACGGCGCCACGCTCGCCTCCGCGGACCGATCGGGCCTGCTTCGTCACGCGGCACTCTCGGGGGCGCAGGCCAGGGCGGTCAATACCGCGGTCGCCGAGGGCCTGCTCGATCGCCTGCCCGGGTCCAGGCCCCGCGCGCTCGTCATCGTCGCGCGCCGCGCTGTCCCCGTCGCCGCGAGCCACCTGATCCTTGATGCTGCCGCCGCGGAGCTCTCGTTTCCCGCTGTGGTCGTGGATCATGCGCCGACCTGGATCGGACCGCTCGACGTGGTCATCGTCATGGGCGATGATCCCGGGGACCCCGAGATGGTCGCTGCCGTGGATCGAGCAGTCCGGCGCGGCTGCGGAGTGGTCGTCGCTACGCCGAGCGAGGGGCCGATGCGCGCGGCAGGAGCGCCGCACGCCATCGCGATGCCACCGCGCGTGCCCGTCCCCGAGATCTTCGCGACCTGCGGGTACGCGGCCGTGCTGCTTGCCGTGCTCCGGCACATCGGACCGACGGAGCCCATCGAGTCCATCGCGCTGGACGCCATCGCGGATGTGCTTGATGATGAGGCGCTCCGGGGCCACCCCGAGCGCGAGCTCCTCAGCAATCCAGCGAAGTCGCTGGCGAGCAAGCTGCTGGGCCACCGCGTGGTCTTCGCGGGAGATAGCACGGGAGACCAGGTGCTCGCGCGGCACGCGGCATCCGCGATGCTCCGGGTCGCTGGGATGGTGTCGGCCGCAGCGAGCCTGGCAGAGGTGGTAGAGGTGTTCGACCAGCTGGCAGGACCCGCTGCCGAGAGCGATGTGGACCCAATCTTCCACGATCCCGAGATCGACGGCCCGATCGGTGCCGACCCGGTCAAGGTCATGATCGTCTCGCGCGGGACGCCACGCCAGGGAACGAGGAGCCGCGCCGCGCTGCTCGGCAGTGCCGCGGACTACCTCTTCGCCAACCCCGAGGAACCATCCGGCCCCCCGCATCCGGGCATGGATGCCCCCGCTCGGAGCCTCGGTCAGGTACTCGCCGACACCCTCCAGCTGTGCGTGCGGATGGATATGGCGGCTTCATACGCACGTCTAGCGAGGTCCCACTGATGCAACTGCTCGATTGCCCGGTCCGCAACTACGCCTGGGGCTCGCGCACCGCGCTCGCCGGGCTGCGCGGGGAACCGGGCCCCTCGCCGCACCCCGAGGCAGAGCTGTGGATGGGTGCTCATCCCGCGGATCCCTCGAGGCTGGTGGGCTCAGGGGCGACGTTGCTCGTGGAGATCGCGGAGGATCCTGTCGCCGCGCTCGGCCAGCATGTCTGCGAGCGGTTCGACAAGCAGCTGCCCTTCCTGATGAAGGTGCTGGCGGCCGAGGAGCCACTGTCCATCCAGGCGCATCCCTCCAAGGCGCAGGCGCAGGAGGGATTCGAGCGGGAGAACCAGCGGGGTGTCCCGCTCGATGCCAGCTCCCGGAACTACAAGGACGACAACCACAAGCCGGAGCTGCTCGTCGCGCTCACGCAATTCTCGGCGATGGCGGGCTTCCGCGATCCCGAAGCTACCGTCGCCCTCCTCGAGGAACTCGGCTCGCCGCGATTCGTGCCCTACCGGGATCTCCTGGCGGAGCAACCGGATGGCTCCGGGCTGCGCGCCTTGTTCACCACCTGGATCACGCTGCCGTCGAGCGATGTCGCCGAGCTGGTGGATGATCTCGCGGAGTCGTGCGTGGCGCTGCTCGGCCGCTCGCCGCGGGGACCCTTCGCCGAGGTCGCCCGCAATCTCCTGCAACTCGTCGAGCGGTATCCCGGCGACGCGGGGGTGCTCGCCTCGATCCTGCTGAACCACATCACGCTGCAGCCGGGGGAGGGGATCTTCCTCGATGCGGGCAACCTGCACGCCTACCTGCATGGGGTGGGGGTGGAACTGATGGCGAACTCGGACAACGTCCTGCGCGGGGGCCTCACGCCGAAGCATGTGGATGTGCCCGAGCTGCTGCGAGTAGTTGATTTCGAGCCGCTCGAGCTGTCTCCCGTGCCGGTGCGCAATGCCGAGCCCGGCGGCACTGCCGAGCAGGTCTACCAGGTCCCTATCGACGAGTTCGCGCTCTCGCGCATCGAGCTCGACGCCACGGGGCTGCTCCACAGCGTCTCCCACGGGCTGTCGCGCGGCGGGCCGCAGATCATCGCGTGCACGCGCGGCGAGGTGATCGCGCGCAGCGGCGGCGAGGAGGTCCGTGTGCCTGCGGGCGGGGCCCTGTGGATCCCGGACTCTGATCCCGAGGTGATCCTGCATGCGGGGACGGCTCGCGACGAGGTGTTCCGGGCCGTGGTGCCGCAGTAGTCACGGGGGAGCGCTCCGCGCGGGTCTTCGCCAGGCGTCGTGGCTCTCTACGCTGGGCCCCAGGGCGTCGATGCCGCGCGGGGGCGGGCGTCGATTCTCAGTTGTGTGAGGTCTTGCACCCGCTGGAGGTAGCGGGAGGGTGCATTCGGTAGCACTTCCGGTGCGGCGGCGCAGCGGCATGGCGAGGGGGCCTGGTCCCGGGTCCCTCCAGCCCTTCGAGCAGTCCAATGCTCAACAATCCGCTAGTCAGCGCAAGCGTTCGTACGTGTTTTGCTTGCTGTGGTTAAAGACTGAATCGATACAGTTAGACAAAACATGGACCCGTGTCTAGTGCGCAAACGACCTAGGGCTTATAGTCAATCCAGCAAGCCGCTATGACATCGGGGTCTAGCGCATGGACAAAGTTAGGCATGATGTAATGACTGCATCGACGCACGATGCGTTCGCCGGGTCCAACGGTGAGGCGCAGCAGCAGGCGGAGAACGTCGAGCGCTGGCGGGACCGCAAGCGCTACATGTGGATCTACTCGCTCGTCCCGGCGGCCGCCGTCTTCATCGCGGTCGGGCTGGTGGAGCTCACCGGCTGGGGATGGCTCTACTGGGGCGGACCGATCATCGTGTTCGGCCTGATCCCACTGCTCGACATCGTCTTTGCTGCCGACGGCCAGAACCCGCCCGACGAGTTCATGGATGAGCTCGACCAGGACAAGTACTACCGCTGGGTCACCTACTCGTACATCCCGCTGCAGTATGTCGGCTTTGCCCTGGCGATCTACCTCTGGGCCACCGGCAACCTCTCCGTCTTCGAGAGCATCGGCCTGGCCACCACGGTCGCCGTGACCTCGGGCATCGGCATCAGCGTCGCGCACGAGATGGGCCACAAGAAGGAGGAGCACGAGCGCTGGATGTCGCGCATCGTCCTCGCGCAGTCCTTCTACGGCCACTTCTTCATCGAGCACAACCGCGGCCACCACGTCCGCGTCGCCACTCCTGAGGATCCTGCTTCCTCGCGCTTCGGCGAGTCGTTCTACCGCTTCTGGCCGCGCTCGGTGAAGGGCGCGCTGACCTCCGCCTGGGAGATCGAGAAGAACCGCCTCGCTCGCCTCGGCAAGTCGCCCTGGACCCTGAAGAACGATGTGCTCAACGCCTGGCTGATGTCGGTCGTGCTGTTCGGTGGCATCCTGATCGGCC
>NZ_VSSO01000003.1 GCF_008312885.1 Lolliginicoccus suaedae
ACGCCCACCAGGCACCCCGCCGAACACGGCGGGGAAGCTCCCCCAGGCACAGCCAGCCACTCTAGCATCCCCGCGCCCCGGGAGGCAACAACGCCCCTCCGCGATCCGGTTCCGCCTCGTGCCCGTCCCCCGCTTGGAGCGGGGCCCGCGCACCGGCTGGCTCCAAGAAAGTTACACACCCGCTCGTCCGAACACAAATCCCCCGCCACGCCCTGGTGGCGAGGACCCCAACAGGTCATCAACACCAGGCAGCGCGCTCTCGGAGGAGAGCGAGCCCTAGACGCGTCGGATCCCGGCGAAGTTCCGCTTGCCACGGCGGATGACCAGCCATTCCCCATGCAGCCAGTCACCTTCGCCCGGCTCCCAGGCCTCGTCGCTGATCCTGTTGTTGTTGATCGAGGCGCCGCCCTCGCGGATGGTTCGCCGGGCCGCGCCCTTGCTCTCGCACAAGCCGCTCGCCACGAGCAGATCAACGATGGTGCGCGGCTCGCCGTCACGCAGCTCCGCGACCGAGGCCTCGGTCAGGGCAGCGGCGAGGGTCGAGCGATCGAGGCCCGTGATCTCCCCGCGGCCGAACAGGGCCTGGCTGGCGAGCTCGACGGAACGCGTGTTGTCCTCGCCGTGGACCAGGGTGGTCATCTCCTGCGCGAGGCGCTTCTGCGCGGTACGCAGGTGCGGCCGCTCCCTCGTCTCGGCCTCGAGCTCATCGAGCTCGCCCTGGGAAAGGAAAGTGAACCACCGCAGGTACTTGATGACGTCAGCGTCGCCGGTGTTGATGAAGTACTGGTACCAGGCGTAGGGGCTCGTCATCTCTGGGTCGAGCCAGAGGCTGCCACCGCCCGTGGACTTACCGAACTTCTTGCCGTCCGCCGAGGTGACCAGCGGCACGGTGAAGCCGTGCACGTGCGCGCCATCGAGCCTGCGCACGAGATCGACCCCGGCGATGATGTTGCCCCACTGGTCCGATCCGCCGACCTGCACGGTGCAATCGTGCTTGCGATGCAGCTGCACGAAGTCCTGGGCCTGGAGAAGCATGTACGAGAACTCCGCGTAGGAGATCCCGTCGCCCTCGAGGCGTCGCTTCACCGTCTCCCGCGCCAGCATGACGTTGACCGAGAAGTGCTTGCCGATATCGCGCAGGAAAGAGATCGCGGACTGGTTCGCCGTCCAGGTGATGTTGTTCTCGATGATTGCGGCGTTAGGGGCATCCTCGAACTCGACGAAGCGCTCGAGCTGGCCCTTGATGCGGTCGGCCCATTCCGCAACGAGATCCTCGTCGTTCATGCTGCGCTCGCCGACGTCGCGCGGGTCACCGATCAGTCCGGTGGCTCCGCCCGCGAGCACGATGGGCCGGTGCCCGGCGCGCTGCATGCGGTGCAGCACCAGCAGCGGGATGAGATGGCCAGCGTGCAGGCTCGGCGCGGTGGGATCGAACCCGGCATAGACCGTCGTCATGCCGGATGAGAGTTGCTCGCGCAGCGCGTCAGCATCAGTGGATTGCGCGATCAGGCCACGCCAGGTCAGTTCTTCGAGGATGTCGATCGTCACGCACCCGATCATTCCTCATGCGCGGCGCCCAGGCTAATGCCCCAGGCCAACGCGCCCGGCTGCGTCCGTGGCTGCCGGGTGGCGCCGGTACGCGGATACTGCTGGATGACCGTGCAGCCAGAACCTCCACGGGCGATCGGCGGCGAACCGCACCCCGACGCGTGGCCCTGCACGGATGGGCTCCTCGTGATCGTCGGCGCGATGCCCGAGCCGGACCGGTGCCCCAGCGGCGAGCACATCACTACCACGCAGTTCCCAGGGGATGCCGAGCGAGGCGGCGAGGTTGGCCGGGCCGCGCGCGAGCTGATGCGCGGCGCGGTCCATGCCCCGGCGGGCTCGGGCAGCACTGATGCCGCCGAGGATCTCGCCGGCTCGGAGCAGCACTCCGCCCGCGCGGCCCGCGGGGCCGTAGGTGATGTTGAGGCACTGGTGCATCCCGTAGATGCGGTAGATGTACAGGTGCCCGGGCGGACCGAACATCACCTGGTTGCGCGCGGTGGGGCCGCGGTAGGAGTGGGCCGCGGGGTCTGGCCAGGGGCCGTCGGGCGGACCGCCATAGGCTTCGGTCTCGACGATCCGCAGCCGTACCGGGCCATGCTCGATCGTGCAGCCAAGCAGGAGCCTGGCCGCCTCGCAAGGAAGGCTCGACCGGAGCGCGGAGCGCAGGTCCTCTCCCCTATTCGCTGGGCGTTCCCGCCGCGATGTACCGCGCATGGGTCTCGTCATCGACATCGCGGGCCTCGTCGACCAGCAGGACCGGGATGCCGTTCTCGATCGGATAGGCCTTGCGCAGCCGCGGGTTGTAGAGCGCCTCGTCCTCGATGAGGATGAGTAATCCGCGATCCTCGGGGCAGGCGAGGATGTCGAGCAGTACTGGGTCTAGTGGCACGGTGGTCTACCTTATCTGGATTCAGGGTTGCTTGCGCTTGATGATGCGCTTGCGGGCAGCCTCGGTCAGCCGCATGTACTTGTGCGTGGTGGTGTCGTAGTACCACGCGTGGCTATCCGCCGCGGGGAGACCCTGCTGGGCGAGCAGGCGTGTCTTTGGGCGGTACCAGGTGGTCATGGGGAGTTCCCGCACCTCGTGGATGATATCGGGGCGCTGGGTGCCCGGCAGCACGGCGAGCGCGCGATCGAATTGCTCCGGGGTGAACTCCCGGCCAGGCTCGTCGCTGCGGCGGGATACCGAAGCGATGACGAATACGCGCCCTTCGTGCTCCACGCCATATACAACGGCGAGATCGAGCACCTCGACGTCGGCAAGCGCGTCCTCGATGGGCAACGAGTACACGATCCCGCGCTCGGTGCGCATCACGCTGTTGCGGTTATCGACCATCCAGTAGTCGCCATCGGTGTCGCGGCGGAAGAGATGGTCGGTCGGGATCCAGATGTCGCCGGGCTTGAATACCCCGCGGATGACGTTGGAGCTGTGCTCGACCCCGGTGCGCGGGTGGGCGAGCAGCAGGCCGGTGTCGTCGTCCTCCACCTCGCGGACAAAGCCTCTCTCGTCCTCGATGAAGCGATTGCTCTCCACATCGAATGCCGCGAGCTTGATCGTCGCGGATCCGGGTATGGGCCGCCCCTTCGCGCCGGGCTTGGCGCCGGTGATGTTCGCGAGGACTGCCTCGCCCTCGGTGGAGGCGTAGAACTCGACGACGCTGGCGGGCGCGAACCGCTCGGTGACACGCTGCCACAGGCTCCGGGGCATCCCGGAGCCCATGAAGAGCCGGATGGGATGGTGCCGCTGGATCTGCAGGTCCTCGTCCTCGACGAGCTCGCGCAGCAGCGTCCAGGTGTAGGACACGACGGTCACGCCGTAGCGGTGGACCTCCTCGGCGAACTGGGAGGAGTCGAAAGTGCGCGTCAGCGCGATGCGGGCGCCGCCGGCAACGGCACCACCGAGGGTCATCAGCAGGCCGGAGGGATGGTGCAGCGGGGTGAGGCAGTAGACGGTATCGCTGGCGGTCAGCGAGGCGGCGGACGCGGTACCGAACGCCGACAGTGCCCAGCGGTGGTTGGTGATGAGCTGGGGCTCGATGTGGCCGCGTGAACGAGTGAAGACGATGAACGCGAGGTCGCTAGCGATGCCCGGGTTGGGCCGGTACCACGCGGGCAGCTCGACTGCTTCCGGATCGATCTTCTCCAGGTCGGTGACGTTGGGGTGGCCATCGACACCTAGGTCGCGGATATCGCCACCGCCCAGCACGTAGACCTGTCCACCGGTCGCGATGGCGTCGTCCATGTTCTGTGGGTCGGTGACGATGCCGGTCGCTTCGCTCAGACGGAGCGCGTCCTCGAGGTTGGTGCCCGGTTGCAGCAGCACGCTGACGGCGCCAAGCCGGGAGAGCGCGGCGATGGTCGCCAGGGCGCTCGGGCGCGTTTCCATAAGCACCGCGACGTGGGTGCCCTGCCGGACCCCGACCGAGATCAGGCCGCGCACGACGTTGTCGATGCGCTCGTTGACCGCGGCGTTGGTGTGGACGCGGTCATCGAAGAGGAAGCATTCTCCGAGCGGGGCCCGCCTGCCCTGTTCCTCGAGGAGCAGGCCGAGCGACATGCGGGTATGGGCCTGCATGACGCCGAGCCTTGCGAGTCGCGGCAGTGTCCGGGCAGCCTCCCCGGCGATCTCCTTGGTCGTCTTGGCCGCGCCGACGGTGGCGTCGACGAAGTCCTGCGCGACGCCGAAGCCGATCTCGGCGGCCTGGCTGGCGCTGTTGACGAGCCGCGACATGACGGTGTAGTCGCCATCGGCGGCGGGCTGGTCCTCGTCGGTCATGGGCTTGGCGACCTCGGGGCGCTCGGCGTTGCCCTCGTTCCAGCGGACCCATTGGGCGACGGTGGGCCAGGTGAGGGTGCCGGCGCTGCTGCCCACCACGAGACCGAAATGGCCCGCCTTGAGGGTTGCCTCGTAGACGTCGGCCCGGGGCGCTGCGCGGCGGATCCCGCGGACGGCGCGCGGCAGGCCGATATCGTCGGTCGTCCCCACGAACGCCAGCACCGGGCAGACGATCTCGGCGAGGCTGATGAGGCGATCATCGATGACGAAGCCGCCGGTCATCATCCGGTTGTGCACGACGAACTGCTTGAGCAGCTCAGCGATCGCGGGCCCGGACCACGCGACCCATCCATCGACCTCGAGGAAGCGGCGCTGCTTCTCGCGCGGCAGCAGCGCCTCCCGGTCGTGGAGCTGCATGAGGAAGTCGAGGCGGGACTTGACCGTCTTCACGGGGTCGAGCATCTGGAAGCCGGTACGGACCATCCAGCCCGGGATGGCGAGGCGATTGAAGACGTGGTCGGCGAGGAAGTCCGCGCCCTTCGAGGCGAATCCCACCGTGATGCCCATGGGCAGCGCGACCGCATCGGTGGGCGAGCCGAAGGTGATGAGGCTCTTGATGCCGCGGGAGCGCCGGTAGGCGGCGGTCTGGTAGCAGAACATGCCGCCCTGCGAGTACCCGGCGAGGTGGACGTCCTTGCCCGTGTGCTCGCGGACGATGTCGACGACATCGCTGACTGCCACGACGTGGTCAGCGAGGTTACGGGCCATGCCGCCGACCTCGCGGTCCGGGGCGCCGAAGTCGACGACCCACGGGTCGAGGCCGTTGTCGTGGAGAATCCCCACCGCGCCCTGGTCACGGGTGACGTCATAGATGTCGGTGGCCACCATCAGGGGCGGGACGAGAATGACCGGGGCCCGCTCGTCGAGATCGTCGGCGGCCGGGAAGTACCGGCGCAGCCGGAACATCGGGCGCCGCTCCATCACCGCGAACGGCGAAGCCTCCTCGCCGGTGTCGAGCCCTCCGAAGCGGATCACTTCGAGACCGTTCTGCGCAGTGGCGAGGACTCGATGCACCGGCGACGTGAGGGTTCGGGCAGTGAACTTCACGGGGACCTCCATCCTCGCCCGCCACCGTGGCCCGGTGCCGGGGATGTGCGCTCTTCCTGAATCTTCGCACATCCCCCAGCACGGTTTCTGCTACACGGGCTCCCATTTACCGTGCATGGCGGTGGTTGTTGGCTATCTCACAGCCCACGCGCGCAATGCGGCGGATGCCTCGGCGACGCGACCGCGCTGCTCCTCGACCCGCGCCCCAGCCGTGCCGCCGCGAGCATTCCGCGAGGCGATCGAGCCCGCCACGGTGAGCACGGCGCGCACCTCTCCCGTGAGGGCGGGATCGATGGCGGCGAACTCCGCATCGGTGAGCTCATCGAGACCGACTCCGCGCGCCTCGGCGACCCGCACGCACGCACCCGCGGCCTCGTGGGCGACCCGGAAGGGCACGCCCTGGCGCACCAGCCATTCCGCGATGTCGGTGGCCAGGGTGAATCCCGCCGGGGCAAGCTCGGCCATCCGGTCCTCGTGGAACTCCAGGGTCGAGACGAGCCCAACGATCGCGGGCAGCAGCAGCTCGAGCTGCAGAACCGAATCGAAGACCGGCTCCTTGTCCTCCTGCAGGTCCCGGTTGTAGGCCAGCGGTTGTGCCTTGAGGGTGGCGAGCAGCCCGGTGAGGTTGCCGATGAGCCGCCCGGACTTGCCCCTGGTGAGCTCGGAGACATCCGGGTTCTTCTTCTGCGGCATGATCGAGCTGCCCGTGGACCACTCGTCGGCGAGCGTGGCGTAGCGGAACTCGGGAGTGGTCCAGATGATGATCTCCTCGGCCATGCGGGAGAGATCGACACCGATCATCGCGAGGACGAACGCGGCCTCGGCGGCGAAATCGCGCGAGGACGTGGCATCGATCGAGTTGTCCGCGGCGCGATCGAAGCCGAGGTCCGCGGCGATGGCATCGGGGTCGAGGCCGAGGGAGGATCCCGCGAGCGCTCCGGACCCGTAGGGCGATACCGCGGCCCGCGCGTCGAAGTCGCGCAGCCGCTCGACATCACGCAGCAACGGGTGCGCGTGCGCGAGGAGGTGATGCGCGAGCAGGACGGGCTGCGCGGCCTGCAGGTGCGTCTTGCCGGGCATCACGGCATCCGGGTGCGCTGCGGCCTGGGCGACGATCGCATCGACCACGTCAAGCAGCCCGAGAGCGATGCGCCGGGCGGCGTCGCGCAGCCACATGCGGAACAGCGTGGCCACCTGGTCATTGCGCGACCGCCCTGCCCGCAGGCGCCCGCCCACCTCGGGGCCGACGCGCTCGATGAGGCCCCGCTCGAGCGCGCCGTGGACGTCCTCGTCGCTCTCGGCTGGCTGGAAGGCTCCCGAGGCGACATCGGCGGCGAGCCCATCGAGGCCGTCGATCATGATCTCGAGATCGGCATCAGCGAGGAGCCCGGCCTTGCTGAGCACGCGGGCGTGCGCCTTCGATGCCTGCACGTCGTAGGGCGCGAGCGCCCAGTCGAAGTGCGTGGACTTGCTCAGGGCCGCCATCGCGGCGGCCGGCCCGGATGCGAACCGGCCGCCCCACAGCGCGCCCTGGTTGGTGCCATGCTGGGTGGTCACGCAGTCATCATCCTTGCTGGTTGAGATCGCGACGGGCGGCGATCTTCGACGAGAGGCCATGCAGCTGGACGAAGCCCTTGGCCGCGGACTGGTCGAAGCTGTCGCCCTCGTCGTAGGTGGCGAGGTTGAAGTCATAGAGCGACGTGGTGCTGCGACGCCCGTTGACGACGACATTGCCCGCGTGGAGGGTGAGCCGGATATCGCCGGTCACGTGCTCCTGGGTGTGCTGGACGAACGAGTCGAGGGCGTACTTCAGCGGGGAGAACCACAGGCCGTCGTAGACCAGCTCGCCCCAGCGCTGCTCGACCTGCCGCTTGAAGCGTGCCAGCTCGCGCTCGTTGGTGAGGGCCTCGAGCTCCTGGTGGGCAGTGATGAGCACCATCGCGCCGGGTGCCTCGTACACCTCGCGGCTCTTGATGCCCACGAGCCGGTCCTCGACCATGTCGAGGCGACCGACGCCGTGCTTGCCCGCGCGCTCATTGAGCTCGACGATGGCCTCGAGCATCGTGACGGGGCGCCCGTCGATCGCGACGGGCTTGCCCTTGTCGAAGGAGATGATCAGCTCATCGGGGGCCTGCCAGTGCGCAGTGGGGTCCTCGGTGTAGTCGTAGACGTCCTTGGTGGGGGCGTTCCACAGGTCCTCGAGGAAGCCGGTCTCCACGGCGCGTCCCCACACGTTCTGGTCGATCGAGAAGGGCGACTTCTTGGAGACCGTGATCGGGATCGCGTTCTCCTCGGCGAAGGCGATGGCCTTCTCGCGCGTCCAGGCGTAGTCACGGACGGGCGCGATCACGCTGAGGTCAGGGGCGAGGGCGCCGATGCCGACCTCGAAGCGGACCTGGTCGTTGCCCTTGCCGGTGCAGCCGTGCGCCACCGTGGTGCCGCCGTGCTCCTTGGCCGCCTCCACGAGGTGCTTGACGATCAGGGGCCGGGAGATCGCGGAGACCAGCGGGTAGCGATCCATGTAGAGGGCGTTGGCCTGCACGGTGGGCAGGCAGTAGTCGTCGGCGAACTCGTCGCGGGCGTCGACGCAGATGGACTCGACGGCGCCGCAATCGAGGGCGCGCTGGCGGACCACCTCCATGTCCTCGCCGCCCTGGCCGAGATCGATGGCCAGGGCCACGACCTCCGCGCCAGTCTCCTTGGCGATCCAGCTGATCGCGACCGATGTATCGAGCCCGCCGGAATAGGCGAGGATCACACGTTCTGCCATGGTGTTGCTTCTCCTTGTCGTTCCTGGTGCCTAGTGTTCGCTATCGTTCATTGGCCCTCGCTGGCCTCGCTCAGCCTCTCAGGCCAGCTCGCTGAGCATCGCCACGAGGGACAACCCATCGTGGGGAGGCCGGGCCACCACCATGATCGTGTCATCCCCCGCTATGGTTCCCGAAACCTGTGCCAGGGCGGCACGGTCGAGCGCGCTCGCGAGGAACTGCGCCGCGCCCGGGGGCGTGCGCAGCACCGCGAGGTTTCCGCTGGCCTCGACCGAGACCAGCAGCTCGGCGAGGAGCCGCGAGACCCGCTCGGTGCCACCGGTGACGCCCCGGATGGTCGTGCCGTCCTCGGGGACGACGTAGACGCCGCTACCGCCGTCGGCGGCCCGGAGCTTGAGCGCCCCGAGCTCCTCGAGATCACGTGACAGCGTAGCCTGCGTGGCATCGATGCCCTCGTCGGCGAGGAGCTGGGCCAGCTCGGTCTGGCTGTGCACCTGGTGGGCCGCGAGCAGCTCCACGATGCGGGCCTGCCGGCGCGCGCGGCTCGTTCCGGTGACCCGCCCGGGCTCGGTCACTGGTGCTCCAGCAACCATACGAGCAGGGCCTTCTGTGCGTGGAGCCGGTTCTCGGCCTCGTCCCAGACGACGCTGCGGGGGCCATCGATGACGGCGTCGGTGATCTCCTCGCCGCGATGCGCCGGCAGGCAGTGCAGCACGAGGGCATCCCCGGCTGCGCGGGCGAGCAGTTCCTCGTTGATCTGATACGGCCAGAACGGGGCGCGCCGGTCGCGGCCGTCTGCCTCATGGCCCATCGAGACCCAGGTATCGGTGACGAGGACGTCCGCGCCATCGGCTGCCGCGGCAGGGTCCTGGGTGATGGTGATGGACCCTCCGGTCTCCCCGGCCCGCTTCCTCGCTGCCTGCACGACCTGCTCCTCGGGCTGGAATCCCTCGGGAGCGGCCACCGTCACGTGCAGGCCCGCGGTCGCGCCGCCGAGCAGCAACGAGTGGGCCATGTTGTTGGCACCGTCGCCGAGATAGGTTATGCGCAGGCCCGCGAGCCGGCCCTTGTGCTCCGCGATGGTCTGCAGGTCGGCGAGGACCTGGCAGGGGTGGAACGAGTCGGACAGCGCATTGACGATCGGAACCGTAGCGGTCTCGGCCATCGCCTCGAGCCGCTCCTGGCCGAAGGTGCGCCAGACGATCGCATCGACATACCGGGACAGCACCTGCCCGGTGTCCTGGAGGGTCTCGTCCCGGCCTAGCTGGGTAGATCGTGACTCGACGACCACGGCGTGGCCGCCGAGCTGGGCGATCCCGAGCTCGAAGGAGAAGCGTGTGCGCGTGGAGTTCTTGTCGAAGATGACCGCGACTCCGTGTGGCCCCTCGAGCGGGCGGCGCAGGAACGGATCGCGCTTCAGCTCCGCCGCGAGCGCGAGGACCTCCGCCTGCTCAGCAGGGTCCAGGGCATCGTCGCGCAGGAAGTGGCGTGTCATGACGGTCCTTCGTCGAGGGCGGTGTTCAGGATCGAGGGCAGTGACTCCACGAACCGTGCCGCCTCCTCCTCGGTGAGAATGAGCGGCGGGGCGATGCGGAGCACATCGGCCTGCGCGGCATTCAGCAGGAAGCCAGCATCGCGGGCCGCCGTCTCCGCCGCCGCTGCGCGGGGCTCGGTGAGCACAATACCGAGCAGCAGCCCGGCCCCGCGCACATGGTCGACCAGAGGGTGCCCGAGGTCCTCGATACCGGTCCGGATCGTCTTGCCCAGCGCATCGGCATGACTGAGCAGGTCTTGCTCGTCGATGGTCCGCAGCACCGCGAGCGCGGCGGCCGCGCAGACCGGATTGCCGCCGAAGGTCGATCCGTGCATGCCGGGAGCGAGAAGCTCGGCCGCCGCGCCCGTGGCGATGCACGCCCCGATCGGCAGCCCGCCGCCGAGGCCCTTGGCGAGGGTGATGACGTCCGGCACGATGCCCGTGGCCTGGTGCGCGTAGAACCAGCCGGTGCGGCCGACTCCGGTCTGCACCTCATCGAGCACGAGGAGAGCCCCGTGCTCCGCGGTGATGTCGCGGGCAGCCGCGAGGTAGCCCTCGGGCGGCACGACGACGCCTGCCTCGCCCATGATGGGCTCGAGGAACACTGCTGCGGTGGTGTCGTCCACAGCGGCGCGCAAGGCTTCGATGTCGCCGTAGGGCACGTGCCGCACATCCGGCACGAGCGGCTCGAACGGTGCCCGCTTGGGTGCCTGGCCAGTGAGGGCCAGCGAGCCCATGGTCCGGCCGTGGAAGGACATCTCGGCGGCGACGACAGCTGTGCGGCCCGTGCGGCGGGTGAGCTTGAACGCCGCTTCGTTGGCCTCGGCGCCCGAGTTGGCGAAGAACACCCGCCCGGGCACGCCGAGCTTGTGGAGCAGTGCCTCGGCAAGCTCGATCGTCGGCGGGCTCGCGTACAGGTTGGAGACATGCCCGAGGGTGCTGAGCTGCTTGTCCACTGCTTCCCGGATCGCCGGGTGGGCGTGGCCAAGGGCATTGACCGCGATGCCGGCCAGCAGGTCGAGGTACTCGCGGCCGTCCGCGTCGGTGACGGTGGCGCCCTGCCCCGCGACGAGGGCGACCTTGGGCACGCCGTAGGTGTCCATGAGGGAGGCGGACCAGCGTTGCTGGAGCTGCGCGGTGACAGTGTTCATGCAGGTTCTCCGGGGGTGGCTGGGGAAGGCTCGACCGCTCCGGTGCCCGCTGGGGTGACCATGGTGCCGATGCCTTCCTTGGTGAAGATCTCGAGCAGCACCGCATGCGGGACCCGGCCGTCGATGACGTGGGCCGACGGGACCCCGCCGCGCACGGCCCGCAGGCAGGCCTCCATCTTGGGGATCATGCCGCTCGCGAGGGAGGGCAGGAGCTGCTCGAGCGCGGCGGAATCAATGGTGCTCACCAGGGAGCTGGTATCGGGCCAGGCCGTGTAGAGGCCCTCGACGTCGGTGAGCACGATCAGCTTCTCCGCCCCGATGCCCTCGGCGAGGGCGGCAGCAGCGGTATCGGCGTTGATGTTGTGGACCACCCCGGCGCGATCAGGCGCGATGGTGGAGACCACCGGGATGCGCCCCGTCGCGACGAGATCGAGCACAGCGGTGGGATTGACCTCGGAGACGTCACCAACGAGCCCGATGTCCACGAGCTCGCCATCGATCACGGCCTCGCGCTTCTCCGCGGTGAACAGGTGCGCGTCCTCGCCGGAAATGCCCACCGCGTACGGCCCGTACTCGTTGATCAGGCCCACGAGCTCGCGCCCGACCTGGCCGAACAGCACCATGCGCACGATGTCCATGACCTCGTGCGTGGTGACGCGGAAGCCGCCCCGGAACTCGCCCTGCATGCCGAGCCGCGACAGCATGCGGGTGATCTGCGGGCCGCCGCCGTGCACGACGATGGGGTGGATGCCGCACGTGCGCAGGAAGACCATGTCCGCGGCGAAGGCACGCTTGAGCTGGTCATCGACCATGGCGTTGCCGCCGTACTTGACGACGATCGTCTTGCCGTGGAACTTCTGCAGCCAGGGCAGGGCCTCGGCGAGCACATGAGCTTTGTCGAGCGCGGTCAGGGCCTCGAGCCGTGTCTCGGCGGGGACGTCATTCGGGTCATCGGGCATGGAGCAGTGGCCTTCCTCCGGGAAGCTGGATCAGGATGAGCGGGCGGAGTTCGCGGTGACGTAGCTGTGCGAGAGGTCGGCGGTACGGATCGTTGCCTCTCCGCTTCCGATGCCCAGCTCGATGCGCACGTCGACATCGGCACCACTGAGATCGATCGACCTCGCCTCGGCCACAGCGACCCCATCGCGGCAGGCCGGATATCCGTTGAAGAACACGCTGGCCCGGTCGGGGTCGAGCATGATCGGTGCGCTGCCAATGGCCGCGAGGACCTGGCCCCAGCAGGGGTCCGAGCCGAAAAGCGCGGTCTTGACCAGGGTGTCGCGCGCGATCGTGCGGGCCCCGGCCAGTGCCTCGCTCTCGTTGGCCGCTCCGCTGACGGTGATCAGCACTCGCTTCGTGGCGCCCTCGGCATCGGCCATGATCTGCTCGGCGAGGTCGTCGCATACTGCCTGCACGGCCGCGGTGAGCTCATCATCGCTAGCACCGATGCCGGATGCTCCCGACGCGAGGAGCAGCACGGTGTCGTTGGTGGAGGTGGCGCCGTCGACGTCGAGGCGATCGAACGTGTACCGCACGGCATGGCGGAGCACGCGGTCGAGTTGCTCCGCGGTCGCGCGCGCATCGGTGGTGAGCACGCACAGCATGGTGGCCAGCGATGGCGCGAGCATCCCCGCGCCCTTGGCCATTCCTCCGACGGTCCAGCCACCCGGAGCAGCGAGCGATGCCTGCTTGGGAACAGTGTCGGTGGACATGATCGCCCGGGCCGCGGACGTGGCTGATTCGGTCGAGCTGCCGAGCGCGGCGACGGCTTGGCCGATTCCCGCCAGAACGGCGGGCATGGGCAGCAACTCACCCATGCTGCCGGTCGAGCACACCGCGACCTCCACGGCGCCGGTCTCGCACCCGGATGCGGTCAGCGCTCGTGCGACCTCCTCGGCCGTGTGGTGCGTGTCGGCGAATCCGCGCGGGCCAGTGCAGCAGTTGGCGCAGCCGGAGTTGAGCACGACGGCACGCAGCTCTCCCATGGTGAGGACCTGCTGGGACCAGAGCACGGGCGCGGCCTTGACCTTGTTGGTGGTGAGCACTCCGGCTGCTGGGCGGTCCTCGCCGGAGTTCACCACGAGCGCGAGGTCTGGCTCTCCGGTGGGCTTGATGCCCGCGGCGATGCCTGTGGCCGTGAACCCGGCCGGCGCGGTCACGCCCAGGGCCCGGTCGATGCGCGCGCCGGGGAGGCGCGATGTCATGGGGCCACCCCGACTGTGGAGAGCCCGGCGGCCTCGGGGAGCCCGAGCGCGATGTTCATGGACTGGATCGCGCCGCCCGCGGTGCCCTTGGTGAGGTTGTCGATGGCCGAGACCACGACCAGGGAACCAGCATTGGCATCGACGTGGACGCTCAGGTGCACGGCGTTGGAGCCGAGCACGGCGCTGGTCTGGGGCAGCTGGCCCTCGGGCAGGACGTGGACGAAGGGCTCATCGCGGTACGCGGCGAGGTAGGTCTCCCGGGCCTCGGCCGCGGTGGCTGTCGTCGGCGCCACGCAGGTGGCGAGGATGCCGCGGGCCATGGGCGCGAGGATCGGGGTGAACGATACGGTGACCGGCCGCGTGGTGAGCGCCTGGAGGTTCTGGGTGATCTCCGGGTTGTGCCGGTGGACTCCCCCGACGCCGTACGCGCGCGCGGAGCCCATGACCTCGGCGCCGAGCAGATCGGTGCGCAGCGACCGGCCCGCTCCGGATGCTCCGGTGACCGCGACGATGGTGATCCGTGGCTCGATGATGCCCGCGGCCACGGCGGGGGCGAGCGCTAGCGACGTTCCGGTCGGGTAGCAGCCGGGCACCGCGATGCGCGTGGCGGAGCGCAGCTTCTCGCGCGCCCCAGGCAGCTCGGGCATGCCATAGGGCCAGGTTCCGGCGTGCGGCGTGCCGTAGAACTTCTCCCAGTCGGCGGGGTCGCTCAGGCGGAAGTCGGCGCCGCAATCGATGATCAGCGTGCTCTCGGGTAGCTGCTCGGCCAGCTTGGCCGAGTGCCCGTGGGGCAGGCCGAGGAACACGACATCATGTCCGGCGAGGGTTTCCGGGCTGGTATCGCCGAGGATGCGATCGGCGAGCGGCAGGAGGTTCGGGTGATGCTCGGCGAGCGTGGTCCCGGCGCTGCTTCCCGCGGTGAGCGCGCCGATCTCGATGCTTCCGTCGAGCACGCCGGGATGGTTGAGGAGAAGCCGGAGGACTTCTCCCCCGGCGTATCCGCTGGCACCTGCGACGGCGATCCGAAGAGTCATGCGACTGATTATGCGCTCCATTGCAACAATATTCAAACGCTATTTGCGCATGATTCCCTTGATCTGCTCCAGGCGCTCCCGGGCCGCCCGCGCACGGTTCTCCCACTGCTGCTCCAGCGACAAGCTCTCGGCACGCTCCACATCCGTCTCCGGAGCACCGATCGCCACCGCGAACTTCGCGGCGATCCGATCCCGGACCTTGCTGAACGTGGGGATGCCATCACTGGTCCATCCCTCGTCGTCCCCGGAACCGGAGCCACCAGGCCTGCCCAGCGGCGGGACCTCGCCCACAGGCAGGTCCTCCACGTCACCGGCGCGCACCACCCCGCCGGCGGCCGACAGAGTAGCTCCCGAGAGCTCCTCGCCCGATGCTGGGCCCGCGACCAGAGACAACTGCGCAACCTGATGGAGCGCGCGCAGATCCTCGCGACCGACGGTCGCTGCGGACACTACCTCGCATAGCTGCGCGTCGCCCAGCACGGACAACGCGCGTGACAATGACTCGATCGACGACTGCTTCTTCTCCACGACGACGAGCTCCCTTCGGGCGTGTGCTTCCAGGATACGTCGCGCTGCCGGGCCAGCACGGCCACATGGCTAGCGCAATCGGGCCCCGACGGCTCCTGTGGCCCGCTCGACCGCAGCGTCACGAGCAGCCGACGCCTCCTCTTCAGTCAACGTACGGTCCGCGGCACGGAACCGCAGCGAATACGTCAAGGATTTCTGGCCCTCGCCAAGCTGCTCGCCCGCGAAGACCGCGAACAGCTCGATGCTCTCGAGCAGCTCGCCAGCGCCTTCGCGCAACGCGGATTCCACCGACGCGGCGGGAACATCCTCGGCGACGACGACGGCAACATCCTGGAGCACTGCGGGAAAGACCGACAGCCGCGGCGCAGGAAGGTTCTCGCGCACCGGCAACGCGTCGAGCTCCATCTCGACCACGCAGGTCCGCGACGGCAGTCCCATCTCCTCGACGACCGCGGGATGCAGCTCGCCCGCATGGCCGATGACATGGCCATCCACGACTAGCTCCGCGCAGCGCCCGGGATGCCACGGAAGCTCCTGGGCCGCGCGGCGCTCGACCGCCACGCCCGCTGCGCTCGCGACGGCATCCGCTGCCTCGAACGCATCCACGGCGTCCGCGGCGCGGCCCGGCCCCCACGGCCCGCGCGGCAGCCGCGCCCCGGAGAGCACGATGCCCACGCGTACCGGTTGATCAGGCAGCGAGGCGAAGAGCTCATCCACCTGCTCGGGCGTCGGGCGCCGATCCACCGGAAGCATCGGCACCGGACGGGTCCCGCTCGTGGGCAGCACCACCTGGCCGATCGTGAACAGCGAGACGTCGTGCTGGCCCCGCGCGACATTGCGCGCCAGCACGTCCAGCATTCCCGGCAGCAAGGTCGTCGCCAGGCTCGCGCGCTCGCTATCCAGCGGGTTCAGCACCCGCATGGCCTTCCGCCGCGGATCGTCCTCCGCGAGCCGGAACTGGTCGAACACCTTCGGCGAGATGAAGGGTGACGGCTGCACCTCCACGAATCCCGAATGTGCCAGGGCCCGGCTCACCGAGCGCCGTCGCCGCTGCAGAGCAGTGAGGCCCGAGCCAGCCGGCGCGGTCGGCAGCACCGAAGGAATGAGATCGAGCCCCTCGAGCCGCAGCACCTCTTCCACGAGGTCGGCGGGCTGCGTGAGATCCGGCCGCCACGATGGCGGGGTCACCAGCAGCTGCGTGGACTCGCCCACCGTCTCCTCAAGGACCGTGGCACCAATCTGCTCCAGCCGATGCTGGGCCGCGCCCGCCGCGTACTCCACGCCCGCGACCTTGTCCGGCAGCCGGGAATCGATGCGGATCATCACACGCTCGGGCACCGCGCCGATATCCGTGAGCCCGGGCTCCACATCGCCGCCAGTGATCTCCGCGAGGAGGGCCGCGGCGCGGTCGAGCGCGGCCACAGTCACCGCGGGATCGACAGCACGCTCGAAGCGACGGCTCGCCTCGCTCGAGAGCTTGTGGCGCCGCGCCGTCCGGAATATCGCCAGCGGATGCCAGCAGGCCGCCTCGAGCAGCACCTCGGTGGTCTCGCCCGAGACCTCGGTGCTCGCACCGCCCATCACCCCGGCGAGCGAGACAACGCCGGAATCATCCGCGATGACCACATCCTCGGGATCGAGGGCGCGCTCGACCTCGTCGAGCGTGACCAGCCGCTCCCCCGACCGGGCGCGCCGGACCACGAGATCGCCGGAGACGCGCGCCGCGTCGAACGCATGCATCGGCTGGCCGAGCTCGAGCATCACGTAGTTGGTGACGTCCACCGCCGGCGAGATCGGCCGGATGCCCGACAGCATGAGGCGCAGCTGCATCCACCACGGGGTGATGGCCTGCGTGTCGATGCCCGTCACGCGACGCACCGCGAACCGTGCCGCATCGGCCTCCGCCTCGACGCTGACGCCCCAGGCTGGGCCCTCCGCACCGTGGTCAGGCCCTTCGGCCGGGTCCGCGAAGGAAAGGTCGAACCCGCAGCACAGCTCCCGCGACAAGCCGCGGACCGAGAGGCAGTAGCCACGATCCGGTGTCACCGCGAGCTCGATGACGGTGTCGTTCAGCCCCAGCAGCTCGTGGGCGTCATCGCCCGGCGAGGCCGTGCCGGGCGGCAGCACGAGGATCCCCGCATGGTCCCGGCCGAGCCCGAGCTCGCGCACCGAGCAGATCATGCCGTCGGAGACTCGGCCGTAGGTCTTGCGGGAGGCGATGGTGAAGTCACCGGGCAGCACGGCCCCGGGGAGCGCCACGACCACGAGGTCGCCCTCGGCGAAGTTGCGGGCACCGCACACGATCCCCTGGGGATCGGCGGCCCCGACATCGACGAGGCAGAACCGGATGGGCTTCTTGAACTCGGTGAGCTCCTCGATCGACGAGACGCGACCGACCCGCAGCGGACCCACCACGGGTCCGGGCCTGGTCACGTCCTCCACCTCGAGGCCCACGCCGACGAAGCCGGCGTCGAGCTCCTCGGCGGAGATGCTCCAGCCTGGATTGGCACGCTGGATGATGTCTGTCAGCCAGGACTGCGCTACTCGCACGGGTGCTCGCTCCCTCGAATCACGTGTTCACGAAAATCAACAGCAAAGAAAAACTCTGGCTAGCCCTGCACGCCGAACGGCAAGGTGAATCGGATGTCACCCTCGACGATGTCGCGCATGTCCGGGATGCCGTTGCGGAACTGGAGGGTGCGCTCGAGTCCCATGCCGAACGCGAAGCCCGAGTACACCTCCGGATCGATGCCGTTTGCGCGCAGGACGTTGGGATGCACCATTCCGCATCCGCCCCACTCGACCCAGCCCGCGCCGCCCTTCTTGCGCTCGAACCACACATCCACCTCGGCGGACGGCTCGGTGAACGGGAAGTAGTTGGCGCGCATGCGGGTCCGCGCGCCAGGGCCGAACAGGCCACGGGCGAGGGCATCAAGGGTGCCCTTCAGGTTCGCCATCGTCAGGCCCTCATCGACCGCGAGGCCCTCGATCTGCGAGAACACCGGCGTATGCGTGGCATCGAGCTCATCAGTGCGGAACGTGCGGCCCGGGCACACCACATAGATGGGCACCTCGCGGGTGAGCATGCTGCGGACCTGCACCGGAGAGGTGTGCGTGCGCAGCACCTGCCGGGAACCCTCGGGGGCAATATGGAACGTGTCCTGCATGGTGCGGGCGGGGTGGTCCGGGAGGAAGTTCAACGCATCGAAGTTCGCGTGCTCCGTCTCGACCTCGGGGCCCTCGGCGACCTCCCAGCCCATCGCGACGAACACGTCGCAGATCTGCTCGGAAATCGTGGTGATGGGATGCCGCGCGCCCTGGGGAGCACGCCCCGCCGGCAGTGTCACATCGATGGATTCGGCGACGAGCACCGCGGCATCACGCTCCGCGTGCAGGACGGCGCTGCGCTCCTCGAAGGCCTGCTGCACCTGCGAGCGGTAGACATTGACCCGCTTGCCTGCATCGGCGCGCTCGGCCTTCGGCAGGCTGCCGAGGGCACGCCGCGCGAGAGCGATGGGCGCCTTGTCCCCGAGATGCGCGGTCTTCGCGCGCGCGAGCTCCTCGAGATCAGCAGCGCTGTCGAAAGCCTCCCGCGCCTGCGCGGCCGATGCGGCGAGGTGCTCCTCGCCGAGCAAGGAAGCGCCTTCCTGCTCGCCCGCTGGGCTGCTCGTGCTGCCGGGTCCGTGCTGCGCCGAATTGTCAGCCACTATCCGTTCCACTCCTCGAATCCCATGCCCATAGGCCCGCGCGATCGCGCGGGCAAGTTCCGCGTGTGCACATTCCGCGCGAGAGCGTGCCCCGCCGATGTTATGCGACGCTGCGGCCCCGCACCTAGCCCGCCCGCGCCCGAGCGCTCTCGTGGAGGCTCCGCGCGCTTTCATAAAGGCACAAGGTTGCCGCGGAGGCGAGATTGAGGCTCTCGGCCTCGCCGCGGATCGGGATGCTCACCGCGTGCGTCGCGCGCTCAAGGATCGCCTCCGGCAGGCCATGCGCCTCGTTGCCGAACAACCAGGCCACGCGTGCGCCCGAGAGCGCCCCACTGGCGTCAAAGAGCGAGATCTCGCCCCGCGCGCTCGTAGCGAGGACACGGAAGCCCGCGCCCAGCAGCTCGTCGATCACATCCGCGGCGCTCGCGGCGCGCACGATGGGCAGATGGAAGCTGCTTCCGGCCGCGGCGCGGATCACCTTGCCATTGAGCGGGTCCACGCTCGCCCCGGCGATGATCACCGCAGCAGCACCCGCTGCATCCGCGACACGAATGATCGTCCCCGCATTGCCGGGCTCGTTCACATCAACGACCACCGCGATGAAGCCGTCCGGCGGGACCTGCGCGAGAGCTTCTCCAAGCTCCGTGCCGCGGACCTCGCACACCGCGACGAGGCCCTGCGGGGTCACGGTCTCGGAGAGCCCCTTGGCAGTGCGCTCGGACACGATCCACACGGGGCAACGGGCGCCGCCGATGATCTCCGCGTTGCGCTCGAGGGCCTTGCTGGTCACGAAAAGCTCGATCACCACGTCATGCGCGAGCGCCGCGGAAACAGCATTCGGGCCCTCGGCGAGGAACCTGCCGCCCTTGCGGCGCTCCGCGGGCTTGACGAGCTTCAACGCAGAAACGACCCGGGGGTTGCGATCGGAAATCGGTTCCCCGGGTCGTTGCTGTGCTGCGCCTGTGCTGGTCAGGCCGCGTCCTCGGACGGAGCGTTCACGTCAGCCGGGAGCGCTGCCTTCGCGGCGGCGACGAGGGCGGTGAATGCCTCGGCGTCGGAGACGGCGATCTCGGCGAGGTTCTTGCGGTCCACCTCGATACCGGCAGCCTTGAGACCCTGGATGAACCGGTTGTAGGTGATGTCGTTGGACCGTGCGGCCGCGTTGATGCGGGTGATCCACAGCTTGCGGAAGTCACCCTTGCGGGCACGGCGGTCCCGGTAGGAGTAGTTCATCGAGTGGAGCATCTGCTCCTTGGCCTTGCGGTACAGGCGCGAGCGCTGTCCGCGGTAGCCCTTGGTGCTCTCAAGAACTGTCCGACGCTTCTTCTGAGCGTTTACCGCTCTTTTCACGCGTGCCACTGTTGTCGTCCTGTCACTTTTCGGGGGTCATCGACCCGGCTGGTCTGGCTGTCTCGGGCTCGGGTCAGATGCCGAGCATGCGCTTGACGCGCTTCTGGTCGCTCTTGGCGACCTCGGTGACGCCCTCGAGGCGGCGGGTGCGGTCACTGGGCTTGTGAACGAAGAGGTGGCGACGGTTGGCCTGCTCGCGGAGCAGCTTGCCACGGCCCGTCACCTTGAAGCGCTTGGAGGCGCCGCTGTGGGTCTTGTTCTTCGGCATTGGATGTCCTCAGTTCTGTCGAGTGTTCGCAGTGCTCGCCGCTCGCGCGGCTGGGCACTGCACGTCCTTGCGGAACGGCGTGGTCCGGCAGCATGCACGCCGATCACCCTGCCCGGCCGTGCCGCCGGGCAGCGATGGATCCTGGATCAGCTGGCCGCGGGGGCGTCCTGGCCCTCTCCCGCCGCGTCATCCTGCTCGCGCTCACGCGCAGGGGCCTGCTGTGCCTTGAGCTTGGTCTTCTGGCCGCGATGCGGAGCAAGCACCATCGTCATGTTGCGACCGTCCTGGCGCGCGGTGGTCTCCACGAAGCCCAGCTCCGCCACATCGGCGGAGAGGCGCTGCAAGAGGCGGAAACCGAGCTCCGGACGCGACTGCTCGCGGCCACGGAACATGATCGTCACCTTCACCTTGTTGCCGGCGTCGAGGAACCGGGCAACATTGCGCTTCTTGGTCTCGTAGTCATGATCATCGATCTTCGGGCGCAGCTTCTGCTCCTTGATGACAGTCTGCTGCTGGTTCTTGCGGGACTCGCGGGCCTTCTGCGCGGCCTCGTACTTGAACTTGCCGTAGTCCATGATCTTGCACACCGGCGGGCGTGCATCAGGGGCGACTTCCACGAGATCCATGTCCGCGTCGATCGCTAGGCGCAGTGCATCCTCGATCCGCACGATTCCTACCTGTTCCCCGTTGGGGCCGACGAGGCGGACCTCGGGAACGCGGATGCGGTCATTGATGCGGGTCTCGGTGCTGATGGGGCCTCCTAGGTCGAATCTGCTGCGGTGCGACAGCGAACCCAGTGCCCCAACAAGAATGCCCCTAGCGCCGGATCCATCATGGATCAATGCCAGGGGCCCAATTGCCGACCGGCCCGCGCGCAAAAGCCGTGCCCACTGGGCATTGCCTACGCTCACCCAGCCCTGTACAGGCTTGGTACCACGGGACCGGACCACTGGACACCGTTCAAGCAATGCTGGTGCAGCGGTGGGAGCTTGGGCTCCACTTGATGCCCCCGATATGCTCGAGGACGGTCGCGTATGACATCGTACCAGGCATGACAGACGATTCCTACCGGGTGGCCGCGGACGCGACGACTTCCCCGGACGCCGAGCTGCCCGTGCGCGAGCTCGCCGCGATCCCGGCCATCGAAGTAGTCTCCCGCGCGGCGGTCATGCTCATGAGCTCCGCCGCGGAGAAGCTTGGCCTCTCCGCGGAGAACCCCTCCGACAGCGAGTACTTCGACCTCGATGAAGCACGGCGCATCATCACCGCCCTCGCTGGCCTTATCACGGCCTCCGCCGAGTACCTCGGCCCCCACGCAGGGCCGCTCCGCGACGGACTGCAAGCCCTGCAACGGGCGTTCCGCGAGGCCTCCGCCTACCCCGACCCGCCCGGGCAGGGGCCCGGCGAGAAGTACACCGGCCCCGTCCACTAGGAGGCCCGGTCCACAAGGGCGCGGCCTTCCCTGCCGCGAGAGCGTCCTGAGGGCCCGTCCAGCGGAAGCTTTTCCCGCCTCAGCGGTGAGAAGCTTCCACTGGGCGGCGTGTCCCCTGGGCGGCGATCCGCTGGCCCCGGGCCGCACAGGCTGCACCGGTCAGGCTGGGGCGAGGATGCCGCGCAGGAACTGGCCGGTATGGCTATGCGGAGCCGCCGCGATGGTCTCTGGAGTGCCCTCGGCGACCACGGTCCCGCCGCCCGAACCACCTTCCGGACCCATATCGATGATCCAGTCGGCGGTCTTGATGACGTCGAGGTTGTGCTCGATCACGATGACGGTGTTGCCCTTGTCGACGAGACCATTGATAACCCGCAGCAGCTTGCGGATGTCCTCGAAGTGCAGGCCCGTGGTCGGCTCATCGAGGATGTAGACGGTGCGTCCGGTGGAGCGCTTCTGCAGCTCGGCGGCGAGCTTGACGCGTTGCGCCTCGCCACCGGAGAGGGTCGGCGCGGACTGCCCGAGCCGCACATAGCCAAGCCCAACGTCCACGAGCGTGTCGAGGTAGCGGTGGATCGACTTGATGGGCTCGAAGAAGACGGCGGCCTCCTCGATGGGCATGTCGAGCACCTCGGCGATGTTCTTGCCCTTGTAGTGCACCTCGAGGGTCTCGCGGTTGTAGCGCGCCCCGTGGCACACCTCGCACGGGACGTACACATCGGGCAGGAAGTTCATCTCGATCTTGATGGTGCCGTCGCCCGTGCAGGCCTCGCAGCGACCGCCCTTGACGTTGAACGAGAACCTCCCGGGCTGGTAACCGCGCACCTTTGCCTCGGTGGTGGCGGCGAACAGGGTGCGGATCTTGTCGAACACCCCGGTGTAGGTGGCCGGGTTGGAGCGTGGCGTGCGACCGATCGGTGACTGGTCCACCTGCACCAGCTTGTCGAGCAGGTCCACGCCATTGATGCGCGTATGGCGGCCGGGGACGTGCCGGGCCTTGTTGAGCTTGTTCGCGAGCGCCTTGGCGAGGATCTCGTTGACGAGGGTGGACTTGCCCGAGCCCGAGACCCCCGTGATCGCGGTCAGCGTGCCGAGCGGGAACTCGACGCTGACGTTCTTGAGATTGTGCTCCCGCGCGCCCACGATCTTGATCCGGCGCTGCGAATCGATGGCACGCCGCTGCTCGGGCATCTCGATGGACAGCCTGCCGGCGAGATAGGCACCGGTGAGCGATTCCTCGTTGGCCAGCAGCCCCTCGAAGCTGCCGCTATGCACCACTTGTCCGCCATGCTCGCCCGCTCGCGGCCCGATGTCGACGATCCAGTCGGAGGCACGGATGGTGTCCTCGTCATGCTCGACCACGATGAGGGTGTTCCCGAGATCGCGCAGGCGGGTGAGGGTGTCGATGAGGCGACGATTGTCCCGCTGGTGCAGGCCGATCGATGGCTCGTCGAGCACATAGAGCACGCCGACGAGGCCCGCCCCGATCTGCGTCGCGAGCCGGATCCGCTGCGCCTCGCCACCCGAGAGGGTGCCAGCCGCACGGTCGAGGGAGAGATAGTCGAGCCCCACATCGAGCAGGAACCCAAGCCTGGCCTGCACCTCCTTGAGCACCCGCCCCGCGATCGCGGCCTCCCGGGCGCCGAGCCGCAGATCGGTGAGGAACTTCGCGCAGTCGGCGATGGAGAGCGCGGCGATATCCGCGATGGACCGGGCGCTGCCATCGCCGCCCGAGATGCGCACGGAGAGGATTTCTGGGCGCAGCCGCGCGCCCTGGCAGGCGGGGCACGGCGTATCCCGCATGAAGCCTTCGTAGCGGTCCTTCATCTGGTCGGACTCGGTCTGATCGAGGCGCCGGTGCAGGAACGGCATCACGCCCTCGAACTCGGCGTAGTAGGCGCGGCTGCGCCCGTAGCGGTTGGTGTAGGTGACATGGACCTGCTGGGGCGAGCCCTCGAGAATGGCACGACGGGCCTTCGCGGGAAGCTTCTGCCAGGGCGTATCGAGCCGGAATCCCAGGGCATCGCCGAGGCCCTGCAGCAACCGCTGGAAGTACTCCGCTGACTGGCCCGTCGACCAGGGCGCGATGGCCCCCTCCGCGAGGGACTTCTCCGGATCCGGAACCACCAGATCAGGATCGACCTCCTTGCGGATGCCGAGCCCGTGGCACTCCGGGCAGGCGCCATAGGGCGAGTTGAACGAGAACGAGCGCGGCTCCAGGTCGTCCACGGCGAGCGCGTGGCCGTTCGGGCAAGCGAGCCGCTCGGAGAAGCGCCGCTCCCGCTCCAGGGAATCCTCGGGCATGTCGACGAAATCGAGCACAACGATCCCGTCAGCGAGCCGCAGCGCCGTCTCCACCGAATCAGTCAAACGCTGCTTGGCCGAGGGCTTGACCACCAGCCGGTCCACCACGACCTCGATGTCATGCTTCTCCTGCTTCTTCAGCGTCGGCGGGGAGGACAGCGGATGCACCACGCCATCGACGCGGACGCGCGCGAATCCCTGGGCGCTGAGCTGGGAGAACAGATCCACGAACTCGCCCTTGCGAGTGCGCACCACCGGGGAGAGGACCTGGAACCGGGTGCCTTCCTCCATGTCGAGCACCTGATCAACGATCTGCTGGGGCGTCTGCTTGGCGATGCGCGCGTCGCACACCGGGCAGTACGGCGTGCCGGCGCGGGCGAACAACAGGCGCAGGTAGTCATAGACCTCGGTGATCGTGCCGACGGTGGAGCGCGGATTGCGATTGGTGGACTTCTGGTCGATCGACACTGCCGGGGAGAGCCCCTCGATGAAATCAACATCAGGCTTGTCCATCTGGCCGAGGAACTGCCGCGCGTAGGCAGAGAGGGACTCCACATAGCGCCGCTGCCCCTCCGCGAAGATCGTGTCGAACGCGAGGCTGGACTTGCCCGAGCCGGAGAGCCCGGTGAACACGATCAGGCTGTCGCGCGGCAGATCAATATCAACACCACGGAGGTTGTGCTCCCTGGCACCACGCACAATCAAACGATCGGTCACGTTCATCCCTTCTCGAGCCCAGGCCCGGCCACCCGGCGGCCACTGTGCACGGAACATGCTACGACCCCCTACTGACACTTCGCCGTTTTCGCTGGTAGAGAGCACTCCGCACGTCGTCATCCGGAAGCCGCTAGCGTGGGGCCATGGCAGACGAAGCAGGCATCCCCGTCCCGATCGACGACCACTACACCGGCGCCACCACAGTCGGCGGGCCCGCCCAGTGCTTGCGGACCCCCACCGCCTCGATCTACAAGCTCGCCGTGGGCCCGATGGATAACAATGCCTACCTCGTGGTGTGCGAGAGCACACGCGAGGGACTGCTGATCGACGCCGCCAACGAGCCCCGGCGCATCCTCTCCCTCGCTGAGCAAGCATGCGAGCGGCTCGCGCTGATCGTCACCACGCACCGTCACCAGGACCACTGGCAGGCCCTCGCCGAGGTCGCCACCGCCACCGGCGCCCCGACCGCCGCTCACGCCATCGATGCCGAGCACCTGCCCCTGCGGCCCGACCGCCTGCTCGCCGACGATGACACCATCACTATCGGCGACCTCTCGCTGCGAGTGATGCACCTGCGCGGGCACACCCCGGGCTCGATCGCACTTGTTCTCCGCGACGGAAGCCAGAACCACCTCTTCTCGGCGGACAACCTCTTTCCGGGCGGACCGGGAAAGACGACACGACCGGAGCAATTCGCATCCCTCATGAACGACCTCGAGAACAAGGTCTTCGGGCAGCTTCCTGACGAGACGATCGTCTATCCAGGGCACGGCAAGGACACCACGCTCCGCGCGGAGCGCCCCCATCTCGCCGAGTGGCGGGCCCGCGGCTGGTAGAGGCAGCGAAAGCCACCAGCACGTGCGCGCGGGCCGGGGGGCGGCAAGCAGCGCCCGGCGGCTGGTCCGGCCTGGCCCGGACCGGCCGCCGCACAGGACATTCACCGCGTTTCGGCCGATGGACGTTCACAAGCAGCGAATCTGGGTAACTTGGTGAACGGAAACCCCCAGCGAAAGGCCAGTCATGATCCTCCGGAGAATCGCGCGCCCCATGATCGCCGGCGTTTTCATCGCCAACGGCATCAGCACGCTGCGCCAGCCCAACGAGGTAGCAGACAAGGCAGCACCGTTCATCGACTACGCGCACGGCACCCTGCCACCAGAAGTATCCAGCAAGCTCCCCCAGGATCCCGTCACGCTCGCCCGGATCAACGCCGCAGCGCAGATCGGTGCGGCGGGACTGCTCGCCTGGGGCCGCGCGCCCCGGCTGGCCTCCGGAGTGCTGGCCACCAGCCTCATCCCGACGACTGTCATCCAGCATCCATTCTGGGCCGAGACCGATGCCGCGGCCCGCGCCAACCAGCGCCAGCACTTCCTCAAGAACGTTGGCCTGCTCGGTGGCTTGCTGATCGCCGCGGCCGATACCGAGGGCCGCCCCTCCGTGGGCTGGTGGGCCCGGCGCTTCGCGACGCGCGCATCCGGGACCATCTCCGCCGCGCTGCCCGTGATCGGATCTGTCGCGTCGTCATCGGGATCGACCACCAAGGACAAGCTCGCGGAAGGCTGGTCGACCGTCGCCGAGCGCGCCGCCGACGGATTCTCCACCCTCGCCGACCGCACCAAGGACGTCGTGGAGGACGCCGCCGACACGACCTCCCGCTGGTACGGCACCGCGGCGGAGCGCGCCCCAGGGATCTACGAGGCCGCGGCTGATCGTGGGGGCGAGCTCTACCACAAGGCCGCCGAGCGCACGACCGAGGCCGCCCACCACGCCGCGGACGCCGCCCGCGGAGGCACCGCAGAGGTCCGTTCCCGCCTGCGCCATCGCTAGGACGGCCCGGGAACAACGTTCTTCGACTCCACGTTGATGCTGCATTAGGGTGGTGGGCCCGAGCGCTGTCCCGAGGGCGGGAAGCGCCGGCCCACGCCCTGGTGGCGGAGTCGAAGGAGTCTGGGTGGAGCAACGCGAGATCGACCGCGAGCAGGAGTATGTCTCGATGCTGTACGGGCGGCTCGATGCGCTGCGCGAGCAAACCCGCACTCGCATCCGCGACGTCCTGCGCATGCGCGAGGAGAACCCCCAGGAGGTCTCCGAGCGCGAGTCCTACAATGCCCTGTATACCGACAAGCTCGCCAAGTACACCGCTGCCGAGAATGGCCTGTGCTTCGGCCGCATCGACGATGTCGACGAGTCCGTCCGCTACATCGGTCGCATCGGCATGTGGGACGACGAGGTCGATAGCGAACCACTCCTGCTGGACTGGCGGGCCCCGCTCGCCCGCGCGTTCTATCTCGCGACCCCCGCCTCGCCAGACGGCGTTGCCCGGCGGCGGCACCTCCGCACACGTGGCCGCGTGGTCACCGCGCTGCACGACGAGATCCTCGACCCCGATGCCGCGGACACCCTCACCGCGAGCGAGGACGGCAGCGCCGAGACCGTGAGCGAGGGAGTCGCTGGGGAGAGCGCGCTGCTCGCCGCGATCAGTGCCGCCCGCACCGGACACATGACCGACATCGTCTCGACCATCCAGCGCGAGCAGGACGTCATCATCCGCTCGCACCATCGTGGCGTGCTCGTCGTCGAGGGCGGGCCCGGAACGGGCAAGACTGCTGTGGCGCTGCACCGCGTCGCCTACCTGCTCTACACCTTCCGCGAGCAGCTCGAGCGATCCGGGGTACTGATCATCGGGCCGAACTCGACCTTCCTCGACTACATCAGCCAGGTGCTCCCCTCCCTCGGCGAGACGGGCGTCGTCCTCTCCACCGTCGGTGACCTCTACCCCGGAGTCACCGCGCGCATCCACGACGCCGACGACGTCGCGGCCATCAAGGGATCGATGCGCATGGTCGATGTCCTCAAGACCGCCGTGCGCGACTGGCAGACCGTGCCGGGCACACCGATCGAAGTGCCGTTCGATACCTACACCCTGCAGGTGGACAAGGCGCTCGCTACCCGGGCCCGAGGCCGCGCCCGCTCCTCCCGGCGCCCGCACAACAAGGCGCGGGAGATCTTCGTCAGCACAGCCGTGGACCTGCTCGCCACCCAGTACCGCAAGGTGCTCAGCGCCGGCATCGACGGCGGCCACGATCTGCTCGACCGCGATGACCTCGCTGATATCCGCGACGAGCTGCGGGCCGACCCCGCGGTGCGCGGCGTTCTGGACTCGCTGTGGCCGATGCTCACTCCCCAGCAAGTGCTCATGGAGCTGCTCAGTGACCCCGACCGGCTCCGGTCCGCGAGCGGCGACCTGCTCGCGAAGGACGAGCAGGAAACGGTGCTCCGCGCCCGCGCCGCGCTGTTCTCCGATACCGATGCGCCGCTGCTCGACGAGCTCGCGGAACTGATCGGCATCGACAACGACGACGATGACGAGGCGGCCCGCGCGCAGTGGCGGGCTCGCATCGCCGAGGCCCAGGATGCCCTCGACATCCTCACCGGCTCAGCGCCCCAGGACCTCGAGGATGATCTCGACCCCGAGATCCTGATGGCCTACGACCTGATCGACGCCGAGACCCTCGCCGAGCGGCAGCAGCACCGCCAGTACCGCACCACTGCCGAGCGGGCCGCCGCGGACCGCCAATGGACCTACGGCCACACCATCATCGATGAGGCCCAGGAACTCTCCCCCATGGCCTGGCGCATGGTGATGCGACGGACCCCGAACCGGTGGATGACCATCGTGGGCGACCCCGCGCAAACCGGCAGCCCCGCCTCGGCTGGTTCCTGGAGCGATGCGCTGGGGCCCTACGTGGCGCAGCGCTGGCGCTTGCAAGGCCTCAGCGTCAACTACCGCACGCCTGCGGAGATCATGGACGTCGCCAGCGATGTGCTCGCCGAGTTCGCTCCTGGCCTCGACGCGCCCCGGTCGATCCGGCACTCGGGCCATGAGCCCGTGATCGAGCACGTCGGCGCCGATGATCTCGCGCTGGCCGCGTGGGAGCACCTGGAGAAGTGGCGCGAGGAGCCCGGCACCAGCGTGATCCTCGCCCCCGATGCACTGGTCGAGCAAGTGCGCGAAGCTGCGTCCGAAGGTAGTGGCAGCACCGATGCCACCGTGCTGTCCGTGCGGGAGGCGAAGGGACTCGAGTTCGATTCGGTGCTGATCGTCGAGCCGGGCGCGATCGCCACCCAATCGACGCGCGGGATGAGCGATCTGTATGTGGCCATCACTCGTGCCACGCAGCGCCTCGCGATCATCCACCACGCCCCCATGCCCGCCAGCCTGGAACAGGCAGCGTCGGTGCGGTAGGTCGCGCGGCTCTGTGCCAGGCCCAGCAGCGACAGGTCGCGCGGCTCTGTGCCAGGCCCAGCAGCGACAGGTCGCGCGGCGGCAAAAGCACCGGAACCAGCCAAACGCGATAGAAACCACACCGATTCCGGGGCCGTTTCTATCGCGTTTAGCGGGCGCCGGAACACGCGGGCACCGGGGATCACGGACGCCGAATTCCGCAGGCACCGGAGACAACGGGCACCGGGGATCGACGCCGCGCTGGACACGGCCCCGCGAACAGCAATGCCCGCCCCGGATATCCGGAGCGGGCATTGCTCAAGCTAAGCACCTTCCGCTCTACACTGCTGCGAGCGGATGCTGTGTCAGCGGGTGGTGTGGACGATCAGCACGTCGCTGGCGGACTTGCGTGCCACGTCTGATGGCACGGAGCCCAGCAGGCGGCCGGTGATGGTGTTGAGCCCCCGGTTGCCCACGACGAGCAGATCGGCATCGACTTCCTCGACGAGGGCGAGGAGCGAGTCCACGGGGGCACCGACGACGGCGCGCTCGACGATGTTCTTGGCTCCGACGGATGCGGCACGCTCGCGTGCGCTGCGGAGGATCTCATAGGTGGGCGCGGCACCCGTGATCTGGTAGGCGTCCTCCTTGAGGACGTCCGCGGCGTCGCCGAGCTCCTTCGGGTCCGTCGGGTAATAGGCGCACGCCAGCACGAGGCGGGCGTTCTCGTCACCAGCGAGTGAGCCCGCCTTCTCGACAGCCTTCAGTGATGACTCGGAACCATCGGTACCGACGACAATCGTGCGGTAGGCGGTCATTCGTTCCTCCCATGATCTTGCCTGCGCTCGGGGCCTCACAGCTTGCACTAGTGAGTGCGTGCATCAAAACACTACTAGCGGAAACACTAGCGGTATCACTGCCCCCCCACGGCAAGTTTCGGGGGGAAAACACCAAACTGCCACGATCTTGGACCGCGATGTTCCTCACACTCCGGGTGTGTCGTGCTTTCTAGGACAATCCGGCGGCATCCATTCCGCGGAGTTCTTTCTTCAAATCAGCGATCTCGTCCCGCAGCCGGGCCGCGAGCTCGAACTGGAGATCGCGGGCAGCTGCCACCATTTGCTCGGTGAGCTGGTCGATGAGATCAGCGAGCTCGGCCCGGGGCATGGACTTGGCGTCATGGCCCTCGCGGATGCCTGCCGTGGTGTGGGATGCCGCTTCGCCCCGCTTGCCGCGGGCGCCGCTGCGCTCGGTGTCGCTGGCCTCCTCGTATACCTGGTCGAGGATGTCGGCGATCTTGCGGCGCAGCGGGGCGGGCTCGATCCCGCGCTCGGTGTTGTAGGCGACCTGCTTGGCGCGGCGCCGGTCAGTCTCCTCGATGGCGTGCTGCATCGAGTCGGTGATGCGATCGGCATACATGTGGACCTCGCCGGAGACGTTGCGGGCGGCGCGCCCGATGGTCTGGATGAGGCTGGTGGAGCTGCGCAGGAAGCCTTCCTTGTCGGCGTCGAGGATCGCGACGAGGGAGACCTCGGGCAGATCGAGTCCCTCGCGCAGCAGGTTGATGCCAACAAGCACGTCGAAATGGCCGAGGCGGAGCTGGCGGAGCAGCTCGACGCGGCGCAGCGTATCGATGTCGGAGTGCAGGTAGCGCACCTTGATGTCGAGCTCGAGCAGGTAGTCGGTGAGGTCCTCGGCCATCTTCTTGGTCAGCGTGGTGACGAGGATGCGCTCGTTCTTCTCCACGCGTGCCCGGATCTCGTGAACGAGATCGTCGATCTGGCCCTTGGTGGGCTTGACCACGACCTTCGGATCGACGAGGCCGGTCGGGCGGATGACTTGCTCGACGAACTGTCCGCCGGTGCGCCCGAGCTCATAGGGTCCTGGCGTGGCGGACAGGTACACGGTCTGGCCGACGCGGGCGCTGAACTCCTCCCAGGTCAGTGGCCGGTTATCCATCGCGGAGGGCAGGCGGAAGCCGAACTCGACGAGGTTGCGCTTGCGCGACATATCACCCTCGTACATGCCGCCGATCTGCGGAACGGTGACGTGGGACTCGTCGATCACGAGCAGGAAGTCATCGGGGAAATAGTCGAGCAAGGTTGCCGGCGGGGTGCCGGCCGCGCGGTCGTCGACGTGGCGCGAGTAGTTCTCGATTCCCGAGCAGAACCCCACCTGCCGGATCATCTCCATGTCATAGGAGGTGCGCATGCGCAGGCGCTGGGCCTCGAGCAGCTTGCCCCGGTTCTCGAGGTCCGCGAGCCGCGTCTCGAGCTCCTGCTCGATCCCGCGGATGGCCTTCTCCATCCGGTCCGGCCCCGCGACATAGTGCGTGGCGGGGAAAATACGCACCGATTCGACCTGCTCGACGACATCACCGGTGAGCGGGTGGATGTAGTAGAGGGAGTCGATCTCATCGCCGAAGAACTCGATGCGGACGGCGAGCTCCTCGTAGGCAGGGATGATGTCGAGCGTGTCGCCGCGCACCCGGAACGCTCCCCGCGTGAAGGCCATGTCATTCCGGGTGTACTGGATATCCACGAGCAGGCGCAGCAAACGCTCGCGGGAGACCTCCTCGCCGACGGACGCGGTGATCGACCTGTCGAGGTAGGACTGGGGCGTACCGAGCCCGTAGATGCACGACACCGAGGACACGACGATCACATCGCGCCGGGAGAGCAGGCTGGAGGTGGCACGGTGGCGCAGCCGCTCCACGTCATCGTTGATCGACGAGTCCTTCTCGATGTAGGTATCGGTCTGCGCGATGTATGCCTCGGGCTGGTAGTAGTCGTAGTAGGAGACGAAGTACTCGACGGCATTGTGCGGGAACATCTCCGAGAGCTCGTTGGCGAGCTGGGCGGCGAGCGTCTTGTTCGGCGCCATGACCAGCGTTGGCCGCTGCATCTTCTCGATGAGCCAGGCCGTGGTCGCGGACTTGCCGGTGCCCGTCGCGCCCAGCAGCACGATGTCCTTCTCCCCGGCCCGCAACCGCCGCTCGAGCCCCGCGATCGCCGCTGGCTGGTCACCGGCGGGCTTGTGGTCGCTGACCACCGTGAACTGTCCGGAAGTGCGCTCCACCTCGTGGATCGGCCGGTACTCCGAATGAGCGAGCACGGCATCGGGGATGCCGGAGGGGTCGTGGTCTTGCTCGGTCGCGAACGCCATAGGCAACAGGGTAGTGAGAGGGGACGACAATTCCCACGACGGTCGCGGGCGGGCAGTACGGTGGGATCATGCCCGAGCACCACGTCCCGGCCCATCAAGGCATCCATCCCCCGAAAATCGAGACGTTCGATGTCGCGGCGGGCACGAACATCGATCCGAAGGGTTTCGTGCGCTCGGTCGATATCTACCGTGCCGAGCCGTGGGGCCTGTACATGGGCCGCCCGGCTGACCACCGCCAGTTCCACTACATGGAATCGTGGCTGCTGCCCAGCTTGCGGATCCGCGTCACGATCTTCCACTTCAACCCCGGCCACGAGCGGGACCAGGACTACTACATCGATATCGGTGAGTTCACTGCCAGCGAGGATTCCTGGAGGTCCGTGGATCACTATCTCGACATCATCGTGCGCGAGGGCCGCGACGCCTATCTCGAGGATGTGGACGAGCTGCTCGCCGCCCACCAGGCGGGGCTCCTGTCCGTCGAGGCGGCCTCGGCGGCAGTGCTGACCGCGACCACCGTGATGAGCGGAATCGCCGCGCACGAGCATTCGCTGAAGAAATGGCTCGCTGCCCACGGCATTGCCCTGCAGTGGCGCTCCCCCGCTAGCTGAGCCGGGCGCGGGCCTGCTCGAGCCACTCGTCGAGCGCGATCTCTTCACCTCGGCCGCGCAGTTCCACATACTCGTCGCGAGCTGCCGGGTCCGCGCGCAGGAGGTCTCTCAGCTCGAGCGCGAGCCTTTGGCCGGGTGAGCCAGCTAGCTGGAGGTGGACCGTGGCGGGCCGCCCCGGGTCAGCATTGGCGTGACGCCCGAGCACCTCGTGGATAGCATCGTCGCTGTCCGGTGTGGCGGTCCCTGCCGCGGGGAACCCAGCTTCGGCGAGGCGGTCCGCGAGCTCGTCGGCCTGGCCCTGCTCCGCCACGGCGATCTGGATATCGATGGTGTCGGGCGCGGGAAGCCCAGGTACGGAGGTGGGGCCGATGTGCTCGACGGTGGCCCCCGTGCCGGCGCAAGCCAGCCGCAGCCTCGCCACGAGCCGGGCAGCCTGCTCCGGCCATCGGGGATCCGGCTCGATCGGCGTTACCGGGGCCGGGGCAGGGGTGCGGGCGCGCAGGTTGTGCGCGAACGGGACGAGCCGGTCGTGCCAGGCCGCGGTGACCTGCTGGAGCAGGTGCTCGCGATCCTCGGTGTTGTCGAGCCAGATATCGGCGGCGGCGCGGCGCTGCTCATCGGTGGCCTGGGCCGCGATGCGGGCGCGGGCGTCGGACTCGGGCATGCCGCGGCTGCTGGTGAGGCGGTGGACGCGCTGGTCCTCCTCCGCGTGCACGACCAGGACGAGGTGGCAGGTGGGCGCGAGGCCATTCTCGATGAGCAGCGGGATGTCGTGGATGATGATGCCGTCGGGCGGGGCGGCGGCGATGAGCTCGGCGGTGCGGGCTCCCACGCGGGGATGCACGATGCCGTTGAGGGTGGCGCGGGATTGATCGTCGCTGAAGGCGACGGCGGCGAGCGCGGGCCGGTCGAGGGTGCCGTCGCTGGTGAGGATGTCGGGGCCGAATGCCTCGACGAGCTCGGCAAGGCCGGGAGTTCCGGGCTCGACGACCTCGCGCGCGATCTTGTCGGCATCAACGATGGTGGCGCCGAGCTCAGCGAGCCTGGTCGAGACAGTGGATTTTCCGGCTCCGATGCCGCCGGTGAGGCCTACGCGTAGCACGCGGTCGAGTCTGCCATACCGTGTGGGTGCTAGTTCCCGGTGGCCGTTCCTGGCGATCTCAGCCGTAGCGCGCGCTCTGGCAACGGGCCGAGCCCCGGCCTTCGAAGGAAGGCCGGGGCTCGGTGGGCGATGCTGGACTGATCAGCTGTTGGGCTGGATCAGCCGTTGTTGCCGGAGAGCTTCTCGCGGAGCGCGGCGAGCTGCTCGTCGCTGGCGAGGGTCCCACCGGAACTGGTGGTGCTCGGCGCGGCGACTGCCTCGGCGACGCCACTGTCGGAGGAGTAGTTGCTCGGTGCGGCCTCGGCGGCTTCTGCCTCGACCTTGGCGAACTTCTCCATCTGAGCGGTGTGCATCTTGTGGCGACGCTCGGCCTCGGCGTAGCGGGCCTCCCACTCCTCGCGCTGCTTCTCGAAGCCCTCGAGCCATTCGTTGGTCTCGGGATCGAAGCCCTCGGGGAAGATGTAGTTGCCAGCCTCGTCGTAGGAATCGGCCATGCCGTACTTGGCGGGGTCGAACTCCTCGGTGTACTCCTCGTTGGCCTGCTTGAGGCTCAGCGAGATCCGGCGACGCTCGAGGTCGATGTCGATGACCTTGACCATGGCATCGTCGTTGACGCTGACGACCTGGTCCGGCACCTCGACGTGGCGCTCGGCGAGCTCGGAGATGTGCACGAGGCCCTCGATCCCCTCTTCGACGCGCACGAACGCACCGAACGGAACGAGCTTGGTGACCTTGCCGGGCACGATCTGGCCGATGGCGTGGGTGCGGGCGAACTGGCGCCACGGATCTTCCTGGGTCGCCTTGAGCGACAGGGAGACACGCTCGCGGTCCATGTCGACATCGAGGACCTCGACGGTGACCTCGTCGCCGACCTGCACGACCTCGGAGGGGTGATCGATGTGCTTCCAGGACAGCTCGGAGACGTGCACGAGGCCGTCGACCCCGCCAAGATCGACGAAGGCGCCGAAGTTGACGATGGAGGACACGACGCCCTTGCGGACCTGGCCCTTCTGGAGCTGGTGCAGGAACTCGCTGCGAACCTCGGACTGGGTCTGCTCGAGCCATGCGCGGCGGGACAGGACCACATTGTTGCGGTTCTTGTCGAGCTCGATGATCTTGGCCTCGATCTCCTTGCCGACATAGGGCTGGAGGTCGCGGACGCGGCGCATCTCGACGAGGGAGGCCGGAAGGAAGCCACGGAGGCCGATGTCGAGGATAAGTCCACCCTTGACAACCTCGATAACGGTGCCCTTGACGGCCTCGTCCTTCTCCTTGAGCGCCTCGATGGTGCCCCAGGCGCGCTCGTACTGCGCGCGCTTCTTGGACAGGATCAGGCGCCCGTCCTTGTCTTCCTTGGTGAGGACGAGTGCCTCGACAGCGTCACCGACCGTGACTACCTCGCTGGGGTCGACATCGTGCTTGATCGACAGCTCGCGGGACGGGATGACACCCTCGGTCTTGTAGCCGATGTCGAGCAGGACCTCGTCGCGATCGACCTTGACGATGATCCCTTCAACGATGTCGCCGTCGTTGAAGTACTTGATGGTTGCGTCGACGGCGGCGAGGAAGTCCTCGGCGGAGCCAATATCATTGATGGCTACCTGCGGCGAGGTCGAGGTTGTGGTGGGCATTAGGTGAGGTGCTCCGGACATTTGGACTCAAAGTTACATGGACAGGTGCAGGCCCGCGCGGCACCTCGAGCGCCCCTGCTGGAAGACACCGCAGAACGAGTTCGCCGGGAGGCTCTCCCTGGCAGCCCTCGAGCACCCTCAGGCACACGCAAAACCCTACCGTGCACACGGCACAGCACGAATAGACTACGTGATCAGACTGTTGCGCGGCAAACCCGACCCGCAGCAACAACAGTCGATTCCTCGTCGATGCTCGGGGCCGCTCGACCGACCGGCGAACAGTGCCGTTCTCGCCCCCTCGCCCTGCCATCGATCGCCCCGCCAGCACCCGGCTGATAACCGTCAGAGCGAGCCGCTGTACATTACTGTGTGTCGCACAGTATAGTAGGACCCATGACGCGGGAAGAACTGCTAGCAGGGCACATCCAGGAGCTACGCAGGGGCACCGTCGCACTGGCCTGCCTCGCGACGCTCTCCGAGCCCCGGTACGGCTATGCACTGCTCGAGACCCTGCGAGCGGCAGGCCTCGATGTAGACGGCAACACCCTCTATCCACTCCTGCGGCGCCTCGACAAGCAGGGCCTGCTCGACAGCGAGTGGAACACCGAGGAGCCACGGCCCCGCAAGTTCTATCGCATCAGCGAGCTCGGAACCGCACTCCTCGGGGAACTGACCGAGGAGTGGCGGACCCTCAATTCATCCATCGAGGCACTGGCACAAGGAGCAATCGAATGACTACCTTGACCGAGCGCTATGTGGGGGACGTCGTCCGGCGCCTTCCCGAGAAGCAGCGCGGAGACATCGCCGCGGAGCTCACCGTCGCGATCAGCGACATGATCGACGCGCGCACCGACGCTGGCCAGCCCTTGCCCGACGCCGAGCGCGCGGCACTGATCGAGCTGGGCGAACCACGAGCCCTGGCCGGGAAGTACCGCGACCGGCCCCAGTACCTGATCGGGCCCGAGCTCTTCCCCGACTACCTCAGGCTCGTGCAGCTGCTCGCCTCGATCGTCCTCCCCGTCATCGCCGTGGTGATCGTCGCGGTCAAGCTGCTCGAGAACGCCCCGATCAGCAGCGTGCTGGGCTCAGCGATCGGCGTCACCTTCGAGACCGCTGTGCAGCTCGTGTTCTGGGTGACGCTGGTCTTCGCGATCATCGAGCGGTCCGGGCGCCAGGAGGACGTGATCGAGCATGAGGACTGGGACCCGAATTCCCTGCCGGACCCTGCCGGCGCGACCACGATCTCGCGCGGCGAGGCAGTCTCGGGAATAGCATTCCTCCTCATCGCCATTGGTTTCCTCTTCTGGCAGCACCTGCGCTCACCGTTCTCCACCCTCGACGATGCCCGCGTGCCGATCCTCGACCCCGAGCTATGGAACGGCTGGATGCAGGTCATCATCGCCGTCCTTGTCCTCTCGCTGGTGATCGAGGTCGCCAAGCTCGTTCGCGGCCGCTGGGACTATCCCCTCGCGATCGCGAACACCGCGGCGAACGTGGCATTCCTCGCTATCGTCGGCTGGCTGGCCAGCTCGGACGATCTCATCAACCCCGATCTGCTAGCGACCATCGCCGACCGGGCCCAGTGGGATTCCGTGCCCACCATCAATCCGTGGCTGATCATCCTGGTCATCGCCGTGATCGCGATCTGGGACAGCGCGGAGGGCTTGCGCAAGGCACGGGCCGCCTAGCCACGCTGGAAGGGCCCGCTGCACGGCCCGGGCCCATGGCTAAGCTGGTGGCTTCCCGATCAACCAGTGGCAGGAAGCATGAGCCCCCATCCACCGCACGAGCCCGACCCCGAGCACACGACCGTCTCGCAGCGTCGCGTGACCTCGCCCGAGAGCGACGCCGCCAACCGCGCCTGGTGGGATCACGATGCCGCCGCGTACCACGACGAGCACGCGGACTTCCTCGGCGTCGACTCCCCCGCTGGCGAGTTCATCTGGTGCCCCGAGTCCCTGCACGAAGGCGATATGCGCCTGCTCGGCGACATCAGCGGCAAGCGCATCCTCGAGATCGGGTGCGGCTCCGCGCCATGCTCGCGGTGGCTCACCAGCAATGGAGCCACCGCGATCGGGCTGGACATCTCCACGGGCATGCTGGATCGCGCCCGTGGCGTCATGGCGCGGGGCGGACCGCAGGTTCCCCTGGTGCAGGCCTCCGCGGAACGGCTGCCATTCGCCAGCGAGACGTTCGACGCGGCCTGCTCCGCGTTCGGTGGCGTGCCATTCGTCGCTGATTCCGCCCGCGTCATGCGGGAGGTCGCGCGGGTGCTTCGACCAGGCGCGCCCTGGGTGTTCTCGATCAACCACCCGATGCGCTGGATGTTCCCCGACGATCCCGGCCCCCGCGGCTTGACAGTCGTTTCCTCCTACTTCGACCGCAGCCCGTACGTGGAGGTGGATCGCAACGGCATCCCCGCGTACGTCGAGCATCACCGCACGATGGGCGATCGCGTCCGCGAGATCGTTGCTGCTGGGCTCGTGCTCGAGGATGTCATCGAGCCGGAATGGCCGGAGTGGCTCGATCGGGAATGGGGCCAATGGAGCCCGCTGCGGGGCTGGCACTTCCCCGGCACCGCGATCTTCTGCACGCGCAAGCCCGCGGCCTGATCGCGGCAGCTACTCCCCCGCGTGCACGGCAACCCCCACCGGCCCGGTGCCCACGCACATCTCGAGTCCCGGATCCAGGGTGCGGAGCAGGAGGGTGTCCCCGCCCCCCACGATGCGGACATGCACGGTGTTGAGCCCCGGCTCCACCGGGAACACGACCTCGCGGGCAGGCTCGCCATCGAAGCGGATCGTGGCATTGCCCGGGCCCGAGGCGAAGTAGTTCAGCTGGGCGGTCCACCCATGCTCGATCATGGCGCCGTCGAGCGGGACCCGGCGCGGGGCACTATCGGTGATCCGGTGCCCGCAGTCCGGCACGGGCCCGGGCAGGATGCGCCGGTTCCACCACACCTCGGCGGGCACGATCGCTCCCTCGTCAGTGATCATCCGCAGGTCCGTGACCGAATCCCTCACGACGATGCGGTCACGCAGCGGAGCGAGGAACTCGCTCGCGAGATTCATGGGATAGGAGACGGGCCCGAGCACCGTCCACGGCACTTCCTGCTCGAGGAGCTCCACGGTGCCAGCTCCCGTGGCTGCCCGGATGCCCTCCATGTAGGAGCGCGCCGGGGAGTCCGACCAAGAGTGGGAGAACGCGATGGTCGTCCAGGTGCTGCCGGCGACGAGCACCGCGCCCGCCACGGCCAGCGACACCGGCCGCAGCATCAACGGCGGCACCCTGCGTGGATCACGGCACGGCGCAACGAGCACCAGGGCGATCGCGATCGCGATGACCACGGCGGAGTCAGCGAGATAGCGCAGCGACAGAACGATCTCGATGGCCGTGCCACTGCCTCCGCGCACGGCCGCGACCGGCACCAGGGTGACCGCGACATACAGCATCGCTGCTCCCAGGACGAGCAACGAATGCCGCTTGCGCCTCCCCACGAGCACGATTCCCCCGGCCACCACGGCTAGGGCCACCACCGCCAGCACGAGCGGCGGGTCCGCCCACGGCGTCGAGGGCTGCCACCGCTCCCATCGCCAGGGCCCGCCGACGAGAGCAGGCACCACTCCATCAACGACCGCGCGCGCGAGGAATCGCGGATAGCTGGCCACCCCGTCCCAGGAGGCATCGCGGGCCCCGGCCAGGTAGTAGAAGGGCAGCCACGCCACCAGTACGAGGCCGTGCGCCAGCCACATCGGCCATGTGCGGCGCAGCATCCCCGGTGCGGCGCCGGTCACCCGCGACCACAACAGCAGCGCGGCCAGCGCGACCGCCGGAACCACGATGGCCTTCTCGAAGAAGCCGAGACCCACCACCAGCACCGCCACGCTGCTCACCAGCCACCGTCGCCGGCCGGTCCGCGCATAGAGCACCGCATCGCCTACCACCCAGGCCATCGCGGCTTGCAGCGGTAGCGCGTTCAGGGCGGCGGACCACCATGCCATCGCCGGCAGCGTCAACGGCCCGAGCGCGAACCAAGCGAGCGGCACGAGCAGCACGGGCCGCCACCCGACGAGGATGACCAGCATGCGCAGCACCGCCAGGAGAACTACTGCCTGGAGCAGCAGCACCGATGCCGCCGCGAGCCCCCACCCGAGCGGGCTGGCCGAGGTGACGATCCACGTCACCAGGAACGCCAGCGGCATCACATGGCCATCGTGGCTGGCCAGGAGCAGATCAGCCGACCAGGGCGCCTCGCGGGAAGCACGGCTCGCGAGGACGAAATCGTCCCAGTAGAAGTAGCCCTCGTGCAGCCCCCAGCCACGCAGCAGAAGCGCCACCGCCATGATCGCTAGCGCCCAGCGAAGGAGCACCGAGCGCCGCTGATCACGCATCAGGAACCAGGAGATCCAGCGCCGCGGCAATGATCGTCTCGTTCATCGCGGGACGGGCACCACCGCCGAGATCGTGGCGGGCCTTCTCCACGATCACGAGCCGGGACGGAGCGGTGATCCCGCGCAGCGCGGCGGTGGCCTCGTCGGGCGTGCCGAATGGATCTCGCTCCCCGTGCACGAACATCGTCGGCCCAGTGATCGCGGGAAAATGCTCGGTACGCATCCGGTCTGGCTTGCCGGGCGGATGAAACGGGTACGAGAGCAACAGCAAGCCATGCGCGAGACCAGGCTCGTCCGCGCAGAGCATGCTCGCCTGGCGACCACCATAGGAATGACCACCGAGGAAGACCGGGGCGTCCGTGCGCTCGCGCAGCATCCGTGCCGCGAGCGCGATGCCCGCGCGATCGACGCCCGCATGCGCGCGGTGCGGAGGCCCGGCCGGTCGCCGGACCCGGAACGGAAGATTGAAGCGAAGGACAAGGACGCCCTTGCGGGCGAGCTGGCTGGCGATCTCCACAAGCAGCGGGCTCGTGGCGTCGCTGCCCGCGCCGTGGGCGAGCGCGAGGGCCGCGCGCGGGGCGCTGCACTCATGGAGCAAGCCGGTCACCGAAGCATCGCCGTCGGTGAGCGCAACAGGAACCACGGGAGGTGCCGGCACGGAATACATGCCGACGACGGTAGCGGACGGGCCCGGCTGGAACATTTCGCGACGCGATCTGGTTACGTAGGGTAGACCGAGCCGGGCCACCACCCCGGCAAACGATCAACGTTAGGAATAACAGTGGCGACTAAGGCCCTCACCCACACCGATTTCGAGTCCACGATCACTGATAACGACGTGGTCCTGGTGGACTTCTGGGCCGAATGGTGCGGCCCCTGCAAGTCCTTCGCCCCCACGTTCGAGGCATCCTCGGAGAAGCACCCCGATGTGGTCCACGCCAAGGTTGACACCGAGGCCGAGCAGCAGCTCGCGGCGGCCGCGGGAATCCAGTCGATCCCGACCGTGATGGCGTTCCGCGAGGGAATCCTCGTTTTCGCGCAGCCCGGCGCCCTGCCGTCCGACGCGCTCGAGAGCCTGATCACGCAGGTCAAGGATCTCGACATGGACGAGGTTCGCCAGCAGATCGCCGCGCAGCAAGAGAACCCCGCGCAGGAGAACGCTCAGTAGCAGGCTCGAGCTCCACGCGAGCCGATCGCGACCGGGGAGGCAGTGAAGAACTGCCTCCCCGTGCTGCATCCGAAAGCCCTTCGAGCGCGATCAGCCCCGGCGCCCCACGCGCGCCAGCACCAGTTCGGTGAACTCGCTCGTCGATGCCAGCCCGCCGAGGTCGGCAGTGGCCACACCACTGGCGAGGGTGGTGGAGATGGCGTGGCGGATGCGGTGCGCGGCGTCGTTCAGGCGGTGGTCGGCGCGCTGTCCTGCCAGCCACTCGAGCAGCAAGGCCGCGGAGAGGAACAACGCGGTCGGGTTCGCGCGGTTGCGCCCGGCTATACCGGGCGCGGCACCGTGCGCCGCCTGGGCCATCGCCTGGGTGTCCGAGGCGTTGAGCGAGGCCGCGAGGCCCAGCGAGCCTGACAGCTCCCCTGCGAGGTCGGACAAGATGTCGCCGAGCATGTTCTCCGCGACGATGACGTCGAAGTCACCGCCGCGCACCAGGTGCGCGGCCATCGCATCGACGTGCTCATCATCGACGTGCAGCCCTGGATGCTCGCTCGCCACCTCACGGCACGCGTCAAGGAACATCCCCATGGACAGCGGTAGCACGTTCGCCTTGTGCACGATGGTCAGCCGCTTGCGCCGTGTCATCGCGAGCTCGCACGCGACGCGGGCAATGCGCTCGCACGCTGGCCGGGTGAACACCCCCACGGCGAGCGCGACATCGTTGGTCGGCTTGAACTCGCCCGATCCGACCGCCATGTTGCGGTCGGCGTAGAAGCCTTCGGTGTTCTCCCGGACGATCACGACGTCAAGGTCCGGGCGCAGCGCACGGATGCCGGGAAGCGCTGCGGCGGGCCGGATGTTCGCGTAGAGGCCGAACTGCTTGCGGATGCGACCCCCGGGCGCCGTGCGGGCCCGATGCTCGGCGGGGTAGCCAGCGTTGTCGTGCGGGCCGAGGATCCAGCCCGGCATGGTGGCGAGCGCGTCCACGGTCTCGGCGGGCAGTGCATCACCGTGGGTATCGATGGCTGCCCGGCCGTAGGGCAGCTCGTGCCAGCCGATGGGCCGCGCGCCCGCCGCTGCCAGCGCCGCATCCACGACCTTCACCGTGGCGGGCACGATCTCGGCACCGATGCCGTCACCGTGCAGGACTCCGAGCTCGATATCACCCATGCGTCCATCCTCGCGCATCGCGGCAAGCCGCTCGCGACCGGGCAGCGCGCGCCGACCATGCCGCGCGATAATGGACCGATGGTGCAATCGGTCGAGCTGCTCCTTGATCCCGGCCTCGATGCCGCGGTGCGCGCGGACTGGGAGGCTCTGTCCGCGCGGGGTATCCGCGCGTTGCGCCCGCACCACCGGCCGCATATCACCATCGGCGTGGCGAGCGAGATCTATCCTCGCATCGACAAGGCCCTCGCCCGGGCACTGGCGATGCTGCCGATCCCCGTGACGCTGGGCGGCCTGCTCGTGTTCGGGACGGGCCGGGTGGTGATCGCGCGCGCGGTCACCATGTCTCCGGAGCTCGTCGAGGCACACCAGGCGGTGTGGGCCGCGATGCACGACTGCCCCGGCCAGCCACGCCATACGGCGCCGGGTGAGTGGACCCCGCACGCGACGCTCGCCAAGCGTGTGCCCGTCGCGGAATGCGGCACCGCCATCGAAACTGTCGCGCGGCGCCGCGACCTGCATGGCCACATCATCGCGGCGCGCCGCTGGGACGGCGAGGAGCATCGGGAATGGCTCGTCGCGGGAACCGATGAGTCCAGCGGTGGCCCACCGATCACTGGCCCCACCAGTTGAGCGAGCCGTGCGGAAGGATCTCCTGGTGGGTATCCGCGCCGACCCCCGCGAGCGCGAGCAGGTTGAGAAGGACCAGGACTCCCGCGAACACCACAAGCACTGTCATGGCTTCCACTCTGCGCCGGTGATCGTCCGCGCGACAGTGGCGGGAATGCCATTCCGCAACACATTCCTGCCATACTGCTGGCATGGTGCTCCGCGTTGCCGTGCTGCTGCCCGCGCAGACCGAGACCTTCGAGCTCGGCGTTGCCTGCGAGGTGTTCGGCGTCGACCGCCGCGATGACGGGCTGCCGCTCTACCGACTCGATCTCGTGGCCGCCGAGCCGGGGCCAGTATCCACCCGCTACGGCTACAGCATCCCCGCCGAGCATGATCTCGAGGTGCTCGACCGCGCCGGGCTCATCATCGTCAACGCCGGCGGCAACGGGCTCAATCCGGACGGCTCTACCTGCGTGAGCGAGGACCCGGGCCCGCTCGGCCCGGCGCTCGATGCGCTGCGCAGGGCCGAGCGGCGCGGAATACCAGTCGCCTCGCTCTGCACGGGCGCGTTCATCCTTGGCGCCGCGGGGATGCTCGATGGGCGCCGCTGCACCACGCATTGGCGCCACGCGGCGGAGCTGCAGCGCAGGTTCCCGCGCGCCCGTGTCGACCCCTCCGTGCTGTATGTCGAGGATCCGCCGGTGTTCACGAGCGCGGGCACGGCTGCCTCGATCGATCTGTGCCTGCACCTGGTGCGCCAGCTCGATGGGCCTCGCGTGGCCAATGTCATCGCGCGGCGCATGGTGGTGCCGCCGCATCGCGAGGGCGGGCAGGCCCAGTTCGTCGATCAGCCGATTCCCGAGGACGGCGGCGATTCGCTCGCGGCGGTGCGGGAATGGATGCGCGCCCATCTCGCGGAGGATCATTCGGTGGCGGCACTGGCGCGTCGGTCTCGCATGTCCCCGCGAACCTTCGCGCGGCGCTTCGTCGACGAGACAGGCGTGCCCCCGCACCGGTGGTTGACCGATCAGCGCGTCCTCGCGGCGCAGCACCTGCTGGAGTCGTCGACGTATTCGATGGAGCGGATCGCCTCGCTCGTGGGCTTCTCGTCCGCGGCGTCGCTGCGCGCGCATTTCCTCCGGCTGCGCCAGGTCACCCCGCTGGAGTATCGGCGCACGTTCGCCGCACCGAGGGGTGGCGCCCAGATGCTGGCGGAGCCAGGAACCACGGCTAGGCGGCCCACAACCGTTGCGGCCCGAGGTCCTCGGCGCTGACGGGAATGGTGTCCGGGATGGCGTTGCCGGTGAGCAGTGCTGCCGCCGCGACCGCGAGCGCGGGCGCCATCTGGATGCCATAGCCGCCCTGCCCGGCGAGGAAGCCAAAGCCGGGGAGATCCGGTACCAGCCCGGCTACCGGTGCACCGTCGGGCGCGAAGGTGCGCAGCCCGCCCCAGGAGCGGCGAACCGTGCGCAAGCCGAGGGTGGTGGCGTCGTTGATCTCCTCCATGGCGCGGGCGATGTTCAGTTCCGAGGCCTTGGCATCGCCAGCATCGACGGGGTCGGCGTCGGCGGGCGAGGCGAGGATGCCGTCGCCCTCGGGCTTGAAGTACCAGCGCTCGGCCGGGTCGCCAATGGTGGGACCGTGCGGATCGACCGGCACGCTCGCGGGGCTGAGGAACAGGGTGCGGCGCTTGGGCACCAGCCCGAGGGGCCGCGCACCCGCCATCTCGGCGATCGCATCGGCCCACGCTCCCGCCGCGTCGATGACCAGCCCGGCCTCGACGGTCTCCGACGCTGTGGTGATGCGCCAAGCATCGCCTGTCCGCTCCAGGCCAGTGACGCGCGCCCCGGTGCGAGTGGTGCCGCCGCGCGACTTGAACCCCCGCACATACATCTGGTGGACGGCGAGCACGTCGATGTCCTGACCACCGCCGTCGAGCACGCACCAGCGCAGCGTCTCCGGCTTCAGCAGTGCTGACTTCGCCAGTGCCGCAGGGGCATCGAGCTTGTCGACGCTGCCTTCCTGCGCGGCGAGGATCGATGTCAATGCGGCGTCGCTCTCGTCGTCGAACGCTGTCCACAACAGCTCGCGCGGGGTCAGCGGGTGCGTGTCCCCCCACTGCTCGGCAAGGGAGTCGAATATGGGGCCACTGGCCACGGTGAGGGCCCGCACCACGTCCCCGCCGTAGGAGGGCAGGTACATCGCGGCGGAGCGTCCGGTCGAGTGGGCGGCGAGCATCGATTCGCCCTCGAGGAGCAGAACGCGGGATTCACCGGCTAGCTCGTAGGCGATGGACGCGCCCGCCATGCCGCCACCGATGACGACAACATCCCAGGTCTCGCTCATATCAATGCCCCGCGCTCTCCCACGAAGTTCCCGCGCCCATCGATACATCGAGCGGCACGGACAACGTGTATGCCCCTTCCATCTCCGTACGCACCAACTGTTCCACGGTTTCCCGCTCGTCGCTACGCACTTCGAGAACAAGCTCGTCATGGACCTGCAGCAGCATGCGGGAGCGAAGCTGCTCCTTGGCGAGTGCTTTGTGCACGCGCAGCATGGCGACCTTGATGATGTCGGCGGCGCTTCCCTGGATGGGGGCGTTGAGCGCGGCGCGCTCGGCCACCTCGCGGCGCTGCCGGTTGTCGCTGTTGAGATCGGGTAGGTAGCGGCGACGGCCGAACACCGTCGAGGTGTAGCCGTCCTTGCGGGCCTGCTCCACCACCTCGTGCAGGTAGTCGCGGACCGCGCCGAACCGCGCGAAGTAGGCCTCCATCTGCGACTTCGCTTCGTCGTTGGAGATCTTGAGCTGCTGCGCGAGGCCATAGGCGGACAACCCGTACACCAGGCCGTAGGACATCGCCTTGACGCGCCGCCGCAGCTCGGGGGTCACTTCGTCGAGCGGCACGCCGAAGGCTTGCGAGCCGACGAAGCTGTGCAGGTCCTCGCCGGCATTGAACGCGCCGATGAGCCCCTCGTCACCGGACAGGTGCGCCATGATCCGCATCTCGATCTGCGAGTAGTCCGCGGTGAGCAGCGTGTCATAGGTGGTCTCGCCCGAGTGGCCGACCACGAAGGCCTCGCGGATGCGTCGGCCCGCATCGGTGCGGATGGGGATGTTCTGCAGGTTTGGCTCGGTCGAGGAGAGCCGCCCGGTCGCGGCGATGGTCTGGTTGAAGGTGGTGTGGATGCGTCCATCGTCGGCGACGGTCTTGAGCAGGCCCTCGACGGTGGTCTTCAGCTTGGTGGCGTCGCGGTGCGAGAGCAGATGCTGCAGGAAGGGATGCTGCGTCTTCTCGTAGAGCCCCACGAGCGCCTCGGCGTCGGTGGTGTAGCCGGTCTTGGTGCGCTTGGTCTTGGGCATGTCGAGCTCATCGAACAGCACGACCTGCAGCTGCTTCGGCGAGCCGAGGTTGATCTGCTTGCCGATCTCCCCGTAGGCGGCCTCGGCAGCGTCATGGACGTGGCTGGCGAACTCCTTGCGCAGGTCCTCGAGCATGCCGGTGTCGACCGCGATGCCCGCCGCCTCCAGGCTGGCGAGAACAAAAGCGAGCGGCAGCTCCATCTCCGTGAGCAGGGTGCGCGACTCTATTCCGTCGAGCTCGGCGTCGAGGGCATTGGCGAGGTCCGCCACCGCGCGGGCCCGCAGCATCGCTGCCCGGGCCTGCTTCTCGTCGGTGTCATCGGCATCATCGAGCAACGACAGCTGCTCGGTCTCGTCCTCGTCGATGCGCAGCTCGCGGCCGAGGTAGCGCAGCGAGAGGTCGTCGAGCTTGAATGTGCGCTGCCCGGGCCGCACGAGGTAGGCCGCGAGCGCGGTATCGCTGCCCACCCCCTCGAGGGTCCAGCCGCGTCCGCGCAGCGCATGGATGGCCCACTTGACGTCGTGCACGGCCTTGAGATGATCGGGGCTCGCGAACCACTCACCGAGCGCGGCCTCATCATCGGAGCCGAGCTGCTCGGTGGCGAGATAGGCACCCGTTCCGTCCGCGGCAGCAAGAGCGATCGCAGTGGCGTCGGCATCATGAACGCGGTGGACGCTGACGACCTCGACGCCATGCCGGTCACCGGCGGTGGCGTGAGTGGCAAGCCAGTCGCGGACCGTGCCGGGCTCGAGAACGGCGCCGTGGATGTCGAACCCGCTGTCCGCCTCGGGCTCGGTGGAGGAGAGCGAATCGAACAAGCGATCACGCAGCACCCGGAACTCGAGGTCGTCGAAGAGCCCATGGATGCGTTCCCTGTCCCACGCCCGCAGCTCGAGGTCCGCGGGCTGGTAGGGCAGCGCCATGTCGCGCACCATCTCGGTGAGGTCCCGGTTGAGCAGCACCGCGGAGAGGTTCTCGCGGAGCGAGTCGCCGACCTTGCCGCGCACCTTGTCGACGTTCTCGACGAGGCCATCGAGCGAGCCGTACTCGCGGATCCATTTCGCGGCGGTCTTCTCCCCCACCCCCGGGATGCCGGGCAAGTTGTCGCTCGGATCCCCGCGCAGCGCGGCGAAGTCCGGGTACTGCGGCGGCGTGAGCCCGTACTTCTCCTCCACCGCTTCCGGGGTGTACCGGGTGAGATCGGAGACGCCCCGCTTCGGGTACAGCACCGTCACATCGTCGGTGACGAGTTGCAGGGAGTCCCGGTCGCCGGTGCAGACGAGCACCTCGAATCCCTGCCCAGCGGCGGCGGTGGCGAGCGTGGCGATGATGTCATCGGCCTCGAACCCGGCCTCGGCCATCACCGGGATGCCCAGCGCGGCGAGCACGTCCTTGGTGATCTCCACCTGCCCCTTGAACTCATCGGGGGTCTTGGCGCGGTTCGCCTTGTACTCGGGGAACTTCTCGCTGCGGAAGGTCTGGCGCGAGACGTCGAACGCTGCCGCCACGTGGGTTGGCCGCTCGTCCCGCAGGAGGTTGATCAGCATCGACGTGAAGCCATACACGGCGTTGGTGGTCTGCCCGCTCGAGGTCTGGAACTTGTCCGCGGGCAGCGCGAAGAAGGCCCGGTAGGCCAACGAATGCCCATCGAGCAGCAGCAGGCGCGGGCGACCGCCGCCCTCGGGCGAGGCGGATGTGGAGGACGCGGGGATCTTCGCTGCGGGGGAACTCACGCGACACAGTCTAGAGAGGAGCCCCGACACTCGGCGGCATCGACGTGTCGCTCGATTCGCGGCCCGGCAAAACGGCGGGGGAAACACTGGCGCAACACGCCGACGTGCGCATCCGAAACGAAACGGACGTAAGGTTCCACAGCTGAGAAGATCAAACGGACAAATCGCGGAAGCACGCGATTCCGACCGGCCCCGGCACCGCGCTCGCGCGACCGGGAGGAGGACACGTGATAAACACTGCTAGCCGGCGCGGCGCATCGCTCGGGGCGGCCGCGCTCGCGACGCTGCTGCTCGCGCTGCTCTCGGCACTCCTCGCGAGCGGATTCGCCCACGCCCAGGATCCGCCCGGCGATGATCCTGCCGCCACCGGCACCGTGCAGGGGACCCTGGTCAACGCGGGCACCCAGGTGGCCGGGGCAACGCTCACCGCCATCGACGAGTCGGGCGACGAGGTGGCCGAGGCCACCTCCAACGAGCGTGGCCGCTGGTCGATGATGCTCCCGCCCGGCACCTACACGATCACCCTCGTCGAGGCATCCCTGCCACCGGACGTGCTCGTGCAGACCAGCGAGCGCACCGTCACCGTCCGCGCGGACCGCGTCGCCTCCGTGATCTACACCTTCGGCGACATCCGCAGCGGCCTCGACATCTCGCTGGGCGAGAAGCTGCTGCGATTGACCATCGAAGGGCTCCGATTCGGCCTGGTCATCGCCATCACCGCAGTGGGACTGAGCCTGATCTTCGGCACCACGGGCCTGACGAACTTCGCCCACGGCGAGCTCGTCACCATCGGGGCAGTGGCCGCATGGGTCGCGAACCTGCTGCTCGGCGAAGTGTTCCGTTTCGGCGACGGCACCTCATGGGGCGCGAACCTCAGCCTCGCCGCGAACCTCGGCATTGCCACGATCATCGCGGTCATCGTCGGCATCATCGTCGGGCTGCTCAACAACTCGGTGATCTGGCGGCCCTTGCGCCGCCGCGGGGCCAGCCTCGTCGCGCAGCTCGTGGTCTCCATCGGCCTCGCGCTCGCCCTGCGCGCCGCGATCCTGTTGTTCTTCTCCGACCGCTCGCAAGCGTTCACCACCTACCAGGCGCAGCGGCAGATCGAGCTCGGCCCGGTCGCGATCACCCCGGTCAACCTCGGCACCATGGCGGTCAGCCTGGTGGTGCTCGTCGCGGTCGCGCTGATGTTCAAGATGACCCGCATCGGCAAGGCAATGCGCGCCGTCGCCGATAACAAAGATCTCGCGGCCTCGTCCGGCATCAATGTGGAGCGCGTAATCGCGTTCGTCTGGGCGCTCGGTGGTGGCCTCGCCGCGCTCGGCGGGGTGCTGTTCGCGATCTCGGAGCTCAACGGCACCGTGCAGTTCGAGATGGGCTTCAAGCTGCTGCTCCTCATGTTCGCCGGCATCATCCTCGGCGGGCTCGGCACCGCCTACGGCGCTCTCCTCGGCTGCGTGCTGCTCGGACTCCTCGTGCAGTTGTCCACGCTCGTGATCAATCCCGACCTGAAGTACACAGGAGGCCTGCTGGTGCTCATCCTCGTGCTCGTGCTGCGCCCGCAGGGAATCCTCGGTTCCCGGACGAGGGTGGGGTGAGGCACCGATGAACATCCTCGGAATCGACGCCGGCGTGGTGCTGAGCAACGCGCTCGCCCAGTTCGTCGGCCCGCAAGCAATCTTCTTCGCGCTCCTCGCGATCGGGCTGAACATCCACTTCGGCTATACCGGCCTGCTGAACTTCGGGCAGATCGGCTTCGCGCTCGTCAGCGCCTACGGGGTGGGCATCACCGTGGTGGTCTATGACCAGCCGATGTGGCTCGGACTGATCGTGGGCATGGGCGCATCGGTGGTGCTCGCGCTCCTGCTCGGCGTTCCGACGCTGCGCCTGAGGGCCGATTACCTCGCCATCGTCACCATCGCCGCATCCGAGATCCTGCGGCTCGCCGCCCGCTCCACCGCCTCCGATGACATCACCCGCGGCACGCGCGGCATCCAGGGGCAGAACTTCGCGTTCCAGTCGATCAACCCCTACGACTCGGGCCGCGAGTACACCATCCTAGGGGTGAAGTTCCTTGGCTCCACCCTGTGGTCGATGACCGTCGGCTGGGCGCTGATCGCTGTCCTCGTCGTGGTCGTATGGCTGCTGGTGCGCAGCCCGTGGGGGCGCGCGCTCAAGGCCGTTCGCGAGGACGAGGACGCGGCCCGCGCGCTCGGAAAGAACGTCTTCATGTACCGCATGCAGGCGCTCGTCCTCGGTGGCTTCTTCGGTGGCCTCGCCGGCATCTTCATCGCCATGACACAGGCGCTGAATCCCGACTTCTTCTCCACCCAGCAAACCTTCTTCGCCTGGACCGCCATGATCCTCGGCGGTGCAGCCACGGTGCTCGGGCCGGTCGTCGGCGCGATGGTGTTCTGGTTCGTGTTCTCCCTCATCGACAACGTGCTCCGCCAGCTCGCCACCGGCCCCGACTCGGTGCTGCCCATCTCCGCGCAGCAGGTCGGCGCCGTGCAGATCATGCTGGTCGGCATCCTGCTCGCGGTGCTCATCATCTACCGCCCCCAAGGCATCCTCGGACGCAAGGAGGAGGTGCAGCTCAATGCCTAATACCACCAGTGACCCGTTCACCGGGGTCGAGCGCGTGCCCGGCAGCCCCAAGCCCGACCCGATCATCATCGCCGACCACGTCACACGCTCGTTCGGCGGCGTGCGAGCGGTCAACGTCGAGCACCTCGAGATCGAGCGCGGCACCATCACCGGGCTCATCGGGCCGAACGGAGCAGGCAAGACCACCCTGTTCAACCTGCTCACCGGGTTCGACCGCGCCAACAGCGGCACGTGGTCGCTCGACGGCACGACGATCTCCTCGAGGCCCGCCTACCGGGTGGCGCGCAGCGGCATGGTCCGCACCTTCCAGCTCACCAAGGCGCTCTCCCGCCTCACCGTGCTCGACAACGTGCGCCTCGGCGCGACGGGCCAGACCGGCGAGAGCATGATCGGCGCCCTGATGCCGTGGTCCTGGCGCGCGCAGGAAGCCGAGATCACCGAGCGCGCCCACGCGATGCTCGCGCGGTTCAAGCTCGACGCGAAGGCCAGCGACATGGCTGGCTCGCTCTCCGGCGGGCAGCGCAAGCTCCTCGAGATGGCACGAGCGTTGATGACCGATCCGAAGGTCGTGATGCTCGACGAGCCCATGGCCGGAGTGAACCCCGCGCTGACCCAGAGCCTCCTCGGGCACATCAAGTCCCTGCGCGACGACGGCACGACCGTGGTGTTCGTCGAGCACGATATGGACGTCATCCGCGACGTCTCCGACTGGGTCGTTGTGATGGCACAGGGCGAGATCATCGCGGAAGGACCACCGAGCGAGCTCTCGAGCAACCCAGCAGTCGTCGACGCCTACCTCGGTAGCCACCACGACAAGCCGCTCGAGTTCGACGAGCATGGCAATCCCGTCGGCGAGACGGCACGCATGGTCGAGGAAATGGAAGCTCAGCTCGCCCAGCGGGTCCAGAGCGGCCAGAGCATCTCCGACGCTCGAGAGCCCGAGAAGGGAACCAGCCGATGAGCACCCCTGCCGGATCATCATCCGGGGATCTTTCCCCCGCGCAGCTCGCGGCAACGCCCGCCGAGCACGCCCGTCTCGCCGAGGGCGCCCTGCTGCGCGCCGATGACCTCACCGCCGGCTACCTGCCCGGCGTCAACATCCTCGACCGTTGCAACTTCTACCTGCGCGAGGGCGAGATCGTCGGCATCATCGGCCCCAACGGCGCCGGGAAATCAACCCTGCTGAAGTCGCTGTTCGGACTGATCCCCGTCCGCGGCGGCACCGTCGCCCTGCGCGGCTCCAGCATCACCTCGGCGCAGGCCCACACGCTCGTCACCCTCGGCGTCGGCTACGTGCCCCAGACCAACAACGTCTTCCCCAGCCTGACCATCGAGGAAAACCTCCAGATGGGCATCTACCTGCGGCCACGCCTCTTCGCCGAACGCTTCGACACCGTCTCCGAGCTGTTCCCGATGCTGCGGCAGCGCAAGAACACCAAGGCCGGCGCCCTCTCGGGCGGTGAGCGGCAGATGGTCGCCATGGGACGGGCGCTGATGATGGATCCCAGCGTCCTGCTGCTCGACGAGCCCTCGGCGGGGCTGTCGCCGATGTTCCAGGACGAGGTCTTCGTGCGGTGCAAGAAGATCAACGCCTCCGGGGTGTCGATCATCATGGTGGAGCAGAACGCCCGCCGCTGCTTGCAGATCTGCGACCGCGGCTACGTCCTCGACCAGGGGCGCAATGCCTACACCGATACCGGAGCGAACCTACTGCATGATCCGAAGGTGATCGAGCTATACCTCGGCACCCTCGCGGGCAGCAACGAGGCCCGCGGCTAGCGGGCGGCTGCTTGCCGAACTGGCCGAAGCTGCAAACGCGATAGAAACTGCCGACAACCCCGGGCAGCTTCTATCGCGTTTGGCGTTTTCCGGTGCGTTTGCGGAAGCGGCCGGTGCGTTTGCGGAAATGCCACGCCCGCCACCGCGCGACCAACAGCAACGGGGCGGCGCTCGATGTGAGCGCCGCCCCGCTAGTGCTTGTCGAGCTGTGCCAGGTCAGTCACCGACGACGATGTAGTCCTCGACGGGGAGGAGCGCGTTCGCCGGGCCAAACTCCAGCACACCGTAGGATCCGACACCGGGCTCGCCCGCCGGGGCGAACTCGAGGTCACCAGTGACGCCGTTGTAGTCAACATCCTCGCCCGCTGCGATCAGATCGCGGCACTCGGCGAACGATGCGCAATCCTCGCCACCGCTGGTGATGGCGTTGACCTCGGAGGCGATATCGGTGCCGTTGGTGGAACCCGCGGCCTCGGCGGCGAGCGCGGAGATGATCACCGCGTCATATGCCTCGGCGGAGTACTGCAGGTCTGACAAGCTCAGGCCGGAAGCCTCGCCCGCCGCGCGCACGCGCTGCTCGAAGTCACTGCTCATCGGCGACTGGGGGGCCGTTCCCTTCATTCCCTCGAGAATGCCGGAGTCCATGCCCTCGCCGAGCGCGTTGCCCATGTTGCCGTCGGTGCCGTAGACGTTCTTGTCCTGTGGCCCGATGCCGATCTCGGACATGCGAGTGATGATCCGCTTGCTCTCGTCGAACCCGATCACGGCGATGCCGTCGGGATCGAACTGCGCGATCTCATCGAGCTCGGCGTTGAACGACTGGGCGTTCGGGTCATAGATGATGACCTGGATCTGGTCCTCAGCGATGCCCGCTTCCTGGAGGAACCGCTCAGTGTTGCGACCCAGCCCCGCGCCGTAGGGATCGTTGCGGGCGAGCACGGACACTCGCTGCACGCCATCGTTGGCCATCAGCTGGACCAGCGCCTGCGCCTGGAGCACATCGGTGGGGGCGGTACGGAAGTACAGGCCCTTGTCCGGGTAGCACACGAACTGGTCGGAGGTGTTCGCCGGCGAGAACATGACGACGCCAGCATCAACGACCTTGTCGATCACGCTGAGCGATACGCCGGAGGATGCCGCACCGATGATCACCTGGACGCCATCGGCGAGCAGCCGGTCAACGGTCTGGTTGGCGATGTTGGTGGTGGTGTCGCCCGAATCACCCTGGTTGATGGTGACGGGATTGCCCAGCACTCCACCGGCGTCGTTGATCTCCTGGACGGCAAGCTCGGAGCCCGCGATCTCCGGGGGCCCGAGGAAGGCAAGGTCACCGGTCTGCGGCAGCAGGCCACCGAACTTCAGCGGCTCGGTGGACGGGTTGCCGGTGGCCTGTGCCTGGGGCGGGTCGCAGTCGGTGTCAGCGAGCTGCACCTCGTCGGCCGAATCGTCGGAACCACCGCACGCGGTCAGCAGCAGCGAGGTGGCACCCGCGATGGCTGCGAGGCGGATCCAGTGTGGTTGCGCCATAGGGAAGTCTCCTCAAAGATCGGGCCCGGGTGCAGCCGCTCGCTCGCGCGCGAGCGGATCCCAGGCGTCCTTGTGAGGAACATAGCGGCAATTACGACCAATCGCTCGGCCGACTCGCCGCATGTCACCATCCCGCAATAGTGGAAACGAAGAGTTTCCACAATGGTTCAGTATTCTACTTTCCGGTTTTGGGTTTCATGGAAAGCGTATCGATCACGACCTGCGCGACAACCTTCATCGTCGTGCGACGATCCATCGCCGCCCGCTGGATCCAGCGGAACGCCTCCGGCTCCGTCATGCCGTGCGCCTTCATCAGCGCGCCCTTCGCCCGATCGATGAGCTTGCGCGTCTCCAGCCGATCAGTGAGCTCGCCGACCTCCCGCTCCAGCGCCTTCAGCTCAGCGAAGCGGCTCGTGGCCAGCTCGATCGCCGGAACCAGATCGCCCTGCGAGAACGGCTTCACCAGGTATGCCATCGCGCCCGCGTCCCGTGCGCGCTCCACGAGCTCGCGCTGGCTGAAAGCCGTGAGGATGACCACCGGGGAAATACGCTTGGCCGCGATCTCGGATGCGGCATCGATACCATCGCGCACCGGCATCTTCACATCCATGATGACCAGGTCCGGTGTCAGCTCCTCGGCGAGCTCCACCGCGCGCTGCCCATCACCAGCTTCCCCGACGACGTCGTAGCCCTCCTCGCGGAGCATCTCGGTCAGATCGAGCCGGATCAGCGTCTCGTCCTCGGCCACGAGCACGCGACGGACCGGCCACGCCGACCTGGAATCCCGCTCCCCGGCCGCGTCCTTCGCCTCCGACGCGATCACGCCCGCGACGTCCGATGCGCCAGCGCCCCCTGGCGCGCCAATGCCGCCGGACTGATCCTGCAACGCCTCGGAGTCCTTCATCGACACCCGTTCCCCTCACCTGCCGCCGAACACGTTCTCGACCGCGTTGTATTGTATTCGCTCCGCAGCAAGAGCCTACCGCCGCAGGTGGCCCGCGCGCGATCATCCAGCGAGCCCCACCACGCCCGATCCCGGGACGTGCGTGCAGCATCCACGTTCGGGTAGCATGCACTGTTGTCCGCGCATCGCTCGGTTACACGCCCTACAACCGATGCGCGCGGCCCGCCCTCGTAGCCCAATTGGCAGAGGCAACGGATTCAAAACCCGTACAGTGTGAGTTCGAGTCTCACCGAGGGCACTTCGCTGTGCATACTGCCTGAGCTGCAGAGTTGATCTCAGCTCCGTATGTCATTCTCCCCTTGTGGCCACAATATGCTCGCCCGTGGCCACACTTGCGCCGCGTCAGCGCCCTCGACGACGCTCTCGCGGGCACTGTGCACAACGCCCGCCTGCTGAGGTCGGCAGACGGGCGTGTCGAGCGGTCCGGAAGTCAGCCCACCTCGGCCCACAACGCGGCAACCTTGCCGCCCTCAGCCCGCTCGTGAGCCTCGGCCACGTCGGCCTCGTCCTCGCCGAACAAGTCCGAGTAGATGTCGAGCGTCATGGCCGCCGACTTGTGACCGAGCATCTTGCGCACGTGCATCACGTTGGCGCCGCGAGAGATCGCTAGCGACGCCGCAGTGTGCCGCAAGCTGTGCGCGGTCACCCGGGGAAAGTACTCGTCAGCGGCCATGCAGCGGGCCACCGCGCCCTCTAGCCACGACCGCTTGCCCGGAGGCTTGGCGTACCCGCCGACCGCGTTCGGAAACACGATGTCCTCGCGCCCCTTGCCCTAGATCGCCGCCTCGAACATCGGCACGAGGAACTTCGGGAACACGATCGAGCGGCACTCCCAACCCTTCGGCGTGCCGACGGCGGCCTTGCCGTCCACCACGGTCGTGTTGCGCCCGATGTGCACACGCCGCCGGAGGAGATCGACGTCGCCGACGTGAAGCCCGGCCAACTCGCCCCACCTGATGCCCACATAGGCCAGGACCAAGACGATCGCGGCCTTGCTCCCCGACTCGCGAGCCAGTGCCCGGACTTGGTCGGCGTTGAGGTAGCCGCGTTCCAGACGGTCACCGTCCTCGGTGATCGTCGCCGTTGACGCGTGCTCTTTGCGTGGCAGCTCGATCCCCGCACCGGTCTTGGACCGCGCCTTTGCGGGATTCTTGGGGATCACCTCGTCGAGGACCGCTCGGTCGAGGATCTGAGAGAGCATGTTGTGATTCCGCAGCACCGAGGTCACCGACTGCATCCGGGCCATGTCCGTAACCCACCGCTGCACCTCGCACGCGCGGATCTCGTCCACGCGCGTGGATTCCCACCGAGGCAGCACGTGGTTATCGAGCGCCTTGCGATAGACGGACAGCGTCGAAGGCTTGATCTTCGGCTTGGCGAGCAGCCAGTCGTGGCCGAGGTGGCCGACCGTGGGAGCAAGCGTCACGACCTCGGCGGCGGGAGCCTCGGCCTCGGTCGCGAAACCGCGTTTGCCGGTCCGCTTGCCGTTGAGGGTGAACCGGGCGCGCCATTGGAAGTGGCGACCGCGACCCGGGCCGCGCTTGCGATCTTTCGCGAGATCGGCCTCGAAGGTTCCCGTGAAGGTCTCGCAGTCTTTGCAGACGCGGTAGGCCGAGGCCGACACCTTGATAACTGGAGTTGTCACTTGCTGGCCTCCTGCACCTTGCGAACGATCTTGAAGATCGCGGGCTGACTCACGCCGAGCATGGCAGCGACCTCGCGCTGTGACCGTCCGGCCGCGATCATCGCGACCACAGCTCGATCGCGACGCTCCTCGGCGCCTTTGACCGCAGCTCGAGCGGCGTCGAGCGCCGCGATCGAGTCGGCCAACCCCTCCTCCGTCACTGTGGGCGGTGGTGCGGGAGCGGCGTCCTCGACAACGTTCTCGAAGTTCGCACCGCGGTGGTGCCTTCCCCGGCTTCACCGTCGATGACGTCATGGAGGCCGGGGCGGGTACCCAAGGACCGACTGTGACGGGACTGACTTGCCCGGTGGCTCCAAAAACTGATGTTCGGATCGATCGCTGAAACTGCGACTGGCGGGTGGGAAGGTTGCCGCAGTTCCGGCCAGGTAGTAGTCCGGTTTCCCGCACGAACTGGCCTGACTCTTGGCCTGCGCGTAGCCCTCCCCAGGTCGTGTCCGGACCCAGGGAGCGCAGCAGCCTCCCCGAAACCAGGCGACCCGCTCGGGACAAGGGGGTTCGGCCGGCGAAGCGAAATTCTCGGCCATCTGGGACGTCACCGAGACACCAGTCCAGGCTGAGCGACACGTGTGCGTGCCAGATGCGCGTACGCAAGAACCGCTATCGATCTGCCCAAAAGTGCACGTCAGGCTAAACTTCTAGGCTCATGGCGGTGTGCATCAGCTCGCACGAGTGGTACTCTACGTGTAGTTTATGCACTCTTCGTTGCCTTTTCGTCGCGTCACGTGCTACTCTCAGCCAGCATGAAGCCCAACGAACCATCCAGTTCCTTACAACGAAGTACTGCAAGTACTACGACGAAGCATCAATGAAGAGAAGGTGAATAGAGATGATGATCCGAACTCCGTGACCTGGCGGGGTTTACACCCCACCCGACAAACGCGCCCGACACCAGCAAGGAGCGGAAACGTGGCAACGAAGATGCACAGCCCCTGATCCGCACTTCCAAGAGAGCGGCCCCGGACGCAGACCGAACAGGAAGGACAACGGGCATGAACCCGACGATAAGAGCACCGTGACACGCGTCACATTCGCTGAAGATGTGCCGAATTGGCGGCAATGAAGAACGGAGAAGTCACCGTGAGACCAGGACACCGGCAAGCACAAGACATGTTCTTGGAAGCAGGCAAAGCCTTGGGCCACAGCATTCGTCGGCAGTATTCGACCGAGTTCCCCACCGACGGGGTGTGGCTTCTGAAGGATTCCTTGCTGGGCTGCGACATTCCCGTTGCGGCCATCGAGGTGATCGTGACCGAAGGCAAGAAGACCCGCCAAGGGTCGATCTTCGTCCTGGAATCCATCTCACCAGCAGTAGGCATCGTCTTGCTGCAGGACGAAGAGATCCGACGTGGAATGTGGCGAGACGGGGCAACCGACTCGGCCATCGAACGGGAGATCGAGCACCGCGAAGCACATTTGCACCGTTTGGCCGAAGGGTCCAAACAGCGCATCGAGGTGTGGAAGAAAGCGAATCTGGACTACGTCCACGATCGCGCACTCCGCACGGCTGCCGCCGCACGCCATCGGGCGGCGTCAGCCACGACAAAGAAAGACAACAACAAGAAAGATTTTCCATGTCTGTCATAAATTCAGGAACGACGGTGTCCGGGGTCACTCGCATCAAACGGCCCGGCATCGGATACGTGTACCGGGCGATAATTCCCATCCATGATCTGTACGAGCAACTGCGACGGAGCGTGGTGCGTTACGCACCGCGCTACCAGCGGGGGTTCAAGTCGAGGTTCGCTGGTGAGATGAAGGATTCGGACTACGACGTCCTGCTTCCCATCACCGACCCGACGCTGCAGATCGATCCCAAGCGGGCGGCAGCCATGGCGGTCAAATACCTCATGGCCTACAACGACGAAGACGACAAGCATCTGTTCAATGCTGACGTCATCTGGAACGCCCGCATCGAGGGAGCCGGTGACCAAGAAGATTCGGTGACGTATGACGAGAAAGGGCAGTTGCTCACGGTTCACTCTGTGATCACCGTTCCGGACTCCGGTCACCGGCACTTCGCCTACTACTTGCTGGGCGATTGGTTCCACCACCCAGAAAAGATCCCCAAATCCGTCGACGTCGACGGTGATCTCATCGAGGGGGACCGCATCCGGGATTGGGTCGAGCGCCTCAACCTCAGGAACAAGAACGAGCATCAGGTGTATTGCGACATCTACTCCATCGATGCAGTGAAGGAAGGTTGGTTGTTCGACGAGTTCAACGCCGATTCCAAGAAGCCTTCCGCGGCTGTCGAACTCGACATGAACTGGGCGAAAGACCCGGAGCGACGCTTCATCAAGAAGTTGATGGACGAGAGTTCAATCTTCGAGCGCGACCAACTGGAGGTGCGATCCACCAGCATCGCCGAACAGTCCCAGAAGCTCACGACGACCTCGACGCTGGTCCGGGCCATCAACCCGTACCGCAAGAAGCTGTCCGATCTCGAGAAGAACGACGCGGCGTCATACCAGGACCTCGTCGACTTCTTCAACGCGTTCTACGAGGAGTGGTCGAACCACTTCGAGGTCTTTAAGCCGAACGCCAAGGGACGCATCGAGTCTCGCAAGACCTCGCTGGCCACCGCGAACATCATTTACTTCCCGATGTTCCGGCTGATCATCGAGATGTGGGATCGGTTCCGCGGCGAGAAGAAGCGATGGAATGACGAGGAGTCCAAAAAGACGTGGACGAAGGCGATCGCCAAGCTCGCCGGAAACACTACAGCCAGCGACGGTTGGAAGGGAGCTGTCATGGACCGCGCCAACACCGACTGGCAGGGCAGGATTTTCATCGAAACGTTCGACGCAAAGACCGGCGAACCCAAGGGATGGTCACTAAGCAGCACGCGGCAAACCCGCGACGCTGCCTACCACTATCTCAATAAGATCATCGGCCTCCCAACCGATGACTCGCAGTAACAGGCAGGAACCGACTAGCCGCCTCCACCACGGGGGTGGCTAGTCGCGCTTGGAGCGACAATCGCCCTGCGCTATACCCCTGGGCGGGGGGGACACCTTTCGAACCCCGGTCGGCGCAACACGTGGATCGGCAGGCATAGGACAGGCCAGTTCCACACTGACGCGGCCAAGGGCAGCCACCACGGCCCGATTGTCGGGTCCATCCTTAGTTCCGGATACGGCCCGCTCGATGTCGTCTACACAGGGTTAGAACGCCCTGGCTGCCCACCTGGCCGTCGCGGCAAGTTCACGCATCGCGCGCCCAACTCGGCGCGCAGTTCGTCGAACGCAGGTGCGCCCAGGACTAGCCTCGGCGTGATGAAGATGGAGTCCTACGGCGTGCGCTGCTCGAGTGACGATCGCTGGTCATTCCGTTTGTCGCTATCCCCGGCGCACACCTGCGGCGCTGCTGGCAGCGCATGCACCGTCGACTCTTAAGGTCGAGGTTGTGCCCAAGAACGACAACCTCCGGCACCAAGTCGCCGCCAACACATCCCTAGGTGCCCCCCTCGACGATCCGCGCCGACGGCAGGCGCGCGACCGGGCCGCATTACCTCCGATGTATGCGCGTTCTGCGCAACGCCAAGGGTGATCTGTCCTAGGAATCCGCCAATCTACTTCTGAGCGATCTTGACCGACCGTAGTCGTGCACATGAACATCGCCCAACTGTCCCTAATACCGCCGAGCTCGCCTTACCCTGACCGACTCCGACTGCGTAGATAGCTCGGCACCGAATCGTCACTCGCCGAGCGCGCTTTTCGCCTCGATGGTTGACGCCGGATTGGTGTAGCCCGTGACCGACAACCGCACGCTCGACCGGCTAGCCGAGCTGGCCGCCGGAGATCCTGCGCGCAGGGCGATCGCCGCGCAAGAGATCGCCCGCGCCGGGTGCTTGCGCGACCACGTGACGCCGGGCGATCTGGCCGTCGCCCTCGACCCTACGAACCGCCAAGTGGGGTGGCTGCGCAAGCTCGAACTCGGCCTCGTCTGGGTCGCGGAGACCGACGGCGCTCGACTGCTCGTCTCGGCACCAAGCCAGGGGGGTAAGAGCCAGCGCGTGATCTGGTTTGCGGTGTGGTGCCTCGTTCTCGACCCCGATCGACGGATCGTGATTTTCACCCACAGCGAGGAGCTGGCTCGCGCGCACTCCGAGCGCATCCGGGCGATCATCTCGCAGTACGGAACCGGCGCCAAGGACGCGCAAACCGGATCACTCTTGCCGGACCGCCTCGGTATCGGACTCGGCGACAAGACCGCCGCCGGTCGTTGGACTCTGGCCGGACGTCGAGGTGGCGTGACCGCCCTCGCCGTCAAGTCCGCCCTCCCCGGCATCTCGGCGGATCTACTGATCCTCGACGACCTCCACAGCGGAGCCGAGTCGGCGGAGTCCCGCACCGGGCAGCGCAAGCTCCGCACCGTGTGGGAGACCGCGATCAGGCAACGTCTCTCCCCCGGCGGTCGTGTGGTGAGTATCGGCACTCGCTTCGGCGTCGGTGACATTCAGACGTACCTCCTCGGCCAGAAGGCGTGGCAGCGGCTCAACTTCCCGGCGATCGCCGAGCCGGGCCTCCTCGACTCGCTCAAACGCGAGCCGGGTACGCCATTGGACAGCGCCCGAGGTGTCCGCGACTGGGAGGCGATCAAGTCCACGACACCGAGCTAGACGTGGCAGACGATGCACCAAGGCGACCCGGTCCCGGCGGAAGGTGGCCTGTTCAAGCGCGCGTGGTTCGACGATCACCAGATCTCGACCACACCTCTTCGGCTGCGCACGATCGTCGCTGTGGACCCGGCCGACTCCGGCCACGGCGATGAGTCGGGGATCGTCGTCCTCGGGCTCGATCCCGACGGCGTCGTGTACCTCCTCGCCGACCACAGCGGGCAGATGACGAGCGACCAATCGGCACGCCGAGCCGTCGAGGCTGCCCGCACCCACAAGGCCACCGCGATCGTCGTCGAGGGTTACGCGACCGGCACGACCTATCAGCGCATCCTGTCTGACGCCTCAATCGCCCTTCGCTGGCCGGTGCGCGTGAAGATGTGGCGCGGCAGAGGTGACGCCTTGCAACGGGCCGCCGGTCTGCGCAACGCCGCCGAGATCGGCCGGTTCCGCATCGTCGGCGAGCTGACCACGTTCGAGGCGGCCGCGACGACGTGGCTCTCCGGCAAACACCAACCGGACCGAGTGGCCGCCGCTGTGGTGGGCTTCGATCATCTGGCCGGACGCCGTGGCGGCCTCGGCTCGATCGCCATACCGTCGTCCGCACCGATCACCGGACGCCCGTCCCCAATGTCGCCGAACCGCTGGCAAGCGAGCACGGTCGGACCCGACCGAGCCGCAATCGAGGCGGCCAGTGACCCAAGACAGGCCGCCGGTTACCTCTCTGCGGGAGGCTTCGGCACTTCGGTTCGCTAGCCGCGAAGGGCGTCCTCTACAGGTCTGAGGCTTCTAGCATCGGAGGCTCCCAGGTCTCTCCGGTGTACCTGAGTGGATCTGAGGCGACGGCAGCGGCGATTGCGTCGGCGAACCCGAGGCGGTCGGCCACGCACTCACTGAACGATGCTTCGTTAACGACGTCGAAGTCGAACACGCCTTTGATTGACTCGGTTTCAAGCTGTCGTCGAGCTGTCGTCCACTTCGGCCGCAACACGACAGGCTCCCTTGATGTCGTGTCCACGACAATGATCTCAGCGCTCGTAACTACAACGGGGAAGATGAGATCGAAGTACACGAACCTCTTTCGCTTACCCACGGACGAGAAGTTCGCTAATCCCTTGTAGTCGCGTTGTGCTGCGCGGATGGCTTTCGCCAACGGATGCACGAGCGAAGTGAAGATGCCGTTGTTGGTCGCGGACCAGTTGGCACTCTCGCGTTCAAGCCGAGTTAACTGAGTCGCCCGGAAGTAGTCCTCACCGCATTGCCTTGCGATGTCGGCGAATCCAAGCACCTCCCAGGCCGGTTTCAGCCTGGAGGACTTGCTGTCAGGAATCTTGAACCGCAATTCCTCGACGGGAATCTTGTGCTGAGTCGGTTGCCGCTTAAATTGCCAAGCGGGGAGTGTCCGACCGACAGCGACGTAGGGCATGGTCGATTGCTTGCACTCGACGAGGAACTTGGTGGCGACAATCACCTGTGCGTCTTCGTCTCGGAGCACTTGGCGGTACCCGTAGACATCGAGCTCGCGTGACTTGTTCGGGTCATCGACGTCCTGAAAGGCCCAACCGAGACGGGGATGGCAATCCGCATCGGCGAGGACATGCGCAACTGTCTGTTCCAGAAGCCAGCCCGCGTTCGTGAGCGCAGTCAGCAGGTCTGGGTCAGAGGGCGAGTTCCCGTCGTGATCGGAGTCTGTCGGCACGGTTCGATCTTGTCAGGCTCACACCCTTCGACGGGTATCGCCTCGCGGCGTGGCCACACAGTGGCCCAAACCGGCCACATCGTGGCCACATTTGCGCCTATGAACCAGGGATAGAGCCTATGAAAACCGAATTACATCGATACACCTTTTCACAGGTAAAAGGCAGTTTCCGAGCCGCTGACCTGGGGTGCCGCTAGAGTTCGAGTCTCACCGAGGGCACTTCCTGCCGGGCCCGCCCTGGACCCATTCCGCGCGGCCCGGTCCCACTGCGGCCCGGTCTTTGTACGGCCCGGTCCCCAACGGGCAAGCCCCTCGTGACCTAGCCCCGCCCCGGTCCCCGCTCCTGGTCCGAGAGCAGCTCCGCGAGCTCCGCGATCCGATCCTCCAGCTTGCCGATGTGCTCGTCGAGGGCGTTCACCTGCGCGCGCGTCGCTGCTTCCTGTGTCTCATCGTTCTCGGCGACCCTATTGACGATCACCGACGCGATGGTGCCCGTGATGACACCGATGATGCTGATGCCGCCGAACATCAGCAGCACCGCAATGATCCGACCCACTGTCGTGACGAGCACGATGTCGCCGTAGCCCACGGTCGTGACCGTGACGATGGACCACCACACAGCATCGCCGAAGTTCGTGATCTGCGTGCCCGCGGCGTTGCGCTCGGCGTCGAGCACCGCGAGCGATGCCATGTAGATCAGCAGCGTCGCCGAGGCCGCCGCATAGATGCCCACCCGGCCATGCAGCGTGCGGCCCACCGAGGCATGGAGCTTCTGCACGACGATAACCACACGCAGCAGCCGCAACGGCCGCAGCATCGGCAGCGCCACGATCGCGAGCTCCAGCGGGTGGGTCAGGAACCATCGCAGCTTCCGCTCCGCCGCGACGAAGCGCACGAGGTAGTCGATAGCGAAGACCACCCATACGCCCACCATGATCAGTTCGGTGGCCGCGCGCACTCCCGGCTCCGGCCGCAGCACCGAGACGCTGTAGGCGACGATGTAGACGATCGCGGCGCCCACCATCGGCCACTCGGTCGGAGGCAGCACGGATCGTGGATCGGGAATGCGGCGGATCATCCAGGAATGGTGCCACGGCGAGGGTTCGATGGCGAAAAAGTCCTGGCGCTTTGACCGTTCCAGCGCGCTGGGACCATTGCCTGGCTGCAACCATTGGCGGGCGCGAGTGGAAACTTTTCCCGCTCAGGGGAGGAAAAGTTTCCACTAATGCGCGCGGTTGGCCCCGCCGAGGGCCCGCCCGGGCCAAGCGGTGCCCGGCCTGCCCCTGCCCGACGCCCACTACCGCGCGCTAGTGGTCGTCCTCGCCGATGCGATGCACCTGGATGAGGTTCGTCGAGCCGACGGTGCCGGGAGGAGCCCCGGCGACGATCACCACACGGTCGCCGCGCTCGTAGCCACCGACCGAGAGCAATGCCTCATCCACCTGGCGGATCATCTCATCGGTGCTCTCCACGTAGGGCACCGTGAACGTCTCGGTGCCCCACGTCAGTGACAACTGGTTGTGCACGGCGGGGACCGGCGTGAGGGCGACCAGCGGCAGCGAGGTGTGCAGCCGGGCAAGGCGCCGCACCGTGTCACCGGACTGGGTGAACGCGACGAGGGCCTTCGCCTCGAGCCGCTCGCCGATGTCGCGCGCCGCGTAGGAGATCACGCCCCGCTTGGTGCGCGGCACATGCGTCAGCGGTGGCACGACGGTGGATTCGGCCTCGACGGCGGTGATGATCCGCGCCATGGTGCGAACCGCCTCGAGCGCGTACTGGCCCACCGACGTCTCGCCCGACAGCATCAGCGCGTCCGCGCCGTCGAGCACGGCATTGGCCACATCGGATGCCTCTGCCCTGGTGGGGCGGGCGTTGGTGATCATTGATTCGAGCATCTGCGTCGCGACGATCACGGGCTTGGCGTTCTCGCGCGCCACCTGGATCACGCGCTTCTGCACGACCGGCACCTGCTCGAGGGGCATCTCGACGCCGAGGTCGCCACGGGCGACCATGATGGCATCGAAGGCGAGGACGATCGCCTCGAGGTTGGCGATCGCCTCGGGCTTCTCGAGCTTCGCGATGACCGGGACGCGGCGGCCCACCCGATCCATGACGTCGTGGACGAGCTCGATGTCGGACGGTGACCGCACGAACGACAGGGCGATCAGGTCCACGCCGAGGCGCAGCGCGAACTCGAGGTCCTCGATGTCCTTCTCGGAGAGCGCGGGCACCGAGACGTTCATGCCGGGCAGCGAGATGCCCTTGTTGTTGCTGACGGGCCCGCCCTCGACGACACGGCACACTACGTCCGGGCCCTCGACGGCGGTGACCACGAGGCCGACCTTGCCGTCGTCGATGAGCAGCCGATCACCGGCGCGCGCGTCCTCGGCGAGGCCCTTGTAGGTGGTCGATACACGATCGTGGGTGCCGGGGCAGTCCTCGATGCTGATGCGGACTTCCTCGCCGCTCGCCCAGTGTGTGGCGCCGCCGTCCTCGAACCGCCCGAGCCGGATCTTGGGCCCCTGGAGGTCAGCAAGGATGCCCACGTTGCGGCCAGCGGCCTCGGCCGCAGCGCGGACATGCTGGTAGTTCTGCTCATGGGTGGCATGGTCGCCGTGGCTCATGTTGAGGCGCGCGACGTTCATGCCGCTGTCGATGAGCTGCTTCACCATCTCCTCGGTGCCGGTGGCGGGCCCCAGGGTGCACACGATCTTCGCTCGACGTTTCACAGTCACCAACATAGTCGCCCGGGTTGGGAGTGTCTGCATCGCACGGAATGAACGGGCAAGGAATTCTCGCTCCCGGCCGCTCACGACTGTCTACTAGCTGTCCCAGCGCGCCGTGGCCCGGCATCGGCTAGCCCGGCACGAGCGGAAAGCCAGGGATGTTGCGGACGATCCCCCAGATGATCGCGAGCGCTGTGATAGCGATGACGGCCCGCCACGGTACTCGCGTCGCGCGGCCCCGGGAGCGTTGCCAGGCGAGCCAGCCGCCGTAGCCGAGGAGCACCGGCGCGAGTCCGAGGAGGAACGCATTGTCATGCGCGGCGGCCACGAGATCGCCGCGGAGCAGGTCGTGCCCCATGCGCAGCGCGCCGCAGCCGGGGCAGTCCAGGCCAGTCAGTAGCTTGGTCGGGCAGATCGGGTATACCGAGGAGCTGTCGTGGGGGCTGAACGCCCAGAGGTAGAGGCACCCTCCGCCGAGCAGGGCGGCGAGGGCGACCGCGTGCACCTTGTTGCGCGGGCCAGGCCCGTGGCTGCAGCCGGAGTGGTGCGGTTCCGCATGCGGAACCGGGCTCCTCCCGGACTGGCCTGCCATGGGTCTGCCTCCCTATCGCTCGCTCGGGGTCAGCGGGAGCCCGACGCGCTGTCGCCGCTGTCGGGATCGCGCTGTTCCCCATCCTCGGTGTGCTCGCCGGCCCCCACGGGTGCGGCATCGCCGTCGGAAGCATCAGCGCCCGTGCCTGCATCGGGGTGTCTTCCCGCGGGCTGGAGCGTCGCGGGATCCTCCCGGCCCTTGCGCGCGAGCAGGACGTAGATGATCGCGCCGGTGAACACGATGGCGGAGGTGTAGGAGTTGATGCGGATGCCGAAGAACTCGTTGGCCGGGTCGGCACGCATCAGCTCGACCCAGAACCTGCCGAAGCTGTAGCCAGCGACGTAGAGCGCGAACAACCGGCCGTGGCCGATGCGGAGCTTGCGGTCGATCAGCACGAGCACCACGACGAAGAAGACGTTCCAGAGAAGCTCGTAGAGGAACGTCGGATGCACCACGTCCACGAGCTGGCCGGTGGACACGCCATTGAGGTTGTCGATGCGGCCCTCGGCGTCGAGGCGGGTGTAGATCTCCAGGCCCCACGGAAGGTCGGTGCTGCGGCCGTAGAGCTCTTGGTTGAAGTAGTTGCCGAGGCGACCGATGCCCTGGGCGAGGAGGATGCCCGGCGCGACGGCATCGCCGAATGCTGGCAGCGGCACTCCCTTGGCCCGGCAGCCGATCCACGCGCCGAGGGCACCGAACGCGACAGCGCCCCAGATGCCGAGACCGCCCTGCCAGACCTTCAGCGCATCGATCGGGTTGGCGCCCTCGCCGAAGTACTTCTGCCAGTCGGTCATCACGTGGTACGCGCGGCCACCGACGAAGCCGAACGGGATGGCCCACAGCGCGATGTCGAGCACGGTGCCGGGCTCGCCGCCGCGTGCCTGCCAGCGCCGATCGCCCCAGGTGATGGCGACGATGATGCCGACGATGATGAACAGCGCGTAGGCGCGCAGCGCGAACGGACCGATGTACCACACGCCCTGCGGCGGGCTCGGGATGTACGCGAGCAGATCAACCGTTGTAGCGGCTGGAGAGCCCTGGTTCACAGCTTTCCCCTCGATTGGCTAGGCATGGGACGCCGCGGGGAGCGCGTGTCTCCCCGAGCAGGTGGACCACTTCACACGGTAGCGGAAGCGTGCGGCTCGCGTACTCCGGCAGCAAGCTCGCGCGTGAGCACCGAGACCGCGTCGATGCTGTCCTCGGCGGCGCTGACGAGTGCGGAGCCCACGATGACCGCATCGGCGTAGCGGGCGATCTCGGCAGCCTGGGCACGGTCGCGCACGCCGAGCCCGATCCCGATGGGGATGTCGCTGTGCTGGCGGATGCGGGCCACGAGGTCGGGCGCGGAGTGGGACACGGCATCCCGTGCGCCGGTGACGCCCATGGTGGATGCGGCGTAGACGAAGCCACGGCACTGGTCGAGGGTGGTGGCGAGCCGCTCCTCGGTGGAGGACGGGGCGACGAGGAAGATCCGGTCAAGGCCATGCTCGGTGGATGCGGCGATCCAGTCGTGCGCCTCGTCGGGGATCAGGTCCGGTGTGATGAGCCCGAGCCCGCCCGCTGCGGCGAGATCGCGGGCGAACGCATCCACGCCATACTTGAGCACCGGGTTCCAGTAGGACATGACCACGGCGTTGCCACCGAGCGCCTTGATGTGCGCGACCGAATCGAACACATCCCGGACCCGGAAGCCGTTGCGCCGGGCGGTCCCGGCGGCGTTCTGGATGGTGGGGCCGTCCATGACGGGATCGGAGTACGGGACGCCGACCTCGATGAGGTCGCAGCCTGCCTCGACGAGCGCGGCGAAGAGCTCGAGGGAGGTCGCCTTGTCGGGGTAGCCGGCGGGGAGGTACCCGACGAGAGCGGAGCGCCCCTCGGCCTTGCAGCGCGCGAAGATCGGCGCGAGGCGGGATGTCGATGGATCGCTGGAGCTGATGGGTGCGGTCACGGCGCGGTCTCCCCTTCGGTCTCGGTGGCGCTGGCGGGAGCGAGCTCGAACCATTGCGCTGCGGTGGCGACGTCCTTGTCCCCGCGTCCCGAGAGGTTCACCACGATGATCGCTTTCTCGCCGAGCTCGCGACCGAGCACGAGCGCCCCGGCGATGGCGTGCGCGGACTCGATGGCCGGAATGATCCCCTCGGTGCGGCATAGCAGCGCGAAGGCATCCATGGCTTCAGTATCGGTGGCCGAGCGGTACTCAGCGCGACCGATGTCGTTGAGGTAGGAATGCTCCGGGCCGACTCCGGGGTAGTCGAGGCCCGCGGAGATCGAGTGCGATTCGATGGTCTGGCCGTCGTCGTCCTGAAGCAGGTACGAGTAGGCACCATGCAGGGCACCGGGCGTGCCGCCACCGATCGTGGCCGCGTGGCGCCCGGTATCGACGCCGTCGCCGCCGGCCTCGATGCCGATGAGCCGGACCCCAGGGTCACCGATGAAGGCGTGGAACAATCCGATGGCGTTGGAGCCGCCGCCGACGCAAGCCACGGCGGCATCGGGAAGCCGACCGGCGAGCGCCTGGATCTGGACGCGGGCCTCGAGCCCGATGATGCGCTGGAAGTCCCGCACCATCAGCGGGAAGGGGTGGGGGCCGGCGACGGTGCCGAAGCAGTAGTAGGTGTCGTCGGCATGAGCGACCCAGTCGCGCAGGGCCTCGTTGATGGCGTCCTTGAGGGTCTTCGAGCCGGTCTCCACGGCGACGACTTCTGCGCCGAGGAGTCGCATGCGGGCCACGTTGAGGGCCTGCCGGTCGGTATCCACCTTGCCCATGTAGATCACGCAGTCGAGGCCGAGCAGGGCGCAGGCCGTGGCGGTGGCCACGCCGTGCTGCCCGGCGCCGGTCTCGGCGATGACGCGGGTCTTGCCCATGCGCTGGGCGAGGAGGGCCTGGCCGAGCACGTTGTTGATCTTGTGCGAGCCGGTGTGGTTGAGATCCTCCCGCTTGAGAAAGATCCTCGCTCCCCCGGCATGCTCGCTGAGCCGCTTCGCCTCGTAGAGCGGGGAGGGCCGCCCGGAGTAGTCGCGCTGCAGGCGATCAAGCTCGTTGAGGAAGCCCTCGTCGGCGCGGGCCTTCTCGTACTCCGCTGTGGTCTCCTCGATCACGGCCATCAGGGCCTCGGGCACGTACCGGCCTCCGAAGGCCCCGAAGTGCCCGCCAGCGTCGGGGTCGGACGGACTGCGCTCGGTGAGCCCGGCACTGGCCCGGGGCATGTGCTGCCCGCCTGGCTGCGCGGCTGCCTTGAGATCAACAGTTTCGAACGGCGTCATGCCGCCAGTCTGCCCCACTTCGCTACTTCCTGTTCCCATGTCGGTGGCTGGCCCCGCCGCGTCGCGGTTCATCCCTTGCGCGCTGGCTTCGGGCAGGAGGGGTGCGTGCCCGCGGTCACGAGATCGGACACGGCCGCTCGCGGATCGCCACTGGTCACGAGGCCCTCCCCGACCAGAACGGCGTCAGCACCGGCGCCAGCGTAGGCCAGCAGATCGGCCGGGCCGCGAACGCCGGACTCCGCGATCTTGATGACATTGCTGGGCAGGCCGGGCGCGATCCGCGCGAAGCAGTCCCGGTCGACCTCGAGCGTCTTCAGATCGCGAGCATTCACACCGATCACGCTGGCACCGGCCTCGAGCGCCCGGTCCGCCTCCGCCTCGGTATGCACCTCCACGAGCGCGGTCATTCCCAGCGACTCGGTCCTGTCGAGCAGCGAGACGAGCACGTCCTGCTCGAGCGCGGCAACGATCAGCAGGATCAGGTCGGCGCCATGGGCACGTGCTTCATGGACCTGGTAGGGGCCGACGACGAAATCCTTGCGGAGCACCGGGATGCGCACCGCGGCACGGACGGCGTCGAGATCTGCGAGGGATCCCTGGAAGCGGCGCTCCTCGGTGAGGACGCTGATCACGCGGGCACCACCGAGCTCGTACTCGTGAGCGAGGACAGCAGGATCGGGGATGTTGGCCAGCGCGCCCTTCGACGGGCTCGCCCGCTTGACCTCGGCGATCACTGCGATGCCGGGCTCGCGCAGCGCTGCCGCCGCATCGAGTGGATCCGGTGCCGCCTTGGCCAGCTTCTTCACCGCCGCGAGGTCAAGGGCGGACTCCCTGGCCGCGACATCCGCACGCACGCCGTCGAGTATGGAGTCGAGAACGGTCATCCTGCCCCCACGTGTCCTTTCCGTCGACGAGTGCATCCCGCGCTGCGCGGTCGATCATTCATCACGAAGCACCGTCATTGCTCGTTGTCGTCTAGGGCCTTGGCTCAGGGCCATCGGTGGTCGGGTCCTCGCCCGCGTCGAGCGCGTCCCAGAGCAACCGATCGCTCAATGGTATGCCTGACCCTTCCCGCGCCGAAATCGGCCCGGTCGCCAGGCCCGTCCGGGCGTTCTCCTTGCGCACCGCCGGCGTCGTGTACGCGTTGTCCAGCTTGGCTCCCGGTCGCGGAGCACGCGCCAGCAGCACTGCGGCGGCGAGCCCCAGCGCGGCAGCGGCAACAGCAACGAGAGGCGCCACGGGATTGCCCTCGATCCCGGTGGCCTCCGCCCGCGCGGGCAGCTCGGCGAGCCGTGCCACGCGATCCGCGTCGAGCCCGCCCAGGACCATCCGGGCCGGCTCGATGAGCGCGAGGGCGGAGAGGATGCCGATCGCGAGAGCGAGGACCGGCTGCGCGCGGCCGCGGGCCACGAGGGCGACGAGCAGCGCCGCCCCGATCGCGAGGGAGAGCGGGGCGAGCGCGGCCGCCCAATCAGCACCCACGATCGTGGCGTCATAGGGCGGCCGCAGGCCATCGACCACGGTGTAGGACACCCAGGACAACCGCGATGACGCCCAGAGCAGCGCGGCACCGAGCAGCGCGAGCAGCAGCGCGCGCCGCCGGGACTTCCCGCCTTCCGTCGCGCTCATGAGGGCTCAGGGGTTCCAGGTGCAGGGGTTACAGGTGCAGGGGCGGGCATGGGCTCGATGGTGCCCGCCGCAGCGACAGCCTTCAACACTGCCATCGCCTTGCTGCGAGATTCGTTGTCCTCGTACTCGGGCTGCGAGTCGGCGACGATGCCACCACCAGCCTGCACATACGCCTTGCCGTCCTTGAGCAGCGCGGTGCGGATCGCGATGGCGGTATCGGCGTTGCCAGTGAAATCGAGGTAGCCGACGATGCCGCCGTAAAGCCCGCGCCGGGTCAGCTCGAGCTCGTCGATCAGCTCCATGGCGCGGACCTTCGGCGCGCCGGACAAGGTGCCGGCCGGGAAGCAGGCGGTGATCGCGTCAAGAGCGGTCCGTCCCTCCGTGAGCTGCCCGGACACGGTCGACACCATGTGCATCACATGGCTGTATCGCTCGATGTGGCGATAGTCGGACACCTTGACGGTGCCGGGGCGGCAGACCCGGCCGAGGTCGTTGCGGCCGAGATCGACAAGCATGAGGTGCTCGGCGTTCTCCTTCTCGTCGGCGAGGAGGTCCTTCTCCAGAAGAATGTCGTCCTCGTCGCTCGCGCCGCGCCAGCGGGTCCCCGCGATCGGATGGGTGGTGGCGACGCCCTCCTGGACGGTCACCAGGGCCTCGGGGCTCGAGCCCACGATCGTGAAGGCGGTCTCGTCGGGCAGCCCCTCGGCGGTAGCGCCCGCGCCCGGGTCGGCCGGTACGCGCATCAGGTACATGTAGGGGCTCGGGTTGGAGGCCCGCAGCATGCGATAGACGTCGAGCCCATCCGCATCGGTGTCCATCTCGAAGCGCTGCGAGAGCACCACCTGGAAGGCCTCGCCCTCCTCGATCTCGTGGACGACCTGGGTCACCGCTGCGCCGAACTCCTCGCTGGTGCGCTGCCGCACGAAATCTGGCTCGGGGCGGCTGAAGGTCGAGACGGTCGAGGCAGCGGGGGCGCCGAGGGCGGCGGTCATCGCGTCGAGCCTGGCCACCGCGGCGTCATAGGCCTCGTCCGCGCGCTCGGCGGTGCCGTCCCAGTTGACGGCGTTGGCGATCAGCGTGATGCTGCCCTCGTGGTGGTCGAACGCCGCGAAGTCGGTGGCGAGCAGCATGACCATCTCGGGGACGCGCAGGTCGTCGGTGGTGTGCTCGGGCAGCTTCTCCAGGCGTCGCACGATGTCGTAGCCGAGGTAGCCGACGAGCCCACCGGTCAGTGGTGGCATGCCGTCGATGTGCTCGCTCTCGAGCAGGGCGAGGGTGTCGCGCAGGGCCGCGATGGGATCGCCGCCGGAGGGGGCGCCCTGCGGTGCTCCGCCGATCCACACGGCGTCGCCATCGCGCACTGTGAGGGCGCAGGTGCTCGCGGCGCCGATGAACGACCAGCGCGACCAGGATCGGCCATTCTCGGCGGACTCGAGCAGGAACGTTCCGGCCCGGTTGCCCGCGAGCTTCCGGTAGGCGGAGACGGGGGTCTCGGCGTCGGCGAGGACCTTGCGGGTCACGGGCACGACCCTGTGCTCGGCCGCCAGGTGATGGAATTGTTCCCGCGTGGTCGTCGAATCGTGCATGCCCCCATCCTTGCAGGACGGGCCGCGCGCGTCACACCCGGTGGAGCCCGGGGGCATGCCGCAGGGGTGCGGCAAGGCTCAGGAGAGCTGGATGGATCGCTTGGCCAGGCCCATCCAGTATCCGTCGATCACCTGATCGGGGACCTGCTCGGGGTCGCTGGAGGCGCCGAGCGCGACGAACAGCGGCGCGAAATGCTCGGTACTGGGGTGCGCGTAGGGCATCCCCGGGGCGGCGTGGCGGAAGTCGAGAAGGGTGTCGAGGTCGGCGCGCGCGAGCGTCTCGGCGGTCCAGTGGTCGAACTCGCTGGACCATCCGGGCGGGGTGGCACCGGCGGTGGGGTCGGTGAGGTAGGGCAGCCCGTGGGTGGTGAAGCCGGAGCCGATGATGAGCACTCCTTGCTCGCGCAGGGGCCGGAGCCGCTCGCCGAGGGAGAGCAGCGCGTGGGGCTCGAGGGTGGGCAGCGAGATCTGCAGCACGGGAATGTCGGCCTCGGGGTACATGACGGTCAGCGGCACGTAGGCGCCGTGGTCGAGGCCGCGGTGGGGCTGGCGGATCACCTCGTGCTCATCGGGAGCGAGCGATGCGATGAGATCAGCGAGCCCGGGGGCGCCGGGCGACGGGTAGGTCACGTCGTAGAAGCGCTGCGGGAACCCCCAGAAGTCATAGACGAGGGGGACCGCGTCGGCGGTCGCGCCGATGGTCAGCGGGGCGGATTCCCAGTGCGCGGAGACGATGAGGATGCTGGTAGGGCGCGGCAGCCCGCGGGCCCAGCGCTGGAGCTGACCGACCCAGCGAGCGTCATCGACCAGTGGTGGCGCACCGTGGCTGAGGAACAGGACGGGCATCGCGGCCATCGGATCTCCTAAATAGTTGCTCGCGCAATTATCACGCCTGGGGGTAGCGGAAGTCCAGCAACTATTTCCCGGATCACACGAACCGGGCCATCAGTCTCAGCCCAGCGGAACGCCGCCCACGCCCCAGCTCGCGCGCGGCACATCGGTCATCACGACCCACACAGCGCTCTCGCTCTTGCCGGTCGCGGCGCAGTAGGCCTGGGTCACCGCCTCGATCGCGGCACGCTTCTGCTCATCGGTCAGGCCAGGGGTCTGGGAGATCTGGATCAACGGCATGGCATCCAGTGTGCCCCACGGCCGTCGCCGGAGCGCGGCTAGTAGCCCCTAGCCCTCATCGAGCGGCAGCAGCACCCGCTCATCACCGGTGAAGCACGTGTGCACGCCCGTATGGCAGGCCGGCCCCACCTGATCGACCACGAGCAGCACGGTATCGCCGTCGCAGTCGATGCGCGCCTCGTGCACATGCTGGGTGTGGCCCGAGGTCTCCCCCTTCACCCAGTACTCGCCCCGGCTGCGCGAGAAGTATGTGCCCTTGCGGGTCGCGAGGGTGTGGGCGAGCGCATGGTCGTCCATCCACGCCAGCATCAGCACATCCCCGGTCCCCCGCTCCTGCGCCACCGCGGCCACCAGGCCATCCGCGTTGCGCTTCAGCCGCGCCGCGATCGCCGGATCGAGCCGCGCCGCCGCGATCTCGCTGCTGCTCATCGCACCACGATCCCATCCGCGCGCATCGCGTCCTTGACGTCACCAACAGTCATGTCCCCGAAGTGGAAGACGCTCGCCGCGAGCACCGCGTCCGCTCCCGCCTTCACCGCGGGCGGGAAATGCCGCGCCGTGCCCGCGCCACCGGACGCGATCACCGGGATGTCCACCGCGGCCCGCACCGCACGGATCATCGGCAGATCGAAGCCAGCCTTCGTGCCATCGGCATCCATCGAGTTGAGCAGGATCTCCCCCACCCCGAGCTCCGCGCCGCGCACCGCCCACTCGACCGCATCGATCCCGGTGCCCTTCTTGCCACCGTGGGTGGTCACCTCCCAGCCCGACGGGGTGTCATCCTGCCCATCCGGCACCGTCCGCGCATCGACCGACAGCACGATGCACTGCGAGCCGAACCGCGTGGATAGCTCGCGCAGCAGCTCCGGGCGACGGATCGCCGCGGTGTTCACGCTGACCTTGTCGGCCCCGGCCCGCAGGAGCTGGTTCACATCCTCCACCGAGCGCACGCCGCCACCAACGGTCAGGGGGATGAAAACCTGCTCGGCGGTGCGGCGCACCACGTCGATCATCGTGCCGCGGTCACCGGTGGACGCGGTGACGTCGAGGAACGTCAGCTCATCGGCGCCCTGGGCGTCATAGGCCGCGGCGAGCTCCACGGGATCACCGGCATCACGCAGGTTCTGGAAGTTCACGCCCTTGACGACGCGACCATTGTCGACATCCAGGCATGGAATGACACGCACTGCCAGGCTCATCCGCTCTCCTTCACCACATTCATCGTCCGCGATGCCGCGCCACAGCCCTTCATGTTCCGCGGGCCATCATTGCCGGGGGACGGCTGCCGCGAGGCGGACCAGTTCCTCGTGCGCGCCCGGCGCGGCAGCGAGAACCGACCTCGAGAGTACCGTCCAGGGCTTGCCTGCCAGATCCGTCACAATGCCCCCGGCCGCCCGGACCAGCGCCACTCCCGCCGCGTGGTCCCAGACATGATGCCCGAAGCTGATGGTCGCGCCCAGCGTGCCTGCCGCGGTGTAGGCGAGGTCCACGCCCGTCGCGCCGAGCATGCGCACCCGCGAGCTGCGGCGGCTGATCTCACCGATCAGGTCGAGGCGGTAGCGGCCGGATAGTCCCTGCGTGCTATCGAGGTTGAACGATCCGACGGCCACCATGCTGTGATGCAGCGAGCGCGGCTCGAGCCGGGGCTGGGGCTCGCCGTTGCGCATCAGTGCCCCGCCCACGACTGCCCAGATCCGCTCGCCAAGGTGCGGCAGCCAGGTCAGGCCGATCACCGGCTGGCCCTCGTCGAGCAGCGCGAGAAGCATCCCCGCGTAGGGCAGGCCCAGGGAATAATTCATCGTCCCGTCGATGGGGTCGAGCACCCACACTGGTCCCGCGCTCAGGCTGTCGCCGCCGAACTCCTCGCCGTGGGTGCCGATGCCGGTACGGCGATCGAGCTCCGCGGCGACGAATCGCTCGAGGTCGAGATCGATCTCGGTAGCGAAATCGCGATCACCCTTCGCCACGGCGCTCGGCGCGCCATGCCCGGCCAGGAACCGCGGCCACGCCTCGTCGAGGACCTGGCACGCCTCGACCGCGAGGCGATCGAGCGTGGTGGTATCCAGCGAGGCCATGGGTAAGCGCGCTACCGGGAGACGGCGCGCAGCGCCTCGGGCAGCGTGAACCGGCCCGCGTACAGGGCCTTGCCCACGATCGAGCCCTCGACCCCGGCCTCGACGAGCGTTGCGATGGCCTCGAGGTCCGCGATGGTCGAGACGCCACCCGAGGCGATGACGGGAGCGTCGGTCGCGGCGCAGACCTGCCGCAGCAGATCCAGGTTCGGGCCGGTCAATGTTCCGTCCTTGGTCACATCGGTGACGACGTAGCGGCTGCACCCATCGCGGTCGAGCCGCTCGAGGACCTCCCAGAGATCACCGCCATCGCTGACCCAGCCGCGGCCGCGCAGGCGCCACTGCCCCTCGATGAGCTTCACGTCCAGGCCGACCGCGATGCGCTCGCCATGCTCGGCGATGGCGCGGGCGCACCACTCGGGATCCTCGATCGCCGCAGTGCCCAGGTTGACCCGGGCGCATCCTGTGGCCAGCGCGGCGGCGAGGGAGGCATCATCCCGGATGCCGCCGGAGAGCTCCACCTTCACGTCGAGCTCGCCCACCACATCGGCGAGCAGCTCGCGGTTGGATCCCCGGCCGAATGCCGCGTCCAGATCCACCAGGTGCACCCACTCGGCACCATCGTTCTGCCACTGCAGGGCGGCCTCGCGGGGAGAGCCATAGCTCGTCTCGCTCCCCGCCTCTCCCTGCACGAGCCGGACAGCCTGACCATCCGCGACATCCACCGCGGGCAACAACACAAGACTCACGGGCGACAACCTTAGTCTCTCGGCCCGGATTTCACCGAACCTCGCTGCTCCGGACCGTGCGGCCCGAGCGCGCGGCGCGTCATCGTGGTCGACACGATGCCCACTGCCGCGACCGACAATCCCAGCCCGGCCAGCCCGATGACCAGGCCGACCAACGGAGCGGGCTGCGCCAGCAGGATGATCGCGGCCGCCCCGAGCAGCACCAGCGAGCCGGCACCGAGGGAGAACAGCGCGAGCCTGGCCATCGAGAACTCGCCGACGGGCTCCTCGCCGCTGGTCACAGGGATCTCACCCAATTCTCCAGCAGGTGCGCCCCGGCATCGCCGGACTTCTCCGGATGGAACTGCGTCGCCGAGAGCGGCCCGTTCTCCACGGCCGCGAGGAACCGGCCCCCGTAGTCGCCCCAGGTGAGCTTCGGTGGCGCGATCACATCGGAGGGCTCCATCTCCCAGGACTGCGCCGCATAGGTGTGCACGAAGTAGAAGCGAGTGTCCGCGGGCAGCCCCTCGAGCAGGATGCTGCCACGGGCGGCCTCGACGGTGTTCCAGCCCATGTGCGGCAGCACATCGGCGTGCAAGCGGTCGACGGTGCCGGGCCATTCCCCGCATCCCTCGGCCTCGATGCCGAACTCGATGCCACGCTCGAACAGCACCTGCATGCCGACGCAAATGCCGAGGACCGGTCGGCCACCGGCCAGGCGGCGCCCGATGAGGCGATCGCCCCGCACGGCCTTCAGTCCCTCCATGCAGGCGGCGAACGCACCGACGCCGGGCACGACGAGGCCATCGGCATCCAGTGCCTCGCTCGCGTCGGTCGTCACGACGGTGCGCGCGCCCACCCGGTCGAGCGCGCGCTGCGCGGACCGCAGGTTGCCCGAGCCGTAGTCGAGGATCGCCACGCTCGGAGCGGCGGTTGTCATAGGACCTCCAGCAATCGCAGTGCCGCGCCCGCGCCGCAGATCACCGCTGTCGCGGCGAGCACGCCGGAGAGGAAGCGGTTGGTCCGCCACAGCGCGATGGCGCCTCCAAGGAGGAAGCCCGCGGCCATGAACAACAGGTACATCAACGTGCCACTCATCGCGGTCCCGCCCTCACAGCGCGCCCTTCGTGGACGGGATGCCACCGACGCGCGGATCGGGCTCCACGGCAGCGCGCAGCGCCCGCGCCACGGCCTTGTACTCGGCCTCGGTGATGTGGTGCGGGTCGCGGCCATAGAGCACCCGCACGTGCAGGGCGATGCGGGCGTTCATCGCGAGGGACTCGAAGACATGACGGTTGATCACCGTGGAGTAGGGCGCGCTCGCGTGACCGGGAATGATGGTGTGGAGCATGTGCTCGGGCTCGCCGGTGTGCACGCAGTACGGCCGGCCCGAGACGTCCACGACGGCATGCGCGAGGGTCTCGTCCATCGGGATGTAGCAATCACCGAAGCGCCGGATGCCCTTCTTGTCGCCGAGCGCCTGCCCGAGCGCCTGCCCGAGCACGATGGCGGTGTCCTCCACCGTGTGGTGCGCCTCGATCTCGATGTCGCCGGTGGCCCGGACCGACAGGTCGAAGCTGCCGTGCGCGCCGAGCGCGGTGAGCATGTGGTCGAAGAACGGCACTCCGGTGGAGATGTCCGTGCGGCCCGAGCCGTCGAGGTTCCATTCCACCGTGATGCTGGACTCGCGCGTGGTGCGTTCCGCGCGACCGATCCGTGGGGTCATGATGTTCCTTCCCGTGGCGTGCTACCGGGCACGAGCTCGCTCGCCGCGAGCTGCGCGCTCGCCTCGAGGAACGCATCGTTCTCGGCATCGAGGCCAATGGTCGCACGAAGATGGCCGGGGATGCCCACGTCCCGGATCAGCACCCCCTGGTCGAGGTAGCGCTGCCAGCTCGCCGCACTGTCGCGGAAGCGGCCGAAGAGGATGAAGTTGGCATCGCTGGGCACTACATCGAAGCCCCACCCCGTCAGTGCCGCAGCGACCCGGTCACGCTCCGCGGCGAGATGGTGCACGCTCGCGAGCGTCTCGTCGGCATGGCGCAAGGCGGCCCGCGCCGCGGCCTGCGTCACCACCGACAAGTGGTAGGGAAGCCGGACGAGCAGCATCGCGTCCACCATGGCGGGCGCGGCAACGAGGTACCCGAGCCGCCCACCGGCGAACGCGAACGCCTTGCTCATCGTGCGGCTGACCACGAGCTTGGCCGGATGGTCCTCGATGAGGCCCACGGCGCTCGGCACGGCAGAGAACTCCCCATAGGCCTCGTCGACCACGACGACCCCGGGCGCGGCCTCGAGGATGCGCCGCAAGCCGGCCAGCGGGATGCTGTGCCCGGTCGGGTTGTTGGGGCTCGTCACGAACACCACATCGGGCCGGTGCTCGGCGATCGCCCGCACTGCCGCGTCCACGTCGAGGGAGAAGTCAGCTCGCCGCGGCGACTCGAGCCACAGCGTCTGGGTACCGGTGGAGATGATCGGATGCATCGAGTAGGACGGCGTGAAGCCCAGCGCCGTGCGGCCCGGACCACCGAACGCCTGCAGGATCTGCTGGAGGATCTCGTTGGAGCCGTTCGCCGCCCACAGGTTCGCCACGGTGACCGCGACGCCGGTCTGCCGGGTCACGTAGTCGGCGAGCTCCCGTCGCAGGGCCGTCGCATCCCGATCGGGATAGCGGTGCAGCTCGGCCGCCGCCTGCCGCACCGACTCGGCTACATCCGCGATGAGCGCCGCGGACGGCGGATGCGGGTTCTCGTTCGTATTGAGCTGCACGGGCACCTGTAGCTGCGGCGCGCCATAGGGGGACTTGCCCCGCAGGTTCTCGCGCAGCGGCAGGTCAGCGATCGTGATGGCACTACCAGGCGCGTTCATCCGCGGGGTCACTCGCCCGCGGCCTTGCCGGGAAAGCGGCGCTGCACGGCCTGCCCGTGCGCGGGCAGGTCCTCCGCCGAGGCCAGCGCGACCACATGCGGCGCCACCTCGCGCAGCGCCTCGGCGCTGTACTCGACGACGTGCATGCCCTTGAGGAACGTCTGCACCGACAGCCCCGAGGAATGACGCGCGCTGCCAGCGGTGGGCAGCACATGGTTCGAGCCCGCGCAGTAGTCGCCGAGGCTCACCGGCGAGTAGGCGCCGACGAAGATCGCGCCCGCGTTGCGGACCCTGCCCGCGACCGTGGCTGCGTCGCGGGTCTGGATCTCGAGGTGCTCGGCCGCATAGGCATCGACCACCGCGATCCCGTCATCGAGAGTGGAGACCAGGACGATCCCGGACTGCTCGCCGCTCAGCGCGGTCGCGATGCGCTCCTGGTGCTTGGTGGCCGCGAGCTGCTCGTTGACCTGCTCGTCCACGGCATCGGCGAGCTCCGCGCTCGTGGTGACGAGCACGCTCGCCGCGAGCACATCGTGCTCGGCCTGGCTGATCAGGTCCGCCGCCACGTGGGCCGCGTCCGCGGTGTCATCAGCAAGGATGGCGATCTCCGTCGGGCCGGCCTCGGCATCGATGCCCACGAGGCTGCGGCACAGGCGCTTCGCCGCGGTCACATAGATGTTGCCCGGCCCGGTGATCATGTCCACCGGCACAAGCTCCTCGCCAGTGGTATCGGTGCCGCCGTGGGTGAGCAGGGCCACCGCCTGGGCGCCGCCGACAGCCCAGGCCTCCTCGACGCCGAGCAGCGCCGCGGCCGCCAGGATCGTCGGGTGCGGCAGTCCTCCGAAATCGGCCTGCGGCGGCGACGCCACCACCAGCGATCCCACACCGGCCTCCTGCGCGGGGACGACGTTCATCACCACGCTCGACGGGTACACCGCGTTGCCCCCGGGAACATAAAGACCCACCCGCTCGATCGGCACCCAGCGCTCGGTGACCGTCCCGCCCGGCACTACCCGGGTGGTGGCATCGGTGCGCCGCTGGTCCGCGTGGACCAGGCGGGCGCGATCGATCGCGACCTCGAGCGCCGCGCGCACCGCGGGATCGAGCTCCTCGAGGGCACGCCGCAGCTCCGCGCCTGGAACCCTTACCTGATCCGGGCGCACGCGATCGAACTTCTCGCTCAGCTCCAGCGCGGCCTCGACGCCCCGGGCACGCACATCGTCGACCACTGGCCGGACCTGATGGAGCACCGCGTCCACGTCCACGCCCCCGCGCGGCAGGGCCGCGCGCAGCTCGACGGTGGAGGGCATCCGGCCACGGAGATCAACGCGGCGCAGATCGGCACGGGGTGACATGCGGGTCCTTCCTGAAGGGTCGCTTACCCCACCAGGATACGGGTACCTAGCAGTCCGGCGGCAATCGTGGCAGGGCCAGGCGCTGCCTACCTCCGGGGTGATTGCTCGATCTGCAGGCGGGACAGCGCGGTGCCGACGCCACGGATCATCGAGGCTGTCATCTCGGCGAGATCGAAGCGGTCGCGCCACACCGCGATGGCGCCGTCCGCGAGCTCGAAGGTCCCGCACATCCAGAACTCGAGCTCGATGGAACCGAGGAGCGCGATGCGATGGGTGCGCTCGGTGAGCACGGTCTCGCCATTGGCAGCGATGCTGTGGATCGTGATGTCCATGCTGCTGATCAGCGAGGCAGCCTTGCGGAGCTGCCGGAGCACTGGCGCGATCCCCTCGATGGGCCGGAACGGCACGATGCGCAGCTCGACCTGGGGGTGCAAGCCCTGGGCCGCCGCATCGACATCGCCACGCTCGAGCGCGCCGAGGAAGGCGCGCACCACCGCGATGGCGTCATCCCCAGCGACCGCGGGCACGCTCGTGCCTCGCAGCTGGGGCAGGCGACTGGCGCGGCGTGAAGTGTCCATGCCTGCGGAAGGTACCCCTCGGCAACGGGAGCGACAAGGGGCCAGCCCGCTCCGGGGCCCTCAACGTGACCAAGGCCATGATCCGGGCATCGCCGGATCAGGGGATGTCGAGCCCGAGGTCGAGGACCGATACCGAGTGGGTGAGCGCGCCGATGGCGAGGTAGTCGACCCCGGTCCCGGCGTAGTCGCGGGCCACGTCGATGCTCAGGCCACCGGAGGACTCGAGCTTGGTGGCGGGGGCGCTGCGGTCGCGGCGCTGCACGGCGATCTGCGTCTGCCAGACGGGGAAGTTATCGAGCAGCACGAGCTCCGCGCCTGCCGCGAGGACCTCGTCGAGCTGGTCGAGCGAATCGACTTCCACCTCGCACGGCACGCCGGGATAGCGCGCGCGGACCGCGTCGAGAGCCGCGACGACCGATCCCGTCGCTGCGACGTGATTGTCCTTGATCAATGCGGCGTCGCCGAGTCCCATGCGGTGGTTCTCGCCGCCTCCGGCCCGGACGGCGTACTTCTGCAGCAGCCTGAGGCCGGGCAGGGTCTTGCGGGTATCGCGGATCCGCGCGCTGGTGCCCTCGATGGCGTCGACCCAGCGGGCGGTCTCGGTGGCGATGCCCGACAGGTGGCAGATCAGGTTGAGCATGGTGCGCTCGGCGGTGAGCAGCCCGCGCGCGGGCGCCTCGATGGAGAGGACGATGTCACCGGGCGCGACGCGTGCCCCATCGCCAGCGCGGATATCGAGGTCGTAGTTGCCCGTGCCGATGACCTCGTCGAGCACGAGCCCGGCGATCCCGGTGCCGGCGATCACGCCGTGGGCGCGGGTCGTGATGTCGGCGCGCAGGCGCGCCCCGGCGGCGATGGTCGCCTCCGAGGTGATGTCGGGCCCGTAGCGCAGATCCTCGTCGAGCGCGGCGCGGACCACTGCGAGCGCGTTCTCGCGCTCCTCGGGGGCGAGCGCGATGGCAGTGTCAGGCATGGACGGGAACCTCCAGGTCCTCGGGGATGAGCGCGCCGTGCGCAAGACGGAGCGACGTGCTCCGCGCCGCCGCGGGATCGCTGCGGGGATGGTCGGTGCGGGTGTGGCAGCCGCGGGTCTCGCGCCGGTGCAGGGCACCGTGGACGATAGCGCGAGCCACCAGCGCGGGCCCTGTCCACGATCCCGCGAGGATGCCTGCTAGCCGCTCGAGGCCGCTCTCATCGCGCACCACGCCGGCGTGCTGGCTCATGAGGCCCGGGAGGTCGTCCGCCTCGGTAGCGTCGCGCGGGACCGCGCTCGGCTCGAGCGCGGGCGCATCGAAGCTGTCCTGGTCGAGGCTGGCCCGGTTTCGCGGCCAGTCGTCCGCAGTGATCGCACGGGCGGCCCGGTCCCCCATCACCGCTGCCTCGAGGAGGCTGTTGGAGGCGAGCCGGTTCGCGCCGTGCAGCCCGGTGCGCGCTACCTCCCCGACCGCGTAGAGGCCCGGCACGGTCGTGCGCCCCCATGCGTCGGTGCTGATGCCACCGCAGTGATAGTGCGCGCCGGGTGCCACGGGGATGAGGTCATGAGCGGGCTCGATCCCTTCGGCCCGGCACAGCCTGGTGATCGTGGGGAACCGCTGCGCGAAGCCGGGGAGATGGCGGGCATCGAGGTAGACGTGGTTCGTGCCAGCCCGTGCCATGCGGCGAGCGATCGCACGGGCAACGATGTCACGGGGGGCGAGGTCGCCGCCGTCACCCGGATCGGTGACGCGCTGGCCGTCATGATCGAGCAGGATCGCTCCCTCGCCGCGAACAGCTTCACTGATCAAGGGACTCGTTCCGCTCGCATGCGGCAGGTAGAGCATCGTGGGGTGGAACTGCACGAACTCCATGTCCGCCACTGTCGCTCCGGCGCGCAGCGCTAGCTCGATCCCGTCGCCGCGCGCGCCAGCCGGGTTAGTGGTCACCTCGTACAGCTGCCCTAGTCCACCGGTGGCGAGCACGACGGCAGGAGCGTGGATGATCCCGGTGGCGCCCGCCTCGTCGATGACCCGCGCGCCGACCACCGCGCCGGCCTGCACGGCCAGATCCGTGACGGTGGAGCCATCGAGCACGACGATGCCAGGGTGCTCGTGGCCGGCGGCGCGAACGAGGGCGCGCTGGATCTCGGCGCCCGTGGCGTCGCCCCCGGCGTGAATGATGCGCGGGCGGGAGTGACCGCCTTCCATGGTCCGCCGGAGAGTGCCGTTCTCGTCGTGGTCGAAGCGGGCACCGCGCTGGATGAGGGTCGCGACGGCTGCAGCGCCGTGGGCCACCACTAGCTGGGCCGCTCTGGGCTCGACGAGCCCGGCACCGGCAGCAACGGTGTCCGCGACGTGCAGGGCCGGGCTATCGAGCGGGTCGCCGCCGTCGACCACGGCGACGCCTCCCTGGGCGAGGGCCGTGGCTGTGAGGCGCGTTGATGCCGCGACGACCATCACCCTTAGGCCGCGCGCCCGCAGGCCGAGCGCCGTGGTGAGACCGGCGATCCCCGCTCCCACCACGACGACATCCGCCGCGCATTCCCACTCCTGCGCGGAGTGGTTCCTCACTCGCCGCCGCCCGGGCTGCCGATCTCGATCATGCGCTGCACGGACTTGCGCCCGGCCGCCGCCATCTCTGGGTCGACGTGCACCTCATCGGTGCCCTCGACGAGGCTGCGCAGCAGCGCGGCGGGCGTGATCATCTTCATGTACTTGCACGAGGCGCGATCGTTGACGGCGCGGAAGTCCACGTCGGGCGCGGCCCGGCGCAGCTGGTGGAGCATGCCTACCTCGGTGGCGACGAGGATCTCGCGCTTGCCTGTCGATCGGGCAGCGTCGAGCATGCCTCCGGTGGAGAGGATCTTCACGCGGTCCGACGGGACGGCCCCCTCCCCGGCCAGGTACAGCGCCGAGGTGGCGCAGCCGCACTCCGGGTGGACGTACAGGTCGGCATCCGGGTGGTTGCGCGCCTGCTCGGCGAGCTCGTCGCCGTTGATCCCGGCGTGGACGTGGCACTCCCCCGCCCAGATGTGCATGTTCTGGCGGCCGGTGACTCGCTTGACGTGCGCACCAAGGAACTGGTCGGGAAGGAAGAGCACCTCGGTGCCGGGGTCGATCGAGTTGACGACGTCCACTGCGTTGGAGGAGGTGCAGCAGATGTCGGTGAGCGCCTTGACCTCTGCGGTGGTGTTGACGTAGGAGACGACCATCGCTTCGGGGTGGTCGGCCTTCCATTCGCGCAGATCATCGGCGGAGATGGAGTCGGCGAGGGAGCAGCCCGCGCGCTGGTCCGGGATGAGGACGGTCTTCTCCGGCGAGAGGATCTTGGCGGTCTCCGCCATGAAGTGCACGCCGCAGAAGACGATGGTGCCCTCGCTGGCCTCGGCGGCGAGGCGCGAGAGCGCGAGGGAATCACCGACGTGGTCGGCGACGTCCTGGATCTCGGGCAGCTGGTAGTTGTGCGCGAGAATGGTGGCGTTGCGCTCGCGCGCGAGGCGCCGGACCTCCTGCGCCCATTCCGGGGTTGCGGCTACTCCGCCGTAGCCGGTGGGACCGTCGGTGAGCTGGCCGAGCAGCCGCACCGTGGTGTCGGTCAAATACAGCGGCGTTGTCACTGCGGTCGTCATGGCCGGTCTCCTCACGATCTGGTTCTTCCGGGGCCGATGCCCGGAGCGTTGCGCGGGAACGGCGTGGTCCGCCCCCTCGCATCAGTTTTCGACTTACAATCGAAAACGTGAATGTCAATACTATCACCGCGCACGAAGTACTGGTAGCCGTGTTCCAGGTGCGCCCCAGCCCGGGGCATCCGGAGACGAGGCCATCGGCCGCGGCGCCCGAGCTGTGCGTCCTGCTCTGGCAGCGGGCGCTCCCCCCGATGCCTGGTGCGTGGTCGCTGCCCGGCGGCAGGCTCCGCGATGACGAGGACCTGCCCACCTCCGCCCGCCGCCAGCTTGCCGAGAAGGTCGACGTCCGCGAGCTCGCCCACCTCGAGCAGCTGTCCGTCTTCAGCGATCCGTGCCGCGTGCCCGGACGACGCGTGATCGCCTCGACGTTCCTCGGGCTCATCCCCTGCCAGTCCGAGCCCGAGCTTCCGGCCGACACCAGCTGGCATCCCGTCGCGCGCTTGCCCGGGATGGCGTTCGACCACCGCATCGTGGTCGATCACGCGCGCAGCAGGCTCGCCGCCAAGCTGTCCTACACCAATATCGGGTTCGCCCTCGCGCCCGGCGAGTTCACCATCTCCACGCTCCGCACCATCTACAGCGCGGCCCTCGGCTACCCCGTGGATGCGACCAACCTGCAGCGCGTCCTCGGTCGGCGCGGCGTGATCACCCCCACCGGGACCACCGCGCGATCCGGGCGCACGGGCGGGCGTCCCGCTGCCCTCTACCGCTACGCCGACACCGACTTCCGGGTCACCGATGAGTTCGCGGCGCTTCGACCGCCCTCCTAGCCAGCGGGTGAATCACAGCGCGCGCGATCGAGCCAGCGGTACCGTGGGAACGTCGCGGCAATGATGCGGCGCGGCAGCAATGCGGCGTCCCCGACGACAACCCCGATCGCGAGGACCGATGTTGAACGAGTTCACTGGTTTCCCCGTCGCCGCGCTGGACTTCTACGAGGACCTCGAGGCCGACAACTCGAAACAGTTCTGGGCGTCGAGCAAGCACATCTATGACGAAGCCGTGAAACGGCCGATGCTCGCGATGCTCGGCCTCCTCGAGGAGGAGTTCGGCCCAGCGAAGCTCTTCCGGCCCTACCGGGACGTGCGCTTCTCGCGGGACAAAGCCCCGTACAAGACGCACCAGGGGGCGTACGTGGGCTCGGGCCAGAGCGCCGGCTGGTACGTCCAGATCGACGCGGCGGGAATCTTCATCGGTGCTGGCTTCTACGGTGGATCCGCCACCGAGATCGCCGCATACCGGCGCGCCGTCGACGATGCCACGACTGGACCAGAGCTCGAGACGATCATCGGCAGCCTGCGCGCGGACTACGAGATCGGCGGGGAACAGCTCAAGACCAAGCCACGCGGCTTCGCGCCGGACCACCCGCGGATCGCGCTGCTACGGCATAAATCGATCACAGTCGGTCAGCGTCATGTATCCCCGGCATGGCTGAGCACCCCCGAAGCACTCGACCGCGTCCGCGGGACATGGCGGGAGCTACGGCCCCTCGTCGAGTGGCTCACCCGCAACACCGGGCACGCTGATCACGCGCGCACGTGATCGCGTCGGCGCTGCGACCGCGCCTCCACACCAAGACCGGGATCATCGCTCATCCCCGCCGCGATGAAATACACGAACACCGCGACCATCGGCTGGATGAGCAGCGCCTGCCACAGTGACATCTCCGGGGGCACCGATACCAGTGTCAGATCCTCGAGGGGCACGGCATCCTGGCTCCGCAGGCCCGCGAGCAGTGTGCCCAGGCTCGCGGTGATCCATGCGCCGAGGCCCGCCGTCGCCGCCAGCATCACCACCGCGAGCGGACCACGCGCAGCAACGACCAGCCACGCCCCGACGCCCAGCACGATCCCCGCGATCACGGAGATGCCGGCGAAGTACATCACGGCGTCGAAGACGGTAGTGCTCTCGCCCGGAAGGGTCGCCGTGCCCTGATCCGCGACGACCGTCGGCACCGACGGCGCCACCACGGCCCACACGGCGGCCGAGCCGAGACCAACGATCACGCCCAGGAAGAGGATTCGTGCCACGGTCCCACGGTACGCGAGCTGGCGAGATTTTCGCGCGCGAGCACCACTAGGAGCGGCCTTCGCCCCCCTCGTCCCGGGAAACCACCGAGCGCGCCACGATGGACCGCGCGAGCGCGCGGCCCGCCTCGTCCACCATTTCCCCGTCCAGCATGATCGCCCCGCGCGCGCCGCCCTCGAGAGAGGTGGCCGTCTCGTATGCGTCGAGCAGGCGCTGCGCCCGCTCGAGCTCCTCCCCGGAGGGCGTGAACGCCGCGTTCCCGCGCTCGATCTGCGAGGGATGGATGACCCACTTGCCGTCATAGCCCAGTGCCGCGGTCCGCCGCGCCGCCCGATCGAACGCCTCGGGATCACCGATATCGACGAACGGCCCATCGATGGCCTGCAAGCCGTGGGCCCGGGCCGCGATGAGGATGCTCATCAGCGCGTGATGGTAGGCATCACCAGGCGCGTAGCCCGGCGGCTGGTCACCGACCCTCAAGGTCCGGATCCCCAGGCTGGCCATCAGGTCCGCCGGGCCGAGGACCAGGGACACCAGCCGAGGGCTGGCGGCAGCGATCTCGTCGACCCTCCGCAGCGCGGCCGCGGACTCGATCTGCGCCTCGATGCCGATGCGGCCGGGCGGCAGCCCATGCAAGGCCTCGAGCTGATCGAGCAGCAGGGACAGCGCGTGGACGTGGCCAGGGTGATCCGCCTTGGGCAGCACCAGAGCGTCGACCTCGCTGCCCGCCCCCGCCACGATGTCGATGACATCCCGATGCGTCCAGGGCGTCGTCCAGGCGTTGACGCGCACCGTCCGCGCGCGGCCGCCCCAGCTGCCCGACACCAGCGCCTCGACCACCTGGCCGCGCGCGGACTCCTTCGCGCCCTGCGCCACAGCATCCTCGAGGTCCAGCAGGACCGCATCGCACGGGAGGGCCCGCGCCTTGTCGATCATCCGCGGATTGCTACCCGGAACAGCAAGAATGGTGCGCCGAGCGGATCGTTCCTTGGTCATCCCGCGCCTCCTTGGCGGCTCATCCCCGCCGACGTTTCCTGAGAGTTTCCGCGCCACTGCTCCAATACCACCCATTCGGCACGCGAGCGGTTGCAACAAGACTGTAAAGTAAGTCACGTTTTGACGACGAAGGTGAGGAACCAGCCAGTGCCGAAGCTTCCCCGCACCCGGTCACGGTCGACGCAACCGGGCCACAACCCCACCAGCATTCTCGCGCTGGCCGCACTGCTCCCCGTGGGATTGTTCGGCATCGCCGCAGGCTCGGACCTCGAGCATGCCGATACCGTCGCTGAGCAGGCGCAGGCCACTGCCCTCGCTGATGTAGCGATCCGCCATGCCGCGACATCCACGAACGAGGCCGCCGTCGTGGGCATCGTGACCCCGGAACTGCGCACCCCGCCACCACTGCGCAGCGCGCGCTCCATCGCTGTCGACGATGCCGCCCGAGCGGCCGGGATCGATCCCGACGAGGCGCTTACCCAGCTAGACCATGCCATCGGCTCCGCGCTGGAGAACGTCGCGGTCAACCTCGGCGCGTTCTCCGTGCCCGCAGTGATGGTCGACGCCTACAAGCGCGCCGCTGCGAACATGGTGGATACCCGTCCCGGCTGCGGGCTATCCTGGACGCTGCTCGGGGGCATCGGCCGGGTCGAGTCCGGCCATGCCAGCAACGGCGCCGTCGACATCAATGGCCGCACGCTGCGCCCCATCCTTGGTCCTCGCCTCGACGGCACCACACCAAACACCGCCACCATCCGCGACACCGATGGTGGCCAGATCGACGGTGATGACCAGTTCGACCGGGCCATCGGAGCGATGCAGTTCATCCCCAGCACGTGGGCGATGTACGCCTCGGACGGCAACGGCGATGGCACCTCCGATCCCCACAATGTCTACGACGCGACCCTCGCCGCAGCGAAGTACCTGTGCGATGCCGGCGGTGACCTCACTGTCCCGGCGAACCAGGAGCGGGCGATCCTGCGGTACAACCAGTCCCGCAGCTACCTGCACAATGTCCGCAACTGGGCCACTGCCTACGCCACCGGGGTGCTCCCCACGCCGACCGACCTTCCCCCGGCCGGCATCCTGCCCTGGGAGCTTCCCGCCCCCGGCGCTCCCGGCAGCGACACCGATGAATCGGCGCGCACCCTCGCCGCGGAGCTCCTCGCCCAGCGCGAGGGCGAAGGCCTCGAGACCGATGCGGCCGAGGAAGCGACCGAGCCCGAGGCGCCCCGCACACCGCTCGACGATCTCGCCGAGCTGCTGCCGCCGCCGCCGACCCTGCCGTGCGTGATCTTCTGCCCGCCGCCCGGCCAGCCGGCTCCCGCGCCCGAGCAGCCTGCACCCGCTCCCTCCCCGGAGCAACCAGCCCCGGCACCGAGCGGCCCGCCGCCGATCGTCATCCCTGGCGTGGGCGAGATCCAGCTGCCCTTCTAGAACCCGGCCCCTCCCACGCGCTGACCTGGCAACAAGGCCTGCTCGTGGGAGGGATTCGTGGCCTGCTCGCCGCAGGGCCTATGATCGACAGTGATGTCCGCACCAAGTGAGTCAGCCATCCGGTCCGCGCTCGCGCGCGTCCAGGATCCAGAGATACGCAAGCCCATCACCGAGCTAGGCATGGTGAAGAGCATCGACATCGCCGACAATGGCGACGTCGACATCGCCATCTACCTGACGGTGTCGGGATGCCCGATGCGCACCGAGATCCATGATCGGGTGCAGGCCGCAGCGGCCGACGTGCCCGGAGCGGGCGCCGTCACCGTCACCCTCGATGTGATGAATGACGAGCAGCGCACCGAGCTCCGCACCAAGCTTCGTGGTGACTCGAACGAGCCTGTCATCCCGTTCGCGCAACCCGGCTCGCTCACCCGCGTCTTCGCGGTGGCGTCCGGCAAGGGCGGTGTCGGCAAGTCCAGCGTGACCGTGAACCTCGCGGCCTCGCTCGCCGCTCGCGGGCTGAGCGTCGGCGTGCTCGATGCCGACATCTACGGCCACTCGATCCCCCGCATGCTCGGCACCGATGCCAAGCCCACGCAGGTGGACCGGATGATCCTGCCGCCTATCTCGCACGAGGTGAAGCTGATCTCCATCGCGCAATTCACCACGGGCAACGTTCCCGTGGTGTGGCGCGGCCCCATGCTGCACCGCGCGCTGCAGCAGTTCCTCGCCGACGTGTTCTGGGGCGATCTCGACATCCTGCTCCTCGACCTACCGCCCGGCACCGGTGATATCGCCATCTCGGTGGCGCAGCTGATCCCCACCGCGGAGATCCTCGTGGTCACCACGCCGCAGCAGGCAGCGGCCGAGGTCGCTGAGCGTGCCGGTGCGATCGCCCTGCAGACCCGCCAGCGCGTCGCCGGTGTCATCGAGAACATGTCCTGGCTCGAGCTGCCCGACGGCACCCGCATGGACATCTTCGGCGAGGGCGGCGGCGCAGTGGTCGCGGATCGCCTCACCAAGTCGATCGGTGCGGACGTTCCACTGCTCGGCCAGGTCCCGCTCGACCCGACCGTCCGCGAGGGCGGCGACGCGGGCATGCCGATCGTGCTGTCCAACCCGGAATCCCCGGCCGCGCAAGCCTTGACGGCCATCGCCGACAAGCTCGCGGTGCGGCAACGCGGCCTCGCCGGGATGTCACTGGGCATCGACACCACGCGCCACCTGCGCTAGCACTGGACCGCAGTCGGCCGTGCGGCTGGCGGGGCCAGGGGCTTCTGGCGGGGCTAGCCCAAGGTTCATAGCGGCAAACGCGATAGAAGCTGCGGAGAATCCGGGGCAGCTTCTATCGCGTTTGGCCGTTTCCGGTGCTTTTGGCCCTAGCGGCGAGCGTCGGCCACCCGAGCGGCGAGCGCGAGCCACCCAGCGTCGCTCACGCTGGCCTCGCCCCAGCGAACCCACGGCGCCAGGCGCTATGAGCGGCCTAGTTGTTGACGAAGAATGACACGACCGACAGGATCACGAGCAGCGAGATAAGGACCGCCCAGACGATCATGATCTTGTCGGGTCCACCATCGTTCATCGTTGTCCTCCTTCGTCCTCGAGCAGGCTAGGTGGCGTCCTCGAGCAGGCTAGGTGGCGTCCTCGAGCAGGCTAGGTGGCGTCGGGATCGATGGGGGGCTTCTCGTCCATTCCCAGCGGCGCGCGCTCCGGGTTGAGGTGCGGGCGGCCCGGATTGGCTCCGCTGCCGCTCGAGCCGGTACCGCCGCGACCAGGCTGATCATCAAAATTGCCGGTGAAGAACGAATCATCCCCGTCGAGCAGGTGCCTCGTCACCACCGATCGCGGATTCATCCCCCGGAGCTTCTGCAGCTCGGAGAGCGGCTTGCGGAACTCGTCGAGATCGGCGCCGAACTCATCCTGGAGCTGCTTGCTGGCTCCGCTGACGTAGTCGCGGGCCTGCCGGGCAGTCCGGCCAAGCCACATGGCGGCGCCGGGCAGGCGCTCGGGCCCGAGGATGACAAGCGCGGCGACCATGAGAACAAAGATCTCGCCCCAACCGATGTTGCTGAACACGCCATTAGACTACGTTGATTCGCCGTCGGCGGCACAGTGTCGGCCCGCGCATCGTCGCGGTGTCGCACGGCGCATGCGCCGCAACTCGTTCAGGACAGGTTGCGGGGGGTCACCTGGATCTGGATGGGGCGGCCCTGTCGCCGCACCTCCAGCGTCACGGATTCGCCGACGGGAAGCTCGCCGATCGCCACCGTGAGCTCGTCGCTGCCGAACACCTCGCGGTCCCCGACCTTGGTCACCACATCCCCCTCGCGCAGGCCTGCCTCCTCCGCTGGGCTGCCGGCGGCGACATTGGCGATCTGGGCTCCCGCCACCGCTTCGTTGACGACAGTGCGCGCGGTGACGCCGATGCCGGGGTGGTCGACGCGGCCATTCTGGATGAGTTCCTGCACGATGCGCGCCGCGGTATCCGAGGGGATGGCGAAGCCGAGCCCGATGGAGCCACCGGTGCTCGACTGGATGGCGGTGTTGATGCCGATGATCCGGCCGGCGAGATCGACGAGGGGGCCGCCAGAGTTGCCCGGGTTGATCGAGGCGTCGGTCTGGATGGCATCGATGACCCCATCAGTGTCGCTGCCAGGGCCGGACAGCGGCACCGCCCGGTTGAGGGCACTGACGATGCCGGTGGTGACGGTGCGGTCGAGGCCGAGGGGCGCGCCGATGGCGATCACTTCCTCACCGACCTGCACCTCGTTGGACATGCCGAACTCGGCCACGGTCAGGTTGTCGGCGTCGGTGCGCAGCACCGCTAGGTCCGTGCGGGTATCGCGGCCGACGATGGTGGCGCTGGCCCGGGATCCGTCGAAGAACAGCAGCTCGATCTCGGCATCGGAGTTGCGCGCCCCGATCGAGATGACGTGGTTGTTGGTGACGATGTAGCCGGCCTCATCGATGATGACGCCGGAACCCGTGGTGGCCTGGTTGCCGACGCGGACGCGGATCGACACGACCGCGGGCGTAACGGCGCGGGCCACCTCGACGACCTCTCCGCGAGGCGCATCGCCGTCCTCGCCCGCTACCTGCGCGACGGTGACCTCGGTGCTGGTCCGCGATTCGTAGACCTCGGCGGTGACGCGGCCGATGAGGCCACCAGCGACTCCGATCAGGACGGCCACGAGGCCGAGGGTCGCGAGAGCCCGCCACGAGACACGCCCACCGAGCAGGACCTCCCGGGTCGTCAGCGGGGGCAACGCGGTCGTGGGCGTCGCGGCGGCGGGCCCGGCGGTTTCCTCTACCGGGCCGCCGAGGGTGACCGGAGCCGCAGGATCCCGCCATGGGTCCGCGGGCGCGGCTTCGGGCTGCGGGGAGCGTTGCGCATCACGGGGATCGCGCTGCAGCACATCGCTCGACCCGGCTGGGCGCCCGAACGCCTCGGCGAGGATGGGATCGGGCTCGCGAACGGTGATCCGTGGATCGTTGCCGGCCTCATGGCGGCTGTCGCTAGCGAAGGGGCCATCGATGCCCGGTGGCCGACCGAACGCGCGGGAGGTCGCGGCATCGATCGAGGGTCGCTGGATGGGCCGGGGCTCGAGGCGTGGCGGCCCTGTGGGGTCTTCGTGGTTCACGGGCGCTTCCGGCGTCGCTTCCTCTGCGGGCTCGGCGCCGCTACCGGGAACCCGGGCGCGGCGCCCTGATCGTTCGTGGGGATCCGGGCGAGCGCGCTCAGCAGCGAGGCAGGCGCTCCTACCGGATCAGCGCGGCGCAGCGCGGCACGGGCCTGGCCCTGCGCGTTGATCTGCTCGCGGCACTCGCAGCATTGCGCGATGTGAGCGCTGGCCCGCAGGTGCGGGCCCATCGCGAGCTCGCCGTCGACGTACGCGGCGACCGCTTCCGGCGACAAGTGCTCGGTGGAGGGGAATGTCCGGCGCGGACCGGCGGGCAGGAATCGCTCATCGAGGTTTCCTGGTGCTGGCTGCGCGCGGGACACGCTGTCGCGGTCCTCAGTGCCATGCGGGAAGATGCTCCACGCGCCGAAAGCCGCGAACCGCCATCCGCCGCCACCTCGTCCCGACACCATCGTCACACCTCCCCTGCTGCGTATCTGACCGGTTTCCACGCTACGCCACTTGCGCGAGAGGCGGCGCGCTTGACGAGTCTACCGGGGCCGGCGCGGGGGCGCGGGTGGCCGTGCCAGATCCCGCGCGCGAGCTCGAACCGGCCTGCTCAGCGGACCGCATGGCCCGGCGTGGCATGCTCGATGCCTCCGGAGCCGAGCACTCCCATGCGCTCGAGGCTATCGCGCAGCGCCTGCCGGCCGCGGTGGATGCGGCTGCGCACCGTGCCGAGCTTGACGCCGAGCGTCGCGGCTATCTCCTCGTAGGACAGTCCCTCGATATCGCACAGGACCACCGCGGCGCGGTACTCCGGGGCGAGGGAATCCAGGGCGCGCTGGACGTGCGGGTCGAGGTGGGTGTCGTGATAGACCTGCTGCGGGTCCGGAGTATCGGACGGTACCCGGTCATAGTCCTCGGGCAACGCTTCCATCCGGATCCGGCTGCGGCGCCGCACCATATCGAGGAACAGGTTCGTGGTGATGCGATGCAGCCAGCCCTCGAACACGCCGGGCTGGTACGACGACAAGGACTTGAAGACCCGGATGAAGGTCTCCTGCGTCAGGTCCTCGGCATCGTGCGCGTTGCCGGACAAGCGATAGGCCAGGCGGTAGACGCGATCCGCGTGCTCACGGACGATCTCGTCCCAGCTGGGCAGCGGAACAGCACCGTCACTCGTATCGAACGCGGCGGTCCCGTTCATCGTCGTCATCGCGGCATCATTACTGGTCGCGTCACCGCTGGACTGCAATGACTCGCGTGTTTCTGGTCCCGAGAACCACATCAAGCCTCGTGCCGCCTCCCCGTCAAGACTCCTGCTGATACATCCACTTCGTGGCAACACCGTGGGGAGCAAGAACATTCCCCCCCAGCTATCGTTCGGCAGGTACGCCATACCGGTACTTCCGTGCATCTCTACTGTCGCTGATCCGAGTGTGCCGGTACTATGATCACGCTGAGTTTCTGCTGAGAATGCCAGGGACGCCATAGAGCGCCTTCCGCGTGCCTCACGCCAAAGCGCCCCAGTGGAAGGATAACCTCGCAGTTGTGCTTGCCAATGCCGACCTGATGCTTTCCCATTCCGAGACCTCCGTGGCGGAGGACGATACGTTCCGCGCCGCCCGCGAGTTCTCCGACGATCTTGGTGCCCGGGCGGTCACGCCCGCTACCGGTGCCCTGCTCGCCTTCCTCGCCCGGCTCGCCTCCGCCCGCGCGGTGGTGGAGATCGGCACCGGAGCCGGGGTGAGCGGCCTCTACCTGCTGCGCGGGATGGCGCAGGACGGTGTCCTCACCACCATCGACACCGACACCGAGCACCTGCGCGCCGCCCGCCGGGCATTCCGGGATGCGGGAGTGGCTACCACCCGTACCCGGCTGATCAACGGCCGCGCCCTCGAGGTGCTTCCCCGCCTCGCCGACGGCGCCTACGACCTCATCTTCGTCGATGCGAACGTCATCGATCAGCCGTCCTATGTCGCAGCGAGCACGCGACTGCTCCGGCAGGGCGGAGTCCTCATCATCAACGCGGCCCTGCTCGGCGGACGGGCCAGCGATCACAGCCAGCAGGACCAGGCGGCCCTCAGCGCGCGCGAGGCCACGGCAATGATCACCGAGGATGAGTCGCTGACCGAGCTGATCGTGCCACTGGGCGAAGGCGTGCTCTGCGCGATCCGCTCCTGAGCACGCGGATCCGGCGGCCTAGACCCACACTCCCTTGCCGACCGAGACGACACCGCCAGCGCTGACCGCGAAGCGCTCGCGGTCCTGCTCGGGATCGACACCGATCATCGCGCCCTCCCCGACGACCACGTTCTTGTCGAGGATGGCATGCCGCACGATCGCACCACGGCCGATTCGCGCACCAGGCATGATCACGCTGCCCTCCACCGTCGCTCCCGCATCGACGAGCACATTGGAGCTGATCACCGAATGGCGGACCACCGCGCCCGAGATGACGCTGCCCGCGCCCACCACGGACTCCTGCGCGAGACCACCCTCGATGAACTTGGCGGGCGCGAGGTTCTCCACAGCCCCGCGAATGGGCCACTTGCGGTTGTAGAGGTTGAATACCGGCTGCGGCGATACTAGATCCATGTGCGCCTCGTAGAAGGCGTCGATCGTGCCGACGTCGCGCCAGTAGCCGCGGTCGCGCTCCGTGGCACCCGGCACGTGATTGTCGTCGAAGTCATAGACGCTGGCCTCCCCGCGCGCGACCAGCATGGGGATGATGTCGCCACCCATGTCGTGATCGGAGTCCTGGTTTGCCGCGTCCTCCCGCAGTGCCTCCACCAGTGCTTTGGTAGTGAACACGTAGTTGCCCATGGAGGCGAACGTTACCTCGGGGTCATCGGCGGTGCCGGGCGGGTCGGAGGGCTTCTCGAGGAACTGGGTGATCCTGCCGTTCTCGTCGGCGTCGATGCAGCCGAAAGCGGTGGCCTCCTGGCGGGGCACCCGGATCCCCGCGACCGTCGCGCCCGCCCCGGACTCGATGTGCTGCTCGACCATCTGCTGCGGATCCATCCGGTACACATGGTCGGCACCGAACACGACGATGTACTCGGGGTCCTCATCGACGATGAGGTTCATGGATTGGAAGATCGCATCGGCGCTGCCGGTGTACCAGCGCGGCCCGAGCCGCTGCTGGGCCGGGACCGGGGTGATGTACTCGCCCGCGAGGCCAGAGAGCCGCCAGCTCTGCGAGATGTGGCGATCGAGCGAGTGTGACTTGTACTGGGTGAGCACGCAGATCTTCAGGTATCCGGCGTTGACGAGGTTGCTGAGCACGAAGTCGATCAGCCGGTAGGCGCCCCCGAAGGGAACCGCGGGCTTGGCCCGGTCCGCGGTCAGGGGGTGGAGGCGCTTGCCCTCCCCGCCGGCGAGCACGATCCCGAGTACGTGTGGCTGACTCCTCACGGTTCTCAACCTATCGTTGACAGGCCCCGGCGGCTAGCCGAATGGCCGTGCCTGGCTCCGCGGTTCGCTCCCCGGCGAGCTCGCCAGCTGGTACTCGGTGATGTCCACTGACAGGGTCAGGGGCATTCTGGTGGTGGCTTCCACTGCCGCGAACGCCGACTCGACGGCACGGGCACGCTGATCCCGGTCGAGATGCCAGGCCGTGGGGCCCATGGCGAGCACCCGTTCCGCCTCGTCCTTCGTCACCTCGATGGTGGCCCGCACATGATGGTTCTCTCGCTGGACGAAGCTCTCCCCCACGGTCGCGGCGAGCCGCTCGCCCTTGCGCTCGTCGACGCTGAGCACGCCCTCGATGCGCGCGAGCTCCGCGAGGTGGTGCGCGGCGGGCGTCGCGATCAGCCAGGTCCCCCCGGGCCGGAGGATGCGGGCGATCTCGGCGGCGTTGCGCGGCGCGAAGACGGTCAGGGCGACGTCCGCGCATTGGTCAGCGAGCGGGAGGCCCGACCACACGTCGGCGATGATTGCCCCAGCGCGAGGGTGGGCGCGACCTAGGCGCCGGGCGGCGGGCTTGGACACGTCGATGCCGATGCCCAGACCAGCGGGAAGATGCTCGAGAGCGGCTGCGAGGTAGTTGCCGATGCCCGCGCCGATGTCGACGATCAGCGGATCCCGCCGGCTCTGGCATGCCCGGGCAGCGATCCCCGCGATGGCCTGCTCGATCACTCGATAATGGCCGCGGGCGAACAGTTCCTCCCGCGCGGCGATCATGCCCGCGTCGTCCCCCTGGATGGGATTGCGGCCTCCTCGCAGCAGCGACACGTAGCCTTGCCGCGCGATATCGAAGGAATGCCCACGGTCGCATCGCAACGACTGCTCCGCCCGCTGCAGCGGCATGGCGCATTGCGGGCAGCGCAGCCATTCGACGATGCGATCGATCATGGGGACGCGAGCTGCTCGATGACCGTGGCGAGCGTCCGCGCCGCGAAGCCCGACGCCACCGGATTCACCTCGTCGTAGGCCTCGTCGGCGCGCGCGGGGCCAGCGATATCGAGATGCGCCCACGGGACGTCGCTGACGAACTCGCGCAGGAACAGGGCCGCAGTGATCGCGCCCGGGCCCGCGGGTGCCTGCCGGACATCAGCGATCGATGATTCGACAGCATCGCGGTACTCGGCCGACAGTGGCAGCCGCCACCACTTCTCCCCCACGGTGGCCCCGGCCCGCGCGATGCGCTGCGCGAGGTCGTCGGACTCCGTGAGGACGGCACCAGTACGCATGCCGAGGGCGATCTTCATGGCACCGGTGAGCGTGGCGGCGTCGATGATGAGATCGGGCTCGAGGGTGGCGACGGCATAGGCGAGAGCGTCCGCGAGGACCATCCGGCCCTCCGCATCAGTATTGGTGACCTCCGAGGTTATGCCCCCGTAGTGGGTGACGACGTCGCCCGGCCGGTAGGCGCTGCCAGACAACATGTTCTCCGCCGAGGGCAGCAGCGCGGTGACCGCGATCGGAAGGCCGAGCTCCGCGATGGCCGCCATCGCGCCGGCCACTGCCGCGGCTCCAGCCATGTCGGTCTTCATCAGGTGCATGTTCGCCGCCGGCTTGACCGAGATTCCGCCGGTATCGAAAGTGATGCCCTTGCCGACGAGCACCACATGAGCGCTCGCCCCGGCGGGCCGCCAACGGATCTCGGTGAGGCGGGGCGGCTCGCATGACCCGCCGCCGACGGCGAGGACCCCGCCGAACCCGTGCTGGCGCAGCCAGTTCTCGTCCCTGATCGTGACTTCGAGGCCTGGAGGGAGGGCCTGCTCGATCATTCGCGCGAGGACGCGCGGCGGCTTGAGGTTGGAGGGCATCGTCGCGAGATCCCGGGCGAGCGCGGTTCCGCGGGCGAGCGCCTCCGCGTGCCGGATCGTCGCGCTGACATCCTCATCATGCTGCAGGATGACCTGGCACAGCGGCGATGTCGGCGTGCTCGCAAGCGTCAGCTCATGGGAACCAGCGACGATGCCGATCGTCAGGGCGTGAACGTCGCCCTCGGTCGTGCCGGGCGGCAGCTCGACAGCCACGACATCGATGCCGAGCTCCGCTCCCCACTCCCGGCCCGCCCGGGCGAGAGCCGCACCGGCCGCGCGCCATCGCCTGCCGCTATCCTCGTCGTCGGTCGGCTCATCTACCCGCACCGTCCACCGCGTGCCGTCCCGCGCATCGATCTCGACCGGGCACCGCCATCGCGACGCCCCACGATCAGCGATGACCGCGCGGGCAACATTGGGGCTCGACTCGGAAAGATCCTCGTGCCCCTGCCGGACAGCGGTCAGTCTGGTGGGTATCGCGGGATGGGGCATGTGGCTCCTTGCGGTGCAGGGGCGAGCCCCGCGCTGCCACGGCCGAAGGTCGTCGGCCCGCACGGGGCTCGAATCGTACAGAGGTCGCCCGGTTGCCCGGGCCGGACGGGGAATGCTCCGCCGCCCTCGCGCGCTAGCCCGTGACGTCCTTCAGCGCATCGCCGAGATCAGCGGCTTCCTGCGGAGTGAGTTCCACGACGAGGCGCCCTCCCCCCTCGAGCGGCACGCGCATCACGATGCCGCGGCCCTCCTTGGTTGCCTCGAGAGGACCGTCACCAGTCCGGGGCTTCATCGCCGCCATCTCTGCTCCCTCCAAAACTCGTGCCTGCCCCAGCGGATCCGGGGCTGCCGATGCCAGGCATCTCAGTCTAGTCCGCGCGACGGCAGACCGTCCCATCCACCCACAAGGGGCGGCACGCCAAGCAGCACGTTCCGATTATCCCCCGCGACACGCTCGAACACCGGCCACGACACCAGTTTCCGCGTATCCACGGGCCCGGGCGATCCGCCCCTAGCCCCTCCCGGTTGTCCGCTCAAGGTCGCGCACCTGCTCGCGGAGCTCATCGATCTCGCGCGCGAGCCTGTCGAGCACCCAATCGACCTCGGCAGCCTTGTAGCCACGCAGCACCTGCTGGAACCGTACTGCCTGCACGTCCGCCCCGGTCACTTCGTCACGAGGCAGCCAGGTGGGGGTGGTTCCCGGTGCTACCGGTGGTACATCCTCGCCCCGCCCGAATGCCAGCGCGGCGAGGACGAACAGCACCACCGCCACCCCGACGATGCCCAGGACATACAGCAGCAACGTGATCATGCCCGCTTGCGCTCCTCCTCGAGCACGCCGCTCGCGAGCCCGGTGAGCGGCGGGCGGTCCTCGAGCTGCACCGGCTCGGTGCGCGAGCGCAGGCCCTCGGGGGACGGCATGTACTGGGTGAGTGGCGTTCCCGAGTCCGCGATGCCGAGCCGATCCAGCGCTGTCGCGAGGATCTGGCGGCTCATGAAGCCGAGGTCGCTCAGTGGCCGGTTGCGATGCTGCCTGACACCCAGGTTGACCTGCGCGATCCCTGGCATGCCGTGGCGCTGGTACGCATCGAGCAGGATGCCGATCTCCACGCCGTAGCCGGGCGCGAACGGGATGGCGGCCAGCAGGTCACGGGTTCCGGCGTACTCGCCGCCGAGCGGCTGGAAGACCGCGGCGAGCTCCGGGCGCAGCGCCGTCAGCAGGGGGCGCGCCACCAGCTCGGTGACCCGGCCGCCGCCGTGCTCGTCCACCCCGGAGCCATCGTTGAGGGGCCGGCGGTAGTAGCCCTTGACGAGTTCCACGCCGTGGCGCATCAGCAGCGGGCCGACCAGGCCGGGGACGAACATGGGATCGGGATCGATCAGGTCCGAGTCAACGAAAACGATGAGATCGCCCCGGCTCGCTGCCACGCCGCGCCACAGCGCCTCGCCCTTGCCCGCGACCGGCACGATCCCCGGCAATGCCTCCTCGCGGCTGATGACTGTCGCGCCAGCGGCTCGTGCCCGGGCTGCCGTGGCATCGGTGCAGCCGGAGTCCAGCACGATCAGCTCATCGACGAGCGATCCGAGGAGCGGTGTGATCGAGCGGACCACCGAGCCCACGGTGGCTTCCTCGTCGAGGGCGGGCAGCACGACCGAGATGGTGCGTCCCCGCTTGGCGGCCACTAGTTCGGGGATCGACCATGGGATGGAGTCCCAGCTATGGGTGCGCAGCCATTCGTGGCGCAGGGGGGTGATGGTCACGCCAGTCCCCTCACCGTGCGGGCGGGCTGCCTCGTGCCTGCGATCGCGGCGACCATGTCGAGCACGCGGCGGGTCTGCGCCACCTCATGCACCCGGAACACCCGGGCGCCGGACCATGCGGCTATAGCTGTCGCGGCCAACGTGCCCTCCAATCGCTCCGTGAGGCTCGCATCCAGGGTTTCACCAATGAAATCCTTGTTGCTGAGCGCCATCAATACAGGCCATGGAGTCTTCACGAGAACGTCTAGCCGACGCAACAAAGCGAGGCCGTGGAAGGTGTTCTTGCCGAAATCGTGCGTCGGATCGATGAGGATGCCGTCCGGTCGCACCCCCGCTGCGCTCGCCCGCTGCGCTGCCTGCTGCAGCTCCTCGGCCACCTCGGCGACGATATCGCGGTAGCGCACGCGGTGCGGCCTCGTTCGCGGCTGTGCCCCGCCGGTGTGGGAGCAGACGATGCCCGCGCCGTGCTCCGCAGCGACATGCACCAGGCCTGGATCATGCCCGGCCCAGGTGTCGTTGATCAGGTCGGCACCGGCCCCGCATGCCTCGCGCGCGACCTCCGACCGCCAGGTGTCGACGCTGATGATGATTCCCGGGTGGGCAGCCCGCACGGCCTCGACGAAGGGCACCACGCGCCGCCGTTCCTCCGTTGCATCGACGAGCGAACCGGGACCAGCCTTGACGCCACCGATGTCGATGATGTCCGCGCCCTCCTCGACCGCGCGATCCACCAGGCTCATCGCGGCGTCGTCGCGGAAATGGGCGCCACGGTCGTAGAACGAGTCGGGCGTGCGGTTGACGATCGCCATGACCAGGGCCCGATCCGCGGCCACGGGCCGGCCACACAGCGTCGACGCCTCACCGGTTTGCATGCTTCCATCGTGGCACGATCTCTCCCACGCATGCCGTACCGGCAGGTGAACAGCTATCCGCAGCGGTCCAGAGCCTCCCCGAGAGAACGGACGCGTGAGATCCGCGCGAGCGCGGCGTCCCCGACGAAGCCGCTCGGGCGCAGCGACTCCAGCCAGTCGAAGAACCCGTCGTAGTGACCGCCCGGGTCGAGGATGACCACGGGCTTGTCATGCATGCCGAGATAGCCCGCCGTCCATGCCTCGGTGAACTCCTCGAGCGTGCCAATGCCGCCCGGAAGCACCAGGAAGGCATCCGCGCGCTGCTCCATGTGCTTCTTGCGCTGGCGCATCGTGTCGGTGACGATCAGCTCATCGGCCTCGGTATCGGCGACCTCGCGATGCACCAGCGCCTTCGGGATGACACCCACTGTCCAGGCGCCTGCCGCCCGCGCCGCCGTGGCGACGGCACCCATCATCGACACGTTGCCGCCTCCCGAGACGAGGCCCCAGCCGCGATCTCCGAGCGCCTCACCGACCTCGGAAGCAAGCTGCAGGTGCTCCTCGGGCACCGGGCCCGAGGCGCAATACACCGCGACCATGCGCTGGCCCCGCGCCCCGCTCACGGCACCGGCCTATCCGCTGCGCGCGGGGCAGATCCATCCGCTGCGCGCGGGGCGGGCACGTTCGCGGCGCGCGGGGCGGCGAGGGCCTCATGGATGTGGTCCTGCGCCGCATCGATGATCGCGATCGCCTCGGCGACGCTGTCGGTGACGTGGATCAGGGCCACGTCGTGGGGCGAGATCTTGCCGTTCTCGAGCAGCTGGTCCTTGATCCACTGCACCAGGCCGCCCCAGAAGCGCGTGCCGAACAGGATGATCGGGAACCTCGTGACCTTGCGGGTCTGCACCAGCGTCAGAGCCTCGAACAGCTCGTCGAGCGTGCCGAAGCCGCCCGGCAGGCAGATGAAGGCTTGCGCGTACTTGACGAACATCGTCTTGCGGACGAAGAAGTAGCGGAAATCGATGCCGAGGTCCACCCAGTCGTTGAGGCCCTGCTCGAACGGCAGCTCGATGCCCAGCCCGACCGAGAGCCCCCCTGCCTCGCTCGCGCCCTTGTTGGCGCCCTCCATCACGCCCGGGCCGCCACCGGTGATCACGGCATAGCCGGCGGCGGCGAGCGCTGCACCGATCTGGCGGGCTGACTCGTACTCGCCGGTTCCTGGCGCGGTGCGCGCCGAGCCGAACACGGATACGGCGCGGGGCATCTCGGCGAGCGCGCCGAAGCCCTCGACGAACTCGGCCTGGATGCGCATCACTCGCCACGGATCGGTGTGCACCCAGTCGCTGGGGCCTCGCTGATCGAGGAGTCGCTGGTCGGTCGTGGAGTCGTCGCAGTCGATGTCGCGGCGCAGCCGGACGGGCCCGCGCTGCTGGTCCCAGGTGTGGCGGGGGTGGTGTGCGTCGTCTCGCGTGTCGTCGGGCGCCATGCGGCGAGAGTATCGGGACGCCCGGCAACGCTCGACGGCGGGGACCCGTCAGTGGCTGGGACCGGAGCGCTCGAGGTGGGCGATGAGGGCGAGCAGGTGGCGGCGCAGCTCGCTCTGATCGTCGAGGCCCGCGATCAGCCGCGGGTCGCTGCGTTCCTGCTGCACGACCGCTTGGTACCGCTGCCGCCCGGTCTCGGTGATGCGCACCTGGGTGCGGCGCTGGTCGGCGGCGTCGCGGTGGCGGGTGATGCAGCCGAGCTCGGCGAGCCTGTCGAGCGTGCGGCTCATGGTCTGGTCGGTGACGCGGCAGCGGCGCGCGATCTCGCGCTGGTACTGCGGCTCATCGGCCAAGCAGTGCAGCGCGATGAGCCCGGCATGGGTGAGGCCATGCTCGGCGAGCACCTGCTCCCAGGCGTGCTCGAGGCGGCGCGCGGCGACGGAGAGCAGCCGACCAGTGGGCCAGTCAGCGAGATCGTCGTCGTTCATTCCGTTCCTCCCCGTGCATTGTTCAGCGTGCTGAACAATAATGTGATCATGGCGCTCACCGACACCCCCTCCCCAGAACCCCCCGGACCGGATTCGCCCCGCGCGCGCGGCCGCGCTCGGTGGCTTTTGCCCGCGCTTCTCCTCATCGGCTGGCTCGCGCTCGGCGGAGTCGCTGGTCCCTTCGCGGGCAAGCTTAGCGAGGTGCAGGTCAACGATTCCGCATCCTTCCTGCCTGCGTCCGCCGAATCCACCGAGGTCCAGCAGCTCCAGGCCCTGTTCACCAACAACGAGGCCCTGCCCGCGATCATTATCGCCGAGCGCTCCAGCGGCATCACTGCCGAGGACACCGCCTTCCTCCAGGAAACCACTGCTGGAGCCGCTGGGCAGCCCGGCTACGCCGCTCCCCCCTCGCCCCCGATCCCCTCTCAGGACGGCGAGGCATTGCAGGTGATCGTGCCCCTCGACACCAGCATCGACGTCGCCGACACCGTCGAGCAGCTACGCGACAACCTTGCCCGCGCGCCCGATGGCCTCACCGTCCTCGTCACCGGCCCCGGCGGGCAAGCCGCCGACCTCGGCGAGGCGTTCGCTGGCATCGATGGCCTGCTGCTCGGCGTCGCCGCCATCGTCGTCATCATCATCCTCGTCGTCGTCTACCGCAGCCCGCTGCTGCCCTTCATCGTGGTCACCAGCGCCATCCTCGCGCTGAGCCTCGCCAGCTTCCTCGTCTACCTGCTCGCGGATGCCGGGACGCTCACCCTCAACGGGCAGAGCCAGGGCATCCTGTTCATCCTCGTCTTCGGCGCCGCGACCGACTACGCGCTGCTGCTCGTCGCCCGCTACCGGGAGGAGCTGCACCACCACGAGGACCGGTTCGCCGCGATGGCCCGGGCCTGGAAGGCCGCGCTGCCGCCGATCGCCGCGTCCGCGGGCACCGTCATCGCTGGCGTTCTCTGCCTGCTGCTTTCCGATCTCAACTCCAACCGCGGCCTCGGGCCCGTTGCCGCTCTGGGCATCGTCGCCTCGTTCGTCGCGACCATGACGTTCCTCGCCGCTGTCCTCGCCCTGCTCGGGCGTTCGGCGTTCTGGCCCTACCGGCCACGCCTCGAGCCCACGAGCGCCGCTGGCGGAAGCGATGAGTCCCGGTCGGTGTGGGCGAAGCTGGCCCGCCGGATCGAAGCTCGCCCGCGCCGCTACTGGGTCGTGCCGCTGATCGGCCTGCTCGCGCTCGCCGCGTTCCTGCCCACCCTGCGCGCCGATGGCGTGGCGCAATCGGACTTCTTCCTGCTTCCCGTGGACTCGCAGCAGGGCCAGGAGGTGCTCGAGCAGCACTTCGACGCGGGAACCGGATCCCCGGTCATCATCATCGCCAATGCCGAGGCCTTCGATCCGGTTCTCGCCGCCACCCGCATCGACGGCATCTCCGACGCCTCCGCGACCACCGACCCCGCGACCGGCCAGCCGATGGTCCGCGACGGGCTCGTGCGGATCGAGGCCACCCTCATCGACGCGGCGGATTCCGCGGCGGCCGAGAGCACGGTCCGTGACCTGCGCTCCGAGCTCGGGCAGGTCGACGGCGCGGACACGCTCGTCGGAGGGCAGACAGCACTGCAGCTCGACACCAACGACACCTCCGCCCGCGATCGCACCGTCATCATCCCGATGGTGATCCTCGTGGTGTTCGTCATCCTCGCGCTGCTGCTGCGCTCGCTGCTCACCCCGTTGTTCCTGATGGCCACGGTGGTGCTGTCCTTCGCCGCCACGCTCGGCGCGAGCGCGCTGGTGTTCAACCACGTGCTCGGCTTCCCGGGAGCCGACCCCGCCATCCCGCTGTTCGCGTTCGTGTTCCTCGTCGCGCTCGGCATCGACTACAACATCTTCCTCATGACCCGGGCGCGGGAGGAGGCAGGACGCATCGGCACCCGGGACGGCGTGCTGCGCGCGCTCGTCGTCACCGGCGGCGTCATCACCTCAGCTGGCATCGTGCTCGCCGCGACGTTCGCCGCGCTCTCGGTGATCCCCTTGCTGTTCCTCGCGCAGATCGCGTTCATCGTCGCGTTCGGCGTGCTGCTCGACGCGCTGATCGTGCGCTCGCTGCTCGTGCCCGCCGTGGTGCGCGAGGCCGGGCCGCGGATCTGGTGGCCGGGCTCCCCGGACCGGCACGAGGGCGGCCGTCACCGCTACGAGGAGGGCAGCGACAAGGTGACGGTGGATCAGCTGCTCAAGTAGGCCCGCAGCGTCTCGCACACATCCGTGATCTGGTGCACCGGCACATGCTCGTCGCGCCGGTGCGCCAGGTTCGGGTCCCCGGGTCCCAGGTTCACCGCGGGCACGCCGCGCGCGGCGAACCGGGACACATCGGTCCAGCCGTACTTGGCGCGCACCGAGCCCGCCGCCCGCACCAGCTCAGCCGCAGCAGGATTGGACAAGCCAGGCAGCGCGCCCGGGGACATGTCGGTGAGCGTCCATTCCAGGTCGATGCCGTCGAACACCTCGCGCACATGGTCGAGGGCCTGCTCGCCGGAGCGGTCCGGGGCGAACCGGAAGTTCACATCCACCGACGCCGCATCGGGCACGACGTTGCCGGCGACGCCACCGTCGATGCGCACGGCCGACAAGCCCTCGCGGTAGACACAGCCATCGATGTCGACCGACCGGGGCTCGTAGGCCGCGAGCCGCTCCAGCACCGGGGCGAGGCGATGGATGGCGTTCTCCCCCATCCAGGCGCGCGCGGTGTGCGAGCGCGTGCCCGTGGCGGCGAGATTGACCCGCAGCGTGCCCTGGCAGCCAGCCTCGATCACCCCGGCCGTGGGCTCACCGAGGATCGCCACATCCGCCTCGAGCCATTCCGGCATGTCCCGCTCGATCCGGGCGAGGCCATTGTGCTCGGCCGCGATCTCCTCGCAGTCGTAGAAGATCAGCGTCAGATCGAACCGCGGGTTCTCCAGCGTCGCGGCAAGATGCAGGAACACCGCATCGCCGGACTTCATGTCCACCGTGCCGCAGCCATGCAGGATGCCGCCTTCCCGTCGCGAGGGCACGTTGTCGGCGATGGGCACGGTATCGAGGTGCCCGGCGAGGATCACCCGCTGCGCCATGCCCCGGTTGGTGCGCGCGAGCACCACGTTGCCCGTGCGCTCGATCTCGAAGGCGGGAGCCTGCTCGCGCAGCGCGATCTCCACCATGTCCGTCAGTCGCTTCTCGTGGTGGGACTCGCTCGGGACGTCCACGAGGGCGGCGGTGAGATCGATCGGGTCTGCGCGCAAGTCGAGGCTCATTTTTCCAGGTTAATCACACGCCCCGGACCGCCTCGACCGTTTGCGGCGACAGTGCGCCATCTCTCACCCGCACGAGCCCGTGACCGGGGACCCGCCGGAATGTAACCTTTGTGCTCGTGAGTACTCCAGTGAAATCCTCCACCGGCGCCCAAGCGGTCGGCATCGCCAGCATCACCAACGACGGGGCCGTGCTCGACACCTGGTTCCCCGAACCGATGCTCGGTGATTTCGGCCCGGCAGGCACCGAGGTGCTCAACACGGCTGACACCCCTTCCGAGCTGATCGGCCTCGTCGGCGCCGATGACGACCGTGGCGTCCGCAAGGTCGCCGTGCGCACCACGCTCGCCAAGCTGAGCGACGCCCCCCTCGATCCCCATGACGTCTACCTGCGCCTGCATCTGCTGTCGCACTGCATGGTCGCACCGCACGGGCTGAGCCTCGACGGCCAGTTCGGCCTGCTCGCCAACGTCGTGTGGACCAACTACGGTCCCTGCGCGGTGGACGGCTTCGAGAAGGTGCGGGCGCTGCTGCGCCGCCACGGCCCCGTCACCGTCTACAGCATCGACAAGTTCCCCCGCATGGTCGACTACGTCGTGCCCCGCGGCGTGCGCATCGCCGACGCTGACCGCGTGCGCCTCGGCGCGCACCTCGCCCCCGGCACCACCGTGATGCACGAGGGGTTCGTCAACTTCAACGCCGGAACGCTCGGCTCCTCCATGGTCGAGGGCCGCATCTCCGCCGGCGTCGTGGTGGGCGACGGATCCGACGTCGGTGGTGGCGCCTCGATCATGGGCACCCTCTCCGGCGGCGGCAAGGAAACCATCGTCGTCGGCGAGCGCTGCCTGCTCGGGGCCAACGCCGGGCTCGGCATCTCCCTCGGCGATGATTGCGTCATCGAGGCCGGGCTCTACGTCACCGCGGGCACGAAGGTGACCGTGATCGCCGAGGGCCAGTCCACCACCGTCAAAGCGCGCGAGCTCAGTGGCCGCAACGGGCTGCTGTTCCGCCGCAATTCGGTCTCCGGCGCGGTCGAGGTCGTTCCCCGCGAGGGCACCGGCGTCGAGCTCAACGCCGCGCTGCACGCGAACGACTAGCCACCACCTGCCGCATCGCCCTGGCTTTTTTCCCAGGGCGATGCGTCCACGCAGAAAGCCCGCGCCCATGAGCACAGCATCGCCCGCCACCGAGTCCGGCAACCTCGGCCATGGGCTGAAGGTCCGCCACCTCACGATGATGGGCCTCGGCTCCGCCATCGGCGCGGGCCTGTTCCTCGGCACCGGCGCGGGCATCTCCACGGCGGGCCCGGGCATCCTTGTCTCCTACTGCATCGCCGGCTTCATCGTGATCCTGGTGATGCGCATGCTCGGCGAGATGGGCGCCGCGATCCCTGCGAGCGGATCGTTCTCCCACTACGCGCGCATCGGCATCGGTCCGGTCGCGGGATTCGTGATGGGCTGGCTGTACTGGTCGCTGCTCGTCATGGTCATCGGCGCGGAGATCACCGGCGCATCGGCGATCCTCCACTCGTGGCTGCCCGACGTGCCGCAATGGGCGATCGCAGCGGTGATCGTGGCCTTCTTCGCGGCGGTGAACCTCTCGAGCGTGGGCAACTTCGGCGAGTTCGAGTTCTGGTTCGCGCTGATCAAGGTTGCCGTCATCGTGGCGTTCCTCATCCTCGGCGCGGGACTCGTCCTCGGCCTGCTGCCTGGCACCGATCCTGTCGGCCTGGTCAACCTCACCGAGCACGGCGGATTCCTGCCCAACGGCATCGGGGGCATCGCGGCGGGCCTGCTGATCGTGGCGTTCGCGTTCGGCGGCATCGAGATCGTCACCATCGCCGCCGCCGAATCCCGCGACCCGGAGCGCAGCATCGGCTTCGCGGTGCGCAGCGTCATCTGGCGCATCAGCCTGTTCTACATCGGGTCCGTGGCCATCATGGTGCTGCTGCTGCCGTGGGACTCCGAGACCATCGCGCAGAGCCCGTTCGTCTCGGTGCTCAACCTCGCCAACATCCCGTACGTGGCCGGGTTCATGGAGTTCGTTGTGGTCGCGGCGCTGCTATCTGCCTACAACGCTCAGATGTACGCCACCTCGCGGATGGCATACTCGCTGTCGAGCCGCGGCGATGGCCCCCGCATCCTTACTCGCCTCACCCGCAACGACGTGCCCCTGTTCGCGATCCTGCTGTCGGTCTTCCTCAGCTTCATCAGCGTCGCGCTGATCTGGTGGCTGCCGGGCACCCTGCTCGGGATCCTGCTCAACGCCGTGGGCGCCTCGTTGCTGGTGATCTGGATCTTCATCGCGATCGCGCAGCTGCGCTTGCGCCGCCGGCTGGAGGCGCAGGGCCCGCTCGCCGTGCGCATGTGGCTGTTCCCGTACCTGACGTGGCTGGCGCTAGCGATGCTGGCAGGACTCATCGTCCTGATGCTCACCGATGCTGATGCCCGCGATCAGTTGATCTCCACAGCGATCTTCTGCCTGCTGCTCACCGCGCTCGGCATGCTCAACCACCGGCGGGCGCGCGCGGCATAGCTCGCTGGAAGGCGTGTTGCTGGGCACGCCGAGGCTGGATGTGGCGGTCGGGTTGCAGCTGCCATCCTTCGCGAGCACCTGCCACGGCTACGCACAGCTGCCACCGATATTTGGGTGGTCGCTAGCACTCAAGGGTGGTCAGAACCGGCCAAGGGTGGCAGGAGGCCGAAATCGCGGTGCCGGATTCCGCGCGGCCGGAGGCTCGCGACTAGCCCAGCCGCTTCTTCTGCACCTTGCCCATAGCATTGCGGGGAAGGCTGGGCACGATCCGCACCTCGCGGGGCCGCTTGTGCGCGGACACCCGCTGACCCACCCAATCGATCAGTTCGTCGGGGTCGGCGTCACTGCCCACGACGTGCGCGACGATGCGCTGCCCGAGGTCATCATCGGGCACGCCCACCACCGCGACCTCATCAACGGCAGGATGATCGAGCAGGATGTTCTCGATCTCGCCCGCTCCGATGCGGTAGCCGCCCGACTTGATGAGGTCGGTGGATTCGCGGCCCACGATGCGATGCGTCCCGTCCGGCTCGATGGCGGCGATGTCCCCGGTGACGAACCATCCTTCGCTGGTCCAGCTCGCTGCCGTGGCGGCCGCGTTGCCGAGATAGCCGTCGCCGAGCATGGGGCCGCGCACATGGAGCACCCCGATGCTGGCGCCGTCCCGGGGCAGCTCGTGACCGGCGCTATCGACGATGCGAGTGGACAGGCCCGGCAAGGGGGTGCCTACGTGACCGGGTCGCCGTGGCCCGGCCGCTCGCGCGCTGAGGGTAATCAGGGTCTCGGTCATGCCGTAGCGCTCGACGATCTCGTGGCCGCTGAGCTCCTTGATCGCCGCGAACACGGTGGCGGGCAGGGGCGCGCTGCCGGAGACGAGCAGGCGGGCGCTAGCGAGCGCGCGGGCGTGCTCGGGCTCGCCCGCGAGGCGATGCCACACGGTGGGAACGCCGAAGTAGAGGGTTCCGGCGGCCTCCGCATAGGCCTGCGGAGTGGGCCGGCCGGTGTGGATGAGGGGGCTGCCGATGCGCAGCGGGCCGATGAGGCCCAGGACGAGCCCGTGGACGTGGAACAGGGGCAGGCCATGCACCAGCGTGTCGCGGGCGGTCCAGCCCCAGGCATCGGCGAGCGCGTCGATCCCCGCAGCGATGGCGCGGCGGCTCAGGATGACACCCTTGGGCCGACCGGTGGTGCCCGAGGTGTAGATGATGAACGCGGTGCTGTGCGCGGCAGGCTCGGGATGATGGTGCCAGTCACGGGCGTGGACCCGCACAGGGATGCGCGGCAATCGCGCAGCGGCATCATGCTCGGGAGGGGTGCCGAGCCAGGCTTGCGCCCCGGAGTCGGTGAGCATGTGGGTGATCTCGTCCGGCCCGGCATCGGGCGGAACCGGCACCACAGTGACCCCGGCGGTCAGCGCGCCGACGACGGCCACGACCGTCTCGAGGCTTGGCCGGGCATGCACGGCGACGACCCGGGCACCGCGGATGCGCGGAACCACAGCAGACGCTGCACCCATCAGGGATTCGCGCGTGAAGGTGGTGCCGCCGATGGTGACCGCGGGCGAGACTGCCTCGCTAGCGGGCGAGGCATGAAGAGAAGCAAGCAGTGAGGGGGCCATCAGGGCCGGTCAGACATCGGAGAATCGTTGGGGCGGCTCGATGCCCAGTGCCGTGCAGGCACGCTCGATGTGGTCGAAGCCCTCGTTGATGACTTCCTCGGCCGCGTCGGCGGCTTCAGCGGTGGTGGCGACGTTGAGCATCACGCGCGCGTTGTCCAGGCTGTCCTTGGCCTGGGCCAGGTGCCCGGCAGCGACCTCATCATTGTCGGCGCGGATGGTATCGACGGCGAAGGCGAGCTGCAGGTATGCGCCGCGTGCTCGCGCCTTGGCCTCATCTGCCTCGCGGGTGACCTCGAGGTTCTTCAGGAACTTGCGGCCCGCTCCGAACGCCGCGACGCCCACGCCGACCGCGATCGGAACTAGTGGAATTGGCATCTGCGGTTCTCCTCTCACATTGGGCACGACTGGGTGCTGGAGCCCGCCACGTGCTGGCGGTGGCTAGGGTGCTAGCCGCCGCGCTGCGGCCGCGATGCGCTCGTCCGTTGCTGTCAGCGCGATCCGCACATGCTGCGTGCCTGTCGGCCCGTAGAACTCACCCGGCGCGGCAAGGATACCGCGCTCGGCGAGCCACTGGACAGTATCGCGACCATGTTCACCGCGCGTTGCCCACAAGTACAGCCCTGCTTCGGAATGGTCGATGCGGAACCCTGCCGCGAGCAGAGCAGGACGGAGCACGTCACGACGCTGCCGGTAGCGCTCCTTCTGCTCCTGCTCATGGGTGTCCGAGGACATCGCTGCTGAGGCGGCGGCCTGGATGGGCAGGGGCACCATCATGCCTGCGTGCTTGCGCACCGCGAGGAGGTCTCCCACGAGCTCGGGATCCCCGGTGATGAAGCCCGCCCGGTAGGAGGCGAGGTTGGAGGTCTTCGACAGCGAGTGCACCGCGAGCAGGCCCTCGTGGTTGCCGCCGCACACGCGCTCATCGAGGATCGACACGGGCTCGGCGTCCCAGCCGAGGCCGAGGTAGCACTCGTCCGAGGCCACGATGGTGCCGCGCTGCCGTGCCCACTCGACGACCTTGCGCAGGTGATCCACACCGAGCACGCGCCCGGTCGGGTTGGAGGGCGAGTTGATGAATAGCAGCGGCACGCGCTGCGGGCCGATCGCTACGGTGCTGTCGGCGCGGAGCACCCCGGCACCGGCGAGCAGCGCGCCCACCTCGTAGGTGGGGTAGGCCAGCTCGGGGATGACGACGGTATCCCCGGCGCCCACGGCGAGCAGGCGGGGCAGCCAGGCGATCAGTTCCTTCGTCCCGATCGCGGGCAGCACCGCGCCTGGATCGATGCCGCTGATGCCGTAGCGCCGAGCCATCGATCCGGCCGCGGCCTCGCGGAACTCGGCCGTGCCGTGCGTGGTGGGGTATCCGGGCTGGGCGGCGACCGAGGCGAGCGCCTCCTGGATCATCGGCGCTACGGGATCCACCGGTGTACCGACGGACAGGTCGACGATGCCGTCGCTGTGGGATTGCGCGAGCTTCTTGGCGCCTGCGAGCGAGTCCCAGGGGAAGTCAGGAAGCACGCGCGCCACAGGAGTGCGATGCACGTCACTCCTCGTTCATCGGGGGCAGTTCCTTGATGAACGCGGGATCGAACGCCTTCTTGCCAACCTTCGCCGCGCCGCCCGGCGAGCCGAGCTCGTCGAAGAAGTCAACATTGGCCGCGACGTAGTCGTCCCACTCATCGGGAACGTCATCCTCGTAGAAGATCGCCTCGACCGGGCACACAGGCTCGCACGCGCCGCAATCCACGCACTCGTCGGGGTGGATGTAGAGCATCCGCTCGCCCTCGTAGATGCAGTCGACAGGGCATTCCTCGATGCATGCCTTGTCGAGGACGTCGACACACGGCTCTGCGATGACATACGTCACTGCAGTTCTCCTGTCCTACTCGCCTGGCCGTCATGGTATGGCCGCCATTGTGGTGACACGTCCCGCGGGCTGTGCGGAACGCGATGCCTGCGCAACACTGGGCCGAGCACGATCAGCCATGCCGAACGGCCCACGTGCATCATTATCACGCAACCGCGGGCACCCGATCATGCCAGGGTTCCCTCACCCCGGCGCGCGCCGCCCAGGGCCGCAAGCACTTCCTAGCCTACCGGCACCCAGCGTCCCGCTCGAAATCCCGGGAGCCCACCGCGACCGTGGTCTGCTCGACCGTCCCGTAGGTGGTGGTGCGTTGACGGGGGGGCCGCCCGATGCCGTGGGCGATGTCCTCGAGCTCGGCGACGGTGCGGGCGGAGCCGTGCTGCGAGCCGGCCATGCGGGAGATCGTTTCCTCCATCAGGGTCCCGCCCAGGTCGTTGGCGCCGGAGCGGAGCATCAGCCGGGTGCCCTCGGTGCCGAGCTTGACCCAGCTGGTCTGGATGTTGTCGATGCGGCCGTGGAGCATGATGCGGGCCAGCGCGTGCACGGCCTGGTTCTCCCGCGGTGTGGGCCCGGGACGAGCAGCACCGGCGAGGTAGAGCGGAGCGCTGTGATGCACGAACGGCAGGGGCACGAACTCGGTGAAGCCGCCGGTGCGGTCCTGGATGTCGCGGAGCACCCGCAGGTGGGCGACCCAGTGCCGTGGCTTGTCGACGTGCCCATACATCATGGTGGAGCTCGACCGCAGCCCTTCCTCGTGCGCGGTGGTGATGACCTCGATCCAGCTGCTCGCGGGCAGCTTGCCCTTGGTCAGGATCCAGCGGACATCGTCGTCGAGGATCTCGGCAGCGGTGCCGGGGATCGTGCCCAGGCCCGCCGCGCGCAGCTCGCGGAGCCATTCGCGCAGCGGCTGCCCGGATCGCGCGACGCCGTTGACGATCTCCATGGGGCTGAAGGCATGGACGTGCATCCCGGGGACCCGCTCGATGACGGCGCGGACGAGGTCGGCATACGCGGTGACGGGGAGGTCCGGGTCAATGCCGCCCTGCATGCACACCTCGGTGGCGCCGCCGACATGCGCCTCCCAGGCACGGTCGGCGACCTCGGCGCTGGAGAGGGTGAAGGCATCGGCGTCGCCCTTGCGCTGCGCGAACGCGCAGAACCGGCAGCCGGTGTAGCAGATGTTGGTGAAGTTGATGTTGCGGTTGACGACGTAGGTGACCTCATCGCCCACGGTGTCGCGCCGGATCCCGTCGGCGAGCTCGGCCAGCGCCCGCAGGGCTGGCCCATCGGCGTGCGCGAGCGCGAGGTACTCATCGTCGGAGAGCCCAGCGGGGTCATTCTCGGCGCGGCGCAGGGCATGCAGCACCGCGGCCTCGAGGCGCTCGGGCGCCTGGCTGCTCCCCTCGCTGGTATCGGCACGGCCCCGCACGACATCCCAGTCACCGAAAGCGCTGTCGAGATCGCTGCGATGCTCCGTGCGGCGACCATCGAGATCGATGTCCTCATGCAGATCGGTACGGCCCGAGGACGTCCAGTCCGGGTCGGGCTCCTGCCAGGGAAGCCCGGCGGGGCGAGTGTCGCGGGCGAGCCCGGTGGCTTGGTCGAGCAGCGCCGCGACGTGCGGGCGCACGCGCGGGTCGATCCAGGGCTGCCCGGCGCGCGCGTAGCGGGGATGGGCGGTCAGCCTCTCGACGAGCTGGTACCCGCAGTCGGAGGTGATCGCGGCGAGGGCCTCGAGCTCGGGCCACGGCCGCTCGGGATTCACATGATCGGGGGTGACCGGGGAGACTCCGCCCCAGTCGTCGATCCCGGCCGCGATCAGGCGCCGCGACTCCTCGGGCGAGACCAGGTTCGGCGGGGCCTGGATGCGCATGCCGGGGCCAAGCACGAGCCGGGCCACCGCGACGGTAGCGAGGAACTCCTCGAGGTCGGCATCAGGGGTGGCGCGCATCGCGGTATCCGGCTTGGCGCGGAAGTTCTGCACGATCACTTCCTGGATGTGCCCGAGCTCGCGGTGCACCGAGCGGATGGCGAACAGCGATTCGGCGCGGTCCTCCACGGTCTCGCCGATGCCCACGAGGATCCCCGTGGTGAACGGCACGGCATGGCGGCCAGCATCGCGCAGCACTTGCAGCCGCCGCTGCGGGTCTTTGTCCGGGCTGCCGTGATGGCACGCGCCGGGAGTCTCGAACAAGGCGCGTGCCGTTGTCTCGAGCATCATGCCCATCGACGGCGCGACCGGCTTGAGCCGCGCGATCTCGTCCCACGACATCACCCCGGGATTGAGGTGCGGCAGCAGGCCCGTCTCCTCGAGCACCCGGATCGCCATGGCGCGCACGTAGTCGAGCGTGGAGCGGTAGCCGCGCGACTCGAGCCATTCCCGAGCCTCGGGCCATCGATCCTCGGGGCGATCCCCGAGCGTGAACAGCGCTTCCTTGCAGCCCTGCTCCGCGCCGCGACGAGCGATCGCCACCACCTCGTCCGGGTCGAGGAACATCCCTTCCCCCGCCGCGCGCAGCTTGCCTGGCACCGTCACGAACGTGCAGTAGTGGCAGCGGTCCCGGCACAGGCGCGTCAGCGGGATGAACACCTTCCGCGAGTACGAGACAGGCAGCGGACCATCCCAGCCGGGGAATGCCGCGCGCAGGCCAGCATCGCGCACCCGCCCCGCCGCGACGCACAACGCCTCGAGGTCAGCACCCCGCACCTGCAGCGCGACCGTCGCCTCGGCCTCATTGAGGGTCACACCGTCGCGGGCCCGGCGCAGCACGCGGCGGACAGCGGAGGCGGGGACAGCGTTCGGGGTGTGGGAAGTCACCCCCCGATCATGCTCCAAACCTGCCATGCCGACCAGCGGGCAACGCCTACCGTCCGTAAAGTCGCAGTATGGATGATCCAACGAGCAAGCTGGCCGACCCGGCATGGCGGCCCAGCCGCAAGGCTCCCTTGCTGTGGGCATCGGGAATCCTGATCCTGTGGCTCGTGCTGATCGTCGCCCAGCTCGCTCTTGCCGTTCTCCGGCCCGGTATCGGCTGGCCGCTGGTCGCGGCGGGCGCCGCGACGCTGGTGCTCGCCCCGCTGCACACCATCGGCGTTCCGTTGTGGCGGTACCGGGTGCACCGCTGGGAGATCACCGACGAGGCCGTGCACACCCGGCAGGGGTGGCTCGTGCAGGAGCATCGCATCGCACCGATCTCGCGCGTGCAGACCGTCGATACCACCCGCGGGCCGATCGACCGTCTCCTCGGGCTCGCGACGGTCACCGTCACCACCGCTTCCTCCGCCGGGGCGGTGACCATCCCCGCGCTCGACCTCGACGTCGCCGAGCGCACCGTCCGCGATCTGACCGACATCGCGGCACAGACCCGCGGGGATGCCACGTGAGCGCGCCCGAATCATCCGCCATCACCGATGAGGCCGTGCCCTGGCGCCGCCTCGACGCCCGCATGCTGCTCGTCAAGCCCGTCACAGCGGGCTTCAGGGCGCTGCCCGCGCTGCTGGTGCCGCTCATCCTCGGCGCCCAGACCGGCAACCCAGCGTGGCTGCTCATCGCCGCCGCGGGGCTCGTCTACGTCGCGACGATCGATTGGCTGACCACCCGGTACCGCGTCGGCCCTGATCACGTGCAGCTCAAGCGCGGGCTGCTGCAGCGCAACGTGCTCTCCGTGCCGCGCTCGCGCGTCCGATCAGTCGATACGCACGCCACGGTGCTGCACCGCGTCCTGGGCCTCACGGTGCTGCGCATCGGCACCGGCACCGACGATTCCGGGTTCGAGCTCGACGCCATCGCGGCCGAGGCCGTCCCCGAGCTCCGCGCTGTGCTGCTGGTGCCGAGCACCCCGGCCGACAGCGATGACACTGAACCGGGGAGCCATTCGGATGCCTCGGGCGCACAGGGAGATCCCGGCACCGAGCTCGCCGACTGGCAGGCCTCCTGGATGCGCTACGCGCCGCTGGGCTACACCGGTCTCGTGGCGATCGGCGCCGGGATGGGCCTGTTCTTCCAGTCCGGCGCCGCGATCGATCGCATCGCGAACTCGGGGCTGGCGCAGGATGCCGCGTCGCTCGGTCGCGAGCTCGGCCCCCTCGTCGCGTCCGCCCTCGCGGTGCTGGCCGTGCTCGCCGCGGCGAGCGCCATCGCCATCGCCCGCTACATCCTGTCCTACTCCGGATTCACCCTCCACGACGACGGCCACGTGCTGCGCGTCGAGCACGGCCTGCTGACCACCCGCGAGAGCACCCTCGACCGGCGCCGGCTGCGCGGGGTGTCCATCGAGGAACCGGTGCTGCTGCGCCTCGGCGGCGGGGCGCGGGCACGGGCCATCATGACTGGCATCGGCGAATCCTCCGGCACCTCGGCCCTGGTGCTGCCCGATGCGCCCCGGCACCGCGCGCAAGAGGTCGCGGCCGCGGTGGTGGGTGATCCCGGCGTCATGCATGTGGCGCTGCGCGGGCATGGCAGCGCAGCATTGCGGCGCCGCATGTTCCGGGCGCTCGCGCCGCCCGTGCTCGTCCTTGCCGCGCTGGCGATCGCTTCTCTCGCTGGGGCCCCGCTCCCCTGGTGGGCGTGGCTCGCGGCGGGGCTGCTGCTCGCGGCGTCCATAGGCCTGGGCCTCGATCGGTACCGCTCCCTCGGGCACGCTACGCCCGCGGGGTGGCTGGTCTGCCAGAGCGGGTCGCTCCTGCGCTCCCGCGACATGGTCGATGCCGAGGGCATCGTCGGCTGGAGCGTGCGGCAGACGTACTTCCAGCGCCGCGCAGGGCTGGCCACGCTTACCGCTGCCACTCCTGCCGGGGCCGATGCCTATCAGGTGATCGATGTTCCCGAGCCGTGGGCATGGGACATCATCGCGGCGGTCACGCCACGAATGGTCCAGTCGCTGCCTCGCGCCTAGCTGCTCGGGCCCAGGTGAGTGTGCCCCAAACGGTGTGCCGCAGACAGTGTGCCCAGCTCAGTGCGCCCGGCTCAGCGCTGGGACGCCGGCGTGGTCCCGGTGTTGTTGTCGAGCATGGATTCCCGCGCCATCCAGAACGCGACCGGCACGAGACCACCGATGAGCAGGTAGAGGCCACGAGGATCGTGGCCGGGCAGCAGCATCGAGCCACCGGGACCGCCGAGGAACGCCAGCAGCACTACTGCGGTCCAGGCGATGATGGGCGCGGCCGCCCGCCTGATGGTGTAGCCGAGGCGCAGGCCCGCTTCGACGAGCAGGATGTTGCCGACCGCAGCGATCAGCACGGCATACGGGAAAGGCACCCCTTCGAGCTGGCTGGGCAGCAGGAAGATCGACAGTACCGCGAGGAGGATGCCGTCAATGACGAGCACGCCCACGATGTAGGGATCGAGGCGGGATGCGCTCATGGTGGGCCGCTGCCGCGGACCGGCCCACGCCGGCATGCTGCTGCGGCCACGATGGATGCTCGTAGTGGATCGCGACGCCACGTTCACGGTTCCTGCCTCTCCGAAGCGGTGCGACTAGATGCCTGGGTGCCTGGCTGCCTGGCTGCCCTGGGAGCGGGCCGCGCGCATCACCGTCGCGGGTAGCCGATCTGTGCCAGGTAGTTGCTGTAGTTCTCGACGGCGCCGTAGATGAAATCCCAGTAGGCATTCGAGATCTCCTGCTGGTAAGCGACAGGATTCAGGATCCAAGCGATGAGGTCCATGGAGGTGGTTCCTTTCGATCTCAGGTGGTTCCGAGCCCGGCGAACAGGTCGTGGGCGACCCGCTCGTCCGGAACGGGATGGCCCGCGGCGCGGGCCAGGACGAAGTGTTCCTCATCCATTATCGGCTGCGCGACCCTGTTGGACAGGGCGAACGCGCGGTTGGGCAGATCAATCATGATCTGCGTGGCATGGCACCGCAGCGCGGCCGCCTTGCGGTCACGCTGGGCACGGACGTCGATGCGGGTGGTGATCTTCTCGTCGGGGAACAGCCCGAGCCCGCTGGCAGGATCATGCAGCCAGCCCTCGGGGACACCGGTCAGCCGGGCCGCTTGCTCCTCGAAAGCGCCGTGGCCGATGACGCTCCAGAACAGGCGGGGCACATTCCAGCCTGACGGGGCACCAGCAGCGAGCTCGACCGCGCGATGGGTGACCTCGTGGACCCGGATGTGATCGGGATGCCCGTAGGTGCCATTGGGGTCGTAGGTGGTGAGCACGTGTGGCCGGAAGTCCTGGATGAGCGCGGCGAGCTCGCTGGCGGTGTCCACCAGTGGCGCGTTGATGAACGCGCGCGGATTGCGAGAGCCGTCGGTTCCGGCCATCCCCGAATCGCGCCAGCGGCCCGCGCCGCCGAGAAGGACTCCCCGCACCCGGCCGCGGCTTTCCGGCGCCTCGAGCGCGCTGAGCGCTCGCTGGAGCTCCCAGTAGCGGTAGCCTCCGAGCTGGTCAGCATGCTGGGCGGCGAGCCCGGCGATCTCGTCACCGATGATCTCGCCCTCCTCGCCGAGGGTGCAGGTGACGACGAGGACCTCGATGCCGGCATCGCGCGCCGCAGCGATCGTCCCCCCGGTGATGAGGGTCTCGTCATCAGGGTGGGCGTGGACGAGCATGAGCCGGTGGGCAGCGCTGCTCGTTGGGGCGCTGGTCATTGGGGCGCTGGTCATTCGGGCAGCCTTGTCCACTGCGCGGCGTCGCCGAACACGCCGACAGGCACGGGCAGGTCGAGGTTGACCCCGGCCACGGTGTCGCGGGCCGCGACCAGGGTGACGTCCTGGAGGATGGGGCGCACGGCGGCGAGCTCCCACAGCACGGGCTCGGCCTGGGCAATGACAGCATCGGCGCTGGCGCGCCCGGTCAGCGCCGCATGGATGAGGTCGTCGATCGCGGGGGCGCAGGCACCGGATAGGTTGCTGGGCGCGCGCTCGATGTCCCGCTGGTCCTCGGTGGCCCCGGGCTCCTCGGCGGGGGCGGCCTCCCAAGGCGGGCAGGCCCAGCGCGACGCGAGGGTGGTCGCGGGGTCGTAGCCGGTCTGCGTCCAGCCGACGAGCATGTCGATCTCGCCCCCGGTGAGGGCTTCGCCGTAGAGGCGCGCGGGGGCGAGCTGGGAGACGCGCGCCCGCACCCCCACCTGGCGCAGCTGGTCCGCTGCGGTGTTCGCGACCGCGCGGGCGGTCTGGTCCCCTCCGGGCACACCGATGACGAGGTTCAGCGCGGCACCGGCCGGGTCCCCACCGAGGCGCAACGTATCGCCGACGAGCTGGTAGCCGCTGGCAGCGAGGATGGCCATCGCTTCCTCGTACCGCATGCGAGCAGGCTCGGTGGGCGTGTACGCCGGGTCCGAGGGGGGCCGGATCTGCGCCTCCGCGACCGCCACCGTGGCGGTTCCACCGCCGCCCACGGTCGCGAGGACGTCCGTATCCAGAACGCTCAGCAGGGCTTTGCGCAGCTCGGGGTCGTCGAGCGGCTCGATGCGTGTGTTGAGCACGAGCTGCAGGGATCGGGTCTGGTAGGCGCGGGCCGTGGAGAGTCCCCGGATGGCGGAGAGCTGGGCCTGCAGGGATGCCCCACCGTGGACCTCGGCGATCTGCGCGTCGTTGGAGCGCAGCGAGTCCGCGATCTGAGAGGCGCTTCCGCCGCGGCGCATGTGGATGCGGTCGGCCTGGGCCGGGACGCCCCAGAAGCGATCATTGCGCTCGAGCCGGATGTCATCGCGCCCGCGATCGACGCGCTTGATGTTGAACCGCGATCCGGATACCGGGATCGTGTCGGCAAGCCCGTCGTCGAAGCCCCCGGGGGAATCCTTGATCAGGTGCGCGGGGAGCAGGTGGCTGAAGAGCTCGCGCCAGGCCGGGTAGGGATCGCTGAACTCCACGGTCACGGTCTTGCCGCCGGACGAGGAGCGCACGGAGGTGATCAGGTCGTATCCGGCGGGATCGACGACGCCTGGCTGCGTGGTCATCTGCCGCCACAGGTAGAGGAAGTCCTCGGCCGCGATGGGGGCACTGTCGGACCATTGCGCGTCGTTGCGAAGCACATAGGTGACGGTGAACGGGTCCTCGCCGGTGCCGTCGTTGGTGACCTCGCCGGAGATGAGCACCGAGGGGTCGGGCTCCCATCGCACGCCGCCGGGCGATTGCGGATCGGGCACGGGCCGGAACGGGCTGGGCAGGACGAGATCGGCGATGGCGCTGCTCACCGGCGAGAGGTGGGAGAGCAAGTGTGGGTTGAACCCGCTGCCGATATCGTCGATCGCGACGATGATCTCGTTCTCCACGGCGACCGGCTGGGGCGTGGGCGTGACGGTGCCGGTGCTCTGGATCGGGGGCGGGGGGCTCGCGGTGCAGGCGGTGAGCGAGAGCAATGCCCCGCTGGCGAGCAGGACCTTCGCCCATCTTGCTGCGGGCGTCGTCGACATGGTCGGCACTCGTTCCTCCCCGTGTGCGCTGCGCGCGGGCGAACCGTGCCCGCTAGGGCGGTTCGTGCCTGCCCCGACTGTCATCGTGCCATGTTCCCCGCGTCCGGTCGTGGACGCGGGGAACATGCGACACGTTGTCCCGCTGCTACTCGGTAGTGACTACTCGGCGGCCTTGTCGCGGGTCTTGGCGCGCGAGCGCTCCCGGGCGCGGGTGGTGGAGTCGAGGATGACCTTGCGGACACGCACGATCTCGGGGCCCACCTCGACGCATTCGTCGGACCCACAGAACTCGAGGGCGCCCTCGAGGTCGAGCCGGGTGGCCCGCTGCAGGCGCTCGAGCTCGTCACCGGTGGAGGAGCGCATGTTGGTGAGCTTCTTCTCCTTGGTGATGTTGACGTCGAGGTCCTCGGCGCGGGGGTTCTCGCCCACGACCATGCCCTCGTAGCACGTGTCACCGGGCTCGACGAAGAAGCGGCCACGGTCCTGGAGCGTCTGCAGCGCGAAGTTGGTGATGGCGCCCGCGCGGTCGGCGACCAGCGAGCCGGTGTGGCGGCTGCGGATCTCGCCCGCCCAGGGCTCGTAGCCGCTCGAGTGGTTGTTGGCGATGCCGGTGCCGCGGGTCTCGGTGAGGAACGCGGTGCGGAAGCCGATGAGGCCGCGCGCGGGAACGACGAACTCCATGCGCACCCAGCCCTGGCCGTGGTTGTGCATCTTCTCCATGCGGCCCTTGCGGGCAGCCATCAGCTGGGTGACCGCACCGAGGTGCTCCTCGGGCACATCGATGGTGAGCAGCTCGAACGGCTCGTGGAGCTTGCCGTCGATGGTGCGGGTGACCACCTGGGGCTTGCCGACGGTCATCTCGAATCCCTCGCGGCGCATGGTCTCGACGAGGATCGCGAGCGCGAGCTCGCCACGTCCCTGCACCTCCCAGGAGTCGGGACGCTCGGTGGGCAGCACGCGCAGCGACACGTTGCCGACGAGCTCCTGGTCGAGCCGGGCCTTGAGGAGGCGAGCGGTGAGCTTGGTGCCGCCATTGCGGCCCGCGAGCGGCGAGCCGTTGGTGCCGATGGTCACCGAGATCGCGGGCTCGTCGACGGTGATGCGCGGCAGCGCGACCGGGTTCGCGGGATCAGCGAGGGTGTCGCCGATCATGATCTCGTCGATGCCCGCGACCGCGACGATATCGCCGGCCACTGCTTCGTCGGCGGGAACGCGGGTGACGCCCTCGGTGCGCAGGAGCTCGGTGAGCCGCACGCTCTTCACCTCGCCGTTGCTGCGCAGCCAGGAGACGGTCTGTCCCTTGCGCATGGTGCCGTTGTAGATGCGCACGAGCGCGATGCGACCGAGGAAGGCAGAAGCGTCGAGGTTGGTGACGTGGGCCTGCAGCGAGGCAGAGGGATCCGCGACGGGCGCGGGCACGTGCTCGAGGAGCAGGTCGAACAGCGGCTGGATGTCGGGGGAATCCGGCTCCTCGCCGTCCTCGGGCTGGGTGAGGCTGGCCTTGCCGGAGCGGGCGCAGGCGTAGATGACGGGCATCTCGAGCGCGTGCTCGGCGGCGGCCGAGGCCTTCTCGTCCTCGAGGTCGCTGGCGAGATCGAGGAGGAGGTCATGGACCTCGTCGACGACCTCGGTGATGCGGGCGTCGGGCCGGTCGGTCTTGTTCACGGCAAGGATCACCGGCAGCGACGACTCGAGCGCCTTGCGCAGCACGAAGCGGGTCTGCGGGAGCGGCCCCTCGCTGGCATCGACGAGCAGGACGACGGCATCGACCATCGACAGGCCGCGCTCCACCTCGCCACCGAAGTCAGCGTGGCCCGGGGTGTCGATCACGTTGATGATCACTTCGGAGCCGTCGGGGTTGACGCGCCGTACGGCGGTGTTCTTCGCGAGGATGGTGATGCCCTTCTCGCGCTCGAGATCGCCGGAGTCCATGACTCGCTCGACGAGCTCCTCGCGCTCGGCGAAGGCCCCGGACTGGCGCAGCATCGCGTCGACGAGCGTGGTCTTGCCGTGGTCGACGTGCGCGACGATCGCGATGTTGCGGAAGGCTGGGGTGCGGGTATCAGCCGAGGTGGACGACACACAAGCTCCTGTACATGATTGAGGCGCCCCGGTCATGCTGGTCGCGCCGGTGGGCGCGCCGGGGCCGGGACGTGGTGAAAAGACGGTTGCCCATGCGACCGCCCGAGTGGGCATGGTCGATGACGCTTCCGATGGGTGACCAGCACCGAGGATACCCGCTAGGTGCCGCAAGGGCTCAATCGAGCACTCCAAGATCAGTTAGCCCAACCTACATAAGCGAGGCTATGCTTAGTCGAAGCACCTGGTCCCCGACCGCCACCGACCACACTGGAGCACCACACGATGGGCAAGGTCAAAGCATCGAAAGTCAGCAGCCTCAAGCCGAAGAAGAAGTGCTGCCGATCCAAGACCCGGTGCATGCGCTGCCCCTATGTCGTGGCGAAGATGAAGAAGCTCGAGTCCAACGGCGTCAAGGGCAGCGACCTGAAGAAGGAGCTCAAGCGGGTTCGCGCGGCCTGATCAGCTCGCGAAGGAACTCGACCAGGACCCGATCATGGGGCACCCAGGCGAGACCCTCGAGCTCCTCGCTGCCGATCCACGCCACCTCCTGGTGCTCGATCGCCACCGGCTCCCCCGAGATCCACTCCGCCGCGTGGGCGCGCAGCACGAGCCGCTCGCCGATGAGGACCTCCGGGCCCACGCGCTCGCCCGCCACCACCACGATCGCTAGCTCCTCGGCGAGCTCCCGCTCCACCGCTTCCCGCGGCTCCTCCCCTGGCTCGGTCTTGCCGCCCGGGAGCTCCCACAGCCCAGCGAGCTCCGGCGGCGACGACCGGCGCGCGACCAGCAGGCAGCCATCCCGGACGACCGCCCCCGCCACGACCTCCTGGCGCTGGCCATCGATGCACCGGTCACCCACGCGCCCGCGCTCCATCCAGCGCCGCCTCGCGCGGCGCGCGGCCCTGCGCGATCAGCCCGGTCCGGCGCCCATCAAGGCCGAGACGGATCACCTGCCCCGGCTCGGCATCATCGTGGAGCGTGCCCACCGCGCCCAGCTCCGCCCGGCCACCCGGCATGCCGTCCACGGCCACGCGCAGCCGTAGCCCATCGGGCATCACGACCCGGGACAGGACGGTCGCTGTGACTGGCCCATGCGGTGCGATGGCCAGCGAGTGCTGGCCCAGCGCCAGCACCGCCGGCCCATCCGGGGCGTCCACCCCAACCGCGCCGAGGACGCAGCGCGCGACCCCATGCCGGACATCGGCATCCAGGAATGCCTCGAAGCCCAGGAAGCGTGCCACGGCCCGGTCCGCGGGCCGGCGCCACAGGTCCCGCGGGGCCGCTACCTGATGGATCCGCCCATCGATGAGAACGGCGATGCGATCGGCGAGGAACGCGGCCTCGCTGTGGTCATGGGTGACGACGATCGTCGGCGTCCGGTGCTTGGTCACGATGTCGCGCACGTCGGTGGCCAGGCGGTCGCGCAGGCCGCGATCGAGCGCTGAGAGCGGCTCGTCGAGCAGCAGCAGGCGAGGTCGCGGCGCGAGCGCCCGGGCCAGCGCGACACGCTGCGCCTCGCCCCCGGAGAGACCATGCACCCGGCGCGGCCCGAAGCCGCTCATGCCGACCAGGTCCAGCAGCTCCGCCACCCGGCCCTCCTGCTCCGCCCGCGGCATCCGCTTGCCCGCATCGTCCTTGGCGAGCGCGAGACCGTAGGCGATGTTCCCCGCCACGGACTTGTGCGGGAACAGCTGCCCGTCCTGGAACACCAGGCCGATGCGCCGCTTGTGCACCGGCACCGCGGCCAGGTCCTCCCCGCCGAGGGTGATGGAGCCGGCGGCGATGGGCTCGAGCCCCGCCACGGCGCGCAGCACCGTCGTCTTGCCCGATCCCGAGGGCCCGAGCAGCGCGAGGACATGAGCCTCGCCGGGCACCTCGAGCGTCACATCGTGCGCGGCGAGCGTCTCCCCGTAGCGCACCGTGATCCCTGTGAGCCGCAGCATTCAGAACTCCCCTATCTCGCCGACGCGCACGATCTCCACCACTGCGATGACCGCTGCGGTCAGCGCTAGCAGCGCGACCGCTCCCGCCATCGCTACCGAATAGCTCTCTGCCCCGGGCCTGCTGATCAAGCGCCCGATGAGCACGGGCAGCGTGGGCTCGCCCGCGCGGGCGAGGAACGACGTGGCGCCGAACTCGCCGAGGCTGACGATGAAGGCGAACCCCGCCGCCACCGCCAGCGACCGCCAGGCCAGCGGCAGATCGATGCTCGCCCACACCCGCAGCGGTGCCGCGCCGAGCACGCGTGCCCCTTCCCGCAGCCGAGGATCCACCGCGCGCAGCGCAGGCAGGAGCACCCGCACCACCAGCGGGATCGCGATCAGCGCCTGCGCGATGGGAATCACGAGCGGCGAGGACCGCAGATCGCCTGGCAACTGTCCCAGCGTGATGAGCAGGCCGAACCCCACCGTCACCGCGCTGATGCCCAGCGGCGCGAGCAATGCTGCCTCCCCGGCGATCGCCCACCGGCCCCGCGCGGCAGTGATCGCGACCGCCGCGAGAACGCCCAGGACCGTCGCGAGCACTGCGGCATCGGTAGCGGTGCGCAATGACATCAGCATGGCGGCCCAGGCCTCGTGCTGCCCGCCGCCCAGCAGCAAGCGGTATCCCTCGAGGGTGAAGCTGCCACCGCGCCGCACGGAGGTCCATGCGAGCAGCAGGGGTGGCGCGACCAGCAGGGCCGCGACCACGCCGAGAACCAGGCCGACTGGCACCCACTGCCTGCCTCGCGGCCGCGATTGCTGCCCCGCCGCTAGCGCGGATGGCCCGTCTCCGAGCCGCCGTCGCCGCGCGAGGGTGGCGATGAGAATGGCCGCGCCGATGGTCAGCATCTGCAGGATCGACAGCGCGGCGGCAGCGCGCAGGTCGAACGCCTGCACGGTCTGCAAGTAGATCTCGGTCTCGAGGGTGCGGTACCGGCTGCCGCCGAGCACGAGCACCACGCCGAAGCTGGTGGCGCAGAAGAGGAAGACGATCGCCGAGGCGGACAGGATGGCGGGCCGCAGCGCTGGCAGGGTCACGGTCCGCCAGGCCTGCCATGGGGTGGCGCCCAGGGTCCGCGCTGCTTGCTCGGCCCGCCGGTCGAGGGTGGACCATACCGAGCCGACCGTGCGCGCGATCACGGCGATGTTGAAGAACACGTGGGCGATCAGGATCGCCCAGACGGTGCCGTCGAGCCCGAGGAAGCCGAGGGGGCCCTGCGGCGCGAGGATCACCCGGAACAGGATGCCCACCACCACCGTGGGCAGCACGAACGGAACCGTCACCGCGATCCGCAGCAGGAATCGGCCCGGCAGGTCCACGCGCGCGAGCAGCCATGCCACGGGCAACCCCGCGAGAAGGGTCAGCACCGTCGAGGCAAGCGCCTGCCCGATGGTGAACCCAGCGATGCCCCACACCTCGGGCTCCGCGAGGATCCGCAGCACCCCGAGCGGGTCGAGGCTCCCGCCGGCGCCGGTGAGCCCGCGCTCCAGGATCGCGAGCACGGGCCAGGCGAAGAACACCAGCAGGAAGATCGCGGGCAGCACGCCCAGCCACACACCCGCCGGTATCCGGCGGGCGCGGCGAGAGACCATCGTCGGTGTCGCTACCCGAGCATGAGGTCGCGCCACTGGGCAATCCACTCGTCACGGTTCTCGCCGATGCGGCCAGGATCCATCGACATCGGCTCGTCCGGCCGCGGAGCGTGCCGGTCGAAGGCCTCGGGCAGCGGGGTGTCCTCCACCACGGGAAGCACATACATGCTCTCGGGCAGCGCTTCCTGCACCTGCGGGCTCAGTAGGAACTCGATCAGCTCGCCGGCGGCGTCCTCGTTGGCCGTACCCGCGACGATCCCGGCGTACTCGATCTGCCGGAAGCAGGTGTCCGGAAGTGCCCGCGTGGGCGGGGCGGCGCCGTCGGGCCCGGCCTCCGCGGGGGGCGAGGTGGCGTAGGAGACGACGATCGGGCGGGGGCCCTCACCCGCGGAGCCGGAGAACTCGACGGTGTAGGCCTGCGTCCAGCCGTCGACGACGAGCACGCCGTTGTCGCGCAGCCGCGTCCAGTAGTCCTGCCAGCCATCCTCGCCCTGCTCCTCGATCGTCGCGAGCAGGAAGGCAAGCCCTGGCGAGGATGTGGCGGGGTTCTGCACGACGGTGAGGTCGCGGTAGCGGGGATCGGTGAGATCACTGAGGCTGGCGGGCTCGGGGATGCCCTGCTCGGCGAAGTAGCGGGTGTCGATGTTCAGGCACACATCGCCGTAGTCGATGGGGGTGAGCACCGGCTCGCCCGGGTAGGCGAAGCGCTCGGGCACGGGCGTGCGCGCCTCATAGGGCTCGAGCACGTCCTCGGCCACTGCCCGCGAGGCGAACGTGTTGTCGATGCCGAACACGACATCGCCGATCGGCCGATCACGGGATAGGGCCAGGCCCGTGACCAGCTGGCCAGCGTCGCCCTGCGGACGATGATCGATGGTCAGCCCGGTCTCCGCCTCGAAGGCGTCGAGCACGTCCTCGGGCAGGTAGAACGAATCGTGCGTCAGCAGCACCACGGTCCCCTCCGGATCCCCGTCGCCGGAACCGATCGTGGAACAGCCCGCTAGGACCGGAAGGAGCGCCGCGAGCGCGCAGCCCGCGATGGCAGCTCGATGTGGCGCGACCATGATGTCTTCCTCTCGCAGGGGTACGGCAAGGATCCACCATACGGGCACAGTGGGCGCGCTGGGCATCATGGCGCGTTCCCCTGGCGCGGGCCGCCCAACGACGACCACTACCCACTGCTTGTGATGACTGCCACACTAGGAGGATGAGCGAGATTCTCGACGACCCCACGATCGACCAGTTCCTCGGCACCACCGACGCTTGGCAGCGCGCGGGCGACGCGCTCCAGCGCACAGCCACCATGGCCTCGTTCCCCGACGCCATCCGGCTCGTCGACCGGATCGCGGTCATCGCCGAGCAGCTCAACCACCATCCCGACATCGACATCCGTTGGCGCACCGTCCATTTCTCCTGCGCGACGCATTCGGCAGGCGGGATCACCCAGCTCGATCTCGATCTCGCGCGCAGGATCGAGGCGGAGATCGCCAGCATCGGCGCCCCGTAGCATCACGCCACGCCGGGCCTGCCTGCTCCCCAGGTTGCGAAGTGGAATGGATTCGGCTGAACTACAGCCAAGAGTTGGTAACGCTCCCGCAAACCCGGAACAGTGCCGCCTCCAGCCATGAATCATGATCCCCAAGCCTCGTGGTGCCCCTGACCGGAAGGCACCACCAGGCTCAGCATCAGCGCGGGCCGCGCTCGATCGTCGGCAAGCCTCGATGCTGCCCGCCATCGCACACCACATCCGGCAGCTCGGGCGCTGCTGGGACGACCACCGGCCCCGGCCTCAATGGAGACAAGGATGGAACCTCGAGTGCTCCACACCCGAAAGCCGCGAACAACGCTTGCGGCACTGGCGATCACCGTCACCGCAGCACTGTCGCTCCCCGGCGTCAGTACCGCCCAACCCGTGCTTCCGATCGCTCCCCCCGGGATCGACCTGTCCACGATCGATCCTGCCGCCCTGGAGATCCTGCCCGCGATCATCGGCTCCGCGGCAACCGGCGCCGGCAACGGCACCGAGGCGCAGGACGAGCTGCTCGCGACCCTCACCCGCCTGCTCGGCCAGCCGGACGTGCCCCCGCAGGTGCAGGACGGCGCACGGCGCATCGTGTCGTTCATCAGCGCGCCCGAGCCCCCGCAGGGAGGGCCGCCGATCCCGACCGACGGACCACCGATCCAGCAGTTCCTCTACCCCACGATCGGTTTCGACTGCATCGGCCCGGGCCAGAGCTCCATCGCCACGGCCCTCGCGGTATCCGGCCCCGCCGGCATCCCCGCCCCCGGCCCGCGTGCGCGCCAGGCAGCGTTCGTCTTCACCGCGCTCGGCACCGGAGGGGCGACCAGCGAGGTTCCCGCGGACCCGCTCACCGTGTCGTGGTTCAACATCGACTCCGGCCGGTCCGGCGCCACCAAGCTCGACAACAGCGCCGGGATCAACGCGGATGGCCCGGCGACCTACACGGCGATCTCCAGGACCGGCAGTGGTCGCATCCTCGCCACCATCCACGGCCAAGCCACGCTGCAAGGCCCCAACGGGCCCATCACCTGCGGCTTCGCGCCAACGGTCGGCATCTTCGTGGTGGAATGACCCGCTACTAGCCACACTGCCCGGGCATTTCCCAGGCAACCCACGAGACCCCCGTCGGTGATTGCTCCCGGCGGGGTTCTCGCTGCTCGGCGCCCCTAGCGCGATGCACGAAAGGGTTCGGGGCAAGCTTCCTCAGCGGACGCCCCGATCAAGGACGCTCGGCGAGCTCCTCCTGATAGCCACGGATGCGCTCGGCGATCTCGTTGGCATCAGCCTCGCGGCCTTCCTTCCGGGCCTCGGTCTCGCGGACTCGCAGTTCCCGGATCGCGGTTCGGATGTCATTGATGCTCAGTACGTGATCCATGTCACCATGATGCGCTTTTCGGGCGTAGCCCGCCAGGCCTTGGAGAACTTCGCCGTATCACACTCGCGGGCCCGAAGCGAAACACGGCGGCATCCTGCTGGACAACAGTTGATCACTTCCCGCCAGCATCGTGAACAAGTCGTTTACCGTGTGCTTAGCCGCCGCGCGATGCGGCACCCGCCCCACCGCCGCCAACAGAAAGCCGCCCCGAATGGACACACAACGCGAGGTATGGAGCGCGCGATCAGTCTTCATCCTGGCCGCGATCGGCTCCGCGGTCGGACTCGGCAATATCTGGCGCTTCCCGTTCGTCGCCTACGAGAACGGCGCCGGGGCCTTCGTGATCCCGTACCTGATCGCGCTGCTCACCGCCGGCATCCCGCTGCTCTTCCTGGACTACGCCATCGGCCACAAGTTCCGCGGCTCGCCGCCGCTCGCCTTCCGCCGCCTCAGCAAGTGGACCGAGACCCTCGGCTGGTGGCAGGTCGGCATCTGCTTCGTCATTGCCGTCTACTACGCCGTCATCGTGGCCTGGGCCGTGCGGTACACCTTCTTCTCCATCGGCCGGGCCTGGGGCGACGACCCCGAGGGATTCCTGTTCAGCACGTTCCTCCAGCAGGAGGACGGCGCGCGCCTCGGCTTCGACCTCGTTCCCGGCGTCGCGATCCCTCTCGCGCTCGTCTGGCTCGCCACTCTGGCCGTCCTCGCCCTCGGCGTGCAACGCGGCATCGGCAACTCCGCCCGGATCTTCGTGCCCCTGCTCGTCGTGCTGTTCCTCGCGCTGGTCATCCGCTCGCTCTTCCTCGACGGCGCGGCCGACGGGCTCAACGCGTTCTTCGATCCCGAATGGAGCCTGCTGGCCGACCCCACCGTGTGGATCGCCGCCTACGGGCAGATCTTCTTCTCGCTCTCCATCGCTTTCGGCATCATGATCACCTACGCCTCCTACCTGCGCATCCGCACCAACCTCACCGGTTCCGGCATGGTCGTGGCGTTCTCCAACAGCAGCTTCGAGATCCTCGCCGGCATCGGCGTCTTCGCGGCCCTCGGCTACATGGCCAGCGTCGCGGAAGTCCCCGTCGACGAGGTAGTAGGAGGCGGCATCGGCCTCGCCTTCATCGCCTTCCCCCAGATCATCTCCGTGATGCCCGGCGGATCGGTGTTCGGAGCGCTGTTCTTCCTGTGCCTCGTCTTCGCCGGATTCACCTCGCTCATCTCGATCGTGCAGGTCGTCATCTCCGCCGTGCAGGACAAGCTCGGCATCACCCGCATCCCGGCGGTGCTCGGCGTCGGCGGCGCCATGGCCGCCTGCTCCATCGCCCTGTTCCCCACCACCACCGGTGTCAGCGTGCTCGACGTCGTCGACAAGTTCGTCAACAACCTCGGCATCGTCGGCGTCGCTCTCGTCACCGTCATCTCCGTCGCCTGGCTGCTGCGCCGCACCGGCGACCTCGGCGCCCACCTCAACGCGGTCTCGTCGTTCAGGGCCGGAATCCTGTGGCAGTTCTGCATCGTCGTCGCCACGCCGCTCGTGCTCGGCGCCATGCTCATCAGCGAGATCCGGACACTCGCCGACGAGGGCTACGGCGGATACCCCGCCGACTTCGTCCTCACCCTCGGCTGGTCCACCCAGGCCATCCTCATCGGCCTCGCGATCATCCTCGCGCTGCTGCCCTGGCGGCGCGGCACCGACCTCGGGCACCCAGAATCCACCCAGTTCCTCGCGACAGGAGCCCGCCGATGACCACCACCGCCATCGTCATGATGATCGTCTCCCTCACCATCGTGTGGGGCGGACTCATCGCCAGCCTCATCCACCTGCGCAACAACCCCGACGAGGAGGACTAGGGGCTGGAGGCTCCGGTTCTGGTGGGCCGGGTTCTGGCGGCCAGTGGAAACTTTTCCTGGCTGGAGCGGGAAAAGTTTCCACTGGCGAGCGGCGTCACAGCGATCGGCCAGCAATGCGCCGCCATCCGGCACGCCCGCCAGGCCGTATGCCCCAGCCGCCACCCTTCTCGTGCTGCTGCCACGGATCGCGCCCAGCTGCCACGGTTATTTCCGTGGCAGATCCCCGCAAGGGTGGCAGCGGTCAGCCAAGGGTGGCAGATCCGCGCAAGGGTGGCAGCTGGGAAAGGCGCCCATGCGGCAGCCACCGGCCGGCTTGTGGCTCCCGCGGCGAAGCGGCCCGCGCACCAAACCCTGGACTACGGGCGCCACGTATCGAGGATGCCAGCGAGCTGCTCGAGAGCATCCGCGGTGACGTCGAGGTGCGGGCTCACGCGCAGTACGCCAGCCGTGGCTTCCAGCGGGCCTCGCTCGGGCCCCGCGTAAGTCGTCACGATGGCCGGGGACATGCCCAGTAGGTGCTTCCGCAACGCTGCCACGTCCTCGTCACGAAAACCTGAGGGAGGGCGCAGCGTGGTCAGCGCGGACGGCTCAGCTTCAGGCTCGACCACCCGCCACCCGCCCCGGCCGGCAAGGAATCCGCGGGCGAGCTGTCCGATCGCGTGCAAACGCTCCCGCACCTTCTGTGGCCCGAGCGGCATGTGCTCCTCGAGCGCCACCGCGAGACCCACCCGGCCCGCAATGTACGCCTCCTGCGATTCCACCAGCACCGCGCCGCCCCCAGGGAGGCCGTCGCCGAGGAAGCCGTCGCGCAGCATGGCGAAGCCAACCCCACGAGGTCCGCATAACCACTTGCGGCTCGTCCCATAGATGGCGTCAGCGTCGACGCAGCAATCGAGATGCCCGAATCCTTGCGCGGCGTCCACGAGCACTGGTATGCCGCGTTCCCGCCCCATTCTCGCGAGCTCCCGCACGGGTTGCACGATGCCCCGGTGCGAGCCGAGATAGCACAGGTGCAGCAGCGCCGGAGGGTACTGATCGAGCTGCTCGGCCGCACTCACCAGGTCGAGCTGGCCTGTTTCGGTGAACGGATGCACGGTGATCGGTTCGAGCCCGAAGGCGCGGAGCTCGCGCAGGTTGGGGCCGAACTCGCACGGCAGCACCGCCACCTTCGATCCCGCAGGCAGCCGCATCGCGAGCAGCATGGCACGAAGGGCTGCGGTCGCGCTCTCCGTGAAAGCGACGCCATCAGGCTGCCCGCCGCACAGCTCGGCGATGGCACGGCGACCACCATCGATTCGCTCGCTCACCTGCTCGTGCGCCACATAGCCGCCCACGCGTGCCTCGAGATCGAGATGGTCGCGGATCGCTGCGCGCACCGCGCGGCTCATGCGGCCCGCTGCGGCACTATCGAGATGGCAGGCACCCGTCGCGCCTGGGCTCTCGCGCGCGGCGGCGTAGGCAGCAGCAAGCTCGGGATGCGGCAGTTGCACAGCGCTCATGGCGCAGACACTAGCGAGCGGCGCGCCCGCCCGCACCACACCATCCAGGCGAGCACGGCGACTGCTCCCGCGACGTAGACCAGCGCGATCCAGGCGAGCGGCGCGGGCTCGACGACCTCCCAGATCGTGGGCTGGAAGAAGCTCAGCACCCACGGCACGCCCACCAGCACCGCCACTGCCCACGCGGCCGCGAGGACACGTGCCCCTGGCATCGCCGCGAACGGGCCCCGGAGAAGCCACAGCAGCAGCGGGATCACCCACACCCAGTGATGCGACCACGACACCGGCGAGACCAGCAGGCCCAGAATCTGAACGACCAGCAACGTGCCCAGCACATCATGGCGCGGCAGGGAACGCCACGCCGCCCAGGCAAGCACGCACACCAGCACGACCGCGACGAGCCACACGATGCGGGCCGTGTTCTCCGGCAGGCCGAAGCGGTGCGCGGCGCCGAACAAGGACTGGTTCCACACCGATCCGGTCGGACCGATCCGATCAGCGTCACCGAAGTAGGAGCCGATGTACTCGCGCGTCTCGTCCCGGATCACCAGCCACGAGACGCCCACCGTCAGGAAGAACACCACCGCCGAGAACGCCGCGGCCCCGAAGCGTCGCCGCGCGAGGAAGAACAGGCCCGTGATCGCCGGGGTCAGCTTGATGCCGGCCGCGATGCCCACGAGTGCCCCGCCCAGCCACCACCGCGACGTGCTCGCCGCCACCAGGACCAGCAGCACCAGATAGACATTGACCTGGCCATAGTCGAGAGTCGTGCGCACCGGCTCGGTCCACAGGCCGACGCCTGTCCACAGCATCGCCTCACGGCGGCTGCCCACACGGCTCGCGGCACCGAGCATGCGCTGGCACAACCGCACGACCGCATACAGCGCCGCAGCGATCCCCACCTGCCAGAGCAACGCCACCAGGGTGAACGGCAACGCGCTCAGTGGGAAGAACACCAGCGCCGCGAACGGCGGGTAGGTGAATGGCAGAGGAAACTCGGGCGTGTTGGTCGCGTACCGGAACGCGTAGAGATCGCCCGCGGTGATCCGCGCCGCCCCATCGACATACACATGCAGATCGAGGAAGTTCGTGGCGTTCGGCACGAGCGCCGTCCACAGCAGGCGTGCCGCGAGCGCTATGGCAAGCACAAGTGGCGCCCACCTCAGCAGGCGCGAGAGCGGCGGATCTGACGCACGAGGCGCTGCCACTCGCGGTGCTGGCTCTCCCTGGCTGGGGCTGACCGACAGGGCACTGCCGTCCACTACGCGTCCTCGCTGTCTCGCTGCATCACGCGGACCTTGTGGCGGGCCGCGCATCGATCCACCACGATAGCGAAGACTGTGCCATCCGGCCGCCCGGGAAACGCCCGCTCGTACACAGGGCACGCGTGCGCGGTCAACGCCCGGACATGATGGACGCCCCCGCAGAGTCCGAGACCAAGGAGAAAAACACGTCTGTGCGGGGGCGCGATACCGACTCTACGACCGATCCCCCGGCATCAGCCCGCCCGAGGGAGCATTCTCAGTGACTTCACAGCAGCCTCACGGAGTCACTCAGCTACCAGCGCGGCGTTGCCGACGAATCCTCCAGCGGGATCATCGCCCACATCACCAGATACACCAGCACACCGATCCCCAGCGTCCCCAGCAACGACACCAGCACGAACACCAGGCGCACCAGGTTCACATCCCACCCGTACTGCTTCGCGATGCCCGCGCACACTCCACCCATCCAGCGACCATCCCGGGTACGCCTCAACTGGCTCTGCATCGTCATGGCACGACCTCCATTGCTCGGGAACAGCGCGGCACCCGCCACGCCCCTATCCATGCCAACAACGCTACGGATACCCGGCGTGCCCGCGCATCGGGTGAAACCCCGAGTGCTACCCGGAAAAGGACTTCAACCCTGGACACAACGCGACCTGGTTGGTCTACTCGTGCCCATGAGGATCGAACGGATCGTGCCCAACCTGACCGTTGCGGATCTCCCCCGGGCCGTCCGGGAGCACACCGAGATCCTCGGCCTCGCAGTGGTGATGGATCACGGATGGATCGTCACGCTCGCTGACGACTCCGGGCATCAGCTGAGCCTGCTGACCCAGGACGCCACCGCGCCAGTCAACCCCGACGTCTCGATATTCGTCGACGACGTGGACGCCGCCTATGATTCCGCGCTCACCGCCGCGGCCGAGATCGTGCATCCGCTGACCGTCGAGGAATGGGGTGTCACCCGGTTCTTCTACCGCGACTCGTCCGGTCGGGTCGTCAATGTTGGAACGCACACATGAACGCTCACCCCTTGCTCCGAGCGAGCACTATCGCGCCCGGAGAGTCCTCGTAGGGCCGGAAGACGGACTCCGACTCGATGCGGAACCCGGAGTCGCGCAACCAGCCCGACATCGTGCTCACCTGCCGGAGGTGGGTATCCACACTGATCGGCTCGCCCGTGTACCCCGTCGAGGCGTGCTGAATCCCGTCGCCGACATGGAAACCAATGAGGACAATGCCTCCGTGCCGCAGGACTCGATCGAACTCCGCGATCACTCCGGGCATGGCGTCGTCGGGAATGTGGATGGTGGACCAGAACGCGACGATGGCGGCCACCGAGTCGTCGTCCAGGTCGAGGCTCGTCATCGTGCCCGTCTCGAAGCGCAGATCCGGGTGGGCACGCCGGGCGATCGCGACCATTTCCGGCGAGAGATCGATCCCGAACGCGTCGATGCCCACATCGTGCAGATACCGCGTGACATATCCGGGACCACAACCCACATCAGCCACCGGGCCGCCACCGCTGCTCCGCACAAGCTCCGCGAACACATCCAGATGCGCCCGCAAGTGCGGATGCTTGCCGAGGAGGCCGTCTACCTTCTCCGCGTACCCGGCGGCATCGGTGTCATACGAGGATCGGGTCTCCGCTAGCCACGGGGACGGCTCGCTCGCGCCTCCCATCACAACCCTCGGCTCTTCACATCCCCAGCCTCGCTCGTCTGGGCCGGCCCGTCAACGGTCAGGGCTGCCGTGGCACCTGGCCGGGCAGCATTCGCGTAGGGTCGTGCCTGGAACTACCCCTGGTTCCCCAATGATGGGAGCCCCTATTCCCGGCGCCGCTCTACCCACTTCCCCTATCCCCACCTCGCCGACCAGCACTCTTCTCACCCTCGGCCTGGTCGCGGAGTCCTCGATGGAGAACGAGCGACGGCTGCCGATCCACCCCCATCACCTCGACCGGATCGACCCGGACCTCCGCGCGCGGATGATCGTCGAGCGTGGCTACGGATCTGGCTTCCAGCTCGAGCCCGGATACATCGAATCACGGGTCGGCAAGGTCGCGGATCGCGCAGAAGTGATCGAGACGGCTGATGTGCTGCTGCTACCGAAGCCCCAGGCAGCCGACGTATCCGTGATCCCCGAGGGCAAGGTGCTGTGGGGATGGCCGCACTGCGTCCAGGACCCCGGGCTGACGCAGACAGCGATCGACCGTCGGCTCACCTTGATCGCCTTCGAGGCAATGCAGCACTGGAACCGCCGCGGTGAATTCAGCCTGCACGTATTCCACAAGAACAACGAGCTCGCCGGCTACTGCTCGGTACTCGATGCACTACGACTCATCGGATCGACGGGCTGCTACGGCCCCCGCCTCAGCGCGGTCGTCATCGGATTCGGCGCCACAGCACGAGGAGCCGTCACAGCGCTCAACGCGCAGGGCGTCCACGACATCCAAGTTCTCACCCAGCGCGACATCACGGCCGTCGGCTCCCCCATCCACGGCGCCCACATGGCCCAGCTCAACACTGGTGACGGCGAGGTCCACCTCAGCGAGGTGCTCACGGACAACGGTAACGTCCTGCTCCCGGAGTTCCTCGCCTCGCACGACATCGTCGTCAACTGCACCCTCCAGGATGTCGCCGCACCCCTGACCTACCTGCGGACCGAGGACCTGAAGGGGTTCGCCACCGGCAGCCTGATCATCGACGTCTCGTGCGACGCGGGAATGGGCTTCGAATGGGCCAAGCCCACCGGGTTCGACGACCCCATGTTCACCGTCGGTGAAGGCGTCCACTACTACGCCGTCGACCACAGCCCCTCCTACCTGTGGAACTCAGCCACCTGGGAGATCAGCGAAGCACTGCTACCTTTCATGCGCACAGTCATGGACGGCCCCGCCGCATGGGAGAAGAGCCTCACCATCTCCCGCGCGATCGAGATCCGTAGCGGCGTAATCAACAACCCGAGCATCCTGAGCTTCCAGGGGCGCGAGGCGGACTATCCGCATGTGCGGATTGCTTGACGCTTAGACGTTGAACCTAAAGTCCACGACGTCCCCGTCGGCCATGATGTATTCCTTGCCTTCCATGCGCACCTTGCCAGCGGACTTGGCGGCAGCCATGGACCCCGCGGCGACGAGGTCGTCGAAGGAGACGATCTCGGCCTTGATGAAGCCACGCTCGAAGTCGGTGTGGATGACGCCGGCGGCCTTGGGCGCGGTGTCGCCGCGGTGGATGGTCCACGCACGTGCTTCCTTTGGCCCGGCGGTGAGGTAGGTCTGCAGGCCGAGGGTCTGGAATCCGGCGCGGGCGAGGGAGTGCAGGCCTGGTTCGGTCTGGCCGATGGTCTCGAGGAGTTCCATGGCGGATTCCTCGTCGAGCTCCTGGAGGTCGGATTCGACCTTGGCGTCGAGGAACACGGCTTCGGCGGGGGCCACGGAGGCGCGGAGCTCGTTCTTGCGGTCCTCGTCGGTGAGCACGCCTTCGTCGGCGTTGAAGACGTACAGGAATGGCTTGGTGGTGAGCAGCTGGAGCTCGCGCAGCAGCGGCAGGTCGATGCTGTCCTTCTGCGAGAAGAGGGTCTTGCCGCTGTCGAGGAGCTCCTGGGCTTCCTTGGCTGCCTCGGCGAGGGGGCGGCGGTCCTTGTTGTTCTTGGCTTCCTTCTCGATGCGCGGGACAGCCTTCTCGAGGGTCTGCAGGTCGGCGAGGATCAGCTCGGTCTCAATGACCTCGATGTCGGCGAGCGGATCAACGCGACCGTCGACGTGCACGACGTCGCCGTCGGTGAACACACGGACGACCTGGCAGATGGCGTCGGCCTCGCGGATGTTGGCGAGGAACTTGTTGCCGAGCCCGGCACCTTCGCTGGCGCCCTTGACGATGCCGGCGATGTCGACGAACGACACGGTGGCAGGCAGGATGCGCTGGGATCCGAAGATCTCCGCGAGCTTGTCGAGGCGCGGGTCTGGCAGCTCGACGACGCCCACGTTGGGCTCGATCGTCGCGAAGGGATAGTTCGCGGCGACGACATCGTTCTTGGTCAGGGCGTTGAAGAGGGTGGACTTGCCCACATTGGGGAGGCCGACGATTCCGAGGGTTAGGCTCACAGCTAGATCAGTGTACGGACTACTCCGTCACAGTCCTATTCGGCCTAGTCCCGCGCGTGCCGCAGCCCGGCCCCGCGCGTGCTGCGCGGTCGACGGTCACTCCTCGACGATGACGGTGCCGGTCATCTGTGGGTGGATGGAGCAGAAGTAGCTGTACTCGCCTGGCTCGCTGAACGTGAACGACCAGGAGTCCTCGCGAATGGTGGGGCTGCGGAACTCCTCGGGCGAGGAGTCGCGGCTGACGACGTTGTGCGGGATCTGCCCGTCGTCGAAGACCCAGGTGACGGTGTCCCCGACGGATACGGTCACGCTGGAAGGGGTGAACTCGAAGCCCGAGACCCGGACCTCGGTGGCTTCGGTGGCCTGTCCGTCCTCGGTCCCGGCGGTGGTTTCCTCGGCCTGCTCCGTAGCGGGCGCGCCATACGCTCCCTGTGGCGCCGCGTCGTCGGTGTCGCTGCCGCACGCGACGAGCCCACTGGCGATGAGCAGCGCGCTGCTCGCCGCGATCGTTGCGCGAGTCCCTAGAATCCGTCGTGCCATGTCTTCCTCCGGCTGCATCGGTCGCACCGGCGCTCTGTGCCCGGTCCTCGAATCCCGAGCCTAGTGCTGATTGCCGGGTATGTCCCGTGCCACGGGCTTTTCATGCATCAATAAGGGTGATGCGCGTCAAAACGTCGCCGCAGCAGTGGCCGACGGGCCAGCATGGTGACAACATCGACTTGATCTATCCGCTCACACCAGATGGGGCTTGAGGTGACTGCACAGGACCGGCCAGAACGCGCCGAGCGCGAGCGCGCGCTCGAGACTGCGTTGACGGCGCACGAACCTGCTCGCGAGACGACGACGGAGGGCCCGCCGGACCGGGGCACGCTGATCGGCATTGGTGGCGGCTGGCTCGCCACCTGGAGCCTGCGCATCGTCCTGATCGCAGCGGCGGCATGGGTGCTCGGCTGGATCGTCGGCGAGTTCTGGGTGATCATCCTGCCGATCTCGCTGGCCTTGATCATCACCACGGTGCTGTGGCCGATCACCGCGCTGCTGCGCCGCGCCTACCTGCCCCCCGCACTGGCCGCGCTCGTGACGATGCTGCTGGCCATCGGCGCGTTCGGTGGCGTGATCGCACTCGTCGTGCCGTCCGTGGTCAGCCAGGCGCCGGAGCTGGCGAACCAGGCATCCGGCGGTGTGCGGGAGATCCAGGCTTGGTTGCAGGGTCCCCCGCTCAATATCCGCGAGGAGCAGTTCGCGGAGTACATCAATACCGTTGTCACGGGCATCCAGGATTCGTCCAGCGCCATCGCCTCCGGGGTATTCACCGGTGTGGGCGCGGTGACGTCGGTGATGATCACGCTGGTGCTGACGCTGGTGCTGTCGTTCTTCTTCATCAAGGATGGGCCGGGCTTCCTGCCGTGGATGGGCCGGGTCACCGGCTCGCCCGCCGCTCGCCACGTCGAGGAGGTCCTGTTCCGGCAGTGGCGTACCCTCAGCGGCTTCATCCGCACGCAGGCGATCGTCAGTTTCGTTGATGCCGCCTTCATCGGCCTCGGCCTGGTGATCCTCGGTGTTCCCCTCGCGGGACCGCTGGTCATCATCACGTTCGTCGCCGGCTTCATCCCGATCGTTGGTGCGTTCGTCGCGGGTGCCCTCGCTGTGCTGGTGGCGCTGGTGGCGAATGGCTGGATAACCGCGTTGATCCTGCTGGGCATCATCATTCTGGTGCAGCAGCTCGAGGGGAACGTGCTGCAGCCTGTGCTGCAGAGCCGCAGCATGAACCTGCATCCGGTGATCGTGCTCCTCTCGGTGACGGCAGGCTCCACGCTGTTCGGCATCATCGGTGCGTTCCTCGCTGTGCCGGTGGCCGCGATGGTCGCGGTGCTGGTGCGCTACGTCGACGAGGTGGTGACGATCAAGAGCAACGGCGGCGAGATCTGGGACGACGGGGAGCTGACAGAGGAACTCGCGGAGAAGCCCTCGGCGGAGCTTGGCCCCGCATCCGAGACCTAGCGGGGCCGCGCGCCAGGCCGCGAGTGTGCGGGAAACGACAGCATTCTCGACGGCGACTGTCGCTTTTCGCACACTCACCGGCGGGGTAGGCACCCTAGCGCGGCGCCCCTCCAGCTACCTAGCAACGCCGCCACCCAGCAACTTAGGTAGCCGCTCCCTGTCACTGGTGAGGATCAGCGGGAACCGTCGCCCCCGGGGGCTGTGGTGTGGATCGAGGAACCGTCGCGTCCTCTGCGAACATGGATGCGCGAGGGTATCCGCTGCCGCATCTCGTCGACGTGGCTGACGATGCCGACGACACGACCGCCCGCGCGCAGCTCGTCGAGCACGCTCATCACTGCATCGAGCGTATCGGCGTCGAGGGTGCCGAACCCTTCGTCGATGAAGAGTGTGTCGAGAATGGCGCCGCCGGATTCCGCGGCGACGACGTCGGCGAGGCCGAGCGCGAGCGACAGCGACGCCATGAACGTCTCGCCGCCGGAGAGGCTGTTCACGGGCCGGAGGGTGCCGGTGTAGTCGTCGCGGATATCGAGGCCGAGCCCGCCTCGCTTGCCGTGACGCCCGCTGCTGTCGGAATGCTGGAACTCGTAGCGGCCCGCGGTCATGATGCGCAGCCGCTGCGAAGCGGATTCGGCGACCTCCTCGAGGCGGGCCGCGAGAACGTAGGAGCGCAGTGACATGCTGCGCGTGTTCTCACCGGTGCCGGTGATGACCTCGGTGAGCTTGATGAGCCGCTGATGCTTCTCGTGCCGCCCGGCGTGCTCGTCGAGCAGCGTGGTGAGCGTGACGATGCTTCTCGCGGTGCGGTCGCGCGCGTGGCAGGCGCGGGCGTGGTCCGCGGAAGACCGGTCGCTGGTTTCCTGGGCGAGCGAGAAGGTCTCCTCCGCCGCCGCGAGATCCAGGGGATCCTGCTCTGCCGCCTGGTTGTCCGTGTCGTCGAGCACCGCCCGGGCCCGGTTGTGCTGGTCGCGGTGCTGCTGCAGCGACTTCGTGGCCGACTCCTGCCACCTGGGGTCCCGGATCGCGGCGATCGCTTCGTCCACGGCTTGGAAACCCGCTTCGAGGGCGGCCTGCTCGCATTCGCGGGTTTGCTCGCTCAGGCGCGACTCGAGGTTGTCCACGGCCGTCATGGCATCGCGCAGCTCCGTTGCCACGGCGGCGAGCTTCTCTAGCCTTTCCCTGCGCGAATGGAGGTCCGGATCGCTGCCGCGGGCCTCATCGAGCATCACGGTCAGCTCGTGCGCGCGCTGCAGCAGCGATGCATGCTGCTCCGCGATGGACGTGAGCGTCGTGCGCGAGGCAGCGAGCTTCTCGCGCAATGCCGACTCGGCACCGTCGAGCTCTGTGCGGCGGCGCTGGAGCCGCTCGAGCTCAGTGACAGCCTGCTGGGCCTGCTCGTGGAGTTTCCCGGCATCCGTCAGCTGGCGCTCGAGCTCGTCGAGCTCGATGTCCCCGGCACGCTGGCTCAGGCTCGCCACCTCGCTCTCGGCGATACGGACCTCCTCCTGCCGGGCATCCCGGGCGGCGAGGTCCGTCATCTCCGCCCGCGCGGCTTCCTCCTCGGCGCCATCGCTGACGGAGTCCTGGCCGGGCGTGGCAGGGGCTGGATGCTCGGCCGAGCCACACACCATGCACGGCTCGCCTGGCCTCAGCTTTTGCGCGAGCTCGCTGGCCATCCCCGCGATGCGCTGCGCGTGCAAGCGAATACGAAGCTCGCGGGAATCGAGGTAGCGAGCCCGGGCCGCATCGTGCTCCGCTCGCGCATCCTCGAGCACGGCGATCGCCGGCTTCAGCTTGCGCGCGGCGTCGCGGCGGTCCGCGAGCAAGGCGAGCTCGTGCCGCGATGATTCCTCGGTGCGGGCCGTGGTCGCGGCCTCCGCGATCGCCGTGTCGATCTGGTCCCGCTCGGCAGGGATGTCGTCGAGCCGGGCGGACAGCGCGTCATGGCTCGACTGCTCGTCCTGGATCGCCTGGTCGAGCTTCGCGATCCGGGTCGTGGCACCGTCGAGCTCGGTGGCATAGCGGGAAAGTCCGGTGAGCTTGCCGATCTCGGCGTTCCATGCTCCGATCGCCGTGTCGAGCAGGCCTCGCGCCGGCGCGTGGTCGCCACTCTCGATAAGGCTGGCGATCTCCGTGCTGCTCGGCACGTCCTGCAGCACCTGCTCATGCTGCGCCATCGCGCTGCGGGACTCGGCCAATCGGGCGCGCAGCTCGCCGAGCTTCTCGTGCGGGCCGGCGACGGTGCTGGCCCGCTGCGCGTCGCCTAGCTCAGCGGCCAGGGCCGTGATGCGGGCGGAGTCACGCTCGAGCTCGTCGATCTGCTTCCGGGCCTCGGCGAGGGCATCGCGGCGCTGCGCGTTCTCCCGCGCTCGGGTCCGCTGCGCATCGGCGGCAGCGAACGTGGTGGCCGCTTCCGCGCGGGCCGCCTCGGCCGCCTCGGCCCGCGCGGCGACGACCGCCTCGACCGTTTCCATCCAGGCACGCACGTCATCGCTGCTCGTTGGCGGGGCATCATCGTCGGCACCGAGGTCGGCGGACGTGCTGATAGCACTGATCTGCAGCTCGATCTTGTGGATGGCATCCTGCATGCGACGCTCGGAGGCGCGGCGCTGATCGCGGAACCAGTTCTCGACGGTACCGAAGCGGTGCGTGGCGAAGAGGCTCTCGAGCAGCTTCTCGCGGTCCTCGATGGACGCGCGCAGGAACTCCGCGAACTCGCCCTGCGGCAGCAGCACCACCTGGAAGAACTGATCCTTGCTCATGCCGAGAAGGTCGCTGACGGCACGTCCGATCTCATCGATGCGCGTGAGGTGCTCACCAGTGCCGGTGCCGCCGCCTGGCGCGAGCCACTCCAGGCTTGCCCCGGCGTTCTGCGTCGTGAAACCGGAGCCCCGGCGCTTCGGGCGCTGATGCTCGGGACTGCGCACGAGGCGCAGCCGGCGGCCCTTGATCGTCGCGTCGAGCGTCACCCGCGGAGTGGCGTCCTCCGGGGCGTGGTGGGACAAGAACTTGTGACCGCTCCCGCGCGCGCCTGGCGCCGACCCGAACAGCGCGAACGCGACGGCGTCGAGGATCGTTGTCTTGCCCGCACCGGTCTGCCCATGCAGGAGGAACAGTCCGTCGCCACCGATCTCATCGAAGTCGATGCGCTCGGTGCCCGCGAAAGGACCGAATGCCTCGATCGTCAAAGTGTGCAGTCGCATGAGGGTGCCGTGGCTTTCTCGAGTGGTGGTGCGGGGACGGGTCAGGGTGCTGCCGACGGGACGCGGGCACCGCTAGGGCGATTCCGCGCGGGCCTCCTGGAATGCGTCCTCGACGAGATCGAGGTCCTCCGTGGTGGGCTCGCGCCAGGCATCGACGAGGAAGCGCCGCGCGATCTCCTTGTCGCTCGCCCCGCGCACGCGCTGCCGGTAGCTTGTTTCCTTGTCCCGCACCGGGCTCTCCCAGCGCAGGTGGACAAGGTGCGGGAAGCGCTCGCGCAGCACGCGCATAGGATCGCGGGGACGCACCGCATCAGTGAGCACAGCGGACAAGTAGTGGCCGGTCAACGCCTCGAGCGCGGGATCCGACAGCAACTGCTCCACGGTCCCCGCCAGCTCCCCCAGCGGGCGCGCGAGCGGCAGGGCAACCTCGGTGACATCGCGGAGGCCGTTCGCGTCGAGATCGACGATCCACACTGCCTTGCGGTCGCTGCGCTCGCCGAACGAGTAGGGCACCGGGCTGCCGGAGTAACGGATCCCCCGCGCGAGGACCTGCGGGGTGTGCAGGTGGCCGAGCGCCACGTAGTCCACGTCCCCGAACACCGACATCGGCACGGTCTCCACCCCGCCGACACTGATGGTGCGCTCGGATTCCGACGGCACGGCCCCTGTGACGAACGCATGCGCGCTGACCACCGTGCGGAGGCGGGCCCCGGCCGCGCGCTCCTCGCGGTCCGCGTTGATCCGGGCCATCGCAGCGCCCAGGACCGCCTCGTGGGATCGCTCGGCGATGCCGAGCTCGCCGCGCACCACATCCGGCTCGAGGTACGGGATCGCGTAGAACGCCACCGGGCCATGCTCGTCCTCGATCAGCACGGGCACATCGATCTCTGCCACCCGGGTGCGCAGGTGCAGGCCACCGGCTGCAGCGAACTCCGCCGCAGCGCCCACGCGTGTCGCGGAATCATGGTTGCCCGACGTCGCGATGATCCGGGCACCTGCGTCCCTGATCCGCACGAACGCGTCGTTGCACAAGCGCACCGCATCGGCGTTGGGCATGGCCCGGTCATAGAGATCGCCCGATACCACCACCCCATCGACGCCCTCGGCAGCGACGATGCCTGCGATGGCCGCGAGCACCGCGTCCTGGTCGGCGCGCAGGTCAACACCGTGGAACGTTCGGCCGATGTGCCAGTCGGAGGTGTGCAGGATCCTCATGGCGACCGAGGATAGAGCACCACACCGACAACACGCCGTTCCGTGTTTCTGTCGGAGCCAGCCGCCATGATGGCGTCCATGAACGCGTTGACATTCCTGGCCCTGCTCGTCGCCCTCGCCGCGGGGATCGGCATCGGCTGGCTCCTGCAATCCAGCCGCCACGGGCAGCGCATCGCCTACGCCGAGGCCCAGCTGCAGGCGCGCAAGGACTCCGAGCACCTGCTCCGCGATTCGCTCACCGCGGCCAGCGAGGACTCGGCGAAGCGGCACTCTGGCGCCATGAACGAGCAGGTCCAGCACATTGTTGGTCCCCTGCGCGAGGCCGTGGGAACGCTCGCGGAACAGGTGCAGCGCGTGGAGCACAACCGAATCGCCGCGTACTCGGGACTCATGGAGCAGGTCACCGGGATGCAGCAGGTCTCCCAGACGCTCAACACCCACACCGGGCAGCTCGTGCAGGCGCTCCGCGCGCCGCAGGTGCGGGGCCGGTGGGGCGAGATCCAGCTCCAGCGAGTGGTGGAGCTCTCCGGCATGACCGAGCATTGCGACTTCAGCACCCAGGCGCACGCGACGCACGATGGCCCGGAAGGCACGCGCGCCGTCCGCCCGGACCTCGTGGTGCACCTCGCCGGGGGCAAGAACATCGTGGTCGACGCCAAGGCCCCGCTCAGCGCCTACCTCGAGGCCCTCGAGGCGCGCGACGACAGCGAGCAGACCGCGCTCCTGCGCAAGCACGCGGCCCAGCTGCGCGCCCACATCGGGCAGCTCTCGTCCAAGTCCTACTGGGCCGCGTTCGACCCCTCGCCCGAGTTCGTGGTGCTGTTCATCCCCGGCGACCCGTTCCTCGACGCCGCCGTCGGCGCCGACCCCGAGCTGCTCGAGCACTCGTTCGCCCGCAACGTCGTGCTCGCCACCCCCAGCACGCTCGTCGCGCTGCTGCGCACCATCGCCCACACCTGGAAGCAGGAGGCCTTGTCGCAGGACGCGCAGCGCATCCACCAGCTCGGCAGCGAGCTCTACGGACGGCTCGGCACTCTCGCCAAGCACCTCGACCAGCTCGGTGGGCAGCTCGGCAAGTCCGTGGAGGCGTTCAACTCGACCGTCTCGTCGATGGAATCCCGCATCCTCGTCACTGCCCGGAAGCTCCACGAGCTGCCCGCTTTCACCGCGGAACCGCCCACGGTGAGCCCCGTCGACACGGTTCCCCGTGCCGTGACCCGCTCGGACGGCACGCCCGCCGCGCTCGCCCCCGCGGAGCGCCTGCCATGACCACGGCCCGGTATGGTGCGAGAGTGCCTGACAACCGCCAGTTCTCCAACCCGGTCCCCGCCGAGATGCGCTCCCTGCTCCCCCACCGCTCAGGCGTGCCCTGGTGGGGAGCGATCGCCATCGCGGTCGGTCTCACCATCGTCGGGATCGCGCTCGATGCGGTGCGCGGCGACGAGCTCACGCTGGTGTTCAGCATCTTCTACTTCCTCGGATGCGTCGCCGCAGTCGTCCTCGTGCAGCAGCGCGCGCTGTTCACCGCGATGGTGCAACCACCGCTGATTTTGTTCGTGGCCGTGCCGCTCGCCTACCAGGTGATCGTGCCGGAGACCGCTGGCGGTCTGCGCACCCGCATCTTCGATCTCGTGATCCCGCTCGTCTCGCGGTTCCCGCTCATGCTGCTCGTGGCAGCGGCCGTCGTCGTGATCGGCGGGATCCGGCTGTTCCTCCCACGCAGCGCGCCGCAGCAACCGCGGCGGGTCCAGCGGCCCGGCGGGATGGGCCAGCGACCAGGGAGCGCCGACCCCAGGGCTTCCCGCGCGGGAGCTCCCTCGGCACGCGCCCCCCGCGCGGGCACCGCCCGGCAGCACGGCGGTGGTTCCAGCGCATACCCGAGCGGTAGCTACGGCACCGCTGCGCCACGGTCTCCACAGCGGGACCCGCGCAGCGACGGGACAGGCAGCGCAGGTCCAGGAAGCGCAGGGCCTCGTCCCAGCGACCCACGCGTGCAGTAGTGCACGGCCCGGGGATGGGAGCTAGCCGTTGCGGCGTGCGTTGCGCAGCTCGCGCGGCAGTGAGAAGACCAGGGTCTCGTTGGCGGTGGTGACCGGCTGCACCGTGGAGAAGCCATGGTCAGCGAGGTACTCGATAACGCCCTCGACGAGGATCTCGGGAACCGACGCGCCCGAGGTGATACCGACCGTCTGGACGCCGTCCAGCCACGTCGGGTCGATCTCCTTGGCGTAGTCCACCAGGTAGCTCGAGCGCGCGCCAGCGTCGAGAGCCACCTCGACCAGCCGAACCGAGTTCGAGGAGTTGCGCGAGCCCACCACGATGACGAGATCGCACTCCGGCGCCATCGCCTTCACGGCGACCTGCCGGTTCTGCGTCGCGTAGCAGATGTCATCGCTCGGCGGATCCTGCAGGTTGGGGAACTTCTCCCGCAGTCGCCGGACGGTCTCCATCGTCTCGTCGACGCTCAGGGTGGTCTGCGACAGCCACACGACCCGGTTCTCGTCGCGAACCGTGATGTCATCAACGGCATGCGGGCCATCGACGAGCTGCACATGGTCCGGCGCCTCACCGGAAGTGCCCTCGACCTCCTCGTGCCCCTCGTGGCCGATCAGCAGGATGTCGTAGTCATCGCGAGCGAACCGCTTGGCCTCCTGATGCACCTTGGTGACCAGCGGGCAGGTCGCGTCGATCGCATGCAGGTTTCGTTCCGCGGCACCGACATGAACGGTCGGGGCGACCCCGTGGGCCGAGAAGACAACGATCGCGCCCTCGGGGACCTCATCGACCTCCTCGACGAAGACCGCGCCACGCTCGGTCAGCGTCTCCACCACGTGCTTGTTGTGCACGATCTGCTTGCGCACATACACCGGGGCGCCGAACTTGGCGAGCGATTGCTCCACGGTCTCTACCGCGCGATCAACCCCGGCGCAGTAGCCTCGGGGCTCCGCGAGCAGGATCCGCTTGCCCTGCTCGGCGGAAGCGGTGCTGCTGACGGACCCGGGAATTCCCATGTTCACTGCCGACGACATGCCTCCAGGGTACGGTGCGCCCGCAAGTTCCCGCGACACGTCGGAGTGGATCTGCTAGAGAACACGGCGGTGATAGGGCACGCTGGAAGCATGAGACGCCCTCCTTTCGCCGCACGAGTCATGGCTGGCATCGCCGTCACGCTGGTCGAGGAAACACGACGACTACCCAGCACCGCCGCGACCTTCCCGATGACCGCGGTGAGCCAGGTGCTGCAAACCTCGATGCGGATGCAGCAAAAGATGACAGAGCTGGCCATCAAGGGCGATCAAGCATTCGTATGGCTGTACCCGCCGCAGGATGAGCCCGAATGGGCGACCTTCGACGAGGACCGTGACAGCGTGAGCACCGTGGCCCGGCCCGCCGGCTCGCCCGCGCCCAAGGCGGTCTCCGCGCCGGCTGCCTCCGCGGCGGCGAGCGGTCGGTTCGCGCTCTACTCAGCGCCGGTCAGCCCGGCCAAGGCCGTTCAACCACCTCGCCGGGCCACGGTCTCGGCGTCGAGCCGGGCCATCAGCGTCGCGCTCGAGAATGATGTGTTCGTTCCCGCGATCGCCGCGCGCATCGCCTACGACACCCTTACCCTCGCGCAGCTCCGTGCGCGGCTGCGCAAGCTCTCGCGCGACGAGCTGTCCGAGCTGCTGCGCTACGAGGAGCAGAAGTTCCAGCGCGCTCCGTTCCAGACGATGCTGGCCAACCGGATCACCACGGTCTCGGGCAACTAGGGTCCTCGCGCAGCGAGCGGTCCCGGTCAGCTGGGGCGCGCTGATCCAAGAAATGTCGGGGCCGGCTTGTACTGTCGTCCGGGTGAGTTCCTCAGCACAATCCAGTGGCGGCCCCCCGCCGAGCACTGCATCGGGCGCTGCCCCGGGCCCGGCGAGCACCGCGGATGAGCCGTGGCCCGTCCGGGTCGTCTCCACCAAGATCAAGCAGTGGATCGATCGGCTCGGCGGCGTGTGGGTGGAGGGCCAGATCACGCAGCTCAGCCGCCGCCCCGGAACCAGGACGTCTTTCCTGACGCTGCGCGATCCCTCGGCGGATGTGTCGCTACAGGTCACGTGCTCTCCCCGCCTGCTCTCGGAATCCCCGGTCGAGCTGGTGGAGGGAACGCGAGTGGTGGTGTGGGGCAAGCCATCGTTCTACGTGGGCCGGGGCACGTTCTCGCTGCAAGTGACCGAGATCCGGCCGGTCGGGATCGGTGAGCTGCTGGCCCGCATCGAGCGGCTGAAGGCATTGCTGCAGGCAGAGGGATTGTTCGATCCGCGGCTGAAGCGTCCGCTGCCGTTCCTGCCGAACCGGATCGGCCTCATCACTGGGCGAGCGAGCGCCGCGGAGCGCGATGTGGTGTCGGTGAGCGAGCGGCGCTGGCCCGAGGTGGAGTTCCAGATCCGCAACACCCCTGTCCAGGGCGCCGGGGCTGTCGCGCAAATCGTGGAGGCACTGCGGGAGCTCGATGCGGATCCCGAGATCGATGTGATCATCATCGCTCGCGGAGGTGGCAGCGTCGAGGACCTGCTGCCCTTCTCCGACGAGGCCTTGTGCCGCGCCATCGCCAGCGCCACCACTCCAGTCGTGTCGGCGATCGGGCACGAGCCGGATAGTCCCGTGTGCGACCATGTCGCCGATGTGCGGGCCGCCACGCCCACCGATGCAGCCAAGCGCGTGGTCCCCGACGTGGTTGCGGAGCGCCAGCTCGTACGGGAACTGCGGGACCGTTGCGTCTCCGCTCTGCGAACATGGGTGGTGCGCGAGGAACGCCTGCTGGAGCAGCTGCGGACGCGACCGGTGCTCGCTACGCCGATGGTCATGGTCGACCAGCATCGCGAGGACATCACCCTGCACCGCGAGCGCGCGCGCCGGGAGCTCTCCCGGGCCGTGGATGTCGCGCGGTCAGAGATCTCGCATGTCCGGGCCAGGCTTGCCGCCCTCGGCCCCGCAGCAACGCTGGCTCGCGGCTACGCGGTGGTGCAGGAGATCCCGGCGGACGGCCCGGCACGGGTCGTCACATCGGTGGCTCAGGCCGCGGCGGGCACCGAGCTGCGGGTGCGCGTCACCGATGGTGTGTTCCGCGCCTCCTCGCGCGGCTCCGAATAGTTCAGGCAACCCCCGAACCGATAACGAAAGGTCCCACGATCATGGCGCAGGCCGAGCAGATCACGCCCGAGCAGATCCAGTCGCGCCCGGCGACCGCCACGCTGGGCTACGAGCGTGCGCGCGACGAGCTCATCGACATCGTTCGTGTACTCGAGCAAGGCGGGCTCGATCTCGACACCTCGATCACCCTCTGGGAGCGCGGCGAGCAGCTCGCGGACCGTTGCGAGGAGCATCTCTCCGGTGCGCGAAATCGCATCGAGACTGCCATCGCGGCGCGCGACGAGGTTGGCGGCGAGGACAGCGACGCGGGCTGATGCGTCAGGGATTCCCCGGTGGCGGCATTCGCCTGTCGCCGCGCTCGCCAGCCGCGCCGCACGCGAGTCCCAAGCCGCAAACGCGATACAAACTGCCGCGAACCAGGCGCGGCTTCTATCGCGTTTAGCAGCTTCCGGTGCTTGTGCAGCACGGGCCGCCAGCCGCGAGCCAGCCCGACCAAGGCCGCACGGGCCGCCATCCGGCCCAGCCCCAGCTAGTCGAGCGGCTCGACGGCCATGATGCGCTCGGCCATGGTGGTGAACTGCGCCTCGGTGGCGCTGCCAGTCATGGCGATGCGCACGTCGTCGAGGTCGACGAGCCAGATGGGCTCTCCGTTGCCGGCGCGGTAGAGGGTCCAGGTGGTTCCGTCGACCGTCTCGGTGCCGAGGACATTGTTGATATCGCCGTAGTGGTACTCGACGAGCCGCTGGGCACTGATGCCGGACTGGCTGTACCGAAGGTAGAGGTTGTCGTCGGTGACGTAGCCGATCCAGGTGACGATGCCGCCGCCGTCCTCCTCCAGCTCGACGCGCTGCCCGGAGTTGGGCTGCCATTCCGAGGGCGCGTCGGGGATGCGGATGGGGAAATCCACGATGGTGGCGTCGTACTCGAGGGCGAGCGTCTCGTCGATGCTGCCGACGGGGGCCGGGTCTGGGTTGCTCCACAGGCCGGAGATGCCAGCGACGAGCGCGATGAGGAGGACGAGCGGGATCATCGTGAGGAGCATGTCGCGCTGGTTCTGCAGGATGCGAGGTTTGTTCGACGCCACGGGGCCAGTATTCCAAACTTCCGGCCAGGAACCCGCATCGCCGTGGCTGGCGATCCCTGGGTGCGCCGCGAAGCCCGCGGGCCACGACATGTTGCGCCTGCCGCCCACCCGGTGCGGGTTTCTCTGGAAGAATGCGAGCGAGCACATCCTGACGCTGTGGGCTCGTCGCTGCTCTGGGCGCCGGGCCCGGCGACAAACCTGAGGGAGGCACCTCGTCCATGACGACCATTTCCGGTGGCACACCCACCCCTGATCCTTTGCTGAACCCCAAGCCTGACCGCAATCTCGCGCTGGAGCTCGTGCGCGTCACCGAGGCGGGCGCGATGGCCGCGGGCCGGTGGGTCGGCCGTGGCGCGAAGGAGGGCGGGGACGGTGCCGCGGTGGATGCGATGCGCCAGCTCGTGAGCACGGTGACGATGCGTGGCACGGTGGTCATCGGGGAGGGCGAGAAGGACGAGGCCCCGATGCTGTACAACGGCGAGGAGGTCGGCAACGGCGAGGGTCCCGAGGTGGATGTGGCCGTTGATCCGATCGACGGGACGACGCTGATGGCGAAGGGCAAGCCGAACGCCATCTCGGTCCTCGCGGTCGCCGAGCGCGGCGCGATGTTTGATCCGTCGGCGGTGTTCTACATGGAGAAGATCGCAGTGGGCCCGGATGCCGCGGATGTCATCGACATCAATGACCCGGTGAAGGCGAACATCCAGCGGGTGGCGAAGGCGCACAAGTCCAGCGTCGGTGATGTGGTGGTGTGCATCCTGGATCGCCCGCGCCACGCGAAGCTGATCCAGGAGGTCCGCGAGACGGGCGCGCGGATCCGGTTGATCTCTGATGGCGATGTCGCCGGCGCTATCGCCACGGCCCGTCCGGATTCGGGCACGGACATGCTGATGGGCATCGGTGGCACCCCGGAGGGCATCATCGCGGCCGCTGCGATGCGGTGCCTCGGTGGCACGCTGGTGGGCCGGCTGGCGCCGAAGGATGACGAGGAGCGGCAAAAGGCGCTGGATCGCGGGTATGACCTCGATCGGGTGCTGCTGACCGAGGATCTCGTCGCGGGCGACAATGTGTTCTTCGTGGCCACCGGGATCACTGATGGCGATCTGCTGCGCGGTGTGCGCTACCGCGCGGGCGGCGCGACGACCCAGTCGATCGTGATGCGCTCGAAGTCGGGCACGGTCCGGATGATCGAGGCCTATCATCGCCTGACGAAGCTGAAGTCGTACTCCAGCATTGATTTCGAGGGTGACGGCTCGGCGTTCCCGCCGTTGCCCTGATCGCTGGCGCCGATGGCGCCGCCCCTCGCTTCCCCTGCCTGGCGGGGGCAGCAGTATTGTGCACGAACAGCAAGGCCCGAGAGCAAAGTCGACCATCCCGGAGGAACCGTGGCTGAACAGCAGTACCGCATCGAGCACGACACCATGGGAGAGGTGCGTGTCCCTGTCGACGCGTTGTGGCGCGCGCAGACGCAGCGCGCGGTGGAGAACTTCCCCATCAGTGGCCGTGGCCTCGAGCGCACGCAGATCCGTGCGATGGGCCTGTTGAAGGCCGCGTGCGCCAAGGTGAACAAGGATCTCGGGCTGCTCCCGGCCGAGCAGGCCGAGGCGATCATCGCGGCGGCCAACGAGATCGCCGAGGGCAAGCATGACGATCAGTTCCCGATCGATGTGTTCCAGACCGGCTCCGGCACGAGCTCGAACATGAACGCCAACGAGGTCATCGCGTCGATCGCCGCGCAGAACGGCGTGACGGTCCACCCGAACGATCATGTGAACATGTCGCAGTCGTCGAACGATACGTTCCCCACTGCGACGCACCTCGCGGCGACCGAGGCTGCGATCAAGACGCTGGTCCCCGCGCTCGAGCACCTGCACAAGGCGCTGCAGGCGAAGTCGGTGGAGTGGAAGAACGTGGTGAAGTCGGGCCGCACGCACCTGATGGATGCGGTTCCGGTGACGCTGGGCCAGGAGTTCGGCGGCTATGCACGACAGATCGAGGCGGGCATCGAGCGCGTCAAGGCGACGCTCCCCCGCCTGGGCGAGCTGCCGATCGGCGGCACCGCGGTGGGCAGCGGCCTCAACGCACCGGACAAGTTCGGCGCGAAGGTCGTCAAGGAGCTGAAGAAGTCCACGGGCTTGTCGGAGCTGCGCGAGGCCGCTGATCACTTCGAGGCGCAGGCCGCCCGCGATGGCCTGGTCGAGGCATCCGGCGCGCTGAAGACGATCGCGGTGTCGCTGACGAAGATCGCCAACGATATCCGCTGGATGGGCTCCGGCCCGCTGACTGGCCTCGGCGAGCTCCAGCTGCCGGACCTGCAGCCGGGCTCGTCGATCATGCCGGGCAAGGTGAACCCGGTCATCCCGGAGGCCGTGACGCAGGTCGGCGCGCAGATCATCGGCAATGATGCTGCCGTCACGTGGGGCGGCGGCAATGGCGCGTTCGAGCTGAACGTCTACATCCCGATGATGGCGCGCAACGTGCTGGAGTCGTTCACGCTGCTCTCCAACGTGTCGCGCATCTTCGCGGATCGCTGCATCGCGGGGCTGGTGGCCAACACCGAGCACCTCAAGGAGCTCGCCGAGTCCTCGCCGTCGATCGTGACGCCGCTCAACAGCGCCATCGGCTACGAGGAGGCTGCCGCGGTCGCGAAGGAAGCGCTCAAGGAGAAGAAGACGATCCGGCAGACCGTGATCGACCGCGGCCTTGTGCCGGAGAAGCTGTCGGAGGCCGAGCTCGACAAGCGCCTCGATGTGCTCGCCATGGCGAAGGTCAAGTAGGCCTGTCGCATTGCGCCTAGCTGCCCGGTAGCGGACCTGTTCCGCTGCCGGGCAGCTGTTTTGATGCACGCGCGGTCTCGTCTGCGTTGCGGTCTGGTTGAGCCGGGAGGAACGGGCCCGGCGGCGTGCTACGAATGCTGGAGCGGTCGTGTCAGCGCGGCCAGTATCGCAAGGCGTGGACAATGATTGGAGCGGCCAATGCTGGATGCATTCCTCGATGGGGGATTCGATCTGCTCGGCGTCGTGGGTGGCGACGCCCTGAACGAGGTGTTCGGTGAGATCTTCGGGCAAGTCTCGACCGGGATGCTCGATGCGATCCTCGGTACCCTCACCGAGTCGGGCATTCTCGATCAGCTCGATACGATGTCGTTCGGCGAGGCACCCGCCGAGGATCCGGGCGTCACGGCCCCGCTGGACGAGGCCGAGGATCTGACCGGCGAGGAGTGACCCGTCGAATGCTGCAGGGGCATCTTCCCCGCGGCATTCGCCCGATGACTGAGGACGGCCCCGGGGAATCATCCCGGGGCCGTCCGCCGTTTGCCGCGAAGCAGCCGCGTCAGCTTTCCAGCAGGTCGGTCACCAGCGCCGCGATGGGAGAACGCTCGCTGCGCGTCAGGGTGATGTGCGCGAACAGCGGGTGCCCCTTGAGCTTCTCGATGACCGCAGCTACCCCATCGAACCGGCCGACGCGGAGGTTGTCGCGCTGGGCGATATCGTGGGTGAGCACGACCCGCGACCCGGTGCCGAGGCGGGAGAGCACGGTGAGCAGCACGTTGCGCTCCAGGGACTGGGCCTCGTCGACGATGACGAACGAATCGTGGAGGCTGCGTCCGCGGATGTGGGTGAGCGGCAGGACCTCGAGCATGCCGCGGGAGAGCACTTCCTCGATCACGTTGGGGCTGGCGAGCCCTTCGAGGGTGTCGAACACGGCCTGCGCCCAGGGCCCCATCTTCTCGCTCTCGCTGCCCGGCAGGTAGCCGAGCTCCTGTCCGCCGACGGCGTAGAGGGGCCGGAACACCACGATCTTGCGGTGGTTGCCATGCTCGAGGACTGATTCGAGCCCGGCGCACAGGGCGAGGGCTGACTTGCCGGTGCCCGCGCGGCCGCCGAGGGAAACGATGCCGACACTGTCGTCGAGGAGGATGTCGAGGGCGATGCGCTGCTCCGCGGACCGTCCGTGCAGCCCGAATGCCTCCCGGTCGCCCCGGACGAGCTTGATGGTCTTGTCGGCGGTGACGCGGCCCAGGGCGCTCGAGCTCGCGGAGAGCAGCCGCAGGCCGGTGTGGCAGGGCAGCTCGCGGGCCTCCTCGAGATCGATCTCGCCGGTCTCGAACAGCGCATCGATGGTGGCGCGATCGACGGAGACCTCGGTCATGCCGGTCCAGCCGGAGATCACGACGTCGTGGGCGTGGTACTCGTCGGCGCGCAGGCCCACGGCCCCGGCCTTGACGCGCAGCGGGATGTCCTTGCTGACGAGCACCACATCCTGGCCCTCCGCGGCGAGGTTGAGCGCGCAGGCGAGGATGCGCGAGTCGTTGGTCTCGGTGCGGAAACCCGCGGGCAGGACATCGGGATCGATGTGGTTGAGCTCGACGCGGAGGGTGCCGCCGAGGGTGCCGACGGGCACGGGGCTGTCGAGCCGGCCGTGCTCGGTGCGGAGGTCCTCGAGGGTGCGCAGGGATTCCCGGGCGAACCAGCCGAGCTCGGGGTGGTGGCGCTTGGCCTCGAGCTCGCCGATGACGACGAGAGGAAGGACGATGTGGTGCTCGTCGAACCGCGCGAGCGCCCTCGGGTCGGACAGCAGGACCGACGTGTCGAGGACATATGTGCGGACGGAACGTGGGGTGTTCGTCACGGTCACGGGCGCTCCTTTGCCCACGCGCACCACTGTGGGCGGTCTCGCTGTGGCCGGGGTGGTCCCGTGCGCCGGGTCGGGTGCCGACCCTTTCGTGATGGCGGTCAGGGCTTCCCGGGTAGGCACGTGATGTGCCCTACACCGGCGACGCTACCGCTCGCTCGTTGTCGAGGTGACGCCATGGCGGTAAACGTTGGGTGAACCGTTACGAAAGGCGGCGAGACCACTGTTCACCTGTGGTTTCGCCGCCTTCGTCGTGCTTGCTAGCCGATCAGGCGCCAGTCCTCGAGGCCCTCGTACAGCGGGAGCTCCTTCGCCAGCGCGGAGACCTCGCCACGTAGCTTATCCACGTCGGCGGCGCCGGTGAGGGCGCGGGCGATGATGTCGGCGACCTTGCTGAACTCGGCGTCGCCGAACCCGCGGGTGGCGAGCGCGGCGGTGCCGATGCGCAGGCCGGAGGTGACCATCGGCGGCCTCGGGTCGAACGGGACAGCGTTGCGGTTGACGGTGATGCCTGCCTCGTGGAGGAGGTCCTCGGCCTGCTGGCCGTCGAGCTCGGAATCACGCAGGTCGACGAGCACGAGGTGCACATCGGTGCCGCCGGTGAGGACGGAGATGCCCTTGCCCGCGACGTCGCTGTGGGTGAGGCGCTCCGCGATGATGCGGGCACCGGAGAGGGTGCGCTGCTGGCGCTGCGCGAACTCCTCGGTCGCGGCGATCTTGAACGCGACTGCCTTCGCGGCGATCGCATGCATCAGCGGTCCACCCTGCTGCCCGGGGAAAACTGCCGAGTTGATGGGCTTCTGCCATTCCTTGGTGCCCATGATCAGCCCGGAGCGGGGGCCGCCGAGCGTCTTGTGGACGGTGGTGGAGACGATGTCGGCGTGCGGCACGGGCGAGGGGTGCAGGCCCGCGGCGACGAGGCCAGCGAAGTGGGCCATGTCCACCCACAGCTTCGCGCCGACCTCATCAGCGATGGCGCGGAACGCGGCGAAGTCCTGCTGGCGGGGGTAGGCCGACCAGCCGGCGACGATGACCTCGGGGCGGAACTCGAGCGCCTTCGCGCGGATGGCGTCCATGTCCACGCGGAAGGTGGTGGGATCGACGCCGTAGAAGCCGACCTCGTAGAGCTTGCCGGAGAAGTTGAGGCGCATGCCGTGGGTGAGGTGGCCGCCGTGGGCGAGATCGAGGCCCATCAGCCGCTCGCCCGGCTTCATCAGCGCATGCAGGACCGCCGCGTTGGCCTGGGCGCCCGCATGGGGCTGCACGTTGGCGAACTCGGCGCCGAACAGGGCCTTGGCACGATCGCGCGCGAGGTTCTCGACGACATCGACGTGCTCGCAGCCACCGTAGTAGCGGCGCCCCGGGTAGCCCTCGGCGTACTTGTTGGTCAGGACGGAGCCCTGGGCCTGCAGCACCGCACGGGGCACGAAGTTCTCCGACGCGATCATCTCGAGGGTGTCGCGCTGCCTCGCGAGCTCACCGGCCATCGCTGCCGCGACGTCGGGATCGACCTCAGCGAGCGATGCGGTGAAGCTCGAAGCGGCAGCGGATGCAGCAGTCATCAGTGAAATCTCCTGGGTTCTTCGTCCGTGGCGACGTCGATCGCGCGAAGCCTGCCCAAGTGTACGGAACTTCACAGCCCCGGTGAAACCCGCCACGAGCGAGCAGCAGCGGACGGTTCAGCTCCGTGCCCGGCCGAGATCGGCCCGCAGCGTGCCCGGCAGCAGGGGCTCGTCGAGCAGCCGCGCGAACCTTCCCCCCGAGCCTGGCTGCCCGGCCACCGGGGTGCTCGTGTCGTCGAGGCGCAACCAGTCGCGCAGCAACTGGTAGCCCTCCACATAGGTGCTCACGTAGGCCCGCCAGAGCGGCGAGGTGAGGAACCGGAGCGTCTGCCGGGCGCGCTGCGGGGTGATGAGCAGCCAGCGCTGCAGGAACTCCGCCACCTCGTCGGCATCGGCGTGGCGGTCGTGGAGCATGATGGCCGCGTCCTGCCGGACGGCCAGCAGCCCCGATGCCGCGGCGGCGATCCGTTGCGCGCGCTCCCCGTCGAAGCGCAGGCCAAGGTCGGCGTAGATCTCCTGGGCCCAGGTGCCCCACTGCTCCCCCGCTGCCGCGTGCAGCGCGAGGTCCGCGAGCCCCTCGGCCATGAGGCATTGCGGGGTATTGACGAGGAAGATGGTCTGCTCGGGCTGCCCCTGCTCGACGAGCGCGATGTCCTTGTGGCAGTGCTCGGTGTGGTGGCCGGGGTATGCCTCGTGGGCGATCAGGTGCGGCAGCGAGGAGGTGTGCTGCCGCAGGTCGGCGTTGATGGCAACGGTGGAGCGGAAGCCGCCCTCGTAATAGTTGAAGCCCGACCACGGCTTGTCGGTGACGATGTCGAAGGTGACCTGCTCGTTGGCGGGCAGGCCGAAGCGGGTCCGCACGATATCGCGCAGCGCGCTCGAGAATGCCGCCACGCATTCGTCGAGCCGCTCGGGCGGGATCTCCTCGCTGGCCCGGTGCGCGCGCATCCGCTCGGCGAGGTCGTCGTTCCCGGGGAGGAGCGCGTCGAGCTCGCGGTGGGCCTGCCGGTAGTGCTCGGGGTCGCCGAGCCCGATCTCGACGTCGAAGTAGTCGCGGACCTCCTCGATGAACGGGACAGCCTCGCCGGCGAGCTTGCGGCCGGAGCACTCGAGCGCCCGCAGGTGCGTGGCGATGAACTCGCGGCGCTGCGCCGGCAGATCGCTCTGGTCGATGTCGCGGCGCAGCCGGCGGGCCTCGGCGGCGAGCCGCGCGGGATCGGGAGCGGGTTCGTCGAGGACCTCGCGCCGCAGCGCGGGATCGCCGGTGTAGGCGTCGACGAATCCTTCCTCGATGCGGTCGAACCGCAGACCGAGCCGCAGGTAGTCGTTGACGAGTCCGTCCGTGGGCGCCGCGCTGTCCATGACGGTCCACGATATCGGCAACGCGGCCGTGCCCGCCGAGGTACTGGATCCGGAGCGCGTCGCAGGGGCTAGGATCTGCCTGTAGGGCCGCGTGGGCAGGGCATCGGGCCAAGCACGAGGAGTTGACGATCAGTTCGAACATCGGTGAGCGCACGGAATCCAGGTCCGGCGCCCGGCACTACGCCAGCGAGGGGGCTTGTCGATGAGCGAGCCGAGCCCGTATGTGGCGTTCACCCGCGACCAATGGCGAGGGCTGCGCAGGTCGCAGCCGATGGTGCTGACCGAGGATGAGCTGCGCGGGCTGCGCGGACTCGGCGAGCAGATCGATCTCGCGGAGGTCGAGGAGGTGTACCTGCCGCTTTCCCGGCTGATCCATTTGCAGGTGGCGGCGCGGCAAAGGCTGTTCGCCGCGACCGCGACATTCCTCGGCGAGGCGCACCCCGACCAGCAGGTCCCGTTCGTGATCGGGGTCGCCGGTAGCGTCGCGGTGGGCAAGTCCACCACCGCGCGCGTGCTGCAGGCGCTGCTCGCGCGGTGGGAGAACCATCCGCGGGTGGACCTAGTGACCACCGATGGGTTCCTGCATTCGACGCGGGAGCTGCAGCGGCGCGGGATCATGCACCGCAAGGGTTTTCCCGATAGCTATGACCGGCGGGCGCTGCTGCGCTTCGTCACGGAGGTCAAGTCGGGCGCCGCGGAGGTTTCCGCGCCGGTGTACTCGCATCATGCGTATGACATCGTGGCCGGGGCGCGGCACGTGGTGCGCCAGCCCGACATCCTGATCATCGAGGGCTTGAACGTGCTGCAGACCGGCCCGACGCTGATGGTGTCGGACCTGTTCGATTTCTCCATCTATGTCGATGCGCGCATCGAGGACATCGAGGACTGGTACATCCAGCGGTTCCTGACGCTGCGCAAGACGGCGTTCGCGGATCCGCGCTCGCACTTCCACCACTACTCGTCGCTGTCGGATGAGGATGCGCGCGCCAAGGCGTCCGAGATCTGGGCGTCGATCAACTATCCGAACCTCGTGGAGAACATCCTGCCGACCCGCCCCCGGGCGACGCTGGTGCTGCGCAAGGACAACAATCACCGGATCAACAGGCTGCGGCTGCGCAAGCTGTGAGCCTGCCGCCGGTGCTTCTCAGCGACCGAAGCGGCGGTGGCGGGCGCCGTAGTCGCGCAGTGCGCGGAGGAAGTCGACGCGCCGGAACTCGGGCCAGTAGGCCTCGGTGAACCAGATCTCGGAGTAGGCGCTCTGCCACAGCAGGAAGCCGGAGAGGCGTTGCTCGCCGGAGGTGCGGATGACGAGGTCGGGGTCGGGCTGGCCTGAGGTGTAGAGGTGATCGGCGATGCCTTCGACGGTGATGGACTCGATGAGCTCGTCGCCGGTCTTCCCCGCGGAGATGGCGCGGGCGAGCAGCGCGCGGACGGCGTCGGAAATCTCCTGGCGGCCGCCATAGCCGACCGCGACGTTGACGTTGGTCCCGGTGCGCCCGCGGGTGCGCCGCGCGGCCTCCTGAAGACGCGTCGCGGCGGCTTCCGGGAGCAATTCCATCGCACCGACGACGCGGACGCGCCAGTTCTTGCCGGGCCCGGAGATCTCCTCGACGACGTCGGTGATGATCTCGAGGAGCGCGGCGAGCTCATCGGGGTCGCGGTGGAGGTTCTCGGTGGAGAGCAGGTAGATCGTGGTGAGGCCGACGCCTGCCTCGTCGCACCATTCGAGCATCTCGGCGATCTTGCGCGCGCCCATGCGGTAGCCGTGGCTGACGTCGGTGAAGCCCGCCGCGCGTGCCCAGCGGCGGTTTCCGTCGCAGAGGACGGCGATGTGCTTGGGACGCTGCATGCCTTCGAGCTTCCGGAGGAGTCGCTGCTCGTACAGCCGGTACACCGTTGTGGACGGTAGCTTCACAGTTCGATCACCACGGTGACGTAGCCTACGCCGCTTGCCAGGCAGCTTTGGGCGACTCGGGGGAGGACAATGGATTAACGGCGAGTTGAACGCGCCACACAGCAAGTTACTGTTGCGTAACCTACGCTACCGTAAGTAAAGTTCCTGCCCGGACAAACAGCCCTATAAGGAGGCGACGGCTCCCATGTCATCGATCGTCGAGGCGCTCAAGCCGCTCAAGCCCCGCATGCGCGGGTGGATACATCTCTACGCGTTTGCCATCTCGATCATCACTGGCATCACTCTCGTCTCCGTGGTCGGTGCGCTGGAAGGATCGCGCGCGCTGCTCGCAGTGTCGATCTACAGCGTCACGATCTCCGGGCTGTTCGGGGTCAGCGCGCTCTACCATCGCGTCACCTGGAAGTCCCCCGCCAAGCGCATCTGGATGAAGCGGGCGGACCACTCGATGATCTTCCTGTTCATCGCCGGCAGCTACACGCCCTTCTGCATGCTCGCCCTGCCGGAGGACACGGGCCGACTCATCCTGACCGTGGTCTGGGCAGGTGCGCTCGCCGGGGTCGCGCTGAAGATGCTGTGGCCCACCTCGCCTGTCTGGCTCGGCGTGCCGCTGTATATCCTGCTTGGCTGGGCGGTCGCTTTCGTCATTCCCGACCTCGTCTCCGAGGCCGGAATGGTGCCCCTGGTGCTGCTCGCCGTGGGCGGCGTGTTCTATAGCGTGGGCGCGGTGCTCTACGCCACCAAGTGGCCCAACCCGTGGCCCACCACGTTCGGTCATCACGAGTTCTTCCACGCCGCGACCGTCATCGCCGCGCTCTGCCACTACATCGCGATCTGGCTGGTCGCCCTCAACTAGACCCCCCCCCCGCAGCTGGCTCAGCCCTCGATCGCGCGCGCCGCGCGGATGATCGTCGCCATCGCCTCGTCGAGCACCTCGGCGAGGCGATCGCCGTATCCGGTGTCGGCCCAGTGGCGGATCGCTGCCACGAGCCCCGCGACCAGGATGGCGGCGATCATCCGCGTCCGCAGCGCCGCCTCGCCAGGCTCGTCGCGCGCGGCGAGCGCTAAGCGGATGAACGACTCGAACTCAGCCATCTGGAGCGTCATGGCCGCGTGGATGCTGTCCTCCTCGAGCATCAGGCGCAGCCGCCGCGCAATGTCCTCGACCTCGTCTCGTTCCCATCCCGCCATGATGGTGGCCATGCCCGCGCGCATGGTCTCGAGCGCCTCGACGATGGAGCCGGGGGCCGCGGCGAGGAGCGCGAGGAGCTCGGGGTCGTAGTCATCGTGCAGGACGAGCTGCTCCTTGGTGCCGAAGTAGCGGTATACGGAGCTCGGCGAGGTATCGGCGGCGCGGGCGACCTGCTCGATGGTGACGTTCTGGTAGCCCTGGTCCTCGAAGAGGTCGAGCGCGGCGTGCTGGATGCGACGCATGGCCTCGGCCTTCTTGCGCTGGCGCAGACCGGGCTCGCGGTGCGTGGTGGGACTCATGGCACCATGCTAGCGAATTCTGACAGTCACTTGCAGTTCTACTCCATGATGCGCTACATTTTTGGTAGTCACTGTCATTTGACAGTCACTGACATTTCGCCTCGCCGCAGGAGCCAGCATGAAGCTCGCCATCGACGCGACCGCGCTCACCAAGGAGTTCGGCCGCTTCACCGCCCTCGACGGGCTCGACCTCCAGGTCGCCACCGGATCGATCCACGGCTTCCTCGGCCCCAACGGTGCCGGGAAATCCACCACCATCCGCATCCTTCTCGGCCTCATGCGGCGCACCGGCGGCAACGCCACCGTCCTCGGGCACGACCCCGCCACCCACGCGCTCGACATCCACCGCCGCACCGCCTACGTGCCAGGCGATGTCGCCTTCTGGCCCAGCCTCACCGGCGGCGAGACGCTCGACGTCCTCGCGCGCGCCAACCCTGGCACCAGCCCGCGCAAGCGCGCCGAGCTCATCGACCGCTTCCGTCTCGACCCCCGCAAGCGCATCCGCGGCTACTCCAAGGGAAACCGGCAGAAGATCGCCCTGATCTCCGCGTTCTCCGCCAGCCCGGACCTTCTCATCCTCGATGAGCCCACCACCGGGCTCGACCCGCTCATGCACGCCGAGTACGCGCAGTGCGTCACCGCCGCCGCCCGCGAAGGCACCACAGTACTGCTCTCGAGCCACATCCTCAGCGAGGTCGACCAGCTCTGCGACACCACCACCATCATCCGCGACGGCCGCACCGTGCAAACCGGATCGCTCGCCGAGCTCCGCGGCGCCGCCCGGTCCCACATCATCGCCCGCACCAGCGCCAAGCCCTCGCTCGACGACGCCGACGGCCTGGCCAACCTCGCCACCTCCGCCGATGACGGCGACCACCGCACCGAGTTCGACATCTCGGCGCCAGGCCTGCCCGCGGTCATCAACCGCCTCGACGCCGCTGGCCTCCTCGAGCTCTCGTGCACGCCCCCCACCCTCGAGGACCTCTTCCGCAGCTACTACGCCACCCCGAGCGGGAGCACCCGATGACCGGCACCGCCACGCTCCTCCGGCTGCTCCTGCGCCTCGACCGGGCACGCATGGCCATCTGGCTCCTCGCCCTGCCCGCCCTCGTCTGGCTCGGCGCCCGGTCGATCGCCTCCCTCTACCCCACCGCCGCCGAGCGCGTCGCCTACGCCCGCACCAACGGCCAGATCACCGCCCAGATCGCCATGAGCGGCCCCCCGCGCGGACTCGACACCATCGGCGGCATCACCGTCTACGAGGCCGGCTGGCTCGCCAGCATCGCCATCGCCGCCAGCGCGATCCTCCTCGCGATCCGCGCGACCCGCGCCCACGAGGATTCCGGCGCGTGGGAACTCATCCTTGCCGGACAGATCGGCCCGCGCGCCCCCCTCGCGGCCAGCGCCTTGCTCGTCACCGTCAACCAGCTCGTGCTCGGCGCCGCCATCAGTCTCGCCCTCCTCGCAGCAGGCGCGGACCACGGCGGCTCCCTGGCATTCGGTGCCGCTGCCGCGACGATCGGCATCCTGTTCGGAATGCTCGCGCTGCTCGCCGCGCAGGTAGCCAGCAACGCTTCCGCGGCACGCAGGCTCGCGCTCGGCATCCTCGGCGCCTCCTTCGCGCTGCGCGCCATCCACGACACCACCGACCTGCCCCTCGGCTGGGCATCGCCGCTGAGCTGGGCCCAGGCCAGCGAGCCCTTCGGGAGCAACGATCCCCTCCCGCTCGCCGCAACGGTCGCCGCCGCGGCCATGATCTTCCTGCTCGCGCTCGCCGTCAACGCGCGCCGCGACCTTGGGCAAGGACTGCTCGCCGCGCGGCCCGGGCCAGCGAGCGCGGGGCCGCTGCTGCAGACGCTTCCTGGCCTGCACCTGCGGCTCGCGCGCGGCACCATCCTCGCCTGGGCCGTCGCCGCGGGCATCACGTTCGCCGCGTTCGGCTCCATCGTGCCCAGCATCGACAGCATCGCTGGATCCTCGGAGGCCACCGCCGAGGTCATGGCCGCCTACGGCGACCAGTCCCTCACTGATGCGTTCCTCGCCTTCTGCTTGATCGCTCTCGCCATCCTCGCCGCCGGGGGCGCTACTGCCGTGGCGCTGCGCCTGCACGCCGATGAGCGAGCGGGCCGCCTCCCCGCCCTCGCGGTGGCCCCGCTCCGCCGGCACCGCGTTCTCGCGCTCTACGCGCTGCCGATGCTCCTTGCCGCAGTGCTGACCTGCCTCGTCGGCGGCACCGCCCTCGCGATCGGCGCGGGCGCCAGCGGGAATGATTGGTCGGCCACCACGAGCATCATCACCGGTGGCCTGGTGCAGGCAGCACCGGCGCTCGTGCTCGGCGCGCTCGCGCTCGCCCTGGCTGCCACTGCTCCACGCCTCGTGGGCATCGCATGGCTGGTGTACGCAGCGTCCGCCATCATCGCGATCCTGGGGCCCGTGCTGCGCCTCCCGGGGTGGGCGAGCGACCTCACGCCCTTCGCCCATGTCGCCGACTACCCCTCCGCGGCCTTTCCCTGGGCCTTGCTCGGCATCGCGGCAGCGCTGCTGATCGCCGCCGCGACGGGCTTCGCGCGGCGCGACATCGCCGGATGACCAGTGACCGAGGGACTCCGGCCCAGGGGGTGGGAGCGTGGCTGTAGTCCGCAATAGTCACTGAGATGACGAAACGGCGATCCTGCGTTATGGTCGTTGGCATGACTCCTGTCAGGTCGTATTGGCGCTTTACACCGGCTCCGGGTGGAGCCGGTCGTCGATTCGCGCGCTGACGATCACTGTTCATCCGGAGCCCAAGCCGCAGGCAGCACCGCCTGCTGGCTTCCAGTCCGCTAGTCGGCGGGCACCGGGATGAGCATTCCACGTGTGGCCGCCTCAGCATCAACGAAAGGCCCACGATGTCTCTCTCCCTCGGCGACGATGTCCAGCCCGCCAGCCAGCATGGCACCGCAGCCTCCACGAGCGACGTGCATATCCGCTCCATCTCGCCCCTGCCGAGCCCGCGCGCGATCCTCGACGAGATGCCGCTCGGCGACGAGCGTGCCACCCTCGTCGCCACCACCCGCGACGAGGTCCGCGCCATCCTCGACGGCACCGATGACCGCCTCGTCGTAGTCACCGGCCCCTGCTCGGTGCACGACACCGAGGCCGCGCTCGACTACGCGCAGCGGCTCGCCCCGATCGCCCACGCCCACCGCGACGAGCTGCGCATCGTGATGCGCATGTACTTCGAGAAGCCCCGCACCACCGTCGGCTGGAAGGGCTTGATCAACGATCCCGGCATGGACGAGACCTACGACATCCCGCGCGGCCTGCGGCTCGCCCGCTCCGTGCTGCTCGGCGTGCTCGACACGGGCCTGCCAGTAGGATGCGAGTTCCTCGAGCCAACCAGTCCCCAGTACATCGCCGACACCGTCACCTGGGGCGCCATCGGGGCCCGCACCACCGAGAGCCAGGTGCATCGCCAGCTCGCGTCCGGAGTCTCGATGCCCATCGGCTTCAAGAACGCCACCGACGGCAACGTGCAGGTCGCGATCGATGGCTGCCGGGCCGCGGGAGCAGCACAGGTGTTCTTCGGCTCCGATGTCGAGGGCAAGGCGGCCCTCGTCTCGACGACCGGAAACCCTGACACCCACGTCATCCTGCGCGGGGGGCGCGGCGGGCCCAACTACTACGAGGCAGACATCGAGGCAGCCGTGGCACTGCTCGGCAAGGCAGGGCTGCCCGGCTCGGTGATGGTCGATGCGAGCCACGCCAACTCGGGCAAGAGCCACATCCGCCAGGCCGAGGTAGCGCGCGAGGTCGCCGCGATGGTCGCGTCCGGCAACCAGGGGATCTCCGGGGTGATGCTGGAGAGCTTCCTCGTCGCGGGCCGCCAGGAGCCAGGCCCCGGCACGCTCGTCTACGGGCAGTCAGTGACCGATGCCTGCATGGATCTCGGTACCACCGAGAGCCTGCTCGACGAGCTCGCCGCCGCCGTGATCAGCCGTCGGAAGCAGCAAGCAGCGCAGTAAGAGCGTCGCGGTCGCCCACGGGCGCCTGGCACACCGTGCCCCGGCACACGTAGGCCGCTGGCTGGCCGTCCACGGCAGGGCGGTCGGCCAGCGGCGGCGTGGAGCCCTCCTCTGCAGCGACCACGACCGCGCCTCCCGGTGATCCTGCCCGCGCGGCCGCGAGCAACCCGCCATCGTCCCCGCCGGTGGTGCTGATCGCCACCTCGATCGGGCCATGCAGGGCAGCCTCCGCCACCGCGAACCAATGCCCCGCCGAGCGCGGCGCACGCTGGATCGGCAGGACTCCCCGCGCCAGGGACGCCTCCGCGTGCTCCCGGTACCGGATAGCCTTCTCCGGCTCGGCGATGACCGCGAGCGCGAGCAACGCCTCGGTGATCGTCGATGCGCCCGAGGGCGTGGCTCCATCCAGCGGATCACGGGGGCGCGCGAGAAGCGTCTCGGCATCATCAGCGGTATCGAACCAGCTGCCCGGAGCCTCGGCATCCGCGAAGCGCGCCAGCGCGACGTCGGCAAGCTCCTCGGCACTGGCCCGCCAGCGATCCTCGCCCGTGGCCTGGTAGAGCGCGAGCAAGCCCACCGCGAGCGCGCCATGATCGTCGAGGACCGCGACGGCGTCGCCGACCGACCCGCCCAGCGAAGCACGCCGCAGCCGGCCATCCACGACATGCGTGCCGAGCAAGTAATCGGCGGCGACCCGCGCCTGCTCGACCCACTGGGGCTCATCGAGGGCCAGCCCGGCCTCGACGAGCGCGGTGATGGCGAGCCCGTTCCATGCAGTAACGACCTTGTCGTCGCGCTCCGGCTGGGGCCGCTCGTCCCGCGCGACGCGCAGCGCGGCCCGGACCTGGGCGAAGCGCTCGGCGTCATCGGGGTCACCAGGCAGTTGCAGCACGCTCTGCGCGCCCTCGAACGTACCCGTGCTTCCGACGGCGAACAGGCTGGCCGCCCACAATCCATCCTCGAGGCCGAGGACATCCATCAGTTCCTGCGGCGTCCACGCATACGTCAGGCCCTCCACGCCCTCGGTGTCCGCATCGAATGCCGAGGCGAATCCGCCCTCGGGTGTCCGCAAGTCCTGCAGCAGGAAGCCCGCGGTCTCCCGCGTCACCCGCGCGGCGAGGGCATCACCCGTCCGGCGCGCGAGGTGCGCGTAGAACCGCAGCAGCAGCGCATTGTCGTAGAGCATCTTCTCGAAGTGCGGCACCACCCACTCGGCATCCACCGCATACCGGGAGAACCCGCCCGCGAGCTGGTCATAGATGCCGCCGCGCGCCATCGCCGCGGCTGCCCGCTGTATCGTCGGCAAGCCTTCGCCAGTGCGCTCATAGCGCCGCAGCAAGCCCTCGAGCAGCGCGGACGGCGGGAACTTCGGCGCGCCCCCGAACCCGCCGCGCTCGGTGTCCTCATCGGCCAGGACCGCTGCCGCGGAGGCCTCGAGCATGGCCGCATCGGGCAGTCGCTCCCCCGCCGGCAGCGCGCCCGCGTTCTCGCGCAGGGCGGCGGTCACCGAGCCTGCCGCGCGGTGCACATCCTCGCGCCGGTCCCGCCAGGTGCCCGAGATCGCGGCGAGCACCTGCGGGAACGTTGGCATGCTGCCACGAGGCCGCGCCGGGAAATACGTGCCGCAATAGAATGGCTCCCCGCCCGGGGTGAGGAAGCACGTCATGGGCCACCCACCCTGGCCGGTCATCGCGACCGTGGCATTCATGTAGATCGCATCGAGGTCCGGGCGCTCCTCACGATCCACCTTGATGCACACGAAGTCCCGGTTCATCATGGCCGCGATCTCTTCGTCCTCGAACGACTCGTGCGCCATCACATGGCACCAGTGGCACGAGGCATAGCCGATCGACAACAGGATCGGCACGTCCCGCTCGCGCGCCCACTCAAGCGCGCCGCTGCTCCACTCCTGCCAATGCACCGGGTTGCTGGCATGCTGGCGCAGGTAAGGGCTCGACGCCCCGCCCAGCATGTTGCGCGACCGCTCCTGCTCCCCGGCCCCGCTCATTGTGGCTGGTCCGTCTCCACGGCTGAGCGATCAGTGCCCTCATCGACCGCCTGATCTGGCTCGGGATGCTCCCGCTCGAACGTCTCCGGCAGATTGGCCAGATGCTTGTTCATCGACCGGATCAGCAGGAACAGCCCGACCGCGAGCAGCAGGATGATCGCCGCCGCGACCGGCGGCGCCTTGCCGAACTCGGGGCCAGTCGTCTCCACGCCATTCTGGGCGAGGAAAGTGGCACCCTCGGCCAGCGCCCAGTTGCCCCAGGCCGCGACGTCAGGAATATGGGTGGCCACGATCAGTCTTGCTCCTTCGCATCATCGCCGGCAACGAGGCCAGCGAACAGATCAGTCTCCGGGATGGCTGTGCGGACCCTCGTCCGAGCGAGCTCGAACTCCTCGGTCGGCCACAGCCGCTGCTGCATCTCCAGCGGCACCACGAAGAACGGGCCGTTCGGATCCACCTGCGTCGCATGGGCGCGCAGCGCATCATCCCGGAAGGGGAAGAAATCACCACAGGTGATCTGGGTGGTCACGCGCCCCATGATGTCGCCCTGCCGGGGCTTCCAGTTCGCCAGCCACTCCGCGTAGGGGCTCTCGAGGCCGCGGGCGAGGAAGTCATCATGGAACAACTGCATGCGATCGCGCAGGAAGCCATGCACGTAGTAGATCTTCGACGGCGCCCACGGCTCGCCCGCTCCGGGGAACTGGGCCGGGTCGCCCGCCGCCTCGAAGGCCTCCATCGATACCTTGTGGCACATGATGTGATCGGGATGGGGATAGCCACCATTTTCGTCATAAGTGATCATCACGTGCGGCTTGAACTCCCGGACCACCCGTACCAGCGCCTCGGTGGCCACATCCATCGGAACCAGCGCGAACGCGTCTTCGGGCAGCGGCGGCAAGGGATCACCCTCCGGCAAGCCCGAATCGACGAAGCCCAGCCAGCGATGCTGCACGCCCAGGATCTTCGCGGCCTGCGCCATCTCCTCCTGCCGCACCTCGTTGATGCGCTCGAGCACGCCCGGGATGTCCATCGCAGGGTTCAGCACATCGCCACGCTCGCCACCGGTCAAGGTGACGACCATGACCTCGTGGCCCTCCTTGGCATAGCGGGCCATCGTGGCGGCACCCTTGCTCGCCTCATCATCAGGGTGCGCGTGTACCGCCATGAGCCTCAAACCGGCCACGATATCTCCTCCGCATCTCCCCTGCGCGACCCCTGGGCCGCCTGGTGGCGCCCACGTCCAGCCTGCCGTGGACTCTCACGATTCCGCATGAGCGGCACGACGGCAACTCACGGTCAGCTCGCGCGCCACGCTCCATAAGAGGATACGTGTGGCCGCCCGTGCCTCGCCACGGCGCACCGCCCGGCTACCCTCGGCCCAGCGCAGCGGGCAGCGAGCGCCAGGCGGGTGGCATCATGGGAGGCAAGCACCTCCACAATCCCCCATCACGTCCAACGGGAAGCACCGCCTTGACCAGCACGCAGCACGACCAGCCCCCGAGATACCCCGGAGCAGCATCGAATGGGCGGACCAGGCGACCGTTCGTGATCGCGCTCGGAGTGGTCTTCGCCCTCGGGATCGCCGTGATCGCCTACCTCGGCTACCGGCCGATCACCTCGGCACCCATCGAGGCCGAGTCGCTCGGCTATGAGGTCATCGACGACCAGACCATCACGCTGCGGTTCAAGGTCGTCCGCGACGATCCGGAAGCCGACGTGGTGTGCATCGTGCGATCCCGGTCCCGCGACGGATCGGAAACCGGGCGGCGCGAAGTTCTCGTCCCCGGCTCCCCCAGCAGTGCCGTCGAGGTGACCACCACCATCATTACCTCCAAGCCGCCAGGAATGGCCGAGGTCTACGGCTGCGGCGGCACCGTCCCGGCGTACCTCCAGCCCCAGCAGGGCTAGGCGCGAGGCTTCGGGGCTCGGGGCTCGTTGGGGTGCCCACCGCCTCGCCGACCGCACATGCTCGTGGCCCCGCCCGCGCTCCCACGGGCAGGGCCACGAGGCACGGATCAGGACTCGAGCGAGCCCGACTCCACCTCAGCGGTGGTGACATCCGGAATGATCAACGCGCCCGGAGTGCATGTCACGAGGATGCCACCCACCAGGTCAGTGGCGCTGAGCAGGACCAGGAAGGCATTGCCGTCGGCGTCAGCGGTGCCACCGAACACCTGGGGCGGCACGGTCACGCACTCGGCCTCGGGCTCGGCGCCGGACACCGAGACAATGATGACGGGGCCCAGCTCCATCGCGGTGGCACCGAACTCGGTCTGGGCCGACGCCATCCCGGAGGCAGCGAGCATCATCGGAACCGTAGCGGCGGCGGCGATTCCCGCGCGCACGACATTTCGCATGGGTCGTTCTCCCTTGATCAGGAATATGCAGTGACGGGCGTCACCCTCGACCAGAATGCTCGATGGCGCACGGTTCCGCAGCATTTTCCGCCCGGAAAACCCTGGGGCGAAAGACAATCGAGGAAAACCGGCATATCCGGCATAGACTGCGGCGCGGGCGGGAACGAGCTGCCGGGCCCACCGGATCGATCTGCTCGGGCTGGCATTCGGCAAGCCGCGGTTCAGGATTCATTAGACCGCTGTTCATGCAAAGGACGTGTATCCTGTATGGGCACGGCCCTGAGTGGGGCCGTGTACGCGCATGTGGGAGCAATTGTTCCCAATGGCATGGCGACCGTGGATGGTTCCCGGTCCGCCCGGCTTGGGCTTGGTGACAAGCGCACCAGCCACAGTATAAAGGAGTGATCGACAATGACCGACACGAAGGCGAGCTGGCTTACCCAGGAGTCGTACGACAAGCTCGATCGTGAACTCCAGGCGCTCATCGCTAATCGACCCGTGATCGCCGCGGAGATCAACGCGCGACGCGAGGAAGGCGACCTTCGGGAGAACGGCGGATACCACGCTGCCCGCGAGGAGCAGGGGCAGCAGGAAGCGCGCATCCGCCAGCTTCAGGAACTGCTCAACAACGCCAAGGTCGGTCAGGCGCCCAAGCAGTCCGGTGTCGCCCTTCCCGGCTCCGTCGTCACGGTCTACTACGGTGGCGACGAATCAGATTCCGAGACGTTCCTCATCGCGACGCGCGAGGAGAGCACGGCGACGGATGAGCTCGAGACCTACTCCCCCAGCTCCCCCCTTGGCTCGGCATTGATCGACGCCAAGGTCGGTGAGACGAAGGAGTACAAGCTGCCGAACGGCAAGATCATGACCGTGACCCTCACCAAGGCAGAGCCTTACCACGGCTGACACCAGCTACTTCCGCGCAAGGCCCCCGGCACAACATGCCGGGGGCCTTGCGCATTGCTCCGACGTTCTGGCGATTCCGCAAGTGCACCGCTAGCAGCACGTGCGCCTGCACCGGCGCCGCTCCCTCAATCCAGCAGGCCCGCCAGCTGGCTCTCGTCGATGATCGTGATGGGGCGTCCGGCCGCGATGTGCTCGCGGGCCTTGCGCTCCTTGCTCGTCTCGATCGGGGATCCATTCGAATCGACCCAGGTGCCCTTGATGAGCATCGTGGTGCGCCGGGTGACATTGAGCTCGGGCTTGCCGCCACGCTCGGCGATCATGTCCCACAACGCTTCCCGGCTGCAACGCGAGAACTCGCCAGTGACCACGACGACCTGCCCATGGAAGGGATGCCCCGGATCGGCGGCCGGGTTCGGCTGGGGCATCTCGCTGGCCTTGCGGCTCGGCTGGTAGCCCTGCCAGGAGATCGTCGGCCGGGTCGATGCGCACAGCGTCAGCCCATGCGGGGATAGCGATCCGAGGACCGTATCGGTTGCTTTCGCATAGGCAGCGATATCCCGGGACTTGCGGGCCCCGGTGAGGTGCAGCGCGATGCCGGCAGCGGCGAGCGCATCCGCGGCAGCGTCGTGGTGCTGATCGAGCGGCACACCGACATGCTGGGCAATGGTGGGAAGCTTGTAGTTGACCAGCCCGGGCAGATCGATGCGCGACCACACCAGTGTGCAGCCGAACGAGATCTCTGGAACACCGATCCCCGACGCGCCGCAGGCCTCGCGCAGCGCCGTCATGTCGAATCGCGCGTTGTGGCACACCACCTGCTGATCGCCGATCACCTCATGGAACTGCTCCATGCGTTCCACGAATGAAGGCTGGCGAGCAACATCCTCCGGGGTGATGCCGTGGATCTCGATGTTGCCCGGATCGAAATGGCCAAGCCCTTGCGGCGGCTGGCAGAGCAGGCTCTCCGAACGGACCACGACGCCGTTCCTCACCACGGCGAAGCCAAGGGCACAGATGCTGCCCCACGAGCCGTTGGCGGTCTCCACGTCGAACGCCACGAAACTGGGGGCCTGCGCGCCACTGCGCACCGGGGCCGCATGCTGGATCGCCGCGGCCTCCTCGGCTTCTGGCAGTGGATCATCGAACAACGATCCCTGCTGCGGTCCAGACCGCCGCGCTGCCGCCATGACGCTCTCCATTCTCCCATCCACCTCGCGTGCCACGACACTAGCCGACGACACCGACACTTCCCGCGCCGCGCAAGAAGGCGCACCTCCCGCTAGCTGGGCGTGCCGACCTTGTCCAGCAGTTCCTGCCACGCCTTCCCCAGTGCCTCGGCATTGTCGGCCACCACGCGCGCAGGATCAGCAAGCCGATCATCGTCGCCGTACTCGCCACGCAGCACGATGTTGACCGGAGTCTCGACGAGGCTCACCCCGACCCGGCCGAGCACCTGCTTGAGCTGCTCGTAGGAGCGCTTGCCACCGCCCCCGCCGTAGCTGATCAGCAGGCCCGGCTTGTCCTTCCACTCCGCGTACAGGTAGTCGATGGCGTTCTTCACCGATGCCGGATAGCCCCAGTTGTACTCGGGAGTGAGCACAACGATAGCGGCGGCCTCGCCCACCATGCGCGCCCAGTTGCGCGTGTGCTCATGCTGGTAATCACCCGTGGCAGCCATGCGCGGCTCATCGAGGATGGGCAGCGCGATCTCACGCAGGTCCGCGACCCGCACCTCCGGACCATTCGTGCTCGGGATCTGGTCGAGGATCGCCCGCCCGAGTTGTCCGCCGACCCGCACGGGCCGGGCACTGCCAATGATGAAGAGAATCTCGCCTGCCATGCCCAAGACCCTAGCGCCCCATCGCTACCAGCGGCGAGCATGGCGGGCCGGTCCGCCCGCGACGAGTGTGGTGGCTCCCCAGCGACGAGCGGGCCGGTCCGCCCGCGACTAGTGTGCGAAAAACGACAGGATCCGTGCGGTGAGCTGTCGTTTTTCGCACAGTCGCGGCAGGTCAGGGCCTAGCCGAGCGGCAGCTCAGGGCCTAGCCGAGCGGCAGCTCAGGGCCTAGCCGAGCGCCTGCTCGAGATCGGCGAGGAGATCGCTGGCATCCTCGATGCCGACGGACAGGCGCACGAGATCCTCGGGAACCTCGAGCACGGAGCCGGCAGTGGAGGCATGCGTCATCGCGCCGGGGTGCTCGATGAGGCTTTCGACACCGCCAAGCGACTCCGCGAGGGTGAACACCTTGGTGCGCGAGCACAGATCGAGCGCTGCCTGGCGGCCACCCTTGAGCCGGACGGAGATCATGCCACCGAAGCGCCGCATCTGCTTCGCCGCGACCTCGTGTCCAGGATGCTCGGGCAGGCCCGGGTAGAGCACGCTGCTGACTGCGCTGTGCCCGGCGAGGAAGTCGACGACCTTCTCGGCATTGTCGCTGTGCCGGTCCATGCGCACCGCGAGGGTCTTGATGCCGCGCATCGTCAGGAACACATCGAACGGCCCGGGCACTCCGCCCGCTCCGTTCTGGAGGAACGCGACATCGGCATCGAATGCCTCATCACGGGTGACGATCGCACCGCCGACCACGTCGGAATGCCCGCCCAGGTACTTGGTGGTCGAGTGCAGCACCACATCGGCGCCGAGGGTGAGCGGCTGCTGCAAGTACGGGGAAGCGAAAGTGTTGTCGACCACCAGCTTCGCCCCGGCGGCATGAGCGATCTCGGCGATAGCGGCGATGTCACCGACGTTGAGCAGCGGGTTCGTCGGGGTCTCGATCCACACCAGCTTGGTCTCGGGACGGATCGCCGCGCGAATCGCATCGAGATCGGTGATCGGCGCCGGGGTATAGGAGATCCCCCACTGGGTGAAGACCTTGTCGATCAGCCGGAAGGTGCCACCGTAGGCGTCGTTCGGGATCACCAGGTGATCGCCGGGCCGCAGCGCCGCCCGCAGCACCGCATCAGTAGCCGCCATGCCGGACGAGAACGCGCGACCATGCGTGCCGTCCTCGATCGCCGCCATGTTGGCCTCGAGCGCCTGCCGCGTCGGGTTGCCCGTGCGCGCGTACTCGAACCCGCCGCGCATGCCACCCACACCGTCCTGGGCGAACGTCGAGCTTGCATAGATTGGAACGTTCACCACACCGGTCTGAGGGTCAGGGTCGAAGCCCGCGTGGATGGCCGTCGTCGAGAACCCGTGCTGCTCACTCATGCGTGACAGCCTAATGCGGGAGCACGACAAATATCGAGCACGCCTTCCCCGCGGGCGGGGTAACCTCGGCGGGGAGACGCCAACGCTGCCGAGGTGACCCCATGCAAATGCGCAACATTGCGATCTATGTGGGCACCGTGGTTCTCGCCGCGATCGGTGTGCTGGTCGCGGCGGCGGCGACGATCCCCGACGGATGCGCCATCACCGACGCGTGCGCGAGCACGCAGCACGCCATCATCCTGTTCGCACCCGTCGGGATCCTCCTGCTCGGCGTGGCGGGTGCCGCGGCCTTCACGATCTGGTGCTGGCGCGACGGCATCGAGTGGCGCCGCTGGTTCGGTGCCGTGTGGTTCCTGCTGGTCATGCTCCTGCTCGTCATGTCGATGGCGGGCGGCGTCCTCACCGGCTAGTCCGGCCCTAGCGTCCCCGGGCAGCCCCTGGCAAGCCGTGGATGAACCGCAGGATGGTGGCGTTGACCGCTGCTGGATCCTCGAGGTGCAGGAAATGCCCGAGCCCGGCGAGCACGCGCGCCTCGATGCCGGGCGGCGCATGACCAGAGGGTCCGGTGCCGAGATCGGCCCGCACGCAGGCATCGCGCTCTCCGTGCAGGTAGAGGACGGGCAGCCGGTGCTCGCGGAGGATGTCGTGCCGCTCGGCCGCGCGGCGTGCGCCCCAGCGCAGGCGGCCAAGCAGGGCCCGGTAGTAGCCAAGTGCAGCGCGGAGGTGAGCGGCGTCGGGCAAGGCTGCGCGGGCGGCGGCGAGATCCTCGGCGTGGTCGTATCCCGGTGCCCAGCGCGCCCAGATACTCGTGATGAACCTGCTCCAGAGCCAGGGCACGCGTTCGAGCGGGGCCTGCGCGGCGAGCATGTACCAGCTGCGCGGGGCTTGGCGCAGCCACACGGTGGCGTGGCGGGCGAAGCTACGGGGCGGCCAGGCGCGCGCGAGCAGCATCGGCAGCGGTGGCACCGCGAGGAGGATCGCGGCGTGGAACCGCTCGGGCGCCAGGCTTGCTGCAGCGGAGGCGATCATGGACCCCCAGTCATGGCCGATCAACAGGATCTTGCCTTGCTCGGGGGAACCTCCAGCGACGAGTGCGTCCTGGATGCCGAGGATATCGTCGACGAGGACGGCAAGATCATAGTCGCCGTCGGGCGCGGGACCGGTGGGGGCGTATCCGCGATTGGCAGGAGCGATGGCGCGCCACCCCCGATCCGCGAGGACGGGACCGAGATAGCGCCAGGTGTGCGGGGAATCCGGGAACCCGTGCAGCAGCAGGGCGATCGGTCCGTCGAGGGGCCCCCATGCCTGCGCGGAGACGGTTCTGCCGGGCAGCGGGATCGTCAGGTTCTCGGCCACGCGCCCAGCATGCCAGGTCGACTGCCTCCTGCGTTGGCAACACAAGGGCCGCTCCCCCCTATCTATCCATAGCTTCTCTATCTATACTTGGGGCGAGGGGCAACCGCGCCGCGACAGGAGGACCGCTATGGCAGGGACCGCACGAGCAACCACCGCCATGGCCACCACGGCACCACCGACAACGGGCGCGAGCACTGTGCCGGGCCCCGCCGAAACGGTCGCCGCGCTCCTCCACCAGCATGCCGATCGGCCCGCTCTCGGCAACCGCGAGCGCACGGTCCACACCGACCCCGCCACCGGCGAGCAGCACGTCACCCTGCAGCCCCGGTTCACCACCATCACCTACCGCGAGCTCGCCGAACGCATCACCAGCCTCGCCGCCCACTGGACAGCCACTCCGTCGCTCCGGCCGGGCGACATGGTCGCCGTCATCGGGTTCGCCAGCGTCGACTACACCGTCATCGACCTCTCCATCACCCACCTGGGCGCCGTGGGCGTGCCCCTCCAGGCGGATGCGCCGGTGCCGCAGCTGGCCGCGATCCTGGCGGAAACCGAGCCTCGGATCCTCGCCACCAGCATTGACAACCTCGGCAAGGCCGCCGAGGTCGCGGGCGCCACGCCCTCGATCGAGCAGGTGATCGTCTTCGACGTCCTGCCCGGGCTCGCCCGCCATCAGCACGCGATAGCGCGGCTCCGCGCTGCCACGACGATCCCCGTCCTCGCCCTCACCGACGCGATCTCCGCCGGCGCCCGACTGCCGAAGCCCGCCCCATACCGGCCCGAGCCGGGCGAGGAGCCGCTCGCCCTGCTGATCTACACCTCCGGCAGCACGGGAACCCCCAAGGGCGCGATGTACACCACCCGCATGCTCGCGCACCTCTGGGCCGACCCGGACGCCGGAGAGGTCGATGAGGAGACCGATCCCGCTCCCCCGGCCTTCCTGCACTACATGCCGATGAGCCACGTGTACGGGCGCATGTGGCTGGTGCAAGGGCTCGCGCTCGGCGGCACCGGATACTTCGCCGCGGCCCCGGACATGTCCACCCTGTTCGAGGACCTCGCGCTCGTCCGTCCCACAGCGGTCAATCTGGTTCCCCGCGTTGCGGAGCTGCTGCACCAGCGCTACCGGGCCGCCGCGCGCCGAAAAGGGATCACCAGCACCGATCCATTCGACGTGGACGACGCTCTCGCCACGGCGACCAGGCACGACATGCTTGGCGACCGGTTGCGGCATGCCGTCGTGGGCAGCGCGCCGCTCACCCCGGAGCTGCGCCGCTTCCTCAAGGGCTTCCTCGCGGTTCCGCTGCGCGACGGCTACGGCTCCACGGAGACGAGCGGCGGGGTGGTCACCAATACGGTGGTGATGCGTCCCCCCGTGCTCGACTACAAGCTTGTCGACGCGCCGGAGCTCGGCTATCTCACGACGGACGAGCCGCATCCGCGGGGCGAGCTGCTGATCAAGGCCACCACCGTGTTCCCCGGCTACTACCGCCGCCCGGACGCGACCGCGCAGGTCTTCGATGAGGACGGCTTCTACCGCACCGGCGACATCGTCGCCGAGATCGCTCCCGACCGGCTCGTGTATGTCGACCGTCGCAACAATGTGCTCAAGCTGGCGCAGGGCGAGTTCGTGGCGATCGCCCGCCTCGAGGCGCTGTATGCCACGAGCCCGCTGATCGACCAGGTGTTCCTCTACGGCAACAGCGCGCGTTCCTACCTGCTTGCCGTGGTCGAGCTCAGCGAGCAGGCCCGCGCGCTACCAGGCCCGATCACCGAGACCCTGCGCGTGGCTTTCCAGGAAGTCGCGGAGCGGCACGAGCTCGCCGCCTACGAGGTGCCCCGAGAGAGCATCCTCGCGGACGAGCCCTTCACCACCACCAATGGCTTGCTCACCGGCATCGGCAAGCTGGCACGACCGCGGTTGTCCGAGCACTACGGGCCCCGGCTCGAGGACTTGTACGCGCAGCTCGACGCCACCGAGATCGATCAGGTGGAGCGGCTGCGGGAGCAGCGGGATCACCGCCCCGTCCTCGACATCCTCCAGGAGCTAGTGCAAGCACGGATCGGCGCCGCCGAGGCGGATGTGCCATTCTCGGATCTGGGTGGCGACTCCCTCGCGGCGATGTCCGTGGCCACCGGCATCGAGGAGATCTACGACCTCACCGTTGCCGTGCACGAGATCATCAGCCCCACCGCGACTCTCGCCAGCCTGGCCGCGCGCATCGAGCAGCAGCGCGCGACGGGCCCGGGCGCTTCGCTGTTCAACGCCATCCACGGGCAGAGCCCCGGCGTTGCTCATGCCACCGACATTCGCTTGGAGGAACTGCTCGACGCCGCGACGCTACGCCCTGCTACCGATCTGCCACTGGCCGCCGACGAGCCACGGACCGTGCTGCTCACCGGCGCGACCGGATACCTGGGCAGGTTCGTGTGCCTCGACTACCTCAAGCAGCTCGCTACCACCGGCGGGACGCTCATCTGCCTGGTGCGTGGCCGTGACGACGCGGATGCCCGCGCCCGGCTCGACTCCGTCTTCGACAGCGGTGATCCTGAGTTGCTCGCCCACTACCGGGAGCTTGCCGCCGAGAGTCTCGAGGTCATTGCTGGCGATGCCGCCGCCCCACGCTTCGGGCTGGACCGGCCAGAGTGGCTCGACCTCGCGCGACGCACCGAGCTGATCGTCCACGTCGCCGCGCTCGTCAATCACGTGCTGCCCTACTCCGAGCTGTTCGAGCCGAACGTGGTCGGCACCGCCCGCGTGATCGAGCTAGCCTCGACCACCACCCGCAAGCCAGTGCACTTCCTCTCCACCGTCGCCGTCACGCATCTCGACGAGGGCACCCGCCTGGGCGAGGAGCCGGACATCCGCTATGCCAGCCCCTCCCGCGTCCTCAGCGACAGCTACGCCAATGGGTACGCCACCAGCAAATGGGCCTGCGAGGTGCTGCTGCGAGAGGCCCACGACCAGCTCGGCCTGCCGGTGACCGTGTTCCGCTCCGGCATGATCCTCGCTCACACCCGGTACTCGGGGCAGCTCAACGTGCCGGACAACTTCACCCGACTGCTGCTCAGCGTCCTCGCCACCGGCCTCGCCCCTGGATCGTTCTACCGGCGCGGCCCAGCGGCCCGGCGCGCGCACTACGACGGCATCCCCGTCGACTTCACCGCCGCTGCCGTCCGCGAGCTTGGCCAGGCCCCCGGTAGCAGCTACCGGACTTTCAACGTGCTCAGCACCCACGACGACGGCATCGGCCTCGACACCTTCATCGACTGGCTCATCGCGGACGGGCACGCCATCACCCGCCTCGACGACCATGAGGAATGGGCCGCACGCATCACTGCCGCGATGGAGGCCCTCCCCGAGCAGCAGCGCCAGCACACCGTGCTGCCGTTGATGCACGCCTACCAGCGGCCCGCCGCGCCCCGCACCGAGGATGCTGCGCTCACCACGGCATTCCGCGAGGCCGTTGCCCTGCATCGCGTGGTCGGCAAGCCGGAGATCCCGCATCTCGACCACGCGTTGATCACCAAGTACGCGCGTGACCTCGAGGCGCTCGGGCTTCTCGGAGTGCCCGCGCGCTAGTGGCTCTCGCGGTGCCCCGCCCCTAGTGGAAACTTCTCCCGGTCTGAGCGGGAAAAGTTTCCACTGGAGGGCGGGGGTGACGGCCGCCGCCAGAGCACTGGGGCCGGGCGCGATCGCACCGCAGCACCAGCGCAGCAGCCACCCAACCGGCATTCCTGCCACGCAAACAGCACTCCAGCCACCGAAATATCGGTGGCTGAAGTGCCTCAAGGGTGTGTGGAGCTCAGCTTGGGTGGCAGGACGGGGCGCAATGCCCGCGACCAAGCCAGCAACCACAACCAGCGACCGCGCTCGAGACCGTGGCCCGCGCTAGAAAGCCACGGCGACAGAACCCCCGACCGATCAGTAGGTCGGCAGGGCGCGCGAGATCAGCCAGCCCTGGGGGTCCATGGAGCGGCCGAGCGGGTCGCGGACCTCGAAGTGCAGGTGGGGGCCGGTGGAGTCGCCGCGGTTGCCGACGGTGGCGATCTGCTGGCCGGAGAAGACGGGCTGGCCCGGCGCGACGAAGTAGCGGTCGATATGGCCGTAGACGGTGCTGGTGCCGTCGATGTGGCGGATGCGGACCCATTGGCCGAATCCGGTGGCGGGGCCCACGTCGGTGACGACGCCGGGGCCGGCGGCGAAGACGGGGGTGCCGATGGGCGCGGCGATGTCGACGCCCTCGTGGAAGCGTCCCCAGCGGGGTCCGTATCCGGAGGTGAGCACGCCTGCTGCGGGGTGGGCGGCCCAGGGCAGCGAGATGGGCTGCCAGCCTCCTGCGGAACCAGTGTCGAAGGGCAGGGATTGCGCGGCGGCGCCGCCTGCTGCGGCGATGGGGGCGAGGGAGCCGATGAGGATGGCGCCGACGGCGATGAGGGCTCGGCTGGGACGTGAGTGGCGGCGGGAGCGCAAGGGTGGACCTCCGGGTGGTGGGCGCCGATCGCTGGTGTGGTGCGCGATCGGGCCCGGAATGGGAAACGAACCGTTATCGGAGCGTTACCTTAGCGGAGGTTTGCCCCCCATTGTGGCGGCACGCCGTGAGCGGCAAGGCATTAGGCTCGTTCCTGTGACCCCCACCACTCCCGCCTCCTCGTCCCCCGGTCCGCGCGTGCTGCTCTACAGCGATGATCGCGCGATCCGGGACCGAGCCCGCGCCGCGCTGGGACCGCGACTGCTGCCGGAAGCGGCAGCTACCGAGTACGTGGAGGTGGCCACGGCAGGGGCCGCGGTGGCCGAGGTGGAGCGCGGAGCCATCGATCTGGTGATCGCCGATGGCGAGACCGCCCCCCTGGGCGGCATGGGGCTGGCCCGGCAACTGCGCGATGAGATCGAGGCATGCCCGCCGATCATCGTGCTGCTCGGCCGCCGCGATGACCGGTGGCTGGCGCGCTGGTCCGGTGCCGATGGCGCGGTGCCGCTGCCGGTGGAGCCGTTCGAGCTATCACGACTGGCGGCCGATCTGCTGGAGAAGAAGCGCGCCGGTACCGAGGCCAGCTAGAGCCGCTTTCCCCGAAACGTGCCCCTGCGACCAAGCCCCGCCCCTGGTATCGGCGCGCCAATCCTGCTGTGGCCGAACGAGGTCGGTGACACAGTGTGGTGAACGCGCGACGCAAAAGCATGCAGGGTCACCGCTTCGACGGCTACGCTGAGAGCTAGATCACATTCCACGGCGGCGCCAGGCAGGCACCGCCGTGGGCCAGGCTCGCGGCGAGGGGAGTTCAGGCATATGGGCACGCTGTTCCCGATCCTCGTCCTGGGCGCGGTGGCGGTCGCCTTCGCGGTGGTCTCTGCGGCCATGGGCTCGCTGCTCGGCCCGAGCCGCCGCAACCAGGCGAAGCTCGAGGCCTACGAGTGCGGCATCGAGCCGGTGCCGCCACCAGCAACGCCTGGGCGTGGCCGGTTCTCGGTGAAGTACTACCTGACGGCGATGCTGTTCATCATCTTCGGCGTGGAGATCGTGTTCCTGTACCCGTGGGCGGTCCACTTCGATGCGCTGGGCCTGTTCGGGCTCGCCGCGATGGGTTTGTTCCTGTTCAACGTGTCGGTCGCCTATGTGTACGAGTGGCGGCGCGGCGGGCTCAGCTGGGACTAGGGGCAAGCAGGAGGAGGTACGGCGCATGGGCTTGGAGGAGAAGGTTCCGGGCGGGTTCCTGCTGACCACGGTCGAGCGGGCCGCTGGCTATGCCCGCAAGGGCTCGTTGTGGCCGGCGACGTTCGGCCTGGCGTGCTGCGCGATCGAGATGATGTCCACCTCGGGCGGCAAGTTCGATATCGCCCGGTTCGGGATGGAGGCGTTCCGCGCATCCCCGCGGCAGGCCGACCTGATGATCGTGGCCGGGCGGGTGAGCCAGAAGATGGCCCCGGTCCTGCGGCAGGTGTATGACCAGATGGTCGAGCCGAAGTGGGTGCTCGCCATGGGTGTGTGCGCCTCATCGGGCGGGATGTTCAACAACTACGCAATCGTGCAGGGCGTGGACCACATCGTGCCCGTCGACATCTACTTGCCCGGCTGCCCGCCCCGTCCCGAGATGCTGCTGCACGCGATCATCGCGCTGCACGACAAGATCGGCGCGATGCCCCTGGGCGCGAACCGTGCCGAGGCCGTCCGGGCGGCGGAGAAGGCGGCGCTGGACCAGCGCCCGCTGATCGAGCTGAAGGGGATGCTGCGATGAGCGGCGGCGAGCGGATCCGTTCCCTGCGTGGCATGTTCGGCGCGCGCGGCACCGGCGATACATCGGGCTATGGGCGGCTCGAGCGGACGGTGGAGCTTCCCGGTGGCGCGCAGCGCCCGTACGGCGGCTGGTTCGACGAGACCGTCGATGCCCTCGAGTCGGCCCTGTCGGAGCAGGGCGTGGCGCTGACCGATGCGGTCGAGCGGGTCGATACTGCTCATGGCGAGCTGTCGCTGGAGGTGCGCCGGGAGCATCTGGTGGAGGTGGTGCGGGCACTGCGCGATGATCCGGCGCTGCGCTTCGAGCTGAGCCTCGGGGTGAGCGGGGTGCACTATCCGGAGGATGCGGGCCGCGAGCTGCATGCGGTGTACCCGTTGCTATCGATCACGCACAATCGCCGTTTGCGGGTGGAGGTGGCGGCGCCGGACGCGGACCCGCGCATCCCGTCGGTGACCGCGGTGTATCCGACGTGCGACTGGCACGAGCGCGAGACGTATGACTTCTTCGGCATCGTGTTCGAGGGCCATCCGGACCTCGTGCGCATCCAGATGCCCGACGATTGGGAGGGCCACCCGCAGCGCAAGGACTATCCGCTCGGTGGCGTGCCGGTCGAGTACAAGGGCGCGACGATCCCGCCGCCGGACGAGCGGAGGGCCTACTCATGACGGGCAGCTTCGAGACGGGCGGCTTCGAGACCGGCGGCGAATCGGTGCATGTGGCCGCCGGGCAGGACTGGGATGACATCGTCGAGGCTGTCAGCGATGCCGGGGGCGAGCGGATCGTCGTCAACATGGGCCCGCAGCACCCGTCGACGCATGGCGTGCTGCGACTGATCCTCGAGATCGAGGGCGAGACCGTCACCGATGCGCGCTGCGGCATCGGCTACCTGCACACCGGCATCGAGAAGAACCTGGAGCACCGCACCTGGACGCAGGGCGTCACCTTCGTCACCCGCATGGACTACCTGTCCCCGTTCTTCAACGAGACGGCGTACTGCCTGGGCGTGGAGCGGCTGCTCGGCATCGAGGACGACATTCCGGAGCGAGCCAGCGTGATCCGGGTGATGCTGATGGAGCTCAACCGCATCTCCTCGCACCTCGTGGCGCTCGGCACCGGCGGTCTGGAGCTCGGCGCGATGTCACCGATGCTCTACAGCTTCCGCGAGCGCGAGCTCATCCTCGAGGTGTTCGAGCACATCACCGGCCTGCGGATGAACCACTCCTACATCCGTCCCGGCGGCCTGGTCGCGGACCTGCCGGAGGACGCGGTGGACAAGGTGCGGGAACTGCTGCGCATCCTGCCCGGGCGGCTGCACGACCTCGAGCTGCTGCTCAACGACAATCCGATCTGGCGGTCCCGCACCGTCGGCATCGGCTACCTCGACCTGGCCGGCTGCATGGCGCTCGGCATGACCGGGCCGATCCTGCGCGCCACCGGATTGCCGCATGACCTGCGCAAGTCACAGCCCTACTGCGGCTACGAGGACTACGAGTTCGACGTGATGGTCGAGAACGGCTGCGACTGCTACGGCCGGTACCTCATCCGCGTCAACGAGATGCACGAGTCGCTGAAGATCGTCGAGCAGTGCCTGGACAAGCTGCGGCCCGGTCCGGTGATGGTGGCGGACAAGAAGATCGCCTGGCCAGCGCAGCTCTCCCTCGGCCGCGATGGTCTCGGCAACTCGCTCGAGCACATCCGCACCATCATGGGCGAGGACATGGAATCGCTGATCCACCACTTCAAGCTCGTCACCGAGGGCTTCCGCGTGCCGCCCGGGCAGACCTATATCGCGGTCGAGTCACCGCGCGGGGAGCTCGGCGTGCACATGGTCTCCGACGGCGGCACCCGCCCCTACCGGGTGCATTATCGCGATCCGTCGTTCACCAACCTCCAGGCAGTCTCGGCGATGTGCGAGGGCGGCATGGTCGCGGACGTCATCGCCTCGGTCGCGAGCATCGACCCAGTGATGGGAGGCGTGGACCGATGAGCACCGATCCGATCCTCCTGCCGCTCGGCCAGCGTCCCGCCATCGACCTGCCCGGGCGCGCCACCTATCCGGCCGAGACCATCGAGCGCCTCGAGCGCGACGCCGCGATCCTCATCTCCCGCTATCCGCAGGCCCGTTCCGCGCTGATCCCGCTGCTGCACCTCGTGCAGTCCGAGGACGGCCACCTCACCCCCGCCGGCATCGGGTTCTGCGCCCGCATGATCGGCCTCACCGAGGCGGAGGTCACAGCCGTAGCGACGTTCTACAGCATGTTCCGCCGCGCGCCCACCGGCGAGTACCTCGTCGGGGTGTGCACCAACACGCTGTGCGCGGTGATGGGGGGCGACGCGATCCACGAGGCCTTGCGCGAGCACCTCGGCATCGATGACGGCGGGACCACCCCGGACGGGAAGGTCACCCTCGAGCATGTGGAATGCAACGCGGCCTGCGACTACGCGCCCGTGGTGATGGTCAACTGGGAGTTCCTCGACAACCAGACCCCCGAGTCGGCGCGCGAGCTGGTCGACGCGCTGCGCTCGGGCGAGCCCGTGACTCCCGCGCGGGGGGCGACGGTGTGCACGTTCAAGCAGGCCGCCCGGATCCTCGCGGGCTTCGACGACGAGCAGCCGGGCACGGTCGAGGCACCCCGGCCCGGCGCCCCCACTCTCGCGGGATTGCGTGCCGCGCGGCGCGACGGAGGAGACGAGCGATGAGCAACCCCACTCCATTGGTGCCGGTGCTGAGCGAGCACTGGGACGAGCCACGCTCCTGGACGCTGGATGCCTACCGGCGCCACGGCGGCTACGAGGGCCTCGCGGCCGCGCTGGCCATGGACCCGGACGAGGTGATCGCCACCGTCAAGGCGGCGGGCCTGCGCGGGCGCGGCGGAGCGGGCTTCCCCACCGGCATGAAGTGGTCGTTCATCCCGCAGGCTCCCCAGAAGGATGATGCTGGTACCACGCCCGCAGACAAGCCGCACTACCTGGTCATCAACGCGGATGAGTCCGAGCCGGGGACGTGCAAGGACATGCCACTGATGCTGCACGATCCGCACGTGCTCATCGAGGGCGCCATCATCGCCTCCTACGCCATCCGCGCCCGCCACGCGTTCATCTACGTGCGCGGCGAGGTGCTGTCGGTGATCCGGCGGCTGCGCGCCGCCGTCGCCGAGGCATATGCCGCCGACCTGCTGGGGCCGGGCGCTGCCTACCCGATGGAACTGGTGGTGCACGCCGGGGCTGGCGCATACATCTGCGGCGAGGAGACCGCCCTGCTCGATTCCCTGGAGGGCCGCCGCGGGCAGCCACGCCTGCGGCCACCATTCCCGGCGGTCGCGGGGCTGTATGCCGCGCCGACGGTGGTCAACAATGCCGAGTCCATCGCGAGCGTGCCTTCCATCCTGCGCCGCGGCGTGGAGTGGTTCCGCTCGATGGGCAGCGAGAAGTCCCCCGGGTTCACCCTGTACTCGCTGTCCGGGCATGTCACCCGCCCCGGTCAGTACGAAGCACCGCTCGGCATCACCCTGCGCGAGCTGCTCGACCACGCTGGTGGCATCCGCGCTGGGCACCGGCTCAAGTTCTGGACCCCGGGCGGCTCGTCGACCCCGCTGTTCACCGAGGAGCATCTCGATGTGCCGCTCGACTACGAGGGCGTCGCCGCGGCGGGCTCCATGCTCGGGACCAAGGCACTGCAGATCTTCGACGACACCACCTGCGTGGTGCGGGCGGTGCTGCGCTGGACCGAGTTCTACAAGCACGAGTCATGCGGCAAGTGCACGCCCTGCCGCGAGGGCACTTACTGGCTGGTGCAAGTGCTGCGCGGGCTCGAGGATGGCACCGGCAGCCCAGCGGACGTTGACCTGCTGCTCGACATCACCAGCACCATCGCGGGCAAGTCGTTCTGCGCGCTCGGCGATGGCGCCACCAGCCCGATCATCTCGTCGGTCCGGTTGTTCCGCGACGAGTACCTCGAGCACCTCCGCCACCGCGGATGCCCCTTCGATCACCACCGGTCCACGCTCTTCGCGGAGGCGGTAGCACCATGACCCAAGCCAGGATGAACGAGGAGACCACCGCCCGCGACCCGGGGCTCGTGCACGTCACCATCGATGGCACGGGCGTCGATGTGCCCCCTGGGACGCTGATCATCCGGGCCGCGGAGCAGATGGGCGTCGCGATCCCCCGGTTCTGCGACCATCCGCTGCTCGACCCGGCGGGCGCGTGCCGGCAGTGCATCGTGGAGGTGGAGGGCCAGCGCAAGCCCGTCGCGTCCTGCACCATGCCGGTCACCGAGGGCATGGTCGTGCACACACAGCACTCGTCGGTCGAGGCGGCCTCCGCGCAGCGCGGCGTGATGGAGCTGCTGCTGATCAATCATCCGCTCGACTGCCCGGTGTGCGACAAGGGCGGGGAGTGCCCGCTGCAGAACCAGGCGCTGTCCGCGGGCCGCTCCGAGACCCGCTTCACCGGCACCAAGCGCACCTTCCCCAAGCCGATCCCCCTCTCCGAGCAGGTGCTGCTCGACCGCGAGCGGTGCGTGCTGTGCGCCCGCTGCACCCGTTTCTCGCAGCAGATCGCCGGGGATCCACTGATCGACATGGTGGAGCGCGGCGCCCAGCAGCAGGTCGGCATCAGCGGCGGCGAGCCCTTTGACTCCTACTTCTCCGGCAACACGATCCAGATCTGCCCCGTCGGGGCGCTGACGAGCGCCACCTACCGGTTCCGGGCCCGCCCCTACGACCTGGTGTCGACCCCCAGCGTGTGCGAGCACTGCGCGAGCGGCTGCGCCCAGCGCACCGATCATCGCCGCGGCACCGTGATGCGCCGCCTCGCCGGGGACGATCCCGACGTCAACGAGGAATGGAACTGCGACAAGGGCCGGTTCGCGTTCACCTACGCCACCGAGGCCGACCGGATCACCAGTCCCCTGGTGCGCGGCAGCGACGGCGAGCTGCACGAGGTCTCCTGGCCCGAGGCGCTCGCCGTGGCCGCGCGGGGGCTCGCTGCCGGACCGGCCGGGGTGCTCGTGGGCGGGCGCGCCACCATCGAGGATGCCTACGCCTACAGCAAGCTCGCCCGGCTCGTGCTCGGCACCAACGACATCGACATGCGCGCCCGGCCGCACTCGCCGGAGGAGGCCGGGTTCCTCGCGCAGCGCATCGCGGGCATCGGCACTGCCAGCTACGCGGATCTGGATGCCGCACCGGTGGTGCTGCTCGTGGCTCACGAGCCCGAGGAGGAATCGCCTATCGTCTTCCTGCGGCTGCGCCGCAACACGCGCGGCCGTGGCCTGCCGGTCTTCTCGATCGCCCCATTCGCCTCGCCGGGACTGCGGAAGCTCTCGGGCACCCTGCTGCCCACCATTCCTGGCGACGAGGCCTCCGTGCTCGATGAGCTCGCCCGCGGAGGCGCCGCCGGGGCACAGCTGCGGCAGCCTGGCGCGGTCATCCTCGTCGGCGAGCGGGCGGCGACCATCCCGGGCGCGCTCACCGCCGCGGCACGGTTGGCCGACGAGACCGGCGCGATCCTCGCGTGGATCCCCCGGCGCGCTGGGGAACGGGGCGCGCTCGAGGCCGGTGCCCTGCCAGGACTGCTGCCCGCCGGCCACCCCGTGGGAGACGCCGGCGCCCGGCAGGCCGTCGCTGCCGCGTGGAAGGTCCCGGACCTGCCGCGCGAGGCGGGCCGCGACACCAGCGGCATCCTGGACGCGGCCGCGCGAGGCTCCCTGCACGGCCTGCTCGTCGGCGGTGTCGATCCTTACGACCTGCCTGATCCTGCCGCGGCGCTCAGCGCGCTGGACCGGACTGGGTTCCTCGCGAGCATCGAGATCCGCCACAGTGCTGTCACCGCCCGTGCCGACGTGGTGCTGCCCGTGGCGGTGGTGGCGGAGAAAGCGGGGACGTTCCTCACCTGGGAGGGACGCCCGCGCGTCTTCGGCGCCGCGCTGCGCGAAACCGGCATGCTGCCCGACCATCGGATCATCGACGCGCTCGCCGCGACGATGCGGCGCCCCCTCGGCCTGGCCACCACCGCTGCGGTGCGGACCGAGCTCGATGCGCTGGCACCCTGGCAGGGCGCGCGGCAGGAAGCTGCCGACCCGGTGCCCCGCCGCGCTGCTCACGCCCTGGCACCGGGCGATGCCATCCTCGCGAGCTGGCACCTGCTGCTCGACGACGGCCGCATGCAGGACGGCGAACCACACCTCGCCGGCACCGCCCACCCCGCAGTGGCGCGCCTCTCCCCCGCCACCGCCGGCCAGCTCGGGGCATCCGACGGCGACCAGGTACGGGTGAGCACCCCGCACGGGACGATCACCCTGCCGCTGCGGATCACCGACATGCCCGATGCGGTGGCGTGGGTGCCCACCTGCTCCCCCGGCAGCCACATCCATGCCGAGCTGCACGCCCTTCCCGGTGACCGGGTCCGCTTGGCCCGCGCGGAGGTGGAGCCGTGAGCGCGGATTTGAGCATGTTCGGCATCGACCCGCTGTGGCTGGTCATCGCGAAATCCCTGGCCATCTTCGTGTTCCTGCTGCTCACCGCGCTGTTCATGGTGCTCGTGGAGCGCAAGATCATCGCCTGGATGCAGATGCGCATCGGCCCCAACCGGGTCGGGCCGCGCGGCATGCTGCAGAGCCTCGCCGATGGCATCAAGCTCGCGCTCAAGGAAGGCATCTTCCCCACCCAGGCGGACAAGCCTGTCTACTTCCTCGCGCCGGTGATCGCGCTGGCCGCCGCGATCCTCGCGTTCGCGGTCATCCCCTTCGGCCCCACCGTCTCCATCCTCGGCACCACCACGCCGCTGCAGCTGACCGACCTGCCTGTCGCCGTGCTCTACATCATCGCCGTCACCTCGGTCGGCGTGTACGGGCTCGTGCTCGCTGGCTGGTCATCCGGGTCGACGTATCCGCTGCTCGGCGGACTGCGCGCCACCGCGCAGGTGATCTCGTACGAGATCGCGATGGGATTGTCCTTCGTCGCGGTGTTCCTGCTCGCCGGCACCATGTCCACCTCCGGGATCGTCACCGCGCAGCAAGGCACCTGGTACATCGTGCTGCTGCTGCCGTCGTTCCTCATCTACGTCACCGCGATGGTCGGCGAGACCAACCGGGCACCGTTCGACCTTCCCGAGGCCGAGGGCGAGCTCGTCGGCGGCTTCCACACCGAGTACTCGTCGCTGCGGTTCGCGATGTTCATGCTCGCCGAGTACATCAACATGGTCACCGTCTCCGCCCTGGCCACCACCTTGTTCCTGGGTGGCTGGCGAGCGCCCTGGCCGCTGTCGATCTGGGAGGGCGCCAACACCGGCTGGTGGCCCGTGCTGTGGTTCACCCTCAAGGTGTGGATGTTCCTGTTCGTGTTCGTGTGGCTGCGCGCCACCCTGCCGCGCCTGCGCTACGACCAGTTCATGCGGCTCGGCTGGCAGGTGCTCATCCCGATCTCCCTGGTGTGGGTGATGACCGTCGCGACAGTGCGCGGCCTCTCCTCCGCCGGATACGACGCCGCCGCGCTGGTCACCATCGTCGTGGCCGCAGCGATCGTGGCCTCGGCCCCCTGGCTGGCCCGCCGCGCCACGACCCGGCGCCCCGATATCGATCGCCCCGCTGCCGGGGAGCAGCCCGCGCCCGCCGCCCACGAGAGCCCTGGTGGTTTCCCCGTACCACCGCTTCCAGTGCCACCGCTTCCGGGAGGCCGCCATGAGTAAGACATTCCTCGGACCGATCCGTGGGTTCGGCGTCACCTTCGCCACCATGTTCGCCAAGCCCAACACCCAGCAGTACCCCGAGGAGAAGGTTCCTACCGCGCCGCGCTACCACGGCCGGCACCAGCTCAACCGGTACGCCGACGGCCTCGAGAAATGCATCGGCTGCGAGCTGTGCGCCTGGGCGTGCCCCGCCGACGCGATCTATGTCGAGGGCGCCGACAACACCGACGAGGAGCGCTACTCGCCGGGCGAGCGGTACGGCCGCGTGTACCAGATCAACTTCCTGCGCTGCATCGGCTGCGGGCTGTGCATCGAGGCCTGCCCCACCCGGGCGCTCACCATGACCAACGACTACGAGATGGCCGACGACAACCGCGCCGGGCTCATCTACGAGAAGGACCAGCTCCTCGCCCCGCTCGAGCCCGGCATGACCCCGGCCCCGCATCCCATGCCTCCTGGTGCCACTGACGAGGACTACTACCGCGGGCACATCACCGGGACGGAGGAGCAGGCATGAACCTTGCCGCTCACGCGGTGGATGCCGAACCACTGCTGCGCACCACCACCGGCGAGGCCGTGCAGTTCTGGGTCCTCGCCGCCATCGCCGTGACCGGCGCGATCGGGGTGGTCGCCTCACGGCGGCCCGTGCACTCGGCACTGTTCCTCGCCACCACCATGATCACCCTCGCCATCCTCTACATCGCCCAGGGCGCCCTGTTCCTCGGTGTCGCGCAGATCGTGGTGTACACCGGCGCGGTCATGATGCTGTTCCTGTTCGTGCTCATGCTCATCGGCGTCGAGTCCTCCGATTCGTTCGACGAGCCGCTGCGCGGGCATCGCGTCCTCGGCATCATCGCCAGCGTCGGCTTCGGGCTGCTGCTGATCGCCGGCATCGGCAACGCCACGCTTCCGGATTTCGTGGGCCTCGACGACGCCAACAGCGACGGCAACGTGCCCGGCCTCGCCGAGCTGCTGTTCCTGCGCTACGTGTGGGTGTTCGAGCTGACCGGGGCGCTGCTGATCATCGCGACGCTCGGCGCGATGCTGCTCGCCCACCGCGAGCTGCACGAGCGCCGCAAGACCCAGCGGGAGATGTCCATCGAGCGGTTCCAGGAAGGCCACCGCGCCACGCCCCGGCCCGCGCCCGGCGTGTACGCCCGCCACAATGCCGTCGACATGCCTGCCCGGCTGCCCGACGGCAGCTATGCGCGCGGCTCGGTCAGCCGAATCCTCCGCCCCCGCGACCCCGAGGAGGAGACGTGAACCCGGCCAACTACCTGTTCCTCTCGGCCCTGCTGTTCGCCATCGGCGCGGGCGGGGTGCTCGTGCGCCGCAACGCCATCATCATGTTCATGTGCATCGAGCTGATGCTCAACGCCACCAACCTCGCGTTCGTCACGTTCGCGCGGATGCATGGCCACCTCCACGGCCAGGTGTTCGCCTTCCTGACAATGGTGGTGGCGGCCGCCGAGGTCGTGATCGGCCTGGCGATCATCATGGTGATCTTCCGGTCCCGCGAGACCGTCTCCGTCGACGACGCTCACCTCGTGAGGGGCTGATCCATGACCCTGGGCCCCGCGCTGCTCACTGCGCTGCCGCTGCTGCCGCTGCTGGGTGCTGCCATCCTGCTGCTCGCCCCTGCCGTCTCCACTGGGGCGGCCTCCACTGAGGAGCGGCAAGCCGGGTGGGGCCCGGCTCTGGCCTGCGCTGCCGCGATCTCCTCGTTCGCGGTGGCGCTGGTGCTGCTCATCGAGCTGCTCGGCCGCGCCGCCGAGGATCGCACGATCACCCACACCGTGTTCACCTGGGTTCCCGTCGCGGACCTGCGCATCGGCATGGGCCTGCTGCTCGATCCCCTATCGATGAGCTTCGCGCTGCTCATCACCGGCGTCGGCTCGCTCATCCACATCTACTCGCTCGGCTACATGCGCGACGATCCCGCCCGCCGCCGCTTCTTCGCCTACCTGAACCTCTTCCTCGCGGCAATGCTGATGCTCGTCCTCGCCGACAACTACCTCGGCCTCTACCTGGGGTGGGAAGGCGTCGGCCTCGCCTCCTACCTGCTCATCGGCTTCTGGGCGCACAAGCCCACCGCCGCCACAGCCGCGAAGAAGGCCTTCATCATCAACCGCGTCGGTGACACCGGGCTGGCCATCGCCATGATGATCCTCATCGCCACCTTCGGCAGCCTCGCCTTCGACGTCGTGTTCGCCACCGCCCCCGAGGCCGGGACGAGCACGCTCACCGCGATCGGGTTGCTGCTGCTGCTCGCCGCGTGCGGCAAGTCCGCGCAGGTGCCGCTGCAAGCCTGGCTGGGCGACGCGATGGAGGGCCCCACCCCCGTCTCCGCGCTGATACACGCCGCCACCATGGTCACCGCCGGGGTGTACCTGGTGATCCGCTCCGGGCCGCTGATCGAGCCCGCGCCGATCGCCGGGCATGCCATCGTCATCGTCGGCGCGGTGACGCTGTTGTTCGGGGCGATCATCGGCTGCGCGAAGGACGACATCAAGAAGGTCCTCGCCGCGTCCACCATGAGCCAGATCGGCTACATGATGCTCGCCGCCGGGCTCGGCCCCATCGGCTACGCGTTCGCCCTGATGCACCTGATCACCCACGGCTTCTTCAAGGCCGGGCTGTTCCTCGGCGCCGGATCAGTGATGCACGCGATGAACGACGAGACCGACATGCGCCGCTACGGCGGGCTCCGGGCCGCCATGCCCATCACGTTCCTCACGTTCGGCGCGGGCTACCTCGCGATCATCGGCGTCCCACCGTTCGCCGGGTTCTTCTCCAAGGACAAGATCATCGAGGCCGCGTTCGCCGCGGAGGGCGCTAGCGGCATCATCCTCGGCAGCGTGACGCTGCTCGGCGCGGCCCTGACCGCCTACTACATGACACGGGTGATGCTCATGACGTTCCTCGGGAAGGCCCGCTGGGCCGAGGACCAGCATCCGCACGAGGCGTCGCCCAGCATGACCGGACCCATGATCCTCCTCGCCATCGGCTCCGTCGCGGCGGGCGGGTTCCTCGCCCTCGGCGATCGCTTCGCCCACTGGCTCGAGCCCGTCATCGGCAGCGAGCACCCCGAGCCGCGCATCCCCATCTGGGCCACCACCACGCTCGCGCTCGCCGCCGTCGCGATCGGTGTGCTCATCGCCTACCGGCAGCACGCGGCCCGCGGCGTGCCCACCACCGCGCCCGCCGACGTATCGCCGCTCACCCGCGCCGCGCGCCGGGACCTGCACGGCGACACGATCAACGAGACCATCTTCGAGCGGCCCGGCCGGCACCTCGCGCGAGGCCTCGCCGCCGCCGATAACCAGCTAGGGCGCGCAGTCATCGCCGTCGGCTCCCTGTCCGCCGCAGCCAGCCGGATGATGCGCGCCACCCAGACCGGCTACGCGCGCAGCTACGCGCTCGCGATGCTCGCCGGCTCCGCGCTCATCCTCGCCGCGTTCTGGATCGGAGGCCCCCGATGAGCGCCATCCCCTGGCTGACCCTGCTGTGGCTCGTCCCCGCCGCCGGAGCGGCATTGCTCATCCTCGGCCGAGGCTGGGGGGCGCGCACCATCACCGCCGTCGCCTCGCTCGCCCCGCTCGCGATCGTCATCGTCGTCGCCACCGGGTTCGAGGCGACCAGCCCCGGTGACCGCTACCAGTTCGTCGAGTCGCAGCCGTGGATCCCCGCCCTCGGCGCCCGCTACACGCTCGGGCTCGACGGCATCAGCCTCGCGCTCATCGCCCTGACCGCCGCCCTCGCCCCGCTGCTCGTTCTCGCCGCCCGCCACTCGCGCTCCACCATCGCTCTGCTGCTCACCACCGAGGCGATGGCTCTCGCGGCCTTCGTTGCGCTCGACGTGCTGCTGTTCTACGTGCTGTTCGAGGCCATGCTCATCCCGCTGTACTTCCTGCTCGCCCAGCGCGGCCGCGCCACCACGCGCGACGACGAGCGCGCCGCCCGCACCACCGCTGCGGGCCGGTTCCTGCTCTACAACCTCTTCGGCGGGCTCGTGATGCTCGCCGCGGTCATCGGGCTCTACGCCGCCGCAGCCCGTCAGGGCCTGCCCACCTTCGACCTGCGCACTCTCGCCCGCGCCGTCGAGGCCGGAGCCCTCGACCTCGACCCCGCGCTCGCGAACCTGCTGTTCCTCGGATTCTTCCTCGCGTTCGCCATCAAGGCACCCTTGTGGCCGTTCCACACCTGGCTGCCCGACGCCGCGAAGCACGCCACGCCCACTGCTGCGATCATGATGATGGCCATCGTCGACAAGGTCGGCACCTTCGCGATGCTGCGCTACTGCCTGACCTTGTTCCCCGACGCCTCGGCCACCTTCGCGCCCGTCATCATCGGGCTCGCGGTCACCAGCATCCTCTACGGCGCGATCCTCGCCCTCGCCCAGACCGATCTCATCCGGCTCATCGCCTACGCCTCGATCTCCCACTTCGGGTTCATCATCCTCGGCGTCTTCGCGATGACCAGCCAGAGCCAGGCCGGCGCCACGCTCTACATGGTCAACCACGGCCTCGCTACCGCCGCGCTGATGCTCGCCGCCGGATACCTCATCCACCGCCGCGGCAGCCGGGCCATCGCCGATTACGGCGGCGTGCAGAAGGTCGCGCCACTACTCGCTGGCAGTTTCCTCATCGCCGGGCTGGCCACCCTCTCGCTGCCGGGCCTCGCCCCGTTCGTCTCGGAGTTTCTCGTGCTCATCGGCACCTACGGCCCCTACCCAGTGGCGGCGATCCTCGCCTCCGGCGCTCTCGTGCTCGCCGCGCTCTACGTCCTGTGGACCTACCAGCGCATCATGACCGGCCCCACCACCAGCCACACCGCTACCCTGCCCGACCTGCGGCCCCGCGAGGCAGCAGCGATCGCGCCACTGCTCGCCGCCCTCATCGTGCTCGGCGCCTACCCCGCACCGCTGCTCGATGCCATCACCCCGGCCGTCGCCCACACCACTAGCACCCCGACCGGGCTCGAAGCGGGAGGCGAGCGTTGATGAACGCACCCAGCATCGACTACGCAGCGCTGGCCCCGCTGCTGATCATCCTCGGCGCCGCCATCCTCGGCGTGCTCCTCGAGGCATTCCTGCCCCGGACCACCCGCTATGCCGCTCAGCTCGGGCTCGCCGTCGCCGCGCTCGCGTCCGCGCTGCTCGCCACCGTCCTGCTCGCCGAGACGTCCACCAGCACCGCCATCGGCTCCGTCCACATCGACGGGCCCGCCCTGTTCGCGCAAGGAACACTGCTCGTTCTCGCCGCGCTCGCGCTGCCCGCCCTCGCCGAGCGCGTCCCGGGCGGTAGCCTGCATGCCTTCACCCCGCAAGGCTCGTCGGTGCCCGGCAGCTCCGCCGAGCGCGCGGCGGACCGCGTGGCCGCCAGCCACACCGAAATCTTCCCCATGCTGCTGTTCAGCCTCGGCGGCATGATGATCCTGCCCGCGGCGGGCGATCTGATCACGCTGTTCCTCGCCCTCGAGATCCTGTCCCTGCCGCTCTACGTGATGTGCGGGCTCGCCCGCCACCAGCGGCTGCTCTCCCACGAGGCCGCGGTCAAGTACTTCCTGCTCGGCGCGTTCTCCTCCGCGATCCTGCTCTACGGCATCGCGCTGATCTACGGGCACGCCGGAACGGTCGACCTCACCGGGATCGCTGCGTCCCTAGCGGCCACCGAGAGCAGCGCGCTAGCGCTCATCGGCGCCGGGCTGCTCGCCGTCGGCCTGCTGTTCAAGATCAGCGCCGCGCCCTTCCACTCCTGGACCCCCGACGTCTACCAGGGCGCCCCCACCCCGCTCACCGGATTCATGGCCGCCACCACCAAGGTCGCCGCGTTCGTCGCGCTGCTGCGCCTGACCACCATCGCGCTGCCGGCCCTGCACGATCAGTGGCTCACGCTGCTCTGGGCCGTTGCCGCGCTCACCATGGCCGTCGGCACGCTCGCTGCCATCACCCAGACCAACCTCAAGCGCATGCTCGCCTACTCGGCGATCGCCCATGCCGGATTCCTGCTCACCGGAGTCCTGGCCGCGAGCCCCGCGGGCACCGCCGCCACGCTGTTCTATCTCGCCACCTACGGCGCGAGCACCATCGGCGCGTTCACCACGCTCGCGCTACTGCGCCGCCACACCGGGGACGCCACTGCCCTCGCGCAATGGGCAGGCCTCGGCCGCCGCGCGCCACTGCTCGCCGCAGCGCTCGCCATCTTCTTGCTCTCGTTCGCCGGAATACCGCTGACCAGTGGGTTCATCGGCAAGCTGACCGTTTTCCAGGCCGCGGCGACCAGCGGATACCTCAGTATCGTCGTGATCGGCGTGCTCGCCAGCGCGCTCGCGGCGATCTTCTACCTGCGCGTCATCACGGTGCTCTACCTCTCCGGGGAGAACCTCGCCGGGGACGAGCATGGGTCCGAGGAGGATCATGCCGCTGCCCGGACTGGTGCCGACAGCGGGGAAAGCCCAGGCCGTACCGCGACCGCGGTCGCCCCGCCCTTGGCCGAGATCGCGCCGCGGCCCGCGCTCTACGCCGTCGTCGGGGTCACCGCAGCGCTAGCGCTCGCGCTCGGCATCCTGCCGGGGCCGCTGCTCGTGCTCGCCGAGAACGCCGCCACCTTCTGGCGGTAGCGCGCGAGGCTCGCGGGCGGCGGACCGGCCTGCGCCCGCCACCCCCGACCAACCGCGATCAGTAGTGGAACAAGATGTACGGCGACCGCAGGAACCCGATGCAATTGATCCGCCACTGCCCCGCCACCACATGGTTGAACAGGCTCTGCAAGCACTGCTCCTGCGTCTGGTGGACCTCGAAGCCCACCCCGGGATGGGCCGACGCCGCCGGCGCCGCCACGAGCGACACGCCCGACGCCATCATCACCGATGCTGCCACTACAGCTAGCTTCCGCCGCATGATCGACTCCTCTGCTCACGAAGCGCCACGGCACCGTCCGCACCGCGCCCGCTCAGTCTATTGTGTCTCACCTCACAGCGCATGATCACATCGGGGCCGCACCAATCGAGGCGCCTCAGGGCTAGCGCCCAGCGGATCACGAACCTTCCACCAAACCAACGCATTTCGCCCAGCGCTCGTGGTTAGTCCGTGGAGGGCCGAGGCGGCGCGATATGTTGACGGGTGAACCGTGTCCGCGGTCGACGAACGAGCAGGAGCCGAGCTGATGCGCGTCAAGGGTCGGGAGATCCCGGTTGCGGGCAACTTGCTGCAGCCGCGCTCCCGCCGGACCACCGACATCGTGCGGGTGGTCGCATCGATCGTGCTCGTCTCGCTGGTCATCGCGGCATCCGAGATCACCCGCAACAAGTGGCACGACCTCGAGCGATCGGTCTCGAACATCGTCGGCGTGCTGTCGCCCGAGCAGGCGAACCTGGTGTACCTGCTCTATGGGCTGGTCATCCTGGCTTTGCCGTTCGCGATCCTCATCGGTGTGCTCGCGAGCATGCAGTGGAAGCTCGTGGTGGCGTACTTCCTGGCAGGGAACATCGCGGGACTGCTGCTGTCGATCACTCCGCAGGGATTGACGACATCGCGACTGAGCTTCGAGGGAGCCACCGAGCTCGAGCTGAACTCCTTCCTCTCGCAATTCCTCATCGACTCGCGCTGGATCGCGGGCCTCGCAGCCGTGCTGACGGTGGCTGGCCCCTGGCTGCCCAAGCTGTGGCGCCGCTGGTGGTGGGCGTTGCTGCTGGCGTTCGTCCCCATCCATCTCGTCGTGAGCACAGTGGTGCCCGCGCGCACGGTGCTAGGACTGGCTGTGGGCTGGGCCGTCGGTGCGGTGACAGTGCTGCTGGTGGGCACCCCCGCCCTGGAGGTGCCGCTGGCGACGGCAGCGAAGGTGCTCGCCCGGCACGGGCACTCGACGACGCGGTTCACGGTGCTGCGCCCGGCCGGAACGGGCCCGCTGGTGCTCTCCTCGACGGGATCAGGCCTGGAAGAGGAAGTGATCGTCGAGCTGTACGGCCCCTACCAGGGATCGAGCCGCGCCCTGCGCCAGGTGTGGCGGTGGCTCTCGTTCCGCGAGGAGGAGACGGCGCCGCTGCATGCGTCATTGCAGCGGGCGGTGGAGCATCGCGCGCTGATGGGCATCGCCATCGACGACCTGGAACTAGCGAGCTCGCGACCGCTGGTCGTCGCCACCCTCGATCGTGGCTGGGTGCTGTACTCGCGGACACGGATGCGCGGCACCCCCCTCGAGCAGAGCACGAGCGAGGAGTCCATCGCGGGCGCATGGCGCTCGCTGCGCCTGCTCCACGAGCACCGGATCGCGCACGGCGACCTGCGCGCCTCGCAGATCCGCATGGATGGCGACGGCGCGTTGTTCGGGGGATTCGGCGCGGCGGAATTCGGAGCGACCGAGCAGCAGCTCTACTCCGACGTCGCCCAGCTCCTCATCACGACCACAGCTTTGGCAGGCCAGCAAGCAGCGGTGCGCAGCGCGATCGCCGAGATGGGTGCGCAGCAAGTACTGGCGGCATCATCGAGATTGACACGCACCGCGATCCCGTTCGGCCTACGACGCTCGGTTCCCGACGCCTCGGCCGCGATGGCCAGCGCGCGGGAGGAGATCCTGCGGCAAACAGGCGCGGACCAGATCAAGCCCGAGCAGGTCACCCGGTTCACGCGCAACCAGGCCATCCAGCTCGTGCTGCTCGTCGCGCTGGTCTATGTCGCGTATCCCTTCATCAGCGCGGTGCCCACGTTCTACGAGCAGCTCCGCTCGGTCGACTGGGGCTGGGCGCTGATCGGGCTCGGAGTGTCCGCGCTGACCTACCTGGGAGCGGCCGCGGCCCTATGGGCATGCGCGAACGGACTCGTGAGCTTCCGCAGCCTCACCGTGATGCAAGTAGCCAATACCTTCGCCGCGACCACGACGCCCGCAGGCGTGGGTGGCCTCGCGCTCAGCGTCCGTTTCCTGCAGAAGGGCGGCCTCGGCGGCGTGCGGGCAACCGCTGCGGTGGCCTTGCAGCAGTCCGTGCAGGTGATCACCCACGTCTCGCTGCTCGTGCTCTTCGCGGTCGTCGCGGGCACCACGGCGCAGATCCAGCAGATCGTTCCGGACCCCACCATCATCTATTTGATCATCGGTGCCGCTCTGGGCATCATCGGCACCTCCATGCTGGTACCGGCGCTGCGGCGGTGGCTCGGGCGGGAGATCCTGCCGCAATTGCGTGATGTCTCCGGGGAGCTGAGCGACCTGGCGCGGGACCCGCAGCGGTTCGGGATCATCTTCCTCGGCTCCGCGATGACCACGCTCGGCATGGCGCTGGCCCTGTGGGCGAGCGTCGAGGCGTTCGGTGGCGGGACGACGTTCGTCACCGTGACCGTGGTGACGATGGTCGGAGGCACGCTCGCCTCGGCGGCGCCCACCCCCGGCGGCGTCGGCGCGGTGGAAGCCGTGCTCATCGGTGGCCTGGTCGCCTTCGGGCTGCCCGCGGCGACAGCGGTGCCCGCCGTGCTGCTGTACCGGGTGCTCACCACGTGGCTTCCCGTGTTCCTGGGGTGGCCGACGATGCACTGGCTCACCGCGAAGGGGATGGTGTGACGGTGGGGCGGGGGGCTGGCTCGGAATCGCCCCGGCCGCCACGCCGCCAGACCCGCGCTCCATCGATCGCCGCCTAGACTCTTCCGCCATGAGTCGATTCTGGAAGAACCCCGTCGTCCGCCAGCTCGGTCGTGCCGTGGTGCGGGAGGCGCCACGGCTGCTGCAGCAGCTCAATGCGCAGAAGAATGGCACTGCTCGCTCGACCACGCCTGCGCCGCCGCGAGCCGCGAGGCCAACCGCCCCCGCCCCGGCGTCCCCGTCCCCGTCCCCGTCGAGCATGCCGCGCCGATCGCGGCCCACGCGGGAGCGCGCCCGCCAGGTGGCCTATGCGCCGGAGCTCGATGGGCATGCCGATCCGGGCGAGGTCGTGTGGACGTGGGTGGAGTACGAGGAGGATGCCAGCCAGGGCAAGGATCGCCCGGTTCTCGTGGTGGGCCGAGAGGGTGCGACACTGCTCGGCCTGATGCTGTCGAGCCAGGATCACGACGGCGACCGGGACTGGCTGCCCATCGGCAGTGGCGCGTGGGACTCGCGCGGCCGGGATAGCTGGGTGCGGCTGGACCGGGTTCTCGATGTGCCCGAGGAGGGGATCCGGCGGGAGGGCGCGATCCTCGGCCGGGGACGGTTCGATGCGGTCGCGGCGGTGCTGCGCGAGCAGCATGGCTGGTCCTAGGCCGCGCCGCCCGGTGTCGCGGCGCTGAGCACGGCACCGGGCCCCGCATCGAGCCGCGGCAACCAGGCAGTCACGCTTCGGTGACGGTGCGGTCCATTCGATGGGCAGTGCCGCGTTGTGGCGCACATGCTTTCGCGCAGAACGTTTTTGCGCGCGCGAACATGAGGAGCAGGTGTGCGAACGAGCAAGGCAGTGTCCCTGGGGCTGGCGCTAGCGATCGGAGCGGGCTTGCAGGCCGTGTCGCCGATGAGCGCGATGGCCGAGCCATGCGGTTCCTCGGGCGGCGCGAACATCGAGTCCGACGAGGACCGCGCTGTCATGGGAACGCCGCTCGGGCGCAAGCCGATCACTGCGGACGGGCCGGTAGGCGTGGAGCCGCTGAGCGATCGCGTCGGCGCCCGCATTGCCTCGCCTGCCCGGCTCGTGCAGTGGCTGACCGGGCCCCGCAGCGCCAACCAGACGTCGTCGCGCTTCTCGATCTCTGGCACCGATCTGGGCATCATGTGGGACAACGGCGGGACCGGAGCCGAGCGCCAGGTGCTCTTCGCCTACGGCGACACCTTCGGCGACTGCTCCAAGCCGGACCAGGAATGGCGCTACAACACCTTGATGCGCACCTCCGACACCGCCCTTGGCGACGGACTGGATATCCCGGATCCGCTCACCGAGGAGGAGGACGACCACCTCTACGGCGGCTCGCCCGTCACGGTCGACAAGCCGGGCTTCGCGAAGCAGATCATCGACAAGCTCGGCCTCGCGCCGGAGGAGTTCACTGTCATCCCCACGGCCGGCATCGCTGTGGATGGCGTGCAGTACATCAACTTCATGTCCGTGAAGCAGTGGGGCCCGCCGAGCCGGTGGACCACCAACTTCTCCGCGATCGCCGTCTCCGAGGACAACGGGGAGAACTGGGAGGTCGATGTCGCCACTATCCGCGAGAACACCGAGGGCGATCTCGATGGAATCGAGTTGATCGAGGGCAACCAGAACTTCCAGATGACCGCCTACGCGAAGCGTGACGGCTACGTCTACACCTTCGGCACCCCGTCGGGCCGGTTCGGCGCGGCACGGGTGGCGCGCGTGGCCGAGGCCGACATCCTGGATCTCGCCGAGTACGAGTACTGGGATGGCGATGCCTGGACGAGCGGGGATCCCGGCGCTGCCGCAAACGTGTTCCCCGCGCCGGTCAGCGAGATGTCGGTGGCGTGGAACGAGCACCTCGGGAAGTTCATCGCCCTCTACACCAATGATGTGGGCAGCGTGGTGATCCGCACGGCCAGCCAGCCGCAGGGTCCCTGGAGCGCGCCCGAGGCCATCATGACGGCGCAGGCATTCCCCGGCGGCCTCTACGCCCCGTACATCCACCCCTGGTCGAGCGGTGACCAGTTGTACTTCGCGGTGTCGCTGTGGTCGGAGTACAACGTGATGCTGATGCGCACCACGCTGAACACCGATCCCCCTCCGGCGCCGTCGTGGGGCTCGTAGCCGCGAAACCGGGTAGACGCGGTGCCCCGCCCCCACCGGTAGGCTGATCGAGGCTCGCGCGCAGCGACGCGCACCATCGAGCAACGGGGAGGAAGGCGCGCGATGAGAACCTTGAGGATGGTCGCAGCGGCAGGATCGCTCCTGCTGCTCGTCGGCTGCGGCACCAGTGCGCCCGGCGAGGGCGATGCAAGCGAGGCGAGCGGCGGCGGGCCGTTCCCCGTGACGGTGGACGGCACGACCGTCGAGTCGGAGCCCGAGCGCATCGTCTCCCTCTCCCCCGCAGTGACCGAGATGCTCTTCGCCATCGACGCGGGCGACCAGGTGGTGGCCGTCGATGAGTACTCCAACTATCCCTCCGACGCCCCGGTCACGGATCTCTCGGGATTCTCGCCCAACATCGAGGCGATCGCATCGTATGATCCTGACCTCGTGATCGTCTCCGCGTACGGCGACGAGATCGTGCCCCAGCTCGGTGCGCTCGGCATCACGACCTTCGTCGCCCCCGATGATCCCACCGTCATCGACAACGTGTACGAGCAGATCACCGGCCTCGGCACGCTCACCGGCAATGCCCCCGAGGCCAGGGACCTGGTCGAGCGCATGCGCGCTGATCTCGGCAAGCTCATCGAGGATGCGCCGCAGCGCGACGAGCCGCTGACCTACTACATCGAGATCGACGACACCTACTGGACCTACACGGCGGGCAGCCTTGTCGGTTCCCTGCTCGAGCAGCTGGGCCTGCGCAACATCGCCGATGACGAGGCATCCGTGTCCACGCAGCTCTCGGCGGAAGCGATCGTCGCCGCCGATCCCGACGTCATCTTCCTGATGAACTCGGGCTTCGGGGTGGATGCGGAAGCAGTCGCGGCGCGGCCAGGGTGGGGCACCATCACCGCGGTCCGTGACGGTGCGATCTTCCCGCTCGACGCGGATATAGCCTCGCGGTGGGGACCGCGCACCGTGGATCTCGTCGCCGAGGTAGCGCGGGCCACCGACACCCTCCAGTGAGGCGGCAGCGCGGGCGCGCCTGGTGGATCGCGGGAGGCATCGTGGTCCTTGCCATCGCGGGCATCTCGGGCCTCGCGCTGGGAGCGGCGGGCCTGCCATTGCGCGGCGTCACCCTGGAAGTGCTGAACCTCCTGCCTGGCGTCGGCATCGAGTCGGGGCTCACCGAGCGCGAGGCCGCCATCGTGACCCGGATCCGGCTTCCCCGTGTCGTTCTCGGCATGCTCGTCGGCGCCATGCTGGCCCTCGCCGGGGCCGCCTACCAGGGCGTGTTCCGCAATCCGCTCGCCGAGCCCTACCTGCTTGGCGTTGCCGCCGGGGCCGGGCTCGGGGTGACCGTGGTGATAGCGCTGCAGCCCAGCATGGCGGCAGGGTTGCCCGTGACCGCTCCCCTCGCCGCGTTCACCGGAGCGCTCGGTGCGGTCACCGCCACCTACTTGCTCGGCGCGGCAGGCGGACGGGCCCGCTCGACCGAAGCGTTGATCCTCGCGGGCGTCGCGGTGTCGGCATTCCTCACCGCGCTGCAGACCTACGTCCTGCAGCGCCACGTCGAGGTGATCCGACAGGTCTATACGTGGCTGCTCGGCAGGCTCGGCGGTGCCACCTGGGGCGATGTGCGGATGCTGCTGCCCTACGCCATCATCTCCGCAGTGGTGATCCTGCTGCTCGCCCGCCCGCTCGATGTCCTGTCGGTGGGCGACGATGAGGCAGCCGGGCTGGGACTCGACCCCCGGTTCGTCCGGATCGCGCTGCTCGCCGCCGCGTCGCTGGGAACAGCCGCCGCGGTGTCGGTCTCCGGGCTCATCGGGTTCGTCGGCATCATCGTTCCCCACCTGGTTCGGATGCTGCTGGGCACGTCCTATCGCATGATCCTGCCGATGTCGATGCTGCTCGGCGCGGCCTTCCTGGTGCTCGCCGACCTTGCTGCCCGCACCGTGGACATGCCCCGCGAAGTACCCATCGGTGTGGTGACGGCCTTTCTTGGCGCACCGTTCTTCGTGCTGGTGCTGCGGGCGACGAGGCGGACCGGACCATGACCGCACCGGGAACCGTGCCAATGCTGTCCATCGCCGGGGCCACCGCCCGCCTCGGTGGGCGCGAGGTCCTCCACAGCGTGAGCCTCGACGTCGAGCGTGGCGAATGGGTGACGATCATCGGGCCCAACGGCGCGGGCAAGTCCACGCTGCTGCGCGTGATCACCGGCCTGGTTCGTCATAGCGGCGAGGTTCGCATCGATGGCCGACTCGCGGCCGGACTCTCCACGCGGCAACGGGCCCGCCTCATCGCTACCGTCGCGCAGAGCCCCATCATCCCGCCAGGCATGCTCGTGCGGGACTACGTGCTGCTCGGGCGCACCCCGCACATCCCGCTGCTGCGCGCCGAGACCACCCGCGACCAGGCCGCTGCCGAGGACGCCATCGCGATGCTGGATCTCGCAGCGTTCGCCGACCGCCGCCTCGACCAGCTCTCCGGTGGCGAGCGGCAGCGCGCTTTCCTCGCCCGCGCGCTCGCCCAGGATGCACCGCTGCTGCTGCTCGACGAGCCCACCACAGCACTCGACATCAGCCACCAGCAGGATGTGCTCGAGCTTGTCGACGAGCTGCGCCGCCAGCGCGGGCTCACCGTCGTCTCCACCATGCATGACCTGTCCATCGCCGCGCAGTACGCCGACCGCATGGTCCTGCTCGCCCGCGGGATCGTTGCCGCCACCGGCCGCCCCAGCGAGATCCTGACGGCCCCGATCATCGAGGAGCACTACGGCGCCTCCGTACGGATCCTGCCCGGCCCTTCCGGACCTGTCGTCGCACCGATCCGGCCAGAGAGCACGAGGCGGCGGTCCGTGCGGTAGACATGGACCATGACGTCTGTGGATGAACTGTTCGCCATCGAGGGACTGCTGGCCGGGGAGGAACTGGACGTGCGCGCCACGGCTCGCGCGTTCGCTGACCGGGAGCTTCGCCCGCACATCGCGGAATGGTACGACGCTGGCACGCTGCCCGTGCGGGAGGTGGCGCGGGAGTTCGGTCGCCTCGGCCTTCTCGGCATGCACCTCGACGGCTACGGCTGCGCCGGAACCTCCGCGACCGAGTATGGCCTCGCGTGTCACGAGATCGAAGCCGTGGACTCCGGGCTGCGCAGCCTCATGTCAGTACAGGGATCGCTGGCGATGCACGCGATCCACGCCTACGGCTCCGAGGAGCAGAAGCAGCAATGGCTGCCAGGCATGGCCGCTGGCGAGCTGATCGGCTGCTTCGGGCTGACCGAGCCCGATTTCGGCTCCAACCCGGGCGGCATGCGTACCCGTGCGCGCCGCGATGGGAAGGACTGGATCCTGGATGGCTCGAAGATGTGGATCACCAACGGCACCGTCGCGGACGTGGCGGTGGTGTGGGCGCGCACCGACGACGGAGTGCGCGGATTCCTCGTGCCCGCCGGGACTCCGGGGCTCGAGGCACGGGTGATGCGACGCAAGCTGTCGCTGCGGGCCTCGGTCACTGCGGAGCTCTCCTTCGATGGCGTGCGGCTGCCCGCGGATGCCCTGCTGCCGGGGGCACGGGGCCTGCGGGCACCGCTGGGCTGTCTGGGCGAGGCACGGTTCGGCATCGTGTTCGGCTCGATGGGTGCCGCGCGAACCTGCCTGGAGACCGCTATCGATTACGCGAAGTCGCGCGAGGTGTTCGACAAGCCGCTCGCCGGGTACCAGCTCACCCAGGCGAAGATCGCCGACGGGGCCGTCGAGTACGGCAAGGGCATGCTCCTCGCGCTGCACCTCGGGCGACTGAAGGACGCGGGACGGATTACCCCGGAGCAGGTGAGCGCGGGCAAGCTCAACAACACCCGCGAGGCACTCGCCATCGCTCGGGAGTGCCGGACGATCCTCGGCGCCAACGGCATCACGCTGGAGTATCCGGTGATGCGGCATGCGGCGAACCTCGAGACCGTGATCACCTACGAGGGGACGTCGGAGGTGCACCAGCTCGTGCTCGGGCAGGCGCTCACCGGCGAGAACGCCTTCCGGTAGCTGGCGGCCGCGTAGGGGCTGCCACGCACGTCTCGGGGACGGTGCCGCGCACGTCTCGCAAACGCGATAGAAGCTGTCGGGAAGCCAGGTCGATTTCTATCGCGTTTAGCAGTTTCCGGTGCTTTTGCCGTCGGGGGGCACAGAGCGTGCCGTCGGTGGGCACGGAGCGCACCGACGGCACCGCCCTCGCGCTGGAGGCCTCCCTCTTCCCAGATGGTCGATCGCGCGCTATCCTGGGTCCAGACAATACCCCAGGGGGTATATGAGAGAGCCTGAAGGAGGCACCTGATGCGCGAAGTCGACGTACACACCCTCAACACCGCATGGACCGACAACGCCACCGTCATCGACGTCCGCGAGGACTTCGAGTACGCTCGCGGCCGCGTCCCCGGTGCCACGCTCATCCCCCTCGGCGAGCTCGCCGACCGCGTCCACGAGGTCCCCAGAGCGGGTCGGGTGTTCGTCATCTGCGCCTCGGGGAACCGCAGCCAGATGGGCTCGATGATCCTCGCGCAAGCCGGCCACGACGCAGTGTCCGTCGCCGGCGGGACCGCCGCCTGGGCGCGCTCCGGATACCCCCTCGAGCGCGGCTGACCTCCCCCCGGTCACCCCCGCCCCCGGAACGCAGCGCCCGGCGCGCAAGGAAAGCCCCGGACCATCCCCCCTGGTCCGGGGCTTTCCGCTGTCAGCTATCCGAGGCCAGAGTTGTGGAAATGGAGCAGGTCATAGCGGGTTATCACGCCGACCGGCTTGCCATCCTCGACCACCATCAGCGCGTCGATATCAGCGAACGCCTTCTGCGCGTCCTCGACGGTCTCGCCCGTACCGATCAGCGGCAGCGGCTTGCCCATGATGGAGCTCACGGGATCTGCAAGGTTGGCGCGGCCCTCGAACACGGCGCTGAGCAGGTCCCGCTCGTTGAGGCTGCCCTGCACCTCGCCAGCAGTGATCGGAGGCTCCGCCCCCACCACGGGCATCTGGGAAACGCCATACTCGCGCATGATCTCGATGGCATCGCGCAGCGTCTCCTGCGGATGGGTATGCACGAGGTCAGGCAGCTTGCCCGACTTGCCACGCAGCACGTCCCCGACGTAAGCGACCTTCGAGGAGCCGTCGAGGCGGCTGCGGAGGAACCCGTACGACGACATCCACGCGTCGTTGAAGATCTTCGACAGGTAGCCACGACCACCGTCCGGGAGCAGCACCACGACGACTGCGTCCGGCCCGGCCTTGCGGGCCACCTCGAGCGCACCGACCACGGCCATGCCGCAGGAGCCGCCGACGAGCAGCCCTTCCTCGCGCGCGAGGCGGCGGGTCATGTCGAACGAATCCGCGTCGGAGACCGCGATGATCTCATCGGGGATGGCGGGATCGTAGGCGCTTGGCCAGAAGTCTTCGCCCACGCCCTCCACGAGGTACGGGCGTCCCGTGCCACCGGAATACACCGAGCCCTCGGGATCGACGCCGATGACCTTCACCGCGCCGCCGGAGACCTCCTTGAGGTACCGGCCCGTGCCCGTGATGGTGCCGCCGGTGCCGACGCCAGCCACGAAGTGCGTGACCTTGCCCTCGGTGTCGCGCCAGATCTCCGGGCCCGTGGTCTCGTAGTGGCTCTCGGGGCCTGCCGGGTTCGAGTACTGATCGGGCTTCCAGCCGCCCGGCAGCTCGCGCGCCAGCCGGTCGGAGACGCTGTAGTAGCTGTCGGGATGCTCGGGCGGCACCGCGGTGGGGCACACCACGACCTCCGCGCCGTACGCCTTGAGGACGTTCCGCTTGTCCTCGCTGACCTTGTCCGGGCACACGAACACGCACTTGTAGCCACGCTGCTGGGCGACGAGGGCGAGGCCGATGCCGGTGTTGCCGGACGTGGGCTCGACGATCGTGCCACCAGGCTGCAATGCCCCCGATTCCTCCGCCGCGTCGATCATCTTCACCGCGATACGATCCTTCGAGCTGCCCCCTGGATTGAGGTACTCGATCTTGGCGGCGACAATGCCGGGGAGGCCTTCGGCGACAGAGTTCAGCTTCACCAGCGGGGTGTCACCGATGAGGTCGACCACGTGATTCGCAATGCGCATGCCCCTATCGTTCCAGATAGTCGCGGCGCGGGGAAACGCGGGGGAAACCGTGACCGTCCTGGTGCGCCGGAGTGTCCGTGCCGCCCATCCCACGTATAGATTTGTGGAGCAGCCCCAACGCGCCCCGAGCATTGGCCGAAGGAGTCACGAGAATGCCGCCAGAACAGGACGACACCACCGTGATCGGTAGCGAGTCGTCGTTCTCGGCGGTCTCCACGAAGACCGCCGCCGCCGCCATCATCGGTGCCTCCACCGCCGCTGCGGCCAGCTGGGGCACCTACCACTTCCTCGCCGCGCAGGCCCGCATCGCGCGATTGCGCATCGGCAAGCTACCGCCCTACCCGCCCGAGGCGGATGGTGTCTACTCGCCCAACGGCGGACGGCCGGAGCGATGGGGCTCCCAGAAGTCCGCCGACTTCCACCTGATGATCTTCGGCGACTCCACCGCGGCAGGGCTCGGCTGCACCTTCGCCGACGAGACACCCGGCGTGCGGCTCGCCCGAGGCCTCGCCGAGGAATCCGGCAAGCGAGTCCGGCTGAGCACCAAAGCGATCAGCGGCGCCACCTCCAAGGGCCTGTCCGGGCAGGTCGACGCGTCGTTCGTCGCGGGAAGCCCACCCGACGTGGCCGTCATCCTCATCGGCGCCAATGACGTGACCGCCCGCCAATCCGTCCGGGCGGCCGCGCGGAGATTGCGCGACGCCGTTCGCCGCCTCCATGCCGCCGGCTCGGTGGTGATCGTCGGCACCTGCCCCGACCTCGGCATCGTCACCGATGTGCCGCAGCCGCTGCGCGCGGTCATCCGCCGCTGGGGCCTGCGCCTCGCCCGCGCCCAGGCCGCCGTGACCCGCGCCGAGGGCGGGCACCCCGTGCCGCTCGCGGACCTGCTCACCCCTGAGTTCCTGGCATCACCGGACCGCATGTTCTCCACCGACCGGTTCCACCCCTCCCCTGCTGGCTACGAGCTCGCCGCCCGCAACATCCTGCCCGTGATGTGCACCGCGCTCGGGATCTGGCACGGCGGCCCGCTCGAGGACCTGCCCGAGGTCTCCGCGGCCGTGGAGGCCCGGCGTCCCACCGTGCGTGCCTGGAACGCGCTCAACCGCGCCTGGTTCCGGCACCGCCAGCCCCCTCGTCCGCGCGAGACTGGAATCCGCGGCCGGCGAAACCCCTTCGGTGTCGCTCCCGCGGCGAACCTGCGCCGTGTCGCGCGGCAGCACCGCCATGGCAAGCGCTCCCCCCTGCCGGACTAGCCTGTAAGAACACGCCCCACATCTCAACCCATCGATCGAGGAGTTCCCATGCCCGAGGCAGTCATCGTCTCCACCGCCCGTTCCCCCATCGGGCGGGCCATGAAAGGCTCCCTCAAGGGGATCCGGCCGGACGACCTCGCCGCCCAGATGGTCGCCGCCGCGCTCGCGAAGGTGCCCGAGCTCGACCCGACCGAGATCGACGACCTGATGCTCGGCTGCGGCCTCCCCGGCGGCCAGCAGGGCTTCAACATGGCGCGCAACCTGTCGATCATGCTGGGCTACGACAACCTCCCCGGCACCACCATCACCCGCTACTGCGCGTCATCGGTGCAGACCACCCGCATGGCCCTGCACGCCATCAAGGCCGGCGAGGGCGACGTGTTCATCTCCGCGGGCGTGGAGAGCGTCTCCAGCTTCCTCCGCGGCAACTCCGACTCCCTGCCCGACACCAAGAACCCCTTGTTCGCCGAGGCCGAGGAGCGCACCGCCGCAGCCGCGCAGGGCGGCACCACCTGGCATGACCCCCGCGAGGACGGCCTGCTGCCCGACGCCTACATCGCCATGGGCCAGACCGCCGAGAACGTCGCCCAGCTGACCGGCATCAGCCGCGAGGAGCAGGACCGCTGGGGCGTGCGCTCCCAGAACCGCGCCGAGGAAGCCATCAACTCCGGATTCTTCGAGCGCGAGATCACCCCCGTCACCCTGCCCGACGGAACCGTCGTCACCACCGATGACGGACCGCGCGCTGGCACCACCTACGAGGCCGTGTCGCAGCTCAAGCCCGTCTTCCGCCCCGACGGCACCATCACCGCCGGAAACGCCTGCCCGCTCAACGACGGAGCCGCAGCGCTGGTCATCATGTCCGACACCAAGGCCAAGGAGCTCGGCCTCACTCCCCTCGCCCGCATCGTCGCCACCGGTGTCTCCGGCCTGTCGCCCGAGATCATGGGCCTCGGCCCCATCGAATCGACCAAGCGCGCCCTCGCCACCGCCGGAATGTCGATCTCCGACATCGACCTGTTCGAGATCAACGAGGCGTTCGCCGTGCAGGTCCTCGGTTCCGCGCGCGACCTCGGCATCGACGAGGACAAGCTGAACGTCTCCGGTGGCGCCATTGCCCTCGGCCACCCGTTCGGCATGACCGGTGCCCGCATCACCACCACACTGCTGAACAACCTCTCCACCCACGACAAGCAGTTCGGCCTCGAGACCATGTGCGTCGGCGGCGGACAGGGCATGGCGATCATCCTCGAGCGCCTCAGCTGACGCAGGTGCGGTAGCTGCTTCCCAGTGGCTGCCTTGGCGCGGTGGCTGCCGCGTTGCTCGGTGGGCGTGATAGAGCGAATCCAACACCCTTAGCGCGTAGCTGCCACGCCTAGCATCCAGCAGCCACGGATATTTCCGTGGCTGCTGTGCGCGAAGGGTGGGTAGAGCACACGATGGGTGGCAGATAGCCTGCGCAAGAGTGCGGATTGCCATCGACGAGCTACCCGGCCACCACACAGGGCAGCAGCGCGGGCCACCACCGGCCCAACAAAGCAACGACCCCCGGCGGGGAATCCCTGCCGGGGGTCGTTTCTCGCTGATGGACCAGCTACGTCATCATTCCTGGAAGTAGCTGAGCAGGCGCAGGATCTCGATGTACAGCCACACCAGGGTGATGGTGAGGCCGAGCGCCACGCCCCAGGCGGCCTTCTCGGGCGCGCCCATGCGGATGAGCTGATCGGCCTGGTCGAAATCAAGCAGGAAGCTGAACGCAGCGAGCCCGATGACGAACAGGGAGAAGAGGATGGCGAGCGGGCCACCGTCGCGCAGGCCGAGGCCATCCGCCATGAAGAAGCTGGCAACCAGGTTGGCGACCATGAGGATGAGCGCACCGATCATGCCGGCGACGATCATGCGGGTTAGGCGCGGAGTGACCCGGATGGCGCCCGTCTTGTAGACGACCAGCATGCCGAAGAACACGCCGATCGTGCCAAGCACCGCCTGGACGATGATCGTTGATGTACCACCCGCGAAAATCCAGGAGAGCGCACCCAGGAACACGCCCTCGGCCGCGCCATAGCTGAGCACGATCGCCGGGTTGTCCATCTTCTTCGCGAACACGGCCACGAGCACGAGCACGAGGCCAACGATCATGCCGCCGAAAACGAGGAGCGGGGCAAGACCGGGGTTGCTGTTGGTGAGGAAGTACGACAGCACTGCGGCGACAACGAGCACGCCAAGGGTCGCGCCGGTCTTGGTGACCACGTCATCGACCGTCATGGCACGGTCCGGCGTGACAGGCTGGTACTGGTCACGATGCTGGGTCTGCCCGTGCTGGTAGGCGGCCTGGGCGCCACCTGCGGCGCCGCTGCCGAACGTCGCGTATCCGCCGGGGCTCTTCGGCAAGTTCTTGAACACCGGGTTGCTGCTGGTGCGCACCGTGAGTTCCTTTCGTCTAGGCTGTCGGGCTAGCCACTGGCTCGGTGCCCGAGGATCATTCCTGATCTTGCCGTGATAACGAACAACCCGCAGCGGAAGTTCCACCATGGGCGAACGGTCCAACGACAAATCGGACAGCTCCTACTTTACCTGCGCCAACACCCGAAGGCAGGGGTGAGACCAGGCACATGCTCGCGTCGATGCAGGATCGTGGTGCGCGTTCCGGCCGCGAGTGTGCGCCCCCGCCCGCGAGTGTGCGCTTGCCCCGCGAGTGTGCGAAAAGCGACAGCAATTCCGCCGGGAGCTGTCGTTCTTCGCACACTGGTGGGGCTAGGTGGGGCTGGGCAGGGCTGGGCGAGCCCACCGCACCGAAGCACCCCGCACCCCGCGAACCCCGCCGGCCACACGGGCTCAGCGGATGGGGAACTCGTGGAAGACGTGAAACGCCCGGTTGGTGTACACCAGCGGCAGGGCGTGGGAGTCGTTGTGCGCGACGTCGATGACCTCTGCCGCGACGATCACGGATTCGCCCACCTCCATGTGCCCGATGGCGCGGCAGTGCATTCGGATGGCGACGTCGGTGAGGTACGGCTCGCCGCTGGAAAGGCGGTCCCACTTCATGTCTGGCCCGAAGCGCGTGCTGCCGGGGGTGGCGAACACCTGCGCGAGCGCGAGATCGCCCGCGTCGAGGAGGTGCACCACCATTGTTTGCGCGTGCCGCACTGCCTGCGCGTTGGCCGAGAGCGTGGAGATGGTGAATGACAGGGCCGGCGGATCGATGCCGACGGAGGCGACCGACGAGGACAGGATCCCTACGGGCCCGTCTGGGCTGCTCGCGGAGATGATGGCCAGCCCGGCCGGTTGGCGGCGAAACGCCCTGCGGAAAAGGTCGCGGCATTCGAGCTCGGCGGCCCGAGACTTTTCGGTCGCACCGGCAGGCACGTTGGTGGAGGCTTCTTCGCTGGTGGCCATGCGGGGGATTCCTCCTGTTCGACGGTACTGCCGGATCGCCTGCCCTCGACCCTAGAGGGTGCGGCACGGAGAGGTCACATTGGTGCCCCCGGTGGGACTCGAACCCACACCTGGAGCGGTTTTAAGCCGCTTGCCTCTGCCAATTGGGCTACGGGGGCGTGCAGGGCGACCACATCTCTCAGGTGCCGCCGACGAGGGACCAGGCGATTCCGTCAAGGATGTCGTGCTCGCTGACGGTGAGGTCGCGGATGGGCGAGACGGCGGCGATCTCCTCGGCGAGGATCTGGGTGACGAGCGCTCCGCCGCCGATGACGTCGGCCCGGCCGGGATGCATGGGGCCGAGCGCGAGCCGCTGCTCGCGGGTCATGGCGAGCAGTTCGTCGCAGACCTCGCGGAGCCTGTCGAAGGGGACGGTGGAGAGGTGGATGCGCGCGGAGTCGTAGGTGGGGTGGCGGTGCGCGAGCGCGGCGAGGGTGGTCATGGTGCCAGCGACACCGATCCAGGTGCGCGCGGGCGCGAGGGGCACGCTGTTGAAGGCATCGCGGAGGATGCTTCGGGCGGTGGCGCGGGCTTGCGCGATCTCGCCGGTGGTGGGTGGGTCGCTGTGCAGGCAGCGCTCGGTGAGCCGGACGCAGCCGATGTTGACGGAGCGGGCGGCCTCGACCGTTCTGGTTCCGTACACCACCTCGGTCGAGCCTCCGCCGAGGTCAACGACGATGAAGGGGCCGTCGCCAGCGGGAAGATCATTGACGGCTCCGATGAAGGAGAGCCGGGCTTCCTCGTCGCCGGTGATGACCTCGGCGCGGGTGCCGGGGATGACGGCGCCCAGGACTTCCTCGGTCATGTCGAAGAACTCGTCGCGGTTGCGGGCATCACGGGTAGCGGAGGTGGCGACCATGCGGATCTGCTCAGCACCGGCGTCCTTGATGAGGCTTGCGTAGTCGTTGAGGCAGCTCCGGGTTCGCGCGAGCGCGTCGGGGTGGAACTCCCCCGTGGCGTCGATGCCTTGTCCCAGCCGGACGACCGTCATGCGGCGATCCACATCACCGAGGACGCGGGAACCGTCAGTGTCCTCGGTGATGTCGGCGATAAGAAGGCGCAGCGAGTTGGTGCCGCAGTCAATGGCGGCGACCCTCGTCACTGGGCTTCTTCCCGGTCCGCTTCCTGGTCGGCGTGGATGCCCGGCCAGTCGCGGGGCAGCACGGTGCCGATCAGGTCAGGCTCGTCGCGGGCCATCAGCACCACGGTCTCGTCCCCGAGCGGGTTGGTTCCAGGTCCCTTGGCGAGGGCGTGCGCGACGAGCACATGCAGGCACTTGACGCGGTCGGGCATTCCCCCGCCGGAGAAGTCCGTGCCGAGGGACTCGATGCTGTCGCGCTCGCGCAGGTAGTCCTCGTGCGCGGCACGATAGGCGGCGGCGAGACTGGTGTCCGCGGCGATCCGGTCGCTCATCTCCTTCATGATGCCGCCGGACTCGAGGCGGCTCGCCGCTGCGGTCAGCCGCGGATGCGTGAGGTAGTACAGCGTCGGGAACGGTGTGCCGTCAGGCAGGCGCGGGGCGGTCTTGACCACGCCGGGCTCGCCGCTCGGGCAGCGGTAGGCGATGGCAAGGACTCCCCGGGGCTCACGGCCTAGTTGCGCGGAGACCGCTGCGAGGTCGGCGGGCGGGACTTCGGGCACGCTCACTCCGCGGGATCCTGTTCGATGGGGGCGATCGGCATGTTCATCTCGCGCTGTGGTCCTTCGTCTCGCTGCACTGACATCTCGCGCCAGAGCTGGGTGTACCAGGGGTCGCGGCTGCCCGGCAGGAGCTGCTCACCGGATCGGCCCTGATCCCGCTCGTCGAAGAACTGTACCCGGTACGGCGTCTCGCCCGGGAACACGTATCGCAACCGCTCCCGCGCCTGTTCCTTGATGTACGCGGGATCGTCCTGCAATTCCTTCTCGGCCCGCAGCGCTGCCACATCCGCACGCAGGTGCTCCTGCTCGGCCGCGATCTGGCGGGCCTCGCTCCACTGCGAGAAGTACGTGCGCAGCGGCATGACGAAGGTGAGCACGAGCGCGCCCACGACCAGCGCGAGGATGAATGTCTGCCGCGTCGACCATCCCGTGCGCGGCGCCTTGTTGCTTGTGATGGTGGTGCGCTTGCTGCTGGAGCGCGCGGCCGCGCGCTGCGCCGCTGCTTGCGTGCCCCGTGCCCGGGAGTCCGGACCGTGCAAAGCACCGGAGCGACGCGGCAACGCGGACCGCCCGGGCCGGGGATCAGCGCTGCGTCGCGCTTCCCTGCCCGGGCGGGCCGCTGCCGAAGAGGTGGTTCCGCGTTCCCGGACCATGGGTGTGTCTAGCTGCTCCAGTTGAATCGCGGGAACGCGCCGGCACCCGCGAAGCGAGCCGCATCGCCGAGGGCTTCCTCGATGCGCAGCAACTGGTTGTACTTGGCGACGCGCTCGCTGCGGGCCGGGGCACCAGTCTTGATCTGGCCGCTGCCGACAGCGACGGCGAGATCCGCGATGGTGGTGTCCTCGGTCTCGCCGGAACGGTGGCTCATCATCGTCCGGTACCCGTTGCGGTGCGCGAGATCGACCGCGTCGAGCGTCTCGGTCAGCGTGCCGATCTGGTTGACCTTGACGAGCAGCGCGTTGGCGATGCCCCGGTCGATGCCGATCTGCAAGCGCTCCGGGTTCGTGACGAACAGATCATCACCGACGAGCTGCAGCGAGGAACCAACCGCATCGGTGAGGGTCTTCCACCCGTCCCAGTCGTCCTCGCTCAGTGGGTCCTCCACCGATACCAGCGGGTAGGCGCCGATGAGGTCGCGGTAGAACTCGGCCATCTCGTTGGCGCTGCGCACGGTGCCCTCGAAGCGGTAGCCGGTGCCGTCCTCGTAGAACTCGGTGGCGGCCACATCCAGGGCCAGCGCGACATCGCTGCCGAGCTTGAGCCCCGCCTTGTCGACGGCCTCGATGATGAGGTCGAGCGCTTCCTTGGTGCCTGCCACGTCCGGCGCGAAGCCACCCTCGTCGCCGAGGCCCGTGCCCAGGCCCTTCGACTTCAGCACTGACTTGAGCGAATGATAGACCTCGGTGCCCCAGCGCAGGGACTCCCGGAACGACGGGGCGCCGATCGGCGCGATCATGAATTCCTGCACGTCCACGCCAGTATCGGCATGCGCGCCACCGTTGAGGATGTTCATCATCGGCACGGGCAGCACGTGCGAGTTCGGGCCGCCGACGTAGCGGAACAGCTCGAGGCCCGAGGACTCGGCGGCCGCGCGCGCCACTGCCAGCGAAACACCAAGGATGGAGTTCGCGCCCAGCCGCGACTTGTCGGGCGTGCCATCAAGATCGAGCATCGCCTGGTCCACGGCCCGCTGCTCGATGGCGTCGAGGCCGATCAGCGCGGGAGCGATCTCATCGAGCACCGCGTTGACAGCCTGCTGCACGCCCTTGCCGAGGTAGCGATCACCGCCATCGCGCAGCTCGACGGCTTCATGCTCCCCGGTGGATGCACCTGAGGGAACGGCGGCCCGCGTCACGGTCCCGTCATCGAGCGCAACCTCCACCTCCACGGTGGGGTTGCCCCGGGAATCGAGAATCTCGCGCGCTCCGACCTGTTCAATGACGGCCACGACTCACTCCTTTGGCAGCTGACAACAACGTACGGGGCGGCACGCTCCGCAATGACCAATCTTGCCAGCCTCGAGGGTAGCCGCCGCAGCGGCCTCCTCGTTTCAGGCGCGCAGGGGGAATCGGGCTTGCTGGAACGAGCCCGGGCCACCGCTCGAGTTGTGTGAGGTTTTGCCCCCCTCCATCGCTCCGAGAGGGGGCGAAAGCTCACACAACCGAGGCGTCGCAGCCAGCGCCACGGACCGCGCGAGCCGCAAACCGGCCTATTGCGCGGTTGCCTGCTGCTCCTCGACGAACTCCAGCATGTTGCGGACGTGCGCGCCGAGCCGGCGCAGCGCTTGCTCGGCGCGGGCCTGGCGCTCCGCCTCGGTGAGCTCGCTCGTGGCGGGAACCACGGCCCCGGCCTGGGTCTCCGGTGGCGGTGGTGGTGGTGGTGGAGCGTCTGCTGGCGGCGGGGGTGGCGGCACCTCAGCGGGCGGTGGAGGCACGTCACCAGGAGGCACGTCCCCCGGCGGTGGCGGAGGCACCTCGCCCGCGGGCGGAGCGGGTGCCGGTTCCGGCGGTGGAGGTGGCGGCGGAGGAGCGGGCACGAAGACCTCGTCGCGGCCGTACTGGGTGGCCTTGAGGTGGACGGACTTGAGGTAGTCCTCGGAGTAGTTGTAAGCGAGGACGGCGCTGCGCCAGCCGATCGGGGACCGGAGATCGCCACCGGATGCACACAGGTAACGGGCTGCGGAGTATGTGGCGTCGTCGAGGCCGTCGGGGTTGGCGATGCCGTCGCCGTCGGCGTCGCTTCCCCAGATGCGCCAGGTGGCGGGGATGAACTGCATGGGCCCCATGGCGCGGTCGAACTCGGGGTCGCCGTCGAGCTCGCCGCCGTCGGTGTCGCGGATCTCGGCGATGCCCGGCCGGCCGTCGAGCGCGATGCCGCGGATGGGCGGCAGGGAGTAGCCGTTGCCGTCGATGGGGGTGCCCTCGTAGGTGCCGTGCCAGCTCTCGATAGCGCCGATGCCGGCGAGGGTGGTCCAGGTGATGCCGCAGCCGGGGTTGGTCACCTGGAGGAGCCGGGCGGCGTTGCCGTAGGCCATCATCGCTTGGTGCGGGATGCCGAGGGCGTCGCTGTGGGCGCGTGCCCAGCTGTCGAGCTGCCAGGCGGTGCGGCCGGGCGCGTTGACGTCGATGGGCGGCACGGGGGTGCCCGGGTAGGGCGCGAGGAGATGCGGGGCGATGTCGGCTACGTCGGCGACGTCGATGACCGAGGCTGGTGTGATACCGACTGCGTGCGGGTCGGTGAGCGCTATCGCGGTGCCGAGCGGCAGTGCCGCAACGGCGGCTGCGGCGGCGATGATGCGGCGCGGCTTTCGGGGCGGCGTGTTCCGTCGGGTGGGTGTCACCCGTCCCACTGTGGTGCCGCGGGCTGCGGTGTGCACCAGTCGTTTCCGAGGCTTTCGACAACCGTGCTGTGTTCGTGATCTTGCAGCAGGCCTAGCAGCTAGCGACCCCGGGCCAGTGCGCGCGCCATTCGTCCGGTATGCATGGTGCGCGGCCGAGCGTGTTCTCGACCGTTTCGATGGCGCTGACGAGGTCCGAGACGGCGCGGCGGAGGATGATCTCGGTGTCGCCGCCGGGCACGAGCGTGATGGTTCCCAGCCCCGCGGGGATGAGATCGGCGGGCATTCCCGCACCGGTGGCACGCTCGAGGATCTTCTCGGCGAGCGCTAGCGCGGGCTGGGCGCGCGGGATGCCGTCGAGCAGGGAGACGCGAGGCTTCTCGGTGGCCTTGCGCTGCTGCCAGCGCCGGTCTTGCTCGTCGACGTCGAGCGTGCTGCCGGGCTGGAGGTGCTCGAGGGGGTTGCGGTGCAGCAGCTTGGTGGTGAGGGCGCGGGCGATGTCGTCGATGGTGAACGGGTCGGCGGGGTCGTCGTGGGCGATGCGGGCGTGGAAGAGGACCTGGAGGAGGAGGTCGCCGAGCTCGGAGCGCAGTTCGTCGCGGTCGTTGCCGTGGGCGGCGTCGAGCAGCTCGTAGGTTTCCTCGAGCAGGTAGCGCAGCAGGCTGTGGTGGGTTTGCTGCTGCTCCCACGGCCCGTGCGTGCGCATGGTGTCCATGATGTCGATGGCGGCAAGCACCTGGTGCCCGGGGAACTGCTCGTCAGCGAGAGCGATCGTCGCAGTGTGACGGGCGCGCAGTGGATGGCACGGGTCAGTGGTGACGAGCGTGACGGCGTGCTCGGAGCTGGTGGCGGGCTTGGCGATCGCGGCGAGCTGCGCGCGAACCCCACCGGTGAGGTCGTCGGCGAGAAAAGTGGGCCGGGCGAGGTGCGGCAGCGCTGCCGCGGGGATGAGGCTGGGCCGCTGGGGGTCGAGCAGGATGGTGGTGGTCATGCCTGGACCAGGGTGGGCGAGGCTTGTGGTTGCCCATCGAGCGCGGTGAGGAAGTCCGCGACAAAGGCGATGACCTCGTTGTCGCGGACGCGGGGGTCGGCGGGTGTGCCGCGGCCAGCGCGCGGGAGCGGCATGAGGATCGTGGAGGTGGTGGCCCGGTACTGGGCGGAGGGCTGGAGCCGCTTGAGCCGGACCTGCTTGGAGTCGGGGAGCTCGAGCGGCGCGATGCGCACCTGGGTCCCTGCCATCGTGATGTCGGTGATGCCCTTCTCGCGGCAGAGCAGGCGCAGTCGCGCGATCGAGATGAGGCGCTTGGCCTCCTCGGGCAGTGGCCCGTAGCGGTCGATGAGCTCGTCGATGACGCGTTCGATGCCGGTGCTGTCGGTGGCGGCGGCGAGCTTGCGGTATGCCTCGAGCCGGAGGCGGTCGCTAGCGACATAGTCCGTGGGGATGTGCGCGTCCACAGGGAGATCGATCTTGATGTCCTTGCGCTCTTCGGTCGCCTCGACAGGCTTGCCATCGGCGATGGCCTTGAATGCTTCGACGGCTTCCCCGACGAGCCGGATGTAGAGGTCGAAGCCGACGCCGGCGACGTGGCCGGACTGCTCGGCGCCGAGGACGTTGCCGGCACCGCGGATCTCGAGGTCCTTCATGGCGACGGCCATGCCCGCGCCGAGCTCGGAGTTCTGGGAGATGGTGGCGAGGCGGTCATACGCGGTCTCGGTGAGGATCCGGTTGGCGGGGTACAGGAAGTAGGCGTAGCCCCGGTCGCGGCCCCGGCCCACGCGGCCACGGAGCTGGTGCAGCTGGGACAGGCCGAGCTGGTCGGCGCGCTCGACGATGAGGGTGTTGGCGTTGGAGATGTCGAGCCCGGTCTCGATGATGGTGGTGCAGACGAGCACGTCGTACTCGCGGTTCCAGAAGCCCTCGACGGTTTGCTCGAGGGTCTCCTCGTTCATCTGGCCGTGCGCGACGACGATGCGCGCCTCGGGGACGAGCTCGCGCAGTTGCTTGGCGGTCTTGTCGATGGTGCTGACCCGGTTGTGGACGTAGAAGACCTGGCCGTCGCGCAACAGCTCGCGGCGGATCGCGGCGGCAATGTGCTTGTCCTCGTGCGCGCCGACGTAGGTGAGCACGGGCAGCCGTTCCTCGGGCGGGGTGAGGATGGTCGACATCTCGCGGATCCCGGCGAGCGACATCTCGAGGGTGCGCGGGATGGGCGTGGCGGACATGGTGAGCATGTCGACGTGGGTGCGGAGCGCCTTGATGTGTTCCTTGTGCTCGACGCCGAAGCGTTGCTCCTCGTCGACGATGACGAGGCCGAGGTCCTTCCATCGCACGCCGGTCTGCAGCAGGCGGTGCGTGCCGATGACGATGTCGATGCTGCCGTCGGCGAGCCCATTGATGACCTCGCGGGACTCAGCGGGATCAGTGAAGCGGGAGAGCTGCCGCACCTTGATGGGGAAGCCTGTCATGCGCTCGGTGAACGTGTCGGTGTGCTGCTGGGCGAGCAGCGTGGTGGGCACGAGAACCGCGACCTGCTTGCCGTCCTGCACGGCCTTGAACGCGGCGCGCACCGCGATCTCGGTCTTGCCGAATCCCACATCGCCGCAGACGACGCGATCCATCGGGACGGGGCGCTCCATGTCGGCCTTGACGTCGGCGATCGCGGTGAGCTGGTCCTCCGTCTCGGCGAACGCGAACGCATCCTCGAGCTCATGCTGCCAGGGCGTGTCCTGCGCGAACGCGTGGCCCGGGGAAGCCTGCCGCTTGGCGTAGAGCTGGACGAGCTCCCCGGCGATCTCACGCACCGCCTGGCGTGCCTTGCGCTTGGTGTTCTGCCAGTCGGAGCCACCCATCTTCGACAGCGACGGGGCCTCGCCGCCGACGTAGCGGGAGAGCTGGTCGAGCGATTCCATGGGCACGAAGAGCCGGTCACCGGGATGGCCACGCTTGCTCGAGGCGTACTCGAGGACGAGGTACTCGCGACGCGCGCCACCGACGGTGCGCTCGGCCATCTCGACGAACCGGCCGATGCCGTGCTGGTCATGGACGACGAGATCGCCAGACTTGAGCGCGAGGGGATCGACCTGGTTGCGGCGCTTCGAGGCGAGCTTGCGGCCCGGGGTGGCTGCGACGCGGTTGCCCGTGAGGTCCGCCTCGGACAGGATGATCAACTGAGCCTGGGGCAGGATCAGGCCGGTGGACAATGGCGCCCGCACCACCGTGACGAGGCCCTTGGCGAGCTCCTCCGCCGCGGCGTTTTCCGATTCTTGGCGCGCGAGGACCTGGCGGGCGGGCACGCCATGCTCCTTGAGCCGCTCGAGGAACCGGGTGACCGTGCCCGCGCCGGCCACAGCAATGGCGGCGCGCCCACCGGTGGCCGCATGCCCGCGCAGCATCGCGAACAACTGCTCGATCTCCGCCTCGCCGCCGTGCAACGCGGGCGCGGGCTCCACGGGCAATTCCGTCTCATCACCGGCACCACTGGCGAAGGGAGAGAGCGTCCACCAGCTGCGACCCGAGTCCAGGACACCCTGGGCGACCAGATCGAATGGCCGGAAAGCCAGCGCCTGCAGGTCGAGTGCCTCCACGTCCAGCGGTGCCGCTCCCCCGAAGGATGCCGCCGACCAGGATGCCTCGAGGAACTCCGAGCTCGACCGCCTCAGGTCCGCGGCCCGCATCGACGCCTTCTCCGGGTCGCACACCAGCACATGCGCGCCGCGTGGCATCACATCGGTGACCAACTCGAGGGGGCGATCGGTCAGCACGGCGGTCAGCGCCTCCATGCCGTCCGCGGGAATGCCCGAACCGATCTTGTCGAGCATCGGGGCGAGGACCTCATGCCCCGCGTGGGTCTCCGCGAGGCGTGCCGCGCGCTCCCGGACCCCATCGGTGAGCAGCAGCTCGCGGCATGCGACTGCCACTACCTCCGTGACCGCCGGGCCGTCGATCGAGCGCTGGTCGGCCACCGAGAACTCGCGGATCTCACTGACCTCATCGCCCCAGAACTCCACGCGCACCGGATGATCCGCGGTCGGCGGGAAGATATCGAGGATGCCGCCGCGCACGGCGAATTCACCGCGCCGCGCCACCATATCGACACGCTTGTACGCGAAAGCCACGAGTTGCTCGATGACCTCGTCGAACACCACGTCCGCACCGGCGCGCAGCACGACCGGCTCGACATCGGCCAGCCCGCCCGCGAGTGGCTGCACGAGCGCGCGCACTGGCGCGACCACGACCCGCAGCGGCACACCGAGCACCGCATCGTCTGGCCGCGCGAGCCTGCGCAGCACGAGCATCCGCTGCCCCACCGTGTCCGCGCTCGGCGACAGGCGCTCATGCGGCAATGTCTCCCACGACGGCAGCAGCGCGGCAGCGCCTCCCAGCACGCTGCGCAGTTCCGCCAGCAGGTCCTCAGCCTCCCGGGTCGTGGTGGTCACCATGAGCACCGGAGCCGACCGTGCCATCGTCGCCGCCACCAGCCACCGGGCTCCCGGCGGCGCGACCCACCGCCGCTGTGGCTCCCCCACCGCGCGCGCCACCAGCCGCAACGCCTCGTCAGTGGCAGCCGCCTCCAGCAGCATCGACCCCGCACCGCTCCCCGACTGCTCCGCCGACACCCCGACCGCGCTCCTCACCACCGCACCACCATGCGCACGAAACCCTCGCGCACGGCCGCATCCTCGACCAACGAACGACCCCGAGTCTAGGACCCGACACCGACACAAACCATCCGGGCGCGCGGCACCACGACCGTCCGGACCGCATCAACCAGCCGACGCCGCTGACTCCCCCTCCGGATCCTCCCGCGAGCGCTCCGCCTCCAGCTGCGGCAACCGCTCCAGATGCATCAACCCGTTCCAGCACAGGTTCACCAGGTGAGCGGCCACGATCTCCTTCGGTGGCTCCCGCTCGTCCAGCCACCACTGCGCCGTCACCGACACCATTCCCACCAGCGCCTGCGCGTACAGGCCCGCGAACTCCGTCTCCAGGCCGCGCCGCTCGAAATCACTCGCCAGCAAATGCTCCACCTGCGTGGTCGCATCGTTCAGCAAGCTCGAGTAGGTCCCCGAGCTGGCACCCACCGGAGAATCCCGCACCAGGATCCGGAAGCCATCCGTGCACTCCTCGATATAGGTGAGGAACGCCAGCGTCACCTGCTCGACCCGCTCCCTCGACCGGTGCGACGACAACGACGAGGTGATCCGCTGCAGCAGATCCGCCATCTCGCGGTCCACCACCACCGCGTACAAGCCCTCCTTGCCGCCGAAATGCTCGTACACCACCGGCTTCGACACTTGGGCGCGCTGCGCGATCTCCTCGATCGACGTCGCCTCGTATCCCCGCTCGGCGAACAACGATCGACCTACCTCGATCAACTGATCCCGCCGCTGCGACCCCGTCATGCGTGCCCGAGTCACCTGATCAATCCCCTCATCAATGCCCGCGCCAGCCACCATCCCCGCCCGCAGGGAACACCGCCGCGCTGAGTCGACTAAACACCACAGATATGTCAGTATCATTTCGCATACCGGCCCGCGCGTCACCCAGACTCGCCCATCGGATCGCAGCACCAATCCGCCGTGGTGTAATAGGCAGCACTTCTGATTTTGGTTCAGACAGTTCAGGTTCGAGTCCTGGCGGCGGAGCATCACAGCAGGTAGACCCGCATAAACGCCCACTATCCGTGGACTGCTCCAATTGGCCTTGTGGCGAATTTGTGCCTCGCGGCTCTCGTGGTTGCGCCGATACTGCTTCTGCGCGACGCCCCCGCACCGCTACAGCACGTGATCGCCGAGCAGCCTGCCGATGGATCGGACGTCGACCTGGCCCTTGAACTCGAGCCGCACCTTGCCGAGGCCGCTGAACCACAGATCGACCTCGGCGTCGAGATCGAAGCTGCCGGCTGTCTCGATGCTGAATGCCTGTATCCGCGAGTATGGGAGCGACGTGTAGTCCCGCTTCTTGCCGGTGATTCCCTGGACGTTGATCGCGATCAGCCGCTTGCTCGTGAACAGCACCGAGTCGCGGACACCCCGGAACGCGAGGTAGATGCGTTCGCCTTCCACGAGTATCGGCGCGATCTCGGCCTGGACGTCGGCTGGATTGGCGGGACCTAGCTTGAACACGGATCCGTTCTGAAAATCGATCATGGCGAGGACGATAGCGGCTGTGTCCGACAGGTTTCGGGCGTGCTCGGCGGTTCCCTGGAGCCACGCGCGGTTGTGCGAGCTTCTGCACCCTGCCTGGCGCGGATCAGGGTGCAAAACCTCGCACAACCGGAGCTGGAATCCGGGCCGGCCCTGTCATCCCTCACCGCGCACCGCCCGCATGCGTACGCTGGTTCTCAGCCAGATGGTCGAGGGAAGGATCGCTATGGGTCGCTTGGGAAGTCGTTTCACGCGGGGCACGGCCGCCCTGTCGATGGTGCTGGTGGGCGCTATGGGCGCGGCGGGGTGCGCGATCGGTAATGGTTCCGGGGAGGATGGCGAGCAGGTGGGCATCTCGATGAGCGGCTCGGGGATCGTCTCGGGCACGCCGGACACATTGCGTGCGACGGTCGGGGTGCAGGTGGAGCGCGGTTCGGTGCAGGAGGCCCTGGATGCGGCGAACGAGGCTGCGCAGCGGGTGATCGACGCGGTCCGCGAGGGCGGCGTGGCGGATGAGGATATCCAGACGGAGCGGTTCTCGATCAATCCTCGGTACGAGTTCGACGAGGGGCCGCGGACGCGCCGGATCGCCGGGTACGAGGTGGCGAACCAGTTGACGATCAAGATCCGCGACATCGATAGCTCGGGTTCCACACTGGATGCGATCGCGCGAGCGGGCGGCGATGATGCCGTGGTCAATGGCGTGGGCTTCATGCTCGAGGACAATGCGGAGCTGCTGCGCCAGGCGCGGGAGCGGGCGTTCGAGGATGCGCGGCAGCGCGCGGAGCAGTACGCCGAGCTTGCCGGGAGCGACCTTGGCGAGGTGGTGAGCATCGTGGAGGACCAGGCTCCGTCGCCGCAGCCATTCTTCGCCGACACCATGTCGAGGAGCGCGGAGAACGCGGTGCCGATCGAGCCGGGCAGCCAGGATGTGGAGGTCCGGGTGACCGTCCGCTGGGAGCTCGGCTAGTTCCTGAGCAGGGAATCCAAGCCGAGCCCACTAGCTGGCCCCGAGCGAGGCCCCGCAAACGCGATAGAAGCCGCGAGTAAAACACCGCCGCTTCTATCGCGTTTGCAGTTTTCCGGTGCTTTTGCCGCCAACCCCGCCAACCCCGGCTCCCGACCCCGTCGACCCCGGCGCTGGCCAACCCCGACGGACGACCCACCACCTCGTACGCGATAATCATGGGGATCGAGGAGGCGCACGAGTGGGTTTCTACATCAGGAAGAGCGTGAAGGCGGGACCGTTCCGGTTCAACCTCAGCAAGTCAGGCATCGGCGTGAGCACCGGAGTGCCCGGCTTCCGGGTGGGCTCGGGCCCGCGCGGCAACTACGTCCATGCGGGCCGTCATGGCGTCTACTACCGCAAGTCCCTGGGTGGGGGCGGCACCCGTTCCAAGCGGCGCGGGACGGGTCGGGCCGACTCCCAGCAAGGTTCTCCGCGAGCAGCCGGGGCGCCGGGGCCGTCGTTGCGCGATGCCACAGGCGTGGAGGCGTTGCGCCTCGAGCCGACCGGCGGTGGTGACGTGGTTGATCAGCTCAACGAGGCAGCCGCGAGGCGGGGCTGGTTCTGGCCCGCGGTCGCGTTGTTCGCCATCGTCGGCCTGGTGACGGTGCCGCTGGGGCTGCTGGCATGGCTGGTGGCGATACCGGTGTGCTGGTGGTTGTGGCAGCGCGATCGGGCCCGTGGCACCGCGGTGGTGATGTACGACGTCGAGGACGAGCTCGATGAGTGGTTCGATGCGCTGGTTGGCAATTGGGCGTGGTTGACGGGCAGCGAGAGGATCTGGCGCGTGGTCGCGGAGGGTGCTGTTGCCTCGGCAGGGCAATGGAAGTCGCGCGCGGGCGCCACGAGCCTTATCGACCGCGAGCCGGCGCGGGCAAGCCTGGCGGGGCCGCGGCATCTCACGAGCAATGTGGTGGTGCCGACGCTCGCCGCGGGCAGTTCCGCCTTGTACTTCCTGCCGGACCGGGTGCTGGTCCGCGATGGAAAGCACTACACCGATGTCGCGTACGAGCATCTCGCGAGCATGGCCGGGACGACGACATTCATCGAGCAGCCGAGTGCTGTTCCGGGTGATGCCCGCGAGACGGGCTCCACGTGGCAGCACGTCAACAAGGATGGCAGCCCGGACCGGCGGTTCAGACACAACGCGCGCCTGGCCGTGGTGCAGTATGACCAGTGGCGGGTGCGCAGCACTCATGGCCTGGACTGGCGTATCCAGGTCTCGCGGGATGGTGCTGCGCGAGCGATCTCGACGACGTTGGCGCAGCGTCCAGCGCCGTCCTAGCAGCGACCGAGCGCGGTAGCAGTCTTCGTGGCCCGGCCTAGAGGTAGATGCCGAAGAACTCCGCGAGGAACTGGCGGATGATGTCCTCGTTCGTCACCGGCGGCGGCCCTGGCTCCACGGCATGTGGGGCGCGGTCCTCGTCGCTGCCACGCATCCGTTCGAGCTGGCGTTCTATCTTGCGGAGCTCGCGGCGCAGCTGGGTCCTGCTGAGGTCGTCATCGTCATCGTCGTCGTCCTCGTCTTCATGCTGGTGATAGGCGAGGACGATCTCGGTATCGCTGGTTCCCGGCGCGCCGGGCGGTCCGGCTTGCGGGCTGGTAGTTGCGAGGCCACCGAGCGCGAGGGCCGCGATCGCGATGAGTGGCACGGTCGAGTGATGCAGGTTCATTTCCATCCACCTCGCCATTGAGCTGGTTGGGGCTGTCGTGCTTGGCCGATCGGTTGGGTTTCCATGTTCGTTGCCGCGGGCTGGACGGCGTTGTGCCTGGTCCTTCCAGTCTATTCCCGCAGCGTGCGCGCGGAGCCGGAGATTGACAGGTTGGCGACACTCTGTTCCCCGCTGGGTTCCTGCTTGGCGGGCCACGGCCTGCGAGCGGTGATCCTCGTGGTTCCTGGCACGCCGTTCGAGCTTGGGGCATATCCTGCGTATTATCGACGTTCGGCGCGACTGGTCCACCCCGGAATGGTGCCTGCACGGGTGCTGCGGTTCCCTGGGCAGCCGGAGAGGTGCTCGATGGCCCAGTCCGCGCGTGTCCGGTTTCGCAGCGAGCAAGGGAGACCAATGCCGCAGACCCCCCGAGTGTCCGTCGTTCCACCGGGCCAGGAAGCGAGGGCCGGCACCGCTGTGATCGTCCTCGCGGCCGGGGCAGGGACGCGGATGAAGTCGGATCTGCCGAAGGTGCTGCACCGCATTGGTGGCCGCAGCATGGTGGGGCACGCGGTGCACGCGGCTGCCGGGGTGCGGCCCGAGTCGATCATCGCGGTGGTCGGCCACCAGCGGGACAAGGTCATCGCTGAGGTCAAGGGGCTCTCGGAGGAAATCGACCGGGAGATCGCCACCGCTGTGCAGGAGGAGCAGAACGGCACCGGCCATGCCGTGGAATGCGGCCTCGCCGCACTGCCCCAGGATTTCCAGGGAACGGTCCTGGTCACTGCGGGGGACGTGCCGCTGCTGACGTCGTCCGCGCTGGCTGATCTGCTGGCGGCGCATGGCACGGACGCCGCGGTGACAGTGATGTCGTTCGAGGCGCCGCGACCACGGGGCTATGGTCGCATCGTGCGCGACGAAGAGGGCCTGGTCGCGCGGATCGTCGAGGAGGCCGATGCCACCGAGGAGCAGCGCCGCATCACCGAGGTCAACTCGGGCGTCTATGCCTTCGATGCACAGGTGCTGCGGTCCGCGCTCGCCGAGCTGGGCTCCGATAACGCGCAGGGCGAGCTGTACCTGACCGATGTGATCGCCATTGCTCGCAGCGCTGGTCGCATCGTCCGCGGCATGGTCCTCGACGATCCGCACCTGGTGGCGGGGGCGAATGATCGCGTGCAGCTCGCTGCGCTGCGCAAGGAGCTCAACCGGCGCATCCTCGAGGACTGGATGCGCGCGGGCGTCGATGTGATCGATCCCGATACGACGTGGGTGGATGTGGAGGTGCGGATCGGGCGCGATGTGACGATCGAGCCTGGCGTGCAGCTGCGCGGCAGCACGGTGATCGGGGATCGCGCCGAGGTGGGCCCGGACTCGACGCTCACTGATGTGCAGGTCGGCGAGGGCGCTCGGATCATCCGCTCGCACGGGGAGCGCGCGATCGTTGGCGCTGCCACGGTCGTCGGGCCGTTCTCCTACCTGCGGCCGAAGTCGGTGATCGGGGATCATTGCAAGATCGGCGCCTACGTCGAGACCAAGCATGTGGATATCGGGGCGCACTCGAAGGTGCCGCACCTGACCTACGTGGGTGATGCCACCATTGGCGAGCACACGAACATCGGCGCTTCGAGCGTGTTCGTCAACTATGACGGCGTGAGCAAGAGCCGCACCGTGGTGGGCTCGCATGTCCGCGCGGGGTCTGACACGATGTTCGTCGCCCCGGTACGCATTGGTGATGGCGCCTATACGGGCGCCGGTACTGTAGTGAAGGACGATGTCCCGCCCGGGGCGCTCGCGGTGTCGGGTGGCAGGCAGCGCAATATCGAAGGCTGGGTCGAGCAGAATCGACCGGGAACCGGCGCGGCGAAGGCTGCGGCGAAGGCACGGCATGAAACGAACAACCCAACACAACCGATCGAGGATGGCGGGATCGAGTGAGCGCATTTTCCGTTGACAACCAGAAGAACCTGATGCTGTTCTCCGGGCGAGCACACCCGGAGCTGGCCGAAGAGGTTGCGAAGGAACTCGACACCCACGTCACCCCCCAGACCGCGCGGGACTTCGCCAATGGCGAGATCTTCGTGCGGTTCGAGGAGTCGGTGCGCGGCTGCGATGCCTTTGTCATCCAATCGCACCCCTATCCGCTGAACAACTGGCTCATGGAGCAGTTGATCATGATCGATGCGCTCAAGCGCGGCTCGGCCAAGCGCATCACCGCGGTGCTGCCGTTCTTCCCGTACGCGCGGCAGGACAAGAAGCATCGTGGCCGCGAGCCCATCTCCGCCCGCCTGGTGGCGGACCTGCTCAAGACCGCTGGTGCCGACCGCATCATCACCGTTGACCTGCACACTGATCAGATCCAGGGCTTCTTCGATGGCCCCGTCGATCACATGCGCGCCGCTCCCCAGCTCGCTGGCCACGTGGCGAAGAACTACTCGCTCGACAAGATCACGGTGGTCTCCCCCGATTCGGGGCGCGTGCGCGTCGCGGAGAAGTGGGCCGACCTGCTCGGCGGCGCGCCGCTGGCGTTCATCCACAAGACCCGTGATCCGTTGGTGCCCAACCAGGTCAAGTCCAACCGTGTCGTCGGCGAGGTCGAGGGGCGCACCTGCATCCTGATCGACGACATGATCGACACCGGTGGCACCATCGCAGGCGCCGTCGGCCTGCTCAAGGATTCCGGCGCCGGCGATGTCGTCATCGCCACGACCCACGGGGTGCTGTCCGATCCGGCCTCCGAGCGGCTCGCGAACTGCGGCGCCAAGGAAGTCATCGTCACCAACACGCTGCCGATGGCTCCCGAGAAGGATTTCGAGCAGCTGACCGTGCTATCCATCGCTCCGCTGCTCGCGCAAACCATCCGCGAGGTCTTCGAGAACGGCTCCGTCACGTCGCTGTTCGACGGCAGCGCCTAGGCATCCAGCGAAGCGCCCGGGCCAGCAGGAGACTGCGCGCCCGGGCGCTTCGCTCGTGCTGGCTCGATCGTGGGAGCCGCGCTCATAACGGTTGGCAACCATCCCGCCGCATCAGCACCACGGGCGAGCGCGAGCCCCTAGCATCCCGTGCATGATTCTCCGTCGAGCAGCACCCCGGGCCACGAGCAGCGCACGGTCGAGGACGGCACGCGCTGCCCTGCTTCATGCACCCCTCCTGATGCTCGCCGCAGCGACCCCCGCGATCGCGCACGCCCAGCCGGGCGCCGAGCCTCCCGCGCCGCAGCAGCAGGTCGCCCCCGAGCTGCCCGCGCCGGACGCCTCGGTCACCGCCGAGGGCCGCGTCCTGGTGTTCGAGTTCCGCAATGATCGCAGCGAGCCATTGTCGTGCTTCGCTGCCGCGCAATTCTTCGGACTGCCGATCTCCCATATCGGGATGCCACCTTTTGTGGTCGCCCCACCGTGGGGCACGGCGCGGCTCGAGATCGAGGTTCCGTTCCCGGGGGTCTACCGCCACGCCACGTCCTGCATGATCGGTGATGAGCCGCCCCCGCGCGATCCGGGCATGCTCGCCGCCGACCTGCTCTCCCCGATGGTCACCAACACTGACCCGCAGGTGATGATGCAGGTCGATCACACCGAGGTGCATCCCTGATGCGAGCCTGATTTCGCGCCGGCCGCCAGCAACCGCTACGATGGCGTGGTTGTCTCGGCGAGGGTGGCAGTCATGCCCCGTTATCGACGCGGCTGAGTAGGCACTACATGCATCGGGCCTCGATGCTCTTGTGCGTTCTCGTGCGGGACTACACCACAGGTCCCCCGCTGGTTCCCTCCGAGGGGACCATGCCAGGGAGACTTCCCGGAGAAACGACCAAGGAGCATCACGATGGCTGATCGCATCAATCTCACTGCCGAGGAGCGCACCGAGTTCGGCAAGGGCCCGTCGCGCCGCGCGCGCGTCGCCTTCAAGATCCCCGCCGTCATGTACGGCCACGGCGCCGATCCGCTGCACCTGCTGCTCCCGGCCCTCGACTTCGCTGCCGTGCTCCGCAACCATGGCACCAACGCCATCCTTGCGCTCGACGTCAACGGCACGAAGCACCTCGCGCTGGTCAAGTCGGTTGTCGCGCACCCGATCCGCCCCGTCATCCAGCACGTCGACCTGCTCGTCGTGCGCAAGGGCGAGAAGGTCAGCGTCGACATCCCGATCGTTGTCGTCGGCGACTCCGCCCCGGACACCGTGGCCGCACTCGACGCCTCCTCCGTGCCGGTCCTCGCGGATGTGTTCAACATTCCCGAGGAGTTCGAGGTCTCGGTCGAGGGCGCCGTGGCGGGCACCCAGATCCTGGCGAGCGACATCGTGCTGCCTGCTGACTGCGAGCTCGACATCGATCCCGACACCCTCATCGTGAACGTGACCGGGGCCCGTGACGAGGACTACGGCGACGAGGACGAGGACGCCGCCGAGCCGGCCACTGGCGAGGAGTCCTCCAGCGAGGAGTGATCCCGGTTCCGGCCAGCGTGATCCACGGGCTCCGCTGACCGGTTAGCTACAGTTGGGGCGGCGTGCCGAAGGACTGGCGCGCCGCCCCGGCTGCTTGCCGCGCCAGCTAGCCCTCGTCCGCACGGAAAGGCACCATGACGTGACGACCATCGTTGCCGGGCTCGGCAATCCAGGCCCGAAGTATGAGCTGACCCGCCACAACGTGGGCTTCCTCGTGGCGGATGCGCTCGCCGATCGGGGCTCCGCCCGCTGGTCGGTCCACAAAGCGAGCAAGGCCGACGTCGCCGAGTCACGGCACGGGGGCGAGAAGCTGATCGTGATGAAGCCGCGCTCCTACATGAACCTCTCGGGGCAATCGGTCGGCGCGCTCGCCAAGTACCTATCCGTGCCCGCCGAGCAGGTCATCGCGATCCACGACGACCTCGATCTTGATCTCGGGACGATCCGGCTCAAGCGGGGCGGCGGCGAGGGCGGGCACAACGGCCTGCGCTCGCTCACCCAGCACCTCGGTACCCGCGATTACCTACGGGTACGCATCGGCGTTGGGCGCCCGCCGGGGCGCATGGATGCCGCCGCGTACGTGCTCAAGCCGTTCGCGAAGGCCGAGCGAGACCTGCTCGGCGTCGTGGTCGAGGAAGCCGCCGATGCCGTCGAGGCGCTCATCGATCTCGGGCTCGAGGCGGCCCAGAACCAGGTGCACGCCAAGTAGCTGCTGCGCCAGCCCTACTGCGCCAGCCCTACTGCGGCGAGTGGATCAGGCAGGTGGTGGTCCCGTGCGCGACGAGGCGCCCCTGGTCATCGACGACGCGCCCTTCGGCTGTCGCGGTGGAGCGGCCGCCGTGGATGACCAAGCCGGTGCCGATGAGCCTCCGGCCATCCGTGGGCACCATGCGGATGTAGTTGACCTTGAGCTCGAGGGTGCTGTAGCCGACGCCGGGGCCGAGAGTGGAATGGACGGCGCACCCCATCACGGAGTCGAGCAGGGTCGCGCAGATCCCGCCGTGGACGGTGCCGAGGGGGTTGGCGAAGTCCGGGCGGGTGGTGATGGTGAACGACACCTCCCCCTCGTTGATCTCGGCGCCGTCCATGCCGAGCAGGGACCAGATGCCGGTGGGCCTGTCCTTGGCCGTGGTGATCGACTTGAGCAGCTCGAGGCCGCTGGGGAGTTGGTTGCTAGTCATCGTTGACGCTCCTCACCGATAGACCACTCGGTCTATCTCTTCCGGCAGCGTACCCTGGCATAGACCAGATGGTCCATAGATGGGAGGTGTGCGCCATGGCACAAGGACCCCGGGAGCGCTTGCTCGCCAGCGCCATCGCCCTGATGCGTGAGCGCGGCGTCCATGCCACCGGCCTGGCCGAGCTGCTCGAGCACAGCAAGACCGCTCGCGGGTCGCTCTACCAGCACTTCCCCGGCGGCAAGTCCGAGCTCATGGAGCAGGCAACACTCCTCTCCGGCCACACCATCGGCAACCAGATCGAGCGCGCCCTCGCCCAGGGCGACCCAGCCAGCGCCGTCGGCTCGCTCATCGATGACTGGATCACCACGCTGGGCTCGACCAGCTTTGCCCAGGGGTGCCCCGTCCTCGCGGCCGCCCAGAGCGGCCCCTCCGAGCCCACCATCCAGGCGGCAGCCACCACGGCGCTCGAGCAATGGTCCAGCCTGCTTGCCGCCGCGCTCGCCGAGCACGGAACACCGCAGGATGCCGCGGGCCCGCTCGGCTCCAGCATCATCGCGACGATCGAGGGCGCCATCGCTCGCAGCTTCGCCGCGCGCAGCACCACGCCCCTCTCCGACGTGAGGCGGGTGCTTGTCCCGCTCGTGGAGCAGGCCACGCAGCGCCGCGCGCCCGCGACAACCCCCTAGGGCCGGCGCGGGCGCGCGGATCACGAGAGTCAGTCAGCGACGAGGTTCGCCGAGCTCGACCGGCGCAGCTTGCCCGAAGGCGTCTTGGGGATGCTTCCCGGCGCGAGCACCGCGACAGTGCGCGGCCGCACCCCGACCTCCGCGAACACAGCGTGAACCACATCGTGGTGGATGCGCGCCACCTCATCGGGATCGTCATGCGCCTTGGTCTCGACCGCCACGGCGAAGCTCTCGCGCCGCTCCCCCGCATCGAGCCGCACCGCGACCGCCGCACCGGGACGCACGCCCTCGACTGTTCCCGCCGCGCGCTCGATATCCGTCGGATAGATGTTGCGGCCACCCATGATGATGACGTCCTTCGCGCGGCCGCACACCACGATCTCGGCGTCCTCGGTGAAGTAGCCGATATCACCAGTGTTGAGCCAGCCGTCGGCATCCTGGGTGGGCTTCTCGCCGTCAACGGTGATGTATCCCGGGCTGACGGCCTTGCCACGAACCTCGATCGTGCCCACGCCGCGCGCGGGCAGCACCGTCCCATCGGAATCGACGACACGGCCCTCGAGGTTTGGCACGAGGGGGCCGAGCTGCACGAGCCGACGCAGATTGCCCTTGGTAGCGGGAACGGCGTTGTGCATGCCCTCGAGCAGGTCCGCGTCCACGACATCGACCTTCATGCCCTCGCCGACGTTGGCGAACGAGATGGCCAGGGTGGTCTCGGCCATGCCATACGCCGGAACGAGCGCCTCGCGGGGCAGGCCGAAGCGCGCGCCAGCCTCGAGCAGGTTCTCCATCGTGTCGGGATCGATGGGCTCGGCGCCGCTCATCGCGACCTTCATCGCGGACAGGTCGTAGGCACCCTCCGGGGCCTGGCGCAGCCTGCGGGCGAGCAACGACCACGCGAAGTTCGGCGCGGAGGTGATGGTTCCCCGGTACTTGGTGATCAGCTCCGCCCACAGCAACGGCGCCTGGAGGAAGTCCAGCGGGGTCACGTTGATCGTCTCGCAGCCCATCTGCATCGGCGTGGTGAGGAACCCGACCATGCCCATGTCGTGGAACAGCGGCAGCCAGCTGACCATCACATCGTTGTCGTAGTCGTACTTGGCGGCAGCCAGCATCGCATGAGCGTTGGTGTGGAAGTTCTCGTGCGTGATCCGCACGGCCTTCGGCGAACCGGTCGATCCCGACGTCAGCTGCAGCAGCGCCGTATCCTGCTCCGCGGTCTCCACCGGATCGATCGGCGAATTGCCCTGCAACTGCTCGATCGTGAGGACAGTGATGCCGCGCTGCTCGAGCACGGGCACGACCGGCTCGAACGGGGCACTGATGACGACCGCGCGAGCCTTGATCATCTCGATCACCAGCTGCGTCTCCTCGGCCCAGTGCGCGAGGTTGGTGCGCGGCGTGGGCTGGTGCAGCATCGTCACCGAGGCGCCGCGCATCCAGATCGATTGCACGGCCGGGGCGATCTCCACCGGCTGGCCCGCGAGGATGCCCACCGCGTCACCGTGGCCGATCCCGGCTTTCGCGAGCCCGCCTGCCATGCGGCGCGCCACCTCGTGCACCTCGCCCCAGGTCTGCCGCAACGGGGCATTCGGCTCGCCGGTGACCAGGCCCGACTTGCTGGTGGCGGCAGTGTCATACATTTCGTCCGTGAAGCGAGACAACGTTCTCTCCTAGAGACATGCGGCGGGCCCGGCGGTTACGCGAAGGAACCCTCATGTTTGAGTACCCCTTGTTGTATACGCCACGTTACGTGGCACGGTCCAGGGTGTGTCACAACCGTGACCCACCGCTTGTGGACGATTCTGGCGCGCTCGGGCCGACGAGTACCCTTGCTGAGGACGCACGACACCCCATCCCGCTCACGGCGGCATGACTCATCAGCAAGGAACGCACGGTGACCGAAATCGACCAGCCCACGACCGCATCCGGCGACGCGCCACGAGGCCCCGGAAGCGGTGTTGCGGTCGAAGCGGCCAAGCGCCGCACCTTTGCCGTCATCTCCCACCCCGACGCCGGCAAGTCCACCCTTACCGAGGCGCTCGCCCTGCACGCCCACATGATCTCGCAAGCGGGCGCGGTGCACGGCAAGGCCGGCCGAAAGTCGACGGTGTCGGACTGGATGGAGATGGAGAAGGCCCGCGGCATCTCCGTCAGCTCCACCGCCCTGCAGTTCAACTACCGCTCCGCCGGCACCTACAGCGAGCCCACCGACTGCGTCATCAACCTCGTGGACACCCCCGGCCACGCCGACTTCTCCGAGGACACCTACCGCGTCCTCACCGCCGTGGACTGCGCCGTCATGCTCATCGACTCGGCCAAGGGCCTCGAGCCGCAGACCCTGAAGCTGTTCCAGGTTTGCAAGCACCGTGGCATCCCCATCATCACCGTCATGAACAAGTGGGACCGCCCAGGCCGCAGCGTGCTCGAGCTGCTCGACGAGATCGGCGAGCGCATCGGGCTCGTCCCCACCCCACTGTTCCTGCCGGTCGGCATCGCCGGGGACTTCAAGGGAATCCTGCGCCGCGGCACCGACGGAGCGCCCGAGGAGTACATCAAGTTCACCCGCACCGCCGGCGGCGCCACCATCGCCCCCGAGGTGCACCTCGACACAGAGAAGGCCCTCGCCACCGAGGGCGAGGACTGGGAGACCGCTGTGGAGGAGAGCGAGCTGCTCTCCGCCACCGAGCAGGACCACGATCAGCAGCGCTTCCTCGCCGGGGAGACCTCCCCCGTGCTCTTCGCCTCAGCGATGCTGAACTTCGGCGTGCGCCAGCTCCTCGACACCCTCGTCGACCTCGCCCCGCCGCCCCGCGGCCGCGACGATATCGGCGAGCAGCACCGCGAGGTCACCGACGACTTCTCCGCCGTCGTGTTCAAGGTCCAGGCTGGCATGGATACCGCGCACCGCGACCGCATCGCCTTCATGCGGATCGTCTCCGGCGAGTTCGAGCGCGGCATGGTCGTCACCCACGCGCAGACCGGGCGGCCCTTCACCACCAAGTACGCGCAGACCATGTTCGGCCGCGATCGCTCCACCGTCGAGTCCGCCTACCCCGGCGACGTCGTCGGCCTCGTCAACGCCACCGCGCTCGCCCCCGGCCACACCCTCTACACCGGCAAAGCCGTGGAATACCCGCCCATCCCGCAGTTCGCGCCCGAGCACTTCGCGGTGCTCCGCGCCACCAGCGCGGGCAAGTACAAGCAGTTCCGCAAGGCCATCGACCAGCTCGACTCCGAGGGTGTCGTGCAGGTGCTGCGCAACGACGTCCGCGGCGATGCCTCGCCGGTCCTCGCGGCTGTCGGCCCGATGCAGTTCGAGGTCGTCACCGCCCGCATGACCACCGAGTTCTCCGTGGAGACGCAGTTCGACCGCCTGCCCTACAGCCTCGCCCGCCGCACCGACGCCGAGTCCGCCGTCGAGCTCAACCGGCAGCGCGGCATCGAGGTATTCACCCGCAGCGACGGCGTGCTGCTCGCCCTCATCAGCGACAAGTGGCGACTTCAATTCATCCAGAAGGAGTTCCCCAAGCTGACCCTCGAGCCGCTCGTCGCCGCCGCCGACTAGCTAGCGGGATCTCGAGACATTGCCGCGCTCGGATCTAGCCCTAGCGAGCATGCCTCGACCAGCTGCCACCGCTAGCAGGCTCCTCCCACCCTTAGCGCCAGCTGCCACCGAAATACCGGTGGCAGCTGGGCGGTATCGGTGGCAGCTGGGGACGAGAGGTAGCGGCTGCGCCAACTATCCGTGGCGGCTTCGGCCACAGTCGCCACCGCCGGCTAGCGCACCACCGGCCTAGAGCAGCACGGCGTCGATATCGGCGGGATCGAGCTCCGCGAGGGTTGCTGGCGTCCACGCTGGATTGCGGTCCTTGTCCACGAGCACCGCGCGCACGCCCTCCGCGAAGTCGGGGTGCCGGGTGACCGTCACGGTCAGCGCGAGCTCGCGGTCGAGGCATTCGCGCAGCGTGGAGACGGCACCTCGCTCGACGAGGCGGGAGGTGATCCATGCGCTGCGCGGCGACACCGCCTCGAGCGCGGCGAGGGTCTCGCGGTGCCACTCGGAGCTGCCTGCGGAGAGGCGCTCGATGATGCCGGTGACCGTGGTGGCGGAGAAGCACTTCTCCACATCGTCGAGGACCGCAGCGAGCGGGGCAGGCCCCGGATCGGTGACGAACGATGCCACGACCGCGGCCGGATCACTGGTTGCCGCGAGCGCCTCCGTGAGCTCGCCGAGCCGCGCGCTGGGCACATGGTGGGTGGCGAGGCCGCAGGCGAGCGCATCGGCGGCACGCACGCGGGCCCCGGTCAAGCCGAGGTACTTGCCGAGCGCGAGGGCACCGTGATTGTTGATCGCGAGCCGCGGCAGGAAGTAGCTGGCCCCGATATCGGGGAAGAACCCGATCGCCGTCTCGGGCATCGCCATCAGCGCGTTCTCGGTGACGACGCGGATGCTGCCGTGGATGGACACACCAAGGCCGCCTCCCATGGCGGCGCCGTCGATCAGTGCGATGAACGGCTTGGGATACGTCGCGATGGTCTCGTTGAGGTTGTACTCCTCGCGGAAGAACGCATGGGCATCATCGTGCCGGCCCTCGAGAACCGCTGTGCGGATGGCACGGATATCCCCGCCCGCGCAGAACGCCCGCGGGCTGGCACTGCGGATGATGACCGAGCGGACGGCGCTATCGTCGCGCCAGGCATCGAGCGCGCGCTGCAAATCGCGGATCATGCCGGGATCGAGGGCATTGAGGGCCTTGGGCTTGTCTAGCTCAAGGATCCCGGCTGATTGGCTCGTCCGGGCGGTCACTGTGGAGGTGGGCGCGTGATCCGGCACGATGTCCTCGTTTCGTTTCCGTATCTGTAGGGTCGGCACCGACGCTACCCCGCCCCGGGGGCAGCAGCGACGCAATAGGGTGGTGTGCCATGAGCGAAAATCATCGGGTCGATGTGGCGGATCCGTCGTCGGGCACCTACCTGGGCTTGATCTCGCTCAACCAGGAGGTCTCGACGATCGCCCGCCAGTCCGGGATCCCCCACGGCCTGACCGAGCTGCTGAAGATCCGGGTATCGCAGATGAACGGGTGCGTGCATGCGTTGCAGCACCATTCCGCCGAGGCCGTGGAGGCTGGCGAGGACCAGGATCGCCTCGCTGTGCTGCCACTGTGGCGCCGCTCGGGAATGTTCACCTCGCTGGAGCGGGCCGCGCTGTCGCTGGCCGAGTCGATCACGGAGCTGCCCGGCCAGGACGTGCCCGCCAAGGTGGTGCGCGAGGCCCGCATGGTGCTGTCGCACGACCAGTTCGTCGCGGTCTCCTGGATCGCGGTGATGATCAACTCCTGGAATCGCATCTCGATGATCAGCGGGCGCCCCGTCGCGTCGTAGGGCTGGTGGGTGCGGGGCTGCGGTTGGGCCGCAGGCGTCCCGAGGTGGCAAACGCACCGGAAGCCGCCAAACGCGATAGAAAATTCGCCGGATTTCCCGCCGCTTCTATCGCGTTTGCAGCCAGCCCCCGCGCACCCAGGCCCCGCGCAGCCAGGCCCGCACCGCTAGGCCCCCCTACTCAGCAGTCACGAGCTTCTTCGTGCGGGCGCGCGCCGGGATGCGGCCGGGCGGGCAGTCCTCCTCGGTGACGGTGAAATGCCCGAGGTAGAAGAACATGCGCCCGAGCACGGGGTTGCGCACCTCCACCTGGATGCCGTGGCGCTTCTTCTTCGCATCCCACCATTCGCGCGCCTCGGTGGTGGCGGAGGCGAGAGCGGGCAGGCGCGGCTGGAGCGGCACGAGGAAGCGGGGCGGTCCGCTGGTGAGGCGCAGTCCTCCGTCGGCATCGACCCACACCTGGGTGCGCACGGCCATGTCCGGCGCGGCCCCGAGGTAGTCGATGACACTGGCACCGATGCTGCTGGGCACCATCACCGAGTCCATCTTGCTGGTGCGGCGACCGAAGTCGAACGTGCGGACGTAGGAATAGGTCTCGCGCCCCGCATCGTCGAGATAGGCGTAGTTCTCGACGGTGAAGGGGATGTCGTAGCCGGTGTGGGCGGGAGCGACGCGGCGCGCCCCCAGCATCCAGGCCATGGGCGCGGGGATCGCCAGCGAATGGCTCATCTCCTCCATCACGCCTGTGCCGATCTGGCGGCGATGACCGGATGAGGCGAGCGCGAAGCGCCATTGCACCTTGGGGTGGAGTCGCTCGAACCGGGATCCGAGGGCTTGCTGGATGACCGAGGGCATGAGTCAGGTTCCCTTCCGTGCGGTGCGCGCTACCGATTCTGCCCCAGGAAGCGCCGCCGGGTCAGGAGCCGAGGTAGAAGCGACCGCCCTGGGGGTCGCGGCAGTGCGCTGCCACGCCGTACTCGCGGGCCTCGGGGCCGGCGAGGATCTCGCCGCCATTGCTGGTGACGACATCTGCTGCGGCGATCGCATCCTCGACGCGCCACATCGGGGTGATGGTGGTGGTCGCTGCCCGGGTGAGGCCTGTCATCGGGTGCACGCCGGGCATCTCGTAGCCGCCGCGATCCTCGCTGCCGTCGAACGTCCAGCCCACCACTTGCTCGTAGAACGCGCGGGCCCGGTCGGGGTCGTCGCATTCCAGGGTGATGTACGCGGGGTCGCCGGGTCCTTCGCCGTTGATGGAGGGCCGGCGCTGCGCGGAATCGGTTCCCACGAGCTCGAAGGAGATGCCGTCGTAGGTGTGGCACACGGTGGCCTCCACTGCTCCCCCGGCGTCGAGGACGCGCTGGCGGGCGGCCTCGACGTCGGGCACAGCGTAGGCGCAGCGCAGCACGGTGCGGTGGTGCCCGCCCTCGATGCGGATCGGCACGGTGGCATTCTCGACGGTGAAGCCGTTGCCGTCGGTGGTGGTGTCCCAGCCGAGGACGGCGCCGTAGAAGCGGGCCGCGATATCGGCATCGGGGCAGCACAGCGTGAACGCCGCGATATCGCCCTGGTGGAGGACGCCGCCGAGAGGCGCGGCGAGCAGCCAGCGATGCCCGAACGGATCGATGAGGGACGCGTTGCGCTGCCCGTGGCTCTCGTATGTCCAGCGCTCGACCCGGCCACCGGCCTCTCGGGCGTGGGTGAGCACGAGGTCGGGGTCGTCGACGGGGATCATCAGGCTCACCGAGGCGGTGCCGGTGCGGGGCGCGGTCAGGCCCATCTCGGGGAACTCCTCGGCGACGTAGATCACGCCTTCGCCGATGGCGAGCTCGGCATGCCCGATGCGGCCATCCTCCATGGTGATGGGTGTTCCCAGGATCTTCGCGTCGAACACCTTGCTGTACCAGGTGAGGGCCTCGCTGGCACCGCTGACGGTGAGGTACGGGACGGCTCCGGGCCGGGGGAACCCGGCGGGCGCGCTGGTCTGCGGGGTGCTCATCAGTAGTGGATCACTTCCCTGCTGCTTGCTTCGTGCTCTTGCTCGCTGGCTTCATGCCCGCTGTTTTCTTGCCAGCGGACCCGTTGGTGGCCGCGGCGGCCTCGCGCATCAGGTCACCGGCAAGATCATGGACGTAGCGGAACTGGTCGCGCGGGGGGCGCTCGTAGTTGTGGGCGACCGGTCGCGGCGGGATCGTCACCGACGGTGGCTGCACATGCTCGTACGGCACCGACTCCAGCAAATGGTTGATGACGTTGATGCGGGAATTGCGCTTGTGCTCGCCCTCGACGGTGTGCCAGCGCGCCTCGGGGATGTCGGTGTGCACGAACATCTCGTCCTTCGCGCGCGAGTAGTCCTCCCACCGCACGATCGACTGCAGGTCCATCGGCGAGAGCTTCCACTGCCGCAGCGGATCATTCAGCCGCGAATGGAACCGTCGCTCCTGCTCCACGTCCGACACGGAGAACCAGTACTTGTTGAGGATGATGCCGTCCTCGACGAGCAGGCGCTCGAAGATCGGCACCTGGTGCAGGAACTTCCGGTACTCGTCGGTGGTGCAGAAGCCCATCACCCGCTCCACGCCGGCCCGGTTGTACCAGGAGCGATCCATCAGCACGATCTCTCCCGCCGCGGGCAAGTGCTTGATGTAGCGCTGGAAGTACCATTCGCCGCGCTCGCGCTCCGTCGGCGCGGGCAGGGCCACCACCCGGCAATGGCGCGGGTTCAGGTACTCGGTGATGCGCTTGATCGCCGAGCCCTTGCCCGCCGCATCGCGTCCCTCGAAGATCGCGACCACGCGTGATCCCGACTCCTGCACCCAGTGCTGCATGGATACGAGCTCCGACTGCAGCCGCTCGAGCTCGCGCTCATACAGCTCGCGGGGCATCTTCTTCTCCCGCGCCGGATGCTTGCCCTCATGCTTCGCGGACTTCTTGCCAGCCATGCCCCGAGGCTACTCGCCGCCACCCTGCTCGCGGGGCAGGTTCAGCCCCACTCCTCGGCGAGCTCGAGCCATTTCTCCTCGAGCTCGGCCTGCTCGGTCTCGCGGGCGCGCAGCTCGGTGTGCAGTTCCATGGCCCGCTCGGGGTCGGTGGCGGCGGCGGCGAGCTTCTCGTGGAGGGTGGCTTGCTGCTTATCGAGCTTGGCGATGGCGCGCTCGAGGCGGGAGAGCTCCTTCTGGGCGGCGCGGTCAGCGATGCCGTCCCGTGATGCTCCCCCTGATTGCGCACCGGCTGGCTTCTCGCCGGGCGTGCCCGCAGGCGCGGCGGCCTCGCTGATGTCGCGGGCGCGGCGCTCGAGGTATTGCTCGATACCACGCGGCAGGTGGGTGAGGTGCCCGTCGCCGAACAGGGCGTGCACGGAGTCGCAGATCCGCTCGATGAGGTACCGGTCGTGACTGATGACGACGAGGGTGCCCGGCCAGCTGTCGAGGAGGTCCTCGAGCTGCTGGAGGGTGTCGATATCGAGGTCGTTGGTGGGCTCGTCGAGCAGCAGCACGTTGGGCTCGGACATCAGGATGCGGGTGAGCTGCAGCCGCCGCCGCTCGCCGCCGGAGAGGTCGACGACGGGCGTCCATTGGCGGGCCGGGGGGAAGCCGAGGCGCTCGGCGAGCTGCGAGGCGGAGAGCTCCTTGTCACCGAGGACCACGCGCTGGCCGACATCCTCGACGGCTTCGAGCACGCGCATGCCGGTGGGCAGGTCGTCGAGCTCCTGGCGGAGCCAGCCGAGCCGCACGGTGGTGCCTTGGATGCGTCGACCAGTCTGGAGAGTGGCCTCGCCGCCGAGTGCGCGCAGGAGAGTGGTCTTGCCGGAGCCGTTGATGCCGACGAGGCCGATGCGCTCGCCGGGCGCGAGCCGCCAGGTGACGTGGTCGAGGAGGACACGATCGTCCGGGGTGGCGAGGGTAACGTCCTCGAGCTCGATGACGACGTTGCCGAGCCGCTTGCTGGCGAACGCCGAGAGGCTCACCGTGTCACGGGGCGGCGGCACGTTCGCGATCAGCGCCTCGGCTGCCTCCACGCGGTAGCGGGGCTTAGAGGTGCGCGCTTGCGGACCGCGGCGCAGCCAGGCGAGCTCCTTGCGCGCTAGGTTGCGGCGGCGCTCCTCCTGCGTGTCGGCGATGCGGGCACGCTCGGCGCGGGCGAAGATCCAGTCGTTGTAGCCGCCCTCGTAGGTCTCGACCTGCCCGCCGACCACTTCCCATGTCTCGGTGGCGACGGCGTCGAGGAACCAGCGATCGTGCGTGACGACGACGAGCGCGCAGCGGCGGCCCACGAGGTGCTCGGCGAGCCATTGCACGCCCTCGACATCGAGGTGGTTGGTGGGCTCGTCGAGGATGAGCAGGTCGAGCTCCTGCACGAGCGCGGCGGCGAGGGCCACACGACGGCGCTCCCCGCCCGAGAGGGTGTCGACGGGTGTGTCGAGGTGACGCTGGGCCTCGCGCAGCCCGATGCCGGTGAGGATGCCTCGGATGCGCGCGTCGGAGGCCCACTCGTGCTCAGCCATGCCCAGGGGGCCGAAGATGGTCTCGCCGATGGAGATCCCCGGCGGCAGCTCGCTGCGCTGCGTGACCACCGCGATGCGGACATCGTTGCGGCGGCTGACCCGGCCACTGTCCGCATCGGCGACCCCGGCGAGGATCTCGAGCAACGTTGTCTTGCCGCCACCATTGAGGCCGACGACACCGATGCGCTGGCCCTCGCGCACGCCGAGGGAGACCTCGTCGAGCAGTGGCTTCACCCCGAATGACTTGGTGACGTTCTCCAGGTTGACCAGGTTCGCCACTCAGGCGCCTCCTTCTACGGGATCGAGATCGTCATCGGGCTGGGTTGGTGCAGGTTCGCGGCGCGGGGGGCGCGGAGGTGGCGCGGTGACGAGCCGGGCGCCGGGCACCGGTCCGGTGGCAGTGCGCACGGTGCGGCAGACCCCGGTCGAGGAGACCTCGACGCTGACGTTGATGGCATCGTCCTCGTCCGCGCACAGGAACGCGCAGGTGGGCCCGGAGCCGGAGACGATAGCGGCGAGCGCACCGGCGTCCCGGCCCGCGCGCAGGGTGCGGCGCAGGGCGGGCATCAGCGAGATCGCTGCGGCCTGCAGGTCATTGCCGAGCAGCGGCGCGAGCTGCTGCGGGTCGCCAGCGGCGAGCGCGTGCATCAGGTCGTCAGCGGCGCCGATGCGCGGCGGGGCGCCCACCGCGCGCAGCCGGTCGAGCTCCCGGTATACCGCGGGCGTGCTCAGTCCGCCCTTCGCGAAGGCGAGCACCCAGTGGTACGTGTTGCGCGACAGCACGGGCAGGAGTTGCTCTCCCCGGCCCACGCCGACGCTGGTGCCTCCGCTGAGGGAGAAAGGCACGTCGCTGCCGAGGCGGGCGGCGAGGTCAAGCAGCTCTGGGCGGGTGAGCTCGAGCTGCCACAGCTCGTTGAGCGCCACGAGGGTGGCGGCGGCATCCGCGCTGCCACCGGCGAGGCCACCAGCGACGGGGATGCCCTTGGTGATGGCGATCTCCGCGCGCGGTCCACGCTTGCCGTGCCCGGCCTGCTCGGCCATGAGCTCGGCGGCCTGCCACACCAGGTTGGTCGAGCCGAGGGGCACGTCGTCGGCGCCCTCGCCGCGCACCGAGATGGAGATCGCGTCGGCGGCGCGGACGGTGATCTCATCGTGCAGCGACAGTGCCTGGTAGACGGTGGTGAGCTCGTGGTAGCCGTCGTCGCGCAGGTCACCCACGGCGAGGTGGAGGTTCACCTTCGCGGGGGCGCGGGCAACGATGGGGGCATCAACGACATGAAGCACGGTGCATCAGCCTAGTCGTCGCTCGGTGGTGCGTCGCGCCCCGGATCGCGCGGGGGCGTGGCTCCCGCGGCCGCGACGGCGGCGATGCGGACGAAATCGGCGATGCCGAGCTTCTCTCCCCGCTCCGATGGCTCGACGCCGGCGCTGCGCAGGATGCGCTCGGCCTCCTGCGCGCTGCCTGCCCAGCCCGCGAGGGCGGAGCGCAGGGTCTTGCGGCGCTGCGCGAACGCGGCATCGATGAGGGTGAACACAGCGCGCCGCACGGCAGGCTCCATCGACCAGGGCGGGGCCGCGTGGCGGGTGATGCGGACGAGGCCGGAGTCGACGTTGGGCGCGGGCCAGAACACGGCCCTGCCGACGGATCCGGCGCGGCGCACCTCGCCGTAGTAGGCGGCCTTCGCGCTCGGCACGCCGTAGGTGCGGCCGCCGGGGGGCGCGGCGAGCCGGTCGGCGACCTCCGCCTGGACCATGACCAGGACGGTCCGCACGCTGGGCAGCTCGGCGAGCAGGTGCAGGATGACCGGCACGGCCACGTTGTACGGCAGGTTCGCCACGATCGCGGCGGGATCACGGCTGCCCTCGGGAAGGTCGTCGCGCCGCACGCGCAGCGCGTCGGCCTGCACCACCGCGAGCTGATCGGTGTGTTCGGGGGCGCGGGCGGCCAGCGTCGCGGGGAGCTGCGCGGCGAGCGCGGGGTCGATCTCCACGGCCACCACCGGATGCCCGGCCGCGATGAGCGCGAGGGTCAGCGAGCCGAGGCCCGGCCCCACCTCGAGGACGGTCTCGCCCGGCGCGACGGCGGCGCTGGTGACGATGCGCCGGACGGTGTTGGCGTCGTGCACGAAGTTCTGGCCCCACTGCTTGGTGGGCCGGAGCCCGAGCTGCTCGGCGAGAACGCGGATATCGGCGGGACCGAGCAGGTTCACAGCATGCGAGAACCCCGAACCGGTGGGCTCGGGGTTCTCGTGCTGGCGCGTGGTGTTCAGTGCGGCCTCATCGTGCGGTCAGGCGGCTGCGGGCCGCGAGGACGTTCGGGCTGGGATCAGCGCAGTCCAAGCTTGGAGGAGCAGGCCGGCCATGCGCCCCAGCCCTGGGTCGCGCGGACCTTCTCGGCCGTGGCGATCTGCTGCTCGCGGGTGGCGAGGTTGGCGGTGGGCGCGTACTGGGTGCCGCCGTGCGCCGCCCAGGTGCCCTGCGAGAACTGCAGGCCGCCATAGTAGCCGTTGCCGGTGTTGATGGACCAGTTGCCGTTGGACTCGCACTGCGCGAGGGCGTCCCAGGTGCTGCCGTTGCTGATGGCGGGCGCGGCCGGGCGGGGCTTGGTGCCCTTGCGGACGACCGTGGGCTTGGCCTCGGCGCTGATGTCGGTGGCGACGCGGGTGCGGCCGGACTCGCCGTCGCTGTTGTGCACGACCATGTAGGTGTTGGTGGCGCGGCCCGGGGTGCCGGCGACCTCGATGCGGCTCTCGCCCTCGAGCATCGACGGATCCTCGATGATCTCCTCGGTCGGCGCGACCTCCTCCTCGAGGGTCTCGCGGACCAGGCGGAGGCGATCGACAGCGATCTCCATGCCCTCGGTGACGACGGTGCGCTGGTGCGGAGTGACGGCGTCGAAGCCATCGAGCGGGGCACCGACCTCGGCGAGGACATCCTCGACGGTCATGCCGGTGGTGACGTGCTCGAAGGTGTTGGCGCCATCGGTGATGGTGACGGGCTTCGGCGTGGTCACGGCGAGCTCGAGGCCGTCGATCGGGAGGCGCTCGGAGCGCGAGGCGGAGACGCCGAGCTCGCGGTTGGTGAGGTCGAGCTGGGCGAGTGCTTCCTCGACGGTCTGGGCGGTGGTCCAGACCTCGCGGATCTCGCCGTCGATGTTGAGGGTGAGCAGCTTCGCCTTCTGCAGGGTGATGGTGGCGCCGCTGTCGATGTCGGTGCTCGGTGCGGGAACCACGATGTCGTGCTCGGTCAGGTCGAAGCCTGCTGCCGAGAGTGCGCCCTCGACGTCGCCACTGAACGTGGAGACGGTCTGGGTCTCGCCGTCGACCTCGATGGTGACGTCCTTCTGCATCGCCATCGCGGTGCCGGTTCCGGCGGCCATGGTGAGCAGGAGCCCACCGGCGACGATCTGGACCTTCTTGGACTTGGGGCTGAGGGCGGCGAGGGTGGTGGAGCGCGACATTGTGTTCCTGACCTTTGCGTGTACGAGTGTCCGAGCAAGAGATGAAGGGGTTGGTGCGAGCGCCGTTGCTCTCCCCTGTCGGGCATCTCCATCCCGGCTGTTCGATAACAGAACCGTAACGAGCCAGTGCTAGCTGGAGCAAGCGTTTTGCCCGGAATGAGACGCGACCCACAGTGCAAAACAGATCAGGTTTACTGGGGTGCATATGGGATTTATGGTGCCCAACCGGCCCGAGATAGTAGCTCTGAACTGGTCTTTTACCAGCTCAATACCTGGCCCTGGGCAACACCTGCAACCACTCCAGCCCCATGGGCCCCGTGCTTGCTACTGTGATCGGGGCCACCGCTGTGCAAGCAGCAGCTAACGCCAGCAATCACGCTTAGATAACAGGCAGTGTTACTAACCGGGCTGCGAGGGGGCCCGTGGGACGCGCAGGCTTGGGCGGCCCTGCGCCGCCGTCACCACCGCAAACGCACCGGAAAACACCAAACGCGATAGAAGCGGCGCCCGATTCCCGGCAGCTTCTATCGCGTTTGCGGCTGGCTACAGCCTCCCTAACTGGCAGCAGGCCCCCTAGAGCCGATACACCCGCCGCGCGGTGGCCGTGGTCCCCGCCGCCACATCCTCGGGCGCCTCGCCGCGCAGCTCCGCGAGCGCGCGCACGGTGTAGGGCAGGCAGTACGACTGGTTGGGCGCGCCGCGGTAGGGGTGCGGCGTCAGGTAGGGCGCGTCGGTCTCGACCATCATCTGCTCGTGCGGGATGAGCAGGGCCGCCTCGTGCAGGTCGCGGGCGTTGCGGAAGCTGACGGTGCCCGAGAGGCTGAGGATCCAGCCGTGATCGAGGCAGGTGCGCGCCATGGACGGCCCCGAGGAGAAGCAGTGGAAGATGACGCTCTCCGGCGGGCCCTCGGACAGCAGGACGCGCACGAGGTCATCGTCGGCCTCGCGGTTGTGCAGCATCAGTGGCTTGCCGATCCGCTTGGCGAGGTCGATGTGCCAGCGGAACGCATCCTCCTGCTCGCTACGGGTGGCGCAGCCCTCGAGCTTGCCGGGCCAGTACCAGTCGAGACCGGTCTCCCCCACGGCGACGGTGCGCTCGTCGAGAGCGAGCTCCTCGATGCGCGCGCGGGCGTGATCGTCGAGCGCGTTGGCACGGGTGGGGTGCAGCGCAACGGCGGCGTGCACGCGATCGTCCCAGTGGGCGAAGCGCACAGCGTTCTCGGCGGCGTCGAGGTCATCGGCCACGGTGACGATGGTTCCTACCCCGGCGCTGTCCGCGCGGTCCACGATGGCACGGAGCGACTCCTCATCATGGGCACCGCACGCGTCGAGGTGGGTGTGCGCGTCGATGATCGGGGCAAGCCGCTCGGGAAGCGGGGGTGCTTCGCGCTTGCTTGATCCCATCAGGGCCTCACTTCTTGATCGGTGCCCACTCGGGGCCGGTCTCGCCGATCTCGGGGTCGAGCTTGGCGAACAGGGGCCTCGGCTTGCTCAGTGGCGTTCCGGGCGTGATGCTGGTGCGCTCCCACCGGGCCTTCTCGCTGGCGTAGTCACCCATGATGACGGGATAGCTGCGTCCTTCCTTGGGAAGGTTGGCGCCAACCGGCGCGGTGCGGGCGGTGTTGTCCTCCACCTCGTGCACCTCGGGCTGGGCCGCCCACACGCCGGTGCCACCGAGCGCCTCGTGGACCTGCTGCGAGGCATGCGGCAGGAAGGGGGTGAGCAGGGTGTTGGCATCCGAGACGACCTGCAGCGAGGTGTGCAGGACGGTGGCGAGGCGGTCGCGCTGGTCGGGATCCTTGGCGAGCTTCCACGGCTCGAGCGCGGAGATGTACCGGTTGGCGGCGGTGACGACGCGCATGCCCTCGGTGGCGGCGGCGCGGAAACGGCTGCGTCGCAGGTGGGCCCCGGCAGTCTCGAACGCGGCCTCCGCGGTGCGGAGCAGCTCGGCGTCGGCGTCGGTCAGCGTCGCGGGGCGGGGAATCTCGCCGAAGTTCTTCTGCGCCATCGACACCGAGCGATTGACGAGGTTGCCCCATTCGTTGGCGAGCTCGAAGTTGGTGCGACGGATGAACTCGTCCCAGGTGAAGTCGGTGTCCTGGGATTCCGGACCGGCGACGGAGATGAAATAGCGCAGCGCGTCGGGGCCGAAGTCCCGCAGGAAGTCACGGACATAGATGACGGTGCCGCGGCTGGTGGAGAACTTGGAGCCGCTCATGGTGAGGAACTCGCTGGAGACGACCTCGGTGGGCAGGTTGAGCTCGCCGAACATGCCGGGCTCGCCGCCGTGCTCCCCGGCGCCACGGTAGCCGAGCAGCTCGGAGGGCCAGATCTGCGAGTGGAAGGTGATGTTGTCCTTGCCCATGAAGTAGTAGGACACGGCCTCGGGGTCGGTCCACCACTGGCGCCACGCATCAGGATTGCCGGTGCGCACGGCCCACTCGATGCTCGCGGACAGATAGCCGATGACGGCGTCGAACCATACGTACAGCTTCTTGTCGGGACGGTCCTGCCAGCCATCGAGCGGGATGGGCACGCCCCAGTCGATGTCACGGCTCATCGCGCGGGGCCGCAGGTTCTCGATGAGGTTGAGGCTGAACCGCAGCACGTTCGGGCGCCATTCGGTGCGGCCCTTGAGCCAGATCTCCAGCGCCCCGGCAAGGGACGGCAGATCGAGGAAGAAGTGCTCGGTCTCGATGAACTTCGGCGTCTCGCCATTGAGCTTGGAGCGCGGATTGATCAGGTCGATCGGGTCGAGCTGGTTGCCGCAGTTGTCGCACTGGTCGCCGCGCGCGCCGTCGTAGCCACAGATCGGGCAGGTGCCCTCGACGTAGCGGTCGGGCAGCGTCCGCCCAGTGGAGGGACTGATCGCCCCGGTGGTGGTCTTGGGGACGAGGTAGCCGTTCTTGTGCAAGGTACGGAAGAGTTCCTGCACCACCGCGTAGTGGTTGCGCGTGGTGGTGCGGGTGAACAGGTCGTAGCTCAGGCCCAGGCCAGCGAGGTCGTCGACGATGACGCGGTTGTACCGGTCAGCGAGCTCCTGGGGCGTGGTGCCCTCCTGCTCGGCCTGCACGAGGATGGGGGTGCCGTGCTCGTCGGTGCCCGAGACCATCAGCACGTCGTTGCCGGCCATTCGCTGGTAGCGGGCGAAAACGTCCGACGGGACGCCGAAGCCGGAAACGTGGCCAATGTGGCGGGGGCCGTTGGTGTAGGGCCACGCAACCGCCGTGAGCACTCGGGTAGACATGCCCCAAGCCTATTCGGTCATGCACGGGGAATCCCAACCGCAGTGCCTGGGAGCGCCGTGCGGCTGGTGAACCTTTGATGTCGCGGCTGCGTCGCTCCCACACCTCATCGGCGGATACAGGCATACTGCACTGCCATGGGGACGACCTCCGAGGACAACGGCAGCCCAGGCCGGCGAGACCAGGCCCAGCGCGATCAGGCACAGCGCGGGCAAGGCCAGGGCGATTCCGCGCTGGGCGCGCTCGGCGCGCGGCTGCGCTTCCCCTCCTGGGCGACGCGCCGCCCCGGCCAGCCCCAGGATTCCGCCTCCGCCAGCCACGGGGGCAGCGCGCGCAATGCGGACACCGAGGAGCAGTGGAGCTGGCCCGGCGGCATTGTCCGCCCCGGCACCGACGCGCACACCCTCGTCATGGAGATGGTCCTCGACGGCGCGCATGCCAGTGTCGGCAGCCGCCGCTCGCGCGCGCATGCCACGAGCATCGCCGACCGGCTCGCTGCCATCGATGCGGGCCGGGAGCCATGGCTGGCCACCCGGGTGGCGTCCGAGCTGCTGCTCGCCGCGATGGACTCGCTGTACGAGCATGGCTGGCAGCCGCTCGACGTGGTGCACGTGGTGCGCCGGGCGCATGCCGCACCAGTGCTCGAGCTCGCGGTCGCGACGGTGACGCATCAAGCAGTGCTCGCGAACGCCGAGCACCGTGCTCCACTGCCGTGGGTCGAGCAGCTGCGCGAGGTCGAGCAGTCGTTCCCCCGCCTGGCCGGGACCATGCGCCGCGCGGCCGTGCACAATCCTGCCGGCCGACCGTTCCTGCTGATGATCGACTACCCGCAGGTGCTGCACACCGATTGGCAGTCGGTGCTCGCGCTCCTTGGCCAGTGGCATGACCTGCCGGTGTGGCCCGTGGTGTGCGCGACGCCGTCGCAGTGGCCGGAGCAGCGGATCGACACCGATGCCAGCGCGCCCACGGTGGAGCCGCGCGTGCTGAACCGGGTGCGGGGCCTGCTCGCCAAGGCCGAGGCAACGACCTACCAGGGCGAGGCGGAGGCGTTCACGGCGAAGGCGCAGGAACTGATGACGCGCTACGCGATCGACGCGGCGATCCTCAGCGCGACCGTGGACCGCACGGACGTGGTGACCCGGCGCGTCCACATCGAGAACCCCTACACCAAGTCCAAGGTGCATCTGCTGCACGAGATCGCGCTCGCGAACCGGGTGCGGGTGGTGTGGGATGCCGAGTACTCGGTCGCCACCGCTGTGGGAACACCGGTGGATCTGCGGCAGGTCGGGCTGCTCTACGAATCGACACTCGTGCAGGCCACCCGATCGATGACGGCGATCGGTGAGTCCAGCAAGGATCCCGCGACCCGCTCGGCGAGCTTCCGCCGCGCATTCCTGTTCGCCTACGCGGTGCGGGTGGGGCAACGCTTGCAGCAGGTGGGCGAGCACACCATGGCCGAGGAGGCGCGCCGCAAGCGCCAGGACGGCCAGGACCTGCTGCCGATCCTCGCGGCGCAGGACGCTGCCGTCAACGACGAGTTCGAGCGATTGTTCCCGCAGACCGAGAAGCAGACCGCCGCACCGATGGATGCGCGTGGCTGGATCGCGGGCAAGGTCGCTGCCGACCAGGCCGTGCTCGCGCCCGCCGGGGCGAGCCTCGAGGCGTGAGGATCAGCCTGGCGTAGGTCACTGCCGGGCGCGCGTGCGACTCTGTAGAGCGTGCGATACGAACGGTTGGGCGCGGGCAACCCTGCGGCCGAGGTGCTGCGTGCCCTGGCCCGCGGGGCACGATCGCGTGGCCTCGCCCCGCCCGCGGCTCTGACGGGCGACTGGTTCGGCTCCCGCGCGATCATCGCACCGTCGATCGCGGTCGCACCGCCGAGCGAGGGCGCGCAGCCATTCGGACTGGACACGGCTGAGCTCGAACCACCAGAGGGCGCCCCGGAAGGTTTCTTCGGCGGCGGATGGTTCGGCTACCTCTCCTACCCCGACGGCACGATGGACGGGCGCTCGGGCCCGCTGCCCGCTGCAGCGTCCGGATACGCGCCCATGGTGCTCCGCCTCGACGCGGACGACTGCTGGTGGTTCGAATCGCTCGCCAGCGCCCACTGCCCTGGTTGGGTGCGCGATGCCGTGCACAGTATCGCACCGGCGGCCTCGGAATGGTCGTGCGAGTGGCTTCCGCCCGACCGCGCGGCGCACGAGCACGGCGTGGAATCCTGCCTCGAGGCGATCCGCGACGGCGAGGTCTATCAGGCGTGCGTGTGCGGGTTCTTCCAGGGCCGCTTCGTCGGCGAGCCCGTGGACTTCTTCGCCGATGGCATCACCGCCACCCGGCCCGCGCGCGCCGCGTTCCTCACCGGCGCCTGGGGCGCGGTCGCCTCGCTATCGCCGGAACTGTTCCTCTCCCGGCACGGCGGCATCGTCGAATCGAGCCCCATCAAGGGCACCCTGCCCATCACGGCCGATCCCCGGTTGCTGCGCGAATCGGTCAAGGACGTGGCCGAGAACGTGATGATCGTCGATCTCGTCCGCAATGATCTCGGTCGCCTCGCCCGCCCCGGTTCGGTCACGGTCACCGAGCTGCTGCGCATCCACCCAGCGCCCGGAGTGTGGCACCTGGTGTCCACGGTGCGTGCGGGCATCGATCCCGGTGTGCCGGTGGCGGACCTGCTCGGGGCGACGTTCCCGCCCGCGTCGGTGACGGGGACGCCGAAGCTGCGCGCCCGTCGCTTCCTGCAGGAGTGGGAGCCTGAGCCGCGCGGGGTGTATTGCGGAACCATAGGCGCCCGCTCCCCTGTCGCTGGGCTGGAGCTGAACGTCGCGATCCGCACCGTCGAGCTCGGGCCGGCGACCGGAACCGCGCGCTCCTGCCGCCTCGGTGTGGGCGGGGGCATCACCATCGACTCACGCGCGGACACCGAATGGCACGAGTGCCTCGCCAAGGCCGCGACCATCGTGGGGCTCAGCTCGCGCGGCTAGCTTGGGCTGGCCCGGTCCGGTACCGCGAGTGTGCCCCGCGAGTCCGCGAGTGTGCGAAGAACGACAGGCTTCGCGCTCCGAGCTGTCGTTCTTCGCACACTCGCGGTGCAGGTGGGACAGCTGCGGCACGTGGGAGACCGGGCACCCCGACCAGAGCCCCCTACTCGTCGCGGCGCTTGAGGTATTCCTGGTACAGGTCGCGCTTGGACACCCCGGCGTGCTCCGCGATGACAGCACACGCTTCCTTGAGACGGCTCCCGGCCTCGACTAGCCGCTCGACGTCGCGCACGTGGTCGATGGCCTCATCGGTGGTGGTCGCTGCTCCGGCGAGGACAACGGTGATCTCGCCGCGCACGTTTCCGGTGGCCCATTCAGCAAGCTCGGCGAGGGTGCCGCGGACGACTTCCTCGTAGGTCTTGGTCAGCTCGCGGCATACGGCCGCGCGGCGCTCGCCACCGAGGACCGTTGCGGCGTCGGCGAGGGACTCGGCGAGACGGTGGGGTGCCTCGAAGAACACGCAGGCGCGGGCCTCGTGGCGGAGGGTCTCGAAGTAGGCGCGGCGGGCTCCGGCCTTGCGGGGCGGGAAGCCGTCGAAGCAGAACCGGTCGACGGGCAGGCCCGAGAGGGCGAGGGCGGTGGTGACGGCGGACGGGCCGGGCAGGCACGTGACGCGCAGGTCATGCTCGGCGCACGCGGCGACGAGGCGGAAGCCTGGGTCGCTGACCGAGGGCATGCCGGCGTCGGTGATGAGCAGGACGGTGGCGCCGTCGGTGATGTCGCGGACGAGTTGCTCGATGCGGCTGTGCTCGTTGTGGTCGTAGAAGCTGAGGATGCGTCCGGTGATGGTGACGCCGAGCGAGCTCGCGAGCTGCCGGGCACGGCGGGTGTCCTCGGCGGCGATGACGCCAGCGGTGCCGAGGGCCTCGATGAGGCGGGGCGAGGCGTCGCGAACGTCGCCGAGGGGGGTTGCCGCGAGCACCAACTGACCAGTCATGGTGGTACAGCCTACGATCGTGGGGTGACGGTTCTCGAACTCGCGCGTCGATCCGGGGTGCGCCGGTCCCAGCGCGATGGTTCCCCGGCTCATGCGGGGCCGCCACGGCATCCGGTTCCTGGCCGCTTGGAGCGCCGCGATTCGCCGGGGAGGGTGGATCCGGTCGAGGTGCCGATGCCGTCGGACCGGTTGCGCGGCTGGATGGTGGCACTGTTCCTGGCGGTGCTGGCGGCGATCACGCGGTTCGCGCGGCTGGGCACCCCCACCGACGGCGGCATGCCGGTGTTCGACGAGAAGCATTACGTGACCCAGGCGTGGCAGATGCTGCAGGGCGGCTGGGTGGAGGAGAACCCGGCGTACGGGCTGGTGGTGCATCCTCCGCTGGGCAAGCAGTTGATCGCGCTGGGCGAGGCGATGCTGGGCTACACGGCGCTGGGGTGGCGGTTCTCGGCGGCGGTGGCCGGTGTGGTGCTGGTGGTGCTGGTGACGCGCATCGCGCGACGCCTGGCCCGGTCCACGCTGGTGGGGGCCATCGCGGGGCTGCTGGTGCTGGCGGACGGGCTGACGTTCGTGACCTCGCGCATGGGGATGCTCGACATCTTCCTCGTGGTGCTGGTGGTCGCGGCGTTCGGCTGCCTGGTGATCGACCGCGATGACGTGCGCTCGCGGTTCGCGCGGGCGTACGAGGAGGGCCGGATCGGCGCGTCCGCGCTGGGACCGCGCATGGGCGTGCGCTGGTGGCGGTTCGCCGCCGGGGTGCTGCTGGGGCTCGCGGTGGCAACGAAGTGGTCGGGGCTGTACTTCATCGCGTTCTTCGGAGTGATGAGCGTGGCGCTGGATCTCGCGGCCCGCTATCGGTACCGGGTGCGCCGCCCACTGCGGGGGACGCTCGCGAGGGACATGGCACCCGCGTTGTGGGCGCTGCTCGTCGTCCCTGCCTGCGTGTACCTGGCGAGCTACTGGGCGTGGTTCACGAGCGAGACGGGCGTGGACCGGCATGCGGTGGGCCAGGATGTGGGAACGGGCGGGGCGTGGTCGTTCCTGCCGGACGCCGTGCGCTCGTTGTGGCACAACCATGCGACCATCCTGGAGTTCCATGCGGGCCTGACGAACTCGGCAGGGCATCTGCACCCGTGGGAGTCCAAGCCGTGGACGTGGCCGATGGGGCTGCGCCCGATGCTGTACTACTTCGCCGATGGCAGCGAGATCACCGGCTGCGGCGCGGGCGCGTGCGTGCGCGCGGTGATGCTGGTGGGTACCCCGGCGCTGTGGTGGGTGGCGCTGCCGGTGATCGCATGGTCGGTGTGGCGGACCGTCGCGCACCGGGATGGCCGGCACGCGCTGGTGCTGACGGGGTACCTGGCGGGCTTCCTGCCGTGGTTCGCGAGCCTTGATCGGCAGATGTACTACTTCTATGCCGCTCCGATGGCGCCATTCCTCGCGATTCTGGTGGCTCTGGCGCTGGGTGACCTGCTGGGTGCGTCGCGCCGATCGGAGGAGCGGCGCGTGCTGGCCCGGCTGGTGGTGTGCTGCTACCTGGCGCTGGTGATCGTGAACTTCGCGTGGTTGTACCCGATCCTCTCAGCGGTGCCGATCACCGAGGAGTTCTGGCAGTGGCAGCTGTGGCTGCCGAGCTGGCGGTGAGTGCCCGCGGCCGCTGATGCCGAGTGCTGCGGGCGCGGAGGCGATTCGGGCTTGTCGGTCCCTAGTGGTAGACAAGGTGTCGACTATTGCCCGGATCGACTGGACGACATTGCAAAGGGTGGGTGGATGAAGCGCGCAGACCTCGCGTTCGCCGTGGACAGGAAGCTCCGTGGAGTGGTGAGCACCAAGGTGCGGATCGCGATCGTGCTGCTCGTGATCGTGGGCCTCGGCGTGATGGTGGTGGTGACGGGCTCGCAGGACGGCTCCGATGATGTCACCGCCTCGATCCCGGAGGGCTTCGACAGGTCGGATGTGACGTGGCATAGCCCTGGCACTCCCGCGACGGACGCGGAGGTCGCGCGGTGGGAGGCTGCCCGGGAGGCTTTGGATGATCTGCCCGTTCGCGGGCGCGCGCCTCAGACGGGCTATGACCGGGAGGAATTCGGCCCCGCCTGGACCGATGATGTGGACGTGGAGTACGGCGGCAATGGCTGCGATACGCGCAACGACATCCTCATCCGGGACTTCCTGGAGGTGACGTTCCGGCCTGGCGAGGAGGGCTGCGTCGTGGGCGAGGGAACGATCCTCGATCCGTTCACTCTGGAGACGATCGAGTTCGTGCGCGGGCCCGAGACCTCCGGCGAGGTTCAGGTCGATCACCTCGTGGCGTTGTCCGACGCGTGGCAGAAGGGCGCGCAGCAGTTGTCGGAGCGCGAGCGGCGCAACTTCGCCAATGACCCGCGGAACCTGCTGGCCGTGGCGGGCTGGGCGAACCAGCAGAAGAGCGACAGCGACGCCTCGGGCTGGTTGCCACCGAATCGTTCCTACCGGTGCACGTATGTATCGCAGCAGATCGAGGTGAAGACGATCTACGAGCTGTGGGTCACATCTTCCGAGCGGGACGCCATGCTCGCGGTGTTCGACACCTGCCTGGGCTAGCGCCTGGCGGGTTTGCTCGGGCGAGCGGGAATGCGTCGTGGCACCCTCCCGCAGGTGATTCTCTCGCTCGCACAAGCACCGGAAATCGCCAAACGCGATAGAAGCTGGCCCGGAATCTGGGCAGTTTCTATCGCGTTTGGGTCTGGACGGCAGGAATGGGCGCCGCCGGGAAAGGGGCAGCCGTAGAAACGTCGCCGTCAGGCAGGTGCGCGCAAGCCAGGGATGAAGTTGTCGATGCTGATCCGTCCGGCGCCGATGGCGGCGATCATGAGCGAGCCGACACCGAGGGCGAGGACGAGCTCGTATCCGCCCTCAGAAACGAAGACGCCGTTCTCGACGTGGACGAGGAAGAAGGCCCCGACCATGTTGGCGAAGAGCAGGAGCCCCACGACGGGGGTGAGCGCACCGATGATGAGCGCGATGCCACCGACGAGCTCGAGGTAGGTGACGATGTAGGCGGTGATCTCGGGCAGCGGTGCATTGATCGAGGTGAAGAATTGCTGCACGCCATCGATGGTTTGCTCGTTGAGCTTCTGCCATCCGTGCGCGGTGAAGACGATGCCGATTCCGATGCGGGCGATGAGTACGGCGATATCGCGGTGCCATCCGTGTGCCATGGTTTCCTCCTGGTGTCGTTCGTGCGCGGGACCAAGCGCGGGGCCAAGGTGTGCCGAGCGGACCTATGAGTGCACACTAGCGACAATCTAGTTGACCATGCAACTAAATCTGGGTGAATGGCTGGTTGCGGGCGCCACACCCATGTGCCATGCGCCAACGCGGGCCCGATCCGCTAGTCGTCCGCTGCTCCGCGCTATAACCTGGTCTACCAGCAAGGAAATCCAGGGGAGGCTGAATGGACCTAGTGTTATGGATTCCTTCCGCGATCCTTGCCGCAGCGTTTCTCCTCAGTGGCGTGACCAAGACATCCACGCCCTACGAGGCCTACCGGGCCAGGCCCCGCGCCGCCTGGGCCAGCGACTTCTCCCCCAAAGCTGTCCGCGCGATCGGCATCCTCGAGATCCTGGGCGCGCTCGGGCTCGTGCTGCCCCAGGCCACCGGCATCTACCCGTTGATAACGCCACTGGCCGCGGCCGGGCTCGCCGCGCTGCTCGCGCTCGCCGGCCTCGTGCTGCATCGCCGCGGCGAGCTAGGCCCCGCGCTCCCCTATGTCGGCACCTTGCTCGTCCTCGCGATCGTCGTGGCGATCGGCCGCCTCGCCGCCACCGCTTGAGCCGTCGGTGCCGCGCAGCGCGGCCTCCACGAGGGACCGGATCTCCGCCGCCCCATAGCCGAGACCAGTGAGCTGGGCAACGAATTCGGTGGCGGCGGACTCCGCGCGACCGCGCACGGGGTCGGCTCCGGGCGCCACGAACGTACCGAGCCTGCCGTGCGTCTCGATCAATCCCTTGGCCTCGAGCTCGCGGTAGGCGCGCGCCACCGTGTTCGGCGAGATGCGCAGCTCCCCAGCGAGCGCCCGCACGGTCGGTAGCTTGGTGCCCGCGATCAACGTGCCCTCGCGAACGGCATCGACGACGCCGCACACGATCTGCTCATACGGCGGCATGGCCGAACCGCCATCAATCGAGACCAGCATCCACACGTACCTCGCTCTCCCGGACCACGCGCCGGGCACACACCAGTATCACGCGCGTGCTCCCCATTAGTGGCGAGTCAGCGACAATTGCCCATTGGCCGATGCCACGATCGATCGCGCCACCCGCGCTGACCGAGCAGCACTCCGTCCTCGACCCGTTGCGGCACGGGCGCCCGGCGCGCGGCAGCGTCGAAGCTCGGTGCTAGCACCACCGCGATGGCCTGCGCTAGCCTGCGAGATGTTCACCGTCGGCTCGGAGCATTGAGGTTCACATGGCACACGCGGATGACACCGCAGATCCACGGCCCGATCAGACAGCTCGTAGCCAGTCCCGCGGGGTCGTCTCGGACCGGTGGGTCATCAGCACCGACGGCGTGCGCCTGGCCACTTACTCCTACGGCGATCCGGCCAAGCCCACCGTGCTGTGCGTGCATGGCTTCCCCGACGATCACCGCATGTGGGAACCCGTGATCGGGTATCTCGCCGAGCAATACCACGTCGTGGCGTTCGACATGCGCGGAGCGGGCAAATCGGACCGCCCTGGCGCGATCCGCGATTACACGATCTCCCAGCTCGCCGACGATATCGCCTCGGTGGCCCGTACGCTCGCGGTCAATGGCCGCGTGCACCTGCTCGCGCACAACTGGGGCGGCGCGGGCGCGTGGGACCTCGCCCTGCATCCCGTCGATGGCATCGAGCTGCTCTCGCTCACCACCATCGGCACCGCTTCCCCGGACTATTACTCGGCGTGGGTACGGGACCAGCTGCGCTTCGACTGGCAGCACCTGCGCGACCTGGTCCGGCTGTGGCCGACCAACACCTACATGACGGCGCTGCAAGTTCCGGTGCTGGCTCCCGCTCTGTTCCGGATGGGACTCGGCGATGCCGCGATGGGCCTGATCAAGTGGCGCTTCGAGAAGGGCGAGCGCCCGCGCGGCTACGGATCCGGCCTCGCTGCCCGCAACCGGGACGGCCTGCGCATCTACACCGCGAACATCTACAGCCAGTTGTTCGGGCGCAAGCCGGACCGTGTGACCGGCGAGCCCCGCAAGCCTGTTCCGTCGCTGGTGATCGTGCCGGAGAACGACAAGCTGTTCCCGCCCGTGGCGCAGTCCGGCGCGGCCGAGTGGGCACTGGACTGCCGCATCCGGTTCGTTGATGGCGGCCACTGGCTGCCGCTCTACCAGCCCGAGCTGGTCGCCAGCATGACGACGCGGTTCGTGGAGGAGATCGAGGACCGCTATCGCGGAGCTCCCGGGAGCAGCACCCCGTGACCATCCCGAACCTGCAGGACCTCGGCGCCCACGCCGCGTCGCTCGGCCTGCCTGGCCGTCCCGGGCTGGTGTTCCGGTCGGCCCAGCTCGGTGGTCACCACGGCAATGCGCTCGACGGGCTCGGCGTGCGCACGGTGGTGGACCTGCGCACCGCGAGCGAGCGCGCCTCCATGCCCACCTCGGCGCCAGGCAGTGTCACCATCACCGTCGCTGACGTGTTCGCGCGCATGCAGCGCTCGACGGCGGCCCGTTTCGCCCAGGCCCTGCATGATCCCGAGCATGCCGCGGAGTTCCTGGCCAGCGGCAGCGCCGAGAACGAGGTGGCCTCCGCGTACCGGTTGTTCATCACCGACGAGGGCGCGCGCGATGCCTTCCGCGAGACGCTTCTCGCCGTCGCGCGATCGCAGGCCCCCGTGCTATTCCATTGCACCGCGGGCAAGGATCGCACGGGGTGGGCGGCAACGCTGCTGCTGGCCATCGCCGGGCTCGACCGTGACCAGTTGCTCGAGCACTACCTCTCGGTGATCCCCGCCACCGATGCGCTCTTCGCGCCGATCTACGACGCCGCGGGCCGCCACGGCATCGCCCGTGAGCTGCTGTACCCGGTGCTCAGGGTGCAGCCCTCGTTCCTCGAGACCGCCTGGGCGACGCTCGATGAGACGTATGGGGACCTGTCGACCTATTTCTCGCATGGTCTGGGCCTCCTGCCTGCGGATATCGAGGTGATCCGGGGCAAGCTGCTCGAGCCGCGCTAGCCGGCCGAGAAATGTGACAGGCTTAAGGTGACCAACAGAGGAATGTGATTCCCGAGGAGGAACCGTGTCAGCTGACAGATCCCCGGCTGGTACCGGCTCGCCGGGCACCAGCTCATCGCCGCCCGGGGGCAGCATTGGCGCCGCCTGGGCGTCGCTGCTCAAGCCAGTCTTCATACCAGCGTCCATCATCATCATCGGCCTCGTGACGTTCGCTGCCGTCTTCGGCAGTACCGCCAGCGATGCCTTCGACACCCTGAACACATGGATCTCCGACGGCGTGGGCTGGTGGTACATCCTTGTTGCCACCGGATTCGTCGTATTCTCCCTGTACTGCGCCTTGTCCAAGATCGGCGAGATCCGGCTCGGCCGCGACGACGAGGAGCCCGAGTTCGGCCTGCTCTCCTGGTTCGCGATGCTGTTCAGCGCCGGCATGGGCATCGGGTTGCTGTTCTACAGCGTCGCCGAGCCGCTCATGCACTACGTCGCGCCGCCCGAGGCAGGGCGCATCGCTGGATCCACCGATGCCGCCGCGAACCAGGCCCTGCAGATCACCATGTTCCACTGGGGACTGCACGCCTGGTCGATCTACGTCGTGGTGGGCCTCGGGCTGGCCTACATGACCTTCCGCAAGGGACGGCCCCTGTCGGTCCGGTGGCTGCTCGAGCCGATGCTGGGGCGCAAGCGGGTCGAGGGCTTCATCGGTCACGCCATCGATGCGGTAGCGATCGTCGGCACGCTGTTCGGTGTCGCCACGTCACTGGGCTTCGGCGTGCAGCAGATCATGGCCGGGCTCGAGTTCCTCGGCTGGATCGAGGCATCCAACTGGTGGGTCGTGGGCCTGATCACCCTGATCACCTTGATCGCCACGGTCTCGGTGGTCACTGGCGTCCACAAGGGCCTGAAGTGGCTGTCGAACATCAACATGACGCTCGCGGCGCTGCTCGCGCTGTTCGTGCTGCTGGCCGGGCCCACATTGTTCCTGCTGCAATCGTGGGTGCAGAACATCGGCGGCTACGTCCAGGCGCTGCCCGAGCTGATGCTGCGCACCGCGCCCTTCGCCGACGACGGCTGGGCCGCGGGCTGGACCATCTTCTACTGGGGCTGGTGGATCAGCTGGGCACCCTTCGTGGGCATGTTCGTCGCGCGCATCTCGCGCGGCCGCACTATTCGCGAGTTCATCGCGGGCGTGCTGATCGCCCCGACGCTCATCAGCTCGCTGTGGTTCACGATCTTCGGTGATTCCGCGATCCTGCGGCAGCGGGAGGTCGGTGACCTGGCCGACGGCACCGAAGTGGTGGTGGATACCGCGCTGTTCGCCTATCTCGGGACGCTGCCGCTGGGCATCATCACCAGCATCCTCGCGATCGCGGTGGTCGTGTTCTTCTTCGTCACCTCGTCGGACTCCGGCTCGCTGGTGATCGATATCCTCTCCAACGGAGGAGATGTGGAGACCAGCAGGATCACCCGCGTGTACTGGGCGTTCCTCGAGGGCATCGCGGCAGCGGTGCTGCTGATCATCGGTGGCAGCGGTTTCCTCGTGGCCCTGCAGACGGCATCGATCGCCACGGCCGTGCCCTTCTCGATCGTGCTGGTGCTCGCGTGCTTCTCGCTGCTCAAGGCATTCCACTACGACGTGGCCCGCACCCCGCGCTACGTCCGGGTGGTTCCCGTGGGCGAGCCCGCCGGCGACGGTGCGTCCGGCATCGAGCTGCCCCAGGCCGTGCCAGCGCCCGTTCCCAAGCAGGAGCAGCACAAGCGCTGGCGCGGCGCGCGGGGCATCTCCTCGACGTTCGCGGGCCTCGAGTCCTGGACGCCCACTGCCAAGACCCCCGAGCATCCCGGGCTCCTGGTCTCGGTGCATTCGGTGTCGAGCAGCGATCTCGTCACGGATCCCCGGACCGGCAACCTCGAGGTGTCCTCCGAGGCGGCATCGGAGGATCCGCTCGGCGGCGAGGTGTTCGACACCCCTGAGTTCGAGGCCTCCCACGAGGGGTCGAAGCTCGCGCAGAACGGCGGGAACGGCGAGGACAGCGAAGAAGGCGGCCCCGCTGCCGACCGCTGATTCGTAGCCTGCAACGAAGGGTGACGTGGCGTTAGCCACGTCACCCTTTGCGTTCAATGGGGTGCTTTCCGATAGTCCGTGCCGGTATCGTTACATTCCTCACCGAATCCTAAGAAAAAGACGCCGGGCTCACGCATGCCTGATTCATGGACAGCCCGATTCACGGACGGAGGCAGTGTGACAGATCACACTCCTAGCTCTTCCACCACCTACGCGCCCCCGCTCATGGCGACCCCCAGGCCGGACACTTCGGTCATGGGGGCATTGCGCTCTCCGCAGCGGCTCAAGACGGAGATCCTCGCTGGTCTCGTCGTCGCGCTCGCCCTGATCCCCGAGGCGATCGCCTTCTCGATCATTCTTGGCGTGGACCCCCAGGTAGGCCTGTTCGCCTCCTTCACCATGGCCGTGGTGATCGCCTTCACGGGTGGCCGGCCCGCCATGATCACCGCAGCCACGGGAGCGATCGCGCTGGTGCTCGCCCCCGTTGTCCGGGACTATGGGCTCGACTACCTGCTAGCCACAGTAATTCTTGGTGGCCTGATCCAGATCGCGCTCAGCCTGTTCGGCGTCGCCCGGCTCATGCGCTTCATCCCGCGCAGCGTCATGATCGGCTTCGTCAACGCTCTCGCGATCCTCATCTTCATGTCGCAGATCCCCCACCTCGTCGGCGTTCCCGCGCTGGTGTACCCCATGGTGGTCGTCGGCCTTCTCATCATGTTCCTGCTGCCCCGGATCACCACGGTCGTGCCAGCCCCGCTCGTCGCGATCGTCATCCTCACAGCCATCGCGGTGTTCTTCGCGTGGAACGTGCCGGATGTGGGCGACGAGGGCGAGCTGCCCTCGACCATCCCGCTCTTCTTCATCCCCGACGTGCCGTTCACCTTCGAGACGTTGCAGATCATCGCCCCGTACGCGCTCGCCATGGCGCTCGTCGGCCTCATCGAGTCACTGCTGACCGCTAAGATCGTTGATGACATCACCGATACCCACTCGAACAAGACCCGCGAGGGCTGGGGCCAGGGCAGCGCGAACTTCGTCACCGGCTTCTTCGGCGGCATGGGTGGCTGCGCGATGATCGGCCAGACCATCATCAACGTGAAGGTCTCCGGCGCCCGCACCCGCATCTCCACGCTCCTGTCCGGAGTCTTCCTGCTGGCGCTGATCCTGGGCCTCGGCGAGCTCGTCGGCATGATCCCCATGGCCGCTCTCGTCGCCGTGATGATCATGGTTTCCTACAGCACCATGGACTGGCACTCGATCTCCCCGTCCACGCTGATGCGGATGCCCCGTGCCGAGACACTGGTCATGGTCGTGACCGTCGTGGTCACGGTGTTCACCCACAACCTCGCCTACGGCGTGATAGCCGGGATCGTCACCGCCATGGTGATGTTCGCCCGCCGCGTCGCGCACTTCGTCACCGTGGAGAAGGTCACCGAGACCGACACCACCAAGGACGGCCACATCGACACCCGCGTCTACCGCGTCTCCGGCGAGCTGTTCTTCGCCTCCAGCAATGACCTGGTGTATCAGTTCGACTACTCGGGCGACCCGGAGAACGTGGTCATCGACCTGAGCGACTCGCACATCTGGGACGCCTCCACCGTTGCCGCGCTCGACGCGATCACCACCAAGTACCACCATCGGGGCAAGAAGGTCCGGATCATCGGGCTCAACGAAGCCTCGCAGGAGCGCCACGACAAGCTCAGTGGGCAGCTCGGCGCCGGGCACTGACCCGCGCACCATGAACGAAGCACGGCCGAGGGATCGTTCCTTCGGCCGTGCTTCATGCTGGGAGGAGATGCGATGACCGATCGCCCGTGACCCACAACACTGCCGCGACGCGCGCTGGCCAACCTCACGCAAGCCCAGGCATTCTTGAGTGATTCCAGTAACGATCGCCGCGTGGTTCGGCTATTCGCATGTGTATATGTGACACACTTCGGGTCACTGCCACAGCAAAGAGCGAGGCGAGAACACATGAAAGCGATCTACTTCGACCACTACGGCGGACCCGAGGTACTCCGCTACGGGGATGTCCCCGACCCCCGGCCGCGCGCCCACGAGGTGCTTGTCGACGTCCACGCCGCAGCGGTGAACCCGCGCGATTGGTTGCTCCGCGAGGGCCGCTACTTCGCGCGCCACCTCGTCCGTGGCCGGCCCATCATCCCCGGCAGCGACATCTCCGGCGTCGTGCATTCCACCGGCGAGGACGTCACCCGCTTCAAGCCAGGCGATGCCGTCGTCGGCATGCAATCCGCCCTCGGCAGCATGGGCGGCTACGCCGAGCGCATCGCCATCCACGAGGACCACCTCGCGCCCAAGCCATCCTCGGTAAGCCATATCGGTGCTGCCGCGATCCCCACCGCAGGGCTCACCGCCTGGCAGGCGCTCCACGACCTCGGCGGTGTCGGCAAGGGCGATCGCGTCGCCATCATCGGCGCCACTGGAGGAGTCGGGCACTACGCCATCCAGCTCGCCCGCGAGGCCCGCGCGCATGTCACCGCGATCTGCGGACCCGCGAACACCGAGTTCGCCCAGGACCTCGGCGCGCACCGCGTCATTGACTACCGCAGCACCGACTACCGCTCCACCGTCACCGATTGCGCCATCGTCCTCGACGCCTTCGGCCACGAGAGCCTCGCCACCTGCGCGCCCATGCTCGCCCCGGGCGGGACCTACATCACGACCGTCCCCACCATCCGCAACGCCGCGGACTGGGCACGCACCACGGTCGCTCGACGCATTAGCAACGAGCACGTGCAACACAGCACGACCGTGCTGGTCAAGCCCCGGAGCGAGCAGCTCGCCGCCATCCTCGACCTCATGGAGGAAGGAACCATCCGTTCCTCCATCGAGTATCTCTACCCCCTCGCCGACGCCGCGGAGGCGCACAAGCGATCCCGCGGCCTCCACACCCGCGGCAAGATCGTCCTGCAGGTGCGCTAGCCCGCGGCCGGCCTACTTGTCAGTGCCCCGGGGCATGATGGTGGGGTGACGGCGATCGATCGGTTCTCGGAGGCGACGCGGGAGTGGTTCGCATCCTCCTTCGGCGCGCCCACCGCCGCGCAGGATGGCGCCTGGGATGCCATCAGCGCGGGCGATCACACGCTCGTGGTGGCACCAACGGGGTCGGGCAAGACCCTGGCGGCGTTCCTGTGGTCGCTGGACCGGCTAGCTTCCGCCCCGGCCGAGGCGCCGGGCGTGCGGGTGCTCTACATCTCGCCCTTGAAGGCACTGGCGGTGGATGTCGAGCGCAACCTGCGCGCCCCCCTCGCTGGGATCGCCCACACGGCCCGCCACCTGGGCCTGCCGGTTCCCGAAGTGCGGGCCGGGGTGCGCACTGGCGATACGCCACGGCGCGAGCGCGCTGCCATGCTGCGTCACCCCCCGGACATCCTCATCACCACTCCCGAGTCGCTGTTCCTGATGCTGACCTCGCAGGCGCGGGAGATCCTGCGCACCGTCGATACCGTCATCATCGATGAGATTCACTCGATCGCGGGCTCCAAGCGCGGAGCGCACCTCGCGCTATCCCTTGAGCGCCTCGACTCGCTGGGCTCCGGCGACCCTCATTCCTCCCCGGCCCAGCGAATCGGTCTATCCGCGACCGTGCGACCTCACGACGAGGTAGCGCGCTATCTCGCCGGGGCACGCCCCGTCACCGTGGTCGCGCCCCCCACACCCAAGCGATTCGACCTCACCGTCGCCGTGCCCGTGGAGGACATGGCCAACATCCCCGCCGTCCCCGGGGATACCGATACCGACGCGCGCAACCTGTCCGCGAGCTCGCTGTGGCCGCACGTCGAGGAACAGATCACCGACCTCGTGCTCGAGCACCGCTCCACCATCGTCTTCGCCAACTCCCGGCGCCTCGCCGAGCGCCTCACCGCGCGACTGAACGAGATATATAGCGAGCGCAATGGCTACGAGCTGCCCGGATCGCCGCCACGCTCCCCCGCCGAATACATCGCGCAGGGCGGCACCGCCATCGAGGCACCCCTGGTGCTGGCCCGCTCGCACCACGGATCGGTCAGCAAGGAGCAGCGCGCGATCATCGAGGACGACCTGAAATCCGGCCGCCTGCGCTGCGTGGTCGCCACGAGCAGCCTCGAGCTCGGGATCGACATGGGCGCGGTGGACCTCGTGCTGCAGGTCGAAGCGCCCCCTTCGGTGGCGAGCGGCCTCCAGCGCGTCGGCCGGGCCGGGCACCAGGTCGGCGAGATCTCCCGCGGAGTCCTGTTTCCCAAGCATCGCGCGGACCTGCTGCATTGCGCCATCACTGTCGAGCGGATGCGCTCGGGCCAGATCGAGGCGCTGCGCGTGCCATCCAATCCGCTCGATGTGCTCGCGCAGCAGACCGTGGCGGCCTGCGCCCTAGACGAGCTGCACGTCGAGGAGTGGTACGCCACCGTGCGCCGGGCCGGGCCCTACACCGCCCTGCCCCGCAGCCTGTTCGACGCCATCCTCGACCTGCTCGCCGGCAAGTACCCGTCCGACCAGTTCGCGGAGCTGCGGCCCCGCATCATCTGGGACCGCGACACCGGCACCCTCACCGGACGGCCAGGAGCCCAGCGCCTTGCCGTCACCTCCGGAGGCACCATCCCCGACCGGGGCAGCTTCGCCGTCATGATGGTCGGCGAGAAGAACACCCGCGTCGGCGAGCTCGATGAGGAAATGGTGTACGAGTCGCGCGTCGGCGATGTGTTCGCGCTCGGCGCCACGAGCTGGCGCATCGAGGACATCACCCACGACCGTGTCCTCGTCAGCCCCGCCCCCGGCCAGTTCGGCCGCCTGCCCTTCTGGATCGGCGACAGCATCGGGCGTCCCGCCGAGCTCGGCGAGGCCCTTGGCGCGTTCCTCCACGAGATCGCCGAGGATCCGCAGCAAGCCCGCGAGCGCCTCCATGCCGCTGGCCTCGATACCAACGCCACCAGCAACGCGATCGCCTTCATCACCGAGCAGCTCGACGCCACCGGCATCGTGCCATCGGGCAATACCCTGCTTCTCGAGCGGTTCCGGGACGAGCTCGGCGACTGGCGGCTCATCCTCCACAGCCCGTATGGCCTGCCCGTGCACGCCCCCTGGGCACTCGCCATCAACGCCCGCATCCAGGAGCTCCACGGCATCGACGGAGCCACCGTCACCACCGACGACGCCATCATCGTCCGGCTCCCCGACACCGGCAACGAGCCGCCCGGAGCCGATCTCTTCCTCCTCGACCCTGCCGAGATCGAGGACATCGTCACCCGCGAGACCACCACCTCGGCGCTGTTCGCCGCCCGGTTCCGCGAATGCGCCGCCCGCGCGCTGCTGCTGCCCCGCCGCGATCCCGGCAAGCGCTCCCCGCTGTGGATGCAGCGGCAACGCTCCGCCCAGCTCCTCGATATCGCCCGCGAGCACCCCGACTTCCCCATCGTGCTCGAAGCGCTCCGCGAATGCCTCCAGGACGTCTACGATCTGCCCGGGCTGGTGCGCATCCTCACCAGCATCGAGCGGCGCGGCATCCGCGTCGTCGAGGCCGACACGACCACGCCGTCGCCGTTCGCCGTCTCCGCCCTGTTCGGCTACACCGGCGCCTTCATCTACGAGGGCGACGCCCCGCTCGCCGAGCGCAAGGCCGCCGCGCTCTCCCTCGACACCACCCTCCTCGCCGAGCTGCTCGGGCGGCTCGAGATGCGCGACCTCCTCGATCCCGGCATCATCCGCGCGCACGAGGACGCCTTGCAGCGGCTCACCCGCAAGGCCGACAGCGCCGAGCAGCTCGCGGACCTCATCCGCTTCCTCGGGCCCCTCACCACCGCCGAGGTCATCGCGCGGTGCAGCGCCGATCCCACCGGCTGGCTCGGCGAGCTCGCCGACGCGCGGCGCATCATCGATGCCTCGTTCTCCGGGGAGCGCTGGTGGATCGTCGTCGAGGACGCGGGCCGCATCCGTGACGCGTACGGAGCACCTTTGCCCCAAGGCATCCCCGCCACGTTCCTCGAGCCCGCCCCCACCGCGCTCGAGGACCTCGTTGCCCGCTACGCCCGCACCCACGGACCCTTCACCGCCAGCGACATCACCGACCGATACCGCGTGCCCGCGAGCATCATCACCACCGTGCTGCGCGGCCTCGCCGCCCAGAAACGCGTCACCGAGGGCGAGTTCCGGCCCGCTAGCAGCGACGACACGCTCCGGCACGATCACCGCGGCACCACCGAATGGTGCGACCTCGGTGTCCTCACCGTGCTGCGGCGCCGATCCCTCGCGCTCGTGCGCGATGCCATCCAGCCCGTCAGCACCCAGGCCCTCGCTCGCTTCCTGCCCGCCTGGCACCACATAGGCCGCCGCGCCCTGCGCGGACCCGACGGAGTGCTCACCGCCATCGAGCAGTTCGCGGGACTCCCACTGCCCGCATCCGCCCTCGAGACCCACATCCTGCCCAGCCGCGTCCGCGACTACAGCCCCGCCCACCTCGACGAGCTCACCAGCGCCGGCGAGGTGCTCTGGTCGGGCGCTGGGACCATCTCGGCCCGCGACGGCTGGATAGCCCTGCACCTCGCTGATACCGCGCACCTCACCCTGCCCCCGCCCGGCGAGCCCGAGCTCAGTGGCAGCGCCCAGCAGCTGCATGCCATCCTCGCCCGTGGCGGTGGCTATTTCTTCCGCCAGCTCGCCGAGCAGCTCACCACCCCCGCGCCCGCATTTCCTGCTCCCACCACCGACGAGGCCCTCATCGCCGCTCTCTGGGAACTTGTCTGGGCGGGCGCAGCCACCAACGACACCCTCGCCCCGGTGCGCGCGCTGCTCGCCAGCGGCCGCGGCGGAAGCGCCCACCGGGCTCCCGCCACGGCCCGCGCCCGCACCCACCGCGCGGGACGACCACCCCGCCTGCCGCGCGGCTCGCTCAGCAGGGCCTCCCTCACCACCCGCAGCAGCCCACCCACTGTCGCTGGCCGCTGGTCGCTGGTCCCCGACGCCGAGACCGACCACACGCTGCGCAGCCACGGCCTCGCCGAGCAACTGCTCGAGCGCTACGGCGTCGTCACCCGCCCCGTCCTCGGCGCCGAGCGCACCCCCGCCGGAGCACCCGGGTTCGGCGACCTCTACAAGGTGCTCGCCAGCCTCGAGGATCGCGGGCTGTGCCGGCGCGGCTACTTCGTCGACGGACTCGGCGCCACCCAGTTCGCGACCACCGCCGTCGTCGACGAGCTGCGCTCCCACGAGCACCGCGACGAGCCCGATGCCGCCGGACCGGATTCCCCGCCCACGGAACGCACCGCCATAGCTCTCGCCGCCATCGACCCCGCCAACGCCTACGGCGCCGCCCTGCCCTGGCCCGATCCCCCCGTGCCCGGGCATCGCGCGGGCCGCAAGGCCGGAGCACTCGTCGTCCTCGTCAATGGCGACCTCGCCCTCTACCTCGAGCGCGGCGGCAAGACCATGCTCGCCTTCACCGACGACACCGCCGATCTCGATGCGGCCGCGCGGGCCCTCGCCTCCTCCGCGCCCGCCACCCTGCATATCGAGTCCATCAACGGCGAGCCCGCCACCACAGCGGCACTCAGCAACGATCCCGCCATTGCCCGGGCCGGGCAAGCACTCTCCGAGAACGGTTTCGCCGCCGTGCCGCGCGGCTACCGGCTGAGGCGCTGACGATGCCCGAGGGCGACACGGTCTACCGCGCCGCGACCCTGCTGCGAGGCGCCCTCGAAGGCCACCCGCTCGAGCGCAGCCAGTTCCGGGTGCCCCAGTACGCCAACCTCGACGTCTCCGGCCTCACCGTGGACCGCATCTGGCCGCACGGCAAGCACCTGTTCATGGCCATCGGGCCGCATGCCATCCATACCCACCTCAAGATGGAAGGCGAATGGCGTGTCTACCCGCGCGGACAACGCTGGACCAAGCCCGGCTGGCAGGCCCGCCTCGTGCTCGCCACCGCCACCCACGAGGCAGTCGGCTTCCAGCTCGGCTACGTCCGCGTCACCAGTCTCGCCGAGGCCGATGCCGCGACCGCGCACCTCGGCCCCGACCTCCTCCGGCCAGACTGGGACCCCGTCGAAGCGGTGCGCCGGATCAGCGCGCAGCCCGACCGCCCGATCGGTGTTGCCCTGCTTGACCAGGAGAACCTCGCCGGAATCGGCAACATCTACCGCAACGAACTGTGCTTCCTCCGCGGAATCGACCCCGCCACCCCAGTCAGCGAAGTCACCGACCTCCTCGCGCTCGTGGACCTTGCCCGCAGGCTCCTGCATGCCAACAAGGATCGCGCCAATCGCTGCACCACCGGCAACCTGCGCCCCGGCCAGCAGCTCTGGGTGTATGGGCGCGAGCGCAAGCCCTGCCGGCGCTGCCGCACGCCCATCGAGCAACGCATCCTCGGGCCCGAGGGCTACCTGCCCGCCCGGCGCCCCACCGTCGATGAGCGGCTGGTGTTCCGCTGCCCGCACTGCCAGCGGTAGCGGCATGGTCCTCGGAGGGGCTGGCGCGAGCACCGTGCCCGCGCCAGCCCCCGTGAGCGTTGCTACAGGCTGAAGCGCAGAGCGCCATTCGCCCCGTTCGGGAAGAATCCGCCCCGGTCAGTGGCACCTGGGTTGAGGTAGACGATGTTGAGAACCTGGAAGGGAGTCCGGCTGAACGCGATGGCATTGCCATCCGTCGGGACCAGGTTCGCCGCGCCGTTCATCGTGATGCCCTGATCCTTATCGTCCGGTCCATCGAGGCTGTCGCGGGCGTCGGAGATCGCATTGGCGGGGGCCTGCAGGCCCTTGGCGAACAAGCTCGTCCGCACGATTCCGGCATGGTAGGCCTCGACGGCGAGGATGCCGGCCGCAGCGTCGAGGAACTCCTTGCTCTGCACCAGCGGGGCCGCGCCCTTGTAGGCGGTGACACCCACATCCTCGAAGACGTATGCACCGAGCAGGAAGTTGTCCTCGTTGGCGAAGACATCGAACGTCTCGCCCTCGCCGATCAGTCCCGCCGCTTGTGCTGCCGCGTTGAAGCTGCCTTGCAGGTCGATCGCGGGGCGGCCCACAGCAGTGTTGCCCAGTGCCTTCCGCAGGAACTCGACGTGCTTCAGTTCATCGTGGGCGATCTCCTGCGCGTACTGGCGGATCGCGGGAGTCGCGAAGTTGACCTGTCGACCGCCCTGCACCGGCCCGCGCCCACCGATGCCGTCGGTCAACGCGTCCGGGAGATTGTTCCCGGAGACCGCGAGCGCATAGAACTCGGCCTCCAGGTACTCGAGGTTGAGGGCGAAGTTGAGGATCGCCCCATCTGTCAGAGGCCCAGCGGGCCCCGGGATGAGGTTCCCCACTCCTGGCGGGATATCCGGGCTATTGATGCTCTGCGCAAGCGCTGCGCCCGCGCCCGCCGCTACCACTCCCGCGCTGGCGCCCGCGACGCCGAGCGCACGCAGGAAGCTGCGCCGCTCGAACCGGTCTGCGGTGCTCCGGCCGACAGCCTGCTTGATGAACTCCTGATCAAACATCGAGATCCTTTTGTTCGGTCGAGAACTGGACGAGGACAACCGGATTGCCACGCACCGGCTGCAGTAGTGATACGCACCACACCTGCGCGCGGATTGGCGCAAACATGATCTTCAGCAAGAAACTGATCCGCGGTAGCAAAGGACACAGTGTGATCCGTGATGCATTCGTTCTGGGCCGAACCCCACGGGCATGGCACGATAGACAGGTGACCACGACCGATGCATCCCGCACCTCGCGCCCGATCGCACGGCCACTTGCCCTCGTCGGGCTGCTCGTCGCGGCCATCGCAGCGGTCACCATCCTCGACGTCCCCGGCCCCACCGAGCTCCGGGCCGCAGTAGAGTCCACAGGCCTCTGGGGCATCGCCATCTTCATGGCCCTCTTCATCGGTCTCGCCCTCACCCCGGTGCCGTCGAGCGCCATGGCCATCGCCGCAGGCCTGCTCTACGGCCTCACCATCGGCATCGCCGTCACTCTTGTCTCCGCCACCGCCGCCGGGATCATCGCCTACTTCGTCGGCCGCTCCCTCGGGGCGGACGCCCTCGTCCACTACGGCGGGTCCCCCGCGTCCCGGGCCGTCCGCTTCCTCCAGCAACGAGGCTTCTCCACCGTGCTCGCCGTGCAGGTCGTGCCCGTCACCCCGTTCTGGCTGGTCAACTATGCCGCTGGGGTCAGCAATGTGCCCGTCGGCAGCTACGTGCTCGGCACCGCCATCGGCATCCTGCCCGGCATGATCGGGTTCGTCGCCATCGGAGCATTCGGCACGTCCGCCATCTCCTGGCAGTTCGTGGTGGCCCTCGCCTTCGTCTTCGGCATCTCCGTCGCCAGCGCCGTGCTCGTGCAGCGCCGCACCGGCTTCTGAGCACCAGCACCGGACGGTGCGGCAGCAAACGCCGCAGCAGCAGCAAACGCGATAGAAACGGCCGAGAACTCGGCTCCGCTTCTATCGCGTTTGACGATTTCCGGTGCTTTTGGCGGCCCGTTGTACCCGGCCCCGCGGCACCCTGCCCCGCACCCGGCGCCCGCGCTACTCCCCCGCAGGTATCCCGGCGCGCTTGAGGTCGGGCTCGAGATAGATCATGCGGGCGGCGGGGATGGCGTCCCGCACGCGCGCCTCAGCCGCGTCGATGGCCGCGGCGAGCTGCTGGATGCTGGTGCCCGGGGCGATGTTGAGCTTGGCGGCGATGAGCAGTTCGTCGGGACCGATGTACTGGGTCCGGCAGTGGATGACACCACGGATGGTGACGTGATCGGGCAGCTCGGCGAACACGCGGTCGAGCTGGGCGTCGGTGGCGCCCTCGCCGATGAGCAGGCTCTTCATCTCGATGATGAGGATGACGGCGATGATGCCGAGCAGCACACCGATGCTGAGGGTGCCGATGCCATCCCAGATGGGGTCATCGGTGATGACGGTCAGCCCGACGCCGAGCAGCGCGAGGATGAGGCCGACGAGCGCGCCGAGGTCCTCGAGGAGCACGACGGGCAGCTCGGGCTGGCGGGAGTTGCGGATGAATCCCCACCAGGACGAGGAGCCCTTGAGCGGCCGGGATTCCTTGATGGCGGTGGCGAAGCTGTAGGTCTCGAGACCGATGGCGACCAGCAGGATCACCACGGCCACCATGGGCGAGGTCAGGCCCTCGGGGTGCTGGATCTTGTGGATGCCCTCGTAGATGGCGAACATCGAGCCGAGGGTGAACAGCACGAGCGCGACGACGAAAGAGTAGAAGTAGCGGCTGCGGCCGTAGCCGAATGGGTGCAGGCGCGTCGCCTCGCGCTGCGCTCGCCGGTGGCCGAGGAGGAGCAAGCCCTGGTTGGAGGTGTCGGCCACGGAGTGCACGGCCTCGGCGAGCATCGAGGATGAGCCGGTGATGATGAAGCCGACGAACTTGGCGACCGCGATGCCCGCGTTGGCGAACAGTGCCGCGAGGATTGCTTTCTTGCCACCATGCGCTGCCATGACCGCCCCTGGACCTGTCGTGGGAATCTGAGGTTTCGAGGTGACGCTACCGCACGGTGGGCCGGACAGGGCCGGCACGGCATGACCACCGGGATCGTCCGGTGAGTTCTGTCCCGTTTTCCGCCCAGTAGCCTTCGCGATGGGCGATGTGGCGTAGAGTCCGGGGGGAAATATCACCTTGGAGCCGCGCATTGACGTTGCAGGTCACGCTCGGGGCAGGTCTCGCTCGGGCGAGTGTTGTCCTGCGGGGCCAGTGCGCGTGTCATGTCGAGCATTGAAGGAGCCGGTGTTGGCTGGGGACGCGTTCGCAGAGTGGAAGCGCCGTGAGGAACTCGCTGAAGCGATGATCCCGATCATCGGGCAGTTGTATCGCCAGCATGATGTGTCGATCCTCGTGCATAGCCGTTCGCTGGTGAACAAGTCTGCCGTTGGGATTCTCAAGGCGCACCGGTTCGTGCGGCAGATCGAGGAGACCGAGCTTGCCATCGAGGATTCGTACCCGATCCTCAGGACTGTCTCGGAGATGAACCTCGCGCCGTCGCGGATCGACATCGGGCATCTCGCGATGGCGTTCAAGAAGGATGATCGCGGCCTGTCGGTCGAGGAGTTCACCCGGGACGCCGTGAAGGACGCGATCGCCGCCGATGGCGCCGGGCATCCCCCGGCTCGTGACGTGGTGCTTTATGGCTTCGGGCGGATCGGTCGCCTGCTTGCCCGCCTGCTGATCGAGAAGACCGGCTCGGGCAACGGCTTGCGCCTGCGCGCCGTGGTGGTGCGCAAGGGCGGGGAGAATGATCTCGCCAAGCGCGCGTCGCTGCTCCGCCGCGATTCGGTGCATGGATTGTTCAACGGCACGATCCATGTCGATGAGGAGAACGAGACGATCATTGCCAACGGCAATGAGATCAAGATCATCTACAGTGGCGATCCCACCTCGATCGACTACACCGAGTACGGCATCAATGACGCGGTGCTCATCGACAACACCGGCAAGTGGCGCGACTCGGAGGGCCTGTCGCAGCACCTGCGGCCCGGCATCTCGAAGGTCGTGCTCACCGCGCCCGGCAAGGGCGATGTGAAGAACATCGTGCACGGCGTCAACCACGACACCCTCGGCGAGAACGACACGATCCTCTCCTGCGCGAGCTGCACCACCAACGCGATCGTGCCGCCGCTCAAGGCGCTCAACGACAAGTTCGGCGTCGAGTACTGCCACGTCGAGACGGTGCACTCGTTCACCAACGATCAGAACTTGCTCGACAACTACCACAAGGGCAACCGGCGTGGTCGCTCCGCGCCGCTGAACATGGTGCTCACCGAGACCGGTGCCGCCTCCGCCGTCGCGAAGGCACTGCCCGAGCTGACCGGCCTGGTCACCGGCTCGTCGATCCGCGTTCCCACCCCGGACGTGTCGATGGCGATGCTCAACGTCACGCTCAAGGAAGGCACCACCCGCGACGAGCTGGTGAACCACTTGCGCAATGTGTCGCTGAGCTCGACCATGCAGCGGCAGATCGACTTCATCGCCTCCACCGAGACGGTGTCCACCGACTTCGTGGGTTCCCGCGCGGCGTGCGTCGTCGATGCGGAGGCCACCATCGTGCAGGGCAACCACGCGGTGGTGTACCTGTGGTACGACAACGAGTTCGGCTACTCCTGCCAGGTGATCCGGGTCGTCCAGCACATCACGGGCGTGCTGTACCCGAAGTACCCGCAGGCCTGACGCTGCGGTAGGCGCTGCACGGGTAGCTTCCCGGCGGTAGCGAATGAGCACGAGCGAGGGCCCCGGCCTGGATCACTGATCCGGACCGGGGCCTTGCGCATGGGCCGGTCCACCCGGATCGTGAAGATCCAGCCACATCAGGTGTGGCTGGATCTTCACGATCGAAGCTAGGGCGCGGCCCCGAGAGGGGCTGCCCGAAGCGCGATGGGCGAGGACCCCGTGGACGCCCACTCGTCTAGTGCCCTGCTGCCACCATCTAGCACCTAGTTGCCACCCCTAGCGCATAGCTGCCACGTCTAGCGCCTAGTTGCCACGGTTGTATCCGTGGCAGGCCCGCACAAGGGTGGCAGCAGGCACCCAGGGGTGGCAGCAGGCCCGCACAAGGGTGGCAACAACCAAGATCTACGAGACAGCTAATGGCGCACTACCGGCGCTGCACGCATTCACCGGGCACGCCCGAGATTCCTAGCGCCACACGATCAGGCGGAAGCGGCTTCCCAGTCGGCCCCGGCCTCGAGCCGCGCGTGCGCGATGAGCGCCTCGGCGAAGACGAGGTCGATGCGGACGAGCTGCGGGCAGATGCGCGCGAGGTCGGCCCATGCCCTGGTGATCTGCTCGTCGAACATGCCCGGCTTGAGCGCGCCATGCGCTTCGAGGCGGGCGAGCAGCGCCATGATCAGCGACACCATCGGCAGCATCAGCCACGGATGGGATTGCGTGTCAGCGGCGCCGAGCGCATCGGAGCGGATGGAGATCTGGTCGTAGAACTGCTTGCCGACCTTGCGGATGGCGCGGATGAACTTCTTCGATCGCACGATCAGCTCGGTGTGGGTGCCGGTGGAGACCCATTGCTCGCGCATCGCGAAGGTCTCGGCGATGGCGGAGACGCGGGTGTCGACGTCGAGCACGGCGCCGGGAATGATGCGGGCAACGTCGAAGATCTTGTCGACCTGCTCGGGCGGCATGTGGTGGAGCATGACGGTGGTGTGGTCGAACAGGGCCTTGGCGAGCTCCGTGTCGGTGCCTGAGTCGAGGACACGGATAAGCGCATCGCCGCCATGCTCGGCGAGCTCCTCGCGGGCCTGCACCCACGCTTCGCTGCCACGGCGGGCGTTGAGCAGGTCATCGAGGGTGGCGAGGCAGGTCGCCCAGGGATTGGCACCGATGGTTGCTGCCGGGGCTTCGATGCTGCCTGGCTCGCTGGCGGCTGTCTCGTCGTTGCTCCCAGGCTGGAGCGGCGGGGCGGTGAAGCGCCCGCGCACGACTCCGGTCTCGATGATCAGGGCTGGCTGCTCGGCGACGGGGACGGTGCTGTGGGTGAGCGCGACGAGCGCCTGGCGTGGTTGCTCGGCGAGAAGCGTGCGCAAGCCACCGCTAGCCTCGGCGTGGGTGTCGTCCTTCGCCGAGGTGAGCGCCTGCAGCGCCGCCCATGCCTGCGGTCCCGGCTCCATCCCGGTGGGCAGACCCGCATCACCGGCGATGAAGCGCGAGAGCGCCTCGAGGGCGGGGTCGGTGGAACGATGCCAGCCTGCCTGCTCGATGCGTGTGGCGCCCGCCGGTGGCGTAGCTGGCGGCAGGACGGGATTGTGGTGGTCCTGCACGAGGACGCGGACGCGCAGCGGGCCCGCTGCCTGGAACTCGTCGGGCAGCACGACAGTGTCGTCGCGCACGGGCAAGGTGGCGGGCGCGTGCCAGGGCGCAGTCTCGAGCCAGGCTTGCACCGTGATTCCCGTGACGTCGGCGAGGTCATCGAGGACGAGGGTGTTGCCGTCGAGCCGGATGCCGGTGTAGAGCTCCGCGGGCCGCACGGTGGCGAGGAGCACGTCGTGGGGTGCCTCGTCCTCGGCCTGGACGACGGCGACGATGCGGGCGGAGCGGAGCCTGCCCATGCCTTCGCGGAGGGTGCGCAGCCCCACTTCGAAGGCGTCGGCATGCTCGTTGTAGCTCGGCGGCTCTTGCATGCGGGTCTTGCCGGTGCGGTCGCGCAGCTCGACCCAGGTGTTGATGTCGGTGCTCGCGGGCACGCGGTAGGCGAGGGTGTCGTCGCTGTCGAGGTCGGCGGGAGTGATGACGTGCGGCACGGATGACCACAGGCCCGGCTCGCCCGGGCTGCCGAGGCGCATCTCGGCGCGCGGCGGGCTGATGACCACGGCGATGCCGGGTCCTTCAGGGCTTCTGAGAACGGCGATGCTGTCCGCGTCGTCGCCGGCGACGGTGATCGTGCTGGGATCGACCTCCAGCGGCGGGTCGGCCTGCAGGGTGATGGTGGCGTTGCTGAGCCCGTCCTTGGTGGGGACGCGGTAGTCGGGCTCGGCGGTAGCCGCGAATCCCTCAGCGAGGTGGACGATCTTGCGGACGTCGGTGCCCAGGGGTCCGCGGATGACGATCTCGTACGTGCCGAGCAGCCCTTCGGGGGCATCCTCGAACGGATCGCAGGTGAGTTCCTCGTCCTCGACGGTCCAGGCGTAGTTGGCGACCCAGGTGACAGCACCGAGTCTGCGGGCACCGACGAGCCACGCGGTGGTGCTGCCCACGGCGTCGGCGGGCAGCCAGGCGGCGGGGCGCTCGTTGTAGAGGGGCGAGCCATTGGCTGCGGTGGCGCCGCGGACCGGTTCGGCGAGCAGCACTTCCGGCAGGTAGCCGCGCCGCACCGCGCGGGGGGTGCCGACCAGGGCGTCGTCCTTCAGCAGGTGCAGCGCGGCGATGCTGGTGGTGTCGACGGCGAGGAGCGTCCAGTCGTGCCAGCCGACCGGGTTGCCGCGGTCCTCGTCCGCCTCGATGTGATCGCGAGTGGCGGCGTCCACGAGGTAGTGCCCGCGGGGCACGAGGGCATGGACGGTGCCCAGCGGGATGGGCTGGCGCGGTGGCAGCAGCTTGCCGCCGTCGCTGAAGAGGACCAGTGGGTCTTTCGGGTCAACGAGCGGGAAGACGAACCTGCGCGGGATGGAGGGATGCTCGACGGTGATGTGGCGAGCAGGCTCGTGGACCGCGTAGTTGGCGTGCGGAGCGCTTGTGTGCTGGCCGTCGCTGCTGGCGAGCGGCTCGGGGGTGAGCACATCTGTGATGTCGCCGTCGGCGGAGACCTGCCAGCGCTCCTCGGGGCTGGCTGGCGGCGAGGGAACGAGCAGCTGCACGCTGCCATCGCTGGTATCGAGGCGCAGGCGAGGTGGCTCGATGTGGCCGTCGCTGTCGAACAGCCCGTCCGCCGCAGCGGTGGCGAGGTCGCATTCGGCGAGGACGGCAACGAGCTCGCCGAACAGTGCCTTGGGCAGCTTGCTGCTCGCCTCGATGCTGTCCTGGTGCGGCTGCCAGGTGGTGGGGTTGCCGAGCGCGATGGCGACGACGTCGATGATGCGGTCAACGAGGTCGATGGCGTACTGGCCGCCCTCGGTGACGAAGGTGCGCACGGGGATGTCGACGCGGGCGAGCCGGTGGGGCTTGCGGGGGTCGGTCAGCCAGTGGGCGAAGGCGGCGCCATTGGGCTCGCCACCGCGGGCGAGGTGGTCGATCATGACATCGACGAGGCCTCGAAGGCACGGCAGGGGAATCCCGGCCTGCATGCCAATGAGCTGCACGTACCGGCTGCGCAGGCGGGGGAACTCGGCGAGCCCGAAGCGGCGGATCAGCTTCGGCACGGCTTGCCGCAACTCGGTCTCGGCCTTGGCCTCGCGGGGCAGGCCGAGGTGGGTCCAGTAGCGGTCCCAGAAGTCGCTGGTGCGGCTCTCGCCGCTCGCGTGCATGACGAGCAGCAGCAGGGTCAGCGCGGGGTACTTGCGGACCAGCGCGGCACCAGCGGCGAGGCTTGGTCCCGCCGTGCGCGCGGAGTACTGGGCGTAGGCGGCATTGATTGCTTCAACGGCCTCGATGCCGGGGTGCGCCTCGATGACAAGGGTGGCGCGCTCGAGGACGCGGGTGGTCTCGTACTCGCGGTCGCTGAGCCAGTTGCCGATCGTTGCTGCCTCGCGGCCCGATAGCGAGCTGCCCCCCTGCGTCACGTTCCCACCCTTCTCCCGCCCCCGCCGGATCTTGGATCCGTGGCACGGGTCCTTGCACCGCTTCGGCCGCGTTGATGCTGCCGACCCACGATAGTAGTGCGATCAGGCGGCGAGCGACACCAGGCCTCCGCTGGCTGGGCTAGCGTACTCGTATGTCGTCGGTCATGTCCTCGAGCTCGCGGCCCTTGGTCTCGGGCACCTGGGTGTAGACGAAAACGAAGCTGAGCAGTGCGAAGAATGCGTAGAACCCGTATGCGAAGGTCAAGCCGATCTCGCTGAACGCGGGGAACGAGGTGGAGATGGCGAAGTTGGCGAGCCATTGCGCCGCCGCCGCGACGGCTAGCGCGCCCGCCCGGATGAAGTTGGGGAAGATCTCGCCGAGCAGCACCCACACCACCGGTCCCCAGCTCACTCCGAAGAACACCACGAACGCGTTCGCCGCGATGAGCGCGGTGGTCGCCCAGCCGCCCTGCAGGTCTGCGCTGACGGTGCCATCGGCAGCGGTGACCAAGGTGGCCTGGGAGAACGCGATCGACATCAGGCCTAGCGAGAGGAACATGCCCGCTGATCCGACGAGCAGCAGCGGGCGGCGCCCGATCCGGTCGACCAGCGCGATCGCGATGAGCGTCACCACGATATTGGTGATGGAGGTGATGACGGTGATGGTGAGCGCATCGGACTCCTCGAAGCCCACCGAGCGCCACAACGTCGTCGAGTAGTAGAAGATGACATTGATGCCGACGAACTGCTGGAACACCGACAGCAGGATGCCCACCCACACCACTGGCTTCAGCCCGAGCCGCGAGCCGCGCAGGTCGCGCAGCGAGACGCGGTGATCGGCGCGCAGCGAATCCTTGATCGCCTGGATGCGGTCTCCCACATCGATGATGCCGGTGTAGACCCGCAGCACCTTGGTCGCTTCGTCGATCTTGCCGCGCGCCACGAGGTAGCGGGGCGATTCGGGGAGCCGCAGCGCCGCGAGGCCGTAGACGATGGCGGGGATCGCCTCGGCCAGGAACATCCAGCGCCAGGCCTCGAGCCCGAGCCACAGTTCCTCCAGGGAGCCGCCCGCGGAGTTGGCGAGGAACGCATCAGAGAGCAGGGCGGCGAAGATGCCGGTCACGATGGCGAGCTGCTGCAGGGAGGCCAGGCGGCCACGGATGCGGGCGGGCGAGACCTCCGCGATGTAGGCGGGCGCGATGACCGAGGCGGCACCCACGCCGAGCCCGCCGATGACGCGCCAGGCGATGAGATCGCCGACTCCGAAGGCCAGTCCGGAGCCGAAGGACGAGGCGAGGAACAACCCGGCCGCGATGAGCATGACGGGCACGCGGCCGAGGCGGTTGGCGATGGGCCCGGCGAACCAGGCACCGGCGGCGCAGCCGAGCAGGGCGGAGGAGACCGCGAAGCCCTTGAGCGCCGGACCGAGCGCGAACGTCTCGGTCATCGCGTCCACAGCACCATTGATGACGGCGGTGTCGAAGCCGAAGAGGAACCCGCCGAGGGCCGCGGCGACGCAGATGCCGATAATCCGGATGTTCATCCGGTTGAAGGTCTCCGGCCCGCCCGGAGTGCTCCCCGAAGTGCTCATCGCCAGCTCTCTTCCCTCGACGAGTGCGCGCGCTGGATCCGAGCGTACCGCTGCTGGCCTGGCCGGTGGCCGGATTCCTGGCACCCCTGAAGGGTTCCGGCAGGATTTTCGGGCAAATGCCACCGCAGGTACCACGGGCATGCATGCCCCCGCCGATGCCATACCCCTAGGCGTATGCTGGGAGCGTGGGGAGACCCGGCAGGACGAAGCCCATGTCCTCGCCCGGCCACTGCCCCGGCAAGCAGCACCAGCGGAGCCAGCAGGAGCAGCACCATGACCATCACCACGATCGAGACCTCCAGCCTCGGGGATCGCTCCTACCTGATCGATGACGGCGCCGTCGCCGCCGTCATCGATCCCCAGCGCGACATCGACCGCGCCCTCGCCGCCGCCGGGGAGCGCGGCGTGACCATCACCCACGTGCTCGAGACCCATATTCACAACGACTACGTCACCGGCGGGCTCGAGCTATCCCGCGTCACCGGCGCCGAGTACGTCGTCTCCGCCCTCGACACCGTCGGCTACCCTCACCGGCCCGTGCACGACGGCGACATCATCGAGACCGGACACCTGCGCTTCCGCGCCATGCACACCCCCGGCCACACCCACCACCACCTCTCCTACGTCCTCCTCGACGCGACTGGAAGCCCCACCGCCGTCTTCACCGGCGGGTCCATGCTGTATGGCTCGACCGGGCGCACCGACCTGCTCGGCGCCCAGCACACCACCGAGCTCACCCACGCCCAGTACCACTCCGTCCGCAAGCTCGCCGACGAGCTTCCCGCCGACACCGAGGTCTATCCCACCCACGGCTTCGGCAGCTTCTGCTCCGCCACCCCCACCAGCGGCGATTCGTCCACCATCGGCGAGCAGCGCGCCGTCAACCCGGCCCTCACCCAGGACGAGCAGGCCTACGTCGACGAACTGATCTCCGGGCTCGCCGACTACCCCGCCTACTACGCGCACATGGGCGTCATCAATACCGAAGGCCCGTCCCCCATCGACCTGCGCATGCCCGAGCGGGTGGATCCCGCCACGCTGCGCCGACGCATCGATGCCGGCGAATGGGTCGTGGATCTGCGGCAGCGCCGCGCCTTCGCCGCCGGTCACCTCGCCGGGAGCATGGGCTTCGAGCTCTCCACGAGCTTCGTCACCTACCTCGGCTGGCTCTACCGGTGGGGCGCGCCGATCACCCTGCTCGGCACCAGCACCCGCGACATCATGGATGCCCGCCGCGACCTCGCCCGCATCGGCGTCGATAACGTCACCGGCTCCGCCACCGGGCCCATCGAGCAGCTCGCCACCAGCGGCCAGCCCTTGCGCGACTATCGCGTCGCCACCTTCGCCGACATGGCTGATGCCCGTGCCCAGCGGCCGATCACCATCCTCGACACTCGTCGCGCCGACGAGCACGCCAGCGGCGCCATCCGGGGCGCGATCAACGTCCCCCTCCACGAGTTGCTCGCCCGCCGCGAGGAAGTGCCCAGCGGCGAGGTGTGGGTGCACTGCCAGTCCGGCTACCGATCCTCCGTCGCCGCATCGCTGCTCGACGAGCCCGGGCGCGAGATCGTGCTCATCGACGACGACTTCGGCAACGCCCGCCTCGACGGGTAGGGGCATCGTTCGGACGGGCGGGGCGGTCCGCGCTGTCGGCCGCTACATGGCCCGGTCGACTTCGGCGACCGCCTCCGGTTGATCGATCCTGCTCGCCGCGATGAGGCGAACCAGCATGGTCCTCGCGTTGGCCAGTGGCGTAGTGGACCGGAGGGCCCGGCTATGCACTATGGCGCCCTCGACGGTGGAGACGGTGATGTCCGCGATCACTGCGGCAGCTTCCCGCGGGGTGCCAGAGGCGACAAAGGCTTCGAAGAACTGGTTATTCCATACGGTGAATGCTTCCGCGGCCGCGGCCTGGATCGCTGGCTCGTCCGGGCCCGCTTGGGCTGCGGCAAGGATCGGGCAGCCCCGCGCGTAACCCGTTGACCGCAGCGATGCGATCCAGTCATCGATCAGCGCTTCCACTCCAGATTCCGGGGTGCCCCTCGCGAAAAAGCCCTCGAGCTGGCGGACGATGTGCTGCCCCGCCGCACGGGTGGCCTGCTCCATGAGCTCCGACTTCCCGCCGGGGAAGTGCTGGTAGATCGACCTGCGCGCGGTTCCGCTGCGCTCGAGCAGTTCCGCCAGCCCCGTGGCATGCACGCCGCGCTCGCACATCAGCTCGATGGCACTCGTTATCAGCCGGTTCCGCGGCCCTCCGACAACCATCTCCATCACCTCCCTGTAGACCAATCAATCTACTACAAGGTACAGTGCCAGGAGTAGATCGAACGGTCTACTGGTTTCCGCGAAAGGAACAAGCGCATGAGAACAGACTGGGACGCCATCGTCATCGGCAGCGGCATGGGCGGGATGACCGCGGCCGCCTACCTGGCCGCGAACGGCAAGCGAACCCTCGTGCTGGAACAGGGCGACGTACTAGGCGGCTGCACCCACGTGTTCCGCCGCAAGGGCTACGAGTTCGAGGTCGGCGTCCACTATCTCGGCGACTGCGGCCGTCCCGAGGGCAACATCCCCACGATCCTGCGCGGCCTCGGCGCCGAGCAGCGCGTCGAGTTCCAGGAGATCGACCCGGACGGGTTCGACATCCTCGACTTCCCGTCGATCCGGTTCAAGGTGCCCCGCGGCTGGGACCTCTACCAGGACCGCCTCATCGAGGCGTTCCCGCAGGACAAGGCCGCGCTGATCCGCTACATGCGCATCATTCGCAAGCTCGCCGACGCCACGGACCGCGCGACCACCCCCGCGTCCGCGAAGGGCCTGGCTGCCATGGTGGTGCGGGCAGGGTGGGCCGCGCCATTCGCGATCATGCCGCTGACCCGGCTGTTCGACGTATGCGGCATCAGCCAGGCGCCACGCCCGGTGCTCGGCGGCCAGACACCGGCATTCGCTTCCCCGGCGACACGCGTCCCGGCCATCGTGCAAGCCGGGTTCCTCAAGAACTACGTCGAAGGCGGGGCATACTTCCCGGTCGGCGGTGGCCAGTCGCTGTCCGCAGCAATGGCCGAGGTGCTGCGCGCCAACGGCGGCGACTTCCGGCTCGATGCCCGAGTGCGGCAGATCCTCGTCCAGGACGGCCAGGTCACCGGAGTCCTGCTCGACGGCGGTGACATCTTCACCGCTCCGATCGTCGTCTCCAACGCAGACCTCAAGCGCACCTACCTCGAACTGCTCGACCCAGCGGTCGTGCCACCGGCCACGAAGGCAAGGGTATCGAGGTACTCGATGGCATGGCCGCTGTTCAATACCTACTTCGGTCTCGACATCGACCTGTCGAAGACGATGACAAGCTCCCAGATCTGGCGATTCCGGACCGACGCCGACTTCGGCCCCATGCAGGACGCCATCAGCTGGCGCGGGGCCGGCCGCGACCGCGAGGTGTGGCTGCAGGCTGTGCGCGACAACATCGGCGCGATGATCCACATCGCCACCAACAAGGATTCCGCGACTCCACTGGCCCCCGAGGGACATTCCGTGGTCGAGGTCATGACATACCTGCCCGCAGACCATGACCTATGGGGCATCAGCGACGCCGGGCCCGTCGGCGGCGAGAAGTATCGCAGCAACGAGACATACCTCGCGACCAAGGACGCCGTCACCGAGATCCTCATCGACCTCGCCGAGGAAGTGATCCCGGGCTTCCGCGAGCACATCGTCTGGCAGGAAGCCGGCACCCCGATCACCCAGGAGCGCTACACGCACTCCACAGGAGGCGGCTCGTACGGGATCGAGATGAACATGCGCCAGATCGGACCCCTGCGCCCGGCCCCGAAGGCGGGAATCAAGGGCCTGTATCTCGCGGGCGCCAGCATGGGCTGGGGGCCTGGCGTCGAAGGCGTGATGCTCTCCGGCGTCGGAGCAGCCGGCGCTGCGCTCTCGCGCGACCTCTTCTCCGAGATCCGCGACGGCAAGGTCTTCGGCCACGCCGCAGGCCTTCCTGGCAAGGAACCCGGCTGGGACCCGCTGGCCGTCGCGACCGACTCCGTGCTGCGCGGCTCCAAGGCCCGGCCCGTCGCAGAATCACTTCATGAGTAGGTCGCGATGAACAGCACCATTCACCCAGCACTCCTGGCCGGAGCACAGCCTGTCCGCACCAAGCCCGGATTCACCGGCCTGATGTGGAGCCCAGTGGGAGCAGCGCTGGGCCACGACGGTCGAGAGGTGCTGCGCGAGCTGCTCGTTCCTGCGGCCCTCGAGATCTTCGACGGGACGAGCGAGAAGGTCTGGCAGCAGTGGCTGTCCGACGACAGCGTCGACTCCATGCAGGGACTCGTCGTCGTCCTCGACCCCGAGGGCGCTCCCGCAGCCTGGGTCGCATCGAACCGCTGGGAGCTCGACGGAAGGACCTGCTTCTACGCCAACTCCGCGGGCGTGCACCCGCGCCACCAGGGCGCCGGGCTGTCCAGCACCATCTGGCGCGCATTGCTCGCCCCCGAGATCCGTCGCGCGGCACCGCGCCGGCTGTACGCCGTGACGCGAACGGGCAACCCGCTCGTCCACGGAGCCTGGTCGAGCGCAGCGGGAGGGCCCAGCCATGCGTACCCGTCGCCCGGCCGCCGCCCCACCCAGCAAGTCCGCCGCATCGCGGCAGCAGCCGCGCACAAGCTCGGCCAGCTCGACCGGTTCGACAGCAACACGCTCATCGTCCGCGATGCCTACGACTTCACCGAAGCAGGACTGTGGACGCAGCGGCCCAGCTCGGACCAGACGGAGACCGAGCGCTGGTTCGCCACCACGCTCGGACCGCGCGATGCTTTCATCGTGGTCGTCACGTTCGACCCCGTCACGATCATCCTCGGCGAAGCGATCCGGACCCTGCGGCTCCGCCTCGGCCTCGGCACCGGTGGCACTTCACGCAGCTCACGGGGCCGATGATCACCCAGCGCCACCCCCGCCGGAGAGCGGGGGTGGCGCTGTCATTGCCGAGGCTCTGGCACATCGTGGAGCTAGCCGATCGCGGCGATGGCGGCGCGCAGGCGCGTGCCCGCATCGGTAGCGACTTCTTCGAGGGCCTCCTTGCCGGTGACCTCGACCATGATGTCGGGGTTCATGGCCTCGACGACGACCGTGCCGGGCTTCTCGCGGTGGTCGCGCACGATGACGTTGCAGGGCAGCAGCAGGCCGATCTGCTCGTCCGCGGTGACCGCCCGGTGCGCGAGCGGCGGGTTGCAGGCGCCAAGGATGAGGTAGTTCTCGATGTCCTTGTCGATCTTCTTCTTCAGGGTGGCCTTCATGTCGATCTCGGTGAGGATGCCGAAGCCCTGCTCACCCAGCGCGGCTCGGGTCTTCTCGACGACCTCGTCGAACGGCAGGGTGACTTCGGTGGTGATGCCTAGCTCCATGGGTTCCTCCTGGATGTGTCGGCGTTGATCTGTGCAGGTTCGTTCTCTCTACTGTGCCGCTCGGGGCGGCCCGGCGACGGGAGTTTCACGCAGCGTGCTGCCTCCCGCCGACGGATGCTTCCTCAGCCGTGCGCGAAGCTGACGTTGGGCAGCACCTTCGACAGCCAGCGGGGGCAGTACCACGCTGCATGCCCGGACAGGCGCAGCACCACCGGCAGCAGGATGAGGCGGATCATCACCGCATCGAGCAGCACGGCGAGGCCGAGGATGATGCCCATCTCCTTCGGCGGCAGCGGATCAGCGAGCGCGAAGGTGAAGAACACCGCGACCATCACCGCGGCGGCGGCCATGATGACGCGCCCGGAGTGGGCAAGTCCCTCCACCTTGGCCTGCACGGCGCTGCCGGTCTTCTCGTAGTGCTCCTTTGCGGTGGCGAGGAGGAACACGGTGTAGTCCATCGCGATGGCGAAGATCATCGCGAAGAAGAACACCGGGCCCCAGCCGTTGAGGAAGCCCTGGGGCTCGAAGCCGAGCAGGCTCGCGCCCACGCCGTCCTGGAATATCAGCTTGGCGACGCCGAAGGCAGCGGCGGTGGAGAGCAGGCTCACGGCAGTACCGATGAACGCGATCAGGGGCGCGCGCAGCGCGACGAGCAGCAGCAGGAACCCCAGCACGAGGATGATCGTGACGATCAGCGGGAACGCGTCGTTCAGCGCTTGCTGCAGGTCGAGGTTCTCGATGGCGGCCCCGCCGACGACGGCGTCTGCCGGGATGGCGGCCCGCAGGTCGGCAAGGATGGTGCCGAGCTGCTCATCGGAGGGGTCGACCGACGGCATGGCCTGGATCATGGCGTAGCCGGAGCCATCGGTGGCCGGCATCGCGGGGGTGACCATGGCGATGCCGTCTGTGCTCTCGGTCGCGGCGATGGTCGCGGCGGCATCAGCCTCGGGGACGATGATCTGCAGCATGCCGGGCGCGCCCTCGCCGAACTGCTCCTGCACGACGCTGTAGCCCTCGCGGACCGGTGATGCCTCGTCGACGACGTCGATGGACGGCATGGCGACCTTGAGCGAGAACACGGGAATGGCGAGCGCCACGAGCAGCGCGACAGCACCGACCGCGAACGGCCAGGGGTGCTTGTTGAGGATCTCGCCCCACTTGGCGAAAAGCGGCGAGCGATGCTCCTGCTTCCGGGCGTGCGGCAGCGCGAGGGCATTGACGCGGTTGCCGAGCTTGCCCATCACCGCTGGCAGCAGGGTCAAGGTAGCGAGCAGCACGAACGACACCGCGAGCATGATGCCGACTGCCATCGTCCGCACCGCCGGAGCCTCGACGAGCAGCACCGCGGAGAGACTGATGAGCACGGTGATGCCGGAGAGCAGCACAGCCTTGCCCGCGGTGTCCATCGTCTCGGCGACAGCGATGCGCGCGTCGGCGGTGCGCTTGAGGGCATCGCGGAACCTCGCGACGATGAACAGCGCGTAGTCGATGCCGAGCGCGAGGGCGAACATCATCGCGAAGTTCATCGCCCACACCGAGATGGGGGTGGCCATGTTCAGCAGGACGAGAGCGCCCGCGGAAGCGACGAGCCCCGCGAGGGTGAGCAGCAGGGGCAGGCCCGCGGCGACGACGGAGCCGAACGCGATGATCATGATGGTCAGCGTGACCGGCCAGGACATCATCTCGGCCTTGATCATCGCGTCATGGTTGGCGTGGTTGAAGTCGCTCCACAGCGCGCTCGAGCCGGTGGGGTAGATCTCGATCCCGTTGCCGGACAGGGCCGTCAGCTCGTCGAGGCGATCATCGACGGCCTTGACCATGTCATCGGTGCTGGCGTTGGCGCCGGCGATGAGGATGCCGGTGCTGCCGTCGGGCGAGATCGTCATCCCGGGCTGCGGCGGGATGATGTCAGCGAAGCGCTCATCACTAGCGAGAGTGTTGGTGACCTCGGTGATGACGGCCTGGACGTCCTCGTCGGTGATGTTCTTGCCGGGGGCGTTGATGACGACCTGCAGCGCGGATGCCGAGTTGCCGCCGAAGTGCTCGTTGGCGAGCTCGCGGGCCTGGACGGACTGCGAATCGTTGGCCTGCCAGCCAGCCCCGGCGAGGGAAGTGAACACGGCGGGAGCGAACGCGCCGAGCGCGCCGATGAGGATGACCCACGCGACGAGAACGGTGCTCGCGCGGTGGGTCATGGTGATGCCGAGGCGGCCGAGGGGGCCGCTTCGGGGGATGGATGGCGCCGGGCGGGCATCGGGAGGCGCGGCGCCCTTCTCGGGCGTCGTGTCCTCGGTGCGGACCGTCACGGTGGGTCACCTTTCTGCAGTTCCGGGCATCGCCGTTGATACCCCTATGGGTAATTTCCAAGACCTCGACTATATACCCACAGGGGTATGTGGGCGCCAGTCGTGTGATCCACGTCAAGAACAGTCATGGCGGATCGCCCGAATCGCCTAGACGGCGTACCCTGGGGGGTATCCGATCCGGTACAGTCAAGGATCCCGCACAACGAAGGAGGCCGCGATGGACCCCGCAGACCCCAGCGCCGCCCTGATCCTCAATCGCCTCCGCCGCGCCCACGGCCAGCTCGCCGGCGTCATCTCGATGATCGAGAACGGCCGCGACTGCCGCGACGTGGTGACCCAGCTCGCTGCTGTCTCCCGCGCCCTCGACCGCGCCGGCTTCAAGATCGTCGCCACGAGCCTGCGCGAATGCCTCGTCAACGAGGGCAACGCCGAGAACGGCACCGCCAAGCCGCTCTCCGAGGACGAGCTCGAGAAGCTGTTCCTCACCCTCGCCTGAGAGCCGGGGCGGTTGCTCAGCGGCGGGCGGCGCCTCGTGGTGGCGGCTCGCGGCGGTAAAAGCACTGGAAACAGGCAAACGCGATAGAAGCTGACCGGGATCTCCCGGCGTTTCTATCGCGTTTGCGCTGTTGCGCCCAGGTCCGCGTGGGCCGCTACCCGGCGCCCGCAGGCCTACCCGCCGTCGGCCACCCAGCGGGCGCGGCGGTCCTTCCAGCGCTCGAGCGTGTGGCCGAGCTCCTCATCCATGAAGCGGTAGAACTCAATGGTCTCCTCGAGCCGCCGCCCGCCGGCCCGGTTGGCTCCGATCTCGCGGGCCCCCTCGGTGAGCAGCTCGATGTAGCGCTCGAGGAACGGCTTGCGCTGCGCCATGATCGTGCCCCACACATCGTCGCCGTCGATCCGGTAGAAGTCCGAGCGCTCCCCTGGCTCGCGGCCGCGCGCGAGCAACCCGGCCTGCACGAGCTGGCGCACCGCCCCGGAGATCGCTGCCGGGCTCACCCGCAGGCCCTCCGCGAGATCGCGCGCGGTGTAGGTGTCCGCATCATCGGCGAGGACGTAGGCGAATACTCGGGCCGACATGCGGGGCATGCCGGACTCGCTGAGCAGGATGGCGAGCTTCTCGGTGAAGCGCAGCACTGCCTCGTGGTTGTCCGCCTCGTCCATGCCTGCTCCTCGCTCGAACCGTTGCTCGCTTCGTCCTGCTAGCCCCTCGTCGCACCATCGTAACAAGATTCATACTATTCACACTTTCGTGAAATCTCTGTAGTATCGAGGGCATGACTGCGGCAATCGACATGCGAGATGTCGTCAAGACCTTCGGCACCGTCCGCGCCCTCGACCACCTCGACCTCCATGTGGAGCCCGGCGAGGTACACGGCTTCCTCGGCCCCAACGGAGCCGGGAAATCCACCACCATCCGCATCCTCCTCGGCCTCCAGCGGGCTGATTCCGGCACCATCACCCTGCTCGGCAGCGACCCCTGGCGCGACGCCGTCACCCTCCACCGCCGCCTCGCCTACGTCCCCGGCGATGTCGAGCTGTGGCCCAACCTCACTGGCGGCGAGGCCATCGACCTGCTCGCCCGCCTCCGCGGCGGCATCAACACCGCGCGCCGTGCCGAACTCATCGAGCGATTCGACCTCGACCCCACCAAGAAGGGCCGCACCTACTCCAAGGGCAATCGGCAGAAAGTCGCCATCATCTCCGCCCTCGCCTCCGACGTCGATCTGCTCCTCCTCGACGAGCCCACCGCAGGCCTCGACCCCCTCATGGAGACCGTCTTCCAGGACTTCATCCACGAAGCCACCGGTCGCGGCACCACCGTCCTGCTCTCCAGCCACATCCTGGCCCAGGTCGAGAAGCTCTGCGACCGCATCAGCATCATCCGCCAGGGCAAGATCGTGCAGACCGGAACCCTCGACGACATGCGCCACCTCACCCGCACCACCGTCGAGGTGACCACCGACCAGCCCGCTACCGGGCTCGCCCGCCTCGACGGCGTCCACGACCTCACCGAGCAGCACGGACGCATCCGCTTCTCCGTCGACGGCAACCACCTCGACACCGTCATGCGCGAGCTCGCCACCCTCGGCATCCGCGGCATCACCAGCCACCCGCCCACGCTCGAGGAACTCATGCTGCAGCACTACCAGAACGAGCTCACCAACGGAGCCACGGCATGACCACCCACGCCCCCGCGGGAACCAGCCACCCCCTCACCGGGACCTGGACGCTCACCCGCCTCGCGCTGCGCCGCGACCGCATCCGCCTGCCCCTCTGGATCGCCGGGCTCACCCTCTTCACCCTCTCCAGCGTCTCGAGCTTCGAGCAGACCTACCCCACCGCCGCCGACCGCGACACCGTCGCCCGCCTCGCCGAGCTGCCCGCCATGATCGGCATGGTCGGTCGCAACTACCAGCCCGCCGACTACCACTTCGGCATCATGATCGGCCACCAGATGACCGTCATGACAGCGCTCATCTTCGGGCTCATGAGCATCCTGCAGCTCGTGCGCCACACCCGTGCGGAGGAGGAAGCAGGCCGCGCCGAGCTCGTCCGCTCCAGCGTCGTCGGCCGCCACGCCACCCTCACCGCCGCGCTTATCATCGTCACCGGCACCAGCCTCATCGCCGGGCTGCTCACCGCCGCAGGACTCGCCGCCACTGGCCTCGAAGGCATCACCCCCGCCGGGTCGCTCCTCTACGGCCTCAGCATCGCCGCCGCGGGAATCGTCTTTGCCGGCATCACCGCCATCACCGTCCAGATCACCGAGTTCGGACGCGGCGCCACCGGCCTGGCGCTTGCCACCCTCGGCATCGCCTACGTGCTGCGCGCCTTCGGCGACATAGGCGAGAACAGCAGCAGCTGGCTCTCCCCCCTCTACTGGGGCCAGGCATCCCGCCCCTACGCCACCGACCAGCGCTGGTGGCCGCTCCTGCTCGCGCTCGCCGTTGCCGCCGCCCTCATCGCCATCGGCTACCGGCTCAGCACCCAGCGCGACGTCGGCGCAGGCCTGCGCGCCGCCCGCCGCGGAGCCGCCACCGCAAGCCCACTCCTCGGCACGCCCTTCGGCCTCGCCAACCGGCTCCACCGCGCCTCGCTCATCGCCTGGACCATCGGCATGCTGCTCTTCGGAGCGTCCTACGGCATGCTCATCGACGGCATCGAGGACATGATCGAGCAGATCGCCGCCCTCGGCGACATCATCGCCCAGATCCCCGGCTCCACCCTCGTCGACTCCTACGTCGCCATGCTCATCACATTCCTGTCCATCGTCATCTCCGCCCAGGCCGTCCTTGCCGTCAACCGCATGCGCAGCGAGGAAACCGCGGGCCGCGCCGAGCCCATCCTCGCCACCGGCGTCTCCCGCCAGCACTGGATGGCCAGCCACCTCACCATCGCCCTCGGCTCCAGCGCCCTCCTCGCCATCATCACCGCCATCGGCATGGGTGGCTCCGGCGCCCTCGTCACCGGCGACCTCGGCTTCCTCACCAAAGTCCTCGGCGCCGCCCTCGCCCACATCCCCGCCATCTGGGTCGCCGTCGGCGTCGCCGCAGCCCTCTACGGCCTCGCCCCGCGCCTCCTCGCCCTCGGCTGGATCGTCCCCGTCTACGGCATCATCGTCGTCTACCTCGGCGGCATCCTCGGCTTCCCCGAATGGACCCACCGCTACTCCCCCTTCGGCTACATTCCCGACCTGCCCGCCGCCGAGCTCGAATGGACACCACTGATCGCCCTCACCGCGATCGCCGCCGCCCTCGCCGCCGCCGGGATCGCCGGATTCCGCCGCCGCGACCTGGACTCGAAGTAGGGGGCGGGGCTCGGGGCTCGGGGCTCTTCGGCCTGGCGAATCTGCGAGTGAAAGTCACCAGAACTGCCCGGTTTGCACGGTTTTCGGGGACTTTTGCTCGCAGATTTCGGCTGCAGCAGCGGGGCCTGGTTGCATCTACCCAGTTATCCACAAGCGATGGACTGTCCACAGAAACCTTGCAGGACGATGCACGCGCAACCGGATCCCGGCAGGCTGCATGGCCATGCCACCCCCTCGGAACACCTGGCGAATCGAGCAACTGCCCCAAGCGGTACAAGACCTGCTCGCGGCGAACGACGGATTGATCCGCGCCGGACAGGGCATCTCGCGCCAGCACGCGCAGAGGTTGTGCTCGCGAGGGCTCCTCGCCCGCATCGCGCAGGGCGCATACGTCGATCCTGCGGTCTACCACGGTCTATCGGATTGGGAGCAGTTCGCGCTGGCATCGCGAGCATTCGTCGGATCGGGCCTGCCGGGGGCCTACTTGGCCGGGTGGTCAGCAGCGACCGTGAATGGATTGCCCACGATGGGGAGGCCGCCCCGGTTGCCGCTGGTCGTGCGTCCGGGGAAGTCGTTGACCGGGTCTACGAGGTGCGCGTATGGCCGCACGCGAGTGGAACCGATTCCCGAGAACTGGCTGCGGCACTACGATGGCGTGCCCGCGACCACGGTTGGGCATGCCGCGTGCACGATCGCACTGTCGTCACGAATGCCCGATGCACTCGCGGTGGCAGATCATGCCGTGCGCCAAGGCGGGCAGCTTGACGACTGCATCGAGAGCTTCCGGGGACGAGCGGGGATCGAGCGGGCCCGCTGGGTGGTGGCCCATGCGTCCGGGCTGTCGGAGTCGCCGCTCGAGTCATTCGGCCGGTTCGCGGCATACGCGGGCGGCTTGCCCGTTCCGGTTCCGAACGCATGGGTCGGCGATACCAAGCCACGGTTCCGGCTCGATGGATTGTGGCCATACCACTGGGCCGGGTTCGAGGCCGACGGCGCCATGAAGTACAACGATCGTCCCGATGCTGCACGTATTATCGCTGACCAGCAGGAACGGGAATGGTTCTTGCGGCACGCACTCTCGATCGACCTGTGCCGATACACCTGGCGGCATGCGCGCTGCAACCCCGACGAGCTGGCGTCGAGGTTCGCGGGTCTGCTGGCGGCCAATCCCATTCGCGCAGAGCCGATCCGGTGGTGGAAGCACGATCCTCGCCGTGGCCCGGTCGAGCCGTCGCCAGAGGACTGGCCGAGCCCCCATCCACAGGACCACCAGTTGCCGGCACGCTGGTGGACGGACCGTCGCTAGGGCCTGTGGACTCACGACAGACGCACCCCGGACGCCCTCCCGGCCTCCCTCGGGATCTGCGAACGACTGTCACCAGAACTGCCCGGTTTGCACGGTTTAGGGTGACTTTCGCTCGCAGATTCCCGCCGCCTCCGGAGGTTGCCAGGCCAACGGCCACGACCGCAGCCACCCGCAGCGTAGGGTTGAGGGGCGCACCCATTTCACGCATCGGGCACCGGCTCGTGCGGGATGCGCGTGATACGCCTGATCGGACATCCGGCCCAGGCAGTCAGGAAGCTTCTCATGAGCTACATGCTCGCCCCCACCAAAGCCCACGCCACGGACACGGAACTAGCTGCCGCAGCCCTGCCCGACACGTGCGACATGTGCGGCCACTCGGACACCACCCATGATGCGATCGCCTCGCGGTATTGCCGCGCCACCCGCGAGCACACCCTGCACCGCAAGTGCATCTGCCCTGGCTGATCCGCCACGCCGCGGGCATGGCGCGGCTTGACGATCAGCGCCGCGCAGGTGGGCGCGGTGAACTACGATCCTGGCCATGCCCAGCATCGAGACCTCGCGGGAATCCACCTCGGGCGCGCTGATCACCGGAACCGGAGCATTGTTCCTGTTCCTGCTGCTGCGACTGCTGGCCGTGTGCGGCTACGACTGGAACGTCGCGTTCGCTGTCATCCACACCGTGGATCTCAATGAAGGCTTCGGCATACTCGTCGGAACACTCATGGGCGAGCCTCTCTTCACTGGCATCGGGCTCGCGCTGATCGCCCCGCTCCCCCTGCTCCGGTTGCTGTGGCCGAGCGATTCCGTGCACCGCGGCAGCGCGCTCGTGCTGATCGCCGTCATCACCACCGCCTACGCCTCGCTGCTAGCGACCTACCAGCAATGGTGGTTGCTCGCGATCACCGCTGCCGTCACGCTTCTCCTGCTGGTGCTGCACCGCGCGCAGCAACATGGTCGGCTCCACCGCGCGGGAACGCTCATCCTCCACCGCGCGTGGCTCATCACCGGGCTCCTCGTGCTCATGCTCGCCGCGATCGTCCGCACCCCCTGGGTGCCGCTCGAGCACATCACGCTCACCGACCGCACCGAGGATGGCTACGTGATGGAAACCTCCCCCGGCTTCCTCAAGATCCTCACCGCCGACGACCGCGATTTCATCATCATCCCCACTGACGAGGTGACCGCCCGCGAGGAAAAACACGTCGAATAGGGGTCGCGGCCCTAGGAAGCGGCGGATTCACCGCCAACGGGGATCAGCTCGAACACCACGGCAGACTCGCAACCCAACTGCACGCCGCCGTGGGTGAGGATCTCCTGCAGCATCTCCAACGACCGATCATCCGGACCCAGGCCCCGCAAATACTCCCGATGCTCCTGCAACGACGCGACCGCCTCATGCACGAAGTCACTGACATCCACGCCATGCGTCGAAACGGGCGATGTGCACGCTGCAACCCAGCGCACACCACCCGCCTCCTGCGCAGCAGCCACCACCGCCGAGCCCGCATTCACATGATCCGACGAGTTCGGATAGTCCCCACCCGGCCAGCGGTCGCGGAAATTCAACGTCACGATCAGCTCCGCCTGATGCTCTCGCATCACCGCGACCAGGTCAGAACGCAGCTCCGGTGAATCCTCCAGGACAAAATCCGGGTACCGCAGGAACTGCACATTCGACACACCGACCCGCGCCGCGCTCGCTATCTGCTCCTTCTCGCGCAACGGCCCGCACACTTCGGGATCCATGCCCTCGATGCCCTGCTCGCCGCTCGTGATCATCACATAGCCGACCGATTTGCCCTCGCGCACCCAACGCGCAATAGCCGCGGCCGCCCCGTACTCGACATCATCCGGATGAGCCACGATCGCCAGCGCCCGGGACCAATCACTCGGAAAGACCTTCATGACTACCAGTGTGGCCCGAGCGCGACGCTAGCGGCAGAGAAGTCAGACACCAGACTCCTCGGAATCCTCGAAATAGTGCCACTCGCCATCATCATGCTGGACCTCGACCCGCCAGCCCAGCTCGCCGTCGCGCGGCTCATGATTGCGGAACCACTCCACGGCCTCCTCGGCATTCGTGAAATCCGCCTTGTCCGAGACCTCGCCAGCCGGATCAAGAATTCGATACCTCGCCATCAGCGAGCACCTCCTCGTTGTCGGGTCCCAGGAGGCTTCCCGTAGTGGTGGGTTTCAAACACCGGGGGTGGCGGGCTTGGGCGTGGCGGGATCGGCGCTCTTGGAGCGTCGTCCACGTACTAGGGTGAGACGCGTGGTTCTGGCCTTCCCAGGCTTTGCCAGCGTAGGGGACGCAGTGTGATTTGTTGGAGGACAAATGGCGGTATTCGGCTTTGACACCAAGAGCTTCACCAACGAAGTCCTCCGTGCCGACATCGAGGTACCACCAGCCTTGTTCTTCGCGCTGGTCCACAACAGCGTGCCGATGGTGCAACTGCTCCGAGTGGAGAACCTCACCGATGAGGACCTGCGCGACGTCTCCGCGACAGTGGCGGTACATGGCCCTTCCGGAGTGCTGGCAGCCCCGTGGCACGGCTCCCTGGCCCAACTGCGGGCGGAGTCCGCGCACTCCTGGGACGACTTCCACGATTTCCGGCTACCAGCGCAGGCGCTGCGGGACAACGACGAGGCGTACCCGATCTCCTACCAGATCGACATCAACTGCGCAGGCGGCATGAGCCTCTCGTTCAGCGTTGATTCGAGGGTGCTTGCGCACAACGAGTGGATCGGCCATCCGTCGGTGTTCGAGTCGATCGGAGCGTTCGTCCAGCCGAACTCCCCAGTGGTTCCGGCGGTGCTGCGCGAGGCGAGCGAGATCCTGGAGCGGAAGACCGGTACCGGTGCACTCGTCGGGTACCAGGAAGGCCCGGAGCGGGTCGCGCTGAGTGCCGCAGCGATCTTCGAGGCCCTGCGCTCGCGGAGCATTACCTACGTCGTCCTGCCAGCCTCGTTCGAGAGCACCGGGCAGAAGGTCCGCACCTCCACGGCGGTGCTGGCGGACAGGATCGGCAACTGCATCGACCTCTCGGTCACCTACGCGGCCTGCTTGGAAGCCGCAGGCATCCGCCCCGTCATCTTCATTCTCGATGATCATGCCTTCGCCGGTTTTCATTCCCTCGAGGATCGGCTGCCCGAGGTCACTGTGCGCGACCGGAACTACATCCATACGCTCACCCAGTCCGGCCGCGTCGTGCCGGTGGAGACCACATGCCTCACCGGTGGTTCCACGTCGAAGAGCTTCGGTGATGCCCACCTCGAAGCGATGAAGCAGCTCGACCAGGTGGATCGGTTCAACGGGCTTGTCGATATCCACTTCGCTCACCGCAGCAGCATCCGCCCGTTCCCTACCCAGCAGGCGTCGGCCCCTTCGCCGAACGTGGAGGAACAGACCGGTGAGCAGTCAAGTGCCACGACTGCCGCGCTCACGCTGCCCGCGAGCCTCGCCAAGATCCTCGGCGAGGAGGACAACCTGCAACGGCGGATCGCGGAGGACGACGGCGCCCCCGACCGGATCGCCAAGTGGCGCCGCGCGCTGCTCGACCTGAGTCTCCGCAATCCCCTGCTCAAGCTTCCCAAGCGCGGCAAGGCCGCCGAGATCGCCGTGCCCTCAGGGTTGCTCGCGGTGCTCGATGACCAGATCCACGATGGCAAGCCAGTGGAGCTCCTGGCCCATGACCAGGTCAGCGGCGTCAATGAGATGCAGGGTGTACGCACGGTCGAGGATCTCGACCCCTCGATCATCAACGACGAGTTGCGCAAGCATCGGAAGGCCTTCGTCCGCGTCGCGTCCACCGCCTATGTCCGTCGCATGCGGGAGCTGCGGCGCGAGGCTGAAACCATGTTGCAAGAGACGGGCAGCAACTACCTCTACCTGACGCTTGGGTCGCTCGTGCACCAAGGTGACTCGGGCGAGGCCCACGCACCGCTGTTCCTGTTGCCGGTACGAATCCAGGGTGGCAACGGCAATCGTCCGTTCGCGATCACGATCGACGGTGACGAGATCGCGTCGTCGAACCACTGCCTGGTGCACTGGCTGCGGGTGAAGCACAACGTGCGCATCCCGGAACTGGAGGAGCCGATCACTGATGACTCCGGCATCGATATCCACAAATCGTTGCATGCGATCCGCAAGGCGCTGGTGGACAACCAGTTGCCGTTTCGGATCGAGGAGACAGCCAGCGTGCGCCTGCTGCAGTTCGCGACGTTCCAGATGTGGCGGGATCTCGTCGATCACTGGCCGGTGTTCATGCGCAACCCCGTGGTCAAGCACCTGGTCGAGCACCCGGGCGACACATTCACCGACCCCATGGGTCCGCCAGTCGGCGACACGATCAACGAGCTGGACCTCCAGCTGCCCATCCCGGCCGACGGCTCGCAGATGCGCGCCATCGACATCGCGATCCGCGGCCACTCGTTCGTCCTCGAAGGCCCTCCTGGGACGGGAAAGTCCCAGACGATCGCGAACTTGATCTCCCATGCCGTTCGCAACGGCAAGAAAGTTCTGTTCGTCGCGGAGAAGCAGGCAGCGCTGGAGGTCGTCAAGCGGCGCCTCGATGCGGTGGGCCTCGCAGACTTCTGCCTGGACCTGCACGGGCGCAAGCAGTCGCCCACCACCATCAAGGCCCAGCTCCGCGCCGCCCTCACCCACTCGCCAGTAGGCAGCGCAGCCAAGCTGGATACCTTGAAGGCCCGGCAGCGCAAGCCGGTCTCGATGCTCTCGCAGTACCCGGCACGCGTGCACGGCATCAATAGCGGCGAGCATTCGCTATGGTCCGCCTACGAGTACCGGCAGGAGCTCGGCGACGGCATCACTGCCACCATTCCGGGATCATTCTTCAGGCTCAGCAAGGAGCAGCAGGACCAGGCCACGGAGATCGCCCGCGAACTCACCACTGCGGCATCATCCGCCTCGCTCCGTGCGGAGCACCCGTGGCGCATCAGCGGTCTCCGCACGATCGACGCTTCCACCGAGCCGCACCGGTTCCTCGCCGCAGCCGAGGAATTGGAATCCGCGCGCGCGGTCCTTGGATCACTCCCGCCTGCCTTGGAGCAGCATTTGCGCGGACTGCGCTCCCCGGTGGAACTGAGAGCTATCGCGGCGTGCGCGGCTCTCTCGGCGGCGGGCCAGCTACCGGAACCGGGCAGAATCATCTCCGAGGATTCGATCGCCACGGTCGCGCAGTTCCGCGAACGGCACAACGACGCATTGCGCTACTTCAGTGACCGGTTGTTCGTCGACGCCGATTTCGATGGCTTCAGCGAGGCGGCCATTGCGGCCGATAGCGGCCTGCTCGGCAAGAAGAAGCGCCGGACGGCCCTCGCTGACCAGCTCAACAAGTTTGTGCCGGGGGCGCTGAAGCTCGACGAGGCATCGGTGCTTGGCGCGTTCGCCGCAGCGCAGACGGCCCGCGAAGAAGCACGGCAACTCAGCGAACGTGTTGCCCACGCGCCCAACGGGTGGTTTCCCACCGATAGGGACGCCGTGGCCCAGCTCAAGCAGGCTCGCGAACGCGGCCAGGCCTCCACCAGCCTCCACACCGAGCATCCCGATCTATGGCAGTGGATGCGCTCGCACCCGGCACCCGTCGCCGAGCTGCGACACATCGCCGACGCATGGACGCAGTGGCTGGAAGCCCTCTCGGCCACGAGCACCGAGATCGAGGGATGGCGCGGAGAACTGCACTGGGTCGATGCCTGGCACCGCGACGGCAGCACGTGGGCAGAGCAGCTCCACGGCACCGGGCTGCTTCCCGTGCAGCGGTGGGGACGCGTGCTCGCGCACATCGATCAGCTGCGCGGGCTGGGGCTCGATAGCTTCGCGGACCAGGTGCTCGATGGCGACCTCGACGCAGCAGACATTGAGATCGCGTACCTGCGTGGGCTCGCGCATACCGCCATCACCGAGCGCCGCAATTCCAGCGAGCTCACGTACTTCGACCGGCAAGTGCATGAAGCGCACATCAGCGCCTACACCGACCTCAACCGGGAACTGCGCGAGATCCTCCCGTACACCGTCGGCCAAGCCGTCATCAATCGGCGACCCAGCATCGACCTGCACGACAAGACCACCGGGGAGCTCGTCCGCCAGCTCGAGCGCAAGCGCGGCGGCATGAGCTTCCGCGAGCTGCTCGCCAAGTACCCGGCGGAGATCCTCTCCCTGACACCGTGCTTCCTGATGAGCCCCGCCTCCGTCGCCAGCTTCATCGACCCCACAGCCGTGCAGTTCGACATCGTCGTATTCGACGAGGCCTCCCAGATCCGGGTGCAAGAGGCCGTCGGCGCCATGGGCCGGGCACAGTCCGTCGTCGTCGTGGGCGACTCCAGGCAAATGCCGCCTACCAGCGTGATGCAAGCCAGCACTACCGAGGACGAGGCCGACAACGCCACCACGGTGCCCGAGGACCTCGACAGCATCCTCACCGAATGCATCGAGTCCGGCCTGCCGCAGGAATGGCTCTCCTGGCACTACCGCAGTGCCGATGAATCCCTCATCGCGTTCTCCAACTCCCACTACTACGAGCAACGCCTCGCCTCGCTACCCTCCCCTGGCCGCAGCGGACATACCGGTATCTCGTGGCAGAACGTGCACGGTGAGTTCGACCGAGGCACGGGCGGCACCCGCACCAACAAGATCGAGGCCGAAGCCATCGTCAGCACGATCACGGAGCTGCTCGCCGACGGCCCGGCGTCCATCGGTGTCGTGACATTCAATGTGCAGCAGCGGGACCTGCTGCTCAACCTGCTCGAGGAAAGCACGAACTCGAATATCCAAGCCGCGCTCGCGCGCACCGACGGCGAAGCATTATTCGTGAAGAACCTGGAGAACGTTCAAGGCGACGAGCGAGACATCGTGCTGTTCTCGCTGGCATTCTCCAAGGATCCCAAGACGGGGATCCTGCCCCTCAACTTTGGCCCCCTTATCCGACAAGGCGGCGAACGCCGTCTCAACGTCGCGATCACCCGCGCGCGCAAGAAAGTCATCCTCTTCAGCTCGTTCGACCCGCAGGATATCGATCTCAGGCGCACCCACGCCGTCGGCATGCGGCACCTGCGCGAATACATCGAGTACGCAAGCCTCGGCGGCACCATCGATTCGGACAGTTCACAGGATGGCGTGGCCAGCGAGCTCGGCAAGGACCTTGAGCGCGAGCTCGAGCTGCGCGGCATCGAGGTAGCGCACAACCATGGAATGTCCGGTTTCAAAGTCGATCTCGCTGCACGTCGTATCGGCTCCGAGAAGTGGGAAGCGGCCATTCTCCTCGATAACCCAGCCTGGGCGAAGCGACCCACCGTGGCGGACCGCGACGGCGCACCCACGCTGCTCACCTCGATCATGGGCTGGCCACACGTGGTGCGCGTCTGGCTGCCGGAGTGGCTCATCGACCCCGACGCGGTGCTCGACAGGATCGAGAAGGCCGTGAGCGCGGAAGCGGGCATTGATGTTGTCGACGAGGCTGCGACGGTGGACGAGCCAGCCGACGAGATTGCCGCGCCAGTGGTCGAGCCAGTCGCTGAGGTGGCCCCATTTGCTCCTGATCCAACCGCATCTGTGCCTGAGCCAGCCGCACCGGAGCACGTCGATGCGACTCCCGTTGTAGTGACTTCCAGCGCGCCACCGAAAAGTGCGATGCCACAACCCGTAGCAACGCCTGCGACCCCAGCGCCCACAAACTCTCAGTCCTCCAGCGGACATCATCTGGAGACCTACGAGGAGTACCTCGGCACGCTCATCAACGCCCAGCAAGCGACTTTGCAGGATCGCATCGAAGGAATCACCGCGATCATCCGCACGGAAGGGCCCGTCGTCGGCAGCCGCATCCACCGCGCCTACGTGCTCGCCGCAGGCGGACAGCGCGTCACCAAGCCCAACCGCGAAGCGCTGAACCAGGCAATGCACGCCATGGCTGTGCGGAAACTCGTCATCACCGACGATCCGCTGCTCCAGAAGTACCCCAAGCTGCTGACCTACCGGGTCGAGGGCCAACCCGAGGTCAAGCTCAGAGAGATCGGTCCGCGCAACGAATTCGACGAGATACCACCACTCGAACTAGCCACCGTCATCGCGCGGATCGCCCACGAACACGGCGGCTTCGACGCCATCGATTCCGAAACCCTCATGCGGGAAACCCTCAAGATCTACGGCAAGCAGCGACTCACCGAGGGATACAAGACTTCACTGCGGGTAGCGATCGGGCTCGCGCATCAGGTATGAGTGGTGCGCGCTAGCCAGGCGCGGCGAGCATAGTTGTCGAGGGGCCCTCACGCTACAGCCTCGACAAGCGCATGCTTCTTGACGTCCTGGAGAATCTCGACGATCGCGTAGACATCGTCATCGGGGAAGATGGTGTCGGGGCGACCTTGATCGGCGTAGGGCGACTCGAAGAGCCGACCAGGGTCCATGATGCCGTTCGCGGTCAGCTCGTTGACGATCAGCTCGACGAAGCGCACCTGGTCCACCGTGAACGTGGTGTCGTCGAGATAGTTGCCGAATGCGTCCTTGGCGGCGGCGCGGTCGAGGCCGACCAGTGAGCGGATGAAAACTCCGAGGCCGCTGTTCTGCTCCCCTCGCGATCATCAAACAGTGTGTCGACCTGCCCACCCGGCGCCAACGGACTACCAGGGATAGCTAGACCACGGATGGTGGACACTCGCCGCCCGAAAGCTATCCATCGCTTCAGGCGGGGTTCAGGACGTCCAAGCCCGACGGGGCGCAGCCCAAGAGACACCAATTGGGAAGCATGCGGAGTCGGCACGATTACCGACGATGGAGAATGCCTGAACAGTCCGAAGCGCGACTGGAGAACAGTGGCCTGCAGTCACTAACCACGATAGGTGCACCCGGAAGTGCAAGTCTCCCGAACAGTCACTGCAGACAGTCCTTCAAGTAGCGGTTCAATTCGATGCCAAAGCCACATCGCGAGATTCTCACTTGTCGGGTTCTCAAGGCCCTCGATATCATTCAGAAAGTAGTGATCAAGCTCCCGAACAATGGGCGCAACAACTCGCTTCACCTCCGCAAAATCAACGACCCAGCCTAGCTCAGGATCGGGCTGCCCTGCGACATGAACCGTGAAACGATACGAGTGACCATGCAAGCGTGCACACTTGTGCCCCTCCGGCACATTGGGCAGGCGATGTGCAGCTTCAAAATCAAACTCTTTAAATATCTCAATCATGCCAGTCACGGAATTCCTAGTAGTTTATGCGTTTGTAGACTGAGTTGCCATCGCGGATTTTCAAGGCAGTAACGAACCGCCGCAGCGGTATTCTCCTGAACCGATTCACCATCCATAGGCTGGAGCCTGAACGTTCCGAAGTCAAGCTTCTCGTACCAAGTAGGGTCGTCTCCAGCTTGCGGATACACAAGCTTTAGTTCGTCGCCTTGGTGAACAATCAACTCTGCACCCTGCTTTGGACTAACGCACACCCAATCGATCCCCCTAGGAACTGGCCTAGTTCCATTTGTTTCGACTGCAACGTAGAACCCAATCTTGTGCAGCGCAGTAGTCAAAGACTCGTCAACCTGAAGCAAGGGTTCTCCCCCCGTCAAAACGACCATGCGGTTTAAATGACAGGCCTGAGGCCACTGGTGCGCAATGGCCGCGGCTAGTTCGTCGGCAGTCGAGAACTTCCCCCCGTTAATACCATTGGTGCCAACGAAGTCTGTGTCACAGAACTTGCATATTGCGCGGGCCCGGTCTCGCTCATGACCAGTCCACAGGTTGCAGGCTGAGAATCGGCAGAATACCGCAGGGCGACCTGCATGCGCACCCTCACCCTGCAGGGTGTAGAAAATTTCTTTGATCTTATATGACATCTGGATTCAGTTCACCTGATATTCGAGTGGGTCGGACAGTCCTGCGTCTGCGAATCCCTTCAATCGCAGCAAGCAAGAATCACATTGCCCACATGGATGCCCCTCCGAATCTGGGTCATAGCAAGACAGGGTTAGCCCGTAGTCGATACCCAGCTTCGTTCCGGCCCTCACGATTTCGGCTTTGGACATGCTGATTAGTGGCGTATGAATCTCCACCCTCCCCCCTTGGACGCCCGCGCGCGTCGCCAGTTTAGCCATCGCTTCGAAAGCCGAAATGTACTCAGGCCGACAGTCTGGGTATCCTGAGTAATCGACTGCATTCACGCCAAGAAAAATATCCCCAGCGCCCACTGTTTCCGCATAAGCCAATGCGAATGATAGGAAAATTGTGTTTCGAGCAGGGACGTAGGTTACCGGTATTTCATTCTCGCCCGACACGCCTTCTACTGAGTGCCGTTTCGGGACACCAATGTCGGCGGTAAGCGCAGATCCACCAAAGGCTCGCAGATCGATATCTGCAACTACGTGGCGCACGACCCCAAAGCTTTTGGCCACGCGGCGCGCGGCATCCAACTCAAGCGAATGCCGTTGGCCGTAACTGAAGGAGAGGGCGTAGACGTCGTACCCCTCGTCCTTGGCCATAGCCAGCACGGTCGTAGAGTCAAGGCCGCCGCTGAGCAGCACTACTGCGGGTGTAGGCATCGGTCCTCCTGCGCTCGTGTTGCCCTGCGCCACACTCTAGCGCAAACCGCGCCCAGCAGAAGGTCCAACATCCTTACAGTTTTCTCGCCACGCGAGACCGACTCAGTTGCGCAGTTGCTATCGTGGGTTCGTGCCCAAGCTGACAGTGGTCGTCACCTGTACCGAGCGCAAGACGCCATCCCCCGCTGCCCACATGCAGGTCAGGACGCTCGACACGCCGATCGCCCACTCCGCGGCGCGCGCAGCAGAGTGGATCGACCGGGTGAGATCACAACCAGCCCTTGCCCGTGTCGAACTGCACAAGATGTACCAAGGCGAGGCTTGGGCACAGGCCAAGTTGCTCGCACAGGAAGCCGCCTCAAAAGGATACGACGTACAGGTTCTCGTTGCGTCCGCCGGCCTTGGGCTACAGCACATTGAGTCGCTTGCAGTACCCTACTCCGCCACCTTTGCAATGAACCACGTCGACTCCGTTGCCACCAACACGTCTCATGCGCGGGCATGGTGGAAGCAAATCACCAGTGCCCTAGGTACCGGGACACTCGCGGCGGCAACAGGACACCGAGGCCTCCTGGTCCTGTCCGAAAGTTACGCCAAGGCTATGCACGACGACCTATCCGCACTTGGCGAACGAGGGGGCGACTTGCTCATGATCGGCGGTGCTGGAGAAGTAGTTGGAATCCCCAGAATCCCAAGTGACCGATCACTGCGGCCCGCTCTCGGAGGCACAACGACCAGTGTCACTCTACGAATCGCACGTTCATGGCTATCAGTTACACGATTGTCGCCCACGCAGCTGGTGCCTCTTCACGACCCGGATTCTGAGCGGCACTGGAAGCAATGGGCCCACTCAGTACGCCGCGAGGAGATATACAATCGAACTCGAACAGACGACACACTAATATCAAGCTTGATCAACGAAATGCTTGCCGCAGATCAATCCTTGAGCGCAACCCGCGCGCTACGTCGCCTACGGGACTCTGGCTTCGCCTGTGAACAAGGTCGCTTCAGGGAATTGTACAAACTGCAGAAAGTTGCGCATAGTGCGAAACAACGTCAATAAGATTGAAAGGCGCGCGCTCAGAATCATGCAACACCCCGATATGCCACTCTACCTTTTTGCACTTGCAGCAGAAGAGATCGATAGGGTGGCCGACGTCGCAAGGATCTCGCGAGACGCGGCGGGGAAGCTAATCGGCTACCAAAGACCAGAACGGCGAATACACGTGAAACAGATTCTAGACTACCTAGATTCTGGCTCAGTCCTGTTCCCGAACGGACTCATAATGGCACTGCCAGATGATATTCGATTTCGCGCCAGTCGCGGCCCGATGACGACGGACGGAATGTCAACCGCAGGAACGCTTGAGATTTCACTCCCTGCCGATCCCAGTTCCCCGAAACCCGCATGGATTGTCGACGGGCAGCAACGCAGTCTTGCGCTAGCAAGGACTCGAAACAAGTCGATGCCAGTGCCGATTGCAGGGTTCGTAGCGCCCACACTTGAGATTCAACGTGACCAGTTTCTGCGAGTCAACACTGTCGCACCACTGCCGACCAACTTGGTAACAGAGTTGCTACCCGAAGTTGCGACCGCACCATCGTCACGAATGTCGACACGAAAACTCCCATCTGCACTTGTTGACATGCTCAATCACGAAAAAGACTCGCCATTCTACGGACTAATAAAGCGTGCGTCGACCGAAGGTAACAATCGCAGGAATGCTATAGTGACTGACACAAGCTTAGTCGAAGCAATCAGGGAATCACTCGAGTCGCCCTCCGGTGTACTATTTCCATACCGAAACATTGCGACCGGTAGCACCGACACCGTCGGAATACGGAACGTGCTGATAACCTACTGGTCGGGAGTCAGGGAAGTATTCCCGCACGCATGGGGACTCCCCCCAAGCCAGTCACGCCTGATGGGAGGGGTGGGAATCAGATCAATGGGTCGACTCATGGATCGAGTAATGGTGCACACCGACCTCCAGAGTGAAACTGCTGCAGAGGCAGTCCGCACTGAGGTCTCGCGAGTCGCACGCGTTTGCCGATGGACCGAGGGAACTTGGGAAGTCCTCGGACTACCATGGAACGAGGTGCAGAATACACCTAGGCACATCTCCGCCCTATCGAATCTCATCGCAAGAACCTACGTTGAATCACGAGTGGGGCAATAGTGAAGTTCTACTTCCCAGATAGCCAGGATCTAGTAAGCCCCACATACGACTTCTCAAATGATGAGTACTCTCCACTGAGAGTCAGGCAACGCGACGATCTATACGCGCACGAAGCGCTCTCAGCTCCCGCATACGGTGGTGTTCTCGTTTCGAAGGCAATCGTCGACGGTTCGGTTCGGGGTGCCGGAAAGTATACCATGTCGCAGAGACAACGGCTTTACCGACTCGGCGTGCGTAGGTTCTTTCGGCTTCCAGAAGGCGTCTCTACCTTGGGAGACTGCGGGGCCTTTAACTACGCCAACGAACCAACACCACCGTACTCTGTCGATGAGGTGCTCGACTTCTATGAGCACTGCGGTTTCGATGAGGGCGTCAGCATCGATCACATCATTCTCGGATTCCAGAGAGATAGCAGCGAACCACCTAAGCAAGATTGGATCATCCGCAAACGCATTTCCTTGGAGTACGCCGAGTCCTTCATTCGCGCATCAGAACGACGAGGCAGTGCGATAACCCCGGTAGGCGCAGCACAGGGATGGAACCGCGCGAGCTACGCCGACAGCGTCCGAAGGTTGCAAGACATGGGCTACCAACGAATTGCGCTGGGCGGAATGGTTCCGCTGAAAACGCCAGATATCCTGGATTGCTTGTGCGCGATCCAGGAGATTCGATCACCTTCGACCGAACTCCACCTGCTAGGCATCACGCGAATTGATTCAATGGAAACGTTCGCTCAACTCGGAGTTACCAGCTTTGATAGCACTTCCGCTTTTCGGCAAGCATTCATGGACGACCGCGACAACTTTCACACCGCTGACATGAAGTATGCGGCGGTTCGAGTTCCACAGGTTGACGCCAACTTAAAACTCAAGCGAGCCATCCTTGCGGGGCACATTTCCCAGCGGAAGGCACTGGATGCCGAACGAAACGCATTGCGCTCCCTGCGTGCCTTTGATTCCGGTTCTGCCACGCTCGAGCAAGCCCTCGAATCCGTTCTCGAGTACGAGAGCCTCATAGGTGTCGCCAAGTCCTACGCCACCCAGTATAGACGAACACTAGAGGCAGCTCCGTGGAAGGACTGCCCGTGCGGACTGTGCGAGCAGCACGGGATCGAGATGATCATCTTCCGTGGTACAGAACGCAACAAGCGTCGCGGCTTCCATAACCTGGCGGTGCTTGCCTCCAGGATGGCAAGGCTGGAGCAGGACGAGACACGGTGACCAGGATGTTGATCCACCTGATGGCGACATGGAATGTTCCAAGGTCAGCGAGGCCAATACAGGGGTCGTCTATGCCACCGAGTGCGACCAGAGGACGACAGGCCGAGTTGGCCAAAGAGTCCCCAGGTGTGACATGATTGTGCGCCCGACCCTGCGTCGTGCGCTAGAAAGGACGGCATGGCAGACAAATATGTAATCCGAGTTCCCGCCCTTGAAGTCGCACAGGGATCCCGACGGATCTATTGCTTCGCGATCGATGGAAAGCGAATCCACGAGTTCGCAACAGTTTCAAGGATCCATCGCAACGATGGCGGATCCCTAACCGGCTATCAACGTCCCGAGGTGCTTAGCCACATCCGCGCGATTCGCCGGTACGTCGAGTCAACGGATGCAATGCTACCAAACTCCATCGTGGTTGCGTTTGATTCGCGCGTCACTTTTGAGCCCGCTATCGCGTCTGGAGCAGCAGGCTACTCAATTCCAGGTGAACTGGTTATACCTGTTGATGAAACCCTAGCCGAAGAGGACAAGCCAGCACTCGTCGTAGACGGCCAGCAACGTAGTGCAGCAATCCGGGATGCCGATGTCGCAGAGTTTCCTGTCGCCGTCGTGGGTTTCATCGCAAACTCGGACGACGAACAAAGATCACAGTTTATCTTGGTCAACAATACCAAGCCCCTACCAAAGGGGCTAATTCACGAACTTCTGCCTGACTCAATTGGCGCATTGCCACCCCAATACGCGCGCAGGAAACTTCCCGCAGAAGTGATGATCCGACTAAACCGCGACCCAGAGGGTCCCTTCTACAATAAGATTGCTATGCCGACATCTCCACATGGAGACATCAAAGACAACACAGTTCTCAAGATGATCGAGAATAGCCTCTATGACGGAGCGCTGTATCAATACAGGGATCCGCGCGACGGTTCAGGTGATGTCGATCGCATGGTAGTACATCTCACTGCATTCTGGAAGATGGTCGAATCCACCTGGCCAGTCGAGTGGTTGATGCCTCCACGAAAGTCTCGCCTCACGCACGGCGTTGGCATACAAGCGCTCGGGTATGTTATGGACCATCTAACGGAAGGGATTGCTCCGGAGAAGTTCAACAACATTCGTATTGACAGAAGTCTCGCGACCATCCGAGACATCGCAGCTTGGACCGAGGGAACCTGGGACCTAGGGCCAGATGACCAGCGCCGATGGAACAGCCTTCAGAACACCCCGAACGATGTAAAACTCCTCACCAGCGCTCTTCTACGTCGAGTCCGCGCTCGCTAGCTGGTTGGTCCATGATCATCAGGCCCAACGGTGGGGATGGATTGTGCGTTGAACGAATACCGCACCTCGAGAGCGACACCCTAATTGTCGAGCAAGCTTGACCGACGCCTCGCACCCGTCGATCATGTGCGAGGTGGGAACCTCCGAGGAAACGCCACTGCTGAATCATGCGACCCGTAGCAGATCAGTTTATGATCTCCTACGGGCCATGTGGCGAATCACGCAGTGAGGCCTACGATGCTCGATGCGCACGCCGATAACGATTGTTAGAGCGGTAGTACCGATCAAATATCTCCAGAATACTGACTCAGAAAAACAGTCTCGCGTTCGGCAGTTTTGATATTCTGCCGAATTGCTCCACCTGGCCGCCAAGCAATTTTTCTCGTCAAGCCAAGGCTAGCCCTTGCATGGCAATACTGGTCCAAATCCAGCATCAAATACAGCTGCATCTGCAATATCTATTTGACTAATCCGTACGGATCCACACATCGAGACTAGCGGGAACCGCAACTCTCTCGCAATGGTCGGATAACGCCTGGAGGATGGAACTCGTACCGACAGAGTTTGCATACACGACAGGACCAGATCCGCTATTGTCTTCAATGAATGTAGTTGCGGCATGTTTCGCTGCTGCAGTGACGACGACAATAATATCCGCGTTTCTTGCTACCTGCCGTAGACGAGGCGTGCCCCCCTGCTCGGTCGAAACTTCCACGAACGTCCCGCCTCCTAGGCCTCGCAACGTTGCGGCGGCGCGACGAGCCGGCCTTTCGCGTAGCGAGTAGATAAGGATCTGCTTTCCCCGGAGACTCTCGTAGGGTGGCGAACCGACTCTTTGCGAGTTTTTGATCTGGAGATCATCAGGAACTGCGGAACCAAGAGTTTTCAGCGAACTACTCAATACTTCAAACTGCGAAAGTGATAGGCTCTCGAACAAAGGGCGGATCATCTCAACAAAGCGGTGGCCGAACGCGGCGGCCTCCTGACGGCCAGTTCCGGTAGCGGCTTCTGCGATGTCGCTGAAGACATCGACGGCCCACCCCACACTGCTCGCTCCTAGATGCGATTCTAGCAGATCAAAAACTGTTTGAAGCAGATTCTTGAAACCATCTCGTCCAGAAAGTTCCAGGGCATCGTTGATCACCCACTCAATCACATCCCGTGATTCAGTTCGCAACCTCGTTGAGAGAGCCATATGAACCAACATGCAATGCGCAAGTTCAGAGCGTTGTTCCACGTTGCATGAATCTTGATGCGCAGAGTAAATCCTGCCAAGGTATGGTTCGACAGTCGCAGTAGGGATTGTGTTTAGCGCTGCAATCAAGCGCTCAGGACTAGTTTGCGCCCAGTCGCTAGGGTCGAAATCTCCACTCGCGCGTTCGTCGTCGGCCTCGGCGAATTCGATCCATGAATCCCACGAATTAGGAGTCTCTCCGGAAGATCGAAGCAGGAGAGAAGCCACTGTGGATTCGAAGTTTCGCCGGGGCCACGAAATGTCTACTGGTCCGCCGTGTCTGCGCTCTATTAGTCTAATTGCCCGTCCGGCAGATTCGGCGTCCTGGAGTGCGTCGGCAGCCAGAACGGCCTCACGGAGCATCCACATGTCTATCTCATCAGTAGCGCTCTCAACAATTGCTAGCACACCTGCATGATCGTTCACCTCGAGCGCACCTCTCAAGCGGCGCAGGAGATCCTCGCTGGCGTCTGTCGAGACCTGAGCGGAACTCGACGTCCGTTCGGGTTCCGTGCCAGGCGTCAGCGGTGAAATATTCTCAAGGAGATCTCTGACGAGCGGATGGAATTCCGCCCGCGGTTTCAGCAAGCGCGCAGCTAGCGATGGCTGATCCCGGAGGACGAGTCCCTGCACAATCAAGGTTGTCGGTTCGCACGACTTGTGGTTCTGCCGCATGATGGCATTCAATTCCTGCGGCAACGTCGAAGCAGCGGCAAGAAGCTCAACCGCACCTACGTCGTGGTTTCGAAGAAAGACCTGGTAAGCCGCTGTTCCGATTGCATCAACGACGCCTGAGGGCAGGCGCAGTCTGGAGAGTTGCGCCAACAAGTCAGGGGAGGCCAACTCCTCCCACTGTTGCAGCATCGCAAGCGTCCGAACACGGAGAAACAGCAGGTTTGTGGTATCCAGGAGTCGACGTTCATCAATTGCGTCGAGTATGCGTTGGGTTAGCCACTGGTTGTTGGCCGCAGCCGCAAAGTTGAGGTCATCGACGAGTTCGGAGACCCGTTGGGTTGAGTGCTCGGGCCGCGGTGGCCGTATATCGAGCAACGCCACTAGATTACCGAGCAGGCCCCGAACTGAATCGCGAGATGCGCGGGAGCGACGCGGCCAGACCTCAAACCTGACCACCCGGCCCGGATACTCGGTCTCTAGCCATATGTCGAAGGGATCTGTCAGGTCGAGAATGCCTCTCCTACGCTCAATGTCGCTGTAGCTAGCACCGACCCAGTGACCAAGCAACCACTCGAGCTCCCTCCGTGCTGCTTGCTTATCCGCACGGCCATACCAGTATAGGCGTTCACCGATGGCGCGAGGCAGGAAAGCCACTCTAGTCGAGTTCTGCCACCGGTCAATTGCCGCATCAAGCTTCGTCCGGAACTCGGGTTTCAACGAAAGCAGATCAATGTCGTTCCCAGTTCCAAAGAATCGTTCCAGAGGGTCGCTCACGACAACTCTCCCGAATATCGCCGATCAAGGTCGATACGCTGCCTTTCAATTGCATCTTGGTCATTTGTAAAGTGGACCAATTCAGTGTTTCGCAGGCGACCGTTATATGTCAGGTTCATCGATCCACTGACCTTTAACCGGTCGGTGAGCAGAATCTTTTCGTGCAGGTTGGGCAGTTGGCCGAGCATCAGCACCCCTGCTAGAGGTTGGCTCCTAATCTCCTGAAGTCTCGCTAGTACAGTAGCGTTATGAGTATCTTTCCTCATCACGATATGCACAACTGCTCCGCCCGCAACCTGGTGGCCGAGTACCTCAGTTAGCCGCAAGGTTCGAGTGGGCAATTCAGGTGCAATATCGGAAAGCTCACCGCCCCTATTGTCGACTACAGGGATGTCACTCAGCCATGCTGAGGCAATCCAGAGCACCTTGGACGGAGCGACGAGTTCAGAAACGAAGAGTTTGTGTATCTCCTGGTCTAACTTAGGTTCTGACCCGAGACCACTCGTTGAAATCGTGCGTTCAGGCATCAGAGCACCTCCGGAATGTCGAAACTCGCAATAATGTGTCCTGATGATTCCATGCGCACCCGCGCTACCCGTGGGTACAACTGCAAGAAGCCAGCGTCGACTGCGACGACGATAGATGAAGCTAGGAAGTCAGCGAGTAGGCCGCGTAGTCCGGGCGCTACCCGCACGTCGACCATGCCAGCGCTCTGCAACTCTGCTACTGCGGCAGCAGCGGATTCGCACCTGCTGTCGAGATCGACAATAGCGGGGCCTTTGCTTGCCAACATCGACTCCAGCACCTCCGGCGCAGCCGGGACACCTTCTGCGAACTGATTACGACTGCTGATGGAATCCGCGCGAATCCTCCAACCCCGCGGCCAGAGTACCAATCGCAGATGATCGAGCAAAGGCCAGTCAATCACCCCGTCCCGCGTAGCATCAAGTACCGTCCACACCCGTTGCTCGACTTCGATACCAAGTCTGGCTTCCAAGTTCTTCCATCGCTGCAATGATTCGAACGTCACTCGGTCAGCCACTGCGTCCGACCCTGGCAGCAGCAGTCGATTCACCACGGATGAGACCGATTCAGGCATCGGGTGAATACCCTGCTCGCCCATAGCGGCGCAGAGTCCGATCAAGGCGCGATGTCGCTGGCGATGGGAGTTCGCTGTCCGGCATGCTTCGAAGCTTTGTGCCATCGCGGGGGTGTTGATTGCAGCGTCAAGCACGCGTTCGAGTACAGTTCCAACCCGTTCAGTAGGACCTGGCCGCAAACTAGCTCGCATCAGCCGCTGGAACCGTGATGGATCCGAGCTGAGTTCATCGGCCACCGACTCGAGAAACCCCCCACCACCGATTGTCGTTTCCGTGAGCCACACCTGTCCTACCCTCGGTTGTTCCTCGTCGAAGCCCGGCTCAATTTCGACGATGGCGTCGTCGAAGGAATGCGCAGGGGAAACTTTCGCCGCTGCGGCAAGCATCGTTTCACCGACAGTCTGCCGAAGCCTACGGGAGAGCCACTCATGTGCGGCGGGGCGAGGTAACTCCCACAGCGCTGCGACAGTTTCTCGGAGACGATTGAGTACGATTGGATCAGCAATCAAATGCCGTAGATTATCGCGTAGTCGTTGCGGGGCACCGTCACCGACGACTGGGCCACTTGTAGTCGCCAGCCCAGGTCTCGCAACCAGCAAGTCAAGAAACTCCCCAAGCCGCTCGTGCAAATCATACTCGACCACCTTCCACGCCTCCTCGAGGGAGGAAGATGTACAAAGCGCCTGACTCGCAAGAGCGCCTATTAGAACATCATGAAGCCAAATCAGTTGGAATACGTTAGCCACGCTTAGAAGCGTCTCGTCGCTGATCACTAGGTGGTAAAACCAAGCGCTCCGCAAACCGGGTCCATGCGCGCCAGACCAGGCATCCGGGCAGTTGACTTCAACAAGGTCGGCCCTAATCGCGTCCACTTCTGTCGCGGAACCGATCGCCACGCCAGCGCCCTCGTGAGTGAAAGTCGTGCGGATTCTAAGTTCCCTGCCGCCGTCATAGGAGACATTGGCATTCGAACCTACTGATCCTCGCCGCACCTCAACCTCCGAGTGGTCACGGTGCAGGTGCAGCGTAAATGCGGCTACGTATCGGCCGACCGCGTCCGAAGATGCTGCGCTGACGTGCACTCCGCCGCCTGAAGGCACGAATTGGCTGTACCAAATCGGAGAGGCGTTGCTGGAGTCTTTGATATCGACTGGTGGCTGTGAGGTTAGCAGCGAGACGGGGCGCAGCAGAGGTACGTCTGTAGTCCCCGAGGGAGATTCCACGGTGATTGTCCCCTCACATCGCCACAGGCTTGCGACAACGCCCACATCAAGAGTCTCCGAGGGTTCAATCCAATGGCGGTCGAGTGCGCTTTCGATAGTGAATCTGCGAGACACCCGCCCCGGGGTGAACTCGCGGACACATTGAACCAGGTCCATGAACTCAGTGCGAAACTCCTTGTTAACAGGTGGCCCAACGGGAAGATGCACTTCGACTTCTGGCAAGTTGAGATCAGTGAATAGGTTCGGTGGGATGAACTCAGGCAAAGGATGTCTAGCGGACAGGTTCCCGACGTCGCCCTCCGAATTCACAACGGTCCAGTTCGTCTGCAATCTGCGGAGCAATGCGGGCAAGGCGGCCAGCAAGATCGAACGGGGAGGGTGCCAGAGCAGTTCGTCAGCAACTGGCTCGCCAATTTGCAGGGAACGGCAAAGATGCGCTCGCAACTCGGCCTGCAGGTTCGGTTCCGTGAAGATTTTCTCTACGAGGATGGCGACGGACTGCTGAACCCTTCTCGCACTGCCGCTTCTAGGCTCTCTTGAAAGGTCCTCCCAAAGTCCACTCTGGGTAGACCCTACCTCCTCCAAAACCCACTCAAGGGTGGACAGAGCAGCTTGGATCCTCAGTACCGAGATGTTGCGGACGGGCAAACGACGTGCTGGGAGGATAGGTGCGAACAGTCGGTCCCATTGCTCGTACGCCAACCTGTCCGATCCATAGTCGGACAAAACCACCACGGTGAGAGGGCGCATGCCCCGTAGGCGTCCGGCCCGGCCTCTCCGCTGGATGAAGGATGCAGCGTCGCGGGGATTCTTGTGCTGGATGACAGCGCCTACCGAGGGATCGTCAAACCCCACTTCCAACGAAGAAGACGCTACAATTACCGACTTGCTCGGGTTCACTCCGGAATCCTGACTGGAAGTGCGACCGATGCCCAGTCGACCGTTGCGGGAAAGGTCGTGGCCCAGTTCCGCTGAGAGGTCCCACACCTGACCCAGTTGCCGTCGGAGCAAATTCTCACCATGTTCCGGGGAGCGAAGGTGCGCCAACGAGAGTTTGATGGGCATGTCGGCGCCGCGCGCGCGTGCACGCTGCCCTTCTGCATCGAGAAGATCGAAATACAACCTGTTCGTCACGTCAAGATTGTCGGTAAAGCAGAACACCTTGTTCCCGTAGAGTCCCGCGGAAGGCCACGTGCCTAATGGATCCATCACCCTCGATACGAGTATTGCTGTCTGAATCGTCGTCGACAAGGTGCCTGCGCCGGAAGTCGGATCGGACCTTACCGCAATATGGTACTCGGCTCCTTCGGGGACAAGTTCCTGCTCGGTGGGATGGATATCCACGACCCTATTCCGGTCGATGCCGACGAGATCGGCGAAGAACGGCCCGGCGTCGGTCAAAGTGGCCGACAGTCCGACGAACACAGGTCGTGACCGAACGCGGTTCCTCCATCGCCGCAGTACCATCGCTGTCATCGCACCGCTAGTACCGCCATAAGTGTGCACTTCGTCGAGCAGAACCAATTCGGGACCTCGCAGCACTTCAATGCCCACAACTGGCGCGAGAGCAGGGTTTAGGAGCGCGCGATTCAGCATCTCAGCAGATGTAAACAATAAGTCTGGGGGACAAGCACGCAACTGATCCCGCGTCAATGCGAACTCTTCACTAGAAAGACGGAACGCGCACGTTGCGCACTCCAACCAGGGCATCGCAGACCCCATGCTCTCAGGTTTGAGCACCAACTCGCCCCGGCAATGCCCACCCTCTGACTGTGCGCGCGGACACCTAAGGTATGGACAGACAAAGTTCATACCTCGCGCAGTCCACCGCCCATACTGCCCCTTCAAAACCTCAAAGCTATGTGGCACGTCGCCGAATAGCACTCCGACACGCAACGGTCGCCTGCCCTCCGCAGCAAGTACCGAGGCGATCCGTTGAGACTGTTCAACTGCCGATTGCAGCTGGTCCTTCAACAATTCGACCCTTGGATAGACACCTAGCACCTTAGTCCAATGCTCCGACGACGCCTTATCACCCATAAACGCCATCGCAGGCAAGTAAAACGCGAGAGTCTTTCCACTGCCCGTTCCAGCCCCGATAATCACCCCACTTGATCGACGCGTCTCGATCGCGGCAAGGATTTGTTTCGTCGCGCGATCTTGGAAGCCAGAAAGGTTGATTCCCTCAGTGAGCGATTCTGCAATCTTTTTGCGGATACAGTCCCGGGGCCAAATCTCCTCCAGCATCGATCGCGGATCTATCGCCCTATCCGGGTAGTTCCTAGGACGCCGCATGTAACGAAACCCACCTACCAGGGTGGCCGCACCCTCCCAAGTACGACTAGAAACAGCGTCAGAGGACAGAAACATCTGACGCAGCCTCGATATCAGTCGGACCGACTCTCCGATTCGACTGCGGAAGTATTCGCTACCCCGGTCGATGTACGTGTGAACCAACCGACGTTCCACGAGTGCATCTACGACATCGTCTGCGTCTAGAGAGACGTCCGAGACGCGAATCCAATCCTCCACGAGTTCGTACAATTCGCCTTCAGTCAGGCCACCATCTACGACGCCCCAACTCAACAGGGGGTCTTCAGCCCTTTCGATTAGGTCCAAGAGATGTGCCAACTGTTCTGTGCTCAGCATTCTAGGAAAGGCTCCGCTTTACAATAACGACAAACCGAGCATCGCGTTGGCCGTGCGCGAGAAACTGTCGGACGTCTGGATGATCGAGTGAACTCAGGGGCGCACCAGACCTCACATTTGCGCGCCTAAGAAAGTCAATAACCGCTGGAGACTGGGCGAATACGCTCACTTTCTCCGCGATGATGTTCAGTTGCCCTACCGCCTCCTGCCACTTTTTAACATGTTCAACCAGAGGAACCCCCACTGCTCCAAGTACATCCAGATCAGCAAGAGCAAGGGAATGTTGCTGACTAAGTCCAGGGTTGTCTGGTTCTGCCAGACGGAGCAATTCAGTGTCACTAGGTGATGGAGCATTCTCCGCTTTGAACTCGGACCACGCCTGTTGTGCTGCGCGTACGCATGCTGATGCGTACTTCTGGGCGGAAGCCACCAAAGCCTCTGCCGCATCATCACCCGCTGAAAGTGGCCTCTGGATCGCCTCATCAAGCGTGGATTTAGCGATAGCAGGTAGGCTACCTGGTTCAGGACGGATGACACGAACCCCTGCGAGGGAAATCGCGTGTATGGCTCTATACGAAACGTCAATCGACGCAACGGCCTTTTCGAGTTCGTTGGCACGTCTCCGAGCCATACCCATCAAATGATCATGGTTCGTCCGCTTCTCCGCCCCGGACAAAGCTATCTGGAGGCTCTGCATGCGCCCGCGTATTGTCTGATCAGTCACTGAACTTTACTCCCGGACAGAAGAGATCTGAGATTGCCAATCGTGGAACGCCATTTCTCACCAATCGCTACTTCACCCGCACTATCATAAGCCGTGTCGCTGCGTGGCGTGGCTGCAACAATAGCCTGGTCCACAGATGCAAGAAACTGATTTATTCTAACCGAAATCCCGTACCATTCACCGCCAATTAACGAAGCCCTTGTGATGTCATCCAGTTCGTCCCAACAATCAAACAATGCAACTATTCTCTCGACCGCCTGAATATCACGAGGCTCCACCGCATTTCCAGTTATTGCCACCCGTCGGGCGTAATCGGGTGAAACCTCCGCACCGGGACCCGAAAGAATTTCGACCAAATCGGTAGCCAGAATCTCAGGTAACTCTCCGCCGAGACGTCCGAGTTCGGGCAGAAACTCGACATACGCAGCCTTCATTCGAGATATCGAACCTGAAAGTTTTTCGATACTATCGACATGTTTACGGACATCGCTTCCCAAAGATTCTTTCACAGGGGAACGCCTCCGATTCAGCCCTACCCTGATTGCTGCGATGTCGACCATCGAAACATCTCCGGTGCCTCCCTGGGCAAATCCAGTTCTACGATTCAGAATCTTTAACAATGAATCACAGGAAGCCACAACACTCGCCGTCTCTCTAGCCAAGTCTTCATTGCGCCCAGAAACTGAACGCTTCTCGAAAATGGCGGCCAGGCGATCGGAAACTGAATGACCACCTTTCCTAGGCGCAAGCCTACCCAGGAATGCAGACCCAAACTCCAATGCCTTAACAGTTGCCGCAAGGTCATCATCTACCCGCGTACCCAGGCGCAACTGTTCACTTATTGATTGTGCCCACGAATCGATCTCAACGTTAAGCCTAGCGAGTCGACCTCCATATCCTGGAATTGATCGGAGATCTTCAACGAAATCCATCCACGCCAACGTTTGAACAGCTTCAACCGCCGTAGCGTCGCTACCATCGATATACAATATCACGTCCCCGGGAGCAGGAACATTTTTTTCGCCTACCCAAATATTTGTTTCGCCGATGAAGCATGGCTTCGGAATTCGTTCGCCGTTCCTCGAGAGACGCGTCCATTCAGAGGCCCTGTACGTTCCATTTTCGAACGAGATTCGTGCAATAACCGCCTTATAAATCAGCTTGCGCAGATCATTGCGATTACTTTGGCTAAGTCCACCATTGTTCCACCGTTCCACTGCTTGGACGAGTGGAGGCAGGGTGAGTTCCGTCTCACTACCCTGGCGCTTCCCTACCAAATCAGCACGATCGCTACGTCCAGATCCTCTCCTGGAACTGCTTGCAGTCTGATCGCTGATACGACCGCGCGGTGGAAGACCAAACGCATCGTGCACTGCCGGGTGTAAGTCAAACCCGGAGGGTGGTTCAGCGTAGAATTCAGCTAGCCTCAATCGCCTGTCCCCATTGACCGATCTTTCGAGTTCAGCCCGGTCCGCTACGGACAGAGCGCCAGCTCCGCGGGAGAACCGATCAGCAAACGCACTGGATGGAAACTGCTCGCTCTCAAGCGAATCGCTGTCATCTACAAGAACTGGCTGAAGAACTCGCTTCAAGGTCTCTCGGGCATTGAACCCGCTAGGCGTCACAGCTTCTATTGCACGGGCGATGGAAGTCCGGTTGAACGGGAAGAGGCCCTCACCATGAACCTCACCAAATCCCTCGTGGCAGCGTTCCTGGACTGGGCACCGCAAACATGCCGACTCTACAGTGCGATTCTCCCTACTTGCCGCCTCTAACTCCGATGCACCAATTCTAATCGACCGTAAGTAGGTTGAGATGAACTTTTCCGCAGCATATCCCTGATTCGGACTCACTGCGAAAGCCAGACTGGATCGTGTCTTGAGAGTCTCAGGGATATCACTATCGTAGTACCCAGTGGTCACTGCAATTACTGTCAGTAGATCGCATAATTGCTCGACGTCAGTACTGTGGAGAGTCACCGCATCAATGAGTCCACCTTGAAGGCCCTGGAAGATGGAGAAGTCCTCGACTAAGAGCAACAGATTGCTTCGACCATGCAGAGCCTTGCGGATGCTGAGGAAGAGATCTTTGAGATCCTCACTGCCGATGCCAAAGACGCTTTTGAGGGCCGACGGCAATTGATCGTTCACCATTCTAACGGCGAGGGTAAGCAGTTCGTCCGCAGAGTCGCCATGGCTTCCGCCCCCGGCTGCAAGTTGCTCAGCCAACCCCTTTGCTGCATTCGAGGCCATCTTTGCATCTTCGAGAGAAACAGAAATGTCAGTCTCATGAAACTGAAACGATTCTTCCAATGAATCATCCGAAGCACGGCCACGACGCTTTTCCTCAACCAGTCGCGCAATTGCGGCACCATCAGCTAGGTACTGCTGAGCGAAGTGTGGGTCGCGCAACAAGTGGGGCAATTGTTCCGACAGCCATACACGATGAGCGACAAGTTCATCCGAAACTTCTGTGCGAGATGAATGGTACTCAACTCCCAATGCGATCTCATCGCGAATCCGCCGCCGCATTTCTTTGTCGGTAGCGGCGGTATCCTGAGCATTCCGAAGTCGGTCCGCAAACTCTTGGGCGAAGTCTTCATCCGAGAATTCCTGTAGCACAATGTTGACAACACCGTAGAGCGATGTCCGATGCTTAGGAATAAAGATGACTGTGGTGTTTTGAGTAGGATTCCTATTGAGTTCATTGCGCAACCAACGTACGAGGTGCGACTTGCCTGCGCCGGACTCACCTAGAATTGGCACGATGTCAGTACCGCGTATCTCCTTGATTCGTGTCAGAACACTATCTTCTGAAACTACATTAGGGGACTTCTTGATCGACGGAAATCTAGGGCTAACCTCGTGCAGCACGAGTGGTACGTGCGTGTTCTGAAAGGCCCAATCCGGCACCGCCTCGGCTTCCACAGGAATAATACGCAGTGCATCCTCTGGAGACCAACAGATATTCTGCTGAGCGCCAACTTCTTTCAACCAACTCATTTATTGACCCCTACGTGGCTCACGGTTATTTTTCCCTGCGCTGACGGGCATAGGACCAGTTTCCTAGTTGCATCTGCCAAATCCTCTAGGTAAATAGCGCCTTCCGCCTCAAGGGCCAGTAGGGTGATAGCAACACCACTATCGATGCCACTTGCAACTACGTCAGGATCGGGGTCAGATCCAATCCTTCTGAGTAATCCTTCTCGATACGTCCCTCCCCAGAGGAACGGAAGCAAGCGGCTCAACTCCTGGATGAAGTCCCTGCTTGACGATCGAATGGAGATCATCGGGAGAGTGTCGCGAACTGCATTGATAGGAATTGGCCGCAGGCCATTTGGCCATTCCGAAGCCAGACCTGTCGCAAGAATCCATCGCCTAAATGCTCCATAGCGGGTGTCGTTCATGATCGGCCAGTCCTCCCGATCGCCTCCAAACTGATCCTGCTGCAAGTACTGCACGCGGTTCCAGGTATATTCAGGACCATAAGCTGACTGCGCGAGAAACCATGTAACTGCGCGGAGGAAATCCCGACTGCCCATGGTCCACGCGTCGTCCGATTCTCCATGTCGTTGGAACGACAGTTCGGCTGGTGCGACTTCCAGTGTCGCATCGCGAAGAATAGACTCCCATCCCTTACTTTTCGCGTTCTTGATTGCGTTCTGACCACGTTCGGTAATAGACAAGGAGCCTACGGCAGGATCGGTACCCACGAATCCCAGAACTTTGGCCATCGATATGGTCGTGAGGCGCTTGTCACCAGATACCAATTCAGCGGATGCTGGAAAGAGCAAGCGCGCTAGGTCTTCTGGTGATTGGGGATCCTTGGATGAATGGATTGCTTCTACCACCACACGGATCGCGTGGGGAAGAGTCTGGGGCGGATTGAGTAGTGCCACTAGAGCGACTCCATTATGTTCTGCGCGGTAACGGAGGGATTCCACCACTGATGCGCCAGATACTCCGGGCGCTCTGGCGATTGTGTTCCGGTCGCAAGCAAGACTATTCGTGGCGGACCGGGGACTGTCAACCATCGTTGCTGGACCGCGCCGTCGATGGAGACTATTAGCGCTGGCGCGACGAATGGGTACGGCCGATTGGGAAGTTCTCTATCCAGGGCGACATACCGCTTTTTGGCGAGTGCAGAGCGCACGACTTCATAGCTGCTTTGGGCAATTACTTGAGAGACACCTGTGTCGATTAGTCGCCCAACAAGTTCACGCAGTCTACGGCGAGTAAACCACTCAGGTTCTGCGTGGACGATCAATGCGGACTTGTGCGCGAACTTCTGCATGGCTGGTGCGGACAGGGTTCCTCCGATCTCATACTTGGCCATCGGCAGTTGGATCGTGCCCGGCGAGGTCAACCCGTCTCGCCCACACCCGGGACAACCGCTACACACAGGCGCTGGGTTCGACCGAGCCACTACAGTCCCTCGCATTGACTGGACATAGGTGTAACATTCGGCAAACAGTTTGCCGAAGCATTTGCTACCGGATGTCAGCGACATAACTGCCGCGAGATCATTGCCCCGAAGTTTGTATATGGAGTCTCTCAACTGGTGAAGTCTACTATCCATTGCAACTTCGTCGAAGTTGTCCGTCGCAAACTCGATTGCTACCCTAGACCGGCGGGCCTCCCAATCAGATTCACTGAGTGTGACTGGAGGAATAGGGTGATTTGCGAAACGAATCAGGCCTGCGCGTGCCATTAGCACCAAAGTGTTCATGTTCCACAGTTCGTTCTTATCGGAGTTCCATCGTCCGTGGTGTGGAATCGCACTTCGACTGACCGATCTCGGGGGTCCCGCATCCATTGTTGCCTTCATCGCCGACCATCGATTCCACGCCTTTTCCCTGCCAATGAGAGTTGGGTCTCCCACTCTGGAGTCACGTCGATGGGATTCGAGGGCAAGGATCGCTACTGCTACTGCTGCGTGGCCGTCGCGCCCGGCACGGCCAACCTCCTGATAGTAGGCACTCACGGAGGTGGGCGTTCCAATGTGGACGACCGCCCTAACGTCTTGTTGGTCCACTCCCAAACCGAATGCGGACGTACCGACCACAATATCAGCAGTAGTAGCGTGTGGGCCGCCACGCCATTCACGCAGGATTTCTTCGCGGTCGGCGGTGCCAGTATCCCCCGTGAACAATCGGATACGTCGATGGCCATCCGATCTGAGAAGTTCATAGACTTCACGAGCGTCCTGCTTGCGCGAGGCATACACCACTAGCGGCCTGGGAAGAATCCGAATCGCTTCTCGAATTCGCTCATCACGGGTGGCCTTGTCGGGGCCCATGCTACGAAGATAGCGAATTTCAGTGCGCAAGTTCGGTGAAGCAGCGAATCTATCATCCGCTGACCGACCGAATAACAAATCGTTCAGTTGCAGGCCATACTGTGCCAGTGTGGCAGTCTGGAGCACTGTGATTGGGGGTGAATGGCCGTTTCGTTCAGCTTCGTTAACCAATTGATCTCTAACCGTGGCTAGTTGCTGGAACTCTGGCCGAAAGTCGAGCCCCCACTCATATACAAGGTGAGCTTCATCTACAACAAAGGCACGGATCAGCCCGCTAGCAGCGGCCTGTGCGAGTGGAAACTCCAGGCCCACCAAGGACTCCGGTGATGTCACTAGCAATCTCTGCTTGCCGTCTCTGATCCGCTGTCTAATCAAGGTGCGATCGGAACTGTCTAGTCCACTGTGCCAAGCTACGGGAGTTGGAATTGTAGGGGCTACCTTGCGTACGGAGTGCTCTTGATCCAAAGCAATCGCGACTGTGGGGACCACCATGACAGTCAAACCGTCTGAATGGAGCAGTGCATGGATGTAGCCGACGACCGATTTGCCCTCCCCGGTGGGCAGGACAACATGCGTCACTGAACCAGGAGGGGCTAGCGCTACAGCACGTAGCGCATCGCGCTGCGCGGCAGACCGGTTTCTAGAGAAATTCGTCACGCGCTCGAAAGCAGGATCAGCCTCGACCTCGCTGAAGTCTCGACTCAAGGTGCTTGCGGGGTCGCGGCCCGGCAAATGAAGCCTGCCAGGAGCCGCTGCAGCGAGGTCAACTGCGGCCGAACTACCCTCTAGCCACGCCGGCTCCCACGAAGCGGGCGAGGTGAGCCGAAGTGATTTCGTGCCCATTTGTGAACTCGATAGCTTCGCGTCGCGCGCGGCATCTGCTAGCCCGATAGATTCTGGGACGTCCAGGTGCATCCGGTGATCGGCACGTCCGCCTGCTGCGATCAGAACCTGGCGTGCAAGCGCTGCGATGTCGCGTGGTCCAGCCGAGTGGGGCGCGTGAATGACCGCGTCGAGGAGTCGCCTGCGCGGCCCGGAGAAGCCATTTGCTTCGGCTCCCGCGAGCGCCGCGCGCAATCCATACAGGTCGTCCCTCAAGCTTCGTCCCTGCCACGGTCGAATGGGTTCTCCTCTGAAAGCACAATCATACCGAATGAGTCAACGATGATCTCAGGGTGACACACTGCGTCCTCGAGAAGAGGTCGCAGCGCATCTTCCAACTGTATTTCGTCTCGTACTGCGGCAGCATCCCCCGGTGTCGCGCGGGCCCTGGCTTCAAGCGCCTGGATCCTGACGTCGTGGCTCGATTCCAGTTCGCGACGGGCCCTGAGTTTCATTTCAACTACCTCGGCGCTGGCGAGGAACGATTGTTGGACGGACTGTTCAGCCTTGCGTAGCTCCTCTGCCCAGACCCCCTCAGGTAGAATCTCCACGGCTGCATGGATACGCCGATGCGACAGGTTGAAGTCACCCCGTCCGGAGCGTGCCGAGTCCGGCTTGGTGTAGGGCAATCCGAGCAATGCCAAAACTCCCTCATCAGGTGCATCGCCGAAAATATCACGCCAGGTAGTTTGTACGAGAGGAGGCAATGCTGTGTCCACTCTACGTTGTACCGCATTGGCATCGAGGTGACCCAACTGGTGTCCAGACAGGTCGACGCGTCGTGCCTCAACATGAAGGTCGAACCGCAGCCACATGGTGTTCGGTCCGGAATAGGCGGAGGACCAACGCCACATGCCCCACGACCGACCGCGATCGTCGTGACGGAGATAGTCCTCGAGGGCATCCATGAGCAGTGAGCCCGTTCGCAGGAGACCGATCCCCTCACTGGAGGCCACGGCGCGAACCCCAGTCCACGACTGCTGTAGGGGAACCTGAAAATCTCGAAGGATCCGATGCCAGGGAACTAGAGGCATCTGTTCTTTACGGTCACGGTTGCCGAGACGGTAGGTGTTGGCCGATTCAGCGACCTTTTCCCGAACGAATCGCAGATTTCCAGGGACACCAGATGATATCGCCCCAGGACAGGTGGCCATCAGGCTATCGACGATGTCGCCGATCTCCGAATCTAAGGCTCTATCAAAGTCTCTCAACCTGGCGGAGAAACCTAGTTCTTCGCTATCAATCGAAGCTGAATCAATTGCATCTTGCTCCTCGACTGCTCGTTTCTCTCTCTCAAGTTCCTCACGCACACGCTCGCTAATACTTGAAATGTCATCATACGGATCTAGTAGTCTCTTCCAAACCCAAACAGAGATCTCTTCCACTGCCCTCTGAAGGCCTGCTACCGACTGATTGTGCACGTCAAACCCATCGGCGACGACGACCCCCCAACGATGCCCCACACCATGTGGAGGTTCGACAACAATACTTCTCCACGGCGATGGTGTGCGCTTCCACCTGTCGACACGGCCGATGCGTTGCTCAAGTTCATTGACTTCAAATGGCAAACCAACGTGAACCAGCACGGTGGCAAACTGGAGGTTCAACCCTTCGTGCGCAGTACCATCTGCTATCAGCCAGTGGCATCGAGATGCTCGAAGATCCTCCACCGACTGTTGGATCTCCGTCGGCGAGGTTGCCCCGTCCACCAATCTGATATCGTTTGGGGCAACAGCGTAGTCCTCTAGGGCGCGTCGCATACTTGCTGCGCCACGCGAGGAACTCGTGAAGACGACAATTCGATCTGTCGCGGACACCTCATACGTGAGAGCGTCAGCCACCGCTGCGATCACCTCCCCGGCACATAGGTGATGATCCGTCGGTGCTTCGAGCACGCCGCCCGACGCTTCTGCGATTCTGGCAAGCTCAGTGGCATCGAGGCACTGCGCAACAATTTCTCCGATTAGTTGCGCCGCGCTCGCTGACTCCAGTTCGCCCTGCTCGACAGCAACGAGCAGAGAATTCCGACACTCCTCGATGTAGTTGGTTACTCCTGACCATAAAAGCAACTCGTCGGTCAGATCGAGGCTACTCGCCCCCGTTCGTGCCGACAGTGGGAACTCCTCGCGCAGTGCTGGCGTGCGACGTGATCGAATCATGCGCCGATGCACCTGATATCGATCGGTTACTAAGCGACGGAAACGATGTATGAGATGCCCCCGCTTCGCCTCATCAATCTCCAACACTATTTCATTAAGTAGCGATTCCAGATCCAAGTCGCCGGCAATCACTTTGCCAAGGTCCCGCGCAATACCACCGAGAAGGAAACTCGGTGTCCTTGAGGTAAGGCGCAGGAGTCCACGACCTAGCGCTTGCCGGGAACTCACCCGTCTGCGCAACTCCTCGATGCCTTCGAGACGGTACGCTTGAGGATCAAGCAAATTGAGCATCGCAAGGAAAGTGGATTCATGGTGCAATACGGGTGTAGCGGAAAGAAGCAGCAACCGTGGTGATGAATGCACAATCTCACTCAGCGCACGATGGCGACCTCGTCGACATTCGTCGTCCGATGTAGCGTCTTTAGCAAGATTGTGCGCCTCATCGACAACAACGATGTCAGCGACACGCCAATCTGCTGAAGTACTGAAAGTTCCAAAGGAGAATACCGCATCAGGGAAGTCGCGTCGGCGAAGTTTCTGTTCCACCTCGCTTCGCCACTGCTCAACAATGTGGTCGGGGAGAATGAACTGTACATGCAACTGCGGTAAGTCGAGAAGTAGTTGTCGCAGAATTAGAATAGTTTCAATGGTCTTTCCGAGTCCCACCTCGTCCGCAAGTAGGTACCGCTGCGTGTGATCGCTCAATACCTTGCGCGCAGCGTCCAACTGGTGCGGATACAACTCGACTGGGGTCGAAAGAAGTCCTGCCATCCCCCGCGCCTCCTTGCGTTGCAGGAGCACACTTCGCAGGAATGGCGAACGAATCTCTGAGTTGTAAGGAGACTCAAAGACTCCCGCAGCAGCAAAACCCAATGGATCGTCTAGATTTGCTTTCCAACGAATATGCAGATCTGCAATTTTGCGCATCACCAACTGGCCGTTAACCGATTTTACAGCTGCGTAACGGTCATCGGCAATATAATCAATCCGGCCCGAACGCCATGCAGGGAAATCACCATTTTCCTCGCGCCAGAACACGCGAGTCTCGGGGGGCAAGTCCGCGGCCTTGAGTTGTCGATCCCTAGCTACAGCCAATTCGATTGGATTACTGTCGTGGCGCTCGGGGGTGTCGAAATAAGCGACGATTATTTCATTGTTAGTTGCACCTTGCCGAATAGCGGAACCCGGGCCGAAAGGATTCGATTCGGTAGTGACGAACATCCCTTTCGATATTCCCCTCCCCTTCCGTCGAGGCGACGCGGAGTGTGCGCTGTCAATCCGACGACTCGGCATCTAGTATCCTTCCCACGCACGCAACTGCTTGCAGCCTCCATGACGTCGGATGGGCGCAAGGTTGCCGAAGTTGCTGTGCAACGCAGCGTAGACCATGATACGCACAACTTAGACATGTATGGCTGTCCTAGCCCAAATCCTAGTCAAAGTCCTGGTTGCCAGGTGTGCGCGAGGGTCCGCGAGGACTTCGAAGATCCCGGAACGTGCGGTGGGGGCGAACGGTGGATCGCAGCAGTCAACTTCTGCTGGACACGCGGGTGCTCGCCGTTGCGGATCGCACCAAGACTGCGCCTCGGGGGGAGCCTAAGACCTGGCTGAGAGCAGGCTTGGCGACCGAACAAGCTCTTGCCCAGCCTGACCACGCCGGAATAGAAAGGTAGGCTGCTCCTCTGGTTGATCTAGTGCACGAAGGCCGGACTGCCAACCAGGACCATTTGCATTCTGGATATTCTAATCCTTGAACATCTCGTAGCAGTGCCACTTTGGTGCGTCACACCACCTACTCCGCCACCTGCTCGACGATGCAGTCACTGGTCACGTCCCGATACGTATCGATGACCAGATGCACGGGGATATCGTGGGTCACGAAGTACTCCATCAGGATGCGGGTCAGCGTCGTATGCCCGATCGCCGGATCATCGGTGGGATTCACCAGCGCGAGCGCATCCTCGTACGGCATCAGCCCGTCCTCGCTACGGAACGGATCCAGGACCGGCGAGGACGGCAGCAGGGCGAACAGGGCATTCGGTCGCTTGGCGAGGAACTCCTCGTTGACTGCCGCGATCGCATACAGAAGATAGTCATCGGTGAGCAGTTGCTCGCCGTCACGGGTGTCCTGCATCGCCTCGGCAAACCCGTATCGCAGCGGACGGTCGTGGAAGCCCACGGAGGTCAGGTAGTGCACCATGGTTTCATCGATCTTCTCGTAGCCACGCGTCCCGCCCTGCGGATGGTTATTCCGCACGAGCGCTTCCTCTAGCGGCAAGAGATTTCCCGATTCATCCAGATAGCTAGCAAGGTCGCTGTTGAACTGACTGAGTCCTTCAGTCTCCTGCGCGTACAAAACTAGATTGTAGGTCAATAAAGTGAAATCGTCTGGGTACGAGATGCACGTGCGATCGAACGCCACCTCGGCCGGCGGTGGCCCCTCGGCGCAAGCAGTGGCTAGCAACAGGGTGGATAGAGTCGCACAAGCTATTCCTGACCAACGCATATTGATCTGCACTTTCATTTCGGCACCTCGAGATCATCTTTCGTGGTTCTGATCTTGCCAATGAATTCGCTAACTTCATGACCCTGACCGTCGAGGGCAGAGTAGATATTTTCCTCAAATTTATCAGCTTTTGCTGACTCGCTCGACCGTGCGTTGTCCACGAATAGAGCATCATCGTAGGGCAGGAATGCTCCATCGTCACCGCGATACTTATCGATACGCTCGTCCGCCTCCAGCGCTCCGCGCGCATCGAGCGACACGAGGAGGTTGTAGTAGTGGCGCGCGTCGACATGCTTCGAGCGCGCCCCGGTCTCGATATCCATCGGCTCGACGTTGGGCACGCTGTGGCTGGAATAGCCCTCGGCCAGAAGGCCGGTAGCCCCGCCCATGGCAGGCCCGGCGTGCGGCAGGAACGACAATACCGAGCCCGTGACAGTGCCCGTACGCTCGATCGCGGCGCGCTGCGCGTCCACGGCTTCCTGCCGGTCGGCGTTGCGGTCATCGACCTCTGTTAGGTATCCCTCGACGACGTACTCCTGGAGCCTGCCGACCACGCCTCCGAGCGAGATCAAGGACTGATCCTCGTAGAGCATGCTGGCGACGTAGCGATCCTCGATCTCCTCGATGGCCGTGTAGACGCTACTGTTCCAGTCCTCTGCCACTTCTGAGTTGCTGTCGATGACGGAGAACAGCCGCATGGAGTCCTCCTCGACCATGTCCGAGAATCCCCGGGTGGTGAGCAATCCGCGTTCGATCAGCCCGATATCTGCGATGTACGGCGTCAATGCATTCGCTATCGCGCGCGTCATGCTCGGGTCGTGCTGGCCGAGGGATTGCCCGTCGCGGTCGGGCAGGTTGAGGAATGCGTTGTGGTTGTTGCCGTTGATTCCGGAGTCGTCCGAAGAGATGGCGCTCGCGAGGCCGAATGCCGCTTCCCCTGCTCGTTGCGCTGTATCCAGGTTGGGTGATGTCGCGTCGTCCTGGATCCAGTCGATCAGCTTTTCCGCTGGCTCGCCGCCTTCGAGGAGGAGCCAGCCGACGGCGGTATCGCGGTCGTATCCGGGTAGTTCGTGCCCATCGCTGTAAGTGCCGGTGAGGATCGCGGCGGAGGAGTCCTCGTTGCGGGTGCCGATCTCGGTGAAGGTCTGCGCTATCCCGTCGTATTCGCCGCGCATCGGATAGGGGGTTGTCCTCGGTTCGAGGACATGATGCTCGGCCTCGTATCCGAGCGCATGGAAGTCCGCGGCCCGGTCAACGAGGTGGGCGCCGAGTTCCTCGCCGGGCGGATATGTGGCGTCCGAGGCTTCGAGAAGGTCGGCAAAGTCTCGGAGCGCCGTCATCTCGCTCGTGCCGGGATAGCGGTCCGCATCGCGGTTCCAATGGATGAGCTCGTGCAGATCGTCCGGGATCTGCTCGAATCCTCCTGGTCCGCGAACTTCACGGCCTGCGATTCCGGTGCCGATGTTCTCGTTCGACACTGCCAGGACAGCGTTCGCCAGCGCGGTCTGGTGCGCTGCGCTTTCCTCGGTTCCCTCATCGGCGTAGTGCCTGCTGAGCGCGAGGAGACCATTCATGCCCGCGTGCTCGACGAATTTGTTCATGAACATCAGTTGGTCAGGCGAAGCCGCGACAGGTTCGCCCGCTGCGAGAGCCTCCAGCTGCCGGGGCGTGAGACCCACGTCCTCGAGGTGCTCGCCAATGCTCTGAGCAAGCTCGGTGGGGATGCGCCCATAGATGCTGTCGTAGGGGATGTTGGTGGTGATGGCTTCCGCGAGCGCATCCCCAAGCCTCGCACCGGCGCCTGGCTCATGTCCCGAGTTGTGCGGTATAGCGCGGCCGAACTCGTCGGTGAACGCATCGAGCCGTGCCGCGAGGGCATTGTCCTGGGCCGTGAGATCACCGACGAGATGGTTGATCCGGGTCTGCCAGGCGATGACCACACCCTCATCGACATCCGCGAGCGCCTGGACCTCCCAGGAATCAGTGACCGTCGCGGACTGCGCGCCGATCTCGCGGACGAGATCCTGCAGGGCCGCGCATGTCGAACCGAGCGTGAAATGCGCGCGCTTGATGTCCTCGGCGACGTCCTCGATCATCGTGGCGATCGTGCGGGTCTGCTGCCATTCGCTGCCCGCGCGCTCCCCCGCCGCAGTACTGGCATCCCCCGCCCATGTCTCGGTGAGCTGCGCGAACTCCTCGTTCGTGGCCTTGCCGCTGCTGAAGAGCGCGCCACCGGTGTTGTCGATCGCCTCGGCGTGCTTGGTGATCGAGTCCGTGCGCCACTGCATCACTGCGGTACGCGTGATCATGAGCCACCACCGAACGCGCCGAGATCCGCGGTGAAGCGGTCCTCGGTGAGGTCATAGTCCTCCGCCGTGCCGTGCGCCAGATCGCCCAACGCGCGCGCCCTATCCGCGACGACCTGGATCGCCTGATCGATCACCGCCGCGGCAAACGGCACGGACGCCGCGCTCGATGACCCGGGCAGGTCCGCCGCGAGAGCACCAAGCCCAGCAGCTGGATCGAGGCCCTCGACCGTGGTCGCGTGGTCACGGAACCTGCCAGCCACCAGCCGCAGGAACTCCGGCTCGACGTGCAGCACGCCCGCACTGCCCTCAGCGGCAGCGGGACGACGATCCTCCCCATGCATCGGCGCGGTCACAATCTATCCCCCCTGCTTAAATCCCCTTGTTTGGCTCAAGAGATTGGACGCGCTGGATCCGCGGTTGGTTCCGACAGGGCTTGTGGCATCTGTCACTGCTTGTCGGCTGGACAGTTTTCGCAGCTGGTGGCGCTGGGTTCATGGCGAAGGCCTATGAGACTCAACAATTTGCTCCAACTGCGAGCTCGATTTGTTGCGTTTCATAGGCGTTTGACGGTTGGAGATCAGGCCCAGGGCTAATCCTCGTAAATCTCGTCGGACCCGCTGATAATTCCTCGCGGCGTGCGTGGCAGGTCCCCGATCAGGGCTCGGCCATTGCGCTTGGACGTCAGGTACGACGCCGGGGTGTGCCCCTGGCCCGCAGCGGCGCCTCCGCCGGCCATGGGTGCCATCGGCGCCATGCCGCCCATAATCGGACGGGAACTGGCGCCTGGATTGCTGGGTGCGGTGGTCGCGGCGCCAGTGGCTGGAGGGATGGCTCCTCCGGGAAGCCTGGGCGCCCCGCCGTTGCTGCTGAGCGGGCGTCCGCTTCCTCCCGGCGGGCCACCAGCAACGCCACTGCGGCCGGCTCCACCGGCCAGCGCGCCGCCTGGCGCATACAGGCTGCCCGGGGCGGCGGCGCCGGGCTGGCCACCAGGGCCCACTCCCGCTCCCGCGCCCATACCTGGACCTGCACCGGTGCCCGCCCTCGGGGCTGTGCTCGCTTCGCCACCGACCGTGGCCACGCTCGCGGGCTGCGTCCCGGCCGGGAGAGTGCCCGGCTGGTCGTGCTGGCCTAGATTGGCTTGATCGGCGGCGCCCTGGCCCGCACCGGCTGCCAGGCTGCTACCCGGAGGGATGGCGGCCTGGCCACTGCCAGGTGCTCCGCTTCCGGCTCCGCCATGCCCTGGCTTCCCCGTGCCGGCGCCCGTGCCGCTGCTCGCCGTCGCCCCGATGCCCTGCGGCGCGATGCCGTTGTCGCTAGTAGGCACGTCTGGTGGTGGCAGCAGCGGCACGCGGTCCGCCGCATCATGGACCACCGGCCGGTAGCGCAGCTCCATCGCATCCCGCGCCAGCTCCAGCGCCGCCTTCTGCTCCGCGGCGAGCCGCGCTTGCGATGCTCCGCTCGGGTCCGCCACATCCGCAGCGCTGGCCACGGGCATCTCCGGCACCGCCCGAGCGGCGTCCGACAATCCCTGCACCGTGGTGTCGAGCTTGCCGCCGATCTCGTCGGCCACCGACCCCAGCGTGACCAGGCTGACCAGGTGGTCCTCGATCGCGGCTATCATCCGATCGGCCAGCTCGCCGGACAACCCGCCTGGGAGCACCCGCAGGCCCGCCGCCGCGTCCTCGGCGGCGTCGGTGAGCGCGATTCCGGCCTCCCTCCACGAGTCCGCGAAGTTCATCAGCCCTTCGATGTCGCCCGCCAGCGCGGTGGCGGCCGCGGCGATCTCGGCATGCCCCATGACCGCGAACGGCTCCGACACCACCACCGGCAGCGCGTGGTAGCCGGGCGAGCGGGGGCTGAGGTTGAACACCGCTGCCGCGGCACCGAGCAGGCCCTTCGCCAGCACCGCCCCGGTGCCGCCCTGCTTCGCTATCGCCTCCAGCGACCCGAGCAGCCCAGTGCCCACCACCCCGGCGCCCGCCGGTTCGGTTGCTGGCAGCAAACTCTTGGCGAGCACCGCGCCAGTGCCGCCCTGCTTCGATAGCGACTCGAGCGTGGCGAGCGCGGCGGCGGCTTCGGCATCGGTCCCGCCCAGCTGTTCGCGCGCCGAGGCCAGGGTCGTGGCCATCGCCTCGGCGATGGCGATGTGGGAGGTCACAATGCCATCGAGCGAGGAGTCACCGCCGTCCCACAGGGATCCGTAGGCTGTGGCCAGGGCCTGGCCGGAGGGCAGGGTGCCCAGCCGCAGGCTGGCCGAGGGAAACGTGCGGATCACGCCATCCCTGTTCCGGGCGAGCTCGGTCGCGAGTTGCTCGCAGGCGGCGATGGCGCGGTCGAGGGTGGTCGGGTCGAGGTCGAGCAGGCCCCCGGCGGTGGTGATCGGTGACGACATCGTGGTGGTTCTCCCTGGCGGGTCGGCGGGTGGCTAGCGGGCGGGCAGGTAGGGCTCGAGGATCGTCGTGTAGCGGATGACCTCCTCGTTGGCGTGCAACGAGGGGTCTGCCCGGGGCGCGAGCCGGAGGTTCACCCACACCGTTCCCTCCCCCGTGGGCAGCGCGATCTCCGCGCACAGGAACGCCCCGCACGACTCGAGATTGCTGCGTACCCCGGCACGGCCATTGATCACCACGTCGGTGACGACCGAGGCGATGGGGCGCTGGCGCACCTCATCGAGCGAGCGCATCTCCGAGACGATGAAGATGCGATGGTCCTCGCCCCGCCAGGCGCACTCGCGGTGATCATCCCAGTGCTCGCCGGAGATCTTGGGATTGCCATAGATGCTCATGTACTGCGAGTCCCGCTCCACACCGACCGCCTCGAGCGCCTCGTCGGGGATATCGGTGCACGGGTCGAACAACGCCGGCGGGCGCACCTGCGCGGGCGGGGTCGCAGGGACGGTCGTCGCCTCCCCAGCGCCCTCAGTAGCCACCGGCAGGCCGCAGCCCGCCAGCAATCCCGCCGCCAGCACCAAGCCCGCTCCCGCCACAACTCCCCGCATGCCCGTCCCCCATCGTTGCCAGCCCTCGCCTTGGGAAGTAGGACGCAACCCGAGCGACGATGGTTCCACCACTCCACTGTGGGATGCGCCACATCCGAAGCGCCCTTCCGGCTCTGTGCTCACCTGCCCCACACCATCTGCTAGCCAATGTCACGCTGGGCACCTCGTGTCGCGGCGTGTCGCGTGACATCAGCTAGCAAATCCGCACACGGCACACCCCGCCGGCAGCCCCCGGAGCCCAACCCCCACCCCCATGACACCTGTCATGCCCACCCCATGCATTCCTCCCATTTTCTCGTGATGCGCTGCTCTACTGCGAGACCTGAGAACCGAAGACCATAAGAGTCATGAGCAATGAACTGGTTGTGGAGGTGGATTCGCTGGAGTGCCGGTATGGCGACTTCCTGGCGGTCCGCGGTGTTTCGTTCGGGGCGGTGCGGGGCGAGTGCTTCGCGCTGCTGGGCACGAATGGCGCGGGCAAGACGACCACTCTCGAGACGGTGCAGGGGTTCCGGCAACGATCGGGTGGATCTGTCCGGGTGTTCGGGCGCGATCCGCGGGAGCAGCCTGATGTGGTGCGGCGCGGGACTGGTGTGGTGCTGCAGCAGGGTGGTCACTTCGGCGAGATCTCGGTGCGGGAGACGGTGAACCTGCATGCGGGCTTGTCGTCGCGTCGCGATGATGCCGCACGGGTGCTCGAGCGGGTGGATCTCGCGCACAAGACGAGCACTGCGGTGCAGAGCTTGTCGGGTGGCGAGCGGCGCCGGCTGGATCTGGCGCTGGCGATGTGGGGCAGCCCGGAGCTGATCATCCTGGATGAGCCGACGACGGGCCTGGATCCGGAATCGCGCAAGCGCATGTGGCAGGTCATTGGTGATCTGAAGGCGGCGGGCTCGACGGTGCTGTTGACGACGCATTACCTGGAGGAGGCGGAGCAGCTCGCTGATCGGGTCGGCATCGTGCATGAGGGTGTTCTCGCCGTGGAGGGGACGCTGGAGGAGGTGCTGGCGAGCCGTCCGGCGCGGGTGGTGGCGGAGGTGGTGTCCGCACCGCCGGGGTGGTGGCCGCGGCCGCCTGCGGGGGTGTCGATCACGGTCGGCGATCAGCGCGGCAAGCCGACGGTAGTGGTGGAGGCAGCGGACCAGCAGCGGTCGATGCTGTGGTTGTTGCAGCAGGCCGACGAGGCGGGGGTGGAGCTAGGGCTGATCCGCGCCAATCCGGCTTCGCTCGATGAGGTTTTCCATCAGATCGCAGGAGGTCAGGCATGAGCGCGCAAACAATAGCCCCACTGAGCCCGGCGAAGCGGGTTGCCCGGATGTCACTGTTCGAGGTCCGCTACACGTTCCGGCAGCGGATGGTGCTGGCGATGCTGGCGTTCGGCCCGGTGATGGCGGTCCTGCTGGCGACGGTCGTGGAGTCCGATGATCGCGCGGTGTGGGGCACGATGGTCGCGTCCACCACGCCGGTGCTGGTGACGATGTCGGTGGCCTCGGCGCTGGCGATCGTGATCGCGGTGCGCCGCGAGTCCCACGTGTTCAAGGCGTTGCGCACCACAGAGCTGTCGCCGGTGCAGATGGTGCTGGCGCTCGCCGCGCCGTACTTGGTGATCGGGATGGTCGTGGGCGCGCTCGTGCTGGGTGCCTTCACGCTGCTGGGCGCACCAGCGCCCGAGAGCTGGGTTCTGCTGCTGGCGGGCCTGGTGGGGGTGGTGATGCTGAGCATCATTGGTGGCATCGCAACGGGCGCGTTCTCGACGAGCGCGGCGTCGGTGCAGTTCACCACGATCCCGGTGCTGCTGGTGAGCGTGGCGTTCCCGATGATGGCGTTGCAGCCGCTGATCGGGGCCGAGGCACGATCGTGGTTGCTGCTGGCACCGTTCTCCGGCGTCGCGGACCTGCTGGCCCGTGGCATGGGCGCGGATCTCGCCGCTGCTCCGGCCACGCTGGGCATGCCGATCGTCCTGGTGGATGTGCTGTCGACGGTGGTGTGGATCGGTGTGGGCCTGTGGCTTGCACGGGCAACGTGGCGGTGGGAGCCGCGCGCGTAGCTCCTAGATCCAGCCGCGCTGGCGGGCGATGGTGCAGGCATCGAAACGGTTCCGCGCACCGAGCTTCGTCACCGCCGAGGACAGGTAGTTGCGGGTGGTGCCCGCCGCGAGCGAGACGCGGCGGGCCACTTCCTCTATCGGCGCACCGTCCGCCGCGGCCTCCAGCACATCGGCTTCGCGCGGAGTCAGCGGGCTGTCGCCGGCGCTGATGGCATCCGCGGCAAGATCTGGGTCCACATAGCGTCCACCATCGGCGACGCGGCGGATGACGTCGGCCAGGGTGGCTCCGGTGGCGGTCTTCGGGAGGAACCCCCGCGCTCCCACGGCGAGGGCCCGCTTGAGGTAGCCGGGGCGGGCGTGGCTGGTGACGATGATGGTCCGGCAGGCTGGTACTTCCCGGGCAAGCCGCTCGGCAAGCTCCACACCGTCGAGCCCGGGCATCTGCAGGTCGAGCACGGCGACATCCGGGCTCAGCGCCTTGGCCTTGGCCAGCGCCTCGGTCCCGTCGGCGGCCTCGGCGATGATCTCGAGATCGTCCTCGAGCGACAGCATCGCGGCGAGGGCACTGCGGATCAGGTTCTCGTCATCGGCGAGCAGTACCGTGATGACGCGCTCGTTGCTGGTCATCGCGCCTCCCTCGGTTGACCGGCGTCGGCGTACCGGACCGCGACGGTGAACTCATCCTCGCTGCGCCGGATGGACAGTTCGCCACCCACGGTGGCCAGTCGCTCGCGCAGCCCCGTCAACCCGACCCCTTCGGAGGCCCGCGACACTGCGCCCGCGCCATCGTTGGTGATGGCCACGCCTTCCGCCCCGATGACGATCAGGCAGGTGCTCGCGCGCGAGTGCCGCAGGATGTTCGTCACCGCCTCGCGCACTACCCACGCGGCGGATTCCCGTGCAGGTCCCGCCACATCGTGCGATCCGCCCTCCACGGTCGTCGCGATACCGGCGGACTCTAGTAGCTCGCGCGCACCACGCACCTCCTGGTCGAGATCGATCGTCCGATAGCCGCGGACGAGCTCCCGCACGCTCCGCAATGATTCATGCGCGATGCCCTCCACCTCGCGCATCTGCGCCGCCGACGCTGGATCGCCCCGATCCGCGAGCTTCGCCGCCAGTTCCGACTTGATGGCGATCGTCGATAGGGCGCGCCCCACCACGTCATGCACGTCCCGGGAGAACCGCAGCCGCTCCTCAGCCACCGACAGCGCCGCCTCCCGCGCACGGGATTCCTCGAGCTGCCGCATCACATCGATCGGCCACAGCGTCGAATGCACTAGCAGCACCATCACCAGCGCCAGCACCGCCGCGGCGATCGCGAGGCCAACCGTTCCCGCCACCACGAGGGCCGCTCCCGCGCCCGCTAGGGCCACCACTCCGAGCAGGCGTTGCCGCACAAGTGGTCCCAGCGCGATGGCAACGACGAAGATTCCGCTCCAGAAATGCGCGAGCACCCAGTCCTCATCGCCCTCGCCCACCACCGCCAGCACCGCGAAGTACACGGCGGCCACGACGAGCAGCACCATTGCCCACCGCCACGGCGCGGGCGTCACCGTCGGCTCGGGATGGGTTCGCTGCCGCATCGCACCCTGGAACACCACCGTTGCGACGACGAGCAGCGCCACCATGACTAATGCGGAGAGCAGCCAGGCCCGCCTAGGCGCCACGGGCCACGCCGTGGCCAGCCAGAGCAGCGGCAGCAGCCAGAGGATCAAGTACCACGGCCACACCATGTAGACGGTGATGCGCTCCACCGGCGTGCGGGAACGCCACCAGGCCGTGGCTCGGCTAGCACTATTCACGAGGCCCACTATTCACGACTCCCAGTCTCGCACCTCGACTGCCGGGGATGCAGGTCTCGACCACGCGCGCTACGCCCGCACCAGCCGCTCGCTCGATCGCGTGGCAGCATAGGGCACTTCTGTCCGGCGCACCTCGACCCCGTCGTCGTGGACGATCGTGCACACCGCATGCCGTCCGGGTGGCAGCACGCGCACGGTGAGCCGACCGCCGGATGCGCGCTCGAGCTCGGCGAGCGCTGCCTCCTGCACTCGCGCGACCGTGTCGGGGCCAGCGGTATCGAGCGCGCCATCATCGAGCAGGTTCACCTCCGCTCCCCGCTCCCGCGCCGCGCTCGCCGCTTCGAGGATCCCCGCGCTCGCGAGGATGCGCCCGCGGATGCGGTCACGCAATGTGGCCTCGACCTGGAGCGCGCCCTCCTGCTCGGCTGCCGACAGTCGTCCGGCCTCGCGCATTCGCTGCAGGAGTGGTCGGGCGGTGGCCGCGAGGTAGGCGGATTGCTGGTCTCGCTCGTCGATCCGGGCCTGTGCTCGGGCTTGAGCTGCGGAGAACTCGACTGCTTGGTGGTGGGCGTCGTTGATGCGGCGGGCCTGGCGGCGCAGTGCCAGCGCGACCAGGGTGAACAGGGCGAGCGGCAGCATGTTCCATTGCAGTCGGATGATGTAGACGCCACCAGTGTCGAGGTGCCCCGCCGCGAGCATGGCGGCCACGGAGATGGCTGCGGCCCAGGCGATCAGGAATCGGCCACGGATGACCATGACGCACAGGGCGAGGGTAATGATCGGCCATGCCCACAGGTGCTTGTCGGTGGTGGCACCGCCGCCGGGGAATCCTGCGGCGCATGCTGCTGCGGCAATGATAACGAGACTCGCGGCCGCGAGGGCGGGGCGCTGTGGCAGCGGGTCGCGCTTCGGCACGAGTATGGCCGCCGTGGATGCGGCCAGCGCGAGGAGCGCGGTCAGGTAGAGCACTAGGTTGCGGGCCTCGATGAGGCTGAATGGCTGGGCTGCCTCGTTGAGCACGATGATCGCGCCAAGCCCTGCGGCGATCGGGGTTCGCAGTCCGAGCAGGTGCGTAGCAGTGGTCTGTTCCGGTGGTGGCCCTGCCGGATCGGCGCTCGCCGGGGCCTGGGACAACGTCGGTGAATGGATCTCGAGCCGGGTGCCGGAGCCCGGGGTGGATTCGAGGTGCGCTGCCGCGCCGGGGATGCCCGCGATGCGCCGCCGGATCCCGTACTCGATCCCGAGACGTCGTGCGGAAACATTCTTGAGGTCGAACCCGACTCCATCATCGGTCACCGTGATGGCCACGGAATCATCATGGATCGCCACATCGACGGAGCGCTGCGCATCCGGTCCCGCGTGCCGGATGCTGTTGCGCACTGCTTCGTGCACGACGTCAACGAGCGTGCGGGCGATGTCCCTGGAGAGCACTGCCTGGTGTGAGGCTACGGTGGCGCCGAAGGCGATCGGAGCGTCCGCTCCCTCGGTGACCGCGCGGATCCGGGCCAGGAAATCCTGAGTCGCTAGCTCGCCATGGGAGCCCGGGTCAGCAAGCCGGTCGAGGCCGTCAAGAGCGATCCGTGCCGCATTGCGGACGATGCCGGGGGCGGATTCACGGCCGCCGGTGAGCAGCGCCGACAGGACTGTGTCGTGGACGAGCGCGTCGACGCGATCCCGTTCCGCAGCGGTTTCCCTCGCGTGGCTCGCCGCCGCGGCCTCCCGCCGGGCGATCCCGGTATTGCGGTCGAGGAGCCGTGCGGCGCGGAGCGCACTGAGCGACAACGCGGCGAGCACCAGACCGAATAGCGGAATGGCGACGCCCAGCCGCGCGAACCATTGCCACGGCGGATCCGCCACAAGCCACCATGTTGTGAGCACCAGGCCAGCGGCGGTGGCGGGCACGTAGGCGAGCAGTATCACGGGCCGCCAGGACAGTGTCGCTGCGGCGATCACGACCGGGGTCGCCGACGCCGCGAGCGGCCAGTCCACCGGATAGTCGAGCACGCCCCTCTCGAATCCGAGCGGTACCGTGGCGAGCACCACCAGCTGACCGGTCACCAGGACCGATGCGGCGCGGCGCAGCACCAGGACGGGGAGGATGAACGATCCAGCCGCGAGCACGGCGGGGACGACGAGCAGCACGATCACCGCGAGGGTCGCCCACCAGGAACGAGCGAGGGACAGCTGCGTCGCCAGTGGTGGGTTCGAGGCGAGGACGGCGAGCGTCACGGGCGCGCCCATGCCCAGCGCGAGGAAGCGGAAGACCCGCTCTGATGATTTCACCGGCGCCGCTCGCACTTCCGTACTGTAGCGCTTGGTCCTACGCGATCCGCAAGCCTCGCTACATGGCTGTGAGCACAGCGAAGGGGATCGCTTGCCCGAGGTTCCGATAGTCGTCGGGGCCTCCATCGACTGCATGCCCCAGGAAAGCAGCGATCCGCTTCGCGGCCGCAGGGTGGGCATGGGCGTAGCGAACCATGATCTCACCGCCGATCTCCGCGTCGGGGAATGCCGCCATCACACGAAACTCACGACCACCCACCTGCACCGTCGTTGCTGGATGCTTCCTCAGGTTGCGGTACCAATCGGTCTTCGGTCCGAAAGCTGCCGCGACGGTCCACGAGCCCTCGGCCGGGTCGCGAGCCACGACCTCGACGACCGTTTCATGGAGCTGCCCGGACTTGCGCCCCATATGGCGCAGCAGCATGAACCTCTCCCCGAGAATGAAACCAAGCCGGAGCTTGTACAGCAGGATCGGCAGCCGGAACGCGAGCCTGCGCAATCCCGTCGGCCGTGCTGGCAGCGACGGTTCCGAGGCATTCTGCGCTTGGCCCATATCGTCGACGCTACCTGTTCCGCTGGGTCGCGTCGCTTGGCGCACTAGGTCGTCGGGGCAAGCCCTTCCCTAAAATCTGCTAGCTAATGTCACGCAGGCGGGAACGTGTCGCGGCGTGTCGAGTGACATTAGCTAGCAGATTCACCCGGAAGGCCCCGGAACCACCGCCTGCACCAAAAACAAGCCAGGGCCGCCCCGGAGATCACCGGAACGGCCCTGGCCTGTATTGACACTGGTGGAGCTAGGGGGAATCGAACCCCCGACCTTCTCGATGCGAACGAGACGCGCTACCAACTGCGCTATAGCCCCAGGATGTGTCGTGTGGAACTTTAGCAGCCGTTGCGCCGGGTGTGGAAATCGACGCGCTGCACCCAGCACTGCTCTCTCTGCGTCATGCGCGCGCCGCCGGCTCCCCCGATGCGTCGACCTCCGCGAGCTGGAGGATCTCGGTCATGGCGTCGTGGAGGTGGCTCGCGAGCACGTCTAGGTCCGGGATGAGGTCGGGGCAGGTGACGAGCCCGAAGTCGATGTTGCCGTTGTAGGACATGACGGTGATGTTGAGCCCGCCGGTGAAGTCGGAGATGACGGATACGGGGTAGTTGTGCAGCACCTTGGCACCGGCTACGTAGAGCGGCATCTGGGGGCCGGGGACGTTGGAGATGAGCAGGTTGAACGGCGGCGCGGCGATGCCCGCGGTGGCGAACACCGCGCGGGAGGCGATGCCGTGGAGAAGCTGCGGCAGTGCCTCGGTCGCATCGTGAAGCAGCGTGGCGGGCGCGTCAGCGAAGCGCAGTTTGGCCGCGGCGATGCTGTGGGTGAGGCCAGCGATGCGCTGGGCAGGGTCGGGCTCGTGGGTGGGCAGGATCGTGGGCATGAAGCCGATCTGGTTCCCGGCGGTGCCGTGCTGCTCGGCGGTGCGGACGGAGACGGGCATCGAGGCGACGATCGGTTTGCTGGGCAGGGCGTCGTTGTCGTCGAGCCAGCGACGGATCGCGCTAGTGCAGACCGCCATGACGATGTCGTTGACGGTGCAGCCCCAGGCGTTCTTCGCGGTCTTGATGTCAGCGAGGGGAATGCTGGTGGTGGCGATGCTGCGGCGCGCGGTGATGCGCTGGTTGAACGGTGTCATGGGCGGTGCGCCGGGCCGCTCGGGCTGGGTGCTCGTGGTGCTGCGGCTGGCTCTCCGGGCGATTCGATCAGCACCGGGCAGTGCCATGATGCCGGGCACGTCGGCGATATGGGGGGCGATGGAGCGCGCGGCGCGGGCGAGGCGCGCGGGCTTGGTGGCGGCACGGCGAACGGTGTGGCCGAGCAGCCGGAGCGCGCGGGGCGCGAGGTACTCGGGCCCGTGGGTGGTGCTCGGCGGCACGGCGAACGGTTCCGGGGTGAGGTCCATGACGGCGGCCATGACCTCGGCTCCGGATACTCCGTCGATGACGGCGTGGTGCACCTTGGTGTAGAGGGCCTGGCGGCCACCGTCGAGGCCGGAGATGAGGTATGCCTCCCACAGGGGCTTGCTGCGGTCGAGGTGCGTGGCGTCGAGACGGGCGACAAGCTCGCGCAGAGCGTGGTCGCTGGTGCCGCCGTTGCCCTCGTGGCGCAGGTCGATGGCGCGGACGTGGTAGTGCAGGTCCACGAGCTGCTGATCGTCCCAGTAGGGCAGATCGATGCCGAGGGGAACGGTGCGCAGCGTCCAGCGCAGCGGTGGCACGAGGTGGAGGCGGCTGGCGATGACCTCGCGCAGCGCGGGCGCGGTGAGAAGCCTGCCGGGCAGATCGCTGGGGTCGAGGATGGTGAGTCCGCCGACGTGGATGACGGTCGTGGGGGTCTCGGCGTTGAGGAACTGGACGTCGAGGCTGGAGAGCTGGCGGACCTGCGGCGTGGCGGGCGTGGTGGCCGGCGGTGCTTCCGGTGCAGGTTCGGTGGCGGCAGGTGCTTCCGGGGCGGGTTCTGCCGGGGCTGGTTCTGCCGGGGCTGGTTCTTCGGGGGCTGGCGCGACGAGCTCGAGCAGGGCCTCGACCCGGGCGAGCTCGCCGTCGACGTAGGGCGCCCAGGCGCGGGTGTAGCGCGCGCTGCTTCCTGCGGCGGTGATGGTGGCGATGTGGCCAGTCGCGTCGAGGGTCGCCTGGCCGGGGGTTCGCGCGGCGCCTGCGGCGGGTTCCATGTTGTCGGCAGCGAGCAGCCGCCGGATCGCCTCGCTCGTGGTGATTTTTCCAGCGAGGGCGGCGCGGGTGAGGCGCAGCAGGGTGGTCTCGGGGTCGACGAGGTCGTTGACGCTGCCGGTGGTTAGCCCGCAGCAGGTGACGAAGTCTGATTCGATGAGCTCGCGCAGGTGGTCCGCGGTCATGCTGGTGGGGGCGCGGAGGACGAAATCGTCGACGACGTTCCCCTCCGAGGTGTCGCTGCCGGATACCGGCAGCACCGTCACGGCGAGGAGGTTGCACTCCTGCGTGGAGAGGCGCGCGGTGAGTGCCGAGAGCGTTCCTGGCCGGTCCACGAGCTGCACGCGCACGCGCCAGATCTGTCCGCTGTCACTGATGCGTTCCCATTCCATGCATTCCAGTGTTCGCGCGCCGTGTTTCCGGCATATCGCTCAGCGGTGACCGTGCCGTAATGCTTGTGTGTCGAATCACGCTGACGGAGAAACATTGGCCTGGATCACAGCCATGCTTCTGCCGTGCGTGGGCTAGCGCGCTTGGCCCGGGTGGTACTGGTAGCCGGGATCGTCGTAGTCACCGACGGCGTCGAACTCGGGATCCTCGTCGTCGTAAGCGACGTAGTCGGCATCGCGCGGGTCGAGCCCGTTCGGATCAGCATGCGGATCCCGCACGGTGCGCTCGCCGCGCAGGCGGGCCATGCGGCGCTCGCGGATGTCCTGCTCGATGCGCACCTGCGTGCGCAGGTACATCAGGTAGCCGCCGAGCGCGAGGATTCCGGCGATGGTGATGTACCAGGCCGGCCCCAGGAAGGTGAGCGCCAGCACAGCGGAGAGCACCACTGTCGCGCCCAGCGCGATGACGATGCGCTGGCGCAACCGGTATCGCGCGGCGCTCGCTAGCGCATCCGCCTCGGGGTCGAAGCCGCCGCGGCCGCGACGGCGCGCGAGCTCCTCCTCGGACGGCCCGGCCGCTGCCCCGCCGTGACTGCTCGTATCGCGCATTGCCATCCGATCCTCCCCGGGATTGGTGTTCAGCTCGATGTGTGCCCGCATGGCGCCACCCGTGAGGGGCCCGTCCGCGGCGGCACTCTCGGTGCGTGGTCGTGCCCCGCCATAATGCAGGACCCTGGTGGCGAAGGCACGGTCGCCGGCCCGGAAGACTGGTTCGCGCGTGTTCACCATCATGGGAACAAGCACGAAGATCGAGAGTGCCACGAGTCCCAACCAGAGGAACGAATTCGGCATGAACACGGGCTCCCTTCTTGCTGCCGAGCTCAGGATGCTTGCGCCAACAGTGCTTGACGCCTCGCAGACAGGCTAGGTGGGATCACCGTTGGGTAACGCGCGACGCGCCGGGCGACGATTCTAAGAGTTCACCATGATGCCTTGCCCATGCGGACGATGCGCGAGGCAGCGCTGTCGGGCAGCTCATCGGCGAGCAGCGCGACGAGGGTGTGGTCGCGCCAGTCGCCATCGACGTGCAGGTACCGGCGCAGCAGGCCTTCCTCGCGGAAGCCAACGTTGCGCAGGACGGTTCGGCTGGCATGGTTCTCGGGCCGCACCGTCGCCTCGAGCCGATGCAGGTGGCTGGCGGTGAAGCTGTGGTCCACGCCGAGCGCGAGCGCGGCCGTAGCGATCCCCTGGCCCGCCATCGATCGCGCTACCCAGTAGCCGATCCAGGCCGAGCTCAGGGGGCCGCGAACGATGTTCCCGACGGTGAGCTGGCCGGCGAACTCCCCATTGACCTCGATGGCGAACGGCATCATCGTGCCCTTGCGCGCGGCGGACCGCAGGGTCATGCAGACCGCGGGCCAGTTGCCCGCCCGGTGGCGAGGGATCCAGCCTCCCTCGCCGGTGGGCTCCCACGGTCGGAGGTAGCTCTCGTCCTCGAGGCGATGCCGGCTCCAGTGCGAGGCGTCGCGGAGCCGGACCGGCCGCAGGACGATCGTGCCCGCGGCCGTGGTGATGGGACCGACTACGGCCGGCCAGCCCGGGTGCGTCACCCGCGCTGCGCCAGGAACGCGACGGGCACGGTCTCCCCCGCCCCGACGTGAGTGGTGCCCGGGCCGACCTCGATGAGGCAGTTCGCGTCCGCGAGGTGCGTGATCCGGTTGGCGCCGTCTACAGCGCCGAGGGCACGCACGTGGTACTTCCCGCGACCGTCGCGCATGAGCTTGCCGCGCACGTAGCCGATCACGCCAGGCTCGGAGGTGAAGTCGTTGACGGTGCGGGCCTGCACGCGCCGCCGGTAGGGGTCGGGGCGCCCGAGCATCGTGCGGACCAGTGGCCGCACCATGACCTCGAAGACGACGAGCACGCTGGTGGGCAGCTCGGAGAGCAGGAAGGTGGGCACCTTGCGGTCGCCGAGCATCCCGAAGCCCTGCACGCCGCCAGGGTGCATGCCGACGCGACTGATCTCGATATTGCCGAAATCGAGGAGCGCCTCCTGGACGGTATCGGAGGCACGGCCACCCACTCCCCCGGTGATGATGAGGATGTCGGTGCGCGGCAGGTGCTCGGCGATGGCGGAGCGCACGGCATCGGCGTAGGGGTCGATGATGCCCACGCGGTTGGCGATGGCACCGGCCTCGGTGGCTGCCGCGGCGAGGGCGTAGGAGTTGACGTCGTATACCTGGCCCATGTCGGGGACGAAGGCGATATCCACGAGCTCCGGGCCCACCGCGATGATGGTGATGCGGGGCCGGGAACGGACGAGGACATCGGTGCGGCCGACGGAGGCGAGCAGCGCTACGTGCGCCGCGGAGACGAGGGTGCCCTCGGCGACCGCCACATCGCCCACGCGCACGTCGTCGCCAGCCTCGCGGATGTTGGTGCCGGGCTTGATGGGGTGAAAGATGGCGACCTTGGCGCGGTCGCCATTGGTGCCGTCGAGCGGAACGACAGCGTCAGCGAGCGCGGGCAGTGGCGCCCCGGCCTCGACGCGGACCGCCTGCTGGGGCTGGAGCCGCGGGATCTGCCGGGCTCCGGCGCGGATCTCGCCGACCACGGGCAGCGCGAGATCGGCTGGCTGGCCGAACTGCCCCTTGTGGTCGGGCCCGGCGTCGGCTACATCGATGCTGCGGACCGCGTATCCGGCGACGGCGGCCTGATCGAACCCGGGCAGGGGCCTGCGGGCCGTCACTTCCTCCGCGCACACTAGCCCGCGCGCGTCAACGATGCTGACGCGTTGTGGCTCCAGCTCCACGGCCGCCTCCGCGATACGAGCGTGCTGCTCCTCGACCGTGCGCATGGACCCCTTCCTTCCCGTCAGTCCCCTTCCGGGCCCGGGTCCTCGTCCGAGGTAGGAACGAGGCCTGGCAGGGAAGGGAGGCCAAGCCTCTCGGTCAGCCATTGCGTCAACGGCGGACCATACTCTTCATCGTCGAGAGCAAAGTCAACCGCAGCCTTGATGAAGCCGCCGGGATTTCCGAGATCGTGTCGGCTTCCCGTGTGAACATACACGTGCACGGGGTGGCCCTCGTCAACAAGCTTCACGATGGCATCGGTCAGTTGCAGCTCGCCTCCCGCGCCAGGGGTGATGCGGCGCAGCGCGTCGAAGATGGCCCGGTCGAGCAGGTAGCGGCCCGCTGCGGCGAGGTTCGAGGGGGCATCCTCCCGCGCGGGCTTCTCGACCATCGCGGTGACCCTCAGGACGGTGTCGGCCTCGTCCTCGTTGCCCGTGGGGACGACGTCGAAGATGCCGTAGGAGCTGACCTGGCTGGCCTCGACCTCGATGGCGCAGATGACGCTGCCACCATGCCGGGCGCGCACCGCGGCCATCTTGGTCAGCACACCGGTGGGCAGCACGAGGTCATCGGGCAGGAGGATGGCGATGTCGTCCTCGTCGTCGTCGAGGACAGCCTCTGCGCAGCCGATGGCGTGACCGAGCCCGAGGGGCTTCTCCTGGACGACCGCCTGCACATCGAGCAGGGCGGGGGCCCGGCGGACCTTGTCGAGCAGCGCGTGCTTGCCGCGGGCCTCGAGGGTGCCCTCGAGGACGTCGTGCTTGATGAAGTGGGCCATCACGCCCTGCTTGCCCTCGGAGGTGACGATGACCAGCCGCTCGGCGCCGGCTTCGGCGGCCTCGCTCGCCACGAGCTCGATCGCGGGCGTGTCCACGAGGGGGAGCAGTTCCTTGGGGACCGTCTTGGTCACGGGCAGGAAGCGCGTTCCGAGCCCCGCCGCGGGAACGATCGCCGTGCGAAACGGCTTCGCGGGACTCGCACCGACGTCACTCATCTTCAACCTCGTTGTTCTTCTCGCGTATTAGCCTGGTCGTGCTTCACACTGCCAGGTCGTGAAGATTCTGTTGTCATGCCCATCGTGGATCGAGCAGTCGCTCCGCGCACGGGAAAACGCCGGCTCGCAAGAAGTGTGCGAGATCAATACCGAGGTAATCCATGCTTGGTGATTGTACTAACACCGATCCTCCGGGGTTTCGCCCTGATCCGCGGAACCAACACGACAAGGCCGCTTGGCGTACGTTTTTCGTTCACGAGCGCGCAACCCTGTCGCGGGCCGCGCATGCCACTGAGGCGGAGCAGCTCGCGGTCCACGCCGTAGCGGTGGCGCGGGCCCTCGCCCCCGGCAGAGTGGTCGCCGCGTATGTCCCCTCGGGGACGGAGCCGGGCTCGGTGCTGATGCTCGAGGCTCTCGCCGCTGCTGGGTTCCCGGTCATCCTGCCAGTGATGCGCCCGGGCAGAATGCTCGATTGGGCACCGTTCGGCGGCGCGGCCAGATTCCGGGAAGCCCGGTACGGGCTCCTCGAGCCCGAAGGCCCATTGCTCGGGCCGAGCGCGGTGCAAGAGTGCGGCGTGGTCCTCGTGCCGGCGCTGGCTGTCGACCGCACCGGCACCCGGCTGGGCCGTGGCGCCGGGTTCTACGACCGCGCGCTAGGGCCGCTCGACCGGCGGCCGCCGCTGGTGGCCGTGGTGCGCGACAGCGAACTGGTGGCGCGCCTTCCCGCCGATGCGCATGACGTGCGGATGGATGGAGCCATCACTCCGGAGGGCGGGCATATACGGCTGCCAGTGGGCGTTGAGGACACTGGAGGGGCCTCATTGCCGCGAGGATGATGCGGCCCGCTACCACTCCTAGCACTCCGCGCGATAGAGTGCTAAAAGCTGATCCTGTCCTCATGGAGGTCCCCGATGCCCACCTACTCCTACGCCTGCACCGCGTGCGATCACCAGTTCGACATCGTCCAGTCGTTCACCGATGACGCGCTGACCGAGTGCGACCGCTGCGACGGCAAGCTCCGCAAGCTGTTCAACTCCGTGGGCATCGTGTTCAAGGGAAGCGGCTTCTACCGCACCGATAGCCGCAACGCCGCGAGCTCGACGACCGCATCCGCGGCCTCGAGCAGCAGCTCGACCACGAGCTCGGCCAAGAGCAGCGGCTCGGAAAGCAGCTCCACCTCCTAGCATGATCGCCTGCCCGGCAACGCACCTGTGGATGGACCCAGGGTTGTCCACAGGATCACGCGCACCGGCCCGGCAGGCTCGCAACGCTCCCTAGACTGCGATCGACCTCGTGCCGCATGCCCTGACCACGAATTACTCTCTGGTCGGGGCATGCCACGTCCGCTTGCAGCCCCAGGAGATCGCGTGCCCCCGAACGACCTCTCCCCCAGCCTGCTCGACAAGGCGGCACGCTGCTGCACCCTCCCGCCCCGCCAGCTGCATCGGGCACGGCAAGCCACAGCCCTCTTGCTCCTCGTGCTCGCCGTAATCGTGTTCCTCCAGCGTGGTCCCGACCACACCCTGGCAACGATCGCTCTGCGCGGCATCTCAGCGGGCGAGGAGTTCACCAGCGCCAACGTGGCCCTGCGTGCCGTGGATGCGACCAGCCTGGCGGCATCATCGCTCGTCACGCCGGACGAGGCTTTCGACTCCCGGGCCGCCACCCCGATCCGAGCGGGCGAGATCATCACCGACGCACGGTTGCTGACACCGCGGATCGTCGACGAGACCAGCCACGCGACCGGCGCCCGCGCGGTTCCCGTGCGCCTCTCCGACCCTGCCGTGACGAGTCTCCTCCAGCCCGGGGACCGGGTCGATGTCGTAGCGGTGCCGCCCGGATCAACGCAGCCCGCGAGCGTGCTCGCCACGGATGCCGCGGTCCTGTTCACCAGCAGCGCCGGTGACGCGGGCGGAGCGCTCGCCGTGCTCGCCCTCGGCCCCACCGATGCCGTGGCCGTGGCCGCTCATGCCGCGCAGGGAATCGTGACCGTGACACTCCGGTAGGCACGAGCCGATCAAGAGGCTCACCGCCAGCATCCGGCACTAGGATTCTTTCCAGCCGAGAACTTTCCGGCACCTCACTGCACACACTTGGAGTCCCCATGCTTAAAGGTTTCCGCGATTTCCTGATGCGGGGCAACGTGCTCGACCTCGCTGTCGCGGTCGTGATCGGTACCGCGTTCACCGCTATCGTCACAGCATTCACCGAGAACATCATCAATCCGCTCATCGCCGCCATCGGCGCGGACACCGATGTCAACGGGCTCGGGTTCTCCATCCGTCCGGGGATCGAGGCCACGTTCATCGACGTGGGCGCGGTGATCACCTCGGTCATCAACTTCGTCATCCTCGCCGCGGTCGTGTACTTCGTGCTGATCGTGCCGTTCACCCACGCCAAGAAGCGGCTCATCAAGGAGCAGGTCGCGGACGAGGAAGCGGGCATCACCGATATCCAGCTGCTCACCGAGATCCGCGACCTCCTGCAGGACCGGACCCCGCGAGCCTGACCACCCCGCCCACAGCACAGGCCCCGCCCTCCGAAACACATGGAGGACGGGGCCTGATTGCTAGTGGCCTGCACTGGTGAGCGAACGCGCCAGCTCAGTGACCCAGCTCAATGATGCGGCGGCTTGTTCTCCCGCAACCACTGCTCGAGCTGCGAGTCGTCCGCCCCGGATGGCGTGCCGGTCGAGGCCCGCTCCTCGGGGAGTACATCACCGAACACCGCATCGAGCCGGGCGCGCCGCCGCGCACGCTCGCGCGGATCCTCGGGCTCGGTCACCGGTACGCGACCTCGCTGTCGAAATCCGACTGCTCGGCAAGCACATGCGTCACCAGCGGCCCGATCGTGGCCATCGAATCACGCACCGCTGCCCGCGAGGACGCGAAGTTGACCACCACGGTGCTGCCCGAGACCCCGGCCCGGCCCCGCGACAGGGCCGCATCCTGCACGCCATCCGCTCGCCCCGAGGCCCGCAACGCCTCAGCGATGCCGGGAATCTCCCGGTCCAGGACCCCAGCGGTCGCCTCGGGAGTGACATCCCGCGCGGTGCTGCCCGTGCCACCGATCGAGATGACCAGGTCGATCCCGCCGATAACCGCTGTATTGAGCGCGTTGCGGATCTGCACCTCATCGGGCTGCACCGCGACGATCGCGTCGACATGGAACCCGTTCTCCGTGAGCAGCTCCCGCACCAGCGGACCGATCGATTCAGGGGGCTCGCCCGATGTGTGCCCGTCATCAACAATGACCACGAGCGCCCGGCCCTGCGGCGATGTCTGCATCTCCATACCTCTTACCGTAATGCCCGCGACCACCGCCACGGAACGGGAATCGTCGACAGTGTCACCCACAGTCGTGTTGCGCACCGTCATCCTTCCCGCAGCTCGACCTGAGCGCGCTGCAACGCGCCGCCCCCGGGCGGAATCCACGAGATCTCCACGACATCGCCCGGCACCTGCGACCGAACCGCCGCGATCAGGGCCGTCGCGGTCGCGATGGGCCGATCATCCAGGCCTACGACAACTGCTCCCGGCGGGATGCCCGCCTGCTCGGCCGCGCCATCCGGAACGACCTCGGTGACCAGCGCGCCCCGCTCCGGGTCGCGCATGTCCACCAGCACGCCGAGGGTCGCCTTGCGCACCTCGCCGGTAGCGAGCAGTTCCTCGGCGACCCGCTTGGCCTGGTCGATGGGGATGGAGAAGCCCAGTCCGATCGATCCGCCCTGGCCCATGCCCGCGCGGCCCAGCGTCGCGATCGCCGTGTTCACGCCCACGAGCTCACCATTGAGGTTCACCAGGGCACCACCCGAGTTGCCCGGGTTGATCGCGGCGTCGGTCTGGATGGCGTCGATCACCGACGTCTCCTCCGCGGTCTCGCCGCCCGCGTACACCGGGCGGTTGAGGGCGCTGACGATTCCAGTGGTCACGGTGGAGGACAAGCCGAGCGGCGAGCCTATCGCCACGACGGGCTGCCCCACGCTCAGCGCGCTCGAGCTGCCGATCTCGACCGGAGTGAGATCGGTGCGGCCCTCGACCTGCACGACGGCGATATCGAATTGGGCATCCCCGGCGATGACCCGCCCCTGGGCGGCCGATCCATCATTGAAGGCGACCTCGACGCTGCCATCCGAGCCTGCCACGACGTGATTGTTGGTCAGGATCACGCCGTCGCTGCTGAGGATCACGCCGGAGCCGCTGCCCGAGGATGCGGCGGTATCCACATCGATCTTGACCACCGAGGGAAGCACGCGCTCCGCGGCCCACTGGACCGAGCCTCGCGGTGCTTCCTCCTCCGGGTCCGAGACGGATGGTAGCTGGCCGCTGAACTGTGTTGGTTGCGCGCTGGTCCCGTCGCGGCCGGCGATCCCCGCGCCCACCAGGCCGCCAACGAGTCCGCTGGCGAGGGCCAGCACGAGCGCTCCGACGAGGAACCACGGTGCTCGCGACCGGGGCCGCTGCTCGGCGCCGGACTGCGGGGATCCTGGCTGGGGGTTGCCAGGCACGGGCGGACCAGCTTGTGGATAGCCCGGCGGCGGCACAGTGGCACCCGGCGGCGGGCCGCCCTGGCCACCCGGCGGTGGCTCCATGCCCATCGCTGGATAGTTCCGTGGCGGGTTTCCCAGTCCGTGCCGGGGATCGCGGCCGGATGGATCGCTCCCTGGCGGGGTGCCATCAGCTCCGTAGGTCATGACATCAGCTCCTCATGTTCCAGTCGACCACCTCGGGGGCGTGGCCGGTCGGATCCTCTCTCCACACGGTGCATCGGCGCTCTGAGAGCTTCCTGAGACTGGACCGATAATTGTGCCACGAGAGCAACATCACTGGCCGACCGGTTCGCCGGGGATGCTCAGCGTCACTCGTGCACCGCCGCCTTCGGCATCGTCGATGGTGACCTTCCCGCCGTGGCGGTGGACCACGTGGTAGACGATCGCGAGCCCGAGGCCCGAGCCTGGCATGGATCGTGACGCGTCGGAGCGGTAGAAGCGCTCGAACACCAATGCCCTCTCCTCCAGCGGGATTCCTGGACCCTCGTCCTCGATGGTCACGTCCACGTTCCGCCCGCGCCCTGGCTGCATCCGTAGCGAGATCCGGCCCTCCGGAGGACTCCACTTCGCCGCGTTGTCCAGGACGTTGAGCAACGCTCGGGTCAGCCCGCCGGCATCGCCCCACACCCACCAGCCGAGGGTGGATGCCTCGATGTCCACGTCGGTGCGGCGCCGGCGCACGCGCTCGATGGCCCGGTCGGCGATCTCCGCGAGATCCACCCGTTCCATTCCGGGCTCGGTCGAGTCCTCCCGCGCGAGGTCCACGAGATCGCCGACCAGTGTGGACAGTTCCTCGATCTGGGCGAGCACATCCTCCTGCAGGCCCTCCATGTCCTCGGGGTCCAGCGCGGGTGCTCCCTGCCTGCTCGCTGCGATCAGCAGCTCGGTGTTGGTGCGCAGCGAGGTCAGCGGGGTGCGCAGCTCGTGCCCGGCGTCGGCGACCAGCCGGGCCTGCCGCTCGCGGGATTCGCGCAGGGCGAGCAGCATCGAGTTGAATGCCTCGGTCAACCGGGCCAGCTCGTCATCACCGGTGACGGGGATGGGCGTGAGATCGTCGGTGCGCGCCACGCGCTGGGCCGCCGCCGTCAGCCTCGCTACCGGGCGCAGTCCGGTCCGCCCCACGCCGGTGCCGGCGACAATGGCGAGGATCACTCCGCACCCACCGACGATCAGCAGCACGAGGGCGAGCCGGTCGAGGACCTCCTGGGTGGGGGCGAGGTCCTGGGCGAGGACGAGGGTGGCACCCTGGTTGGAGCGCTGCGCGATGACGCGCCGGTTGCCGATGGTGCGCAGCGACGATTCCTGCTCGCCGCGGATCACCGCGAACTCAGGCTCGCCGAGCTCGATCAGTGGCGACATGGGCGCAGCGGTGTTATCGGGATAGATCAGGGTGCCCGAGAGGGTGTCGGAGAACAGCGACGCCGCGGTAACCGCATCGCTGCCGAACCGCTCGGGCAGGTGCGAGGCGACGATCAGATCGACACGCTTGCGCAACTGGTCATCCACATCGCTGTAGAGCGCGCGGGCAACCACGCTGAACGCCGCGCCCGCCATCAGCGCCACCGCGATGGTCACCACGAACGCGGCGAGCAGGGTGACGCGGGTGCGCAGGGACATCGTGCGGCCGATACGTCTCGAGGGGTGCAGCCACCCCTCTGTCCTCACGGGGGCGTCTCCCGCAGCACGTAGCCCACGCCACGGACCGTGTGGATGATCCGCGGCTCCCCTTCCGACTCGGTCTTGCGGCGGAGATAGCCGATATACACCTCGAGGGCGTTCCCGCTCGTCGGGAAGTCATAGCCCCACACCTCCTCGAGGATGCGGGCGCGGGTCAGGACGCGCCGGGGGTTGGCCATCAGCATCTCGAGCAGCGAGAACTCGGTGCGGGTGAGGCTGATCTGCCGCTCATCGCGGGTGACCTCCCGGGTGACCGGGTCCATGGTGAGCCCCGCGAACTCCATCGCCTCGCCAGCACCATCATCGGCGTCCGCCGCGCCGCGGCGCCGCAGCAGCGCACGGAGCCTCGCGAGCAGTTCCTCGAGCGCGAACGGCTTCGGCAGGTAGTCGTCGGCCCCCGCATCGAGGCCCATCACGCGCTCGGACACCGAATCACGCGCGGTGAGCACCAGGATGGGGCGATCGTCGCCCTGGCTTCGCAGCCGACGGCACACCTCGAGGCCGTCGAGCCGGGGCATCATCACATCGAGCACGATCGCGTCCGGAGCAGTCGCTGAGACTTGCTCGAGCGCATCGACGCCGTCGACGGCGAGGTCCACCGTGTAGCCGTTGAAGGAGAGCGACCGCCGCAGCGACTCCCGCACCGCCCGATCATCATCGACAACGAGTATCCGCATGCCCACTAGTGTGTACTGCCCACCTGAACAATGTGTAAGAGTGGCCGCACTGTCTCGGGCGCTCCTAGCCCGGCGCCTCCGGGGCGCGCGGGGCAGCGGGAAGGTTCCAGCCCCAGCGCAGCGCGGCGAGCCGCAGCCCGGCAGCGAGCACCACGCCCGCCGCGAGCGCGGGGGTGCCGGGGATGGTCAGCCAATCGGCCGCGACGATCAGTGCGGCGCCGAGCAGCGCGGGCACGGCGTACAGATCGCGGTGCAGCAGCAGGGGCATCTCGTTGACCAGCACGTCGCGGATCACCCCGCCGCCGATGGCGGTCGCGGTCCCCACCACGATCGCGGCGAGCGGTCCGGCTCCTGCCTCCAGCGCGATGGCCGCGCCGCCGGTCGCGAACACCCCGACCCCCACGGCGTCGAGCAGCAGGACGCCCGCGCGCAGGCGTTGCAGCTCGGGATGGAGCAGCAGCCCCAGCATGCTCGCGGACAGTGCCGTCGCGAACGCCGGCCAGGTCTGCAGCGAGGACGGCGGATGAATGCCCAGGAGCACATCGCGGATGATGCCGCCACCGATGCCCGTGGTCACGCCTACCAGGCAGATGCCGAACACATCGAGCCGCTTGGCGACGCCGACGAGCGCACCGGATGCCGCGAACGCAGCGATGCCGGAGAGATCCAGGATGGTCAGCAGCACAAGCACAGCGTAGGGCCCGCGCAGCGATGCTGCGCGGGCCCTACACCGAAGCTTCTAGCCCGAGATGGCTCTTGGTCAGAGCTTGTCGGGGTCGATCAGTCCGCGACGGACGGCGTTGACGATGCGGCTCGGCACCCGGGTCGCCACGCCACCCACGGTCACGGGCACCAGGTCGACCGCAGTGGCCTTCCACTGCGAGCGGCGGTGGTGGGTCCGCGCGCGCGACTTCCTACGCTTGGGTACTGCCATTGCTATCAAGCTCCTCTCGTTTGCCGCCCGCGTTCCTGCGAGCGCCCGCGGGTCGGGCACGGTTGCCATAACGCTGACGGAACTTCTCTACCCGGCCGGCCGTGTCGAGGATACGCTGCGCTCCCGTCCAGAACGGGTGCGACTCGGCGGTCACATCGACGACGATGAGCGGATACTCGTTTCCGTCTTGCCAGCTCACTGTCCGCTCACTCGTAGCGGTGGACCGCGTGAGGAACATGGATCCGGTGTTGGCGTCCTGGAAGACAACCGGATGATACTCAGGATGAATGGCTGGTTGCACTAGTCTCCTTCTTTCCTTGTGTCGATGTCAATTGCGCCCATGTGGGCGCCGGTTCCCGGGAAATCAGCACAGGGGTCCTCGTGCCATTCTCCGAAGGGGTCTTCCCACGTTCGCCACAGCTCGTGGCCCGCGGCGAGCTCGGGATCGGTGAGCAGCGCGTCCTCGAGCGCGCCTCGGATGCGCTCGGGATGGCCGTCATGGACGAGCAGGACCAGCGCGGTATGGCGGTCGCCGTGCCCGGGATTCCATCGCGCTGCTGCCATCGCCGTGCGCTCGGGCGGCTGGGCGTCGTGCTCGTCGGCGCTCATCGCGGAGAGCCATCGGTCCGCGGCACTGATCGTCAGCCCTCCCCCGGCCGCGTCGAGCCAGAGCACCGCGTCTGGAGCTGTGGCGAGCCACACGCGGCCGCGCGCGTGGATGGTGCCGTCGAGGATGAGGTCGAGCGCCTCGTGGAGCCGCTGGGGGTGGAATGGCCGCGCGGCATCGAACTCGAGCCACCCGATGCCGTGGTCGGCCTCGAGCGGTGGCCGCGACGCCAGCAAGGGGTCGTGGATTCCAGGGAAGGCCGGGCTGGTCGCGTCCGCGGGGAGGAGGGCGAGCAGGTCGCGGGGGTCCGGGAGGAGGTCGCTGCCCTGCCAGGCTATGGGGATGCCGGGGGCAATCCGGTCCAGCACGGCGGCGAGCCGCGGATCATGGTCCAGCGCGGGATCGCCCTGGCTGTCCCGCAGAGCGATGATCCCATCGGCGGCGCGCGCCCAGTTGGTCACGGTGCTGGCGACCGAGCGCTCGTGCGAGGAACCGTCGATGCCGCGCTCGGCGAGGGTCTCGGCGCTCGTGGCGTCCGCGAACCAGGTCGAGGTGCCGAGGACGCTGAGCACCGCCTGGATCCGGACATCGTCGAGGAGCGGGCCGTCGCGATGGCCGAGCATCCCCGTGATGGCCGAGGTGCTGATGACCTGGCGCAGGTCCTCGATGTCGAGGAGTGGGGGGACGAGGAGTATTATCCGACCTACACGGCTCCGGCTAGCCAGCCGACGCAGCAGGGGCAGGACATCCTCGCGGATCGCGTCGGATGCCTGGCCCGGAGCAGCCGCCAGCAAGGTTGTTCGCGTGCGGTGCCTGACACCATCAGTGGTGGTCAATGCCCTGCAGACGACGCCCGTTTTGACCTCGGCGAGGTCATAGTGGACGATTGAGGTACCCTCGCGTTGAAATGCGCGTGCAATGGGACTAGCATCTTCTTGCCATCCGCAGACCAGCACGACGGGTGTGCGCTGATCGGTCACTGGATGCTCCTTATCGGTAATGGTTGTCAGAATCCTTACCGGAAAGGTACCGTGTCCCGTCGGCTTTGTCGAAAATGAACGTCACTTACGAGAGGTCTGTAGCCATGTCGGCGCACTGCCAAGTAACTGGGCGCAAGCCGGGCTTTGGGAAGTCCGTATCCCACTCGCACCAGCGCACCTCGCGTCGCTGGAACCCGAACATCCAGCGTCGCCGGTACTTCCTGCCCAGCGAAGGCCGGTACGTCACGCTCCAGGTTTCCACCAAGGGCATCAAGACCATCGATCGGGATGGCATCGAGGCTGTTGTCGCCGCGATCCGTGCACGTGGCGACAAGGTCTAGCACCACCCCGCTATCGAATCTAGGAAGGGAACACCATGGCGCGAAATGACGTGCGCCCCATCATCAAGCTGAAGTCGACGGCTGGCACTGGCTTCACGTACGTGACCCGCAAGAACCGCCGCAACAACCCAGACCGCATCGTGCTGCGCAAGTTCGACCCCGTCGTACGCAAGCACGTCGACTTCCGCGAGGAGCGCTGATGGCCAAGAAGTCCAAGATCGCCCGCAACGAGCAGCGCAAGGTCATCGTCGCCAAGTACGCGACGCGCCGCAACGAGCTCAAGCGGATCATCAGCAGCCCCGCGACCTCCGATGAGGATCGCATGGATGCTGTCGCCGAGCTGCAGCGCCAGCCCCGCAATGCCAGCCCGATCCGGGTGCGCAACCGCGACGCCGTTGATGGTCGCCCGCGCGCCTACTTCCGCAAGTTCGGACTCTCCCGAGTCCGCGTGCGCGAGATGGCACACCGCGGCGAGCTCCCCGGTGTCAGCAAGTCCAGCTGGTAAACGACAAACGTTGAGGAACGAAGGGTAAATGGGCAAGAAGAGCACCGCACCAGTAAAGAAGAAGGGCGGAGACCAGGGTCGCAAGACGAAGAAGAACCCGCTGATCTCAGCCGGTATCGAGCACGTTGACTACAAGGACGTCAACCTGCTTCGCACCTTCATCTCCGACCGTGGCAAGATCCGCTCACGCCGAGTGACGGGCTTGACGCCACAGCAGCAGCGCCAGGTTGCAATCGCCGTGAAGAACGCGCGCGAGATGGCGCTTCTCCCCTTCTCCAGCCGCTAGCCGCAACAGGCCAAGCAGCACAGCTCTAGCCCCCGCAGCACCGATCGATGCTGCCGGGGCTAGTCGTGCTTTTCCGGTCCTTCCCGTGGCTTGGCCGTTTCGGGCGGCGGTTCCGCTCGGCGGTGCGGGACGGACGATGCCACCCAAACCTGGCTGCGGCCACGGTTGTACCACGATGCCACCGATATTTCGGTGGCATCGCGCATTGAGGGTGGCAGCAACTCTCCAACGGTGGCAGGAGACCACTGGATGGGTGGCTGCTGCCCCCCGAAGTCACCCGGCGAACCCCCGCGCCCCGAAGCCACCCGGCGAGCTGCTGGGCCTCCGGGACGCTGAAGGAGAGATCCACGCCATAACGGCACCCCGCGCCACCCGCCTAGCATGGCACCACACGCGTGCCACAGCGGCGAGGGAAGCCTCGCAGCGGCCAGGGAGGACGGAGCGCCGATGTCTGGAGTGGTGGTCGGCTTCGCGGTCATCCTCGGCATCATCGGGGTGGGCTACATGCTCGGACGCACGGGCGCTCTGGGCGCGGGCGGCGAGCAGGTCCTCGCCCGGCTCGTCTTCCTCGTAGCGACACCGGCGATGCTCTTCCACACTCTCGCCCACGCTGAGCTATCGGTGGTCTTCTCCCCCGGCCTGGTCGTCGCTGCGGCCTCTGCCTCGCTCGCGGCCCTGCTGTACTTCGTGCTCGCGCGGGCGTGGCTGCGCCGACGGGTCGCGGAGAGCATCATGGGCGCGCTCGCCTCCTCGTACGTCAATTCCGTCAACCTGGGCCTGCCGCTCGCGGTGTACGTGCTCGGCGATGCGGCTGTCATCGCGCCCGTGCTGCTGTTCCAGGTGGTCTTCCTCGGCCCGATCGCTCTTGCCATCCTGGAGATCATCACGCGGGACCCGCACCAGCGACGCTCCCTCGTCGGCATCGTCGTGGCACCCTTGCGGAATCCAATCTTGATCGGGGCCGGGCTGGGAATGCTCGTGGCCCTCTCCGGCATCAGCCTTCCCGAGGTCGTCGATCAGCCCGTGGATCTCGTGGGTGGCATGTCCGTGCCGGGCGCGCTCATCGCGTTCGGGATCTCGCTGCATGGCACGCGCGCCCTGCGTCGTGGCACCAGCCCGCGCCGCGATGTGCTGCTCGCCTCGACGATCAAGGTGGTCGTGCAGCCGTTGCTCGCGTGGGTGATCGGGGGGTGGCTGCTGGGGCTCGACGGCGAGCAGCTGCTCGTGGTGGTGGTGCTCGCGGCTCTGCCCACCGCGCAGAACGTGTTCGTCTTCGCGAGCTGGTATGGCCGCGGGGTGGTCCTCGCGCGCGATTCGGCGATCGTGACGACTGTGCTGTCGCTGCCGGTGATCGCGGCGTGCGCGGTGCTCCTCTAGCGTTGCATCCTTCGCCGCGCCAGCCCTTGCCGCGGGAACGGCAACGCCAGCCACGCTGGATGATCGTGGCGGGCGTGCTCGTGACCAGCTAGTGGGCGAAGTGACGGGCCCCCGTCAGGTAAAGGGTGACCCCGGCTTCCTTCGCGGCAGCGATGACCTCGGAGTCACGAACGGAACCACCGGGCTGCACCACGGCGCGCACACCGGCATCGAGCAGCACCTGCAAGCCGTCGGGGAACGGGAAGAATGCATCGGAGGCTCCGACGCTGCCCTGTGCCCGCTCGCCCGCGCGGGAGACCGCGAGGCGCGCGGCATCGACGCGGTTGACCTGACCCATGCCCACCCCCACGGTGCCGCCCTCGTGGGCGAGGAGGATGGCGTTGGACTTCACTGCCCGGCAGGCGCGCCAGGCGAACGCGAGGTCGGCGAGGGTGGCCTCGTCGGCGGCCTCGCCAACAGCGAGCGTCCAGTTCGCGGGATCGTCACCCTCGGCGTCGAGCACATCGCGGTCCTGCAGCAGGATCCCGCCGGAGATGGCGCGCAGCTCGGTGCCCCGCGGCTCGGGCGCTGTTGCCCGCAGGATGCGGATGTTTTTCTTGCGGCTGAGCACATCCACTGCTCCCTCCTCGTAGGAGGGCGCGACGATCACCTCGGTGAAGATCTCCGCGACCTGCTCGGCCATCTCGACGGTGATCTCGCGGTTGGCGGCGATGACGCCGCCGAAGGCGCTCACGGGGTCGCACGCGTGCGCGCGGCGGTGTGCCTCAGCGATCGCTCCGCTGCCGGAGAGGCTCGAGATGGCGATGCCGCAGGGGTTGGCATGCTTGATGATCGCCACGCACGGCGCATCGTGGTCGTGCGCTGCACGCCATGCCGCATCAGTGTCGGTGTAGTTGTTGTACGACATCTCCTTGCCGTGGTACTGCTCGGCCGAGGCGATGCCCCCTCCCGCCGGGGAGGTGTAGAGCGCTGCTGCCTGGTGCGGGTTCTCGCCATAGCGCAGGACGGAACTGCGGCCCCAGGTGGCCCCGGCCCACGCGGGGAACGGGCTGTCGGCGGTGGCGCGGGCACGGACGCTGGTCATCCAGCTCGCCACGGCGACGTCATACATGGCGGTGTGCTGGAATGCCTCGGCGGCCAGCGCGATGCGCTGGTCGAGGCTGAATCCGCCGCCGCGAGCGGCCTCGAGGACCTGCCCGTACTTGGCGGGATCGACAACGACCGCGACGGAAGGGTGATTCTTCGCGGCGGCGCGCACCATCGAGGGCCCACCAATGTCGATCTGCTCGACGCACTCGTCCTCCGTGGCGCCGGAGGCCACGGTCTGGGTGAACGGGTAGAGATTGACCACCACGAGCTGGAACGCTTCGACGCCGAGGGTGTCGAGCTGCTCGAGATGCTCCTCCTTGCGGGTATCGGCGAGGATCCCGGCGTGCACGCGCGGGTGCAGGGTCTTGACGCGACCGTCGAGGGTCTCGGGGAAGCCGGTGAGCTCCTCCACCGGGGTGACGGCGACTCCCGCGTCGGCAATGCGCTTGGCGGTCGAGCCGGTGGAGACGATCTCCACGCCTGCCTCGGCAAGCCCGCGGGCAAGGTCCTCGAGGCCCGTCTTGTCATAGACGCTGACGAGGGCGCGCTTGAGGGGAATGGTGGGTGGGGTGCTGTTGCTCACGGGATCATGGCCTTCCGTCCATCGATGACCACTCCTCGGGTCACCACATCGGCTACCACCTCGATGAGGAGGCGCCGCTCGACTTCCTTGATTCGTTCGTGCAGTTCAGGCTCGGTGTCCCCAGGCTTGATGGGCACTGCTTCCTGCGCCAGGATCGGACCGGTATCGACACCGTCGTCGACGAGATGGACCGTGGTGCCGGTGACCCGCACGCCGTGGGCCAGGGCATCGCGCACCGCATGGGCCCCGGGGAACGAGGGCAGCAGCGCCGGGTGGCTGTTGACGATGCTGGTGGTGGCTGCGCGGAGGAAACCTGTGCCGAGGATCCGCATGAATCCTGCAGTGACCACCAGGTCAGGCTCCTGCTCGCTGACGGCTGCGGCGAGCGCGGTGTTCCACGCCTCACGGGACGAATGCTCCGCGGGCTCGATGCGGACCACGGGGATGCCGCGTTGCCGGGCGCGTTCCTCGGCGACGCATTCGCGATCGGTGACGAGGGCGACGATCCGGGCCGGAAAATCATTCGTCGCAGCATCGAGCAGGGCCTGGAACAGGGTGCCGCTGCCCGAGGCGAGCACGACGATGCGGGCTGGTGCATCCTCGGTGCCGTGGTGGCTCCGGGAATGATCGAGGCGGTTCAGCGCGGATCTCCTGGTTCAGGCGAGCACATCGACCCTGCTGGGCCGACCGACGCGACATAGCCTAGTGGCTGGCATCGGGAACCCCGCCATCGGGTCCGGGACTGTGCTATTGCGCCTTCCGGCGGGCACGGCCCCGCCCGCGCGTGGAGTCCTTCTTTCCATCCCTCTGGGTGGTGCTACTGGCGGGCTCGTCCCTGCTGGCGGTGGCCGGATCGGCGTTCGCCTTCTCTGCAGGGCCCTTCTCGGCGTCCGCGCCACTGGCCGGGCCCTTCTCGCCGCTCGCCCCATCGGTGGACGCATCCGCTTCCTTCGCCGGGCCCGTGGATCCCGCCCCGGAAACATCGGCGGACTCGGTCGGCGCGGTCTTCTTCCGGCGGCCACCTCGTCCCGGTATCGAGGGGAGCAGCTTGCCCGCGGTGGCGATGGCAGCGCGGGGCGACCGCGAGGTCGTCGGCGTCTCCGGGTCCTGCTTCGCTGCCTCCGGCTCATCCTGGGCCTTGTCCACCGCCTGCTCGGATTCCTCGGCCTTCTCTGCATCGGCTTTCTCTGCCTCGGCGCTCCCGGCCGCCTCGTCCTCGAGGGCTTCAGCGATGGCGCGCTCGATCTCCTCCCGGCGCTCGCGGCGCTCGTGGCGATCAGCCACCCGCGCGGTGCCGGTGGCGACGATGGTGCCAAGAATCGCGATCCAGGCGAGAAGCAGGCCACTGGAGACCCACGGCGAGTAGGACGCGCTACCGAGCGCGCCGAGGGGGCCGCCCGCGAGCAGCGCGAGCAGCAGGAGGCCCCCGGCCTGCAGGATCGCTGCTGCGAGTACGGTGGCCACCTGGTCGCGGGTCTCGAGGTGGTAGCGGGTCACGGTCTTGCCGGTGACGACAGCGACCGCTGCCGGGATGACCAGCGCGATCGGCCACCACGCTTCGGCGGGCCCGTCGGGCATGATCGCGAGGACTGGAAGGCCGGGAAGCGCAGCGGGCTCCGTCGCGAACAGTGATGCGGATGCTGCCCCGAGCTGCACGCTGCCGCCGACCGCGACGGACGCGACGCCCACGATGACGTTGCCCAGGTAGATCAGCGAGAGCGCGCCGAGGCCGAGGAAGGCACCGGCGCCGTTGTACGCGAGGAGCTGCTCGAGCACGGTCGATGCGGAGAGCACGAGCAGCGCGACCGTGATCGCTGCGCTGCTCGCCACCAGCACGAGCGCGCCCCGGCGTGCTGCCTCGAGCGCGACGGCCACCCACTCCGGCGGCGTGAATCGCTCGGCGATGCGCTCCCGGACCAGGGGGTGCAGCGCCGCGGTGGCGGCTCCGCCGTGCAGCATGACCGTGAGAAGCAGCGAGACCAGCACGTTGGGGGTGTCGATCTTCAGGACGGTCGAGGCATCCTTGATGACAGCCAGGGAGATGATGGTCATGACGACGGGGATGCCGGTGGCGGCGGCGATGAGCTGCGTCATCTCGCGGGTGGTCGTGGCCACTCCCCTGGCGCGCCTCACGAAATGGAATGTGATCGCGAGCATCGCGAAGGTGAGCAGGAGCGGCAGAACGCCGAGGTGCACGCCACTGATCGGCAGCACCACCTGATGGATAGCCAGCCAGGACGCGCCTATGGCGGCGAACGCACCGGTGAGGTCGCTGCTGGAGGCCAGCAGCAGCGCCACGATCGTGACGGTGATGGCACCCACCGCTGCCCCGGTGGGCACGAATGCTGCCTTCATGAGTGAGCGCGCGATGTCGCTCATCTCGTTGTCGCGGCCATCCTGCCGGGATGCGCGGGCTCGTGTCTGCAGATCGGTCATCGGTATCGAGAGTGGCACCTCACCGGCGCGGACGGGGAAAGGCGCGCCGCTGCCTGGTCACGAGTGTGCGAGAAACGACAGACTCGAGGCCGAGAGCTGTCGCTTCTCGCACACTCGCCGGGGCAGGCCGCACACTCGCCGGGGGCATCACCACGCCGACCGCGAACGCACGGACGCCGCGGCCTGCGAGTCGCAGTACCGCGGCGTCCGAGGACCCAGCGCTAGAGGGTCACTTGTTCTCGAGGATCGCGCGCGCGAGCTCCGCGGTGGCGGACGGCGTCTTGCCGACCTTCACGCCCGCGGCCTCAAGGGCGTCCTTCTTGGCCTGCGCGGTGCCGGAGGAGCCGGAGACGATGGCGCCGGCGTGGCCCATCGTCTTGCCCTCGGGTGCGGTGAACCCGGCGACGTAGCCGACGACGGGCTTGGTGATGTTGGCCTTGATGTAGTCGGCTGCGCGCTCCTCGGCGTCGCCACCGATCTCACCGATCATCACGATCAGCTCGGTGTCGGGATCATCCTCGAATGCCTGGATGCAGTCGATGTGGGTGGTGCCGATGACGGGGTCGCCACCGATGCCGACGCAGGTGGTGAAGCCGAAGTCGGCGAGCTCGAACATCATCTGGTAGGTCAGGGTGCCGGACTTCGACACGAGACCGATCTTGCCGGCACCGGTGATGTTGGCGGGGATGATGCCGGCATTGGACTGCTCGGGGCTGATGATGCCGGGGCAGTTCGGCCCGATGATGCGGGTCTTGCCGCCCTTCTTCTGGTTGTAGGCCCAGAACTCGGTGGAATCGTGCACCGGCACGCCCTCGGTGATGACCACCGCGAGGGGGATCTCCGCGTCGATGGCCTCGATGACGGCAGCCTTCGTGAAGGCCGGGGGCACGAACAGGACGCTGACGTCCGCGCCGGTCTTCTCCATCGCTTCCTTGACGGAGGCGAAGACGGGGATGCCGTCGACGTCGCTACCGGCCTTGCGCGGGTTGACGCCGCCGACGATGTTGGTGCCCGAGGCAACCATGCGGCGGGTGTGCTTGGTGCCTTCCGCCCCGGTGATGCCCTGGACGATGACCTTGCTGTCCTTGGTAAGGAAAATAGCCATTGTCTTCGTTCCCCTTTACTTTGCCGCTGCAGCGAGCTCGGCGGCCTTGGCTGCCGCGCCATCCATGGTGTCGACCTGCTGCACGAGTGGGTGCGCGGCCTCGTCGAGGATACGTCGACCCTCTTCGACATTGTTTCCGTCGAGGCGCACCACGAGCGGCTTGTTCGCCTCGTCACCGAGGATCTCGAGGGCCTTGACGATGCCGTTGGCGACCGCGTCGCAGGCGGTGATGCCACCGAAGACGTTGACGAACACGCTCTTGACGCTCGGGTCGCCGAGGATGACGTCGAGACCGTTGGCCATGACCTCGGCCGAGGCGCCGCCACCGATGTCGAGGAAGTTGGCGGGCTTGACGCCACCGAAGTCCTCGCCGGCGTAGGCAACGACGTCGAGGGTGGACATGACTAGTCCGGCACCGTTGCCGATGATGCCGACCTCGCCCTCGAGCTTGACGTAGTTGAGGCCCTTCTCCTTGGCCTTGGCCTCGAGGGGGTCCGCGGCGTCGGCGTCGACGAACTGCTCGTGGTCGGGCTGCCGGAAGTCGGCGTTGGTATCGAGGGTGACCTTGCCGTCGAGGGCGAGGATCTGGTCATCGGGGGTACGCACGAGCGGGTTGACCTCGACGAGGAGCGCGTCCTCGGCGACGAAGGTCTCCCACAGCTTGGCGATGGTCTCCGCGGCCGCGTCCAGGACCTCGGCGGGCAGCTTGCCCTGCTCGGCGATCTGGCGGGCGAACTCGAGGCTGACGCCCTCGGTGGCGTCCACGGGCACCTTGGCGAGAGCGTCGGGGTTCTCGACGGCGACCTGCTCGATCTCCACGCCGCCTTCCTTCGAGCACATCGCGAGGAAGGTGCGGTTGGTGCGGTCGAGAAGGAAGGAGATGTAGTACTCCTCGGCGATGTCGCTGGCCTCGGCGACGAGGAGCTTCTTGACAATGTGGCCCTTGATATCGAGACCGAGGATGTCCTCGGCCTTGGCGCGGGCATCAGCGGCGTCGGTAGCAAGCTTGACGCCACCGGCCTTGCCACGGCCGCCGACCTTCACCTGGGCCTTGACCACGACCTGTTTGCCGATTTCCGCGGCGACCTGCTCGGCTTCCTCAGCTGTGTCCGCGACGCGCCCCGGTGTGGTGGGGACTCCGTGCTTCGCGAAAAGCTCTTTCGCTTGGTATTCGAAGAGATCCATGTGCTCACCGTCTCATTTACTGTGACGCTCACCCGGGTTGGGGCGAGCCAAGTCGGACCTTAGTCCAGGCCATGTGCGCGCGTGGCACAGGCATGGCCCGGACGTGCGCTACGTCACGCCCTAGGCGAATCCAACCTATCGCGCGGGTCCACGAATCGTGACGTTATGGCGTTTTTCGGTGGTCGATCAGGGGCCCCGGCCGGGTTCACCAGGGGCGGGGGGTCATCGTGAGGCGCTTGCTGGCGCAGGGGGCGGGGGCACGCCACGGGCAGTAGGTGCGCGGAGCGACGAGTGTGCGAAAAGCGACGAGCTTCAGCGCGGAGGCAGTCGTTATTCGCACACTCGCGAGGGGGTGCGGGGCGGCAAGCGGGGCGGCGACCACGCTAGGTGCCGATATCGTCCCGAGTGCTAGCTAGCAGCCAACTGCGTTCCAAATAGTGGGACCATTTGCTTGGCTAAATATCCCCTGCACTGCCGCAAACTGGGCTTTTGCGACGCAGCGCTGTGAGTGCGCTCTCAATAGAGCCCCCGCAGGCCGCAAATGCTTGCAAGCGTCGCAACCGTTTCGTTACCTTTTCATCAGTGAAAGTCACGATCTGATCACGACCACGGGGCGCCCCGACAGGCACAAGGCCCCGCGGAAGAGAACAGAGAACGTGCACCAGCGGCAAGCATCACCGCCGCTGGCGTCATCAACCGGGATGACACCGCGGTCTTGAGCGAGACCGTGGCGGAACCGACCCGAGGGATTCGCACCCCTTTCTGGATACCCCATGCTGCGCACCACACTGAACACCCATGCCCAGAAGCGTTCCCCCAAGGGCCGGATGGCCCTCGCGATCGTCACCATCGGCGCCTCCGTGATCGGCGGGCAGGCCGTGCTTCTCTCCGACACCACGGCCGGGGCGAACGACATCACCTTCGCCGCCTCGAGCGCCGCGAACGACAACATCGACCTCGTGGCCGCCGAGGCCAGTGCCCCCGCCGGCACCGTGCAGGTGCTCAACGTCAACCGGGCACTCGATCCCTCCGCCTTCGCCCAGCAGCTCGCCACCGCGCAGCGCTTCAGCGATGAGCGTGCCGCCCGCGAGGCCGCGCTGCGCCAGCCGCTGTTCCAGCTGCCCGCCATCGGCGTGCTGACCTCCACCTTCGGCCAGCGCTGGGGCACCCTCCACGGTGGCATCGATATCGCCGGACCGATCGGCACCCCGATCGTCGCCGTCGCTGGTGGCGAGGTCATTGACTCCGGTCCTGCCGCGGGCTTCGGGCTGTGGGTCCGTGTCCGCCACGATGACGGCACCGTCACCGTCTACGGCCACAACGACACCAACACCGTGTCGGTCGGCCAGCGCGTCGAGGCCGGCCAGCAGATCGCCACGATGGGCAACCGCGGCTTCTCCACCGGCCCGCACGTGCACTTCGAGGTGTGGATCAACGGCGACCAGAAGATCGATCCCATCGGCTGGCTCTCCAGCAAGGGCGTCAACGTCTTCGGCAACAGCTGAGACATCCGCTAGGCATGACCTAGCATTCAGAGCAGCACAAGGGGCGCGTGCCATTCCCGGGGCACGCGCCCCTCGCGCTGCGCGCAGGCCTAGAGCTTCGCCACGAGCTAGAGCTTCACCATGGGCACGCCGCCGGCGAGCATCAGCGTCATCGTCCCGGCGCCACGGAAGTCAATGGTCGCCCGGGTCATCGCACCGTTGCCCTCGGTGCTGACGACGGTACCGAGACCGAACGAGTCATGACTGACGCGGTCGCCGACGGAGAGCTCGAGCATGGGGCGCCGTTGCCGCGCCCGGGGCAGGGACGGAGCCGCCTCGGTCGGCTTGTCCGTTCCACCGCGCGAGGACCAGCCGCCCTGGCCTGCCCCGCGCTGCCCCCAGCCTCCCTGGCTCCCGCCGAACTGCCCGGCCCCGAAGTGGCTGGCTCCGAGCTGGGCGCTGCCGAACTGGCTGGCAGGGCTCGGAGCCAGGCGCCGCCAGTCGATCAGCTGCTCGGGGATCTCCTGGAGGAACCGGGACTCGGGGTTCGCGGTGGGCTGCCCCCACGCGGACCGGGTGACCGCCCGCGTCAGGTACAGGCGCTGCTTCGCGCGGGTGATGCCGACATAGGCGAGGCGCCGCTCCTCGGAGAGCTCATCATTGTTGCCCAGCGAGCGCATGTGCGGGAACTGGCCGTCCTCCCACCCCGTGACGAACACGACCGGGAACTCGAGCCCCTTCGCGGTGTGCAGCGTCATGAGCGTGACGACACCGGAATCGGACTCGGGGATCTGGTCGGAATCCGCGACCAGCGATACCCGCTCGAGGAATGCTGCCAGGGTGCCGGGCTCGGGCTCGCCCTCGGCGGCGGTGACGCCCTCGGCGCGCAGCCGCATCGACTCGTGGCTGTACTCGGCGGCCACGCTGACGAGCTCGTTGAGGTTGTCGAGCCGGGCCCCGTCCTGGGGATCGTTGCTGGCCTCGAGCTCGGCCCGGTAGCCGGTGCGGTCCAGGATCATCTCGACGAGCCGACCTAGGTCCAGATCGTCGCCGCTGGCAGGTCCATCGCCGGAGCCATCACGATCGGCGGCGAGCGGAGCCCGCAGCTCATCGAGCAGTTCCACGAACCCGCCGATCGCTCGCTGGGCCCGCGTGCCGAGCAGGGCGACCTTGCCCGCAGCCGCCTCGCCAAGAGCGGCGCCGAAGCCGACCCCCCGCTGCTCGGCATGCACCGAGACGCACGCCACGGCACGATCACCGATGCCGCGGCGCGGCGTGTTGATGATCCGCCGCAGGCTCACCGTGTCATCCGGGTTGGCCAGCACCCGCAGGTAGGCGACGATGTCGCGGACTTCCTTGCGCTCGTAGAACCGCACGCTGCCCACGACCTTGTACGGCATTCCGTGCCGGATGAGGATCTCCTCGAGGGCGCGGGAGGAATTGTTGGTGCGGTAGAAGATGGCGATATCGGAGTAGTCGAGCTCACCAGCATCGGTGAGCTGGTCGATCTCGGAAACGACGAACGTGGCCTCGTCATGCTCGTTGTCGGCGACGTAGCCGACGATCAGCTCGCCCGCCCCGGCATCGGTCCACAGCTTCTTGGGCCGCCGCCCCTCGTTGCGGGCGATCACCGAGTTCGCGGCGGTCAGGATGTTCTGGGTGGAGCGATAGTTCTGCTCGAGCAGGATGGTCGTCGCATCCGTGAAGTCGCGCTCGAACTCGATGATGTTGCGGATCGTCGCGCCCCGGAAGGCATAGATCGACTGGTCGGCGTCGCCCACCACGCACAGCTCAGCAGAGGCGATGCCGTCCGTCTTGTTGGTGCCGGCCCCGCACAGCTCGCGCACGAGCACGTACTGCGCGTGGTTGGTGTCCTGGTACTCGTCGACGAGGATGTGCCGGAACCGCCGGTGATAGTAGGCGGCGACATCGGGGTACTGCTGGAGCAGCCGCACCGTCTCGCTGATCAGATCGTCGAAGTCCACCGCGTTCGCCTCGCGCAGGCGCCGCTGGTAGATGCCGTAGACGCGGGCCACCACACGCGGCAGCTCGCCCGGAGCGCTCTCGGCATCATCGGCAGCACGAGCGGGATCGATCAGCTCGTTCTTGAGGTTGGAGATCTGCCCGGCCAGGGAGCGGGGGGTGAATCGGCGCACGTCGAGCTCGAGATCCTTGGCGATCATGCCGAGCAGCCGGCGCGAATCATCAGCGTCGTAGATGGAGAAGTTGGTATTGAGCCCATCGACCAGCCCGGCCTGGGACCGCAAGATGCGCACGCAGGTGGAGTGGAACGTCGCCACCCACATGCTGGCCCCCACGGGCCCGATGCGCGCCGCGACGCGCTCGCGCATCTCGGCAGCAGCCTTGTTGGTGAAGGTGATCGCGAGGATCTCCGAGGGCCGCGCGCCCCGGTGCGCGAGGAGGTAGGCGATGCGCCGGGTCAGCACCGCCGTCTTGCCCGAGCCAGCGCCCGCCACGATCAACAGGGGCGTGCCCGCATGGACGACGGCCTCATGCTGCGCGGGGTTGAGGCCCTCGAGGATCTGCCCCACCGCGCTCTGCCCCACCGCATCGCCGCCCGCTCCCGGCTGCGTCATAGGCGTGGAGGGCATCGCCCCGGCGGGCCATTGCCCAGCCGACCCGGTCGCGCTGCTGCCCCACCCGTGCTGGCCTGTACCAGAAAGAATGTTCCTCACCCCATGCCGTGCTGCTCGTCGCGGACCCAACCAGGATAAGGCCGTGCACCGACAACGCCCACCACGCGCGCCCGCCGCGCCACGATCGGGGAGAACCGGGCGAACGACGTGGCAGAATCAAAGGGCTACGCGAGCGCCGGGCCACGAGCCCGGGCAGCTCGACAGACGCCAGGACAGGGGATAGACGTTGACGATGCCACCGCCCGACCACACTCCACCGATGAATGGGTCGAGCGAGCCGACCGTCGAGGGCACCGCGCCCGATATCGACGAGCTGCGCAAGGAGATCGATGATCTCGACGCGCAGATCCTCCGTGCCATCAAGCGGCGCACGGAGGTCTCCCGCATCATCGGGCAGGTGCGGATGGCCTCCGGAGGGCCCCGGCTCGTGCACAACCGCGAGATGCGGGTCATCGAGAGGTTCAGCGAGCTCGGCCCCGAGGGCCACACCCTCGCGATGCTGCTGCTGCGGCTCGGCCGCGGACGCCTCGGCCGGGATCGCTAGCCACGTTGCGCTGAAGCCTCGTCGCGCACCGTCTAGGCTCGATCGCACGGGACCAGACGAGACCCCGAGGAGCGCACGGTGACGCACACCCCCGAAGAGCAGGACGTTTCCATCCCGCGCGCGCCACGGCCAGTGCGTGGCACCCCTCAGTGGAACGCGCTGGCGAGCCACATGCCCACCGTGCGGGCGCGCACGCTGCGCGAGCTGTTCGCCGCCGAGCCGGATCGCGCCGCGACCATGCGGATCAGCGCGGGCGACCTGCACATCGATTACGCGAAGCAGCGCGTCGACGCGACTGGGCTGTCCCTGCTGTCCTCCGTCGCGGACGCGGCGGGCGTCACCGGCCAGCGCGACGCGATGTTCCGCGGCGAGCGGATCAACACCACCGAGGACCGCGCCGTGCTGCATACCGCATTGCGCCTGCCCCGCTCCGCGAGCCTGATCGTCGACGGCACCGATGTGGTCGCCGAGGTGCATGAGGTGCTCGACCGCATGGGGGGCTTCACCGATCGGGTGCGCTCCGGCGAGCATCGCGGCGCCACGGGCGAGCGCCTCACCACTGTCGTCAATATCGGCATCGGCGGATCCGACCTCGGTCCCGCGATGGCCAGCGAGGCCTTGCGCCACTATTCCGACGCTGGGATCACCGCGTACTTCGTCTCCAACGTCGACCCCGCGGACCTCACCACGGTGCTCGCGAGGATCGACCCCGCCCGGACCTTGTTCATCATCGCGTCGAAAACCTTCTCCACGCTCGAGACCCTGTCGAACGCGCAGGTCGCCCGGCGCTGGCTCATCGAGGGGCTCGGCGGCGACGACTCGGCGGTGGCGCGGCATTTCGTGGCGGTCTCCACGAACGCCGAGAAGGTGGCCGCGTTCGGCATCGACACCACCAACATGTTCGGCTTCTGGGACTGGGTGGGCGGCCGCTACTCGGTGGGCTCGGCTATCGGGCTATCGCTCATGCTGCGCATCGGCCGCGAGCGGTTCGGCGAGTTCCTGGCCGGCATGCACCTGATAGATCAGCACTTCCGCGAGGCCCCTCTGGCGCGCAACGCTCCCGTCGTGCTCGGGATGCTCGGCGTGATGAATAGCGAGTTCCTCGGCGCGCAGTCCCGCGTGGTGCTCCCCTACTCCAACGATCTCGCCCGCTTCCCTGCCTACCTGCAGCAGCTCACCATGGAGTCCAACGGGAAATCAGTGCGCCTCGACGGCACCGCGGTCGACGGCAGCACCGGGGAGATCTACTGGGGCGAGCCCGGCACCAACGGGCAGCACGCGTTCTACCAGTTGCTCCACCAGGGCACCCGGCTCGTGCCCGCCGACTTCATCGGCTTCGCCGAGCCCACCGACGACCTGCTCACCGATGACGGATCCAGCATGCATGACCTGCTCATGGCAAACTTCCTCGCGCAGTCGCAGGTGCTCGCGCTCGGGCGCACCGCCGAGGAGATCTCCGCCGATGGCACCGAGCCGAGCCTGGTCCCGCACAAGGTCATGCCCGGCAACCGGCCCAGCACCACCATCCTCGCGCCCCGGCTCACTCCATCAGTGCTCGGGCAGCTCATCGCCCTCTACGAGCACCAGGTACTGGTCCAGGGCACCGTGTGCGGCATCAATCCGTTCGATCAGTGGGGCGTCGAGCTTGGCAAGACCCAGGCCAAGGAGCTTCTGCCACGCATCACTGGCGCCACCGCGGACACGCACGGCAGCGATATCGATGGCTCCACCGAGGCCCTGATCGCCCGCTACCGGTCCTGGCGCGGCCGCTGATGGCGCTCGCCGGTGACGGAGGCACCTACCTGAGCCTCGTCGATATGCATTTCCTGCGGACCCACCGCGGCCACGGCATGCCGGTGGTCATGCAGGGGATCTGGATGTTCGACGAGACAGTCGACGAGACCACCTTGTCGCAGCTGCATCGCCGGCTGGCCAGCGGGCCGCTCAATCGGCGCGTCATCAAGCCCCTCGTCCCAGGTGCTCGTCACTACTGGGCTCTGGGCTCGAGCATCGCGCCCATCCACTACACGCGCCATGCCATCCCGCGCGACCGGGTCATCGAGTGGGCCGATGAGCGCACCCTCACCCGGCTCAATCCCGAGCATGGCATTGGCTGGGAGCTCAGTGTGGCCCGCATCGACGATGGTGGCACGATCATCTCGCTGGTGTGCTCGCATGCCCTGACCGACGCTCGTGGCCTCATCGCTGCCCTCGACGCTGCTGTCACGGGAAAGCAGGAGAGTCGCGCGGGCCTCGTGCGGCGCCGGTCGCTCGGCAACGAGCTGCGCGATGCTGCCACCCAGTACTGGCAGTTCCTCATCGGATCGCTGCTTGCCTTCTACGCGATCTTCGTGCAGGGCACCAATCGCGATGAGATCGTCCGGCACATGCGCCGCAACCGGGTGGACGTGCTGCGCCGCAAGCGGGCCGCCACCATCGCTGGATCGGGCCAGCTGCCGGCCCATTGGCGGGAGGCGACGACCATCATCGACGTGATGGCCAGCGAGTGGGATGCGGTCGCGGCCCGCTCCAACGGAACGCCCAACAGCCTGCTGGTGTGCGTCGTGTCGAACCTCATGTACAGCAGTGGCGCGAAGGGCCTCCACGAGCCAGTGACGATCGGCATGCCGTTCGATACCTCTGGCGACGAAGCCACCGGCGCACCGATGCGGTCCAATGCACTGACGTTGTCGACCATCACGTGGGCGCCTCGCGGCAGCCGCTACGGCGAGCTGTTCCTGCTGCGGGACCAGGCCCGCGAGGCGTTCCAGCGGACCTCCGCGAGCACGATCCCCGAGGCGGCGCGCCCAGCCGGGTTCCCGCTCGCCACGCTCAACATCGTCCCTGATCGGGTGGCCACCAAGCTAACGAGCTCGAGCTCGATCACCGAAGCAGTCGCGTCGCACGTCGGCACGCTGCCCGAGTCGCTCACCCATCTCGGCAAGTATCCGGTGGCCTCCAGCGCGGCGCGGGCCGCCCACCCGAGGTTCCCCGCCGAGGAAGCGCTCGCCGGGCGGCTGGTGATCGACGCCTGCTTGCTGCGCAATGGCGACCACTACACCCTGGCCGTCAACGGCGTGGACCCGGTGCGCTTCCCCACCTCGCGGGGCCTGCGCTCGCTGGTCATCAAGGAACTGGAGAAGTGGGGGCTCGTGCCGCAGAGCTGGGACAGCAACGAACCAGGACTGGGCATCCCCGGCGGTCCCTCTGCCCTGTTCTAGCTTGGCAGGGCTGCTGGTTCGTCCCGCCGCACGAGGTAGGTGTCCATCACCCAGCCCGCAGCATCCCGAGCGGCCTCGCGGGCCCGCGCGATCGCCGGTGCAGCCTCGGCGATAGGTCCGGAGACGAGCTGCTCGGAGCGGGTGCCAAGGTTGGCGCCCCACCAGATGTGCCAGGCGCCGGGCTCGCGCTCCTCGAGGGCGGCGTAGCTGTGGCGCGCGTCGAGCATGACGATCGCGTTGGCGACCCCCGGCGGCAATCCCTGCGAGAGCTGGCGGCCCGTGGTGATGTGGATCGCCTCCCCGATGCGATTGAGAGGGATGCGGTGCCGCGCGGCGAGCGCCTGGACGCTGGTGATGCCAGGAACGACCTCCACGGCGAGAGGGACGCGGGCGTCGTGCTGCACCTGCTCAAGAATGCGCAGGATGCTGTCATAGAGGGTGGGGTCGCCCCACACGAGGAAGGCACCCGTGCCGTGCTCGGGCACCGTCGCGGCGATGGTGTCGGCGAAAAGCGCCGCTCGGCGGGCATGCCAGTCCAGAACAGCATGCTCGTAATCATCGGGGGCCCGGTCGCGCGGCGGATCCTCGAGCTCGACGACCTCGTAGCCCGCGTCGGGACGGTGCGTGGCGAGCAGGGCGCGCCGCAGGTCCACGAGGTCGCGCTTGGCCTCGCCCTTGTCGACGATGAGGAATACATCGGCCCGCTTGATCGCGTCGATGGCCTGGAGGGTGAGCTGCCCAGGATCCCCCGCGCCGATACCGATGACAAGTAGTGTCCGCATGGCGATCACCCTGCCAGACGGTCCAGGCCTGGCGTGAAGCCGTCCCGCGGCTACCCGAGCGTGGCTGCTCCGGGCTCGCGAACCGGGCGTGCCTCGAGCGCGCCACTGAGGCTCGGCAGCTCCATCAGCTCGGTGACGAACACGCGCAGCTTCTCGGGGCTCTCGGTATCGACAACGCCGGGCGTGGTGATCAACGAGGTGACGACGCGGTAGATCCACTCCGCCATCGGAACGAGGGCACGCTCATCCATCTCGGCCGCGTCGCCGCGCGTGAAGTACGGCGACATGAACGCGGCGACCCGCTCGATGAGGGGCTGCCCCTGCGAGGTCAGCAGGTGCGTCACGACCTGCGGATCCTCCTTGAGCGACTTCTGCAGCAGCTCATGCTCGCGGGCATAGCTCACGACGAAGACGACACTGTCGACAAGCCGCGCCTTCGCGTGGGTGCCACCCTCGATGACCGGGCGCAACCGATTGAGGAAGCTATTGACCTCACGCTCGAACAGGGCCTCGATGATGGCGGTCTGGTCGCCGAAGTACTTGTAGACGGTGGGTCGTGACAGGCCAGCGCGCTTGGCGATCGCGGCGTGCACCCGGGCGCGGAAGCCAGACTGCATCAGGCACTCCTCCGCAGCGTCCAGGATGCGCGAGCAGATCTCGTTGCGACGCAGCATGTCCACGGTCGGTCGCACAGGATTCATCGATTGCAAGTTGCTCACTTCTATCCCCAACTGTCCCTCTGGGCCTCTCTGGCCCGGTTCTTCACCCAGCGTTGACGATATGCGCCACTGTGTTCACGCCCTGCTGAGTCTAGACAACGGAAACCCGAAATGACGAGCACTTATGCGACAAGGTTCGTTGTCACAATCGCCGATGCACTACTAGGCGGGACACTTGTTCACGTGGTGTAACACCGCTCGGGCCGCGCGGAAACGGACACACGGCCGCTTCCCCCGTCGACACCAGCGCTCCGGGTCGCGCGTGCGAGCCCGCCCGCCCTCGCGGTACACTCTTTCCCGCGCGCCGCGCACGCCCTCGTAGCTCAGTCGGATAGAGCGGGACTCTCCTAAAGTCCAGGCCACAGGTTCGATTCCTGTCGGGGGCACTCATCCCCCTCCAGCCTCGCAGTGACCCCGCTCACTCCCTCGCCCCGACATGGCGAACACCTCAGCGCATCCTTTACTTGCGGATGAAACTTTCTGGCCCTCGCTAGCGACAATCAAGGTGACGACACTTCCGCCCTATCGCGAAGGATCACCCGATCAGAATGCTCCGCGCTTCATGAACACTCCCCCGTCCGTCGTGCCCGGATCGTGGCTCCTTGGGGATCCTGCCGAGCATCCGCGCGACCGGCTGCGCATCCAATTGCTGCTCACAGCGCTCCTGCTCGTCGCCAACGGCGTGGGGGTAGCGAGCGTGATCGCCTACCTGACGCTGGTGGTGCCCGGCCCGATGGTATTCGCTCCGCGCTTCGCGGAGCTGAACTTCATCGCGGTGCCGACGTACTTGATCGCGGCGTTCCTCGTGGGCGGCCTGTTCGCGACGCAGCGGGCCACCCGCGAGCTGCGGTGGGCGATCGAGGGCACGGTGCCGAATGATGCCCAGCAGCGATCCGCGCTCGCGATGCCGTGGCGCCTGACCGTGATCCAGGCCGCGCTCTGGATCCTCGGCACGGTCCTGTTCGCGCTCGGGTACGGCTCGGTCGACGGCTCTGTCGGCATCCGGGTCGCGCTGACCGCCGGCGGGACGAGCGTGGTGGTGAGCGTGATGGTGTACCTGCTCAGCGAGTTCGCGCTGCGCCCCACCGTGGCCAAGGCGCTCGCGGCGAACCCGGCTGCGAGGAAGACCACGGGCAGGATCAGCTTGCGGTTCCTCCTCGGCTGGATCGTCGGCACCGCGGTACCGGTGGTCTCCCTCATGGTGATCGCTGCCGAGGCATTGCTGCACGACGATCTCGACCGCGGCACGCTGGCGTTCGCGATCCTGGCGACTGGCGGGGTCGTGCTGGTGTTCGGTTCCTTGCTCGCGGTGCTGGCCGCAGCCTCGGTGGTCGCCTCGGTGAGAGTAGTGCGCGACGGCATGGCCCGGATCGAGTCCGGCGACCTCGAGGCGCAGGTCCCTGTCTTCGATGGCACCGAGCTCGGCGACCTGCAGACGGGGTTCAATTCCATGTCGCGCGGGCTGCGCGAGCGCACCCGCCTGCGGGACCTGTTCGATCGCCACCTCGGCCAGCAGCTGGCCCGGCATGTGCTGGAATCACCAGCTAGTCAGCACCGGACCCATCACGCCGTAGCTGCGATGTGCATCGATCTGGCGGGGCCTACCAGCGTGGCCGAGCATCGGCCGCCGGAGGAGGTGGTCGCGCTGCTCGACGAGATCTTCGCCATCGTGGTCGAGGAAGCCCGGCAGGGCGGCGGGTTCGTCAACAAGTTCTCCGGCGACGCGGCCCTGGTCATCTTCGGCGCGCCCGATTCTCTCGAGGATCCGGCGGGCAGCGCGCTGGCCACCGCGCGACGGCTCACGGACAGGCTCGGCCATTTCTCGCCGCGCGCGGGCATCGGCATCTCCTATGGCCACGTCATCGCCGCGATCATCGGCTCCGCGGACCGGGCGAAGTACATGGTGGTAGGCGACCCGGTGAACGAGGCGGCGCTGCTCGGGGAGCACGCGCGGTGGCAATCGGCCGGGGTCGTCGCCTCCGGCAGCGCGATCGCCGCCGCATCGTCGACGGAATCGAACCACTGGAAGGTCATCGATCGGCATACCCTGCCAGGCCGCTCGAGCCCGACCTATCTCGCGATTCCCACCGCGCTCGCCGCCCCGGACGAGTCGTTGCCAGATCGGGCAGAGCCGAGTGGCACCCGCTGGACGAGCCTGCTGCCGGGCCTGCGCTAGCGGACCTGTGCTAGCGGACCTGTGCTAGTCCGGGAGTCGGAATTCTCGGAGAATCCTCAGCATCATCCCCGGTAGCCTCCTGGATAATGGGGCGCAATGCTCCCCATCACTGACTGGCGCGGCCCGCGGACCGAGGCCACACCGCCGCGCGGCCGGATCCGGCGCTGCGCCACACGGACCGCCGTGCTTGCTATCGGCGCGATGATGGCAGCCAGCCCCTCGGCCGCGGCGCAGGTCAGCGACGATGAGCCAGAACCAACAGCCCCCGGGCAGCAACTCGACGCGATGATCGGCGAGTCGTGCGCCGATACCTATGTGCTCGGGGTGCGCGGGTCGAACGAGCCGCCGAAGGGCGCGGCCGCCACCACTGCGCCGGGAAGCGTCGTGTACCCGGAGGGCACCGAGGGGCTCGGCATGGGGCCAACCGTGCACGCGTTCTTCGAGTCCTTCGGCACCTACCGGGCACGGTCGGGCGAGTCCGTGCCCGCTGGCTTCGGAATCGACTATCCGGCGGTGCGGGTGGGCGAGGGACTGTTGCTCTACCCGATGGTGTACCGGGATTCGGTGGATGCGGGCGCGGCGAACCTGCGAGGCGCCCTCGAGCAGATCAGCGCGGCATGCGGAGACAGTGGCACCGAAGTGGTGGTGGCGGGCGTCTCGCAGGGCGCCGATGTCATCAACACCGCCCTGGCCACCGAGCAGGGACAGGGCACGGACGCGTTCGGACTGGTGACGCGGATCGTGCTGTTCGGCGATCCGAGCCGCTCGGCAGCGCAATCGACGATCACGGCGGGCGCCGAGCGGGGCGAGGGCATCTTCCGCATGGTTCCGCTGAGCGGCTTCGGGCAGGACGGCTGGATGGCCAGCAACCCGCGGGTGATCTCGGTGTGCATCCCTGGTGATTCGGTCTGCGACCCGGCCAGCGATCCGGCGGACGCGGGCAATGTCACCGGTGCCGACGGGATGTCACCGTTCGACCGGCATCAGGCCTATATCGATCCCGGCGTGCAGCTGCGCTGCCCGGGCACGAGCGACGATGGCGCGTTCCTCGATGGCACGAGCTGCGCGGCGTCCCTCGTCGCTATGCCGACGTCTCGCTGACGCTGGCTCGCTGGAGGCGCAGCCGCGTCACGGCATCCGCCATGTGGTGGGCGAGCAACTGGTACGCGATCTCCGGCGGCCCGGCCCCGATGGCGTCGCGCAGGCAAGAATGCTCCGTGACCTGCTCATGGACATCGGCATAGGTTGTTTGCAGCGCGCCGAGGCACATGCGGGTCTCGATGAGCAGGGTCCGGGCGGCACGCACGAGCCGCGGGCTGGCGGAGCTCTGCACGAGGACCTCGTGGAACTGCTGGTCGGCGTCCGATACAGCGGCCGCATCGCCCCGGTCGGCGGCCGATCGCATCATCTCCACCGCCGGTCCGAGCGCGGCGTGGGTGGCCTCGCGCCGACCGTCGAGGATGCGGCACAGCGCGCCCCTCTCGATGGCCGCGCGCGCGAAGTACACATCCTCGATGTCGTCCATCGTCAGCTCGATGACGAAGATGCCGCGGTGGCGGATGCTGTGCAGCAGCCCCTCGGAGACGAGTCGTTGCATGGCCTCGCGGACGGGGCCGCGGGAGACATCGAACGAGGCGGCGAGGTCTGCCTCGCCGAGCTGCGCGCCTGGTGCGAGCGCGCCCCTCATGATGGCGATGCGGAGCCGGTCGGCGATCAGTTCCGCCGTGGATTGCCGGGCGACGGGTTCAAGATCGAACATCGTCATGGTGGGGCCTTTCCTGGAACAGCGTTCCGAGCGCGGGCTGCACCGCCGTGATCCCGGCCAGGCGCAGTGCTTCCCAGATGGTCACCTGGTTGGCGGTGAGGACGGGCTTGCCGAGCGTGGACTCGAGGCGGGGCAGCACTCCAATGGTGTGCATCGCCGTGTCCGGGATCAGCAGGGCCTGGGCATCGGCGTGGTCGTTGGACGTAGCGAGATCCAGGACCTGGTCGGGGGCGAGGGTACCAACCTCGGCGGCGGTATCGATACCCGCGCTGGACATGCGCACCACCTCGATGCCCGCCGCAGCGAGGAATTCCACGAACAACCGAGCGACATCATCGGGATAGCTCGCGGCGACCGCGACCCTGGTGATCCCGAGCGACCGGGCCGCATGGACGAACGCGTAGCTGGTCGACGACGCTGCCGTTCCTGCTGCCTGCGCGAGCCCCTCGACCTGGCCTGGAGCACCGTCGGGCCCGTAGACGAAGCTGCCGGATGTGCAGGCCCAGATGACCGCAGCAGGCTGGGCATCGGCCAGCAGGCTGGCACCGTGGGCGAGCTTGTCCGGGCTGCCGAGATCGAGCAGCTCCGGGACGGCGTGCAGATCAGTGCCGTAGATGTGCTCGACCCGCAGCGCGACGTCGGCCCCAGCCTCGCGGAGCAGGTTCTCGGCGAGCGGGTAGTCGTCCTCGGCGGCGTGGTCCGGGTAGATGAAGCCGAGCGCGGTGGCGGCGGTGGTGGTGCTCATTCACTCTCCCTGGAATACGTCGCGGAGCCATTTGCCGGGCCCCATCATGGGTAGCTTCATGTGGCCGAGGCAGGCCCACATGGACAGCTGGTTGGCGGTGAGGATGGGCTTGTTGAGGTGGTTCTCGAGCGGCTCTATGAGGTCGTAGGTGGGCAGATTGGTGCAGCTGACGAAGATGGCCTCGGACTCCGGGGTGTCGGCCTGGACGATGCGCTCGGCGATGGTGCGGTAGTTGACCTTCCAGATGCCGCCGCCGAGGCCGAGGTGGTCGGACTTGAGGACATCGACGCCGAGCTCTCCGAGGAAGTCGTGGAGCCGCTCGGTGAGGGGGGCGTCGTACGGGGTGATGACGGAGATGCGGCGCAGGTTGAGGTGCTCGAGCGCCTCGGCGAGTGCTCCGCTGGTGGTGATGGCGTCGGGGGCGCCTGCCTCGAGCATGGCTTCGCGGAGCATCCGCTCGTGCTTGACGCCGTTGACGAAGCTGCCGGAGGTGCACATGTAGGCGACGACCTCGGGCTCGACATGCATGATGTCGCGGGTAGCGGCCTTGATGAGCTTGGTGTCGGAGACGAGCTCGGCCATGGCGCAGCTGACCTCAACGTCCTCGTAGGGCGTGCGCGCCTGGTGGAGGCTGACCTCGAGGGGCAGCCAGCGCCAGAGCTCGCGCTCGAGGGCCATGTCGAAGGGCGCGATGATGCCGACCCCGCGCTGCGCGATGGGGCCTTCGAAGTCGGGGAGGTTGAGTTCCAACACGGGCCCTCGCCTTCACTCGGTGGTGTTCCTTCTGCATTTAAGCAGATTGTTGACAATCATACGAGTGCCTCATACGGTGTCAACGTGACCGAGAACCCCATCATCACGGTCCTCCACGGCGACACCCGGCCCGACGAGGACCTCCTCGCCCCAGTCCGTGAGCACGCCACCCTCCGCTACACCACCGCCGAGGAACTCCCCGAGAACCTCCCTGGCGCGCGCATCCTCTTCGCCTACGACTTCTTCAGCCATGCCGTGCCCGAGGCCTGGCCCGAGGCCGACGCCCTCGAATGGATCCACATCGCCTCCGCGGGCGTCGAGCGCTTCATGTTCGACGATCTCTCTGCCAGCAACGTCGTGGTCACCAACTCGCGCGGCATCTTCGACCCGCACATCGCCGAGTACGTCCTCGGGCAGATCCTCTCCTTCGCGAAGGACTTCCCCGGCTCCCTGCGCCTGCAGCAGGAGCGCGAATGGCAGCACCGCGAGTCCGAGCGCATCGCCGGCAAGCATGTCATCGTCGTCGGCACCGGCCCCATCGGCCGGGCCATCGGGCGCCTCCTGCGCGCCGCTGGGATGAAGGTCACAGGTTCCGGCCGACGCGCCCGCGACAATGACCCCGACCTCGGCACCATCATCGCGCAGGAGGACCTCCCCGCCGCGCTCGCCACCGCCGACTACGTCGTCTCCATCGCGCCGAGCACCCCGCAGACCCGCCACATGTTCAACGCGGAGATGTTCGCCGCCATGAAGCCCACCACCCGCTTCATCAACGTCGGCCGCGGCGACCTCACCGTCACCGACGACCTCGTCGCCGCGCTGCGCGACGGCACCATCGCCGGAGCCGCGCTCGACGTCACCGATCCCGAGCCGCCACCGACCGACCACCCGCTCTGGGAGCTCCACAACGTAATGATCACCCCGCACAACGCCGGCGATGTCGTCGGGTGGCGCGATGACCTCACCAGCCTGTTCGTCGAGAACTTCCAGCGCTGGACGCGCGGAGCCGAGCTTCTGAATATCGTTGACAAAGAACGTGGTTACGTCCCGGGCTAAGGAGCACGCATGAACCCCACAGAGCTGACCGCCACCGAGCTTGTCACCGCCTACACCGCGGGCTCGCTCTCCCCGGTGGAGGCCACGCAGGCCGTGCTCGACGCCATCGACGCGCGCGACCCAGAGATCAACTCGTTCTGCCTCGTCGACAGCGAGCGTGCCCTCAAGCAGGCCAAGCAGTCCGAGGAGCGCTACCGCCGCGGACACGTCAAGGGCCTGCTCGACGGCGTGCCCATCTCCATCAAGGACATCTTCCTCACCAAGGGCTGGCCCACCCTGCGCGGCTCGCAGTGCATCGACCCCGACCAGGAATGGATCACCGACAGCCCCATCACCGCGCGCCTGCGCGAGGACGGCATGGTCTTCGTCGGCAAGACCACCACGCCCGAGATCGCCTGGAAGGCCACCACCGATAGCCCCCTGACCGGCATCACCCGCAACCCCGCCGACCCGAGCAAGACAGCCGGAGGCTCCTCCGGGGGCAGCGCCGCCGCGGTCGCCGCGGGCCTCGGCCCCTGCTCCGTCGGCACCGATGGCGGGGGCAGCATCCGCATCCCGGCCTCGTTCTGCGGCATCGTCGGCTTCAAGCCCACCCACGGGCGCATCCCGATGTACCCCGCGAGCCCGTTCGGGCCGCTCGCGCACGGCGGACCGATGACCCGCACGGTGGAGGACACCGCCCTGCTGATGGACATCATGTCCCTGCCCGACCCCCGCGACCCCACCTACCTCGGACCCACCTTCACCACCTATCGCGGACAGATGAACCGCGACGTCCGCGGGCTCGGCGTCGCCTACTCCAAGAACCTCGGCTACATCACCGTCGACCCCGAGGTCGCCAGCCTCGTCGATGCCGCTGTGCGCCAGCTCGACGAGGCCGGGCTGCCCGTCACCGAGACCGATCCTGGGTTCAGCGACCCCCTCGAGGCGTTCGAGCTGCTCTGGGCCGCCGGTGCCGCCGCCCTGCTCGCCGGGTTCCCCGAGGGATCGCGCGACAAGGTCGACCCCGAGCTCGGCAAGGTCTGGGACGCCGGCAACAGCTACAGCGCGGTCGAGTACCTCGAGGCGCGCGCCGTCGCCGCCCAGCTCGGCATCACGATGGGTAACTTCCACAACATCCACAACCTGCTCATCACCCCGACCATGCCGATCACCGCCTTCGAGGCCGGCCACGACGTGCCCCCGGACAGCGGGATGAAGTCCTGGGCGCAGTGGACCCAGTTCAGCTATCCGTTCAACATGACCCAGCAGCCCGCCATCAGCATCCCCGTCGGCACCACCAAGGCTGGGCTGCCCGTCGGCCTGCAGATCGTCGGCCCCCGCCACTCCGACGACCTCGTGCTCGCCGTCGCCCGCTACGCCGAGCACGTCCTGTCGGTGTAGGGGTCCGGGGGCCTAGCGCGCGGGCGCGGGTCCCTAGCGCGGGTGCGGGCTCTTCACGCGGATGATTGTGCGAAAAACGACACGTTTCCTTACGGGAGCTGTCGTTTTTCGCACTCTCGCGGGTTCGAGCGGGTTCGAGCGGGTTCGCGCAGGCTCGAGCGGGGCGAACCGCGGCCCGAACCAGACTGACCGCGCACCGAACCGCCGCACCCCGCCCGCACCACCCGGTCGAGTCGATACCCTCGAGGCAGGCCCCCGACCAGCCCCTGGGAGATGACGATGACCAGCCCCACCGATCCGCTTCACGAGCTCGCCGCCCTCGCTGGGACATGGCATGGCACCGGCCATGGCCACTACCCCACCATCGAGGAGTTCGACTATCGCGAGGAGATCGAGCTCGTGCCGTCGGGTGGCAAGCCGTTCCTGTTCTATCGCTCCCGCACCTGGAACCTGCGGACCGAGCAACCCATGCACACCGAGTGCGGCTACCTGCGTCGCACCCCGTCGGGCAGCATCGAGTGGTTGCTGAGCCAGCCGACCGGGTTCACCGAGATCCATGCGACGCGCTGGCACGAAGGCGTGCTGGAGTTCCATCCGGTGCGCATCGAGCGGTCGGTGGAGGCAAAGCCCGTCCATGATGTACGTCGCAAGCTGGTGCTCGACGGAGATCGCCTGGTGTTCGACATGTGGATGGCGCATGCCGAGACGCCCCTGACCCATCACCTGCACGCGGAGTACGCGCGAGGTTAGAGGCAGGGGCGTCCAGGGCAGTCGGCTAGAACGCGGCCTCGTCGAGCTCCATGATCGAGTTGTCGAGGCTCGCGAGCACCGAGCGGGTGGCCGAGATCATCGGGAGCACGTTGGCGGCGAAGAATCGCGCGCTCGCGATCTTGCCCTGGTAGAAGGCGGTATCGCGCGCGCCGGAGTCGATCGCGGCGTGGGCGATCTCGGCGTGGCGGAGCAGTTGCCAGCCGATGATGAGGTCGCCGACCGCCATGAGCAGCCGCACCGAGCCGAGCCCGATGGTGTAGAGGTTGCCGGGCTCGTCCTTGGCTCCCATGAGGTGACCGAACATGACGCCGAGCATCGCCTGCACGTCCTCGAGGGCAGCGCGCAGCTGGTCGCGCCCCTGAGCGAGGCGCTCGTCGGCTTCGGGGCTGTCAAGGAACGCTGTGATCTGCCCGGCGATGTGACCGACGGCGACGCCCTGGTCGCGGGCGATCTTGCGGAAGAAGAAGTCCTGCGACTGGATGGCGGTGGTGCCCTCGTAGAGGGAGTCGATCTTGGCGTCGCGAATGTACTGCTCGACGGGGTAGTCCTGCAGGAAGCCGGAGCCACCGAGCACCTGGAGCGATTCGGACAGCAACTGGTAGGCGCGCTCGGAGCCGACGCCCTTGACGATGGGCAGGAGGAAGTCGTTGACGCGCGCGGCCATCTGCTCGTCGGCGCCGGAGACTATCTCGGCGACGGCGGGGTCCTGGTGGGCTGCGGTGTAGAGGTACACGGCACGCAGCCCCTCGGCGTAGCACTTCTGCAGCATCAGCGAGCGACGCACGTCGGGGTGGTGGGTGATGGTGACGCGCGGGGCGTCCTTGTTGGTCATCTGGGTCATGTCGGCGCCCTGCTCGCGCTGCTTGGCGTAGTCGAGGGCGTTGAGGTAGCCGGTGGAGAGCGTCGCGATGGCCTTGGTGCCGACCATCATGCGAGCTTCCTCGATGACGCGGAACATCTGGGCGATTCCGTCATGCACGTCGCCGACGAGCCAGCCGACGGCGGGGGTGCCGTGCTGGCCGAACGTCAGCTCGCAGGTGGCGGAGGCCTTGATGCCCATCTTGTGCTCGACGCCGGTGACGAAGACGCCGTTGCGCTCACCGGGCTCGCCGGTCTCGGGGTCGAAGTGGTACTTGGGCACGAGGAACAGCGAGAGACCCTTGGTGCCGGGGCCCGCGCCCTCGGGCCGCGCGAGCACCATGTGCATGATGTTCTCGAAGAGGTCGCCCGAGTCGGCGGAGGTGATGAAGCGCTTGACGCCGTCGATGTGCCAGGTGCCGTCGGGCTGCTCGGTGGCCTTGGTGCGGCCCGAGCCAACGTCGGAGCCAGCATCAGGCTCGGTCAGCACCATGGTGGCGCCCCAGTTGCGGTCCACGGCGAGCTTCGCCCAGCGCTTCTGCTGCTCGTTGCCGATGCCGTGGAAGATGTCAGCCCCCTTGGGCCCGGCGAGATACATGTAGGCGGTGGGCTGGGCACCGAGGATGAGTTCCTTGATGGCCCAGCCGAGCATGGAGGGAGCGGGCTCTCCGCCGATCGCGGGGTCGAGGCCGATACGGAAGTACTCGGCCTCGTGCCAGGTCTTGATGGCCTTGACGAGGCTCGCAGGCAGCTCGACGCTATGGGTGGACGGGTCGAAGACGGGCGGGTTGCGGTCGGCATCGGCGAAGGGGTCAGCGATGGGCCCCTCGGCGAGCCGCGCGGCCTCGGTGAGGATCTCGCGGACGGTGTCGCTATCGAGATCGCCGAAGGTGCCGGTGGCGAGCACATCGCCGAGCCGGAGCGATTCGAACAGGTTGAACTCGAGGTCGCGCACGTTGCTGCGGTAATGGCCCACCGGTTGTTCCTTCGTCTCGATCAAGTCGTCCGCGCCACCGGGATCTGGCGGCACGGTTCACACTTTTGGCGACGGGGGCGTGGTTACGCAACCGTAGACGCGTTAGGTAGTGCATTGCGCGGCACCCATTGCCTGCGCGCGGACCACCGCGCTATCCTTATTTCAACACCGTTGAAATAAGGATGCGCGCCATGACCACAACCGCCATCACGGTCGACGGCCTCACCGTCCACCGCGGGAAGCACCCCGTCCTCCACTCGCTCGGCTTCGCCGTCCCGGAGGGCACCGTTGCTGGGCTGCTCGGCCCCAGCGGCAGCGGCAAGACCACGCTCATCCGCGCCCTCGTCGGCGTGCAGATCATCAAGTCGGGCACCATCACCGTCCTCGGGGACACCGCTGGCTCACCGTCGCTGCGCGGCACCGTCCGCTACGTCACCCAGGACGCCAGCGTCTACGACGACCTCACCATCGCCGAGAATGTCCAGTACTTCGCGTCGCTCTACGGATGCAGCCACAACGACGTGCAGCAAGCCATCGACGCCGTCCACCTCGATCACCTGCCCGGGACCAGGACCGTCCGCGACCTCTCCGGCGGCCAGCGCACCCGCGTCACCCTCGCCTGCGCGCTCGTCGGTACCCCCCGCATCCTCGTGCTCGACGAGCCCACCGTCGGCCTCGACCCAGTGCTCCGCGAGGACCTCTGGAGCATGTTCCACCAGCTCGCCGAGGAGGGGACCACCATCCTCGTCGCCAGCCACGTCATGGACGAGGCCCGCCGCTGCGACCGGCTGCTCTTCCTGCGCGACGGCCACCTCATCGCCGATGACACGCCCGCCGCCATCCGGCGCGCCACCAGCCAGGACGACCTCGAGGATGCCTTCCTCGCCCTCGCCCACCGCGGCTGAATCCCCCGCGCCACGCCACCGCCCGCACGCCCGGAGGCCACCATGAACATCCGCATCCTGCTCGCCACCACCCGCAGGGTCCTGCGCCAGCTCGGCCGCGACCACCGCACCATCGCGATGATCCTGCTGCTGCCCAGCTTCCTGCTGACCATCCTCTACTTCATGTACGAGGACAACGCCATGCTGTTCCAGGGCATTGCCACGATCATGCTCGGCATCCTGCCGTTCACCGTCATGTTCCTCATCACCAGCATCGCCATGCTGCGAGAACGCACCTCCGGCACGCTCGAGCGCCTCATGGCTTCCCCGCTGCACAAGCTCGACCTGCTCTTCGGCTACGGCCTCGCGTTCGGCCTCGCCGCCACCGCCCAGGCCGCCGTCACCATCACCGTCGCTTACTTCGCGTTCGACGTCCGCCCCACCGCTGGCACCGCGCTCGTCGCGATCGTGGCCATCGTCAATGCCCTCCTCGGCGTCTCGATCGGCCTTTTCACCAGCGCTTTCGCCCGCACTGAGTTCCAATCCGTGCAGTTCATGCCGCTGATCGCTTTCCCGCAGATCCTGCTGTGCGGGCTGTTCGTGCCCCGCGCGGAGATGAATATCGTGCTCCAGCACATTAGCGACGTGCTCCCGCTGACCTACGGCGTCAGCGCGCTCCAGGAGATCGCCTCGCCCTCCCCCGCCACCGCCGAGATCTGGACCGACATCGGCATCGTGGCCGGGGTCGTCGCGCTCGCCCTCGCGCTCGCCGCAGCCACCCTGCGCCGACGCACGCCGTGACCCTGCGCCTCCGCGCACCGTGACCAGGAAGGACAGCATGCCCGAGCAACCGCCACCCAGCCAGCGGGGACGCCGACCTGGCGACCCCGCAGAGACCCGCGAGAGCATCCTCGACGCAGCACGTGCACTGTTCGCCGAGGACGGGTTCGACAAGGCCAGCATCCGCCGCATCGCTGCCCGCGCGAAGGTCGATCCGGCGCTCATCCACCATCACTTCGGCAGCAAGCAGGAGCTGTTCATCGCGGCGATGCGTGCCCCGGTCAACCCCGTCGACATCGTGGAAGGCATTGTCGATGGCCCCTCCGCGGAGCTCGGTCACCGCCTCGCCCAGGTTTTCGTCAGCGTGTGGGACTCCCCCGCCGGAACAGGCCTCGCGCACACCCTGCGCGCGGTGCTGGCCCAGGACGGCATGACCATCGCGATCCGCGAGTTCGTCAACCATCAGCTCGTCCCCGTCCTCATCACCGCTCTCGATGGCGACGAGCAGGAGCGGCGCCTCCGCGCCAACCTCGCGCTCTCGCAACTGCTCGGCCTCGCCGTCACTCGCTACCTCGTGCGCATCGAGCCGATAGCCAGCGCTCCTGCCGCAGAGGTGATCCGCAAAATCGCGCCTACCCTGCAGCGCTACCTCACTGGGCCGCTCGACAGTGGGGCGCTCGACACTGGGGCACTCGACACTGGGCCGCTCGACACTGGGCCGCGTGACAAGGCGTGATGCGGGCTGCCGCCGCTCCCGGGCTCGAGCCGGCGGTCGAGGCAAAGCGCAGGACCCGATTCTTCGCCAAGCCGTCGCGCGGCCGTAACCCATCCAGGGATTCTTGTCGGACCGCCTGCGTAACGTGCATCACAGGGAGAGCTTCCCGCCGCACCCTCTCCCGCACGCACGCTTGACGAGGAGGAATCATGACGATCCGGGATAGAGGCTGGCCGGCTGGAACCCCGTGCTGGGCCGACTGCGCGGTCGATGACGTGCCGCGCGCCAGGGAGTTCTACGGAGCCGTGATGGGCTGGGACTTCGAGGAGACAGCGCCCGAGACTGGTGGCTACCTCATCGCGCGCAAGAACGGGCACGTCGCCGCGGGAATCATGGGGAAGCCAGAGGGCATGGAACAGATGCCGTCGGCATGGACGACCTATCTGGCTACCGACGACGTGGACGCGATCGCCGAAGCCGTCACCGCCAACGGTGGACAGGTCCCGGTGGCGCCCATGGACGTGATGTCCGAGGGCCGCATGGCGATCATCGTTGATCCGACGGGAGCGTTCGTCGGCCTGTGGCAGCCGATAAACCATGCGGGAGCCGCGCTGGTCAACGAGCCCGGTGGCATGTGCTGGAACGAGTTGCAGACCCGCGACATCGACGGTGCGAAGGATTTCTACGCGAAGCTCTTCGGCTACACCTACAAGGATCTCGGCATGGACGAGGGCATGACGTACTTCGTCGCCGAGATCGATGGGGAGGGTGTCGCCGGAATGATGCTCAACGACATGGCTCCCGCCGAGGTGCCGCCGATGTGGCAGGTCTACTTCGCCGTCGAGGACTGCGACAAGGCCGTCGAGGCTGCTACCAGCCTCGGCGCCACCATTCTCATGCCGCCATCGGACAGCCCCTACGGCCGGATGAGCTTCGTGCAGTCGCCGCAGGGCGAGACCCTCGGCCTCGTCGACATGTCCACCACCGTCGGCGAGATGCCCGCGTAGCGTCGTCATTTGGTGCCTGCCGCGATTCCGGGCTCTGAGCGCCGGGCCGCCGGGCCGCCGGGCCGCCGGGCCGCCGCGAGTGTGCGATTAACGACAGCATTTCCGCCTTGGGTTCAAGGGGTGGTCGCAACACCTTCTAGCAGAAGAGGTGTTGCGCATGGATGCACGTCGCGGCCGTCCACGGGTGCCCGCCGAGCACGAGAATCGGTTCTGGGCCAGCATCCGCGAGGGCCGGGGAATCGAGGACGCCGCCGCTGCCGCTGGCGTGTCCCGGGTGAAGGGGCGAGCATGGTTCTGGGACCGTGGCGGAGTGATGCCACCAGCCACGGCGGGCCAGCGGGCGCGGTCGCTGGGCTTCGCCGAGCGCGAGGAGATCGCGCTGCTCGCCGCGCGCGACCACGGGGTCCGCGAGATCGCCCGGCGGCTCGGCCGGGCCCCGAGCACGATCAGCCGGGAGCTGCGCCGGGTCACCCACCGGCGCTCGCCCGCTGACCGGCACCGCATCCCCTACCGGGCCTCGACCGCGCAGGCCGATGCCGACGGCAGGGCCCGCAGGCCCAAGCCGGCCCGGCTCGCGGCCTGCCTGCCGCTGCGCCGCGAGGTGCAGGACCGGCTCAAGCGCAAGCACAGCCCGGAGCAGATCGCCGGGCGGCTGCGCGAGGACTTCCCCGACGATCCGGAGATGTGGGTGTCGCACGAGACGATCTATCAGGCCATCTACGTGCAGGGCCGTGGCGCGCTCAAGCGCGAGCTCGCCCGCAGCCTGCGCACCGGGCGGGCGGTACGCAGGCCACGCCGCGGGGCCGGGCAGCGGCGCGGCCGGATCCCGGGCATGGTCAACATCGCTGAGCGGCCCGCCGAGGTCGAGGACCGGGCCGCTCCGGGCGACTGGGAGGGCGATCTGATCCTCGGGTCGGTCGCGTCGGGCTCGGCGATCGGCACGCTGGTCGAGCGGGCCACCGGGTTCGTGCTGCTGCTGCACCTGCCCGGCGACCACGCCGCGGGCACCGTCGCGGACGCGATGATCGCGAAGATGGGCGGGCTGCCCGGGCAGCTGCGCCGCTCGCTGGCCTGGGACCAGGGCAGCGAGATGTCCGACCATGCCCGCATCGCTGGGGCGACGGGGCTCGACATCTACTTCTGCGATCCGCACTCGCCGTGGCAGCGGGGCAGCAACGAGACTCCCCCAAGCACTGGCGTGCAGGGAGGTGCCCCCACCAACGGGCTGCTGCGCCAGTACTTCGCCAAGGGCTCGGACCTGTCGCGGTGGGGGCCGGGCTACCTCGACATGGTCGCCGCCGAGCTCAATGACCGGCCCCGCAAGCGGCTGCGCTGGGCCACCCCTGCCGAGGCCCTCGCTAGGATGCTGTCCGAGGAACCGGATCCACCTGGTGTTGCGACGACCACCTGAATCCACCCGCCAGAACGTGTCGTTTCTCGCACACTCGCGGAGTGGTCCGCGCGACGGGAGGCCGAGAGCGCACACTCGCGGAGTGGTCCGCGCGCCTCGGGAAAACGCGGCCCGCGCCCTAGCCCGAACGCACCAGGTGCAGCACGTGGGTGCCCTCGAAGCCCTTGAGCTCGGCCTCGCGATGCCCCTCGAGAACGATGGGAACTGCCGGATCGAGGCGCTTGCGCACCGATTCCGAGATCAGCGTCTCACCACCACCGGCCTGGCTCGCCACCCGCGCCGCCATCGCTACATTGCGGCCGAACAAGTCATCGCCGCGGCGCACCGAGCGTCCCGAATGGATCCCGATGCGCACCCGCACCCCGCCTCGCGATGCCCAGCCCACGCGCCCGAGCTGGTCCTGGATCGTCGCCGCGCACAGCACCGCATCGTCCGGGGACTTGAACGCCACCATGAAGCCATCGCCCTGGCTCTTGATGACATACCCGTGATGCCGCGAGACCGCCTGCCGGATCAGCCGATCATGCTTGGCCAGCAGGCGCACCCACGCCTGGTCGCCGAGCTGCTCGTTCAACGTGGTGGAGCCCTCGATGTCAGAGAACAGGATTACCACGCGTCCATCGACGGTCATTCGGGCCAGATCGGGCCGCTCCACCTGCGCCCATCCCGCGAGGTCCTCGACCGAGGAGCGCACGGCCGCGCCGAAGCCCTTGGTGCGCACGAGATTGGCCGTGTTCCAGACAGTCTTCACTGCGTCCCGGCTTCCGGCGAACAGCCTCCGTGCCGTGTGGTTCCGCAACTCGTCCCGCAGGCCCGACACCTGCCGGGAGCTGCGCACCAGCAGCAACACCAGGGCAAGGATGATCACGGCCTCGGCAGCAGCGATCACCACCAGCGTGTCACTGCTCATCAAACACCGCTCCTCGATCCGCGCACGACGGGCACCATCGTATCCAGGCCAGGGCCACTGATGGCGTCATCTACCGCGCGCGCACCGACGCGAGCGCCTCATCCAGATCGCGATGCACATCGGGACGCACGCCCTCGCCCGCGTCGGGCTCCCCCAGCATCGCATCGGGATCGACCAGCAGCACCGTCTTCCCGTCATGCTGCACCAGGCGGCGCACAGCCTCGAGAATCATTCGCCGCGCCACGTCACTGACCCCGCTCACCCTGCTCATGTCCAGCACGACGCCATCGTCGATCACCTCGTGCGCCGCGATCTCCCGCAGCACCGCTTCCGCGCCGGAGAACCGGATCGAGCCCTGCAGCCGGAACACCGCCACCCCATCACGGTCCGACACTCCGCGCAGGACCGCCTGCCCCACCGGCGGCACCTCCATCAAATGCATGCCCATGTCGGTGCTCAGCCGCTCGAACACCCGCACCGCGCGAGTGCTGTTGCCGTGGGAATCAAGCCGGGGCGAGAACGCGGCGATGCCCACCTGCCCGGGCAGCACGCCGATCACGCCTCCTGCCACTCCGGACTTGGCCGGAATGCCGACCGTTGTCACCCAGTCCCCCGCCGCGTCATACATGCCACACGTCATCATCACGGACAACACTTGCCGCACCGTCAGGTCGCCGAACACTCGTCGCCCCGTCTCTGGCTGCACGCCCCCGTTAGCGAGGGTGGCGGCCATCGTCGCGAGATCACGAGTGGTGACGTTGAGCGAGCATTGGCGGATGTAGCCGCGCACGATGTCGATCGGATCGGTCTCGAGGATGCCTACCGTGCGCAGCATGTAGCCGATCGCGAGGTTGCGGTGCGCGGTGTCCATCTCCGACTCGAATACCGCGTCGTCGAAGGCGAGCTCCCGGTTCGCGAGGAGGCTCATGCGGCGCCGGAAGCGTTCGGCCCGATCCTCCCAGCCGGAACCTCGGATCAACGAGTGGGTGGCGATCGCTCCCGCGTTGATCATGGGATTGCGCGGCCGACCCGTCTCCTCCTCCAGCGAGATCTCGTTGAAGGCGTCGCCGGATGGCTCCACCCCGATCTTCTCGAGCACCGGCTCGAGGGTGTTGTCGTGGAGCGCGAGGGCATACGCGAACGGCTTCGAGATCGACTGGATGGAGAACTCGACCTCGTCGTCCCCGGCGCTGTACATCGCGCCTTCGGGGGTGGCGATGGCCAGCGCGAGCCGCTCGGGGTCAGCGCGGGCGAGCTCAGGGATGTAGTCGGCGACGCTGCCACCGTCCGCGCCGCGGCAGTCGTCGAGGACTTCGAGCATGTAGTCGGGGATCGGCGAGCGCATGAGCAGCACTGTACGTGACCGGGGTTGCCGCGCCCGCGGGCTAGATCTCGGCGAGGACTTCCTTCCAGGTGCCGAGCGCGTCATCGACCTGCTGCTCGGTGACCACGAGCGGCGGGATCATGCGCACGGTGTTCATGTAGGCGCCGCACATCAGCAGGAGCAGGCCCTTGCTGGCGGCGAGCTTCTGCGCGGCAGCCGCGGTGGCGCCATCGGGGTTGCCGTCGGCGTCGACGAACTCGTTGCCGACGAGCAGCCCGAGCCCGCGCGTCTGCCCCACGGCCTCGGTCTTGAGTCTGGTCACGCCGTCGAGGAGCTGGGTGCCGCGAGCTGCGGCGTTCTCGACGAGGCCCTCGTCGCGGATGACGTCGAGGGTGGCGCAGGCAGCGGCGCAGGCAACAGCGTTGCCGCCATAGGTGCCGCCCTGCGAGCCGGGCCAGGCCTTGGACATGAGTTCCTCGGAGGCGGCGATGCCGGAGATCGGGAAGCCGCTGGCGATGCCCTTGGCGAGGGTGACGATGTCCGGGGTGACGCCGAAGTGCTGGTGGCCGAAGTACTTGCCGGTGCGGCCGAAGCCCGTCTGGATCTCATCGATGACGAGCAGGATGCCGTGCTTGTCGGCGCGCTCGCGCAGGCCCTGCATGAAGGTGGTGTTGGCGGGGATGTAGCCGCCCTCGCCGAGGACGGGCTCGATGATGAACGCGGCGGTCTCGTTGGGGGCGCTGATGGTGGCGAAGAGGAAGTCGAGCTCGCGCAGGGCGAAGGCAGTGGCTTCCTCCTCGGTCCAGCCCCAGCGGTAGGCGGTGGGGAACGGCGCGACGTGCACCCCGGCCATGAGCGGGCTGAACCCGGCGCTGAATCGGGTGCCGGAGGTGGTCATGGAGGCCGCGGCGACGGTGCGGCCGTGGAAGCCGCCGTGGAAGACGATGACGTTGGGGCGACCGGTGGCCTGGCGGGCGAGGCGGAGGGCGGCCTCGACGGCCTCGCTGCCGGAGTTGGCGAAGAAGACCGAGTCGAGGCTGGGCGGCAGCACCTCGCCGAGCTTGCCGATGAGCTCGATCATCGGCTTGTGCATGACGGTGGTGTATTGGCCGTGGATGAGGGACGCGACCTGCTTCTGGGCAGCCTCCACGACGCGGGGGTGGCAGTGACCGGTGCTGGTGACGCCGATCCCGGCGGTGAAGTCGAGGTACTGACGGCCATCGGTGCCGTAGAGGTAGCTGCCCTCGCCGCGCTCGACGGTGACGGGGGTGGCTTGCTTGAGAAGTGGCGATAGCCGGGTCACGGTCAGCTCCATCCTTGAAGGGGTCATCCTATTGTCGGATTGTTGACAATAGGCATACCATGACTGCGGAACTGTAGGCAATGCCCGCAAGGAGATGCGATGGCCCCCACGCCCCAGGACGAGCGCGACGCGATCGCCTCCGTCCCCACCGGACTCTTCATCGGCGGAGAATTCGTCGAGACCAACCGCACCATGGCAGTGACCGACCCCTCGACCGGCGCCACCCTGTGCGAGGTCGCCGACGCGAGCCCGGACGAGGCCATGGCAGCCCTCGATGCCGCCGACAAGGCCCAGCCCGGCCTCGCCGCGATGCCTCCGCGCGAGCGCAGCGAGATCCTCCGCCGCGCCTACGACATCCTCATGGCCGAGCAAGAACGCCTCGCGCTGATCATGACCCTCGAGATGGGCAAGCCGCTCGCCGAGGCCAAGGGCGAGATCGCCTACGCCGCCGAGTTCTTCCGCTGGTTCTCCGAGGAAGCCGTCCGCATCAATGGCGGCTACATGGACGCGCCCGCCGGTGGAGCACGCTTCATCGTGCGCCGCGAGCCCGTCGGGCCTTCCCTGCTCATCACGCCCTGGAACTTCCCCATGGCCATGGGCACCCGCAAGATCGGGCCCGCCCTCGCCGCCGGCTGCACCAGCATCATCAAGCCCGCCGAGGCCACCCCCCTTTCCATGCTCGCCCTCGCTGAGATCCTCCAGCGCGCCGGAGCACCCGCGGGCAGCGTCAACGTCATTCTCACCACAGAACCGTCCAAGGTCATGCCGCCGCTGATCCACGACCCCCGCAGCCGCAAGCTGTCCTTCACCGGCTCGACCGAGGTCGGCAAGATCCTCCTCGGCCAGTGCGCCAAGACCGTCATGCGGACCTCCATGGAGCTCGGCGGCAACGCGCCCTTCATCGTGTTCGACGATGCTGACCTCGACGAGGCCGTCACCGGTGCCATCGCCGCCAAGATGCGCAACATCGGCCAGGCCTGCACCGCCGCCAACCGCATCTACGTCCACCGCGACATCGCGAACGACTTCACCCACAAGCTCGTCGAGGAGCTCAGCAAGTACACCCCCGCTCGCGGCGTCGAGAGCGGGCTCATCGTTGGACCGCTGATCGACCAGGACGCCATCCAGAAGGTCGAGTCCCTCGTCGACGACGCCACCCGCCGCGGCGCCGACGTCCTGCTCGGCGGCGAGCGCCTCAACCGCGACGGCTACTTCTACCCCGCAACAGTCCTCACCGGGGTTCCCGACGACGCCGACATGACCCACACCGAGATCTTCGGCCCCGTCGCCGCGATCAGCGTCTTCGACACCGAGGAAGAGGTCATCCGCCGCGCCAACGACACCCCCTTCGGACTGGTGGCCTACATCTACACCGAGGGCCTGCGCCGCGGGCTGCGGGTCAGCGAGGCTCTCCAGGCCGGCATGGTCGGCATCAACCAGGGCGTCGTCTCCAACCCCGCCGCTCCCTTCGGCGGCGTGAAGGAATCCGGCCTCGGCCGCGAGGGCGGGCTCACTGGCATCGACGAGTTCCTCGAGATGAAGTACATCGGCGTGAAGATGTAGCGCTCTGGTTGGCTGGTTGGCTGGTTGGCTGAACGAGTGTGCGAAAAGCGACAGCTCCACGCACGAGACCTGTCGTTTTTCGCACACTCGCGGGGAATCTCGCCCGGAACGGATCCAAACGGCGCACGCGCGCGTCCAATGTCACGTGCAACCGTTCAAGCCCGCCCACCGAGGCATCCCGACACGCACCGCGCAGCGCCACTACACCCGGCTGCTACCCGGCGTGTATCTCGATCCCGCGGCGCCCGTCACGGCGCTGGCGAAGGCCCACGCGGCATGGCTGTGGGCGGACGGTGCATGCGTGCTATCCGGCCTCTCGGCCGCTGCCGCGCATGGCACCCGCTGGCTTCCTAGCGATGCTCCCGCCGAGGTGGCGGTGGACAGGATCGTGCGGGTTCGCGGCCTCGTGGCGCACCGCGACCGCATCCACCCCTGCCACATCACCGAGCGGCTCGGGATGCAAGTGACAAGCCCTGCCCGGACCGCGTTCGACCTCGCGCGGCGCCACGAGACCGAGAGCGCGATCCAGCACATCGATGCGCTCTGCCGCGCCACCGACCTCGCACCGGCGAACCTGCTCGGCCTCGCGAGCACGCTGCGCGCGACACCCGGGGCCGCGCGATTGCGGGCACTAGCGGGGCTCGTGGACCCTGGCGCTGAATCACCGCGCGAGACCGAGCTGCGACTGCTGCTCCTGCGCGCAGGGCTCCCGAGGGCAGTCACGCAGTACGTGGTGCGGGATGCGCGCGGCAGGTTCATCGGGCGCACCGACCTTGCCTGGCCGCGGTGGAAAGTCGCGGTGGAGTACGAGGGATCGCATCACTTCACCGATCCCGAGCAAGCGCGCCGCGATGCGGAGCGGGGCAACCGCCTCCTGCGCGCGGGCTGGCGAGTCGTGCGGATCACTGGTCCGATGATGCGGCGCCCTGATCTCGTCGTCGAGGAGGTGCGTGCGGCGCTGCGCGCGGCTGGCGGGTGCTGAGGGCCTGCTGCTGCCTCGCGAGGCCGACCCCTTGCCACTTCCGTCGCTCAGAGTGCGAAATACGACAGCTCGGAGCGCAAAACCTGTCGCAGATCGCACACTCGCCGGCGGGCGGGGCTGGGCGAACCCGCCGGCGGGCGGCCCCGGCTACTCCTCGTCGTGGTCGGCGTCGAGGATCTCGCGCGGCGCGGGCTGCTCGATGCGCCGGGGCTCATCCTCGCCGGCCTTCTTCGCGGCCTCGGCCATCTCGAAGCCGTCGGTGATCCAGTCGCCGATCTCACGTGCCACGCCAGCGACCGCGCCGGTAATGATGACGGTGATGCGGCCGACGTGCGTGGCGGCGGATTCGACGAGTTGCTGGGCAATGTCCTTGCGCTGTTCCAGCTTGCCGACCATGGTTCCTTCTTCCGGGCTGGGTGTGCGGCCTGGGCGCCACGCTCCTCCGGCTTGGCGGGCGCTAGGCCGAAGCTGTGGTGTCTCGCTCCACGATAACAGTGCGGATCTTCTCCGTGCCGACGATGGATTTGGGCAGGGAGAGCTTGCAGATGCGGACCCAGGCGGAAAGCAGCTGCGAGGGCAGGGATCCGGTGTTGTAGGGCAGGTTGTACTTCGCGCAGAGGGCTTGCACCTCGACGGCGATCTCGGGCAGGCGGCAGGACGGGATGTCCGGGAAGAGGTGGTGCTCGACCTGGTGGCCGGTGCTGCCGGAGAGGATGTGCAGGAGCTTGGATCCGGTGAAGTTCGCGGAGCCGAGCAGCTGGCGCAGGTACCACTCGCCGCGCGTTTCCCCGGCGATCTCTTCCTCGGTGAAGGTCTGGGCGCCGGCCGGGAAGTGGCCGCAGAACACGAGGTTGCCGACCCATAGGTTGCGGATGATGCTCGCGGTGGCGTTGCCGGCGAAGGTGAGCGGGAAGAGTGGCCCGGTGAGCGCGGGGAAGAACACGTAGTCCTTCATCGCCTGGGGCAGGATCTTCTCCCACCAGTGCGCGATGACCTTGCTGGCCTTGGTGTCGGTCTCCTCGCCGAGCACGGCGTGGTCGAGCTCGAGGACGTGCAGCGCGGTGAGCCATTCGAACCACGTGACGATGAGGGCGCCGAGGATGGGGTTAAGGAGGAAGAAGGGGTGCCAGGGGCGGTCCTCGTCCATGCGCATGACACCGAAGCCGATGTCGCGGTCCTGGTCGATGACGTTGGTGAAGGTGTGGTGCCGGTAGTTGTGCGAGTAGCGCCACAGGTCGGACTGGACGGCCATGTCCCACTCGAAGACGCGGGAGTTGAAGCCACGCTCGTGCATGAAGTCGTACTGGCCGTGCATGACGTTGTGGCCGATCTCGAGGTTGTCGATGATCTTCGACAGCGAGAGCGCGGCGACGGCGGCGAGCCAGACCGGCGGGATGAAGCCGAGGTAGAACAGGCCGCGGCCGGTGATCTCGAGCGCCCGCTGGGCCTTGATGAGGTTGTAGATGTAGCGGCGGTCGCGGTCGCCGATGTCGGCGAGGTGGCGGGCGCGGATCTCGTCGAGGGCGCGGCCGAGCTCCTCGACCTGCGCGAGAGTGAGGCGGACGGTGTCATCGGCAGGGCGGGCGCCGCGCGGCTGGCGCTTGCGGAGCACGGGGATGGGCACCGTTTCCACGAGGGACTGGGCCACGGAGAGGCTACGGGCAGGAATGCTTCGTACTGCCCTGGGTGTCCCCAGCAGCGGCAAAGCCACCATAATGATGCCCTCCCCTCGCTTGCCCGCGCGCACGTCGTACGCGGTGATCATCGTCGACCAGCCTGCTAGAGACTATCCGAGTTCCCATCGAATCAGCAGGCAGCTATGAACAAGGTCACTCCACATAACAATGTGTGATCAAATCAGCCGCAATGGGCCCACTGCCTGCCAGAACATCGCATCTACCGCAAGCCGGGCACCGCCATCGCCTCCGCGCCAGTCAGCCGCTTGCGCCTCCGGATGCCCCGCGATGGTCCATAATCGGATTTGCCCTATTTCCATCGAGAGGATCCCAGGCGCGATGATGCTAGGTCGTGGATTTCGTATCGTCGTCCCGGTGGCGATCGCTGCCGTGCTTGCTAGTTCCTGCGGCAGCCCCTCAGATCCGGCCGAGGATCTCGCGGTGCCGACAGGCTCGCTGCAGCTTCCGGACGAGGCACCACTGGCGCTCCCCGCGCAATGCGGCCCGGGCGGCGGGAACACCGTCGTTCCCGGCGTGCTCACCGTGGCGGTGGATGATCCTGCCTTCGCGCCCTGGGTCATCGACAACGATCCGATGAACCAGCAAGGCTTCGAGCCCGCGGTCGCCTGGACGGTCGCCGAGCGCCTCGGCTACGACGAGAGCAGCGTTGCCTTCACCCGGGTGTCGTTCGGCAAGGCACTGGAGAGCGGCCCGAAGGACTTCGACTTCGCGATCAACCAGTACACCATCATGGGCGAGCGCCGGAAGAACATCGATTTCTCGGCCCCCTACTACGCCGTGGAGCAGGCGGTCGTGGCTCTGGAGGGCTCGGAAGCCGCGGACGCGTCGAGCCTTGCGGACCTCGAGGACCTCCGGGTCGGGGCATACAAGCATTCGAGCAGCGCGTTCGCCGTCGAGACGGTGATCGGGCCCGACGATGCCGAGATCTTCGGGCGATTCGACGATGCCGTGGAGGCGCTGCGCGATGGCGACATCGACGCGCTCGTGGCCGATCTTCCCACCGCGGTGCAGATCGCGGAGAACATGATCGACAACGGCGTGGTCGTGGGGAAGTTCCCCGCCCCCAACTCGGTCACCGAGTTCTATGGGCTCGTGCTCGAGAAGGGCGGCCCGTTCACCCAGTGCGCCACCATAGCGCTGGACCAGATGTATGACGACGGCACGCTCGAGCGGCTGGCCGCGGAATGGCTGGCCGTGGACGAGGAGATCCCGCCACTGTCCTAAGTGACCGCTTTGCGCGGTTCCCGCTGGCCAGCCGCGCGCGCCGCGGCCCGGTTCCGCGAACGTTCCTCTCCGGTTGCCCCGCGACCGAGTTGCCTTGCCGCATAATGGGTCCATCATGGACGCACCCGTCGAGGAATCGTGATCGATGCTGATACCCTCGCGCCGCCTAGCCGCCGCGCCGCTCGCCGCCCTTGCCCTTGTTGCTGCCTCGTGCGGGTCCAGCGCCCCGGAGCCGGAGGAGGAGTTCGCGCAGACCCCCCAGGGCTCGCTGCGCCTGCCGAGAGAGGATGCGGGTGGCATCCCGGCACGCTGCGGTCCCGGCGGCGGACGGACCGTGGCTGCCGAGGCCTTGACCATCGCGGTCGATGACCCTGCCTTCCCGCCGTGGATCATCGACAACGATCCCGCTAGCGGGCAAGGGTTCGAGGCTGCCATCGCACGCGCGGTCGCCGATACGCTCGGCTACTCCCCCGCAGCGACAGAGTTCGTGCGGGTCCCGTTCGACGAGGCGCTCGAGCCAGGGCCCAAGACGTTCGACTTCGCGATCAACCAGTTCAGCATCATGGGCGAGCGCCGCGAGAATGTCGATTTCTCCGAGCCCTACTATGCCGTGGCCCAGGCCGTGGTGGCGATCGAGGGCACCCCCGCCGCGGACGCATCGACGCTCGACGACCTGCAGGACCTGACGATCGGGGCGGACGCGGGCTCGACGAGCATGTACTCGGCGACGCATTCCATCGAGCCCGACACCAAACCGGTCGGCTACCCCAGCGTTGCCGACGCGGCCACCGCGCTCGCGGCCGGGGAGATCGAGACGCTCGTGGCGGATCTGCCGACCGCGGTGCGCATCGCGAACGACCAGCTCGCGGACGGTGTGGTCGTGGGCCGCTTCCCCGCGCCCAACGAGGTCACCGAGTTCCTCGGCCTCGTGCTGGAGAAGGACAGCGATTTCACCGAATGCGCGTCGCTGGCGCTGCGGAAGCTGCATCACGCGGGGGAGCTGGAGGAACTCGCGCACGTGTGGCTCACCGACCATGAGGACGTGCCCGTACTGGGCAAGTAGCAGGGATTCCGCGCCCTAGCACGCAGCAAGGCCCGGGCGGGGATTGCCCTGCCCGGGCCTTGTCTCATGCGTCCGCGCGGATCACGCTGCGGGCTGCTTTGCCTCCTCGGCCTTGCGCTCGATGATCACGCCAGCGGGCTCATCGTGGCTGACCAGCGAGTCCGGGAGGGCGAGCTTGAAGATCTTGCCCCACACGGAGCCGATCTGCTTGGTGAAGCCACCCTTGTTGTAGGGAAGGCCGAACTTGGTGGCGATGCGCTCCACCTCGGGCGCCATCTCGGGGTACCGGAACGCCGGGATGTCGGGGAAGAGGTGGTGCTCGATCTGGTGCGACAGGTTGCCCGACATGATGTGGAACAGCTTGCCGCCGGTGATGTTGGCCGAGCCGAGCATCTGGCGCAGGTACCACTCCGCCTTCGTCTCGTTGGCGGTCTCCTCCTGGGTGAACACTTGCACGCCGGAGGGGAAGTGGCCGCAGAAGATGATGCTGTAGGCCCACACGTTGCGGATCAGGTTCGCCGCGGCGTTGCCGACGAGCGTGGTCGGGAACAGTGGCCCGGTGAGCGCCGGGAAGATCACGTAGTCCTTGAGCGCCTGCGGCCCTGCCTTGCCGAGCCAGCCCTTGGCGAGCTTCTTGACCTCGCCCATGTCGCGCTGGCCCTTGATGAACTCCTCGGCGTGGAGGTCATGGAGCATCACGCCCCACTCGAAGAGCACCATCAGCAGGAACGCGTAGACCGGGTTGCCGAGGAAGTAGGGGTGCCACTTCTGGTCCTTGTCCATGCGCAGGATGCCGTAGCCGATGTCGCGGTCCATGTCGAGGATGTTGGTGAAGGTGTGGTGCATGTAGTTGTGCGAGTGGCGCCACTGGTCGGCGGGGCACACGTTGTCCCACTCGAAGACGCGGGAGTTGAGGCCGCGCTCCTTCATCCAGTCGTACTGGCCGTGCATGACGTTGTGGCCGATCTCCATGTTGTCGAGGATCTTCGCCACCCCGAGGGAGGCGACGGCGAGAGGCCATGCTGGAAGGACGTACATCAGGCCGCGGCCGGCGACCTCGAGGCCACGCTGGACCTTGATGAGGTTGTAGATGTAGTCGCGATCCTTGTCGCCGAGGTCGGCGACGATGCGGGCGCGCAGTGCCTCGAGCTCGCGGCCGAACTCCTCGACCTGCTCCGGCGTCAGGCGCACCGGCTCATCGGTGGCACGCTCGGCGGCCGGGCGGAAGGCGCGTCCGGCGATGGGCGCCTTCGCGAGGGTGGAGGTGGCCTTGCGGCGCAGCGCGCGGCCGGGAATCGCGGGCGGGGTGACGGGGAGGTTGATGACAGCCATGATGTGTCTCCTTCTGGTTTCCCGTTCTTGGCATGGGGGCACCGTCACGGGTGTTGTCCTGGGGTTTCGCGTGGGGTGGAGGGGCCTGCGCGGAGGCCCCGGTCGTGCCTAGATGTCGATGTCTACGTCGCCGACAGCCTGCGAGACGCACAGCTGGATCGGCTCGTCGGGGAGATCGTTGATCTCGCCGGTGAGCAGGCTCTTGGTGCAGCCGGACTTCTTGACGGCGGTGCAGGTGAAGCAGATGCCCATCCGGCAGCCGTACTCGGGGCTCAGCCCGGCGGACTCGGCCTCCTCGAGCAGCGAGGTGCCGGAGTTGTCGCGCTGCACGTTGCTGCTGGAGAACGCGATGGTGCCGGTGGCGTCCTCGGTGTCGGCGGCCACGCTGCCGGCCACCTGGAACTCCTCGGTGTGCAGGATCTCGCCGAGGCCGCGCTCGTCGTAGTAGGCGCGGATGGCGTTCATCATCGGCGGCGGGCCGCACAGGAACGTCTCGGCGTCGGCGAACCAGGGCGCCGCGATGTCCACGTGCTCGGTACCGAAGAATCCCTGGAGGTCACCGCCACCACCGGGGAGGGTGGACGCGATGAGCAGGGTGACGTTGCTGTGCTTGGCGGCGATATCGCGCAGCGCGTCGGCGTGGGGAACGTCGTTGATGGTGTCGCAGTAGTGCAGGAAGGTGATGTCGCCCTGGTGGCCCTCGTCGACGAGGGTGCGCAGCATCGACAGCACCGGGGTGATGCCACTGCCGCCACTGAGCAGCAGGATCTTCTCGGGGCGCTTGGCCGGGAGCTTGAACACGCCGTTGGCCTGGGCGAGATCGACGATCAGGCCGGGCTTGGCGTTCTCGCGCAGGTAGCGGGAGACGAAGCCGTCGGCGTGCGCCTTGATCGTCAGCTCGAGGCGACCGTCGGGGCGGTGCACCGAGTTGGCCGGCGAGAAGCAACGGGTGTGGCGGACGCCGTTGACGACCACGCCGATCTGCACGAACTGACCGGCCTCGAAGCCCTTCCACTGGCGGGTGGGGCGCAGCTCGAGGGTGACGGTGTCCTTGGTGTGCCGCTCGACCTTGGTGATCCTCGCGCGCAGGTCGCGCACGGTCACCATGGGGTTGACGAGCTCCAGGTAGCGGTCCACCGCGTGGGGGGTGGCCAGGGCCTCGAAGAGCTTGACGAGCGACGGGCGGCCCTTGGGCAGCGCGGGCTTCTTGCCGAAGCGCGGCGGGTTAGGTCGGGTGGGAAGGGCCCGCGGCGTAATCGATGTGGTCACAGGGATCTCCTCATCGTTGCTGAACCTTAGGCCCGGTTCCGTACACGAACCCAAGCCCGAACTTTCAGTGAACGTCTGTACACCCAATAGTCTGGGGGTGGTTCTCCCCCACTGTCAACAGCTGCCCGCGTGATCCACATGACAGTGCTCATGCGTGCACCGCCGCCGCTCACCCTAGACTTATCCTCGTGACAGGGCCCGGAAGCAGAACCGAACGCAAGGAACGGACCCGCCAGGCACTCCTCGACGGGACATTGGAACTACTCGATGACCGCAGCTTCTCGAGCGTGTCCTTGCGGGAGGTCACCCGTGCCGTCGGCATCGTCCCCACCGCCTTCTACCGGCATTTCGATTCCATGGAGCACCTCGGCGTCAACCTCGTCGAGATGAGCGCCAAGGCCCTGCGCCAGATCCTCCGCGACGCCCGCCGCCACACCGACGCGCTCGCCATCGAGGCCTCGCTGACCATCGTGGTCCGCCAGGTGCGCGACCACGAGCGGGAATTCCGCTTCCTCACCCAGGAACGCTACGGAGGGGCTCCCGAGATCCGGCGCGCCATCGCTACCGAGATCCGCATCTTCGGCCGCGAGCTCGCCGCCGACCTCAGCCGGGCCCCCGCCATGCGCGACTGGGACTTCGACGACATCGAATGGGTCGCTGACCTCATCACCGCCACCATCCTCGACTTCATCGACCACCTGCTGCGCGCCGACCGCCGCAACCCCGCCGAGGAGCGCGACATCCTCCAGCGCGGCGAGAAGCAGCTCCGCCTCATCGCCCTCGGCGTCCAGCACTGGCGCTCCCGCTAGCCCCAGCCCAAGCACGACGGCGCTGCCCGACACTCCCGGCCAGGCCATCGCCCGGAACCCGTGGAAAGTCCCCGGAACCCCCGGAAAGACGACAAGCGGGCAACCATCCGGCTGCCCGCTTGGTGAACACTCGTATCAGCGGAAGATCCGCCACAGCACGAACAGCACGAACAGCACGCCCACTCCGGCAACCGCCATCCGCACCTCCGGCTCCTCCGACTTCGCCACCACGCGCGCCTTCACGGTGTCCATGGCACGACGCGGATCAGCCCGCACCACCAACTCGTCAAGCGTGCTCGCAAGCTGCTCCCGAGCACGTTCAATGTCACGCTCAATGCTTTCGGGGTTTCTGGACACGTGTCCTCCATCAGCTGGAAAGTCTGTCGGCACCTACGTTAGAACACCAGTCCCGATCATGGCGGACGCACCGCCGAAAAACACCCAGGCAGGCCCGCATGACGCCAGCCGCGCGCGTCGCCTAGTGTTGCAAGGCATGAGCGAGAACACCCGGCTGACCGTGGGCGACACCGCCCCCCACCTCGAGCTGCCCGACGCCGATGGCAAGACCGTATCCCTCAGCGACTACGCGGGCCGCAAGGTCATCGTGTACTTCTACCCTGCCGCCAGCACTCCCGGCTGCACCAAGCAGGCCTGCGACTTCCGCGACAACCTCGCCGAGCTCGAGGGCCAGGGCATCGACGTCCTCGGCGTCTCCCCCGACAAGCCCGCCAAGCTCGCCAAATTCCGCGACGAGCAAGGCCTCACCTTCCCGCTGCTCTCCGATCCCACCAAGGAGACCCTCGCCGCATGGGGCGCCTTCGGGGAGAAGAAGATGTACGGCAAGACCGTCCAGGGCGTCATCCGCTCCACCTTCCTCGTCGACGAGGAAGGCACCATCGCCGCCGCGCAGTACAACGTCCGCGCCACCGGGCATGTCGCCAAGCTCCGCCGCGACCTCGGAGTATGACGCCCAGCGCAGCCCTGCACCCATGACGCTGCCGCGCGAGATTGCCAACCCCTATATCCTTCGGGGCGTGGAGGCAGCAGCGAGCAAGCACACCGGCGGCGCTCGGGCGATCGCGACGATCCCCGAGCCCACCGGCGCGCCCGAGGAACTGCTCCCCCGGCGCCGCCCCGCCCAGGAACGCAGCCGCCGCAAGTTCGAGGCCATTCTCGCCGCCGCCCGCGAGCTCCTCGTCGAGGTCGGATTCGAATCCTTCACCTGCGAGGAGGTGGCGCAGCGCGCCGCCGTGCCCATCGGCACCCTCTACCAGTTCTTCGCCAACAAGTACGTCATCGTCTGCGAGCTCGACCGCCACGACCTCGTCGCCGTCCAGCGCGAGCTCGCCGCCTTCGCCGAGGAAGTGCCAGCGCTGCAATGGCAGCAGCTCCTCGATCGGTTCCTCGATCACCTCGCCAATCTCTGGCTGCACGACCCCTCCCGCCGCGCTGTGTGGCACGCCGTGCAATCGACTCCGGCCACCCGCGCCACCGCCGTCATCTACGAGCGCACCCTTGCCCAGCAGGCCGCCAAGGTGATCGCGCCGCTGGTGCCCACCGCCAGCGCCGAGTACATCCAGAAGATCGCCGAAGTCTGCGTGCACATGGTCTACTCCATGCTCAACTTCGCCGTCCGCGACGGGCAATCACACCCCGAGGCGATCATCGAGCTCAAGCGCATGCTCAACGCCTACCTCAAGGCCACCGAGCGCGAGATCCGCCACCGCACCCGGCGGTAGGTGGCGGTGCGCTGGCGGCCCGGCGCTGTCGGGTGGTTTCGGCTGGCGGGTGGTTTCGGCTGGCGGGGCTGGTGGCCGCGCTTCGGAAGTGTTACCGAATGCACCCTCCGCGCGCGCTTGGAGGGTGCAAAACCTCGCACAACCGAGGGCGGCGAGGGCGCACCAGCGCCCCCGCCGCCCTCCTACCCCTCGATGATGACGAACGCGCCGGCGGTGTCACCGTCGTGGGTGAGCGAGACGTGGATGGTGGCGCCGCGCAGGTGCTCGGCGATGGGCCCGTGCAGGACGATGCGCGGGCGCCCATCGTGATCGGTGACGACCTCGATGTCCCGGTAGTCAACGGCTTCGAGCAAGCGGGGCCGACCGAAGCGGGACCCCGACCATGCCTTGATGAGTGCTTCCTTCGCCGCCCACCGCGCCGCGAGGTGGCGGGCATGGCTGTCCGCGCCGCTCGCGGGCCCCGAGCCACCCGAGCTTCCACCAACCGCCCGCGAGTGGAAACTTTCTCCGCTCAGGGCGGGAGAAGTTTCCACTCCCGCCGTGCCACCAGCGGCGTGCCGTCGCTCGGCCGGGGTGAAGTTGCCCAGCATGGTGGTGCCGGGGCGGGCGAGCTGCTCGGCGAAGGCGGGCACATCGACGAGGTCGAAGCCGATGCCCCGCACAGCGGTGGTGCTCATCGCCGCTCACCTGCCCGAGACTGCCCGCCTGCGCGGGACCGATCACCTGCACTACCGCCGATGCGCGCGGCGGGGTCGAGCAGCATGGCGGTCTCGTGGGCGCGGGAGTCGCCGGGGATGCGCCGGTCAGCGGGCCGGGTGTAGAGGGTGGCTTGCCCGCACTGGGCGGCGAGGAGCCTGCGCTGCCCGTCGAGCTGGCGCTGGGTGGCCCGGTCGAGGTAGTCGTCGGCGGCTGCTCCGAGGGCCTGGAGGAACGCCTCGGGATGCGCGATGGCGACGAGCGCGGAGACGTGCCCGAAGCCGAGGCTGGTGACGAGCCCGGCACGCAGCGGCATGGTGTCGCCGAGCTGGAGGGTCTGTCGCGGCCAGACGAGTCGGCCGTGCTCGGCGAGGACGTCGTCGACGCAGTCGAGGCTGCGGTTGGGTGGTATCGCTCCGCCGCGGAGGACCTGGCAGAGCCCGATCATCTGGAAGGCTGCGGCACCGCCCTTGGCGTGACCGGTGAGGGTCTTCTGGGAGATGACGAACATCGGGTTGCCGGGGTCTCGCCCGAGCGCGCTGGCGATGGTCTCGTGCAGCTCGGCCTCGTTGGGGTCGTTGGCGTGGGTGGAGGTGTCGTGCTTGGAGATCACCGCGATGTCATCGGGGGCGAGACCGTGCTTGGCGAGGGCGCGGTGCAGCTCGGAGCTGGTTCGGCCACGGGCGGCGCTGGTGGCTCCGATGCCGGGCGCGGGGATGGAGGTGTGGATGCCGTCGGCGAACGTCCCGGCCCAGGCGATGACCCCGTGCACGGGCAGTCCGAGGTCGGCGGCGATGTCGCCACGGGCGAGGATGAGGGTGCCGCCGCCGTGTGCCTCGACGAATCCGCCGCGGCGGCGGTCGTTGGCGCGGGAGAAGCGGCCTGGATCTATGCCCTTGGCGAGCATGTCGCTGGTGCGGGCGGTGGCGTTCATGTCGCCGAAGCCGGTGATGCCTTCCGGGCCGAGGTCGTCGAAGCCACCAGCGACGACGATGCTGGCGCGGCCGAGGCGGATCTTGTCGGCAGCCTCGGAGACGGAGACGGCGGCGGTGGCGCAGGCGGCGACGGGGTGCAGCATGTCGCCGTAGCTGCCGATGTAGGACTGCACGACGTGCGCGGCGATGACGTTGGGCAGCGCCTCCTGGAGGATGTCGTTGGGCCGGGGCTCGCCGAGCAGCGCGTCGACGTAGAGGGATCGCATGGATTGCATTCCGCCGATGCCGACGCCCTGGGTGTTGGCGACGTCGGCGGGGTGCACCCAGCGGAGCAGCTCGGCGGGGGTGAACCCGGAGCCGAGGAACGCATCGACGGTGGTGATGAGGTTCCATACGGCGACGCGGTCGAGGGCGGCGACCATGTCGGCGGGGATGCCCCAGCGGGTGGGGTCGAAGCCGGTGGGGATCTGCGCGCCGACGCTGCGGGTGAGTCGTGCTCGGCGGGGCACGCGGATCTCGGTGCCGGCCTTGCGGGTGACGCGCCATTCGCCGCTGGGCAGCTCGGTGATGGTGGTGTGGGCGGGGTCGGCGTCGCGGAAGGCCTCGGCCTGGGCTCGGGCGCCGACGGTGAAGGGCAGGTCCTCGTCGAGGTAGACGGAGACGAGCAGCGGGATGCTGCCGTCCTGGAGGGCACCGTCGTCCTCGTAGGTGCGGATGCCGCAATGGGCGAGGATGGTGTCGTGGTAGCGGTCGGCGATCTCCTCCTCGGGGACGTGGTCGCCGGTGGCGGTGTCGGTCCAACCGGGCTGGGGGTCGTCCTCCCAGGTGATCAGGCCGGTGCTCCACGCGAGCTCGACGACTCCGGCGGCGGAGAGCTCGCCGGTGACCTCCATCTGGTGGCGGGTGCGGGATGAGCCGTAGGGGCCGAGCTCGCCGGTGCCGACGATGACGATCATGTCGGCGGGGTCGAGGCCAACGGTGCCCCACGTCGGTCGCTGGAGGGCGGGTGCGCTGGGGGCGGGCGGGAGCGCGGCGATGAGGTGGTCAGGTTCCACAGCCTCCGCAGTCATCGACCCTTCGGCAGATGAGTCGGCCGCAGCGCGGGCGAGCTCGGCGAGGTCGAGGTCAGCGTCGGCGAGACCGCCGGTGAGGTCGCGGGCGAGCACGGCGGACCGGGCTTGCTCGCGCGCTTCCGTGGTGCAGGCGTCGAGCAGCGCGCGGGCCATGCCGGTAGCAGACCAAGTGCGCACCCCGGCGTCCTCGACGGCGTCGACGAGCGGATCGTTCTGCGCCATGAGGCCGGTGCCGCGAACCCAGCCGATCAGCGCATGGACGAGAGTGATGCGCTGCGACCAGGACCGCTCGGAGCGCCATTTCGCGACGATCGCATCGAGGGCGGCCTTGGCCTCGCCGTAGGCACCGTCGCCGCCGAAGATGCCACGGTTCGGGGAGCCCGGCAGCACCACATGGAGGCGCCCGTCGATGTCGGTGGTGGCGCCGAGGGTGCCGAGCCCGGCGATGAGCCGCTCCACCGACCACAGCAGCACGCGGGCCTGGGTCTCGGCGCGCGGTCCGGCGTCGGCGAGGGAGCCGTGGACGGGGGGCGCGGCGAACGGGAACAGCAGTGTGGGCACCAGGGCAGGCTTGACGAGGGTGGTGGTCGCGCCGACGGTGGCGCGCTGCTCGGTGCCGATCCAGTCGATGAGCGCGTCAACGTCGCTGTAGGAGGCGAGGTTGGCGGGCACGATCCACAGGTTTGCGCCGGGACGGGCGTGCTGCTGGTAGAGGTCGCGGTAGAAGCGCAGCCGGGTGTCATCGAGGCGCGAGGTGGTGGCGATGACGGTGGCGCCTCCGGAAAGGAGCTCGGCGGTGACGGCGGCGGCGATGGATCCCGCGCTGGCTCCGGTGACGACGGCGATCTCCCCGGACCATGCGCCCTTGGTGCTCATGGTTGCTTGATGGGCGATGCGCAGGTAGGCCTCAGCGAGGGCGGGGCGCTCGTGCTGCCGCGCCTGGGTGGCCCACCAGTGGGCTTGCCGTGCCACGGCCTCCCCTGCTCCGTCGAACCGGCCGCTGGCCTGCGCGCCGTCCTGCCACATGCGGGCGAGGTCCTCGCGGGCGCTGGCCCAGCGGTCGTCGAGCTGCACGGCGCGGGCGGAGTCGAAGGCGGGCGCGACGATGCGGGGCCAGTCGGTGCCGAGCTCGCGGGCCATGAGATCGAGGAGGGCTCGGTCACTGGCAGCGCTGTCGTCGTCCGTTGCCTGGGCGGTGGCGGTGTCGTGGCCGAGCTTCGCGAGGAGGTGCCGGGCGGTGGTGGCGAGCACGCCGTCGGGGCCGGTGAGGGCCTCGGTGAGCGCGGCCGCCGCTGCCGGATCGACTGCGGTGCTGCTGGTAGCAGCGGGGCGGGCGACGGTGAGCCCTGCTCGGCTGGCGACCGCGGTGATCGCGGCGTCGACCATCGCGTCGGCGGTGGTGGCGTCAATGGTGGCCAGATCGCCGCTGCGGGCGCTGCTTCCCTCGCGGGTGGCGAGGGCAAGCTCCGCCGAGACGTGGTGCACCCAGCCGGGGCCGAGCTGCCAGGTCCCGGTGACGTGGTCGGCGATGTGGGAGGGGCGCTTGCCGGTGGGGCCGAGGGCGCGGCGCAGGTTGTCGGTGACGGCGTCGGCGAGGACAGGCCCGAGGGGCTTGTAGGAGCGGGCGAGCCGCTCGACGGTGCCGCGCAGGGCCGGGATGGCGGCCTCGGCGGCGCCGTCGATTGCGCCGAGTCCGAGTTCCGCGCCGAGGTCGAGCAGCACCTGGTTGCGGCGGGAGGAGACGCCGTCGCAGAGGGCCTCGATGGTGTCGGCGGGGGTGATCTGGTCGGGCCGGGTCTTGGTCCACAGCGCGATCAGCGCGACGGCGGCGTCACCGGCGGTGTAGGGCAGGTCCGGGGCGTCCTGGGTAGCGGAAACCGAGCCGGAGGGCTGGACGGTGGGCTGGGCGACGGGCTGCTGCGACGCGGGCTGGGGAGCCTCAGCTGCTTCAGTCTCGACAGGCTCGTCCGTCGTATCGGGGGCGTCCTGCGCGAGGACGAGGGCGGCGTCGCGCTCGCAGTTCCACACGCGCGGCGTCGGGTGCTGGTCGCTGGCCCGCAGGGTTCCGGTGGCGAGGTTGGCGAGAGTGGGCGCGGCGCCGACCCCGATCTCGATGAACCGCTCGAGGCCGAGGTCGTCGCTGAACAGCAGGTCCTGGGTCTCGATCCAGCGGACGGGGCTCGCGAACTGCCAGGCGAGCAGCTCGATGAGCACGGTGCGGCACAGCGCGGACGGGTCGGCGAGCGCGTTCTCGTAGTCGTCGAGGGCGCGGTCGAGGGGCTCGCTGTCGACGAGTTCAGCGATCTCGGCGATGAAGCCACGGTTGAGGCTGAACAGGCGCGGCACCAGGTTGGGGATGTAGCGGCCGATGAGCACGGCGGGGTCGATGCCGTGGGGCACGAGCTCGTCGAGGTGCTGCCGGAACTCGGGCACGCCGGGGCGCAGCACATCGGAGTGGAAGGGCACGTCGATGCCAGGGACGAGGATGAACGCGCGCTTGCCGCCGTGCTGGGCACGACGCTCGTCGATGCGCTGCTCGAGAGCCTCGAGCCCGGCGACGGTGCCGGCGATGGCGTACTGGCTGCCCCGCAGGTTGTAGTTGACGACCTGCAGGAACTCGCCCGTCTCGGTGGCGGTGCGGGCGATGAACGCGGCGACGTCATCATCGGCGATGCCTGCCTGGGCTGGGCGGATCGCGGCGAGGCGGTAGTCGCTGCGTCCGGCTGCGTCGCGCGGGACGAGGGCATGCATCGCGGAGCCGCGGCGGAACACCACGTCGAGGACCACTTCGAGCGGCAGCACCTCGGCGATGGCAGCGAGCGCGGTGTACTCACCGACGGAGTGGCCGCAGAAGAGGGCGTCGTCGACGAGCACCCCGGCCTCCCGGAGGCTGGCTACCTGCGCGACGGCGAGGGTGGCCATGGCCACCTGGGTGAACTGGGTGAGGTAGAGGACCCCGTCGGGGTGGTGGTGCTCGATTCCACGGGCACGCAGCCGGGTGGGGTTGTCGCGCACCACGGCGAGGACGGAGAAGCCGAGCGCCTCGCGGGTGTGGGCGTCGGCCCGCTCCCAGACGGCGCGGGCGGCGGGCGATGTGGCCATCGCGGCCATGCCCATGCCCTTGTGCTGGATGCCCTGGCCGGGGAAGGCGTAGACGGTGCGGGGCGGCTGCAGCCGTGCGGTGGCGATGAGGACGGGGGTTCCGTCGGCACGGCAGGTGGCCTCGACGAGGGTGGCGCCGTTGCTAGTGCCGGTGCGCTCGATGGTGACGTCGAGGGAGCTGCCGGGGGCGACGGGGGCGAGGAACCGGGCCGTCCAGGCGGAGACGCGTGGGATGTCGCGGTGCTCGCTGCCGAGATCCTCGGCGCCGAGAAGGTGCTGCACGGCGGCGGAGAGCCACATGCCGTGCACGATGGGCCCGTCAAGACCGGCGAGCGCGGCAGCAGCGGGGCTGGTGTGGATGGGATTGTGGTCGCCGCTGATGCGGGCGAAAGCGCTCATGTCACGCGGGGCGGTGAGCGTGGCTCGGCGCAGCACCGTGCGGGGCGTGGTGGTGGTCTCGCCCGCGGTGACGCCCTGAGCGGTGACGGGGCTGGCAGGATCGAGCGGCGCAGCCCCGGTGCGGTGGCGGATGGCGAAGCGCTCCCGCAGCGTGGCGAGCGGGATGCGGTGGACGCCGCGCGCGGGCACAGTGTCGATGCGCGCCTCGACGTCGATGACACGCCCCACGGTGGTGTCGGTGACGGACCGGAGCGTGGCGGTCACCTGGATCGACGTCGGCTCGGAGGGCGGCTCGGCGACGAGCTCGAGGTGGTGGTCGAGATGCACGAGGTCGAGCAACCCCTCGATGACCGGGTCACCACCAGGCGTGCGGGCGGTACCGAGGACCGCGAAGATCGCTGGCCAGCAGGCCCCGACGAGCGCATCAGGGGCACTGGTGGGCACGCGGTGCGCGCCGAGATCGAGCGCGGTGACGGAGGCATGGTCGGCGAACACCTCGGGCACCAGGGACGCGCCAAGGCTGGCGGTGCCGCGCGGCGCGGGCGGCAGCTCCGGTCCTCCCCCGGCGAGGCGCAGCAAGCTCCGCATCCCGGAGACGGTGTCCTGGCGGGTGACGAGCGGCACGCCACCGTCGATGCACGACGCCGGGATGGTGAAGCGCAGCGCCAGCCCGGCCGGCGCGCGGCGGCTCATGGGCACATCGAGGACGATGGTGCGGTCATCGACGAGGCGAGCGGTGGCGCCGGACATTGGCTCGGTGGCGATGCCCTCATCGAGCAGTCGCCACTGGTGCGCTGGGGCGAGTCGGCGCAGCGGGTTCGCGATGCGACGGTTGCCCCACGCGACGTCGGGGGCAGCGAGCAGGACGCCCAGCGGGGACGGGTGCGGCACGCGGCGGCGGCTGATGGCAGGCGTGGCCGGGGCACGCAGGGCCGCGAACGTGGCCGTCTCGAAGCGGCCGAGAATGTCCGCGATGGGCTCATCCGCGGCGGTGATGCCCGCGACCGAGACCGGGCCGGGGATGACGCACACCTGGTCAGCGGTGTAGCGGGGATCGTGGGCCTGCCACAGCGAATCCGAGCGCCACCAGCGGCGCACGTCCGCGTCGATGATCGGCACGAACGGCACCGGCTTGCCGGGCTGCCGGCACAGGTGCAGGAAGAACGGCACGTCGCCGGGGTGCAGGGCGGTGCTGGCGGCGCCCGGGTATGCCTGGAGCAGCGCGCCGATGGTGGCGTGCGGCCATTCGAGGCGCGACGGCTGGGCGCTCGTCGAGGCGGATGCGGGGGCGGTGGGGTCGGCGAGGCGGGAGGCGAACCTGCCACGGTCCTGCGGGTTCAGGCGGGCCTCGGCCCGGCGCAGCATCGCCGCGAAGCGGTCCTTCCAGGTGGGGTCGGTCCACACCGAGCGCCACGACTCATCGCAGGCCGCGCCGAGGTCGGTGCCGAGGTCCCAGCGGGGCGCGGTGTTGCCGACGGTGAGCTCGATGTATCGCTCGAGCCACTGCTGGTAGGTCATGGTGGCGAGATCGCCGAAGTAGGGCTTGGCGGTGGCGGCGAGGGCGGTGATGATCTCGTCGCGGCGAGCGGTGACGGCGGCCGCATCCCCGGCGACAGTGTCGAGGAGTCGTCCGCAGCGGGACGCGGCGTTGTCGATCTCGTGGATGTCCGCGCCGAGCTGGCTGCGGCCCGATGCCATGCCGGAGGTGGAACGGCCAGCGCCGATCCACTGCTCGGTGCCGGAGGTGTTGACGAGGAGGCGCTTGACGTCGGGCGAGGTGGTGGCCTCGCGCGCTGCCATGGCCGCGGTGCCGATGAGGACGGCGTCGATCGGCATGGCCGGGAAGCCGTGGACGCGCGACCACGTGCCGGTGAGGTATTCGGCGGCCCGCTCCGGGGTGCCGATGCCACCGCCGACGGCGATCACGATGTTGGGCCGGGCGCGCAGCTCGGCGTAGGTGTCGATGAGCAGGTCGTCGAGGTCTTCCCACGAGTGGTGCCCGCCGGCCTTGCCGCCCTCGATCTGCACGATCAGTGGCTGCTCGGGGACCTCGGCGGCAATACGGATGACGGCGCGGATCTGTGCGGTGGTGCCAGGCTTGAACGCGATGTGGGTGATGCCCGACGCGGTGAGGTCGCGGATCAGCCCCAGTGCCTCATCGAGCTCGGGGATGCCTGCGGTGATGGTGATGCCGTCGATGGGCGCCCCGGCTTCGCGGTGCTTCTGCAGGAGGCGGCGCGCGCCCACTTGCAGCTTCCACAGGTACGGGTCGAGGTAGAGGGCGTTGAACTGCGCGGCGCGGCCCGGCTCGAGGGCGGCGGCGAGCTCGGTGATGCGGTCCTGCAGGATCTCGGCGGTGACCTGCCCTCCCCCGGCAAGCTCGGACCAGTGCCCGGCGTTGGCGGCTGCCGCGACGATCGCGGTGTCCACCGTGGTGGGGGTCATCCCGGCGAGGATGATCGGTGAGCGACCGGTCAGGCGGGTGAAGCGCGTCTCCACGGCGTTGCGGCCATCGGGCAGCCGGATGGGGGCTGGTGCGAAGGTGCTCCACGCGGGCGCGGGGCGGGGCGCGGCACCGGGGGTGAAGAGGTTGCGGTGCCCGCCCCGGGTGCTCGCGGCAATGACCTCGACGCCGAGTCCGCGGGTGATGGAGCTGGTCATCCGAGCAAGGCCATCACCGGGGGTGATGTCGAGGATCCAGGTGGCACCCGCCTCGCCGAGGGCTTCGATGTCGCGCACCCAGTCGACGGGGTCAACGAGCGCGATGGTGGCGAGGCTGCGGGCGAGATCGGTGTCGAGGTCGCAGTCGGCGGCCCAGTCGGTCACGAGGTCAACAGCTTCGGCCATCACCGGGTGGTGGAACGCAACCTCGGCATGCACGGGCTCGACGGCAGGATCAAGGATCGCACCACCACGGGTGCGGGCATCGCGCTCGGCGCGCTGCTCGGCGGTGATGGCGGCGAGGCGGCGGCGCAGGCGGTCGAGCTGGGCGGGCGGGCCGGACACCACGCAGCGGCGGCGACCGTTGCGCAGCGAGACTACGGGCGCCTGGGCCGGGTGCAGGCCCTCAGCGAGCTCGGCCACGACGCTGGCGATGAAGGCGGGATCGACGCGGGAGATCGACACCATGGCGGGATGCTCGCCGTGCCCGCGCAGTCCGCGGCGGCGGCCTACGAGGGTGGCTGCGGCACCGATGAGCTGGGCGATCGCGAGTATCTCGGCGTCGCGCTCGCCGTGGTGGCGCACGGCCTCCGCGGCGAGGGCGCCCTGGGAATGCCCGGCGGTGGCAACGGGCGGGATCGCGCGGGTGTCGAGGCCCTCGAGGGCGAGCAGGCGCAGCGTGGCGAGCTGCACGAGCAGGATTCCCGGCAGAGACAATGCCGCTCCCCTGGCCTCCTGCGCGGTGGGTCCTTGCGCGTTGTGGTTCTGGCTGGGCGCTGCCGACGGGTTTGCTCCGGGCAGCCACGCGATGGGGGCGAAAGCAGGGCGGATGGCGAGCAGGTCATCGGCGAGCGGCGTGATCAGCGTGTTGGCCTGCTCCACGAGCTCGGCGAGCTCGGCGGTGGCGCCGGAGTCATGGGCGAGCTCGGCGAGGGCAGGGAGCCAGTCGGAGCCTTGCCCGCCGAACGCGATCGCGTAGCGGGTGCCGGCCCGGAAGTCATCGACCATCGTGCGGCCTGGGTGGCGGTGGGCCGTGGCGGCTTCGCGGGCGTAGGGGTGATCGCTCAAGGTCATGTGCTGCTCCGGTGCGGGGTGTGCTGGGGAAGGTCAAGGTGGCTGAGCACGAGGGTCCGGCGGCACTCCGTGGGTGCGCGGCTCGATGCGGCCTGAGCCCAGGGTGACACACATTCGTGAGGTTTTCCTCATGTTTTTTCGGCGCGGCGCAAGCTACTGACCGGTAGCCAATACGGTTAATCATGAGTAACCACTCATGTTTTGGTGTTTTTGCTGTTCAGGGCTTATAAACGGGCCTGGCTGGGGTCCTCGACGGCGTGGTGTGCGTTATTGAATCGTTACTTTGGCGGCGTGGGGCAGAGGGGCCGCGCAGTACCAAGTAGCGGACAGTCCACGCCACGCCGTACGCTATGCCCTGCGCGCGCGAGTGGCGGAATTGGCAGACGCGCTGGATTTAGGTTCCAGTGTCCTAGGACGTGGGGGTTCAAGTCCCCCCTCGCGCACAAGATCGGTGGTGGGTGGCTGGATTGGCCTGGTTGACGGCCTGGCTGGCCTGTTTACGGCCGTGCCTCGCGCCCCCGCCCCGCAAACGCGATAAAAACCGGCTCGAACGCGGCGCGATTTCTATCGCGTTTGGTAGTTGCCGGTGCTTTTGCGGGGCGGGGGCGATCGATGGGCCTGGCTCACCAGCCGCCAACGGAAGTCTGCGAACGAAAGTCACCAAATCACGCCCCAGAATCGGACATCTGTTGACTTACGCTCGCAGATTCGGGGGTAGCTGGCCGCTAGGGAAGCGCCGCCCCACTCACCGCTCGCGAGTCCGCGGCCCGGGATCGACGGTGCTATCGAGAAGTGCCTTGGGCCGGGAGAGCACGATCTCGCGGAACCAGTTGCGCACGGTGAGGTAAGCACGGGCGTCGGAGGTGGCTTCCGCGCCGACGGTGTCGATGCTTTGGCCTTGGCAGAGCGCGACGGCTCGCCGCAGGTGGAAGTCCTGGGTGACGACGATGGCGTTGTCGATGCCGAACACGTCGTGGGCGCGGGCGCAGGTGTTGTAAGTGGTCACGCCGTGACGGTCCTCGGTGATCGCTTCCGCGTCGATTCCTTGCTCGATGAGGTAGTCGTGCATGGCGGCGACCTCGTTGCCCTTCTTCGAGGCGGCGTGCCCGGAGATGAGCACTTGCGTGGCGCGATCCTCCTGCATGATGCCGATTGCGGTGTCGAGGCGCTCGCGCAGGTAGTCCGACGGTTCGCCGTCGCGCACGCGGTCGCCGAGGACGATCACCCATTCCTGCGCGGTGCCGGTCTCGATGCGTGAGCGGCTCTGCCACTGCACCCATGCGCTCGATGCCGCGATGATGAGGACGAGCCCCAGGATTCCGAGCAGGATGGTTCGTCGCAGGAGTCGTCGCACGGCAGCGAGCCTATCCGCTGCGACCGAGAATGCTGGTACGCGTCCGCTGACGTGTCGCCAGCGCTCCCCCGGTCACAGGTTTTTCCTGTTCAAGCACGACTGCTTGGCCCTCCCAGAATTTTTTGTCAGACCTCCTCCGTACACTGACGAATGCTTCACGAGATGCAGCCGCAAAGCCCCGACTGGGCTGCACGCCAACCCCATGCTCACGGGTGGCTCGGATGAGGAAGCGGCCTCGCGTCGACCGGCGCGCGGCAGGAGCTGGCCCCTTTGGGCCCTGGATCGAGGAGTTCTCGATGTCTGACGATTTCCACGCCACACCTGAACCCGACGGCACACCCGAATCCGCTGGAACCTCGGAGACCCCCGGCACCCCGGCCAAGGAGGTCGCTGTCGTCCGCATCGGCAGCGGCGTACCCGGATGCAGCTTGTACCAGAGCGGGCACGTCGTGCACTGGATCCACGCGCGCAAGGCGTTCGAGGACAAGCATCCCGTCGAGGTGCAAGCCACCGTCGACGAGGACGACCAGATTGTCATCACGAAGGACGATGAGACTTTCCGCTTCCGCAACCACAATCCGGACGCCGTCGCGGCCGCGCTGTTCCTCTCCGACGGTCAAGCATGGTGGAAAACGCGCTGGGGAATCCTCGAGGTCCGCAGCCCCGAAGGTGGCCACGCCTACTTCAACATCGCCGACCCCAGCATCTGGAACCCCTGCGACTACCTGAAGAACCGGCGCTAGGCGCCCTTCAGCCACCCACAGCTGGCCGACCCAAACCTGCCAGCACCTAAATCCTTCCAGCACGCGCACCTTCGCCATGCCCGCACAACGCGAAAGGCACCCCATGAAAGTCTTCTACTCGGCCCGCTACATCGCCTCCGAGGAAAGCTTCGACACCGTCGCGAAATCCGGATGGATCGCCGATTCACTCGCATCCCGCCCCATCGACGGAGCACGGATCGCAACGCCAGCCCCGATCACTCCCGCCGACCTGGAGGGCGCGCACGACCCCGGCTACATCGACGCGCTCCGCACCGGGCGGCCCCGCGTGGTCGCCGAATCACAGGGCCTTACCTGGGATCCGGGACTGTGGACGTCCATCTTCGCATCGACCGGCGGGGTGGTCGCGGCCGCGCTGACAGCGCTGGAGGAAGGATCCGCAGGCTCGCTGTCGTCCGGGCTGCACCATGCCCGCCGCGATACGGGCAGTGGCTTCTGCAGCGTCAACGGCCTCGCGGTCGCGGCCGGGGCGGCACTTCGCGAGGGAGCGGCAACGGTAGCGATCCTCGACCTCGATGCTCACTGCGGCGGCGGAACCGCCTCCATCATCGGCGGGAACCCACGGATCACGCAGCTGGACGTGTCGGTGTCCTCGTTCGACTCCTACCCCGACACCGGCAACTCGACGCTGTGGATGGTCGACCGCGCCGACCTCTACCTCGGCCGCGTCGAGCACGCGCTCGAACAGCTGAAAAGGCTCCGGCCCGATCTGCTGCTCTACAACGCGGGCATGGATCCGCACGAGAACTGCAGCATCGGCGGGCTCCGGGGGATCACCAGCGACATCCTCGCCGAGCGTGAGCGCCTCGTGTTCGAGTTCTGCGCGCGGGAATCCCTCCCGGTCGCGTTCGTCCTCGCGGGCGGCTACATCGGCACCCGCCTCACCGCCGACGAGCTCGTCGATCTGCACCGGCTCACCATCGCGGCGGGCGCGGTGGCTGCACGAACCAGGGGCTGACTGTCGAAAGCCTATGGAACGAAACAATGTGCCCCGTTTCCGGCGAGGTTGAGTTTCGTTTCATAGGCTTCTGCGGACACCGCAGGGAGAGCTTCAAGAGTGGCCGAGACTGGTATGCGGGCCTGCCACAGGAGCACCCATTGAAAGGGGAACCCATGACCATCGACGCGACCGCGTCTGGCAGCAAGGACTCCGATGCCCCATCACTCTGATCTCGCGTGGACCCCGGCGGACAAGCTGGCCGAGCTGGCAGCCAGGGACGATCCGTGGAAGTACTACCTGGACACCGTCGTGAGGTTCTACGACGGTCCCCTCGTAGGCACCGTCGAGCCGCTCACCGAAGGTCCGGGTGGCGAGCATCCGCCCGCGGGTCCGTTGCACGTGATCACCGCGATCCAGCCCGAAACCGATCCAAGCAGTCCTAAGCCCACTCGTGGCGACATCCTCGCGCGCATGGCCGTGCTGGACCAGGAGCTGCGCGCGAAGGGCCTGCACGCGATCCGAGCGGAGGGTGCAAGCCGCAATGGGCACCACTCAGAGGAGAGCCGGGCGGTCTTCGGCCTCACCGATCAGGAGGCGCGTCAGCTCGGGCTGCGATTCGGGCAGGTCGCGATCTTCGCGTGGAATGGACCGAGGTGGTCCTTGCTCGCCTGCGCCCACGACCGCGCCACGCACCAGGCCTGGCGGTGGGCTCCCGCCTCCCCCGCCCCTGCGTGAGCGTGCCCACAGCGTGGTTGCCGGTACCGTGGTGGTGTGGCTGGCACTTCTCCTTCTCGTTCGCATCGCGTCGCGTTGATCGTGTTCGTGGTGCTCGCTGCTGCCGCGTGCCTGGGGCTGGGGTGGTGGCAGTGGCAGCGCTATGACTCGATGTCGGGCTCGGCGCAGAACCTGGGGTATGCGTTGCAGTGGCCGTTGTTCGCGGGGTTCTTCGTGTATGCGTATCTCCGTTTCGTGCGCCTCGAGCGCGGGGAGGTGGATCCGCGGGCCGGGGAGCCGCGTGAGATCCCGGAGGATCTGTTGCCGCAGCGTCCGCGCGCCGCGTCGCGGCCGGATGAGGATGATCCGCAGTTGCGCGAGTACAACCGCTTGCTTGCCGAGCTTGCCGGGGAGCAGCCCCGGAATTCTGACGAAAGGAACGCGGAGTGACTGCTCCGACGAGCACGTTGCCGAATCGCATCGGCCCAGCGTTGACCCGTTACCGGGTGCTGGCGATCACCACGGGCATCTGGTTGCTGGTGCTGACGGTGGAGATGATCGCGAAGTACATCCTGGAGCTGGACATGCCGGGGTGGGCGGCGATCATCCCGGTGGTGCATGGCTGGGTGTATTTCGTGTTCCTGCTGGTGACGCTGGATCTGGCGGTGAAGGCGCGCTGGCGCCCGCTGCCGACGCTGGGTGTGCTGCTCGCGGGCACGATCCCGTTCCTGTCGTTCATCGTCGAGCACAAGGTGACGCGCAAGACCCGGGCGGGGCAACGATTGTGACTCGTCGCGGATGGTGCCTTTGACATCGCGGTGGCGGCGGGATATTCAAGAGAGCATGATGATCCGTCGCTCCGGGACAGTGATCGTGGTTGCGGGCGCCCTGGCCGTCGCCGGGTGCGCTAGCGAGGACCCTGTCCCGAGCGATGCCCCGCCGACGACGGTGGCCGTGTCGATCCCGCCCGCGACCCCCACGGCGCCCATGCCAGAGCCTTCGGAGGAACCGGAGTCCGCCACCACGATCAACGATTTTCTCGGCGAGCAAGGCATTGGCCGCACTCCCCTGCCGCCGGGCAGCGAGTCGGGGCCGATCGTGGCGTTCGACGTCCCGGAGGGCTGGGAGCCGGCTGATCCGGCGATCTATCCGCAAGCGCATTTCGTGGCGCTGGGAACCAAGTGGTTCTACGAGGCTGATCCGGGCCCGCTGCCGACGGCCATCCTCACCGTGCAGCGCCTCGACCGTGTGGTGCCTGCTGAGGACATCCTCGAGCATGCCGATGGCGCGCTGCGGAACCTGACTGATTTCGAGATCGCCCTTGATGACGCGGACACGATGGTGGGTGATTTCCCGTCGTATGCGGTCTCGGGAGAGTTCCGCGATGAGGAGCATGGCTACATGGCGGTGGTGGAGCGCACGGCCGTGGCCGAGATCGACGGCTCCACCTACGTGGTGCAGTTGCGGGTGAGCTCGCTGTCCCGCGATGCGGAGGCCATCGCGCCGACCGTGCAGGAGATCGATGGCTCGCTGCGCATCGAGCCGCGCGTGCCCGAGGAGCCTGCCGAGGGCAACCCAGGGAACAGCCCGGTGGACGAGACCGTGGACGAGGGCGAGTAGCTAGCGCCGCACCATCCACGGCCTCATCGACTGATCGTCAGGACGCGGCCCACGCCGCGATGGACGGCAGCAGCTGCACCAGTGCCCGGCCACGGTGCGACACCGCGTCCTTCTCCTGCGGGGACAGCTCGGCGGCGGTGCGATCCGCCAGCACGGGATGCACTGGATCCTCCCCTATGAGCGGGATGAACACCGGGTCGTAGCCGAAGCCACCCTCGCCCCGGGCCTCGTGCGCGATGGCTCCGCGCCATGTGCCGCGCTCCACGGTCTCGGTGCCATCAGGCAGCACCAGCGCGCAGGCCGAGACGAACGCCGCGGAGCGCCGCTCGTCGGGGACATCCCGCAACTGGGCCAGCACGAGGGCGGTGTTGGCGGCATCGTCGCCGTGGGTGCCGCTCCACCGTGCCGAGAGCACGCCAGGCATGCCGTGCAGGGCGTCGATCTCCAGCCCGGAATCATCCGCCACGCAGGCGAGGCCCGTGGCGGCGACCGCATCGCGGGCCTTGGCGAGCGCGTTCTGCTCGAACGTCTCCCCGGTCTCCGGTGCTTCGGGGAAGTCCGGCACGTCCCGCAGGCTCACCAGTGCCACACCCGTGATCCCGGCGGCATCGAGCATGCGTTGCAGCTCGGCGAGCTTCTTGGCGTTGCGGCTCGCCACCAGCAGCGTCTTGGGGGTGCTCATTTGTGGCCGAAAGCCTTCTTCTTCGCGGCGTTCGGGCTCGGCAGCGGCAGCTCGCCCGGGTAGGGGGCGGAGAGTGCTTCCCGCTGGATCTGGACGAGCTCGGCGCAGCCCTTCAGCGCGAGATCGAGCAGCGCGTCCAGGGTGGATCGCGGGAACGTGGCGCCCTCGCCGGTGCCCTGGATCTCCACGAACGTGCCCGCATCGGTGGCGACGACGTTGAGATCGACCTCGGCGCGGGAATCCTCCTCGTAGGGCAGGTCGAGGCGCACCCGGCCGTCGATGACGCCCACGCTCACCGCTGCGATGGAGCACGACAGCGGCTTCGGATCGATCAACGCGTCCGCAGCACCGAGGTAGGTGATCGCGTCATGCAGCGCCACGAAGGCACCGGTGATCGCGGCGGTGCGGGTGCCACCGTCGGCCTGCAGCACGTCGCAGTCGATGGTGATGGTGCGCGGGCCGATGGCCTTCAGGTCGATGCAGGCCCTCAGGGACCGTCCGATGAGCCTGCTGATCTCCTGGGTGCGGCCCCCGACCTTGCCGCGCACGGATTCGCGGCCGCTGCGGGAGTGCGTCGCTGCGGGCAGCATCGCGTACTCGGCGGTCAGCCAGCCCTCGCCGTTGCCTTCCTTCCACCGGGGCACGCCCTCGATGATGCTGGCGGTGCACATGACGCGGGTCTTGCCGAACTCCACGAGCACCGAGCCCGCGGGATGGTCGGTGAACCCCCGGGTGATCCGGATCGGGCGTAGTTCGTCGTCTGCTCTGCCATCTGCTCGTCTGCTCACGCCTTCGAGACTAGCGGCTTCCCCACCGGTAGTTCACGCGCGACGCTGCGCGGGCATCAGGTCAGGTCATCGATTCCTCGATGAGGCGGGCCTGCGCGACATCGAACTGGTCATCCGGCTTGACGACGTGGATCGGGCCGTCGAACTCGGCCTTCGCCTCCGCGAATACTTCATCGGCGGAGGTCCACGGCGGGATGTGGGTGAGCAGCAGCGCGCCGACCCCGGCCTCGCGGGCCAGCTTGCCGGCCTCCGTGCCCGAGAGGTGGACGCCCTTCGGCCGGTCGGGCGAATCGGTCCAGGATGCCTCGCACAGGAAGAGGTCTGCCCCGGCGGCGAGCTCGCGCACCTGGTCGCACACGCCGGTGTCACCGCTGACGGCGAGCACCGATCCGTCCGGCGCGGTGATGCGGAACCCGTAGGACTCCGGAGGGTGGTACACCCGTCTCGGTAGCACCGTGAGGCTGCCGAACTGCACTGCCTCGCCGTCGCCCCAGACGCGCACATCGAGCACGTCCGAGAGGTCGTCGATGTGGCCGCCGACCTCGGAGGACGCGGCACCGATCCGCACCGCGGTGTCGGTGGGCCCGTAGACGAGCGCGCGCCCGGATGGCGGCTCGGGATGGTAGCGCCGCCACACGAGCAGGCCGGGGATGTCGAGGCAGTGATCGGCGTGCAGGTGCGAGAGCATCAGGTTCGCCTCGCCCGGATCGATATACCTCTGCAGCGCACCGAGCACCCCGCCACCGAAGTCGAGCACGAGTGGCGTGGTGTCTTCTGCCGTGATGAGATACCCCGACGCCGGCGAGCTCGGGCCCGTGACGCTCCCGGAGCATCCAAGAACGGTAATGCGCATGCCTCTAATGCTGCCATGCCGCACCAATTCACATTTGGCTTCTCTGGCGTTTTCTGCAGGCCGAAGCGAGAACTACGCCAAGTCGTGACGCGTTGATCGCCGAATCCCCACTATTCCGTTACGTGTCGAAATCGCAATATGAGCATCCGGACACTTTCCTTGCCGGAGCAAGGAGATATGGAAATCGTTGTGCCGCAGTGCTTTCGCCTAGATGTGCTGCACCACGGGGATCGACGGACCGAGGAAGCGGGCGGCTAGCCGGCTGAAGCGCTCGGGATCGCCGGTGGCGAGGAACTCGCGGCGCGGTGGCGGGCTGGTGTGGGGACGCAGCAGGTCGCGCTCGGTGAGCACGCGGAAGACATCCTTGGCGGTCTCCTCCGCGCTCGATACGAGCGTCACGTCGTCGCCCATCGCGAGCTGGATCACGCCCGAGAGCAGCGGATAGTGGGTGCACCCGAGGATCACGGTGTCGACGCCGTCGCGCTGCAAGGGCTCGAGGTACCCCTGGGCGAGCTGCATCACCTGGCGGCCGCTGGTGATCCCGCGCTCCACGAAATCCACGAAGCGGGGGCACGCGACGGCGCTGACGTCGATGTCGCGGGCGGCGGCGAACCCGTCCTCGTAGGCGCGCGACGAGATGGTGGCCTGCGTGCCGATCACACCGATGCGCCCGTTGTGGGTGGCCTTCACCGCGCGCCGCACCGCTGGCAGGATCACCTCCACGACGGGTATCGAGTAGCGTTCCCGCGCGTCGCGCAGGTAGGCCGCCGAGGCGGTGTTGCAGGCGATGACGAGGACTTTCGCGCCGCGCTCGACGAGGTCGTCGGCGATCACCGTGGAGTGCGCGCGCACCTCCGGGATGCTCAGCGGCCCGTAGGGGCCGTTGGCGGTGTCGCCGATGTAGATGACGTTCTCGTCGGGCAGCAGGTCGATGATGGCGCGGGCGACGGTGAGGCCGCCGACGCCCGAGTCGAAGATCCCGATCGGGGACTCGGGGCCCGGCGCATCAACGATGGGCGATCCGGCTATACGTGGCTTCGGCGATCCGCTGGCGTTCACCACGTCATTCCATCGCGCGGCATCGGCCGCTGTCGAGTGGCGCGCCGTTGCTCGCGCTCGCGGGAGGTGACGTACCAGGCGGCCACCAGCCCGCCGATGGCGCCGAAAAGGTGCCCCTGCCAGGAGACGTTCGGCTGCCCGGGCAGCACGCCCCAGAACAGGCCCCCGTAGAGGAATACCACGGCTACCCCGACGGCGATCTGCACCGCGTTGCGGCTGAAGAAACCCTGTGCGACGAGGAAGGCCAGCCAGCCGAAGACGATGATCGAGGCCCCGATGTGCACGCCGGAGCCACCGATGAGCCAGGTCCCTGCCCCGCCGACGAGCCAGATGATCGCGGTCGCGGTGATGGCCCGGCGCAGCGCGCTCAGGAACACCAGGAAGCCGAGCACCAGCAGCGGCACGGAGTTCGCGATCAGGTGCGCCCAGTCGTAGTGGATCAGGGGCGCCACGAGGATGCCGCTGAGCCCGTCCGAGTCCAGCGGGCGGATCCCGGCCCGGTTGAAGCGCTGGTTCAGCAGCGTGTCGATCAATTCGATGACGAAGAGCAGGGCCACGAATCCGCCACTGGCGGTGGCCGCGCGCAGCCATGGGGATGTCACTGGCTTGCTCGGCATGGGCGCGCTATGGCTGTAGGTCATGGTCCCCTCCGGTCTCGTGCGCCGCTCCCGCCACCATCGTGGTGTAGGCGGGGATGCCCGCGACCGGGGTCGCCGCGAGCACGGCATGCACGATGGCACGCTCCACGCACGACGCCGCGGCGGCGGCCAGCTCCGCGAGCACGGCTGTTCCTCCCGGTATACCTGCGGGCGGCGCCGCTGTCACGCCGGGCGGGGCCTCCGCGGTCCCCGTCGCCACCGCGAAGATCGTGTCGCCATCGAGAGGCGAGTGCGAGGGCCGGATCGCCCGAGCGAGCCCGGCATGCCCAGCCACGGCCAGCCGGTGGCACCCCGCCTTGTCGAGAATGGCGTCGGTGGCGACCACACCGATGGTGGTGTTGAGCACCGTGCCCTTCGCCCCGAGCTCGCGCAGCGCGGCGATCTGCTCAGCGGTGGGGCGCGGCGCCGCGAACTCGTCCCCGATCCCGGCCGCGAGCCCCCAGGGCAGTCCCGTTTCCGGATCGATCACCGAGCCCACCGGGTTCGCCACCACCAGCGCGCCCACCGTGAGCCCCTCCGCAGGACCAGGACCGAGGCGAACGCTCGCCGTGCCGACACCGCCCTTGAGCGCGCCCGCCCGCGCGCCGGTGCCCGCGCCCACCGAGCCGGTCGCCACGTCCAGCCCGGCGGCCGCTGCGGCCGCCCGGCCTGATTCCGCTCCGGGGCGGTTCGCCCAGCCGCCCACGGGCAGGTCGAAGATCACCGCCGCGGGCACGATCGGCACCACCGCCCCGTCGCCGCCCATCCGCAGCCCGTGGCCCTGCTGCTCGAGCCACTGCATCACGCCATCGGCCGCGGCGAGGCCGTACGCGCTGCCACCAGCGAGCACGATGCCATGCACATGCTGCACCGTGTTGTGCGGCGCCAGCAGATCGGTTTCCCTGGTGCCGGGTCCACCCCCGCGCACATCGACGCTGGCCGTAGCGCCATCGGGAGCAAGGACGACCGTGGTGCCCGTGGCCCAGCCCGATCCCAGCGCGGCATCCTCGAGGCGCGTCCACTGCCCTACCAGCACGCCCGCGACGTCGGTGATGCTGTTGCGCGGCCCCGGCGTCGCTGGGCGCGGATCCATCTAGTGCTGCCCGGCCAGCGCGATGATCAGCGCATCCTGCATCCAGGTCAGCCAGTGGTACACGCCGAGCTGGGGTGCGCGCGGATCCTCCGGATCGAACTCCTCGGCCATGTCGTCATGCACGTCGAGCACCGTGCCGAGCGCGAGGCGCGCATCGTTGATCGCGGCGATCCACCCCTCGGCCTGCGCTGTAGTGAGCGAGATCTTGCCGCCCTCGGCGGGCAGCGTGTCGAGCAGCGCCTTCGCGGCGGCCTTCTTGTCGTCGATGATCTCCGGCTCGTTGAGGCTGCGCAGCGCGCCATTGAGCTCAGCGACGCCCGCCGCATCGAGATCCTCGTCCTTATGGTCGGGATCGTGGCGGCAGAAGTCCGGCAGCAGCCGGGCGACGACGGCATTGGTGGGGGGCGCGCTGTTGCCCGAGCGCATGCCCGTGAGCTCCTCGAGCTCGTCGTGGGGGCCATCCGATTCCCGCTCGTCGAGCATCGCCACCACGGAATGGATCACCGACCGCAGCACCTTCGCCTCGTGCGGATCCACCTGCGACCGGATTCGGACCCCGCTCAGCGTGTTCTTCCGGGACCAGGACTGCACTGGATATCGACTTCCTTCGATTCTCGACGGCTCGGCACGCGACCACGCGCGACCCTACGACTCGTGCTGCATCGTGGCCCACAGCCCAGCGGCGTGCAGCTTGCGCACATCCGCCTCGACCTTCTCCCGCGTTCCGGAGGAAACAACGGCCTTGCCCTCGGTGTGGACCTTCATCATCAGCTCGGTCGCCTTCTGGCGGCTATACCCGAAGATCTTCTGCAGCACATAGGTGACGTATTGCATCAGGTTCACCGGATCGTCCCACACGATGGTCACCCACGGACGCTGGCTCGACTCGTCCGTGCTCTCCTCGACGAGCCCACCCGGTGTGGCCTGGGGCTCGGTCTCCATCGGAACAGGCATACGACCAGGGTACGACGACCCCCGCGGGCCCCACTAGGCGACCGGCCAACAATCCCACCTCCCGGACGACGACCACTCCGCTCCGGTGCTGCCGCTGGGCTGCCGCCGCGGCAGCAATCGCACTACGGTGGAGGACGTGACCATGCCGCTCGCCTCCACAGCACTGCGCACCGACCAGTACGAGCTCACCATGCTCGCTGCCGCGCTGCGCGATGGCACCGCCCACCGCCGCTGCACCTTCGAGGTATTCGCGCGCAAGCTCCCCGAGGGCCGCCGCTACGGCATCGTCGCCGGCACCGAGCGCGTCCTCGATGCCGTGCAGGCGTTCCGGTTCACCGACGACGATCTCGCCTCCGTATCGCGGTTCCTCGACGCCGGCACCGTCGACTGGCTGCGCGACTACCAGTTCCGCGGCACCATCACCGGCTATCCGGAGGGCGAGCTGTACTTCCCCGGCTCCCCCGTCCTCTCGGTAACCGGCACCTTCGCCGAGTGCGTGCTGCTCGAGACGATCACCCTGTCCATCCTCAATCACGACAGCGCCATCGCCTCCGCCGCCGCCCGCATGGTCACTGCCGCCGACGGGCGCCCGATCATCGAGATGGGGTCCCGCCGCACCCACGAGGACGCTGCCGTGGACGCCGCCCGCGCCGCCTACATCGCCGGGTTCACCGCCACGTCCAACCTCGAGGCGGCCCGCCGCCACGGCGTGCCCAGCGCCGGGACGAGCGCGCACGCCTTCACCATGGTCCACACCACCGCGGAAGGCCCGGACGAGGCCGCCGCCTTCCGGGCCCAGGTGGACGCCCTCGGCACCGGCACCACGTTGCTCGTGGACACCTACGACATCACCGAGGGCGTCCGCACCGCCATCGACATCGCGGGGACCGGCCTCGCCGCGGTGCGCATCGATTCGGGCGACCTCGGGCCGCTCGCCCGCCAGGTCCGCGCGCAGCTCGATGAGCTTGGCGCCACCAGCACCAAGATCGTCGTCTCCGGGGACCTCGACGAGCATGCCATCGCCGCCTTGCGCGCTGATCCCGTCGACTCCTACGGCGTCGGCACCTCGCTCGTCACTGGCTCCGGAGCGCCCACCGCGGGCATGGTGTACAAGCTCGTCGAGGTCGATGGCGTGCCCGTGGCCAAGCGCAGCAGCAACAAGGAGACCATTGGCGGCGCCAAGTCCGCGCTGCGCATCGCGCGCCCCACCGGCACGCTCGTCGAGGAAGTCCTCCACCCCGCCACGCTGGCCCCGCCGCCCGTGCCGCACTCAAGGACCGTCACTCAGGCGCTCATCGAGGGTGGCGAGCGCACCGCCGCGCGCGCCACACTGGAGGAAGCACGCGAGAACACCCGGAAGGGATTGCGGTCCCTGCCGTGGGAGGGGCTCGCGCTCTCCCGCGGCGAGCCCGCCATCCCCACCCGGTTCCTGACCGAGGAGGACCAACGATGACGAACCGCCAGGACGCCCCGGCCCCCGAGCATCGCGCGCTGATCGTCGTCGACGTCCAGAACGACTTCTGCGAAGGCGGCTCCCTCGCCGTCGAGGGTGGCTCCGCGACCGCGGCCGAGATCTCCGCGCTCATCGCCGACACCGCCGACCGGTACGACACGATCGTTGCCACCCGCGACTACCACATCGACCCCGGCGCGCACTTCTCCAGCGAGCCCGACTTCGTCGACACCTGGCCCGTGCACTGCAAGGTGGGCACCAGCGGCGCCGAGTTCCACCCCAGCCTCGATCTCCACGGCGTGGAGGAAGTGTTCTCCAAGGGCGCCTACACCGCCGCCTACTCCGGCTTCGAGGGGGCCAGCGCCGACGGCACCACCCTCGCCGACTGGCTCCGCTCCCGCGGCATCACCAGCGTCGACATCGTCGGCATCGCCACCGACCACTGCGTGCGCGCCACTGCCCTCGACGCCGCCCGCGAGGGCTTCGGCACCACCGTCCTGCTCGACTACACCGTCGGAGTAGCACCGAGCAGCATCGAGAACGCGCTCGAGCAGCTGCGCGGTGAAGGCGTGGCCCTCGACGGACGACCGGGCGCCGCGGCCGGGGTGCCGGGCTGAGCGCCGCGAGACCGGCTCGCCATCGAGGGCTTTAGCGACCAGCCCCCGCCACGGGTACCCTCGGTGCGTGCCCCAACCGGCGACCACCTCCACTCCCACCCTGCTGCACCATGCCGTCACCGCGCTCGGCGGGACCGAGCGGGACGGCCAGGTGCGCATGTCCAGCGCCGTCGCCCACGCCATCGACATCGGTGAGCACCTCGCCGTGCAGGCCGGCACCGGCACCGGCAAATCGCTCGCCTACCTCGTCCCCGTCATCGAGCACGCGGTACGGACCGGCAAGACCGCCATCGTCTCCACCGCCACCATCGCCCTGCAGAAGCAGCTCATCGACCGCGACCTGCCCCGCCTCGTCGAAGCGCTCGCCCCGCACCTCGGCCGCACGCCCGAGTTCGCGATCCTCAAGGGTCGCAACAACTACCTGTGCCTCAACAAGCTCCACAACACCCCCGACGAGCCCGACGACGAGCCGGATGAGCTGTTCGACGCGTTCGCCGTCTCCCGCCTCGGCCGCGACGTGCGCCGCATCCACGACTGGGCCGAGACCACCAGCATCGGCGACCGCGAGGAAATCACTCCCGGCGTGATGGACCAGGCATGGCGGCAGGTCAGCGTCACCTCCCGCGAATGCCTCGGCGCCGCCCGCTGCCCCATCGGCGAGGACTGCTTCGCCGAGCGCGCCCGCGCCCAGGCCGCGCACGTCGACGTCGTCGTCACCAACCACGCGCTCCTCGCCATCGGTGCCCTCTCCGACGCGCAGATCCTCCCCGACCACGATGTGGTCGTCATCGACGAGGCCCACGAGCTCGTCGACCGCGTCACCGGAGCAGCCGCCGCCGAGCTGACCGCCCGCACCATCGTCGCGGCCGTCCGCAAGTGCGCCAAGCTCATCGACGAGCGCGACTCCGACCAGTTGCACTCCGCCTCCGACAACCTCGGCGACGTCCTCGACAGCATCCCCGCCGGGCTGTGGGAGACCCTCCCGCACGGCACCGAGTATGCGCTCGCCGCAGTGCGCGACGCCGCCTGGAACGCCCGCACCGCCATCGGCCCCCTCCGTTCCGCCGGCAACGCCGAGCCCGAGGCCCTCGGCGCCCGCGCCGCCGCGCTCTCCGCCCTCGACGAGATCCACGACACCGTCGTCCGCATCCTCGAGAACTTCGGCGAGCCCGACGCCGCCAAGCGCCGCGACGTCGTCTGGATCACCGCCGATGACCGCCGCGGGGCCATCCTCCACGTCGCGCCGCTCTCCGTCGCCGGGCTGCTCCGCTCCAGCCTCTTCGCCAACGCCACCGTCATCCTCACCTCCGCCACCCTCGCCATCGGCGGCGCCTTCGACGCCCTCGCCCGCACCTGGGGACTGCCCATCACCAGCAACACCCCCGGCGAGACCACCCGCGACGCCGACCCCGCGCTGGCCAACGGAAAAGAAGCACCCAGCGACGTCCAGACGCTGCGCTGGTCCAGCCTCGACGCCGGCTCCCCCTTCGACCACGGCCGATCCGGCATCCTGTACGTCGCCAGCCACCTGCCCGCCCCCGGCCGCGACGGACTACCACCCGCCTACATCGACGAGATCGTCGACCTCATCACCGCGAGCGGCGGACGCACCCTCGGCCTGTTCTCGTCCATGCGCGCCGCCCGCGAGGCCACCGAGAAGGTCCGCGAGCGAATCAACACGCCCGTGCTGTGCCAGGGCGAGAACTCCACCGGCCAACTCGTCCGCGAGTTCGCCGACAACGAGGAGACCTCGCTGTTCGGCACCCTCTCCCTCTGGCAGGGCGTCGACGTGCCCGGCCCGTCCCTGTCGCTAGTCATCATGGATCGCATCCCGTTCCCGCGCCCCGACGATCCGCTGCGGCGGGCCCGGCAGCGCGCCATCGAGTCCCGCGGCGGCAACGGCTTCATGACCGTCGCCGCGTCCCACGCCGCGCTGCTCCTCGCCCAGGGCGCCGGGCGCCTGCTGCGCTCTGTCGATGACAAGGGCGTCATCGCTATCCTCGATCCGCGCTTCGCCACCGCCCGCTATGGCGGATTCCTGCGCTCCACCCTGCCGCCCTACTGGTCCACCATGGATCGCGGCGTGGCGCTCGGGGCGCTCGCCCGCATCCGCGACTCGCGCGGCTAGGGGCTGGGGCTGGGGGTAGTAGCCGCGCGAGTCGGCGGCTGGTTCCGCAAAAGCACGGGAAACGGTCAAACGCGATAGAAGCCGACCTGGGATTTACGCAGCTTCTATCGCGTTTGCGGCCGACGGGCCCACGGGCCAGCGAACGGCGCTTGCTGCTGACGCGCGGCCGACGGGCCAGCAGCCCGCCGCCAAAGAGGCCTAGATGCGCACGTTGCGGCCGAGGAAGAACCACAGCAGCGGGCCGAGCAGCGGGAACACGAAGATCAGCAGGATCCACACGATCTTGCCCACGCCACTGAGCACGGTGGACGACAGCACGCTGACGAGGGCGGCGATGAACAGCACGAGCGCGGCGATCGCCACGACCGCGAGAAGGATTACCAGCCCGATGCTCACCGCGTAGCCGGAGTCGACCTGGGTTGCTTGAGCAAGGATCAGCGTTGTTGTCATGCCCTAGACACTATCGGCGCGCGGGGGCGGTTTCGTCAGCCTCGGGATGGATCTTGCGGTCATCCCCGGGTAGGAGCAGACCGGCATGGCATTGCTCTCGAACCGGGCTCCCCCGGGGCTCCGCACCCCTGCACAAGCACCGGAAATCGCCAAACGCGATAGAAATCGAGCCGGGATCCCGGCGGCTTCTATCGCGTTTGCGGAAGGCGGCCCGGCGCGGCCGACATCGACGGGCACAGCGGCCAGCCACCGCGCTCGCTGTGCCCTAACCAGGCCAGCGCGCGATGACGGTGGCCGAGCCGGGTGCGATCTCGGTGAACCCCGCGTCCCGCACGACAATGCCGTGGCCGTCCCGCGCCTCGCCCACCAGCCCGGACCACTGCGCGGGCGCCGCTTCGACGATCGTGCAGGCATAGTCGGCCCGCGACCATTCCCATGCTTGCTCGGCGGTGAGGGTGGCAGCGAGGAGCATGCTGGCGTGCCCTGCCTGGGCGGCGGCCTTGCCGACGGTCATGCCGAGCGAGGTGTTGATCGCGAGCACGGGCAGAGCTGGCGAGCCAGGATCGGGGTCACCGGTTGCGGGCGGAATATCGGTGCCGCTGATCTGCAGCTTTTTGATGCGCGGGTCGAGATCACCGATGCGGCCCGGAACGAAAGCGCGGACGTCCGCGGTCCCGGCGGTGCTGGTGACGCCCGGTACTTCCTGGACGGCATGCCACGCGGCACCGCGGGCTCGCCGGGCTACCTTGCGGATCCGCGCTCCCATCCAGGCGTGGAGCGGAGCATGCCAGGGCTCTCCCGGGCTGGTGCTGGGGTGGAGGCAGACGGCGAGGGCAGACGCCGCAGCGGCGGCGAGCAGGTCGTGCCGGGCTGGCGGGTCGGCACGCGGGATATGCAGCACCATCTGCATGGCCCGCACATCGGCAGGATCCGCGGGGTCTGGATGGTCGGCGTGGCGCGCGCGTGGGTGGCAGTGCTCGGCGAGCGCTGCATGGCGCTCGATGAATCCCGCGTCAGGGAGGCTGGGGGCGGTCATGCGATGGGGACGCGCCGACCGATCCCCTCGGCGGCGTCGGCATGCTCGATCTCGTCGCGGGTGATGCCCAGGATGAACAGGATGGCGTCGAGGTAGGGGTGGGTGAGCGAGGCGTCGGCGACCTGCTGGAGCGCGGGCTTGGCGTTGAACGCGATGCCGAGCCCGGCGGCCTCGATCATGTCGATGTCGTTGGCGCCGTCGCCCACGGCAACGGTCTGCTCGATGGGCACGCCCCGCTGGTCGGCGAAGGTCTGCAGCGCGACGGCCTTGGCGGCGCGGTCGACGACGTGGCCGACGACGCGCCCGGTGAGGATGCCGTCGACGATCTCGAGGGTGTTGGCCTCGACGAAATCAAGCTCGAGCTCGTCGGCGAGCGGCTGGATGACCTGCCGGAACCCGCCGGAGACGACGCCGCAGCGGAATCCGAGACGGCGCAGGGTGCGGATAGTGGTGCGGGCGCCCGGGGTGAGCTCGAGCTGCTGAGAGACGGCCTCGATGACGCTGGCGTCGAGCCCGGCGAGCGCGGCAACGCGCCGGTGCAGCGATTCGGTGAAGTCGATCTCGCCACGCATGGCTTGCTCGGTGACGGCGCGGACCTCGGCTTCCCGCCCGGCGTGGGCGGCGAGCATCTCGATGACCTCGCCCTGGATGAGGGTGGAGTCCACGTCGAAGACGATGAGCCGCTTGGCGCGGCGGGCTAGGCCGCCACGCTCGACGGCGATGTCGACGCCTTCGGCGGCGGAGAGCTCGGCGAGATGGTGCCGGAGGTTGGTGTCGTCCTCGGCGGTGCCGCTGGGGGTGGAGACGTGCAGCTCGAGACCGGTGAGTGGATAGTCAGCGACCCCACGGATGGTGTCGATGTTGACGCCGATGCCGGCGAGCTCGCGGGCAATGACCTTGAAGGCGCGGGCGGTGACGGGGCTGCCGAGCACCACGATCGCGTGGGTGGAGAGGCTGCGTCGCTCGGCGCGGTCGGCGCCGATCTCGACGTCGACGTCGAATCCAATGGACGCCATTGCTTGCTCGACCTCGTCCTGGAGGGCTTCGGCGTCACCGGGGGTGGTGAGGAGCACCCCGAGCGTGAGCCGACCTCGGATGACCACTTGCTCGACGTCAAGGAGGTTCGTGTCGTGCCGCGAGAGCGCGCCGAAGAGCACGGAGGTAACGCCGGGCTTGTCCCGCCCCGTAACGGTGATCAGGACTGTGGTTTCCGGCGTGGTCACGGTCTTCTCCCCTTTCAGCGCTGCGCGCGCCCCTTGCGTGAAGCCTAGCGGTGTTGCACCGCAACGGCCCTGCCAGCGGGCTGTGCAGGCAGGGCCGTTCTGGTGCGAGGTGCTACTTGTCCTCGGGTGTCGCATTCGGACGGTAGGGCGGCGGGGCGTGGCGATCGGCCTCGATGAGCTCGTTGGCCTTGTGGCCGTGGCCGGGGCCGACGTGGGCCTCGTCGCGCATCCGCTCGATCATGTGCGGGTAGTGCAGCTCGAAGGCGGGGCGCTCGGACCGGATGCGGGGCAGCTCGGTGAAGTTGTGGCGCGGCGGCGGGCAGGTGGTGGCCCACTCCAGGGAGTTGCCGTAGCCCCACGGGTCATCGACGGTGACGACATCGCCGTATCGGGCGCTCTTGAAGACGTTCCAGATGAACGGCAGCGTCGAGGCTCCGAGGATGAACGCGCCCACGGTGGAGATGGTGTTGAGGGTGGTGAACCCGTCGCCGGGCAGGTAGTCGGCGTAGCGGCGGGGCATGCCCTCGTTGCCGACCCAGTGCTGCACGAGGAACGTGGTGTGGAAACCGATGAAGGTCGTCCAGAAGTGCCACTTGCCGAGGCGCTCGTCGAGCATGCGCCCGGTCATCTTCGGGAACCAGAAGTAGATGCCGGCGTAGGTGGCGAACACGATGGTGCCGAAGAGCACGTAGTGGAAGTGCGCGACGACGAAGTAGCTGTCGGAGACGTGGAAGTCCATGGGCGGGCTGGCGAGCAGCACGCCGGAGAGGCCGCCGAAGAGGAAGGTGACGAGGAAGCCGACGCTGAACAGCATGGGCGTCTCGAACGTCAGATGCCCCTTCCACATCGTGCCGATCCAGTTGAAGAACTTCACACCGGTGGGCACCGCGATGAGGAACGTCATGAAGCTGAAGAACGGCAGGAGCACCGCGCCGGTGGCGTACATGTGGTGCGCCCACACGGCGATGGACAGTGCCGCGATGGCGAGGGTGGCGTAGATCAGGCCGGTGTAGCCGAAGATCGGCTTGCGGGAGAAGACCGGGAAGATCTCGGAGACGATGCCAAAGAATGGCAACGCGATGATGTACACCTCTGGATGGCCGAAGAACCAGAACAAGTGCTGCCAGAGGAGCACACCGCCATTGGCCGGGTCGTAGATGTTCGCCCCCAGCTGCCGGTCGGCGAGCAGGCCAGCGAGGGCCGCGGTGAGCAGCGGGAAGGCGAGCAGGATCAGCACGCTGGTGACGAGGATGTTCCAGGTGAAGATCGGCATGCGGAACATCGTCATGCCGGGCGCGCGCAGGCAGATGACCGTGGTGATCATGTTGACAGCACCCAGGATGGTGCCGAGGCCACCGACGGCGAGGCCGGCGATCCACAGGTCACCGCCGGGGCCGGGCGAGTGCAGCGAGTTCGACAGCGGGGTGTAGGCGGTCCAGCCGAAGTCGGCGGCGCCACCTGGGGTGAAGAACCCGCTCACGACGATGAGCGCACCGAAGGTGTACAGCCAGTACCCGAACGCGTTGAGGCGCGGGAACGCCACGTCGGGCGAGCCGATCTGCAGCGGCAGGATGTAGTTGGCGAAGCCGAAGACGATGGGCGTCGCGTAGAGCAGCAGCATCACCGTGCCGTGCATGGTGAACAGCTGGTTGAACTGCTCGTTCGACAGGAACTGCAGCCCCGGGATAGCGAGCTCGGCGCGCATCAGCAGCGCCATGACCCCGCCCACGAGGAAGAAGAAGAACGACGTGGTGAGGTACATCAGACCGATCAGCTTGTGATCGGTCGTCGTGAAGATGTCATAGATCAGGGAGCCCTTCGGCCCCTGCCTGGGCGGATACGGCCTGTCTAGGACTGGCTTGGGCGCAACGGCGGTCACTGATCCTCCTGACTGCGGCGTCCACGACCCGGGCTCTATCGGGCGAGGGACTATTGGCTGTCGCTACCAGAGAATCCTAGACCGTCGGGATCCGAGTGTGTGCACCGGTCCTACTCTTTGTCGTAAATGGCGCCGGACGAGCGTCCCGGCGCCGGTACCCGTGGGTGCATCGCTCCAGGTTGCTGCCCCTCGGAGTCGGTGCCACAGGACGCCACAGGGCTAGCCGACGGGCTGGCTGCGCGCGTATTCCAGGAACCGGTACCGGATGCCCGTGCGCGAGATGGCCCATCCCTCGGTGGGCTCGGTAGCCACCGGGCGCCACTCGGGACCGATCGAGGGCGCGAACGCATCACCCTCGGCATCGAGATCGACCTCGGTGACGTGCAGTGCAGCGACCCCGAGCACGCTGGCCTGCTCGAGGGCCTGCGCGTAGATCTGCGAGCCGCCCATGATCCATGCATCGGGGTAGAGGCTGGTGGCCTCCTCGAGGGAGCTGGCGGTCCGCGCCCCCTCGTCCGACCATGCTGGGTCGCGGGTGAGCACGATGTTCGCGCGCCCCGGCAGTGGCCGGAATCGCTCCGGCAGGGAGTCCCAGGTGCGGCGCCCCATGATGACGGGGTGCCCCTGGGTCAGCTCGCGGAAGTGCCGCATGTCCTCCGGGATGTGCCAGGGGATGGTGCCACCGGCCCCGATCGCGCCGTTGCGTGCTTGAGCCCAGATCAACCGCATGCTGCTCCCCTAGACCGCGATCGGTGCCTTGATGCCCGGATGGTGCTGGTAGTCGTCGATGATGAAGTCGTCGAACTCGTAGTCGAAGAGCGTGGCGGGCTTGCGGGCGAATCGCAGCCGCGGGTACGGGAAGGGATCCCGGGCGAGCTGGGTGCGCACTTGCTCGACGTGGTTGTCGTAGATGTGGCAGTCGCCGCCGGTCCAGACGAACTCGCCGGGCTCGAGGCCGAGCTGGTGGGCGACCATCTCGGTGAGCAGCGCATAGCTGGCAATGTTGAACGGCACGCCGAGGAACATGTCCGCCGAGCGCTGGTACAACTGGCAGGACAACGCACCGTCGGCCACGTGGAACTGGAAGAAGGCGTGGCAGGGCGGGAGCGCCATGTCCTCGAGCTCGCCGACGTTCCAGGCCGAGACGATATGGCGCCGGGAATCAGGATTGTGCCGCAGGGACTCCATCACCCGGGAGATCTGGTCGATGTGACGGCCATCCGCGGCCGGCCAGGAGCGCCACTGCACGCCGTACACGGGCCCGAGGTCACCGTTATCGCTTGCCCATTCGTCCCAGATGCTCACGCCGTGCTCCTGCAGCCAGCCGACGTTCGCATCGCCGCGGAGGAACCACAGCAGCTCGTAGGCGACGGAGCGGAAATGCACCCGCTTGGTGGTGATGAGCGGGAACCCCGCTTTGAGGTCGTAGCGGATCTGGCGGCCGAACACGCTGCGCGTTCCCGTTCCGGTGCGATCGCTCTTGGCGACTCCATGCTCGAGGACGTCACGGAGCAGATCCTCGTAGGGCGTGGGGATGGCGGTTGGCGCAGGCACGGCACCACAGTATCGGAATCGCAGCAGCGGACGGCAAACTAAGGTGTTCTCCGTGGCCATCCCCGAGTTCATCCTCCAGCTCCGGCAGCACGTGGGCACCTCGCTGCTGTGGTTGACCGGCGTCAGTGCTGTGGTGCGCAACGAGCACGGGGAGATCCTGCTCGCCCGCCGCGCCGATAGCGGCGAGTGGGCGGTGATCTCCGGCATCCTCGAGCCCGGCGAATCGCCCGGCCCCGCGATCGCCCGCGAGGTTGCCGAGGAAGCCGACATCGAGATCGCCCTCGAGCGCATCACCAGCGTCACCACCAGTCCCGTCATCGCCTACCCGAACGGCGACCAGGCCCAGTACATCGATATTTGCTTCGCGGCCCGGCACATCTCCGGGAACCCCCGCCCGGCCGATGGGGAGAACACCGATATCGGCTGGTTCCCGCCCGATCGCCTGCCCACTGATCTCGCGGCGACCTCCCGGGAGCGCATCACGCTCGCGCTGTCGACCGGCCCGCAGGCGTGGTTCGAGGACGCGCGGTAGCCGGCAGCCCTGTTGCGCGTGCCCCTAGTGCTGGTTGTTCCGGGGCGGGACGTGGATGCTCCACCGGTGCCGCGACGGCAGATAATGCTCGCCCATGTCCTTCTGCTCGGGGGCGGCGGCATCGAGCTTGCTGGCCCGGGCACCAAACGCACGGGCCCAGGGCGCGGCGGAAAGCCCGTGGGCGAGCACGCTCAGCATCACGGTGGTGGTGGCGATGAGCAGGATCGTTGCCGAGTTGGCCACGCCCGCCTGCTCCACGACGAGCAGCGCGAAGAGGATCGAGGCGAGCCCGCGCGGCCCGAACCAGCCCAGGAACAGCACCGATTCGAGGCGCAAGCCCGTGCCGGCGAGAGCGATCGCCACCGCCAGCGGGCGGACGAGGAGCAGGCTCGCCGTCGCGAGCGCGAAGGCCCGCCACTCGACATCGGCGAGCTGATCGCCCGCGACGACCGCGGCGAACACGGTGAAGGTGATGATGGTGAGCAGCTCGCCCTCGCGGGACGCGAAATCATCGACGTGCCGGCACTCGCGGCGCGCCACGGTGCCGAAGGCGAGCCCGGCCATGAACGCGGCGATGAACCCGTTGCCGCCAAGGGACTCGGCCCCGGCATAGGTGGCCGCGGCCAGCCCCACGACGGCGAGCCGCTGGTAGGTGGAGGTGACCCATCCGGCGGCCGACGCGCGCTGCAGCATCCAGCCACCGCTCGCACCGATGACGATCCCCGCGAGCACTCCCCAGCCGACCTGCGCGGCAGCGAACTGCGCCCAGTCCGTCGTGGTGCCCGACGTGGTGGCATCCTCGTTGCTCAGCCCGGCCAGCGCCACGAGCACCAGCACCACCGGCAGCACGATCCCGTCGTTGAGCCCGCTCTCGACGTTGAGGGTCTGGCGGATGCGTACCGGGACCTCCTCGTCGCTGACGACGGCAGCGCCGAGCGCGGCATCGGTGGGCGCGAGGACTGCTGCGAGGAGCGCTGCCTGCCACAGGCTGAACTCGTCGAACAGCAGCATGGCCGCGCCGGTGCCCAGCAGGATCATCAGGGGCAGCCCGATGCCCAGCAGGCGCAACGGCAGTGAGTACTCGCGGCGCAGCACCGCGAGATTGATACGCGCGGCGTCGGTGAACAGCACCAGGACGAGGGTGGCCTCGGCGAGCACCCGGATGGCCTCGTGATCCGCTGCCTCGTCGATGGCCCCGATGCCGGTGGCACCCATGGCCAGGCCCGCGGCGACAAAGAAGATCGGGGCAGTCACGGGGCTGCCGCGCAACCGCCCCGAGACCAGGCCGAACACGACGATCAGCGCAGCGATCAGCAGGATTGCGGTCACCGTCGGATCCTACTTCCGCGCGGGCATCAAGCCGGGGCTAGAAGTCCCAGTCGTCGTCCTCGGTGTTGACCGCCTTGCCGATGACGTAGGAGCTGCCGGAGCCGGAGAAGAAATCGTGGTTCTCGTCGGCGTTGGGCGACAGAGCCGAGAGGATCGCCGGGTTCACATCCGTCTCGTCCTTCGGGAACAGCGGCTCGTAGCCCAGGTTCATCAGCGCCTTGTTGGCGTTGTAGCGCAGGAACTTCTTGACATCCTCGGTGAGCCCGACACCGTCGTAGAGATCCTGGGTGTACTCGACCTCGTTGTCATACAGCTCGAACAGCAGCTCGAAGGTGTAGTCCTTGAGCTCCTGGCGACGCTCGGGGCTGACGAGCTCGAGGCCACGCTGATACTTGTAGCCGATGTAGTAGCCATGCACGGCCTCGTCACGGATGATCAGCCGGATCATGTCCGCGGTGTTGGTGAGCTTGGCCCGCGAGGACCAGTACATGGGCAGGTAGAAGCCGGAGTAGAAGAGGAACGACTCGAGCAGCGTGGAGGCGACCTTGCGCTTCAGCGGATCATCGCCACGGTAGTAGTCCATGACGATCCGCGCCTTGCGCTGCAAGTTGACGTTCTCCTCCGACCAGCGGAAGGCATCATCGATGTCGCGGGTGGAGCACAGGGTGGAGAAGATCTGCGAGTAGCTCTTCGCGTGCACGGACTCCATGAACGCGACGTTGGTCAGCACCGCTTCCTCGTGCGGCGTCAACGCATCGGGGATCAGCGATACCGCGCCGACCGTGCCCTGGATGGTGTCGAGCAGCGTGAGGCCGGTGAAGACCCGCATCGTCAGTTGCTTCTCGAACTCGGTGAGCGTGCCCCAGGACGGGATGTCGTTGGAGACCGGCACCTTCTCCGGCAGCCAGAAGTTGCCGGTGAGGCGATCCCACACCTCGGCGTCCTTCTCATCGGGCACGCGGTTCCAGTTGATGGCCGAGACCCGGCTCACGAGCTTGATCGGAGCACCACCAGCAGGGCTGTGCGCGTCAGAAAGAGCCGTCATGATCCTCTACTCCCAATAAGACTTGAACCTCGAACCAACTGGCGTCACGGTTCCCGCGTGGAGCGGGCGGCCGGACCATCGAGGCTACCCGCGAAGACTACCCCTGTGCCTGGCTTCGCTCAACGAGGCGCGCTCCTCCCGCCACGCGTCCCCGCGCCCCTATCCTGGTGGCATGAGCGAGCACGGAAGCACCCGCGTCCGCGTGGACGCATGGCTATGGGCGGTGCGGATCACCAAGACCCGCTCCCAGGCCGCAACGGCCTGCCGGGGCGGCCACGTGCGGGTGAACGGGTCCTCGGCGAAGGCGGCGCAGCTCATCGGGCCTGGCGATGAGGTGCGGGTGTGGAACCACGGGACGCTGCGCGTCCTCGAGGTAGTGGTGCCCCTCGCGAAACGGGTGGGCGCCCCGGTGGCGCAGCGCGCCTACCTCGATCGCAGCCCGGCTCCCCCGCCGCGGGAGGTTCTCGCCTCGGTGCCGCGGCGGGATCGTGGCGCGGGCAGGCCCACCAAGCGGGAGCGCCGCCAGCTCGACAGGCTGCGCGACGTCCCGGCGGATGAGCTCTAGCTGAGGTAGGTGATCAGCAGATCGATGATCGCCTGGGGGTCGGTGGGCGCGGTCACGGCGATCCCGGTCTGGGTGTCGGACCACTCGCGCGGCGGATCCTGGTCCGGGTTGGTGTTCACGCAGTAGGTCTCCACGGTGTAGCTGCCCGGGATCAGGGGCGCGAAGGTGAACTCGAGGGTCTCCCCACCGATGTCGCTTCCGGCCAGGGTCATCATCGCGCCAGGCATGTCCTGGCTCTCCACGGTGACATCGCAGTTCTTCGGGAAGCCGGTTCCGCCGGGCACGGTGACCGCTACGTCGATGCTCAGGTCGCCACCGGTGACGACCGGGGCCGGGTCGAGCGCCAGCGGCTGGGCCGAGGCGGCGGCAGGGGCGAGGGCGAGGGCGCCGGCCGCGGCAGCGGAGACGATCAGTGTCTTGCGCGAAAGCGTTGATGGCATGGGATGGCTCCAATCGGTGTAGCTGCTCGGCTCGATGCCGCGACTGGCAATCGTGCATGTACGGCACCGATGGTTCCACCGTATCCCCCCACCGTTGGGCGCGGAAGGTTTCGCGCCCGGAAACCCGCCGCCTCGTGCTATCCGGATCTCTCCGGCTCGACGGAGCCCTCCGTGGCGGCGGATTCCGCCGGGCTTGCGGACCTCTGGAGCCGCGACAGGCGGGCCGCCCGGTGCGCGGGGGCAGGCTCGGGCTTGTCATCCTTCTCCGGAGTGAGCGGCAGCGTCACCGCGAGCACGATCACCGCGAGGTAGATGGACTTGTTGGCGACCCAGGGCGAGAAGAGGATGTCCCAGAACGACTGGGCGCAGACCAGCATGACGACGATGGAGTATTGGCCACGCATGCGGATGAAGCCGAGCGCCAGGGTGACGAGCAGCGCGATGGGGAACAGCACTGCCAGGACGCCGCCCTGGATCCAGCTCTCGAAGAAGATCGAGTGGATCGAGATGCGCCCGCCCGGGCGGATCCAGTACTTCATGTAGTCGTCGGGGCTCGACATGCCGAGGTATTCGGCCAGGCGCACGCCGGCGTAGATGGTGTTCCAGGTGAGGGCTTGCTCGCTGCCCCAGCCGAGGATGGGGCGCTCGAGGATCGCGGCGATGGCCAGCGGCGGCTCGGTGCGGCCGTCGAGCAGCGCGAATCCCCCGCCGTCGCTCTGCGCGAGGGTCTTGAGGCGCACGGATTCGCCGAATACTCCGGAGAGGATGAGGCTCGGCATGATCGTGCCGAAGCCGAGCAGCCCGAGGACGCCGACCCATACGCGGGTCCGGGTGAGCCCCTTGCGGCTGCTGCGGAGGAAGTCGAAGAGCGCGACGCCGAAGCAGATCAGGGCGTAGGCACGGCTGTTGAGGTACATGCCGTAGATGCCGAACCCGACGAGGGCGAAGGTGACGGCGTAGCGGGAGACGTTGAGCCTTCGCAGGACGTAGAGCACGAGCATCGTGGCGGGGAACGCGATGCCGAACTTCCACAGGGACTCGATGCTCTCCGCGGTACGGGCGTTGCCGATGATGACGTAGTAGGCGACCGTCCCCAGGGAGAGCCAGGCGAGCAGGTGCACGGCCTCGTCGGAGGTGCGCACGATGCCACTGAGACCGACGACCATGACGGCGAAGACCAGGAAGTGCTGCAGGGCGACGATGGGGAACCGTGTGTCGTGCCAGACCGCTGATGAGGCGAGGGCGACGAAGCCGATCACTGCGGCGAAGATGCACATGCGGGCGAGACGGTGCCGGGGCAGGCGGGTCTGCATCAGCGCCAGGACCGTCACGGGGATCACCGCCAGGGGGGTTCCCATGCCGAGGATAGGGACGTTGGCGAGGAGGCCGATGATGCGGCGCGGCCTTCGCTTGCCCGGGTCCTTGATGGGCGGGGCGGCGAGGATTCGTTCAGGCACGGGGGACTCTCCTCGCACGACGCGGCTTGCCGGTTTCCCGGGAGGATACCGCGATCCACGGTGCACTGTGGCCGCTTTGCTACGTTTGCCGGAATAGCTGTATATCAAACTTGTTGTACGCCAACACTTTCGCTGGACCGCGCGACGGTTGCTCCTCGCTTCAACTAAAGAGGGCAAAAGACCCACATCGCCACGCTATTGTCGTCGTGTGACCGACGACCCACTGCGCATCCTGATGCTCGGGCTGCACTACGCCCCCGAGCAGTCTGGCAACGGCCCCTACACCTCGGGCCTCGCCGCCGCGCTCGCCGCACGTGGTCATCATGTCACCGTTCGCACCGGCTATCCGCACTATCCCGCGTGGCAGATCACCGAGGGCTACTCCGGCCGCCGGATTACCGAGCACCTCGACGATGTGACCGTGGAGCGCTTCCGGCCGCACATGCCTGATCCGCTCTCCCCCCTCGACCGGGCCCGCATGGAGGCCAGCTTTGGAATCGCCTCGAGCCTGGGCCGCTGGCACCGTCCCGATGTGATCCTCTGCGTCAGCCCGGCCCTGCTCGCCACGGCCGTGAATGTCGCCCGGGCTCGGGCGACGCCACGCCGGCCCGCCATCGGCGTCTGGGTGCAGGACCTCTACGGGCTCGGCGCGCGGGAGACGGGCACCGGGGGCGGGCGCGCTGCTCGCGCGCTCGGCGCCATCGAGGGCCGGACGCTGCGCGCGGCCGACGGGGTCGCCGCGATCCACCGGCGCATGCGCGATCACATGGTGCGGGATCTGGGCGTGGAGCAGGACCGGGTGCGGGTGATCCGCAACTGGACGCACCTGGTGCCGATGGAGCTGCCGCCCCGCGCGGAGGCCCGCGCCGAGCTGGGCTGGGACCCTGACGAGATCATCGCGCTCCATGCCGGCAACATGGGCGCCAAGCAGGGCCTCGACAACATCATCGAGGCCGCGCGCGGCGCGCTGCGGACCGCGCCGCGACTACGCTTCGTACTGCTCGGCGATGGCAACCAGCGCCCCCGCCTCGAGCAGCTCGCCGAGGGACTGCCCAACGTCACGTTCGTCCGCCCCCTGCCGGAGCGCGGGTTCCGGCTCGCCATGGCGGCCGCCGATGTGCTCGTGCTCAACGAGCTACCGGGCCTGTCGGACATGGCGGTGCCCAGCAAGCTCACGTCCTACTTCACCACTGGCCGTCCCGTCGTCGCCGCGACCGATGCAGCCAGCGTCACCGCCGACGAGATCCGCTCATCGGGCGCTGGCATCCAGGTCGATCCCACCGACCCCGCAGCCCTTGCCAGCACGATCGTCGAGCTCGCTGACGATCCTCGCCGGGCCAGCAGCCTCGGGCAGGCGGGCCAGGAATTCTGCCGCCGGGAGCTGTCGCAGGAGCATGCCATCGACCAGTACGAGGGCTGGCTGCGCGATCTCGTCGCCCGGCGCCGCCCTGGCCACCCCGACCGATCCGGGTCGACCGTCCCCCACCTGCGAGGAGCAGAATGACCAAGCGCGCGCTCATCACCGGAATCACGGGCCAGGATGGCTCGTACCTCGCCGAGCTGTTGCTGGGCAAGGGCTATGAGGTGCATGGCCTGATCCGGCGTGCCTCCACGTTCAACACCTCCCGGATCGATCACCTGTATCGGGATCCGCACGATCCGGATGCACGCATGTTCCTGCACTACGGCGACCTCAGCGATGGCGCGCGCCTGGTCACGCTGTTGTCGAGCATCAATCCCGATGAGGTGTACAACCTGGCGGCGCAGTCGCACGTGCGGGTGAGCTTCGACGAGCCGGAGCACACGGGCGACACCACGGGCATCGGGGCGATCCGGCTGCTCGAGGCCGTGCGGCTCGCGGGCGTCGACTGCCGCTACTACCAGGCATCGAGCTCGGAGATGTTCGGTGCCTCGCCGCCCCCGCAGAACGAGGACACGCTGTTCTATCCCCGGTCGCCGTACGGCGCGGCGAAGGTCTATGCCTACTGGGTGACGAAGAACTACCGCGAGGCCTATGGGTTGTACGCGGTCAACGGGATCCTGTTCAACCATGAGTCCCCGCGCCGCGGCGAGACCTTCGTGACCCGCAAGATCACCCGGGCCGTCGCGCGCATCGCGGACGGGCGCGAGAAGTTCATCTACATGGGCAACCTCGACGCCGTCCGCGACTGGGGGTACGCGCCCGAGTACGTCGAGGGCATGTGGCGCATGCTCCAGGCCGATGAGCCCGATGACTTCGTGCTCGCCACGGGCGGCAACCACACGGTGCGGGACTTCCTCGTCGAGGCGTTCACCCACGCGGGGCTGAACTGGGAGGACCATGTGCGCTTCGATGAGCGCTACCTGCGCCCCACCGAGGTCGATGCGCTCGTCGGCGATGCGAGCAAGGCGCAGCGCGTCCTCGGGTGGACGCCGCGCGTGCACACCCCGGAGCTCGCGCGCATCATGGTCGATGCCGATATCGAGGCACTCAAGCACGAGGGCAGCCACTGGATCGACCAGCCCGAGCTGCCCGGATGGAGCATGGCGCATGAGCACGCTTGATTTCACCCCAGGTCCCCTTGATCGCGATGCCCCGTTCTATGTGGCCGGGCACCGTGGCATGGTCGGCTCCGCGGTGTGGCGGGCGCTCGAGGCCGCGGGCTTCACCAACCTGATCGGCCGGACCTCCGCCGAGCTCGACCTGCGCGATCGCGGGGCGGTGCTCGACTTCTTCGCCGAGGCACGGCCCCGGTACGTCGTGCTCGCCGCGGCGAAGGTGGGCGGCATCCTGGCCAATGACACGTATCCGGCGGACTTCCTGTCGGAGAACATGCAGATCCAGGTCAATGTGATGGACGCGGCGGTCATGCAGCGGGTGGAGCGGCTCGAGTTCCTCGGCTCGTCGTGCATCTATCCGAAGCTCGCGCCGCAGCCCATCAAGGAGGAGTACCTGCTCACTGGGCACCTCGAGGAGACCAATGATGCGTATGCCATCGCGAAGATCGCCGGGATCATGCAGGTCCAGGCCGTCCGGCGCCAGCATGGCCTGCCGTGGATCTCGGCGATGCCGACGAACCTCTATGGGCCGGGCGACAACTTCTCCCCCACTGGCTCGCATGTGCTTCCGGCGCTGATCCGCCGCTACGAGGAAGCGCGCGAGAGCGGCACGACGACGGTGCAGAACTGGGGCACGGGCACGCCGCGGCGCGAGTTCCTGCACGTCGATGATCTCGCAACCGCAGTGCTCCATCTCCTCGAGCACTACGACGGCCCGACGCAGGTCAACGTCGGGACCGGCAAGGACGCCACGATCAAGGAGATCGCGCACCTCGTGGCCGAGGCCGTCGGCTACTCCGGGGATATCACCTGGGACACGTCCAAGCCCGACGGCACGCCCAGGAAGCTGCTCGACGTCAGCCTGCTCGAGGGCTCCGGATGGGCGCCCAGGATCCCGCTGCGCGAGGGCATCGCGGACGCGGTGGCCTGGTACCGGGAGCACCGGGCCGAGGCGCGGGCATGATCCACGCCGCCTGCCGCCACACAATCATCAATCACTAGTTCTCGCTGTCACGACGGCTCGGAGGGTTTGGACCATGGAGCTCCAGGATTTCCTGCGGATTCTCAAGACACGCTGGCGCATCGTTGCCGCGTCGACCGCAGCGACGACGCTCGCCGCGATCATCTTCTCCGTGCTGAGCCCCTCGATCTATGCATCGACATCCCAGTTGTTCGTCTCGACCTCCGGGGTCTCGAGCGCCGCCGAGGTGTACCAGGGCGGTCGGTTCTCCCAGGAGCGGGTGAGCTCGTACCGCCAGCTCATCATGGGCGAGACGCTGGCCCGCCGCACCATCGACGAGCTGGATCTCGATGTCGACCCCTCCTACTTCGCCAACCGGGTCACCGCGACCTCGGCGCCGGAGACGGTGCTGATCGATATCACTGTGCGTGACGAGGATCCGGAGCTCGCGCGCGATATCGCCAACTCGCTGGCCTCCGAGTTCACCGCGATGGTCGCGGAGCTCGAGTCCCCGGAGGAGGGCGGGCCGCCGCCCGCGCGCGTCACTGTCGTCGAGGCAGCCACTATCGCGGACGAGCCGGTCGCGCCCCAGCGGCTGGCGAACATCGCGCTGGGGTTCGCGGTGGGCCTGCTGGTCGGCATCGGGCTGGCGGTGCTGCGCGATCGCCTCGACAACACGATCAAGGACCGCCAGACGCTGGAGGAGGTCGGCGAGATCGCCCTCGTGGGGACGCTGCCGTTCGAGAAGGACCGGGAGAAGTATCCGGCGATCAACTTCGCCGACACCCGGTCCACCGGCGCGGAGGCGTACCGCTCGCTGCGCACGAACCTCAAGTTCCTCAATATCGACGACGCCCCGCAGGTCATCACGATCACGAGCTGCCTGCCGGGCGAGGGCAAGACCACCACCGCCGCGAACATCGCCCTCGTGCTGGCCGAGGCCGGGCACTCGGTGTGCCTGCTCGAGGGGGACCTGCGGCGCCCGCGCATCACCAAGTACCTGGGCCTCGTCCAAGCGGTGGGCTTCACGACCGTCCTCGCCGGACAAGCCTCGCTCGAGGAAGTGCTCCAGCCCACCTCGGTGAACGGGGTGTTCGTGATCGGTTCCGGCTCGATCCCCCCGAACCCGAGCGAGCTGCTCAGCTCCAGCCACGCCCGCAACATCATTGATGAGCTGCGCGGGCAGTTCGACTACGTGGTGATCGACGCTCCCCCGTTGCTCCCGGTCAGTGATGCGGCCGTGCTCGCGAAGATGAGCGACGGCGCGCTGATGGTGGTGCGGCACGGCAAGACCAAGCGGGAGGAGCTGAGGCGGGCGCTGATCGACCTCGACAAGGTGGGCGCGACGATCCTCGGGACCGTGCTGACGATGATCCCGCAGAACGCCACCTCGGGCTATGAGTACTCCTACTACTACGAGTCCGATACCTCGCTCCCACAGCAAAGTCGGGCATATAGGACCAACGATTCGACGAAGTAGGGAGAATGGCCGACATGCATGTCGGTTGGATATGTGACATTTTGACGCGCTGAACCGATACCAGAAGAGGACCCCGCACCACCTACCCCCACGGAGGCACGCAATGACAGCGCAGGAGAACCTGGGCATCGTGGTCAGCACCGACGGTGTTCACTCCGCGCTCGTCGGCGTCGACGAGGAGACCGAGTACCGCCACCGCGCTCTCAGCCGTGACAACGCGCACGATCTCGGCGATATCGTCTCGTCGCTGATCGGGATCATGCGGATCCGCGCCGCGACGCGCAACGCCACCGTGGGACGGGTGATCATCGCCTGCATGACCAGCGGGCAGGAGCAGACCATCAACACGGTGCTCTCCGCGCACGGCGTCACGGCCTTCCAGTTCGTCCGCGTGGACGAGGCTATGTGGGCCTACGCCCGCATGCATACCGACGTGCGCGGCGCCCCCCGCGCGCTGATGATCATGGCTACCGATGACGGGTGCGCCACGGCGCTCTACGACGGCTTCACGGGCAAGCGGGTGACCATGTCGCTCGATTCGCAGCTCACCACCACTGCCATCGACGAGCACGTCCGGGAGATCCTCCTCGAGAAAGCCCCCTACCTGCGCATCAGCACGGCTAGGGCCGCCCAGCTTCGGGCGGAGCTCGACGACCAGGACATCGCCGAGCACACCCAGGGCGACACCACCATTTCAGTGTCGAGGGCCGAGCTCGACCAGCTCATCGACGATCAGATCACCATCGCGCTGACCCGCATCGATGCGCTGCTCGAGAAGTCCGGCAGCACGCCCGACGTGGTGTGCCTGTTCGGCACCGGAGTGTTCTTCGATCCGATGGCCGAGCGCGCCAGGGAGCACTTCTCCGGCGATGTGGTGGTGCCTCACGATCACCGCACCGCTGCCGCGCTCGGGGCACTGCACTTCCTGTCCCCGTGGACCCCACCACGTCCGCCCGCGCCTCCAGCGCCGCCCACGCCACCAGCAGCGCCGCCTGTAGCAGCGCTTGCCACCACCCGTGCCGATGGTGCTGCGAGCGAGTCGCCAGCACCGCCCCGGGAGCAGGAGCACCCAGGACCGCCAGCGCCCGGTCCAGCAGCTCCGCCCCAGCAGCAGGCCCGAGCGGACGCGCCTGCTCTGGGGACAGGCCCCGACTCTCGCCTCGTCCTTCCCGGACGCGCTCCAGCGACATCGACCCACCCGCTCGCCGCGGGCAAGGAGATCGTGGAGATCCGGACCGCCTCGAAGTCACGCCGGAAGCGGCGTCGCGCGCGGCATCGCGCCCAGAGCACCTTCTCCCCCGCCGCGGTCGCGGGAACAATCGTGCTGGGGCTTGTCCTCGGAGCGGTGATCTTCCTGCTCTGGACGTTGTTATTCATCTGAGCCGCTGAGCGCATCGGGTCCTGGGCATCGCTGGCCGGCCTGGCTCTCCCAGGTCGCAGGCTCATTCCAGGGTGCTGCGGGTGATGCGCACGCCCGGCCCCGGCTCCCGCACTGCGTCCGCCAGCGTGGCATAGCCGCGGAACGCCGTATCGGTGATCGAGAGGCCGCCGCGGGGTGTGAGCATGCCGATATCCTGCCGCTCGCCACGATCGATGGTGCAACGCTGCACCACGACGCCACGATTGCCGCCACTGGATTGATCGTGGACCCCGAAGGCGTTGTCCACGATCTCGCAATCGGAGACGACCGCGCCCGAGCAATCATCGACGATGACGATCCCCGCCGAGCCGTTGCCTCGCACCACGCAGCGCGTCACCACGGCTTCCTCGCAGAGCCCCAGTCCGTGGCGCGCGGCCGATTCCAGCACGCTGTCGCGCACCTGGGCGCCCCGCGCGACCCCGGCTTGCAGCTTGCAGGCGGTATCGCCGCTGCCGGTGCTGGAGCAGCGGTCGAGGATCGTATCGGCCGACCGCACCTGGAACCCGGGTGCCTCGCTCCCCCCGCCCACTGCCTCGCACCGGTCGAACAGGATCCGCTGCCCGTAGGGGTGGGTGTCCCAGATCGCGAGGCTCCGTGCATCGCCTGTTCCGCGGCCGGTGACGCGCACCTCGCGGGGGCCGCCCCATTGCTCCCGGCGACCACCGGCGGCCTCGCGCTCATCAGCGAGAGTGGTGAACAGATGGCGGCAGCCTCCCCCGCTGAGCTCGACGTCGACATGGGCGCTCGTTCCGCTGATGGCCACCCCGTAGCCCCGGTGGTCGCCGCGGTTGGGCAGCGACCACACCGTGGATCGCACCTGGGCATGCATGCTATTGAGCACGTGGATCCCACCCGCGGCCTGCCCGGCATCAACATCGATCACCCCGTGCAGGGTGTCGCGCAGCAGCACCGCGCGGCAGGAGAGCTCGGTAGGGCTCGTGGCGGTGACCGTCATGCCCTCGAGCACGGGCTGGCGCACCGGTGCGACCCGGAACGCGCGCGCCCCCTCCTCGCGGATGTGATCCCAGGCCAGCGGGGTATCTAGTGCCAGCGTGGCACCCGAGCGGCCCACAATCCGGTGGTACTCCGCGGCGAGGCCTTCCTGGCTGGTGCCCACGGTGCGCGGTCCGGTGACGATGCTGCGGCTCTCGATACCAACGAGATCGCCCTGCCGCATGCCCTCGGCCATCGCTGGCGGCACCACGAGGGTGCTACTGCCAGCGCGATGATCAGCGAGCATGCGGTGCTCCGGCCCGCGTGATCCGGTGGCCGTGAGCAGCGCGCGCATGTCGGCGGCGACCGTCAGCGTGGTGCGATCACCCGCCAGCCGGATGCCGTGGGTCTCGATCGGGCTGCGGCACAGGTACTCGCCCGGGTCGCCGGGCGGAAGCTCGACAATGCTGGCCCCGTCCTGCCGCGCCGCGGTGACCACGAGCTGGATGAGGGACGCGGCGTCATCAGCGGCGAGCAGTGCTCGTCGCGGGATCCGGTAGCGATCCGGCGAGCGCGCCAGTGCCTGCCAGGGCGAGAAGCTGGGCTGGCCCGCAGCGAGGAGGGCTAGTCCACCGGCCGCGAGACCGCCGAGGACTGCTCGGCGGCCCGCGACGTGGTTCGCTCGCGCATCGTTGCCTGCCACCTCGCGAGCCTAGCGGCGACCGGGCCGTCCCTGGGACTGCTTCGGGCTAGTACGCGCCGTCACCGTTGAGCACCGTGCGCACCGTGCGCCACATGATGACGATGTCCTGCATCATCGACCAGTTCTCCACGTAGGAGAGGTCGAGCCGTACCCGGTCCTCGTCGGACAGCCCGGAGCGGCCGGAGACCTGCCACAGTCCCGTCATGCCGGGGCGAACGAGGATGCGCCGCTCGACGTAGCCGGGGATGTGCGCGCCCTCGCCCTTGACGAGCGGGCGCGGGCCGACGAGGCTCATCTCGCCGCGCAGGACGTTGAACAGCTGGGGCAGCTCATCGATGCTGGTGCGCCGGATGAACCGTCCGATCGGGGTGATGCGGGGGTCGTTCTCGGCCTTGAAGAACGCATCGTCCTCCTTGCCGCACGCGGCGCGGGTCTGCTCGAGCAGCTTGTCCGCGTTGGGGACCATCGAGCGGAACTTCCACATGCGGAGGTCCTCGCCGGCCTTGCCGACGCGCAGCTGGTGGTAGAAGACAGGACCCCGGTCGTGCAGCTTGATGGCGAGCGCGACAACGATCATCACTGGCGCGAACACGACGAGCGCGGCCAGCGCGCCGACGCGGTCGAAGAGGGCCTTCTTGATGCGGATAGCGCCCTCGTACTGCGGCTCCTCGACATGCAGGAGTGGCATGCCCGCGACAGGCCTGATCTTCAGCCGGGGGCCGGCGACGTCGATCACGCCGGGATGGACGACAAGGTCGACGCCATGCTCCTGCAGCTTCCAGGCGAGGTCCCGGAGCCGCTCGGGGCCGATCTGCTCGGTAGCGGTGACCGCGACCGTGTTGGCCCGGGTGGAGCGCACTGCCTCGATGACGGCGTCCTGGTCCCCGAGGATGGGGATGGATTCGCCACCGACGGTGACCCGCTGGTCGGCGGATCCCTTGTAGTCAGGGATGCAGACGCCGGCCACGCGGTAGCCCAGCGCTGGCTGGCTGCGGAAACCGGTCATCATGTCCAGCGCGGCCTGCCCGCCGCCGAGGACGATGACGGTGGTCGAGCAGTGCCCGTGGGCGCGGGCGCTGCTCAGCCAGCGCCGCGCCAGCCACCTGGAGGCGAGCAGCCCGATCAGTCCGAGCGGGAGCGCGATGGCAAGGTAGCCGCGGGCGATCTCGAGCCGCAGGAGCAGCGCGATGATCGCGATGAGGCCGAAGACCATGATGGTCGATTGGACGATGCGCTGGTATTCCTCGCCACCGGTTCCGATGATGCGAACGTCCCGGGCGCCGAGCATGGCGAGGGCCGCGCTCCAGGCGAGCACGAGGAAGATCGAGACAGCGGTATAGCCGAGGATGTTGGGAACCGGGTAGACGGGCCCGCCCTGCACGCCGAAGCGCACGATCTGGGCGATCGCCACTGCCGCGACGACGACGAAGGTATCGGTGAAGCGGAGGAGAGCGCGGAACCAGAAGGACCAGTGCCTGCTTTGCGGGAGTGGCGGGGCCGCGGGGCCCGGGCTAGGGACGCTGGGGGCGGCGGCCGTCGGGCGGGGAGTACTCGTCGCCTTCGGCTCCGGGAACGGTCTTTCCGTGGAGCGGGAGGCCGCCCCCACGGGGAAGGAACCCTTGATAACCGTCATGGATGTCCGTCCGTAGGAAGTTCATGCTGATCTCGTGCCGGCACCTGCATCCCGGTGTCCACGCGCAGCGGTGGACGGGCTGGTGCTGGCTGGCTGTCTCGCCGTGGCATGCACGACCGTTGCCCGAGGGCAGGCTCAGCGATCCGCGGTTCCCGGGCACCCCTGGCCAGGGGTGCCAGGCTTGCCCGGTTTGCGTTATTGAAAACGGTAGCAAAGGCTGTCAATAGTTCAACAAAGCGTCAGCATGCAAGAAATAGTCCTGCCGCCACGGAGCCCAGAAGTCCGAATGGTCGCTTTCGCGCGAAACCGCTGACAGGCAAGCGGAACCGCCCTTTTCGGAAGCGGCGACGTTTCAGATTGCCGTAAATAATGTGAGTTGCGTCACATTGAGGCTGTACGCGTGATCTGGCCCGAGTAGTGGGAAATACCCACAGTTGATCGACCATCGATCGAGACACGATGAAAGTCTCAACGCGGCGTCGACCTCATCACCATGCCGCTTCGAATCCCCAGGTCGCCCTTCATCCCGCCTACGGTCCAAGTCGAAACCCGACAAGTAACCGAAAGGCCGCGACGTGGTCAGCAGAACACCCAGCCGACGTTCCTTCCTCCGCCTCGGTGGCGCGTCCCTTGCCGCGGCCGTGATCGCGCCCCACGCGTTCGATTCTCCCGCGGTCACCGGCCCGAGGCCCCGACTGCTCTCCGCGCGGCCCGGCGGGATCACCCTGCTCTCCAGCCTGGACAATCGCTACATCGTCGACCGAGCCACACTTCTCGCCGCACCGGACGCCTCCGTCGTGATCCAGGACGCGATCGATGCTGCCGCTGCCGACGGCATCCCCACCGTCGAGCTGCCGCCAGGAGACCCGGGCGACTACCTCTGCCACTCCGCGGTCCACCTCCGGGGCCGCTCGCTCATCGGAGTAGGCACCACCCTCACCGTGGCCTCAGCGATCCCCGCCCGCGCGCTGCTCAACGCCAGCGGCATCACCAGCGGCACCAAGGCCCCCCTCGACGAGGACCATGGCAGCGGCAGCTCCCGCATCCGCATCCCGGGCGAGCTCCGCGGCTCCGTCGCCGCCGGAACCGTGCTGGCCATCGAGGCACGAGTACAGACCACCGGCCCCGCTACCACTGGCACCAGCCAGCAGGGCTGGGCCTTCGAGATGCACCAGGTGGACCGGGTTCGCGGACCATTCGCCTACCTCGACGAACCATTGATCTGGAACTACCCCGTGGCAGCAGGCGCCCGGGCATTCATCATCCAGCCGGTCCGCGACTTCACCATCGAGGGCATCCGCATCACCGCCACCGACGCCCACGCCCAGCCAATCCGTGGTGTGCTCGTCCGCGAGGCCATCCGCCCCACCGTTGATGTGTCGCTTCTCGAGGCCGGGGGCGGCGTGCTCATCCTCAACTCGATGCACTCCACGATCCGCGCGCAGGTCGATACCCTCCCGCGCTACTACGACCAGTTCGGCTACGGCGTCGCCGTCGCTGGCGCCAGCGCCCACGCCACCGCCGAGGTCAACGGTGGCGGGTGCCGGCACCTGTTCACCACCCTCGCCGACGAGCGTCCCGGCTCCTCCGGCGGCGCCAACGAGCAGTGGGGCGATCCCCGCCACCTCGTGGTGCGCGGCTCCGGCTGGGCCGGGGCCGACAGCCTCGCCGTCTGGGACACCCACCCCTACGGCTACGACATCACCTTCGACGGCTGCTCCACCCACGGTGGTGGCACGAACGCCGCGGGCTTCCAGGTCCGCAACCGCAACGTCGCCCTCGCCCAGTGCAGCTCGACCTCCGCGGGCAACGTCGCCGCCCGCCTCGCCCCCGGGGAGGCCTCCAACGCTCGCATCACCGGCGGATCGTTCACGGGGGCAGGCCGGGCCGGGATCGGGCTCGCCGCTGGCTGCAGCATCTTCGGCGCGACCATCCGCGGCAACGGCGAGGCCGGGGTCATCGTCAACGACGAGTCCTCCCAGGCGACGGTGGCCAACTGCCTCATCGACGGCAACGCTGGCTTCGGCATCCAGGACCAGTCCAGCGGCCAGCACGCCGGGGTCGTCATCGAGCAGAACACGATCCCCTACAGCGACACCCAGTACCTCGGGGTCCTCCTGCCCAAGAGCGACATGATCATCCGGGAGAACCACTTCCGCGACTTCGCGAGCGTCGACGCCGCGATCTACCAACCGGGACCAAACGTGCAAATCGTCAACAACACTGCTGGCGCGTAGTACGTTTACCCACAGCCAGAAGGTTCGCATTCCCACCTCGAGCCGGAGAACCCAGACATGCTCACCCCCCTCCACGCCCTGCTCTCCCTGCTCCTGCGGCTGCCCCGCGCTGCCCGCAGGCGGCTGAGCGATTTCCGGTGGTCGCGCACCCTCAAGGAGTTCGGCCCCGGCGCCCAGATCGGCCCGAGCTCGATCATCTACAACGCCGACCAGGTATCGCTCGGTGCCAACGCCGTCATCGGTGACTTCGTGCACATCTGGGGCGGCGGCGGCGTCTCCATCGGCGAGGACACCATGATCGGCGCCACCACCGTCATCACCTCCCAGTCGCATGATGCCCGCGCCACGCGCAAGGGCTTGCTCTACCGGGAGACCCATTCCAAGGCGCCCGTGGTGATCGGCAGGAACGTGTTCCTTGGCTCCAACGTCACCGTGCTGCCCGGCATCCGGGTCGGCGACAACGCCATCATCGGCGCCGGAGCCGTCCTCACCAAGGATGTGCCCGACAACGCCATCGTGATGGGCGTGCCCGCACGCATCGTCGGCTCCATACTCGACGATCCCGCCGAGAAGGCGTAGACCCCGGTTCCAGCCCGCAGCCCCTAGCCACTGGAGGCACACCATGGCCCGCCCCGCGCGCGTCAAGCACGGCATCTACCTGCCCGTGGTACCCCGGTACCGGCAGGCCTGCGTCGACGTCATCGACGAGCAGCTCGGCGATACCGTCACCCACTGGGCCGGCGACGCCCACATCACCGAGACCGTGCGCACCGGCACCGCGTCCCCCAATCTCGTCACGGTGCGCAACCACTTCCTGCTCGGCCGGAAGGTGCTGTGGCAATGGGGCCACTTCAGCGAGGCGATCTCCGCCGAGGTGCTCGTTGTTGATCTCAACCCGCGCGACCTCAGCGCCTGGTTCTTCCTCGCCGCCCGTCGGCTGCTGCGCCGCCGCACCGTCGCCTGGGGGCACCTGTTCCCCCGCGCCGGTCGCAGCTCCCCAACCGCCCGGGTGCGGAAAGTGATGCGCCGCCTCGCGCACGGCACCATCATCTACGACTACGCCAGCGTGGACTTCGCGAAGTCCGAGCTGCCCGGCCAGCCGGTCTGGGTCGCGCCCAACGCCCTCTACCGGCAAGCCGACCTCGCCCCGATCGACACGACCGCGCGACGCCACCGCATCCTCTATGTCGGCCGCCTCGTCGCCGAGAAATCCATCGACCGCCTGCTCACCGGGTTCGCGCGATCCGGGCTCGCCGACCGCGGCGCCACCCTCACCATCGTCGGCGACGGCCCGGAGAAGCCCGCGCTCGCCAAGCTCGCCGCCGACCTCGGCATCACCGCCGCCACCGAGTTCCTCCCCGGCGTGTACGACGCCGCCGCGCTGCGCGCCCTCTACGCGGAGACCATCTGCAGCGTCTCCCCCGGCTACGCGGGCCTCTCCATCACCCAGAGCCTCGGGTTCGGCGTCCCGATCGTGGTCTCGGAGAACGAGCTGCACGCCCCCGAGATCGAGCTCGACCGCACCGGTGGCGTCCTCTACTACGACGCCACCACCGACGATGGCCTCGCCACCGCGCTCGTCCGCGCTCACGACAATCCCGACCAGATCAACGGCGAGGATCTCCGCGCCTACGTCCACGACAATTACTCCGCCGAAGCGATGGCCACTGGCGTCATCGCCGCACTGCGAGGAGCAGACCCCCGATGAGCACCCCCGGTTCCAGGCCCGCAGTGGCCCCCATGACGGTCGAGCGGTTCGAGGCCATCCTCAAGCGGCAATCCCGCCTCCCCGCCGCGCTCCAGCAACGGATGCGCGCGATGATCCGCCGCTCCGCCATCTCCGGCAAGGTCACCCATGGCCACCAGTTCTGGCCGAGCCGCGGCTGCACCATCTTCGCCACCCACAGCCTCGAGATCGGGCACTTCGTCAAGATCGGCCCCGATACGCGCATCGAGGTCAACGGCACCATCGGCTCCTTCAGCGGCATCTCCCACCACACCGTCATCGTCGGCCGCCGCGACCACGCCCTCGATGCAGTGGGCATGCCCGTCCCCGCCACACCCTGGATCGGCGACCGCGACCTCACCCCCGACGACATCCTCACCATCGGCATCGACGTCTACATCGGAGCTGGATCGACCGTGCTCAGCGGCGTCACCATCGGCGATGGGGCCGTCGTCGCCGCGGGCTCCGTCGTCATCAAGGACGTGCCACCCTTCGCCGTCGTCGCTGGCAGCCCCGCCCGCGAGGTAGGGCGCAGGTTCCCCACCGAGCAGGACGAGCGCGACCACCTCGAGGCCATGCACACCCTGATCGACGAGATCGAGCAGCTCCGCGCCGCCGGGAAGATCTGACCAGAACACCATGGCACCCCCACCGCGCCCCCTGCTCGTCGAGCGCACCCACCACGGCCACCGGCTGATGTACATCGCGCTGCTCGCCACGGCCGCTCACGAGCAGGGCGGTCGGGCCACGGTGCTCCTGCACCCGGACGCGCCCGCCTCCACCGAGTACCGCATCCACCTCGCGCCCATCGAGGACACGATCGACGTCGTCACCGATCCCGCGATCACCGTCGCGGGCATCCTCGGTGCCGCGCGCGAGCACCGCTGCGATCGCATCGTGGTGCCTGACGCCGACACCCTGCTGCCCGGGTTCCTCCGCCACGGCTGGCGCCGCCTCCCCGTGCCCGCCACCCTGCTCGTCATGCGCCCCGGCAGCCAGGGAGGAGCCCGCTCGACGGTCGCATCCGTGGTGAAGCGCACCATCATGGCCGTGCTGCGCAAGCGTCCCGGAACCGCCATCTACACCCTCGCGAGCGCCCTTCGCCCCGCCGGCGCGCACGAGGTCAGCGACCCCGCCATCATCGACGCCAGCGACACCGCCATCGCCGATCTCCGCGCGCTCGCCGGCCTCGACAACGACCGCTTCTGGTTCGGCGTGATCGGTGCCATCACCGGCCGCAAGAACGTCGACCTCGTGCTCGATGCCCTCGCCCATCTCGACCACCGCCGCACCGGACTGCTCATCGCCGGGCGGATCAGCAGCGACATCGCGGATTCGCTCGCCCGCGCCATCACCACGGCCCGCGAATCCGGCGCCCGCGTAGCCGTGGTGGATGACTTCCTCGAGAACGAGCAGGTCGACGCCGCCGTGGCCGCCGTCGATTGCGTCGTGCTCGCCCACTCCAACGAGGGGTCGAGCGGCATCCTCTCCAAGGCCACCCGCGCGGGCACCCGCGTCCTCGCCGCCGGGGCACGCTCCCTGCGCGATGACGTCGCCATCATCGGCACCGGTGCGCGCTGGTGCCCCCTCGACGTGGAATCGCTGCGCGCCACCATGGCAGCGATGCTGGACGAGCCCGCGCCGCCCATCCTCGACAGCGACGGTGCCCGCGACTTCCGCGACAAGCTCCTCGGGTAGTTGTGCCGCGCCGTTGCGGCGGCGGGCTTGTGGATTTGCCGCAAAAGCACTGGAAGCTGGTAAACGCGATAGAAATCCGGTGGTTTTCTCTGCGGCTTCTATCGCGTTTGCGCCGGAGGCCGGGGCTGCAGCCGCTACGCCCCCGCGCCGCGCCGAGCCGGGATGATCCGAGCGGGCACGCCCACCGCGACCGCGCCAGCAGGTACCGCCTGCAGCACCACGGCGTTCGCGCCGACCGCGGCCCCATCCCCGACCTCGACCCCGCCGAGCACCTTGCAGCCCGCACCAAGCAGCACGCCATCGCCGATTCTCGGTGCTCGCGGCGCCGCTCCGTCCGAGCCGATCGCCTCCCCCACGGTGACCTGCTGCAGGATGGTGGCGCCCGCGCCGATGATCGCGCGGCCGCTGATCACGATGCCGTTGGGGTGCTGCATCATCAGCCCCGGGCCGATGCGGCACCCCGGCACGAAGTCCGCCCCGGTCAGCAGCAGCGTCACCTGCCGCAGCAGCTTGCGCCAGCCTCCCGACTTCGACAGCGCGGAGCTCTCCTGCAAGCGCAGCAGCAGCGATGCCCGCGCGCCCGGATTGGCCAGCAGGACCTTCAGCGCCCGCGGCAGCGAGAGCCGGTGCCCATCGGCGTAGCGGGCCAGGTCGGCGGACAGGTGGGCGGCGAGATCAGCCACGATCGGTTGCTCCTTGGTCGGTGGGCGCGGTGCGGGCATCGGCGATGCTAAAGGCAGCGACCCCCAGGACGCTGCCGATCAACGGGACCGTCCACAGCCAGGCTGCCCCGGCGAGGTCGCCGATGAGCCACAGGAAGCCGAGATTGAGGATGGTCGTGACGATCACGATCGTGGCGCCGAGCCCGGCCCGGTGGCGCGCGATGAGCCGGCCATAGTTGACCTGCGCGAGGGCGGCGGCACCCGACATCACGGTGAAGGCTGCCACGAGCGAGACAACATGATCGAATCCTTCGCCCAGGGCCCGGCCCACAGCCCAGCCCAGCGGCAGGGCGAGCCCCGCGAGCAGTACCGCGTACAAGGCCGAGGCGATGTAGGCCTGCTTCGTCACCGCGCGCACCCGCGCCTGGTCCGCGGTCGAGATGCGCGGCACCAGGATCGTCTGGATGCCGATCGGGACGATCGCCAGCGGGCTGGTCACCCGCACCGCCACCGCGTACACACCGGCGACAGCGGGCCCGAGCACCACGCCTGCTACCGCTGGCTGCAGCTGCGGCAGGCTCGAAGCGATCCCTGAGAACCAGAAGCCCATCGCCCTCTCCCGGACCACGCGATACGTCGCTGGCCTGGTCGTGGATGCGGCCGCGAGGACGAGTCCCACCACTCCGCTCAGCGCGGTGCCCGCGACGAAGGCAGCGATGATCATCCCGGGCTCCACGGCCAGTGCTGCGAGCAGCACCGCGAGCGGCAGGGCGCGCTGCGCGAGGATCACGATGACAGCCCTGCCGTCGCGGGTGAGGCCGGCGAGCGCGGACTGGAGGAAATCGACATAGTTGTCGAGCACCGCGACCGCCGCGCCGAGCATGACGATCATGCTGAACGGCAATCCGAGCAGCGCGATGCCCCCGGCGGCGAGGGCCGCGCCGATCGGGATGGTGGCGGTCCGGACGTGGAGGAAGGCACCCGCCACGCCAGTGGGGTCGTCATGGCCGTTGACGGTGAGCACGCGGTTGGCCAGGCCCAGGCCCGCGAGGGCCGCGCCGACGTAGCCCGCTGCCATGCCCTGGGCGAACCAGCCGAAGTCTGTCGCGCCGACCTGCCTCGCGATGACGAAGAACGCGAGCGCCTGGAGCAGCGCGCCGAGGAACCGCGAGAGCACGCGCGATGCGAGCGCCTTCGCCATGCGGTTTGCCATGTTCGGGGTTCCTGACGTCTCGCGGCCCAGCGATCCAGGCACAGGGGTTCAAAGGCACGGGCGTTCAATGACTCGGGGTTTTACCGGACGAACCAGACGATCCTAGGCACAGATCCAGTGGCAGGAACGCCACATTCAGAGACTTTCCCAGCCCCGCTCGCCACCGGCAGCCCCGCGGCGCGCCCCACCGCGTACGATCAGCACCATGCGGGTGTTGTTCGTCTGTACCGGGAACATCTGCCGATCCCCCCTCGCCGAGCGCTACGCGAGCCACTGGGCCGAGCAGCACGGCACGGCGATCGAAGCCACGAGCGTCGGCACGCACGCCTTGGTCGGCTACCCCATGGATCCCGACGCTGCGGAGGCTCTCGCAGCCCTCGGCGGCACCTCGGATGGCTTTGCTGCCCGTGCGCTGACCACTACGGACGCGAGGAACGCGGACCTGATCCTGGTGATGGAGCGCGCGCACCGCGACCGCGTCCTCGCCACCGCCCCCGCCGCGACCCTCCGCACGTTCACCCTCTCCGAGGCAGCGCTCATCGCCTCGCAGGTGAGCGTCCGGACGATCCGCGAGCTCGCCATCGCGCGGACCCGCGTGCCCCAGGCGGTGGATGCGCCCGACATCCTCGATCCATTCCGGCAGGGCCCCGCGACGCACCGCAGGATCGCGGAGGAGATCGCGGCCAAGGTGGATATCGTTCTCGGCATGCTTGCGCCAAGCACCACGGATTCCCCCAAAACACCCACACTCTGATGCAATACTGAGTGCCGATCCCCTCCCCCGCACGGAGATAGGCACAACCCATGGCTTCCGCACCATCCCTCGCCCCCGACGCCCCGAGCGGGCGATGATCCGGTCGCGCAAGGGACTAGCGATCCTCGCCATCACCCTGATCGTGTCGATGCTCGCCGGTGCGCTCATCGCACGGCTCGCTCTCGACCGCGTGCTCGGCGGCTTCGACCGCATCGACGGTGTATTTGCTGACCTCGACGAGGACTCCCGGCCACCCGGCGGTTCCGGCGGAGACCCGGCCACGTTCTTCCTCATCATGGGAACCGATGCGCGTGCAGCAGGACCGACCACCGGCGAGGCTGCCACCGCGAGCGAGGGAAGCGCCCGCACGGATACGATCATGCTCGCCAGGGTCGACGGGAGCAGCGACCGCACGCATCTGGTCAGCATCCCGCGTGACAGCTGGGTCGATGTGCCCGGGCACGGCATGAACAAGATCAACGCTGCCTACGCGCTCGGCGGCCCGGCCTTGCTCATCCAGACCGTCGAGCAGCTCACCGGCGTCCGCCTCGATCACTTCGCCATCGTGGACTTCATCGGCTTCGAGACCATCACCGATGCGCTGGGCGGCGTGACCGTCACCGTGCCCTTCGATTCGACCTACCACGGCCGCGAGTTCCGTGCCGGGCCCCAGCGCATGGACGGCGAGACAGCCCTCGCCTACGTCCGGCAGCGCGAGAACCTGCCGCGCGGTGATTTCGATCGGGTACAGCTCCAGCAGTCCTACCTCGCGGGCATGCTCCGCACCATCAAGGACGACGTATCGCTGATCGATTTCACCACGGCGCGGAGCTTCATCGATGCGGTGCAGCAATCAGTCTCCCTCGATGACACGCTCACCACCACGCGGATGCTCCAGCTCGCCTGGCAGCTCCGCGACATCGATACCAGTTCCTTGGCATTCCTCACCGCTCCCTATACCGGCACGGGCTTCGAGGGCACCCAGAGCGTGGTCTACCTCGATCAGGAAGCAGCCAATGGTCTCTGGACGGGCCTGGTCGAGGGAACGGTCGATTCGCGCCTCAGCGACTACCAGGAGTTCCTCTACACGAGCAACTAGGGCGTGACTGCCGCGCGCTGTCCGAGCAGTTCGCGATGCTCGGTCAGTGGAACGCGTAGTCGTCGATGGGAAAGGTCCGGGCGTCGCGCTGCGCCCCGAGCACTGAGCTGGGGCGCAGCAGGGTCGCCTCGCCGTGGGGGTCGAAGTAGTAGCTGCGGCTGCCCTCGCAGGAGCCCAGCTGGAACACCGATCGGCCCAGGCGGCCCGTCATGGTCTCCAGGAATGCCGCGTTGGCCTGCTCGGTGATCTCGACGGTGCGCGCTGCACGGCGATCGATCTCCTCGAACACGCGCCGCAGGTGCACCATCTGCGTCTCGATGGTCCAGAAGTACGACAGCCCGGTGTAGCTGTAGGGGCTGTGCAGGCTGAAGAAGTTGGGGAACTTCGGCACAGCCATGCCCTCGTACGCCTGGAACCTAGTCGCGCGCCAGAACTCGCCCAGGTTGCAGCCGTCGCGGCCGGTGACCTCGATCGCGGGGAAGTTCTTCTCCCACAGCGAGAAGCCCGTCGCTAGAACGAGGGTGTCGATCTCGTGCACGGTCCCGTCGGCCATCTCGATACCGCCCGGGAGCACCCGGCGGATCGACGTGGGCTCCAGCGTGACATTGGGCCTCGCGAAGGCGGGGAAGTAGGTGTTGGAGAAGGTGGGCCGCTTGCAACCGAACGAGTATCGCGGGGTCAGCGCGGCGCGGGTCCGGCGCTCACGCACCTGGGCGAACATGTGTGCCTTGGCGAGCAACGCGGCGAGATCATTGAACCGGTGGCCGTGCTTGTAGTTGAGCACGCCCACGGTGTTGAGCGCCTCGAGCGCGACCGAGTTGGCGAACCGGGCCGCGCGCTGGGTGATCGGCAGCGCGCCGAAAACCGTACGCACGGGCGCGGGTATCGAGAAATCCACCTTCGGCACCACCCAGATCGGCGTGCGCTGGAACACGGTGAGGTGCTGGGCGACCTTGGCCAGCTCCGGCACGAGCTGCACACCGGTGGCGCCGGTGCCGATCACGCCGATCCGCCGCCCCGCGAGGTCGACCTCGTCGTCCCACTTCGCGCTGTGGATGACCGTGCCGGCGAAGTCCTCGATGCCCTCGATGTCGGGCAGCTTGGGCTGGCTGAGGAACCCCGTGGCGGTGATCAGGTACCGCGCACGCAGGGTCTCGCCGCCCTCCAGTGCGACCTCCCACTCGGCCTCGTCCGGATCCCAGGTGGCGCCGGTCACGTCGGCTCCGAATCGCATGCGTCGGCGCAGGCCGTACTTGTCGGCGACGTGGCTCGCGTATGCCTTGAGCTCCGAGCCTGGCGCGTACAGGCGCGACCAGTTCGGATTGGGCTCGAACGAGTACGAGTAGGTGACGGACGCGATGTCGACGGCGAGGCCCGGGTAGCGGTTGACGTGCCATGTGCCACCCAGGTCGTCCTCGCGCTCGAGGATGACGATGTCGTCGATACCCATCTTGTCCAGCTCGATCGCGGCACCCATGCCGCCGAACCCGGCCCCCACGATGATCACGTCATGCGCCATGGGTCCGATCGTATGCGAGCGCAGGGAGATTGCAATGCGCGGCCGAGCCAGGGCAGAAGCAAGGGAAATCGCCAAGCGCGATAGAAGCCGCGCGAGGATCCCGGCGGTTTCCATCGCGTTTGCGGTGAGCCTGCCGTCCCCTACACCAGTACGACGCGCTCGCCCCAGGCGAGGATCGCGGCCATCGTGGAGCGCAGGTCCTGCGGCAGAACCTCGCTGGTGGCGCTCGCCCAGGCTTGCTCGAGGTAGCGGGCCGCGTCGTCTGCGGGCTGCCCGGAGCAGTAGGGGCGGAGCCGGTCGAGCACCGGCTGCATGCGTTCCTTGAACTCGGCGGTGCCCGCGATAGGGATGCGGCGCTGGAACCCGGGGCCCCGGTCGGTGCGGCCGGTGACGGGGCTGCGGTACGGGCTACTGGGATGCTGGCCGACAAGGTAGTGCGCGGCTGCGGGCCGGGTGATCGCGGTGGTCACGGGTTGGCATTCCTTTCGCATGGATATGCCCCATACCGGCCCCGTCGTATTGCTGACGGGGCCGTGCTCGCTTACCCTGGTGTTCTCTGAATGGGTCCTGGCGCGTGCTGGGGCCGGGGGCCCGGCTGTTGCAGCAGCCGGGCCTTGTTCATTTGTGCGGTCGTTCCGTGTGCGGTGGTCCCGGTCCCGCTGCCTGGGTTGCAGCCCGGGCAGCGGGCGGGACCGGGATCCCGAGCCTTGGCGTGGGGTCACGCGGATAGGTCTACAGGATCACTCCGACAGTTCTGGCGGAGCGCTACAGCATGCAGCTCACGCAGCCCTCGACCTCGGTGCCCTCGAGCGCCATCTGGCGGAGCCGGATGTAGTAGAGCGTCTTGATGCCCTTGCGCCAGGCGTAGATCTGCGCCCGGTTCAGGTCGCGCGTGGTGGCGGTGTCCTTGAAGAACAGCGTCAGCGACAGGCCCTGGTCCACGTGCTGGGTAGCCGCCGCGTAGGTGTCGATGATCTTCTCGTAGCCGATCTCGTACGCATCCTGGAAGTACTCCAGGTTGTCGTTGGTCATGTAGGGCGCCGGGTAGTAGACGCGACCGATCTTGCCTTCCTTGCGGATCTCGATCTTCGAGGCGATCGGGTGGATCGACGACGTGGAGTGGTTGATGTAGCTGATCGATCCCGTCGGCGGCACTGCTTGCAGGTTCTGGTTGTAGATGCCGTGCTCCTGAACCGATGCCTTGAGCTCGAGCCAGTCATCCGGGGTGGGGATGTGGATGCCCGCGCTCTCGAACAGTTGCTGCACCCGCGCGCTCTTGGGCTTCCACTCCTGCTCGGTGTACTTGTCGAAGAACTCGCCGGAGGCGTACTTGGACTCCGGGAAGCCCTTGAAGTAGCTGCCCCGCTCGATCGCGATGCGGTTGGAGGCGCGCAGCGCGTGGAAGAGCACCGTGTAGAAGTAGATGTTGGTGAAGTCGATGCCCTCGTCGGACCCGTACTGGATGTACTCGCGGGCGAGGTAGCCGTGCAGGTTCATCTGGCCGAGGCCGATCGCGTGAGACTCATTGTTGCCATGCTCGATGGACGGCACCGAGTTGATGTGCGTCTGGTCGGAGACGGCGGTGAGCCCGCGGATCGCGGTCTCGACGGTCGCGCCGAGATCGGGCGAGTCCATCGTCTTGGCGATGTTGAGGCTGCCGAGGTTGCAGGAGATGTCCTTGCCGATCTCCGCGTAGGAGAGGTCGTCGTTGAACCGGCTCGGCGTGCTGACCTGGAGGATCTCGCTGCACAGGTTGGAGTGCGTGATCTTGCCCTTGATCGGGTTGGCCCGGTTCACGGTGTCCTCGAACATGATGTACGGGTAGCCGGACTCGAACTGCAGCTCCGCGATGGTCTGGAAGAACTCGCGCGCCTTGATCTTGGTCTTGCGGATGCGCCGGTCGTCGACCATCTCGTAGTACTTCTCGGTGACGTCGATGTCCGCGAAGGGCACCCCGTAGACACGCTCGACGTCGTACGGCGAGAACAGGTACATGTCCTCGTTCTTCTTCGCGAGGTGGAAGGTGATGTCGGGGATCACCACGCCGAGGGAGAGCGTCTTGATGCGGATCTTCTCGTCCGCGTTCTCGCGCTTGGTGTCGAGGAAGCGGTAGATGTCGGGGTGGTGGGCATGCAGGTAGACCGCGCCCGCGCCCTGCCGCGCGCCGAGCTGGTTGGCGTAGGAGAACGAGTCCTCGAGCAGCTTCATCACCGGGATCACGCCGGACGACTGGTTCTCGATCTTCTTGATCGGCGCGCCATACTCGCGGATGTTGGACAGCAGCAGTGCCACTCCCCCGCCGCGCTTGGACAGCTGCAGCGCCGAGTTGATGGAGCGCCCGATGGACTCCATGTTGTCCTCGATGCGAAGGAGGAAGCAGCTCACCGGCTCGCCGCGCTGCTTCTTGCCCGCGTTGAGGAAGGTGGGGGTGGCGGGCTGGAAGCGGCCGGAGATCATCTCGTCGACGAGTCGCTCGGCGAGCGCGGTGTCGCCCGCGGCGAGGCTGAGCGCGACCATGCAGACACGGTCCTCGAAGCGCTCGAGGTAGCGCTTGCCGTCGAAGGTCTTGAGGGTATAGCTGGTGTAGTACTTGAACGCGCCGACGAACGTCGGGAACCGGAACTTCTTCTTGTACGCGCGCTGGAACAGCGACTTGACGAACTCGCGGTCGTACTGGTCGAGGACCTCGGGCTCGTAGTAGTCCTTCTCGACGAGGTAGTCGAGCTTCTCGTCGAGGTCGTGGAAGAACACGGTGTTCTGGTTGACATGCTGCAGGAAGTACTGCCGCGCGGCGGCGGTGTCAGCCTCGAGCTGGATCTTGCCGTCAGGGCTGTACAGGTTCAGCATGGCGTTGAGCGCGTGGTAGTCGAGCTCTGGCTCGTCCTGGCGCACGGGTGCCGGGTTCATGTGAGTGGTGAGTGTCGGTGCCAAAACTGTTCCAATCCCTCGCGGACGCGATGCACGTCCTCCGCTGTGCCCATCAGCTCGAACCGGTACAGGTAGGGCACCTTGCACTTCGTCGAGATGATGTCCCCGGCGACGCCGAAGGCATCGCCGAAGTTGGTGTTTCCCGCAGCAATGACGCCACGGATAAGTTCCCGGTTATGCGGATTGTTGAGAAACCGAATAACCGGCTTAGGCACAGCCCCCAGGTGTCGACCTTGCGCGTCTTTTCCGCCCGCATAAGTGGGGAGGATCAGCACATAGGGGTCGTCGACCTCAAGAACTTCGCCTTCACTGTGAGTGGGTATCCGAAAAGCAGGAAGGCCGAGCTTCTTCACGAAACGGTGCGTATTCTCCGAAATGCTGGAGAAGTAAACAATATTTGCCATTGCTCTCACCGCCACGTAATTATTGCCCGACCTCCCGCGCGCCTCCCGGCACCCAGTTCGCGCTGGCTCCCCAGCGCGCTGCGCGGGGCATGCCCACCGCGCGCTGGCCTCAAGCCGCGACGGCGGAGAGCTCCTTGATCCGATCCGGACGGAAGCCCGCCCAGTGGTTGTCGCCCGCCACGACGATGGGGGCCTGGAGGTAGCCGAGCGCCATCACGAAGTCACGCGCGCTGTCGTCCTCGGTGATGTCGATGACCTCGTACTCGAGGCCCTCCTTGTCGAGGGCGCGGTAGGTCGCGTTGCACTGCACGCATGCGGGCTTGGTGTAGACAGTGATGCTCATCTGCTGCCGACCTCTTTCATCTCGGCGCCTATCGGCGCTCGCTCCAGTGTCCTCAGCCCGCCTTACAGCGGACAAAAGCCGGCCCAGGACCGGCTGAGCGGCACCTTTCGAGGCCTCCGATCGGCTTCCCCTCCGACCGCCACCCTTGGGGGTGCTGCTCTGTCGTAGACACTACACCTAGTGCCTGACACTGCAAGCGAATCGCATATCTTGTAATGACAATCCTGATATTCGCAGGTCGCGAGCCCCCGCCAAGGCCAATGCTGGCGTGTCGCCACGCCGGGTGTCCCAGATGTTGCGACGAGGTGAATGACACGGGTGTCATTCGGCCCCTGCCCGGTGCCACGGGCCACCCCGCGAGCGCCACCAGGCGTGACCTGGCCACTTGCCCCAGCGGGCTGCCGCGGCAGCCGGCAAGCGCACCTGCAATCACGATGAGGCGCCCTTCCCGGCCCGCGGGCTGCAGTACGACGCCCCCCGCGCAGCAGCAGGCCCGCTGCATCGCATGAACGTCCATGCGATGCAGCGGGCCTCATCGGGTTTCCTGGCCGACCCCTGCGATCACTGCGCCAGCTGGCCCTCCGGCCGACCGGTCGCGGGCTCGCAACGCAGGACTGCGCGGGTCGTGGCCGTCAGCGGATCGCTACCACATCAGGATTTCATTTGATCGCGCACTTCAATGATTTCTGCCACTCCCCGATCGCCGCCCTCGGGCTCATGCTTGCGGAACTTCTCCACATGATCGAGATAACGATCACAGATCTCGACGGCCTTGCCCTTCTGGCCCTGGCGCTCATAGATGTCCGCAGCCATGTGGGTATAGATGCGGGGCATTGCCCAGCCAGCGATCTTGGTGGATTCCTCGGCGGCGGAGATAATCTCCAGCAGCAGCGGAAGCGCCTCGTCGTCCGACATTTTCTTGATCTCGGGGATCCAGTCGCAGTGATGGCGGCCGCGCACCACTTCCGCCGCCCGCGCGCGCTCGAGCCGGGCATGTGTTTCGTCGCTGCTGTCGAACATCGTTCTCCTCTTCTCGATCTGCTGAGCAAGACGTGGGCCACTCGGGACGACCAGCCGAGGGCACGGCCTCCGCCCTGGCCCAGCATCCCTCGATGCTATGTCGTGGATCACATCGCTCGATGCATGATCAGCATATCGATGTTCCAAGCCCCATGCATCGCCCTCGAGTGGCGGACCCGTACGCGGGCAGGGAGGATCCACAGAGGAACACACACTGTCACGAATACCGGGAGGCCTCCCCATGGCAGGCGCACATGCCCTCGAGATCGCGGGGCTCGCCAAGTCCTACGGCCAGCAACCAGCCGTCCGCTCCATCACTCTCGACGTTCCAGCGGGATCGTTCTTCGGGCTCGTCGGTCCCAACGGGGCGGGCAAGACCACCACCCTGGCAATGTGCACGGGGCTGCTGCGTCCCGACATCGGGCGGGCGAGCGTGTTCGGCCACGACACCTGGCGGGACCCGGTGGCAGCGAAATCGCTGACGGGAGTGCTCCCGGACGGGCTCACGCTCATCGACCGCCTCACCGGCGCCGAGCTGCTGCGCTACCAGGGGCTCCTGCGCGGCATGGCTCCCGCAGTCGTTGATCAGCGGACGACCGAGCTGCTCGACGTGCTCGGGCTCGCCGAGGCGCGCGACAAGCTCGTCGCCGACTTCTCCGCGGGGATGACCAAGAAGATCGGCCTGGCCGCAGCGATGCTCCATGCCCCCCGGCTCCTTGTGCTCGACGAGCCCTTCGAGGCTGTCGATCCCGTGTCCTCGGCGACCATCCGGCGAATCCTGCAGCGCTACGTGGCCGGCGGGGGAACCGTCATCCTCTCCAGCCACGTGATGGCCACGGTCGAGCAGTTGTGCAGCCATGTCGCGATCATGGCCGAGGGCTCGATCGTCGCGCGCGGCTCCCTCGACGAGGTGCGCGGAGCGGACTCCCTCGAGGATGCGTTCGTCCGCCTCGTCGGTGGCCGCACCGATGATGAGGGAGAACTGCAATGGCTGCGCTAGAACGACCTGCACCCGGACAGCCGACCATGGGACAACCCGCGCTGGACCAGGCTGGGCTGGCTCGGACGGTGCTGGCGATGCGCTGGAGGATGGCGCGCCACCAGCTCACCGGCAACGCGCTCGTGGTGAAGGTGCTGGCTGGGTTCCTGGGGGTAGTGGTCGCGCTGGCATCCCTCTCGGTGGGACTCGTCTCGCTCGATCGCCCCGGCGCCGATCATGACCTCCTTGCCCTGATCGCGATCGGCTGGGGCCTGGCGTGGATCTTCGCGCCGATGGTCGCCGGCATCTCCGGGGGCGGGCTGCGGCCCGTGCACTTCGCACTGCTCCCACTGCCCGCGAGGCCGCTCGCCCGAGCCATGCTCGCGACTTCCCTGCTGACGGTCCCGGCAGCCCTGGCGATCGTGGGCCTCGCGGCCCCGGCGCTGCATGCCCTGGTCCACGCCCCGCTCGCGCTATTGGTCGCGGTGCCAGCGGTCGCGCTGCAGGCCTTGTTCATCGTGGGGCTCTCGCGCCTGGTGATGCTGCTGCTCGCCGGAGCGGCGACGAGCCGCCGGGCCCGCGATGCCGCGATGATCGTCACCGTTGCTCTCGGCGCTGTGCTGTGGTTGCTCTACGTGGGCCTGCAGCTGATCGTTCCGCTCGTCGTCGATGGCGATCCCCCGTGGCTGGGCACAGCGTTGCGCGCGATGCCGTTCAGCTGGGCGACCACGGCCTCGGCGCTCGCCGAGTCGGGACACTGGGGACCGGCCCTGGGCATGGTGCTGGCGCTCGCCGCGCTCATCACCGTGCTCGCCGCGGCCTGGGCTCCCCTGTTCGCGCGACAACTGCGGTGGCCCGAGCAGGGTGGCGCGGAGTCGTCCAAGCATGGCTCCTCGCGGCTCTCCGGCGCGTCGGCGCCTGTCGTGGCAGCGGCGCGCAAGGAACTGCTTCTCTCGTGGCGCGATCCGCGCCGCAAGGCGCTCATGCTGATCGTGCCGGTCTTCCTGCTGGTGATCTTCGCCGGTCCGTCGATATCCGAGGCGTTCGCGGGATACCTAGCGATGGCCGGTTTCATCCTGACGATCCTGCTGGTGAGCGCCTGGCTCAACCTCTATGGCCTCGACGGCCCATCGCTGTGGCAGGTACTGGTCTCACCCGGCGGGGCGCGGGTGGACGTGCGCGGCAAGCAACTGGCGTGGCTGATCCTGGCAGCTCCAGTGCTGCTGGGCACGATCCTCGTGCGCTACGTGTTCTTTGGTCGCGGGATCGATGCGCTTGCCTTCGATGCGGGATCCTCGCTGCTCGCGCTCGGGATGGGTTCCGCGATCGTGGTGGTGGCCTCTGTTGCCGCGCCGTATCCGGTGCCGTCGGCGAAGCAGGGCAATCCGTTCTCCACGCGCGGCTCGTTCAATGGTTCCGCGCTGCTGTCCGGGATCGTTGCCATCGCTTTGGTGGTGGGAGTGTTCGTGATGATGCTCGCGCTGACCGCCCCGGGCGGCTGGCTGGCGTGGCTGGCGGTACCGATCGGCGGTGGAGCGGGCGCTGCCGCGTGGTTCTACGGTGGGCGCCTCGCGACGCGCATGCTCGATGATCGCGGGCCCGAGATCCTCGCGATCGTGCGCAAGGAGCCCTGAGGCTGGGGCTCGGGTGCTGGGGCTCGCGTGGCTGGGGCTCGGCGACTGGGGCTCGCGAGCGGGCAGCCATGCTCACACTTTTCACAAAGCTGTGAAAAGTGATATCATATTGGCATCAGCAGCTCGGAAAGGAGCCTTCCATGCCTGAATCACGCACGGCGCCCGACAGCACCGCGGGCACCCCAGTCATCCCAGCCCCGTCCATCAGCGAGCGGGATGCCCTCAACCTCAACGGCTGGCCCATCCTCGGCGGCGGGATCGTCGGCATCCTCGCCGGGGTGGCGATGCTCCTCGGCGGCGTGGCGCTCGGCCAGGATGCGGCGGCACCAGGCATCGCGCTGGCGGTCATCGGGATCCTCGTCATCATCGCGTCGATCTTCATGCTGGTGGGCCTCACGCTCGTCGAGCCCAACGAGGCGCGCGTGCTGCAGGTGCTCGGCGGCAACTACAGCGGATCGGTGCGCATCCCGGGCCTGCGCTGGGTCAATCCATTGACGCAGCGGCAGCGGGTGTCGGTGCGCATCCGCAATCACGAGACCACGAAGTCCAAGGTCAACGATGTGGACGGCAATCCCATCGAGATCTCCGCCGTGGTGGTGTGGCAGGTCAAGGACACCGCCCGGGCAGTCTTCGCGGTCGATGACTTCGTCGAGTTCGTCGCGTTCCAGACCGAGGCCGCGGTGCGGCACATCGCCGGCAGCTATCCATACGATTCATCGGGCCAGCTCTCGCTGCGGGAGAACGCCGACGCGATCAACGCGAAGCTCGCCGAGGAGATCGCCGCGCGCGTCACCTCGGCCGGGGTAGAGGTCATCGAGTCCCGCATCACGCGGCTGTCCTACGCTCCGGAGATTGCCCAGGCCATGTTGCGCCGCCAGCAGGCCGGTGCGGTCATCGCGGCCCGGCAGCTCATCGTCGAGGGCGCGGTCACGATGGTGCAGCAGGCGCTCGCCCGCCTCGAGGCGGATTCGGTCGTCGAGCTCGACGAGGAGCGCAAGGCTGCCATGGTCTCGAACCTGCTCGTGGTGCTGTGCGGGGATCGCGACGCGCAGCCCGTGGTGAACACCGGCTCGCTCTACCAGTAGCCATGGAGCGGAAGAAGATCCTGCTGCGGCTCGATCCCGCCGTTCACGATGCGATAGCGAAGTGGGCGGCGGACGAGTTGCGCAGCACGAACGCGCAGGTCGAGTACCTATTGCGCGCGGCACTGCGCGATGCGGGCCGGGAACCGCGCGATGCGCGGCCGATCAACCGGCCTGGTCGGCCGCGGCGGGACGAGCAGGGCTAGGGCGTCCCGGCGAGGGTGCGCTCGCGGCGGGACCTGGCGCGCGCCCCTGAACTCACCTGCCCCACTGGCCCCACGAGTGTGCGAGAAACGACAGCTTCTCGCGACTTTCGCGTCGTTTTTCGCACACTCACGGTGGTGGGCGCGGCTCACCCCGGCAACGCGCGAGCGGGCCGCGAGCCCGCCAGGCAGCGCGGCTCAGTCGCCGGTGAAGTCGGGGTTCTGCGCGAGGAAGGCCTCGGTGCGAACGGACAGCTTCGAGGTGGTTCCCGCGTTGGGCAGGCTCGCGCGGAGATTGACGACGGTATTGAACGCGCCCATCGGGCCGGCTCCGCTCACGGACGGGACGGGGAAGCCCTTGGCGGCGACGTTGACGTTGGTGATGCCGATGACGCTGCCGGGGATGCCCTTGCGCATGAGCCGGGGAATGTTCTCGGCGCCCTCGAAGCGCTGCATGCGCACGATCAGGGGCTTGGCATGGGTGCCGATGTAGCAGTCACCGCCCACGAGGGGGTTGTGGACGTGGATGCGGAGGAAAAGCGTCAGGTCGAAGGCCAGGAGGTCATTGATGACCAGTGGCTTGACCGCCTCGACGCGCGAGGTGACGGTGCCCATGTTGCCGAGGAAGCGGGAGACGGCGTTGACGCCGGTGACTCCGCCGGGGACCACGAGCGACTCGCCGTAGATGCCGTGGCTGCCGTCGGATGGTGGGACGAACTTCCCGTCGGTGACTCCGCCGCTGATCTTGAGGCCACCGTCGCTGATGGGTACGACAAAATCTCCGCTGCGGAACTCGCCGCCGCGGATGAGCACGGTGAGGCAATGCTGGGCGCGTGGTGTTGTTGCCACGAACCCGGGGAAGGCACCTTTGGCGCCGGGCAATCTACTCACCGTTTGGTCTCCTCGCTCAAGCGCCCGCGCGCGGTTTCGGGGATCAGCGAACTCCTGGTCCTTGTCTACCGCACGCGGGCGCTCGGCGAGGCGTGGTTGGGTCACACGTGAACAACAGCCGGCTTTCTCGAGCCAGGTGCTTCACGTGGCCTCAGCCCTGGCGAGCCTTGAAGCGCGGCTCCTTCTTGTTGATGACGTACACCTTGCCGCGCCGCCGGACGACCTGGGCGCCGGGCTTCTGCTTGAGCGCGCGCAATGACTTACGAACCTTCATGGGGATCCCTCTTCCGCTTAGCGATGTCGGCTGACACTATATCGGCCACGGAAGGGTCCCGGCTATGCCGCAACCGCTACCGCGTTCGCGAGCTCCGCGACGACCTCGCGGATCTGGTCCACGAGCTCGGCATCGTCCGCAGGTCCGTTCTCGGCGAAGCGCTGGTAGGCACCGCCGATGGAGAGGGTAAGGTTCTCGACCACTCGGGCGCCCGCCACTCCGGCCGACCTGCGGGCATCGTCATGAGCCCACTTCCCGCCGTACTGTCCTGCCGAGATTCCCGCCACGGCGACGGGCTTGTCCTTGATGGCTCCCTCGCCGAAGGGTCGGGAGGCCCAGTCAATGGCATTCTTCAGAACAGCGGGCAAGGTGCCATTGTACTCGGGGGTGACGAGAAGTACCGCATCGGCGGCGCCCACTGCTTCACGGAGAGCTGCAGCGGCGGCGGGGATGCTGGCGGGGCTGTCGAGATCCTCGGAGTAGAAGGGCACGGACGCGAGCCCGTCCACGACGGTGACGGTGACGGAACCGGGGGCGTTGTCCGCGGCGAGGCGGGCCAGCTGGTGGTTCAGCGAGTCGGTGCGGGTGCTTCCGACAAGGACGGCAATGGTGGTCGATGCGGTCATGGCTTCCTCCGTGAAACTGGGGGTGGTGGCTGGCGGCGGGATCGCCTGGCCCCTTTCGAAACTTTCAACCGGACCGCAGTCCGATTACTTCCGCTCCGGCGCCAGGTGTGCCGCGAATCACATTCCGCTCGCCCCGTTACCATGACGGCGTGGATGCACTCCCCTTGCTGCCCGAGCCCCGGCCCCTCGCGGGCCAGGAGGCCGAGGGCGAACGCTCCGATGCCGCGCGCAACCGGCAGCGCATCCTCGATAGCGCGCGCACGCTCCTCGCCAAGGGAGGAGCCGACAGCCTCACCATGGATTGCCTCGCGCAGGCCGCGGGCGTGGGCAAGGGAACCATCTTCCGCCGCTTCGGCAGTCGCGCCGGACTGCTGCAGGCGCTGCTCGACACCGAGGAGCGGGAGCTCCAGCACGGCTTCCTCGCAGGTCCCCCTCCGCTCGGTCCCGGCGCCCCGGCCGAGCATCGTCTCGTGGCGTTCGGCACCGCCCGGATCGAGTTCCTCCGCCAGCACGGCGAGCTGCAGCGCGCCGCCGACCGCGACCCAGCGAACCTTTTCGGCGCCCCGCCACGCCACCTCGATCACGCGCACCTCGCCCACCTGCTGAGGCAGCTCGGCACCGTGCCCCGCCCGACGATTCTCGCCACGTCGCTGCTCGCGGTCATCAGCGCACCCGTTGTGCTGCACCAGGTTCACGTCCAGAACCAGACGTTCGACGAGGTCATCGGTTCCTGGTCATTCCTCGTCCAGCAGATATGCCGATCACTTAATTCGTCATGTGACACCGCCAACATCTCTTTGCCGGAGCAATAACACTCGCGGCTTGCTGGCCTAGCATCGAAGCATGGCTGACAACCGCGAGCTCCTCCACGACCCCCGCATCACCCTGATGGGCCTGTTCGCGGAGACCTACAACACCCTCACCGACCACACCGCGGCACAGCTCGCCAGCCACCAGCTAGCCCCCGCCGAGTTCGAAGCACTCCTGCGTCTCAGCCGCAACCAGGATCACCGGCTCCGCATGTCCGACCTCGCCGCGCAGGCAGGCCTCACCAACAGTGGCGCCACCCGCCTCGTCGACCGCCTCGAGAACCGCGGCCTCGTTGCCCGCGAGACCAACCCCGACGACCGCCGCGGCACCACCGCCGCCCTCACCGCGGACGGGCTCGCGCACCTCACCGACACCTTGCCCGGACACCTCGAGATCGTCGAGAAGCGCTTCCTCGACGGCATTCCCGCCGAGCAGCGCGACACGTTCTTCTCCACCCTCCGCGCGTTGCGAGACCACCTGCGCCCTGAAGCCGAGCGCGGCGCGCACTAGAGTTGTGCCATGAGCGATCTGCGGCAGCACATCCAGGACGAGCTCGACGTCGCCCCCGCCATCGACCCCGCCACCGAGATCGAGCGGCGCGTCGCCTTCCTCGCCGACTACGCGATCAGCACCAGCACGCGCGGCTTCGTCCTCGGCATCAGCGGCGGCCAGGACAGCGCACTGGCCGGCAAGCTGTGCCAGCTCGCGGCCGAGCAACTACGCGCGAACGGCCACGATGCCCGCTTCGTCGCGGTCCGGCTCCCGCATGGGACCCAGGCCGATGAGCACGATGCCCAGACCGCGCTCGCGTTCATCGCGCCGGACGAGTCGATCACCGTCGACATCAAGCCCGCAGCCGACGCTTCCAGCGCCGAATGCTCCACCGCCATCGCTGCGGTGCCCGGCGGCGCCGACGGGATCAGCGACTTCGTCCGCGGCAACATCAAGGCTCGCGAGCGCATGATCGCCCAGTACGCCATCGCCGGGCAGTTCGGGATGCTCGTCGTCGGCACCGATCACGCCGCCGAGGCCGTCACCGGATTCTTCACCAAGCATGGCGACGGAGGCGTCGACCTCACTCCCCTGACCGGGCTGACCAAGCGCCAGGGACGGCAACTGCTCCAGCACCTCGGATCCCCCGACAGCATCTGGACGAAGATCCCCACCGCCGATCTCGAGGACGGCAGGCCCGCTCTTCCCGACGAGGCAGCCCTCGGCATGACCTACGACGAGATCGACGACTATCTCGAGGGCAAGGACGTCTCCGAGCAGGTCGCCGAGCGCCTCGAGGGCATGTTCCTCGCCACCCGGCACAAGCGCACGGTGCCGGTCACCCCGGCCGACACCTGGTGGCGCTGACCCCGGCTCAGGCAGCGCGCAGGAACTCCAGCGCTCGTTGCGAGCATTCCCCTGCCCGCGCCATCGGGATGTCATGCCCGGCACCGGCGAGGATGTGCAGCTCACTGGCCGGGAGCGACCGTGCGATCAGCGCGGTATGGCCTGCACGGATGACGTCGCGCTCCCCCGCCATCACGAGCACGGGAACCTCTGCGCGTCGCAGGCGGACTGGATCGATCCGCGGATGGTCGGTCATCAGCGCGAGCCTGCGGACGGACCGGCGCACGCACGGCAGCCTCCGCGAGACCACCCCGAGCAGCATCTTCTGCACCACCATCGAAGCGCGTGCCCAGGGGTGCAGGCCCGCCGGATCGAGGTTCGCGCCGACCACCACGGCGGAATGGACACGCTGCGGATGATCGAGAAGCAATTGCAGGATGATGTTGCCGCCGTCGCTGTAGCCGAAGAACCGGGCCGAGCGCGCGCCCTCCGCATCGAGGACGGCGCACGTGTCCCGCGCGAGCAGCGGAAAGTCCCAGGGCGCTGATCCAGCGGTGGAGCGACCGTGCCCGCGGGTGTCGATGGCGATCACCCGGAACTCCTGGGCGAACGCAGCGATCTGCGCCTCGAGGGTGGTGTGGTCCTCGCCGTTGCCGTGCAGCACCACCAACGGCTCAGCCGCAGCATCACCGCGCACCACGTAGTGGATGCGCGCGCCGCCCGTGTGGAGATACATGCTCCCGGCAGCGTCATCCGGGTCGGCGGGCTCGCTCGCGGCAAGCGGGGAAGGCTTCATCGGGGCAGTGCTCCTTTCGCTACGTCCAGTATTGCTGGCTGTTTCGCCCGCGTCGCGGTGTTCTCTACAGTGTCGGGGGTGAACGACGGATTATGGCCACTCCCTTCGCCCGCACCGGCTCCGGGGGCGATTCCCGCTGCGGGCCTCGAGGATGACGGCCTGGCATTGTTCGCCGCCTCGGATCTCGCGCCTCCCGGGCAGGGGCCCGCGGTCGTCCTGCCCGATGATGAGGCGCTCCACGTGGTGGTGGAGGCACTGCGGGGCGCGGACCCTGGTGGCGAGCGGCTTGCCGCGGTGTTCCGCTCGACGTTCGACCAGTTGTACGACGGGCAGCATACGGGCCGCTACCGCTGGGACCAGTTGTACAAGACGGAGAAGACGCATTTCGGCACGTTGATCGAGATCAATCTGCGGCGGGAGTTCCGCGACGTGCTCGAGGACGGGGCGCTGCTGGACTACCGCATCCAGGGCCTGGATGTCGATTGCAAGTTCTCGCAGCGCATGGGTGGCTGGATGCTGCCGCCGGAAGCCCTGGGACAGCTCGTGCTGGTCTGCACCGCCAGCGACGAGGACGGCACGTGGAGCCTCGGGGTGGCGCGGGCGATGCCCGGCTTGTGCCGCACGAGTGTCAACCGTGATGGGAAGACGACGTTCACACCGGCAGGAGTGGCCTCGGTGGTGTGGTTGTTCCGCGATGCCGAGCTGCCCCCGAACGTGCTGCTGCGGGTCGATCGGCAGATCGTGGATCGGATCTTCGCGGCACGGACCGGGCAGCGCCGGGTCAATGAGTTGTTCCGCCTCGTCACCGGCCGACGCATCGGCAGGAACACAGTGGCGACCGTGGCGGAGCAGGACGACTACATGAAGAGGGTCCGCGCCAACGGTGGAGCGCGCTCGACGTTGCAGGCCGAGGGAATCGTCATCGCGGGCGGTGACTACCAGGCTCACCGGCAGATCGCAGCCGACCTCGGGACGGTCGTGCCGCGTCCCGGCGAGTTCGTGAGCTTCGCGGTGGTGCCTGCCGGGCCCGAGGACCGTCTGCCAGCCGTGGAGCTCGATCGGCAGCGCTGGCGGATGGCCCAGCCCGGGGAGCTCCCTTCCGTGCCAGCGCCCGCGCTGCCACACTCGCGCGCGTCCTAGGCCACTAGCCGACTGCGCGCAGATGCCTCGGAGCAGCGGGGCGGCGGACACGTGTCGCGGGCTTCGCGACGAGCATCCGCTTGATGGAAGCACCGATGGAGGCAGCGACAGGCGGCGGGAAAGCGTTGCCGATCTGCCGGTAGGCCGCGGTCTTGCGGCCGGAGAACTGCCACTCGGGCGGGAAGCCCTGCAACGCGGCCACCATTTCGAGGGTGAGCCTTGGCACATGGTCGGCCGGGGTGTCCTCGCCGGGCACCGAGTCAGCGATTCCCTTGCCGTCCACGCCGAGCGCCAGCCAGGAAGCCCGCGCCCGGGTCGGCCCGAGGTCGGGGCCGCCGTGCTTTCGGGATCCGCCAACAATGGTTGGCCCGATCCCCTTCGCTTGCTTCGCCCACTGCTGCGCGCCGGGCCATCCCTTGCTCGCCATGATCGGGTACAGCGCCTCGCCCACCGTGGGCGGCGTGCCCTTCGCGCCCGGCCACTCGAACCGCTTCATGTAGCGACGCTTCGCCGCCACCAGGATGAACCGGGGGCGCAGCTGCGCCACGCCGAATTCGGAGGAGTTCAGTACCTGCCAGTCCGCGTCATAGCCCAAGGAATCAAGCTTCTCGAGGATCGATTGCCGGTACGGCGCGAAGCGCGCTGTGGACAGGCCACGCACGTTTTCCAGCATCACCGCGGCCGGGCGGGCCTGCGCGACCAGGCGCAGCGCCTCCGGGAACAGATCACGCTCATCGTCCGCGCCAAGCTGCTGGCCGGCGATCGAGAACGGCGGGCACGGCACTCCCCCGGCAAGCAGATCGATGCCGCGATAATCCCGGCCCTTGATCTCGCGCACATCACCCTCGTGCACGGTCCAGCCTGGCCGGTTCATGCGCAACGTGGCGCACGGCTCCGGCTCGAGCTCCACCGCGAGCTCATGCGCGAACCCTGCCTGCTCCAGGCCCAGTGACTGGCCTCCTGCTCCCGCGCAGATCTCCAAGCAGGTCAACTGCTCAGCCACCCTGGCACCTCCACCGATCGTCCCGTGCTTGCTCCTCCCCGGAGAACCGGGGACTAGTCGGAGTGCACAGTACGTTACCGGTCTGACATCTTTTGCCCGAGCCGTTGCCGGGGCATGTCCGGATACGAGCCCGCCAGAGATTGGTTTAGCTTCTTGGCCGGGTTCCAGACATGATGGAACCTGCACACCACAAGACGCGATCACCCGCGTGGAAGGGGATCCCCACCAGAATGAACTGGATGCGGAAACTGGGCCGCGGAGCCGGTGGCACGCACGCCACCATCGACACCGCAGCGACCCCAGCCATCCTCCCCCTGCAGCCCATCGACCTCACCGATGACGCTGCCGTCACCGAAGCACTCGACCTCGCGGTACGCGTGGGCTCCGTGCTGCTCGACTCCGGCACCGGTGCCATCGACACCCAATGGCAGACCCAGTTCGTGGCGTCGACCTATGGCCTCGAGCAATGCGAGGTCGATGTCACCTACAACTCGATCATCATCACCGCGCACCGCGGCCCCACGCTGCCGCCAGCGACCACCATGCGCGTGGTGCACCATCGCTCCCTCGACTTCACCCGGCTCGCCGCGGTCGATCACCTCATCCGGCAGATGCGCAACCGGCTCCTCACCCCCGCGCAGGCGCACCGCATCCTCGACACGATCGTTTCCGCGCCCCACCCTTATCCCCGCTGGGTGGCGACCGCTGCCTGGGCGGGGATGGCCGCATCCGTGGCTGTCCTCCTCGGCGCGGGCCCCATCGTGGCGTTCGCATCGTTCCTCACCACCATCGCGATCTATCGCACCAACCTCTACCTCAACCGGCTCGGACTGCCGATGTTCTACCAGCAGGTGGTCGGTGGCATGATCGCGACGGTCCCCGCGCCCGTCATGTACTCGCTCCAGGACGTGCTCGGCATCACCGTGCTCCCCTCGCAGATCGTCGCCACCGGGATCGTCGTGCTGCTGTCCGGGCTCTCCCTCGTCGGCTCGGTGCAGGACGCCATCACCGGCGCCCCGATCACCGCATCCGCCCGCCTGCTCGAAGTGGTCATGATGACCGGCGGCATCATCACCGGGGTGGCCCTGACGCTGCAGATCACCCAGCAGATCGGCATCGAGCTGCCCATGGTCGACGCCAGCTTCATGCAAGGCTTCATCCGGTTGCCCGTCCAGGTCGCCGCGGCCGCTGCCGCCGCAATGTTCTTCGCGCTCGCGAGCTACGCCGAGCTCCGCGCCCTCACCGCGGCCGCGTTCGGTGGAGGTGCCGGAATGCTGACGTTCCTGCTGGCGCTCAGCGCATCAGCCGGCAACGTCGCCGCCGGTGGCACCGCCGCCATCCTCGTTGGGTTCGCCGGTGGCCTCATGGCGCGGCGCGCTCTCACTCCCCCGCTCGTGGTCGCTGTCGCCGGTATCACCCCGCTGCTGCCCGGCCTCTCGGTCTATCGTGGCCTCTACAACCTCATCGCTGATGATCGGGTGGCTGGCCTGACCAACCTCGGCAATGCGTTCGCCATCGGCGTCGCGCTCGCCGCCGGCGTCGTGCTTGGCGAATGGGGGGCGCGCACCCTGCGGCGACCCACCATCATCCTGCGACCACCGACGGTCGCTACCCGATTCCTGCCCAAGCCCTGGCAACGCCCCGCCCCCTAGCCACAGCCACCCACTCATATCCACGAGCGGAGACCACCGTTGAGTACCACGCCAATCCGCAGCACCGTTCGCAACGGCGACATCGACCTCGCCGTCTTCGAGCAGGGCAACCCCAGCGGCGAGACACTCGTGCTGGTCCACGGCTGGCCCGACACCCACGAGCTGTGGCACCACGTCGCACCGCTGCTCGCCGACACATTCCGCGTCATCAGCTATGACACCCGGGGCGCGGGGGCATCCACCGTCCCCGAACGGCGCGCCGACTACCGGCTCCCCCTGCTGGCCGACGACTTCCACGCAGTCATCGATGCCGTCAGCCCCACCGAGAAAGTGCATGTGCTCGCCCACGACTGGGGCGGCGTCGAAGTATGGGAAGCGGCCGCATCGCCTAGGGCCGCCGAGCGCATCGCGAGCTTCACCGTCACCTCGGGTCCCAACCTCGACATCCTCGCGTCCTGGGCGCACGAGAACCTCGCACGGCCCACCCCGCGCAACCTCGCCGGACCGCTCAAGCAACTCCTCGCGTCCTACTACACCGGGCTGTTCCAGCTCCCGAAGATCCCCGAGCTCGTCCTCCGGCGCGGGTTCTCCCAGCGCTGGCCCCGCTTCCTCGGCAAGTTCGATGGCCTCGACCCGGCCCAGGTGCACACCGCCGACACCCTCGCGGACGACATGGCCAACGGCGTCAACCGCTACCGCGCCAACCTCGCCCCCACGCTCCGCCGACCCGAGCCCCGCACCGTCACCATCCCGGTGCAAGCCATCATCAACGAGCGCGATCGGGCAGTCCTCCGCGGCCACTACGACCACTACGCGCGATTCGTCCCGCGGCTCACCCGAACCCCGCTCGATTCCGGCCACTGGGCACCGTTCTCCCACCCCGCCGAGCTTGCCGCCGCCACCCGTGACTTCATCGCCCAGCACCCGGCCCGGCCAGGGAGCTAGCGGCCAGCCAGCGATCGACCGGATTCATGAAACTTGCTCCGGGCGAAGCGCACCAATCCGGCACCACACCCATATCTGTCGTGGCACGCTGGAAGCGTTGCCGTCCGCAGAGAGGTAGACAATGACCGCAATCCTGGGCAAAACCAAGCCCGACACCAGCACCCAAGACGACTCCTCCACGCTCACTGACAAGGTGAAGCAGGCAGGAACCGTCGCCACCAGCGCACCCGTGCAGCTATCCCTGCTCGCCGCGCGCCAGCTCCGCAAGTCCAACAAGGACAACGCCGACAACGCGCCCAAGGCCACGAAGGCCAGCAAGCCACGCCGGTCCCGCAAGGTCCGCGCCGCGCAGATCCTGATCGGCACGGCGGGCGCGCTCGGCCTCGCCGGGCTCGCCGCCTACATGGCCAAGCACTGGGACGAGCTCGCCGACGGCGGGATCGAGATGCCGAACATCTCCCTCGGCTACGACTCCCAGACCTAGTCACCTGCTAGACACGAGTGGCCCCCATCCTCGCGGTGGGGGCCACTTGTGTCTCGGGGTGGTCGGGGGCTATCCGCGGCGGAGTGGCGGGCCAGCCGCGGCGGGGCGTCCGCGGCTGGCTGCGGCCTGGCTTCCGGAAGAGTGAGGTTTTGCACCCTGTTTCGGCGGACGGAGGGTGCAGAACGTCACACAACCGCAGCTCGGTGGCGGCACCGCTCGCCGGGGCCGCGCTAGCTACAGCTCGGCGGCGTCGATCATCGGCCCGAGATCCACATCGCGCGCCGCCATGATGTGCGGCTTCTGGATCTCCTGCCGGATATACCGCGCCACGAAGCGCTGCACCTCCGCCTCCATGCCAGAGACAAGCTGGAGCACGCTCGAAGCCACGCCCTCGGCGCGCAGCGCGACCGTCACATCCGATCGCGATGGCGGATCGATCTCGACCACCACCCGCAACGGCGATGCGGCATGAGCGGTCAATCGCAGGTCAGCCTGCACATCCGCCCGGAAGCGATGAACCGTTCCGGTCAGGCGCACCACGAACCGCAGGTCCACGGGGATACTCAGCACGAAGCGCAACGGCTCGGTATCCGAGACCCGCTCCACCTCCGGATCGCGCACTACTCCATGCGCCGTGACCTTCGCGATCCGCCCCGGGCCAGCGCCGATAGGGCCGAACTCGATCGGCGCCCCAGTGATGCTCGACACCGCCTCGAGGATCCGCTCCCGCGAGATCGCCCGCTGGAAGAACGCCAGCGCGAACTCCTCGTAGGACATGTACCCGGAACCCTGCGCACCACCCTGTGCACCCGCTTCACCAGCCATCATCCAAACCTAGCGCGAACCGCGACGCGCTGCCCCGGAATGCAGGTGAACACGGACGCCTCCTGGATCACACCGCCTGCGCGACAGCGATCTGGGTCACTGCAGGGCCGAAGCCCGCCTACATTACCCCCGTAACACTGGGAGTTACGCCTTCATCAGTGAGAGGACTTTCCACTACCGAGGAGGAATCATGCGCATCGCTGAGGTCAATGGGGTCGAGCTCGAGTACGAGGTTTCAGGGGTGAAGGATGGCGAGCCACTGTTGCTCATCAGCCCGGTGCTGGCCGACGGGTTCAGGCCCTTGCTGGACATCCCCTCGCTTTCGTCGCGCTACACGATGATCAACTATCACCGCCGGGGCTGGGCTGGCAGTACTCACACTGGAGAGCCGGTCACGATTGCCGAGCATGCTGACGATGCCCGCGAATTGCTGGCACAGCTTGGTATCCCTGCCGCCCACGTCGCGGGCCATTCGAGCGGGGCCGCTGTGGCCGTTGAGCTCGCGCTTCGCGCGCCCGACAAGGTTCGCTCGGTGACACTGCTGGAGCTGTCACTGCTGTCACTGCCCTGTGGGCAGGAGTTCCTGCAGGGCGCGGGGCCGGTGCTGCAGAGCTACGCCCGCGGCGATTCGGCTGGCGCGTTCGCGGCGTTCATGAGCACCGTCAGTGGCCTGGACTGGGCCGAGTGCCATGCTCTCCTGGCCGAACGCATTCCCGGCGTCGTCGAGCAATCGGTGCAGGACGCGGACACCTTCTTCGGAATCGAGCTACCGTCGCTGGCCGAATGGTCACTGAGCGCCGAGCGCGCCGCACAGCTGTCGCAACCGGTTCTCTCCGTCCTGGGCAGCGACACGCTGCCGTTGTGGGTCGAGGTCGCCGGGTTCTTGCGCGAGAACGTGCACGACATTCAGGAAGCACGCATTTCCGGCGCAGGGCACCTGCTACAGATCCAACAACCCGAGCAGGTTGCCCACGCTCTGTCCAGGTTCCTCGCCGAGCATCCGATTCAGTCGAGGGAACGGATACTCCACACCACCACGAGCTGAGGGTCCGGGCAGTAGGAGCAGTATGTGCCAGTGCGGATCGCGTGGTTGAGATGCGCGCCGAGCGCTTGATGATGGTCGGCGACGTGGGCGATCGCCGACCTGATGGACCGCGTGACGCGGACACGGGCACGCTCGGACAAGGAACCCGATCGTCGTTGGCGGCCGCCGATTCCGAAAGCCCGAGATAGTTCGCGAACCAGGAAATCGCGCTCGGCTTCCGCTTGTGCTTGACGCTGCGGATCCCCCGTCATGCTCGCTTCATCGATGTCGCTGTCGATCTCCGCGAGGCGGCGCCGGTAGGCAGTGCGTGCTTCGTCATCGAGGGTCTTCCCAGCATCCCCGATCTCCCCGGAGTTGCTGAGATCGAGGGCGTGGAACTCCCTGCCCGGTTCGCCCAGGAGCCGAGCCAGGTAAGCAAGCCCGTGGAGAGCCTTGACCCGAATCGTTCTCTCCTCGAAGGTGACCGACCAGTACTCGCCTTCCCTCGCGAGCGAGGCATGGACCAATGGCTTGCCCCGCCCGCTCGGCGGGCTCTCGAACGCGCGCTGCTCATATAGCCTGCGGGAATTGTCGAGATCGCGCTGGCTCTGTACCAGGTTGCCAGCCGCTCGATGCGCGTCGGCGAGTCCCCGATACGCCAGTGAAGCCTCATAGGGAGCGCCGATGTCCTGCCAGCTGTCGGCGGCCTCGGCGAAGCGGGCCAGCGCGCCTGCCAGGTCTCGATCAGCTAGCCGCACCTGGGCGTCCGCGTAGGCGGCGATCGCGGCCAGCGCTTTGCTCCGGAACGTGCTGCTGATGATGCCTAGCTCGGCGGCGGCGGCCCTAGCAGCGGCGGTGTCGCCATTCGCAAGCTCGACCTGAACCTCGACCTCGAGCAACGGAACGCGTTCGAGCGCACTGTGCGGTGGTCGCTCCTTCGACGGAACGCGGCGCGGATGCGCGAGGCCATCCCGGATGGTCGCCGAGGCCGCGGTCACAGCGCCCCGAGCAAGCTGGACGAGCGCGAGCCCGGAAGCGGCATCCCAGCCGACGCTGTCTGCCTCAGCGAACGCGTCCTGAGCACCAGCGATATCGCCACGGCGCAGGCGGATCTGGCCAAGCTCCACCAGTGGCCAGCCAAGTTCTCGCCGCAATACTGGTCTCAGCTCCTCGCACGCAGCGAGAACCTCCGCTTCAGCCTGCTCGTACCCGCCCCGCAGCCGCAGGATCTCGGCACGATGAACACGGCACCGCCCGTGCAGGCTGCCAACCGCATCGGTAGCGCACCAGCGTTCCATCGCCGCTGTCCACTGCTCGGCGAGATCGTACTGCGCCAGCCCCTGCAGCACGCACACAAGCTCGCAGTACACGACACCCGTTGCGAGGGGATCAAGCTCCCCGCTGAGCACTGCGACACCGACCTCGTCGAGCAACCCGAGGCCGCCCTCTACCTCGCCGGTCAGGATCATCACGCGGCTCTGGACGATTCGCCCGATAGCTGCCGCAGCCACGTCGGACTCGTCGCCGATCGCCACCGCTCGATCCGCCGCCCCGCGCGCCGCGTCGATATCGCCTGCCATCAGCCGCTCGTAGGACCGAACGACCGCGCACCAGGCATGCGCTGCCGAATCCGGGACTGCGGCGAGGAGCTGCTCCGACTTGCGCAGCCACGCGCGCACTGGGGCCATCATGGCTGTGTCGAAGAGTAGGTGCATGGCGACCCGCGCAGCCGCTCCACCGGCACCAACCGTGTCTCCCGCCGCGCTGCACAGCCGATAAATGCGCTCCCACACTGCAATTGTCGTGTCGAGCTGTCCCGCCGCCTGCGCGACATCAGCGAAAAGCACCAGATCGGGCGGCGAGAGACAACCGGACTCGTCCGCGATGGAGAAGAGATCGAATGCACGCGCCCAGTCACCGCCCGAGGCGGCGATGCGCGCCTCGACAACCGCGTTCCGCGCATCCGTGGTCGCTGGCATCCGAACGCCTCCCCGATCGTCGAGGCTCGATGTACTCCAATTGTAGGGGAGCACGGATGGCATGCGCGTCGAGATTGAACCGCAGTTGGCATGAGGCGCGCCCGAGTGGCGCCCCCAAAGAAACAAGCCACCTCACCGAATCGATGAAGTGGCTCGAATATTAGGTTGTGAAGTGGAGCTAAGGGGACTCGAACCCCTGACCCCCACACTGCCAGTGTGGTGCGCTACCAGCTGCGCCATAGCCCCGTGCGGTCTGTGATGTGCAGTTCCGCTGCCTGATCGAAGTTACACCACGGCCGGATTGTTCGCCAAATCGCAGGGCGGGTCGCTCGGAGGTGGCGCCCGCGCCCCGCCTACTCCGCAGCAGCCTCCGCGTCCGCGACGAGGTTGTCGAGCCAGTGCCGGTTGAGGAAGTCGATGGTGGTGTCGTCGTGGACGACGGTGGGGGTGCCTTCGCCGCCGGCGTCGATCATGGCCTGGCGGTTGGTGTCGACGTTGCCGCGGATGGTGTCGAGGTGCTCGCCGCTGGTGATGCAGTCGATCGTGGCTGGGTCGGCGCCGTTGTCGCGCGCGAGCTGAGCGAGCTCGTCGTCGGTGAGTGTGCTGCCGTTCTCGGGCCGGTTGTCGTAGAGGGCCGCGTGGTAGGCACTGTAGGCGGCGGCAGTGCTGTGCTGGGCGACGCAGGTTGCGGCCGCGGCGGCGCGGGTGGAGTAGGTGCCGTCGCTGGAGACGGTGTCGAGGAAGTTGAGGGGCCGGTACTCGATGGTGACGTTGCCGTCGTCGATGTGGCGGGCGATGTGGTCGCCGTAGAGGTGGGCGAAGTCGCGGCAGCCGGGGCACATGTAGTCCTCGAAGAGCTGGAGCTGCACGGGCGCTGCGGGGTCGCCGAGTCGTACGCTGCCGTCCTCGGTGATGGCTACCGCAGCGTCGCGAACAGGTCCGTAGCCCTCATCGACGGGGGTGCTGGTGCGCTGCAGCCAGAGGATCATGCCGATGACGCCAGCGGTGGCGAGGATGACCGCGAGGATCGCGAGGATGTAGGTGGCGCGGTTTGAGGGCTTCTCCGGCGTGTAGCTCGCAGTACGGGGTGATCGGTTGTGGCGTGATCGTCGGGAGCTCACGGGTGTCCTTTCGCGGTGGTGGCGCGGCGCGTCGACGCTACAGTGCCCGAGTTCGGAGCTGGTTGGCAACCTCGCTAGGCCCGGGGTGCAGGGACGGCACCGCGAAGCAGCAGATCCGCGGACTGCTGGCCACGCCCCCGCGTGAGATCTGCTGGCTATTGTCACGCGACACGCCGCGACACACCTCTCCGGACGATGACATCAACCAGCAGATTCTCGGATCAATAACCGCCCGGCGCGAGCACTAGCCGTTGCCGCTAGACGAGCAGGCCGACGATGGTGGCGCTGATGAAGCTGACGAGGGTGGCGCCGTAGACGAGGCGCAGGCCGAACCGGGCGATGGTGTCGCCCTGGGCGCTGGCGAGGCTCTTGACCGATCCGGCGATGATGCCGATGGAGGCGAAGTTGGCGAAGGAGACGAGGAATACCGCGACGATGGCGTAGGTGCGATCGCTCAGCTCATAGTCGCCCGCAGCGATCTGCGTCATGGCGACGAACTCGTTGGTGACGAGCTTGGTGGCCATGAGGCTGCCGGCGTCGACTGCCTCGTTCAGGGGCACTCCGGCGAGCACGGCGAGCGGGGAGAAGACGTAGCCGAGCACGTCCTGGAACGTCACGCCGAAGACGCCCGTGAAGGCACCGTTGACGAGCGCGATGAGGGCGACGAAGCCGATGAGCATGGCGGCGACGGTGACGGCGACGCGGAAGCCGTCCCAGATGTACTCGGTGAGCGTCTCGAAGAAGGTGCGGCGCTCCACATCGGGCCAGATGGCGACGTCCTCCTCGGGAGGCAGGTCGTAGGGGTTGATGAGGGAGACGACGATGAAGATGCCGAAGAAGTTCAGGGCGATGGCGGTGACGACGTACTGCGGGTCGAGCAGAACCATGTAGGAGCCCATGATGGAGGCGGAGACGGTGGACATGGCGGCCGCGGCGAGGGTGTAGAGGCGCCGCTCGCCGAGATGGGTGATCTGGTGCTTGAGGGAGAGGAACACCTCGGCCTGGCCGAGCACCACGGAGGCGGAGGCACCATAGGACTCGAGCTTGCCGAGGCCGTTGACCTTGCCGACGGCGAGGCCGAGGTAGCGGATGAAGACGGGCAGGATGCGGGACCATTCGAGGATGCCGATGAGCGCGGATATGAAGACGATCGGCATGAGCACGACCATGAAGAACGACGGGGTGAGGCCGTTGGTGGCGTCGGGGTCGCCGGCGAGGCCTCCGAAGACGAAGCTCGTGCCTTCGAAGGCGTAGCCGAGGAGCGCGGAGAAGGCAGTGGAGATGCCGTCGATGATGGCTTGGCCGACGTTGGTGCGGATCAGGAACAGTCCGAGGAGCACCTGGATGACGAGCATGATGCCGACGTACTTGAGCCGGGTCAGTGCGAGGCGGCGGTCATAGCTCGCGGCCCAGGCCAGTGCGAGGAACACGATGAGCCCGATGATGCCGATGACGTAGTGCACGGTCCTGCCCCTTCCGTGGTGCCCGCTCCCCCGCTGGCAGTGGTTGCGCGGCGAATGATTCACCTTCGCCCGCGGTGGGCAGCGCCGCAACCGGAAGGGCGGGAAATGTGATGAGAACGGGCCCGGGGCGGAACCTCTGGGGCCAGGCACAAGTGGCCGGGAACGGTCCCCCGGAACAGGAAGAAGGCCAGAGGCTTGGTGCCTCTGGCCTTCTTCCGTACCTGTGGAGCTGCCGGGAATTGAACCCGGGTCCTGTGCCATTTTGCTGGGGCTTCTCCGTGCGCAGTCCGCTATGCCTCTACTCGGATCTCACAATCTCGCGGACAAGTCGTGATGACGATCCCAGTCACTGTTTGATGTCCCCTACAACCCCGTGACCGGGCTGTAAGGTTTGTCCCTCTTGCGACGCCAGGGTCCGGGCCGAGGGCGCTCCCGGTCTGACGGACTTGCTATCGCTTAGGCAGCGAGAGCGAAGTCGCGCTGAGTGTTCTCGGCGCTTATAGGTTTGCAGCGACGCTTACGGTGGTCTCCTGCCTGCACCGGCACGCTTCCCCCAGCGCTACGTACACAGTCGAAACCGATCAGCCCCGTAGTCCCTGGGATCAGGTTCCCCCAGTGTAACGACAAGCGCGGGCAGTGTCATCCACGTTCTCGCGCAGGGGTGAGCCGAAACACCTATCCGCGCATGCCCTTGATGCGTCGTCCCAGCTCACGGGTGGCTTCCCGCTCCGCGGTGCGCCGCGCCATGTCCTGCCGCTTGTCATGCAGTTGCTTGCCGCGGGCCAGGGCAAGCTCCACTTTCACGCGCCCGTCGACGAAATACATCGATAGCGGCACGAGAGTCAGGTTGCCCTCGCGGGTCTTGCCCACCAGATGCTCGATCTCACGCTTGTGCAGCAGCAGCTTGCGGGTGCGGCGCGGCTCATGGTTGGTCCAGGTGCCCCGGTTGTACTCGGGGATGTGCAGCCCGCGAAGCCACACCTCGCCATCATCGACGGTGGCGAACGCATCCACGAGTGACGCCTTGCCCTCACGGAGAGCCTTCACCTCGGTGCCCAGGAGGGCCACTCCAGCCTCATAGACATCGAGGATGGAGTAGTTGTGGCGGGCCTTCTTGTTGGTCGCGATGACCTTGCGGCCCTTCTCCTTCACCTCATGGTCCCTTCATGATCGTTCTCGCGCATGCCCGCCCCGCGATCGGGCAGGCCCTGCCTAGCCCTTCAACGATACGGGTCCGCGCAAGTCGATTGCTGCCAACCCGGATTCGCCAGAGAACCCGGGGAGCCGCTGCGCCGGAACTAGAGTGAGCGGTGAAGGCATGACCTGCCACGAGGGGATCGACCGGGGGAGGACCCGTGCCAGTAGTGATTCTCGACGACGTGGAGGCCGCTCCTCCTGAGCTCGCGGCACAGATCCCCGCTCGCGCAGAGCTGCTGAAAGTCCTGCCCGGGCCCGACAGGCCGGACTACTGCCTGGCATTGCTGGAGAATCGCACGATCTTCCGCCCGCCCGAGGGATTCGATGCCTCCACGATCGAGCCCGAGTTCCTGCGCCACGACGATGACGGCACCCCCGTGATCCTGGTGTACGCCGTGGTCATGTGCTCCCGCTTCGCCGGGCAACAGATAGCACCCGATATGAAGGACCTCTGGGTGAACCTCGCATTCATCACCGACAACTCGCTGCTGCGCGACGACCGCCTCGACTTTGCCAAGATCGCTCCGGTCGGCGTGGTTCGCATCAATCTCGACCCGACGACAGAATCGTTCCGGCGCCGCTGACCACCCAGTGGCGTGCCTCACACTTTCGGACCAGCCGGAACCGGTATCAGATTGCGTGCGTCCTATTCCTCCGAAGCCAGCAGTAGGCAAGGGGGAAGCCATGGCAGCGCCAACTGGTCGCGAAGCGCTACGGGCGCGCAGCGCAGCATTGCAGGACACCATTGATGCGATGTCTGTGGAGCTTGCGGAAAGCTCCTAGCGGTTGCGCGCGGCCCAGCAGCTCGTGGCCGAGATTCGGGTGGAGCAACGCTCCGAGGACGAACTGGTGACCGTGGTTGTTGATGCCGTAGGCGCCATCATCGACGTGCGCATCGCGTCGTGGGCGCTCAGCAGGGCAAACACCACTACGCTTGGCTCCGCGATCACACGGACCGCCAAGTCCGCAGCCGCGCGGGCACGCGAGCAGGCCAACGAGATCCTTCACGGTGCAGCCCCGCAGAACGTGCCCATGAACCTGTCCGACCTCGTGCCTGGCACTCCGAACTTCAGCGACGTGCTCCGGTGAGCGGCAATCTCGAGCTTGACCCCGACCGGCTGCGCGCCGTGGCGCCACGATTCACCGACATAGCGGACAGCATCAGCAACATCCTGGGACAGCTGACCGACGCTCTCGCGGCAGAAGGCGAGTCCTGGGGCCGCGACGAGAACGGCACCTCCTTCGGGTCCGGGTACGCGCCCGCCGCGAAAGCAGCAGCAAGCGCCACAGAAACGATCAGGGACGCGATGAACGGAGTCCACGAAGTGGCCCTATCCACCGCTGACCTGGTCGATGAAACCGATCACGGCTCGGCGGCCACCTTCGGCGGGACGTCCTGATGGGCATCCAGATCCCGGGCTGGCTGCAAGAGGTCGGGTCCATCGCGGTAGGCGCGGACTGGCCCGAGGCCGATGAATCATCGCTGCGCCGGATTGCCGAAGCGTGGCGGACCGCAACCTCGGCACTCGACGAGATCGAAGGGGACGCACGATCCGCGACCACCGCCGCGCTGGGCACGATCTCCGGTGACATCCACGACCAGATGGCGCAGTACCTCGACCAGTTCCTCGGCGACGGCGGAACCTTCACCGAACTGATGACAGCGCTCGACGACCTCGCCGAAGCGTGTGAGGACTTCGCCACCGAAGTGGAGTACGCCAAGATCGCCATCATCGGGGCGCTCACGCTCCTCGCTGTCGAACTGGCTGCGCTCGCCGCAGCAGCGATCCCCACCCTCGGCGGCAGCCTCCTCGGCAGCGGCGCCGCCATCCTTGCCACCCAGATCGCGGTTCGCACGATCCTGCGGCAACTGGTCCTCGCCGCATTGCGCAACGCTGCCGCCGGCGTCGCCGCCAGCGCCGCATTCGATGGGATCATCCAAGGAATCCAGGTCCTCCAAGGCGGACGGGGCGGGTTCAACGTCCAGCAGGCAATCCGAACCGGCGCGTTCGGGGCACTGGACGGGCTCATCCCCGACATCGGGAACAACGGGCCCGACCCCGCAGTGCGGCCCGCCGGACTCGACCTCGGCGCCAGCCACCTCAACGGGCCAGACGGCAACAGGTCCCTGCTCAACCTCGACCCCGACATCAAGCCTGGGCTGTCCACTCCCCTGCGGCCTGTCTACACGCAGGACCAGGGAAAACCCCCGCTTTCACCGAATTCCTCAGTAGAGGCTCCAGATGATCTGATCGATGCTTCGACCGCTTCACCCCAATACAGCGGGCCAGAATCCGCCGTTCCACTCACGCAGGGCGAGATTGACCACATCAGATCCATCGAGAAGGGCGAGCGCCCCAAGCCCGAGGACTACCTCCCGCCGCAGTACATAGAACAGCACCTTGCTCACTTCGAAGAAGGTGCCACCCGGTTCACCACAGCTTCCAATCTAGACAAATATGGAATAGCGCAGCGGGACGGAACCGCATTTGTTATGCCCAAGGATGAGTTCGATGCAATGGTGGCCCGATCCGAGGGAGATCCCGCAAAGCTTGAGCACGAATTAGGCCTACCGGAGGGATTTCTTGAAGAAAATAAGCTCGTACGGGTCGATATCCACCATCCAGGTGAGCATGACTTGAGAATTCCTTCTGGGAATGAGGCTGGGGCCAATGATCTATGGTTACCAGGTGGCGTGCTTCCAGGAGGAGGGCGCGAAGCAGTTCTAGATGCCGGAGGCCTGACCTCAGGCGACTTTTCAACAACAACGATCAGATAGGGGAGACGATCAGATGAGCAGGTTCACTGACACGAAGACCTCGATCGAAATGAGAGTATCAATAGGAATCGACAGCAAAACTGGCGGCTATTATCTTGCCATTCCGGTCAGCAACGGGCTAGTCGACTACGAGGAGTACTACAGTATCGACGAGACTCGGTATTTGGAATACTTGCATGACGTTTCACGCGCTGCAGAGTTTGCGGAATCATGCCGGAAACATGAACTCGATGACCTACTTATCGTTGAACCAGGGTGGAACCGAGGAACTCCAATCTAGCTCGCTTCCTGAGGCCAGGAGGTTGGTTGCTCGGATCTTCGGCCTCGCGCCTGGTGGCCGTTCCGGCGGCTGTCCAGCGCCTGCGCCGTGTTGCGCGGAGTCCCGCGCTCCGCCAGTTCGCCCCACCCGCTCCACGCCCACTCTCCTAGTCGCGCACGTAGAACCGCAGAGTGACGTAGCCGGTCGCGGCAGCCAGCGTGGCGGCGAGGCCAAGGAGAACGGGTGCGACGGCGGCGACGGATCCGGTGGTGATGGGCGCGATGATGTTGGATTCGTAGACGGCGGCGAGCATGCCGTCGACGATCGCGCCCTTGGCGACGAAGAGGCCCGCGATGGCGATGCCCGCGCCGAGGAGGGCCGCGAGCAATGCTTCGAGGATGAATGGCACCTGGGTGTACCAGCGGGTCGCGCCGACGAGGCGCATGATGCTGACTTCCTCGCGCCGCGTGTAGGCGGTGATCTGGACCATGTTGCCGATGAGCAGGAGCGCGGCGGCACCGGCGACGGCGGCGATGGCGAACGCGCCGTTGCGGAGCCCGTCGAGGATGGTGAAGAGCCGCTTGACGAGTTCTTCCTGGTTGCGGATGGATTCGACACCGGGATAGAGGAGGAACTCGTCGTAGATCGCCGCGAACTGGCGGGGGTCGTCGAGGCGCACGCGGAACGATGCGGGCAGCGCTTCGGCACGCACGAGCTCGAGGATCTCGGGGTCGTCGGCGAAGGTCTGCCGGTAGATCTCGACGGCTTCGTCGCGGCTGATGTAGGTGACGGTGTCGGTTCCGGGGAACGCGGCGAGGTCGTCGGCGAGGGTGGTGCAGATGCTGGTGGCGCAGTCGGGGTCGGCGGCGCTGATGTCCTCGGTGAGGAAGATCTCGACCTCGACGTTGTCGAGGTAGATCTGCTGGGTGCGGGTGGTCATGTCGGCGATGAGGAGGCCGCCGCCGAGCAGTCCGAGGGACATGGCGGTGGTGAGGATCATCGCGACGGTCATGGTGATGTTGCGGGCGAGGCCGGTGATGGCTTCGCGGGCGAGGAATACGAGGTTCATGCTTGGTCCGCCAGGTAGGCGCTGGAGGCGTGGTCGCGGACGATGCGCCCGTTATCGAGCTCGATGACGCGGCGGCGTGCCCGGTCGACGAGGTGGGTGTCGTGGGTGGCCATGACGATGGTGGTGCCGGTGGCGTTGATGCGTTCGAGCAGCAGCATGATGTCCTGGCTGGTGACGGGGTCGAGGTTGCCGGTGGGCTCGTCGGCGAGGAGCAGTCGCGGCTTGTTGACGATGGCGCGGGCGAGGGCCACGCGTTGCTGCTCGCCGCCGGAGAGCTCGTGCGGGAGTCGGTCTGCCTTGCCCTCTAGCCCGACCTGCGCGAGCGCTTCGGGGACCGCGCTGCGGATCTCGGACTGCTTGCGCCCGATGACGGTGAGGGCGAAGGCGATGTTCTCGCCAGCGGTCTTGCGGGGCAGCAGCCGGAAGTCCTGGAAGACGCAGCCGATGCGCTGGCGCAGCTTGGGCACCTGGCGCCCGGGCATGGTGTTGAGGTGGTATCCGGCCACGTGGATATCGCCGTCGGTGGGCTTCTCGTCACGCAGCAGCAGTCGGACGAGAGTGGATTTGCCGGAGCCGGAGGGCCCGACGAGGAAGGCGAAGTCGCCCTCGGCGATGTCGAGGGTGACCCCGTCGAGAGCGGCATGTGTCGCGTTTCCGTAACGCTTCGACACAGCGGACAGGGTGATCACGCCGCCGAGTGTATAGTCCCGCGCGCTCCTGGGGCACCTTGGAGCGCTGGACCCCTCGTACGCGTGGCTACTCGGCGGAGGTATCGCGCATGCGCCAGCGGATGCCCGACTCGATGAAGCGGTCGATGTTTCCGTCGAGGACGGTGGAGGGGTTGTTGACCTCGAGCTCGGTGCGCAGGTCCTTGACCATCTGGTAGGGGTGCAGCACGTAGGAGCGCATCTGGTTGCCCCAGGAGGATCCGGTGTCGGACTTCAGCGCGTCGAGCTCGGCCCGCTCCTCCTGCTTCTTCCGGGCGAGCAGCTTGGCCTGGAGCACGCGCAGCGCCGCGGCCTTGTTCTGCAGCTGCGACTTCTCGTTCTGGCAGGAGACGACGATGCCGGTCGGGAGGTGGGTGAGGCGCACTGCGGAGTCGGTGGTGTTGACGGACTGTCCACCGGGGCCGGAGGAGCGGAAGACGTCGACGCGCAGCTCGGTGTCGGGGATCTCGATGTGGTCGGTGGTCTCGACGACGGGCAGCACCTCGACCTCGGCGAAGGAGGTCTGGCGGCGGCCCTGGTTGTCGAAGGGGCTGATGCGCACGAGCCGGTGGGTGCCCTGCTCCACCGAGAGGGTCCCATACATGTAGGGGGCCTTGACGGCGAAGGTGGCGCTCTTGATGCCGGCTTCCTCGGCGTAGGAGATGTCGTAGACCTCGACCTTGTAGTCGTGCTTCTCGGCCCAGCGGACGTACATGCGCATGAGCATCTCGGCCCAGTCCGCGGCGTCGATGCCCCCGGCGCCGGAGCGGATGTTGACGAGGGCCTCGCGCTGGTCGTACTCGCCGGAGAGGAGGGTGCGCACCTCGAGCAGCTCGATGTCCCCGCGCAGCGCTGTCCGCTCGGCGTCGGCCTCGGCGAGCGCCTCGCTGGCGGCGTCGCCCTCCTCGGCCTCGGCGAGCTCGTACATGATGGGCAGGTCGTCGAGGCGCTGGCGGAGCCCGGAGAGGCGACGCATCTCGCCCTGGGCGTAGGCGAGCTGGCTGGTGACGTGCTGGGCGTGCTCCTGGTTGTCCCAGAGGTCGGGCGAGGCGGCTTGGTCCTCGAGCTCCCGGATGCGGGTTTGCAGCTCCTCGACGTCGACGACCGCCTCGACGGTCTTCAGCGTGGTGTCGAGGTCAGCGATGTCTGCGGAAACGTCAGGTTGCACAGTCCCCCAGCCTACCTAACCCACGGCGGATGCCCTGCATGCTGCTCATCGCGCGTGCGCATGGGCCACCCAGGCGGGCAGCGGGTCGGGGTATCCGCGCCAGGCTGCTGGACCGCTCGCGAGCTCCGAATCGGTGAGCAGCGCGGCCCGCAGGAGCTCGCGGGGATCGTTGCGGTCGAGCTTGAGCCCGATCAGCACGATCTCCTGGCCGGGCGGGATGTCCACGGAGTCCCAGGGCTGGGCTGGCTCGATGATGAGGTTGGGCCCGGCCTGTGACCAGACGGCCGCGTGCTCCGACCGGCTGGCGAGCCAGCAGAATCCCTTGCTGCGCAGTACCCCCTTGAGCCCGTCGATGGCGCGGGCGAGCCGCTCGGGGTGGAAGGGTCGGTCCGCCCGGAAGATGACGCTGCTGATGCCGTACTCCTCCGTCTCGGGCGTGTGGCCGGAGGCGAGCTCCTCGGCCCATCCGTCGGCCTCGGCAGCGGCGCCGGGGTCATACAGGCCGGTGTCAAGGATCTCGGCGAGCGGGACGCGGCCATGACTGGCGCGCAGGATGCGGGCGCGGGGGTTGAGGTGGCGGATGGTGGATTCCACGACGCCGGCGACGCCTTCGGTGACGAGGTCGGTCTTGCTGAGCACGATGACGTTGGCGAACTCGACCTGGTCGACGAGGAGGTCGGAGATGCCGCGCTCATCACCATCCCCGGCGGCGAGGCCGCGGTCGGCGAGCCGGTTGCCGCGCGCGAGCTCGCCGAGGAACGTGGAGACGTCGACGACGGTGACCATGGTGTCGATGCGCGCGAGATCGCCGAGCCGGAACCCGTCCTCGAAGGTCCATTCGAAGGTAGCGGCGACGGGCATGGGCTCGGAGATGCCGGTGGACTCGATGAGGATGTGGTCGAACTTCCGGGCGCGGGCGAGCGCGGCGACGGATTCGACGAGGTCCTCGCGCAGGGTGCAGCAGATGCAGCCGTTGGTGAGCTCGACGAGGCGTTCCTCGGTGCGGTCGAGGCGGGCCTCCCCCGCTATCGGGCCGTCGATGAGCTGGGAGTCGATGTTGATCTCGCTCATGTCGTTGACGATGACGGCGACCTTGCGGCCCTCCCGGTTGGCGAGGACATGATTGAGCAGGGTGGTCTTGCCGGCGCCGAGGAAGCCGGAGAGCACGGTGACAGGTATGGCGGGGGCTGCGTTCACCCCATTAACGATAATGGTTTTCATTCCTCATGCACAAGCCCGGGCCGCGCGACCCTGCGAGTAGCGTGCTCCCCATGACCGACCTCGCCGCCGATCTCGCCCTCGCCCTCGCTCTCGCCGACCAGGCCGATACGATCACCCTCGACCGGTTCGGGGCCCTCGACCTGCGCATCGACAGCAAGCCCGACCTCACCCCTGTCTCCGACGCCGACCTCGCCGTGGAACGCGCGCTTCGCGACACCCTCGCCACCGAGCGCCCCGGCGATGCCATCCTCGGGGAGGAGTTCGGCGGCACCGCCACCTTCGCCGGCCGCCAATGGATCATCGACCCCATCGACGGCACCAAGAACTTCGTGCGCGGCGTGCCGGTCTGGGCGACCCTCATCGCGCTGCTCGAGGACGGCATCCCCACGGTCGGAGCGGTCAGCGCGCCCGCGTTGTCGCGGCGCTGGTGGGCAAGCTCCGGCCAGGGCGCCCACGCGACCGCGCTCGGCGGCCCCGCCCGCCGAATCCAGGTGTCCGCCGTAGCCGACCTCGCCTCGGCCAGCCTCTCGCTCTCGAGCCTCAGCGGCTGGAAGGAGCGCGGCAACCGCGAGCAGCTCCTGGACCTGACCGATGCGGTATGGCGCGTGCGCGGCTTCGGCGACTTCTACTCCTACTGCCTCGTCGCCGAGGGCGCCGTCGATATCGCCGCCGAGCCCGAGGTGTCCCTATGGGACCTCGCCCCCCTCGACATCCTGCTGCGCGAGGCTGGCGGGGCCTTCACATCGCTCGACGGGACACCTGGCCCGCACGGCGGAAGCGCGGTTGGCTCAAACGGCCTCCTGCACGCCGTCACACTCGATAGCTTTAAGTGAGTTCGCCAACACGTCCAGGCAAGATTGGCGAGCCCCTCGCGCACATAACTTACTCATGGGTAAGATAGCGAGCACACTGACCCTTCTCTCACGAATAGCTGGAGATCATGAGCAAGAAGAACCCAAATGGTGGTGCCTCGCAAAGCTCCACCTCCGCCGTGGGCCTCAACCCCGTCAAGCGTGACGCTATCGGCACCGCCATGCGCGTGCTGACCACCCTGACCGGGTCGAGCCTCGCCGAGAAGTACAACCTCCGCAAGCCGATCGATCGGGTCGCGTACCAGGCCACCAAGACTGGTTTCCAGACCCTCGGCTCGGCCACCCGGACCTTCAAGAAGGTCTCCGGCGGCGGGCAGCCCAAGCGGCTCCCCGACTCCGAGGCCAAGAAGAAGGGCCTCTACGACCTCACCCCGAGCGACGAGCAGCAGATGATCGTCGACACGGTGAAGGACTTCGCTGGAGAGATCCTGCGCCCGGCCGCCCACGACGCCGACGCGGCAGCCGCTGCGCCCGCTGACCTGATCGCCCGCTCCGCCGAGCTCGGCATCACCCTCATCAACGTGCCCGAGGAGCTCGAGGGCGCTGCCTCCGAGCGGGGAGCGATCACCAACTCGCTCGTCGCCGAGGCTCTCGCCCACGGCGACATGGGCCTCGCCCTGCCGATCCTCGCGCCCAGCGGCTTCGCTGTCGCGCTCACCCAGTTCGGCAACGACGAGCAGCAGCAGACCTTCCTGCCCTCGTTCGCCGGCGAGAACGTTCCCGGCGCGGTCGTCGCCGTGAACGAGCCCCGCGCGCTGTTCAACCCGTTCGATCTGCAGACCAAGGCCAACCGCGCAGCGGGCGGCTACACCCTGCAGGGCGTGAAGAGCCTCGTGCCGATCGCCTCCTCGGCCGAGCTGTTCCTCGTCGCCGCTGACCTCGGCGGAAAGCCGGCGTTCTTCATCGTCGAGTCCGACGCGACCGGCCTCACCGTCGAAGCAGATCCCAGCATGGGCCTGCGCGCCGCCGGCATCGGCCGCCTGAACCTCGACAACGTCGTCGTGCCCGAGTCGGCACTGCTCGGCGATGGCGATGCCAGCAGCCGCGCCAAGGACTACCAGGACATCATCCAGCTGTCCCGCCTCGGCTGGGCCTCGCTCGCCTGCGGCACCAGCCAGGCCGTCCTCGACTACGTGATCCCCTACGTCAACGAGCGCGTCGCCTTCGGCGAGCCGATCAGCCACCGCCAGTCCGTGGCATTCATGGTCGCCAACATCGGCATCGAGCTCGAGGGCATGCGCCTGGTGACCTGGCGCGGCGCTTCGCGCGCCGAGCAGGGCCTCTCCTTCGACCGCGAGGCAGCCCTCGCCCGCCGCATCTCGGCCGAGAAGGGCATGCAGATCGGCCTGGACGGCGTCCAACTCCTCGGTGGCCACGGCTTCACGAAGGAGCACCCCGTCGAGCGCTGGTACCGCGACCTGCGCGCCATCGGTGTCGCCGAAGGCGTCGTCGTCCTCTAGCCGTTCCCTCCTGAAAAGCCTGGAGACTCAACATGATCAATCTCGAACTCCCCAAGAAGCTGGTGGCGGCCTCCAACCAGGCCCACCAGGCAGCGGCGGAGATCTTCCGCCCCATCTCCCGCAAGTACGACCTCGCCGAGCATGAGCGCCCCGTCGAGCTCGACACCATGGCCAGCCTCGTCGAGGGCATGGCCGACGCTGGCCGCGGCGCGGCTGGCGCGACCCTCGGTCGCGACGGGAAGCCCACCAAGGAAGGCAACATCAACGGCGGCAACATGTCCGCCCTGATGAACGTCATCGAGACCTGCTGGGGCGACGTCGGCCTCACCCTGTCGATCCCTTACCAGGGCCTCGGCAACTCCGCGATCGCCTCGGTCGCCACTGATGAGCAGCTCGAGCAGTTCGGCAAGGTATGGGCCTCCATGGCCATCACCGAGCCCAGCTTCGGCTCCGACTCGGCCGCCGTCACCGCCACCGCCGTCCAGGATGGCGACGAGTGGGTCCTCAACGGCGAGAAGATCTTCGTCACCGCCGGCGGACGCTCCACCCACGTCGTGGTGTGGGCATCGGTGGACAAGTCCAAGGGCCGCGCCGCCATCAAGTCGTTCGTGGTCCCCAAGGACGCCCCCGGCATCACCGTCGCGCGACTCGAGCACAAGCTCGGCATCCGGTCGTCCGACACCGCGACGATCATGCTCGAGAACTGCCGCATCCCCTTCGACCACATCCTCGGCAGCCCCGAGGTTGACGTCAAGAAGGGCTTCGGCGGCGTCATGGCCACCTTCGACAACACCCGGCCGCTCGTCGCTGGCATGGCCATCGGCTGTGCCCGCGCCGCGCTCGAGGAGCTGCGCAGCATCCTCAGCGAAGCCGGTGTCGAGATCGACTACAACGCCCCCGCGTTCTCGCAGCACGCCGCCGCGGCCGAGTTCCTCACCCTCGAGTCCGACTGGGAAGCCGCCTACCAGCTGTCGATGAAGGCAACCTGGATGGCCGACAACAAGAAGCCCAACTCGCTCGAGGCCTCCATGGCCAAGGCGAAGGCCGGCCGCACCGGCACCGCGGTCACCCTCCGCGCCGTCGAGCTCGCCGGCAGCTTCGGCTACTCCGAGCGTCCGCTGCTCGAGAAGTGGTCGCGCGACTCGAAGATCCTCGACATCTTCGAGGGAACCCAGCAGATCCAGCAGCTCATCGTGGCTCGCCGCCTCCTCGGCAAGTCCTCCGCCGAGCTGAAGTGATCCCTGCGGGCCACGCCCGCTAGCGCTAGTCCATCGAGGACCAGCAACGGTAGTGACGCCCGGATTGCCCCGCCCCGCACCAGGGGCGGGGCAATCGTCATTCCGGGGCCATGCCACGTTCATCCCGGCGACGAAGCGACCCCGCAGGATCAGCAACCATGATGCCTCGTCCCGTCCTCATCGCTGCCAGCCTGCTGCTCGCTGCCGGAACTGCCACTGGGTGCGCTGATGCCTCGGACAACTCGCCAGGCGCCACGCCTGAGCCAGAAGCCGCGTCCGGGTCACCCACCGAGCGATTCGACATCCAGGCGCACCGTGGCGGCCTCGGCCTCATGGTGGAATCCACGATCCCCGCGTTCGCCAACGCCCTCGAGCTAGGTGTGAGCACTCTCGAGCTCGACGTGCAGATCACCGCGGACGGGGCGGCCGTCGTGACCCACGACCGCCAGGTCTCCCCCAGCAAGTGCCAGGACACCGCGCCCGCTCGCGCCGACGATCCCCAGTTCCCCTACGTGGGCAAGTACATCCGTGACCTCACCCTCGCGCAGGTACAGACGCTCGATTGCGGCAGCCTCGCTCTCACGGGCCGCACGGGCCAAGTGGTGGTGCCCGGCGAGCGCATGCCGCTGCTCGCCGATGTGCTCGCGCTCGTCCGTGACTATGGCGCCACCGACGTGATGCTCAATATCGAGACGAAGGTGGAGGCGGCCGCGCCCGGGGAGACAGCGCCGCGCGAGCAGTTCGTCGAGGTGGTCGCCGACGAGGTCCGCGCCAGCGGCATGGCCGATCAAGTGATGATCCAGAGCTTCGATTGGGGCGCGCTCACCGCGATGCGCGCGGAGTTCCCCGAGCTGCCACTGGTCGCGCTCACCAATGGGGACTTCCTCGAGGTCGACCAGCCTGGGGCATCGCCGTGGCTCGGGGGCCTCGATATCGACGACTTCGCCGGCGATCTGGTGGCCGCTGCTGCCTCGATCGGCGCGGCAGCGATCTCCCCCGTGCACGGCTTCCCGCAGGACGGTGCAGTGACCGACGAGGATTATGAGCCCTTCGTGACCGCAGACCTCGTGGATCGCGCCCATGGGGCAGGCCTCGAAGTGATCCCGTGGACGGTCAACGATGCGGCGACGATGCGCAAGCTCCTCGATGACGGAGTGGACGGCATCATCACCGACTACCCCGACGTGCTGCGCGAGGTGCTGGTCGAGCGTGGGCTGGAACTGCCGGAGCCCCAGCGGCGCTGAACGGGGCTTGGCCTGGCGTGGGGCCTGCGCGCCGCTCCTCGGCCGCAAACGCGATAGAAGATGCGGGAAATCCCAGTCGGACTTCTATCGCGTTTAGCAGTTTCTGGTGCTTTTGCCACCGGCGGCCCTGCGGCGACCCAGCCGCCGCCAGGGCACCAGCCACCGGCCGAGCTAGTTCAGCCAGACACCGCGCTGGGCGAGCCAGTGACGGGGGCTCATGGGCGTGCCATCGGTCTTGCGCACCTCGTAGTGCAGGTGGGGTCCGGTGGAGTGGCCGCGGTTGCCGACGGTGGCGATCATGTCGCCTGCCTGGACCCGCTGGCCCGGTTGGACGAGATAGCGATCAACGTGGCCGTAGACACCGACGGTTCCGTCGTCCTGGGTGACGCGCACCCAGAGGCCGAAGCCTTGCGCCTGCCCGGCCTCGAGGACGACGCCATCGGTGACGGCGAGGACCGCGGATCCGAGCGGAGCGGCGATGTCGATGCCGTAGTGGAACTCGCCCCAGCGCGGGCCGAAGTCCGAGGAAAGGATGCCACCGTATGTGGGGCCGATGGCGAAGGGCCTGGCTACCGCTTCGGGCAGGGCGATATTGCCGGGAGCTGGAACCTGGTTCGGCGCTGGAGGTTCGACTGGAGCTGCAGCCTCGGTCGGCTCGCCGGCAGGGGCCTCTGCCGCTTCCGCGCCTTCCGCATTCTCAGCGGGGGCGGCGGGCGCAGCACCTTGGTGGTTGCCGGGGGCGGGCTGGTCTGGCCGCAGCGGTCCGCTAGCGCTCGCGGCGCTCACTGCTCCGCGCGTGGGTTCCTGTGGGGCCACAACGGCTTGCGCCCCGCCGCTGCTCCCGGATACCTGGGCGGCGAGAACCCCTGCTACTGCGGTGGAACTGAGGGCGATGGCGACCGCGAGAACGGTCGTCGGGATCCGGAACCGCGCTCGGGCGGGTGGTGCCGCAACGGTTGCCGTCACGATGCCTGCGTCCGATGCGGCACGCTGATTCGTGCCTGCCGCCCCGGGATCGGCCGGACCTGGATCGGTCTGGCCATCGTTCACGCTGCCCGCCAAGGAGTGCCCCCTTCACCTCGAACCATCACGAAACGATAACGGACATTGCTGCTGAGCGCTGCCGATTCGTGATAACAGTACGCGAATCGTGTGTGAACCGTGACACCTCCCCGCCTACAAGGGCCAGGTCACACGAGCGCGCCCTGGGGCTGCGCGACCGACCAGCGGCGCGCGATGGCGATGACGAGCGGATCAGGAAGCAATCGCTGCACGAGCGCCCACGCCCGCATGTAGCGCGGCACCACCATCTGCGCTGGTCGCGCCTCCCAGGACCTCAGCACAGCGTGCGCGACGTCCTCCGGCCCGCTCGCCGCGAGCAAAGCGGTGACGCTCACGCCGGCGGCACGCAGCTCGAGCCGCACCGATCGGCACATCGCCAGGATTCCTGCCGCCCCCGCTCCGCTCGCCGCCTGGCCCGGAGCAAGCGAGATACCACTGACCGGCGCTAGAGCGACCACGTGCCCCCGGCCGGACCGCGCCATGGCCCGAGCCATTGCACGCAGTCCCAGCGTGACGATCCGCACCATCTCGTCGGCGCCGACATCGCCCGCGTCGCCCGTGTCCTCGAGGAAGCTGCGCGGCGCGGGAACGGGAGGGTTCAGGACAGCTGCATCGATGCGGTCGTGGACGTCGAGCACGCGCCCCCGGAAGCCTTCCCAGGACTGACTGGATGCTAGATCCACCTCGTGCACGAAGACGCCGGGGCCCAGCTCGTCCGCGATGGCTGCCGCATGCGCGACATCGTCGGTACCGAGCCACACGATCGCACCGAGCTCGTGGAGCTCCTCGACAAGGGTGCGCGTGGCGCTGTCCAGCACGCCAGCGAGCACGACGATGGCATCGTCGAAGGGAATCCGCGGGTAGCGGCCCATATGAGCATCCTCTCTATCGCTCCATGCCTGGATCGCGGCACCGTACCACAGGGAACACGGACGACGTGTCCAGGCAACAGTGTGGGGGCATTGCCACAGAACTGCACACCTCGGTCAACACCCACGCTTGCATGTCACCGGTGAGAACGGAGTGGCCTCACAAAAAGCGAAAGACCCCCTCCCCGGGCACTTGCATGCCGTAGGGAGGGGGTCTTCGTTGAGTAGCGGGGACAGGATTCGAACCTGCGACCTCTGGGTTATGAGCCCAGCGAGCTACCGAGCTGCTCCACCCCGCGTTGGTGAATGCAACGTTACATGGAGGCTCCGACCCATTGCAAATCGGTGCGAAAACCACTGTTCAGGGCCGTTTTTCCGTCATCGCACCGCGTTCCGGCCAGGGTCGGATCATGCGTTCGAGCCGCCTATTTCCCCACCACACCAGAACGGGGCACCGCGACCAGTGGCCGCAGTGCCCCGCGCTAGCGGATCATTGTCGTGCGATCAGTTCCCTCCGGAGTTCTGGTACGCCTCGACGGCCTGGTCGAGCCGCTCGAGCGCAGCACCGAAGTCGCTGAAGTTGCCGTCGCGCTGCGCGTTGCGCAGGTTCTCGAGCGCGGCGTCGAGCTCGGCGACCACATCGTCCGGCGCGGAATCCAGTGGTGGTGCGATGAGCTGCTCCTCGGTGCCCTCGTCCTCCGTGCTCCCCGCTTCCGGATCGGCAGGCAGGTCGCCCTCGAGGTCCTCGCCGGCCTCGAGCGCGGTCTCGCTGCGCGTCACGTCACCACCGGGAGCAGTCGCGATGCCCGCGGTCTCGGGACCGAACACCTGGCCGAGCGCTGCCGCGAGGGTGGAGTCGTATCCGATGCGGATGCGGCCGTCCTGGCCCCGGTAGCTGACCATGACGCGGGCGAGCTGCGGGAACGCGGTGTTGCCACTGACCTTTCGCTCGGTGTAAAGCGGCTCGACGTAGAGGATGCCGCCATTGCCGATCGGCAGGGTGAGCAGGTTGCCGTAGATCAGGTTGTTCGATCGCTCGAGCAGCGTCCGGTCCGAGGCAACTCGGGTATCCGATGTCATGGCGTTCTGCGCCTGCTGCGGGCCCTGCGTCTGGGTATCAGTGGGCAGCTCGCGGATCGTGAACCGTCCATAGTTGCCGGGGTCCGAGCTGACCGAGATGTGCGAGGCGAGGAGCTCGCGGTTGAAGCCCACCATCGGGCTGGTCAGCCGGAAGGAGGCACCGCCGCCCGGGTCACCCATGAGCACGTAGTACGGCGGCTGGTCAGGGCGCCCGGTCTCCACGGTGGGATCGCTGGGCACGGACCAGAACGCGTTGTTGGTGAAGAACTCGATGGGCTCGTCGACGTGATACTTGGCGAGCATCTCGCGCTGCACCTTGAACAGGTCCTCGGGGTAGCGGAAGTGCGCGCGCAGATCATCGCTGATCTCGCTGTTCTCGCGCACCGTGTCCGGGAAGACTCCCATCCATGCCTGCAGGACGGGATCCTCCTCGTCCCACTCGTACAGGGTCACGGAGCCGTCATACGCATCGACGGTGGCCTTGACCGCGTTGCGGATGTAGGAGACCTCCTTCGGCGGCAAGGGCCGGACGGCATCCGCGCTGAGGCTGTCCTGCACGAGGCTGTCGAGGGTGGAGCGCTGCGCGTACGGGTAGTTGTCCAGCGTGGTGTATGCATCGACTACCCACTTGATGCGCCCGTCGATGACGGCCGGGTAGGTCTTGCTATCAGGGGTGAGCCACGGCGCGACGGCCTCGACACGGTCCCGGGGATCCCGCTTGAACAGGATCTTCGAGTCCGGTCCGATCACCTCGGAGAACAGGATGTTGCGCTGGGAGTACTTCGCGAAGAACGCGAGCCGGTTGACCCAGTTGCCGACGGGCACGCCGCCCTCACCGGTGTAGGTGTAGCGCAGGGCATCGGTGTCGTACTCGCGCGCGGTCGCGCCGTCACTGTGTCCAACGATGGCGTAATCGGGATCCATCTGCGCGATGAGCTCGCCGAAGTAGATGCGCGGCTGATCCACCGGGATGACCTGGTTGTCGCGCTCGTCGGCGGTGATATCGCTGACGGTGTAGATCGGGTAGCCGCTGTCGGAGCTCTCGGCGTCGCGCACCGCTGCATTGACCCGGTTCGCAGGAGCCGCGACGAAGCCGTTGCCGTGGGTGTACACGGTGTGCTTATTGATCCAGTCCTGCTGGTTCGCGGCTAGCTGGGTGGGGTTGAGCTCGCGCACGCTGACGATGTAGTCCTGCAGCTTGCCATCGATCTCGTACCGGTCGATGCTGAGCTGCTCAGGGAAGCCGAAGAAGTTCTTCAGCTGCTGCTGCTGCGTGAAGGTCCGAGAAAGGACGTTCGGATCCAGCAAGCGGATGTTCTGGATCGTCGTGATATCCGTCTGACTCTCGGTCGGCGATTGCGTGCCCACCCCGGAGTAGTCGACGTAGTCGATGCGGTCCGGATTGATGCCATACGCATCGCGCGTGGCGTCGATGTTGCGCTCGATGTAGGGGCTCTCGCGCTCGACCGCGTTGGGCCGCACGGAGAACTGCTCCATCAGCAGTGGCCAGATCGCGCCGACCACGACCGAGGACAGCAGCAGCAGCCCGGCCGCGAGGGCGGGGATGCGCAGGTCGCGCAGCACGATCGCGGCGAAGAAGGCAAGGGCGCAGATCACGGCGATCGCGAGCAGGATCAGCTTGGCCGGAAGCACCGCGTTGATGTCCGTGAAGCCCGCGCCGGTGAAGGTGGGCTCCTTGCGGCTGCTCGAGAGCAGCGTGTAGCGATCGAACCAGTAGGCGACTGCCTTGAGCAGCACGAACGTGCCAGCGATCACAGCGAGCTGGATGCGGGCAGCGTTGGTGAGCTTGCGATCAGTGGTGTCGAGGCGCAGCCCGCCGTAGATGTAGTGCGCGACGAGGTTGAGGAAGAACGCCATGACCGCGGCGACGAACAACCAGTTCAGCACTAGCTGGTAGAACGGCAGCGAGAAAGCGTAGAAGCCGACATCGAGCCCGAACTCGGGATCATCGATGCCGAACTCCTGGCGGTTGAGGAACAACTGCACCGTCGTCCAGTTGCCCTGCGCGACAAGCCCCGCCATCGCGCCGAGCACGACGGGGATACCGATGCCGAACAGCTTGAGCCGGGAGTTCACCGAAGCGCGATAGCGCGCGACGGGATCGTTGGGATTGCTCGGCGCGAAGTCCGGCCGGGTGCGATAGGCCACGAGGAGCGCGGCGAAGATGATGAGCCCCACGATCACGGCGACAGCGAGGAACAGCACGAGCCTCGATACCAGCACGGTCGTGAAGACATTGCGGTAGCCGACCTCGCCAAACCACAGCCAATCGACATAGGTGTCGATGAACCGGGGACCCACCGCGAGCAAGATGCCGCCGATGGCGGCCAGCACGATCAGGATCCGGCTGCGGCGGGACAAGGACGGTACACCTGAAGGGGGCCGTATGCCCACGAGTGCAACTCCATACGTTCCTGGCGGCGCCTAGGCGCCGCGATTGCGATCACTAGTCACCCACAACTGTACGGAATGCGACAGATCCTGCACGGCACCGCGCTCGACTGGCGTCCCGGGCTCGCGCGTCAGCAGGTGGGGACGTCCCGGCCAGCTTCGAGATCCTCGAGGAAACCGACTGCATCGGCGAGCCGCTCCACCCGAACGAGCTCGAGCCCCTCCACAGCATGCGCGCTTGCCTCGCTGCAATTATCCGCGGGCACGAGGAACTCGCTCGCCCCGGCTTCCTTCGCCGCGATGAGCTTGTAGCGGATGCCACCGATCGGGCCGACGTTGCCCGCGGAATCGATGGTGCCGGTGCCGGCGATGAAGCGACCACCATTGAGCTCGCCCGGCGAGAGCTTGTCGATCAGGGCCAGGCTGAGGATGAGGCCCGCAGACGGGCCACCCACGCCATCGACGTTGAAGGTCACGTCGAAGTCGACGAGGGGCTCGTCGGCCACCGAGATGCCCAGGATGCCTTTATCCTCCTCCGGGTGCGAGCCCAGCGGGATCGTCGCCTCGCCCGCGACGCCATCGCGTGTGAACCCGACAGTGACGGGCTCGCCCGGCGCGAACCCCGCGAGCTGGTCCGGGACGTCCACCGCCGACACCACAGGCTCCCCGTTGACGCTGGTGAGGATGTCGCCCTCCTTGAGCAGGCTCGACGAGGGACTGTCCTCGATGAATCCCGCGACCGTGACGACGAACGGATAGTCGAGGTAGCGCAGCGCGGCGACCTCCGCAGTGGATTCCGAGCGCTCGAACTCCAGCCTGTTGATCTCGCGCATCTCATCGTTGGTGCGCCCAGGTGGGATCACCTCGTCGATCGGCACGATCCCATCGCGGCCACTGAGCCAGAACCCGACCGCGTCGAACAAGGTGAGCCCGGTGCGCACCGCCACCGTGGTGAGGTTGAAGTTCCCGGCCGTCTCGTCGGACTCCACGCCCTCGAGCGCGATGATGGGCTTGTCATCGAGATCCCCGAGCGCGTTGATCGTGGGCCCGGGCCCCATCGCTGCATAGGGAACGGTTGCGTTGGCCCCGATGAGTCCGAAGACAACGATGGGCACCAGCGCTACGATGAGCGTCACGATCCGGCGGTTCACCCTGCCCAGGGTAGAGGGTCCGCGCGGTGTCGCGCTCCGGCGCCGCGATGCAGTGTGAACAACACCACTGCGGGCCGCGGGCTCGATCCGCCTCCACGCTGCGCCGCACGGCTGGCACCGTGCCCTAGGGCGGCCGAGGCGCAGGTGTTCGCGCAGGGCGTCACGGTAATCCCGAGCGGGGGCGGCGGAGGCCCCGCGGTGCCTTGTACCGTGGAAACATGACCGACTCGCCCTTTGGCTTCTCCAACCCCGACGACGACCCCGAGCGCCGCGACAAGGACAAGAGCGGCTCGTCCGGGTCGGGCAGCTCCGGCCGCGGCCAGGGCGGCGACACGGGCGGGACAGGCGGCGGGCCCGCTGGTGATCCGTTCAGCCAGTTCGGCCTCGGCGGCGCTGGCGGTTTCGATCCCGCGTCGCTCGGCAAGATGCTCAGCCAGTTCGGCCAGATGCTCTCCGGGATGGGCAGCAGCATGGGCCAGGGCGGCGGCGAGCAAGGTAGCCCGGTGAACTATTCGCTCGCGCAGAACGTCGCGCGGCAGCACTTGGGCTCGTTCTCGCCGGTGAGCGAGTCGCAGCGGCAGGCGGTCACTGAAGCCGTCAAGCTCGCGGATGTCTGGCTCGACGGCGTCACCACGCTGCCATCGGGCGCCCAGCGCACCGCTGCCTGGACCCCCGTGGACTGGCTCGACAACACACTGCCCACCTGGCCCCAGCTATGCGACCCCGTGGCCGAGCAGATGTCGGGCATGTGGGTCGGCGCGATGCCGGAGGAGGCCAAGAACCTGATCGGCCCCATGATGGGCATCGTCCGGCAGATGGGCGGCGCGGCGTTCGGTTCACAGCTCGGCCAGGGGCTCGGCCACCTCGCGAAGTCCGTCCTGTCCTCCACCGATATCGGGATCCCGCTCGGCCCGGCCGGCACCGCGGCGCTGCTGCCCGAGGCCATCGCTGGCTTCAGCGAGGGGCTCGACGTGCCGCACCGCGAGGTCCTCGTGTTCCTCGCGGCCCGTGAAGCAGCCCACCAGCGCCTCTACAGCCATGTGCCGTGGCTGCGCAGCCGCATCCTCGCTGCCGTCGAGGAATACGCCCGCGGCATCACCATCGATATCAGCGCCATCGAGGAAGCAGCGCGCAACATCGACCCGTCCGCGCTGACCAATCCCGCCGAGATCGAGAACCTCCTCTCGCAGGGCGTGTTCGAGCCACAGACCACGCCCGAGCAGAAGGCCGCGCTCGACCGTCTCGAGACCATGCTCGCCCTCATCGAGGGATGGGTCGAGGCTGTCGTCACCAGCGCGCTGCATGACCGGATCCCGTCGACCTCGGCGCTCGCCGAGACACTGCGCCGGCGCCGCGCCTCGGGTGGTCCAGCGGAGCAGACGTTCGCGAACCTCGTTGGCCTCGAGCTGCGGCCACGCCGGATCCGGGAAGCAACCCAGCTATGGTCCCAGCTTGCCGCCTTCGGCAGCCTGGAGCAGCGCGACGGCGTGTGGGCGCACCCTGACCTGCTGCCTGACTCCAGCGATCTCAACGACCCTGCTGGATTCGTCGACCGCACCGTCGGCGGCGGCGACACCTCGGCGTTCGACGATCCAATCGCTGAGCTGCAGCGCACCGAGGAGCGGGAACGCTCCGAGCGCGAAGCTCAGGGCCGGAAAGAGCGGGGCCAGGAAGAGCAGGGCCGGGAAAGCGACAGCGACGAGAACCGTGGCGGCGACGACAGTGGCAGCGACGAGAACGGCGGCGAGCAGCCCCGGGGCTGAACCAGCCGAGCTGCCTCGCTTCTCGCCTCCCAGGGGCCTTTCCACGAGGAAAGGCCCCTGCGTCGCGACCACCTAGCCCACGGCGGTATCGCTCGCGGTCGACATGCTGCTCATGCGCGAGTATGCCTCGAGGAATCCGATCGCGCGCTCGGTGCGCGGGTAGCGATCCACCAGCTCCCAGAACTCGGGCGGATGGCCACCTGGGACCACGAGGTGAGCGAGCTCGTGCACGAGGACGTAGTCGAGCACATAGTCCGGAACGGCCCGCAGCAGCGAGCTGACCCGGATCGTGGCATCGTCAGGCGTGCATGACGCCCAGCGGGTACGCATCGCCGGTACCCACACCACGCTCCGGGGCACGGCCGTCCCGCCGAGCCACCGCTGCGATAGTCGCACTGCACGATCGTGGAGCTCGCTGTCGTCGCCGTGATTGCCGAGCGCCCGCCGCTGATCGGCTTTCTCCAGCTTGGAGATCATCCGATCAACGAGCTCGGACTCCACCGCCGTCGATAGCCCGCTCGGCACGAGGACGATGATCCGATCGCCCTCGCGCCGCGCGCTCACTGTCTTGCGCCTGCGCGTGCTACGCCGCACCTCCACCGCTGGAGGCGCAGGCGTGGCGTCCTGCAATGCTGGAGGTCTCCCGTGGTCATCGCGAGCTTCCTGGGTGTCGAGGCTGGTCACCGCTGCTAGCGTCAGCTCGGGCGAGGAATGCTGCTCGCGGACTGCCTTCGACGTGGAGGGCCGTGCGCCTGCGGCCGTGCGATCATGCTGCGCGCCGTCACTCATGACACACAGGATATAGATCTGCGCGCTCCCGGCACAGGCACGCCCCGCGCGTGGTTCCGTCTCAGAGAATTTGTGGACAACTCACGGCATTGCCACAAGGCTGTGGATAACCCTGCTTTCGCAGGTATCGGGCATGCAATCCTTGCTGACCATGACAGCGATCCGCCCCTCCCCTGCCGGGCCTGAAAGCCACACGGATGCCACTGGCAGCATCGGGGCCCCGGTCCCTGGCATGAACCAGTTCCCGGTCATCGACGCAGCGCGGCCCGTCCTTGTGCGACCCGGTCCGATGGTGCAGGTGGGCTGGAACCCGGACACCGCTGCATCGATCGTCATCCCCTCGGACGTGCCCCCCGAGGTGGTCGCGCGGCTGCTCCGCCTCGCCGATGGCAGCCGCCCGCTGAGCCAGCTGCTCGCCCGCGCCCGGAAAGCAGGAGTGCCCCAGGAACTTCTCCTCACCGCCCTCGAGGCACTAGCGGATCTCGGCATCGCTGTCTCCCGTTCGCAGCGGAACAGCCACCAGCCCCCGATCAGCATGAGTGTGGTCGGGCATGGGCCACTATCCGACGCCCTGGGCACGGCACTGCCACGGCTCGGCATTCGCGTGCGCCGCTATCCCGAGCCCGATCGGGCGCAGCACCTGATCGAAGAGGATGCCACCGCACTCGTGATACTGGCCGACCAGCCATTGTTCCCGCCCCGCCTCACCGACATGCTCGCCATCGCCGGGCTGCCGCACCTTCTCGTGCGCACACGCGACCAGCAAGGAATGATCGGCCCGCTCGTGCTGCCGGGCAACACGAGCTGCTCGCGGTGCGCGGACCTCTTCCGCACCGACAAGGACCCGGCCTGGCCCTATGTCGCCGCACAGCTCGCTAGCACCACCGCGGCGGCAGGCCCAGCCACCCTCCACACCACCATCGGGTACGCGCTCGCGCAGATCGACGCCGTGGCGCACGCCTGTCGCGAGGCCACAGATGCGCGAGCGATGCGCTGGCCCAATCTGGATGTGCTCGGCAGCACCGTGGAGATCGACCCGCGCGATGGCTCGACGACGCTGCGGCAATGGCCGCGCCACCCGCTCTGCCGGTGCTGGGATGCCACATGATGCCGTGGCGCTCATGGGCAGGCGCGGATGTTTCCTGGATGATGGGTGTGTGTCTGAGATTCCTCGTAGTGGTGCTGCGCGCTCGGCCCGCCTGGCCAGTCTCCCGCTTGGCTACGCCGGGCGGGCTGCCGCTGGCTGGGGGCGCCGGTTGACGGGCCAGGACGGCGCCCAGGTATCGGCGGAGATGTCGGCGAAGGCAGCGGAGCAGTTGTTCGCCGTCCTCGGCGAGCTCAAGGGCGGGGCGATGAAGATCGGCCAGGCGCTGAGCGTGTTCGAGGCCGCGGTGCCCGAGGAGCTAGCAGGGCCATACCGGGATGCGTTGACGCGATTGCAGCGTGATGCTCCTCCGCTCTCCTCTCGGCAGGTGCATCGCGTCCTCGATGAGCAGCTCGGGAGGCGCTGGCCGGAGCGGTTCACGGATTTCCAGGACTTGCCCGCGGCCTCGGCGAGCATTGGGCAGGTGCATCGCGCGACGTGGCATGACGGCCGCGAGGTGGCGGTGAAGGTGCAGTATCCGGGGGCTGATGAGGCATTGCGCTCGGACTTGCGGCAGATCCGGCGGCTCGCGCCGTTGATGAAGCCCTTCGCTCCTGGTGTTGATGTGCGCGCGCTCGTCGATGAGCTGACCGACCGTACCGTCGAGGAGCTCGATTACCGGCTCGAGGCCGACAATCAGCGCGCGTTCGCCGAGTCCTATGCAAGCAGCGCGGGAGTGCGGGTGCCACGTGTGGTGGCGAGCTCGCCGAAGGTGATGGTCTCGGAGTGGATGGAGGGCGTGCCACTGTCCCGGGTGATCGCGCGGGGCAGCGAGGTGGAGCGGGCGCACGCGGCGGGCTTGCTCGCGGACTTCGTGCTGTCCTCCCCCGGAGTGGCGGGAATGCTGCATGTGGATGCGCATCCGGGGAACTTCATGATTCGCCCGGATGGACGCCTGGGCGTATTGGATTTCGGCGCGGTGATCCGCACTCCGGGTGGCTTCCCGCCCGAGCTGGTTCGCTTGATCAAGCTGGGCCTGGCCAGTGACTTCCGCGGCTTGATCGATGCGCTGGTCGATGCCGGGTACCTGCGGGCCGATCGCGGCCCGGATCCGGCGGATCTAGCGGGCTTCCTCGATCCCATGCTGAACATGCTGCGCGACGAGATGTTCGATTTCACCCGTGACTGGATGCGCGGCATGTCCGGCCTGTACGCGGACTGGCGCAGTACTGAATTTCGTACTGCGCGGGCATTCGCGATGCCCGCGCAGTACATGATGATCCACCGGGTGCTGGTGAGCACCGTGGCGATCCTGTGCCAGCTCGAGGCCTCCGTGCCGATGGGCGCGATCATGCGGCACCGGGTTCCGGAGCTCGCAGGCTCGGCGTAGGCAAGTCCTCAGGCAGCCTTCCGGGGTCGGCCGCGCGGCCGTTTCCGGGCGATGATGGCACCTTGGTCGAGGATCTCACCGCCCCACACGCCCCACGGTTCCTCCCTGTCGAGGGCGGCTTGCAGGCAATGCTGCTTGATGGGGCAACTGGTGCACAGTGCTTTAGCCCGCTCGAGGTCGGCCGGGTCGGCCGCGAACCAGAGGTCGGGGTCGGCGGTGTGGCAAGGAAGCGCCCGCGCGGGGCGAGCCATGGTGAGCAGCTTGCCTAGCTGGTGCAGATCAGTGGAATGGTCGTCAACAAGAGTATGCATGGGGATGTCCTTGGTATTCGAGGCAGTGAAAGGGCCAGTGAATGCCAAGGTCGCATCAGGAACCGGTGGGGCGGATGCCTCCGGGGAGCGTCGCGCTGAGCTGCGCTGACGAGCATGCTCGGGAGGCTTCGAGCGCCCCCCGCACCGCTAGGGTGACCTCTAGTGCTGGTCTGGCTAGCGTTGGTGCAGGAAGAACGGCTCTGTGGACCTTGGGAAACCGGTGCGCACACGGGCGGCGTCGATCGTGCCGCGCCGAACGTGCTGGGCTCCTACGGGTACCTCGGTACGGGGCGGGAGGGCAGCGACGATAGCGCGAGCTGCAACACCGGCGGTGGCGTTGGCGCCATTGACCGCGTGCATGCTGGCACTGTTCATGTCGTTGTCTCCTTCTCGCTCTCCGTGCCTTGCCGTTGTCCTGCCTGGGGCTTCGAGGCCCAGTGCGGGTTTCCCAAGGACGGGATGGGGTTTCCACGCTGCGAACGCGTGTGCGCCGCGGTGGTGTCTTCAACATTACGATGGCGCCGCGGACGGCACAACCCATTTTTGACCTGCAATAACGCGACTAGCACAGGACTGCCGCTGGACCTCGCGCGGCGGTCGGCCCGGTGATGCGCGGCGGCAGAAGCACCGGAAACTGGCAAACGCGATAGAAATCGAGCCAGGGTTCCGGCAGCTTCTATCGCATTTGGCGGACCTCCAGCCGTAGCGGCACCGACGGCACCAGCTCCCGCACCAGCGGCACCGATCCGCCGCGGCACCAGGTCCCGCCCCGGCTAGTAGTTCGCGACGACGGCGAGCACGTCGGCGCCATACCGCTCGAGCTTGGCGGGGCCGATCCCAGGCAGCGCCACGAGCTCGGACTCGGAGCCCGGGCGTTCCGCAGCAATGGCGGAGAGCGTGGCGTCGGTGAACACGACGAACGCGGGCACGCCTTGCTCCTTCGCGGCGTTGAGGCGCCAGTCCTTCAGCGCGGCGAACAGTCCCTCGTCCATCTCGGGGACGGTGACGCTGCGCGCGGGGCGCTTCTTGGCGGCTGTGGCTGCGCGCTGCTGGGGCAGCAGGGTGTCGAGGAACCGGGAGGGCTTGCGGGTGCGCCTGCCGCCCGCGCTGCGCGACTGCGCCCAGGAAATGGCGAGGTGCTCGCGGGCCCGGGTGATGCCGACGTAGAAGAGTCGTCGTTCCTCCTCGATCGCCTCGGGCAGGCCGCCGCTGCCGCGCTCACCGAGCGCGTGGCTGATCGGCAGCGTTCCCTCGGTGATGCCGACGAGGAACACGGCGTCCCATTCGAGGCCCTTCGCCGCGTGCAGGGAAGCCAGCGTGACGCCGTCGACGACGGGTGGTTGCCGCGAGCTGGCGCGGGACTGGAGCTCACGGACGAGCGTGACGAGGTTCAATGGCTCACCAAGCCCCTGGATCTCCTCGGCGAGGCGCTCGAGGGCAACAAGCGATTCCCACTTGGCGCGGGCCTGCTGGCCAGAGGGCGGCTGGGGCGTGCGTCCGAGCGGTGCGAGGATCGCGCGCACGAGGGTGGGCAGCGGCGCGTCCTCGGGCAGGTCCTCGCGCTCGGCGGCGGCCCGCAGCGCGGCCATGGCCTGCACGATCTCGGCGCGCTGGAAGAATCCCTCGCCGCCGCGCACCTGGAACGGGATGCCCGCATCGGTCAGTGCCTGCTCGTAGCCCTCCGACTGGGCGTTGATGCGGAAGAGGATCGCGATCTCGGAGGCCGGGGTGCCGCTGGCGAGGAGACTGCTGATGCGACGGGCCACGTCCTTGGCCTCGGCGGGCTCGTCATCGAACTCGGTGAACTGCGGCGCGGGCCCGGCCGGGCGCTGGCCGATCAGCTCGAGGCGCATGCCCGCGATGCGGCCGGTGGCCTGACCGATGACCGTGTTGGCCAGGTCGACGATCTGCGGGGTGGAGCGGTAGTCACGCACCAGCCGCACGAGCGTCGCGTCCGGATAGGTGCGGGTGAAGTCGAGCAGGTGGCGGGGCGAGGCGCCGGTGAACGAGTAGATGGTCTGGTTGGCGTCCCCCACCACGGTCAGGTCATCGCGCCCGCCGAGCCAGGCATCAAGCACGCGCTGCTGCAGCGGCGTGACGTCCTGGTACTCGTCGACGAGGAAGCAGCGGTAGCGGTCGCGGAACTCCTCGGCGACCACGGCGTTGTCCTCGAGCGCCCCGGCGGTGAACAGCAGAAGGTCATCGAAGTCGAGGTACATGGTGTCGCCGCTGGACTTGATGGCTTCATAGTTCTCGTAGACCGCGGCAACGACCTCCGGGGGCGCGGGGACCTGCCTGTCGAGGCCAGCGACGATCGCGGGATAGTCCTCCGGGGCGATCAGCGATGCCTTCGCCCACTCGATCTCGGCGGCGAAGTCCCGCACGCTCTCGGGATCAGTGGTGGCCCGCGCGCGCTGCGCCGCCTGCCGCACGACGGGGAACTTGCGGTCGAGCAGCTGCCACGGCACCTCGCCCATCACGCGCGGCCAGAAGTACCTCAGCTGCCGCATCGACGCCGCGTGGAATGTCCGGGCCTGCACGAGCCCCGCGGTGGGGTCGGCGGCACCGGAGGCACTGAGTTCCCGCAGCCGGGTGCGCATCTCCCCTGCCGCGCGGCTGGTGAACGTGACGGCGAGGACCTGCCCGGCGGAGACGTGCCCCGCGCTGATGAGGTGGGCGATGCGGCGGGTGACCGTGCGGGTCTTGCCCGTTCCAGCGCCAGCGAGAACGCACAGTGGTCCACGGGGCGCGGTGACCGCGGCCCGCTGCTCCGGGTCGAGGCCATCGAGAAGGTCGTCCTGCGGCAGGGTCGCGGCGGTGGTTGGGCGAGACATGGCCTCCATCATGGCAGCGATCCCTGACACTTCGAAGCCGCTGCGGGAATACGCGCCGCCCGGATCGTGGTTCACTGCCGGTATGACCTCTACGAATACCGTCACGATGTACACCACGAGCTGGTGCGGCTTCTGCCTGCGCCTGAAGAAGCAGATGAGCGAGGCTGGCATCGCGTTCACCGAGGTCGACATCGAGTTCGAGCCCGAGGCCGCGGAGTTCGTCGGCTCGATCAATGGCGGCAACCACGTCGTGCCCACGCTTCGCTTCCCCAATGGCAAGACCGCGACCAACCCGTCGCTGGCACAGGTCAAGGCGCTGATCGACAGCTAGTCCCGGACCCGAATCGTGAAGATCCAGCCACGCCGGACGTGGCTGGATCTTCACTTTCCGGAGAACCGTGACTACTCGTGCTGCACCCAGGATTGGAGGATGCCGCGCGCGATGGAGATCGATCCGGGCGCGGTGAACGGCAGCCCGGGTCTGGTGGTGGTCCAGTCGTCGTCTGTGGCCAGCGCCAAGCGCACGTCGTCGCGGTGGAACCAGCGGGCATCCTCGATCTCGTCCCTGTCGGGCACGACGGGGGCCCGTCGGTCGGCGCGGGCGTGGAATCCCAGCATGAGGGAGCGCGGGAACGGCCAGGGCTGGCTGCCGAGGTAGTGGACGTCGTCGACGGTGACCCCGATCTCCTCGCGTACCTCGCGCACGACGCACGCCTCCGCGGACTCGCCCGCTTCGACGAAGCCTGCGAGCAGCGAGTAGCGGCCCGCCGGCCATGCGGGCTGGCGACCGAGCAGGACGTGATCGGCGCCGTCGTGGACCAGGCAGATAGCGGCCGGGTCGGTGCGCGGATAGTCCTCGCGGCCGCAGGAGACGCAGCGGCGCGCCCATCCGGCCTGCACTGGTTCGGTGGTGCCGCCGCAGCGAGGACAAAACCGTGCGTGGCGGTGCCAATTCAGGACTGCTTGCGCCGTGGTGCAGAGCCCTGCATCTCGCGCGTCGAGCAGCGCCCCGGTGGAGCGCAGGTCAGCGAGGCTCCCGCTCGGGCTGCTCTCCCGGACGGCCCAGATGTGGCGCGCGCCACCGGTATCGAGCACGGCGATCAGCACGGCTTCGGCCGGAGGCGCGTCAGCGATGGACAGGGCTGCCTGGAGATGAAGCGCGCCATTGTCGATGGGGACGCGGTTGGTGTCGTCCATGCGCAGGACGAGGGCACTCGACCAGCCGTCGCGCAGCGCTACGGGGTCGGCACGCAGCCAGGCGGCCCGCTCGAGCCCGGCGCGGGAGAGCAGCGGGGTGTGAGCGAGGGCGAGGGCCCGCCAGCTCATCGAGTGTCCTGCTTCTCGCTGGCCCGCTGTGCCTCGTGGTGCGCGTGCCGCAGGAACAGCACCCGGTCACCGGCTTCGATCATGGCGATGTCCTCGTCGGCGCGGTGCAGCTTCCCGGCGCGGACGACCCCGAGCACGATGTTCTTCAGCGAGCGCGGGGAGCTGCCGATCTCCTCGTCGGTGACGGCGCGCTCGGCGATCGCGAAGCCGAGCTCGGGGGTGAGCAGGTCCTCGATCATCTCCACGACGGTGGGGGTGGTGGTGGCGATCCCGAGCAGTCGGCCAGCTGTCTCCGAGGAGACGACCACCGAGTCGGCACCGGATTGCTTGAGCAGGTGCGTGTTCTCGGACTCCCGGATGGCGGCGATGATCTTCGCGCGCGGGGCGATCTCCCGTGCGGTGAGCGTCGCGAGGACGGAGGCATCGTCGCGGTTCGTGGCGATGATGATGGAGCGAGCATGGGGCGCCCCCGCGAGCCGCAGCACATCAGCGCGGGTGGCGGAGCCATGCACGGTGACCAGGCCGCGCGCGGATGCTGCTTCGAGCACGGCGCTCTCGGTGTCGACGACCACGATATCGCTGGCGGGGATGCCGTCACCGATCATCGCATCGACCGCGGTGCGGCCCTTGGTGCCATATCCGACAACGATGATGTGATTGCGCACGCGTTCCCTCCAGCGTTGGATGCGCCACGCCTGTCGCGAAGTCTCGGTGAGGACTTCCAGGGTGGTGCCGATGAGCAGGATGAAGAACATCACCCGCAGCGGGGTGATGAGGAAGATGTTGGTGGCGCGCGCGAACTGGGATAATGGCGCGATATCGCCGTAGCCAGTGGTCGAGAGGCTGACCGTCGCGTAGTAGAGGCAGTCGAGATAGGTCAGGGGCGTGTCGAGGGAGTTGCTGTAGCCGTCCCGGTCGGCATAGACGACGAGCGAGGTCAGCACCACGGCGATCGCCGCGCCAACGATGCGCCAGGTGATGGCGCCCAGGGGGCTGCGATCGAGCTTGGGCATGCGGACCACGCCCACGAGGGCATGCAGTGGGCGGTCCGTGAGATCCTGCCCGGATGCTTGCTTCCGCATCAGTTGGCGCACATCCCGAGGCTAGCGCGCCTGGTGTGCGGCCCGTGCGCCTACCCGCGCTAGCGCTCGACTATTCCTCGCCATCAGCCATGAGCAGTGGTGGTGCGGGCGCCTCCGCCCCGGGGCCAGCGTCCTCGTCGTCGAGGCCGTAGTGCCGGCAGGTGTCGCGGATCGCCCCGAGGCCGAATGCCTGGATCGCGCCGAGCACGCCGGTGCGGCGATGAACGGCACGAGTGCTCGCGTGCGCCTCCACGACGGCCGCCCAGGCGAGCAGGGACGCGGTGAGCTGGTACTGGTTGGGGCCGCGGAGATTGACGGCCCCGAGCTGATGGCCCGAGGCAGCGAACACGCGGGCGGCGACGAGCGTGCGGGACTGGGCCAGCGCGGGCTGGTCGAGCTCGGTGGAGCGCAGCGTGCTCGCCCGCGCGCCGACCGCGGCGATCAGGCGCTGGGAGCCGGGGATGGAGCGCAGCGCGGGCACCGCGATGCTGGCGCGCGACAGCATCGGTGAGGCCTTCCCGAACCAGCCGAGGTAGACGTCGAGCTCCTGCAGGCTCGGCGAGATCTCCGGGATGGTGAGGTGCTCGGTGGTGCCGATGCTGAATCCGCTGCGATTGCGCCCGCCGATGGAGAAGCGGGCGCTGCGGGCGCCGGGCCGCTCATCGCGGATGCCACCGCGGTAGGTGAAGGAGCGCTGCAGGCTCGCCCCGGCGAGGGACGCGATGGTGCCGCGGCTCAGGGAGCACAGGGAACCGTTGGCGCGGAAGTAGCCGATCTCGAGCCGGTGCGGCATGCCCATGTCGGCGGCCTTCTCGAGCGCCCAGGCGCCGGCGAGCTGCCCGCTGACGTACTCGTGCCCGAATCCTGGCATCAGGCGGGCCCCGCGGTGCGCGGCGCGGGCGCCGAGCTTGGCGAAGATCCAGCGGATGAACGAGGGTTCCCCCGCGGAGTCGAGGTAGGACGCGCCGGCCTCCGCGGCAGCCTCCGCCACGGTGCGGCCGAGTTCCTCGAAGGGCCCGATCGTCGTGATGATCACGTCGTCCGCAGTGATGGTGCGTCGCAGGGTGCCCACGTCGCGCACGTCGAGCGCGATGGTGGGCAGTGGTTGCTGGGGCGAGAGCTCCCGCGCGCGGCGCGCCAGCGCGTCGGGATCGCGCCCGACCAGGATGGGGCGCTCCCGGCGGGCGAGGAGCTCCTGCGCGACCAGGCCGCCGGTATAGCCTGTGGCACCAAGCACCAGGATTCTTCTCGTCATGCTCACCGAGCCTAGTGGTCGAGCGCTGGCGCTGCGGGATCGACGTGGCGTGCCGCGGCGGTGTCGCCCGGATTCTCGAGGATCGCGCGCAGCTGATCGCGGTCGGGCAGGTCCTTCGGCGCCACGGTGTTGCCCGAGCGCACGTAGTGGAACGCGGCCCGGACCTTGGCGAGCTCGACGGGCTCGCCAGTGGTGCTCATCAGGTCTGCCCAGGCGATGCGATAGGCGGCGAGCTGCATCGCGACCGCACGCTCGTCGCGCGGCCCGGCTTCCTTGCCGGTCTTCCAGTCCACCACGGTCCAGCCGCCGTCGTTGTCGCGGAAGACGGCATCGATGCGGCCGCGCAGCACGGTGCCGCCGACGACGGTCTCGAACGGCACCTCTACCTCGACGGGATTGCGGGTCGCCCAGGCGGATCGCTCGAACGCGTCCTGGAGCTGCTCGAGGTTGTCATCGACCTTCTCGTCGATGTCCGCGGCTCCGGGCAGGTCGTCGAGGTCGAGCAGCCGGGTGGCGCTGTAGCGGCGCTCGAGCCAGGCGTGGAAGGCGGTGCCGCGCCGGGCCAGCGGGTTCGGCGGGTAGGGCAAGGGCCGCCGCAGCCGCACGGCGAGCTCGTCGGGGGATCCGGCGAGCATCACGACGTTGCTGACCGACAGGTGCCGCGGCAGCCGCACCTCGACGACGGTCTCCTGCCGTTGCTCCCGCTCGCGCAGTAGCGCATCCACATCGTCTGCCCATTGCCGCGCCTCGGCATCATCGGCTTCCGCGGTGGCTGCGGGCTGATCGTCGGCTTCCTGCTTGGCCTGCCGCATGGCCGCGCGCACCTGTTTTGCCCCGGCCTCGACGTTGCCGCGCTGCGCGCCGAGGGCATCGCGCGGCCAGGAGGCGGCATGCACCTGCTCGGAGAGGGGGTTGCTCGCGTCCTCGTCCGGCTTGGGCGCCCAGTGCTCGATGGTGATGGTGCCGGCGAGAGCGCCCTCGGCGAGGTCCTTCGCCTCCTCGAGGAATAGCGAGGGCCCCTTGGGCTTGAGTCCTTGCTCCGCCCAGTGGTGCCCGGAGAGCAGCACGACACGCTCGGTGCGGGTGACCGCGACATAGAACAACCGGCGTTCCTCGTCGAGCCCGCGACGCGCGAATGCCTCCTTGTGCGCGTCGAGCGCATCCCTGAGCTGCTTGCGGTCGGTGACGGCACTGGTGTCGAGGACTGGCACTCCCTCCGCCGCATCCTCGCCAGGCTCGGCCCGGTCGCCGCGCAGGTGGGAGGGCAGCTCGCGGAGGCTGCTGAGCCAGGTGTCGGAGCGCGCCTCGGAGGGGAACACGCGGTGGCACAGGTGCGGGATCGCGACGACCTCCCATTCGAGGCCCTTCGCGGAGTGCATGGTGAGGATCTGCACGCGATCGGGCGCCACCTGCGTCTCGCCGGGCGCGAGGCCCTTCTCGATCGTTGCCGCCGCCTGGAGGTAGCCGAGCAAGCCGGGCAGCGTGGCCGCGGGATTGCGCGAGTATCCGGCCACCACGTCGGCGAACGCGTCGAGGTGCTCGCGTCCCGCGCCGCCACCATCGATGCTGGTCGCGCAGCGGGACTCGGCCTCGATGCCGATGCCGATGGTGCGCTCCACATCGGCGACGAGCTCGGTCAGTGGCTGGCCGAGCCTTCCGCGCAACTGAGCGAGCTCACCGGCGAGCGCGGTGATGCGCCGGTGGCCCTCGGTGGAGTACTCGGCCCGGTCGCCGGGGTCGGCGATCGCGTCGCTGATGGCGGCATGCTCGGCGAGCTCACCGGGAATCGCATCGCCGAGAGCATCGTCGAGGTCCTCCGATGAGGTGACGGCACCACTGCTCGCGGTTCGCTGGGTGAGCGCTAGCTTGCGGGCGCGCTGCCACAGGGCGGTGATGTCGCGGGCGCCGAGCTGCCACCGCGCTCCGGTGAGCACGCGCATCGCGGCGGTGCCTGCCATCGGGTCCGCGACGAGCCGCAGCATCGCGACGAGGTCCTGCACCTCGGGGGTGTCGAGCAGGCCACCAAGCCCGACGACCTCGACGGGCAGGCCACGCTCGCGCAAGGCCTCGGCGAGCGGCGCGGCATCGCGGTTGCGACGGATGAGCACCGCTGCCGTGGGGGGAGCTTCGCCGTTCTCGAGGGTGTTCTGGTAGATCGCGGAGATGTGGTCGGCCACCCAGGCTCGCTCGGCCTCCACATCGGTGCACAGGGCGAGGCGGATGTCGCCCTCAGGAGCAGCGGGGCGTGGCTTGAGGATGCTCACCTGGATGCCCCGGGCGCGCAGCGGGTCGGAGACCGCGTTCGCGATCGAGAGGGCACGGACCGGGTTGCGCCAGCTCGTGAGCAGCTGGAGGTGGGTTGCGGGCTTGCCTCGCGGGCCGGGAAAGTCCGTGGCGAACCGGGGCAGGTTCGCCGCCGAGGCCCCGCGCCACCCATAGATGGACTGGATGGGGTCGCCGACGGCGGTGACGGCGAGGCCGCGGTCCTGCCCGCCTCCGTATAGCGAGGACAGCAGCACTCGCTGCGCGTGCCCGGTGTCCTGGTACTCGTCGAGCAGGACGACCCGGTAGCGGGTCCGCTCGATCCTGCCCACTTCCGGGTGCAGGGAGGCGACGCGCGCCGCGAGGGACATCTGGCTGCCGAAGTCGAGCGCACCCTCGGCGCGCAGCGCATCGCGGAGGCGGCGCACGAGCGGGATGAGCTGGCGCCGGTGCTGCTGCACCTGGGCATGCTTGAGGAGGTCCTGGCTGGGCCCGGCTTGCTGGCGCGGGCCCGGCGGCAGGGTCTCGATGAGTTGCTCGAACTCATGGGGATGATCCTCGAGCTCGTCGATGTCGATCAGGTGCTCGTCGAGCGCGCCGGACAGGGCCAGCACCGAGTCGGTGATCGTCGCGGGGGTGTGCTCGATGTCGAGCGGGCCATCCCAGGTGTTGACCACGGTGAACGCGAGCTGCCACAACTCGGTCTGGCCAAGCAGCGTCGCGGAGGGCTCGATGGGCAGGCGCAGGCCATGCTCGGACAGCAGCCGGCCCGCGTAGGCGTGGTAGGTGCTCACGTCGGGCTCGGCGATCTCGAGGCGGGTGCGCAGCTCGCCGCCCGGGTCGGCATCGCGCAGCAGCGAGGAGCCCGCGATCCGGGCGAGGCGGGCCCGGATGCGCTGGCCGAGCTGCTGGGCTGCTTTGCGGGTGAAGGTCAGGCCCAGGATCTCCTCGGGACTGACGAACCCGTTGGTCACCAGCCAGATCACCCGGCCCGCCATGGTCTCGGTCTTGCCCGCGCCTGCTCCAGCGACCACCAGGACGGGCCCGGCGGGCGCGGTGATGACTGCGCGCTGCTCCTCGGTCGGTGGGTGCTGGCCGATGGCGCGGGCAATCTGCTCGGGGGTGAACCGTGCCTGTGCGAACGGGTCGCGGCTGGATGATCGTCCGCTCATTGCTCGGTCACCTGCCGTCCTTCCTCTTGCACGGGGCAACTGGATCGCACGGGGCAATGATCGCAGCCGTCGTTGATGCGCGCTTCGAACACGGGGCCCCGCGTGGCGGTGGCGGCCTCGCGGATGAGTCCCGCCCATTCCTGCCAGGACTCGTCGTCGAGCGGATCCTGGGACCGTTGGGAAGCGCCGGTGGCGCGGTGGGATTGCGCGATATAGAGCAGCCGCGCGCCCCCCGTTGCGAGGTCCTCGCCGGGGATCAAGCCGGATCTCGCGGCGACCTGGTAGGTGGCGAGCTGCGCGTGCTCGGCGGCCTTGCCCGCGCTGACCGGGGTGCGGGCAGTCTTGATGTCGACCACCACCGGGCGGCCCTCGGTGTCTCGCTCGAGCCGATCGATGCGGCCCCGCAGTCGCACGTCGGGCCCCTGCGACTCGTCCGTGCCCTCGCTCGCTGGGGCGGGCAGCACGCCGTCGATCACGACCTCCACCCCGGCCTCGGTGAGCTCGCTGCGGGTGGATCGTAGCCAGCTACGGAAGTTGTCGAGCATTCCTTCCATCCGGGCGAGCTCGTGGCGGGCGAACCAGGGCGCGCCCACATTGACCTTCTCCCATGCCCGCTCGAGCGCGCCAGCGATCTCCTCGTCGGGGATGCGCCCAGCGACGGCTTGGGCGAGGGTGTGGACGAGGGTTCCCTTGATGGCGCTGAGCGTGTCGGAATCCGTGCCGCCGTGCTTGGTGAGCAGCCACCGCAGCGGGCAGGCGAGCAGTTCCTCCACCGAGGAGGGCGAGAGCGGCACTGGCCCGTCCTCGGGCTCCCACAGGGCGTCGCTGGTGCTGGGCCTGGCCAAGCCGTACCAGCGCTTCGGGTCGGCACCAGGCACGCCAGCGGCGGCGAGGCGCGCGAGCTGCGCCGCTGCATGATGCTTTCGTTCCTCCGTCTCGAAGGGCGAGCACACCACCGACCGAAGGCGGGCCACGAGGGCGGGCAGCGCCAGGACGGTGCGCGCCGGATGCTCGATGGGCGGCTCCTGCTGCCCCGGGTTCGCTGGCTCCGGCATCGACGGCTCGGACGGGTCCAGGCTCTCCTGCAGGTCCAGGAGGAAGCGCGAGGGCGCGAGGTCCGCGTCACCGGTGATCGATTCGACGGCAGTGACCAGCAGCGTGCGCCGGGCGCGGCTGCACGCCACGAGGAAGAGCTTGCGCTCGTCAGCTAGCACCGGGGCGAGCCGGGAGACCGGGGACTCGGGCTCGCCGCTGGCTTCCCGCTCCAGGATGTCATCGAGATCCTCGGCACCGAGGAGGCTGCTGCGCCCCCGCAGCGATGGCCAGGTGCCTTCCTGCACGCCCGCCACCGCCACGACGTCCCACTCCCGGCCGGCGGCCGCGTGCGCGCTCAGCAGGGTCACCGACTCCTCGTGCAGCTGGGATTGCTGGAACGGCTCGGCCGCGATCTGCTGCTGCTCGACATGCTCGACGAATCCCGCGAGGGAGCCCCCCGGGAGCCGATCGACGTACGAGGCAGCCGCATCGAACAGGGCAACGATGGCATCGAGATCGCGATCAGCCTGTGCTCCGGCCGCGCCACCGCGCAGCGCGCTCGCGAGCCACTGCTGCTGCAGCCCGGTCGCCGACCATGCTTCCCAGAGGACATCCTCCACTCCCCTGCCGCGCCGTTCCGCCCGGCGTGCCCGCCGCAGCACGGTCCGCACCCGGTTGATCGGCGCTGCCTCGGCACGGGTGAGGTCGCGGCGCAATCCCTCGGCATCCGCGTCGTCGTCCTCGGCGGTGATGAGCAGCGCGAGCAGCTCGGCGGAATCCCGATCACCGCCGCGCCGCATCTCTGCCCGCCGGGTGCCCCTGCGCACGCGCCTGAGCAGCAGGGGGTCAGCGCCGCCGATAGGACCGGTCAGCAACAGCAACGCGTCCTCGGCCCCCAAGGCGGGGACCGTGCGCCGCGCTGCCGCCCGCGCCGCGACGAGCATGGCCTGCGAGGCTCGCTGGATGGCCAGTGGATGCTCGGGCACCGGCGTTGTCACCGGCACCCCCGCGGAGACCAGGGCGCGGCGCAGCGGGGCGGACAGCGTGGGGACCGAGCGCACGACGACGGCCATGTCGGACCAGGCGATGCCGTCCATCAGGTGCGCGCGCCGGAGCACATCCGCGATCAGTGCGGCCTCGCGCGCCTGCGTCGGCACGATCTCGGCAAGGACATGGCCCTGCACCAGGCTGGGTTCCGCTGGATCGTCCTGGCCAAGCTCGTCCTGGCCAGCCTCATCCTGATCGGCGGCGGCATGCCCCGGGCTGGGTGCCCGGTGGGGCTGTATCCCGGGGATTCGCGCGGAGATCCGCGCCGCCACGGCCGCGACCGCGACCGGCATGCGGAAGCTCTCGCCGAGCACCACCTGGCGGTCCGATCCAGGCCCGGCGAGACTCTCCACGAAGCGTGCATCCGCCCCGCGGAAGCGGTAGATCCCCTGGTCCGGATCGCCAGTGAGGACAGCGATCCGCGCCCCGGTACCGAGCAGCTCGACGAGCTGCGCCGCCTGCGGATCAAGATGCTGGGCATCATCGACGAACAGGTAGCGCACCCGTGCCCGTTCCTGGTCGAGCAGGTCCGCATCGGCGGCGAACGCGGTGACCGCGGCGCTGACGAGCTCCGCGGCGTCGAGAGCGGGAGCCGTCGCCTGCGGGGCTTCCATCCCGACCGAGCCTCGCAGCATCATCACCTGCTCGTAGACCATCGCGAACCGTCCCGCAGCGACCCAGGCGGGCCGCTTGTGCGCCTTGCCGATCCTCGCTAGGTCCTCCGGCCCGAGGCCCCGCTCGCCCGCGCGGCGCACGAGGTCCCGCAGCTCGGAGGCAAAGCCGTCCAGCCCGAGCGCTGGCCGCAGCTCGGGAGGCCAGTACTGGGCGTCATCGTCGATGTCACCGTGCAGCAGCTCGCGCATCACCGCGTCCTGCTCGCTGCTCGTGATCAGGCGAGGGGGCGGATTGCCGTACAAGCTGGCATGGAGCGCGAGAACGGCGAAGGCGTAGGAATGCACGGTCCGCACGAGTGGCTCGCGGCTAGCCCGGGGCGCGCCGTGGGGCGAGTCATCGCCCATCGCGTCGCTGATGGCATCACGCATGGTGCCTGCCGCATGCTTCGACGGGACCAGGACGAGGATGGATTCCGGATCGGCGCCGCCGCGCAGCGCCTCGACGACGAGATCCGCGATCAGGGAGGATTTGCCCGTGCCTGGCCCGCCCAGTACCTGGTACGGGCTCCAGGCCAGTCCGGCACCCGGCCCGTCAGGAAGCTGGCTGCTCGCCGAGACCGCGGCGAGCACACGGGCTGCCTCGCCGCTCCACTCCCGCGCCACCGCTGCCCGGGGGCGAGCTTGGGCCAGCTCGAGCCGCACGCCCTCCGGTACCCCTGCCTTGGCTGCCATGGCATCCATGCAACCATGCGGGTCCGACAAAGCTGCGGGATTCGTCGGCCTATCCCGGCTTGCGGCCGCGCCGAAGCGGCTAGGCCGTGATCTCGCGCGTCTCGGTGCTGGCTTCGCGGCTGCGCGTCATGGTGTCCGCGAGGCGCTGGGCGGCGGCTGGGTCCATCTTGCCGGTGGCATAGCTGAGAAGGGCGAGCGCTAGCTCGTTGCCCGAAGCAGCTGGGGCAATCTTGCTCGCGGCACCCGACACCTTGCCCATGACCTCGTCATAGCTGGATTCGGCTCGCCTTGCCAGCGGCGATGAGGTGAGCGCCGCGAGCCGCCGACTCGTCGTGCGCAAGGCTTGGTCGAGGGACCGGTGCACGAGGGTCCGGCGCGGTAGCAGGAGGCCTCGCTCCTTGTCGGTGAGCACATCGATATCCCGGATAGGGGTATCGATATCGTCGACGATCGCGGTGAGAAGCCGCTGGAATCGCTGGACGATGGCCACCACGGTGGACTCCTCGAACAGATCGATGGCGTACACCATCGAGCCCGCGATGCCCGCGGGCCCGCCATCCGCGTCGGTGTGCTCGGTGAGCACCAGCTCGAGGTCGCAATCGGCGGAGCTCGCTTGCATCGATCCGATCGAGATATCGATGCCGCCCACCGAGGCCGCGTAGGCGTCGTCGGAGTGCATCGACATGGCCACCTGGAAAACCGGATGGTATGAGGTGGTCCGCTTGATGTCGAGGACGTCGACCAGGCGCTCGAAAGGCGTCTCGGGGTGCGCGAACGCATCGGTGCCGCGCGCGTGGACCTGCCGCAGGAACTGCGCGACGGTCTCGGTGGAGACCACCCGGTTGCGCAGGGCGAGCGTGTTGCCGAACATGCCAACGATCGGAGCGAGCGACTCGTCCGCGCGCGCCTCGACGGTCGTGCCGATAGTGACATCATCTGTGCCGCACAACCGCGACAACAGCAGCGTGAGAGCGCCTTGCAGCACCGTGAACACCGAGACCTGCTGCTCGTCAGCTATCCGGCGCAGGCCCGCGTGCGCTGCATCGCCGACGAAGAACTCGATGGCGCGCCCGCGCTGGAGCTGGTACTCCGGGCGAGGACGGTCAAGGGGCAGGTCGAGCAGCTCAGGGGCATCGGCGAGCTCCGCGCGCCAGAACTCGATCTCGCGCGCGGTGACGCTGTCGGGGTCGCTTTCCTCGCCGAGGAGCTCGCGCTGCCAGAGCGCATAGTCGGCGTATTGCACGGGAAGCTCGGACCAGTCTGGCTTGCGGCGCGCGCACCGCGCCTCATAGGCCTGGAACAGGTCAGCGATCAATTGCCTGAGGGAAGCACGATCGACCGCGATGTGGTGGACGACGATGGTCAGGATGTACTCGTCAGCAGCAAGCTGGAAGAGCCGGACGCGGAACGGAGGCTCGACGGTGAGGTCGAATCCGGTCGCGGCGAAGTCCTCGATGAGGACGGGCGGGTCCACATGCGCCGGGACGTGCACCGGAGCGATGTCGATGGGCACCGCGGACGCGGGCATGATCTCCTGGTGCGGGCCCTCGGCGGAGACGGGGAACCGGGTGCGCAGGATCTCGTGGCGCTCGAGCAGATCGGCGGTCGCTGCGCCAAGAGCGCGCTGGTCCAGGTCACCGGTCAGATCGATGGATATCGGCACGTTGTGCGCGTCCGTGCGCGGGTCGAAGCGGTTGATGAGCCAGAGTCGCTGCTCAGCCGGGGAGAGCGGAATCCGGGACGGGCGGCACCGGTGGAAATCGCTCGCGCTCGTTGCGCGCGACGGCGCGGGGCGACGCCGCTCGGCGGCCCGTCCGGCTTGGCCGTGGGGTGCGTCATCCATCTTCAGGCACTCCTTAAACTGCGAGTCAGCCGACCCGCGCGGGGAGCCGCGGATCGGCATGGCATCATGCGTGCGCTCCCCCATGTACGGCAATGGCAGTAGGTCCGGCTGGCCGGTCTGGCTTGCTGCACCGCGGGACACGCTGCACGATCACTAACGCAAGTAGTTTGTGATCGTGGTGTTACCAGGCTACAGGCGGCATGATTACAGGCATGTCAATTCTCGACAAGATTGCGACCATGTCGCATTCATGCCGCGAACAGGACCCGGATCGTTGTGACCTTTACCATGCCGTGCAGCGTGACACAGCTTACATGCGGCGACAACACAGGCACGATCGCCGGAACGGCACCCACTGATCGCGGATCACGCCACTCGTCGGCGCCGCCCCCGCAGGCACGGACGAGAGGGACCAAGCGGCACCGGTCCGTCGAGCGATATCGATTGGAGGCCAAGGAAATACATGCCTGCGCTCGAGGATGCTGACGTGGAGCGGGTGCGCGCGCTGATCCGCTCGGTGCCGTCCGGGCACGTGACCACCTACGGCGACGTCGCGCGGGCCGCCGGGCTCGGCAACGCCCGCATGGTGGGATGGATCCTCCGCACCGATGGCGCCGACCTGCCCTGGCACCGGGTGGTGCGCGCGGACGGATCACTCGCCCCGCACCTCGCGACGGAGCAAGCACTACGGTTGCAGGCCGAGAATGTGACGGTGTCCGGCCACCGCGTCCTGCTACGGCCGCTTCGTCATGTGTTCCCCGCTTGAGCGAGCACCTACCCCTTCTCCAGCGCTAGCGGGAGCGCATCGACCAACTAGTGACCGAGCCCCGGCCTGGACGCCGGGCGGCGACGCCCAGCAATCCCGCGCGGGAGGGTCGAGCACGGTCACGGCCAAGGCGTTGTGCTTCGGCGGCCCGCCGGCACACGAGGTCGATGAGCCGGGGGTGCACGCCGATGGGACCGGCGACGCCATCAGCGCCGGATTCGCGGAGCCGGTTCTGGAACAGGCCCTCGGCGAGCAGGTAGCTCGCGATGAACACGCGCGCTCCGGTGCGAGCGCGCGCCGCGGCGACCACCTCGGTGACGCGGGGCGCGGCTGTGGCCGCGTAGCCGACCTCGACGACCGTCCCGAGGCGGGTGGAGAGGAGCCGGGCGGCTTCCTCGACCTCCGCGAGCGCTCTGTCGTCGGAGGATCCGGCGGCAGCGAGCACGACGGCATCGCCGGGCTGCCAGCCAGCCTCGCGCAGCCGGTCCTCGAGGATCTCGGCGAGGATGGGGTCGGGCCCGAGCGCGCGCGCCACGATCGTTTCCTGGTGGCCGCTCTCGGCGACCTCCCGGGGCACGTCGGTCCGCACGTGGTAGCCCGACGCGAGGAACGCGGGCACCACGATGGCGGGCCCAGCGGTGTCGCGCAGCACCTCGCTCGGGGAGGGCCCGAGCACGTCAACGAAGCCTACGGGGACGTGCCCGAGCCGAGCGGCGACAGATTCGGCGATCCGGGCGATGATCTCGACGCCGTGGGGATTGCGGGTGCCGTGGGCGACCAGCACCACGGTGGGCCCGTGCTGTTCGGCTGCTCGGCTCATCGGTCCTCCGTCGGATGGGTGTGCACTGGGTCGAGGGCGAGTCGGTAGCCGCGCTTGACGACCGTCTGCACCACTTTGGGCGCTCCGAGCGCGGCGCGCAAGCGTGCTACCGCTGTCTCGACGGCGTGGGTATCGTCGCCGGCGCCCGGCAGTACCGCGAGCAGGTCCTCGCGGGAGACGACCATGCCGGGGCGCTGCGCGAGCGCCCGCATGATGGCGAGCGACGCGGGCGGGACCTGCTTGACCTCCCCATCGACGACGACGCAGCTGCCGCGCAGGCTGAGATGATGCCCGCCGGCCTGGAGGTTGCGGGCGCGCCGTGGCAGTTCCTCGGCGATGTGCCGGGCGAGAGCACCGAGCCGGGCACGGTGGGGCTGGGTGGTGGCCACGCCGAGCGTCTCGAGCGGTGCCGCGGTGACAGGTCCGACGCTGAACGGGATGACGCGGGTGCGCATCGCGTTGAGCAGCAGCTCGAGGACGTGGGTGTCCTGCGCGCGACCGAGCAGCGAGGCGACGGCGGGCGCGCTGGTGAAGGTGATGGCGTCGAGCTCGCCGTTGATGGCCGACTCGATCATGCGGTCGAGGTGGCTGAGGTCCTTGGGCGGGAGCCAGCGGTACACGGGCACGGGGATGACTGTCGCGCCGGCGCTGCGCATGACCTCGCAGAAGTCGGGGATGGGCTCCCATTCGGTGGTGGCGCCGTGCAGCTGCACCGCGATGCGCTTGCCCTCGACGCCTTCCTCGAGGAGGTGGTCGAGGACCTCGGCGGAGGATTCGGACTCCGGGGACCATTCCTCGCGGATTCCTGCCGCGCGCATCGCGCCCTTCGCCTTGGGCCCGCGCGCGAGCGAGCGTGCTGTGGCGAGCGCCTCGAGCAGTGGCTCGGCGAGGCCCCAGTTGTCGGCGGCCTCTACCCAGCCGCGGAACCCGATGCCGGTGGTGGCGACGGCGATGTCGGGCGGGTCGGCGATCACGGCCTCGGTGGCGCGCCGCAGCTCGGTGTCGTCGACGAGGGGGATGATGCGGATCGCGGGAGCATGCATGATCGTGGCGCCACGACGCTCGAGCAGCGTGGCGAACTCCTCGGCGCGCCGCGCGGCGGTGATGCCGATGGTGAAGCCCGCGAGCATGTCGGTCGCGTCTTCTCCCTGTGTCGTGAGGGGCCGGGGTGTCGTCGCGGGTGTGGGCACGCTTCTCACGCTACTTCGTCACGCCACCGCGGGTCAGCTGGACGAACCTCCACCATGCCCTCGCTGATGCGTACGTCGTAGACGGGCAGTGCCATCGCCTCGTCGTCGAGGCATGCTCCGGTCTCCAGGGAGAATGCCTGCTTGAGCAGTGGCGATGCCACGACCGGAGTGCCCTTGCGGTCACCGACGATACCGCGGGACATCACGGCGGCGTTCATGAAGGGGTCGATGTTGCCGACGGCGCGGAGAGTTCCATCGTCGAGGCGGAACAGCGCGACCTGCTCGTGGCCGGGCAGCAGCACCGCGACCCCCCTGTTGGGGGTGAGGAAGTCGTAGGCGCAGGCACGGGTCCAGGTGGTGTCCTCGTCGGGTACGGGCTGGCGGAAATCGAGCGCGGTCATCACTTCACCCCTGCGGTTGTGGTGGCGGGCATTCCGGGCATTCCGAGGCCGACGGGAACCTTGCGCCCGTCGCTCTCGGTGAACTGGACGGTCGGGTCGGCCTCGTCCGGCGCGTTGACGAACGACACGAAGCGGGACAGCTTCTCGGGATCCTCGAGGACCCCGGCCCATTCGTCCTTGTAGCCGACGACGTGCTTGGCCATCGCGGCCTCCAGCTCATCGGCGAGCCCGAGGCTGTCCTCGCACACGACCTGGCGCACATAGTCGATGCCGCCGTCGAGGGATTCCTGCCAGGGTGCGGTGCGCTGCAAGCGGTCAGCGGTGCGGATGTAGAACATCAGGTAGCGGTCGATGTACTTGATGAGCGTCTCGTCATCGAGGTCGGAGGCGAGCAGCACCGCATGCTTGGGGGTCTGGCCACCGTTGCCGCCGACGTAGAGGTTCCAGCCACGCTCGGTGGCGATGACGCCGACGTCCTTGCCCCGGGCCTCGGCGCACTCGCGGGCGCACCCGGAGACGGCGAGCTTGAGCTTGTGCGGGGAGCGCAGTCCGCGATAGCGCTTCTCGAGGTCAACGGCCATCTTGACGGAGTCCTGCTGCCCGTAGCGGCACCAGGAGGACCCGACGCAGCTCTTGACGGTGCGCAGGGACTTGCCGTAGGCGTGGCCGGATTCCATGCCGGCGTCGACGAGCCGCTGCCAGATCTGCGGCAGCTGCTCGACGCGGGCACCGAACATGTCGATGCGCTGGCCGCCGGTGACCTTGACGTAGAGGTCGAACTCCTTGGAGATCTGGCCGATCACGATGAGCTGATCGGGGGTGACCTCGCCGCCGGGCATGCGCGGCACCACGGAGTAGGTGCCATTCTTCTGCAGGTTGGCGAGGAAGTGGTCGTTGGTGTCCTGCAGCGTTGCCTGCTCCCCATCGAGGATGTGCTCGCTGGAGGTCGAGGCGAGGATCGAGGCGACGGTGGGCTTGCAGATGTCGCAGCCCTTGCCGGTGCCGTGCTTGGCGATCAGCTCGGAGAACGTGCGGATCCCGGTCATCTGGACGATCTGGAAGAGCTCCTGGCGCGAGTGGTTGAAGTGCTCGCACAGCGCCTTGGACATCTCGACGCCCGAGTCGGCGAGGAGCTTCTTGACCAGCGGGAGGCAGCCGCCGCAGGATGCGCCAGCCTTGGTGCAGGACTTCACCGAGGCGACGTCGCACGCACCGTTGTCGATGGCCCCGCAGATATCGCCCTTGGTGACGGCGTTGCAGGAGCAGATCTGGGCGTCGTCGGGCAGCGCGGCGGTACCGATCTCGGCCGATCCACCCCCGGCGGGGGCGATGAGCGAGGCGGGGTCGCCGGGCAGCTCGCGGCCCACCATGGGTCGCAGGGTGGCGTACGCGCTGGCGTCGCCGACGAGGATCCCGCCGAGGAGGGTCTTCGCGTCGTCGGAGAGGACGATCTTCGCGTAGGTGCCGGCCGCGGGGTTGCTGAGGACGACCTCGAGCGCGCCCGGGGTGGTGGCGAAGGCATCGCCGAAGCTCGCGACATCGACGCCGAGCAGCTTGAGCTTGGTGGACAGGTCCGCGCCGGGGAACTCGGCGGTGCCGCCGAGCAGCCGGTCGGCGACCACCTCGGCGGTGGCGTAGCCGGGCCCGACGAGGCCGTAGCAACGGCCCTCGATCGCGGCCACCTCGCCGATGGCGAAGACATTGTCATCGGAGGTGCGGCAGGAAAGGTCGGTGATGATGCCACCGCGCTCGCCGACCTCGATGCCGGAGGTGCGGGCGAGCTCGTCGCGGGGCCGCACGCCAGCGGAGAACACGAGCAGGGATGCGTCGATGACCGAGCCATCGGAGAGCTCGACGGCGAGGGTGCCGTCCTGCTGCTCGATGATCGCAGCGGTGGAGACACCGGTGTGGATGGTCAGTCCGAGGTCGGTGACGAGGCTCTTGAGCTGGGCGCCGCCGCCCTCGTCGACCTGCAGGGGCATGAGCCGGGGCGCGAGCTCCACAACGTGAGGGGTCAGCCCCATGAGCTTGAGTGCGTTGGCCGCCTCGAGGCCGAGGAGCCCGCCTCCGACGACGACACCGACAGCACCGGCGGGCGAGGCTTCCGCCGCGGCGCGGATCTTGTCGAGGTCCTCGAGGGTGCGGTACACGAAGCAGCGCTCGGCGTCCTTGCCCGGAACCGGCGGCACGAACGCGTACGAACCCGTGGCGAGGACGAGCTTGTCATAGTTGATGACATCGCCACCGGTGGTGGTGACGGTGCGGGCATCCGGATCGATGACCTCGCCGCGCTCGCCCAGGCGGACCTCGACATGCGTGTCACCGGGGTAGTCATTGCCGCTGAGAGCGAGCTCCTTGTGGTCCCACGTGCTGACATAGGACGAGAGGGCTACTCGGTCGTAGGCTGCCACGGGCTCCTCGCAGAGGACCGTGATCTTCCACTCGCCCTGCTCATCGCGTGCCCGGAGCGCTTCGATGAATCGGTGGCCGACCATTCCGTGGCCGACGACAACGATTTTCTTCTGCATCATGCCGCTCCTTCTTCGTGCTGATGTTCCAAAGGTATGGACGCTTCGTTGCGTGCGTGTTTCGCGTCCGGGTCGCCCTTTTTAAGCCATCCGCACAGGCCGTCGACCGCGCTGGTGCAGCCCCCGCACCCGGTGGTGGCGCGCGTCACCGACGCCACGGCCCTGGTATCGCGGGCACCCTCGCGGAAGGCAGCGGTGATCTGGGACTTGGTGACGGAATTGCACTTGCACACCACCGCCGAGCCCGGCATGTTCGCCGGGCTAGCTGCCTCCGCTATTCCCGCGGCACCACGACCGAGCAGCAGGGCCATCCGGTCCGCCGGAACGGCCATCCCGGTGTCGAAGTACTGGGCGAGCATGCCGGTGACCTCGGGATTTCCCAGCAGGACGGCCCCCACCAACCGCTCATCGCGCACGATCACTTTCGCGTAGCGCCCGCGCACCGGGTCCGCCAGCGCCAGCACCTCCGCCTCGCGATCGTGCAGATCGGTGTAGACCTCCCCCATCGATGCGAGGTCGATGCCATGGGCCTTGAGCCGGGTGGTCTGCGATGTGCCCTGGTAGCTGCTCGTGGCGTTGGTCCCGGTGAGGTGATCGGCCACGACCGCGGCATGCTCCCAGGCGGGCTGCACGAGCCCATAGACCATGCCGCGATGCTCAGCGCACTCGCCGATGGCACGGATGCGCTCATCGGAGGTGCGGAGCTGGTCATCAACGATCACGCCGCGGTCGATATCGAGGCCGCACTGCTCGGCGAGCTCGGTGCAGGGCCGGATGCCCGCGGAGAGCACCACGAGATCGGTGGCGAGCTCCGTGCCGTCCTCCAGGAGCAGGCCCGTCAGGGTGCCGTCCTCGTCATGGATGAGCGATCGGGCGCGCTGGCCGAGCACGAGGCGCATGCCCATGTCCTCGAGGACGCGCGCGAGCACAGCACCACCGTCACCGTCGAGCTGTCGCTCCATCGGGTGGCTCGCCGGGTGCACCACCGTGACCTCCGCGCCGCGGCCCAGCGCGCCGCGCGCGGCCTCGAGGCCAAGCAGTCCGCCACCGAGCACCGTGATGCGCGCCCCTGGCGTCGTCGCAGCGAGGATGGCGTCGCAGTCCTCGACGGTGCGGAATGCCCGCACCCCGCGCGCGAGGGCACCGTCACTGGTACGGATGCCCTCCATCGGCGGGACGAATGACCGGCTTCCGGTGGCGAGCACGAGGTCGTCGTACTCCACGATGGAGCCGTCGTTGAGGTACACGCGCCGGGCGTCGCGATCGATCTTCTCCGCGAGCACTCCGGTCCGGACGGTGATGGCGTTGCGCTCGTACCAGCTGTCGGGCTTGAGGCGGGTCTCCCGCGCGGTGAGTCCACCGGCGAGGACGGTGGAGAGCAGGATGCGGTTGTAGGCGGGGCACGGCTCGTCACCGATGACGGTGATGGTGAGCTGGCGCGGGTCGGGCTGGCGCTGGCGCAGCTCCTCGGCCATGCGGGCACCGGCCATGCCGTTGCCGACGATGACGATGTCGCGCTCGCCGGTAGCGTGCTGGCTGATCATGTCGCGTTCTCCAATCGGATCGCGCTGACCTTGAACTCCGGCATCCGGCTGGTCGGGTCCAGCGCGGGATTGGTGATCAGGTTGGCGCGCTCCGCGTCGGGATAGTGGAACGGTATGAAGACAGTGTCGGCGCGCATTGTTTCGTCACAGTGAACCCGGGCGCGCGTGGTGCCACGGCGGCTTACCAGTTGCGCTAAATCGCCGTTACGCAGGCCGCACCGCTCGGCGGTATCGGGGTGAGCTTGCACGAACATCTCCCCCGCGGCCTTGGCGAGCTCGGCAACGCGCCTGGTCTGCGCGCCAGACTGGTAGTGGGCGAGCACCCGGCCAGTGATCGCGATCAAGGGATACTCCGCGTCGACGGGCTCGGCGGGGCCCCGGTAGCCCACGGCGATGAAGCGGGCCCGCCCGCTGGGGGTGGCGAAGCCGTCGAGGAACATCCGGGGCGTGCCCGGATGCGCGCCCGTGGCCTGCTCCGGGCAGGGCCAGTGCAGCGCCTCGCCCGCGTCGAGGCGCTCATAGGTGACGCCGCTGTAGTCGGCGATGCCCCCTGCCGAGGCGCGGCGCAGCTCATCGAACACGACCTGCGGCGCTACCGGGAAGCGATCAGCGGGCTGCCCGAGCCGCTCGGCAAGGCCTTGCCAGATCACGAGCTCGCCGCGCGAGCCCTCCGGCGGGACCACGGCGGTCCGGCGCCGGATCACGCGGCCCTCCAGGCTGGTGAGGGTGCCTTCCTCCTCCGCCCATTGCAGCACCGGCAGGACCACATCGGCCATCGCTGCGGTCTCCGACATCACGAAGTCGCACACCACGAGCAGATCGAGCGCCTCGAGCCGCTCAACGATGTGACCAGCCCGCGGGGCGGAGAGCGCGATGTTGGAGCCATGCACGAGCAGGGCCCGGACGCCACCGGTCTGGCCGAGGCTGTCGAGCAGCTCATAAGCGCTCTTGCCGGGACCGGGCAGCTCATCGGGGTCGATGCCCCACACCGCAGCGACATGCGCGCGCGCCGCGGGATCGGTGATCTTGCGATAGCCGGGGAGCTGGTCGGCCTTCTGCCCGTGCTCGCGCCCGCCCTGGCCGTTGCCCTGGCCGGTGATGCAGCCGTAGCCGCTCCCCCGGTTGCCGGGCAGGCCGAGGACCATCGCGAGCCCGATGATCGCGGAGACAGTGTCGGTACCGTCGGCGTGCTGCTCGGCACCGCGCGCGGTCAGGATGTAGGCGCCGGTGTCGTCGCGCTGCGAGGCGGCGAGCAGTCGCACCGCGCGGCGCATGTGCGCCACCGGCACGCCCGTGACGCGCTCGGTGCGCTCGGGCAGCCATTGCGCCACCTCCGGCCAGTACTCGTCGTATCCCTCTGTGCGGGCGTCGAGGTAGTCGCGGTCGATCAGGCCCTCGGTGATCGCGATGTGCGCGAGCCCGAGCGCGAGCGCCATATCGGTGCCGGGCTTGATCTGCAGGTGCAGCCCGCCGCCGTCCTCGGCACGGGCCGCAGTGGCGGTGCGGCGTGGATCGACGACGATGAGGCCGCCCGCGTCCGCAGCGGTGGAGAGGTGGCCGACGAACGGGGGCATGGTCTCGGCGACGTTGCCGCCGAAGATCATGATGGCCCGCGCGCGGGTGAGGTCGCTGACCGGGAAGGGCAGGCCCCGGTCCACGCCGAACGAGCGGATGCCGGCCGCTGCGGCCGAGGACATGCACCAGCGGCCGTTGTAGTCGATGTTGGAGGTGCGCAGCGCCACGCGAGCGAACTTGCCGAGGATGTACGCCTTCTCGTTGGTGAGCCCGCCGCCGCCGAAAACACCGATGGCGTCGTTGCCGTACTGCGCCTGGATCGCACGAATCTTGTCGGCGATGAGGTCGAGGGCCTCGTCCCAGCTGGCCTCGATGAACTCCTCGCCGCGGCGCACCAGCGGGGTGACGATGCGGTCGGGCGCGCGCAGCAGCTCCGCGCTGGTCCAGCCCTTCTGGCACAGTCCGCCCCGATTGGTCGGGAACGCGCGGCCCTCGACGGTGGCCGAGCGGGCACTGTCCCCAGGAGTTGCCGCTGCGCTGTCCGCGGTGATCGTCATCGCGCACTGCAGCCCGCAGTAGGGGCAGTGCGTGCTGGTGGCGACCAGGTTGCGTGATGTGATGGACATCGCAGCGAATACCTCCAAATGCCGCTGCCAGCACCGCGCTTCGGCGATGCTGGCAGCAAGCGGATCAGGCGGGACCTACACGTTCGCGTAGGCCAGGTTGGGGACGCGCTCGATAGCGAAGCTCGAGCGAAGGTAGAACCACCAGGTGACCAGCCCGCACACCAGGTAGAAGCCGGTGATGACGATCAGCGCGGGCGCAAGGGTGCCAGCGATCGCCACCGACTGCTTGAAGGTGAGGTTGACGAGCACGCCACCGAAGGCACCAGCAGCACCGATCACGCCGACCGCGGCGGCCGCGCGGCGCTTGGAGCGCTTGAGCTCCTCGGTGAGGTCGCCACCGAGCTCAGCGACCTGTGCCCGGGTCTGGGCCGAGAAGATGAGCGGGATCATCCGGTAGGCGGAGCCGTTGCTGACGCCGGAGAGGATGAACAGGGCCACGAACGCGGCGAAGAACAGCCAGAAGTTGGCGATGCTGACCGCGAGGAGAGCCGTCAGGGTGCCGATCGCCATGCCGCCGAAGGAGAGCAGCGTGATCTTCGCCCCGCCAACGCGGTCAGCGAGCCAGCCGCCGAAGGGACGGCTGACCGAGCCGATGAGCGCGCCGAGGAAGGCCATGCGCACCCAGCCACCGAAGCCGAGGTCCATGAACTCCAGCTTGATCAGCGTCGGGAACGCGAAGGAGTAGCCGATGAACGAGCCGAAGGTGCCGATGTAGAGGAACGCCATGATCCAGGTCTGGCGGTTCTGCAGGGCGAGCTTGTAGGAGTCCTTGTCCGGCTTCGCGGAGGTGAGGCTGTTCATGAAGAAGAACGAGCCGATCGCGCCGACGATGATGAACGGCATCCAGATCAGGGCGGCCCAGATCAGGTCGATGCCAGTGCCGAGGCTGATGACGAACGGCACGAGCAGCTGCGAGACCGCGACACCGATGTTGCCGCCGGCGGCGTTGATGCCCAGCGCGAGGCCCTTCTTCTTCTCCGGGAAGAAGAAGGAGATGTTGGCCATCGAGGAGGAGAAGTTACCGCCACCGAGGCCCATGAGCGCAGCGGTGAGCAGGAAGAACCAGTACGGGGCGCCGGTGGTGACGGCGTAGGCCAGCATGCTGGTGGGGATGAGCAGGGCGCCGGCGGAGAAGGTGGTGAAGGCCCGGCCGCCGAACTTGGGGATCGCGAAGGTGTAGGGCACGCGCAGCGCGGCACCGACGAGGTTCGGCACGATCAGCAGCCAGAAGATCTGGCTCGCGCTGAACGCGATGCCCACCTGGTCGAGGTAGACGACCACGATGCTCATGAGCACCCACACGTTGAACCCGAGGTGCTCGGCGAACACGGAGAACCACAGGTTGCGGTTGGCGGTCTTCTTGCCGGTCTTCTCCCAGAACGTCTCGTCCTCGGGCTCCCAGTGATCGATCCACTGGCCACCCTTGATGCTTGCGCTCGATGGCGCGCTCTCGCCCGGAGTGGGCTTCTCGCTCACTAGAGTCATCGCTGGATCCCTTTCCTAGGCCTCGTTGACCCCGTCCGGCGTGGTGGCCGGGCGGTTCGACGACGAAGGTGTTGTGTCGCCAGCCGGAGCGCGGGATAGCGCTGCTGCTGGACCGTGGATCTCACGCTAGGGACGAGGTGTTGCCTCGGTGCTGCGTGCGATGACCTCACCGTCAAGATCTCCTCACCTGGACAAATAGTGCACGGTGAGCGTTAATCCGGTGTTTCGTGGACGTATCGGGAAGGCAAGATCCGCTAGTTCCAGGTGTCCTCGATCACACGCGGCTTGCACGCGTGGAAGGCTCCAGTGATCAGCGTCACCATCGCGACGGCGAGCAGCGCCAGGGCGAGAGTCCAGCCACCGGTCGCATCGTGGAGCAACCCCACGAGGAGCGGGCCACCGCAGGCAAGCAGGTAGCCGACCCCTTGCGTGAAGCCCGACAAGGAACCTGCCGCGTGCGCGCTGCGGGTGCGCAGGTTGATCAGCGTCAGCGCCATCGGGAACGTCGACGGCCCGAGCCCGAGCAGGATCGCCCACGCGAGCGGATAAGCAGCGGGAGCGATCGCCAACCCGGCCATGCCGATCGCGAGAGACGTCATGCTAGCCAGCGCGAGCGGGAACGGGTTGGTCATGCGCGTGGTGATCGCGGGCACCAGCATGATCGCGAGTAGGCCCGAGAAGATGAACACCCCGAGGTAGGCGCCCGCGTCGACCCGGTCGACGCCAGCGTCGGTGAGCATGGTGGGCAGCCAGGTGAGGAAGCTGTAGGTGATCAGCGAGGTCATGCCGAACATCACGGCGAGGCCCCACCCCACCGGTGAGCGCCAGGGCCGGCCCGTGGGCGGCATAGCGATCAACGTGTGGCTAGCATCCTCGGCCGTGCCTGATGCGGCGGGGGATGCGTTGCACTTGGATGCGTTGCTATTGAAGGCGTTGCGCAGCCCGATCCAGGGCAGGACTGCTGCGGCCGCAACGAACGCCCAGATGGCGAGCGAGGCCCTCCAGCCGTGCTGGTCCGCCACCGGGATCGCCACGACCGCGGGCACGACGGTGCCGAGCTGCACGAAGGTGATGTAGAGCGTGGAGATCAGGGCGAGCCGGTCGGAGAAGTATCGCTTGACCAGTGGTGGCAGCACGATGTTGCCGATGCCCATGCCGTAGAGCGCGAGCATCGTGGCGGCGAGCATCGGAGCGGGCGAGCCCATGAGCGGGCGCAGCGCCAGCCCGGCAGTAGTGAGAACGACCGACAGCAGCGCGACACGCTCGAGCTCGATGCGCGCCATGATGCGGGGTGTGGTGATCCCGGCGATGGCGAACATCGCTGGCGCGGACATGCCGAAGACTCCCGCCATGACCGACCCAAACCCGATATCGGTACCGATCTCGGCGATCAGCGGGGTGAAGGAGGTGACGGCGAGGCGCAGGGTGAACGCGGCGAGGACGATGCCGATAAGCACGAGCGCGCGCCCGCGCCAGGGGCGCCAGCCCGCCCGCGGGGACGGCTGGGACGGAGCGGCCGATCGGGGCACGGTGGCGTGCTCGGCGTCGACGGCCTGCGATGGGAGATAGGGGGGCATGGGGGCTTGTCACCTCGCTCTCGACAATTCATCGAATCATAGGATGATTTATTGGCGAGGGGCAACAGTATTGTTGGTCACGCCCCGCTTATGCGATTCGTCCCGTCCCCCAGCCCCTAGGGTCGAGTCCCCAGCCCCCCGGCACAGCGCTCACGCCCCAGCAACACAACGAAGGAGCACACATGGTGCGGCCCGTGCAACGCAACAGCCTCATCGCGCAAGTCACCACCATGCTGCGCCACGAGATCACCAGCGGAAAATGGCCCGTGGGCACCCGCATCCCCACCGAGCCCGAGCTCACCGAGATGACCGGCACCGGCCGCAACACCATCCGCGAGGCCGTGCAGGCCCTCGTCCACGCCGGGCTGCTCGAGCGCCGCCAGGGCTCCGGCACCTATGTACTGTCCGACTCCCCGGTCTCCGGCGCGCTCGCCACTCACCTCGCCGCCGCAGCTGACCGCGACGTGCTCGAGCTGCGCCAGGCCCTTGATGTCACCGCAGCGGCCCTTGCTGCCTGCCGCCGCACCCCTGACGACATCACCACGCTGCGCGACCTGCTCCAGCAACGCCGCGACCTCGCCGCCCAGGGCAACCACGAGGCATCCGTCCAGGCCGATATCGCCCTGCACCGCGCCATCGTCGCCGCCAGCCACAACGCCCTCTACGTCGAGTTCTACGACTCCCTGCTGCCCATCATCAGCACCACCATCCACGCCCACGCCGACGCCCACCCCGGCGAGGCGCCCCATTACGACCCCGAGCACGAGCGACTCGTCCAGGCCATAATCGACGGCGACCCTGATCAGGCCAGTCGCGAGGCGCAGCAATTCCTCACCAGTCTCATCGACCAGCTCGAGGAGTAGGCGCCCGGTCGCCTGGACCGCCAGCGTCCGCCAAGGCAGCAAATCCGCGACCGAGGCGTACGGCTGCTCGGAAGTGTTACCGAATAACCCCAGGCGCGGGGCGGGAGGGTGCACAAGCGCACACAACCGACCGCGGCCCAGCCGCAGTGGCTAGCGGCCCGTGGTGGCCTGCTCGCGGACGAGCTCGAGAATGCGCTCGGCGGTGCTCTCGAGAGCCACGAGCGCGGAGTCGGTGGAGCGCGGATGCAAGGCGTGCACCGCGACGCGGAACATCAGGGCGCGCAGCAGCATCTGCGGCCACTCCTTCATGCCGTCCCACCGCTCGATGAGCCCGTCATCAGCGCCGCCCCAGGAGAGGGCGTCCACGACGACGACCCCGGCTGCCCAGGACATGGGCCGCCAGTACGGGCTGATGTCGGTGATGCCCGGCGCGGCGGTATCGGAGAACAGCACGGTGCCGAAAAGGTCGCCGTGCACGAGCTGGCCGGGCAGGTTGACCTCGCGGCGCTGCTCGCCGAGGTGCTTGAGCAGGTCGAGGCTGCGGTCCACGCCCGGCTTGGCCATGTCGAGCAGGCCGGTGCGGCGCGGATCACGCAGCGGCACGGGCTCCCACGCGGCACGGTCAGCCGCGACGAACACGTCGATCTCGGAGAACGGCGCGACGGGCTGCTGCGTGAGGAACCGGGGCTTCTCCATGCGCGCGGTGGCGGCATGCAGGCGCACCGAGAGCGACACGACCTCGTCGTGGCGCGGCTCGGGCGAGCCTTCGAGGAAGGTCTCGGCCCGCCAGCCAGCGACGACGTAGCGGCCATCGGTGGCGCGGACGGGCTTGGCGACGCGGGCACCGTCGACGAGCAGGGTCTCGCGGACCTTCGCCGACCAGGCGGCGCGGGCGTGGTCTCCGACGGGCGAGAGGACCACGTCGCCGAGCCGCCACCCACCGTCCCAGTCGTCTCCGAGAGACACTGGCTCGATCTCGCGCAGGCCAAAGGTGGCGCGCACATGTTCCGGGGGCGGGGCAGGACTCACGGTCGGTAACCTACCTGCTCCCGGCCCCGCAGCGCTGCAGGCAGGCCGTGGCGTCGCCGAAAACCCTGGCGCGGGAAATCCCAGCACGGGGGCCAGCTGGGGTCAGTACCGGGGCAGGCTGGGGTCGATCTGCTCGGCCCATGCATCGATGCCCCCGGCGAGGTGCCGCGCGGTCGTGAATCCCTGGCCGCGCAGGACCTCCAGCGCGGCGGCGGAGCGCACGCCGGTCTTGCAGTAGAGCACGAGATCGCGATCGCCGGGCATGCGTGCGAGCGCCTCGCCGGAGAGGAACTCGGTGTGCGGTATCCACTGCGCGCCCGGCAGGTGCGCCAGCGTCCATTCGCCCTCGCTGCGCACGTCGATGAGGACGGGGCCGGCAGGCGCGCGCAGGAGCTCGTGCAGCTCGGTGGGCTTGATCCCGGCCTCGGGCGGGACGTCGGCGGTGGGCATGCCGCAGAGCTGCTCGTAGTCGTCGAGCTTGGCAACGGGAGCCGTGGCGGGGTCGCGCCGCAGCCGGAGCGTGCGGAAGGACATGGCGAGCGCGTCGTAGACGAGTACGCGCCCGAGAAGTGGGTCGCCAGCGCCGGTGATCAGCTTGATCGCCTCGGTCGCCATGATCGAACCGATGGTGCCGCACAGCGCTCCGAATACCCCGCCCTCGCCGCAGGAGGGCACGGTCCCCGGAGCCGGCGGCTCGGGGAACAAGTCGCGATAGGTGACGCCCCGCCCGTCCGGAGCGGCGTCCCAGAAGACGGACACCTGGCCCTCGAAGCGGAAGATCGCGCCCCACACGCACGGCTTCCCGGCGAGAACCGCCGCATCGCTGACGAGGTAGCGGGTGGCGAAGTTGTCGGTGCCATCGAGGATGAGGTCGTACTGGCGGAAGATGTTGACGGCGTTGCGCGGCTCGAGGCGCACATCGTGCCAGCGCACCTCGACGCCAGGATTGAGCTCGCGGATGGCGTCGCGAGCGCTCGCGCCCTTGGGCCGCCCGATGCCGGACTCCCCGTGGATGACCTGCCGCTGCAGGTTGGACAGCTCCACATCGTCGAACTCGACCACACCGAGTGTGCCGATGCCCGCGGCGGCGAGGTACAGCAGGATCGGCGAGCCAAGCCCGCCGGCGCCGATCACCAGGACGCGGGCGCTGCGCAACCGGCGCTGCCCCACTGCCCCGATGCCAGGGATGAGGAGGTGGCGGCTGTAGCGGGTCGCCTCGCCCGGCGCGAGCGGCGGGCCGGGCTCCACGAGCGCCGGCAGGGACCCGCTGGAAGTCATCGTGAGCCTTTCCTAGGGGACCTGCGGGAAGGGCCACGGGTTGTAGCGGCAGGACAGCCCGTCGGCAGGAATGCTGCCGTAGGGGTCGAGCTGCGCGATGTCATTGTTGGCGGTGGAGAGCGTCTGCTGCATCATCACGTGCGCCAGCGCGCCCTCCGCCTCGCAAGGCACGTGGGCGGCGAAACCGATAGCGTGCCCGATCTCGTGGTTGATCACGTACTGCCGGTAGGAACCGATGTCTCCCTGGAACGGGACCGCTCCCCGCACCCAGCGAGCATCGTTGACGATGACCCGGCCCGGGATGGGGTTGTAGCACGAGACCTCGAGCTCGATGGTGTAGCCGCACATCTCGCGGACTGTCATCGCGGCTGTCAGGGACACCCGGAAGTCGGGCTCGCCCTGCCCGGGATCCGAGATGCGCTGGAAGCCGAACCGGGGGTCGCCGGTCCAGCTCTTGGGGTTGGCGAGAGTCGCATCGACCATCCGCGCGACGGCCTCGTCGCCGCCATAGCTGGTGGTATCGACCCCGTTCTCGACCTCGACGGTGTAGCGGAACACCCGCGCTCCGGGCGCGCCGACCGGCGCCGTGCCGCCGGGGACGATCCGCCACTGCCCGGAACCGTCGGTCGCGTAGCCACCGCCCGCGGGCAGGTGACCGGTGGGCAGATCGACGGGAAAGCCTTCGTTGGGCGAGGGGATCGGGCCCGGGTCCTCACGCTGCTGCCGCGTGCCGTGCACTCCGCCGTCGAGCAGCGGGACCGAGCCGTGCGCGGCCTCCGAGAGGCGGGCCTCGGCCTCGCCCACGTCCGTGCCGGTGCGCCCGAGCGGGTGGAGCACCGCCACCACGATCGCGAGGACGAGGACAGGAATCGCAGCGATCCGCCACCCTGGTGCCTGGAGCAGGCGGGATGCCGCGGCGGCGACGATCCGGGCTGGCCCGCGCCGGTCCTGGCGCTGTCGTGTCCTGCGGGTCCTCATGATTGCGCTCGCTGTCCCCCTCGTGATGCGCTCGCTCGCCGATGCCGCATCACTGTCTCGTGTATCCGCTCGCAGGTCTCCCACCGCCCGCCTGGAACTGCATGGGCCGGGCGATCCTCTGCTGGGTCCAGGGTAAACCAGGGTGGCCGGTCCGGCCCGGCAGCGCAACGGCCGCGTCTCGCGGTCGCGGTGCGCTCCCCGACCGGCAAGGTAGTGTCGTGTTACCAACGAGGCCACGGGCGGTGATGCCCGTGACCAATGATCGCGATGCAGCGAGGCCGGTGCAACCAGGAAGGTGGTGGGACGCGCTGTGAAGGATGTGACCCGGGCCGCGGATCGTCCGGCCGGAGCGCCCAGCGCGATCGCCGCGCGTGGCAAGCCCCCCGGTCCCGGAGGCACGGTGACCCGCCGCAGCGGTCGGCTCCCCCGGGGTGCCCGCCGCGCCCAGTTGCTGGCCGCGGCGAGCGAGATCTTCGCGGGGCAGGGCTACCACGCGACGGGGATGGATGACATCGCCGAGCGGGCCGGGGTGAGCAAGCCAGTTCTCTACCAGCATTTCCCGAGCAAGCTGGAGCTCTATCTCGCGGTGCTGCAATCTCACGTGGAGAACCTCGTGGCGAGCGTCCGCCAGGCCTTGCGCTCGACGACGGACAACCGCCGTCGGCTCCGAGCAGCGATCCAAGCGTTCTTCGATTTCGTCGACAATGACACGCAGGGATACCGGCTGATCTTCGAATCGGATGCCTTGGGCGATCCCTCGGTGCAGGCTCGGGTCGAGCAAGCGACCGAGGCGTGCATCGATGCGGTCTTTGACCTCGTGAGCCACGATTCGGGGCTCGATCCCTACCGGGCCCGCATGCTCGCGGTAGGCCTCGTGGGCATCAGCCAGGTCAATGCCCGCTACTGGCTCGAGGCTCGCCGTCCCATCAGCAAGTCCGACGCGGTCGAGACGACCGTGGCCCTGGCCTGGGGCGGGCTGTCGCATGTGCCCTACCAGCGAGCAGGCACCGCGTTGCCCGAGCCGCTCGGCCATGACATGCCCGTGCCGGAATAGGCAGCGGGCGGTCGCGGGAGTCCTTGCCACCACACAGCAAACGCGATAGAAGCCGCCGGGAAACCAGCGCAGCTTCTATCGCGTTTATCCGTTTCTGGTGCTTCTGCCGCTATGCACCGCCCCTGGCCGCCACGCGCAACGCGCGAGGCCCTGGGTCCTGGGATCAGAGCGCGGCGAAGCCGACCTTGCGCGGATCCGCGGGACCGATCTCGACGTAGGCGACCTTGTCCGACGGCACGAGGTACTTGCGACCCTTCTCGTCGATCAGTTCCAGGGTCGTCGGGCTGCCGGACTCGAACGCCGCGCGTGCTTGCTTCTCCACGTCCTCGACCGTTTGGGTGCTGTTGACCACGAGCTCCCGGTTGCTGTCGGCGATGCCGATCTTGACCTCCACGCTGTCCTCCGATCCGTCCCGGCCCGCATGGCCGGTCACGCCTACAACGACACCGGCGGCCCGCGCGATGTGTCGGGCCCGGGACCGGCATCCCTACCCCAGCAAGGCTAGCGAACGCAGCGCCCGCGGCACCCGCCCCCGGCTGCGCTAGTAGCGAAACATGGCCCCCGCCCGGTGCCGGCCGGGCCCCCGGGCATGCCGCGCCTGCGCCCAGCCCGGCTCGACAGGGCTGCACCGGGCCTCGCGGCAGTTACCATAGGGGGGACGCGACGCGCGCGCATCCTCAAATGGCGCACGTCCCGGTCGCGATGTCGAGTCGCCAGGCCTCCGGCCCGGTGCATGGCTCCGCGCGGCCCGGGATGCCCTGCGACCGGATGCATGCGAGTCGTCGCGCTCGAACCTGCATGGCGTGCCCCTGCGCGCCCGCATAGCCCGGATGCTGCTCCCTGTGCCTGCTAGCCCGGGAGCAGCCCGAACGAAAGGGACATCCTGAGCACCTTCACCCATGACAGTGAATCCGACACTACGCAGGACGTCGGCAAGACCGTCGTCGCTGATGCGGACGTCCTGACGACGCCGCACGAATCGCCGAGCTTCGCCGAGCTGGGCGTGCGTCCTGAGATCGTCGCCGCGCTGCACAAGCTCGGCATCGAGCGCACCTTCGCCATCCAGGAGCTGACGCTGCCGCTCGCGATGGCCGGCGATGACCTGATCGGGCAGGCCCGGACCGGAATGGGCAAGACCTTCGGCTTTGGCGTGCCACTGCTGCACCGCATCTCCACCCTCGAGGAGCTCGACGGAACCCCGCGGGCCCTGGTCGTGGTGCCCACCCGCGAGCTGTGCCTGCAGGTCACCAAGGACCTCACCGGCATCTCGCAGGACGTGCCGGTCGGTTCCGCGGACCAGCCCCGCATGCTGCGCGTCCAGGCGATCTACGGTGGCCGCCCCTACGAGGAGCAGATCTCGGCGCTCCACGAGGGCGTCGACGTCATCGTGGGCACGCCGGGCCGCCTGCTCGATCTCTGCTCGCAGAAGCACCTCAAGCTCGATCGGGTCGCGGTGGCCGTCCTCGATGAGGCCGACGAGATGCTTGATCTCGGCTTCCTCCCCGATATCGAGAAGCTGCTCAGCCGGGTCCCGGAGAACCGCCAGACCATGCTGTTCTCGGCGACCATGCCGGGCCCGATCATCACCCTCGCCCGCACGTTCCTGCGCCGCCCGACCCATGTGCGGGCCGAGGAGCATGACTCCCCCGCCGTGCACGCCCGCACCGCGCAGTTCGTCTACCGGGCGCACGCGCTCGACAAGCTCGAGCTCGTCTCCCGCGTGCTGCAGGCACGGGAGCGTGGCGCGACGATGATCTTCACCCGCACCAAGCGGCAGGCCGACCAGCTCAGCAAGGACCTCGAGGAGCGGGGATTCTCGGTGCGTCCGATCCACGGCGACCTCGGCCAGATCGCGCGCGAGAAGGCGCTCAAGGCGTTCCGCACCGGCAAGGTCGATATCCTCGTCGCCACGGACGTCGCGGCCCGCGGCATCGATATCGATGACGTCACCCATGTCATCAACCTGCATTGCCCGGACGACGAGAACACCTTCGTGCACCGCGTTGGCCGCACCGGCCGCGCTGGCCGCACGGGCATCGCGATCACGCTGGTCGATTGGGAGGACACGGCCCGCTGGAAGGCGATCAATACCGCGCTGGATCTGGGCAAGCCCGACCCCGCGGAGACCTACTCGACCTCGGATCACCTGTATACCGATCTCGATATCCCCACCGATGCCACCGGCCGGGTGTCCATCCCGCCCCGCGCGAGCACGGATGCCCCCGCGGAGCAGTCCAGCGGGCCAGCAGCCCCTCGGCCGCCGCGCAAGACCGACGGCAACCGCAAGCGTCGTCGCACCCGTGGCGGGCAGCAGGGCGGCTCCGGGCAGTCCGGTAGCGGCGGAGCAAGCGCCGAGACCGGATCCGCGTCCAGCAACAACGGACCAGGAAACAGCGGCGCTCCGGGCCACAGCGAGGGTGGCAGCACGGGAGAGCAAGGCTCCGGTGCACCACGTCGCCGTCGCCGCCGCCGCAAGCCCTCCGGCGATGCGCAGTCCGTCGCGCCCACTAGCTCCAGCTCGGGCCCCACGAGCAGCTAGGCGGCATGATCGCGCCTGAACGCCGCCGCCGCGCCGATATCGCGGTGGCGGCTCTCCTCGTCGCGGTGCTGGCCGCCGCGGCGCTCGGCGCGTGGTGGGCCAGCCCCGCCCGCCACGCTTCGCTCGTCACCGCTGCGGAACCGATTCCCGAGATCGAGCAAGCGACCGCCGTGCCGGACGCGCTCGTCGAGGCATGGCGCGAGCGCAGTCCTGGATCGACGACGCCCATCGTCGCGCGAGGAGCAGTCATCTCCGTGCGCGCCAACGAGGTCGGGGGCCACGATGCGCGCAGTGGCGCTCAGGCATGGTCCTACCGCCGCGCGGAAGCGATCTGCACCGCCACCTCGACCTGGAACAGGGTGATCGTCGCGTTCCGCGGGCCACGGGGATGCGGCGAGGTCATGTCGTTCGACCCAGCTTCCGGTGAACGCGGTCCTCAGCGCACGAGCGAGGCGGACGCCACGGTGACGATCGAATCGAACGGTTCCCGCTTCGCTTCCTTCGGCCCCACCCGCCTCGAGGGCTGGCGCTCGGACCTCGTGCGAACGGTGGAGACTGGCCGGGTGAGCGCACCGATCGAGCCAGGATTGCAGCCACGCGACGATTGCGAGATCCGCGATGCCGCGATCACGCAGAGCCGCATACCCATGATCGTCCAGTGCCCCGATGACGTGGGCGAGCGACTCGTCATGCTCGCCAGCGACCCCGAGAGCTTCCGCAAGCCCGAGGAGTTCGGCGATGCCCTGCTCACCCGGACCGATGCGACGCTCGGCGAGGTGCCAGGGGTGGACGGCGCGCGCATCGTCTCGGCCTCTCCCCAGTCCACCGTGATCGCGGTGCCCGGGGACCGGCCCGCCCTCGCCATCTTCGACGGCCAGGCAGAACCGCGCGGGCGCCACGATCTTCCCCCACGGGTGCTCGCGGCCGAGGCCTTCGCTGGAGCAACGCTGCCCGCGGTGCTCGATGGGAGCTCGGGCATCGCGGTCTGGGATGCCGGGGCAGGGCTGGTGGCGCTATCGCCGAACGATCAGCGCCCCATCTGGGACTTCCCGGGTTCACTGGGCCAGCCTGCGATGATGGCGGGCAGCCTGCTCGTGCCTGTTCCGTCGGGCATCGCCGTCGTGGATGTCCGCACCGGCGAGCCGATCCGCACCATGGCGGTGGACCGCGATGAGGCGCCGGGCACCGTGAACCTCGCCGTGGTGGGCGATCTGGTCATCGAGCAGCGCGGCGAGACCCTTGTGGCGCTCGCCCCGGGCCCCTAGGACCGGGCTCCCGGCGGCTCCTGCCGGTCAGGAGACCTTGGCGTAGGGGTCGAACGTCGCGAGCGGTGTGCCCTGCTGCCAGTGGTCGAGCAGCTGGCTGGCGAGCGCGCGGTAGGCATCGGCGCCCTTGTTGCGGCGGGCCGCGAGGATCGAGGCACCGGATGCGCTGGCCTCCGCGAACTTCACGGTGCGCGGGATGGGCGGCGCGAGGACAGGGAGCCCGTACCGGTCCGATACGTCAGCGAGGACGTCGCGGCTGTGGGTGGTGCGCGCGTCGTACAGCGTGGGCAGCGCCCCGAGCAGCGACAGGTCGGGATTGGTGATCTGCTGCACCTCCGAGACCGTGCGCAGCAACTGCCCCACTCCCCGGTGCGCGAGGGTCTCGCACTGCAACGGCACGATCACCGAATCCGCGGCGGTGAGCCCGTTGAGCGTGAGCACGCCGAGCGAGGGCGGGCAGTCGATGAGCATGATGTCGAACTCGGGGGCCACGGCGTCGAGCGCGCGGCGGAGGGTGAACTCGCGCCCCGCCCGCATGAGCAGCATGGCCTCGGCGCCGGCGAGATCGATCGTCGACGGCAGCAGGGTCATCCCGTCGCTGGTCTCGAGGACGACGTTGCTGACCTTCTGGGAGCCAACGAGCACGTCGTGCACCGACGCGTCGATGTTGTCGGGGTCGTGACCGAGCGAGAAGGTCAGGCATGCCTGCGGGTCGAGATCGACGATCAGCACGCGTTGCTGCATCGAGGCGAGGGCAGCCCCCAGCGATGCCACTGTGGTGGTCTTGGCGACGCCACCTTTTTGATTGGCGATTGCGAGAACTCTGGTCACGAGTCCTATAGTCCCTGATCAACACGCGCGAAGCGAGGACCGGCGCGGGCGTTTTGCCTGGCGATTCGATATCCGCCACCGGCCGGGGGCTCAGTCGGCGTTGAGCCAGTCGCTCGAGCGCCCGGACATCATCAGCACCAGCGTCAGCACGACGATGCCACCGAGGCCGAAACCGAGGGCGTACTGGTGCGAGGTCGTGATCATCGAGAACACCACGGGCAGCAGGAGCAGCTGCATCACGATCGCGACGGCCCTGCCCCACCTCTTGCCCAGCGCGAGCGCGATGCCACCAGCGAGGACGGCAGCGCCGAGCAGCAAGAACCACGAGGAGAGGGCGATCCCGAAGCGCGCCTCGTTGCCCTCGGACGCGATCGCTCGCGCGGCATACCAGGCACCGAGACCCAGGCATGTGGCGCCCTGCGCCGCGACGATCGCTCCGGCGGCGCGGATGCCCCAGGGCACCGGCAGCGGCAGGGTGTCGTCCGGCTCGGGGGGCATGGCGGGTCCAGTCCTAGGCACCCTGCCAGGGTAAGACAGCGGCGCCGCCGGGTGGTAGCGCGGCAACCTCGGGGCGCGGAGCCGGCCAACCCGCGGCGCCGGGTGGCGCGCTGGTCGCGCGATCACCGGCTAGGCTGAGTCCTCGTGCGCGCCTTGTTGATCGTGAATCCTCACGCGACGACCACCTCGTCAGCTGGCCGTGACCTCATCGGTCACGCGCTCTCGAGCAAGCTCTCGCTGCGCATCAAGCAGACCGCGCACCGTGGCCATGCCGCCGAGCTCGCGGCGGAGGCGACCAAGCAGGGCTATCCGCTGATCATCGTGCATGGCGGCGATGGCACGGTCAACGAAGTCGTCAACGGCATCCTCGAGCCGCCTCGCGAGGGCCTGCTGACCTCGCTGCCGCTCGGCGCGGTGCCCTCGGTGGCGGTGATCCCGGGAGGCTCGGCGAACGTCTTCGCGCGGTCGCTGGGGATCGCGCCGGACCCGCTCGATGCCGCCAACCAGATCCTCGATCTGATCGCGCGGCGGCAGCATCGACGGATCGGGCTCGCGCATTGCGAGGGGCGCTGGTTCCTGTTCAATGCGGGCGTGGGCCTTGACGCGCATGCGGTGCGCGCGGTGGAGAAGAAGCGCGCGTCCGGTCGCCCCGCGACGCCGGGCCGATACATGCGGGCCGCGATGCGGGCGTTCCTGCGGGAGCGGCGGCTCCCTCCGGCGCTGACGGTCGAGCTTCCCGGCGGAGCGGTCCATGAGGGCGTGTATTTCGCGTTCGTCTCGAACGCGAGCCCATGGACATTCATCGATGAGCGGCCCGTGCTGACCAATCCCGGTGTCAGTTTCGACAATGGCCTGGGCGTGTTCGCGATGCGCTCCGCAGGCATTGTCCCGATCGCCAGGGTGGCCCGGCAGATAGTGTTCGGCAGCTCCGGCCCCGCGCACCGTCACCTGTTGCGGGTCGATGATGTGCCCCACGTGCGGGTCCGGGCGTCGCGACCGATGGGGCTGCAGGTGGACGGGGACTACATCGGCATGCGCGATGATGTGGCGTTCCATGCGGTGCCGGACATGCTGGACGTGATCGCGGAGTCCCCTCCCGGCGTGTGATTCTTGACACAGTAGGTTTAGCGGCACTCCGACCGGTAGCGAATCTGGTCGAATTGCCGCACACTGGAGTCTCCGAGCGTAGAACTATTGGAGTGAGCACCACCACACTCCTGTACGAGATTGCGCTACGAAGACGCGCATGTGGGTTCCGCGCAGTGACTTAGGTTACGTCCCAGGGAAAGCTATTGACTTCCCCAGAGATCGTGACACGATTCTTAGTTAACAGCGCGGAAACAATATGGCTACGCGTGGGTAAATTGCTAACAACTACGGTGTGACGCACCCCCCGCCCTCGTGCGCGGCACACCCAGTGAGGAGTACCGATTATGGACTGGCGCCATAGGGCGGTCTGCCGCGACGAGGACCCCGAGTTGTTCTTCCCCGTGGGGAACAGCGGTCCGGCGCTGGCACAGATCGCGCAGGCCAAGATTGTATGCAACCGATGCCCCGTCACCCCGGAATGCCTTTCGTGGGCGCTGGAGTCCGGCCAGGACGCAGGCGTCTGGGGCGGCATGAGCGAGGACGAGCGTCGCGCGCTCAAGCGCCGCAAGGCGCGCACCCGCGCACGCAGCACCGTCTAGCACGACGCTACCGGGAACCTCACCAAGCCGAGGCACTCCCGCGCCGAGCACCAAGCCCGGGGACCATTCGTGGCCCCGGGCTTGCTCGTGCCCGCGCACTTCAGCGCCTCCGCCCGAGCGGCACGCGAAGCAAGGCATCCGTGCCGCCGTCCGCGCTCTCCTGCAACGTGAGCGAGCCCCCGAGCTCGGCCGCGACCAGCGTCCGCACGATCTGCAGGCCCAGCCGGTCGGACTTCTCCAGGCTGAAGCCGTCAGGCAGACCGTTGCCGTTGTCATGGATCACCACATCGAGCGAGCGAGCGGACCGCTCCGCGCGCAGCACGATCTCGCCACGGGAATCGTCCCCATCGGTCGCCGTGGCATAGTGCAGGTCCGCCGTCGCGCCCATGTCGAACGCATGCTCGATCGCGTTCTGCACCAGCTCGGTCAGCACCATCACCAGAGGGGTTGCCTTGTCCGCGGGCAGCACGCCCATGCTGCCCTCGCGCCGCACATCGATAGGCTTGCCGATCGTCGCCACGTCCACCATCATCGGCACCAAGCGATCGATGACCTCATCGAGGTTCACCTGCTCGTCCACCGACATCGACAAGGTGTCATGGACCAGCGCGATGGAGCTCACTCGTCGCACGGACTCCGCCAGAGCCTGGCGCGCCTCCTCGTTCGTCGTCCGCCGCACCTGCAGGCGCAGCAAGGCCGCCACCGTCTGCAGGTTGTTCTTCACCCGATGGTGGATCTCACGGATCGTCGCGTCCTTCGACAGCAGCGCCCGATCACGCCGCTTCACCTCCGTGATATCGCGCACCAGCACGAGCGCGCCGCCCGGGACACCATGGGGGTACAACGGCAACGCGCGGAACAGCACCGTCGCTCCGCGCGCATCGATCTCCATCCGCATGCTCGATTCCCGCGCCGTCACGGCCTTGACCCGCACCGCGAACTCCTGCGCATCGAACGGGTCGGAGATCAGCGGCCGGGTCAGTGCCACGAGGTCATGGCCCGAGATCTCCGTGCTCAAGCCCATCCGGTGGTACGCCGACAACGCGTTGGGGCTCGCGTACTCCGCTACGCCATCGACCCCGATCCGGATCAGCCCGTCCCCCGCCCGCGGGCTCGACTGGATGCCAGCGAGGTCCTCCCGCAGCGGGAAGCTGCCGTCGCAGATCATCTGGCACAGATCGCTCGCGCACGCGATGTAGGCCATCTCCAGGGCACTTGGCACCCGCAGCTGCGCGAGCGAGGAATCCCGCGTGAGCACCGCGATGATCTGCCCGCCCGACCGCACCGGGATGGCCTCGCGCGCAAGCGGCGTGCCCTCGTGCCAGCGGGGGTTGTCCTCGCGCAGGATCTCCCCGCGCAGCATCGCCGCCACGAGCTCGGGGTGGTCCTCCCACTCGACGCCGCTGCTGACGAGGTCGCGCGGATACACCGTCGGCGACGTCGTTGGCCGGCATTGCGCCACGCATACCGCACGGGCCCCCGCTAGATCGTCGGCGCCATCATCGTCCTCGAGGTCCCCGGTGGCGACCCACATGAGGAAGTCCGAGAACGCCAGGTCCGCGATCAACTGCCACTCGCCGACGAGGCGCTGCAGGTGGTTCACGGCCTCGCCGGGCAGGTCGGTGTGCTCGGCGAGCAGCGCGCTCAGAGTGGACACAGGCGGGCCCTAGGAGATGACCGCGATGAGGTCACCCTGCTGGATCACATCATCCTTGGTGACATTCACGACGTCGACCGTGCCGTTGAACTCGGACAAGACGGGGATCTCCATCTTCATCGACTCGAGCAGCACGAGAGTGTCCCCCTCCTTCACGACATCACCAGGATGGACCACGACTTCGAGCACCTTCGCGACCATTTCCGCACGCACATTTTCCGCCATGGGTTCCTCCGCAGCGATATCGATCACACTGATCCCACCAGGCTAGCCCAGTCACTGCCCGCCGCTTCGCACCGGCAGGCAACTCGCGCGCCGCCACGGGCACCGAGCGCACGCAGGAACCGTCGGGGCAGCACGCCCCGGGCAGGCTCGTGGCGGCGCGGACCGGGGCCCTCCGGCAGCTGTGCGGGGCACCCTCCGGCAACGAGTACACTGGATCGGCAACCCAATGCGTGGAAAACCATTTCATGTCCAAGGAGACAGCCCATGAGCAAGCGAGGCCGCAAGCGTCGTGACCGCCGCAAGAACAAGGCAAACCACGGCAAGCGCCCAAACGCCTGAGCATCGAACGCTCTCAGCCGTCACCTGTGGGGCCCGACCACCAAACTGGTCAGGCCCCACAGGTGTATGCGCGGGCTTTTTCGCCCGGAAGCGCCTGACGGCATGCCTACGGCAGCAAACGCGATAGAAACCGAGCAAGTTGCCGCGCGGCTTCTCTCGCGTTTGCCGTTTTCCGGTGCTTTTGCCGTCAGGCATCACTCCGCCGACGGGCAGGCACCGCTCGCCGACCAACGCTCGCGCCCCGGCAGCTACTCCTCGTAGCGGACGCGGGTGACCTCGCCGTAGATGACCTGGCGCCGGATCTCGAGGGTGAGTCGCTCGCGCAGGCTCTCGGGCGCCCGCTCCCCCGCGCACTTGCGGGATAGCATGCGCTTGATCCTCTCCTCGATGCCGTAGTGCTCGAGGCAAGGGCCGCAGTTGTCGAGGTGCGACTGGAGCCGTTCACGGACACCATCGGCGCATTCGTTGTCGAGCAGGAGATAGACGTCAGCCATCACGGCGGAGCAGTCGAGCCCATGCTCGTGATCGTCGTCGTGTGGATCCATGCCGGAGCCGGTGTGATCGTGGGTGCTCATCACGCGTTGTCCTCCTCGCCATTGGCGGCGTTCCGCATGAATCCCCGGTCACGGGCGACATCGGCGAGCGCGGCACGGAGCTGCTTGCGGCCTCGGTGCAGCCTGGACATCACGGTGCCGATCGGCGTTCCCATGATGTCCGCGATCTCCTTGTAGGGGAACCCCTCGACGTCGGCGTAGTAGACAGCCATACGGAATTCCTCGGGGAGTGATTGCAGCGCGTTCTTGATCTCGTCGTCGGGCAGCGCGTCGAGGGCCTCTACCTCGGCGGACTTCAAGCCGGTGGACTGGTGCTCGGCGGATGCCGCCATCTGCCAGTCAGTGATCTCATCGGTGGGATACTGCGCGGGCTGCCGCTGCTTCTTTCGATATCCATTGATGTAGGTGTTGGTCATGATGCGATACAGCCACGCCTTGAGGTTGGTGCCCTTCTTGAACGAGCTGAACGCGGAGTAGGCCTTGAGGTAGGTCTCCTGGACGAGGTCCTCGGCGTCGGTGGGGTTGCGCGTCATCCGCAGCGCGGCGCCATAGAGCTGGTCGATCATGGGCATGGCGTCGCGCTCGAACCGCTCCACGAGCTGCGTGGCGGTCTCCGCGGCGTTATCTGACTCGTCAGTGCCCTCTATCGGGCTGTACTGATTCGCTTTTGGCACAGGCGCCCCTTCGCTGATAGCAGTCTTCAAGACTACCGCCTGCCCGAGGCGCTGATCCACCGGCGCTTCCATGCACAACGAGCCCACGCGACACCTCCACCCAGATTGCCCCTTGCAATATCGTCCGTCCGGTGCAACCTATGGACGAGGGGTTTTGTTCCCAGGCTGGTCACGAGCGACCACCAGCACGCTAGAACAGCGACGGCTCCCCGCCGCCGGGTCCCGGCACGGGCTGGAGGAGCTCGGGCCCATCGTTGCGGACATTGTTGACCAGGGGCCGGACCTCACGGATCTCGATCACCTCCGCGAAGGACTCGCCCGGGCTCTCGAGCAGCGCATCGGGCGGGCCGCCATCGGGGTCGAGCCATTGGTCCCACTGCCCGGCATGGAGCATCAGCGGCATGCGATCGTGGACCGCCGCGAGGTCCCCCACCGCAGCGGTGGTGAGGACGGAGCAGCTCAGCATGGTGGCGCCCTCCCCGGTCCGCTGAGGATCCTTCCAGGGCGACCAGATGCCCGCCGCGTAGAGCCGCTCGCCGTCGCGGCGGCTCATGAAGTACGGGATCTTCGCGGGGCGGCTGCCCGATGCGGCGGGCTTCCACTCGTACCAGCCGTCCATCGGAACGAGGCACCGGTGGCGCGCGTAGGAAGTACGGAATGCCGGCTTGGTGGCCACCGTCTCCGACCGGGCATTGAACAGCAGCGGTCCGGACCGGAGATCCTTGGCCCACACGGGTACAAGCCCCCAGCGCATGGCCCTGATCCTGCGCCGCACGGCTGCCCCGGCATTGTCATCATTATCGGAGTGATCGTGCCGATCGACGACCGCCGCGACCTCCGTGGTGGGAGCGATGTTGTAGCCGGTCCGTGCCGCGCCACCGGTCTCATCGATGGCGTCGAGCTCCTCGGCGAGCGTCGCTGGGTCCGCGGTCACGGCATATCGTCCGCACATGCCTCCATCCTGGCACGTGGCCCCGACAAGAAAGGCTGATCAGCCGACGATCGGCCCCGTTGTCGCGGACGACGCACCGGATGCGGGAAGATGGGCGCATGAGCTCATGGCACGCCCCTCATCACCCGGCCCCGGTCTCCGCCGTCGTTGCCGTTCCCGGATCCAAGTCAGCGACCAACCGGGCACTAGTGCTCGCGGCGCTCGCGGACGGCCCGTCCACGGTGCTGGGAGCGCTCCGCAGCCGGGACACGAACCTGATGATCGAAGGCCTGCGCGCGCTCGGCACCAGCATCACCGAGCAGTCCGCCACCGAGTTGCTGGTGGAGCCCGGCCCGCTGCATGGCACCGAGATCGATTGCGGGCTCGCCGGCACAGTGATGCGGTTCCTGCCCGGGGTCGCAGCGCTCGCGGACGGCGCAGTGCGGTTCGACGGCGATGAGCAGGCCCGCGTCCGCCCGCAAGGCGTGACGCTCGACGCGCTGCGGGCGCTCGGCGCCGACGTCGAAGGATCAGCATTGCCCTTCACCGTCCGGGGCACGGGCGCGGTGCGGGGCGGAGAAGTGACGATCGATGCCTCGGGGTCCTCGCAGTTCGTCTCGGGCCTGCTCCTCGCGGGCGCTCGCTTCGAGCAGGGCGTCACAGTGCGGCATGCCGGCGGCAAGGTCCCCTCCACGCCGCACATCGACATGACCGTGGAGATGCTGGCCCAGGCCGGGGTGACTGTGGAGCGGCCCGATCCCTCCACCTGGCGGATCGCGCCCGCGCCCGTGTCGGCGACCACCTGGGACATCGAGCCCGACCTGTCCAACGCGACGCCGTTCCTCGCGGCCGCCGCGGTCACCGGCGGCTCGGTGACGGTGCCGGGCTGGCCGAAGGAGACGACGCAAGCCGGTGATCAGATCCGTGGCCTGCTCGAGCGCATGGGCTGCGACGTCCGGCTAGACGCGGACGGCCTCACCGTCACGGGCACCGGAGCGCTCGTCGGCGTCGATGCCGATCTCGGGGACATCGGTGAGCTGACCCCCACGGTTGCCGCGCTGGCGGCGCTCGCCGCGTCCCCATCGAGGCTGCGGGGCATCGCGCACCTGCGCGGGCACGAGACTGATCGCCTGGCCGCGCTCGCCACCGAGATCTCGCGGCTGGGCGGGCAGTGCGTGGAGACCGACGACGGGCTGGAGATCACCCCGGTGCCGCTGCACGGCGGCCTATGGCATGCCTACGCCGATCACCGGATGGCCACCGCCGGGGCGATCCTCGGGCTGGTCGTGCCTGGAGTGGAGGTCGATGACATCGGCACCACCGCCAAGACGCTGCCGGGCTTCGACGGGATGTGGAGCCGCATGCTCGAAGGGGGCGATCCACGCTGAGCCGTCGCCGCTACGACGAATCGGATGTGCGCATCCGTCCGGGCAAGGGCACCCGGCCGCGCACCAAGACCCGCCCCGAGCACCTCGATGCCGAGCGGGCCCTCGTGGTCTCGGTGGATCGGGGCCGCTGGGGCTGCATGGTCCTCGACGGCGAGCCTGGCCAGCGCCTAGTAGTGGCAATGCGGGCGCGCGAGCTTGGTCGGACGCCGATCGTGGTGGGCGACCACGTGGGCATCGTTGGGGACACCAGTGGCACCCACGACACCCTGGCGCGCATCGTGCGCCTCGAGGACCGCACCAGCGTGCTGCGCCGCACGGCTGACGATACCGACCCGTTCGAGCGGATCGTGGTGGCCAACGCCGAGGTCCTGCTGATCGTCGTCGCGGCCGCGGATCCCCCGCCCCGAACGGGCTTCGTGGAACGAGCGCTGATCGCCGCGTACGTGGGCGGCCTCAAGCCAGTGCTGTGCGTCACCAAGAGCGATATCGCGGACCCGAGCACCTTCACCGCGCACTTCGACGGCCTGGACCTCCCCATCGTGACCACGGGCGTCGAGGATGCTCTCGAGCCGCTGCTCGAACACATCTCCGGGACCATGTCCGCGATGATCGGCCATTCCGGGGTGGGCAAGTCCACCCTGGTCAACCGGCTGGTCCCCGACGCGTACCGGGCGACCGGGCGGGTATCGGGCATCGGCAAGGGCCGGCACACGTCTTCGCAGTCGGTCGCCCTCGCCCTGCCGTGCGGCGGATGGGTGATCGACACACCAGGAGTACGTTCCTTCGGCCTCGCCCACATCGGTGTGGAGGATGTGGTCGCGGCGTTCGAGGACCTCACCGAGATCGTGGAGCGCTGCCCGCGCGGCTGCGGGCACCTCGGGGAACCGGAGGATCCGGGATGCGCGTTCGATCAGCTCGACGGCGCCGTGCTGCGCCGGGCGATGGCGGTGCGCCTGCTGCTCCAGGCCCTCGGGACCAACGAGCACTGGTGACGCTGGGCGCCTGGCTAGCGCGCTAGGGTCAGGCCGCGACGGGCTGCTCGATCGGCTGCCGCTCCGGCTGCCCGGTGATGGCCTGGCGCAGGGCGAGCACGATCCCCCGGCGCTTGCGACGCGCGGCCAGAGCGGTCCGCAGGCCACGCCGGGCACCGGTGACCGGGTCAGCACCGATGAAGGTGTCGCGGATTCCTCCGGCGATGCGGAACCGCAGCTCGGAGTTCGTCTCGGGGGCAGCATCGGTGGTGCCGGCGAGGAACCGATCCGGCAGGGCCAGCTTGACGATGGTGCGCCAGGTCTGCAGGTACATCCGCGGGAACGAGGCCATCGTGTAGGGCAGGTCATACTCGTCGGCGAGCACCTGCACCCGCTTGGAGATCTCCTCGAGCCGGTTGCTGGGCAGATCCGGGAACAAATGGTGCTCGATCTGGTAGCACAGCGTGCCGCTCATGAACCGCATGATCGGGCCCGCCGTGAAGTTGGCGGAACCGAGCATCTGGCGCAGGTACCACTCGCCCTTGGTCTCGCTGAGGTACTGCTCCTGGGTGAACTTCTCGGCTCCGTCGGGGAAGTGCCCGCAGAAGATGATGCCGTGCGCCCAGACGTTGCGAATGATGTTGGCGCCGATGTTCGCGGCCAGGGTGGTGAGGAATGCCGGGCCGGTGAGCGCGGGGAAGAACAGGTAGTCCTTGGCCACCTGCTTGCGGATCTTGCGCAGCACCTCGTCGCGCTGCTCCGCGAACTCATCCATGTCCTTCAGGCCCGCCGCGACGTTGGCGAGCTCGAGATGCTGGACGGCGACCCCATACTCGAACAGCAGGGCAAGAACAAGGTTGTAGATCGGGTTGCCGAGGTTGAATGGCTCCCACTCGCTATCGCGGGTGACGCGAAGCAGGCCGTAGCCCACATCGGGGTCGAGGCCGATGATGTTGGTGTACTTGTGGTGCAAGTGGTTGTGGGTCTGCTTCCAGTGCGCGGAGGGATCGCAGATGTCCCATTCCCACGAGCTGCTATGGATCTCGGGATCGTTCATCCAGTCCCACTGGCCGTGGATGACGTTGTGGGCGATCTCCATGTTCTCCACGATCTTGGAGATGCCCAGGCCAACGGTGCCGAGCAGCCATGCGGGCGGGAACCAGCTCGCGAAGAGAACGCCACGGCTCGCGATCTCCAGGCCGCGCTGGAACCGGATGGTATTACGGATATAGCGAGCGTCGCGCTCACCGAGCGACCCCTCGATGTCCGCACGGATCTGGTCGAGCTCGCGAGCGAGCGCCTCGACATCCTCGGTGGTGAGGTGCGCGTACTCCTTGATATCTGTGATGGCCATCGGGAACCGTCCTTGGCAGAGCGACAACGTGGGCCTACCGGTGCGCAGGCTGCTAGACCGTAGGCTACGGCATTCTCGGTGCGATCTGGCTCATAGCACGAGCTGGCAATCCCCGGCCGCGACGGAGATGCAGGTCTTGATCCGCTCCCCCGGGCTGGCCTCCCGGCCACTGCGCAGGTCGCGCGCGAAACCGTCGCCTAGTTGCGCGACACAGGTATGACAGATGCCCATCCGGCATCCGAACGGCATCCGGACCCCTGCCAGCTCGCCGGCCTCGAGCAGTGTGGTCGCGCCGTCGACCGCGATCTCCTTGCCAGACAGCCCGAAGCGCACCGTCCCGCCATCGGTCGCGTGCGCGGTGCGGCCCACCGAGAACCGCTCCACATGCAGCCGGTCCCCCGCGCCCTCCGCCTGGTACTGCGACTCCATCGCATCGAGGAGCCCCTGCGGACCGCACGCCCACGCCTCTCGGTCCCGCCAGTCCGGCGCGAGGACGTCGAGCATGGCTGGGGTGAAAAATCCGCGATCGTCGGTCAGCTGCAGGTGCAGCCGGTAGCCGGGCCGCGCCTCGTGGCGGGCGAGCTCCCCGCGGAACATCACATCGCTCTCCCGGGGCGCGGAGTGCACATGGACGATGTCCGGTGCTCCGCCACGACTGTCGAGTGTTCGCAGCATGCTGACCACCGGGGTGATGCCACTGCCTGCGGTGACGAACAGGATCTTGCGCGGAGGGGGCTCGGGGAGCACGAACTCGCCCTGCGGCGCAGCGAGCCGGATGATCGTGCCCGGCCTCACCCCGTCGACGAGGTGGGACGACAGGAACCCCTCCGGCATGGCCTTCACCGCTATCGAGATGAATCCGCCGCCCTCGCGCGGGGAACTCGTCAACGAGTAGGACCGCCAGTGCCACCGGCCATCGACCTCCAGCCCGATGCCCACGAACTGCCCGGCCCGATAGCGATGATCGAAGCCCCAGCCGGGCTTGATCACCACCGTCGCGGAATCCGCGGTCTCGGCGCGCACCTCCACCACCTGGCCACGCAGCTCCCGTGCGGACCACAGCGGATTGATCAGGTGCAGATAGTCATCCGGGATCAGCGGGGTCGTCAATCGGGTCAGCGCCGCGCGGGCGGCGTGGAGCCGGCGATCAGCTACCGCCGGAAGGTCCTCGATCGGCTTCTCCAGCCACTTCCACAGCCTCATGGCTACAAGAGCTCGAGAAGGAAATGCAGCTCCTGCGTCGCGTACCAGGCCAGATCATGATCCTCCACGTCACCGAGCGCGAGCTCGGCGTCCTCGTCCCCGAGGTCAGCCTGGTCGATCACCGGCAGCACGCGCGCGATCGCGGCCTCGGCGGCGGACAGGTCGATATGCGCGCTCGCCACTTCAGCAAGCAGCACCGGACCGGCGACCTTCACCACGGCATCGTCGAGATCGGGCCGCAGCACCACGTCCTCGGCATCGACTGCCAGCACCGCGCGCCGCAGCACGGGTTCCCCGGCGGCGTCGGTCTCGGCAGCGAGCAGGCGCAGCGAACCACGACCAGCATCGCGCATCGCTACCTCGGCAAGCTCCTCCTCGTCGCCGGAGGCATACGCCTCCCGCAGCGCCGGGGTCACCGCGAAGGCTGTCCCCCCGACCGGGAGCAATTGCTCATCCGCGACAAGCTGCTGCAGCATGCTGATCGTGACCGGCACATAGATCCGCACTCGAACTCCTTCAGCCACACGCTTCGCGCAGCTCATCGAGCGACTCGGCGAGCATCGACGCGAACACATCAACGTCGGACATCGCTCCCCGATCCGCGTTCAGCCCAAAATAGATCCGACCGTTGTACGACGTCACACCGATGGAGAGGGCCTGGTTCTTCACGAGCGGCGGCACCGGGTACATCTCCGTCATCCGAACCCCGGCCGAGTAGAGCGGCGACTGCGGGCCGGGGGCGTTCGTGATGATCAGGTTGAACACCCGCTGCGGGAACGAGCTGGCGACGCGCGCGCCCATCGCATGCAGCGTCGCGGGGGCGAAGCCGGAAAGCTGCACCAGCGTCCCCGCATCCACGGACCGTCCCGAATGGGCATGGACCTCCGTTGCATGGGCCACCTGCGAGAGCCGCACCACCGGGTTCGGCTCCCCCACTGGCAGATCGATCAGGAAGGACGAGACATTGCGCCGTGCCTCGCCGCCCGTGCCATCGAACGCGCCCTCGAGGTACACCGCCATCGGCACCAGCGCGCGGACCGTCGACGACGCCGACACAGGCTCGCCCCGCGAGACGAGCCAGTTGCGCAGCGCGCCAGAGATCACCGACAGCACCACATCATTGACCGTGCAGCCATAGCGAGCGCGGATGCGGCGGAACTCGTCCAGCGAGCTCGCCGCCACCGCGTAGCGGCGATTCCGGGAAATAGTGACATTGAGCGGGCTCGTGGGGGCCGTGCTCGCCGCCGACCACACCATCGAGGCAACCTTGCCCGCGCCCTGCGCGACCTTCCCCACCGTCGCCGAGACGTCCTTCGTGGCCATGCGCAACGTGTGCATGCCATCGCGCGGGCGGGATACGAGATCCATGACGGCGCCTGCCACCAGCCGGAGATCACCAGGCTCGCGCTCCGGCATCCACAGGTCATCCGAGAGCTCCGCCGGGCGTGGCTTGCGATCGAAGATCACCTGCCCGATCTCCATGTTCTCGAGGCCATCGACCAGCGATTCATGCGACTTGATGAAGATGGCCGAGCGACCGGACGACAGCCCCTCGACGAGATACATCTCCCACAGCGGGCGGGACCGATCCAGCGGGCGCGAGACGAGCCGCGCGATCAGGTCATGCAGCTGCTCATCGTCGCCCGGGCGCGGCAACGCCGAGCGACGCACGTGATAAGTGATGTCGAAATCCGCGTCATCGACCCATACCGGCCGCCCCAGGCCACGCGCTACCTCGCGCACCTTCTGGCGGTACTGCGGCACCAGCCCGATCCGCTCCTCGACGAGGTTGAGCAAGCTGTCATAGTCGAGCTGCTCCTCATCGGTGCTCTGGAAGATCGCGAGCGTGCCCACATGCATGGGCGTCGTGCTCTCCTCCATGTAATAGAACGAGGCGTCGAGATTGGACAGCTTCTTCACCACAGCACGACCTCCCGGACCACCATGCAGGCGCGCCGCTGGGCGCCACCCTGCACCGGGCGCGCATCAACACCGCGCGACGCGGAAACCCTTCTCACGACACCCCCGATGTAGCGGCGCGGACACACCGGCACCAAGCTTGTAATCTCCCTCACTCACGCTTTCTCAGCGATACCGCACCACAGACTACCCGGTTTGGCCGCGCCATGTCCGGCCCAGCGGGTCGGCGGCCGAGCGCGCTTGACAGAACAAGGTACTCTATTGCTGCCTCGCTCCTCTCCGCGCGGCCGCTAGACCACGTAATGGACGATACGGGCACCGTCGCGAACGGTCCCCGTATCACAGCGGACACGGAGGGACCTTCATGGCCACATCAGCACCACGCCCCATCCCGCGCCTCGACGGCGCGCGCATCGGCGCCCCACCACGCAGCGAGCCCGCGCCCGGTCGGCACGCGCCCCCGTGCGGCGGCCCACGCCGGCTCCCTGGCACCTCCTCGGCCCGCCGCGCCAGGCCCCTCAACCGCCGCACCGATGAGCAGCGCGACGAGCAGCACTCCGCGCGCGCCGCCGCAGCCGCGCTGTTCCGGCTCATCGTCGATGTGCTCGATCAACGGCGCGATACCGGCCACCTCAGGCGCGCGGCAGCACCCGCGGTGATCGCGCTGCTCGCCGAGCGATCCCGTCTGCATGGCACCGGCACGCCACCAGCGCGGATCCTCAGCGTGCATGTGCGCCCCGTCTCGGAAAGGTGCATCGAGGCCTCATGCACGTGCGCGCGCGGCGAGCGCGCGTTCGCCCTTGCCGCGCGGTTCGAGACTGGGCGCGACGGGTCCTGGCAGTGCACCGCGCTCGAGCTCGGATAGGCGGGGACGAGGGCGCCCGAAACAGGGGCACCAGTGTGCGAAAAGCGACAGTGATCCTGAAGAATCCTGTCGCTTTTCGCACACTCGCTCGACGTCCGCGCCCGCCTAGCGGCGCACCCCTAGTTGCCTAGCGGCGAAGCCCGCGGGTGGCCTTCTTGCGTTCTTTCTCGGCCTGGCGACGCACGCGACGGTTGGTGCTCACGCCTTCCTCGACGGTGTTGCTCTCGCCACGGACCTGCGTCTCGCCTGTCTCGGAGGGGCCGCTGTAGGTGAGCCGCGGTGGCTGCTCATCCTCATCGAGCCCCTTGGCCTGCACAGCCGCGGGTTGCGGCGTGCTGCTGGCCGCGGGCTGTGCAGGAGCGGGTTCCTGGGCGGGCCGTGCTGGCGCTGCGCCCTGAGCCTGCCGGGCGCGCGAGGCGGCCGCGGCCTGGGCGAGCGGGCTCGCGCCCGCACCGGTGAGCCCGGCCGCGGGCTGGACCGTCCGGGAGGGCTGCTGCTCGATCGAGACGTTGAACAGGAAGCCGACGACTTCCTCCTTCACACCGTCGATCATGCCGGTGAACATGTCGTAGCCCTCGCGCTGGTACTCGACGAGCGGATCGCGCTGCGCCATCGCGCGCAGGCCGATGCCTTCCTTGAGATAGTCCATCTCGTAGAGGTGCTCGCGCCACTTGCGATCGAGCACGGACATCAGCACGCGACGCTCGAGCTGGCGCATCGCGCCTTCCCCGGCGACGGCCTCGATGTCGGTCTCCCGCTTGGCGTATGCCTTGTGGCAATCCTCGAGGAGCGCGTCGAGAAGCTGCTCGCGAGTAAGGTCCGAATGCTCTCCGGGCTTGGTCTCGCCCGCGAGCTCCTGCCAGCCGAAGCTCACCGGGTACAGCGTCTTCAATGCCGCCCAGAGCTGCTCGAGGTCCCAGTCCTCGGCGAAGCCCTCAGCGGTGGCACCGTTGACGTACGCGGTGATGACATCGTCGATCATGTGACTGATCTGGCCATCGAGCGCTTCGCCGCGCAGGATGCGGTTGCGCTCGGCGTAGATGACCTTGCGCTGCTGGTTCATCACCTCGTCGTACTTGAGGACGTTCTTGCGGACCTCGAAGTTCTGCTGCTCCACCTGGGTCTGCGCGGACCGGATCGAGCGGGACACCATCTTCGACTCGATGGGCACGTCCTCGGGCAGGTTGAGCCGGGACATGATGACCTCGACAGCGCCGAAGCGGCGCATCAGCTCATCGCCGAGGGAGAGATAGAACCGGGATTCACCGGGGTCGCCCTGGCGGCCCGAGCGTCCACGCAGCTGGTTATCGATACGACGCGACTCGTGCCGCTCGGTGCCGAGGACATAGAGTCCTCCAGCCTCGCAGACCTTCCGTGCCTCCGCCGAGACTTCTGCGCGGACGTCGTCGATCTGGGCATCCCACTTGGCCTGGTACTCCTCGTCGTGCTCGACGGGATCGAGTCCCATGGCGCGCAGCCGCATATCGAGGATGATCTCGGGGTTGCCGCCGAGCACGATGTCGGTACCACGGCCGGCCATGTTGGTCGCCACCGTCACCGAGCCCGCGCGCCCGGCCTCGGCGATGATCTGCGCCTCCTGCTCGTGATACTTCGCATTGAGCACGCTGTGCTTGATCTTGCGCTGCTGCAGCAGCTGCGAGAGGTACTCGGAGCGCTCCACGCTGGTGGTGCCCACGAGCACGGGCTGGCCCTTGTGGTGGCGCTCAGCGATGTCATCAGCGACGGCATCGAACTTGGCTCGCTCGGTCTTGTAGATCAGGTCTGACTGGTCCACGCGCTGCATCGTGCGGTTCGTCGGGATGGACACCACGCCGAGCGAATAGATCTGGTGCAGCTCGGCCGCCTCGGTCTGGGCGGTGCCGGTCATGCCCGAGAGCTTGTCGTACATGCGGAAGTAGTTCTGCAGGGTGATCGAGGCGAGAGTCTGGTTCTCGGCCTTGATCTCCACGCCTTCCTTGGCCTCGATGGCCTGGTGCATGCCCTCGTTGTAGCGGCGGCCCTGCATGATGCGCCCGGTGAACTCATCAACGATGATGACCTCGCCATCGCGGACGATGTAATCCTTGTCCTTCTGGAACAGCTCCTTCGCCTTGATGGCGTTATTGAGGTAGCTGACGAGGGGCGAGTTGGCGGCCTCATACAGGTTCTCGATGCCGAGCTGGTCCTCGACGAACTCGACACCAGCCTCGTGCACGCCGATCGTGCGCTTCTTGATGTCCACCTCGTAGTGGACGTCGGGCTTCATCAGCGGGACGATGCGAGCGAACTCGCCATACCACTTGGAGGATCCATCGGCCGGGCCCGAGATGATCAGCGGCGTGCGGGCCTCGTCGATGAGGATCGAGTCCACCTCATCGACGACGGCGAAGTTGTGGCCGCGCTGCACGAGCTCCTCGGTGGAGTGCGCCATGTTGTCGCGCAGGTAGTCGAAACCGAACTCGTTGTTGGTGCCGTAGGTGATGTCTGCCTTGTAGGCGGCCCGCCGCTGGGCTGGCGTCATGCCCGACAGGATCGAGCCGACCTCGAGGCCGAGGAACCGGTGCACGCGGCCCATCCACTCGGAGTCACGCTTGGCGAGGTAGTCATTGACGGTGACCACATGCACGCCCTTGTCCGCAATGGCATTGAGGTAGGCGGGCAGCACACAGGTGAGGGTCTTGCCCTCACCGGTCTTCATCTCGGCGATATTGCCGAGATGCAGCGCCGCGCCTCCCATGACCTGGACATCGAAGTGCCGCTGGGACAGCACGCGCGACGACGCCTCCCGCGCCACGGCGAACGCCTCGGGCAGCAGGTCATCGAGCGATTCCCCGGCTTCATGGCGGCGCTTGAACTCGTCGGTCTTCGCGCGCAGCTCATCATCCGACAGCTTCTCCACGTCGGGCGAGAGCGTTCCAATGTGGTCCGCGATGACCTGGAGCCGCTTGACCATACGGCCTTCGCCCACTCGCAGCAGCTTCGAGAGCATGTACAGGTTTCCTCAATCGTCGTCGTGACAGCGTGCACCCGGGCGGCGTGGCCACCGCCGGGCGGCATCCCGCCATGGAAAATCCGGCTAGGCATCCACCTAGCCGGACTCCATGGTAGAGCGCGGATCGTGATCCGTCGCTTTCCTCAAGCCAGCCTGATCAAACCGTAGTCGAAGGCATGGCGCCGATACACCACCGAGGGGCTGTCTGAATCCACATCATGGAACAGGTAGAAGTCGTGCCCCACGAGCTCCATCTCGTACAGGGCCTCGTCGACGGTCATGGGCTTGGACGAGTGCACCTTCGTGCGCACGATATGCCCAGGGCCTGGATACTCCTCGATCCCGTCGTCCGGCACGCTGGCTGCCGCAGCCACCATGTCCTCATCGGTGCTGCGCTCCCAGGCATTGCCATTGAGCGCGGGGGATCCCGGTTCGAGCATGGGCTCGGGGGCCATCGCTGCCGTAGCCTCGGCCACCGAGATCGGTGTGCGACTACCATGATGGACCTTGCGCCGATCACGCGTCTTGCGGAACCTGCTCTCGAGCTTGTCCACCGCGATCTCGAGCGCTGCGTAGAAATTCTCGGCCGACGCCTCCGCTCGGATGACAGGCCCCTTGCCCCGCGCGGTGATCTCGATGCGCTGGCAGTGCTTGGCCTGGCGTCGGTTCTTCTCGTGCTGGAGCTCGACGTCATAGAGATGGACATCGTGGTGAAACCGCTCGAGCCGGCCTACCTTCTCCTCGATATGGAGCCGGAAATGATCGGGAACCTCGACGTTTCGGCCCTTGACAACAATGTCCGCGTGATTGCCGCGATCCTCGGTGGCCTCGTCGAGCCCTACCGGCTCGCCGTTTCGGGCCCGGACAAGATCCGCTTGAGAAACAGTCGACACAATACCTCCCAGATTCCGCTGCTCACCGTTCCTGCGGTGTCAGCTGCAGTGCGAGAGTGCCGGGGACCTGCTCAACCGCACCCGGCACAAGGGATCGATGACGTCACCTCCCCAGATCGCCGTGCTATGGGTTGTGAACGCGACGGTAGTACGTCGTTTCCCGTCGCGCTACCGATCGGACCGAAAAGTCACGGAAAATTTGCCTGGGCCCGCTCAGGCCGCGGCAAGCACCATTGCCTCGCGCACAGGAATGCCGGATTTTCGCAGTACACGGACTGATTCCGCGAGCAGCGCCCCGGTGGTGACCACATCGTCGATGAGAACGACACGGCCACGCGGCGCCTGGGCGGCAGTAGAAAGGAGGCCTCCGCGCGCACGGACCCGCCCCTGTACATTCGCCGCGCGCTGTCGTGCCGTCAGGCCCACCGAATCCCGTGCCCGCCAGTGCAGGGCAAGCGCGCGCTCCATGGCAGCATCTCCTCCGCCGAGATCCTCGAGCAGGCGCGCGCATTGCGATGCGAGATCAGCGATCGCATCCCGGCCCCTCATGCGCGTGGCCCACCAGCGGCTCGGCGCGGGCAGGAGCACGGTGCGGCCCGCTCCCCCGGTTGCGGTGGCAGCCAGGGCGTGGGCCATCCGGTACGCGAGCACCGGCGCGAGATCACTGCGTCCGTGCTCCTTCCATCCGGAGAGTGCCCGGCGCAGCGGGCCCCGGTGCCGGGCCAGCGTCCATACCGGCACGCCGGGATCATGCCGGGGCATCCAGCGCGCTGGCTCCCATGGCACGGTCATGTCGCACGCGCCGCACCAACTGGTTCCGGGTGTTCCGCATCCCCCGCATTCGCGGGGCAGGATGAGCTCCATCAAGGCCTGCATGCCACGATCCTGCGGCATCACCGCCGCCCGGATCGATAGCGATAGCGAATCTGTGGATAACCGCCGCGCTATCCACAACCGCGCCTAGCCCGGCAGGATGGGCTTGGCGTCCGTGCCCATCAGCCGGGTGACCTCGCGCCAGAACCGCTCGCCTTGCGGCTCGTCGCGGCCAAGCCTCAGCACGCCGCGCGAATCCGTCACGTACTCAGTGGTCGGCGAGGCATCCACCGCGGTCACGGGCGGCGAGAGGTTGCTGCGCGGAAGCTGCTCGACGCGCGACCCATCGGCGGAGACCCGCGCGACCGGCGCGTCAGCTACGCCACGGACCACGAGCAGGGCATCGGGGGTGCCCCAGTCGAGCGCTACCGCGGTGTCGGTCAGGTTCAGCGCCACCGGCTGGGGATTGACCAGTGTGAACTCGTCCGCACGGGGCTCGGCGACGACGGCGACGTGGACGCGTCCCCCGATGATGAGGGCCACCCGGGTTCCATCGGAGGCGAGCCGCAGGCTGGTGATCTGTCCTTGCAGCGCGGCGAGGGATCCGGATTCGACCGTCGTCGTGGAGAACGTGCCGGTCCCGGAATCCCTGACGACGCGGGTAACGGTCTCCCCGTCGATCACGGCCCATGCCGCGCCGTCGCTGGTGGACCAGGTGGGACGAGTGATGGACATGCCCTCCCCGACGACCGACAGCGCGCCGCCATAGTCGCCGATGAGCAACTGGTAGGGCGCCTCGTCGGACTGGTCGCTGCGGGCGACGAGAGCGACTGATCGGCCATCGTGCGAGATGGCCGCGTACTCGACGCTGTCGAGCGCACCAGCGGTCCCGGGCACCGGGGTCATGGAGGTGTCGGTCACTGCCACGACCTGGCCGTCGACGACCGCGTGCAGGCCAACCTCGGTGGCCGTGCTGCTCACCGGATCCATCGACGCGACATCCTGCGGGCCCCACCCCGAGGCGTTCTCCTCCACGAGCGGCGCGCCGTCCGCCTCGATCAGGTAGGGACCGGGGATCCCTGCGCTGTCGAGGGTCCATACGATCTGCGCGGCGAGGCGCCTGCGCTCCTCCAGGGAGGCCGAGCCGAGGCCCTGGAAGTCCAGGCGCACGCCCCCGAGTCCCACGCCTACCTGCGAGGCACGACCGTCAGCCTTGGTGATGGGACCGCGCAAGCGGACGTCGCCGCTGAAGCGGGTCCGCACGCCCGGCGCGAGCCTGGAGCTCGGCCCGTCGATGAGCATGGCCATCAGCTGGGAGACCTTCTGGTCCTCCTCCACCGCTGCCCATCGCAGGTCCGGGACCAGGTGCTCACCGGAGGCATCGAGAAAGTACACGGAGAACCGCTCATAGCTGGTCAGGAAGTGAGGGCGCTCGATGACCACACCGTTGTCGAGCTCATCGATGCGCCATTCGCCGTCGCTCATCACCACCGTCACCTGGGACTCGACAGTGCCTTCCTCCGCGGTGAACACTCCGTCGGAGCTGAGCTGGCCGACCTTGTCGGCACGGATGGCGAAGGTCGCTGTGTCAGCGGTGCGCAGCCCCTCGGAGAGCACATCGATGCGGTTGGCGATGACGATGTTCGCGTTGTCGTTCCATTGGCTATCCGCGGAGGGCGTGAGGAACTCCCGCGCAGCAGCGTGCCGCCCACGGGGGTCGGCGCTGGCGCGCAGGAACTCGCGCACGAGGGGGAACGCATCGATGCCGGGCGTGGGCTCGGGCACCGAGGTGGAGAGGGACTCCTGCGGGATCGTGCCGATCGCGCGGGGCTGGGAGTCCGTCGGCAGGGTGGTGCACGCGGCCGCCAGCAGGGCGACTGTGGCGAGGGCCAGCCAGCTCAGCAGGCGCCGGGCCCGCAGCGTTGCGGGAAGCTGAACGCTCATCATTTCGCGTGCCACCCCGCGTCCTCCGAGTCCCTTCCCGAGCGAGTGTCGGCGACATCGTCGGGGGTGAACACTGCCGCTGATTCCATGGGGTCCAGCATGATCTCCACCTCGGACTTGGTGCTTCGCTCCGCGGCCGGAGCGATCACGGGCATGTCCATGTCCTCGGGGTCAGGCTTGAGCGGCAGTGGCGAGGTGGTGACCCTGCGTCCGCGCGAGAGCGGGAGCGCGAGCCGGAACACCGATCCGTACCCGCGCTCGCCCCAGGCGTCGAGCCTGCCATTGTGCAGGCGGGCATCCTCGACGCTGATCGCGAGGCCGAGACCTGTACCACCGGAGCGCCGGACGCGCGAGGGGTCGGAGCGCCAGAACCGGTTGAACACCAGCTTCTCCTCCCCTGCCTTGAGCCCCACGCCCCAGTCACGAACAATGACGGCGAGGGTGTCATTGTCGGCGCGCATCCGGAGCAGCACAGGGTTGCCCTCGCTGTGGTCGATGGCGTTGGCGAGGAGATTGCGAACCACACGCTCGACGCGGCGGGGATCCACCTCAGCGATGATCGGCTCATCAGGGATATCCACGATCAGCGGGACGCTGGCATCGGTGGCGAGCCGCTGCACCGTGGAGAGCGCGGCGTGCACGCAGGAGCGAACGTCGATCTGCTCGGCGGAGAGCTCGGCGACGCCCGCATCGTGGCGGCTGATCTCGAGCAGGTCCGCGAGCAGGCTCTCGAAGCGGTCGAGCTCGCGCATCATCAGCTCGGCCGAGCGCTCCAGCATCGGATCGAGCTCGTCGCGGCTGTCGTAGATGACGTCGGCGGCCATGCGCACGGTGGTCAGCGGAGTCCGCAGCTCATGGCTCACATCCGAGGTGAATCGCTTCTGCAGGTTGCCGAACTCCTCGAGCTGGGTGATCTGGCGCGACAGGCTCTCCGCCATCTCGTTGAAGGACATGGCGAGCCGGGCCATATCATCCTCGCCCCGAACGGGCATGCGCTCCTTGAGCCGCCCCTCCGCGAAGCGGGCGGCGATCCGGGCAGCGGAGCGCACCGGGATGACCACCTGGCGCGCCACGAGCAGCGAGATCGCCGTGAGCAGGACGAGCAGCACGGCGCTGCCGGTGAGCACGGTCCCTCGCATGAGGGAGAGGCTCCGGGCCTCGCTCTCGAGCGGGAAGATCAGGTACAGCTCCAGGCCTGGAATGTCTGAGGCGGTGGGCGTTCCCATGATCAGTGCGGACACGACACTGTTCTCGGACGCGGGAACCGTCGAGTACACGTAGGAGACCTGGCCCTGGCGCACATAGTCGCGCAGCGAATCCGGGATCTGCTCCACGGCGCCACTGGTGATCAGGCCCTGCGTCGCTTCCGAGTCGGTCGCGATGAGCACCGGCGTCCACAATCCAGCGCCACCCGTGTTCTGGTCATTGTCGACCTGCCAGTTCAGGGCCGAGCGCGCGCTGTTGATCCGGCCCTGGCGCGAGGTCGTATCCCCTGCCCCCGCGAGCTCCCGCTGGACGGTCAGTCGCGCCGAATCCAGCTGTTGCACCGCAGCACCAAGCTTGGCCTCGAGCATCCGCGCGGTGAGCTGGTTCGTCAGGGCGAAGCCCAGCGCCAGGATGACAACGAGCGACAGTGCCATCGTCGACACAACGACGCGCAGCTGGAGTGACCGTCGCCACCAGTGCCCGAGTGCCGACCCTACCGCCCTGAACCTGCGCACCCACCTCGTGGTCCGACCATTGATCTTGCGCCGGGTGCGGGCGCGACCGATCACGGCGGTCCGGCCTTGTATCCAACTCCCCGCACCGTCAGCACGATCTCGGGCTTCTCGGGATCATTCTCGACCTTGGCGCGCAAGCGCTGCACATGGACATTGACCAGGCGGGTATCGGCAGCATGCCGGTAGCCCCAGACCTGCTCGAGCAGCACCTCGCGGGTGAAGACCTGGCGGGGCTTGCGGGCCAGCGCGACCAGCAGGTCGAACTCCAGCGGCGTCAGGTTGATCAGTTCGCCATTGCGGGTGACCTTGTGCGCGGGGACGTCGATCTCGACCTCGCCGATGCTGAGCAGCTCAGCGGGCTCATCCTCGCGCCGACGAAGCCGGGCCCGCACGCGCGCCACGAGCTCCTTCGGCTTGAAGGGCTTGATCACGTAGTCGTCAGCACCGGACTCCAGGCCGAGCACGACATCAACGGTGTCGGTCTTGGCGGTCAGCATCACGATCGGGACGCCCGAGTCGGCGCGCAGCACGCGGCACACATCGATGCCATTCATTCCGGGCAGCATCAGGTCAAGGAGCACAAGGTCGGGCCGGATGTCCCGGACCGCGCTCAATGCCTGCGTGCCGTCTCCGACGACGTAGGGCTCGAATCCCTCACCACGGAGCACAATGGTCAGCATTTCGGCGAGCGCTGCGTCATCGTCGACAACCAGAATCTTCGGCTTCATACCCATATCGTTACACTCAAATGCCTGCAAGCGTGGTTTTGACGCTGCCGGCGCGCCGCGCTCCCCACCACTCTAGCCCCGCCCAGCGCTTGCCGCACGGATCTCCTCGATGCGCCCGGCAAGGTCCTCGATGGAGCAGCTCCCGCCCGCTCCGGCGCCGCCGAAGACCACCCACGGCGACGTCCAGCGCTGCTCCGCCAGCCGCCGGTAGATCGTCGCGGTGCGCTCCTGGAGCGTGCTGTCCCGCTCGTACGCATCGCGGGCGCGACCAGGCTCGGTGGCCGCGCGGTGGCGGGCCCGCTGCTCGGCCACCGCGACCTCGACGTCCACGAGGATGTGCAGCCCCGGCTCCGGGAGCCCGAGCCGGCCGTGCTCGAGCTCGCGCACCCACTCCACCGTGCTGTCCTCGTCCCGCGCCTCGCCACGCGCGGCGGAGTAGGCCGCGTTGGACGCCACGTACCGATCGAGCAGCACCACATCATGCTCGTGGCGCAGCCGATCGAGCATGGGCCGGGCCTGGTGCCGGTCCAGCGCCCACAGCACGGCCATCCCGTTGATCGAGGCGAGCAGATCGCCATGCTGGCCCCTGAGCGCCTCTGCGGCGATGTCAGCGGGCTGGGACTGCCCGTAGCGCGGGAACGCCAGGCTGGTGGCTCGCAGGCCCCGGTCAGCGAGCTCCCGCAGCAGTGCCGCGGCGAGCGTGCGCTTCCCGGAGCCATCGAGCCCCTCGAGGACAACGAGCGTGCCCATCAGTAGCGGTAGTGCTCCGGCTTGTAGGGGCCCTCGACGTCCACGCCGATGTACTCGGCCTGGTCCTTGGTGAGCTTGGTCAGGCTGCCACCGAGCGCCTCGACGTGGATGCGCGCGACCTTCTCGTCGAGGTGCTTGGGCAAGCGGTACACCTCGTTGTCGTACTCATCCTTCTTCGTCCACAGCTCGATCTGGGCGATGACCTGGTTGGAGAAGCTGTTGCTCATCACGAACGACGGGTGCCCGGTCGCATTGCCGAGGTTGAGCAGGCGGCCCTCGGAGAGCACGATGATCGACCGGAGCGGGTTGCCCTCCTTGTCGGCGAAGACCCACTCGTCGACCTGTGGCTTGATGTTGATGCGCGACGTCTCGGGGCTGCGCTCGAGCGCGGCCATGTCGATCTCGTTGTCGAAGTGACCGATGTTGCCGAGGATCGCCTGGTGCTTCATCGCCCGCATATGGTCAAGGGTGATGACATCCTTGTTGCCGGTGGAGGTGATGATGATGTCGGCCTTGCCGATCGCCTCCTCGACGGTGACGACGTCGTAGCCGTCCATCAGGGCCTGCAGCGCGTTGATCGGGTCGACCTCGGTGACCTGGACGCGGGCGCCCTGCCCGGCGAGCGACTCGGCGCAGCCCTTGCCGACATCGCCGTAGCCGCAGATGAGAACCTTCTTGCCGCCGATGAGGACATCGGTGCCACGGTTGATGCCGTCGATGAGCGAGTGCCGGGTGCCGTACTTGTTGTCGAACTTGCTCTTGGTGACGGAGTCGTTGACGTTGATCGCGGGGAATGTCAGCTCCCCCGCCGCGGCGAACTGGTACAGCCGCAGGACCCCGGTGGTGGTCTCCTCCGTCACGCCCTGCACGGACTTGGCGATGGTGCTCCACTTGGTGGCGTCGGCGGCGGTCGAGGCGCGCAGAAGCTCGAGGAACACCTGGTACTCGGCGGAGTGCTGATCCTCGTCGAGCGGCGGCACCACGCCGGCGACCTCGAACTGCGCGCCCCGGAGCACGAGCATGGTGGCATCGCCACCGTCGTCGAGGATCATGTTGGCGGGACCATCCGCCGCGGGCCAGGTGAGCGCCTGCTCCGCGCACCACCAGTACTCCTCGAGGCTCTCGCCCTTCCATGCGAAGACCGCGGTGCCGCGGGGCTCCTCAGGGGTGCCGTGCGGTCCCACGACGACTGCCGCGGCCGCATGGTCCTGGGTGGAGAAGATGTTGCAGGAGGCCCAGCGAACCTGCGCGCCGAGCGCGACGAGGGTCTCGATCAGTACTGCGGTCTGCACGGTCATGTGCAGCGAACCGGTGATGCGCGCGCCCTTGAGCGGCTGCGCCTCGGCGTACTCGCGGCGCAGGGACATCAGGCCGGGCATCTCATGCTCGGCGAGGCGGATCTCCTTGCGACCGAACTCGGCAAGCCCGAGGTCCGCGACCTTGTACTCGATTCCATTGTGGAAGTCTGCGACCGGCAGAGCCGACATTATCTTCACCATCTTCTTGTTGGGGATCTTCGCTTGTGGGGCCACGGGAGGGCCCGGTCCATCGTCGTGAGGGATGCGTCGTTGGGGATACGTTGCAGCTACGGCGTGGGGATTGGCTAGGAGGCGATCCACTGCCCGGCCTGCCCGTGGCGGCCAGGTACCGAGCTGAGGGATCGCAACGCAAGGCTAGCCGCTGCGGCGCGGGGAATCACGCGGAGGTCGCGGTGTCGCGCGCCTTCGCCTTGATGTAGGCGGCCTGGAGATAGGGCGCCACGAAATCGGTGAAATCGTCGACCATGGTGTCTGGCGCGCGCGGCGGGATGGCGATGAAGCTCAATGCGATGCGCCCAACGTACATGGCGGTCACCTGTGCCTCGCGCTCATCGAGCCGTGGCCAGTTGTCCTGCATGATGCGGGCCAGCCGGTCCACTGCCCGCTCGAGGACGGGCCAGCCATCGGTGGTGATGAGGCTCAGGATCTCGGCCTTCGCGCGGCCGAGCAGGGCCCAGCGCACAGCGGGATCCTGGGTGGCGGCGCTGAGGAAGCGCTGGAAGGCATCACTGATGGCACCCCGGGCATCACCGACATGCGTCTGCACGGCCTCGTTGGCCTCATCGAGGAAGTGATCGACTAGCCGAAGGATGTACTGCTGTGCCACGCCTTGCCGGGACTCGAACTCGTTGTAGAGCGTCTGGCGGCTCACTCCGGCGTTGCGGGCGACCTCCGCCATGGTGATGTCGGACCACTCCTTCTCATCGAGGAGCTCCCGGACAGCATCGAGGACGGAGTCCCGCAGCAGGCGCCGCGCAGCCTCCTGATACGTGACTCTCGAGCGTCCACCGGGCATGGTCAAGACACTAGTCAAAACCATGCCCGGTGTCAAAGCACTAGACAACGACTACTTGTCGTTGCCCCCTGCTGCGCCAGCCCGCACCGGAGCAGCTGCGGGAACGCCCTCCTCCAGGTCCTTGCGGCTGATGTACTGCGCGTCCGGGATGAGCGCCTTGGCGTTGCGGAACTCCTTGGGCCTGCCCATCGAGATCACGCCCACGAGCTGATCATCACGCAGGCACAGGACAGTGAAATCGAGCGCATCGAGGTCACCGTGGATGATCAGGTCATCCTCTGGCGACGGCCACCCGGCGATCTGCAGGTTCTTGCCGTACTGCTTGGTCCAGCTCCACGGCACATCCGCGTACGGGGTGGGCATGCCCAGGATCGCCCGGGCCGCGTGCGCGCCCTGCTCCTGCGCGTTGCTCCAGTGCTCCACGCGCTGCATCCCGCCGAGCAGCAGGTTCGGGAACATCGCCACGTCACCTGCCGCATAGATCGCCGGATCCGAGGTGCGGCAGAACTTGTCGACGATGACTCCGCGGCGGCCCGTGGTATCGACCGCGAGACCGGCCTCCTCGGCAAGCTCTGCATTGGGCATCATCCCGACGGAGACGAGCGCTGCCGCGGCCTTCCAGCTGCGGCCATCCGGCGAGACCGCCGTGACGCCCTTCTTGTCGACATCCACCCGATCGAGCTGCACGCCGGCGTGCAGCTCGACGCCGTTGTCCTCGTGCATCTTCACGTAGAGCCGCGAGATGGACTCCGGCAGCATGCGCGCGAGCGGACGCTCCGCAGCCTCGAGCAGGATCACCTCGGAACCGAGGGCGCGCGCGGTGGCCGCCACCTCGGAGCCGATCAGCCCGGCACCGATGATGAGCAGCTTGCCCTTGCCGTCGATGGCAGCGCGCAACGTGGGCACGTCGGCCATGCTGCGCAGGTAGTGCACGTTCGGCTGGGCCTCTGGATCCAGGCCCGGGATCATCCGGGGGCGTCCACCCGTGGCGATGAGCAGCGCATCGTAGGGCTGCTCGTTGCCGTCCTCGAGAAGGATCTTCTTGTCGGCCGGCTTGATCCCGGCGACGGTGGTCCCGGCGATGATCTCGACGTTCTGCTCTTCCCAGAAGGAAGGCGGTCGCAGCCTCGAGCGCTCGACCGTTACCTTGCCCTCGAGCAGCTCCTTGGAGAGCTGTGGGCGGCGATAGGGGTACTCGGTGTCGCTGCTGATCATCACGATCTTGCCGGCGAACCCTTCCTTGCGGAGGGTCTCCGCGGCGGTGGCGCCGCACACGCCCGATCCGATGATGACAACGGTTCCGTCTTGGACTACGCCTTCGCTCACGCGCGCGATACCTCTACCATCTCGAAGTCGGACTTCGCCGCACCGCAGTCGGGGCAGCTCCAGTCGTCCGGGATGTCCTCCCAGCGGGTCCCTGGCGCGATGTCGTCCTCGGGCCAGCCCTCGGCCTCGTCATACTCGAAACCGCATTGCAGGCAGCGATAGAGCTTGTACTCGGTGCTCATGTCGTTTCCATCTCACAATCGTCGACGGCGTTGTCTATTCGGCGCGCAGCCGTAGTTGCGCGAACTCCCAGCCTGTGGATTCTCACCCCAGGCTGGGAGCACGTCATGTTCAGGATGCAGGCTCGAAGTCAACCTTCTCGCGGACCCCGCAGTCGGGGCAGGGCCAGTCATCCGGGATGTCAGCCCAGAGGGTTCCGGCGGGGAACCCCTCGCGGGGGTCGCCCTTCTCCTCGTCGTACACGTAGTCGCATACCGGGCAGACGAATCGACTCATCGGGGCCAACCTCCTAGGCAGTTTCCACAGTGTTGGATCGACCGTACTTGGCGAGGATCTTCTCACGCTTCTTGGGGTCGATATTAGCCTGCGTGATGTCGCCGTCGTAGTGATCCAGGACCCGCTTGTCCATCACTGCCCGCCA
>NZ_VSSO01000004.1 GCF_008312885.1 Lolliginicoccus suaedae
CGACCGTGGTGGCCAGGCCGATGCTCTCGAAGACGGAGAGGTTGCCGGTGGCCCAAAGGTAGATGGCGACCGCGAAGCCGATGTACTGCAGCGGGATGTAGGCGTAGGTGACCCAGCGGTAGAACCTGTCCTGATCGAGCTCGTCCATCACCTCGTCGGGCGGGTTCTGGCCGTCAGCGCCGAACGCGATATCGAGCAGCGGGATCAGGCCGAACACGATGATGGGGCCGCCCCAGTAGAGCCATCCCCAGCCGGTGAGCTCGACCAGCCCGACCGCGAGGAACACCGCGGACGCAGGGACCAGCGAGAAGATCCACAGCAGCTTCTTCTTGTCGCGCCAGCGCTGGAGCTCCTCCGCGCTGGTGTCGACGGCCTCGACCGTCGAGTCCTGATTCAGTGATGTGGTCATACGAGATAACACCTCATCGTGTTGGTGTGCTCGGCCCCGATGCCGAAGCAGCTTGTGGATTTGACTATAAGGGTTGGCGCGTTCCCCGGCTAGACAGCCTCCACGTTTTTGTCCACTGAAGGGACATTTTCGACCGTTTGACGCTAGCTACAGCAAGCGCGACTGCCGGATCATGATCAAGATACGGTAACAAACAAGCAGTTCAGCATGGTTTCTAGCGGGCACCCGACGCGCCCGGAGCACGGCCGGACCGCTAGCCACCAGCGGCATGCGACGTTGATCACACCATGGGCAGCACCCGCGCAATAGCGCGAGCAACGCCCTTCTGCCAGCCAGGGCTCAGCCGCGCGGGGCACCGGGGCGTGCCCGTGATGCCGCTAGCCCCATTCCGGCACTAAACTGGGGCGTGCCTGCTTCGCAGCGCGCCGATCGATCGTGCCATCACCATGTTTGGGGGTCTTGCCGTGTCGCCGTTCCGGCACGTTTTCCGCAGCCCGGAGCCCGAGATCCTGCCTCCGCCGCGCAAGAGTGGCCTGATCGGCCGCCACCTGCCATCGATGCCCCCGGGCACCCGGCGCTCGACCGAGCTCGCGAGCCAATCCAGGCACGGCCTGCTGGACCAGCGCCGACCAGTCCGCGGCGAGCGTGCCATGCTGCCCAGCGTGCCCTCGAAGACCCAGTACTCTGGGGGCATGCTGCTGGTGGATGTCGCATTGTTGCCGGTTCGCGCGAGCATCGTTGGCGTGCGGGTCACGGTGATGGCGAGCCAGTGGGTACGCCCGGACGGGCCACTTCGGCGCGAGAACGGCCTGATCGACATGGCTGACGTGGTCGTGGGCAAGAACGGCGTGGCCGAGCAAGTCATGACACTGCTCTCCAACCCGTACGGCCCGGTCGCGCTGCTGCGCGCTATCACGTCGGCAACGTCGCCGGAGCGCCCGCTGGGCAAGGCCATCCAGGATGGTGGCATCGTGGACTCGGCGTTCGCGCCCGACGGCATGATCGATCGGGTGTTCCAGTCGGGGGGCTTCGTGGAGCGGATCGTGATGGAGAACGGTCTCGCGGAACGGATGCTCGCCCTGCTCGAGAACATGGTGGCGATCGCGCCGACCATCGAGGGCTTGCAGGATCCGCTGGCCCGCATCGAATCGGCCTCCCGCTACATCACCGAGGCCGCGGAGCCGTTGACCGATCTCGCGGCTCGCCTGCCACGCCCCCGCTTCCCGAGGGTGGCGTGGCCCAACGGTGCGCGCGAGGACCTGGTTGAGCCACCGATCGAGGTGACGCCGCCGTCACGCGGCAAGACTGTTCCCCCCACTCCGCCGGGAAGCGGAAAGCGGCCCCCGGCGAAGCCCTAGGCCGCGTGAGGCCCTGAGCTTTCGCGGGAGGCCGGGGCTCAGCTTCCGAAGACCCGCTCGACGACGGTGCGGGCCCTGCGGGTGATGCGCCGGTAGTTCTCGACGAACTCACCTGGGTCGCCCCGCCATCCCGAGACATAGGCAACGGCGCGCAGGTCCGAGCCACCGCTGGGAATCTGGTCGGAAGGCTTGCCGCGGGCGAGGACGAGCGCATTGCGCACCTTGGTCGCGGTGATCCATGCCTCCCGCAGCAGCGTGGTGTCCTCCTCGCTGAGGAGATCCTCGGCGGCGATCGCCTCGAGCGCCTCGAGGGTCGAGGTGTTGCGGAGGCTGGTCAGCTCGTGAGCGTGCTGCAGCTGCAGCAGCTGCACCGTCCACTCGACATCGGCGAGGCCACCACGGCCGAGCTTGGTGTGCGTCTTGGGGTCCGCGCCGCGTGGCAGCCGCTCCGAGTCGATGCGGGCCTTGATGCGGCGGATCTCGCGCACAGCCTCGTTCGAGACGCCCCCCTCGGGATAGCGGATCTTGTCGGCCATGTGCAGGAACTCGAGTCCGAGCTCCTGATCGCCCGCGACCTGGTGGGCGCGCAGCAATGCTTGCACTTCCCATGTCTGGGCCCATTGGCTGTAGTAGGCATCGTAGGCGGCAAGGGTGCGCACCATGGGGCCGCTGCGCCCCTCCGGCCGGAGGTTGGTGTCGACCTCGAGCGGCGGATCGGTGCTCGGGGCGCCGAGGTGCTTGCGCAGCGTCTCAGCGATGCTGGTGGCCCACTTCACGGCGACGGTCTCATCGATGCCGGGCAGCGGATCGCACACGAAGAGGACGTCCGCGTCGGAGCCGTAGCTGATCTCGGCCCCACCGAGGCGCCCCATCCCGATGACAGCGATGCGGGCTGGCGCCGGCTCGCCGCGTTCCTCGACGCTCGAGGCGATGGTGGCACCGAGCGCGGCCTCGAGCACTGCCACCCATACCGAGGAGAGCGCGTGGCACACCTCGGGCACGGAGAGCATTCCAAGGATGTCCGCGGAGGCGACCCGCGCGAGCTCGGCGCGGCGCAGCGAGCGGGCGGCGGCGATGGCGCGCTGGGGGGAGCTGTGCCGCGCGGCGGACGCGATCAGCCCCTTGGCCACATCGTCGGGGTGGGTGCTCACGAGCTTGGGGCCGTCGGCGCCATCAGCGTAGAGCCGGAGCACATCGGGCGCCCGGAGCAGCAGCTCGGGCACATAGGCGGAGCAGCCGAGGATATGCATGAGCCGACGGGCCGCTGCTCCCTCGTCGCGGAGGGTGCGCAGGAACCATTGCTTGTCGCGGAGCTCCTCGGACATGCGCCGGTAGGCGAGCAGGCCCGCGTCCTGGTTGGGCGTATCGCTCAGCCAGTCGAGCAGGGTGGGCAGCAGCAGCGCCTGGATGCGGTTGCTGCGGGTAACGCCGCCAGAGAGTGCCTGGAGGTGGCCGAGCGCGTTGCGGGGCGCGGAGTATCCGAGCGCACCGAGCTGGCGGATGGCCGCGTCCTCGGTGAGGCGCAGCGCGTCGGTGTCGAGCTTGGAGACGGACTCGAGCAGCGGCCGGTAGAACAGCTTGGTGTGGATGCGCCGCACTCGGGAGATGTTGCGCTTGATGTCCTGGATGAGCATGCCCGCGGCGTCGGTCCGGCCGTCCGGACGAATGTGCGCGGCTCGGGCGAGCCACCGCAGCGCTTCAGCGTTGTCGAAGGCAGGCAGGGTGTGGGTGCGCGAGAGCCGCTGCATCTGGAGCCGGTGCTCGAGCAGCCGGAGGAACTCGTAGGACGCGGTGAGGTTGGCGGCGTCCTCGCGGCCGATGTAGCCGCCGGCGGCGAGCGCGGTGAGCGCCTCGGTGGTGGCGGTGACATGGAGGGTGTCGTCGACGCGTCCATGCACGAGCTGGAGCAGCTGCACGGCGAACTCGACGTCGCGGAGCCCGCCGGATCCGAGCTTGATCTCGCGGTCGCGGATGTCGTCGGGGATGAGTGACTCGACGCGACGGCGCATCTTGCGGACGTTGTCGACGAAGTCATCGCGCTCGGAGACGATCCACACCATCGGGTTGAGCGCGGTCACGTACTGCTCGCCGAGCTCCATGTCGCCGGTCATCGGGCGGGCCTTGAGGAGGGCCTGGAACTCCCAGGTGTGCGCCCACCGCTTGTAGTAGGCGATGTGAGCGTCGAGGGTGCGGACGAGCGCGCCGGACTTGCCCTCGGGGCGCAGGGCCGCATCAACCTCGAAGAACGCGGCGGAGCCAATGCGCATCAGCTCGCTGGCGAGCCGGGTCGAGGTGCTGTCGGCAGGCTCGGCCACGAAGATGACATCGACGTCGGAGACGTAGTTGAGCTCGCGTGCCCCGCACTTGCCCATCGCGATCACAGCCAGCCGGGATGGGCAAGGCTTGTCGGGGCACACCGTGGCGACGGCGACCGCGAGGGCCGCGGTGAGCGCGGCATCGGCGAGATCGGTGAGGTGGCGCACCACCGAGGTGTAGGGCAGGACCGGCTCGTTCTGCACCGTCGCAGCGAGATCGGCGGCGGCGAGGAGGAACAGCTCATCGCGGTAGGCATTGCGCAAGGCCGGGATCGCGGCGTGCCCCGTGGTGGTGGCGCGGTGGATCAGTGACCGTGCTGGGTCGACTCCCTCGATCGGCTCGGGCTTTGCGTCGACAGCGGCGAGCATGTTGGCGCGCAGCCCCTCGGCATCGGGCAGGTCGAGGTACTGGCCACGCAGCTTGTGCCACAGCTCGGGCCTGGCAATGAGATGGTCAGCGAGGGCGGAGGATGACCCGACGACGCTGAACAGTCGTCCGCGCAGGCCCGTGTCCTCGCGCAGCGCCGAATCGAGCTCGGACCACTCGTCGGGCAGGGCATCGCGCAGCCGGTCGATGGCGAGCAAGGCACGATCAGGGTCCGGGGCGCGCGAGAGGGCCCACAGCAGATCGATGTCCTCGTCGCGGTCCCAGCCCAGCGAGGCAAGGCGGTCGGAGGCTTGCGAATCGACCATGCCGAGGCGCGCTGGACCGGGAATCAAGGATCGGCCGAGCGGTGGCCGGGCCATCACGCGGAACCTCTCATCTCGGGAAACCTCTTACAGGGAGAGATAGGTCTTCAGCTCGAACGGGGTGACCTGGCTGCGGTACTGCTCCCACTCGGCACGCTTGTTGCGGAGGAAGAAGTCGAACACGTGCTCGCCGAGCGCCTCCGCGACGAGCTCGGACTTCTCCATCTCGCGCAGCGCCTGGTCGAGGTTGCCGGGAAGCTCCCGGTAGCCCATGGCGCGACGCTCGGCGCGGGTCAGCGACCACACGTCGTCCTCGGCCTCGGGGGGCAGCTCGTACTCCTTCTCGATGCCCTTGAGCCCGGCGGCGAGCAGCACGGCGAAGGTGAGGTAGGGGTTGCAGGCCGAATCGGGGCTGCGGACCTCGATGCGGCGGGAGCCGGCCTTGTTGGGGGTGTACATGGGCACGCGCACGAGCGCCGAGCGGTTGGCCCTCCCCCACGATGCCGCGGTGGGTGCCTCGCCGCCGTGGATGAGCCGCTTGTAGGAGTTGACCCACTGGTTGGTGACGGCGCTGATCTCGCTGGCATGGGTGAGGATGCCGGCGATGAAGTGCTTCGCGGTGTCCGACAGCTCCATCGGATCATCAGGATTGAAGAACGCGTTGTTGTCGCCCTCGAACAGGCTCATGTGGGTATGCATGGCCGAGCCGGCCTGCTGGCTGAAGGGCTTCGGCATGAACGAGGCATGCACGCCCTCGAGCAGAGCGACCTCCTTGACCGCGTACCGGAAGGTCATGATGTTGTCGGCCATCGACAGGGCGTCGGCGTAGCGCAGGTCGATCTCCTGCTGCCCGGGCGCGGTCTCGTGGTGGCTGAACTCGACGGAGATGCCCATCGATTCGAGTGCCTCGATGGCATGGCGACGGAAGTTGGGGGCAGTGTCGTGCACGGCCTGGTCGAAGTAGCCACCCTTGTCCGCGGGCAGTGGCTCGGAGCCGTCCTCGGGAGAGTCCTTGAGCAGGAAGAACTCGATCTCCGGGTGGACGTAGCAGGTGAAGCCGAGATCCCCGGCCTTGTTGAGCTGGCGACGCAGCACGTGCCGCGGATCGGCCCAGGAGGGCGAGCCATCAGGCATGGTGATGTCGCAGAAGATGCGAGCGGTGTGGGGCTTGCCGTCCTTGTGGACCCACGGCAGGATCTGGAACGTCGACGGGTCAGGCTTGGCGACGGTGTCGGCCTCGGAGACGCGCGAGAAGCCCTCGATGGAGGAGCCGTCGAAGCCGATGCCCTCGGTGAAGGCACCCTCGAGCTCCGCCGGGGCGATCGCCACCGACTTCAGGTAGCCGAGTACATCGGTGAACCACAGCCGGACGAACCGGATGTCGCGCTCCTCGATCGTGCGAAGCACGAATTCCTTCTGGCGATCCATACCGGCGAGGTTATCACTTGACGGCCCCGGCACACCCGAATCCGCTAGCAGCGCTCGCCCTCTGGCGGTAGGCGCAGGTCCACGAGGTAGCGAGTGACGTGCGTGTCGATGCACTCGTCGAGGCCAAGAACGACGGTGTGCTGGTCGCCCTCGTAGGTGAGCATGCGGCCGCCGAGCTGCGCGGCGAGCTCGGCCCCGGCCTCGTAGGGAGTGGCGGGATCGCCGGTTGTGGATACGACGAGCGTCGGCGGCACCGAACCGGGGATGTCGAGCCGCGAAGGCTTGCTGGTGGGATCGACCGGCCAGAACGCGCAGATGTCGAGGGGCGCGTTGCCCGTGCCCCGTCCGTCGTCGGCGAACGGTGCGACTGACCGGTAGCGCATGTCGTACTGGCCCCATTCGTCGCGATCAGTGACGGCAATGGTGTCGACGCAGTTCACGGCGTGGAACGCGGGCGTGGAGTTGGAGTAGGTGCCATCGTCCGCGCGGCCCTCGTAGATGTCAGCGAGCAGCAGCAGGGTGTCGCCGATGCCATCGCCGAGCTCGATGAGGCCCGAGCGCAGCAGCCGCCACATCTGGGGCGAGTAGAGCGCTTGGATGACGCCCGACATCGCGTCGTTGTAGCCGAGCCCGCGCCCGTCCGACGTCCAGGCCGGAGTGTCGGCGAGGGGGTCCACGAGGGCGCGGAAGTCCTTGATCGCCACGTCGCGATCATCGCTGAGCGGGCATTCGGGACGGGTCGCGCAGTCCGCGACGAACGCATCGAACGAGCGCTGGAAGCCCTCCCCCTGCCGGACGATCGCTTCCCCGAGGTCCATCCCTGGATCGACGGCACCGTCGAGCACGAGCGCCCGCACTGAGCCAGGGAACCGCTCCGCGTACCGCGCCCCGAGATAGGTGCCGTAGGAATAGCCGAGGTAGTTGAGCTGGTCATCGCCGAGGACCGCGCGGAGCATGTCGAGGTCCTCGACGTTCTCGCGCGTGCCCACGTTCGCCAGCAGCTCCATGCCCGAGCGCTCCGCGCAGGCATCGATGTAGCCCTGCATGTCCGCCTCCGCGCGCGCGATGCCCTCCGCGGACATGTCCACGTGATCGAGGCGGCGGTACTCGTCCATCTCCGGCCCGGCGAGGCACTGCACGGACGGCGTGGAGGCCGCCACGCCCCTCGGATCCCAGCTCACCAGGTCGAACCGCTCGGCGAGCTCGGTCCCGCGCCACACCGATGCGAGGTTCGCGGCCGTGCCGATGCCGCTCGCGCCCGGCCCGCCCGGATTGACCAGCAGCGAACCGATCTTGCTGGTAGCGGTGGCCAGCCGCGTCACCGCGAGCTCCGCGGTAGCACCATCGGGATCGTCGTAGTCCACCGGCACCGTCACGCGGGCGCACTCGAACCCTCCAGACTCAAGTTGCCTGGCCGTGGCGGGATCCTCCGCGAATCCCGCGCAGTCCCCCCACTCGACGGACTGGCCGGAGAAGGGCTCAAGACCGCGACCACCGCCCGCGGGCTCGGCGCACGCGGTGCTCGCGATGCCGAGGACCGTGCCGAGCGCGGCAGCAACGACAACGCGCCGCCGCCACGGCGCCACGCTCCGTCTCGAGCGGAGCTTTTCGGGGACAGTGCCGAGGACCATGCCGAGAATCGTGCCACGGCCCCGCCCCGCGCCACCACGCGCGCCACAACGGTGCCCTATCCGTAATCCATGTCACATCCGGTGCGGGCAGCGGAGGTTTGGTCACGGCAGTGGCAGACTGTGAGGTGTCACCACACCAATCCCGGGGACCCGCTGGCCGGGCCTCGAGGCGCGAAGGGACATCCATGACGAGCACATCGCCCGAGACCCCGGTGTACGGCGCCGCCGCGGCAGCCGGAGCCCCCAAGCGGGCCCGCACCCGGATCCACCACTTGCAGGCGTGGAAGGCGGAGGGGCAGGCCTGGCCCATGCTCACCGCCTATGACTTCCCCTCCGCGCGCCTCTTCGACGAGGCCGGTATCCCGGTCCTGCTGGTCGGCGATTCCGCCGCCAACGTCGTCTATGGCTATGACACGACCGTGCCCATCTCCATAGACGAGCTGATCCCGCTGGTGCGGGCCGTCGTGCGGGGCGCGCCGAATGCCCTCGTCGTCGCGGACCTGCCGTTCGGGTCCTACGAGGTCTCGCCGCAGCAGGCCGTGGAGAGCGCCATCCGCTTCATGAAGGAGGGCGGGGCGCATGCCGTCAAGCTCGAGGGCGGCGAGCGCATGGCGCCGCAGATCGAGACCCTCGCGGTCGCCGGCATCCCCGTGATGGCTCATATCGGGTTCACTCCCCAATCGGTTAACAGCCTCGGCGGATTCCGTGTCCAGGGCCGCGGCGCCGGTGCCGAGCAACTCATGGCGGACGCCGAGGCAGTGCAGGCAGCGGGCGCATTCTCCGTGGTCATGGAGATGGTTCCCGCGGTCCATGCACGCAGCATCACCAAGTCCCTGGCCATCCCCACCATCGGGATCGGAGCGGGCAACGAGTGCGACGCGCAGGTCCTCGTCTGGCAGGACATGGCCGGGATGAGCGGGGGACGCACCGCGAAGTTCGTCCGCCGGTTCGGCGATGTCGGCACCGTCCTGCGCGATGCGGCCCGCGAGTACGGCGCAGCGGTGCGCGATCGGTCGTTCCCCGGGCCCGAGCACACGTTCGACGACTAGCAATTACTCGTCCACCGACCCCCACGCCGTAGGAGGCCCCATGCGCCATCATCGAATGCTCGCCGCCGCGATCCTGCCCATGGCGCTCGCCGCCGGCGGCTGCTCCGTGGAGGTCAATACCAACGATCCCGCCACCACCACTCCCTCACCCGCGACCGGCACCGCCCCAGGCACCACCAATGGTTTCGCCTTGCCGGACGCCTCGGAGCTGTGCACCGACCTCGATGAGCGCGGGCAGGAGATGCGGACCTACACGCGCACCATCGGGCGCATCACCCTCAACGGGCTCGTGATCGACTGGGCCAGCCGCAACCAGGTCGACCTCGTCGCGCTCGCCAGCAACCGGGGCGCGGTCGACGAAGCACTCGAGTCGGCCTGCCCCGGCGTACGGTCGAATGTGATGGACTACCTGGAGATCGAATCGATCGCCTCGGCCCTCGTGGGGCTGCCCGAATAGAGGAGGCGCGCATGACTGTGACGGAATCGATCGAGCGGGAACTGAAGTTCGAGGCAGGGATCGACATCACGTTCCCCCGGCTCGACACCGTCAAGCGCGTCGCGGAAGCACGAGGCCCCGACCGGGCCCAGCTCAGCGCCACCTACTTCGACACCCCCACGCTCGCCCTGTCGCGGGCCCGCATCACCTTGCGCCACCGCACGGGTGGGAGCGACGCGGGCTGGCACCTCAAGCTGCCCGCCAGCGAGGGCGCGCGGCGCGAGATCCACTCGCCGCTCACCGATCTCGCCTCGGGCCCGCCCAGCGACCTCATCGACCACATCCAGGTCCATGTTCGCGGGCAGGAACTGTTCCCCATCGCCGTGATCGTCAACCAGCGGTCCACCACGACGCTCATCGGCAAGGACGGCACCGCGCTCGCCGAGGTCACCGATGACCACGTCACGGGGCTCTCCGTGCGCCCCGGCCATCGCCACGAGACGCACTGGCGGGAATGGGAGGCAGAGCTCATCACCGGCGACGAGAAGCTGCTCGCCGCCATCCGCGAGCGCCTCCTCGCCGCGGGCGCGCACGACTCGCCCAGCCCGTCCAAGCTCGCCCGCACCATCGGCCCGCTGGAGGACACACCGGCTGGAACCGAGACTGAGGACGCTGATGCAGCCGCTCCGGAGCATGCGGTTGCGGAGGCCCGGTTCCCTCGCGGTTCGGCTGGCGCGCTCGCCGTGAACGCCCTGCGCACTCACCGCGCGGCATTCCTCGTGCACGATCCCCTCGTCCGTGCCAACGCCCCCGATGCGATCCACCAGATGCGCGTGGCCGCCCGCCGCATGCGCAGCGTTCTCCGCGCGTACCGGGCGATCCTTGACCGCGACCGTACCGATCCCGTGGAGGCCGAGCTGAAATGGCTCGCCAAGGTGCTCGGCGAAGCGCGCGACGCCGAGGTGATGCAGCTGCGTCTCGCTAGCGTGATCGACGACCAGCCCGCTGGCACCATCACGGCCACGACTCGCGAGAGCCTGCTGCGCGCGCAGCAGGAAGCCTTCGATGATGCCTTCGCCGCCGTCGTCGAAGCACTCCGCTCCGACCGGTACTTCGCGCTGCTCTCCTCGCTCGATTCGATGCTCAGCGCCGAGTCGTTCAGCAGCAAGGCCGAAGCCGGCGCGGACGAGATCATCGCCGCAGCGCTCCAGCGCCTGTTCCGGCGCGCCCGCGGACAAGTCCGCGAGGCGGCAGCGGCCGCGACCCAGGACGAACGCGACCCGCTGCTGCACACCGTCCGCAAGAGATCGAAGCGGCTGCGCTACGCCGCCGAGCTCGCCAGCAAGAAGCACGTGGGCCGCAAGCCGCTCAAGCGCATCAAGCGCGTGCGGGACGCCGCCGAGGATGTTCAGGAGATCCTCGGCGAGCACCAGGATGGCGTGATCACCCGGGCATTGCTCGACGACTACTCCGGGCGCGCCGCCGCGCTCGGCGTCTCCCCCACCGAGCTAGCGCGCCTCGCCGGGTACGAGCAAGCGCTCGCCGACATCGCCGAGGCACGCTTCGAGAAGGCCTGGAAGAAGCTCCGCAAGGCAGTGCGCAAGCTGTAGGCGGGGCGGGGAAGAGGCGGACCGGGTGCTGGCTGGTTCTGCGCCGCATCGGACTGGTTCTGCGCCGGGAAATCTGCGAGTGAAAGTCAACAAAACAGCCCCTGAAATCGGACATTTGGTGACTTTCGCTCGCAGATCCTTGGTCGAGCTTGTGGAAGCATGGGCATCTAGGGAGGCCGAAGCTTCGGCCTCAGCTACCGGGGCGACACAGTGAACTAAGCGCGAACCCTGGCTCCCGCCGCAGCGCCCAGGCGCCCCGCTGCGCGTTGCAACTGGGGGTGCCCGTCGCGCTGGCTTCGGCGGCTACCGCCACTCCTTGTCCTGCTCGTCGGCGGCCTTGTTGCGTTCCCGCGCGATCTCGAGCGCTCGTCGTGCCGTGGCCTCGTCCGGGTAGGGGCCCATGCGCTCGAGGCCGCGGGATTCCTTGCCGCGGCGGACCGTGCCATCTGCTACGCAGTAGAACCATTCGTTGTCATCGCTCATGACACCAGTGTGCCGCACGAGCCGCTGCGGTGGGGGCTTCATCCGTCGCTGGTTCTTCAGCTCCACCGGCTACCGTGACAATCTCGCCGTGGAAGTGCCCGGGCCTGTCGCGAGAGTGCGAATTACGACAGGCCACCGCACATTTTCTGTCGCTTTTCGCACACTCGCGGGCACGGGGACCCGCGCCCGGAGTGCATCTTGTCGGGGCACGCAGGCATGATGGTGGACCGGACGATATTGCTGCCACGCGGGGAGGTTTCGGGAGGCATGGCCTGGGTGGGGAACGTGACGTGGTTGGCCGATGCGCTGCGGGCCGAGGGCTTGCGGACCATCGAGCATGATGGGTGGCGCACGAGGGGGCATGGCGCGTTCCGGGACATCCGCGGGGTGATGGCGCATCACACGGCGGGTGGCACGCCGAATGATTGGCGCGTGGTGCTCGAGGGGCGCCCCGATCTGCCGGGGCCGTTGTCGAACCTAGTGCTGGAGAAGGATGGCACGTTTCGCGTGATCGCTGCGGGGGTGTGCTGGCATGCGGGCCGCGGGAACTGGCCTGGCTGGCCTGCGAACAACGCGAACTTCCATGTGCTGGGCATCGAGGCGGTGAGCTCGGGCCGCCCGGATTCCCAGGGGCGCTATGACTGGACCGTGGAGCAGCTAGATGCGTACGCGCGGGGGTGCGCGGTGCTGGTGGTGCAGGCCGGTTTCCCGGTGAGGAATGTGGTGGGGCACAAGGAGTACAGCGCGGAGGGCAAGATCGATCCCGCAGGCTTCGATATGGATGTGTTCCGTGCCGAGGTGGGGCGGATCGTTGAACGCATCCGAGCAGGCATCCCGGCATCGGATCAGTCGGTGTTCCCGTTGCCGTCCGGGTATTACTTCGGCCCGCTGGACGGTCCGGACGAGTCGATATCCGGGCAGCATCCCTCAGAATGGCCGTTGTGGCGGGCGGGCCTGCGGCACTGGCAGGAGTCGGTGGGCGTGCCGGTGACCGGTGCGTGGGATGAAGCGACCGCGGTGGCCGCGCGGGCGGTGCAGCAAGCGAATGGGTGGGAGCCGACAGGCTTGATCGGCCCGGGTACTTGGGCGGCGGGGCTGCGTGAGGGCCTCCCAGCGCAGCCTGCTCCGATGCCGCCTGTCCCGGCACCCACTCTGCCGGAGCCCCCTGCTCCCCCGGATGGTGCGGCTCTGCCTGCAGGATGGCGCCGCTTCCTCGAGCGCGGATGGCGGTCGCTGCGCGATGCGCCGCGCTGGGTGCTCGATCGGATGGGGCGGCGATGAGGCCGTTGGCACGCCGCGTCGCTTCGGTTGCGGGCACGGTGCGGCAGGTCGCGTCCTCGGCAGGGGCAGCGGGGCGGCGGATCCTGCCGGTGCGCGGGTACGGTGCGGGCATGGCACGACTGAGCAAGGTGTGTGACCTCACGGGCCCCGGTACTTCGAGCGAGCAGTTTGGCGTGGTGGGCACTGATCTGGGGATCCCGGTGGAGCTGCCCGGTGGCGAAGAACTGGGCTGGATCTTCGGCGATACGTTCTCGGGCCTCGGCCCGGGCACCGGGCACTGGCGCTCGCCCGTGCTGCTGCGCTCGCCACTGTGGCGTCCCGGCGATGAGCGCGCGGGCGGCCGTGCTGTTGATTTCTGCTCGTGCGCAGGCCGCAGGCATGCACGCAGGCTGATCCGGGAGAGCAACCATCGCGGGGTGACGTGGTTACCGGCTGATGCGATGACGGTGGGCGGCACCACCTATCTGTGGGCGATGCGCAACGCCGGGCTGCACAACGTGACGGAGTCCCGGATCTTCGCGTCGCGGGATGGCGAGCGGTGGAAGCGGACCCGCGCGGCGTGGCCGGGCGACCATCACGGCGGGACGATGCAGCTGATCACCTGGGCCGAGGGTGCTGCGGGCGATGATCATGTGTATGTATTCAGCTCGGGCTTCCAGCGGGACAAGCCGTTGTTCCTGCATCGGGTGCCCACCGATGGGTTGTTGCGACCGGGCCGCTGGGAGTCGTGGGGCTTCCGTCCGGAGACCGGCTGGCAGTGGGGCAATCCGCCGACGCCCGTGCTCGATGGCGCGTGGGGCGAGATGTGCCTGCGCCGGATCGACGGCAAGTATGTGCTCGTCTGGTTCGATGCTTCGGCGTACGCGCTGCGCGCCATGGTCCTCGACCATCCCACGGACAATCTGTTCGAGGCCCGAAAGCTGACGTTGCTGACGGGCTGCGGGTGGGAGGACGAGGACCATGCGGCGGGCAAGGTGGCACAGCTGTATGGCGGCTACATCGTGCCGGGTTCCACGTTGGATGCGTTCACGGTGTCGGTGAGCCAGTGGAACACGGCCACGAACGAGACCTACAAGGCGATGCTGTTCACCGGCAGCCTGCGCGGCTGAAACGGTTGGCGCAACTGCTCGGTGCAGATCCTCACGGGCGCACTCCGATGGTGGGCATCGCGAGGAGCTCCACCGGGGCCGGTGGCGCGGAGCAGCATCCTCCGGAGCTCGCGGCGTCAGGGTCGTCGAACAGGCCCGCTCCACCGCAGACCCCGGTCTCGGGCAGGGTCAGCTCGACGGCTTCCGCGGCGGCGAGGTCACCGTCGATGGCGGCGACGATGCTGCGAACCTGCTCGTAGCCGGTGAGCGCGAGGAACGTGGGTGCCCGCCCGTAGCTCTTCATGCCCGCGATGAAGTATCCCTGCTCGGGATGGGCAAGCTCGCGGTGCCCGTGGGGGTAGACGGTGCCGCAGGAGTGCACGTTCGGATCGATCAGTGGCGCGAGCGCGCGGGGCGCTTCGAGGACCGGATCGAGGTCGAGGCGGATCTCGCTGGTGATGCGATGGTCGGGCCGGAACCCGGTGAGCGCGAGGACGGTATCGACCCCGTCGAGGCGCTGGCCGTCGTCGCTGATCAGGGATAGTCCCTCGTCGGTGCTGATGATCTCGGTGACGCGGAACCCGGTGCGGGGCTGGACGTGCCCGGCGTCGACGGCGTCGCGGGCGCGGATGCCGAGGGCGCCGCGCTGCGGCAGCTCATCGGTGGCACCAGGCTCGGGCTGCGAGCTGGCGCGGCGCCGGACCCAGGTGATGGTGGTAGCGGGGTCCTCGGCCACGAGGTCGGCGAGGAGACCGATCGCGGTGAGCGCGGAATGGCCGCTGCCGGCGATGGCGATGTGCTTGCCGAGCAGTGCGGCGCGCTCGGCGGGGTCAGTGAGATCAGGGATGCGGTAGTGGATGCGGTCGCGGGCCGAGGTCTCACCGATGGCGGGGATGCCCTCGGTGCCGAGCGGGTTGGGCTGGTGCCACGTTCCGGAGGCGTCGATGACGGCGCGGGCGAGGATGCGCTCGGTGGCGCCGGTGCTGCTGGTCGCGTGGACGACGAGGGGTGCGGTGTCGCGGCCGGAGTCAACGACGCGGTCGCGGGATTGGCGGGTGATGGCGGTGACGGTGGTGCTGGTCCGGACCACATCGGGGCCGAGCGCCTGGGCGAGCGGCTGGAGGTAGCGGGTGGTCCAGTCCTGGCCGGTGGGGTAGGAATCGTGGTCGGGCTCGTCCCAGCCGGTGCGGGCGAGGAGTTCGCGCGCGGCGGGGTCGATGAGCTCTCCCCAGCGGGAGAACAACCGGACGTGGTTCCATTCGGCGACCGCGGAGCCGGCGGTGGTGCCGCGCTCGAGGACGAGGGCGGGGATTCCGCGCTCGGCGAGGCGCGCTGCGGCAGCAAGCCCGATGGGGCCGGCGCCGATGACGAGGACAGGTAGCTCGCTCATGCTCACTCCATAGATAGATGTCTATACAAGCGTCAGAATATAGACATCTGTCTATGCAAGCAAGGGGTGGACGAGCCAGCATGTAAGCCGGATTCTGTGCCCCGCCACGAGGGCAGGGGCGGCGATCATCCATCTGGGCACACCGTTGCCGGGTGCCTCGAGCAGCCCACCCACGAACTCGGGCGAGCAGCCCTCGAGCGTTCGTGCAGCCGCACCACCAGGATGCGACCTTTGGCCTTGCTCCGGACGGGGTTTACCAAGCCACCCTGGTCACCCAGGATGCTGGTGCGCTCTTACCGCACCGTTTCACCCTTGCCAGCCCGGCCATGCCGGGCGGCGGTCTGTTTTCTGTGGCACTTTCCCGCGGGTCGCCCCGGGTTGCCGTTAGCAACCGTCCTGCTCTGCGGAGTCCGGACTTTCCTCGGCAGGAAGCACACCACCATGATGGTGGCAGTCCTTCCCGACGCGATCGCCCAGCTGACTCGTCCACCACCACCATAGCCCGTCGGCGCACCCCGCCCCGCATCCGCGAACCGGCAGCTGATCAGGACCAGGCGTGGCTCGTATCGTTGACCAGCCGCACCGAGGCTCCCCCATCGGGATAGAACTCGGCGATGCTCAGCGAGGCAAGATCGAGATGCAGCCGGTACAGCAGCGACGGCCCCGCATCCAGTGCCATGCGCAGCATCGTCTTGATCGGCGTCACATGGCTCACCACGAGCACGTTCGCGCCGCCATGAGCGGCGATCAGCTCATCGCGCGCCCGCCGCACGCGCCGGTGCACCACATCGAAGCTCTCCCCACCCGGCGGCGCCACCGAGGTATCCGAGAGCCACTGCTCGAACAGGTCGGGATCGCGCTGCGAGGCCTCCGTGAACGTCAGTCCCTCCCAGGCGCCGAAGTCCGTCTCGATCAGTCCCTCGTGCACCTGCACCTCGAGGCCCAGCACGTCCGCGGCCGCAGCGGCGGTGGATCGCGCCCGTTGCAGCGGGGAGGACACGACCGCCGCGATACGGCCCCGCTGCCGGGCCATGCGTTGCGCCGCAGCAGCGGCCTGCCGCTCCCCCTCCGCGGTGAGCGGGTGATCACCGCGCCCGGAGTAGCGGCGCTCCACCGAGAGCCGGGTCTGGCCGTGGCGCATCAGCAGGAGTCGCGTGGGATCCCCCGTGGCCCGGTTCCACCCGGCCGGAGGGGCGCTCGCCGGAGCGGGACCCGCGGGCTCCGCAGGCTTCTCGTCAGCACTGCTGGATCCGGCGCTGCTCGGACCGGGGCCGGTCCGGGTCTCGCGCGGCGCGGCACCACGGTCCATGGCGCGGTTGGCCAGCGAGTCCGCGTGCTTGTTCTCGGCGCGCGGGATCCAGGTGTAGCTCACCGACTCGAAGCGGACCGCGAGGTCCCGGGCTTGGCGCGCCAGGGGGATCATGTCCGGGTGCTTGACCTTCCAGCGGCCCGACATCTGCTCGACGAGCAGCTTCGAGTCCAGGCGCGCCTCGACGATGCGCGCGCCGCACTCCGCGGCAGCCTCGAGGCCAGCGATCAGGCCCCGGTACTCAGCGACATTGTTGGTGGCCGTACCGATGTACTCGTCCCGCTCGGCAAGCACGTCGCCGGTGGCACTGTCACGCACGACGGCCCCGAAACCGGCGGGGCCTGGGTTGCCGCGCGATCCGCCATCCGCTTCCAGGATGACCCTGTCGTGGCCCGCGGGCCTACTGCTGCTCATCGCCTGCCTCGCGGATCGCTACTTGCGGACCAGGATGGCATCGCATTCCGGGCATTGCAGCACCCGCTCGGCAGGAGCAGCGTTGATGCGGGCGAGCTCGCCGCGGTCGAGCTCGATGCGGCATGCCCCGCACTTGCCGCCGTTGAGCACGCCCGCGCCCAGCCCGCCTGCCCGCACGCGCGAGTCGTAGAGCGCGAGCAGGTCCGCGGGGAAGGAACCCGCGATGGCGTTGCGATCGGTGGTGCAGCGCCGCTCCGCGGTCTCGATGTCCGCGAGCGCCTCATCGCGATGGCGCTTGACCTCGGCGATCTGCGACTCGACGTGGGAGACCTGCGCCCCGGCGTGCTGGAGGTCGGCCTCCGCTGCCTCGCGCTGCTCCATCACCTCGAGGGTCTCGTCCTCGATGATCGACTTGCGGCGCGCGAGGCTGTCCAGCTCATGCTGCAGCTCGGTGAGCTGCTTCGCCGGCAAGGTACCGCCACGCTGCAGGTCAGTGTCCTTCTCCTCGCGCATGCGGACCTGGGCGAGTTCCTTCTCGTGGCGCTTGATGTCGCGGTCGAGGTCATCGAGCCTGATCTCCTTGCCCACTGCCTCGTCCTTGCGGGCGCGGAGCTCCTCAGCGAGACGATCGAGCTCCTTGTCCTCGGGCAGGGTGCGGCGCCGGTGCCTCAGCCGCAGCATCTCGGCATCCACTGCAGCGAGGTCGAGGAGCCTAAGTTGAGTCTGGGGTTCCGCGTTCACGTCTCTGTGCTCCATTATTCAGGTCTCGGTGGTCGTTCAGTGCTGGCTAATCGCACTACCCTACCGCCTCGGTGGTGGCTCTTCCGCTGCGTTCACGGTCGCCATTGGTCAGAGCGGCGCGGCCGCTGCCACGGTCCAGGGGTCGGTGCGCAGCCCCGTGACGGAAACGGCCACTCCGCGTGCTGCCAGTGCTGCGTCGAGCAGCTGGCGCGCTTGGTCGCACCAGGGGAACTCGCTGGCCCAGTGCGCGACATCGACGAGCGCCGGGCCGCCTGCCCGCAGGTTCTCGTCGGTGGGGTGATGGCGCAGGTCGGAGGTGACATACGCATCGACGCCAAGACGTGCGACCGTGGCGAGCAGGGAGTCGCCCGCTCCGCCGCAGACAGCGACGCGGCGCACGATCCGGTCGGGGTCACCGGCGGCGCGCACGCCCCACGCCGTGGCGGGCAGCGACCGAGCAACCCGCTCGGTGAACTCGCGCAGGGTCTCCGGCTCAGGCAGCTCGCCCACCCGGCCGAGGCCTTCCGACGAGTCCAGGGAGGCATGCTCGAGCACGTCGTAGGCCGGTTCCTCATAGGGATGCACCTCGAGCAGGGCCGCGCGGACCATTTCACGCTTGACGCGAGGGGCGACGACCTCGAGGCGGTCCTCGGTGACGCGCTCGAGCTCGCCGATCTCCCCGATCGCCGGATTGGCGCCCCCCACTGGACGGAACTGCCCGGTACCGGTGACGCGCCAGCCGCATTCGCGGTAGTCACCGAGCTCCCCGGCGCCGACGGCAAACATGCCCTCGGCAACCGCGGCCGTGTCCTCGATGGGCACGAACACGATCCACTTGTCGAGGGGCGCGCTCGGCTTCGGCGCGATGGGGCCCTCGGTGCGCAGGCCCAGCGCCTCGGCGAGAGCGTCGGACACCCCGGGGCTCGCCGAGTCCGCGTTGGTGTGCGCGGTATATAGCGCGCAGCCAGCGGTGATGAGCCGGTGGATGTGGGCGCCCTTCGGAGTGCTCGCCGCGACGGTGTCCACACCGCGCAGGAGCAATGGGTGGTGGGCCACGATGAGGTCAGCGCCCTGCTCGATCGCTTCCTCCACGACGGCGGCGGTGACGTCCACGCACAGCAGGATGCGGCGCATGGGGGCTGCCGGATCGCCGCAGACCAGTCCGACGGAGTCCCAGCTCTCGGCGAGTCGGGGCGGGTAGGCGGACTCGAGCACGGCGATGGCGTCCGCGATGGTGGCGGGGCTGGCGCTCACGGGGCTGGCGCTCACGCGGGTTTGCTGCACTGCTTCTCCTCGGTCGGCGTTCCCTCGGGGCTGGGATCCGCGCTCAGGACCTCCTCGATGGCCTGCACCAGCGTGTCTACCAGAGGCCGCGCGCGCACCGCGACCCGGATGGCGCGGTCGTCGAGGCCGGGGAAGGTATCGCATCGGCGGACGGCCACGCCACTCTCGCGCAAGCCCTGCCGCAGGCCCTCGGGGCCGCGGAGCAGGACGAACGGCGCGCTCGGCGGGGCGGCCACCGCGATGCCAGGGTGGCGCAGTCCTCCGAGCCGGTCGAGCAAATGTGCTCGGTCCGCTGCGATCTGGTCGGCGATCCGCTCGGCCTCTTCGAGAGCGCGATCACTGGAGCACGCGGCGAGCGCCGTCAGCGCGAGGGTACCCACCGGCCAGTGCGGCCTCGGCCGAGCCAGGCGTTCCAGCAACTCCGGGGCGCCGAGAGCGTAGCCCGCGCGCAGCCCGGCCAGCCCCCACGTCTTGGTGATGCTGCGCAGCACCAGCACATCCCCCGCACCATCACTCGCGCAGGAACCGGTCTCGCCAGGAACGACGTCCATGAATGCCTCGTCGACCACCACGAGGCGCCCGGGCGCGCGCAATGCATCGATGCTCGACCGCGGATGCAACACCGACGTCGGATTGGTCGGGTTGCCCACCACCACGAGATCCACGTCGCTCGGGATCGTGGCCTGGGCGAGGCCATAGGGCGGCGGGAGGATCACCCTCGTCACCGGGATGCCTGCCGTGGCGAGGACATGCTCCGGCTCGGTGAAGGACGGGTGGATCACCGCGGCGTGGCGCGGCGCGAGTCCTGGCAGCAGCGCGAACCCTTCGGCGGCCCCATTGAGCAGCAGCACCTCGTCGGGGTGGCGCCCGTGCCGTGCCGCGATGACCGCGCGGGTAGCCGCGTCCTCGGCCTGGTCGGGGTAGCGCGCGAGATCCGGCAGCCGGTCCCGCAGCGCGTGCTGCACCCAGGATGGCGGCTCGGTGCCATGCACATTCACCGCGAAATCGAGCAAGCCCGGTGCCGCGTCGATATCGCCGTGGTGGCGCAGCGCATCCGCCCCGGCTCCCCTGCCGGGCCCGGACGATGGCCGCGCGACGATGCTCACGAGCCACCAGCCTAGTGCTGCGAAAGCGCCGGGCGGCATGATGGTCGGCATGGCTGCCCCTTTCCGCTTCCCGGCGATCCTCGTCGATCTCGACGGCACGATGACCGATTCCGCTCCGGGGGTGATCGCGAGCTTCCGTCACGCTTTGGACGCCGTGGGCTGGCCGGTCCCTGCGGATCTCGCGGTGCTCGACGTGGTGGGCCCGCCCATGATGGACACGCTCGACGCATTGGGCCTGGAGGGATCCGTCGCGGAGCGGGCGCTGGCGGCCTACTTCGATCGGTACGGCACGCTGGGCTGGCGCGAGTCCACCGTCTATGACGGCGTGCCCGAGGCTCTGGCGGCACTGCGGAGCGCCGGTGCCCGGCTCGCGGTCGCGACATCGAAGGGCGAGACCAACTCCCTCAAGATGCTGCGCCACCACGATCTCGAGCAATACTTCGAGATGATCGGAACAGCGAGCGACGATGGCACGAGGCGGCGCAAGGCTGATGTGATCGCGCACGCGCTCAAGGGACTGGGCATCCCTCTCGAGCGCGCGCCCCAGGAGGTGGTGATGGTGGGCGATCGGATCCACGACGTTCGCGGGGCCGCGGCCCACGGCATCAGCACGATCTCGGTCGCCTGGGGCTACGGCAGCGGCAGCGAGCACGCCGGCGCCGGATGGGTGGCCCGCTCCCCCGAGCACCTCATCGAACTGCTGCGCACCACCAGCGAGTAGGGTCGGCTACGTGCATATCACCTTCATCTGCACCGGGAACATCTGCCGCTCCCCGATGGCCGAGCGGATCCTCGTCCACGCCCTTCGCGAGGAGGGGCTGCACGATCAGGTCGAGGTCAGCAGTGCCGGGACTGGCTCGTGGCATATCGGCGAGCCAGCCGATCACCGCACCGTCGCGGCATTGCGGCAGGCGGGCTACAGCACCGAGCACGTCGCCGCTACGGTCGCTGCGGAGCATCTGAGCGCTGACCTGATCCTCGCGCTCGACGAGGGCCATGTCCGCGAGCTGCGCAAGCGCGGCGCCGACGCTGCCCGGGTGCGATTGCTGCGCGAGTTCGATCCGGCCGCGACGTCCTGGGATGTCGCCGATCCCTATTGGGGAAGCGCGCGCGAGTTCGAGGAGGTGCGCGAGCAGATCGAGGCCGCGATGCCCGGCCTCCTCGCCTGGATCCGCGCGCGCCTGTGACTTTGGCGGCGTTCGATGCCCGATGGTTTCGACCTGCCTGGTCCGCGCGGCTACCGTGGTAGCGTGCGCCGACTCGGATTCCTCGTCCGCCCAGGCTGGGTGGTCCTCATCATCATCGTGGGCGTGTTCGCCTACCTCTCCTTCACGGTGCTCGCACCGTGGCAGCTCGGCAAGAATGCCGAGACCGAGCAGCGGAACACTCTGATCGAGCAGTCGCTCGACGCGGAGCCCATGCCGGTCGATGAGCTCATGATCGATCAGGGCGCGCCACCCGCGGACAACGAATGGCGCCGGGTCCTGCTCAGCGGCTCCTACCTGCCCGCCGATGAGGTAGTAGCACGGCTGCGATCGGTCGATTCAACGCCTGGGTTCGAGGTGCTCACGCCGTTCGAGCTCGACAGCGGCCCGGTCGTGCTGGTCAACCGCGGATTCGTGCCCACCGATGTGGGGACCGAGGTACCAGGGTTCACGGCACCCCCCGAGGGCCAGGTCCAGCTCGCGGGCCGCATCCGCATGCCCGAGGGGACGACCGGTCGCGATGCCATTGATGGTGACGACGGCGTGATGCAGGTGTACTCGATCAACACCGACGAGATCAGCGCGGCCACTGGCACGGACCTCCCCGGCTTCTATGTGCAGCTCGCGGCCGAGCAGCCAGGCGGCCTCGGCCTGATCGGATTGCCGCAGCTCGATGCCGGCCCGTTCCTGTCCTATGGGCTGCAGTGGATCGCGTTCGGGATCATGGCGCCGCTCGGGCTGCTGTACTTCGTGCGCGCCGAGCTGCGGGAGCGCCGGGGACGCGGCAGCCGCGACGACGACGAAGCCGGAGAGAAGGGCGCTGCCGAGCCTGCCGGCACGGTTCCCTCACGCCCGCGCGATGTGCTTGCCGATCGGTACGGCCACAACCGCTAGGACCACCAGCGCGGCCGCGCCGGCCTGCACGCGCCGGGAGAGCCGCACCGCGCGCCGCACATCAGCAACCTGTGGGGGCGGGCCCTCCCCCAGCCGCGGCCGTTCCTCGGTTCCATGCCGGTACTCCGTGGTGCCGCCTAGCTGGATGCCGAGCGCGCCCGCCGCGCTGGCCTCCGCCACTCCGGCATTGGGGCTAGGGTGCGAGCGCGCGTCCTTCTGCCAGGCCCGCCAAGCCCGTGCTGGTGAGCCCCCGACGACGGGAGCCGAGGCGACGGTGATGATGCCGCAGAGGCGGGCCGGGAGCAGGTTCGCCGCATCGTCGGCGCGGGCCGAGAACCAGCCGAAGCGCAGGTAGCGCGCCGAGCGATAGCCCACCATCGCGTCGAGGGTGTTGATCGCCCGGTAGGCGAGCGCGCCCGGAGCGCCGAGCACTCCGGCCCAGACGAGCGGTCCGATCGTGGCATCAGAGGTGTTCTCCGCGAGCGATTCCACCGTCGCGCGGGCGATGCCGGGCAGATCGAGCAGCGCTGGGTCCCGCCCGCACAGCGAGGGCACCTGCGCGCGGGCCGCCTCCAGGTCGCCTGCTTCCAGATGCCCCGCCATGCGCTCGCCCACCCGCGCCAGGCTCGTGCCACCCAGGGTTGCCCACGTGGCGCCGGCGGTCCATCCGATCCTCGCCAGCCGGGGCATGCCGTCCCGTGCCAGCGCGCGATCCACCAGGCAGGCTGCACCGGCCGTACCGCCCACGAGAACCAGCCAGTGCAGGGCTCCCCGGCCACGGGAATCCCAGTACCAGGCTTGCTCGGCGCGGTGCGCGATAGTCCCGAACCCCGCGACGGGATGGAATCGCCGCGGGTCGCCCAGCCACCGATCCGCGAGGAACGCGATCGCGAGCCCCGCGGCCCTGTCCGCCGCCCACGAATGACGCATCCTCGTTCCCGCTCCTGCCAGCTCATCGTCGTGGTTCGGATCCTGCCCGCGTCCTACCCAGGCATGACGCGGGCCGCGGCGAGGATCGGACCGTGGCCCGACGCTTCTGCCCGCCCGCCACGGCACCGTGGAGAGCATGACACACTCCCCGGTCCTCAGCGGGCGTGGCCTCACCAAGCGCTACGGCCCCCACACAGTCCTCCATGACGCCAGCATCGACGTCGAGCCACAAGGCACCCTCGCCATCATGGGCCCCTCCGGCTCCGGAAAGTCCACCCTGCTGCACCTGCTCAGCGGGATCGTGCAGCCTGATGCGGGCGAGGTCCTCCTCGAGGGAACCGACATCAGCGCGCTGCGCGAATCCGCGCGGACCGCGCTGCGGCGGCGCGCGTTCGGCTTCGTCTTCCAGTCCGGGCAACTGCTGCCCGAGCTGCCCGCGATCGAGAATGTCGCGCTGCCCCTCATCCTCGACGGCATGAGCGTGCGTGCCGCACGGGATCGGGCCGCCACGTTGTTCGATCCGCTCGGCATCGCCGGGCTGGAGGAACGCCGTCCCGGCGAGATGTCCGGCGGGCAGGCCCAGCGCGTCGCGATCGCGCGCGCGATGGTGGCCCGGCCGACGGTGCTGTTCGCCGACGAGCCCACCGGCGCTCTCGATGCACGTACCTCCCAGGACGTGATGGGCATCCTTGTGGAGGCCAGCCGCCATCTCGGGACCGCGCTGGTCGTGGTGACCCATGACCCGCAGGTGGCTGGCTATTGCCAGCGCGTGGTGCACATGCACGATGGTCGGCTGGCCCAGCGGAGCGCGTCATGAGCGCCACGACGATCCTGCGGGTGACCCGGATGACGGCGCGCGCCGAGGGACCACGGCTGCTCGTGCCCCTGGCACTGCCGATCCTCGCGTTCGCCGCCGCTACGGCGCTGGCGCTGACCGTGATCGGCGGGCATGGCGCGTTCGCTGGCCGCGATGACCGACCCGATGCAGAGTTCTATCTGACGCTCGCCTCGATCGCGAGCATCCTCGTGGTGATCCCGTGCGTCACTCTCGGGCTTGCCGCCGCTCGTCTGGGCGCCCGCAAGCGTGACGCGCGCCTGGCGTCGATGCGACTCGCTGGCGCCACCCCGGGCGATGCGGCGGGCATGGCGATGGCGGAGGCGTCGATCGCGGGACTGCTCGGGGCGCTGCTGGGCGCGGGCATCAACGCGGCACTGCTGCCCGTCGTCGCGCTGCTGCCGTTCCAGGGCGAGCCTTTCTCCATCGGCGAGCTGTGGGTGGGGCCGTGGATCCTGCTGGCGAGCATCCTCGGTGTTCCCGTGCTCGCGGCAGCCACTTCGCTGCTGGGGCTCCGGAGCATCGCGATCACCCCGCTCGGCGTCGCGCAGCGGCACGCGCCCCCTCCGCGCGGGCTCATCCTGCTGGTCGTGAGCGGTGGCGGACTGCTGCTGTGGACCCAGGCGAGCCCGGCAGCAGCAGGGATCACTGGCCTGCTCATCGCGCTCGCGATCACCTTCGCGATGCTCAACGTCGTCGGTCCGCGCATCGTCGCGCTCGTGGGGCGGGCCATGCTCGCGCGGGCTGGCGATGCCGCGTCCTTGATCGCGGCGCGCCGTGTGCTCGACGCCCCAGCCCAGGCGTGGCGCACTGTCAGCGGCGTGGCCGTGGCCAGCTTCGTCGCCGCCGGGACCGCCCTGCTCACCGCGATAGGCAGCGGCAACGGCGAGGAGCAACTGATGAGCGACTTGCGGCTAGGCGTGGCGTTCACCCTGGTCGCGACGTTCGCGCTCGCCGCGATCTCCACCGCGCTCACCCAGGCCGCAGCGATCCTCGAGCATCGCGAGCTGTATGTGTCGCTGCATCATGCGGGCACGCCGGTCGCGGTGATGCAGGCGGCGCGCTCGCGGCAGGCGCGCGGGCCGGTGCTGGTGCTGTCGGTGGTCTCCGCGGGCGCTGCGCTGGCTTTCCTGTTCCCCATCACGGGTGCCGTGGTCCTGCTCGATCCGTTGGCGCTCGGCCAGGTGGTGATGCTGCTCGCGCTCGGCAATGCCATCGTCATCGGGGGCGTGCTCGCCACCCGGCCCCTGCTGCGCAGGGTAGTGACCGCCGACTAGGCGCGGCGGGCGGAAAGCTCCCGCGCCCACCTCGCCCGTCCCTTGCGCGCACGCGCGACCCGTGGGTGATCGCTTCCCAGCACGCGCTCGAGAACAGGGATGAGCTCCTCGTAGTCCCGGAGCGCGGCGGCCGCATCACCGTTGCGGCCCTTGATCCAGGCTAGGTTCGCGCGCGTGGTCAGGGTGGCAGGATGCTCGGCCCCCAGCACTCTCTCGCGATCCGCGAGCAGTTGCCCGAATTCGCGCAGGGAGCGCTGGATCTCGCCGAGCTTTCCGTGCGACAGCGCGAGATTGTTGCGCGCGGACAAGGTATCGGGGTGGTCCGCGCCGAGGACGCGCTGCTGGAGCGGGATGAGGTCCTCGAGCTCCTTGATCGCGCCGTGCAGCTCTCCAGCATCTGCCTTGGCGAGGGCGAGGGTGGCGCGGGCAGCAAGCGTATCGGGGTGATCCGCCCCGAGGTGCTGCGACCGGCCCTCGGCGAGCGCGATCAGGGCGCCCAGGGCACCATGCTGGTCCCCCGAGCGGAGCCGCCAGGACGCGAGCGAATGCAGGGTCTCCAGCACGTCCGGGTGGGCGGGGCCCAGGACTCGCCGCTGGTCGCGGAGCACCTGGTCGGCCTCAGCGCTCGCTGCGGCATGGTCGCCGGAGGCGGCGCTCATCGTGGCGATGCGGAACCGGGTGGCGAGGGTGGCTCGATGGTCGTGGCCGAGCACGCGCTGCTGGTCCCGCAGGGTAGACCGTGCCTCGTCGGGTGTCGCGGCGGTCGCGGCCATGCTGGCGAGGTAGTGGCTGAGGTGGTCGCGCATGGCGACGGTGGTCGGGTGAGTAGGACCGTGCAGCCGTTCGAGCATGGGAAGCACGGCGGCGAACTCGGCGGTGGCGGCCCGGTGCTGGCCGGATTTGCCCAGCCAGACGGCGACGTTGTTGCGGGTGGCGATCGTATCGGGATGCTCGGCGCCGAGGAGTAGCTCGCGATCGGCGGCGAGCGCGGTGAAGTCCTCGGCGGCGCCCGCGGGGTCCCCCGCGATGCCCCGCGCACCGGCGGCGTTGCCACGCAGCGACAGCACCACCGGATGGCCGGGACTGAGGATTCCGGTGGCGATGGTGCTCCAGCGGGCCCATCGGGCATGGTTGTCCGCGGCGTGCGAGTTGCCCGCTGCGGTGGCGAGCAGCGCGAGTGCCTGCCCGGGGAGGCCGCCGTGGAAGCAGTGGAAGGGAAGCACCAGCCGCTCGTGGACGGCAAGGGCCGCGGCAGGAGCAGCGCTGGCGGCAGCTCCGAGGTGCTCGACCGCGTCCACGATTGCTCGGTGCGCCACCGCCATCGCTGTGCCCGCGGGATCCACGACCGAGCGGAGCGCTCGGGCAGGTACGTGCTGCCGGAGGCCAACGGTCTCCTCGCTGGTGCCCGGCGCGGCGCGTTCCACGAGGGGGCCGGCCAAGGCGAGGACCTCTCCGGCGAAGGCCCGGGCATCGGGGAGGCCGCGCTCGGACAGGGCGCCCTCGATGGCCGACCGCGGCAGGATCGGGGCCGCGCCCGTGGCACAGAGCAGAGCGAGCACGAAGCGCGCGGCCTCCGGGGCGCGGCTGGCGGCCATGATGTCCCGGGCCTGGCGCGCGACCGCCTCATCGGGCTGCTCCGCTTGCGCTCCGGTCGGCGCGCCCTGCCAGCCGGCATCGCCGAGCAGGCTGATGCGCAGGCCTGCTGAGAGCGACGGCAGCGCGGCCAGGTCAATGGTGTCGCGGATGCTCGCGATGATCCGTAGCCGCGCGAGCGCGCCGTCGCGCCGGCCGAGCAGCGTGCCGATGGCGTCGTCGAGGCGCTTCAACTCCGGCGGGGGCAACTGGTCGATCCCGTCGAGGATGACGAGGATGGGGCGCTGCCAGGCCGTGGTGCACCCTGCGAGCGGATTCTCCAGGAGCCGCTCGGTGGCCATTGCGGGCACCGTCCCGTTGATAGGGCGCGGCTCGAGGCCGGGGATGCGCGCGCGCAGCTGGGTCGCGATCTCGGCGGCGATCTCCTCGACGGAGTGCCAGGCGTGGATGAGCACGATCGCGGCGACGTGGCGCGGGCTGCAATGATCGATCGAGGCGACCTGGTCGGGCCTGGTGAGGGCGGCGAGGACGGTGGACTTGCCGCATCCGGGGGCGCCCGTGATGGTGACGAGCCGGTGGTCGCGCGCCTCGATAGCGGATTCGGCGGCACGCTGCTGCGCCGGGGCGAGCATGATTCCCGCGAGCCGCGCATCGATCAGGCTCGCCCGCGCGGATCCAGCCGTGGCGTCGTGCGCGCGGGCCTGGTTGGGGAGGATCCACAGCGCAGGATCGTCGGTGTCCCCCGGCGGTCCCTGATGGGTGGCCGGGCGGATGTCGCGGGCGGTGATGCGCGAGCCCACGGAGGCGATGCCTGCCGCAGCGATCCGGGCGACCTCGGCAGCCAGTCCGTCGCCCGCTACCACCTCGACACGCCCGGTTCCCGGCGCACCAGCCCCGAGCGTTCCCGTCCAGGCTGGCGGCAGCATGATCGGGACATCGAGCAGCAGGATCAGTCCGTCGATGCCCCGATAGTGCTCGCGCAGCTCCCGCACGCATGCGCCCAGGTCCAGGCCGTCGGGACCGAGCAGCACGGTGGTGCCCTCTGCCGTCGCGACGTCGCTGACGATCCCGAGCAGCAAGGTCGTGCCCTCGCTGTGCGCGGCGGCGAACGCGCGCTCGATCAGAGCATGCGCGCCCGCCTCCGCTGGGTCGAGCGCGATTCCGTCCGGCGCTCCGGTGCCCTGCCAGCCTCCAGTGCCGACGAGCGCGCGGTGCAGTGCGAGCGCGCGGCCCGGCACGCCGGGATCGATGCCGCCTGCCATGCCCAGGACCAGCGCGTGCCGCGTGCCTCTCGCTGCTCGCGCCGCGGGATCGCCGACCATCACGTCATGCGAGCATCCGGCGCACGCGCTCGGATTCGACGAAGTCACGGAACTGGCGGCGCACGAAGCTCTCGAGCATGCCATTCTCCTGGACGATCCCCAGCACGCGCGGGGCGAACCGGAGTGCTTCCTCGATCATGTCCTCCCGGCTCACGCCCAGTTCCTCGAGGAGGTCAGCGAGGGAGTAATGGGAGTACTTCTGGAAGAACACGGCGACGCCCTCCTCCACGGCGGCGCGCAGCGCGCGGGTGCCGCGCATGTCGTTCCAGATCTCGAAGCCGAGGACGAGCAGGTCCTCGAGCTCCTGTGCGGTGAGGGACGATCCGATGTGCGCCTCGAGGAGCTCGGCGGTGGAGGCGCCCGCTGCGGGACGGGGAATGGCAAGGTCAGGGGTTTCCGCGGCATCGAGGATCCCGGCCACGATGCGTTCCACGGCCCCCCGTACCGCGCGGTCGACGTGCGCGGGGGCCGCTGGGGCGACCCGGTTGCCCAGCGCGCTGGTCAGGCGCACCAGCATGCCGAGTCCCGGGGTGCTCGCCATCAGGTCGCGGTTGCGGTTGACCGATTCCACGGCGGCCCGGTACAGGAACCAAGCGACCGAGCCGCGGACCGCGGGGCTGTGGTAGACGAGGTCGATAATGCGGTGGAATGCCGGCATCGCGAGGAACTTCTCCGCGGCCACAGCGACATCGCGGCCATCGTGATCGTGCAGCAGCCGCTCGTGGATGCGGCCAGCGATGTCACCGGCGAGCTCCGGGATCGCTCCCTCGATGCGCCACTCGAGCGCGTACTTGATCGCGGCCCCACTGACCTGCTGCGGCGTCACCACCTCGCCGAGGGTCAACTGCTTCGCGGCCGCGAGGGCATGCCCGACCTCCACGTGCACCAGCTCGGCGAGCGTATCGCCACGGAGCTTGTCGCTGACGAATTCCGTCAGCGCGTCCAGGAGTTCCTCGGGGTCGCCGCTTGCATTGCTCGGCTGTTTTCTCGCCACGGACCTGACAATAGTGCCTAGGAGCGCGTACGCGTGGGCGCCACGGGCCAGGCAAGCCGCGTGAGCTTGCTGCGGCCGCGCAGTTCCACGAGGTCGCCGCTCTCCCAGAGTGCCTGCTCCGCCTCGGAGGCGAAGCCCACCGATGTGGCTGATGCCAGGACATGGCCGGGATGCTTCTTCGCGAGCTCGGTCAGCCGGGCCGCCTCGTTGACCGGGTCGCCGATGACGGTGTACTCGAACCGCTCGGCCGCCCCGACGTTGCCCGCGGTGACGGTCCCGGCCGACACACCGATCCCTACCTGGATTTCTGGCATGTCGGCGAGCGCTTCCACGAGCTCGCGCGCGGTGGCGAGGGCCTGCGTCACGGCCTCCACCTGGAACACGGGAGCACCGAACACGATGAGCGCCTCGTCGCCGACGAACTTGTTGACGAATCCCCGGTTCCGGTCAACGACCCGGATCACGATGTCGAAGAATCGGTTGAGCAACGCAACGACCTCGCCCGGCCGCATCGTCGAAGCCGCGCGGGTGGACCCCACCAGGTCGACGAACATCACGGCCACGAAGCGCGTCTCCGCACGCAGCTCGGTGCCATGCTCGAGCGCCTGCCGGGCTACGTCCTGGCCCACGTGCTGCCCGAAGAGCGCCTGCGATGCTTCCGACCGGACGGACTCGTCGATCAGCTCGCCCACCGCGGACTGCAGCGCGCCAGCCTCGGTCACCGAGTCCACCACGGGCCGGTAGCGGCCCCGGATGGCGTCGCGGATAGCGGCGAGGGTGGCGGCGGATCGTCCGCCGAGCCACAGCGACGATGCCACGATCACGGCAACGCCAAGAAGGGTGGCTGCCTGGGCCGCACCGCTGGAGGCGCCACTACTAGCGAGGGCACCGGCGAGCAGCAGCACGGGAACAGCGGGGACGGTCACGACCCGCGCGGTCCATATCCGCTCCGCCCATGCCCGCGACGCCGCGACAGCACCCACAGCGGCTTGATCGAACTCGCGCAGCAATGCTGGCCGCAGCCACCACGCCGCGATCCCATGGTTGATGCCTGCCGCTAGCCAGGCGACCGAGCCGGCGATCCACCACGTCGCCAGGCCGCCCGCTGCCGCGCCAGCGGACACGGCTTGCTCCAGGACAACGATGCCGCCCCAGATCGAGCCGCAGCCAAGCGCGATGAACACCGCCGCCGCCAAGGCCTGCCGCAGGTCCGCGTCGGTGGGCGCGACGCTGGAGCGTGACCACGCTTGCACGTACCGGTCCACGCGGAGCACGATCACCGCGGCACCGAGCACCGCCACGGCAACGATGCCCCACTGCTCGGCGAGGCTGCCCGCACCGTCGTCGACAAGCCATGCGCTCGCCCACCACCAGGCGACCACGAACGAGTTTCCCAGCAGCAGCACGGCCAGCAACGCGGCTCGCGAGGACCTCATGCGTCGTTCCCGTGGCACCACGCGGCGACGGCGATCACGGCTTCTCGCCCCGGCCGTCCTCCAGCGCCCCGAGGACGATCTGCGCGAGGCGGACCATTCGATCAACGGCCACGTCCTGGCCATGGGTCGGCGCGATGGCGTGAGCCACAGCAAGCCGGGCGATGGAATCCGCCAGGATCACCGCGTCGTCCTCGCACACCGTGGGGGTCAGCTCGCGGATCAGGCTCGACAGCCTATCCACCGTGCGCTCGTTGACCTGGCGAAGCAGCTCCGTCAGGCCCGAACGGTCCCCGCCGCCCGAGAGGACGGTGCGGATCAACGGCTCGTCGGCCATGTCGAGGAACATGATCAGCGCAGCCCGGAATCCCTCCTCCAGGGTGGAGGATGTTCGCACGAGGGTCGAGACGGAATCGAGCACCTGGTCCAGGCGATGCAGGATATAGGCCTCTGCCAGCGACTGCCGCGAACCGAACTCGTTGTACACCGTCTGGCGGCTGATCCCGACGGTCTTGGCCACTCGGTCGATCGTCGTCGCGGCCCAGCCGTCATGGCGGACCAGCTCGTCCACCGCGGTGAGAACGGACTCGCGCAGCAGCGACCGGGCAGCCTGCGCGTACGAGGAACGCGAGCGCGGCCTTCCGATCATCACAATCCTCCACAGGTACTTCGAACGGGCATGGCAAGCCTACCGGTGCGCGGCATCACCCGTCGCCGATCCTGGGGCCAGCGCGGCTGCTAGCGCGTATCGCTGTCGATCAGCAACCGGCCACCGGCCTCGACGACCCGTACCTCGAGATTGCGGCTCTGGCCGTCGTAGTCCAGGCCATTGACCCGCAGATCGACCGATCCGTCCGGATTGTTGGCGAGCTTGTAGGCCTCGATGCGGCCAAAGCTCTGCACGACGCGCGAGGACCAGTACTCCTCGAAGCCGGCGGCGTCGCCATATACCTGCTGCGCGGCCGGGGTGAGCAAGGACCACGAGCCCGCCGGATTGCTGTAGAACTGCGCCACGACATCGCCCGCCGCGCCCCACGCGACGTTTCCGCCCGAGCTTGGTGTCTGCTCCAGGCTGGGCGCTGCCGATTCGGAAGTCTCTCCCGCGCCGCCGCCCAGGCCGTTGCCGGACATCGTGACGATGCCATACACCAGGCCGAGCACCATCAGCAGCACGATCACGACCGCACCCGTGAACACCACGGGTCGCGAGCCCGGTTCGCGAGCAGGCACCGGCCTGGCGTCCGTCACGTACGGGGCAACAGCGGTGGCCCGGCCGTCGCGCTGCGGCGCGGCATCAGGCTGGTAGGGGCGTGCCTGCACGGTTTTCGCGCGTGCCGGGCGGGACGGCGCTGGTGCCGGTTGCGCGGGGGGCGCGAGCTGGGTGGTCGCCGACCGTGCCGCTAGCGCGCCCGCTGGAACACTCGCGCGGACAGCGTCGATCAGCCCACGGCGCAGGCCCGGCTGGGAGGCTGCAGCACCGCGCGCGCCCGTGCCCTCCGCCACGCCCGCGAGCTCTGCCCGGGCCTCGCGCAAGGACGGTCGCTCCGCTGGATCCGAGGCCAGCATCCGCTGCAGCAGGATTGTCGCCTCGCCCGCGCGCTTGGGCGCGCCCATCTCCCCGCTCGCCGCCTTGTACAGCACGGCCAAGGGGTTCTGGTCCCGCCCATACGGTGGCTCGCCCTCGAGGGCGTGGAACAAGGTGGCGCCCAGCCCGAACACATCGGAGGCCGGTGTCGGCTCGGCGCCGCGCGCGATCTCCGGCGGCAGGTACGCCACCGTGCCCGAGACCAGGCCCGTCGCTGTCAGTGTCACGTCACCGGCCGCTTTCGAGATGCCAAAATCGGTGATCTTCACGACCCCGGCATCATTGATCAGTACATTGCCCGGCTTCACGTCGCGGTGGACGATCCCGGCATTGTGGGCCGAGATCAACGCCGACGCCACCTGCCGACCGATCCGCGCCACCTGCGGCAAGGGCACCGTGCCCTGCGCGGATAGCACCTCGGCGAGACTGCGCGACTGGAAGTACTCCATCACCAGGCACGGGTTTCCCTCATGATCTGCGATGTCGAAGACCACGATGGCGTTCGGGTGCTGGAAGCGGGCAGCGTTGCGGGCCTCCCGCATCGCGCGCTGGCGCAGCACCTCCCGCTCGCTCTCGGGCAAGCCCGGCTGCACGAGGATCTCCTTGACCGCCACCGGGCGCTCGAGGCGCTCATCGATCGCGCGCCAGACCACGCCCGCGCCGCCGCTGCCAATGCGCTCGACGAGGCGATAGTTCTTCGCGATCAACTCCCCGGCCTTGATGACAATCACTCCGAACTGTGCGTCTTGAGGTCCTGATGGCCCGCACCGGAATAGCGCGGGCCCAAAGGCTCGGGAGCCGGTCCTGGTCCCGTGCCTGGCGCGTCGCGGCACCTGGCAAGCAGCCGACAGTGTCCGAAACGCGCACTGTAGAGAGTACCGCCGCTACCACGGGATGCCGTTAGGACACGAGTCACACCGCGCAGGCTCGCGACACGCCCGTCCGACCAAGGGGGCAATGGGCCAAGGATCGTGCGGCGGCGCCAGGAACTGCTGGTGATTGTCCTGTTCTGGGCAACGTGTCGCGGCGTGTCGCGCAACGTTCGCCAGCAGATCCGCCGAACAGGCCAGCGGCACTGGAGCTCCCCCGCCCAATAGGCCAGGATTCATGCTCGCCGCTGAGTTGCGGTTCTCATGGTGGGCGCAGAGGGATTTGAACCCCCGACCACTGCTGTGTAAGAGCAGCGCTCTACCGCTGAGCTATACGCCCCGATGCCGCGACCACTTTACACTGGCGCGCGGAGCAGTCCTAGTCGGCGCCGGAGGGGCAAGCGGGGGCGAGCGCTATCGCTGGCTGGCGAGCGCCTCGATCGCAGCTTGCCATTGCAGCTGGTCGCGCGGCTTCCCGGGCGGCCCGATCTCGGCATAGCGGATGATGCCGCCGCGATCGATGAGAAAGGTGCCACGGTCTGGCGTGCCGTTCTTCTCGTTGAGCACCCCGTAGCGCGCGGCAATCTCGCCGTGGGGCCAGAAGTCGGCGAGGATCGGGAAGAGGTAGCCCTGCTCCGCGGACCAGATCTTGTGCACTGGTGGCGCGCTGACGGAGATCGTGAGGATCTCGGTGGTGTCGTTGCGGAAGGTATCGATGTTGTCCCGGATCTGCCCTAGCTCGCCCTGGCAGGTGCCGGTGTAGGCGAGCGGGAAGAAGACGAGGAGAACGTCCTTGCTGCCCCGGTAGTCGGCGAGGCTGACGCGCTGGTTGTTCTGGTCGCGCAGGGTGAAGCCGGGGGCGACGTCCCCGATGGCGGGAGGGGTGCGGCTCGTGTCCTCCGCAAGGCCTCCGCCATCATGGGGCCGGTCGCCGCCGGGCTTCGTTCCACCGGCCCGATGACCCGCGGGTGTGGTGCTGGCGTCGCCCGAGCTGGGTGAGCTGGGGCTCATTGCCGCTTTCCGGCCTTGGCGCGGGGCTGCTCGAGGCGGGCTCCGGTCCAGGCTCCGAGGTTGACGGTGGAGGTCTGGGTGAGCCCGGCCGTGGGCGCGGACTCAGCGATCTCGCTGGGCTCGACGTATCCAGGGGTGCCGGTCTTGGGAGTGAGGACCCAGATGGCCCCGTCCTCGGAGAGCGGGCTGATGGCGTCCACGAGCTCGTCGATGAGGTCTCCGTCGCCGTCGCGCCACCAGAGGATGACGATGTCGATGACCTCGTCGGTGTCCTCGTCCAGGAGCGTATCGCCGCAGGCTTCCTCGACTGAGTCGCGGACCTCCTCGCTGGCATCGTCGTCCCAGCCGATCTCCTGGACGATCATTCCCTGGGTGATGCCCAGCATTTGTGCGTAGTTCCGAGTGTCCGTCCCGGCCACGTTCGTGTGTCCTCCTGCTTCTGTGCCTGGGTGTGATGATCCCGAGATCATTGTGCGGTGCGGGGGCTGGTTTGTCAGCAGCGCACTGTGCTTGCTGTCCTGCTTCCCGCTGTTGCTGTTCCCGCTGCGGCGTGCGGCGCGGATTGTCTCGCGCTGGCTCTGTCCTGGCGGGGCGTGCCGGGGGGATGGTGTCCGTGCACCTGCTTCACGGGGGCCACCCTACCGGTTTGGTAGTGGTGCTGTCGCCGTTTGCGGTGCGGGCGGGCCGCTGGGCGCGCGACGGGAGCGACTGAGCGCGACGTTTTGGCTGTGGCCCTGCACTGGTGGTGCTCGCGAAAGTAATGTGGGTCATAGGCTGGGTCGTGCTGCGGACCGCGGTGCGGCACGGGTGTCCACGAGGTACATGCCCACAAGGAGTGATCGAGTGCCTGAGCAGTCATCGAGCGATGGAGTGTCGCGGGATCGTGATCGCGTGCGGGTGATCCGCGAGGGGATCGCATCGTACTTGCCGGATATCGATCCGGAGGAAACGTCGGAGTGGCTGGAGTCCTTCGATGGGATGCTGGAGCATTCGTCGCCGGAACGGGCCAGGTACTTGCTGCTGCGGCTGCTCGAGCGGGCGAACCAGCGGCGTGTCGCGGTCCCGGCGCTGACATCGACCGATTACGTGAACACGATTCCGACGGAGCGGGAGCCGTGGTTCCCGGGCGACGAGGACGTGGAGCGCCGCTACCGCGCATGGATCCGCTGGAACGCGGCGATCATGGTGCACCGGGCGCAGCGGCCGGGCGTGGGCGTCGGCGGGCACATCTCGACGTATGCGTCGTCGGCCGCGCTGTACGAGGTCGGGTTCAATCACTTCTTCCGGGGCAAGGATCATACGGGCGGCGGCGACCAGATCTTCATCCAGGGGCACGCGTCGCCGGGGATCTATGCGCGCGCGTTCCTCGAGGGCCGGCTGACGCCCGAGCAGCTCGATGGATTCCGGCAGGAGCATAGCCACCGCGGCGAGGGCGGCGGCCTGCCGTCCTATCCGCATCCGCGGCTGATGCCGGACTTCTGGGAGTTCCCGACGGTATCGATGGGCCTCGGCCCGATGAACGCGATCTATCAGGCGCGCTTCAACCACTACCTGCGCGACCGGGGCATCAAGGACACCTCGGACCAGCACGTGTGGGCGTTCCTCGGCGACGGCGAGATGGATGAGCCGGAGTCGCGCGGGCTGGTGCATGTGGCGGCGATGGAGGGCCTCGACAACCTGACGTTCGTGGTCAACTGCAACCTCCAAAGGCTCGATGGCCCGGTGCGGGGCAACGGCAAGATCATCCAGGAGCTCGAGTCGTTCTTCCGCGGCGCGGGCTGGCATGTGATCAAGGTGATCTGGGGCCGCGAGTGGGATCGGTTGTTCTACGCGGACAAGGACGGGGCGCTGGTGAACCTGATGAACACCACCCCGGACGGCGATTTCCAGACGTACAAGGCCAACGATGGCGGGCATGTGCGGGAGCACTTCTTCGGCCGCGATCCGCGCACCAAGGAGCTGGTGGAGGATCTGTCGGATGCGGAGATCTGGAACCTCAAGCGCGGCGGCCATGACTATCGCAAGGTGTACGCGGCGTACCGGGCGGCGACCGAGCACAAGGGCCAGCCGACGGTGATCCTCGCGCACACGATCAAGGGCTACGCGCTCGGCGAGCATTTCGAGGCGCGCAATGCCACCCACCAGATGAAGAAGCTCGCGCTCGAGGACCTGAAGCACTTCCGCGATACGCAGCGCATCCCGATCAGCGACGAGCAGCTCGAGGAGGATCCATACCTGCCGCCGTACTACCACCCCGGCGAGGACGCCCCGGAGATCCAGTACCTGCTCGACCGGCGGCGGCAGCTCGGCGGGTTCCTGCCGCGACGGCGCACCGGGGCGCGGGCGCTCGAGCTGCCCGGCGACAAGCCCTATGCGTCGATCCGCAAGGGGTCGGGCAAGCAGGACGTGGCCACGACGATGGCGGTCGTGCGGTTGTTCAAGGAGCTGCTGCGCGATGACAACATCGGCAAGCGGATCGTGCCGATCATCCCGGACGAGGCGCGCACCTTCGGCATGGACTCGTGGTTCCCGACCCTGAAGATCTACAACCGGCACGGGCAGCTCTACACCTCGGTGGATGCGGACCTGATGCTGGCCTACAAGGAGTCCCAGACGGGGCAGATCCTGCACGAGGGCATCAACGAGGCGGGCTCGGCGGGCTCGTTCATCGCTGCGGGGACCTCCTACTCCACGCATGACGAGCCGATGATCCCGGTATACATCTTCTACTCGATGTTCGGCTTCCAGCGCACCGGTGACAGCTTCTGGGCAGCGGCCGACCAGATGACGCGCGGATTCCTGCTCGGCGCCACCGCGGGCCGCACGACGCTGACGGGCGAGGGCCTGCAGCACGCCGACGGGCATTCGCACACGCTCGCCTCGACCAACCCGGCCGTGGTGGCCTACGATCCCGCGTTCGCGTTCGAGATCGCGCACATCGTCAAGGACGGCCTGCGCCGCATGTTCGGCCCCGAGCCGGAGAACATCTACTACTACATCACGCTGTACAACGAGCCGTTCGTGCAGCCCGCCGAGCCCGAGGGGCTCGATGTGGATGCGCTGCTGCGGGGGATGCACTGCTACTCCCCCGCTTCGGGCGAGGGCAAGCGGGCGAGCATCCTCGCCTCGGGGGTGTCGGTCCCGTGGGCGCTGCGCGCGCAGGAGATCCTCGCGAGCGAGTGGGACGTGGCGGCGCACGTGTGGTCGGTGACGTCCTGGAACGAGCTGCGGCGCGACGGCCGCCGGTGCGAGGATGCAGCGCTGCGGGATCCGGGCACACCCAAGAAGGAGGCCTTCGTGACGGCCGCGCTGCGGGACTCGCAGGGGCCGTTCGTGGGCGTCTCGGACTTCGAGAGCGCGGTGCCGGATCAGATCCGCACCTGGGTCCCGGGCCACTATGTGACGCTCGGGGCTGATGGATTCGGCTTCTCCGATACCCGGCCTGCCGCCCGGCGCTTCTTCAACATCGATGCCGAGTCGATCGTGGTGGGGGTGCTGCTCGCGCTCGCCGAGAACGGCGATCTCGACCGGGAACGCGCGGTCGAGGCCGCGCGCCATTACCGGATCCACGATGTGGCCGCCGCTCCGGAGCAGACGACCGATCCTGGGGTGGCATGACGAGCACGCCACGGCCCCCGCGCGTGCCGAGCGCGGAGAACCCGCTCTCCGATGCGCTGCTGCGACGCCTGAAGCAATACTCTGGCCGGCTCTCCACCGAGGCGGTCAAGTCGATGCAGGAGCAGCTGGACTTCTTCGCCGATCTCGATGCCGAGCAGCGATCGACCGTGCACCTGCTGGTGCAGAACGCGGTTTCGAACTTCGTGGACTGGATGAAGGACCCGAACCGCGACATCTGGAAGACGGTGGACTCCTTCCGCGTGGTGCCCAACGATCTGGCGCGCGGGGTGACGCTGCGGCAGACGGTGGAGATGGTGCGGGTGGCCATGGAGTTCTTCGAGAACTACCTGTCCCGGATCACCCGCAATGACCAGCAGTTGCAGGCGCTGACCGTGGCGGTCCTGCGCTACCGCGTGGAGGTCGGTTTCGCGGCCGCTGCGGTGTATGCCACGGCGGCGGAGTCGCGCGGCGCCTGGGATACCCGGCTCGAGGCCCTCGTGGTCGATGCGGTGGTGCGCGGGGACTCCGACTCCTCGATGCTCTCGCGGGCCGCGACGCTGAACTGGGAGGCGAATGCCCCGGCGACGGTGATTGTAGGTACCCCACCACCGGACAGCGGGGTCTCGGCGGTCTCGACGGTGCATGCGGCGGCCCAGAAGCACGGTCGCTCGGCGCTGTCGGTGGTGCAGGGCGCGACCCTGGTGGCGATCATCAATGGCGAGGTCCCGGCGCGCGGCGAGTTCATCTCGGACCTGCTCGCGGCCTTCTCGGATAGCCATGTCGTGGTGGGTCCGACGGCCCCCTCGCTGGCGGCGGCGCACACGAGCTGGCGCGAGGCCAACACGGCTCTGCTCGCGGCACCTGGGTGGCGGCTAGCGCCCCGCCCGGCGCTCGCGTCGGACTTGCTCCCCGAGCGTGCCCTGCTGGGCGATGCCCATGCTGTGCGGGCGCTCAACACGCAGATCGTGACCCCTCTGGCCAAGGCGGCGAACTCGCTGAGCGAGACGCTGGATGTGTACCTCGAGGCCGGTGGCGCGGTGGAGGCGTGCGCGCGGGCTTTGTTCGTTCATCCCAATACGGTGCGGTACCGGCTGAAGAAGATCGCCGAGATCACGGGGCTCGAGCCGAACAATCCACGGGATGCCTATGTACTGCGAGTGGCCGAATCCGTGGGTCGCTTGATGCGCTCTGATGCCGAACCGTTACTCCAGTTCCCAGACATCACTTCAGTAACATTGTGAAAAACTTCTCTGTAACATTCCCGGCGGTGCTGGCGATGACTGGGCCGATCGGGGCGGTTTGTAGGGTTCCTACAAACTATTGCCTCAAGGTTGGTGCTTAAAAACACCTGAGAAACGGGCCCCAAGGGTGTTCCCTGGAACACGTGATAGCACTACTCGCCCCAGGACAAGGCTCCCAGAAGCCAGGCATGCTCGCGCCATGGCTCGAGCTGCCCTCGGTGCATGACCGGGTAGCCCAGTGGTCCAAGGCCGCTGGGCTCGATCTCGTGCGCCTCGGCACCGTCGCCGAGGCCGACGAGATCACTGACACCGCCGTCACCCAGCCACTGGTAGTCGCTTCAGCCCTGATCGCGTTCGAGGAGATCGCCCAGCGCGGCCTGCTCGGCAAGCACCCCGAGCTCGGCGGCATCGTCGCCGGCCACTCCGTGGGGGAGCTCGCTGCCGCCGCGATCGCCGGGATCATCTCCAGCGACGATGCTGTCGCACTGGCTGCCCTGCGTGGCCGCGAGATGGCCAAGGCGTGCGCGGCCGTCGAGACGGGGATGACCGCGGTCCTCGGTGGGGCCGAGGAGGACGTCCTCGCCCGCCTCGCCGAGCTCGGATTGACCCCGGCCAACCGCAATGCCCCCGGGCAGATCGTCGCGGCCGGGCCCATGGAGGCGCTCGCCCAGCTCGCGGAGAACCCTCCCGAGCGCGCCAAGGTCCGCCCCCTCGCCGTCGCGGGAGCGTTCCACACCGAGTTCATGGCACCTGCCCAGGACGCGGTGGCCGAGGCGGCGGCGGACATCCCCACCGAGGATCCGCGCCGGACCCTGCTGTCCAACGCTGACGGCCAGCCCGTGCGGTCGGGAAGCGAAGCGCTCGACCGGATCGTCGCCCAGATCACGCGCCCCGTGCGCTGGGACCTGTGCAGCGACACGATCCGGGACAGCGGCGCAGCAGGCCTGGCCGAGCTGGCCCCGGCGGGCACGCTCGCCGGGATCGCGAAGCGCACCATGCGCGGCGTGCCCCAGCTCGCTATCAACACCCCCCAGGACCTCGACGAGCTCGAAGCCCGCTTCGCGCTCGTCGACTGACAACTCAATATCGCCAACCCCAACAAGCAGAAACATGAGAAGGGAGCCATATTCCATGGCCGCAACCCAGGAAGATATCGTCACCGGACTTGCCTCGATCATCGAAGAGGTCACCGGCATCGAGCCATCCGAGGTGACGATCGAGAAGTCCTTCGTTGACGACCTTGATATCGACTCCCTGTCGATGGTGGAGATCGCCGTGCAGACCGAGGACAAGTACGGCATCAAGATCCCCGATGAGGACCTCGCCTCGCTGCGCACCGTCGGCGACGCCGTCTCCTACATCCAGAAGCTCGAGGCCGAAGGCGTCGAAGGCGTCAACACCGATGCCCTCAAGGGTGCGAGCGAGAACTGACAGTGACTGATTCCGCTACTACGTCCACAAGCACCGGGTCCACCAGCTCCCGGCCTTCCGTTGTCGTCACCGGCATCGCCGCGACCACATCGCTGGCCGGCGATATCGATGGCACCTGGAAGAGCCTGCTCGCGGGCGAGAGCGGCATCGAGTCGCTCACCGATCCCTGGGTCGAGAAACTCGGCATGCCAGTAACGATCGGTGGGCGGCTCAAGGTCCGGCCCGAGGAGTCCCTGACCAAGGTGCAGGTGCGCCGCATGGACTTCGTCGAGCAGCTCGCGCTCGTCCAGGGGCGCAACGCCTGGGCGCACGCGGGCAGCCCGGAGGTCGACAAGGAGCGCCTAGCAGTCGTCCTCGGCACTGGCATCGGTGGCTACGACACACTGGTCAACTCGCACGTCGCCATGCTGGAGGGAGGAGCCCGCAAGGTCTCCCCCATGGCGGTGCCGATGATGATGCCGAACGGGCCTGCCGCGACCATTGCTCTCGAGTACGGCGCCCAGGCTGGCGTCCACACCCCCGTGTCCGCCTGCGCATCCGGCAGCGAGGCCATCGCGCAGGCCTGGCGGATGATCCGCGACGGCGAGGCCGATGTCGTCATCACTGGCGGCGTCGAGTCCCAGCTCCAGCCGATGGCGATCGCCGGGTTCGCGATGATGCGGGCCATGAGCACGCGCAACGATGATCCCAAGGGCGCGTCCCGTCCGTTCGACAAGGATCGGGACGGGTTCGTGTTCGGCGAGGCAGGCGCGGTCCTGATCCTCGAGCGCGAGGACTTCGCTCGCGCTCGCGGCGCGACCATCCTCGCGCGCGTCCTCGGCGCGGGCATCACCTCGGACGGGTTCCACATCGTGGCGCCCGAGCCCGAGGGAACCGGTGCGGCCCGGGCCATGCGCAAGGCCATGAAGCTTGCCGGCGTGGAAGCCAGCGATGTGAGCCACGTCAATGCCCACGCCACCGCCACGTCCGTCGGCGACCTGGCCGAGGCACGCGCGATCAACTCCGCCATCGGCAACCACGCAGCCGTCTACGCGGCGAAATCAGCTCTCGGCCACTCCATCGGAGCGGTCGGTGCGCTCGAATCGATCCTGACGATCCTGGCGGTGCGGGACGGCGTGATCCCTCCGACCCTCAACCTCGACAACCAGGATCCCGATATCGATCTCGACGTCGTCTCGGGCAAGCCCCGCTACGGGCAGTTCGACGTCGCCGTCAAGAACTCGTTCGGCTTCGGCGGGCACAACGTCTCGATCGTGTTTGGCCGCGCCTAGGCGCGGGCATGCACCCGGACGTTCGCTGCCAACGACGTCAGCGAACAGCACGAGCAGCATCACGTAACACATCTCGAGACAGAACAGACATAACTAACGAAGCAGTTCGACCGGACTGGGATTTGGAGGAGCGATGACCGTCTTGGCGCCGAGGACCACACGGGATACCACACCCGACCCGCGCGACCCGATGGGCCGCTTGCAGCGATTCTTCGATCCCGGTTCGATCACCCTCCTCCACGCCCGGGACAACTCCGGCGTGCTCGCGGCAGCTGGCCGCGTCGACGGGGTGCGCACCATCGCCTTCTGCACCGACGGCACCATCATGGGTGGCGCCATGGGCGTGGATGGCTGCGCGCACATCGTCAACGCGATCAACACCGCCCTCGAGGAGGAAGTGCCCATCGTCGGGCTCTGGCACTCCGGCGGCGCGCGACTGGCCGAGGGCGTCGAGGCGCTGCACGCCGTGGGCCTGATGTTCGAGGCCATGGTGCGCGCCTCCGGTGTCATCCCCCAGATCTCCGTGGTGCTGGGATTCGCTGCCGGTGGCGCTGCCTACGGGCCCGCGCTGACCGACGTGGTCATCATGGCGCCCGAGAGCCGCGTCTTCGTCACCGGCCCCGATGTCGTTCGCTCGGTGACCGGCGAGCAGGTCGACATGGACGCCCTCGGCGGCCCCGCCACCCACACCCGCAAGTCGGGTGTCGCGCACATCGCCGCGGCCGACGAGATGGACGCGATGCACCAGGCCCGCAGCCTCGTCTCGCTGCTCGCCGACCAGGGCGAGATGGACCTCGACGCCGCGCGCCGGGGCGATTCCGACCTGCGCGCCCTGCTGCCCGAGTCGAACCGCCGCGCCTATGACATCCACCCCATCGTGCGCCAGCTCCTCGACCAGGTCGATACCGGCGACGGCCAGCAGATGTCGAGCTTCATCGAGCTCCAGGCCAAGTGGGCGCCCAACGTCGTCGTGGGCTTCGGTCGCCTCGGTGGCCGCACCGTCGGCGTCCTCGCCAACAACCCGCTGCGCCTTGGCGGCTGCCTCAACTCCGAGAGCGCCGAGAAGGCTGCCCGCTTCGTGCGCATCTGCGACGAGTTCGGCGTGCCTCTCGTCGTGCTCGTCGATGTCCCGGGCTACCTGCCCGGCGTGAGCCAGGAGTGGGAGGGCGTGGTCCGCCGCGGAGCCAAGCTCCTGCACGCGTTCGCCGATGCCTCCGTGCCGCGCGTGACCCTCGTCCTGCGCAAGGCCTACGGTGGCGCCTACATCGCCATGAACTCCCGCGCTCTCGGCGCGACGAAGGTATTCGCCTGGCCGGGCGGCGAGGTCGCCGTCATGGGCGCCAAGGCCGCCGTGGGCATCCTGCACAAGCGTGCCCTTGCTGCCGCTGGGACCGAGGCCGAGCGCGAGGCCCTGCACCAGCGCCTCGTCGAGGAGCACGAGGCCATCACCGGCGGTGTCGGCCGGGCCATGGATATCGGTGTCGTGGACGAGCAGATCGATCCTTCGGTGACGCGCAGCCGCATCGCGCAGGCCATCTCGGAGACCCCGATCAAGCGGGGCCGCCACAAGAACATCCCGTTGTGATCAACCAACGCGGCGACTGATCCAGGTCACCTCGGCGCCGTCGCCGGCGAACCGGAAGGGCTCGAGCTCGTCGTCCCAGTCGGTGCCCATCGCTTCATCGAGCGCGGCCGCTAGATCGTGGGCACGCTCCGCCATGATGGCGCGCAGGCGCATCTCGCCGATGACCGTGTCACCGTTGGCGCTCATCGTGCCGCGCCAGAGTCCCAGCGCAGGGGTGTGGCAGAAGCGCTCGCCATCGATGCCCTCGCTGGCATCCTCGGTGACCTCGAACCGCAGGTCCTCCCACACGGCCAGGGACCGTGCCAGTCGCGCGCCGGTGCCCACGGGACCAACCCAGTTGATCGTCGCGCACAGCTCACCGCCCGCGGCTGGTTGTGCCGACCAGCGCACGCGCGAGCGGCAGCCCAGGGTCGCCGCGATCGCCCAGTCCACATGCGGGCACAAGGCGGACGGCGACGAATGGACATGTATAACGCCCGTAGTCGCATCGGTGGCCTGCATCATTGCCGACACTCAAAACACCTCCGGTATCTGGAACAGACGAGAAACGTCTTCCCCAAACGGCTCTCGCGCCAGTATCCGGTGGCATGCTCAACGGCTCGGGCCCCGATGATGGCGGGCCGGGCCGAAGATCGGACCGCGCGTCGGCGCGGCCACAGCAACCTCGCTCCGGCCAGCCCGTGAATCAGGGCTTTCCGTTAGCACAGTGCTTGCTGTTGCAAGATAGTGTGCACACGTGTCGCCGATCTCGCTAGTGTTTCGACTGATTTTCGTTACTTCTTCGCGATTTCTTCAACTACGGCATCGGAGAGCTCCGGCCAGCGCGGCTTGGCCCACTCACCGAAGTCCCGATTTGTCAACACAATGAGGGAAATCCTGGGTCCGGGATCGGCCCAGAGGAACGTTCCCGATTGACCGAAATGCCCGAATGTTGCTGAAGTGTTGCGCGCCCCCGTCCAGTGCGGACGCTTGTCGCCGCGGAGCTCGAAGCCCAGCCCCCAATCACACGGTCGCTGCCTCCCATATCCTGGAACGATCCCGTCCAGGCCAGGAAACACGACTTGTGTTGCCGCCCGCCATGTCTCGGGAGCGAGCAATCCCGGGGAGAGCAACTCCCGCGCGAACGCCGACAGGTCCGCCAGCGAGGATTCCGCTCCGTGCCCCGCCGGGCCCACCAGTCGAGTGCGCGACATGCCCAGCGGGGCCAGCACTCCCTCGGACAGATAATCCGCAAACCGGATATTTGTCTCGTTCTCAATCAATTCCGCGAGAACCTCGAATCCCGCGCTCGAATAGATTCGCTTCGCGCCCGGCTCCGCGACGCTATTGCGCTCCCCGAAAGCCAGCCCCGACGCATGCGCGAGCAGGTGCCGCACCGTCGCGCCCGGAGGCCCCGCGGGCTGCTCCAGCGCGATCGCGCCCTCCTCCACTGCTAGCAGGACGCCATACGACACGAGCAGCTTCGTCACCGAGGCCAACGGAACCACCCGGTCCTCGTCACCCCGCGAACCCACCACGCCGTCGTCAGTGACCACCGCAGCCGCCGCGAACTCCACCGGCCATTCCTCGATCAGCGCAAGTCTCTCCACGCCCACCAGGGTAGCCAGTTAGTGCGACACCGGGTTGGCGAGCGGGCGGGTGGATGGTGGGAACGCTGGCTTGGCACCGCCCGGGCTGGTGGCGTTGGGGCACGCTGGCGCTAGTGGAAACTTTTCCCGCCTGGAGCGGGAAAAGTTTCCACTCGGGCCCACGAGCTAGCTCGCGTCGGCATCCCGCGCCTCGCGAACCGCGTCGAGCACGCGCTCCACCGCATCCCCGAGCCGCTCGTGCTCCCACACCACGATCAGCGACCAGCCATGCGCCTCGAGCAACCGCTCCTTGCGCTCGTCCCGCGCCACGTTCCCCGAGATCTTCCCCGACCAGTACGTCACGTTGCTCGAGGCCTGCCGGTAATGCTCCGGGCATCCATGCCAGTAGCAGCCCCGCACCTCCACCGCGATCCGTAGACGAGTGAACGCGACATCGACCGACATGCGGCGATTCTCCGGGAACGGGCGATAGCGCACCCGGTACCTCAGGCCCTCGGCGAACAAGGCGCGGCGAAGCGCGAGCTCCGGACCTGTGTCCTTGCCCCGGATACGCGCCATGCGCTCCGAGCGCTCAGCAGGGGTGAGAAAATCCGCCACCCCTCCAGTGTCGCTGCTCGGCGGGACTCGCGTGGGCGGGCTGCGGACGGCCACGCGCAGGGTGCCCGCAGCTGACGAGTGCGCGAAAAACGACAGGATGTACGCGTGCGGGTGTCGTTTTGCGCACACTCGCGCCGCCAGCCCCGCGAGCGACCGGCCAGCTAGTGACCGCGCGCGATCCACTCCTCGAGGTGCGGTGCTTCTCCCCCGACGGTGGTCCCCTCGCCGTGCCCGGTGTGCACGCGCGTCTCGCCGGGCAGGGTGAGCACGCGCTCGCGGATGGAACGGATGATCGTCGGGAAGTCGGAGAACGATCGACCGGTAGCGCCAGGCCCACCGGAGAACAAGGTGTCCCCGGAGAACAGGACTCCCGCCTCAGGCAGGTAGAGGCAGATCGAGCCGGGCGAGTGCCCTGGGGTGCGGATGGCCTCGAGGTCGGTCCCAGCGATGGTGATGCGTTGACCGTCCTCGAGGTCGCGATACGGCTCCTCGGGGTGGGTCATCCGCCACAGCGGATCGTCGCCGGGATGCAGCAGGATGGGCGCGTCGAGCCGCCGGGAGAGCTCCGGGGCAACGGTCACATGGTCGTTGTGCCCATGGGTGCAGATCACCGCCCGCACATGCCGTCCATCCACGGAGTCGATGATGGGCGCGGCCGCATGTGCCGCATCAATGATGACGACTTCATCGTCGTCGCCGACGAGCCAGATGTTGTTGTCGACATCCCAGGCACCCCCGTCGAGCTCGAAGGTGCCGGATGTGGTCACATGGTCGATGCGCAGCGTGCCGCTCACAGGATCACCACCGAGCGCAGGACCGCACCCTCGTGCATGGAGTGGAAGGCCTGCTCCACCGAATCAAGGCTGATGCGCTCGGTGACGAACTTCTCCAGCGGCAGGCGCCCCTGCTGGTAGAGGTCGACGAGCGGGGGGAAATCCCGCTCGGGCAGGCAGTCGCCGTACCACGAGGATTTGAGCGCGCCCCCGTGCGAGAAGAAGTCGAGCATCGGCATCTCCAGCCGCATATCCGGGGTGGGCACGCCCACCAGCACCACTGTCCCGGCGAGGTCGCGCGCGTAGAAGGCTTGCTTCCAGGTCTCGGGCCGCCCCACGGCGTCGATCACGACGTCCGCGCCGAACCCTCCGGTGAGCCCCTGCACCGCTTCCACGACATCGGCGGAGCTGGCATCGACTACGTGGGTGGCGCCGAGCTCGCGCGCCCAGTCGAGCTTCTTTGGGTCCCGATCCACCGCGATGATGGTGCGTGCCCCGGCGAGCCAGGCGCCCATGATCGCGGCATCCCCCACGCCGCCGCAGCCGATGACGGCGACGGTATCCCCGCGCGTGACTCCACCGGTGTTGACGGCCGCGCCGAGGCCCGCCATCACTCCGCAGCCGAGGAGACCCACCACAGCGGGATCGGCAGCGGGATCGACCTTGGTGCACTGGCCGGCGTGGACGAGCGTCTTGTCGGCGAACGCGCCGATGCCCAGAGCCGGGGTGAGCTCGGTACCGTCGGCGAGCGTCATGCGCTGCTCCGCGTTGAACGTGTCGAAGCAGTACTGGGGACGGCCGCGCTTGCACGCCCGGCACTGGCCGCAGACGGCGCGCCAGTTCAGGATGACGAAATCACCAGGGGCAACGGATTCCACTCCCTCGCCGACGCTCTCGACAGTGCCGGCGGCCTCGTGGCCGAGAAGGAAGGGGAACTCGTCATTGATCCCGCCGTCCCGGTAGGCCAGATCGGTGTGGCATACCCCGCAGGCCGCGATGTCGACGACAACCTCGCCCGGGCCCGGGTCAGGGATGGTGATGTCCACGAGCTCCACGGGGGCGCCCTTCGCTCGGGCGATCACGCCCCGAACCTGTTGCGGCATGGTCGTTCACTTCCTTCCACCGGATTCGCATTCATGCGCATGAACGCATGGCCCCCACGCTAGCGGCATCGGCTGGCCCCGGCGAGGATGCTTACTGGCCGGCGCGGTCCGCCCGCGCCCCGTCGGCCGCCCGCGAGTGTGCGACCCGCCCGCGAGTGTGCGAGAAACGACATCAATACGCGTACCAACTGTCGTTTTTCGCACACTCACGCCGCCAACCCCCGCCAACCTGTGCCGCGAACCCCCGTCTACCCGCGCGTGATGCGGTAGTGCCGGTCGTCGGGCGTGGTGAGCATGGCGGTCATCGTCGCGCGGTCGAACGGCCACAGGTCGATGCTGCCGTCCTCGTTCTGGTACCAGGAGTTGCAGCCACCGGTGTTCCAGATGGTCGGTCCGATGGCCTCCAGCACCTGCTCGTTGAACTCGCGGGTGGCTTCCTCGGTCGGCTCGGCGGCGGTGAGCTCCCCGTCGCGGAACCGCTGGATGAACTGCAGGATGTAGCGGGACGTCAGCTCCGCGGTGTACTGCAGGGAGATCGATCCGATGGGCGAGTTGGGCCCGAGCATGGTGAAGAAGTTCGGGAATCCCGGCATCGCGGTCATGCGGTAGGCGCGGGGCCCCTTGGCCCACGCCTCGTCGAGGGTAATGCCGCCGCGTCCGGTCAGCTGCATGGGGCGCATGTAGTGGTGGGCCTCGAACCCGGTGGCGAGGATGATGACGTCGAACTCGCGCTCGATTCCATCGGTGGTGATGATGGATGTCTCGGTGACGCGCTCGATACCGGTGCTGACGTACTCGACGTTGGGCTGCTGCACCGCCTTGTAGTAGCTGCCGGAGACGACCTGCCGCTTGCACAATGGCTCGTACTCGGGAGTGAGTCGCGCACGCAGCGCGGGGTCGCGGATGGTGCGCAGGTGCAGGCGCGCGAGGGATTGGACGAGGCTCCGCCGCCAGCTTGGCCTAGTGGTGATGTCAGCGAGGATGCCCGACGCCCACAGCGCGGTGGCGTAGAGGCGACGGTTGGCGGCGGGCACACGGGAGAGCGTCGCGCTGACCACGCGGGACTGCCGGAGCCCGGTGGGGCCCCACAGCACCCATTGCGGGGTGCGCGCGAACTGGGTGACCTGCCGCGCCTCGGGCTGCAGAGCCGAGACTACTTGCACGCCGGTCGATCCCGTGCCGATGACCGCGACCCGCTTTCCGCCCGTGGTGACGGTGTCGTCCCAGCGCGCGGTGTGCACGACCGGCCCGGCGAACGTGTCGAGCCCGTCGATGGCGGGGATGCTGGGGTGGTGCAGGATGCCGGTGGCCGAGATGAGGAAGTCGCACTCGTAGCGTTCCCCGCTCTCGGTCTCGACGATCCATCCGACGTCGGTGTACGCCGCCGCCGTGACGGTCGTGCCGGTGCAGATGTGGGGGCCGAGGCCGAACTGCTCGACCACATCACGGTGGTACTGCTGGATCTCGGGCCCGGTGGCGAAGACGCGCTTCCAGTCCGGTTTGGGGGCGAACGAGTATTGGTACAGGTGGGACGGCACGTCGCAGGTGAGCCCGGGGTAGCGGTTCCAGTGCCACACTCCCCCGACATCGCTGCCCTTCTCGAGGATGACGAAGTCGTCGATCCCGGCCTCGCGAAGGGTGGTGCCCATGGCGATGCCGGACATTCCCGCGCCGATGATGACGGCGAGCACGCGGTGGGTCATCGCAGTCCCTCCAGGGTGGTGACGCGCTGCGGGAGCGTGGCGAGAGCATGCTCGAACACGGTTTCGCGGCGCCGGTGGTCCATGAGGTTGCCGCCCATCACCGCGAGATCGGCCGTGGTGGCATCGAGCACGATCACGCGGGTTCCCGACAGCTCCAGGTGCTTGATCTCGGCGCGCAGTCCGCGGGTCATGCCGCGGCGCAGGAGCCGGTCCTCGCCGTGGCCGAGCAGGCCGGGCGCGCGAGCTCCCGAGAGAGATGCCATCGGTGCGATCACGATGGCTTCGTCGACCCCCTGAGCACCAGGATCATCCGCGATCAGGTCCACCGAGGCGGTGGACGCGGCCCCTCCATCGATGTAGCGCCGACCGTCGATCTCGACGGGCGGGTACCAGCCGGGGATCGCCCACGAGGCTTGCAGTGCCTCGCTCACCGAGGCGGGCGGGCTTCCGGGCGCGCCGAACGCCACGCGCTCGCCGGTGTCGTAGTCCATGGCGACCAGGCGCAGTCCGGGATGGCTTGGCCAGCTCGCGCGGGGGTTGAGCGAAAGCGCGAGGCGCTCGAGCCAGGCTGGATCACCGCTGCCGCCCGGCGCGAGCCCCGAGAGCGCGGACAGGCCACGCGCGCGGCGCAGCAGCCCGGGAGAGCCCAGGCGTGCGCGCGGCAGCGGAGGAAACCGGCCGGGCGCGTCGGCGAGATGAGCGCGCAGCCGCTTGTCCTCGGTGGAGCCTTGCTGCATCGCGACGAGCTCGTCGACGCTGATGCCACTGGCGAGCATGGTGCCCAGTTCCGCCCCGGCCGAGGTTCCCTGGATGATGCTGGCGGTGCGCGGATCCCAATCAAGGTGATCGGCGAGCGATTTGAGCGCAGCGATGGTCCAGGCTCCACCGAGGGTGCCGCCGCAGCCGAGGACGAGCGCGCGCCGTGTCGTGGTGCTCATGAGTGGCCTCCAAGCTGGCTGGCGATGCGGTCCTCGTAGGGGCGGCGGGCGTGATGGTCGAGCTGGTCGAGGGCGCGCCGGTCGTTGATGAGCGCGCGCCCGATGCGCTCGATCGGCTCGGGCACCAGGGCATGCATCAGTGCTACCGCAGGGTGGACGAAGCGGGGCACAGAGACCTCGGCGGCGCGGGTCCGGACGGTGCGGACGATCTCTCGGGCGACGTCCTCGGGATCGACGGTGGGCAGCGCTCCGCCGAGCCGGGCGCCGGAGGACAGCTCGGTGCGTACGGCGCTGGGCATGACGCAGCTGAAGCTGACGCCAGTGCGGGCGTTCTCGGCCCGCAGCGCGCTGGAGAGTCCGACGGCGGCGAACTTGCTGGCGTTGTACATGGCCATGCCGGGGATGGGGAGCTTGCCCGCCATGGAGGCGACGGTGACGATGTGGCCGCGACGGCGCTCGAGCATGCCGGGCAGGACAGCGCGCGTGCCATGCGACGGACCGTGGACGTTGATGTCGATCATCAGGCGGGAAAGCGCATCGGCCTGGTCGAGGAACGGACCGAGCGGCATGATCCCAGCGTTGTTGACGAGCACGTCGACGGATCCGCTGTGCTCGATGACGGTCGCGGTGAATGCAGCCCACGACTCGGGACTGGTGACGTCGAGGTGCGCGGCGTGGGTGTTGTCCAGGGTGGCGGCGGTCTGCTCGGCGAGGGAGGCATCGAGGTCACCGATCCAGACGGTGGCGCCGTGCTCGCTGAAGGCGCGGGCAGTGGCGGCGCCGATGCCGCGCGCGCCTCCAGTGACGATGACCGTGGCACCGTCGAGCGATAGTGCGGGGTAGCGAGGCATGGACAGGCTCCGATCCAGATACACAACGTTTCTCACTCTTGCGAAGTGAGAGTACAGCGTGTTTCTGGTAAGTCAAGGGGCGGCGGCAGTGCGACCACGACGGCAGCGGGCCGGCTCAGTGGGCCCCTGGCTCAGTGGCCTCCCCCGCTTCAGTGGAAACTTTTCCCGCTCCAAGCGGGAAAAGTTTCCACTCGACGGGACATTCAGCGACGGGCCCTTCAGCCAAGCCGCGCTCACCCCAGCTCGAACGAGGTGACCCCGAAGATCCGGTCCAGCGGCAAACCAGGATCGGGGCCGCGATACATCCGGCCCGTCTCGAACACCACTTCCATGCCGCGCTCGGCGGCCAAGCGCCCCGCAGCACCGTTGGGCTCGGGAGCGTCCAGGAACACCCGTGCCCTGCCGCCCGCGCATGCCACGAGGTCGTCGAGCAGTTCCTCCGCGAGGCCAGGGGAATCCGCGAACAGTGGCCCGATCTTCCAGCCGTCGAGGCACTTTCGGATCGTTCCCGCTGCCGCCACCTCGCCATCGGCCACGATGAACCTGGTGCGCGCGTCCGGCAGCGACCACCACGCCTCGAGAAAGGTGCGGCGATCCGCGGGGAAATGCCGCCGATCATGGGCAACGAGAGAATCGTGCGCGGCGCTGGTGACCGAGCGCGCCCGCGCGGAGGGGCGCCCCTCCAGGACCCCGCCATGGCGGAACGACGAGAACGCCCGGACGAAGCCGGAGCGCGCGTAAGCCTCCTGCTGCTCGACCACTGCGTCGAGGCCCACCGTGCGCACGTCGGCGAGGGAATCCATCGCCTCGCCCCACAACCGGTAACCGATGCCACGGCCGCGCCAGGGCGGGCTCACGATGTAGAAACCGATGAACCCGAGCTCCGAGCCGTACCGCACCGCGGAGATCGTCGCGACCAGCTCATCGTCCCACCAGGCGCCGCGAAACCCGGAGGGATCGGCCGCAGCGAAGGCGTCCGTATCATGCAGCCCCGGGTTCCAGCCCTCGGCCGCTGCCCACTCGACGGCGGTACGCACCCCGCCGATGTCGAGGACCCCGCTGGCATACCCGTCCATCCGGCCTCCTGCCATCCGCTTCCCAGGATATTGCCGCGCCACAGTGCGCGACAAGGCCCCCGGACCGGCGATCACCACGCACTACACTGTGGTTCCTACACTGTGGTTCGACCAACCGCGACCCGCACGCGCAGAGACCCCGAAGGGAGCCACGTGCCCGAGAGCCGGCAGCGCTCCCTCGTCCCGGACGAGTTCGGTGGGAACCTCCCCCGCCATCGGCACAACCTCACGCGCGAGCAGGTCAAGCAAAGCCAAGCGGCCCGGATCATCAATGCCGCGATCGAGCTGTTCGCCTCCCGCGGCTACGCGGGCACGACCGTCCTCGACATCGTCAAGCGCGCCGGGGTATCCCGCAAGACGTTCTACGAGCTGTTCGACACCAAGGAAGCCGTGATCGTCGCCGCCTACAGGGCCTTCGACACATTCCTCCGCGACGCTGGCTTGACGGCAAGCAACAACGCGATCCTGACGACGCCTGAGCAACTGCACGGACTCGTGCGTGCATTGCTCACCCTGCTCGGAACCTATCCTGCTGGGGCCCGCATGTTCTTCCTCGAGGTCCTCGGCGCAGGCGATGAGGTGCGCCGCCGCCGCGCTGCTGCGATCACACAGTTCACCGATGTCCTCGGCCTGCCCTTGCAGCACCTCCGCGAGAGCCTCGATCCCGGACTGCCGCCCCTCGACCCCATCCTCGTGCGCGGCCTCGTCGGCGGGGTGATGGAGATGATCGTCGATCACCTCGTCCACCACGAGCCCGGCACCATCGCCGATCTCACCGAGGACGTCACCCACCTCATCCTGGGAGTGACCGCGCCGAGCCACGCGGCTCCCCGCTAGGGCACGCGGAACCCGGCCTCGGCCATCACTCGCTGCCCGTCCTCCCCGATGAGCAGGTCCACGAAATCGTGTGCGGCCTGGTTCTCCTTGGCGAGACCGAGCAGCGCCACCGGGTAGGTGTTCACGGCTGCCGCAGCCTCGGGAAATGCCACCGCGGTGACCTCGTCCCCAGCGGCACGAGCGTCGGTGACGTAGACCAGTCCCGCGTCCGCCTGGCCGGACGTGACCTTGGCTAGCACCCCCGACACCGAGGATTCCTCACTGACCGGCTTGAGGGTGACCCCCGCCTGGCTCGCTGCAGCCTGGGCAGCCGCGCCGCAGGGGACCTGGGGCGCGCACGTCACGACGAGCAGCGACGGATCCGTGAGGTCAGCAAGCGAACTGATTCCTTCCCGATTGCCGGGCGCGGTGATGATCGTCAGCACGTTCGCGGCGAAGACAACCGGCTCACCAGCGATGAGGCCGGCGTCAACGACCTTCTGCATGTTCGCCTTGCTGGCGGCGGCGAACACATCCGCCGGGGCGCCCGCGATCAGCTGGGCGGCGAGATCCGAGGAGCCCGCGAAGCTCAGCTCGACATCGACCCCGGGGTTCCGGGCCTCGAAAATCTCGGCAATCTCAGTGAAGGATGCGTGCAGGGATGCCGCCGCGAAGACGGTGATCGTGTCCCCGGCCTCTGGCCGGGCCTGGTCCGCGCAGCCGCTCATAGCCACAGCCACGGTCACGAGCAATCCCGGTAGCGCTCGTCTCACCCCGAACCCCTTCCGCAGAAACGGACGTCCATGCAGTTTCTATCCGCGCATGCGTCAGAATAGCTCGTTTCAGCTAGCATCGACGGTGTGGTGGCAGTGCGAGTACGGCAGGCAGCGGAGCTCCTCGGCGTCAGCGACGACACGGTGCGTCGCTGGATCGATAGCGGAACCCTGGCGAGCCACAAGGACCCATCCGGGCGCAAGGTGATCGACGGGCGGGACCTCGCCGAGTTCGCGCGCTCGCAGGCCGCCGCGCCGACCGATCCGATCGGCATCGGAAGCTCCGCCCGCAACCGCCTCACCGGCCTCGTCACCCGCGTCACCTCCGACACCGTCATGTCGCAGGTGGAGATGCAGTGCGGGCCGTTCACCATCGTCTCGCTGATGAGCACCGAGTCCGTCCACGAGCTCGGCCTTCAACCGGGCAGCGTCGCCGTGGCCGTCGTCAAGGCGACAACCGTGATCGTGGAGACACCGCGACCGTGATGCCGCGCTGGATCATCATTCCCGCCACGGCAGGCGCGCTGTTCCTCCTCGTCCCCCTCATCGGGCTCACCAGCGTCGTCGATTGGTCCCGGTTCATCAGCCTCATCACGTCCGAATCGTCGCTCGCCGCGCTGGGGCTGAGCCTGCGCACCGCCACCGCGAGCACCTTGTTGTGCCTCATCGTTGGCACGCCCATGGCGCTGATGCTGGCACGCGGCTCGTTCCCCGGGCTACGCCTGGTCCGCGCATTGATCCTGCTGCCGCTAGTACTGCCTCCGGTCGTGGGAGGCATCGCGCTGCTCTATGCCTTCGGCCGCCAGGGACTGCTCGGCGAGCACCTCGAGGCATTGGGCATCCGCATCGCCTTCAGCACCACCGCCGTCGTGCTCGCCCAGGCCTTCGTCGCCATGCCGTTCCTGGTGCTCAGCCTCGAGGGCGCACTGCGGACCGCGGGCACCCGCTATGAGGCCGTCGCCGCCACCCTCGGGGCCCGGCCCACCACTGTGCTGCGGCGCGTCACCATCCCAATCGTCCTGCCCGGCCTGCTCTCCGGCACAGTGCTGGCATTCGCGCGGGCGCTCGGCGAGTTCGGCGCCACGCTCACCTTCGCCGGCAGCCTGCAGGGCGTCACCCGCACCTTGCCGCTGGAGATCTACTTGCAGCGCGAGACCGATCCCGATGCGGCGGTGGCGCTGTCTCTGGTCCTGGTGGCGGTGGCGGTCGTGATCGTCGCCTCGGTGTACCGGCGGGCCGCATGAGCAGGCTGAAGGCGCGGGTCGCCGATCCCGACCGGGGCATCAAGGCTGAGCTAACTGTCGAGGCGGGGACCGTGACGGCGATCCTCGGGCCGAACGGTGCTGGCAAATCGACGCTGCTCACCACCATCGCCGGGCTGCACCAACCCTCGGTCGCCCATATCGAGCTGGGCGGGCGGATCCTCGCCGGCATCCCTCCCCACCGGCGTCGCATCGCCTTGCTCGCGCAGCAGCCCCTGTTGTTCCCGCACATGACGGTGCTCGACAATGTCGCCTTCGCGCCGCGCAGCATGGGCGCGAGCCGGGCCGAGTCACGCGGGGTCGCCGCCCGATGGCTGGAGGAGGTCGATGCCCTCGACCTGGCCGCGCGCAAGCCCCGGCAGCTCTCGGGTGGCCAGGCACAACGGATCGCGGTGGCCCGCGCGCTCGCCGCCGAGCCCGAGCTGCTGCTGCTCGACGAGCCCATGTCCGCGCTCGATGTTGCGGCGGCACCCGCGCTGCGGGCACTGCTGCGCAGGGTCCTTCGCGAAGCGGGACGCACGGCCATCCTCGTCACCCACGATCCGCTGGACGCGCTCGGCCTTGCAGACCGCGCGATCATCATCGACAACGGTCGCATCGTCGAGGACGGCTCCGTCCACACCGTGCTCTCGCACCCGCGCAGCACCTTCGGGGCACGCATCGCGGGCGTCAACATCTGTCAGGGAAAGGTAGCTGGACAAGACTGCCTTGAGACACCGTCCGGCCAGCACGTTCATGGGATAGCCGCAGAGCCCCTGCCTGCTGGCGGCAACGCGGTCGCGGTATTCTCGCCCGCCGCGGTCGCGGTCTACGCGCAAGCGCCCCACGGCAGCCCCCGCAACCAGTTCACCGTCACGGTCGCAGGCCAGGAGCATCGCGGGAGCCTCATCCGCATCACCGGCCACGACACCGACGACCAGCCCGGACTGATGGCTGACATCACGCCCGCCGCCGCGATAGAACTCGATCTCGCGCCCGGAACGGAAGTGCAGCTCGTGGTCAAAGCGACCGAGACGCGAATCTATCCGGCTTGAGAGCGGAGTGAAAGTGGGGCGGGCGGGGCTCGAACCCGCGACCAGCGGATTATGAGTCCGCGGCTCTAACCGACTGAGCTACCGCCCCTCGAAGGCAGATTTACCTTACACAACGAATCAGGCCCCTCAGTGCATGAGGGGCCTGATGGCGTGCTCCTCCGGCTGGACTCGAACCAGCAACCGTCCGATTAACAGTCGGATGCTCTGCCAATTGAGCTACGGAGGACCGTTCATTGCCTGCTTGCAGGCCTTGACGACAATAGCGCATCGAGGGGCGGTTGCGCCAACCGGTATGTGATCGAGCCGATGAGCTGCGAAGTTGTGTCCCGGCCGGACTATGGCCGCTCGCTAGGGCAAGATGGGGGCGGTCGGATGAACGAGCAACGGGAGCCTCGGGAGGCTTGGCGGATGATTGGTGTTGTTGTAGGCGTGGCTGCCGGCTATGTGCTGGGCACTCGAGCGGGGCGCGAGCGGTACGAGCAGCTCAACCGGGTCGCGCGCACCATCGCGACGAGCCCGGCGACGAAGAAGGCCGTCGCCGTGGGACGCCAGAAGCTCTCCGAGGCGCTCTCGACGACGCCACAGCTCGAGCGGGTCGCGGAGATCGACGAGACCACTTCGGTGTATGCCCCGCAGGGATCCACCGGGAATGGGATGACGGATCGGGATGGCGCCGCGCGGAGCCCGCGCGGCTAGGTTCGTGGGGGTGTTGGCCGGGGTGCGCTTCCGACGAGCTAGCGGACACGTTCCCGCCACCTTTGCGGCATCGCTGCCACCCTACCGACGCTCCGGCCACCGATATATGGGTGGCTGATTCCCGCAAACGTGGCAGCTGGCCTAGTTGGGTGGCAGCTGGCCTAGTTGGGTGGCAGCTGGCCGCGAGCGAGCCCGAGGGCCAGCCAGCCCGCTACCGCGCGGCCCTAGTAGCCGCTGATGGCGGGGTCGGCGTCGCCGACGGCCTTGGTCAGCAGGCTGCGGCGGTATTCCTCGAGCGCCACGAGGTCGCCGAACAGGCCGTGGTAGGCGTCGGGGTCCTCGGTGGGTGACATGCGTTGCAGCCGGGACTTGAGCTCGGCGATCTGGCCGCCGACCCATACTTCCTGGAGCCGGGCGAGGACGCCGCCGATGTAGCGGGGCACGGCATCCTCGTCAACGGGCATGTTCTCGATGGCGAGCTCGGAGACGAGGCGGATGTAGGGCGCATCGAGGCTGGCGGTCACCGCGGTGATCCAGTCGGCGCCGCTGATCCCGGCGGTGGTGCCTCCCGCGTTGAGAATCGCTTCGTGGACGGTGTGGTAGGCGGGGTGGGTGAAGGTCTCGTCGGGCAGCGCGGCGAAGATCGTCCCGGCGATGGCGGGGTATTGCAGCGCGGCCTTGAGCGCTTCCCGCTCGGGCCAGAGCGCGGGGTCGCGCGGGGCTGGCATGCGCGGGGCGGCGGGAGCGCTGGTGGCCTCCTCCGGATGCGATGCCGCAGGACTCTTGGCGGGGGTGGTCGCTGTGGCGGAGCGGGCGTGCTGGGCTTCCTCGCGGACGCGCTTGCGGACTTGCGCCACCTTGTCCCAGCCGACCCATTCGGCGAGCTGGCGGGCGTAGTCGTCGCGCAGGGCACTGTCCTTGATGCGGGCGACGATGGGCACGGTGCGGCGCAGGGCCTCGACCCGTCCCTCGGGGGTGTCGAGGTCGTGCTCGGCGAGGATCGATTGCACAGCGAACGCGAACATCGGGGTGCGCCGGGCGATGAGGTCGCGGACGGCGGCATCGCCGCGTTCCTTGCGGAGGTCGCAGGGGTCCATGCCGTCGGGGGCGATGGCGACGAAGGTGCGGCCGGTGATCTTCTGGTCGCCGTCGAATGCCTTGAGGGCGGCGTTGCGGCCGGCCTCGTCGCCGTCGAAGGTGAAGATCATCTCGCCGCGGAAGTAATCGTCGTCCATCAGCAGGCGCCGCAGCACCGAGGTGTGCTCGTCGCCGAACGCGGTGCCGCACGCCGCGACGGCGGTAGTGATGCCCGCGAGGTGCAGCGCCATGACATCGGTGTAGCCCTCGACGATCACGGCCTGGTGCTGGCGGGCGATGTCGCGCTTGGCGAGGTCGAGCCCGAACAGCACGTTGGACTTCTTGTACAGCATCGTCTCGGGAGTGTTCAGGTACTTGGCCTGGGGGTCGTCGTCGAAGATCTTGCGCGCCCCGAACCCGATGACGTCGCCGGAGAGGTTGCGGATGGGCCACACGAGGCGCCGGTGGAAGCGGTCCATGGGGCCGCGCTTGCCCTCTCGGGAGAGCCCGGCCGCCTCGAGCTCCTTGAACTCGAAGCCGTTGCGCAGCAGGTGCTTGGTGAGGGTGTCCCAGCCCGAGGGCGCGTAGCCGCAGCCGAAGCGGGCCGCGGCGGCCTGGTCGAAGTCGCGCTCGGCGAGGTAGCGGCGGGCGGTCTCGGCCTCCGGGGACGCGAGCTGCTGCGCGTAGAACTCCTGTGCGGCCGCGTTGGCGGCGACGAGGCGGGCGCGGGTGCCGCGGTCTCGCTGGACCGAGGTTCCGCCGCCCTCGTAGTTGATGTGGTAGCCGACCCGGTCGGCGAGCTGCTCGACGGCCTCGGCGAAGCTGACGTGCTCGATCTTCTGCAGGAACGAGTAGACGTCGCCGCCCTCGCCGCAGCCGAAGCAGTGGAAGTGCCCGTGGCTGGGGCGCACGTGGAACGACGGGGTCTTCTCGTCGTGGAACGGGCACAGTCCCTTCATCGACGATCCGACACGACGGAGAGACACGTACTCGCCGATCAGCTCGTCGATCGCGATGCGCTCGCGGATCGCCGCGATGTCTCTGTCAGGGATACGGCCAGCCACGCGACGAGTGTACGGCCCGGCGCGCGGATTGCCGACCGTCCGCTGCTAGCCCCAGGCCGCTTGCGCTCCGCGGCTCGACTTGTCCACCCGCTCGAGCCTGGACTCGGTGTAGGAGGCGATCTGGTCGACGATGACGCGCATCCGGGCCGCGTCGTCCGTCGCGCTCTCCCAGGAGGGGACGAACAGCGCATCGAGCTCCACCGGAGCCGTGTGCAGGAGGTACTGGGCGACGCGGTGGATGCGGTCGCGCTCGCGCTCCTGCCCCGCCCGGTGCTGCGGATTGGTCATCACGTAGCGCAGGGCCATCGTCTTGAGCAGGATCACCTCGGCCTCGATCACGGGCGGGATCCGCAGGCCACTGGCGTAGCGGCCCATCGGCGCGTCCCCCGCCTCGTCCCGGGTGGCGAGGATCGCGGCGGAGGCGAAGCGGCCCACCAGCTCGCTGGTCATGGTCTTCATCGCGACCGAGCAGGCAAGCGTGCCGTCGTACTTGCCGACCGCCTCGACCACGGGCAGCGCCGCGAGCCGATTGGCGGCCTCCACGAGCACGGCGGGGTCGGCGAACCGGAACTCACGGCATCCCACCGCGGCGAGATCGCGCTGCTCGGCGGGGTCGCTGAGAGCCCGCAGGTCCAGCCTGCCCTCGATCACGCCGTCCTCGACGTCATGCACCGAGTAGGCGACATCGTCGGACCAGTCCATGATCTGCGCCTCGAGGGCACGCTCGGTGCCGGGAGCGCCCTCGCGCAGCCACGCCAGGGTAGCGGCGTCGTCATCGTAGGCACCGAACTTGCGGGACCCGCCCGGTGCTGCCGAGGCCGTCCAGGGGTACTTCGTCGCGGCGTCGAGCGAGGCGCGGGTCAGGTTGAGGCCGACGCTGCGTCCCTGATCGTCGAGCACCTTCGGCTCGAGGCGGGCCAGGATGCGCAGGCTCTGGGCGTTGCCCTCGAAGCCGCCGTATCCCTCAGCGACCTCCTCGAGGGCGCGCTCGCCGTTGTGCCCGTAGGGCGGATGCCCGAGATCGTGCGCGAGCCCGGCGAGATCGCACAGGTCCGGGTCGGCGCCGAGGCCCTCGGCGATGCTGCGGCCGATCTGCGCGACCTCCATCGAATGGGTCAAGCGGGTGCGGGGCGTATCGCCCTCCCCCGGACCGACGACCTGGGTCTTGTCGGCGAGGCGGCGCAGCGCGGCGGAATGCAGCACGCGCGCCCGGTCGCGGCTGAACGGCCCCCGGTGGGTCGAGGATGCTCCGGGCAGGGCCGAGCCCTTCGGGGCCTCGGTGACCCGGCGCTCGAGATCATGCTCGGTATAGTCGTAGCGGCGTTGCGTCATGATGCACCGTCCTCGGTCTCGGGGAGCTCGCGCTCCTACAGGCTGGGCGCGTACGGCAGGTCCTGCGAAGAGTGCGTCACCTGGTAGTAGAGCAGGGCCGCGGTCTCTCGCGCTATTCCCTTGACCTGGGACTCGCGGGTCCACACTGCGGGACCGGACCGCACCGGGGCGGTGGTCGCGTCGAGCCCGGCGTCGTTGGCCATGATGCGGGTCCGCAGGCTGTGCCAGGGGTCGGTGGTGATGATGATGGAGCCGAGGCCACGCTCGGTGAGCTCGCGGGCCACGGCATCGACGCTCTCGAGGGTGTCGCTGCCCTCCTCCACTGCCAGGACATGGGCAGCGGGCACGTCCTGCTCGATCAGGTAGTTGCGACCGGCCGCGGCCTCGGTGAAGGCATCGCCCTCGAGCTTCCCGCCAACGGTGACGATCAGCGGCGCGGCGCCGTCGCGGTACAGCGATGCTGCCTGGTCGAGGCGGGCCTGGAACACATCGGTGGGAACGCCGTTGTACTGGGCGGCGCCGAGCACGACGATCGCGTCGGCAGGCCCGGTATCGGACATCCGTGCGACCTGCCACACGCGTCCTGCGGTGCCGAGCACGACGACCAGCGCGATCAGGATTGCCCCGATCACGATCCGACCGATCCACCGTAGGATCACCGTCGCGTCCCTCCTGCCTGGCTCACGATGCCATCGCGACCGCCGCGGCATCCGTGGACACCAGTGTGCCAGCTTGCCCGGTCCGCGGAGAGTGACGTCGTTCACCGCTGGGGCTGATCGGCTAGATTCAACCCCATGCATCGCCAGCGCCCTGCTCCTCGCACAGGTCCTCGCCGCGCAGCATGGACAGTGCTGCTCGCGCTGCTGCTCGTGACCGCTCCCGTGCTCTTCCTGGCGCCAGGCGTCCCGATGGCCCAGGCCGAGCAGCCCTTCGAGCTTCGCGATCGCATCACCGACAATGCCTCCGTGCTGACCGCGGAGGAGGCGGCCTCGGTTCGGGAGGCGATGAACGTGCTCTCCGACGCGCGCGGCATCCGGTTGTGGGTGGTCTTCACCGACAGCTTCTCCGGCATCGACGGCAGCACCTGGACGGACACGGTCACGGAGCTGAGCAGGCTCGCCGACGAGGACGTAGTGCTGGCTGTGGCGGTCGGGGACCGCGACTACTACCTGGGCCTGGCATCAGCACTGACCAGCGTGACCAGCGCCGAGGAGCGGTCGATCGCCCGCGACGACATCGAGCCGAACCTCGCCGCGGACCGCTGGGCCGCCGCGGCGCTCGGCGCGGCCGACGGGCTCGAGCGGGCAGCAGCACCTTCTGCGGGCGGCGGGGCGATGGGTCTCATCGTCGTGGTCGGCGTGATCGCTGGCATCGCGGTTCTCGCCGTGCTGCTGGTGCGACGTCGCAGGAGCGGTGCCGACCACCAGGCTGCCCGGCTAGCAGGGCTCGACCTGACCAATCGCGCGGTCGTGGCGCAGCAGCCGGTACCGGTCCTCGAGAAGCTCTCGCGCACCATGCTCGTCGATACCGACAACGCCATCAGCTCCAGCGCCGAGGAGCTCGCGCGCGCCGCCGACGAGTTCGGCGACCGTGGCTCGATGGGATTCCGCGCCGCCGTGGACGCGGCGCGCAACGATCTCGCCCGGGCGTTCCAGCTGCGCCAGCAGCTCGACACCGGCACGGGCATCCCGATGCTGCAGCGCCACGCCATGCTCGTGGACCTCGTGACGCTCTGCGCGCGCGCCGACGCCGCCCTCGACGAGCAGGTGGAGGCATTCGACAGCAAGCGCGACCTGCTCGTCCAGGCCCCTGACATCCTCGACGCCGTGGCTCGCGACATCGTCACCATCAGCGTGCGTCTCCCCGAGGCGGAGAAGACCCTCGCTGCCCTCAAGGAGCAGTTCGCCCCCGAGGCCCTCGCGACGATCATCACCAACCCTGGCCTGGCCCGCGATCACGTGCAGCTCGCCGAGAGCGCGAGCAGCAGGTCCCACGAGGCGCTCGGTCGCGGCGACGCGGAAGGCGCTGTCGCCCAGGTGCGTGCCGCCGAGTCCGCGGTCAGCCAGGCCAACGCCCTGATAGCCGGTGTGGAGAACGCCGAGAACGACATCCGCGCGGCCATCGATAAGCTGCCCGCCGCCATGGCGGATCTCGACCAGGACATCGCTGCGGCCCAGCGCCTCGCCAGCAGCGGTGGCCCGCGCCTCGCGGAGGCGCGCGCCCGGGCCGAAGCGGCCCTCGCGCACGCGCGCCGCGCCCAGCGCAGCGATCCGCTCAGCAGCATGAAGCACATCGTGCTCGCCGACGATGCCCTCGACGATGTGCTCGACGAGGCCAGCGAGAACGAGCGGCGCCGCCAGCATGCCGTCCGCACCCTCGAGAACGATCTCGCCGCCGCGAAGGCCCACGTCACCGCGACGCTGGACTACATCTCGACCCGGCGCGGCGCGGTGGGCGCCCAGCCCCGCACCCGCCTCTCCGAGGCCATGCGGCACCTCGCCGAGGCCCAGGCGAAGTCTGCCACCGATCCGGTCGCGGCGCTGAACCTCGCGCGGGCCGCGATGCAGCTGGCCCAGCAGGCCCTCGCCGAGGCGCAGAACGAGGTGCGCACCTGGGAGGGCCAGCAGCAGCGCGCGTTCGGCTACGCCCCGGGCGGTGGCGCGAGCTTCCGCCAGTCCCGGAACCCCGCGACCGGGGCCGTCCTCGGCGGGGTGCTTGGTGGCGCGCTCGCCCACGGCATGCAGAACCGCAGCAAGCCCAGCAGGGCAGCCCGCCCCGCGCGCAGGCATGGCCGGGCAGCACAGACCCGCTCGTTCGGTGGTCCCCGCACGTCCGGGCGGCGCGGCACAGGTGGCCGCTTCTAGTATCGGTGGCACCAACCCGAAGGAGCCCCGTGGATAGCAGCACACGCGCGCCCTGGCCGCCGGAATGGCCACGCACTGCCCCGCTGGGACGGACGTGGCTCGGCATCGTCCTGCTCGGTGTCCTCGCCGCCGGAGCGCTTGCCACCGGCATCGCCGGGCTCGCCGACGGCACGCCCGTTGTACTGGTGATCGGCCTGCTATTCGCGATCGCGCTCGGCTTGACCGCCACGTACCTGGTCGTGCGCAGCATCCGGCCCCGGTTCCGGCGCAGCGATATCCTCGCCACCACCGACCGGGATGGCACCCCGGTCACACGCATCCGCCAGTCCGCGCTGCTGTTCCACCTGCGCACGGGGATCGTTGCCGCGCTCGCCCTCGCCTTCGCCATCTCCGCGATCGACCACTACCTGAGCACCGGCAACGAGGGCCTGCTCGGGGTCCTCATCTATGTTCTGCTCGCGGCGTTCTTCGGCTCGTACGTGCTAGCAGCGACCACCGGCGCCCTGGCTCCCGGGCATCTCGATCTCTCCCCCCAGGGCGTGCACCATCGGGGCTGGAGCTTCGAGGCCACCATGCCCTGGCGCACACTCATCGTGGCGCAGCCCGTCTTCGAGGACCGGCACCGCGGCATCCAGCTGATCGGCGATCCTGGCAAGAAGTGGGAGCACGCCTACACCGTCCGGCTGTGGCGCATCGACCGCGTCGCGCTGGTGCCGATCATCGACCTCGACACCCGGCGCTTCCCCATCCCGCCGGACGTGCTGGCCACCTTCCTCGCGCACTACGCGGTAGCCGCGCCCGACCGTGCCGAGCTCGGCACCGATCGCGCCCTCGCCCGCATCGACCGATGGTGGCCACAGTCGTGACCAGCCCGGCCTCACATCCGGGGCGCCCCGCGCGTCTACCTAGGTGATGTCCACCCGATCGCGCGATGCGCCCCCCTTCGAGACCGTCGTCGAGCAGCACGGCCCGATGGTTCTCCGAGTGTGCCGCGCCCTGCTCGGCCCGAGCGCGGATGCCGACGATGCCTGGTCCGAGACGTTCCTCGCCGCGCTGCGCGCCTACCCCGCGCTGCCAGCCGATGCGAACACCGAGGCGTGGCTGGTGACCATCGCGCACCGCAAGGCCATCGACGTGGTCCGTGCCCGGCAGCGACGCCCGGTTCCGGTCCCGGACGTGCCCGAGCCTGGCCAGGCCTATCCGCCAGATCCCGCTGGCACCGGCATCTGGCAGCAGGTCGCCGCTCTGCCGCCCCGGCAGCGGCAGGTGATCGCCTACCGCTACCTCGCCGGGCTCCCCTACTCGCAGATCGCCACCATCACCGGAGGCACCGCTGCCGCGGCCCGCCGCGCCGCCTCCGATGGCATCGCCGCCCTCCGCCGCACGCTCGCCACCACCGAGGACACCCGATGAACCAGCCCCCCGACATGCTGCGTCCCCTTGCCGGGACCAGTCCGGCTCACCTCTCCGCGCTGCGCGACCGCCTCGGCCAGCAGGCCGCCCGCGACGAACTGCTCGACGTGACCATCTGCACCACCGATTCACCCGTGGGCGAGCTGCTGCTCGCCGCCACCCCCGCCGGGCTCGTCCGCATCGCCTTCGACAGCGAGGACCACGACCAGGTCCTCGAGCAGCTCTCCCACGCTCTCGGCCCGCGCATCCTCACCAGCCCCCGCGCCCTCGACCAGGCCCGGCGCGAGCTCGACGAGTACTTCGCCCGCCACCGCACCCGCTTCACCCTTCCGCTCGACTGGTCGCTCACCAAGGGATTCCGCCGCACCGTGCAGGAATACCTCCCCCGCATCTCCTACGGGCGTACCAGCTCCTACAAGGACGTCGCCGAAGCCATCGGCAACGCGCGCGCCATCCGCGCCGTCGGCACCGCGTGCGCCACCAATCCCCTGCCCATCGTGGTGCCCTGCCACCGCGTGCTGCGCAGCGACGGCTCGCTCGGCGGCTACCTCGGCGGGCTCGACGCCAAGACGTTGCTGCTGGAGCTCGAGCGTGGCTGACGAGATCCCCGACCTGCTCGACAGCAGCACTATCCCGGTCGCGGAGGGTGCCACCTGGTTGCCCGGATGGCTCGCCCCGCACCAGCAGCGATGGCTGGCCGACCAGTTCCGAGCCTGGGCCGCCGGACCCGTCCCGGCGTCCTCGCCGCTGATCCACGGCAACCGGATGTCCACCCGCATGGTGTGCCTGGGCTGGCACTGGACCGCCTCCGGCTACCGCCGCGACGCAAGCGACGTCAACGGTCGTCGAGTGCTGCCCGTCCCCGAGTGGGCCGTGCGCCTCGGGCAGGCCGCCGTCGCCGCCGCCCGGGGAACGCCTGCTCCCGACTACCACCCCGACGTCATCCTCGCGAACTACTACTCGGCCGATGCCCGCATGGGCATGCACCAGGACAAGGACGAGCACGCCCACGCCGCCGTGGTCTCGATCTCCATCGGGGACACCTGCACGTTCCGGTTCGGCAACACCCGCACCCGCGCACGCCCCTACGCGGACATCCCGCTCGCCTCCGGTGATGCCTTCGTCTTCGAGGGGCCCGCGCGGCTCGCCTACCACGGCGTCACCCGCATCCACGCCGGCACCGCGCCTCCAGGCTGCGGCCTCGATGCCGGGCGCCTCAGCATGACCCTGCGCATGACAGGACTACCCGGATGACGCCGGCCAGCGACCTCGTCATCGGCGCGGACGGCCTCGGCAGGCCCCCATGGGCGGCGCGCGATCCCCTGCTGCGCGAGTACTACGACACCGAATGGGGCATGCCCGTCACCACCGAGCAAGGCGTCCTCGAACGGCTGTGCCTCGAGGGCTTCCAGGCCGGGCTGTCCTGGGCCACGATCCTCCGCAAGCGCCCCGCCTTCCGCGACGCCTTCGCTGGGTTCGAGCCCGGAACCGTCGCTGCGTTCGGTGACCGCGAGATCGACCGGCTCATGGGCGACGCGCGGATCGTGCGCAACCGCCGCAAGATCGAGGCCACCATTGCCAACGCCCGTGCCACCCTCGCGCTCCGCGACGACCCGGCGCTGGATCCGCCCGAGGCAGGCGCGCTCGAGCTCGAGCCTGGACTGCCCGTCCTGGTGTGGTCGTTCCAGCCCGCGCGCACTCCAGCCCCGCGCACGCTCGCCGAGATCCCCACCACCTCGGCCGAGTCCGTGGCACTGAGCCGTGAGCTCAAGCGGCGGGGGTTCCGGTTCGTCGGCCCCACCACCATGCATGCGCTCATGGAAGCGATCGGGGTGATCGACACCCATCTCGTGGGCAGCCACCGTCGCGGCAGCTCCGGGGTGTGGGCTGGCTAGGGCTTCCGGGTGCCCCTGCGGCCCAAACGCGATAGAAGCCATCCGCCGACCGGCGTGTGGTGGCGGCGTGTCGGACAGTTTCCGGTGCGTTTGACGGCCGCGGATGGCCACCGGCCCGGGCGTCACCGGATGGGCACCGGCCCAGGCGTCACCCTAGAAAAACGAGAAGCCCCCGCGCGGGGCCGAGGAAACGGGCTCCGCGCAGGGACTCTGCTCGCTAGCGGCGAGGACGCTGCTCAGGCGCCGATGAGGCGCTGGGCAAGGTATCCCTCGACCTTGTCCAGGGCGATGCGCTCCTGCGCCATGGTGTCGCGCTCGCGGATGGTGACGGCCTGGTCGTCGAGGGTGTCGAAGTCGACGGTGATGCAGAACGGGGTGCCGATCTCGTCCTGGCGGCGGTAGCGGCGGCCGATGGCCCCGGCATCGTCGAACTCGACGTTCCAGTGCTGGCGCAGCTGGGCGGCGAGGTCCTTGGCCTTCGGCGTGAGATCAGCGTTGCGGCTGAGCGGCAGCACGGCGGCCTTGACGGGGGCAAGGCGCCGGTCGAGGCGCAGCACGACGCGGGTATCCACGCCGCCCTTCGAGTTGGGCGCCTCGTCCTCGCTGTAGGCGTCGACGAGGAACGCCATGAGCGAGCGGGTGAGCCCGGCCGCGGGCTCGATGACGAAGGGGGTGTAGCGGGTGCCGGTGGCCTGGTCGTAGTACGACAGGTCCACGCCGGAGTGCTTGGCGTGGGTGCTCAGGTCGTAGTCGGTGCGGTTGGCCACGCCCTCGAGCTCGCCCCAGCCGCTGCCGGAGAAGCCGAACATGTACTCGATGTCGACGGTGCGTTTCGAGTAGTGCGAGAGCTTGTCCTTCGGGTGCTCGAACAGGCGCAGGTTCTCGGGGTCGATGCCGAGGTCGGTGTACCACTTGAGGCGGTAGTCGATCCAGTACTGGTGCCATTCCTCGTCGGTTCCGGGCTCGACGAAGAACTCCATCTCCATCTGCTCGAACTCGCGGGTGCGGAAGATGAAGTTGCCGGGGGTGATCTCGTTGCGGAAGCTCTTGCCGATCTGCCCGATGCCGAACGGGGGCTTCTTGCGCGCGGAGGTCATGACGTTGGCGAAGTTGACGAAGATGCCCTGGGCGGTCTCGGGCCGCAGGTAGTGCAGGCCCTCCTCGTCATCGACGGGGCCGAGGAAGGTCTTGAGCAGGCCGGAGAAGGCACGCGGCTCGGTCCACTTGCCGGGCTGGCCGGTGTCGGGATCGTTGATGTCGGCGAGGCCGTTCTCGGGCGGGTGGCCGTGCTTGGCCTCGTACGCCTCGATGAGGTGGTCCGCGCGGTAGCGCTTGTGGGTGTGGAGGGACTCGACGAGCGGATCGGTGAAGACGTCGACGTGGCCGGAGGCTTCCCAGACCTGGCGGGGCAGGATGACCGAGGAGTCGAGGCCGACGACGTCATCGCGGCTGGTGACGATATTGCGCCACCACTGCTTCTTGATGTTGTCCTTGAGCTCGACGCCGAGCGGGCCGTAGTCCCAGGCGGAGCGGGTGCCGCCGTAGATCTCGCCGCAGGGGTATACGAGGCCGCGGCGCTTGCATAGGTTGACGACCGTATCGATACGGTTGGACTTGCCTGCCACTGGGGGTGCACTCCATCTTGTCGCGAGGTCACTGAGCTCTTCAGCGCTGTCGGCCAGCACTGCGGGGCCAGCCGGGGGGACTTCTCAGTCCCGGTCAGTCTAGGCAACGCCGGGACGAACGCTAAACCCACCCGGCCTGCCACGGACCGCCCCACCCTTGACATGCAAGTCCATGCATATAATCATGGTTATTGTTTCCATTAATGTGAGGAGCTCACCCTGACCGGCACCGGCATCTTCGACGACAGCAGCGAGGTCGAGCACACCAAGCCCACCACCCCCGCGGCGCCGCTCCCACCGCAGCGCACCCTCGTCGCTGCGGGCGAGCTGCTCCGCGCCCTCGCCGCACCCGTGCGCATCGGCATCGTGCTGCAACTGCGCGAGTCCGAGCGCTGCGTGCATGAGCTCAAGGATGCACTCGGCGTCACCCAGCCCCTGATCAGCCAGCACCTGCGCGTCCTCAAGTCCGCGGGCGTCGTGGAGGGCGAGCGCTCCGGCCGCGAGGTCCTCTACCGGCTCGTGGACGACCACCTCGCCCACATCGTCGCCGACGCCATCGCACACTCGGAGGAGACCCGATGAGCACCAATCACCCCACCAGCACCGGCAAGCGCGCCGCGCCCACCATCGGCGTGCGCTCCACCCGCCAGCGCAGCACCATCACCGCCCTGCTCGATGACATCGACGAGTTCCGCTCCGCCCAGGAGCTCCACGACGTGCTGCGCCAGCGCGGCGAGACGATCGGGCTCACCACCGTCTACCGCACCCTGCAATCGATGGCCGACACCGGCGCGGTAGACGTCCTTCGCACTGACACCGGCGAGGCGATGTACCGCCGCTGCTCGAGCTCGCACCACCATCACGTCGTCTGCCGTGAATGCGGATACACCGTGGAGGTGCACGGGGACGTCGTCGAGAAGTGGACCGCGTCGGTAGCGAAGGCCAACGGCTTCGCGGACGTATCCCACATCGTCGAGATCTTCGGCGTATGCGGGGAATGCCAGCGCAAGGGGTAGACGGCGTGCTAGACCGCAACGCCACGAGTGTGCGAAAAACGACAGGATTTCACGCTAGAGCTGTCGTTTCTCGCACACTCGCGGCCGAGACAGCAGCACACTCGCGACCGAGGCAGCCGCCTCGACGCGGATCCCCTAGCTAGGGTTCACCCCGCCGTAGCGGCGGTCCCGCTTGGCGTACTCGACGCAGGCTGCCCAGAGATCACGGCGGTCGAAGTCAGGGAACAGGGTCTCCTGGAACACGAACTCGGCGTAGGCGGATTGCCACAGCAGGAAGTTGGAGGTGCGCATCTCGCCGGAGGGCCGCAGGAAGAGGTCGACGTCGGGCATGTCCGGCTCGTCGAGGTGGCGGGCGAGCATGGCCTCGGTGATGCGGTCGGGGTTGAGCTGCCCCGCCGCGGCCTTGCGGGCGAGCTCCCGGGCGGCGTCGACGATCTCCGCGCGGCCCCCGTAGTTGACGCACATGGTGAGGGTGAGCTTGGTGTTGTCCTTGGTCATCTCCTCGGCGATCTCGAGCTCGCGGATGACGCTGCGCCACAGCCTCGGCCTCCGCCCGGCCCAGCGCACCCGCACGCCCATCTCGTGCATCTCGTCGCGTCGGTTGCGGATGACATCGCGGTTGAAGCCCATGAGGAAGCGGACCTCCTCGGGGCTGCGGCGCCAGTTCTCGGTGGAGAAGGCGTAGGCCGACAGCCATTGCACGCCGATCTCGAGGGATCCGCACACGACGTCCATGAGGACGGATTCGCCACGCTTGTGGCCCTCGGTGCGAGGCAGGCCACGTTGCTCGGCCCAGCGCCCGTTGCCATCCATGACGAGGGCGACGTGGCGGGGCACGAACTCGGCAGGCAGCCGGGGCGGCGTCGCGCCGGAGGGATGCGGGTCCGGGGGCCGGATCTCGCGCGCTTCGCTTGCTGCTGTCTTCCGCCAGGAGGATCGTCGCTGTGCCACGGTCTCATCTTGCCTGACAGGCCGCGCGGGCCGGGAACGGGGACGCACCCGGCAGAGGAAGCTGCTCCTAGGCGGGAGCGGCGACCGGGTCGGGCGCGGGGCCGGTGTGAGGGCGGGATCGCTCGATGAGCGGCAGGGTGCGCAGTTGCCGCTCGAGGTGCCATTGCAGGTGCGCGGCGGTGAGGCCGCTGGCCTGGCTGCGCACCGTGGGAGTGCTGGCGAGGGCGTGGTCCCAGTGCCCGTGCACGAGGGCGCTCATCAGGGCAAGCACGTCCGCGCTGGGCGTGGCGGCACCAGCGGGCCGGCAAGCCACGCACACGGTGCCTCCTGCGGCGACGTGGAAGGCGCGATGCGGGCCGCTGGTGCCGCAGCGGGCACAGTCCTGCAGGGCGGGCGCCCATCCGGCGAGGCCCATGGCACGCAGGAGGTAGGCGTCAAGGATCAGCTCGGAGGGGCGATCATCGGCGACGAGGGCACGCAGCGCGCCGACGGTGAGGTGGAACAGCCGCGGGGCGGGGGCGTGCTCCTCCCCGGCGAGGCGCTCGGCGGTCTCGAGGATCGCGCAGGCGGTGGTGTAGATGCCGTAGTCGGTGACGGTCTCGGCGGCGAACCCGTCGAGCACCTGCACCTGGGTGACGATGTCGAGGTTGCGGCCGGGGTAGAGCAGCACATCGACGTGGTTGCCGGGCTCGAGGCGCGCGCCGAACTTGGAGCGGGTGCGGCGGATGCCCTTCGCGACGGCACGGACGATGCCGTGCTCGCGAGTGAGCAGGGTGAGGATGCGGTCAGCCTCGCCAAGCTTGTGCTGGCGAAGCACGATCGCGCGTTCCTGGTATAGCCTCACGTGCCTAGTGTGCCATCGGGGTACGACATGTTCATCGCGGCGCGCGCTGGTCCGGGACCGCACGACGCGCGGGAGGCGATGCGTGCCGCTCGGGAACCTGGAACTGGTAGCCGAGCCCGCGGATGGCGCGCAGCCATTGGGGGTCATGCTCGTCGTCACCGAAGCGCTTGCGGAGCCGCGCGATGTGCACGGTGAGGGTGTTGCTGTTGGTGGCGCTGCTCCCCCACACGGCGTGGACGAGCTCGGTGCGGGGCACCACCATGCCGGGCCGCTCGGCGAGGTAGCGCAGCAGCAGGTACTCGCGGGGCGGCAGGCGGAGGCAGTCGCCGTCGATCCACATCTGCGGCGCGGCGCCGTCGATGCGGAGCCTGCCGAGATCGATGGTGCTGCGCCTGGCCTCCTGGATGGCAGCGCTATTGAGGTAGGACTGCACGATCACCGCGAGCTCCTGGGTGCGGTACGGCTTGGGCACCACGATGTTCGCCGCGGTGGAGGCGCGCGCGACGAAGTCCCCATCGCTGGGTGCCGCGGCGACAAGGATGGGCAGGTCCGGATCGCCCAGGCGCACGAGCTCGAGGAACTCCAGGGAGCTGATCAGGCCACCAACGGGGGCGAGCACGACAAGGTCGGGCCGGAGCCTGCCGACGATGAGCAAGGCCTCGGCGGGCTCGAGGCAGGCGTGCACCGTGTAGGGCTGTCCGCGCAGGCCCTCGGCGAGCGCGGTGACGGCGGCCTTGTCATCGTCGATGACGAGGACCATCGGATGGTGGCGGACGGTTGCTGGATCACTGAGCTCGGCTAGCTTGCGCGCACCAACGAACGCGACATCCATGTTCGCCACCACTGCGTTGTCACTTCACTTTCTGCTCGGGCCCTGCCTGCAGCGAACGGCGCGGGCACGCACCATCAGCCGAAGCGGCCGGAGATGTAGTCCTCGGTGCGCTGGTCGGCGGGGTTGGAGAAGATCTTGGCGGTCTCGTCGTACTCGACGAGGCGACCGGTGCGATCACCATGCTCGTCGGCCTCGGCAGTGAAGAAGGCGGTGCGCTGCGAGACGCGCGCGGCCTGCTGCATGTTGTGAGTGACGATGATGATGGTGAATTCCTCGGCGAGATCGGACATCAAGTCCTCGATCTTGAGGGTGGCGATGGGATCGAGCGCGGAGCAGGGCTCGTCCATGAGGATGACCTCGGGCTTGGTGGCGATGGCCCGGGCGATGCACAGCCGCTGCTGCTGGCCGCCGGAGAGCGCGAGTGCGCTGCCCTTGAGGTTGGTCTTCACCTCGTCCCAGATGGCGGCCTTGCGGAGGGCTTCCTCCACGAGATCGTCCATGTTGTCGACCTGCATGTTGGTCACGCGGGGGCCGTAGGCGACGTTCTCGTAGATCGACTTCGGGAAGGGGTTGGGCTTCTGGAAGACCATGCCGATGCGGCGGCGCACCTCGGTGGCGTCGACGCCCTCGCCGTAGATGTCGGTGCCCTCGAAGCGGACCATGCCTTCGACGCGGGCGCCGGGGATCAGGTCATTCATGCGGTTGAGCGACCGGAGCACCGTGGACTTGCCGCAGCCCGAGGGGCCGATGAGGGCGGTGACCTCGTTGCGCGCGAAGGTCATGTTCACGTCGCGCACGGCGAGGTGCTTCTTGTAGAAGACCCGGACGTCGTCGCAGGTGATGGCGGGGCCGCTGCGGCTCGCCGACCTCGCGGGGCGAGCCTCCCCCAGGTTGATGCGCAGGCCGGGCTTATCGCCAGCGCCGGTGGTGTGGGACAGGTCCGTGCCAGTTGACGTCACATGGGCCATGGGGTTCGCTCCTCGCGTGGTGGGGTTCTCGTCGGTCCGGATGGTCGGGGTCTCCTGCCCGTCCGGGGACGCGGCGTCAGCCGAAGCGGCCACTGATGTAGTCCTCGGTCCGCTTGTTGGTGGTCTTGGTGAAGATGTAGTCGGTGCTGGCGAACTCCACGAGCTCTCCAGCGCGGCGATCGCCGTCACCGTCCTCGACGCTGAAGAAGGCGGTCTTGTCAGACACTCGCGCCGCCTGCTGCATGTTGTGCGTCACGATCACGATGCTGAAGGATCCCGCGAGCTCGCGGATGAGATCCTCGATCTTCAGGGTAGCGATCGGATCGAGCGCTGAACAGGGCTCGTCCATGAGCAGCACCTCGGGCTCGACGGCGATCGCGCGGGCGATGCACAGGCGCTGCTGCTGCCCGCCAGAGATTGCGGTGCCGCTTTCCTTGAGCTTCTTGTGCACCTCGTCCCAGAGGCCAGCACGCCGCAGCGAGTTCTCGACGAGGTCATCCATGTTGCCCTTGTAGCCGTTGAGGCGGGGGCCGAAGGCGACATTGTCGTAGATCGACATCTGGAATGGGTTGGGGCGCTGGAAGACCATGCCGATTCGGCGGCGCACCTCGCCCCCATCGATATCGGACTCGTAGATGTTCTCGCCGTTGAAGCGGATCTCGCCGTCGACGCTGGCGCCGGGCACGAGGTCGTTCATGCGGTTGAGCGACCGGAGCAGCGTGGACTTGCCGCAGCCGGAGGGGCCGATGAACGCGGTGACCTCGTTGCGGTTGATGGCGAAGCTCACATCCCGCAGAGCGGTGAAGCTGCCGTACTTGACCGATACCTGATCGATCTCGAAGACCGCATCCTTGGCGGCAGCGGACGACACGGTCGAGCCGGTGGATTCCTGCACTGTCATCACTATCACTTCCGCTTGTTGGATCGGGCACCGATGACGCGGGCGGCAATGATCATGATAAGGACGAGGCCGAACAGGCTGAGCGCGCCACCGAAGGCTCGCTCGAGGCCCGCCTCGAAGGGCTGCCGGGCACCGTTGTAGATCTGCAGCGGCACGGCGGCCTGGGGATCGCCCTGGAACGTCGTCACGAGGAACACGGAGCCGAGCGCCGTGAGGATGAGTGGCGCGGTCTCGCCGATGCCTCGTGCCACCGCCAGCATGGAGCCGGTGATCAGGCCGGGGCCAGCAGCGGGCAGCACGGTGCGCATGATGGTCTGCGCCTTGCCCGCGCCGAGGCCGTAGGAAGCGTTGCGCCACTCGTCGGGAACGAGCTTGAGCATCTCCTCGGCGGAGCGGGTGACGATGGGCAGCATGATGATGGCGATGGCGACGGCCGCGGCGAAGGTGCCGAAGCCGAGCGAGACCCATCCCGAGACCAGGAGCCCGTAGACGAACAGGCCGACGAAGATCGAGGGGATGCCGGTCATGACGTCGGTGAAGAACCGGATCACCATGGAGAGCTTGCCCGTGCCGTACTCGACGAGGTAGATCGCGGTGGCGATGCCCAGGGGAACGGCCATGAGGATGGCGAGGCCCGTGATGTAGAGGGTTCCGAAGAAGCCGGCCAGGTAGCCGCCGCCCTCGCGCGTATAGGGGGGCTCGTTCTCGGTGAAGAACTCGAGGCCGATCACGCCTGCGCCCCGGTAGGCGATGTAGGAGATGATGAGGACCAGCGGGATTGCCGCGATGGCCATGCCTGCGGTCAGCAGGCCGCTGAAGATCGTGTTCGAGATGGTGCGCCGACCGGCATTGCCGGCCCGGTTGCGCAGGCTGCGATGCTCCGCGCCGGGGGTGGGCTTATCGAGCTGGGTGGTCATACTGCTGAGTCTCCCGTCATGCGACCGAGCCGCCATACGATGATGCGAGCGACAACGTTGACGATCATGGTGACGACGAACAGCGCCACACCGATCGCCATGAGGCCCCGGACAGTCTCCGGAGTGGCGTCCTGGAAGGTCGCGGCGATGTGCGCGGCCATGGAGTCACCGCCCTGGACGAGGCTGGAGCTGATCTTCTGCGTGCTACCGATGAGGAACAGCACGGCGACGGTCTCGCCGAGCGCGCGGCCAAGCCCGAGCATGGTGCCACCGACGATGCCGGACAGGCTCGACGGCAGGATGACCTTGCGGATGACCTCGAATCGGGTCGCGCCGAGGCCGTAGGCGGCGTGCTGCTGCTCGATCGGGTTGACGAGGAATACCTCGCGGAAGATCGCGGTCATGATCGGCAGGATCATGATGGCGAGCACGATGCCGGCGCTGAGGTAGCTGGTGCCGAAGACAGGGCCCTCGAGAAGGAAGAACCAGCCGAAGACATCGGCGAGCGGCTCGAGGACGAAGGGCCGCAGCACGTTGGGCATGAACCAGAAGAAGCCCCACATGCCGAAGATGATGGACGGCACCGCGGCGAGCAGCTCGACGCTGTAGGAGAGCGGACCACGAAGCTTGCTCGGGGCGAGCTGCGTGAGGTAGAGCGCCACCCCGATGGCGAGCGGCAGGGCGATCACGATGGCGATCAGCGAAGTGACCAGCGTGCCGTAGATGAACGGCCAGGCACCGTACGTGCCGGTGATCTCGTCGCGTGAGTATCCGGCTTCCCAGTCCGTTCCGAAGAGGAATCCGAAGAAGCCCTCCTTCTGGAAGATCGGCCATGCGTCCTGGGTGGTGCGGATGACCATCAGGGCGAGGATGATCAGGACGGTGGTGGCCGCGATGGCCATCGTCCAGCGGAATATGGGGTCTGCGAAGCGACCGCGGGAGCGGTTTCGCAATTCGGGACCACTAGGTGGTGTGAGTACCGACATGGGGTCTTGTCTCCGTATGTCTGCGTCGGGGCAAGGGTGGTGCTGGGGACGCGGTCCAGCGCGGCCGGCGATGACCGGCCGCGCTGGGGTTCTACCGCCTAGCAGTCACTGAACGAGTCAGTTCTGCGAGTTGATGCGCTCGACCTGCTCGAGGACGCGATCCTTGAGGCCGTCGCCCATCGGGGCGTAGCCAAGCTCGAGAGCGAGGTCATCGGCTTCCTGGTCGGTGAGGACCCAGGTCCAGTAGTCCTTGAGCATCTCGGCGGTGTTCTCGTCGTAGCCGCACTCGTAGGCGAAGATCCAGTTGGTGCCGGTGATCGGGTAGCCCTCGCCACCGATGCCATCGATGGTGAACTGGAACGACTCGGGGATCTCCGCTTCCTCGGAGGCCGCGGTGGTGGCCTCGAGGGTCGGGTAGATCGCGTTGCCATCCGAGTTGACGACGGCCGCCTGGGGCAGGCCCAGCTCGAGCGCGTACGCCTGGTTCACGTACCCGATCGCGCCACTGTTCTGCTCGACCTGGCCGGAGACGCCCTCGTTGCCCTGGCCACCGATGGTGCCGTTCGCCCACTGGACCTCGGTGCCCTCGCCGAACTCATCGGCCCACTCCGCATCCTCGGTCGTGAGGAAATGAGTGAACACGAAGGTGGTGCCGGAGCCGTCCGAGCGATGCACGGGGATGATGTCGAGGTCAGGCAGGTCCATGTCCGGGTTGAGTTCCTGGATCGCCTGATCGTTGTAGTTGGTGATGTCGCGGGAGTAGATGTCGGCGATCACCTCAGGAGTGAGGACCATGCCATCGAGCGCCGGGTCGTTGAACACCATGGCGACCGACCCGAAGATGACGGGGAACTGGATGGCCTCGCAGCCGCGGCCGTCGGTGGCCTCCTGGAGGGCCTCATCGGTGAGGAAGCGCTCGGAGGAGCCGAAGTCGACGGTCTGGCGCAGGAACTGCTCGATGCCGCCGCCGGAGCCGATGCTCTGGTAGTTGATGCGCACGCCGGGCTCGGTCTGCTGGTAGGAAGCAGCCCACTCCTGGAAGACCGGGTTCGGGAAGGACGCGCCAGCACCCGTCAAGGTGCCGCTGAGCGAGCCCTCGCCCCCACCGTTGTCACTGCTGCAGGCCGCGCCGAATGCCACGACCGGCACGGTCGCGCCGAGGGCGACCAGGGAACGCCACTTGCCCATGCTTTTTCTCCTTGGAAGAGTTCGTTCTCGTTTCGGCGGTTCCGCCAACCAAGGTGAACGTAACCGGTTCGCATGAACGAGGAGTGCCTGTAGGCAAACGCAAGGTGAACAGAGCCGATCGCCGCAATGAACCTCTTCGGGGCACGTGTCCTGGGACACAAGGACAAGGGCGTCCGGTTCGCCCTAGAAGCCCAGCTTTCCCAGCTGTTTGGGATCCCGTTGCCAATCCTTTGCCACCTTGACATGCATGTCGAGGAACACCTTGGTGCCGAAGATCCGCTCGAGCTGCGCCCGGGCCGCGCTGCCCACGGCGCGCAACCGGGTGCCACCCTTGCCGATGATGATGGACTTCTGGCTAGGCCGCTCGACGTAGAGGTTCGCGAAGATGGTCAGCACCGGCTGGCCCTTCTTGTTGGTGCTGTCCTTGAGCTCCTCGATGACCACCGCGAGGGAGTGGGGCAGCTCATCGCGCACGCCCTCGAGCGCCGCCTCGCGGATCAGCTCGGCCATGAGCACGATCTCGGGCTCGTCGGTCAGCTCCCCCTCGGGATACAGCGCCGGGCCCTCGGGCATCATCGTGCGCAGCAGCTCGGTGAAGCGCTCGACGTTCTCGCCGGTCTTCGCCGAGACCGGGATGACCTCGGCCTTGTCGCCGAGCTGCTTGGACACGGCGATGAGCTGCTCGATGACCTCGGCCTTCGATACCTTGTCGATCTTCGTGACGACCCCGATCACCGGCGTGCGGGGCGCCACCGACTGGAGCTGCTCGAGGATCCAGCGATCGCCGGGACCGATCTTCTCGTTCGCCGGGATGCACACGCCCACGGCATCGACCTCGGCGTAGGTATCGCGCACGAGGTCATTGAGCCGCTGGCCGAGGAGGGTGCGGGGGCGATGCAGGCCGGGGGTGTCGACCATCACGATCTGCCCATCCTCGCGGTGGATGATGCCGCGGATGGTGTGGCGGGTGGTCTGCGGGCGCGAGGAGGTGATGGCGATCTTGGTGCCCACGAGCGCATTGGTCAACGTTGACTTGCCCGTGTTGGGGCGGCCGACGAGGCAGACGAACCCGGATCGGAAATCAGTGGTCATGGTGGTGTTCCTTTGTCTTGTCCGGGTGTGGGCTGGCATCTGCCGTGGCTTCGCCGGGTCGAGCATCGTCGCTCTCGGTGGCCCCGGGCTCATCGTCGACTTCCCGGCTCGCGAGCACGGTATGGATGCGGACCCTGCCGCGCAGGTCCTTGCCCCCCTCGGCGATCAGCCGGATGCCGTTGATCCGAACCTCGGAGCCGGGCAGCGGGACACGTCCTAGCTCGTGCGCGAGCAGTCCACCGACGGTCTCGACGTCCTCCTCGATCCGCTCGTCGAATAGTTCGCCGAGATCATCGATGGAGATGCGCGCCGAAACCCGGAACATGCCATCCTCGAGCGAAACCACGGGGGGCGTCTCGTCCGTATCGTACTCGTCGGCGATCTCGCCCACGATCTCCTCGAGGATGTCCTCGATCGTCACGATGCCTGCCACGCCCCCGTACTCATCGACGAGGACGACCATATGGTTGCGGTCGCGCTGCATGTCGGCGAGCAACACGTCGAGCGGCTTGGTATCGGGGACGAACACCGCGGGCCGCATCAGTTCCCGCACGAGGACGCTGCGCCCGCCATCGACCGCCGTGTATGTCTTGGTCACCAGGTCCTTCAGATAGACGACACCGCGGATGTCGTCGACGTTCGAACCGACCACGGGGATGCGCGAGTGCCCGCTGCGGATCGCCAGCGATGTGGCCTGCCCCGCATGCTTGTCCTGCTCGATCCACACCATCTCGGTGCGCGGCACCATCACTTCCCGCGCGATCGTGTCACCCAGGTCGAACACGGACTGGATCATGCGATGCTCGTCCGCCGCGACGACACCACGCTCCTGCGCGAGGTCCACGAGCTCGCGCAGCTCGATCTCGGAGGTGAACGGACCATGCCGGAAGCCCTTGCCCGGGGTGACGGCGTTGCCCAGCAGGATCATGCCCCGCATGAGCGGGCCCAGCAGCGTGCCCAGGACGCGCAGCGGGAAGGCGACCGCGGCCGAGATGCCGTAGGCGTGCTGGCGGCCCAAGGTGCGCGGCCCCACGCCGATGAGCACGTAGGACACGACGACCATGACGATGGCGCTGAGCACGAGCGCCCAGTGCGTCTCGAGCCGGTCGAGGAGAAGGGACGCGAGCAGCACCGTCGAGCCGATCTCGCAGACCACTCGCAGCAGGATCGCGAGGTTGATGTATTCCGCGCGGTCATCGACGAGACGGCGCAGACCCCGCGAACCGGTGGCTCCCGACTCGGAGAGCTCCTGGACGCGCGCCACCGACAGAGTATTGAGGGCGGCATCGATGGCGGCGAAGACACCGCCGAGAAGGACCAGAAGGGCAATGATGGCGAGCAGCATGGCGTCGACGCTTTCCGTGGCCGGTCCCGTCACCGATCCGAGGAGTCGTCGAGGAGACCGACCTTGCCGAGCAGGCGCCTGTCCCGCTCGACCTGCGCGGCCTTGCGGGCCTTCTCCTCCTGCGCGGCGACCCAGTCCGCGAGCAGCTGGTTCTGCAGCCCGAACATCTCTTTCTCCTCGTCCGGCTCGGCGTGGTCGTAGCCGAGCAGGTGGAGGACCCCATGCACGGTGAGGACGGCGAGCTCATGCTCGGGCGAGTGCCCTGCTTGCTCGGCCTGCTCGGCCGCTACCTGGGGGCAGATGATGATATCGCCGAGCATCGCTGGACCTGGATCCGCGGCATCGGGACGCCCGCCCGGGGTCAGCTCATCCATCGGGAAGGACATCACGTCGGTGGGGCCGGGCAGGTCCATCCACTGCACGTGCAGCTCCGCCATGGTCTCCTTGTCCACGAAGACCATCGACAGCTCCGCGGCCGGGTGCACATCGAGACGGTCGAGGGCATATCGCGCCACCGCCATCAGGCGCTTAGCCGGTACTGCCACGCCGCTCTCGTTGCTGACTTCGATGCTCACCCTGCGGTGCTACCTTTCATGGTTCTGCTGGCCCAGTGATCATGCCGCGAGCGCGATGCGCTGCCGACGGTGCTCATACCCTACCGCCCGCGCGCGGCGGCTCCTACCTGCGCGGCAACCGGTGATCGGGGCCACGGCGGCGCGGACCATCCCCCACCGGCCTCGGCCCGGCGGACCGCTCGGCATCCTCGAACCGCGCGTAGGCATCGACGATGTCGGAAACGAGCCGGTGGCGCACCACGTCCTTGCTGGTGAGCTCGATGCGCGCGATGCCATCGATGCCCCGGAGGATCTCGGAGGCCACGTGCAGGCCGGAACGGGTGCCCGAGGGCAGGTCCACCTGCGTCACATCACCGGTGACGACGATCTTCGACCCGAAACCGAGCCGGGTGAGGAACATCTTCATCTGCTCGGGGGTGGTGTTCTGGGCCTCGTCGAGGATGATGAACGCATCGTTGAGCGTGCGGCCACGCATGTAGGCGAGCGGCGCCACCTCGATCACTCCGGCCTGCATCAGCTTGGGGATCGCCGCGGGATCGAGCATGTCATGCAGCGCGTCGTACAGCGGCCGCAGGTACGGGTCGATCTTCTCGTTGAGCGTGCCCGGCAGGAACCCGAGGCGCTCCCCCGCCTCCACCGCAGGACGCGTGAGGATGATGCGGGTGACATTCTTCGATTGCAGCGCCTGCACGGCCTTGGCCATGGCGAGGTAGGTCTTGCCCGTGCCCGCGGGCCCGACGCCGAAGACGATCGTCGACTCGTCGATGGCATCGACGTAGGTCTTCTGGTTCACCGTCTTTGGGCGGATGGTCTTGCCGCGCCGGGAGACGATATCGAGGCTGAGCACCTCGGCGGGCGAGTCATGAGTGCCCTCGGTGAGCATCGCGACGCTGCGCTCCACGGCATCGAGGGTGAGCGCCTGGTCCCGACCCACGATGGTGAGCAGCTCATCGAGCACGCGCTCGGCGAGCGCCACGTCCGAGGCATGACCGGTGATGGTCACCTCGTTGCCACGCACATGGATATCAGCGTTGAGCAGGCGCTCGAGCAGGCGAAGGTTCTCGTCCGCCGAGCCGAGCAGCGGGAGCACGGTGTGGGGCGGCAGCTGCATGCTCGACCGCACCGAGCGCTCGAGGGCAGAAGCGGCCGCCGACTGGATTGGCGCCGACTGGGCCGACGTGTTCTGGTCATCGTCGTGGTCCGACACGATGGGTCGCGAACCTGCTTCCTGGTAGCTATGCGGGGACCTCGCGGTGCGCGTGATCCGGATGGCTTCAGTCTATGCCGGGTTGCCGCTCGGCGTCGCGCGAGAATTCCGCGCGCCCCGCGGCGGATGGTGGGCCAGGACGGCCCAGCGCCACACTAGCGGGGACCGTCAGTCGATGGGGGTGGTGCTCCACTTGGCGGTCAGCACACCGAGCGCGCCGAGCGCCACCGCGCCCGCCGTGGAGGTTCGCAGGACCGTCGGCCCGAGCAGCGCGCAGCGAGCGCCCGCGCCCACGAAGAGGTCCAGCTCCTCCGGAGCGACCCCGCCCTCGGGCCCGATCACCAGCAGCAGCTCGGATGCCTCCGACAGCGGGATGTCGTTGATGTGGCGCATCGAGGACTCATGCAGGACCAGGGCTATTCCACCGGCGCCGACCGTGGACTCGATGAGCTCGACCACCTGCTGGGACGAGTGCTGGTCGCGCACCTCGGGGAAGTGGGTGCGGCGGGCCTGCTTGGCTGCGGCGAACGCGGTCTTGCGCCACTTGTCCACGCCCTTCTTCATCTTCAGGCCCTCCCAGCGGGCCACGCAGCGCGATGCCGACCACGGCACGATCACATCGGCACCGGCCTCGGTGACGAGCTCCACCGCTAGCTCGGATCGCTCCGACTTGGGCAAGGCCTGCACGATGGTGATGCGCGGACCATGCGGCGGCACCTGCGCGCGCTCGGTGACCCGGATCTCGACAACGTCCTTCGCGGTGCGCTCCACGATGCCCCGGGCAGTGCCTCCCGCGCCGTCGGTGAGCACGAGCTCCTCGCCGACGCGCATGCGGCGGACGGTGGCCGCATGGTGCCCCTCGGGGCCCGTGAGCACGACGAGCCCGCCATTGTGCTCGGGCAGGACATCCAGGTGGAAGATCGATGCGGCCACGGCGCTAGTGACCGCTCACGAAGTCGCGCAGCTTCGAGAAGATCTTGCTGCCATGGTGCGAGCCGCTCGTGACCACCTCCGCGGAATCGCGGTGCCGGGACTCCCGGAAGGAGCGCAGCAGATCGGCCTGCTTGTGATCCAGCTTCGTCGGCACGACGACCTCGAGGTGCACGTACAGGTCACCGCGGCTATCAGCGCGCAGCCGCGGCATGCCCTGGCGGGGAACGGTCGCCACCGCTCCTGGCTGCGTGCCCGCCTCGACATCGATCTCGATGGGCCCGTCTATGAGGCTCTCGAGGGTCACGGTGGTGCCGAGCGCGGCATCGACCATCGGCACTCGCGCGGTGCAATGCAGCGCATCGCCATCGCGGACGAACGTGTCATGGGGCTGCTCGACGACCTCGACGTACAGGTCGCCAGCAGGGCCGCCGCCCGTGCCGACCTCGCCCTGGCTGGCGAGGCGGACCCGCATGCCGTTGGCCACCCCGGCAGGGATGCGGACGCTGATGTCGCGGCGGGCCCGCACGCGCCCATCTCCGCTGCACTTGCGGCAAGGGTCGGGGATGATGCTGCCGAAACCGTTGCACGTGGGGCAGGGGCGGCTGGTCATGACCTGGCCGAGGAAGCTGCGCTGCACCGATTGGATCTCGCCCGCGCCGCGGCACGTATCGCACTGCACGGGCTTGGAGTCGCCGTTGGCGCCGGAGCCGTGGCACAGATCGCACAGGATGGCGGTATCGACGGTGACCTGCTTGGTCACGCCGCGCGCGCACTCCGCGAGATCGAGGCGCACCTTGATGAGGGCATCGGCACCCGGCTGGACACGGCTGCGCGGACCGCGCGAGCCCATGCCCTGGCCACCGAAGAACGCCTCGAAGACGTCGCCGAGGCCACCGAAGCCCTGGCCGTTGAAGCCACCGCCAGCGCCTGCGCCCGCGGGCCCCTCGAGGGGGTCGCCGCCCATGTCGACGATCTTGCGCTTCTGGGGGTCGCTGAGCACCTCGTAGGCCGTCGTGGCTTCCTTGAACCGGTCCTGCGCGGCTGGGTCAGGGTTCACGTCCGGGTGGTACTCGCGCGCGAGCTTCCGGTACGCGCGCTTGATCTCCTGCTCGGTCGCGGACTTCGTCAGCCCCAGCGTCCCGTAGTAGTCACGTGCCACGTCTGTGTCTCGTCCTGTTCTCGCTCTGCGAATCGTATGCCCTGCCGTCGCGGCGGACGACGGCCATTGAACGACGGTACTCGCTCATTCCCGAGTTGCCACATCGCCAGCGCCTCGTCATCGCGCTGACAGCACCTCGCCGACATATCGGGCGACCGCGGAGACCGCGGCGATGCCCCACGGATAGTCCATGCGGGTCGGTCCCAGTACTCCCACCCCTCCGAAGGTGGTGCCCGCCGATCCATAGCCCGTGGTGATCATCGACGCGCTGCGGATCTGCTCGTCCTCCATCTCCTCACCGATGCGAACGGTCACCATCCCGGGCTGCTGCACCGCGGCGAGAAGCTTGAGCACCACCACCTGCTCCTCGAGCGCCTCGAGGACGGTCAGCATGCCCGTTGGGTTCCCGCCGAAGTCCGCGGCGTTCGCGGTGAGGTTGGAGGTGCCACCGAGCACGAGCCGGTCCTCGCTGCGCTCCACGAGCGTCTCGACGAGCACGGTCGCCGAGCGCACCACCGCGTCCCGCACATCCTGCGGCGCCTGCGACGCGAGCTCGGCGACCGCCACCGAGGCCGCCGCCAGCCGCTTGCCCTCGAGCGCGGCGCCGAGCAGCGAGCGCAGCCGGGACACCTGCTCGTCGTTGATGACATCGCCCAGCTCCACGAGCCGCTGGTCCACCCGCCCGGTGTCCATGATGACCACGAGCAGCAGCCGCGCCGGGTTCAGTGGCACGACCTCGATATGCCGCACCGTGGACGAGGTCAATCGCGGATACTGCATCACTGCGACCTGCCGGGTGAGCTGCGCGAGCAGCCGCACCGCCCGATGCAGCACGTCATCGAGGTCCACGCCGCCCTCGAGGAACTCCATGATGGCGCGGCGCTCCGGCTGCGAGAGAGGCTTGATCTCCGCGAGCCGGTCCACGAACTGCCGGTAGCCCCGGTCAGTAGGCACGCGCCCCGACGAGGTGTGAGGCTGGCGGATGTAGCCCTCGGCCTCGAGCACGGCCATATCGTTGCGGACCGTGGCCGAGGACACCCCTAGGCTATGGCGGTCCACGAGCGTCTTCGATCCCACGGGCTCATGCGTGGAAATGTAGTCGGACACGATTGCCTGCAGCACGGCAAAACGCCTGTCCTCCGGGCTTGGCATGCGTCCACCACCTCCCCGTATTCCTCGGTGCGCGCCGGCATGCGCCGGCCTCGCGGGCATCCGGATCCCCCTGCCGGCCCTCCCCGCGAGGGAAGCCGTGGCGTTGCCGCCGGGCGATCCGTGGTCGACCTCCTATTTTAGCGCCCTCCGCGGTGCTGCCGTGGTTGCCTCGGCCACACCCGCGCGCGACGCGGCTCAGCTAGCGGCCGCGATGCGCCGCACGACGGCATCCGCGAGCAACCGCCCGCGGCCGGTGAGCACGAGCCGATCATCATCCTCGGCGCCGAGGCCCTCGTCGATGCACGCCCGCGCCGCCGCGAGCTCGCGGGGCCCGAGCAGCGACAGATCGAGGCCGCTCCGCATCCGGACCTGCAGCATGATCTGCTCGAGATGTTGATCGTCCGCGGTGAGCTCCTCCCGACCGGCGATCGGCAGCTCGCCCCCATCGAGGGTCTCGGCGTAGCGCGCGGGATGCTTGGCGTTCCACCATCGGATGCCCCCGAGATGACCGTGCGCGCCCGGCCCCGCGCCCCACCAGTTGTCGCCGTTCCAGTAGCCCAGGTTGTGCCGGCACTGCGCCGCCGGGCCCGACGCCCAGTTGGAGACCTCGTACCACTCCAGGCCTGCCGCGGACAGCCGCTCGTCGATCATCTCGTAGCGAGCAGCGAGCACATCGTCGTCGGGCGCGGGCACCACGCCCTTGCGGACCCGCCGGGCCAGCGCCGTGCCCTCCTCCACGATCAGCGCGTAGGCCGACACATGATCGACGCCCGCGTCGAGCACCGCATCGAGGGTCGCAGCGAGGTCCGCGTCGGTCTCGCCCGGCGTGCCGTAGATCATGTCGAGGTTGATGTGCTCGAACCCCGCAGCGCGTGCCTCCCCGGCCGCCGCCACGGCCCGCCCCGGGGTGTGAGTACGGTCCAGGACAGCAAGCACGTGCGGAGCCACCGATTGCATGCCCAGAGACACCCGGGTGAATCCCGCCTCGCGCAGCGCGCCGAAGAACTCCGGCGAGGTCGACTCGGGGTTGGACTCGGTGGTGACCTCGGCTCCCTCGGCGAGCCCCACGGTGCGACGGATCACGCCGAGGACATCGCCCAGCATGTCCGCGCCGACCAGCGACGGGGTACCTCCACCGATGAACACCGTGCTCGCGGCGGGCGCGCCGGCGCCGCATGCCTCGACGGCGAGCTCGAGCTCGCGGGCGAGGGCGGCGAACCAGGAGCCCGGCGAGGCGCTGGTGCCGAGCTCGCCCGCGGTGTACGTGTTGAAGTCGCAGTACCCGCAGCGCGTGGCGCAGAACGGTACGTGTACATAGATGCCGAGCGGCCGGTCCGGCAGGGTGGCGCGCGCCCGCTCGGGGAAGACGGATCGGGCGTCGCTGCTCACGGGCATGTCCTCGCTATCGTGCTGGGCTATTCGCCCTGGGCTATCGTGCTGGCCTGGCATATCGGGGCCCGCGGCGAGCCCCGCGTGCCAGTGTGCCCGCCCGCGGCCCCGCCTGGAAATCGACGCTCTAGCTGCACGTTGTGGTGGCCGTCGGTGTTCATGGCACAATGAACGCGTGAGTGGACCACAAGAATGGCTGGCAGGGATGCACCTGGTGCAGCGCCGCCATATCGATTTCAAGCGTGTTTGCAGTTGCTGCTGTCGCAGCACCACTGCCTGAACGCGCGCCCGCTCCCCCTTGCGTGGCTGGCCGAGCCCGCGCGTCTGGCCCATGGTCCCGCAGTAATCCTCTTGCTGCCAGGGAGTGCCGTGCAGGCCCTGCACGGCTCCGTGGCATCGTCCCCAGCACACCATTTCCCAGGAGACTTGAATGTCGTCAGCCCACGACGCCACCGCGCGCAGTGACCGTGGCGGCCGTGCCCGCTCGACGCGGCCACGGCGCCGCAAGTCCGAGGGCCAGTGGAAGCTCGGCTACCGCGAGCCGCTGAACGCCAACGAGCAGTCCAAGAAGGACGACAACCCCCTCAACGTCCGCCAGCGCATCGAGAACATCTACGCGGTGCGCGGCTTCGACAGCATCGACAAGGCCGACCTGCGTGGCAGGTTCCGCTGGTACGGCCTCTACACCCAGCGCGCCCAGGGCTACGACGGCACCTGGACGGGCGACGAGAACATCGACGTGCTCGAGGACAGCCACTTCATGCTGCGCATCCGGTGCGATGGCGGCCTGCTCGACCTCGAGCAGCTGCGCGTGATCGGCGGGATCTCCCAGGACTTCGGCCGCGACACCGCGGACCTGTCCGATCGCCAGAACGTGCAGTGCCACTGGATCCGGGTCGAGGACATGCCCGAGATCTGGCGGCGCATCGAGGGCGTTGGCCTGACCACCACCGAGGCGTGCGGCGATACCCCGCGCATCATCCTCGGTTCCCCGCTCGCGGGCCTCGCCGTCGACGAGGTGATCGATCCCACACCGGCGATCAAGGAGATCACGCGCCGCTACCTCGGTGACCCTCGCTACTCGAACCTCCCCCGCAAGTTCAAGACCGCCATCTCGGGCCTGCAGGACGTCGCCCACGAGATCAACGATTGCGCGTTCATCGGCGTGGACCACCCCGAGCACGGGCCCGGCCTCGATGTGTGGGTGGGCGGCGGGCTCTCGACCAACCCGATGTTCGCGCAGCGCCTCGGTGCCTGGGTTCCCCTCGACGAGGTGCCCGATGTGTGGGAAGGCATCGTCGCGATCTTCCGTGACTACGGCTACCGGCGCCTGCGCGGCAAGGCGCGCCTGAAGTTCCTCGTGAAGGACTGGGGCGTGGAGAAGTTCCGCCAGGTCCTCGAGGACGAGTACCTCGGGCGCAAGCTCCTCGACGGCCCCGCGCCAGAAGACCAGACCATGCCTCGCGACCACGTGGGCATCCAGAAGCTCAAGAACGGCAACTACTCGGTGGGCGTGGCACCCATCGCGGGCCGGGTCTCGGGGACCAAGCTCCTCGCTGTCGCGGATGCCGCCGAGCGCGCTGGCTCGGACGCGGTGCGGCTCACGCCCTACCAGAAGCTCATCATCGTTGATGTCCCCGAGGCCAATGTCGAGCCGCTCGTCGCGGAGCTTGCCGCGCTCGGGCTGCCCGCCCGGCCGTCGCTGTGGCGCAAGAACCTCATGGCCTGCAGCGGCATCGAGTTCTGCAAGCTCTCGTTCGTCGAGACCCGCAAGCGCTCCCAGGACCTCGTGCCCGAGCTCGAGGAGCGGCTCAAGGACCTCAACGAGCAGCTTGATGTGCCAGTGACGATCAATATCAACGGCTGCCCCAACTCGTGCGCGCGCGCCCAGGTCGCCGACATCGGCTTCAAGGGCCAGCTCGTGCTCGATGACGACGAGAACCAGGTCGAGGGCTTCCAGGTGCACCTCGGAGGCCATCTCGGCCTCGCTGCGGACTTCGGCCGCAAGCTGCGCCAGCACAAGGTCACCACCGACGAGCTCGGCGATTACGTGGAACGCGTGGTGCGCCAGTTCATCGACGACCGTCACGACGGCGAGCGGTTCGCCGACTGGGTGCTGCGCGCCGACGAGGAGAAGCTGCGCTGAGCAGCAGGGACGAGGAACAGGCACGCATGAGGACAGGCAGCGGTGGAGCCCGGCAGCGCCCCGGCGGGAACAGATCCCGCCAGCGCGCCGTTCTACCTGATTGCCCCCCAGCGCGCCCCTTGCACGCACGTGGCCGGCAGCACAGCCCTGCTGACCGGCATCCGGAACCAGGCGCTCCGGCCGGCACCGTCGGCGGCGTGCCTGTTCCCGACCGAAAGGTGACATCATGAGCATCGCGACCGAGAGCGAGCTGCGCGCCATCGCCGAGCGCGGCGCCGCGGAGCTTGACGGCGCATCCGCCGAGGAACTGCTCCAGTGGACCGAGGACACGTTCGGGAGCAGCTACATCGTGGCCTCCAACATGCAGGACGCTGTGCTCGTGCACCTCGCCGCGCAGGTCCATCCCGGAGTGGACGTGCTGTTCCTCGACACTGGCTACCACTTCGCCGAGACCCTCGGTACCCGCGATGCCGTCGAGCAGGTCTACGGCGTGAACATCATCAACGCCACCCCCGAGCACAGCGTTGCCGAGCAGGACAGCATCGAGGGCAAGGACCTGTTCGCGCGCGACCCCAATCGCTGCTGCTTCCTGCGCAAGGTGGTGCCGCTGCGCGAGAACCTCGCGGGCTATGATGCCTGGGTCACCGGCATCCGTCGTGTCGAGGCTCCCACCCGGGCCAACGCTCCGCTGATCTCCTACGACGAGGCTTTCGGCCTCGTGAAGATCAACCCGCTGGCGGCGTGGACCGACGAGCAGATGCAGGATTACATCGACACGCACGGCATACTGGTGAACCCGTTGGTCGACGAAGGCTACCCTTCTATCGGCTGCGCGCCGTGCACGGCCAAGCCCACGCCCGGTACTGACCCGCGCAGCGGCCGCTGGGCGGGGAAGAACAAGATCGAATGCGGCCTGCACGCATCATGACACCATCACAGACAGCCGGACTGGCGTCCGCACGAGAGATGAACGGGGTGTTGCCTGACGTGGGCACGCACATCGCTGACGAAGACTCACCACAGCACCATGCGGCAGCAACGGACTTCGACACGTTGACCGCCCTGGAATCCGAAGCGATCCACGTCTTCCGGGAGGTAGCGGGCGAGTTCGAGCGCCCCGTCATCCTGTTCTCCGGCGGCAAGGACTCGACGGTGCTGCTGCACCTCGCCATCAAGGCGTTCTGGCCCGCGCCGCTGCCGTTCACGCTCCTGCACGTCGACACCGGGCACAACTTCCAGGAAGTGCTCGACTTCCGCGACCGCATCGTCGAGCGGCACAACCTGCGCCTGCACGTCGCCAGCGTCGAGGAGTACATCGCTGACGGGCGCCTCGAGGAGCGCGCCGACGGCATCCGCAACCCCTTGCAGACCGTTCCGCTGCTTGACGCGATCAGCGAGCACCGCTTCGATGCCGTGTTCGGCGGCGGCCGCCGCGACGAGGAGCGCTCCCGCGCCAAGGAACGCATCTTCAGCCTGCGCAACGCCTTCGGCCAGTGGGATCCCAAGAAGCAGCGCCCCGAGCTGTGGAACCTTTACAACGGGCGCCACTCCCCCGGCGAGCATGTACGGGTCTTCCCCCTCTCCAACTGGACCGAGCTCGACATCTGGCGCTACATCGCCCGCGACAACGTCGAGCTGTGCCCGATCTACTACGCGCACGAGCGCGAGGTCTACCAGCGCGACGGCATGTGGCTCGCCCCCGGCCCCTGGGGCGGACCCGCCGACGGCGAGCAGCTCGAGACGCTCTCGGTGCGCTACCGCACCGTCGGCGACGGATCCACCACCGGAGCAGTGCTGTCGGATGCCACCGATAACCTCGCGATCCTCGCCGAGGTGGCCGCATCCCGGCTCACCGAGCGAGGCGCCACCCGCGGTGATGACCGCGTCTCCGAGGCCGCCATGGAAGACCGCAAGCGAGAGGGATATTTCTGAGCATGAGCGACCTACTTCGCCTCGCCACCGCCGGCAGCGTCGATGACGGCAAGTCCACCCTCGTCGGACGGCTGCTCTACGACACCAAGTCCGTGCTCGCCGACCAGATCGACGCCGTCACCCGCGCGTCGGTCGATCGCGGCCTCTCCACGCCCGACCTCTCGCTGCTCGTCGACGGCCTGCGTGCCGAGCGGGAGCAAGGCATCACCATCGACGTCGCGTACCGCTACTTCGCCACCCCGCGCCGCTCCTTCGTGCTCGCCGACACCCCCGGGCACGTGCAGTACACCCGCAACACCGTCTCGGGAGCCTCCACCGCGCAGCTCGTGATCCTCCTCGTCGACGCGCGCAAGGGCGTCATCGAGCAGACCCGCCGACATGCCGCCGTCATGGCGCTGCTCGGCGTTCCCCGCCTCGTGCTCGCTGTCAACAAGATCGACCTCGTGGATGATCCCGCCGAGGTCTACGCTCGCATCTGCACCGAGTTCACCGCGCTCACCACCCAGCTCGGATGGGCGCCGGAGAACGTGCAGGAGATCCCCGTCTCGGCACTGCACGGCGACAACATCGCCACGCCCTCGGAGCGCACCCCCTACTACAGCGGCCCCACGCTCATCGAGCACCTCGAGTCCGTGCCCGTCGATGCCGAGCCGCACAACGTGGGCCTGCGCTTCCCCGTGCAGTACGTCATCCGCCCCCGCACCGCCGACTACCCCGACTACCGGGGCTATGCCGGCCAGATCGCTGCCGGGGAGGTCCGGCCCGGCGATGAGGTGCTCGTGCTTCCCGCAGGGATCCGCAGCACCATCGCCAAGATCGACACCATGGACGGCGAGCTCGAGCACGCCGAGGCAGGCCGCTCCGTCACCCTGCTGCTCACCGATGACATCGACATCTCCCGAGGGGACGTCATCACCTCCCCCGGCGATGCCCCCGAGCCCATCAGCGATTTCGAGGCCACCGTGTGCGTGCTCGCCGACAAGGCGCTGCGTCCCGGTGCCCGCCTGCTGCTCAAGCACGGCACCCACACCACCCAGGCGATCGTCGGTTCGCTCATCGAGCGGTTCAACGAGCAGGAGCTCCGCGCCGATCCCGGGCCCGAGTCGCTCGCGCTCAACGACATCGGCCGCGTGCAGATCCGGGTGGCCAGCCCCATCGTTGCCGATGACTACGCCGTCAACCGCCATACTGGTAGCTTCCTGCTCATCGATCCCGCCAGCGGCAACACCCTCGCCGCCGGGCTCGTCGGAGATGTTCTCTCCGCCGTGGAGATCGGCGAGCGGCGCAACAGCTAGGACGCACTAGCCTGGCCGGTTACCGTTGCTGGCGAGCCTGACGCGCACCCGCGCCGCTGGTGGAAACTTTTCCCGCTCCAGGGAGGAAAAGTTTCCACTGGCGGCGTGCTTGCGTTGGTGGAGGCTTTCGCGCGCGCGTTTCCCCCGCAGCCCCGCTAGCTGGCACGCAGCTGCCACCCATGCCGAGCAGCGGCCAGGCTTGCGCGAACCTGCCACGGTCCTGAACGTGGCAGCTGGGTCCGATCCGTGGCAGCTCCGAACCAAGGGTGGCAGCTCCGGGGACTACTCGCCGCTGCCGGGAGGGGTGAGGTCAAGCTGCTCGACGACCTGCACCGGGTGCCCCACCTCGGAGTCCATGGTGATGGCGATGCCCTCGCCGAAGGGCTGGACCGCGCGGGCTATTCCATCGCTGCGGGACGGCACGCGCCACGGTTCCCAGCGGACGCCGTGATCGGAGAGCCAGATCACCGGTCCGCTGGCCTGGTTGGACGTGTAGCGGCCGGCCGCGGCGAATCCTCCCGAGACGGCAACGGGCTCGCTCATGGTAGCGCCGAACCCGGTACGGAAGGTGCCCTCGAACTGGATGCCGTCCTCGGTACGGAGCACGATGTTGCGACCACCGGTTGTGGCACTGAGGATCGCTTCGTTGTCGCTGGTGGCACAACCAGTGAGCTCGCCCTGGCCACTGCCGAGGATCTCCGCGGTGGCGCGGGTCCATCCTTCGGCGTCCTTCCGCCAGATCGCGGGCACCGGCGAACCATCATCCACAGTTGATCCAGCAACGAGCACGGGCCCATCGGCCACCTGGCATACCGCGTTCGCGGCGCTGCCCTCATCGGTGCCGCCGAGGATCTGCTCCATGGTCCAGGTGCGTCCGTCCGGGGATGCCCAGACCGTCGCCGCAGGCGGGTGCGCGGACTCGGGTCCGGTGGAGGCACCCACGGCATACCATCCCTCATCGGTGCGGGTGACGGCGGTCAGCCTGGCGTCCGAGACCGCGCCGAAGCCCTCGGCAGGCACCCACGGCTGGTCCGGGGCAGGCTGGAACCAGCCGCGTGCCTCGATGCGGTTGCTCTCGACGCTAAACTGGGATCCCAGCGCGATGATCTCGCCCGCTTCGGTGCTGGAGACCACACCGCCAACGAGACCGGCGGCCTCGGGAGGGTCGACAGTGATCGGGACGAGGGCGGGCGACCCCTCCGGCGCGCCACCGCGCAGCTCGAAGAGCTCGCGCTGCTCGGAGCTGCTGAAGTCTGCTCCATCGATGTCGTATTGCACTCGTAGCGTGGTGGCGAGCACGCGGCCGGCAGCGGAAACGATGTCCTCCACCTGCGCGATCTGCTCGCTGGTGCCGACGCGCTGCACCTCGCGCCATTCCTCGCCGGGGCCCTTGACGCCCATGACGACCTCGCCGACGGCGAACGAGCCGAGGAGCACCGCGCGCTGCTCGGGGTTCATCCCAATGACAACGCCGCCGACGCCCGGGAAGTCCATCGGCTCGGAGACACCGTTGAAGAACCACTGACCGTCCGGGGTGCGATGGTAGAACCCGGCGCGGAGGGAATCGTTGTTGCTTGCCACGACGTAGAGGTCGCCGCCGCGGGCGGAGGGCCGTCCCAGGGTGGTATCGACGCCTTCGGCGATGTAGAACACCGATTCGGCAGGAGGCGCCGGCACGGTCTCGGCGGTCCATTCCGCGCCGTCTCCGGAAGACCACGCTGCGGGGACCTGGCCACTCTCGGCCTGGGGGTTGAGCGTTCCGCCGGTCATGACGAACTGATCGCCGATGCTCTCGACTCCCGAGATGACCATGTCGCTGCTGCTGCCGATCGGGTGCGGGCCATCCCAGGTGCTGCCCGCGTCGGTCGAGGTGTAGGAGACGAACGTGCCAGCAGCCCCCTCGTCGCCGCGCTGCGCGATGAGCACGACATTGTCCCCGTGGGCCGCCATGTCCACGATGAGCCGCTGCTCGCGGTCCGGGATACCGGGGAGCAGCGTGTACTCCACCGAGTCGCCCTCGACTATGGCGACGCCGAGCTCCTTGTCCAGCGAGTTCCCTGCCGTGATGATCTTCTCCCCGGTGACGGTGCCGGTGACGACCCGGAACTCGTTGGCGTACTCCGGTGGCAGCGGCACGGCGGACCAGCCGCGGCGATCACCGGAGCGCCAGATGCGGGACACGAGGGCACCATCCTCGAAGGAGGTTCCCACCACGGCACTGATCGATCCGTTGCCAACGAGCCCCCCGGAGAAGGGGTGCGGGTAGTCGGGCGCCACTTCGATAGGCGACCACGCGTCTCCGTTGTCGGCGACCCACACCACCGGCCTCGTGGAGCGGCCTGGGGCGGCCATGTTCAGCGCGACCGCGTAGGGCACGTTCTCCGCAGGGGGCAGCAGGTCGAGGCCGCGGCCCGCGAACTCGCCTGAGCGGAACAAGGAGCCAGGCACATCGGCGGGGACAGTGCTGAGCTCGCGCAGCTCGATGGGGGGCGCCTGGGTAGTCTCCGGAGGCGGCTCGGTGGACGCTTCGGGAACCTCGTCCGGCGTGGATGCGCACGATGCGGCGAGCAACACCACCGCTAGGGCAGCGAGGTGCCGCCGTGCCGTGCGTCGGTTCGGCGGAGCGTGATGTGGCCTGTTCGCCTGCCCAGGATGAGCCATGATTCCGACACTAATGCGTGTCCTCCCCAGGTAGTGCCACAATGCCCGAGTTCGCCGCTGGATATTGCCCCCCTGGCCCTGCCGGAGGTTGTCACAGGCCTCGCTTGGGGGGCTACCGCGCCGCGGTAGTGGCGGCCCCGGGGATGTGCGCGGCCCGCACGTAGATCTGCTCGCCCCGCTCGAGCCCGAGATCGTCAGCGTCGCCGCGGGTGATCTGGGCGGAGAGGCGTGGGTCGCCGTTGAGCGGCACGAGCTCTACCCGCACCTCGAACCCGAGCCGGACGATGCGGTCCACGGTGGCCTCGATGGCGCCCGGGTGGAATGTCCGGTCGAGGTGGAGGTCATGCGGGCGGACGAGCGCGCCGTTGATCGTGGCGACGGGCCCGAGGAAGGACATGACGAAATCGTTGGCGGGGCGCTCGTAGAGATCGTCGGGCGTGCCGACCTGCTCGATGTTGCCGCGGTTCATGACTGCTATGCGGTCGGCGACATCGAGGGCCTCCTCCTGGTCGTGGGTGACGAGGACGGTAGTGACGTGGACCTCGTCGTGCAGCCGACGGAGCCATTCTCGGAGGTCTGCGCGCACCTTGGCATCGAGCGCCCCGAAGGGCTCGTCGAGCAGCAGCACCTTCGGATCCACCGCGAGCGCGCGGGCGAGGGCCATGCGTTGCCGCTGCCCGCCCGAGAGCTGGGCCGGGTAGCGGCGCTGGAAGCCGTCGAGGCCCACGATGCGCAGCAGCTCGTCGACGCGATCATTGATCTCGTTCTTGGGGCGGCGGCGGATGCGCAGGCCGAAAGCGATGTTGTCGCGCACGGTCATGTGCTTGAACGCGGCGTAGTGCTGGAACACGAACCCGATTCCGCGCTTCTGCGGCGGCACCCCGGTGACGTCCTCCCCGCCGATGGTGATGATGCCCGAGTCCGGGCTCTCCAGCCCGGCGATGGACCGCAGCAAGGTGGACTTGCCGGACCCGGACGGGCCGAGCAGGGCAGTGAGGCTGCCCGAGGGGATGTCGAGGTTGACGCCGTCGAGCGCGATGAAGTCCCCGTAGTTCTTGCGGACGTCGGTCACGGTGATCATGGTGTGCTCCGCTTGCGGTCGAGTAGGGTCATGAGCAGCAATGTCAGGATCGCGATGCCCATCAGCAACGTCGCGGCGCTGTAAGCACCGTACGTGTTGTGATCGTCGATGTAGCGGGCGTGGACGAGCAGGGTGAGCGTCTGCGATACCCCAGCGAACCCGGACGAGACCATGAGCACGGCCCCGAACTCGCCCAGTGCCCGTGCCACGGTCAGCACCACCCCGTAGGTGAGGCCCCAGCGGATCGCGGGCAGGGTGATCATTCGGAAGGTCTGCCAGTTGTTCGCCCCGAGGGTGGCGGCGGCCTGCTCCTGCTCCTCGCCGATCTCGCGCAGCACCGGCTCGACCTCCCGCACCACGAAGGGCAGGGTGACGAAGATCGTGGCGAGCACCATGCCGGGCAGTCCGAAGATGACGCGGATGCCGGTGAGCTCCACGATGCTGCCGAACCAGCCGCCGACGCCCCACAGGGTGATGAGCGCGACGCCCACGACCACGGGCGAGACGGCGAACGGGATGTCCACCACGGCCTCGAGGAGCCGCCGCCCGGGGAACCGCCCGCGCACGAGGGCGAGTGCGGTGACGATGCCGAAGATCACGTTGATGGGCACCACGATCACCACGATCAGCAGCGATAGGTTCAGCGCCGATATGGCCGCCGGGGTACTGATGGCTTCCCAGAACGCGATGAAGCCGTTCTCGAACGACCGGTACAGGATCATGCCGATCGGGATGAGCAGCAGCAGCGCGAGGTAGGCGAGCGCGACGAAGCGCAGCAGGTAGCGGGCGTTCTTGCTGAGGATCATGTGTCCTGCTCCTCCCGCCGGGTGGCCCGGTTGGACAGGACCCGCAGGACGAGCAGCGTGACGAACGCGATGGCGAGCAGCACCACTGATGTCGCGGCCGCATCGCTGGAACGGTCCATCTCGAGGAGCTGCTGGATGTACTGGGAGGTCACCTGCGTCTCGCCGCGGATGTTGCCACCGATGAGGATGATCGAGCCGAATTCGCCGATCGCGCGCGCGAACGCGAGCCCGGCGCCACCGAGGATCGCCGGGGCGAGCACGGGCAGCACGACCTTGCGCAGGATCGTCAGGTTGCCCGCGCCTAGCGAGGCCGCCGCCTGCTCGACATCCCGGTCGAGCTCCATCAGCACCGGTTGCACCGATCGCACCACGAATGGCAGCGTGACGAACGCGAGCGCCACTATGAGGCCGGCCTTGGTGGCGTTGAGGTGCACGTTGATCGGGCTGCCGGGGCCATAGAGCGACAGCAGCACGATGCTCGCCACGATGGTGGGCAGCGCGAACGGCAGGTCGATGATGCCATTGACGAATCGCTTGCCCGGGAACTCATCGCGCACCAGGACCCAGGCGATCATCGTGCCGAACACGACATTGATCAGGGCCACCACGACCGACACGAGGACGGTGATGCGCAGCGAGGCGAGCGCGCCCGGGGCGGTGATGGCGTCCCAGAAGCCGCCGATGCCACCATCCAGCGCGGTAGCGGCTAGCGCGGCGAGCGGCAGCAGCACGATGATGCTGAGCCACAGGACGGCCATGCCGACGCCGAGCGAGCCGAAGCTCGGTGATCGGCGCCGGGCTCGCGCCGGGGCGGATGTGGTGGTCATGCTCCTACCTCAATGCCTCGTAGTAGATGACGGAGATGAAGCCCTCGTCGGGATCGAACAATGTGGCGTTGACCTCGTCCCAGCCACCGAGATCATCGATCGACCACAGTCGCTCGGGCTCGGGGAACTCCTCGGCGAACTCCGCAAGGATCCCCGGCACCACCGGTCGGTAGCCGGCCTCGGCCCAGGCCCGCTGGCCCGCAGCGGTGTACTGGAACCCGATGAAGTCCTCGGCGAGCGGTCGAGTGGCCGAGCCCGGACGGTCGACGATCGCGACGGGGTTGTCGATGCGCAGCGTGCGCGGGGGGATGACATGGTCGAGCGGCTCGCCGTTGCGCTCGAGGAAGATGGCTTCGTTCTCATAGGTGATCAGCACGTCGCCGCGGCCCTGGAGGAAAGCCTCGGTGGCCTCGCGCGCCGAGCCGGGCTGGATGGTGATGTGATCGTTGACGAGCCGCTCGACGAACTCGATGCCCGCCTCCGGATCCTCGCCGCCCTCGCTCGCCACCGCGTAGGGCGCGAGAAGGTTCCACTTCGCCGAGCCGGAGCTGAAAGGATTCGGGGTGATGACCTCGAGTCCGGGGCGGAGCAGATCATCCCACTCCGAGATGCCGAGCGGGTTGCCCTCCCGCACCACCAGCGTCACCACGGAGCCGAAGGGAACACCGCTATGCTCGTCGTCGTTCCAGTCCTCGCGCACGAGCCCCTCGTCGACGAGCCGGTCCACATCAGGCTCGGTGGAGAACGCCACGACGTCCGCGGGGGCGCCGAAGGCGACCTTGCGGGACTGGTCGGCGGAGGCGCCGAACGATTGGAGGAACGAGATGCCCGAGCCTTCGGGGGTCTCGGCGAAGGCGGGGATGACCTCGTCGAAGCCTGGCTTGGCGACCGCATAGGCGAACAGCCCGAGCGTGCCGCGGCTGCCGTCGCCGCCGATGGTGGACTGGCCGGGGATGTCGCTTGGCCCGCCCGCGCAGCCTGCCAGCAATAGGGCGGCTGCGGCGGCCAGGGCAGTGACCCGGCTCCCCCAGTTTCCGCGCGGCTGAGGTCGCATTGGTGAACTAGCCTTCCCGTCTCGACTGACATGACACTAAGCGGTTCATATCGGAGGCGTGCAGCCACGATCACTCCAGGGACATGAACTGCCGCCATGATTCGGGGGCGGCGCCCGGCCAGCTCCTAGTGCACGCGATGCGTGACGAGCAAGGCTTGGCTCAGCGACAACACATGATGTCAGCGACGGCGGGCAGGCCAACAGCAATGAGCGCCAACTGATGGCGTACTACATATTGCTCGGCTGCTTCCACGGCGCCAATCCTAACAGGGGCGGCCGCGTGCGGGAAAACACACGATCGCCGGTGCGCCCCGGCCGTGGCTCAGAGCATCGAGATCCCCCACGCGATGAGTACCAGCACGAGCAGCGCCACCAGCGCCAGCGATACACGGGACGTCGGCATCAGTGCTCTCCATTCCTTGCTTCCGCGCCATCGCTGCCCGGCGGCGATCCAGGCTTGCTGCCCCATCGCGGAACGCGCCGCAGCACCTTGTAGTACACGGCGCTGCCAGCGGCATCGAGCCAGCGGGCAAGCACGAAGCACAGCGGCACCACGATCACGGCAACGATCGCGACCTGCGGCAGGAACGACAAGCCCGTGATCCACAGCTCGGCGCCATCCCACCAGCGGGCCACCATATCCACGCCACCACTGTAGCGGTCGTCGTGGCCGTCCACCCCGCTGGTCCCGGGCCGCCACCGGAACCGCCGGATGCCGAATGCGCGCGACCGCCCGCCAGCCGGTCCACAATAGGAGCATGGCGACCCCCGCAGCGGAGAAACCCACCGAGGAGAACCCCACGAGCCACCGCGATCGGAGCACGGCCGACCCTGGCCTGCCCGCCCCGCCGCGCGCCCACCACAGCGGGTTCCCCCCGATCGGCGAGTACGGTTTCCTCTCCGACTGCGAGACCACATGCCTCATCGCGCCCAACGGCGCGGTCGAGTGGATGTGCGTCCCCCGCCCCGACTCGCCCTCGGTGTTCGCCGCCATCCTCGATCGCAGCGCTGGCCACTTCCGCATCGGCCCCTACGGGCAGACCGTGCCCGCCGCGCGCCGCTACCTGCCGGGCGGGCTGATCCTGGAGACGACCTGGCAGACCGAGACGGGCTGGCTGACCGTGCGCGATGCGCTCGTCATGGGGCCCTGGCACAACACCGAGGAACGGTCCCGCACCCATCGCCGCACCCCCACCGACTGGGATGCCGAGCACATGCTGCTCCGCACCGTCAAGTGCGTCAGCGGCACTGTCGAGCTCGAGCTGACGTGCGAGCCTGCCTTCGACTACCACCGCAAGTCGGCGGCCTGGGACTACTCCGGGAAGGTGTACGAGCAAGCCACCGCGTACTGCATCGAGTCCCCCGACGGCGAGCCCCAGCTGACCCTCACCACCAACCTGCGGCTCGGCCTCGAGGGCAGGGAGGCCCGCGCCCGCACCCGCATGAGCGAGGGGGATCGGGCGTACGTCGCGCTCTCCTGGGGCGACCTCGCCGCGCCCCCGTCCTACGACGAGGCCGCGGAGAAGATGTGGCAGACCGCCGAGTGCTGGCGCCAATGGATCACCATCGGACGGTTCCCCGACCACCCGTGGCGCAGCTACCTGCAACGCAGCGCCCTCACCCTGAAGGGCCTCACCTACGCGCCCACCGGGGCGCTGCTCGCCGCCGCCACCACCTCGCTGCCCGAGACCCCGGGTGGCGAGCGCAACTGGGACTACCGGTACGCCTGGATCCGTGACTCCACGTTCGCGCTATGGGGGCTCTACACCCTCGGCCTCGACCGGGAGGCCAACGACTTCTTCGCCTTCATCTCCGACATGGGCGTCAACGACAAGGGCGAGCCCGTCTCGTTGCAAGTGATGTACGGGGTGGGCGGCGAGAAGACCCTCACCGAGGCCGAGCTCGGCCACCTCACCGGCTACGAGGGGGCCCGGCCCGTCCGCATCGGCAATGGCGCGTTCGACCAGCAGCAGCACGACATCTGGGGCATCATCCTGGACTCCGTCTACCTGCACGTCCGGTCCCGGAACCAGGTTCCTGAATCGCTCTGGCCGCTGCTGAAGCGACAGGTCGAGGAGGCGATCGACAACTGGCGCAAGCCCGACCGCGGCATCTGGGAGGTCCGCGGCGCTAAGCAGCACTTCACCTCCTCGAAGGTCATGTGCTGGGTCGCCCTCGACCGTGGTGCCAAGCTCGCCGCGATGCACGGCGAGGAGGAGTACGCCGCCCGCTGGTCCGGCATCGCCACCGAGATCAAGGAGGATATCCTCGCCCACGGCGTCGATGACCGCGGCGTGTTCACCCAGCGCTACGGCGACCCCGCGCTCGACGCTTCGCTGCTGCTCGTGCCACTGATGCGGTTCCTGCCCGCCGATGACTTCCGTGTGCGCAACACTGTGCTCGCCATCGCTGACGAGCTCACCGAGGACGGGCTCGTGCTCCGCTACCGCGTGCATGAGACCGACGACGGGCTCAGCGGCGAGGAGGGAAGCTTCACGATCTGCTCGTTCTGGCTGGTCTCCGCTCTCGTCGAGATCGGCGAGGTGCGGCGTGCCAAGCATCTGCTCGAGCGGCTCCTCGGCTTCGCGAGCCCGCTCGAGCTCTATGCGGAGGAGATCGATCCGCGCACCGGCAGGCACCTTGGGAACTTCCCGCAAGCGTTCACCCACCTCGCGCTGATCAATGCCGTGGTGCATGTCATCCGCGCCGAGGAGGACCAGGAGGCCGGGTCTTTCAGCCCAGCGCACACGCACTAGGCGATGGGGCTGGGGCTTGGCTGGAGCGGCTTCCGATGCAGGGGCCCGGCCGGGGCTTCAGCCAAATCTGCTGGTTGATGCCACGTTTCGAGTTGCGTGTCGCGGCGTGTCGCGTGACATTGGCTAGCAAATCCCACGGTGCCCCCAGCGAGGACGCGCACCGGCGGGCACCCAGCGGGCCCATGCAACGGAGCCCGCCCTGCCACGGCCCTCATCGGGCGGTGGCAGGGCGGGATCGTGGCCTTGCTGGAGGATGGCCACGGCGCGGCGGGCCACCTCGGAGCTACTACTTCTCGAGCTCGGGATCCTTCTCGTCCTCGTCGCGGGCGACAACGGCTTCCTTGCCGCCGCGGGAGGTGAGCCGCTTGAGCGGCTTGCGCAGCGACTGCGCGGGGCTGAGCATCCAGTCGGCGTTGTCGAGAACATTGTCGAGCCGGACAAGCGACTCGTTGAGCGAGTCGAGCGAGCTGTTCAGGGTGTTCAGGCTGCCGTCGAGCTTGGTGAGGGTGCTGTCGAGCTTCTCGAGGACGAGGAGCAGGCGGTCGGTGATGATGTCGAGCCGGCCGAGGGTCTCGTCGAGATTGAGCACCGCGTTGGTGAGCTGCTTGATCTTGCGGCCCGGGCCCCAGCCCTTGGTGGTCTCCTGGGGTGAATCAGTCATTGGTTCTCCTTAGCTAGCACGCCGACCCTGGTCGCGGGACCCACCGTGGGGCGGATCCGCATGTCTGAATCCTAGGGCACTGCGACCGGATCGGCGCGGGCGCGCCAACGTCGCGCCGGTCACATGCCGCAAAACCGACTCAGGAGTTTCTCCGCGTCACTTCCGATGCTCGAGACCACATCCGCCACAGGCCGGGAGGCATTCACGAGCCCGGCGGCCTGCCCCGCGTACACCACGCCAGTGTCCGGATCATCCGCTTCATACCCGGCGGCGATCTGGTCCTCCCCCGCCCCCGCGCCATGGAACTGGTCGCTGAAGCTGTTGCGGATCGCGCGGCCGAACCAGCGCGGCGACCACGGTTGGTGGCGCGCCTTGTCGAACACATCGGTATACACCGTGTCCGCGCTGCCAGCCCGCAGCAGCCGGTCCACCGCGTAGCCGGGCCCGATCGCCTCCGGGCTCGCAAGGAGGACAGTACCGATGAGCACGCCCTCCCCTCCCGCGGCGAGCACCGCGGCCAGCCCCCGGCCCGTCGCTATTCCACCGGCCGCGAGCACCGGCAGCCTGGTGGACTCGAGCACCTCCTGGAGCAGCGGCAGCGTCGCGATGCGGCCGGTGTGCCCGCCTGCCTCCGCGCCCTGCGCCACCACCGCGTCCACGCCAGCGGCCTCGGCGACGCGGAGGTCCTCGATGGTGTTCACCTGCGCGATCGCGATCGCACCAGCCCCGTGCACGCGCGGCACGTACGGTGCTGGATCACCGAACGACAAGGACACCAGCGCGGGCCGCTCCGCGAGGGCGGCATCGAGCAGCGCGTCATCGTCGTCGAGCGCCCAGGTCATCAGGCCCACGCCGAACGATCCGCCGATCTCCCGCGCCACCGCGGCCTCCGTCGCGATCCATTCCGGCGTGGTGTAGCGCGCCGCGCCGAGCATGCCGATGCCGCCCGCGCGGCTCACCTCCCCCGCCAGCTTTCCGCCCGCGCGACCGCCCATCGGGGCGCCCACGATCGGATAGGTGATACCCAGCTCCCGCGTCAACCAAGTCGTCAGCACAGGTCCTGCCTACCACAGCGCCGAGCTCGTCGGCACTGGGCGCCTAGATGTTCCCGATCGGGGCATGCCGATGGTCCGCGGCGAGCGCTAGGCAGACCTCCCGGGGCGCCGTCGCGCCATGGAGGTACTCGTTGCCCAGGCGCCGGGCCAGGCGCTCCATCTGGTCATCGAGGCGCCGGGCAGCGCAGCGGACCTCGAACGCCGCGGAGCCGAGCCCCGCCTCCAGCAGGCGTGGCACGTAGGCCAGCGTCGCCGCGAACGATTCATCCGCTGCGCTCTCGCGGAAGTAGTACGTCTCCCCATATTGGGCGAGGTCCATCTCCACCGTGGCCAGTGCATCGGCCACGGAGACGAGCCACTGCGCCGCGATGCTCGCCTGCCCGGTGGAGATCACCTCCTCCGAGCTGCTCGCAGCCATCAGCGCGAGCTCCCGGGCGACCGTGCGGCGCCGGCGCAGCGCCGGATATACCTGGAGCACCCAGGTGACCGCAGCGGTGAACAGCCAGAAGCCCAGGAGCGCCTGGATCGGCACCAGGACACGCAGCGCGGGAAGCACGGGCGTGATATCGCCGAAGCCCAGCGTCGCCACGGTCACCAGCGAGAGGTACAGCGCAGCGAGCGGGTCCGAGGATGCCGCGGGCTGGAGCGAGGAGCTGAACGCGAACCCGGCGGGCATGTGCGGCATATAGATCAACGTCCATCCCCCGACGAGCATGACTGTCCACGTGATGAGCGTGGCGGCCAGACCAAGCGGGCCGACCGGCACCAGGGAGCGCCCCTTTCCGCTGAGCTTGCCCGCTGCCCGCCACAGAGAGGCGAAAAGGCCGCGGCAAACGGTGCCCAGCCCCTGTGGATGCCAGAGGGTCGCATAGATATCCCGGATGACAACGCCCACCAGGAGCGCCCCTACCGCGCTGAACAGCCACGTCACGGCGTCCCCTCGTCTCTGCGGGTGCCGCGAGGACTGGTCGGCATATGCGCGCGATCAGTGTGCATCCGGTCTGCGTACCCGGCCTGGGCGCCCGCTAACCTTCCTCGCGGGCCGCGCGTGCCGTGGATTTGCGGTACAGCACCCTGCCCGGCGCGCCCGTCAGGCCGAAGATGATGGTGCTGCACACCAGTACCAGCGACCCTGCCGCCAGGATCGTGGTGCCCGCCCCTCCGCGCGAGGCCTCGAGCGTGAGGTAGAACAGCGCCGCCACCCCCACCGGACCGAACCATCCGAGGTACAGGGCATCCGCCGCTCGCAGCCGCAAGGCTCGTCCCAGGATCAGCAGAAGCGGGAGCCTGCGCAGCAGCAGTATGCCCAGCACGAGCACCAGGCCGTTCCAGCCGAGCGCGCCCCATTCGCTCCAGGGCAGCGCGGCCCCGAGCACCACGAACAACGGGAGCACCGCGAAGCGATTGATCGCCTCATCGATGGGAGCCTCCATGGTCCGCTCCCCGCCGGTCGCCACGAGGTTGAAGGCAAGCCCCGCGACGAATACCGCGAGCACCCCGTCGACGTGTGCGATGCCGGAGATGCCCAGGGTGCCCAGCGCCAGCACCACGGTGAAGAACAGCTCGGGAGCGCTCGCGGTCGCCCCATGCTTGTCGCCCGTCCGCATGGCCGCGCCACCGAGCGATCCGGCCAGCGCGCCGACGACGATCCCGCCGAGCACCTGCCAGAGCGACTCCGCGAGCGCGGAGGGCACGCTCGAGGCCCCCGCGATGGCGAGGGCGATGAGCACCAGGGGCAGCGCGAGGCCGTCGTTGGCGCCCGATTCCAGCGACAGCAGATGGCGATCGCGCGCGGGAAGGTCCTGCTCGGCGGCCTCGCCCGTGACCACGCTCGATGCCAGTACCGGGTCGGTGGGGCTGAGCGCGGCACCGAGCAGCAGTGCTGCGGCGATCGATATGTCGAGCACCGCCCAGCTGACCGCTGCCGAGGCGAGCGCCATGAGCGGCATGACCAGGACGACCAGCACGAGGACCGGCCGCCAGCACGCGCGCACGACACTGAGCGGATAGCGGAGCGCGACCGCCATCACCGAGATCGCCAGGAGCACGCCGCTCGCGTCATGGAGGAAGGCTTGCTCGCTGGTCAGCGGCTTGATCGGTAAGGCTCCCAGCACTGCTGGGCCCAGCAGGACACCCACCACGAGAGCGAGCAGGGGCTCCGAGAGCGGCAGCCGACGCATGCGCGCCGAGATCGTCGCGACGAGCATCCCGAGGATGCCGACCGCGGCAAGGACGATATCGATGCTCATTCACCAGGGGTGCCCCGGGACAGCCGTCTCAATCCGTCGGCGGGCAGAATCGTGGCGTTCCGGTCCGCCACCACGGCAGGGACGCATCGAGCGGGCCAGGCCCGCGAGCGCTAGCCTGTTCGCATGCGCGAGTACTGGATCGTTGATGCCTTTGCCGCAGAGGCCTTCTCCGGCAACCCGGCCGCTGTGGTGCCCGTCGAGGACGGGCTCGATGATCGCTGGGCGCAGGACGTTGCCGCGGAGTTCAACCTGTCCGAGACGGCGTTCCCGCGGCCCGTCGGCGAGGGCGAATGGGAGCTGCGCTGGTTCACTCCCACCACGGAGGTGGACCTGTGCGGGCACGCGACGCTGGCAACGGCGCACGTGCTGGGGCTGCAGGGCCATGCCGGGCCCATGCGGTTCCAGACGCGCAGCGGGCCGCTAGTCGTTGAGCGTGAGGGCGAGCATCTGTGGATGGACTTCCCCGCCGCCGAGCCACAGCCCGCGGAGGTGCCCGCGGGCCTCGCCGAGGCGCTGGGCACGGAGCCCCGCGGAGCATGGTCGGGGTCCACGGGGGATCTCCTCGTCGAGCTCGACGATGCCAGCGCGGTGCTCGGGCTCGCCCCTGACCTTGCTGCCCTCGCCCGCATCCCGGCGCGCGGGATCATCGCCACCGCCGCGGCGCGGGGCAGCCATGACTTCGTGTCGCGCTTCTTCGCCCCCGCCGTCGGGGTGGCCGAGGACCCGGTGACAGGCAGCACCCACACGATGCTCGCCCCGTTCTGGAGCGCGCGCACCGGCAAGGATGAGCTCGTCGCCTTCCAGGCATCGCGCCGGGGCGGCGAGCTGCGCCTGCGGATGCGCCCGGGCGGGCGGGTGCTCATCGGTGGTTCCACGGTGACCGTGATGACCGGCACGCTGCACGCGTAGCGAGCAGGCAGCGGCCGGTCGCCCCATCAGCGCGGGAGCCTACTTCTTCGTCTTGTCGGCCGCCGAGTCGGTCGAGAGGGCCGCGACGAAGGCTTCCTGCGGGACCTCGACGCGACCGATGGTCTTCATCCGCTTCTTGCCCTCCTTCTGCTTCTCGAGCAGCTTGCGCTTGCGGCTGATGTCACCGCCGTAGCACTTGGCGAGCACGTCCTTTCGGATGGCGCGGATGTTCTCGCGGGCGATGACCTTCGAGCCGATCGCGGCCTGGATGGGCACCTCGAAGTGCTGGCGCGGGATGAGCTCCTTGAGCTTGGTGCACATCTTGTTGCCGTAGGTGTGCGCGGCGTCCTTGTGCACGATGGCGCTGAACGCGTCGACGGCCTCGCCCTGCAGCAGGATGTCGACCTTGACGAGCTGCGCCTCCTGCTCGCCGGACTCCTCGTAGTCCATCGAGGCGTAGCCGCGGGTGCGGGACTTCAGCGCGTCGAAGAAGTCGAAGATGATCTCCGCCATCGGCATGCGGTAGCGCATCTCGACTCGGGTCTCGGAGAGATAATCCATGCCGCCGAGATCGCCGCGGCGCGACTGGCATAGCTCCATGACGGTGCCCACGAACTCCGAAGGGGTGATGATGGTGCACTTGACCAGGGGCTCGTGCACGGAGCGGACCTTGCCGTCGGGCCAGTCCGAGGGGTTGGTGACGGTCAGCTCGGAACCGTCGTCGAGCTCCACCCGGTAGATGACGTTGGGCGCGGTGGAGATCAGGTCGAGGTTGAACTCGCGCTCGAGCCGGTCGCGGGTGATCTCCATGTGCAGCAGGCCGAGGAAGCCGCAGCGGAAGCCGAAGCCGAGCGCCACGGACGTCTCGGGCTCGTAGGTGAGCGCGGCATCGTTGAGCTGCAGCTTGTCGAGGGCATCGCGCAGCACGGGATAGTCCGAGCCATCCACGGGGTACAGGCCCGAGTACACCATCGGCCGCGGGTCCCGGTAGCCCACGAGCGCTTGGGTGGCGCTGTTGCGGGCGGCGGTGACGGTATCGCCGACGCGCGACTGGCGCACGTCCTTCACCCCGGTGATGAGGTAGCCGACCTCGCCGACGCCGAGCCCATCGCACTTCTTCGGCTCGGGCGAGATGATGCCCACCTCGAGCAGGTCGTGGGTGGCTCCGGTGGACATCATGAGGATCTTCTGCTTGGGGCTGATGCGCCCGTCCACGACGCGCACGTAGGTGACCACGCCGCGGTAGGTGTCGTACACGGAGTCGAAGATCATCGCGCGCGGGGGCGCCTCGTCCTCGCCGACCGGCGGCGGGATCTGCTTCACCACGGCGTCGAGGAGCTCCTTGACACCGATGCCGGTCTTTCCCGAGACGCGCAGCACATCCTCGGCCTCGCAGTCGATGATGTGCGCGATCTCGTCGGCGTAGCGGTCCGGATCCGCGGAGGGCAGGTCGATCTTGTTGAGCACCGGGATGATCGTGAGATCCCGCTCGAGCGCCATGTACAGGTTCGCCAGCGTCTGCGCCTCGATGCCCTGGGCGGCGTCGACGAGCAGGATCGCGCCCTCGCACGCCTCGAGCGCGCGAGAGACCTCATAGGTGAAGTCCACGTGCCCCGGAGTGTCGATCACCTGCAGGACGTAGTCCTCCTCGGTGCCGTCCTCGAGGGTGATCTGCCAGGGCAGCCGCACGTTCTGCGCCTTGATGGTGATGCCCCGCTCGCGCTCGATGTCCATCCGATCGAGGTACTGGTCACGCATCAGGCGCTCGTCCACAACGCCGGTGATCTGCAGCATGCGGTCGGCCAGCGTGGACTTGCCGTGGTCGATGTGCGCGATGATGCAGAAGTTCCTGATCCGCGCGGGATCGGTGAACGTCGTGTCCGCGAAGCTAGGCACTCGGCTCCTTACCATGCTGTCGTGTGGGGTTGGCTCTCGGCTGACGAGCCTACGTGCTCGATTCTATGGCTTCGGGTGCCTGGATCGATATTCGGTGGCCCAGCGCCCCGGGCCCTGGCCATGCGCATGCCCAGTGCCGGGCGCCCGTTGCGCTTTGCTAACGAGTGGGTTGCGTCCATGCAGCCCCGCCACGGCCCCACCCCCGTGCCCCCTACGGTGGGGGCGCAGAAGCACGCTCAGCACCGACACCTCCCGGGATGCCATCGTGACGAACCATCACCAGCCGCGCGCCCACAACCGTCATCCGCTGCCACTCGACCGCCGTGGTTTCATGCTCGCTGGCTCCAGCGCGGCCCTCGGATTGACCACCCTCGGCCTGGCTTCCCTGGGCACCGCGCCGGCCCGGGCGCGCACCACGCCGGCGCTGGTCCCGGACGAGCCGTTCGCCGCGATCCCCCTCGGATCCCCCGTCACGCCGCCCCCGGCCGCGGAATACGTGGGCATGACCTTCGCCCGCCCCACCACCGCGCCCGCCCGCGTGCGCTTCACCAGTGCAGGCACCGCGAGCCGCTGGCATGCCATGGGCCCGAGCAGTCATTGCCCCGATTCGGTGCCGCTTGGCATTTCCACCGACCTGCTGCGCATCCCCGACGGCTGCACCGGCATCGAGGTCACGCACGACGATGCCGCCGCCGGAGCAAGCGCGATGACGATCAGCGGGGGCGTGCGACCCATCGCCAACGCCGGCAACACCACTGACTTCCTTGGATTGCCCGTCATCACGCGCCCCGGCTGGGGCGCCGAGACCAACCTCGTCGAGAGCCCCTGGAACAGGCAGTACACGGCCGCCCAGATGATCACGGTGCATCACTCCGCGTCGGCACCATGGACTACCGGCCCAGCCACCGTGCGCGCGATCTACCGCTACCACGCCTGGATGCTCGGCTGGGGCGATGTCGGCTACCACCTGCTCATCGATCCGGCGGGAGCGGTGTACGCCGGGCGCGACACGGGATCCGACTCCTCGCCGGTGTTCCAGCCGGGCACCACCAATGTCGTCACCGCCGGGCACTCCTACGCCCGCAACGGCGGCAACATCGGCATCTGCGTGGTGGGCGACTACGAGACCCAGCGCCCCAGCGCGGCCGCGCAGCGCTCGCTCGTCACGGTTCTTGCCGCGCTGTGCCAGCACCTCGGCCTCGACCCGGTCAGTCGGCTCACCTACATCGAGCCTGACTTCGGTTCCCGGCACACGGTTCCCGCGATCGCCCAGCATCGCGACCTCAACGACACGTCCTGCCCCGGCGACGGATTCACCGCGATCTTCGGCGCGCTGCGTGCCGTGGTGCCGACCCGCATGGCATCCAGGCGCGCGGCCAGCGAGGACGCAGCGGCCACCGACGAGCAGGCAGCCCAGGCACTGTCACCCGTCGAGCCAGCTAACGCCGCGGCGAGCGGGACCGCCCCGGCCGAGATCGCGCCCGTCGAGCTAGCCACCGGCGAGGCCGGGCCGGGAGCTACGCCAGGCGCGTGATGTCGACCACGACATCGAGAGCCGTGGACTTGCCGCCGATATAGATCCCCCGCAGCGGGGGCACATCCCGGTAGTCGCGCCCCACGCCGACCGCGACGTGCTGCTCGCTGACGTCCATCGCATTGGTCGGGTCGAAGCCCCACCAGCCGCCGGTCCACGCCTCGATCCAGGCATGGCTCTCCCCCGATACCGTCTCGCCGACCTGGCCATCCGCCTTGGGATACAGGTAGCCGGAGACGTAGCGGCACGGCACGCCGATGCCACGCAGCATCAACAGGGTCAGGTGCGCGTAGTCCTGGCAGACGCCCTTGCGCTCCTCCCACGCCTCCACCGCGGAGGTATGCACCCCGGTGGTTCCGGGCACGTACGACATCTGCTCGTGCACCCAGCGCGAGATGATCTCCACGGCCTCATCGGGCCGGTGCCCCTTGCGGAGATCCTCGGCGATCGCGGTGAGCCCCTCATCGCGCGGCACGTAGTTAGTGTTGAGCAGCGACTCGTTGAACCAGTCGAGGATCCGGTCGCTGCCCAGGTCCTTCCACGTCACCCGCTCCTCGGGCCGGACCGAGGGATCGGTCTCGACCACCGACGAGCCCACCACCTCCAGCTCGGTGTGCGGCGCATGCAGATCGAACGCCGTCACATGGGTGCCCCAATAGTCGGTGTATCGGTAGGAGCGCGTCGCCGGGCTGGTCTCCACCCGGTTGAGGATGACGTTCTGCCGCGGCTCGCTGCGCGGGCTCAGCCGGGCCTCGTTGTAGGATCGCGTCACCGACCCCTCGTAGGCATAGCCCGTCGTATGGACTATCCGCATGCGCCAGTTCACAGCTCCGCCTCCACGTGCATATCGTCGTGCCCCGCATCGGCATCGGTCCATGCCACCCACGGCGCCGAGTGGAAGTACTGCAGCGCCACCGCCTCGTTGACCTCGGTGCACGTGTCGAGCAGGGCCAGCAAGCGCGGCTGCAACTCGTCCAGCAGCATCCCCGGCCGCAGGAACTCCAGCTCGCTGCGCGCCCGGCCCAGCAGGCGCGGCGCCTCGGCACGCGCTCCGATGCGGCTGCGCGGACGATTGTCCAGCTCCTCCAGCGCGATCTCCGCGGTTCGCATCGCATGGAACACCGAGCGCGGGAACAAGCGATCGAGCAGCAGGAACTCCACCACGCGGCCCGCATCGAGCGCGCCACGGTAGGTGCGCAGATACGTATCGTGCGCGCCCGCCGAGCGCAGCACCGTCACCCACGACGGCGACAGCGTCCGGTCCCCCGCGCGCGACAGCAGCAGCCGCACCAGCATGTCCACGCGCTCCACCGACCGGCCGAGCAGCAGGAACCGGTAGCCGTCATCGCGGCTGAGGGTGCTATCGGCGAGCCCCGCGAACATCGCCGCCCGCTCCTCCACATAGCGGAAGAACTCATGCGGTCCCAGCAACCGGGCCGCTCGCTCGCGCGAAGCAAGCCCGTTGACGGTCGTGTTCAGGCATTCCCACATCTCCGTGGACGTCACCTCGCGGGCACCGCGCGCGTTCTCCCGCGCCCGCGCCAGCGAATCAACGATCGAGCCCGAGTTCTCCCGGCTGTACGCCACCCGCTCGGTCAGCGACCACACATCGAGCGGCCCATCCGGAGGCTCCACCCCCAGGACCTTCAGCAGGATCCGTGACGTGCGATCCGGATCCACCGTGGAATCCTCGAGGAGGTGGTGGACCGCCACATCGAGGATCCGGGCGAGATCATCGGCCCGCTCGACATACCGGCCGATCCAGTACAGCGATTCCGCGTTGCGCGCAAGCATGATCCCCCACCTCCTATTGCTGCTGCTGTTGCTGTTGTTCCTGCTCAGTACCAGGATCGGGCCCCACCTCGGAACGATGCGCCGTCTTCGGCTCGGTGACCACCTCATCGCCGACGAGTTCCCGGTCCTCCGCGGCCGAGCGCGTCGTTGCCAGCACCCAGGTGTCCTTGCTGCCACCGCCCTGGCTGGAGTTGACCACCAGCGAGCTCTCCTTCAGCGCCACCCGAGTGAGCCCGCCCGGCAGCACCACCACATCCTCGCCATCGTTGACCGCGAACGGGCGCAGGTCCACATGCCGCGGCGCGAGCTCATCGCCCACCTTCGTCGGCACCGTCGACAACTGCACCACCGGCTGGGCGATCCAATCACGCGGATTGTCGCGCACCTGCTTCGAGATGGACTTCAGCTCCGCGGGCGACGAATCCGGTCCAAAGACGATGCCATAGCCGCCCGAGCCCTCCACCGGCTTGATCACCAGCTCATCGACCCGCTCGAGAACCTCCTCGAGCTCGTCGGGGATCCAGCACCGGAACGTATCGACATTCGGCAGGCTCGGCTTCTCATTGAGGTAGTACTCGATGATCGTCGGCACATACGTATAGACCAGCTTGTCATCGCCCACGCCATTGCCGACCGCGCTGGAGATCACCACATTGCCCGCGCGCGCCGCGTTCAGCACACCCGGCACGCCCAGCACCGAGTCCGGGCGGAACTGCAACGGATCCAGGAAGTCATCATCGATGCGCCGGTAGATCACATCCACCTGCTGCTCGCCCTCGGTGGTGCGCATGTACACCACGTTGTCGCGGCAGAACAGGTCGCGCCCCTCCACCAGCTCCACGCCCATCGTGCGGGCGAGCAAGGAATGCTCGAAGTACGCCGAGTTCGCCACGCCGGGGGTCAGCACCACCACCGTCGGATCAGCCTCGTTCAATGCCGCCGAGTTCCGCAGCGCCCGCAGCAGGTGCGACGGGTAGTCCCCCACCGCGCGCACGCGATGGCTCGCGAACAGATCCGGGAACACACGCGTCATCGTCCGCCGGTTCTCCAGCACGTACGACACCCCCGACGGGGAGCGCAGATTGTCCTCGAGAACCCGGAAGACGCCCTTCTCGTCCTTGATCAGATCGATGCCAGCCACATGGATGCGCACCTCGTTCGGCGGGACGATGCCCATCGCCTCGCGGTGGAAATGCTGGCATGACGTGACCAGCCGGCGCGGCAGCACGCCATCACGCAGGATGTTCTGCTCCCCATAGATGTCATCGAGGAACAATTCCAGCGCCTTCACGCGCTGCTTGATGCCCTTCTCCAGGCGCGCCCACTCCGCCGCAGCGATGACACGCGGCACCAGGTCCAGCGGAAACGGGCGCTCCTGCCCCGACAAGGAGAACGTGATCCCCTGATCGAGGAACGCGCGCCCCAGCGCATCCGCGCGGGCCGCCAGATCCATCGCCGAGACCGGGGCCAGCGCCGAGAAGATGCCCTTGTAGGCCGAGCGCACATCCCCGTGCGCGTCGAACATCTCGTCATACGCCTTGGCGTAGTGCTCATGCACGGGGCCAGTGCCCGCGTAGCCGCTGAACACGTACTCGCCATGCCCTGCCTCATCGGCTTGCTGCAGCGCCTCGAAGAGGGCGCTATGGGCACGAGGTGATCTTGAACCGGAACTCACTCACTCCATGGTGCTACACCTGCGGGTCCTCGGCACGCAGAACGGCGCCGTATCGCGTTAAAGTCTCGTTTCCGCCCGGCGTGGCCAGGCCGGCGCGCCGTGCTCGCGCGGTCTCAGGAGCGCGGTCTCAGGAGCGCGGTCTCAGGAGCGCGGTCTCATCAGCGCGGTCTCATCAGCGCGGTCTCAGGAGCGCGGCACCGCCCAGGCCAACGAGCACCGATAGCACCGTCCCCACCACCATCCCGCTACCGGACGGTTGAGCAGCCAGCGAAGCATCGTCCAGGCCACGCTGGCCAGACAGCATCACCAGGGTGCCGGCCGAGATGAACACGGTGATCGCCCACGACGCGCCCGCCGTGAATCGTGCCGCCCAGCGCCGGAACGCCGAGCCCCGAGTCTCGAGGAGCACTGCGAGCACCGCGAGCAACACAGTGAACAGCGCTGGCACCACGTACGACAGCACCGCCGTCGAGGCACTGCTCAGCGACGTGGGCTGCCCGGTCGTCGGCGACCACTGGGTCACCACCTGATCGGGCAGCGATGGCATCCACACCATCATCACGATGGTGCTGATCGCGATCATCAGGAACGGGACAGCGATGACCGCACGGTTGCGTGGATCCCCGAACCCACTTCGGGGGGACATGATGTCCCCGCTTCCCGTACTGCTCTCGCCGCTGGTTCCTTGGGGAGATTGCTCGTGGTCGCTCACGACACCCACCCTATCCAAGGCGTGGTCGCGCGCGTGGTCCTCCACCTCGGGTTGGGCCGTTTCGGCCGACGAGGGCCGGGGTCGCGTTGCGAGTGGAAACTTTTCCCGCTCTGAGCGGGAAAAGTTTCCACTCGCGCCCTCGGATGGCGGTCTCGGCCCGCTGCCCTCGGCCTCGCGATGTGGTCCCGCCTTGACGGCCACGGCTCACGAGCGGCCAGGCAGCACCGAATGCCGTCGCGGTTCGATCGAGTCGCGGTTCGGTCGAGCCCCGCGGCCTCCGGCACCCCCTGCAATGACGGCATGCGGCAATTAGCCTGTTGGCATTGCCAGTGGTAGTCTTGCCCTTCGGCGCGCACGGTCAGCCAGTGGCTGCTGCGCACGCACTCCCGGCGCAGGCAACGCTTCGAGCCACCCACACAGTGGAGACGAGCGAAGCGGCCTGCAAAAAGAGTGCCAAGTCATCCATTAGACGAATCTGACCAGAGGTTGTACGCGTGGCCAACATCAAGTCCCAGATGAAGCGGATCGGCACCAACGAGCGTAACCGGCTCCGCAACCAGTCGGTGAGGTCTGCGCTGCGCACTGCCATCCGGAACTTCCGGGAAGCAGCTGCCGCAGGCGACAAGAGCACCGCGGAGGAGACGCTTCGCGCGGCTAGCCGCAAGCTCGACAAGGCAGCCACCAAGGGTGTCATCCATAAGAACCAGGCCGCCAACAAGAAGTCGGCCATGGCATCGGCGTTCAACAAGATCGCCTGATCACAGCATTTCCCGGAACGACCCAGCCTGCTGAGCGCTCAGTTAGAGAACGACGCTCTCCAGTAGTGCTGGGTCGTTTTGGCGTATCCGCATCAAGCGCTGGCATCACGAATGGACGCATCAAGCGCGGACCGAACCCGCTTCAGTCAGCCAGGCTGGAGATTTGCATGATCGCTCGCTCGAGCGCGTAGTCGGCGTCCGCCGCGCCCCCCTTCACATCCCCATTGAGGCGAGTGACCACGCGCAGGGCGACCGCTAGCGTGTCCGGCCGCCAGGCGCGGGCCTGCTGCTGGGTCTTGCGGACCTTCCACGGCGGCATCCCCAGCTGGCCCGCTAGCCGTCCTGGGTCTCCCCTGCCTGCCGCCGCCACCCGGGCGATCGAGCGGATCGCCTCACCGAGCGCATCGGCGAGCAACACATGCGGTGTTCCGGTGTGGAGCGCCCACCGGACCGAGGCAAGGGCCGCGGCACGATTTCCCGCGACCGCTTTGTCCGCCACATCGAACCCGGTGACCTCGGCCCTCCCCGAGTAGTAGCGCTGCACTGCCTCGGCCGTGACAGCACCGCCCGTGTCGGCAGCGAGCTGGGAGCATGCGGAGGCGAGCTCGCGCAGGTTGGATCCGACGGCATCGAGGATCGTGGTGATCACGTCTGGACTGGCTCGCACACCGTGATCGCGAAGCTCGGTGCGCACGAACTCGACGCGCTCGCTGGCGTTGAGCTTGGCGCAGCGGTGCGTTTCCGCGCCGAGCTTCTGCAGTGTCCCGGCTAGGGCCTTGGCGCGACCACCGCCGGTGTGGTGGACGATGAGCGTGACCCCATCGGGCATGTCGCGGGCTGTGCTGGTGATGACCTCGACCGCGTCCTTGCCCGCTTCGTGCGCGTCGTCGAGCGCGACGATGCGGTCCTCGCCGAACAGGGAGGGGCTGAGCATCTCCGCGAGGATGCTGATACTGGCGTCCCCTGCGCGCATGCGAGTGAGCTGCATTCCCGCGGCATCGTCGCTTGCTGCCCGGGCCGCCTCGATGAGGCGGCGCAAGGATCGCTCGACGAGGTATTCCTCGTCCCCGAGCAGCAGGTGGAGTGGCACGCTAAGACATTCCCACATCGGCGTGCTCGGCCACAATCCCCAGCCCCTCAGGGGTAGGCCGGAGGGTGCTGGTGCCGTTCTGGTCGGTCCGGGCGATCACCGCGCCGTGGCGGCGCAGCTGGTCGAGGATGGTGGCGCGGGGGTGCCCGTGCGAGTTGTCCGCTCCGACGCCGATGAGCGCGATGCGGGGTTTCACGGCGGCGAGGAACCGCGCATCGGTGGTGGCCGCCCCATGATGCGGCACGGTCATGATGTCGGCGCGCAGCATCTCGGCGGGATAGGTGCCGAGCAGCCATTGCTGAGCGGAGTGCTCGGCATCGCCCGTGACGAGGAGGGTCGGCCCGTCCTCGCGAAGCGTCATGGACACGACAAGGGATTGATCGTTGGGATCGGCGTGGAGCGCGCGCTGCGGCTCGGGCCCGAGGACCGTGGCTCGAAGAGGGCCGAAGGCGAGGGCGTCACCGGCAGAGACTGTCCGCACGGGAATGTGGTGTTCCTGGGCAAGCGCGTCGACCTCTGCGAGCGCCGCTTCGGGGTCACGACCGGGGCCCATGATGATCGTGCTGGGGCCGCGCGCGGCGATCGCCTCGAGCCCGTCGACATGGTCGGCGTGCAGATGGGTGATGAGCACAGCGTCGATGGTGCGGATGCCGAGCCGGTCAAGGCATCGGTCGGCGGCCGCGGGTTCCGGACCGGTGTCGATGACGAGGGCACTGCGCGCGCCGGTGGCGACGACGAACATGTCGCCCTGCCCGACATCGCAGGCCGCCACCAGCCAGCCCGGCGGAACGCTGGGTGGCCACGCGACCCGCATGATGACGAGGCATGCGGGGATGGTCGTGGCCAGCACCAGCATGCAGCGATATGGGATGGGTGCGCACCGCCACCAGGCGAGGCATTGGCGGGCCCGCAGCACTGCTGCGCCGAGCAGGGTGAGGGCCAGCACGAGCGCGAACCCGCTCGCGCCCTGCGGGACGCCGATGCTGGATCGGGGAAGCCCGGCGCACCAGGTAGCCACCGCGATGATCCAGCTGGTGGGGTGCCCGGCGATCCAGATCGGGATCGCCGCGAGAGTGGTGGACAGGGGCGCGAGAAGGAGACCGAGGTAGCCGCACACGATCACTACGGTCACGATGGGAGCCACGAGCAGGTTGGCGAGGACGCCGACGACGCTGAACTGGCCGAACGCCGCGGCGATCAGCGGCGCTGTGACTATCTGGGCGGCAAGGGCGACCGCGAGCACCGCCGCGATGCGGCGAGGCATTCCGCAGCGTTGCAGCCATTCCGCGACCGGTGGCGCGAGCAGCACCAGCCCGGCCGTGGCGATGACCGACAGCGCGAAACCGATGTGGACCGCTAGTTGCGGCAGCGCGATCAGCAGCACGATCACCGCAGCGCAGAGCGCGGGCAGGGCGTGGCGGCGGCGGCCAGCGAGGATCGCCAGGAGCGTGACTGATCCCATGGCTGCGGCGCGGAGCACGCTCGGCTCGGGCCGGCACACGATGACCAGGGCAAGCAGCGCGACCGCTGCGGTGATGGCTGCGGCGCGCCGGGAGCCTGTGGCGATCCGGGCAGCGAGCAGAACCGCTCCGCACACGATGGTGACGTGCGTGCCGGACACGACAGTGAGGTGCGTGAGGCTGCTGGTGACGAATGCCTCGCGCAGTTCCGGTGGCATGGCGGAGCGGTCTCCGATGACGATCCCTGGCAGCACAGCGGCGGTCGCCTCGTCGAGGGTCGCGGCAACAGCGTCGCGGTAGCGGTCGCGCACGTGCCCGGCAGCTTGCCCCCACCAGTTCGTGCTCGCGGTGACCGTTGGCGTGCCCCGAGCGAACACCGTGGCGACGGTGAGGTCATTGCGGCTGGGCTCGGCGATGGTCCCGGTGAAGCGCACGTGGTCACCGGGGAGCAGTGTCGCCCAGCCGCCGGCGCTGGTGGAATTGCCGATAGTACTGGAGGTGGCGTCGTCTGGTGCCCGCGCGAAGATGGTCACGGTGCCACCGGCGAATGTCATCGCTTGCCCCGCCGTGTCCTGCCCGGTGGTGAAGGCTTCGAGCCGGGCACGCAGCAGCCAGGTGGGCTGCGCTGGGCCATCGAGGAGGCGGGGATCGCTCAGCACGCGGGCTTGGACGACAACGTCTCCGCTGGTGGCGTGTGCCCGCAGCGGGTGGGTCGCGGCGGCATGCGCGTGCATGGCACCGGCTGCGGCGAGCGCGATCCAGAACAGGCAGGCCGTGGCGATGATGACGCGCAGCCGCGGTGGCGCTGGCCTGATAGCGAGCGTGGCGAGCGCGATAGTCGCGGCGACGGCAATGCTGGCGATCGCAGCGATGTGACCGTGCGCGACCGCGAGCGCCGTGGCTGCCCAGGCCACGAGGGCGCAGGGCACAAGCCGGATATCGATGCTCGGTTGGTCAGAACGTGAGGTGGTCACGGAATTGCTCGAGCTTTGCCGGGCCGATCCCGCGGATCTCGCGGAGCTGGTCGATCGAGCGGAAGGGACCGTTGGCCTCGCGCCATTGCACGATAGCTGCGGCGGTGACGGGTCCGATGCCGGGCAGCGCTTCGAGCTGTGCGGCGGTGGCGGAGTTGGCATTGACGATACTGGGCGCAGCCTCCCCTGCGCTGGTCTCCCCCGCCCTGGCATGCTGCGGCGTGGACGCTCCCAGGATGACGCTCACGACTGGGTTGGTCGCTCCATCGGCATGACGATCGCCGACGATGATGTGGTCGCCATCGCGCAGTGGCTGAGCCAGGTTGAGGGTGAGGGTATCGGCCCCTGGCAGTGGTCCTCCTGCTTCTGCTAGAGCGTTGGCGACCCGTGCCCCGGGCTGCACGGTCACGAGACCTGGAACAGCTACGTGGCCCGCGACGCTGACGATGAGGTGGTTCGGTTGCGCTGGTGCCTCGCTAGGGCTTGCCGCGGCCGTTGCGGGCAAGGGCTCCAAGCGCTCCACCGGTGCCACGTCCTTGTGGGATGCAGTGGTGCTGCTGTGGCTCCCTGAAGCCGGGTCGGGCACAGGTGATTCCCGGGGTGCCGCGGACCGGGTGAGCAGCACAGCAATGATGATGCCGATGACGCCGGTCGCGATCAGTGCCATCGCGCCCGCGCGCGAGAGGTCGATGCGGGCCCGCGTGGGCGGGGCATCGGGCGTGCGCCACTCGGCGGGCGCGTGGCGTCCCTCGCCAGCGACTTCGTGCTCATCAGCGGGGTCGCTGGACTGCTCGGCAGCGCTAGGTTCACCAGCAGGAATGGTCGCGGTACCGGTCTCATGCGGCAGGGACATGACGGCGCGGAACCTTTCCCGCGCCGCGTCAGCGTCATAGGGCATGAGGCGACGCTAGGGCAGTCGTGGCCTGGTTCCCCGCGCTGCGGGCGATGCTGTGGAGAAACCGACTAGCTGGGGATAACGCCTTGGGCTCATGTAGTCGTGGTAGAGGCTAGTCGTGGTAGAGGGAGACGCTGATCGCGCCGGGGCCGAGATGCACGCCGAGCACGGCACCGAGATCCGAGAGGTGGGTAGAGCGGACCGTGCCGAGACGGGTGGTGATGCGGTCGAGGACCTGCCGGGCGCGGTCCTCGGCCTCGATGTGCTGGACGGCGACACGGATATCACGATGCGGGGAGCCAGCATCGACAGCGAGATCAACGAGCCGGTTGAGGGCCTTGGTGGCGGTGCGTGCCTTGTCGCGCACGGCGAGCGCCCCGTCGGAGAGGTGCAGCACGGGCTTGATGGCGAGCGCGGTACCGAGGATCGCGGACGCCGCACCGATGCGTCCCCCGCGGCGCAGGTTGTCTAGCTGGTTGACGTAGACGAACGATTGCGTGCGGGTGGCCGCGCGGACCGCTGTCTCGTAGACCGCGTCGCGGTCGCATCCGTCCTGGGCTGCCCGGGCGGCCGCGAGAACGATGAAGGCCAGGCTGAACGCCGCGGCCTGGGAGTCGACGACGCGCACATGCGGCCCGGCCTGGCTGGCCGCCTGGTGCGCCGCCTCCCAGGTGGAGGAGAGCTTCCGCGACAGGAAGATGCCGACGACGCCATCCCCGTCGCTGGCGGACTGAGCTTCCTCGAACGCGCTGACGAGTTCCTGGGGGGATGCTCCCGCTGTGGAGATGCCGCTGCCCCGCCAGGCATCGCTGGGCATGGCATCGACCCCTTCGCGGAGGTCTTTCCCGTGATAGAGGATGTGCAGGGGGACGACATGGATGCCATGCCGGCGCACGAGATCGATGGGCAGCGTCGCTGACGAGTCCGTTACTACTGTGACTGCCATTGCATGTCCTCTCTCGCTACCGCGCCGCCCTGGCATTTCCGGGCGAATCACTCTCACCGGACACGATAGCGGTGTGCATCAGCCGGGCGACGCGGCGATGGGCCGCGAAGCCCCAATGGATACCGTCCGGGTTTCCCTCCCCTGCCCTCAGATGATCGATGGTGGCAGCGGGAATGTCCACGAGCGGAATGCCCTTCTCGCTGGCCCACCTCGTGATGGCGCGGGAGGTACGGGGCTGCCCGGGCTGGGCGTAGCCGTAGTAGCGGCTGTGGTGAAGCGCTGGCTGCACCGCGATGATCGGGATGCCGGGGCGCACGGCGGTGATGGCGGCACGGATCCGCTCGAGGTACGCGACGGTCACTGCGGGCGGCAGGGCCATGGGCCAGCCGAGGGGCGAGAGCATCGGTTGCACCCGCGCGTAGGTGGCGCGCACGCGTCGGCGCAGCCAGGAGGGGCGCACGTATCGGATCTGCTCGCGCAGCGCGGTGGGCAGGGGCGAGGGCAGGGAGTCCATGCCGGCCACCGCGATGACGACGGCTCCGGCGCGCGGGATGGTTGCCCACACGAGCGGGTCCTGGGTCAGTGCCCACCAGGCATCGCGGGTGGTCCAGCCCACGCGCGCGCACACGTGCGCGCGCCAGCCGAGCCCGGAGGCGACGAGGCTCGGCCAGATGCGCTGGTCATCGGCGGGCAGGCCTCCGGCGGGGCCGTAGAACGAGAGGGAGTCGCCCAGGACGAGCAGGGTGGGCGGGTTGCTGGTCTCAAGTGGCATCGGGCGCTACCTGGGCCGAGGAGTTCCATACGTCGAGGCGCCATTGCCCGGTGCCGTCGGGCGCGCCGTAGTGGCTGAGCTGGGCCCAGCTGGCATTGCCGGGCGCGCCGAGGGTCGGCCAGCGGCTGACCGGGAGGTCGAGCAGCCGGGCGGTCAGGGCACAGATCAGGCCGCCGTGGGCGACCAGCACGATGGGGTGCTCGGGCCAATGCTCGAGGGTGGCGTCGCCGCCGGAGGATCGGGCGAGCAGTTCGTCGATCAGTGGCGTGGCGCGGGCGGCCACATCGATGCGGCTCTCCCCTCCCCCTGGCGGCGCCAGCCGGGGTTCGAGCCGCCAGGCCATCCGGGCGCCGGGATCGAGGGTATCGACCTCGGCGTGCGTGCGGCCCTGCCAGTCACCGAGGTGCGTCTCGCGCAGCCGCTCGTCCTTGCTGACGGGCAGTCCGGTCGCGGAGCCGAGCTCGAGGGCGGTGTCGTAGGCCCGGTGCAGGTCCGAGGAGATGATCGCGAGCGGATCGCAGTGGGCGAGCACCTCGGCGGCGCGCTTGGCCTGCTCGATGCCGAGGGCCGAGAGCGCGGTGTCGAGCTGCCCCTGCATGCGGCTCTCGGCGTTGTACACCGTCTGTCCGTGGCGGAGCAGCACGATCCTGCGGATCGTGACTGGTGGCGCCATGGTGGGTCCTCGTTCCTTGTGCGACGGCGGCCCGCGGGGCCACGGATCACTCTAGCCGCTACCGCCGTCTCGTCCGGGGAGGAGCCTCAGTCCTGCTCGGCGTCCTCGTCGGGGCGGGACTCGTCGAGGCCCTCGACCGTGATGGCGGGGCAATCCTTCCAGAGCCGCTCGAGGCCGTAGTAGGAACGCTCCTCGCCGTGCTGGATGTGAACGACGAAATCGACGTAGTCGAGCAGTGCCCAGCGGCCTTCGCTGGCTCCCTCGCGGCGGGTGGGCTTGCGGCCGATCTCGCGCAGCTTCTCCTCGACGTTGTCGACGATGGAGCTGACGTGCCGCTCGTTGCCACCGGTGGCGATGACGAAGCAGTCGGTGATGACGAGATGCTCGGACACATCGAGGACGATGATGTCGGTGGCCTTCTTCTCGGATGCGGCGCGGGCCGCTACGGCGCTGGCCTCGATCGCCTCGTGCGTGGCGGTCATGGATTCTCCTCATGTGGGATTGCCCGCGAGGACGCGGGCGGTGTGTCTGCGGATGCCGGGGCGGTCTCGGGCTTCGTGCCTGTTCCCGGGGCGTCGGTGGCCCTCCGGTAGAGATCCCGCTTGGCGATGTATTGCACCACCCCGTCCGGCACCAGGTACCAGACGGGCCGCCCCTCGCGGGACCTGGCCCGGCAGTCGCTCGAGGAGATCGCCAGGGCCGGGATCTCGATCAAGGTGATGACGTCATCGGGACGATCATCGAGGTGGGCGGAGAGATGCTCGGCGTGTAGATCATAGCCGGGCCTGCTCACCCCGACGAATTTCGCGAGATCGAAGATCTCCTCCCAGCTCTGCCAGGACAAGATGTTGGCGAGCGCATCGGCGCCGGTGATGAAGTAGAGCTCATTGCCGGGATAGGCGGCGCGCAGGTCCCGGAGGGTGTCCGCGGTGCGGGTGATGCCGGGCCGGTCGATGTCGACCCGGCTGACCGAGAAGCGGGGGTTCGAGGCGGTAGCGATGACGGTCATCAGGTAGCGGTCCTCGGCGGGGCTCACCGCCCGGCTTGCCTTCTGCCAGGGCTGCCCGGTGGGCACGAAGATCACCTCGTCGAGGTCGAACCGGTCGGCGACCTCGCTGGCAGCCACGAGGTGGCCATGATGGATGGGATCGAAGGTGCCACCCATGACCCCGAGGCGTCGTGTGTCTGCGCGCATGGAAGTCGACAATACGGCGCATCTCGGCCCAGCGGGCGCTGTGGCAGCGCGGTTCCAGCAGTGGGTGCCTATTCCGCGAACAGCCAATCGAGGTGATGCAGCGCCAGCGCGCGAACCTCATGGGCGGGCGCCAGGGCCGCGGCGCCGGGCACCGGGCTGTCAGCGGGACGCTCCGGAGCACCGTGCATGGCGCGCTGCTCGCGGGTGATCGGGCTCTGCTCGAGGGCCCGAGCGACCTCGCTGGCGGTCCAGCACAGCGAGGCGTGCTCGGCGAACTCGATGAGCCGGTCCACAGAGGGGTATGGGCGGTGCGCAACGATGGCGTCCACCCAACGGGGTATCCCCGCGCAGGTAGCGACCATTGCTGCCGCGCGCTGCCTGGGCAACGCGTTGAACTGGGCGATCCTCATGGCCAACCACCTCCAGCGGAGCGATCCACGTGCCGATGGGATGACCGTATTCCTCCAGCCAGCGAGAGTTTTTTCGCCACCGTGAAGGTTGTGTTAACTGCTCGGACCTGGGAGGCGGCCCCTTGCGCTCGCCCCGGCACCTTTCTGCCTCATCCCGGGCCGGTTCTCCTCCGTGATGGATACGATCGACAGGTGGCCATCAAGGACGGCACGGAACCCGCGCACCGGCCAGCTGGCGCGGCACTGGACGAGGAACTCGAGCGCGCGGGCTTGCTCGACGGGTTGAGGGGCGAGGCGCGCTCGCTGCGCCTCGCGGCCCTGCGCGCGCTCGCCGGCGATGGCGTGCCGATCGAGCAGCTCGTGGTCGCGGTCAGCACGGGACGGCTCGCGAGCCTCATCCTCGAGAAGGCCCTGGATCCGCCGGGCGTCTTCACCATCCATGAGCTCGCGAGCAAGGCGGGCGTGGAGACCGAGCAGCTGCGGTCCTGGTTCCGCGCGCTGGGCCGCGGCGTCCCCGCCACCGGCGCGCCGGTCTATAGCCACGATGACCTGCTCATCGCGGAACGGTTCCGCGAGTACTTGCGGCTGGGTTTCGACACCGAGAAGTTGTTCGCCACGGCCCGGGTGTGGGGACGCAACCTCGGCAGCTTCGTCGACGCGATGTCCGGCATGGTCGAGGATGTGCTGCTGGCCGCGCACGACGATCCCGATGTCGTCCTGCGCTACGCGATGGAGGTCCGCCGCTTCGCCGAGGCCGAGGCGCAGATCGTGGCGCACCTGCTCGGCACCATGCTGGCCCAGCGGATCCGCTCGGACGCCGTGGGCGCGGCAGGGTCCCGCGACATCACGATCACCGGGGTCCAGGAAGTCGCGTTCTGCTTCGCCGATCTCGTCGGCTTCACCCGCCTCGGCGAGAAGCTGCCCGTCGACATCCTCGGGGAGATGGCTGATGATCTCGGCGCGCTCGCCACCGATCTGGCCGAAGCCCCGGTTCGCGTGGTCAAGGCCATCGGGGACGCGGTGATGCTGATGAGCCCGGATCCCGTTGCCCTGGCGCGCACGGCAGTGACGATCGTCGATGAGGCGCAGGCCCGCGGCTTGCCACCACTGCGGGCCTCGGTGACGCTTGGCACCGCGATCTCGCGGGCCGGCGACTGGTACGGGCGCCCGATCAACCTTGCCAGCCGGGTGCTCTCCGCCGCGCAGCCGCACCAGGTACTGGTCACCGATGCCGTGCGCGAGGCCTTGCACCAAGCAGGCTGGAGCACGAGCCCCGCTGGCGCTTTCGACTTCAAGGGAGTTCCCGGACCGACACCCCTGTTCACCGTCGAGGCGCCGCCCCAGGCACGCCCCTGATCAGCCTCACGCCCCGGCGAGCTCGAGGCGGACAGTCACGGTGTCGCCCTCGGTGATGCCCTCGGCGGCGCGCACCTGCTTCTTGATGGGCAGCAGGAAGCTGCCGGTCGGCTTGTCGGGGAACACCGAGGTGCGCCACGTGGTGCTGCCGATGGTCACGGCGACCCGCACGGATCCGAACCCGGCACGGGGCCCCGCTTGCTGGTCGTGGATCTCCTCGGCGATGCCGAGGGGCAGGCGCAGGAAAGTCCACGAGACGGCATCGCCGTGCCAGAGGAACAGGTCAGCATCGAACTCCCAGCGCATGGCTTGATGCTAGCGCCGCGGACCGACAGGAACGCGCTACACCGGCAGGAGCCGCGCGACGACGGCCGCGAGATGCTCGGCGGTGCGGCATTCATGCATGGGGATGATCTGCTGGTAGAGGTCGGCGGCGGAGTCGCCGCTGCCCCATTGGGCGGCGGGCTCGGGGTTGAGCCAGTGCGCTTGCCTGGCCGTGGTGACCATGCGGGCGAGCGCGGCGAGGTTGGGGTCACGGTAGTTGGTGCGGCCGTCTCCGAGGATGAGCAGGGAGGCCCGGTGGGTGAGCGCGTGGCCGAACTCGTTGGTGAAGGTGGCGAAGGCATTGCCGTAGTCGGAGTGGCCGTCGTAGGTGATGAGGCGGGATTCGGCCATCATGCGGGAGATGGCGGTGCCGAGGCCGGACTGGGCGTCGAGGTAGGCGGTGACCTCGTCGGTCGCGTCGATGAAGGCGAAGATCCGCACCCGGGAGAATTGCTCGCGCAGCGCGTGGACGAGTTGCAGGGTGAAGTTGCTGAACCCGGCGACGGATCCGGAGATGTCGCACAGCACGACGAGCTCGGGCCGGGTGCGCTTGGGGCGCTGCGCGACGAGGTCGATGGGCACGCCACCGGTGGTCATGGACTTGCGCATGGTCTTGCGGACGTCAATGGATCCGGCGCGCATGCGCTTGCGGCGGACGGCGAGCCTGCTGGCGAGCAGCCGGGCGAGCGGCGCGACACTGGCACGCAGAGCGCGCAGCTCGGTGTCGCTGGCGCGCAGGAAGTCGACCTGCTCGGCAACCTTGGGCACGGCGTACGTGGTGACCTTCTGCACGCCGAGGCGCTGGGCGACGCGCCGCTGCGTCTCGGACTCGACCTGGGCCCGGAACCGCGCGACGAGGGCGGCGGCATTGCGCTTGGCCACCTCGAGGGCGAACGGCTCGGGGGTGCCTCCCCCCGCGGGGGCGATCCGCTCGAGGAGCCCCTTGAGGACCTTGTCGAGGACCTGGTCAGGGGCCATGGCCTGCAACGCCTGGTAGGCGGAGAAGGATTCACCGTTCATCGAGCGGTAGCGGCCCAGCTCATCGACGATGAGGGTGATCGTCTCGTCGAGCTCGTCCTTCGCATTGAGGGAGGTGCTGGCGAGCAGATCAGCGACGGTGTCGCGCAGCGCTGCGACATCGAGGTCGCCGTCCTCGTCGCGGGGATGCTCGGCACCGCTTTCATCGGTGACGGCGCGGGCGTCGGCCGCTGCGGGGAACCACAGGTCGAAGGTCGTGTCGAACGTGGGTCGGTGGGTATCGCGGCGCACCAGCGCGCAAGCAAGGCCCTCGCGCACCACGTCACGCTGCTCGAGGCCGAGGTGGGTGAGCACGCGAGCGGCATCCACGGTCTCGGCCGGCCCGACTGGCATGCCCTTTGCCCGGAGCGCCTCGACGAATCCGGCGAGGTGCCCGGTGATGCGGGGGTGCTCCGCGGCGCTTCCGGTGTTCCCTGGGCTGTCCATGCTGGCCGCGCTAGGAAAGCTTGAGATCGGCGAGGGCGCGCTGGTGGTCGGCCTGATGCTTGAGCACCACGCCGAGGGTGGTGCGGATCGCGGCGTCGTCGAGCTTCGCCTCACCGAGGGCCAGTAGCGTGCGGGCCCAGTCGATGGTCTCGGCGACCGACGGCGACTTCTTGAGCTGCAGCGCCCGGAGCGCACCGATCACATCAACGATGCTGGCAGCGAACGCGGCGGGCAGCTCGGGCACGCGCGCGGCGAGGATGCGTCGCTCGCGGTCGGGGTCCGGGTAGTCCATGTGGAGGAACAGGCAGCGGCGCTTGAGCGCCTCGGAGAGCTCTCGGGTGGCATTCGAGGTGAGGATGGTCAGCGGCCGGCGGGTGGCGGTGATGGTGCCGAGCTCGGGGACGGTGACGGCGAAGTCGCTGAGCACCTCGAGCAGCAGGCCCTCGAACTCGGTGTCGGCCTTGTCGGTCTCGTCGATCAGCAGCACGGTGGGCTCGGTGCGACGGATCGCGGCGAGCAGTGGCCGCGCGAGCAGGAACTCCTCGGAGAAGACGTCGTCGCGCGTGTCCTCCCAGCTGTTCTCGTGCGCTGCCTGGATGCGCAGGATCTGCTTGGCGTGGTTCCACTCGTAGAGGGCACGTGCCTCATCGACGCCCTCGTAGCATTGCAGCCGGATCAGGCCTGCCCCGGTAGCCGTCGCGATCGCGCGGGACAGCTCGGTCTTGCCGACCCCGGCGGGTCCCTCGATGAGCAGCGGCTTGCCGAGCCGATCGGCGAGGAACACGGCCGTCGCGGTGGCGGTGTCGGCGAGGTAGCCGGTGGCGGCGAGCCGTTCGATGACCTCAGCGGGCGAGGCGAACGCGGGCGTGGTCACGCTGATGGGGTTCATGAGTGCCTTTCCGGCGCGCGGGCCAGTGAGTATGCCTAGGGAACTGCTAGGCGGGCCTGGTGTGGCCGCTGCCCCACACGATCCACTTGGTGGAGGTGAGCTCGGGAAGGCCCATGGGTCCGCGGGCGTGGAGCTTCTGGGTGGAGATGCCGATCTCCGCGCCGAAGCCGAACTGCTCGCCGTCGGTGAAGGCGGTGGACGCGTTGACCATCACTGCGGCGGCATCGACGCGGTTGGTGAACTCGCGCGCGGCGGCGAGATCACTGGTGATGATGGCCTCGGTGTGGCTGGTGCCGTACTGGTCGATGTGCTCGATGGCGGCATCGATGCCGTCGACGACCTTCACCGCGATATCGAGGCTCAAGTACTCGTCGGTCCAGTCCTGCTCCGTGGTGGGCACCATGCCGGGCAGGTCGCCGTGCAGGGTGACGCTGTGCATCTGGAGGGCCTGGGTGAGCCGAGGGATGGCCGTGCTGGCGATCGTCTTGTCGATGAGCAGGGTCTCAGCGGTGTTGCACACGCTGGGGCGTCGTGTCTTGGAGTTGAGCACGACCTTCTCGGCGATGTCGAGATCGGCCGCGGAGTGGATGTAGACGTGCACGTTGCCGACGCCGGTCTCGATGGTGGGCACGGTGGCGTCGCGCACCACGGCGTTGATGAGCCCGGCACCGCCGCGCGGGATGACGACGTCGACGAGCCCGCGGGCCTGGATGAGGTGGGTCACGGATGCGCGGTCCTCGGCGGGCAGCAGCTGCACCGCATCGGTGGGCAATCCTTGCTGATCGAGGGCGCCGCGCAAGGTGTCGACGAGGGTGGCGTTGGAGGAGGCGGCGGATCCGGAGCCACGCAGGAGAACGGCGTTGCCGGACTTGAGCGACAGGCCGAACCCGTCGACGGTGACGTTGGGCCGGGCCTCGTAGACGATGCCGATGACACCGAGCGGGACGCGCTTCTGGACGAGCTCGAGGCCGTTGGGAAGGGTCTTGCCCTGGATGATCTCGCCGATCGGGTCGGCAAGGCCAGCGACCTGGCGCAGCCCGGACGCGATGGCCTCCACTCGGGCCTCGGTCAAGCGCAACCGGTCGATCAGCGATTCGGCGGTCCCGGCGGCGCGGGCGCGCTCGATGTCATCATCGTTCGCCGCGAGGATGGCGCCGGTGGCGGCGAGGATGGCGTCGGCCGCGGCATGCAGCGCGGCGTTCTTCTGCTCAGCGGTCAGCAGCGCGAGCACGCGGGACGCGCCGCGCGCGCGGCGGGCCGCATCGTGGACGTGCGAGCGAAGGTCGGTGTCGGTGGAGCTGGCCGAGGCCGCGAGGGTGGAGCCGGTCGTCATGGCCTCCAGGGTAGCGGGTCGGCCTGGCACGCGGATCGTGCCGCGCGCCGGGGGCGCGCGTGCGATGCTGGTGCCATGAGCAGGATCGCAGTGCTGGGCAGCGTGAACATGGACCTGGTGACACGGGCTCCCCGCATTCCAGCCGTGGGCGAGACCGTGCTGGGCGAGTCTCTAGCACAGCTTCCTGGCGGCAAGGGCGCGAACCAGGCGAAGGCCGCCGCCCGGCTTGGTGGGGAGGTGTGGTTCCTCGGCGCGCTCGGCGGGGATCAGTTCGCCACCCCGCTGCGGGAGTCGATGGAACGGGCCGGGGTTCACCTTCCCGAGGTGCGCGAGGTGGAGGCGCCGAGCGGGCTCGCAGCGATCAGCGTGGACCATTCTGGTGACAACGCGATCATCGTGGTGCCGGGCGCCAACGCGGCCATGACGGCATTGCTGCCGGAGGAGCGACGGCGGATCGTCGAGTGCGATGTGCTGCTGCTCCAATGCGAGCTGCCGATCGGGATCGTGACGGAGGCGGCGCTGGCCGCGAGCGCCGCGGGCGTCACGGTCATGCTGAACCCCTCCCCCGCCGGGGAGCTTCCGCGTGAGCTCGTGGCGGCCACGGACGTGCTGATCGTCAATGAGAACGAGGCCGCGCTCCTGCACGGGGAGCTGCGGCATGCCCGCCATGCAGTGACCACGCGGGGGTCGGCGGGAGCCTCCTACCGGGGCCCTGGCGGTGGTGTGATCGAGGTGGCGCCGCCCGCCGTCGAGGTGGTCGATACCACGGGGGCCGGCGATGCTTTCGCTGGCGCGCTCGCGGCCTTCTGGCACACTGGGCCTCGCACGGCGCTGCGCTGGGCCACTGCGGCTGGAGCAGTGGCAACGACGCGGCCTGGAGCTTTCGCGCCACCATTGACGCTGGTAGCGGAGTTCGTCGAGCACGAGGAAGCGTGACCGGCAGCCACCTTGGGTGCCGTCGCAGCATACGTCAACTATGATTGCAATGTGACGATAGCCACATTGCATGGCTGTCCAGCGAAAACAGCTCCGAAAGTGCCCCTGCCCGCGCGACGCTCCCTGACAAAGGGACGACGCATTGTTAATCTCAGGTTACCGATGAAATCTGACATCGAAAACACAGACACCGCCCGCCGTGCGGTGCGATTCCGCTTTCCAGAAATCTCGGACGGGATTCGACTCTGGGAAATCGCCCGCGATTCACAAGTACTAGACCTGAACTCGAGCTACGCATACGTGCTCTGGTGCCGCGATTTCCGGGAGTCCTCGGTCGTCGCGGAGGTCGATGGCCGAGTAGCCGGGTTCGTCACCGGATACTTCCGTCCGCCGGATCCACTCACCATCATGGTGTGGCAGGTCGCCGTGGACGGCGACTACCGGGGCCTGAGGATCGCCCACAACATGCTTGATTGGCTGCTAGACCAGCCTCCGGTGCAGCGCGCCACCCATCTCGAGACGACCATCAGCCCGGACAACGAAGCGTCCATCAAGCTGTTCACCTCGCTCGCGCGCTCCCGTGATACCGATATCGTGCGCAGCGATCTGTTCGCGCCCGACCTGTTCCCGGATAGCCACGAGGCCGAGGACCTGTACCGGATCGGTGAGTTCGCCCCGCGCTGACCACGGCCGCGAGACCATGCGGCCACAGCATGACCATCACGTCCCTGACGTCGATTCGCATTTTCAAGGAGATAGACATGACCATCGCTGACTTGCCTACTGACGATAAGTCCGAGAAGCCCAGCACCGGATCGGGCGTCCCGTCGATCATCCTCAACCGGGAGTCCGAGGTCCGGGGATACTGCCGTGGCTGGCCCACCACCTTCACCACCGCCAAGGGGTCCTGGATCACCGACACCTCTGGCCGCAAGTACCTCGATTTCTTCGCCGGGGCCGGTTCGCTCAACTACGGCCACAACCACCCGGTGCTCAAGGAAGCCCTCCTTGACTACATCGGCAAGGACGGCATCACCCACGGGCTCGACATGGCCACCGTGGCGAAGAAGGAGTTCCTCGAGACGTTCGAGGAGAACCTCCTCAAGCCGCGCGGGCTCGACTACAAGGTGCAGTTCCCCGGCCCCACCGGGACCAACTCCGTCGAGGCTGCCCTCAAGCTCGCCCGCAAGGCCACCGGCCGCGAGGCGATCATCAACTTCACCAATGCCTTCCACGGCATGACGCTAGGTGCCCTCTCGGTCACCGGCAACTCGATGAAGCGCGCCGGCGCCGGCATCCCGCTGGTCCATGCCACGCCGATGCCGTACGACAACTACTTCGGCGGCGTCACCGAGGACTTCCAGTGGTTCGAGCGCGTCCTCGATGACTCCGGCTCGGGCCTCAACCGCCCCGCCGCTGTCATCGTCGAGACCGTGCAGGGCGAGGGAGGCGTCAACGTGGCCCGCTTCGAGTGGCTGCGCGCCCTCGCGGACCTCTGCGCCCGTCGCGACATCCTGCTGATCGTCGATGATGTGCAGATGGGCTGCGGCCGCACCGGCCCGTTCTTCTCCTTCGAGGCAGCCGGCATCACGCCGGACATCGTGACCATCTCGAAGTCCATCAGCGGCTATGGCCTCCCGATGGCGCTGACGCTGTTCAAGCCGGAGCTCGACATCTGGACGCCGGGCGAGCACAACGGCACCTTCCGCGGCAACAACCCCGCTTTCGTCACCGCGAAGCTCGCGATCGACACGTTCTGGGCGGACAACACCCTGGAGCTCGCCACGGCCCGCAATGGAGAGAAGATCGCCGAGCGGTTCCAGGCGCTCGCCCAGGAGCTCGGCGGACTCCAGCAACGCGGTCGCGGAATGGTCCAGGGCCTCGTGTTCGACGAGCCCGAGCTCGCCTCCGCCGCATGCGAGATCGCGTTCAACAACGGCATGCTCGCCGAGACCTCCGGCCCCTCCGACGAGGTCGTCAAGCTGCTGCCGCCGCTGACCCTCACCGATGAGGAGCTTGATCTCGGCCTCGACATCCTGTGCGATGCCGCCCGGCAGGTCCTGCGCTGAGACCAGCCACCGTTCATCACGCCGTCGCCGCGCGATCCCCCGCGCGGCGGCGCGCTTGGTTCAGCAGATCTCAGAGAAAGGCACCAGCATGATCGTTCGCACCACCCAGGACATCACCAACACCGAGCGGGACGTCGAGGCCGAGAACGGCAACTGGCGCTCCAAGCGCATCGTCCTCGCCGATGACCGCGTTGGCTTCTCCTTCCACGAGACCGTCATCAAGGCCGGCACGGTCAACGATTTCTGGTACGCCAACCATGTCGAGGCGGTCTGGCTCGTCGAGGGGCGCGGCAGGCTCACCGATCTCGAGACCGGCACTGTCTACGACATCGGCCCCGGTTCCATGTACCTGCTCAATGGCTTCGAGAAGCACCGCCTCGAGGTTGATGAGCAGATGCGCATGATGTGCGTGTTCAACCCGCCCGTCACCGGGCGCGAGGTGCATGACGAGCATGGCGTGTACCCGCTCATCACGCTCGACGAGTGATCTCCACTAGTTCCTCGGCAAGGCCCGGCGGCGCGGGTTCCACCGGCCGCCGGGCCTTCCCGTTCCCAACGGGCCCGCTGTGCCTGCCCGGCTTGTCGGACTTACCGAGCCCGCGTTGACGATTGCGCCCCGACTGGAAACAAACAGGGAATTCTAGATAGAGAATAGCTTCGGTGTATAACAAATCCGGGACTGATGGCCGGATGATCCACGTTTTGACCGAGCAGGCTGGTATACCGGAATAGGACGCGGGGCAGCTGGGGAAGGTGCCCCGCGTCCTTTCTTGCGCGGAGAGGGTGCGACGGCACCGCGCTCGGGCCTATCCTGGGCGGGGTGAGAAGCCCGATGCCACCCGATCTCCAGCCACGAGCCGATCTCCACCAGTCGGACACCGAGCTCGACGGCCTCGCCCGGGCCATCGAGATCCTCGCGGGCCGCAATACGGTCGCGCTGACCGGGGCGGGCCTATCCACCGATTCCGGCATCCCGGACTACCGCAGCCCCTCCTCGCCCCCGCGCACGCCCATGACGATCGCGCAGTTCTTGGGCAGCCGGGAGGCCCGCCAGCAGTACTGGGCGCGCAATCATATCGGTTGGCGATTCATCGCGTCCCGCTCGCCCAACCCTGGGCATCGCGCGCTCGCCACGCTCGAGGATGCGGGTGTCATCCGCTCGGTGATCACCCAGAACGTGGACCTGCTCCACACCCGCGCCGGGCACCGCGACGTGATCAACCTGCATGGCACCTACCGCACGGTGATCTGCCTCGATTGCGGGGCGCGCTCGGACCGTGCCGTTCTCGCCAAGCAGCTCGAGCAGCTCAACCCGGGCTTCGCGAGGGCCGCGACCATTGACGGCCTCGAGATCGCCCCCGATGCCGATGCCCTGGTCAAGGACGTGGCAACGTTTCGCATGGTCGATTGCGCTCTTTGCGGTGGAATCCTCAAGCCCGACATCGTGTTCTTCGGCGAGTCCGTCCCCCGCCCCACTGTCGAGCACTGCTACGCGGAGGTCGATGCCGCCGATGCGGTGCTCGTCGCGGGCTCGTCCTTGACCGTGATGTCCGGGCTGCGGTTCGTGCGTCGTGCCGCCCGGCGCGGCATCCCCATCATCATCGTCAACCGTGGTGGCACCCGGGGCGATGAGCTCGCGAGCGCGCGCATCGATGGGGGGTGCTCGGAAACGCTGGGCACCCTCGCAGAGGTGTTGCTCTAGCGGTACTGCTCCAGAGCAGGACCTCCCGGTGGATGGCCACCGCCCGGATTGCCGACTATATCGACTTCTGTCAATATAGATGCATGTCGAACCAGACCGAGGACCTCGCCGCGATGCTCAAGGCGCTCGGCGACCCCATCCGGCTCCAGATCGCCACCACCCTGGCAACGAGCACGGGCAGCGTCTGCGTCTGCGACATCACCAGCTTGTTCACCGTCTCGCAGCCCACCGTCTCCCACCACCTGAAGGTGCTGCGCGAGGCCGGCATGGTCAGCGCCGAGCGGCACGGGACGTGGATGCACTACACGCTCACCCCCCGCGCCCACGAGATCATCACCGCCATCCTCTCCGCCAGCGCAGCCCGCTCAGTCCCCACGCTGCCCATAGCGCCCGCCACCGACTGCTGCTAGCCCCGCCCGCGCAGCACACGCGAAGGACCCCACTGTGACCGCTCCCCCGAGCACCGGAACCCACGTCGTCGACAAGCTCTCCACCCTCGACCGATACCTGCCCGTCTGGATCGGCGCCGCGATGATCCTCGGCCTGCTCCTCGGCCGCTTCGTCCCCGGCATCAACACCGCCATCGACAGCATCACCGTCGACGGCATCTCGCTGCCCATCGCGCTCGGGCTGCTCATCATGATGTACCCCGTCCTCGCGAAGGTCCGGTACGACCGCCTCGATACCGTCACCGCGGACCGCCGCCTGCTCGCGAGCTCGATCATCCTCAACTGGGTCGTCGGCCCGGCCGTGATGTTCGCGCTGGCGTGGATGCTTCTGCCGGACCTGCCCGAGTACCGCACGGGCCTCATCATCGTCGGCCTGGCCCGCTGCATCGCGATGGTCATCATCTGGAACGACCTCGCCTGCGGCGACCGCGAGGCCGCGGCCGTTCTCGTCGCCCTGAACTCGGTATTCCAGATCGTCATGTTCGCCGTGCTCGGCTGGTTCTACCTCGACCTGCTTCCGGGCTGGCTCGGCCTCGACCAAGCGACCATCGACGCATCACCGTGGGACATCGCCCGCTCCGTGCTCATCTTCCTCGGCCTCCCGCTCGTCGCTGGCTACCTCACCCGCAGGCTTGGCGAGCGCGCCCGCGGCCGCGAGTGGTACGAGGCGTCCTTCCTGCCACGCATCGGCCCCTGGGCGCTCTACGGGCTGCTCTTCACCATCGTGATGCTCTTCGCGCTGCAGGGCGAGCAGATCGCCGCCAGCCCGCTCGACGTCGTGCGCATCGCGCTGCCGCTGCTGCTGTACTTCGCGATCATGTGGGGCAGCGGCTACCTCGCCGGCATCATGCTGGGACTGAGCTACGAGCGGACCACGACGCTCGCCTTCACCGCGGCGGGCAACAACTTCGAGCTCGCCATCGCCGTCGCCATCGCCACCTTTGGCGTGACGTCCGGGCAAGCACTGGCTGGCGTCGTCGGCCCGCTCATCGAGGTACCGGTGCTCGTCGGCCTCGTCTACGTCTCCCTGTGGCTGCGCCGCCGCTACTGGAGCAACTCCACGAACCAGCAGAGGACAACCGCATGAGCGACCGCCCCAGCGTCCTGTTCGTCTGCGTCCACAACGCCGGTCGCTCCCAGATGGCCGCCGCCTACCTCGACCACCTAGCGGCCGGGCGCATCGAGGTCCGCTCCGCCGGTAGCGCCCCCGCCGAGACGATCAATCCGGCCGCGGTGGCCGTGATGGCCGAGGAAGGCATCGACATGGCGGAATCCCGGCCCAAGCTCCTCACCGTCGATTCGGTGCAGGATTCCGACGTGATCATCACGATGGGCTGCGGCGACGCGTGCCCGGTGTTCCCCGGCAAGTCCTACCGCGACTGGGTGCTCGAGGATCCCGCCGGGCAAGGCATCGATGCGGTGCGCCCGATCCGGGACGAGATCCGTCGCCGTGTCGAGGAGCTCATCGCCGAGCTCACCGGGGCCGATCGATGACCTCGGGGGCCGTGCCGCAGGTCCTGTTCGTGTGCGTCCGCAATGGCGGCAAGTCCCAGATGGCGGCGGCCCTGCTGCGCCACCATGCCGGAGATGCCGTGCTCGTGCGCTCCGCAGGGACCGACCCGGGTGCCACGCTGAACGCGGAGTCGGTTCGCAGCATCGCCGAGCTGGGCGCCTCGATGGAGGGCGAGCATCCCAAGCCGATCGACCGCAACGTGCTCGCCGCCGCTGATGCCGTCGTGCTCCTCGGGGAAGATGCCATCATCGACGATCCGCCAGCCACTGTCGAGCGGTGGATCACTGACGAACCATCCGAGCGAGGGATCACCGGAATGGAGCGCATGCGGCTCGTGCGCGACGATATCGATGCACGCGTCCGTGAGCTCGCCACCCGCCTTGGCATAGCGCTGGGCAACGCGTAGCGAGCTAGTGAGCTAGTGCGCGACGAGGTCGTCGGCATGGATGACGGGCCGCCGCAGCTCCGGGGAGAGCGCGCTGCTGGACTGGCCCAGCATGCCCGCTAGCTCGGCCGCGTCGTAGGCGACCACCCCGCGGGCGACGCGACTGCCGTCGGGCGCGCACAGCTCCACGACATCGCCGGCGTAGAAGCGACCCTCGACCGCGGTGATCCCTGCGGCCAGGAGCGACCTCCGATGCCCGATCACAGCCTGCACCGCCCCCTCGTCGAGGTGGAGGGAACCATTCGTATCAGCGGCATGCCGCACCCAGAACTTGCGGGCAGACATGCGCTCGGGGCGGGCCACGAACGCCGTGCCGGTACCGGCGGCGGAGAGCGCCTCGGCGGCATCGGTGGCGGCGGCGAGCAGGACCGGTATCCCCGAGTCCGCGGCGAGGCGTGCTGCCGATAGCTTCGAGGCCATCCCGCCCGTGCCGAGAGCCCCGCCACTGCCCGCGATCACTCCGTCGAGATCGGCAGGGCCATCGACCTGGTTGATCCGCCGCGCTCCCCCTTTGCGAGGATCACCGTCGTAGAGGCCATCCACATCCGAGAGCAGGACGAGCGCGTCCGCGCCCACGAGATGCGCGACGAGGGCCGCGAGCCGATCATTATCGCCGAAGCGCAGCTCGGTCGTCGCTACGGTGTCATTCTCGTTGACCACCGGCACCGCGTGCAGCGCGCGCAACCGATCGAGTGTGCGCTGGGCGTTGCGATGCTGGGCCCGCCGGGCGATGTCATCAGCGGTGAGAAGGACCTGGCCGACGGTGCGCCCGTAGCGGGCGAACGATGCCCCCCAGGCCTGGACGAGCGCGAGCTGCCCGACGCTGGCCGCGGCCTGCTTCGTCGCGAGATCCTGGGGGCGCTTGCGCAGCCCGAGCGGCGCGATGCCCGCCCCCACCGCGCCGGAGGACACCACGACGAGGTCGGAGCCGAGCCGCATGCGGGCCTCGAACGCGTCGACCAGTGCATCGATGCGCTCGGTGACCAGGCCGCCCTCCACGGTGGTGATGGCCGATGACCCGACCTTGACCACCACGCTGCGGGCCCCAGCGATGGTGGCGCGGATGCTCACTGCTCGAGCTCGCTCTCGTTCTCCTCCAGTCCCCGACGAATACGGCTAGCCAGCTTGCGCTCCTTCGCGCCGATGCGTTCGGTCTGCTCGAGACGCGCATCAGTGCCGCGACCGGTGGGCACGACATCTGCTCCGGCCGGGGTCTGGGGATCGAAGTCGAAGGTGACGTCCCCGACGGTGACCGATGCGCCAGGCTGCGCTCCGAGCCGGAGCAGCTCGTCCTCCACGCCCAGCTTGTTGAGCCGGTCCGCGAGGAAGCCCACGGCCTCATCGTTGTCGAACTGGGTCTGCTTGATCCACCGCTCCGGCTTCGCGCCACGCACGATGAATCCGCCCGGCTGCGCGGGGTCAGGAGTGACGGTGAACGAGTCCTCGGCGAACTGCACGGGCCGGATGATCTGCCTGCGCTCGGTCTCCTTGGGATGGGCCTCGCGGTACTCCGCGACGATCCGCGCGAGCGCGAACGACAGCTCGCGCAATCCGGTGCGCGCCACCGCCGAGATGATGTGCACGGGCCAGCCGCGCTCCTCGAGCTCGGACCGCACGAACTCCGCGAGCTCCGCGGCCTCGGGCACATCGGCCTTGTTGAGCACCACGATGCGCGGACGATCACGCAGGTCGCCGAGGCTGGCGTCACCCTCCAGGGACGGCGTGTACGCGGCAAGCTCGGCCTCGAGGGCGTCGATGTCGGAGATCGGGTCGCGACCCGGGTCGAGCGTGGCGCAATCGACGACATGCGCGAGGACCGCGCATCGCTCGATGTGTCGCAGGAAGTCCAGGCCCAGGCCCTTGCCCTCGCTCGCGCCGGGGATCAGGCCCGGCACATCGGCGATCGTGTAGGTGACGTCGCCCGCCTCGACCACGCCCAGGTTCGGCCGCAACGTGGTGAAGGGGTAGTCAGCGATCTTCGGCTTTGCCGCCGACAGCACCGAGATGAGCGACGACTTCCCCGCGGACGGGAAACCCACGAGCCCGACATCGGCGACCGACTTCAGCTCGAGGACGACTTCAGCATGCTCGCCGTCCTCGCCCAGCAGCGCGAAGCCGGGGGCGCGGCGGGCACGAGAGACCAGCGCGGCGTTGCCGAGACCACCACGGCCACCGCGAGCGATGACGAGCTCCGTGCCAGCGCCGACCATGTCCGCGAGGAACTCGCCGTTCTTGTCGAGGACGACGGTTCCCTCGGGGACCTGCAGGATCAGGTCATCGCCCTCCGCGCCATTCCGGTTGCTGCCCTGGCCGGACTTGCCGTTCGAAGCCTTCGCGTGCGGACGGAAGTGGAAGTCGAGAAGCGTGTGCACGTTGGGGTCCACGACGAGGATGACGCTGCCGCCGCGGCCGCCGTTGCCACCGTCGGGCCCACCGAGGGGCTTGAACTTCTCACGGTGCACGGAGGCACAGCCGTGCCCGCCGTTGCCTGCCTGGGTGTGCAGAACGACGCGGTCGATGAATCGTGCCACGAGTGGATCCTCCTCCCACCGGGATCACCGGTGGTACTGGTCCGCGCGGCAGTGCCGCGACTGGTGCCCCGTGGTTCCGGGGCAGATTGGTGCCGGGAAAAGATGGACGCTCTGGGCGGCTGCCGGGGCTCCGCGGCCAGTGCGGCAATGCAAACAGGGGCGGGCTTTCGGGCGTGCTGCCCGGGCCCGCCCCTGCAAGAGCGTGAACGCTGCGTCTAACGCGTGTCCCTGCGAGGTGCTACGTCCTACGCCGAAACCTCGACGGGCAGGACGTTGATGGTCTTGCGGCCACGCTTGCGGCCGAACTCAACCACTCCACCATCGAGAGCGAAAAGGGTATCGTCGCCGCCCCGGCCCACGCCAACACCGGGGTGGAAGTGCGTGCCACGCTGGCGGACGAGGATCTCGCCACCGTTGACGAGCTGGCCGCCGTAGCGCTTGACGCCGAGCCGCTTGGCGTTCGAGTCGCGCCCGTTGCGCGAGCTGGAAGCACCCTTCTTATGTGCCATTGCTGGTCCTCCTTGAAGGCCTGAAGTACTGAGATCGAGACAGTGACTTACGCGTTGATGCCGGTGACCTTCAGGACGGTCAGCTTCTGCCGGTGACCCTGCCGCTTGTGGTATCCGGTCTTGTTCTTGAACTTGTGGATGCGGATCTTCGGGCCCTTGGTCTGCTCGACGACCTCACCGGTGACCGAGGCCTTGGCCAGCGCGGCGGAATCGGAGGTGACTTCTGCGCCATTGACGACTAGGGCGACAGGAAGCTCAACCGCAGTGCCCGGAGCACCCTCGATCTTCTCGACCTTCACGAGGTCACCAACAGCAACCTTGTACTGCTTGCCGCCGGACTTGACGATCGCGTACATGGAGGGCTACCCCTTGCTTCATCAAACGTGTGTGCTCGTACCGCAGGGCGCGATACGACTGGTCCATCATGCTAGCTACCCGGTTCACCAATGCACCTGCGGCGAACACGGGGTTCACACCGTCACCACGTCTCGCAGGCACATAGCTTGCACAGGAGGCAGTGCTCCCATGACCACTCACTTATGCGCGATCGCAGCATGAAGGGGCATCGCCGGGCAGCGACTTTCCAAGGCTAGTGGACGGGAGGCTGCCTGGTCAAACCAGGGGTCGCGGGCGCCCCTGTTCAAACCGCAAACGCGATAGAAGCCGCAGTGAATCCAAAGCTGCTTCTATCGCGTTTGACGGTTTCCGGTGCTTTGGCCGCGACGAGACCCCCGAGCTAGGCGCCCGGCGGCTTCGCAGGGCCTAGTCCGTGCTCCCAGCGGAGTCAGACCCAGCGTCATCTCCGGCATCGGCCGGAGCCGAGTCCGACCCAGCCGCGTCGGTCGCAGCGGAGTCCGCCGCGTCCACCGGTGGTCCCGAGGGCCGTCCCGCAGCACGCCGCCGTCGCCGCTGAACGGGCCGGGCGACCACCTCGGCCTCCTGCGCCGGCACGATCGTCACGGCCGGAGCATGTTCGGCACTCGCAGGCTCCGCCACGGTTGCTGCCTCCGCGGATGCTGCCGCTGGCGCCGAGGATGCCTGCTCGGTGGCAACGGGCGCCGCAGGCTCCGGAGCCGAGGACGCTGCCCCGCCCGCGGGCCGCTGGACACGCCGTCGCCGCGGTGGACGCGCCGTTTCCGTGTCCGCTTCCCTGGTGACAACGCTCGAGGCACTAGCAGCCGCGCTGGAACCGGCATCCTCCACGGCCGCGGGTGCCGTGGCCGCTGCCTGCCCTGACGTACTGACCGACACCTGCGCTGCAGCTGTGGCTTCGTGTGCCGGCTGTGCAGCCTGCGCGTCCTGTGTCTCGCCGTCCTGCGTTTCCGCTACAGGCTTGGCGGCGCTGCTGGAACCGGTCGACCGGCTGCGCCGACGAGACCGGGATGGCCTGCTGCCCTGCTCCGGCGCCGCGGCCTCCGAGGAGTCCGCATCCTTCGATGACACGTCCGCAGCAGCGCTGGCGTCGGCGGCCTGCCCGCTCGAGGCACCGTGTGCCGCGGCAGCGGCCTCTTCCTCCTCCTGCGGCGTGGACATCGCGAGGATCATCGGATGCTTGGAGTGGTTCTCTGCTTGCGCCTTGAGGTCATCGGGCGATGACTGCGGCGCATGCTGGCTCGGGGCCTCGGGCGCCTCTACCTCGGGCTTGGCGGCGCGTGTTCGGCGCGACCTGCGGGAACTGGCGCCGCGGTCCGGCTCGGACTGCGCGTCGACGGGCTCGTCGTGCATGACGAGGCCGCGGCCGTGGCAGTGCTCGCAGGTGGTCGAGAAGGCCTCGACGAGGCCGGTGCCGATCCGCTTGCGCGTCATCTGTACCAGGCCGAGCGAGGTGACCTCGGAGACCTGGTGCCGGGTCCGGTCCCGCGCCAGTGCCTCGGTGAGGCGCCGGAGCACGAGATCGCGATTGGATTCGAGCACCATGTCGATGAAGTCGATAACGATCATTCCGCCGACGTCGCGCAGGCGTAGCTGGCGCACGATCTCCTCGGCCGACTCGAGGTTGTTCCTCGTGACGGTCTCCTCGAGGTTGCCCCCCGATCCGGTGAACTTGCCGGTGTTGACATCGATGACGGTCATCGCTTCGGTGCGATCGATGACGAGCGTGCCACCGGATGGCAGCCAGACCTTGCGGTCGAGGGCCTTGGAGATCTGCTCGTCGATACGGAACCGCTCGAACACATCGAGCTTCTCCTCGTGCTGGTGCACGCGGTCGAGGAGGTCCGGCGCTACCTTGCGCACGTAGCCCTCCACGGTCTCCCACACACGATCGCCCTGCACGACCAGCTTCGCGAAGTCCTCGTTGAACATGTCGCGCACGACCTTCACGAGGAGGTCGGGCTCCTCGTACAGCGCTCGGGGCGCCTTGCCCTTGTCGGCCTTCGCATCCTCGGCGATCGACGCCCACAGCTTCTGGAGCCGGTCGACGTCGCGCGCGAGCTCCTCGGCCGGCACTCCCTCGGACGCCGTGCGCACGATGACGCCCGCATCGTCGGGGATGATCTCGCGGAGGATCTCCTTGAGCCTGCGCCGCTCATTATCGGGGAGCTTGCGGCTGATGCCGGTGGACGAGCCCTCGGGCACGTAGACGAGGAAGCGGCCGGCGAGCGAGACCTGCGTCGTCAGTCGAGCACCCTTGTGACCGACCGGGTCCTTGGAGACCTGCACGAGCACCTGGTCGCCGGGCCGCAGCGCCTGCTCGATCTTCCGGGCGCCGCCATCGAGCCCGGCAGCATCCCAGTTGACCTCGCCGGCGTAGAGCACGCCGTTGCGGCCGCGGCCGATATCGACGAACGCGGCCTCCATGCTGGGCAGGACGTTCTGGACCCGTCCCAGGTAGATGTTGCCCACGATCGAGCCGGACGCGGCGCTGGTCACGAAATGCTCGACGAGCATCCCGTCCTCGAGGACGCCGATCTGGGTGGTCGTGCCGGGCTGGTTGCTGGCACGCTTCTCGCGCACCACCATCACGCGCTCCACTGATTCGCGGCGCGCGAGGAACTCGGCCTCGGTCAGGATCGGTGGGCGCCGACGGACTGCTTCCCGCCCGTCGCGGCGCCGCTGGCGCTTGGCCTCGAGACGGGTCGAGCCGCTGATCCCCTGCACCTCGTCCTTGCGGGACTTGCTGCGTGGCTCCCGCTCGTGGACGACTGTGTTGGGCGGGTCCTCCCCTGCGGTGGCATCGCTGGAATCGTCCCCGCTGCCTCGCCTCCGACGGCGGCGACGGCGGCGACGGCTGCTCGCGGAGCCGGATGCGTCATCGCTCTCGTTGTCGTCTCCAGCAGAATCCTCGGAGGAATCGCCCGAAGATGATTCGCCCTTGGCCGACTCATCCTTCGCCGACTCGCTCTTGCCGGTATCGCTCTTGCCGGTATCGCCGCCGCCCTGCGAGGCTTCGGCCTTCCCGGACTGCTTACTGCTCGTCGCGCCCGAGTCCTTGCGGCTGGTTCCGCTGTCCGGCTGCTGGTCAGAGTCGTCGCTATCGCTGTCCGACGAGCCCTCGTCGCCCGGCGATGCCTCGCCCTTGCCGCGGCCACGGCCACGGCGACCCCTGCGTCGGCGCCTGTTGCGCTTGCCGCTGTCATCATCGGTTTCCGATTCCGAGGTCTCCGCGTCGCCCCGGTCCGACTCGCTCGCCTTGTCCGACTCGGTGGCCTCGTCGGAGCCGCGGGCTTGATCGGAGCCGCGGCGCCGGGGCTCGTAGCTCCCTGGCGCCTCGGGTTCTCCTGAATCCTTGCCGCCGCTGGACTTGCGCTTGCCTGACTTGGGCGGCTCGGCCTTGCCGCCGCCCTCGGTCTGGGCATCGTCGGTCCGAGCATCCGTGGCCTGGGTGTCATCGGCCTTGGGCGATCCAGCCTGCTCCGGTGCCTGCTCCTCGCTCGCGCGCTTGGGCTTGCGGGTGCGTGTACGTGCCCGAGGCTCTTCCTCGCGGTCCACTTCTGGCGGCGAGAGGAACAAGGGCGGTCCGACATTGATCTCTGGCTCATCGCCCGAGCGCTTGCTGGATCCAGTGGGCTTGCGCTTGGCCGCTGGCTCCGAGAAGAGGGAAGGTGGCTCCGACCCGGCTGATTGCTCCTCAGGCCCTGTCGCGCCGGCTGATTGCTCGGCCTGGGCGGTCTTGGCATCAGGAGCCTCGGGCGGCGAACCTGCTGCACCTGCTGGGCCTGCCGTGCCTTGCGCATCATCCCAGAGCTGCTCGGCGAGAGCGCGCTCCACGGTGGAGTGCGCGCTGCGCATCTCGTGGCCTTGCTCCTTGAGGCTCGCGAGCAGTTGCTTGCTGGTCTGCCCTAGCAGCTTGGCGAGCGCGTGCACGCGCATCTTGGCGGGGAACACTGGGCGTGAGTCCTCACTGTCGGCGGACTGAGCTGCGGGTTCACCGCTGGTGTTCGGTTGGGTAGCGTCATCGGGCGCCACGTGATCAGCCACGTATACTCCTCGGGCCCCCGGGCGCGTCGGACGCGGCCACACAGGGGCATAAGCCTTCTCGCGCTCGTTCCGGCGCGAGTTCATTGTCAGGTCTGCCAGCGGTGCCTCGCCGGGAAGTTGTTCCAGCGGGTCATCGCTGCGGGCACCCTGGCTCGCCCGGCTGGATCCTCCCTTGGGCTCGGCGCCTGGCATGACTGTCATGCCGCGCCTGAACCGGTGGTGGGACCAGGCCGGGCTCCCCGTTGGAAGCCCTGCAGCAGCACCGTCTCATCCTCGCTGGAACGCGACAAAGTCCCCGTCCCGTCGCGGCGGATGTGATGCCACTGCCTCCTACTATCCCACACTCCTCGCGCCAGGCTCGCCACGATGGGAAAGACTCGGCAGCGCGGCTAGTGCCCATGCACTCAGCCGGTGCTGCCGAGCCTCGGTGTGGTGCGGCCCTCGCGGACCGCTGATGCGATGGCCGGGCCAGGCGGCCCGGGTCGCGGTGATCGGATCAGGCCAGGCCGGGGAACCAGAGCGCGATCTCGCGCGCGGAGGAATCCGTCGAGTCCGATCCGTGGACGATGTTCTCCTGGACCTCGAGGGCGAAGTCGCCACGGACGGAACCGGGGGCTGCCTTCTCCACGGGGTCGGTGCCACCGGCGATCTGGCGGAACGCCGCGACCGCGCGCGGGCCCTCCACCACGGCCGCGACGAGCGGCCCGGAGGTGATGAAGTCGATCAGGGACTGGTAGAAGGGCTTGCCCTGGTGCTCGGCATAGTGCTGGGCAGCAATCTCCTCGGTGACATGCTTCAGCTCCAGCGCAGCGAGGCTGAGGCCGCGCCGCTCGATGCGGGAGATGACTTCACCGACGAGGCCACGGGCCACGCCGTCGGGCTTGATCAGTACTAGGGTGCGCTCACTCACGCGCCTAGCCTATCTGCCTTGGCCCACGGACGCGTCACTGGCCCGGTGCATCGTTCTCCTCCGCGCGCTCGTCCGCCCGGGCGCGCTGCTGCGCGGGCAGCAGGCCCGCGGCCATCCGCTTGCGAATGTCGTTGCGCAGGTACAGGATGTACGCCCACACCGCGAGGAAGATGAGGCCGAGGACGCCGAGCGCGATGCTGAAGAAGAACGTCCCGACCATGAGTGCTTGCAGCGCGAAGTCGAAGCGCAGCGCCCATGGCCGGCGCTGCAGGCCGGATCCGAGGATCATCAGGACAGCGAGCCCGAGGATGTAGCCCCCCGAGAGCCAGGTGATGCCATCGCCGACGCGCCAGACGACGGGCAGGGCGAGCAGGACGACGATGGCCTGCAGGATGAGCGTGCCGGCCATGACGCCCCGCAGGCCCTTCCAGGGATCGGGGACTGCCCCGGGACCAGTGCTCGCGGTTGTCTCGGTCACAAGGGTTCCTTTCCGAACAGGCTGCGCGCGTTGCCGGCGGTGACGACGGATCCGGTGATGACGATGCCTGCCCCGGAGACATGCTCATCGCCGGTGGCGACCTCCTCCGCGCGTGCCACCGCGGTCTCGATGGCATCGGCGAGGCCTTGGGCGATGATGACGCGATCATCACCGAATCGTGGCATCGCGAGCTCGGCGAGCTCGTTGGCGGGCATCGCGCGGGGCGAGGAGTTGGTCGTGACAACGATCTCGTCGAGGACTGGCTCGAGGGCATCGAGGATCCCGGCGGCATCCTTGTCCGCCATCACGGCGACCACGCCGACCAGCCGGCGGAAATCGAACTCATCGGAGAGCGCCCGGGCGAGAGCCTGGGCACCGTGCGGGTTGTGCGCCGCGTCGAGGAACACGGTGGGCGCGGGCCGGACCCGCTCGAGCCGTCCGGGGCTGGCGACGGTGGCGAATGCCTCGCGCACCGAGTCGATGTCGAGCCGGCGATCCTTGCCCGCGCCGAAGAACGCTTCGACCGCGGCGAGCGCGAGGGAGGCATTGCGCGCCTGGTGCTCGCCGTGCAGCGGCAGGAAGATGTCGTCGTAGACGCCTCCGAGGCCTTGCAGGGTTACCTGCTGTCCACCTACTGCCACGCGCCGCTCGAGGACGAGGAACTCGCTGCCCGCGCGGGCCACCGCGGCATCCGCGTCGAGCGCCTGGCGGAGCAGGACGTCCATGGATTCGGGTTGCTGCTCGCCGATGACCGCGACCGTGTCGGTGGGGACGATCCTGTCGGGCGCGCGCTTGATGATGCCGGCCTTCTCGGAGGCGATGGCGGTGAGCGTCGAGCCGAGGTACTCGGTGTGGTCGAGGCCGATGGGGGTAATTACCGCGACATCGCCGGTGATCACGTTGGTGGCGTCCCAGGTGCCACCGAGCCCGACCTCGATGACACCGACGTCGATGGGCGCATCGGCGAAAACAGTGAACGCCATCGCGGTGAGCACCTCGAACTTGCTCATGCGCGGGCCGCCCGCAGCGACTGATTTCTCGTCGATCATCGCGATGTAGGGCTCGAGCTCGCGGTAGGTGTCGATGTAGGTCCGCGGGCTGATGGGCGCGTTGTCCACGCTGATCCGCTCGGTGACGAGCTGCAGGTGCGGGCTGGTCGTGCGGCCCGTGCGCTGCCCCATGCGAGTGAGCAGCGCATCGATCATCCGGGCGACGGAGGTCTTGCCGTTGGTGCCAGCGATGTGGATCGATGGGTACGCGGTGTGCGGCTCGCCCAGCACATCGAGCAGCAGGGAGATCCGCGTCAGGCTCGGCTCGATCTTCGTCTCGGGCCAGCGCTGGTCGAGCTCGGCCTCCACCTCCGCGAGCTCGGCGAGGTCCTCCGCGGTGGGCGGGATGTAGATCGGCGTGTCCGGGTCCGGCTTGTCATCGTCGTCCGGCACCCCGAGCGCCTTGAGGAGGTCGGGTCCGTCGAGGTCATCGATATTCATCGTGCTCCCAGATTGATTGGTGTGCCCAGCCGCATCGTGCCCAGCCGCATCGTGCCCAGCCGCATCGTGCCCAGCCTCATTGTGCGCGCATCCTCGTCGTGCAGCCTCATCGCGCGGCCAGCCTCACCGTGCAGCGAGCGCAGCAAGCCGCTCCCCGATGCGCTGCACCTCCTCCTCGGCGATGGCCTTGCGGGTGGTGATCTTCTCGACGACCTGCGCCGGCGCCTTGGCGAGGAATGCCTCGTTGCCGAGCTTGGCGGAGGTCTGCGCGAGCTCCTTCTCCGCGGCTGCGAGATCCTTGGCCAGGCGGCGCTTCTCTGCCTCGATGTCCACCGTTCCGGAGGTGTCGAGCTCCACCTGCAGCGTGGTCCGGCTGGTGCGCACCTCGATGGCCGCGGATGCGGTGAAGCCTTCCTCGGCCGCGGTGAGCCTCGACAGGGCCGCGATGTAGGGATGCAGCGACGTGAGGTCCGCCTGTTCGAGGCCGACGATGCGGGCGGGCACCTTCTGGCCCGGGCGCAGGCCCTGGTCGGAGCGGAACCGGCGGATCTCGGTGACGAGGTGCTGGACATCGTCGATGCGGCGGGCGGCCTGCTCGTCGCGGTCCGCGCCCAGCGTGCCGGGCCAGTCCGCGATGACGACGGATTCCTCGCCGGTGAGCTTGGTCCAGAGCGTCTCGGTGACGAACGGGATGACGGGATGCAGCAGGCGCAGCAGCGTGTCGAGGATGGTCCCGACGACGATGCGGGTGGCGGGCGCGGTGTCCTCGTCGGCGAACTGCACCTTGGCGAGCTCGAGGTACCAGTCGCAGAACTCGTCCCAGGCGAAGTGGTAGAGGGCCTCGCATGCCTTGCCGAACTCGTAGCGATCGAACGCGGCATCGACCTCGGCACGCACGTGCTCGAGGCGGTCGAGGATCCACCGGTCCGGGTCGGTGAGGGTGTCGCGGGCGGGAAGCTCGCCGGGCGCGGCGCCGTTCATCAGGGCCAGCTTGGTGGCGTTGAACAGCTTGGTGGCGAAGTTGCGGGCCGCTTGGGCATGGTCCTCGCCGACGGGCAGGTCCGCGCCGGGGTTGGCGCCGCGCGCGAGGGTGAAGCGCAGGGCATCCGCGCCGAACCGCTCCACCCAGTCGAGCGGGTCGATGCCGTTGCCGCGGGACTTCGACATCTTGCGGCCCTGCTCATCGCGCACGAGCCCGTGGAGGAACACATCGTGGAACGGGACCTTGCCCCCGGGCGCGTGCTCGTCCTCCTCGGCGACGAACCGGCCGAACATCATCATCCGGGCGACCCAGAAGAACAGGATGTCGTAGCCGGTGACGAGCACGCTGGTGGGATAGAACTTGGCGAGCTCGTCGGTCTGCTCGGGCCAGCCCATCGTGGAGAACGGCCACAGGCCGGAGGAGAACCAGGTGTCGAGCACATCGGGATCCTGCACATAGCCCTCAGGTGCAGTCTCCCCCGGCGCGGGGCACACGACGTCGCCGTCTGGCCCGTACCAGATGGGGATGCGGTGACCCCACCACAGCTGCCGGGAGATGCACCAGTCGTGCATATCGTCGACCCAGGAGAACCACCGGGGCTCCAAGGACTTGGGGTGGATGACGGTATCGCCATCGCGGACGGCGTCACCGGCCATGCGCGCGAGCTCGTCCACCTTGACCCACCACTGCTTGGACAACCGGGGCTCGATGACCTCGCCGCCGCGCTCGGAGTGGCCGACGCTGTGCACGTAGGGGCGCTTCTCGGCGACCACGCGGCCCTCGGCGGCGAGCCGCTCCCGGATGCGGGCGCGGGCCTCGAACCGGTCCATGCCATCGAACTCGGTGCCCGTGCCAGCGATGCGCGCGTGCTCGTCCATGATCGTGGGCATCGGCAAGTCGTGCCGCACGCCGAGCTCGAAGTCGTTGGGGTCGTGGGCGGGGGTGATCTTCACCGCGCCGGACCCGAAGGAGGGATCGACGTAGTCATCGGCCACGATGGGGATCTGGCGCTCGGTGATGGGGTGGTAGACGGTGGTGCCGATCAAGTGCTGGTAGCGCTCGTCGTCGGGGTGCACGGCGACGGCGGTATCACCGAGCATCGTCTCGACACGGGTGGTGGCGACGATGACGTGTGGCTCGTCGTCGTTGAGGGAGCCGTAGCGCAGCGACACCAGCTCTCCCTCGACCTCCTCGTGCTTGACCTCGATGTCGGAGATGGCGGTCTGCAGCACGGGCGACCAGTTGACCAGGCGCTCGGCGCGATAGATCAGCCCGGCGTCATAGAGCTTCTTGAAGATGGTGTGCACGGCGCGCGAGAGGCCCTCGTCGAGGGTGAAGCGCTCGCGGCCCCAGTCGACGCCGTCGCCGATGCGGCGCATCTGCTCCATGATGGTGCCGCCCGACTCGGCCTTCCACTGCCATACCCGCTCGACGAAGGCCTCTCGGCCCATCTCGTGGCGGCTGGTGCCGGCGGCATCGAGCTGCTTCTCGACGACCATCTGGGTGGCGATGCCGGCGTGGTCCATGCCGGGCAGCCAGAGCACCTCGAAGCCCTGCATGCGCTTGCGGCGGCACAGGATGTCCATCAGGGTGTGATCGAGCGCGTGGCCCATGTGCAGGCTGCCAGTGACGTTCGGCGGCGGCAGCACGATGGAGAAGCCTGGCTTGTCGCTGCGCGGATCGGCGGTGAAGTACCCGGCGTCGACCCAGCGCTGGTACAGCTCCGCCTCCACGGCCTGCGGCTCCCATGCCTTGGGCAGGTCCACGGCGGGCCGGGATCCGTCCGGGCTGGATCCTTGCGGGCTCGTGCCGCTGGGGGTGGCGGTGTCCTGGGGGTCTGGCGCTGCACTGGTCACCCCGCGATTCTAGGGAACAGGACTGCCCCGGGTCACATCAGTTGCACCACGGGCAGCCCGGACGCCGTTCTGCTGCAGCGTGTCGCGGGGAAATCGCGATCGGGTTCCTCGTCGCCAGGCACAGAGCCACTGCGGTCACCCCGGCCATGCTCGGCGGCATCGGCGCGCTCACCACCGCGAGCATCCTGCTCGCAACGGTGCGGTGATCACATCATCGCGAGCTCGGCACCCGCGGCACGAGCACTCGACAGCCCACCCTCGAGCACGAACGTCGCCTGGTGGCCGAGCCGCACCAGCATCGCCGCGAGCTTCACGGAGATCTCCCCATCCGCGCACACCAGCAGCACCTCGGTCTCGGGACCGAATGGCATGCCTGCCCGCAGGTTCTCCACGAACACATCGTCGGGGATGTTGATCGAGCCTGGCAGGTGGCTGAGGCCGAAGGCATAGCGGGCGCGCACGTCCACGATGAGCGGATGCTTCTCCGCACGATGCTCCTCGATCTGGTGGGGGCCCACGCGCGGCACCGCGTCCACGTCCTCGGCGCTCACCGCCGCTAGCCCTAGCGTGCTCGCCGGCTGGCCGAGGAGATCGGGCCTGCGTGAGCGCACGTAGCTCATGTATGGCTCGATGCGGTCGCACACCAGGAACACAGCGGTGCGCCGCTCCGTGGAGCCGGCCTCGCCGAGCTTCCGGTCCTCCTCCCGCAGGTACTCCAACGCTCCGTGGTAGGCGGCACCGCTTGTCGGTCCGCCGAGGATGCCACTGCGGCGGATGAGCTGGGCCGTTCCCTCGAGAGCCTCGCTCGAGCCGATCTCCGTGATCACGTCGAACTCGGCAGGGTCGTAGAGCCCGACCTCCTGCAGTTCATCGACCGTCCGGATGCCCGGGATGAAGTCTGGCTTGCGCACGACGAGACCCACTGCGCGGACGTCGGGACGCGATGCCCGCAGCGCACGGATAATGCCGGTCGAGGACCCTGCCGTGCCGACGGTGGCGATGAAATAGTCCGGCGCCGCGCCACCGAGATCCTCGATGATCTCCGGCCCGGTGTCCTGGGTGTGGATCCCGGAGTTGTCGTCGTTGTAGTACTGGTCGGTGTGGACCACGGAGTCGTCACCGGCCATCTCGCGGTAGATCACGCTGCGGGGATCATCGACGCACCCGCGGTCGAACGATTCCTGCTGCCCGGGCAGCTCATCGATCCGTGCCCCGATGAGCGCGAGCATGTCCTTGATCTCGGGGACCTTCATGCGATTGGTGACGCACCGGAACGGCACGCCGTTCATGCTCGCGATCACCGAGAGCGCCTTCGCGGTGTTTCCGCTCGACAATTCGACTATTGACTGGCCATTGGCCTTGATGTCCTCGATGCTGCTGCGGACTAGTCCCCACGCGGTGCGGTCCTTCACCGAGCCAAATGGATTCATCATCTCAAGCTTGGCGTAGAGGTCGATATGGGCGAGACCGTGAACGGCGGGGCTGATCCTGACCAATGGCGTGTTGCCGATGACGTCGAGGATGCTGTCGTACTTCATGAGTTTCCCTCCCCTGGCTCGCAGGCCTCGTGCACGGGCTCCGGCCAGTACCGGCCGTCCTCCCACCAGCGCATCGGCTCCATGCTGCCGCGTGGCGTGACCTGCGCCGCGATCACGTGATGGCTATCGAGGTCAGCGAGATAGCCGGCGGTGTTGACGAAAGCGAGGATGTCGCCCGCCCGCGGCATGGCCCGAAAACTGATCGCGCGACGGGTGATGAGGCCAGACTCGGAATCACGGTTCCCCACCAGGAATCCAGAGCCTGGTCCCGGCACATCCGCATCGGCACTGCCCGGGACCCGCACCAGCAGCGGATCCATCATGACACCGAACCGCTCGGTCCTGAGATCATCGGAGGACGCATCGACCTCGATCGTAGCACCACTGGACCCACCTCCCGAGACGCGCAGCACGCGTACGAGCGTCAGTCCGGCCTGGTCCACGAGCCACCGCCCGGGCTCGATCCACAGCTCGAGCATCGAGTCCCGCAGAATGCGGCCAAAAGATGCCCCGGACGATTCCTGCCGCTGCCCGAGCAGATCATCGAGGTACCTCGCCCCGACCGCGGTGCGCTGCGCTGGATAGAGGCTCGCAGCCCCGCGCAGCTTGCCCTTCTCGGCGCGAAGGCCGTAGTGGAAGGATTGCCAGGTGAACGGCGCGCGCCGACCGAGCGCGGAATCGATCAACGCAGTGGTGAATGCATCCCACTGGCCCGGGTCAGCCACATACGTCACGCCAAAGCCTCCGCCGATGGAAATGACATCGGGAGAGAAGCCCGCGGCCCGCGCCTCGCGCAGCACCCGGAGGCATCCATCGAGCGCCAGCGCCTTCTCGGGAATGCCCACCGTATCCAGGTGAAAGGACAATCCCCTCAGACTGAGATCGCGATGCCGGGAAAGCTCCGCCGCGATCGCCGGGAAATCCCTCTCCGCGAAACCGGATCGCGAAGGACGGATCTTGACCGGCGCGCCCGTATCGACGAACGACGAGAAGCGCAGCAGGACATCCAGGCGGCCGGCGAGCGCACCGGCCTCGCGCAGTTCCTCCAGCGAGCTGACCACCACCGTGCACCCGGCCCTCGCGGCGAGCCACAGCATCTCCGGCGTCTTCACGCCGCCCACCAGGATCGAGCGTCCAGGGACGCCCGCCGAGAGCGCATCGGTCATCGAGGCCAGCGAGCACGCGAGGACTCCGGCCCCCTCTGCCGAGACCTGCCGGATGACCGTCGTGGACGGGCATGCCTGCGCGCCGAACCGGATCGCGCCGGAAACACCATGTCGATCCAGGACCGCCCGCGCCGCAGCGATATTCCCGGCGACCTGCTCCGGCAGCAGGATCGTCAGCGGCGAGCCGAGCGCCGCCACCCATCGATGGACTTCCACCGGGCGGGCGAGCACTGCACGGGCGTGCGTGCCCACCAGCGGCTCGAGCGTCGGCACCGCACCGGCCCCAGCAGTCGTGGATACCTCGCCGTTCACTGTACGAACGACCGGTTCCTGAGCTGGCAAGGACATCTGACTCGCTTTCGTGCGTGAGCGCCGGGGCACTCTCAGCATAGGACGATCCGGGAAAGAGCCACGAACGCCATGTGGGCCGTCTACCAAATCGAAACTCGCCACCACGTGCGGCCACGCGGTCCATGCGCGCGGTCCACGCCCGCGACCCGAGTCCCGGAGAAGCCTGGGCGGTCGCGCGGTAGCCTGATCGAACAGCACTCGCACGGTTGACCACGCACCCGACGGAGACGCCATGAGCAACACCGAAGCCCACCCCGCGGAGCTCACCTGCACCGCCACGAGCAGCCACGGCGAGGTGGAGATCCTCGAGCCTCGCGACGTCCCCCTCGGTGGGCCCCGAGCGATGCTGGTGCGGCGCACTCTCCCCCAGCGGCAACGCTCGTTCATCGGCGCATGGTGCTTCGCCGACCACTACGGCCCCGAGGACGTCGCCGATAGTGGCGGCATGGATGTGGCCCCGCACCCCCATACCGGGCTGCAAACCGTGAGCTGGCTGTTCACTGGAGAGATCGAGCATCGCGACAGCGGCGGCGTGCACGGTCTCGTCCGGCCGGGCGAGATCAACCTGATGACTGGCGGCCACGGCATCTGCCACTCCGAGGTCTCCACGAGCAATACCACTGTGCTGCACGGCGTGCAGCTCTGGGTAGCGCTGCCCGAGCACGCGCGCGATGCCCCCCGCGAGTTCCAGCATCATGCCCCCGAGCTCGTCGAGCTCGACGGCGCCAGCCTCCGCGTGTTCCTTGGCAGCCTCGCCGGCAGTACTTCACCGGTCAGCACGCACACGCCGCTGCTGGGAGCCGAGCTCCTGCTCGAGCCCGGCGCCACCGTGGAGCTCGAGGTCGATCCGGCGTTCGAGCATGGCCTCCTCGTCGATACTGGCCGCGCCCGCACCGGCGGCACCAGCATCGAGCCCGGCGCGCTCGCCTACCTGCCGACGGGGCGCAGCACGATCATGCTGGACAACACGCACGATGGCCCCACCCGCATCATCCTGCTCGGCGGCACGCCCTTCGACGAGGAGATCATCATGTGGTGGAACTTCGTGGGCCGCACCCACGAGGAGATCACCCGCTTCCGCGACGACTGGGAAGCCCACTCCGATCGGTTCGGGGCCGTGGAGGGATACGTCGGCAAGACCGATCGCATCCCGGCTCCACCGCTGCCCAACGCCCAGCTCAAGCCTCGCCGCAACCCTCCGAGCCGATAGCCATCACTCCTCGTCATCCTCGGGGAGCTCGACGCCCAGCACGTCGGGCAGCTCGGCAGGCCCGGCCTCCATCCGGGAAGCGAGGAACGCCAGGATCGTCTCGTACCACACCTTGGTGTGCTGAGGCTTGAGGATCCAGTGGTTCTCATCGGGGAAGCACAAGAACTGGTGCTCGGACACGCCGTGATCATCAGTGGGCAGTCCGGACTCGGAGTTGAGCTCGTACCACAGTCGCAGCGCCTCGCCGATGGGCACGCGATAGTCCTTGTCACCGTGGATGACCAGCATGGGCGTGGTGATGTCAGCGACGTAGAGGTGCGGCGAGTTCTCCACCGCCATCTCGGGCGTCATCTCCCGCGCCCAGTACCATGCCGCATCCGTGGTAGGGCCGAACTGATCCAGCGCCCACAGGCCCGCATGGCTGATGATCGCCTTGAACCGGTTGGTATGCCCGGCGATCCAGTTGGCCATGTAGCCACCGAACGAGCCACCCATCGCGGCGGTGCGCGTCTCGTCGATCTCCGGCAGCTGCTCGGTCGCGTCGGTCAGCGCCATCAGGTCGGTGAAGGGCGCCTTGCCCCACTGGCCCCAGCCGCGCTGGATGAACTTGCGCCCGAAACCGGTGGACAGCGCCGGGTCCGGCAGGAGCACCGCGTATCCGCGCGCGACCATCAGCCACGGGTTCCACCGCCACTGCCAGGTATTCCACGAGCCCAGGGGGCCACCGTGGATCCACACCAGCAGCGGGGCCGGGGCATCGGCGCACGCAGTGGCGGGCAGCGCGAGCCATGCCCGGATCGGGGTGCCATCGTCCCCGCTCGTCAGGACCTCGATGACACGGCCGGGGACAGCAGGAACCGGCGCAGGCGCGGGCAGCCGCACGATCTCCCCGGACTCGAGATCGATGCGCACCGGTGCGGGCGGCACGGAGATCGCCGCGCGCAAGGCGTAGGCGTAGCGGCCGGTCGGATCGATGCAGGCGTCACTGTACGCGGCATCATCGGTGGTGAGGGCTCGCACGGCGGCCTTCGGGCTCGTCACGGACACGAGGAACAGCGGCGCGCGCCCGTACTGGTCGGCGGTGACAACGAGCCCACTGCCATCGGGCAGCCATGCGAGCGCGGTCGCCCAGCGGTCCCAGCCCACCGCGAGGCGCACCGACTTGCCGGTGGAAAGGTCGTGGACGTGGATCGTCACGTCGGGCGCGGTGTCGGGCTCCGCGTGCGCCTCGCGCACGTAGGCGATGCGCCTGCCGTCGGGCGAGATCGTGGGCATCCCGAAGTCGGCGTCATTCTCCCGCGCGATCACCGACTGCTCCCCGGAATCGAGGTCGATGTGCATCAGCTGCGCGCGCGTGACCCCGAGCGGACCAGCCTCGTTCCATACCGTGACCGCGTAGGAGCCCGATGGATCGACGTCGATCGGTGCCTCGCGCAATGCCGCGTCCTGCACGACACGGCGGCAGGAAGGGCCATCCCCCGCGACGGCGAGGCACGGTACCTCGGGGCCCAGGTCATGATCCCAGTACCGCACGGGGTAGCCGGTGTGCAGGATCGCCGAGACCTTGCCCGACCTGCGCGCGTCGCGGATCCGTTCATCACCGGCGTCATCGGTCGCCGACGGGAAGACGGGCATGGTCACGATCGTCGTGTCGCGCTCGCTCGGCACCACGATGCTGCTGATGCCCAGCGGAGCGCGCGCCACCTCGACAGCCTCGGCGCCATCGCGGGGCAGGCGCCAGGCGGTGGCGGGATCCTCGTCCGACTTGCCTCGCGCAGCGACGAAGAGCACATCGCCGTTGGGCGCGAACGCCGGCGAGCTCTCCCCGCGCGCGCCGTGGGTGAGTCGACGAGCGGGACGCTGCCCCTGCGGGTCGATCTCCCACAGCGCGGGAACATGCTTGGTCGACTCATCGTTGAGCTCGCTGGCAACGGTGACCAAGCGGGACCCGTCCGGGGAGAGCCGCAGCCCGGACAAGCGGGGCAGCCGCAGGAACGCATCAAGATCGTGGAACGGGGTCTCGCTGGGGGCGCTGGCGCCACTCTTCGCATCGGTCACAGTGAAGTTGTTACCACGTGCGCGCCCCACCGTGCCGCGTGATGCCGAGCACGACAGCTGCCCCGGGCCTTCCGAGCGCCGTAGAGTAAGCCGGTGAGCACTCCATTCTCCCCTGGGCGGAACGGCACTGCCCCGCCCGCCGCGGACAGGATCGCAGCGTTGTTCGCCTCGCTCTCCTCGCCCGCGCGGGTGACGCTCGTCCACCACGTCGCGAGCAGCCCCGACGGCATCCGCAGCAGCGAGCCACTCCCCGACGGCTGCACGAGCACTGACCTCGACGCCCTTCTCCAGTCCGGGATCCTCGCCGAGCACAACGGCAGCCTCGTCGTCCCTGGCAATGCCCGCGCGCACGGCTCCGTGCTCACCGACCTGCTGCTCGGCCTCGCCCCGATCGGCATCGGCAGCGCTGCCCCGCGCGCATCCAGCGAGCTCGCGATCCGCGCGGTGGCCACCGAGGACTGGCCGTCGATCATCGCGATCTACGAGGACGGCATCGCCACGGGCAACGCGACATTCGATACCCGTTCCGCCGGAGCCGAGGCTTTCGACGGCCGTTGGCTGCCCGAGCATCGCTGGGTCGCCGAGCGCGACGGCACCATCCTGGGCTGGGCCGCGCTGAGCCCCACCTCGGTGCGGCCGTTCTTCGCCGGGGTGCTCGAGGTGTCCATCTACATCAGCGGTGAAGCAGCCGGGCAGGGCGTGGGCGCGCTCCTGCTCGATCACCTGGTGCGCCATGCGGATGCTGCGGGACTGTGGACGCTGCAATCGTCGATCTTCCCGGAGAACATGGCCAGCCTCGTGCTGCACCGCAAGGCGGGCTTCCGCACCGTCGGCGTGCGGCAGGCGGTAGCGCGCCACCATGACCACTGGCGGGACACGGTGATCGTGGAGCGCCGCAGCGCCAGCGTCTGGTAGCCGCCAGAGCTGTTCATAGGGGGCTAGTCGCGCGGGGCTTCCTCGCTCCGGGCCGCGTGATACTCCTCGGGCGTGTTGAGGTTGCGCAACTGGGGCTCGAGTCCCGGGACGGGCACTTCCACGGTGCGGGCGCCGGCGAGGAACTGCCGTGGCGAGCGCTGGCCGTCAGCGAGCGCAGCTTCCATCATCGGCGCGAGCGTGGTCCGGTAGAGGGCCGCGAGAGGTTGCGCGGAGACGCCATCGTGGGCGGCGACGATGTCATGAGCCCCGGAGATGTGCCGGGCGAGATGATCGATGAGGGTGGTCGAGATGCCGGGCATGTCGACCGCGCAGGCGAAGACCCACTCGGCGGGATGCGCCGCCGCAAGTCCTGTCGCGAGCCCGCGCAAGGGGCCCTGGTGGGCGATGGGATCCTCGACGGTACGAGCGCCGGGCAGCGACAGTAGCTGGCCGGGCGCGGCGACAACGATGATCGGTGCGCAGCGTGGCCCTAGACGAGCGACGAGGTGCTCGGCCAGAGTTGCGCCTCCCCACGCGAGGGTTGCCTTGTCACGCCCCATCCGGCGGGATTGGCCACCGGCGAGGATGACCCCGGCGATCTCAGGCATGGAGCACGTTCATGGCCTCGGGAGCACTCGGGCCAGGTGATCGATGGCGGCGAGGTAGCCATGCGTGCCGAGGCCGGCGATCACTCCGGTCGCGATGCCCGAGATGTAGGAGTGGTGCCGGAATTCCTCGCGCGAGTGGATATTGCTGATGTGGACCTCGAGGACGGGTGCCTCGACGGTGACCACGGCGTCGCGCAGCGCGACGGAGGTGTGCGTGAGCCCGCCCGGGTTGAGGATCAGCCCGGCGCACGACTCGCGGATCTCGTGGATCCAGTCGATGAGGGTGCCCTCGTGGTTGCTCTGGCGGGCGTCGAGCGCGAAGCCGTGGTTGCGCGCGTGCTCGCGGCATAGCTCCTCGACATCAGCGAGGGTGGTGTGCCCGTAGATGTCGGGCTGCCGCTTGCCGAGCAGGTTGAGGTTGGGCCCATTGAGCACGACGATGGTGCCTCGGACCGGCTGTGGCGTGGTCACGGTGATGCTCAGGCGGACTTGTCGCGCCGCTCGGGATCCTCGGCTCGACGCGGAACGATCGTCGGGTTGACGTTCTCCCGGACAGTGGCCCCGGTAACGACGACCTTGGCGACATCATCGCGGCTCGGGATGTCATACATCACGGGCAGGAGCACTTCCTCCATGATGGCGCGCAGTCCGCGGGCACCAGTGCCACGCAGGATCGCCTGGTCGGCGATCGCCTCAAGGGCCTCCGGGGTGAACTCGAGCTCGACGTTATCCATCTCGAACAGCCGGGTGTACTGCTTGACAAGCGCGTTCTTCGGCTCGGACAGGATGGAGACGAGCGATTCCTTGTCCAGGTTGGTCACCGAGGCGACCACGGGCAGGCGCCCGATGAACTCAGGGATCAGGCCGAACTTGATGAGGTCCTCGGGCATGACGTCGGCGAAGCGATCGGCGGTGTCGATCTCGTTCTTGGACCGCACCTCGGAGCCGAAGCCGATTCCGCGCTTGCCCGCCCGGTCGGAGACGATCCGCTCGAGGCCAGCGAAGGCCCCTGCAACGATGAACAGCACATTACTGGTGTCGATCTGGATGAACTCCTGGTGGGGGTGCTTGCGCCCGCCTTGCGGCGGCACGCTCGCCTGGGTTCCCTCGAGGATCTTCAGCAGCGCCTGCTGCACGCCTTCGCCCGATACATCACGAGTGATCGACGGGTTCTCGCTCTTGCGGGCGATCTTATCGACCTCGTCGATGTAGATGATGCCCGTCTCGGCACGCTTGACGTCGTAGTCCGCAGCCTGGATCAGCTTCAGCAGGATGTTCTCGACATCCTCGCCGACGTACCCCGCCTCGGTGAGCGCCGTGGCGTCAGCGATCGCGAAGGGAACGTTGAGCATCTTCGCGAGAGTCTGCGCAAGGTAGGTCTTGCCGCAGCCCGTCGGCCCGAGCATGAGGATGTTCGACTTCTGCAGATCGACATGCTCGTGGCGCGAGTCGCGGGCCTTCTCGCCAGCCTGCACTCGCTTGTAGTGGTTGTACACGGCCACGGCGAGGGTGCGCTTGGCGTTGCCCTGACCGATGACGTACTGGTCGAGGAAGTCGTGGATCTCGGCAGGCTTGGGCAACTGGTCGAGCTTCACGTCGCTGGACTCAGCGAGCTCTTCCTCGATGATCTCATTGCACAGGTCGATGCACTCGTCGCAGATGTACACGCCCGGGCCCGCGATGAGCTTCTTGACCTGCTTCTGGCTCTTTCCGCAGAAAGAGCACTTCAACAAGTCGCCGCCGTCACCGATGCGCGCCATACCCGTGCTCCCAACTTCCTGATACTCGCCACGCCTGCCAGGAGTTCCCGGCAATTACAACATCGTGGTCATGTGCAGCATGCTCTGACAGTACCTGTCGCGGACGATCCACGACGTTCTAGTGCCTGCCAGCTACCTATCGTCAGCGCCCCGGTGACGCTTCGCCAACCCGTGGAGGCTCTAGCGTCACCGTTCGATACCGATTCGTGCGGTATCTGCCGCCATGCGGCGTGTCGTCCCAGCATACAACCGGGACGACCCGTCAGCATGTCGGTTTTGTCACTGGTTGGACAGTGAAAGCTTGCGGTACTCGAGAACATTGTCGATGAGGCCATAAGCCTTGGCTTCCTCGGCGGTGAGGATGAGGTCACGATCGCTGTCCTTGCGGATCTGCTCCGCGGACTTGCCGGTGTGGCGCGCGAGCGTGGTTTCCATCTGCTTGCGCATCCGCTCGATCTCCCGGGCCTGGATCTCGAGGTCCGACACCTGGCCCTGCATGCCACCAGTGGCCGGCTGGTGGACGAGGATTCGGGCGTTGGGCAGCGCGAGCCGCTTGCCGGGCGATCCAGCGGCAAGCAGGATCGCTGCCGCGGACGCGGCCTGGCCGAGGCACACGGTGGTGATGTCGGCACGCACATACTGCATGGTGTCGTAGATCGCCATCAGCGAGGTGAACGAGCCACCCGGAGAGTTGATGTACATGGTGATGTCGCGGTCAGGATCCTGCGACTCAAGGACGAGCAGCTGCGCCATCACGTCATTCGCGGACGCGTCGTCGACCTGCACGCCGAGGAAGATGATGCGTTCCTCGAAGAGCTTGTTGTACGGGTTCGATTCCTTGACGCCGTAGCTGGAATGCTCGATGAACGAGGGCAGGATGTAGCGGGCCTGCGGGCCCATGTGCTGTGGAAGCGGATTGCGGTTGACGGTCATGTCTTCTCCACGTTTCTATCAGGCGAGGACAACAGATGGGTTCGGTGCGGCCCCGGCGGCCGAGGCCGCCGATGGCTCAGCGGAGTGGCCGGCGGAAGGATCAGCGGCCAATGCCGCCGGACTGGCCGGCACGGGAGATTACGTGGTCGACAAAACCGTAGTCCTGCGCCTGCGCGGCAGTGAACCAGCGATCACGATCAGAGTCCTCGGTGATCTGCTCGACGGTCTGCCCGGTGTGGAGCGCGATCAGCTCCGCCATCTCGCGCTTGGTATAGGCGTACTGCTCGGCCTGGATAGCGATATCCGCCGCGGTACCACCGATGCCCGCGGAAGGCTGGTGCATCATGATGCGCGCGTGCGGGAGCGCGTACCGCTTGCCCTTCGCGCCCGCCGAGAGCAGGAACTGCCCCATCGATGCCGCGAGCCCCATGGCGTAGGTAGCGACATCGCACTCGGCGAACTGCATGGTGTCGAAGATCGCCATGCCTGCGGTGACCGAGCCACCGGGCGAGTTGATGTAAAGCGAGATATCCCGGGTGGGGTCCTCCGCGGAGAGCAGGAGGATCTGAGCGCACAGCTTGTTGGCGATGTCATCGTCGACCTGCGTGCCCAGGAAGATGATGCGCTCCTGCAACAGCCGCTCGAACACCGAGTCGCTGAGGTTCATTCCGTATGTGCCTGAACGCATCGATGGGGTGCGCGCGGGAGTGTGCACGGTCACGGGTGCCTGCCTTCCGGATACCTGGACGTTGTTTCCCCGGCGCCGGGGCTTGATGCGGGGGTTCCCGCCTCCAAGTCGAGCTCGTGGGCGCCGATGTGCATTGGGTCTGACACTGACAGTAACGAACTAGGGCGGCGCCGGTATCCCGGCACCGCCCTAGTTCGCTGTAAGCGTCAAGAAATACGGCCTACTTGGTGTCGGCCGCGGTCTCCTCGACCTCGCTGGCATCGCCAGCCTCGTCGTCGGAGTCCTCGGTCGGAAGCGCGTCGTCCTCGTCGTCCGCCGGAGCGCCGAAGTACTCCGTGACATCAAGCTCCGAGCCATTCTGGTCCTTGACGACCACGGCGCGGATCACCTCGACGAGAGCCTTGGTGCGGCGCGCGTCAGCAAAGATCGTCGCGAGGCCATTCGGCTGCTTCTGGATCTCCTGGATGAACTGCTGCGGCTCCATGCCGTAGCGCTGCGCCTCGGAGAAGATCCGCTCGAACAGCTCCTGCTGGCCCACCGTGATGTCATCGGCATCAGCGATCGCATCGAGCAGCAGCTGAGCACGGACCGCGCGATCCGCGGCCTCGCGGGACTCAGCGTCGAACTCCTCGCGCGACTTGCCCTGCGCCTCGAGCAGACGGTTAAGGGTGTCTTCCTCGCCTCCCAGCGAGTGGAGCGCGCTGTGCAGCTGCTCATGCACCTGCTCATCGACGACCTTCTGCGGCGCCTCGAACTCCACGACCTCGAGCAGCTTCTCGAGAACCTTGTCCCGGATCGAGTTGGTCAGCGCGATGCGCTTGGACTGCTCCGCCTTCTCCCGGAGATCGGCGCGCAGCTCCTCGACGGTGTCGAAAGCGCTGGACAGCGAGGCGAAGTCATCATCGACCTCGGGCAGCTCGCGGGTCTTCACCGACGTCACCTTCACGGCAACGACAGCGTCCTCGCCAGCGAAGTCACCGGCAAGCAGCTTCGTGGGGAACTCCGCCGTGCCACCGGCCGCGACACCGGTGATGGCCTCATCGAGACCCTCGATCAGCTCGCCCGAGCCCACCTCGTGGGACAAGTCATCGGCGGTCGCGTCCTCGACAGGCTTGCCGTCAACGGTGGCGGAGAGATCAAGGGTGACGAGATCGCCCTTCTCCGCGCCACGCTCGACCGGGACTACCGTGCCGAAGCGCTTGCGCAGCTCCTCGAGCTGCTCCTCGACGTCCTCGTCCGTGGCTTCCTCGGCCTCGACCGACACCTCGAGCGAGGCATACTCGGGCAGGGTGATCTCGGGGCGCACATCCACCTCGGCGGTGAAGCCGAAGTGATCGTCCTCGATCTTGGTGACCTCGATCTCGGGCTGGCCGATGGCCTTGACATCGCCCTCGGCGACTGCCTCCGAGTACTTGCCCGGAACGGTGTCATTGATGACCTGCTCGAGCACGGCACTACGGCCAACGCGCGCATCGATGATGCGGGGCGGCACCTTTCCAGGGCGGAAGCCGGGCACCCGGACCTGCTGGGCGAGCGCCTTGTAGGCGCGGTCGAAGTCCGGCTTCAGCTCCTCGAAGGGCACCTCGACACTGATACGTACTCGCGTCGCGCTCAGCTGCTCGACGGTGCTTTTCACGGAGATGCTCCTACCTGGTTTTTTGTGAATCGTACAAGGGGGTGGCAATGCGAATCCCGGATCACCGGCCCCGGTCGCGCGGCCCGCCGGCCTAGCTTGGCGCCAAGCTCACGATCCACGACCGGAGGCCACAACGTCGGGGTGACAGGATTTGAACCTGCGACCCTCCGCTCCCAAAGCGGATGCGCTACCAAGCTGCGCTACACCCCGTTTGCTCCAACCCGAGAGACTACATGGAAAAAGCCCCGAGTTGCAGCCGGGGCAATATTACGTGCTTGGCTTGGCGTTTCCAAAGCAGGTTAGGTACAGTCACATGTCGCATGCACCTCAGGTGCCGGCGCGCGGGTGTAGTTCAATGGTAGAACCTCAGCCTTCCAAGCTGATGGTGCGGGTTCGATTCCCGTCACCCGCTCCACACGGAGAGGCCCCCGGCCAGCGGAAACGCGGCCGGGGGCTTTCTCGTTCCAGCTGTGCGTCGCGCGACTGGTCCGCCGCGCGACCGGTCCGCCACGCGTCCGGTCCGCCAGTGTTCGAAAAGCGACAGCTCAGCGCCGGAATCCTGTCGTTTTTCGCACTATCGCCGGACGAGCCGAGCCGAGCCGAGCCAGCCGAGCCGAGCCAGCCGACCCGAGCCGAGCCAGCCGAGCCTCACCAGCGGGCCCGGTGGTCCTCCACCACTCCCCTGCCACGGACCTGGTGCACCACTCCATCCGGCGAGCGGAATGTTCCCTCGAACCAGCCGAAGGGCTGGACGAACTTGCTGGCGATCACACCCGCCTCGAGATGCTCCCTGCGCTGGCCCTCGGGGTGGAAGACAAGATCAACCGCTCCGCCGGCGGTGCGCAGGCGCCAGGGCTCGAGCGGTGCCGATCGATCGAGCTCGAAGACAGCCTGGGGCAGTGGCACGATCCCGCCTTGCCACCAGACCGCGTTCTCGAGCCCATCGAGGAAGTGGGCCACCAGGTTGATCGCGATGGGCTGGCCCGATTCCGTGGTGCCGTCGAGGCTTGCCCAGTTCCACAGCGTCTCGCGGGGCGGGTAGCCGAGGGTGAGGTCGAGCGAGGCGCGTCCGGCGAGATCAACGACGGCGTCTCTGGTGCGCGCGCTCCCCGATGCGGCGAGCCCGGCGAACTTGCAAGTGTGATGGAAGGGCCTTCCGGGCGCCGAGCTGATTGCAGAGATCGCGAGCGGCTCGGTAGTCCCTTCGATGGTGGCTGACAGTTCCAGGTTGCGCCCGTGGTGATGCAGGTGCCACGCGCCACGGTCATGGTGGATGCGCCATGTGCTCCGCCCGCGCCCGAGCGTCCATTCGACGCGCCAGTCCGGCGCGAACGAGCGCGGGAACCCAGCGGGGATGAGGATCTTGTCCTCGGTGAGCTGCCCGGTACGGCGGTCGTGCACGTAGCAGAAGCCGGTCGCGGTATGGCCGGCGTCGACGATCGCGAATCCGGCCGCGGCCTCCTCGGCGAAGAAGCCCGCATAGATCCACGCCTTGCGCTGGGCGCGGCGGCGCCACGGCTGGCCGCGATCCCATTCAGTGGTGGAGAGGTCCGGGATGGGCCCGAGGTAGCGACCGTCGAGCGCGCCGGCACGCTCGCCTGGTCGGGGCAACCGGTCGGGCGCGGGCGGCAGGTGCATGATCAGGCCAGCAGATCCTTGTACTCGGGGTTCTTCGCGATGAAGCCCTCGACGAACGGGCAGGCCGGGATGATCGAGAAGCCAGTGGCGCGGCTATCGTCGAGCGCGTGCTGCACTACCTTGCCGGCGATGCCCTTCCCCCGGTGGCCAGGGTCGGTGACCGTGTGGTTGAACTCGCGGATCGCGCCGGTCTCGACGTATTCGGCGTAGCCTGCCTCGTTCCCGTCGATGATGAGGGAGTAGCGGCGGGCGTCGGCGTCGTGCTTCATCGTCTCGGTCATGCTCTCCCCAACATATGCGTCCCGCGGGTTTGTTCCCCGTGCTAGCGCTGGCATCGCGGGCACCAGTAGAGCTTCCGGCCGCGCAGCTCCTCCTGCTTGATGGTGGCTGCGCAGACGCGGCAGGGTTCTCCCGCGCGCCGGTACACGTAGGTACGGGGGCGTCCGGGCTGGTAGGGCGGGGCGCCGTGGTCGTGCTCGGCATCCACGGTGATCATGCGTCCTTCCCGGACTCCCACCGGCATGAGTGCGGCGAGGTCGTTCCAGAGGGCGTCCCAGTGATGACGTTCAAGATCGCGTCCAGGCCGGTGGGGCGCGATGCGCTGCCGGAACAACACCTCTGCCCGGTAGACGTTGCCGACTCCGGCGAGCACTGCCTGGTCCATCAGCAAGGCCCCGATGGGCACGCGCGAGCGTGCGATGCGCTCCCAGGCGAGATCAGGCTGGGCGTCGTGGCGCAGGGGGTCGGGACCGAGACGGTCGAGCAGTGCCGCGAGCTCGGGCGGTCCGATCAGCTCGCAGCGCGTCGGGCCGCGGAGATCGATGATGCGCGATCGCGTGGCCAGCCGCATGCGGACCTGCCCGACCGGTGGCGCATCGCTTGCTGGAAGCGTGGTGAAGGTGCCATACAGCCCGAGATGGATGTGGACGAGCGTCCCGTCCGCGTAGCGGTGCAGCAGGTGCTTGCCCCACGCCTCGGCGGCCTCGAACGACTGCCCGTCGATTCTCCGGGCGCCCTCGGCGAAGCGCCCCTGGGGGCTGCTGGCCCGCACGCGCGCACCGGCCAGCAAGCGGGTGTGCTCGCCGGCGAGCCGGTGCAGGGTATGCCCCTCAGGCACGGGCCGCGCCCAGCGCGCCGCGGGGCATCACGCGCCTGGAACGACCGGGGCCTCGCCGGAGTTCTCGTACTCGGCGAGGATGTCGATGCGCCGCTGGTGGCGGGCCTCGTCGGACCACTCGGTGGCCAGGAACGCCTCGACGATCGCGAAGGCCTCCTCGGTGCTGTGCATGCGGCCACCGAGGCCGATGAGCTGCGCGTTGTTGTGCTGGCGGGCAAGCTTGGCCGTCTCGACGCTCCAGGCGAGCGCGCAGCGCGCACCGGGCACCTTGTTGGCGGCGATCTGCTCGCCGTTGCCGGAGCCACCAAGGACGATTCCGAGGCTGCCGGGGTCAGCGACGACCTTGCGGGCCGCATCGATGCAGAACGCGGGATAGTCGTCGAGGGCGTCGTACTCGAAGGCACCGCAGTCGGTGACATCGTGCCCGAGGGAGGTGAGATGGTCCTTGATGAGATTCTTCAGCTCGAAGCCGGCATGGTCGGCACCTAGGTAAACGCGCATGGCCCCGATTCTGCCAGCCCCGGCGCGGAACCGACGCATCGGCACGGAAAGGTCGCTGGATCGAGGGTGCTCGGCGGAATGCTCGCGTGGCAAAAGCACCGGAAACCGCCAAACGCGATAGAAGCCGACCTGGTTGCGCGGCAGCTTCTATCGCGTTTGCGGCTCGGGGCCGGGGCTAGGGGCAGGGACGCCTCCGGGGAGGCACTGGCATCGCTCCGGAAGGGCCCGCCGCTACCCCGTGAGCCTCACGCGATGGCGCCGATGTGCTGCTCGGACTCGATGATGCCCTCGTCGCTGGGCTTCTCTCCCTTGCCGAACACGCGATCATGCTGCTTGGCGCGCAGCTCCGGGTGCGCGTCCACCGGCAGCTCATAGCCATACTTGGCCTGTGCCTCGCGCGGGGTCATGGTGATCGGGTTCTCGGCCGGGATGTCGAGCAGCACGGGCATGGCGATCTCGAGCGCGGCCGGGGCGATCATCTTCATCAGCAGCATCGAGAGGTTGATCGACCGATGCATGGCAGCGTGGAAGACCTTGTTCGGCGGCACGATCAGCAGGTCGAGCAGCGGGCCCTGCCGCAGCCCGCACATCTGGCGCATGTACTGCGGGTAGGTGGAGATGATGCCGTGGCGCAGCACGTACAGCAGGGGGCTCATCGCCTTCTTCTGCCACGCTGGCATGTCGGGCGGCAGCGCCACGTCGAGGCCGAGGATGAAGTGCACCATGTCCTGCGCCGCTTCGGAGGCGGCGAGGTGCGGGCGCCAGTCCTCGAAGTACGCGATGACGTCCTCTCGGGAGCGTGGCACGGTCGCGGGGTCGATGGTTTGCAGCTCGGCGGCCCGGGCGCACTCCTCCCAGAACTGTGCCTCCTCGCTGGGCGAGAGGCGGCCGGGGCCGAACTTCTCGTAGCAATAGAGGATCGAGTGCCACGCTGTCACGTGGATCCATAGCTGGGAGCTCGGCTTGTTGGCGTCGTAGGCCGAACCGGTCACTGGATCGTTGCCGATCGCTTTCGAGTGGACCTTGACGAGCACGTCCGCTGCCTTGGCGGTGGGCTCGGTGGCGCCGAAGGCGACCATGGCGAAGTAGCGCATGGTGCGTCCGTAGCGGGTGTGGGGGCGGTACCTCACTCCTCCCGCCTGGACGACTGCCGCAGCGAGGTTGGGGTCGAGGTGCTCGATGGTCACCGCGCGCGCGAAGCCGAGGATGTACGAGGTGGGGTGGCTCCACACCTTCCAGGCAACCGAGCCAGGCCCGAAGAAGCCGTAGTCAGCGTGCGGGGCGAACTCCTGGCGGAGCGCGGATCTGGTCTTGATCCCGAGCATGGGCGTGGTCCTCCTTGAATTACTACAGCATTGTAGGTTCAGCGAAGTTTACACTACTGCAGTAACGTCAAGGAGTGACTTCAGGCACGGATCCGGCCCCACGCAAGCGCCGCCGCTACGCCCCACGCATGCCCATCGAGCAACGCCGCGAGCAACTGCTCGATGCCGCGCTGCGCGTCGTCGTCCGCGACGGGTACGACAATGTCTCCATCGAAGCGATCGCGCAGGAGTCAGGAGTTACCCGCCCGGTGGTCTACAGCGCCTATGACGGCCTCGAGCCACTCCTGCACGCCCTCCTCGACCGCACCCAGCGCCGCGCGCTGGCGTCCGCGTTGCGACTCATCCCCACCGATGCCGGGACAGGTGACGTCGACGACTGGATCCTCGATGGCGTCTCCGGCCTCATCGACCTCGTGCGGCAGCAACCAGAGATCTGGAAGCCGGTGCTCGGCATCACCACCAACACGCCAGCGATGGTCCGGGACCGGATCGAGGCGACCCGGGACCTCATCCGCGGCTACATCGCCGACGCCCTGCGCCTCGGCCTCGAGCAGCGCGGCGGCCCCTGGCTCGACGTCGAAGTGCTCGCGCACCTCGTGCTCGTCACCACGGAGCACTTCGGCCGACTCATGCTCGAGGATCCGCCCCGCTACACCAGGGACCGCCTCGTTGATGCACTCCGGGGGCTGCTCGAGGCGACCCGGCCGCCCGAGCAGGAACCAGCGGACTAGTCGAACACCGGATCCTCGGCGCGCGTGCGCTTGAGCTCGAAGAAGTGCGGGTAGGACGCGAGCGCGACGGCACCGTCCCAGATCTTGCCCGCCGTTTCCCCGCGCGGGATGCGGGAGAGCACGGGCCCGAAGAACGCGGTCCCATTGATGTGGATCGTGGGCGTGCCCACGTCATCACCAACCTTGTCCATGCCTGCATGATGGCTCGCCCGCAGGACCTCGTCATGCGCGTCGCTCGTGGCAGCCTCGGCGAGGCTCGCGGGCAGCCCGGTCTCGGCGAGCGCCTCGCGCACTACCTCCATGCGGTCGCTCATGCCCTTGTTGTGGATGCGCTCCCCCATCGCCGTGTAGAGCGGGCCGAGCACCTCGGGGCCGTGCTGCTGCTCGGCGGCGATGAGCACCCGCACCGGCCCGAGGGTGCTGTCGAGCATGTCGCGATAACCCTCCGGGATGTCCTTGCCCTCGTTGAGCACATACAGGCTCATCACGTGGAACCGGACGTCGATATCGCGCACGTCCTGGACCTCGAGGATCCACCGGGAGGTGATCCAGCACCACGGGCAAGCAGGGTCGAACCAGAAGTCAACGCGGTCGCGGGTATCTGGCATCAGCAATCCTCTCGATCGGGGGCGCCCGGCACGCGGGCGCTAGCTGGGTCAACGCACGCGCTTGCGGAACTCTTCCTTGATGTACCCCTGGAAGATCCTGGAGAAGCCCGCGTTGCCGGTGTTGTTGGGGTGCATGCTCAGCGACGTCGAGGTCGTGACATTGCCCTCGTACCACTTGAGCGGCTTGGGCTGGCAGGCATCATGGCCCACACTGCGCGAGGCCAGGTCGACGTAGGTGATGCCGGCATGATCAGCCGCGGCCTTGATGATGGCGTTCATCCGATCCTGGTAGTCGGCGATGAACCGGGCATCGGCATCGCTGGCGGGAACCGACGGCCAGCAGCCCCGGTTGCCCACCGTGCCGCCGTGGCTCGCAAGGAAGATCAATGCCTTCGGCGCGCGCTCCTGGAGCGTGCCGAGCAGCCGATCGAGCCGGGGCCGCAGCGGTCGCAGCGACTCCATCGCGGCGATGCGGGTCTCGGGATCGTTGCGGCACTCACGGTCCCCGCCCTCGTCCTTGGTGAAGCACCGCCGAGCGATGTCATACCACCGCACATCGTTGCCGCCGATGCTGATCGTGATGAGCGTTGTCTCAGGGGTGACGGCGTCGAGCTGCAGCGGCTTCGGGCCACTGCGGGTCTCCTGCGGCATGTCGAGGATGTCCTCGACGGTCGCGCCACTGCACGCGGCGAAGGTGAAGAACTCCGGCCGCAGCCACTCCGAGAGCAATCGCGGATAGGACTCGGCGGTGCGCCCGCAGCTGTCGTTGAGGAACTGCAGGGTCGACGGGCCGGCCGCGCGGGAATCACCGAGCGCCACGTAGTGCTCGCTCGTGCGGGGAGCGCTCGCGCCAGGCATCGCGACCAGCGCCAGACCGAGGACGAGGAGCAGGCCGATCGCGGAGATCACGCGGCGGATCCCGCGCGGGGGCCGTGCTAGCGGCATCGGGGTGGGTCTCCTCGGTTCTCGCGGCAAGGTCGGCACGACCGTCTCGACGAACCAACGTACACACCGTGGCGGCCCGGCGCACCGGCCGCGCTGCCCGTCCGGCGAGACCAGGCCGGGCCAAAAGAAAATCCGGCCCGGTCACGCTTGATTGTCGTGACCAGGCCGGGTCTTCCCGCGCCCCCACAAATACAGCTGCGGGCCCGCCAAGTGGGCTGGGCGGCTAGCGCCAGACCATCACCCGACGCATCGCCGATGTTGACTGCACATGAAGTTGCAGGCACCCCTCGCGGTGGCGATCGCATCGCTGCATGGACTTATCCTCGCACGTCGGACGCATCCGCGGGATGGCCCCCGAGAATTTGTGAGTGGATTCACCGCATACCGCTCAGCGGGATTTTCCTGTGAGCGGAAATCACGGCAACGCCCGGTGTCCACGGTGACGAGGGGCTCCCCACGGCGCATGATGGGGGGTGCTGGATCGGCATGCCCCGTGCCGGCCATGCCTGATGATCATCCGAACACCACGGCAGAAAGGCACTCCTCGTGGCAGCTCCAAACCTGACCCGGGACCAGGCGCGGGAACGCGCTGGCATCCTCTCGATCGAAAGCTACACCGTGCACATCGACGTCACCGATGGCCACGGCCAGCCGGGCACGGAGACGTTCCGCTCCCGCACCGTTGCTCGCTTCGCCGCCACGCCAGGTACCTCGACGTTCATCGACCTGATCGCCACGAGGATCCACGAGGCCACGCTCAATGGCGCCACGGTCGACACCTCCGGCTACTCCCACGAGGAGGGCCTCGCCCTCGACGCGCTCGCCGCATCCAATGAGCTAGTGATCGACGCGGAGCTCGAGTACTCGCATACCGGCGAGGGCCTGCACCGCTTCGTCGATCCCGCCGACGGCGAGGTCTACCTGTACTCGCAGTTCGAGACCGCCGATGCCAAGCGCATGTTCGCCTGCTTCGACCAGCCCGACCTCAAGGCCGTGTTCGACTTCTCCGTGACCGCCCCCGAGCACTGGGAGGTCATCACCAACGGCGCCGAGACCAGCCGCGATGGGCTGGTGCGGACTTTCGCCACCACGCCGCGGATGAGCACCTACCTCGCGGCGCTCGTGGCGGGCCCCTACGCGAAGTGGACCGACACCTATCGCGATGAGCATGGCGAGATCCCGCTGGGCATCTTCTGCCGCGCATCGCTGGCCGAGCACATGGACGCCGACCGGCTGTTCACCGAGACCAAGCAGGGCTTCGGCTTCTATCACCGCAACTTCGAGATCCCCTACGCCTTCGGCAAGTACGACCAGCTCTTCGTCCCCGAGTTCAACGCCGGCGCGATGGAGAACGCGGGCGCGGTCACCTACCTCGAGGACTACGTCTTCCGCAGCCGCGTCACCCGCTACCTCTACGAGCGGCGCGCCGAGACCGTGCTGCACGAGATGGCGCACATGTGGTTCGGCGACCTCGTGACCATGCTCTGGTGGGACGACCTGTGGCTCAACGAATCGTTCGCCACTTTCGCCTCGGTGCTGTGCCAGGCCGAGGCCACCGAGTACACCAACGCGTGGACGTCGTTCGCCAACGTCGAGAAGGCATGGGCGTACCGGCAGGACCAGCTTCCCTCCACCCACCCCATCGCCGCGGACATCCCCGATCTCGAGGCAGTGGAGGTCAACTTCGACGGCATCACCTACGCCAAGGGCGCGAGCGTGCTCAAGCAGCTCGTCGCCTACGTGGGCCTCGAGGACTTCCTCGCCGGGCTGCGCGCCTACTTCCGCGAGCACGCCTACGGCAACGCCACCTTCGATGACCTCCTGCGCGCCCTCGAGGCATCCTCGGGCCGCGACCTCTCGGACTGGGGCGACCAGTGGCTGCGCACCACCGGCCTGAACACCCTCGCGCCCGAGTTCACCGTCGACGAGGACGGCAACTACGCCTCGTTCGCCGTGGTGCAGGGCGGCGCGGAGCCAGGCGCGGGCGAGCGACGCACCCACCGCATCGCGGTCGGCGTGTACGGCGATGACGAGTCCGGGCGCCTCGTGCGGCAGCGCCGCATCGAGCTCGACGTCGACGGCGAGCGCACCGAGCTTCCTGATCTCGTCGGCACGCCGCGCGGCGCGCTCATCCTCGTCAACGACGATGACCTCACCTACTGCTCGCTGCGCCTCGATGATGATTCGCTGCGCACCGCGGTGGAGCGCATCGGCGACATCAGCGAATCGCTCCCCCGCACCCTGGTGTGGTCGGCCGCGTGGGAGATGACGCGCAACGCGCAGATGCGCTCCCGCGACTTCGCCGCGCTCGTGCAGCGTGGCATCGGCACCGAGAGCGAGGTCGGCGTGGTTCAACGGCTCCTGCTGCAGGCAGCCACCGCCATCGGCTCCTACGCTGAGCCAGCCTGGGCGGACGAGACCGGCTGGCCTGGGTTCGCCGACACGCTGCTCGAGCAGGCCCGCACCGCCGAGGCAGGCTCGGACCATCAGCTCGCGTTCGTCAACGCGTTGTGCGCTGCCCGCCTCGAGGACCGTCATGCCGACGTGCTCGGGACCGCGCTCTCCGAGAGCCCCGACGCCGCCGGGTTCCCTGGCCTCACTGTCGACACCGATCTGCGCTGGCGCCTCATCCAGGCGCTCGCCGCAGCGGGCCGGATCGACGCGGACACCGACGGCACGCCGCGCATCGACGAGGAGGCAGCGCGCGATAACACCTCCACCGGCGCGCGGCAGGCCGCGCAGGCCGCCGCGATGCGCCCGCGCGCGGATGCCAAGGCACACGTGTGGGAGAGCGTCATCAATGACAGCTCCCTCTCCCACACGCTGACACGCTCGATGATCGGCGGATTCTCCCAGCCCGGCCAGGCAGCACTGCTCGAGGGCTACGCGGATCGATACTTCGCCGCGATCCCCGGCATCTGGCGGGACCGCACCAGCGAGGTCGCCCAGACCATCGTGATCGGCCTCTATCCGGCCTGGGACATCAGCGAGGCAGGCTTGCGGCGCGCCGACGAGTTCCTCGCCGGGGACCATTCCGCGGCGCTGCGCCGCCTCGTCATCGAGGGCCGGGCCGGGATCGAGCGGTCCCTGCGAGCACGCGCGTTCGACGCCTCCTCCGGGAAGTAGTCGCCGGGCCAGGCAGTAATACCCGATGAAAACAGGCCGCCCCCCGGTATACCGGGGGGCGGCCCACGTGGGTGTCCAGCATCAGGCTGGAACGAGCATCACGGATAGGTCAGGAACGCACCGGGCTCGTCGCGGCAGCCATGACCTTGACCGCGGCCACGAGTCCGTCGAGGAGGTCACCCTCGCGCAGCAGCGGAAGCGCGGCAGTGATGCCGAGCTGGCAGATCCGGTCGGTCACGCGATGTGCCACCGCGGGGCCGGAGACGATCTCGATGCGACGCTCGCCCGGCGCGACGGCGATCAGCGCGGAATGCGCGGCGTCGTCGAGGCTATCGAGGAGCTCGAAAGCCTTGTCGTTCGAGTCAGGCCCGAGCTCACCGAGATAGATCGTGAACTTGATGCCTGTATCGCGGGTAGCGCGGATCAACGCCTCATCGAGGCGGATGCGGTGCTCGGAGTCGAAACCGAGCTTGTCCACGGGCTCATCGAGGAAACGGACGGCTGATACCCGGCCGCTCGCGGTCTGCACCGACCCCATGGGCAGGTCCTCGAGGGGTGGCGCGGAAGGGACGACGATCTCACCATGTTGCACTTGCGGATCCTCCAATCGGCTGCGCATCGGACGTGTCGCCATGGCCACCGTGGCTGTGTCCATGCTCATCGACGGCGCTCCACCACACCGGGCCATAGGGCCACGGGTCACCCAGCCGGTACGGCTCGGGACGGAGCTCGGGCTTCTTCAACATCGCGGCAAGCCCGAGGACGGCAATTACCGCCGCCGGAATGACCACGAACACGAGGACTGTCTCCATGATGCTCACACATAAAAGGTAATCGAAGCGCTACCGGTCGCGCGCGCCGGGCCGGCAAAAATACCCCAGCAACTCCGATCGGGCCACCGCGGTCAAGCCTCGCGCCCCTCAGGCCGACGCCAGCGCGGGCACATAGTCCGACCACACCGGGTCATGCGAGCGGATCTTCGATACCAGGTGCCAATGGCGTCCAGCGGGAGCGCGCAGCGGCGCGGCCAGCGTCCAGCCGATCTCGCTGAGCAGCTTGTCGGCCTTGCGGTGGTTGCATCGCGTGCAGCACGCCACGCAGTTCTCCCACGTATGGGTTCCGCCGCGGCTGCGGGGAATGACGTGATCGATCGTGTCAGCGCGGCCGCCGCAGTACCCGCACCGGTTCCGGTCGCGCTGCATGAGCGTCGCCCGGGTCAGCGGCACCCGGGCGATGTAGGGCACCCGCACATAGGTGGTGAGGCGTATCACCGACGGAACAGGGATGGTCCCGCCAGCAGCGTGGATGAGGACTCCCGACGCATCAGGATGCAGTATCTCCGCGCGGCCGCGGAGGACCAGGATTATGGCGCGGCGGGCCGGCACGGTGGTCAACGGCTCGAAGCTGGCATTGAGGAGCAGCACGCGCCGATCGATCCAGTTCCGGCGCGGCGATGACGACGCGATCGAGCGTGCCCGCGGTGACTCGTCGGCATGGTCACCGCCAGGCATGCGTTGTCGGTGGTGGGCTTCCCTCGCGTGACGTCTGGACATCCGGCCTCCCATGAGCGCTGCTTACCAGTGAACCGAAAAATTCCGTTTCGCGCACGGCGAATAACGCAAGCAGCCAGGTAATACCCGGTGAACTTCGCCCCGCGCGCTCCCCCGCGGCATCGCAGGTGGGATGCGGGCCGCCTGATCCGTACGATGGGCGCCGTGCTCGCGAACGTCACGGAAGCTTTCGAATGGACCGATACGAACCGCGAATGGCTGATCCACAAGCCACTCGAGGTCCTCGTCTACATCGTGGTGGCCCTGCTGCTGCGGTGGGCGGCGCACCGCTTCATCGACCGCGCCGCGAACCGCAAGCGGAAGGCCCCTCCTGGCAATGGTCGGCGCAATACCGACGCCTCGCGGCGCGAGGAGCGGCGCGACCAGCGACGCAAGACCCTGGCCTCGGTTTTCAAGTCGACGGTGTCGCTGATCCTGCTCACCTGGGTCGTGCTGACGGTGCTCAGCATCATCGGTCTCAACGTCGCCCCGTTCATCGCCTCCGCCGGCATCGTCGGCATCGCCATCGGCTGGGGCGCCCAGAGCCTCGTCCGCGATTTCCTGTCCGGCATCTTCATGCTGCTCGAGGACCAGTACGGGGTAGGTGATGTCGTGGATCTCGGCGATGCCATCGGCACCGTCGAGACCGTCGGGCTGCGCGTGACCACCGTCCGCGGCATCGACGGCACCCTGTGGTACGTGCGCAACGGCGAGGTGCTGCGAGTCGGCAACTTCAGCCAGGGCTACGCCGTGGCAGTCATCGACATCGCGCTCGCCCGACCGGTCAACGTCACCGAAGCAGCCCGCATCATCGAGGAGACCGCGGCCGCCGCGGTCCTCGACGACGCCATCCGCGAACACCTGCTCGAGGCGCCCACCATGCTGGGCGTGGACCAGACCACCGCCTACACCGTGACGCTGCGCCTGACCGCGCGCGTGCGGGCCGGCAGCCAATGGGCGGTGCAGCGCTACATCAACAGCAAGGTACTGACCGCGCTCGAGGCAGCCGACATCACCATCCATGCGGAGAACGCGCGGCAGTGATCGCGCGAGCACGCCCCGGCAAGGCATGATGGAGGGCAATGGCCACGAACGAGACCCCTTTCCGGACCTTCTACGACGAAGTCGGCGGCGCGGAGACATTCCGCAAGCTCGTCGGGCGCTTCTACGAGGAGGTCGCCCGCGACGAGATCCTGCGCCCCATGTACCCCGAGGAGGATCTCGGCCCCGCCGAGCGCAGGTTCCGGATGTTCCTGGAGCAATACTGGGGCGGGCCGCGCGACTACTCCGATGAGCGCGGGCATCCCCGGCTGCGCATGCGGCACATGCCCTTCGTGATCGGCCCCGTGCAGCGCGACGCCTGGCTGCGCTGCATGCACATCGCGATCGCCTCCATCGACTCCGGCACCCTCGATGAGGAGCACAGGCGCGAGCTCACCCAGTACATGGAGATGGCCGCCCACTCGATGGTCAACAGCGCCTTCTAGCAGCCACCCGCGCTGATCCGGGCTGCCTCCCTGTCGCGGGAGGGCTCGGCGCTGGTGCCCGGCATCCGGCGGCCTCGGCCGAATCACTACCCCCGCGCGGCAGGGCTGGCACCATGGAATCATGACGGCCAACGCGCGCTCGTGGTGGCAGGACGCGGTGATCTACCAGATCTATCCGCGATCATTCGCCGACAGCGATGACGACGGCATCGGCGACCTCGGCGGCGTGCGATCCAGGCTCGGCTACCTCAAGGCCCTGGGAATCGACGCGGTGTGGCTATGCCCCGTCATGCGCTCCCCCATGATCGACCACGGCTACGACGTCTCCGACCCCCGCGACATCGACCCGCTTTTCGGCGACCTCGCGGGCATGGACGCCGTGCTCGAGGAAGCCCACGACCACGGCCTGCGAGTATTGATGGATCTCGTGCCGAACCACACGAGCAACCAGCATCCCTGGTTCGAGGAAGCACTGCGATCAGGCCCGGGCAGCCCGGCACGCGCGCGCTACCTCTTCCGGCCCGGCAAGGGCGAGGGCGGCGCCGAACCACCGAACAACTGGGCCAGCATCTTCGGCGGACCAGCATGGACACGGATCACCGAGCCCGACGGCAGCCTCGGCGAGTGGTACCTGCACCTGTTCGCGCCGGAGCAGCCCGACCTCGACTGGACCAACCCCGAAGTCTTCACCGACCTCGCCGAGACCATGCGGTTCTGGCTCGATCGTGGTGTCGACGGCTTCCGCATCGATGTGGCCCACGGCATGGCCAAGCCCGAGGGGCTGCCCGACGGCGATCCGACGACCATGACACCGCTCTACAACGGCGATGGTGATGCGCGCTTCGACCACGACGACGTGCACGACCTCCACCGCCGGCTGCGCGACGTGATCGACGAGTACGAGGACCGGGTACTGATCGGCGAGATCTGGGTACGCGATCCACGCCGGTTCGCGCGCTACGTTTCCGAAGGGGAACTGCACCTCGGGTTCAACTTCTTGCTGCTCGAGACCAACTACCGGCCCACCGAGTTCCGCACAGCGATCGACAAGTCCCTCACCGCCGTGCAGGGAACCCCGGCCCCGCCGACCTGGACGCTCTCCAACCACGATGTGGCGCGCGAGGTCACCCGCTACAGCCCCGGCGACCCCGAGCGCGGCACCCTGCGCGCGGCCGCCGCCCTGCTGCTGGAGCTTGCCCTGCCTGGCGTGGTGTTCCTGTACAACGGCGCCGAGCTCGGTCTGCCCAACGTCGACGACCTCCCCGACGACGTCCTGCAGGATCCCGTGTGGGAACGATCCGGCCACACCGACCGGGGACGCGACGGCGCCCGCATACCCCTGCCCTGGTGGGGCACCGAGCCACCCTACGGATTCAGCGGCTCCCCCGACACTTGGTTGCCGATGCCCGCGGACTGGACCGGGCTATCGGTCCAGGCGCAGAGCGCGGACCCCGGCTCGTTCCTCACCCGATGCCGGCACGCGATCCGGATGCGCCACGAACTGCTGCGCGATGCGGGCACCGACGTCGAATGGCTGGATGGCTCTGGACCTGTGCTGCGATTCCAGCGCGGCAAAGTGCAGTGCGTGATGAACATGGGCACGGAGCCGGTCGCTGTGCCGGAAGGCCGGATCATGGCAGCGAGCGGCCCTCTCGAGGACGGATCCCTGCCACCGGACACGACGGTGTGGGTGGTCTAGCGGGCGGGGTCCTTCCGCCGCGAGTGTGCTGACTCCGCCGCGAGTGTGCGGGCTCCGCCGCGCCGCGAGTGTGCGAAAAACGACAGCATTCTTCACCGGAGCTGTCGTTTTTCGCACAGTCTCGGGGGTGGGCCGTCCAGCCGCCCGCTCTCTAGCGGCCCCGCCCTACCGCGTGAAGAGCGGCATCGTGGCGCGGCGGGCGTAGATGCTGCCGTACCGGGCGTCGATGCGGGTCCAGGCAGGATGATGGCGCACCCGGACGCGCTCGTCCTCGCCTGGCTCGCGGGGCATGAAGCCCATTCCAGCGAGCGCGAAGACGCTGCGCATGGTGATTGCCGCGGAGTTGTCGGCGCCGTCGGTGACGGTGATGACTTCCTGGTCGAGCAGGGACACGGGCGGGCCTTGGTTGCTGCCCTGCTCGCGAGCCACTGCTTGGCCTTGCTCGGCGAGGGCGATGATGCGGCTGGCGGGGATGTCGTCGATGTGCGCGAATCCCTGGTGGGGCGGGACGGCTCCCTGCCATGCGGAGTCGAGGCTGTAGCCGGGGTCGACGGTGAGGCCGTGCGCGCCGCGGAGGTTGTGCAGCAGGTGCTCGGCGGCGGCCACGAGGTCCGCGGGGGTGGCGCGGCCGGGAATAGTGCGGGCGGCTAGCACATCGAACCCGGTGCGGGACCAGATGGTGAAGTACTTGGCCCCCCGATTGGTGATGCGCACCACGGCCGCGTCATCGAGGCGCAGGGCGCGGGTGAGGAAGGTGCCGAGGTCCGCGGTCGCGGCGGGGCTGCCGATAAGGATCTGTCGCTCGTTGGTCATGGTGTGTCTCAGCTCCGCACGTAGCGCTGCAGGTAGTCGCGCTCGCTCGCGGTGAGGCGCCGCAGCCGCTGGGTGTCGATGTCGAAGGCGGCGAGCTGGATCTCAGCGGTGACGGCCGGTGGTGCGTCCGTGCTGGCGTCGCGGGCGCGCACGGCGTAGCCGATGGTCCAGTCAGCGCTGCGCAGCCTCTCGACCCACATGTCGACGGCGAGGGGGCCGTCGCTGTGCCGGAGCTGCCCGCGATAGCGGACGTGCATGTCGACGACGACAGCTCCTGCCCCGAGCGCGGCGGTGGGCCGGTCCGGGGTGAGCAGCCACGGTATGCGGGCTTCCTCGAGGAGGGTGACCATGCGGGCATGGTTGATGTGCTGGAAGACGTCCATGTCGGACCAGCGGACCGGCACGGTTGCCCGGAAAGTGCTGCCCGTCGCGGGGGTGCCTGCTTCACGTGTTGCTGGTGTGGCGTGGGGCTCCCCCGCGGATGTCACCTTCCGGCCTCCGATCTCAAGCTGCGTGAATAGACCATGCTGCGAATCTGCCGCGCCGCGACGGAGAGGGTAGCGAGGTCGAGTGCGCCGGAGTTCGCGATCTGGGTGAGCGCTGACCGTGCCCGCTCGAGCCGCGACGCGTTGGACAGCTCCCATTCGTCGATCTTTTCCTCGGCACTCTCGTCCGGCTCCCCGTAGTCGAGGACGTCGAGGCAGAGCGCTCGGGTAGAACCATACAGGTCGTCGCGGAGGGCGAGGCGGGCGAGCGCGTGCCAGCGGTCGCCGCGAGCAAGCCGCGAGACGGCCCCGTGGAGGGTGTCGATGCCCAGGTGCGCGGTGAGGGTGAAGTACAGCTCGGCGACCTCGCCGAGCTCGCGCTCCGCGACGTCGGCGACCTCCACGATGTCGAGCAGGCAGAACTCGTGGAGCAGGGCATAGACGCGGGTGGCAAGGTCGCGCGGGGCACCGATGCCAACGGCCTCGTCGACGCGGACCTTGAGGAACTTGGCGTCGTTGCCGTGCAGCCATTCGGGCACCTTGGGCCCGAGCTCACGGACGCTGATGGCGAACCGATTGATCTCGGCTCCCACGGCGATGGGCTGGGGACGGTTGGCGAGCAGCCAGCGCGAAGCACGGTCGAGCAGCCGCCGGGTACCGAGCATGAGCTGATCGGACGCCTGGGTGGGCATGTCCGACTGGCGGATATCCTCCCAGAGCTCGCGGAGGCCGAAGATCTCGGTGACCGCGGCGAAGGCGCGGATCGAGTCGGTGGTGGTGGCTCCGGCGTCCTCCGCGAGGCGGAAGGTGAAGGTGATGCCTCCATTGTCGATCGCCTGGTTGGAGAGCATGGTGGTGACGATCTGCCGGCTCAGCGGATGCTTGCGGATGGCCTGGTAGTAGTTGTCGCTCAGCGGTGTCGGGAAGTACTCGGGCAGCCGTGTGGCGAACACTTCGTTGTCGGGGAGGTCGCTCTCCATCAGGTCGTCCTTGATGGCTAGCTTGACGTGGGCGAGGAGCGTGGAGAGCTCGGGCGAGGTGAGGCCCTCGTTGTTCTTCATCCGCTCGCTGATGGCTTCGTCGCTGGGCAGCGCCTCGATCTCGCGGTCGAGCCCTCGGTTGGCGGCGAGGTCGGCGATCTGCCGGGAATGCACGCTGAGCAACTGCGGAGCGTTGGCGCGGCTGGTGCCCATGAGCTCGTTCTGCATGCGGTTGTCGTGCAGCACGAGCTCGGCGACCTCCTCGGTCATCGAGGCGAGCAGCTCGTTGCGGTCCTCGGGCCTGAGCGCCCCCGTGCTGATGAGCGATTCGAGGAGGATCTTGATGTTGACCTCGTGGTCGGAGCAATCGACTCCGGCGGAGTTGTCGAGGGCATCGGAGTTGACCATGCCGCCGTGGCGGGCGAACTCGATGCGCCCCTTCTGGGTGAGGCCCAGGTTGCCGCCCTCGCCGACAGCCTTGACGCGCAGGTCGGCACCGTTGACGCGGATGTTGTCATTGGCCTTGTCGCCGACGTCGCCATGTGTCTCGGCGGAGGACTTGATGTAGGTGCCGATGCCGCCGTTCCAGAGCAGGTCGGCGGGCGCGAGGAGGATCGCCTTCATCAGTTCGGGAGGCGACATGGTCGCTTGGTGCGCGGGAAGGCCGAGGGCGGCACGCATCTGCTCGCTGATGGGGATGGACTTGACGCTGCGTGGCCAGACCCCGCCGCCTTCGCTGATGAGGTCCTTGTCATAGTCCTCCCAGGATGAGCGCGGGAGGTCGAACATGCGGCGCCGCTCCAGGTAGGAGGCGGCGGCGTCAGGGGTGGGGTCGATGAAGATGTGCCGGTGGTCGAACGCGGCGATGAGGCGGATGTGCTCGCTCAGCAGCATGCCGTTGCCGAACACGTCGCCGCTCATGTCGCCGATGCCGACGACGGTGAAGTCCTGCGCCTGCGTGTCGACGCCGATCTCACGGAAATGCCGCTTGACGGATTCCCACGCGCCGCGGGCAGTAATGCCCATGACCTTGTGGTCATAGCCCGCGGAGCCACCGGAGGCGAAGGCATCGCCGAGCCAGAAGTTGTAGAGGCCGGCGACCTCGTTGGCGATGTCGGAGAACGTGGCGGTGCCCTTGTCCGCCGCGACCACGAGGTAGGTGTCGTCCTTGTCGCGGCGCACCACGTCGCTGGGCGAGAGGGTGGCCTCGGTGACCTGGTCGAGATTGTCGGTGATGTCGAGGAGCCCGGAGATGAACAGGCGGTAGCAGCGGATGCCCTCGGCGCGGAACGCTTCCCGGTCGGCCACGGGGTCACCGGTGGGCACGGGTGGCTTCTTCACCACGAACCCGCCCTTCGCGCCGACGGGCACGATGACGGCGTTCTTCACTGCTTGCGCCTTGGCGAGGCCAAGCACCTCGGTGCGGAAGTCCTCGCGGCGATCGGACCAGCGCAGGCCACCACGGGCGACCTCGCCGAAGCGCAGGTGCACGCCCTCGATGTGCGGGGCGTAGACGAAGATCTCGAAGCGCGGGCGCGGCTTGGGGATCTCCGGGACGTTGCGCGGGTCGAACTTGAACGACAGCACCTCGCGGTAGCGGTGCTTGGGCACCATCGTGTCGATGCCGGGACGTGCTCCCACGAAGTAGTTGGTGCGCAGGGTTGCCTGCATGAGGCGCAGGTAGGCGCGCAGGATCCGATCGGCGTCGAGGCTGACGACCTTGTCGAGCCGGGCGTTGACGTCCTTGCTGAGTTCCTCTGCCCGCGACTTGGAATGGTTGACCGGGTCGAAGGTGGCCTCGAACAGATCGACGAGCACGGCAGCGGTGGCGGCGTTCTCGAGCAGGACCTCTTCGATGTGCGCCTGGCTGTACGGGAAGGTGATCTGTCGCAGGTAGCGGGCATAGGCGCGCAGCATCGCGGCTTGCCGCCAGTCGAGCCCGGCGCGCAGGATCAGCTCGTTGAACCGGTCGGCCTCGGCCAGGCCGTTCCAGATGGCGATGAACGCGTCGGTGAAGCGCTTCTCGAGGTCGCCCCCGACGTGGGGCTCGTTGATGGTCCCTACCGGCATCGTGGGCAGGGTCTGGGCGAGCTCCATGACGGATTCGCTCTGCCGCGTCTCGGGATTGACGAGGAGGCTGAAGTCGTAGATCCAGCTGGGCTCGGCGTCGATGCGATCAAGGTGATAGGGGCGCTCGTCGAGGACCTCCACGCCCATGGATTGCAGCACGGGCAGGATGCGGCTGAGCGAGACCCCGTCCCCGGTGAGGTAGAGGGAGAGCTGCCAGCGCCCCGGCTCGGCATCAGTTTTGCGGTAGAGGGCGAGGTCGATGTCGCCATCGCCGAGCACATCGATCCGTCGGAGATCCGCGAGCGCCCTCGCCGGGGCGAAGTCCTCCTTGTATGCCTGCGGGAATGCTCCCGCGAACCGGTTCGCCTTGGCGGTGGGAGCGGTGGGCTCGCGCTGGGCGACCTCGTCGGCGAGATGGTCCTCCCAGCTACGGGTGGCCTCGCTGAGCGTTTGCTGGAGGCGCTCGCGGGCTTCCTCGGACACATCCGGCGCGGTGCTGGCGCTCCAGCCGTCGGGAATGCGAATGGTGAAATGCACCTGGGCGACCACGGACTCGGTGACGCGCGCGGTGTAGTCGACGCTGGAGCCTGCGAATTCAGCGCGCAGGATGTCCTGCATGGCGTGGCGCACACCGGTGCGGTAGCGGTCCCGCGGCATGTAGACGAGCGCGGAGACGAACCGGCCGTTGGGGTCGGCACGCAGGAACAGGCGCAGTTCCCGGCTCAGTCCGATCGCCACGACCTCGGTGACCGTGCGATGCAGGGTCTCGACGTCGACGGTGAAGAGCTCGGTGCGGGGGTACGACTGGATGATCTCGAGCATCGACTGGCCAGTGAAGGAGTCGAGGGAATGCCCCGCCTTGCGCAGTACCTCGTGCACTCGCGAAGCGAGGACGGGCACGTCGAGGACGTTCTCGTGGAGCCCGGTGACGGTGAAGATGCCGAGGAAGCGGTGCTCTCCGGTGATGGAGCCGTCCTCGCCAAAGATGCGCACGCACACGAAGAAGGGGTACACCACGCGCAGGGACATCGCGGGGGCCTGGCCCTGGGCGAACACGAGGATGCGCTGGGCCTCGGACTCATCGGAGTAGAGGCGGAAGCGCAGATCCGTCATCTCCGGGGAGCGCAGCACGCCGAGCCCGCTGCCGGGGACCATGGTGAGCTGCTGGCCATCCGCGGTATCAGTCTCGTAGCGGCGGTAGCCGAGGACGCGGAAGTTGCCCGCGGCGAGCCACCTGAGCAAACCGGCGGATTCATTGGCCTCGGTGCTGGGCGCGGAACCGATGCCGCGGCCTGATTCGAGCTCGGTCGCGATGTCGGAGAGGGTGCTTCGCATCGTGGCGGTATCGGAGACGACCTGGCGGACGTCGCTGAGCAGCTCGCGGATGCGCTGGGCGATCTGATCGAGGACCGAGCGCTGCGTCCCGGAGAGCTGCAGGTGCATCCAGGACTCGGCGATGGCGTCGTCCGGCTTGGTGAAGGTGGTGCGGTCGGTGAGCACCTCGAGAAGGTTGCCGCTGGAGTCGCGCCGCACGATCAGCACGGGATGGACGATCTGCTCGACGCTGATGCCCACGCCGCCGAGCAGCGCGGTGACTGATTCGACGAGGTAGGGGACGTCGTCGGTGACGATCTGCAGCACGGACCGGGTTGATGCGCTCCCGTTGGGCTGACCGTTGCTCTCGGCCCAGATGGCTACTGCTGGGGAGCCAGGAGCTCGGTGCGCGGCGAGGTCACGATGCTTGGCGAGCAGGTCGTACGCGCGCTGCTGGTGCGCGCCGCTGGTGTCGCTGGGCTTGCGCCGGGCAGTCTCCACCGCGGTGGCGGGGATCGCGTCCTGCCGGTAGTAGGTGCGGTAGAGCCTGGTGAGGTCGCCGTCCGCGCTGGTATCCGGTTCCACTGGCTGTGTACCTCTCTCCGGATCGGTATCGAGGGCCGTGTTCGCCGTGGCGTGTACGCGGGAATCACTCATAGCTATTGCCTCCTGACGCAGCACCATCTGCCACGAGGCTATTAGGCATCACCGAGTTATGGGCACACTTGAGCAAAGTTCACCGGGGGGTGAACATTTCGCGGCTACGTCGCGTGGTACTTGGTGAGCGCTGCTCGTTCCGAGTCGGCGAGAGGGCGTGACGAGTTCGTCGTGCCGTCGAACGCGACGAGGACCGCGTCGACCGATCCGGCGCGATTTCCCTGGTTGTCGAACATGGTGTGGCGGATGGTAAACGAGCTGCGTCCGATCGCAAGGACAGCGAGCTCGACCGCGAGCGGCCCCGATTCGGTGAACAGGGGCCGCTCGAAGTCTGCTTCGAGGCGCCGGATGACGACAGCCCGGTCGGGACCAAAGCCCTCCGAGAACTCCTCGCTGATGAAGCGAACGCGCGCTTCCTGTGCGTACTCGATGAACTTGGTGTTGTTGACGTGACCAAGCATGTCGGAATCGCCCCACCGGATCTCGACGGTGGTGGCGTAGGGCGCGCTCGCTTCAGCCATTTATCTAGTCCCTCGTGAGCTTGCGGTGGGTGACGCGGTGGGGGCGGGCCGCCTCGGGCCCCATGCGCTCGATCTTGTTCGCCTCGTAGGCCTCGAAGTTGCCCTCGAACCAGAACCACTTGGCGTCGTTGGTGTCGTCGCCTTCCCACGCCAGGATGTGGGTGCAGGTGCGATCGAGGAACCAGCGATCGTGGGAGATGACGACGGCGCAGCCGGGGAACTGCTCGAGCGCGTTCTCCAGCGAGCCAAGCGTCTCGACATCGAGGTCGTTGGTGGGCTCATCGAGCAGGATCAGGTTGCCGCCCTGCTTGAGGGTGAGCGCGAGGTTGAGGCGGTTGCGCTCGCCGCCGGACAGCACGCCCGCCGGCTTCTGCTGGTCGGGGCCCTTGAACCCGAACGCACTGACGTAGGCACGCGACGGCATCTCGGTGTTGCCGACGTGGATGAAGTCGAGCCCCTCGGAGACGAGCTGCCACACGGTCTTCTTGGGGTCGATGCCGCCACGATGCTGATCGACGTAGCTCAGCTTGACCGTGTCACCGATCTTGACGATGCCAGAGTCCGCTTCCTCGAGGCCGACGATGGTCTTGAACAGCGTGGTCTTGCCGACGCCGTTGGGGCCGATGACACCGACGATGCCGTTGCGCGGCAGGGTGAAGGAGAGGTCCTTGATGAGCATGCGGTCGCCGTAGCCCTTGTCGAGGTTCTTGACCTCCACGACCACGCTGCCGAGCCGCGGCCCGGCGGGGATCTGGATCTCCTCCATGTCGAGCTTGCGCGACTTCTCGGCCTCGGCGGCCATCTCCTCGTAGCGCGCGAGGCGGGACTTGCTCTTGGCCTGGCGGGCCTTCGCGCCGGAGCGCACCCATGCGAGCTCGTCCTTGAGCCGCTTCTGCAGCTTCTGGTCCTTCTTGCCCTGGACCTCGAGCCGCTCGGCCTTCTTCTCGAGGTAGGTGGAGTAGTTGCCCTCGTAGCCGTGCGCCTTGCCACGCTCGAGCTCGAGGATCCACTCGGCGACGTGGTCGAGGAAGTACCGGTCGTGTGTCACGGCGAGGACGGCGCCGGCGTAGCTCGCGAGGTGCTGCTCGAGCCACAGCACGCTCTCGGCGTCAAGGTGGTTGGTGGGCTCATCGAGGAGCAGCAGGTCGGGCTTGCTCAGCAGCAGCTTGCACAGGGCGACGCGGCGGCGCTCGCCACCGGAGAGCTGGGTGACGGGCTCTTCCGGCGGCGGGCAGCGCAGCGCGTCCATGGCCTGCTCGAGCTGCGACTCCATGTCCCAGGCGTCGGCATGGTCGAGCTCCTCCTGGAGCTTGCCCATTTCCTCCATCAGTTCATCGGAGTAGTCGGTGGCCATGAGCTCGGCGATCTCATTGAACCGGTCGAGCTTGACCTTCAGCTCACCGAGGCCCTCCTCGACGTTCTGCCGGACGGTCTTCTCCTCGTTGAGGTGGGGCTCCTGCTGGAGGATCCCCACGGTCTTGCCCGGCGCGATGAACGCGTCGCCATTGCTGGGCTGGTCGAGTCCCGCCATGATCTTGAGCACGCTGGACTTGCCGGCGCCGTTGGGGCCGACGACACCAATCTTCGCTCCGGGCAGGAACGCGAGGGTGACGTCATCCAGGATGACCTTGTCACCGTGCGCCTTCCGCACGCGCTTCATGGTGTAGATGAACTCAGCCACAGTTACCTCTCGACTTCGACATTTGCGTGTTCTTGATGATGCGGCCGCCATCACCGGCATGCGGCAGGGGTGAAGCTGCCGGGGTCCGGCGGGCGAGCCGCGTCGCGCGGTGGCCACCAGGGGTGGAAACCCTCGCGTTGAAGGTTAGCGCAGATGGCCTCCAGGCTCACACCGCGCGACTCTGCTGCTCGACCCTACGCGGCAGCGGGCTCGCTGGCACTGTCCAGATCCGGAGAATCGCCCCCGGTGGAGCCCACCTGCTCCAGCTCGGGCGACGCGTCCGGAGCTGGGAAGCTGGCATCCTCGCCCTCCTCCAGCGCAGAGCCCGCGTCCGGCACGTCGGCGTCAGGAGTGGCAGCAGGAGCATGTCGGGCGAGATCAACGCCGATGGCGCGGGCCCGCATCTCGAGGGCGGACCGCTCGACCCCTTCCTTGTCGGTGTAGGTACTGGTGTAGAGGTCTCCGTGCACGATGACCGGGTCTCCCTTCTCGACGGCCGCAGCGACATTGGTGGCGGAGCGGTTCCAGCAATTGACACGCACGAACAGCTTGGTGCCGTCGCGCCATTCGCCGCTGGCCCGGTCGTAGACGCGCGAGGTGGAGACGACGGTGAATCCGGCTACCCGGTCGCCGCGCGAGTTGACGGTGCGTGGCGCTACCGAGGTGATGACGGTTCCGATGACTGTGGTGCTGCATTCGTACATGGATGCTCCCGTGGGTCGCTGCCCGCTGGCGGTCAGCAGGCAGCACTAGCGTCGCGGGATCCACTTCGCCGAGCCAGTGCCCCCGAGCGATCTGTGGATAAGCAGGGAGCTGTGGATAACGGGCCGGGGCGACCCACTGCTCCTAGCGCTCCCGCCTGGCGAGCTCGGCGAGCATGGCGTTGTAGGCAGCGAGATCGGCGCCGTCATCCTTGTCCGCCGCGCGATCGATGCGACGCGCTGCCCGGCGATCGCTGGACGACCACTGCACGAGGAGCGCGAGCATGACGATCACGATGGGGATCTCCCCGGTCCCCCAGGCGATGCTCCCGCCGATCGCTTGATCGTCGAGCAGGTCGGAAACCCACGGCAGGGCGAGCTGCTGGTAGAACTCCTGGCCCATCACGGTGTCCATGTTCATCAGCGCGATGCCGAAGAAGGCATGGAAGGGCAGGGTCGCCCACAGCAGGGCGAGCTTGCTGAAGGGCTGCATGGGATGCGGGGATGGGTCGACGCCGATGATGACCCAGTAGAAGAGGTAGCCACTGAGGAGGAAGTGCACGTTCATCAGCACGTGCGCGGTGTGGCTGTCCACGGCCGCGCCGAAGATGCCACCGAAATAGAGGATGTAGAAGCTGGAGACGAACAGTGCCGCCGCGACGATCGGCTGGGTGAGCGCTCGCGATACGGGACTATGCACGCCAGCGACGATCCATTCACGTGGCCCGGGCACTCCCCCGCGCCCGGCTGGCGGGAGCGCGCGCAGCGCGAGAGTCACCGGGCCACCCAGCGCGAGGAGGATGGGCACCAGCATGGACAGGATCATGTGGGAGCTCATGTGCACGCTGAACATGGCGTGGGTGTACTTGCCCATGCCGGAGGAGGTGGCGAGCAGGAGTGCCGCGCAGCCGGAGAGCCAGGCGATGGTGCGGCTGATCGGCCAGGCGTCTCCGCGCGCGGAGAGCCGCCGCACGCCCAGGACGTAGAGGGTGGCGAGCACGATGGCAGCGGTTCCGAAGATCAGGTCGAAGCGCCACTGCGTGAGGAACACCCACAGCGATGGCCCCTGCTCGAGCTGGTAGCCGAGGGCGACCTCCTGGAAAGAGGGGATGCTGCTCGGTGCGGGCGGCGGCGTGCGACTGAGCCCGACTCCAAGCCCGAAGGTGGCGGCGAGAAGCAGCACCTCGATCGAGGCGAGGCCGACGAACGGACCGCGCGCCCCCGGGTCGGCCGCGATGCGCTCGACGACGCGGCGGCGATGCAGGTACCCGAAGGCCCCAAGGATTGCCAGCATGCTTGCCTTGGCCACGACGAGCCATCCATAGGTGGTGGTGAGCAGATCTTCCGGCGCTACGCGGACGAGCGCGTTGATGACCCCGGAGACCCCGACAGCCACGAACGCGATGCCCGCAATCCAGGAGTAGCGGCGCACCGCCACGTCGAGGCGTGCTCCCCTGAACCAGGCATGGACGAGCAGCGCGAACAAGCCACCGAGCCAGACGGCGGACCCGACGACGTGCCAGAAGAAGCTGTTGGTAGCGATGTCATGGGCGCCTCCCGAGGAGGAGTGCCCCGTGACTACGAGCGGCATGAGTGCTAGCAGCGCGCCCGCGAGGACCAGTGGGGTCCAGCCCCAGCGCAGCACGACCCGGGCACCGAGCGCGACCCCTGCGGCGATGACACCAGTCCAGGACCACGCGAGCGCTGCTTCCACCAGGGGGATGCTTGGCCACAGGTTTCCTGGTTGCAGCGCGACCCGCAGCGGTTGGCCCGTCGTATCAGAGAGGACGAGCGGTACCAGGACGAATGCACTGACGGATTGCAGGGTCGCGGCGGCGGAAGCGATCCGCAGGGAGCGGTATCCGTCCACGTCGACAAGCCCGTTGGATTGCGGCGCGGCGAGGAATGCGGCGTGCAGCGCGGCCCCGACCGCGGCCACCCCGGACACGATCGCGATCGCCTGCATCGCGGGCAGACCGAAGCGGGTGACGACACCGGGATCGGGCAGCCCGAGCTGGGCGAGCGCTTCGGTCGCGGAGAGCCCCGCGAGCGCCATCGCCACAAGTGCCGCGAGCCCGAGGGCACCGAGCGCCACTGTGGCGAGCCCAGCGCGAGGGCCAGCCATTGCGGGGGAGTTCTGATCGTCTTCGGTGCCGATCGGCGACGCGGCGGACGGTGCGGAGGCCATGCCTCATAGGGTACGGGCGAGCGGCCACGCGGCTGAAACGCGCGGCGCGAGAGATTCGCGACAGTGAATCACAAATATTTTCCGACATTGTGTAACGAATCCGGCGAATCGTGTGATAGTTCACAGTAGGCGCTCAAGCCAACTCACATCACACCTGTGCGTCCCGAACCAGAAGGTAGCACCATGGCAACCACACCTCCATCCCCCTCGCGCGTGGCGGACCGCAAGCGCAAGATCCGCGCGATCCTCGCTGGCGGCGTCGTCCTCGGCGTCGGCGCCACCGTCACCCTCGCCGCCTGGAACGACTCCGTCTTCGTCCAGGGCGACTTCGCCGTCGGCGATTTCAACATCCAGGGCGACGTGCACGACGGAGGAGGCTTCCTCGAGTACGACGACGAGCTGGCACCGGGCATTCTGCAGCTGCCCCTGATCGCCGAGAACCTCGCGCCTGGCGATATCGTCCACGCACCCGTCTCGCTGCGCGTCGACCCCACCCGCAACAGCTACGACGCCGACGTCGAGCTGCGTGGAGGCACCTGGGCCGCGAGCGTGCTCGCCGATGAGCTCCGCTATACCGTCTACACCGATGTACCCGTAGCGAGCTGCCAGAGCGGCGACCTCTCCGCCGGGGCCCCGCTCGTCGGATCCGAGGCAACCCCCGTCACTCTCGACACCGGCGCGGGCACCGTCCCCGGGAGCCCCGCGTTCACGCTCCTGCGCGACTCCACCGTGCTCGACCTCTGCTTCGCGGTCACCCTGCCAGAGACCGTCGACATGACGAGCGTGCCGCCCAACTCGACTGCCACCGTGCTGTGGGAGTTCTACTCCGAGCCCGTCAGCTGACCGATGGCATCACGCGATACCCTGCTGCGGCGCGGCCGCGTCCTCGCCGCAGCAGGCATCGTCCTCGGCACCGGGGCCACCCTCACCCTGGCGTCGTGGAGCGATGCCACCTTCACTACGGGAACATTCGGTGTCGGCTCGTTCGGCATCGAGGCCAGCATCGATAGTGGCGCCAGCTGGTACCAGGACGAGGACGATCTGGCATTCACCGTCGCAGCCACAGCGATCCAACCGGGCGACACCCGCTACGCGCCGCTGAGCGTGCGCACCGAGTCCGGTTCGCTCGGCGCGCTCGCAACCCTGGCCGGCGCCACCAGCGAGGGCGCCACCGCATTGTTCGACGCCCTGCGCTACCGCGTCGTCGAGACCACCACGTGCGACGCGAGCGCTTTCACCCCCGCCGCCAGCTACGTGGTCGGTGATAGCAGCACCCGCGAGGCCCTCGGCACGGGATCCGCCCCCGATGCCATCACCCTCGCCGCAGCGACGCCAGCACCCGGACCGGCACGGCACTACTGCTTCGAGGTGCACCTGCCCGGCACGAGGCCCAACTGGACCAACTCCGCTCTCCCTGGCACCACCGCGCTCGCTCGGTGGCAGATCGCCGCCAGTTCCACCAGCTAGCCCTCATCAACCACCACGGGAACCACATCATGTCCTCACGCAGCGCCACCCGGCGCAGCATCCCCGCGCGCATCGGCCACCTCGTGCGCGAGTCACTGCTCAACCTGCTCGCCGTCGCAGGACTGATCTGCATCGTCCTCGTCATCCTCGCCGTCGTCTTCAACATCTCGCTGATCATGTTCAAGACCGGCTCGATGAACCCCACGATTCCCCAGGGCTCCCTCGCCGTGGTCCGCGAGGTGCCCGCCGATACCGTCGAGGTCGGCGACATCGTCACCGTCGATCGCGGGCGTGGCCGGCTCCCCGTCACCCACCGCATCATCGGCATGGAGCCCGGACCGGACGGCACCACCCACCTGACCATGCAGGGCGACGCCAACCCCCAGCCCGACCCCGCGATCTACCGCGTCAGCACCGTCCGCGAGATGGTCACCAGCTTCCCCGGCCTCGCCCACGCCGTGGTGCGACTCTCCGATCCACGAGTGATGGGCCTCATCACCATCCTCGCCGCACTGCTCGTCGGCTGGGCGTTCTGGCCCCGCCGCGAACCCAGCGACGAGGACGACGCCCCAGTGCAAGACACCACCCCCGCAGCATCGACCACCACCGGGACCTCGGCATGATGCCTCGCGCTCGCCTCGCCCTCGCCACCATCGCCGTGCTCGCCCTTGCCTTCCCCGCCACGGCACGGATCATCACCCCGACCGATGCCGCGTTCACCGACCAGGTCGATGCGATCGGCGAGGTCACCACCGACATCTGGCCCACATCCGGATACGCCCGCGGCACCGCCGGAAACACTGTGGTCAGCGGCACCAGCGTCACCGGCTCCACCTCGTTCCGCGACGAGGATCCTCCAGGGCAGAGCGCGGCGAGCGGCGGCTTCAGCAACACCGGGCTGCTGTTCTCCCTCAACGGCAACGCCAGCACGTGTGCCGCCTACACCGTCGGCACCGGCGGGCCGCACAGCAACTGCGCGACGCCCCCGCCCTCGGACACGGACTCGACGAGCACCCTCAACAGCTACAACTTCAACCTCGCCGTCGCCGGGCTCCTGACCATCGACACCCTCATCCGTCTTGCCAGCCCCATCTCCACCCGGACCAGCTGCGCTCTCGCCGCCTCCGGGACGACGACGAGCGCACCGACTGGGACTGTCCAGGTTCGCCGCACCCTCGCCGGGGCCTACAACTCCTACCCCATGCCCAGTCCCGGCGCGCCCACGACCTTCAGCTTCAACTACCTCGGAGCGCTCGGGCTGCCCGTCGCCAGGATCAGCGGCGAGGTAGAGACCACCACCCACCTCGATACGACCAATGGCGTCGCAGTCTCCGAGGCACGGATCTATGTCGAGGTCCGATCCTTGGCACTCGTCACCCTCGCCACCGTCGACACCGTCCTCGGCCGCTCCGAGTGCTCCCTCTCCGGACCCGCGCCCGCCGCGATCGCCATGCGCAGCCAGCCCGCCGACATCGACGCCGCGCGCGCCGAGGCCGAGGCCCTGGAGGAGGAGACGCTGGAAGCAGAGACGCTGGAGTCCGAGGTGCTGGAGTCCGAGACCGAAGCCCCTGCCAGCACTGAAGACGAGAAGGGGGCATCCCCGGAAACCACCACCGAGGACGCGACCACGATCACCGAGACACAGATCCCCACCACGACAGCCGAACCGGCGCCGTCGAGCACTCCCCCGACCACCACTACAGCCGAACCGACCACCACGGTGGCACCAGTTCCGGTCGAACCAGCTCCTGCCACGAGCACCTCCGCAGAGGCCCCGGCTACGACTGCCGAGGCGACGCCCGAACCGACAAATGCGGTGACGACAATCACCACGCCAGTGGCACCGTCGGCCACAACCACCAGCGAGTCCGAAGAGACCAACTCGTCAAGCGGATGACCCCCCCGCCCGCCCTAAGCGCTAGGCGCACCGACGCCCAGGGCCCCGAATCGCGATCCGCTACACTGCCAACGCGCCTAACAACGCACGCCTCCGTAGCTCAGGTGGATAGAGCAAGGGCCTTCTAATCCCTAGGTCGCAGGTTCGAGTCCTGCCGGGGGCGCTCATCGTGCCCGGTTCCGCGGCGGTTGATGCCCTCAAACCACCACGCCGTGCCGATCCCTCCGGAAGTGTGAGGTTTTGCCCCCTCCCAAGCCCCCTCCGAGGGTGCATTCGGTAACACTTCCGGCCCGGGCCAGCTAGGGACTAGCCCACGATGCTGGCGACGCTGGCGCGGGCGGTCCTGCCGACACCGAGGATCGTGGCGGAGCCCGGACCGGTCCAGTCCCCGTATCCGAGCAGGTGAAGCCGGGGCTCGCGGGCGGCGCGCGTGCCCCGCATGGTGATGGTGCCATCATGCTCGCGGAGCCGGAGGGGCCGGAGGTGGTCGAGCGCGGGGCGGAACCCCGTGCACCAGATGATGGCGTCGAAGGGCGTCTCTAGGGTTCCCCAGCGCGCTCCGTCGCGTGTGAGGGCGTCGAACAGGGGCCGGGGGCTGAGGTCTCCGCGGTCGCGGGCGGCGCGGACCTCGGGGACCATCACGATGTCGCCGAGGCCTGGTATTCCACCGGGGTCTGGTTGCCCGGATTCGAGGGCGATGGCCCGGCGGGTGGCGATCTGGAAAAGCACTCGCCCATCGACGTCGTCGGGCAGGAACCTGGGTGGCCGGTGGGTGGCCCAGGTGGTCCTGGTCGTGGCGGATAGCTCGGCGACGATCTGTGCGCCGGAGTTGCCTCCACCCACGACGAGGACGTGCTGGCCGGCGAACTCGTCAGGCGTTCGGTAGTGCACGGTGTGCAGTTGCCGGCCCTGGTAGGCCCGTGCGCCGGGGTATGCGGGCCAGAAGGGGCGGGTCCACGTGCCGGTGGCGCTGATGACGTGCCGGGCGTGCCACTCCCCGCTCGTGGTGTCGACGCTCAGGCGGTGTGTTCCAGCGGTGACGGAACGGACGTGGACGGGGCGCTCGATGGGAAGCTCGTAGCGCTTCTCGTAGTCGGCGAGGTAGTCGACGACGTGGCTGGCCGGGGGAAATCCGTCGCGCCATGGTGGCATGGGCCACCCGGGCAGCCGCGCGTAGTCCGCTGGGGAGAACAGGCGCAGCGTCGGCCACATGCGTGGCCAGGCGCCGCCCGGGCCTCGGCTGGCGTCGAGAATGACGAAGGGAACCTGTGCCCGGCGCAGGTAGTAGCCCGCCGCGAGCCCGGCCTGTCCCCCGCCGATGACTATGACGCCGGTGGTGCTGGGTTCCATCCAGGGGCCTCCTGCCGGGGTGACGCGCTTCTCCAGGGTATTCCGGCCTCAGCGCCGCAGCGCGAGCGGCATGGTGGCGAGCGCGATGGCGGCGAGGGCGAGCAGCGCGACAGGGAAGCCCTGCTGCGCGGCGAGGTAGCCGGTGGTAATGGCACCCAGCCCGGTACCGGCATCGAAGCCGATGTTCCAGGTGGTGCTCGCGGTGCTGTACTGGCGGGGGCCGACGTAGGCGAAGGAGTCGATGAGGGTGAGGTTCTGCAGCCCCCCGTAAGCGATGCCGATGAGCGCGAGCCCGGCGATGAGCGCAAGGCCGTTCGTGTCCGTTGGGGTGGTGACGGCCCACGCAGCGAGCAGCAGCCCAGCAAGGGTGAGACCGATCAGCGGCGCGCGGTAGGGCCGGGTGCCGTGGCGGTCGGCGAGGATGCCGAACCACCACCGGCTGATGGCGGCGATGCCGGTGAGCGCGAGCAGGCCGAGCAGCGCGGCGGTGGCGGACGTCGTCATTTGCGGGGTGAAGGTGAGCAGCGCTCCGCCGGCGGCGGTCACGCCGAGAAGTATGAGCATGGGCGCGATAAGAGCGCGGAGAGTGTCGCGCAGCACTGGGCGCGGCGGGCTGGGGGCAGCGCTGGTCGCCCGGGCGTCGATAGCAGCGTGGACGGCCCGCCCGAGGCGGAGCGCGGGGAGGACCGCGAGGATGGGGCAGGCGCCCGCGAGGAACACGATCCCGTAGCCGAGGTTCTGCGCGGCCCACGGCGCGGCAGGGGTGAGCACGAACTGGGGCGCGGCGATCGCGAATCCGTAGGCGCCGATAGCGGCTCCGCGGCGGGCCGGGTCGGCGAGCTCGGCCACGGCGGTGGCGCCGCAGACGGTGATGATGCCGAACCCGATTCCGCGGAGGGCCGCGAGCGCGAGGACCGGGCCGAGATCCTGGGCGAGGAGTTGCAGCAGCGAGGGCAGGCCGAGGAGCAGGACGCCGAGCACGAGGGTGGGTGGCCATCCGAGCCGCCGGAGCGTGGCGGGCATGGCGAGCTGGGTGAGCACCGTGAACAGCATGAGCACGGCGTTGACAGCACCGGCTCCGGTGGTGCCCGCGCCGTGCTCGACGACCCACAGGGGCACGGTGGGGAACAGGATCGCGTGCCCGCCGAAGGCGAGCGCGGTCATCAGCAGCAGCGCGCCGAGCCCCGTGCCGTGCTTCCGTGTCTCCACGGGGCCACGCTAGCGCAGGAGGTAGCCGTTTCCGTCGCGGGAGCGGCTGACCATGAGGAAGATGCCGTCGATGAACGCCCAGATGCCGAGGAAGAACCAGATGACGAGGCCGAGGCCAAAAACGGGAACGCTGATCAGCCCGATGAACCAGGTGACGAGCTGCACGATGCCGAGGGCGTTGGAGCCGATGTAGAAGCGCCCGATGCCGAAGACGCCGAGGAAGATCTGGAGGATCCCGGCCACGATCTTGGACTTGCTCGACAGCGGCTCGCCCGTCATGGGGTCGCGCCCGAACGGGGCATAGGGATCGCCCATCATCGGGCTATAGTGCGCGCCGTACTGGCCCTGGTGCGGGTACTGGCCAGGCTGGTGCGGGCCAGCGGTATAAGGACCAGCGTAGGACGACTGCCCGGGATGCGGCTGCTGCGAGGGATGCGGCGGTGGCGTGGTCATGGGCGCGGGGGCCTTTCGTCGGTCGCAAGGCGCTGCGGAGCGGGTGCCGGCCTCGGGGGATCGAGCGTGGGCACGACGTTGCACTGTATATCGGCCGGAGCGCGGCTTGCTGTTACTCGACGCACCGCGTCAATGGCCCGCCTCGCTCACGCGGAGGTTCCTCACGCACAGGGAAACAGTGCCGCCGCGGTGGCGGCGATGGCCCACTGCTCGGCGAAGCGCTGCCGGACGGTGTCGAGAGCTGGGGCGAGCGGCTCGAGCTGCCGGGTGACGAGGGCCTGCTCGTCGGTCGCGGCCACTGGGTGCCAGTACACGCCGTCGGCGGTGACGGTGATCTCGGGGACGAGGGATTCCTGGGTGAGGACGAGGCCCTTGACGGCGGCGCCCTGCTTGGCGATGGGCCTGATCACTTGGTGCTCGCGGGGAATGTCGAGGCTGTCGCAGAACTCGTGCAGGGCGGTGATCTCGCCGGGCCCGGGCGAGGCGATGGTGGCGGCGATGCGCACGGTGAAGCCGAGCTTGCGGGCCAGGGTGATGCCTTCGACCGCTCGTGCCCAGCTTCCGGCGCCACGGTGGGAGTCGTGCAGGCCGGGGGTGGCGGAGTCGAGGCTGATCTGCAGGGCGAGGCCGTCGCGGGGCAGGGATTCGAGGGCGGCGAGGCGGCGTCCGCGGAACACCATGCCGTTGGTGAGGACGGTGGTGGGCAGCACGTCGACGCAGGAGGTGATGATCTCGGCGATGTCGGGCAGGAGGAACGGTTCGCCGCCGGTGAGGTAGATCTCGTGGACTCCCCAGTCGGCGGCCTCGTGGACGAGCCGCTTGATGCGGTCGGCGCCGAGCTCGCGGCGGGGTGCCTGCGGGGAGGATGAGACGCAGCAGTAGTCGCAGTGCAGGTTGCAGTGGAAGTTGGTGTACATCCACAGCCTGGCGCCGGGCATCCGGTCTGGTCCGAGCTCGTCGCGCGGATCGGGCAGGTGACCGCGCCGCACGACGAGGATGCCGCTGCCCGTCTCGTCAACGTCGGTGCGCACGATGGTGTTGCCGCTGCGGGCGCACCACCGCTGCGCGAGCAGCAGGTCCTCCTCGGTGCGGAGCGCGACCTCCCCCACGCCGCCCTGGGCGAGGCCGCTGATGGTCCGCATGAGGTCGAGGATCACCACCGTGGATCGACTCCCTGCTCCTCGATGGCGGTGAAAAGGCTCTGGTACCCGTCGAGGTGCGGACGCACCCATTTCCGCAGTCCCTCGAGCTCGAGGATCTTCCGGTGCTCGGGGTTCTCCCAGTCCATGGCGAGCAGCTGCTCGACCCACGGCCCGTAGCGCTCCTCGGGCAGCGTGTCCATGGCGGTGAACATGCAATGGCAGTACTCCGGGGTCTGCCAGGCGACCTCGAGGGATCCGGGCATGAGATCGTCGGTGCCCATGGCGTCCCAGGTGACGTTGCCGATCGCGGCGACGTCGGCCTCGCCAGCGAGCACCGCGGCGATGGCGTCGAGCTCGCTGCGGCCCGTGTCGCCGTGCTTGCCGATGTCGGAGTTGAAGCGTGTGATCGACATCGCGTCGACCGTGACGCCTTCCTTGGCCAAGTAGTGCAGCGGAAGGATCGCGGCGTGCGCGGAATCCGCGGAGCCGAGCGCGAGGCGGGAGCCCGCGATGCCGTCCGGGCCCTCGATCTGGCTTCCCGCGCGGGCGACGAACACGGTGCTGAACGTGGTGTCGGTGTCGCGCTGCGCGAGCGCCACGGCCTTGCCGTCGGTCTGCATCATCGCGCGGGCGTAGGCGAGGTTGGTGTTCCAGGCGATGTCGACGTGCCCGGCGATGAGGCTATCGACCAGCCTCGCGTAGTTGGAGTACAGCACGAAGTCCATGCTGGGATCGCCCGTCTCGGGGTCGCGGAAGTAGTCGCGGATCCCTTCCCAGATGGGCACCATGTTCGGGCTGTAGGCGACGGCTCCAACGATGATCTGGTCGGTCATGGTTCTCCTTGTCCCGAGCCGCTGCCCGGTCGCGTGGGTGCTGGTTTCTGGCGCAGGTAGTGCATGGATGCTGCCGCGATGACGGCGGCGCAGAGGTACAGCGCGGCCGAGGTGTTGGTGCCGCCTAGCCACACGTCCGACCATCCGTTCTGGATGTAGATGGAGGCGGCGGCAAGGACCGCGAGGGCAGCGGCCGCCGCGGCGATCATCGCGTTGCGGGTGATCGCGCCGCCGAGCAGGAGCAGCCCGATCACGAGGAGCACGAGGGCCCCGAGGATGTTGTAGTTGCCGAGGGTCACTTCCAGAGGCTGGTATCCGACCAGCCCGCCGCGCGAGGCGAGCAGGTCCTCGGTGAACGAGAGTGCCACGGCGAGGACACCGACGATGGCCAGCACGATGCCCCAGGTACGCATGAGCGAGGCGGCGCGCGGTGCAGCGTCTCCCGTTGCCGCGGCGTCGCGGACGGCATCGACCGCGAGGTACCGGGTGCTCCAGGCCAGGAGCAGTGCCAGGTGGATCGCGATCATCATGAAGTACGCCCACGGCCACTCGTGGGGGGCGACGGCGACGGATAGCCCGATGGCCACTGATTGCCCGATGCCGAGCAGGGCCGCGAGCTTGACGAACGTGCCGGTGAGCAGGAGCACCGCGAGGGTCGTCTCGCTGATCAGGGTGACCCAGCCAAAGATGCCGAAGTTCGGCAGCACCATGTTCTCCACGATCCAGCTGAACGGCGGGAAGACGGGATGCTCGACGCCAAGGCTGGTGAAGAAGTAGAGGCCACCGTTGTTGTTCTCGCCGAAGCTCGGCGGCTGCTTCCACACCACGTTGTACAGCCAGAGCAGTCCGGCGACGATGCGCAGCATGGTCAGCGCTCCGTCACCCACCCTCTGGTCCGGCCGGACTGGCGAGAGCAGCCACCGAATCACGTTGTTGGCCATGGCTCCAGTGTGGCGCTGGCGGGGCTCCCAGGAAGCGAGATTGTCTCTTTTGTCACTGTTTGGTCATCCCTTTTCCGCCCCCGGGGGCAGGGTTTCCAGGTGATAGTGAGGTTGCCCCCTCCTCGACGCACCCCTGGGAGATCGCATGGCACGAAGACTTGACGAATCACGGTGGCGACCGATGCATACCCGGATCGCCACTGCCCTGGGCATCGGCTGGATGCTCGATGCCTTCGAGGTCCAGATCATCGGCTCGGTCATCCCTGGCATCCAGTCTGAGTTCGGCCTCGACGGCTTCCAGGCGGTGTTCATCAACATCGTGTGGTTCGTCGGCCTCGCGCTCGGCGCGGTGGGCTTCGGCTATCTCGCCGACCGCATGGGCCGCCGCAAGCTGTTCGTCGCCACGCTCATCATGTATTCGCTCGCTGCGGTCGCGACGGCCGCCGCACCGAACTACTGGGTGTTCATCTTCTTCCGCTTCATCACCGCGCTCGGCGTGGGCGGCGAGTACGCGGCCGTGACATCGGCGATCGCCGAGTTCACCCCGGCCCGCAGCAGGGGCCGCAGCAATGGCCTGGTGATGAGCTTCTGGGCCATCGGTGGCATCCTCGCGAGCCTGGTCTCCATCGTGGTGATCTCCACCTTCGGACTGAGCTGGCGCTACGCGATGCTGTTCGGCGTCATCAGCGCCGCCTATGGGCTCATCGCGCGCAGGCTGATCCCGGAGTCGCCGCGCTGGCTGGCTTCGCAGGGCAAGCTCGAGGAGGCGGACCGCGTCGTCACCTCGATCACCGGGGTCTCGAGCCCGGACGGGTACCAGATGGACGGCCCGCCCCGGAGCACGCGTTCCGCCCTCGGCGAGCTGTGGGCCAACCACCGCCCGAAGCTGTACTTCGGCATGGCGCTCGATTTCTCCGAGGCGGCGGGCTACTACGGCTTGTTCACGGCGATGGCGATCTTCGTGTTCTCCTCGAAAACCGGTGCGGTGCCCATTGGCGATGACGTCCTGCCGTACTACTTCCTGATCGCCAATATCGGGGCATTATTCGGTGGGCTGCTCGTCTCGTGGTCGCTCGATGCTGTCGGACGGCGCCCCACCGTCACGTTTTCCTATGCCGCTGCGGCGGCAAGCATGCTGCTGTGCGCCGCGGCCGCCTCGACCGGGTCGCCGATGCTCGTGCTCATCGCGTTCACCGTCGCGGCGTTCTTCGCTACCTGCGCCTGGGTGTCGGCGTACCCGACGTTCTCGGAGATCTTTCCCACGTCGCTGCGCGCCACCGGCATCGGGGCGTCGGTCGCGGTCGGCAGGATGGGCGCGGTCATCGGGCAGATCGTGCTCGCGGAGATCGCGATCCTGTTCAACGTCACCACAGTCTTCGTGGTGCTCGGCCTGTTCTGGCTCATCGGCTCGGTCGCCGGGATCGTGTGGTGGGTGCGCGGCGTGGAGGCACGCGGAGTCTCGGTGGAGGTCCTCGGCAGGGTCGCCGAGCCCATCGCGACCCGGACGGAGCGGAGATAGCCCGCCTTGTTGTTACTGTTCCGTGCTCCCGCGGCATGGACAAGCAGGTCCGCGCGGATCACTGTTAGGGAATGAGCGGATCGGTGGACCGCGGCAAGGACCCGGCGCCGGCCTTGCGGCGAGTGCTCGGCACGAAGCTGCTGCTGCTGTTCATCGTCGGCGACATCCTGGGCACCGGGGTGTACGCGCTCACCGGCGAGGTCGCCGCCGAGGTGGGCGGGGCGGCATGGCTGCCGTTCCTCGTCGCGTTCGGGGTAGCCACTATCACGGCATTCTCCTACCTCGAACTGGTGACGAAGTACCCGCATGCCGGTGGGGCGGGCGTCTATGTGCACAAGGCGTTCGGGGTGCACTTCGTGACATTCGTGGTCGTGTTCGCGGTGATGGCCTCGGGGGTGACCTCCGCGGCGACAGCGGCTACCGCGTTCGCGGCGAACTTCTCGATCGCGCTGGGGCTCGAGGCAGACCGCTCGGGCGTGATGCTGGTGGCCCTGCTGTTCCTGTGCCTGCTCGCCGCGATCAACCTGTGGGGCGTCGCGGAGTCGGTTCGCGCGAACGTCGTGCTGACGATGGTGGAGCTCTCGGGCTTGCTGCTGGTGATCCTGGTGGGCATCTGGGCGATCGGCGCGGGCAACGCGGACTTCTCGCGGGTGGTGGTGTTCGAGTCGCCATCGGGCAAGAATGTGTTCCTCGCGGTGACGGCGGCGACATCGCTGGCGTTCTTCGCGATGGTGGGCTTCGAGGACTCGGTGAACATGGCCGAGGAGACCCGGGACCCCGTGCGGATCTTCCCGCGCGTGATGTTCACCGGGCTGGCCCTGACGGGAACGATCTACGTCCTGGTGTCGCTCTGCGTGGTGGCGCTGGTACCGGTCGGGGAACTCGCGAGCAATCCTGCGCCGCTGGTCACTGTGGTGGAGCGCGGCGCGCCTGGCGTTCCGATCGGTGAGCTGATGCCCATCATCTCGATGTTCGCGGTGGCGAACTCTGCCCTGATCAACATGATGATGGCGAGCCGCCTGCTGTACGGGATGGCGCGGCAGCAGGTGCTGCCGCGCCAGCTTGGTCTCGTGTGGGATTCGCGCCGCACCCCATGGTTGTCGATCCTGGTGACGACGGGAATCGCGATGGTCCTGCTCGTGCTGGTCACCTATGGGCCGGGCGAGGTGACGAAGAACCTGGGCGGCACGACGTCCCTGCTCCTGCTCGGGGTCTTCACCGTGGTGAACCTCGCGGTGATCGTGCTGCGTCGCGAGGATTCCACGGCGGCACATTTTCGCAGCCCCCGCTGGCTGCCGCATCTCGGCATGGCCACCTGCTTCTTCCTGGTGACCCCGCTCTCCGGGAGGCCCTCATCGCACTACGAGATAGCGGGATGGCTGCTGCTGCTCGGTGTGCTCGCGTGGGCCGGGGCGCGCGCGACCACGCCCCGGCAGCAGATTCGCGAGTGAGCTCCTACAGCCCGGAAGCCTTGGGGATGTCGAGCTCGGTGCCAACGTAGTGGTTGAAGTAGTTCGTGTAGAGGTTGAGGATGACGTGGACGAATAGCTCGCCGAGCTCCTGATCGCTCCAGCCTGCTTCGCGGGCCGCCTCCCAGGTGGTCTCCTCGACGACGCCGATGTTCCCGGCGATCTCCCGCGCCACGGCGAGCAAGGCGTCGATCTTAGTGCTGCCGGTGGTTTCGCCGGCACGGATCGCGATGGTCTGGTCGGTGCTCCAGCCGGCCTGCGTGGCGCCTCCGGTGTGCGCGGACTGGCAGTAGGCGCAGTCATCGACGGCCCCGACCGCGAGGGCGATCGCTTCCTTCACGTCGGCGTCGAAGGTGCCGCTGCGGGTGATGTTCTGCTGGATCGAGTGGTAGACGTCGAGCACGATCGGCACGTGGGCCATCTCGCCATAGATGTTGAGTACCTTGCCGAACATCTCCGCGTAGTGCTGCAGCGTCTCCGTGGTCGCTGCGGGAGCAGTCTCGGTGGTGTGCACGGGCAGTCGGGGCATGGTGTGCCTCCTTCGTCTCGCGGGCAGTTCACCTAGCACAACGCGGGCGGGCGCCACGTCGTGCCTCGACTGTCACCGTGGTGACAGACTCATGCCGGGCCCCTGCCTTCTCCGGGTCTCAGCGCTCCGGAAGGATGAGGCGGTAGAAGCGGAAGAAGTCATTGTCGATGGGCAGGATCTCGAGCCCGTCGAACCCGGCGGACCGCGCGTATGCCTCGAGCGTCGAGGGGCGCATGACGGTTCCGGTGCCGACGGAGGGCTGGTGGGACATGCCGTCGGGCAGGCAGCACAGGATGCTGAAGCCGTACATGAGCCGCTCGGTGTCGTCGCCGGGCGCGGTGAATGCCTCGGCGACCTTCTCGTCCATGATCATGACGGTGCCGTCGGGGCGGGCCATGCGTCGCATGGTGGCGAGCACGGAGACCGGATCGGGCATGTCGTGGATGCATTCGAAGGCGCAGACGAGGTCGTATCGGCCCTCTTGCCCGGCGCCCGCGGCATCACCGGGATGGAATGCGAGGTTCGGTGGGCTCCCGTGCGCCTGTGCGTTGCGACGGGCCTGCTCGATGGATGCGTCGTCGATGTCGTAGCCGTCGATGTGGCTCGCGGGGTAGCGGGTGGCCATGGCGATGCTCGACCATCCGATGCCGCAGCCCACGTCTGCCACGGTGCCGCCCGCGGTGAGCTTCTCGTGGATCTCGCCGAGCGAGGGCAGGTACTCATCGATGAGCGGCCCGAGGTAGAGCGGCTTGTTCGCGGCGCCCTGGCCTTCCCGGGCGTCGCCGCCTAGTTGCTTCCAGCTCACTCCCCCGCCGGTCCGGTAGGCGTGGACGAGGGCATCGAGATGGCTTGCGGTGGCCGCTGCGAGGGAGGCGAAGGGCGCCATGTAGGTGAGCTCGGTGTCGCGGGCGAGCACCGCTGCGGCACCATCGGGCAGCGTGTACTGGCGCTCGTCCGGTTCGGCGCGCGGGTCGTCGACGATGAGGTAGCCATTGACGGCTTGGTGCTCGAGCCATTCGCGCGCGTAGCGCGGGTGCGTTCCGGTGATGCGCGCGAGGCCGGGCGCGGCTAGCGGGCCCTCTTTGTCGAGGGCGCGGTAGTAGCCGAGCTTGTCGCCGAGGTAGATGGCCTGGGTCTCCAGGGACCCGAGCAGAGCGGCGAATACCTTCTCCGCGACAGCGTCCGCTGCGGTGCCCGGGGGCGCGGAGTCGCTCCTGGCACCGAGTGCGTCATCGGTTGGTGCGGCCACGTCTTGATCGTACTCCCGGCCACGGCCCTCGGGAATGGCCCCAAAGGAATGGCCCCAGGGGAATGGTCCGGGGGGAATAGCCCGGGGAATGTCCTGGTAGTGGCCCGCTGACCAATCTGTCGCCCGCTGCGCTGCGAATACCAGCCAGATCAGGTTCGAGCGTGTAGTCAGTGCGTCGTCACTGGGAGCGGGGAGGGAGTTGATGATGCGAAGCGTGAACCAGCCCGTGGGCATGGCCCTGGGCATTGTGCTCGTCGCTGTCGGCATCGTGGGCTTCACGGTGTCGGGGGGCCATGCTGTCGCCGGGCCGGATGGCGGTGAGCTGTTCGGCTGGCTGGGCGTGAATGTCCTGCACAACGTGGTTCATCTGCTGGTTGGCGCGGTGCTCATCGTGGGCGCGGCGGCGGGCGTGCAAGTGGCCCGGCGCACCAACACGATCATCGGTGTGGGGTTCGCCATCCTGGGGCTGGTCGGTCCGATCGTATCGGCGACGTCGTGGAACGTGCTGGCACTGAATGGTGCCGCGCATGTGGCCAACGTGCTGGTCGCGATGGTCCTGATCGGGGTGGGACTGCTGGCGGATAGCCCAGTCATCCGCACCCGGTCACCGGGGCGCCCGCTGGCGCGGAAGCATGGGATGGCATGAGTTTGACGGTGCTCGGTACGGAACCCGTGGTGGATGGCGCATGCTGGTGCCACCATAGGAAGGATGGCATCCATGCCAGAACATGACAGGATCCGATCCATCTCGCCGCAGCCGGATTCGCAGGTGGATACGCCCGAGGTGCTGCTCACGCGCTCGGCGCTCGGCGATGAGGACGCTTTCGCACAGTTCTACGACGTCATCTCGCCGTCGGTGTTCGGCATGGTGTGCCGCGTGGTGCGGGATCGCGCGCAGTCCGAGGAAGTGACGCAGGACGTCATGGTCGAGCTGTGGCGCACGGCGTCCCGGTTCGATGCGGCCAAGGGCTCGGCGACTGGCTGGGCCTTGACGCTGGCGCATCGCCGGGCGATCGATCGGGTGCGGTCGGCGCAGGCCTCGACGGATCGGGATCATCGCTCGGCGATGTTGTCGGAGCGGCGCGAGTACGACGAGGTGAGCGAGGCGGTCGAAGCGAGCCTGGAGCGCCACCAGGTGCAACGTTGCCTGGGCTCGTTGACCGAGTTGCAGCGCGAGTCCGTGATGCTGGCCTTCTACCAGGGGTACTCCTACCCCGAGGTCGCGTCGTTGCTAAAGGTGCCACTGGGCACCGTGAAGACCCGGATGCGGGATGGTCTCATCCGGCTACGGGATTGTTTGGGGGTTTCGAGATGAGGATCGATTTTCATTCTTTGACGGGGGCTTACGTTCTTGATGCCTTGCCCGCCTTCGAGCGGGAGCGTTTCGAGGTCCACCTGAAGAGGTGCCCGATGTGCGCCCATGAGGTCGCTGAGCTGCGCGAGGCCACGGCCCGCATCGCGGCTGCCTCGGCGATGGCTCCGCCACCGGAGCTCAAGGATCGCGTGATGGCGGAGGTCGCGCAGACGCGGCAGCGGCCGCCTGAGGTCAAGCCGGATCGCTCGCACCGGTCGTGGATCCCTGCGGCATCGGCTGTCCTTGCCGCTGCCAGCATGGTCGTGGCGATCGGCCTGGGCATCCAGCTCGGCCAGGTCAACCAGCAGTTGTCGGAGGAGACCCAGGCCCGGGAGTTCCTCGCGCAGCAGTACGAGCAGTTCGCTGGCCTGGTGACCGCTGATGATGCGCGTATTGCCGTCACCGAGATCGAGGGCGGGGGCACGGCCTCGGCAGTGTTCGCCAAGAGCCACGACTCGGCACTGTTCGTCACGCATGATCTTGCTCCGCTGCCGCCGGACCTTGCCTACCAGTTGTGGGTGATCCAGCCCGATGGCACGCATTCGCCGGGCGTGATGAACCCGGAGCCGGGCAGCGAGTCGGCGTCGATGCTCGCGCAGGGCATCGGTGACGAGGCGCAACTAGCGCTGACAGTCGAGCCCGCGGGCGGGTCTCCCCAGGGGACCACGCCTCCGATCATGGTTCTTCCCCTTGAATGACCGAGCGAAAGTAGGTATCTCCCATGGCACGAACTGGTGAGGCCACCTGGTGGAGGGGGGCCGTGGCGGGCGTGCTCGCCGTCGCGGCCGCCCTCGCGGTGGGGCATCTGGTAGCGGGGCTCGTCCGTATCGAGTCCTCGCCGATCTTCGCGGTCGGTGATGCGGTCATCGATGTGACCCCGGCTCCGATGAAGGAGTTCGCGATCCAGCAGTTCGGGGAGGACAACAAGAAGGTCCTGCTCGCATCCATGGCGCTGATGCTGGTGGCGCTCGCCGCCCTAGCGGGCGCATTGTCCCGCCGGACCACGACGATCGGCCTGGTGCTGCTCGGTGGGCTTGGCGTGGTGGCGGTGCTCGCGACGAGCACCCGGCCCACGTTCGAGGTCACTGATCTGCTCGCGCCGGTGCTTGGCACGGCGGCGGGGATAGCGGGGTTCCTGCTCCTGCACCGGGCTGCCCAACAGAGTGCTGGCCAACAGAGTGCTGCCCAGCAAAGTGTTGGCCAGCAGGGAGAATCCGCGCCGGGCGCGGGACCGGCTCCCGATGCGGAGGGCGAGCCTCGCACGAAGGAGCTCACCTGGGAGATCCCGGGCCTGGGGCGCCGCACGTTCCTGGTCACCTCCACCGCCGTGGCAGTCGGCGCGGGAGCCGCAGCGCTGGGCGGCCGCTTCGCTGGCCAGAGCATCGACGTGGAGGCCTCCCGCCGAGCGCTCGACCTGGTGCCGGACGAGCCTGCCCCGCCGATCCCCGAGGGCGCGGACTTCGCTTCCGTGGGCACTCCGACATTCCTGACCGACAATGCCGACTTCTACCGCGTGGACACGGCACTGACCGTGCCGCGGCTGCGCGCCGAGAACTGGGAGATGCGCATCCACGGCATGGTCGATGAGGAGATCACGCTGACCTACCAGGACCTCCTGGACATGCCGCTGGTGGAGCGCACCATCACCCTGGTGTGCGTGTCCAACGAGGTTGGCGGGCCGTACATCTCCACGTCCAACTTCATCGGTGTGGATCTCGCCGAGGTATTGCGGCGGGCGGGGGTCGATCCCCGTGCGGACCAGATCGCCACGCGCAGCGATGACGGCTGGACGTGCGGCACCCCCACCGAGGTCGTCATGGCGGAGGGCAGCAACGCGATGCTCGCGATCGGCATGAACGGCGAGCCCCTGCCGTCCGAGCATGGCTTCCCGGTGCGCATGGTCGTTCCTGGCCTCTATGGCTACGTGTCGGCCACCAAGTGGCTGGTGGACATGGAGCTGACGACCTTCGCCGACTTCGATGCGTACTGGGTGCGCCGCAATTGGGCGGAGCGCGGGCCAGTGAAGACGATGTCGCGCATCGACCGTCCACGGTCGTTCGCCCGGGTACCGAGCGGCGGCTTCATCGCGGCGGGCATCGCCTGGGCGCAGCACATCGGGATCGACAAGGTCGAGGTGCAGGTCGACGACGGGCCGTGGCAGGAGGCCGAGCTGTCCACCGAGGTGAACGTCGATAGCTGGCGCATGTGGCGGATCGAGCTCGCGCTCGACCCTGGCACGCATCGCATCAGCTGCCGCGCCACCGACCGCAACGGCAACACCCAGACCAGCGAGCGCGTGCCCCCGATTCCGGATGGCGCGTCGGGCTGGCACTCGATCGCCTTCACGGCCGAGTAGGAAAAAATAAAAACTTTCTCGGCGAACCAATCCAACCCGGCAGCAGCCACGAATTACGCTAGAAGGCACCGGATAGAGTCCCCGGGCCCCCGTCCGAACAAGGAGAATGACTCAATGCGTGCAACCACCAGGATTGCTGCCCTTTCCGCAGCATCTGCCCTCGCCCTCACCCTCTCGGCCTGCGGCAGCGACGAGGTCGAATCGACCATCGATGACGCGCAGAGCGGTGCGAGCGACGCCATGTCCGATGCCACCGACACCATGGGCGACATGATGGGCGGCGACGGAGTCACCACTGTTGACGACGTCTTCGGCTCGGCATGCGACGCCATCCCGCAGGATGCCGCCGACGAGGGCTCCCTCGACGGCATGGTCGACGACCCGGTAGGCACCGCAGCGAGCAACAACCCGCTGCTCAGCACCCTCGTGACGGCTGTCGTCGAGGCTGACCTCGTCGACACCCTCAACGACACGAACGCCGAGTACACGGTGTTCGCGCCGTACAACCCGGCCTTCGAGGCACTCGGCCAGGAGACCCTTGACGCCGTGCTCGCCGACAAGGAGCAGCTCACCGACATCCTCACCTACCACGTGGTGGGCGAGCGCCTCGATCGTGACGGCATCCTCGACGCCGGCACCCTCGACACCGTCCAGGGCGGCACCCTCGAGGTCACCGGCTCCGGCGATGACGTGCAGGTCAACGGCGCGACCGTGCTGTGCGGCAACATCCCCACCGCCAACGCGACCGTGTTCGTCATCGACACCGTCATGATGCCGCAGTGATCTGCTAGGCACTAGCAAGAACCGCGAATGCCCCGGGAATCACCCCGGGGCATTGGCGTATTCTTTGACGGAGTAATCTTCCGAAAAAGCAGCGGTGATGACTTGCTACCGATATACTTCGCCAGCTGATTCCTGGACCGCGCGAGGGGTCCGCGCGATAATGCAATCATGAGTTCTGCACCGCGAATCCAGATCGTTCATGGCGATATCACCACGATCCCCGCCGATGCGATCGTCAATGCCGCGAACTCCACCCTCCTTGGTGGCGGCGGGGTCGATGGCGCCATCCACCGCGCCGGCGGCCCCCGCATCCTCGAGGAGTGCCGCCGCCTCCGCGCCACCACGCTGCCCGACGGGCTGCCCGCGGGCCAGGCCATCGCGACCACCGCCGGCGAGCTCCCCGCCACCTGGGTCATCCACACGGTCGGCCCCGTGCATTCCCGCACCGAGGACCGCTCCCCCGTCCTGCGCGCCGCCTACACCGCCAGCCTCGGCATCGCCGATGAGCTTGGCGCAGCGACGATCTCGTTCCCGCTCATCTCGAGCGGCGCCTATGGCTGGCCCCGCGACGATGCCGCCCACCAGGCCGTGAGCGCGATCCGATCCGCCCGCACGTCTGTCGCCACCGTGCAGCTCGTGGCCTACGGCGAGGAGATGGTGGCGCTGCTCCGTCGCGCCGTGGGCTAGGGCCAGCCCGTCGCGCGGGTTTTGGCAGACTCCTCCACTCTCGTTAGAATAGCCAAACCTTATGTCCGTTTCGCGGTGAAGATCATTTTCATGCCATCCGCTTGGCGGGCGATACCCGGAGCCACGCGGAGGACCGTCCATGCCCTCGACGACCATCGGCGCGATCCACGCCACCGAGCAGCGCGGAGTCGCCTTCGTCCACGATCTCCGCTCCTTCGGCGACGCCCCCGCGATCCTCGGCCCTGGGGGACCAGTCCTGTCCTATCGCGAGCTCGCCGATCGCGTCGATGCTGCCGCAGCCCAGCTCGGCACCGCGCCACGCCTCGTGCTCATCGCCATGAGTCCCACCGTCGACGCGCTCGCTACCTATCTCGCGGCGCTCGGCAATGGACATCCCGCGATCCTTGCTCCCGCGGATGATCCCGCGATGCTCGATCGGCTGCGCTCCGCGTACTCCCCCGATGTCCTCTGCTCGCCGCGCCACGAGCGCTGGTCGATCACCCATCTCACGCGCTCGCCCAGCCACGCGCTGCACCCTGATCTCGCGCTGATGCTCTCCACCTCCGGCTCCACGGGCTCGCCCAAGCTGGTGCGGCTCTCGGCGGCAAGCGTCACCGCCAACGCCGAGGCCATCGCCGACTACCTCGGCATCCGGGCCACCGACCGTGCCGTCGCCTCGCTGCCCCTGCACTATTGCTACGGCCTCTCCATAGTCAATTCCAATCTCGCGCGCGGCGCGGCCCTGGTGCTCACCGACCAATCCGTCGCCGATCCGGGATTCTGGCACATGGTCCGGGCCGTCCGCGCCACGAGCCTGCACGGCGTTCCCCACACCTTCGATCTGCTAGAGCGTGCCGGCTTCGACAGCACCGATGCCCCCGATCTGCGCTACATCACCCAGGCCGGTGGACGGCTCGCCCCCGAGCGAGTACGCCACTACGCCCGCATGGGAACCGCGAACGGCTGGCGCTTCTACGTCATGTACGGCCAGACCGAGGCGACGGCACGCATGGCGTACCTTCCGCCCGAGCTCGCCGAGGACCACCCCGAGTGCGTCGGCGTTGCCGTTCCCGGGGGCAGCTTCCGCATCGATGCCAATCCTGGGGAGGAATCCGGGGAGCTCGTGTATTCCGGACCCAACGTGATGATGGGGTACGCGGAATCGCCCGCTGATCTCGCCCGCGGGCACGATCTCCACGAGCTGCGCACCGGCGACCTCGCCACCCGCACCGAGGCAGGGCTGATCCGCATCACGGGCCGCGCCAGCCGGTTCCTCAAGCTGTATGGCCTGCGCGTGGACCTCGACCGCATCGAGCAGCAGCTCGCCACGCCAGGGGCGGAGATCGCCTGCACCGGGGACGACACCACCCTCGTGGTGGCGTGCAGCGGCAGGGCCCGCGCTCGGGATGTGCGCGAGCAGCTGGACTCGATCGTCACGCTCCCCGGCTCCGCGGTCGAGGTCCAGGAGTGGGAGCAACTGCCGAGGCTCGCGAGCGGCAAGGTCGATTACCCCGCCATCCGGGCAGCCCGCGCCAGCACGCCGGACGCACTGCCCCCGGCATCATCGGTCGCTGATCTCTATCGACGCGTCCTGCGCGTGGAGAGCGTGCGCGAGGACCAGTCCTTCGTCGATCTCGGGGGCGATTCGCTCAGCTACGTCACCACATCGCTGGGCCTCGAGCGCATCATCGGCACCCCGCCGCGCGGCTGGCCCACGATGAGCATCGCCGAGCTCGAGGAGCAAGCCAGCCCGCCCGGACGCTTCCTCCAGCGGGTAGAGACCAACGTGGTGCTGCGCGCGCTGGCCATCATCGCCATCGTGGGATCCCACATCGGGGCGTTCAAGCTCGTCGGGGGCGCGCACATCCTGCTGTTCATCGCCGGGTGGAGCTTCGCGCGGTTCGTGCTCGCTGATGCCACCGAGTCACCAGCCGGGCGGATCCTGCGCAGCGCCAGCCGCATCGCTCTCCCCACCATGCTGTGGCTGCTGCTCGCCCGAGTGCCGTTCGCCGGGGATGTCGGCTGGTCGAACGTGCTCCTGATCAACAACATCACGCTGGTCTCGGAATCGTGGGGCTACTGGTTCGTCGAGGCACTGGTGCAGCTGCTGCTCGTCGTCGCCATCCTTCTCGCGCTGCCACCCGTGCGAGCGCTCGAGCGGCGCTTCCCGCTCGGCCTGCCCACCGTCCTGCTCGCCCTCGCTCTCGCCGCCCAGTTCCTGGTGCGCGACCCGGCCTCGAAGTTCCCCGAGCATGAGATGCACACCCTCGGCGTTGCCTGGTTCTTCCTGCTCGGATGGGTGGCGTTCCGGGCCTCGCGCTGGTGGCACACCGCGCTGGTGCTCGCCGTCGCGGCGGCCATGCTGCCCGGCTACTTCGACTATCCGGGCCGCGAGCTCGTCGTGGCGCTGGGCATCCTCGCGGTGGTGCTGGTGCCCCGGCTGCCGGTGCCGCGGCTGATGGTGCCTGCTATCGGGCTGCTGGCGAGCGCGTCGCTCTACATCTACGTCACGCACTACGCGTTCTACCCGGAGCTGCTGCGCCAGGATGTTCCCGCCCTGGTCGTGGTCCTGATCTGCCTGGCGATCGGTGCGACGCTGTGGGTGCTGTCGGAGTGGCTACACCGCCGCGTCGGTCGCGCGATCGCCCTGCGGCGCCGGGATCGCGAGCAGCGCGAGCAGGCCCACGCCGAGCACCAGCATGAGGCCAACGATTCCGCCGCGGGGCCCGTCGAGCAGCCACGCGAAGAGGCCGAACAGCGCCGGTGACAGGAACGAGGCGGCCCGGCCGGTAGTGGCGTAGAGCCCATACATCTCGCCCTCCTTGCCCGGCGGCGTCAAGCGCCCGAGGAAGGTGCGCGAGGCTGACTGGGCGGGTCCCACGAAGATCGTCAGGATCAACCCGAGGAACCAGAACGCCGCGGGGCCGTCGGTGAGGAAGAGCCCGATGCCGGCGGCGATCATCGCGGCCAGCGAGAACACGATCACGATCTTCGGGCCGATGGTGTCATCGAGCCGTCCGCCGATCAGCGCGCCGATCCCGGCGAGGACGTTGGCGGCCACGCCGAACAGGATCACGTCAGCCTCGTTGATGCCGTAGACGAGCACCGCGAGGACCGCGCCGAACGCGAACACCCCAGCGAGGCCGTCGCGGAAGATGGCGCTGACGATGAGGAACTTGACGGTGCGCGGGTCCTCCCGCCACAGCACCCGCACATCGTGGAAGAGCTTGGCATACGCGGCCTTGACGCCCTTCCCCCGCCCGGCGCGCTCCGGCTCCGGGGGCAGCTCGGGTATGGAGAGGAACAGCGGCAGCGCGAACACCGCGAACCAGATCGCTGAGACGAGCACCGCCATGCGCACGTTGAAGCCACCGTCGGTGGTGAGCCCCAGCAGGCCGCGGGTGTCTCCTTCGCCGGCGATGAAGCCGAAGTAGCAGATGAGCAGCAGGATGATGCCGCCGAAGTACCCCATCGCCCAGCCGAATCCGGAGACCCGGCCAATGGTGCGGGGGGTGGATACCTGCCGGAGCATCGCGAAGTACGGCACGTTGGACAGCTCGAACGCGATGGATCCGAGCGCGAGCAGGACGAGTCCGAGCCACAGGTAGTGGTAGTCGGCCTGGACGAAGGTCATCCCGAGCATCGTCACGATGACGAACGCGGTGAGCAGCGCCAGCGAGCGCTTGCGGCGCCCGGCGGCATCGGAGCGCTGCCCCATCACGGGGGCGAGCAGCGCCACGAACAGGCCGGAGGCGGCCAGCGTCCACGCCAGCCAGGTCTCCGCGCCGATCGTGCCCGGAAGGTCGCGCCCCACTGCGTCGGTGAGGTAGACGGTGAAGACGAAGGTGACGATCACGGCGTTGAAGGCCGCTGATCCCCAGTCCCAGAACGACCAGGCCGTGATCTGGCGCCGGCTCGTTGCTGTCGCGATGCGGCCCTCGGCCGGTGCGCCGAAGCTGTCAGGGTGCATGGTCGAAGCCTAGGGCAATCCGGGCGCGGCGGCGGGCCGAGCGGTGCATGGCGCACCATCATTCCGCCAACCCTTGCTATGAAACGAGTTGCATAGCTATTATTGGCCCATGTCGCTCGAGCACGCCATCCTCATCTCGCTCCAGGAACGCACCGGTTCCGGGTACGAGCTCGCGCGCCGCTTCGACCGCTCCATCGGCTACTTCTGGTCCGCCAGCCACCAGCAGATCTACCGCACCCTCAAGCGCATGGCCGAGACCGAATGGGTCATCGGCGAGCAGGTCCCCCAGACGGGACGCCCCGACAAGACCATCTACCGGCCCAGCCAGGCCGGCCTCGACGCGCTGCGCGACTGGATCGCCGAGCCCGTCGACACCAGCAATTTCCGCAGCATCCTCGCCGTCAAGCTGCGCGGCGCCGCCTACGGCGACATATCCGCCCTCGCGCTCGAGTTCAAGCGCCACCGTGCCCTCGCCGAGCAGCGCCTCGCCACCTACCGCGATATCGAGGCGCGCGACCTGGCCCGGACCGGCCGCACCAGCCCCGACGAGCTGGCCGGCACCCCGCTGCACCAATACCTCGTGCTCCGCGCCGGCATCATCGAGGCCGAGTCCTTCCTCGCCTGGTGCGATGAGGTGCTCGCCGCCCTCGATGCCACTCCGCCCGCGGCGCCCCAGAGCCAGCCGCACGCCTGACCACCTGCCCCGCAAGCCCCGCCAGGCACAGCCCGCCCGGCGGACACCACACAGAAAGTGATCCACAGATGGCACAGCCCGCCACCGAGCATCCCGCGAGCCCGCACCCCACGTACCCGCACCTGATGCAGCCCCTCGACCTCGGCTTCACCACGCTGAAGAACCGCGTCATCATGGGCTCGATGCACACCGGCCTCGAGGACCGCGCCAAGCACATCCCCCGGCTCGCCGAGTACTTCGCCGAGCGTGCCCGCGGCGGCGTCGCCCTGATCGTCACCGGCGGCTACTCCCCCAACCTGCAAGGCAGCCTCTACCCGCTCGCTGGCAAGCTCACCACCAAGAAGGAAGCCAAGCAGCACCGCCAGATCACCGAGGCCGTCCACGAGGCCGGCGGCAAGATCGCCCTGCAGATCCTCCACGGCGGCCGCTACAGCTACCACCCGCTCAGCGGCTCCGCCTCCCGCATCAAGGCGCCGATCAACCCGTTCACGCCGATCGCGCTGCCGTCCATCGCGATCAAGAAGACCATCCGCGACTACGCCCGCTGCGCCAAGCTCGCCAAGCAGGCCGGCTACGACGGCGTGGAGATCATGGGTGGCGAGGGCTACTTCATCAACCAGTTCCTCGCCAAGCGCACCAACAAGCGCACCGACCAGTGGGGCGGCTCGCCCGAGAACCGTCGGCGCATCGCCGTGGAGATCTCCCAGGCCATCCGAGAGGCCGTCGGCACCGACTTCATCGTCATCTTCCGGCTCTCCATGGCTGACCTCGTCGAGGACGGCCAGACGTTCGACGAGATCATCGCGCTCGCCAAGGACCTCGAGAGCTCCGGCATCAACATCATCAACACCGACATCGGCTGGCACGAGGCCCGCGTCCCCACCATCGTCACCTCCGTGCCGCGCGGCGCGTTCGTCGAGGTCACCGCCAAGATCGAGAAGTACGTCGGCATCCCCGTGTGCGCGTCGAACCGCATCAACATGCCCGAGATGGCCGAGGAGATCCTTGCCAACGGCGACGCCCAGCTCATCTCCATGGCCCGCCCCATGCTCGCCGATCCCGACTGGGTCAACAAGGCCGCCGAGCAGCGCGAGGACGAGATCAACACCTGCATCGCCTGCAACCAGGCCTGCCTCGACCACGCCTTCGTCAACAAGAAGGTCTCCTGCCTGCTCAACCCCCGCGCCGGGCGCGAGACCGAGCTCGTGCTGCTGCCCACCAAGCGGGCCAAGAAGATCGCCGTCGTCGGAGCAGGCCCCGCCGGGCTCTCCGCGGCCGTCAACCTCGCCGACCGCGGCCATGACGTCGAGCTGTTCGAGGCCGACGCCGAGATCGGTGGCCAGTTCGCCATCGCCAAGGAGATCCCCGGCAAGGAGGAGTTCTCCGAGACCATCCGCTACTACAAGCGCCAGCTCGAGATCAAGAAGGTCCAGGTCCACCTGAACCACCGCGCCACCGCGGCCGAACTGAGCGGCTTCGACGAGGTCATCCTCGCCACCGGCGTCACCCCCCGCGTGCCCGGCATCCCCGGCGTCGACCACCCCAAGGTCATCACCTACGCCGAGGCCGTCAAGGCCCAGAAGCCCGTCGGCAAGAAGGTCGCCGTCATCGGTGCCGGCGGCATCGGCGTCGACGTCTCCGAGTTCCTCACCCACGACACCCGCCCGGCCCTCGACCTCGCGGAGTGGAAGGAGGAATGGGGCGTCGACTACACCGAGGACAACCCCGGCTACGTCACCAAGCGCAAGCCCTCCCCCTCCCCGCGCGACGTCTTCCTCCTCCAGCGCAAGGACACCCGCATCGGCAAGGGACTCGGCAAGACCACTGGCTGGGTGCACCTCGCCGCCATCAAGGGCAAGAAGGTCAACCAGCTCACCGGCGTGAACTACGAGCGTATCGACGACGAGGGGCTGCACATCTCCTTCGGCGAGGAGCGCAAGGACAAGAAGGTCCTCGACGTCGACACGATCGTGCTGTGCGCCGGGCAGGAATCCGTCCGCGAGCTCGAGGCCGAGCTGAAGGCCGCCGGAACGAGTTTGCACATCATCGGCGGAGCAGACGTCGCTGCCGAGATCGACGCCAAGCGCGCCATCCGGCAGGGCACCGAGCTCGCCGCGCAGCTCTGACAGGTCGTCGCTGAGGCCTAGCAGCTAGCGGGCCCTGGCACCCGGCCCTGGCAGTGGAAACTTTTTCGTCCCCAGCGAGGAAAAGGTTCCACTCGCCAGGGCCTTTCGCTGCCGCTTCATCTACGCGAGGTTTAGGCGCGCGAGGTCTTGCGCTCCCGCCGATACCGGCGAAACATGGGACATGCAGTGGTCGCCACGGCAAGGCCGACACCCACGGTCGCTACCGCGCGACGACCACCACAAACGACTCAACGCGGAACACACGCCCGCACGAGGAGTTCAGCACCATGTACATGCAAGTATTCCAAGGCCACGTCGCCGACGAGCAACGCCTCCGCGACTGCCTCGACCAATGGACGCGCGACATCCGCCCCGGCGCCACCGGCTACCTCGGCGCCACCTGCGGGACCAGCGATGACGGCACCTTCGTAGCAATGGTCAGGTTCGACTCCGAGGAATCGGCCCGCCGCAACAGCGAGCGCCCCGAGCAAGGCCGATGGTGGGCCGAGGCCGAGAAATGCTTCGACGGCGAGGTCACCTTCATGGACTGCCCCGACGTCAGCGAATGGCTCGGCGGCCCCTCCGGCAAGGCCGGGTACGTCCAGGTCATGGAAGGCCACTCCCCCGACTTCGACCGCATGCGCGCCATCATGAACGAGGAAGGCCAGCGCATCCACGAGCTGCGCCCCGAGATCATCGGCGGAACGCTAGCTCGCTACGGCGAGGACGGCTACATCGAGGCCGTCTACTTCACCAGCGAGGCCGAGGCGCGCGAGCATGAGCGCCTCCAGATGCCCGCCTCCTGGCAGCCCGCCATGGACGAGGAACGGCGCCTCATGGGGGACGTGCGCTATCTCGACCTGCACCGGCCGCTCGCTATGAGCTAGGGGTTCGCGGCTCGGGCGGCATCAGCTGTGCCTGGCCCCGCCGCACTGCGGCGTCGCCCGCTCGTTCGTTGCCGCACCCCTGGCCCCGGCTGCCCCACTGGCCCCGGCCGCCCCACGAGTGTGCGAAAAAAGACTGGTTTTGGGCCTTGAGCTGTCGTTTTGTGCACACTCGCGGCCCTGGAACAGGGGCGCCCGGCAGACTTCGCGACGCCCCCCCCCGGCGTGCTCGACGCTCCTCTAGCAACCACACTCGACCGAGCGAGTGACCGCCGTGAGTGGGTCGGAATGTGCCTGTGCACGCGCGCCCGCAGCGACATGGGGCAGTCCCTCACGGACCCAGTACTCGAACCCGCCGATCATCTCGCGCGCGGCGATCCCAGCCTGGCTCAGGCGCAGAGCAGCCTTGGTGGCCCCGTTGCAGCCTGGCCCCCAGCAATGCACCACCACGGGAACACGAGTGTCGTGCGTTGTGATCCAGTCATCGAGCTGGGCACGTGGCACGTGCTGGGCATGCGGGATGTGCCCCTGCTTCCAAGCGTCATCATCGCGGACATCAAGGAGCACGAACGGGGGTTCCAGGGCGACGAGATCAGCAGGGTCGATCTCGTGGCGGAGCTTGGCGGCGAAGTAGTCGATGGCTTCCATGGCTTCCAGCATTCCGCGGGATGGCCGCTCGCAACAGGCTTGATCCGCGTCAGATGACGCATTGGACCGACGATTCCCTGGCATCATCGTGGTACTGCCATGGAATCGATGGAGGCCTGATGGAGCTGGACCGGACCGATGCCGGGATCATCGCTGCCGTGCAGGAGAACGGTCGGCTCACGCTCGCCGAGCTGGGCAGGACGGTGAACCTGTCCGCGAGCGCCGTGACGGACCGCTTGCGCAAGCTCGAGGAAGCGGGCGTCATCACTGGGTACGCGGCCACTGTCGATCCCCAGAGGATCGGCTATCCCATCATGGCTTTCCTGCGGCTGCGCTACCCGTCGAGCAACTATCGCCCTCTGCATGAGGTGCTTGCCGCGACTCCGGAGATCATCGAGGCGCACCACGTCACAGGTGACGATTGCTTCATCATGAAGGCTGTCGCGAGCTCGATGGCTCACCTCGAGCAGGTTTCCGGGCGCATCGGTGCGCTCGGCAGCGTCACCACCAGCGTCGTGTACTCCAGCCCGCTGCCGCCGCGAGCGCTGCGCCCGCTCGACCGGTCTTGAGGGCTTTCTTGTCGCCACCTTGTCCCCGCGAGTGTGCGAAAAACGACTGGTTTCCCGCCTTGAGCTGTCGTTTTGTGCACACTCGCGGCGGCACCGGACCACTCGCGGCACCGGACCACTCGCGGACGCCCCCTAGTAGAGGGTGCTGCGCATCGTCTCGGCGCTGTAGACCCGCTCGATCTCTGCGGGCTGCCCCGCGCTGGGGTTGACCTCGCTGACGAGCCGCGCGGTCGATGGCAGTGATTCGGGTTCCCAGGCATCGTGCTGCCACAGCCGCGAGCGGAGGAATGCACGGGCGCAATGAAGGAAGATCGTGTCGATATCGATGATGATCGCGAGGATGGGGCGATTGCCCTGCACGATCAAGTCATCGAAGAAGGGAGCGTCGCGCACGAGGCGGGCGCGCCCGTTGATGCGGAGCGTCTCGGTCCGCCCGGGGATGATCGACAGTATCCCGATGCGCGGGTTCTCCAGGATGTTGAAGTAGCCGTCGCCGCGCCTGTTGCCGGGCCGCTCGGGGATGGCGATCGTGCGGTCGTCGAGGACATGCACGAACCCAGGCGGGTCGCCCTTGGGGGAGGCATCGCAATTGCCGTGCGCGTCGCTGGTGGCGATGACGCAGAATGGCGACCTCGCGAGCCATTCCCTGTCGCGCTCGTGCAGGCGTGCGCGCTCCTTGGTGGCCGCGCGCGGGTGCACGTCCCCTAGGATTCCGCGCAGCGCATCAGGATCGGTGATGGGCTTCTCGTCGGTCATGGTGGCCTCCTCGGCAGTCCCCGGGCCCAGGCAACGACGCCAGCGGGGGCCGCGCCCAATCTACCCTGGCACGCCGCCGGGAGGAGGGCTAGCGTGTGGTCATGCGCTCCACGATGATTCATGCCCCTGGTGACGTGCGGATCGAGAACGTGCCGGATCCCGCGATCTCCGCGCCGACGGACGCGATCGTGCGGATCGTGCGCACCTGCGTGTGCGGCTCGGACCTATGGGCCTACCGCGGCACCGAACCCGTTGACCAGCCGCACCCGATCGGGCATGAGTTCATCGGTGTCGTCGAGGAGTCCGGGCCGGAGTCGTCGATCAAGCCGGGCACATTCGTGATCTCGCCGTTCACCGATAGCGACGGTACGTGCCAGCATTGCACCAACGGCATCTTCACGTCCTGCGTGCAGGGCGGCTTCTGGGGCGGCCTGAACCGGGCCGGGGAGCAGCTCGGCGGGGCGCAGTCGGAGTACATCCGGGTGCCGTTCGCCGATGGCACGCTCGTGGCGCTCGACGATCATCCGGATGATGCGATGCTGCCGTCGCTGCTGACATTGTCGGATGTGATGGGCACGGGTCATCACGCGGCACTGATGGCGAACGTACGGCCGGGAGCATCGGTGGTGGTCGTGGGCGATGGCGCGGTGGGCCTGTGCGGGGTGCTCGCGGCGAAGCGGCTGGGCGCGGAACGGATCATCGCGATGTCGCGGCACGAGTCCCGCCAGCAGCTCGCCCGGGAATTCGGCGCGACCGATGTGGTGGCGGAGCGCGGCAAGGAGGGCGTCGCGCGGGTGAAGGAGCTGCTGGGCGGCTCGGGCGCGGATTGTGCTCTCGAGTGCGTTGGCACGAAGGCCTCGATGGCGCAGGCATTGTCGTCGTTGCGCCCCGGCGGCAGCCTGGGCTTCGTGGGCGTGCCCGCGGGCGGCCCGGAGCTGCCGGTGGGCGCGATCTTCTCGAAGAACCTGCGCGTGGCCGGCGGGGTGGCACCGGTGCGGGACTACATCCGCGACCTGCTGCCCGATGTGATGGACCGCAGCATCGATCCGGGGCGGGTGTTCGACGCTGTGCGGCCGCTCGACGAGGTCGCTGGCGCGTACACGGACATGGATGGGCGGTCAGCGATCAAGGTGATGCTCACGCCGTGATGCGGTGGGCGACTGTCGTCGGTTCAACGGTCATCGCCACCTCATTGGCAACGGTCGGGGTGGCCTGCTCGTCCCCGTTCGATGCGCTCGGCTCGGGCAGCATGTCGCCGTCGATGGGCGACGAGGATCTCGCAGGGACCCCACCGTTGACCGTCTCGACGGAGATCGATGGCTTGTCGGTGCCCTGGGACGTCGTGACGGCGCCGGACGGGACGTTGCTGACGGGCGAGCGCTCGGGCCGGTTCGTCGCCAAGCTCCCCGGCGGGACGGTGCGCGAGGTCGCGGCGGACCTGTCGGACTTGTGGGCGCAGGGCGAGACCGGACTGATGGGCCTGGCCCTCGACGACGACTTCGCGTCCAATCGCATCCTGTACGCCTGCCACGGTTTCGATGACGGCAATACCCGCGACATCCGGGTCACGTCCTGGACGGTCGAGGAGGACTGGTCGGCGCTCGTGCCCGCGGGAACGGTCATCGACGGGTTCCCCACCGTGACGGGCCAGCATGGCGGCTGCCGGATCCTCGTTGACGACGAGGGCAGCCTGTACATCGCCACGGGCGACGCGGCAGTGGGCACGAACCCCCAGGATCCCGATGTCCTTGGCGGCAAGGTGCTGCACGTGACGACGAGCGGGCACCCCGCGGCGGGCAACCCAGACCCCGCGAGCCCGGTGTTCACCCTGGGCCACCGCAACCCGCAGGGCCTCGCGAAGGATCCCGCGTCCGGCGACATCTACAGCGTGGAGCATGGCCCGGACCGGGATGATGAGGTCAATCAGCTGGTCGCGGGCGGCAACTACGGCTGGCGACCGGACCGGGCCGGGTTCTACGACGAGTCGGTGCCGATGACCGATCCCGTGCGGGTTCCCGGCGCTATCGAGGCGGTGTGGAGCTCGGGGACTCCCCCGATCGCTCCAGGCGGAATGGCATTCCTGCAGGGCGCCAAGTGGGGCGAGTGGGAGGGTGCCATCGTGATCAGCGCGCTCCGGGGGCAGCAGCTGCGCTTCCTCAAGCTGTCCGCTCACGGCTCGACGGTCGTATCGGAGGGCAAGCCGCCGGAGCTCGACGGCACGGTAGGACGGATCCGCAGCGTGCATTCCCAGCCGGATGGCTCGCTGCTGCTCACCACCTCCAACCGGACCGGCGACCGCGTCCTGCGGGTACGCCCGGACTGAGGCGCCCTAGCGGGTTCCGGGCATCGGCGGGCCACTGCGCCCCCACGCACAGTACGATCACCGGTATGGCTGTTCCACATCCCACTGCGGAGAACTGTGCTGTCGTGACGGGGGCGTCGTCCGGAATCGGGATGGCCCTCGCGGAGGACCTGGCGTCGCGCGGCTACAACCTCGTGACCGTGGCTCGCCGCGTCGATGTGCTCGAGGAGCTCGCGGCGGGCATGCGCGACAAGTACGGCGTCGATGTCGATGTGCGCGGCGTTGATCTCGCCGACCGGGCACAGCGGGGCAAGCTGGCGGAGGAGATCGCGGCGCGCGATGTGGCGGTGCTGTGCCTCAACGCGGGCATCGCGACCTTCGGCCCGCTCGAGCGCCTGGACCCGGACTATGAGCGGTTCATCGTGGATCTCAACGCGGTGTCGGTGCATGACCTCGCACTGGCCGCGCTGCCCGGGATGCTCGAGCGCGGCGGTGGCGGGATCCTGATGACCGGCTCCGCTGCGGGCAACATGCCCATCCCCAACAATGCGACGTACGCGGCGTCGAAGGCGTTCGTGAACTCGTTCTCGGAGTCGCTGCGCGGCGAGCTGAAGCCGCGTGGCATCCATGTGACGCTGCTCGCGCCCGGCCCGGTGCGGCTCGATGCCCCGGAGCCCGACGATGCCTCGCTGGTTGATCGGCTGGTACCGGACTTCCTGTGGATCGATGCGCGCTACACCGCGCGGCTGTCGATCGATGGCTTGTTCCGCAACAAGATGCGCGTCGTTCCTGGCGTGCTGAGCAAGGCAATGTCCGCGGCGGGCAACTACGCGCCGCGTGGCGTGATGGCCCCGATCGTGGGCGGTATCTACAAGAAGCTCGGCGGAGAGTGAGAGGTTCATCCATGGTTTCGATGTCCGAGGCGTTCGATCTGGTGAAGGGCCTGGTGCCGATCACCAAGGCCGGGATCGTCGCACCGATGCGGCCCGACAGGCTCGGCAAGGTCGCGGCGGCGTGGTTCCGGTTCGACTTCACCCCTGGTGGCTTGATCGCGTTCGCGGCGCACCGGGGCCCCGAGCAGCCGGCCGTGATCGACGACGGCGGCACCGTCACCTACAAGCAGCTCAATGATGCCGCGGACGCGCTGGCGCGCAGTCTTCGCGCGGCGGGGGTCAAGGAGCGCGATCGGATCGGCATCCTGGCGCGCAACCATCGTGGCTTCCTGCAGGCCATCGGCGCATCGGCACGCCTCGGAACGGACCTGGTGATGCTGAACACGGGTGCCTCCGCGGGGCAGCTCGAGGCCGTCATCACCGAGCAGAAGCTCGCCTGGTTGTTCCTCGACGAGGAGTTCGTCGAGATGATCGCCGAGGACTTCGACGACTCCCGGGTCGCGCTGTCCTGGGTCGACACGGACGAGTCCGTGCTGCGCGAGGGCTGGACCACGCTGGACCGCCTCATCAATGAGGCCCCCGCCTCCGGCAGCGCCGAGGGCAAGCTGCCGTCGCGTCCCCGCCGCGGCAAGACGATCGTGCTGACCTCCGGCACCACCGGCACTCCGAAGGGCGCGCGACGGCCCGAGCCGCGCAGCTGGATGCCCGCCTCCGCGCTGCTGTCGAAGTTCCCGCTGGCGAGCTGCGAGAAGTCGTTCATCGCCGCGCCGATCTTCCACACCTGGGGCTTCGCCACGGTGCAGATCAACCTGGCGCTGCGCTCCACCCTCATCATGCAGCGCAAGTTCGACCCGGCCGACACCCTTCGCCTCGTTGCCGAGCACGGGGCAGCATCGCTGTTCCTGGTGCCGACGATGCTGCAGCGCATCATCGACCTGCCCGCCGAGCAGCGCGACGTGGACCTCTCCGCGCTGCGCGTGGTCGCCGCCAGCGGTTCCGCTATCCCTACCGCGCTGGTCAAGCGCACCCTCGACGAGCTCGGCCCGGTGCTATACAACCTGTATGGCTCCACCGAGGTCAGCTGGGCGGCCATCGCCACGCCCGAGGAGATGATGAAGCACCCCACCACCGCCGGGCGGGCACCGCTGGGCACCGTGGTGAAGATCATCGACGACGACGGCAATGAGATCCCCGCCGACACCGTCGGCAACGTGTTCGTCGGCAACGGCATGATCTTCGAGGGCTACACCCGCGACGGGGCCGAGCGCAACGTCCACGAGAAGCTCATGTCCACCGGCGATCTCGGCCACTTCAACGCCGAGGGCCTGCTCTTCATCGACGGCCGCTCCGATGACATGATCGTCTCCGGCGGCGAGAACGTGTACCCGCGCGAGGTGGAGAACGTGCTCAGCGAGATGGATGGCGTGCTCGAGTGCGCGGTGGTCGGCGTGGACGACGAGAAGTTCGGCAAGCGGCTCGCCGCCTATGTCGTGCGCAAGGACACCGAGGCAGGCAAGGCGCTCAACGTGGACAGCGTCAAGGCCGAGGTCAAGGACAAGCTCGCGCGGTTCAGCGTGCCCCGCGATGTGGTGTTCCTCGACGAGCTCCCCCGCAACGCCACCGGCAAGGTCGTTCCCCGCGAGCTGCCGGATTCCACCGAGGCCGCTTCCGAATAGCAGCCTCCGAGTAATGATCGCGAGCAACAGGCAGGGCCGGGCTTCCCACCATCGGGAGCCCGGCCCTGCCCATTGCCGCCGAACCGCCACCACGGGGCAGGTCACCCACCGTCCCCCCGCGACCTGGCATGCTGAGAGGCGTGAATGACGTGCAGGAACGACTCGTGTGGATCGATTGCGAGATGACCGGGCTCGACATCGGCGGCGACAAGCTGATCGAGATCGCGGCGCTGGTCACCGACAAGGACCTCAACGTCCTCGGAGAGGGGGTGGACATAGTCATCCATGCCGACGACGAGGCCCTCGACAACATGGTTCCCGTCGTGACCGAGATGCATCGCAACTCCGGCCTCACTGACGAGGTGCGTGCCTCCACCGTCACCGTCGCCGAGGCCGAGAAGATGGTCCTCGACTACATCCGCGAGCACGTGCCTGCCCCGCGCACCGCGCCGCTCGCCGGGAACACCATCGCCACCGATCGTGGATTCATCGCCCGCGACATGCCCGAGCTCGACGCGCACCTGCACTACCGGATGATCGACGTCAGCTCCATCAAGGAACTGTGCCGCCGCTGGTACCCGCGCATCTATCGGGGACAGCCCCAGAAGGGCCTCGCGCACCGCGCGCTCGCCGATATCAAGGAATCGATCCTCGAGCTCGACTACTACCGGCACACCGCGTTCGTCCCCCAGCCCGGACCCACCTCCAACGAGGTTAACCGCATCGCCAAGGATCTCGCCGCGGGCAAAAAGGCCGATCGAGCAGCCGATTCGGCAAACGAGCCCCCCACGCGCTAGTATCGGGGGGCCGACAGCGCGGTGAAAGCCGTGCACGTTTGGTAATGGTGGGCGTAGCTCAGCTGGTAGAGCACTGGGTTGTGATCCCAGATGTCGCGGGTTCGAGCCCCGTCGCTCACCCTCCACGAAGGCCCGGTACCCCTAGGTGCCGGGCCTTCGTCGTACCTGATGCTGTCCCAGGTATTGTCTTGTCTTGTGGCCCGCGCCGCTCCCGTGTGCCACCTCGAGACGACCCGGAAGGCCACACCATGCCACGCATCGCCTCCTCCGCTCGGGGCCTCGCCCTGATCGCAGCCTCGACCGTGCTCCTCGTCCCGGCATGCACCGACGACGCCACCCCGGGCATGCTCCCCGCTGACCGGACCGCCACCACGTCAGCGCCTGCCAACAGCGCGGAGGAAGCGACCACGGCACCGGAGACCACCAGCGCCGCCACGAGCGAACCGGCCACCAACGAGCCCGCTACCTCCGGCGGAACGAACGTCTCGGCGGGGCAGAACGGCGAGGGAAGCATCGTCATCGTGTCCGAGACGCTCGCCGGCACCAAGATCCCCGACGTCTCCTACGCGGTGGACCGGGTCGAGCCCTGCCCAGAGCAGGACGGGCCAGAGGGGGACGAGCAGCCACAAGGGCAGCGCCTGCTCGACGTTCGCAGCAACAACGCCGGCACCGCGACCGTCACCGACCTCGACCCGGGCTGCTTCTCCATCCGCTTCACCTCCGTGCCCGCGAGCTACTACCCGCTCGAGGAGGGCCCCTTCCCCGGCTCCATCGAGAATGATGGCGAGACGGGCCTGCTGCGCCTCGACTTCGCGCAGGGCCCCGCCCGCTCCGGCGAGGCCGCCGTCAACGGCACGCTGCGGCTCACGGACTCCGAGAGCGGCGACCCCATCGGTGGGCTCGGGCTGGTCCTCTCGCGGTGCGGCTCACAGATCCCGCTCGCCACTGATACCGCGGGCGAGGACGGTGCCATCCAGCTCACCCTCGCCACCACCTGCTACCAGGTCATCGGCCTGCCCGGCGGCACGGCCCCCTGCTCGGTGGACGGACCGATCGAGTTCACGCCGGACGTGGGCCGCCCGTTCTCCGTGGATGTACCGATCACGCGCTCGGCCGACCGGCCAGGAACCTGCGGGACGGAGAGCTAGCACGCCAAGCCACGGTCACGCCTCGGCGTTGCCGGCCTTCCACTGCGACCACGGGATGTTCCAGTCGCCGAGCCCGTCGAGGCCATTGAGCGTTCCGCCGACAGTGTTGCGGACCACGGCGATATCGCCGGGCTTGGTGTTGTAGTAGAACCATTGCGCGTTGGCCGGGCTCACATTCAGGCAGCCGTGGCTGACGTTGCGGCGGCCCTGGTCGGCGATCGACCACGGTGCCGAATGCACGAAGATGCCGCTGTAGGACATGCGGGTGGCCCATTCGACATCGGTGCGGTATCCGTCCGCGGAACTGACGGGCACGCCGTAGGTGGAGGAATCCATGACGATCTCGCGATGGCGCTCCGCGATGATGTAGGTGCCGTTGGGGGTCGGCGCGGAGGCCTTGCCGAACGAAGTAGGCATCGTCTTGACCACCGTGCCATTCACTGAGATGGAGATGGTCTTGGTGTAGTCGTCGGCGACGGCGATGACGGCGTCGCCGATGGTGAACTCGGCATGCTTGTCCGACTCGCCGTACAGGCCGTTGCCGAGGTCGTGGCCGTAGACATTGGCATCGACGGTGATGCGCGTGCCGGGCTCCCAGTAGTTCTCCGGGCGCCACCGCACCTCGCGATTGTTCACCCAGTAGAAAGCGCCCTCCACGGGTGGGTCCGTGGTCACAGTGATCAGGTCCTGCGCGCGCTGGCGATCCGGGATCGGCTCGTCGAACTGCACCGCGACGGGCTGGCCGATGCCTACTACCGCGCCGTCCCACGGCATCAGGTACGGCATCGTCAAGTTGCTGGGGGTGACAGTGGTGAAGGTGCTGCTCAGCTCGGAAGTACCGCCCGGGCCCATCGCGGTCGCCGCGAGCGTGTAGGTGCGCCCGTATCCGAGGACTTCCGTGGTGGTCCACGACGTGCCATCGGGCGCGATCTCGGCCTCCACGGGCTCGCCCTCGGGATTGAGCAGCTCCACGGAGTCCAGCGTTCCCTCGGTCACGGCGAGAGTGACCGGGTCGAGCGGGGCCACGCCGCTAGCGCCATCGGGCTCGGACACGCTGATGGCGGGGAGAGGCGGAGGCTCGGGCGCGCTGCTCTCGCTGGTCGGGATCGTGCAGGCGGACACCAGCGCCAGCGTTGCCGCCAGCGCGATCGCTGCGGCGCTCGACCGCCATGCTCGTCGCGAACCAAGTACTAGGGTCATGCGGTCCTCACCTCCTGATGCTCCGGGCCCACGCCGCTAAGCACGCGTACATAGGCCCTTCATGTGGCAAGTATGCGGGACTGCTCATCTGTTTTCACCCCGGGGTGGCATACGCAACAACACGTCACCAAACCCTCGGGACGCTCCCCTGCAGAGCAGCCCGGACAACGCTGGCCCCCGAGCGCGCGCCGATCGCCACCGCTCCAGCCCACCCCCGATCACACCCCCTCCCACCAGCAGATTTCCGATCGGGCGACAAACCTGTTAATGTCTTTCCCGCACCAAGAGCACGCGCCATTAGCTCAATTGGCAGAGCAGCTGACTCTTAATCAGCGGGTTCGGGGTTCGAGTCCCTGATGGCGCACTTCACGATCCCCTTCCAGGCCATGCCTGGGAGGGGATCTTCTGCTTTCCGGCCCCAGACTGGCCGCCGCACGGTCGGGAGCGCCCCCTGGTCGCGTCCACCGGCCCTCGCGCCAGGCCGCGCGACATCCCTCGCCGCAGCAACGCTGCGGGGCATCGAGCCGACCATCCTGGCGGATCCGCGAAAAGTGTCGGCGCGGACTGGTAGGCATAAAGCTGACTGTACGCGAACGTCACAAGCTGTCATCCCAGATGCCTCCACGGCGACCGCGTCCGTCCCCAGCCCGCACCAGCCCAGGAGAACCCATGGACACCCTCATCGCGCTCGTGATCGCGCTCATAGTCGGAGGCGGCGCGCCACCGGCCCCCAGCAGCCCTGCTGCCCCACCGGCCGCTCCCGAGGCGTCCGAGCCTGCGGAGGCCGAACCACGTGGCCCCGTCGTCGTGCGCCCGCCCAGCGACGTCGATGTGCCCGAATCATTCCCGAACATGCTGTGCGAGCACCTGTTCAACTGGAACTACGACCAATACCTCGAGAAGAACACCTGCTAGCCGACCTGTCGGAATGCCCGGTTCGCGCAGCTCCAAGGCACTTTCGAGAATTTTTCTGCCCCATGTCGATCCGCTCGGTCCTCGTTCGACGTCATAGTAGGAGGCACCACAGGGGTGCTTCTGGGACGGAAGGAAAGACCGATGAAGTACATGCTGATCATGCGCGTGACCGATGCCGCGATCGAGGCCTCGAAGGACGTGCCGTTCGAGGAGATCATCAACGCGATGGGCGCCTACAACGAGTCGATGATGAAGGCGGGCGTGCTGCTCGCTGGCGAAGGCCTCGCCGGGCCAGAGGAAGGGTTCGTCGTTGACTTCTCCGCGGAGGAGCCAGTCATCACCGATGGGCCATACGGGGAGACGCACGAGTTGTTCAACGGCTTCTGGATCATCCAGGTCGCGTCGAAGGAGGAGGCCGCGGAGTGGGCACGCCGCTGCCCCCTCGGTCCCGGGACGAAGCTCGAGGTACGGCGGGTCAGCGATGAGAGCGACTTCGAGGATTTCTCGGACAACGAGTACATCCAGAAGGAGGCCGGCTGGCGCGAGGAGCTCGGCACCAACTGACCGTCAGCCCCCTTACAGCCGCGGGTACTCGATCTTCGGGCAGGTGTCCATGACGACGCCGAGCCCGGCGTCCGTGGCGCGCTGGGCGGCGTCCTCGTCGATCACGCCGAGTTGCAGCCACAGCGCGGTGATGCCGAGCCGCTCCGCATTGGCGATAGCCTCGTCGACGATGCCGCCGACGCGGCGGGAGTTGACGAAGCAATCCACGACGTCGATGTGCTCCCCGTCGGGGATGTCCGAGAGGCTGGCATGCCCGTCCTCGCCGAACACGTTCTCGGCGAGCGGGTGCACGGGCACGATGCGATGCCCGAGCCGCTCCTTCATCCAGCGGGACACCCCGTGGGCGGTGCGCCCGGTGTGGGTGGACAGCCCCACCACCGCCCAGGTGGCGGGCGTCGCCAGGAGCTGGCGGATGAGAGCGGGATCATTGGTGTGGGTCGTGGTGCCGGTCATGCTTCCATTGTGGCGCAGCGAGGCGGCCAACGGTTCGAGGAACCGGCGATCCTATCCGCGCAGCCGCTGCCCGGTGGCGGTGTCGAAGAACAGCACGCTGCCGGGGCGGGGGCGGACGCGCAGGGCCTCGCCGACGGTGACGGCGGTGCGGGCCTCGACGCGTACCACGATCTCGCCGGACACTGATTCCCACTCCCCCGGCTCGTCGGGGCGGCCATGGACGAATCCCTCGGAGCCGAGTTCCTCGTGGAGGGTGACGCGCAGCGCGAGGGATTGCTCCTCGGGCACGAGGGCTAGGTCCTCGGGACGCACCCCGAGCGTGATGGAGCCAGGCGCCGATGCCGCCTCGAGCACGGCGCGCGGAACGGGCACCCGGATGCCACCGGCAACGGCCCACCCTGCCTCCACGCGGGCGTGGATGAGGTTCATGGCCGGGGAGCCGATGAAGGACGCGACGAAGGTGTTGGCGGGATCGTCATAGAGCGCGCGGGGCGAGTCGACCTGCTGCAGGATGCCGTGGTCGAGGACGGCCACGCGATCTCCCATGGTCATGGCCTCCACCTGGTCGTGGGTCACGTAGACCGTGGTGACGCCGAGCCGACGCTGCAATGCCGCGATCTGGGAGCGGGTGCTCACGCGCAGCTTGGCGTCGAGGTTGGACAGCGGCTCGTCCATGCAGAACACCTTGGGGTGGCGAACGATGGCGCGGCCCATGGCGACGCGCTGGCGCTGGCCGCCGGAGAGCTTGCCGGGCTTGCGGTCGAGCAGGTTCTCAAGGTCGAGCATGGCGGCTGCCTCGCGGACCTTGGTATCACGCTCGGCGCGCGGCACTCCGGCGTTGCGGAGCGCGAATCCCATGTTCTCCGCGACCGTCATGTTCGGGTAGAGCGCGTAGTTCTGGAACACCATGGCGACGTCGCGCTGGCGCGGCGGCAGGTGGGTGACGTCGCGGTCGCCGATGCGGACGCGGCCCGCCTCGATGGGCTCAAGCCCGGCGAGCATGCGCAGGGTGGTGGATTTCCCGCAGCCGGAGGGCCCCACGAGGACCAGGAACTCGCCGTCGTCGATGGTGAGGTCGAGCGCGTCCACCGCGGCGGTGGTGCTGCCGGGGTAGCGGTGGGTGACGCTGTCGAAGCGGATTCCGGCCATGGGCCTGGACCTCCATGCATGGGTTGCCCGGGGCGCGGCGAGGGGTGTGCCGCGCCCCGGGTCGAGGGAGATGGTCAGTTGGGCAGCTTCGGCGTGATCTGTCGGTCGATGATGCCCTGGAGCTGGTCGCGCACCCCGGGAAGCACGTCGGCAGGGTTCTCGTTGCGCAGGCCGATGCGCTCGAGACCGCCGTTGATGAACTGGTCGGAGCCGGGGACGAAGACGCGGGCGTTGTCCTGCGGGGAGGTCAGCGGCAGTTGCTCGACGGCGGTGCGGGCGTTGGGGTTGGCGTCGAGGTACTGGCGGAACTCGCCGATCTCGGAAGCGCTGGTGCGCACGGGCATGTAGCCGACGTTCTGGGAGAAGTATCCGGTGTTCTCCGGGTTGGTGATGAACTCGATGAATCGCATGGCGTTGCGCTTGCGCTCGTCCGGGATCCCGGAGGGGATGGCAAGACCGGCGCCGCCCGTGGGGCAGGAATCGCGGCCCTCGGTGCGGGGCAGGAAGGCAGTGCCGACCTCGAAGCTCGCGGCGGCCTCGATCTGGGCGAGGCTGCCGGTGGAAGCGAGGGTGGAGGCGCACAGCCCGGCACCGAAGTCGTTGGCGTTGTCGGGGCTGATGTTCGCCCAGCGTCCATCGTGGATCGTGCCACGGAACCACTCGGCGGCCTCGATGGCCTGCTCCTCGGCGATGGTGACGGTCCAGTCCCTGGAGTAGCGGCCGTCGAACGTCCAGTTGACGCCCTGGTAGTACCAGGCGAGGTACTGGGCCCCGTTGGCCCAGGAGTGGGCGGGCCGGTCGCCGTTGGCACCCACTAGATCGGGTGCCCATTCGGCCATCTCGTCCCAGGTGCGGGGGCCTCGGTCGGGCAGTCCGGCCTGCTGCCACGCGTCCCGGTTGTAGTAGAACAGCGGGGTGGAGCGGGCGTAGGGCACGGCCCACCGGTTGCCGTTGAAGGCGTAGTCGGCGAGCAGTGCCTCGACGTAGCTGCCGGTATCGACGCCGAGGTCATCGAACAGCCCGTCGAGCGGCTCGATGGTCTTGTTGATCGCGTAGTTGAACCACCACACATCGGAGAGCACCACTACGTCGGGCAGGTCTCCGCCGGCGAGGGAGGCGTTGAACTTCTGCGCCACTTCCTCGTAGTTGCGGCCCGAGGAGACGAGCTGCACGGTCAGTCCGGGGTTGGCGGCCTCGAAGCGGCGGATCAGCTCGAGCTCGGTGTCGCGCGAGGTGCCGGGATGGTTGGACCAGAACTGGATGGTGCTCGGGTCCGCGCTGCTCGTGCCGCTGCCGCCGCCAGCGCAGGCTGTGAGCGCGAGCCCCGCTGCGGCGATGCCGGTGTAGCCGAGGAATGCCCGCCTGTTGAGGGGATGGAATCCGGTCATGTGGTGTGCTCCTTCGACAGTGGGGTCAGCCCTTGACTGCGCCCGAGGTGAGGCCCTTGATCATCTGCTTCTGCAGGATGATGAAGACAATCAGGATGGGGATGGCCGCGAGGATGGTGCCCGCCATGACGGGCCCCCAGTTGGTCAGCCCTTCGTTGTTCTGCAGGAAGGTCAGGCCGACCGGGATCGGTGCCACACGATAGTCGTCAGCGATGAGGAACGGCCACAAGTACTCGTTCCATTCGTTGACGAGCGTGATGAGCGCGAACGCGACCATCGTGGGCCGGGAGGCGGGCAGGATGACCCGCCACAGCAGCATGGCGTGGCCCGCGCCGTCCATGCGGGCAGCCTCGATGATCTCCGCGGGGATCGAGAGGAAGTGGTTGCGCATCAGGAACGTTCCGAACGCCACGCCCGCCAGCGGGATAATGATGCCCTGGAACGTGTTGCGCCAGCCCAGCTCCGCGACGAGCGCATAGTTGGAGATGACGGTGATCTGGTTGGGCACCATCAGCGCCGCGATGACCGTGACGAACACCAGAGTCTTGCCCGGGAAGCGCACGAACACCAGGGCGTACGCGGTGAGGATTCCGAGAGCGAACTTGAGCGTGCCGAGGATCGTGGTGATGAGCAGGGAGTTGCGCAGGAACGTCCAGAACGGGATGAGGCTGGTCGCGTCGGCGTAGTTGTCGAGGTAGAGGCTGCCGGGCCACCACGTGACGGGCTGGGTGTAGACCTCGCCGCGCGTCTTGAACGAGGTGAGCGCGATCCACAGCAGCGGCAGCACGATGATGGCCAGCGCGACGATCATGGCGGTGTAGCCAGCGATGCGGATCCAGCGCTGGCGCCGGGCGTGGGCCGCCGCATCGTGGCCGTCGAGCACGAGCACGGTCATCGGGACTCCCCCTGGTCCATCATGCGCACCTGGACGACGGTGACGATCAGCAGCGCGAGGAACAGCAGGGTCGCGACGGTGGCCCCGTAGCCGGCCCGGAAGTTCACGAACGATTCCTGGTAGACCTGGAAGATCATCGTGGTGGTGCCATTGCCCAGCGGCCCGCCCCGCGTCATCACGTAGATGATGTCGAAGACCTGCAACGTGGAGAGCAGCACCGTGATCGACAGGAAGTACGTGGTGGGCCGAAGCTGCGGCATGAGCACCCGCCAGAAGGTGGTCCACCGGCTCGCCCCATCGATCTCCGCGGCCTCGAGGAGGTCCTGGCGCACGCCCTGCAGCGCCGCGAGGTAGATCACGAAGCTGTAGCCGAGGTACTTCCAGATGAACGTCACCGTGACCATCACCAGCGCCCACCTGGGCTCCTGGTAGAAATCGGGCGCCGGGATCGACGGAATGCCCACCTGGCCGAGCAGCACGTTGGCGCGCCGGATCAGGTCCTGGACAAGCCCGAAGCTGGGGTCGAACACGAACTGGAACGCGATGCCGATGGCCGCGCCGGAGACCACGAACGGGGCGAAGATCGCGCCACGCACGAGGTTGCGGCCCTTGAGCCGCTGGTCGAGCAGCAGGGCGAGCGCGAGACCGAGCACCATGCACCCGCCGACCGCGAAAACGGTGAACAGCACGGTGTTCTGCACGATCGTCCACGAATCGCCGCGGGTGAACCACTCGCGATAGTTGTCGAGGCCGACGAACACCAGATCCGGTGACGCGAGGTTCCAGTCGAACAGCGACAAGCGGAAGTTGTCGATCAGCGGCCGGTAGGTGAACAGCGCGAGCAGCAGCAGGTTGGGCCCGGCCAGGACGACGAAGAGCAGGTAGTCGCGCCACGGCCGTCCCCGGATTCCGCGCTGGCCGGTCGCGGGCAGCACTCGTTCGGTCGTGGAGGTCACCCGGCTGATCGTGGCCCAGCCGCCTCAACGGGGGATGAATGCCGGTGAACGCGTCCATGACCGCATGGTGAAACCGCCTCGCGACGGCAGCGCGCGATGAGTTCCTGGTCCCGGTCGGGTCAGTATTGGTGAGTGGAAGACATCGCGGTGTGTCCCTTGCCACAGCGCGCGCGATGGAATATAGTTCCACTTGTTCGAACATTTGTTCGAGTCCGGGCCACCCCGGAAACAGGCCGCTCCGGAAGCACGCGGCCCCCGCATCACGTCGAGCACCAGGCACGCATCACCGAGAGGACCCCACCATGAGCAGCAACTCCCCCACCGTCACCCCGTACCTGACCATCAAGGGCGCCGATGCCGCGATCGCCTTCTACAAGGACGTCCTCGGCGCCACCGAGGAGCTCCGCCTATCCATGCCCGACGGCTCCGTGGGCCACGCCGAGCTCGCGATCGGCAACGGCAAGATCATGCTCGCCGAGGAGAACCCGGACTGGGGCAACCTCAGCCCCGTGGCGCTCGGCGGCTCCCCCGTGACGATCGCCTTGAGCGTCGAAGACGTCGATGCCGTGGTCGAGAAGGCCGTCGCGAAGGGCTCCACCTTGCAGATGCCGATCCGCGACGAGTTCTACGGCGAGCGCGTCGGCGTGATCACCGATCCGTTCGGCCACGCCTGGCACATCTCCACCCACATCGAGGACGTCAGCGAGGCCGAGCTGCACAAGCGCATGGCCGCGATGTTCGAGAGCGCCGAGTAGCCAGCGCGGCTCCCCGCCCTCCAGCCTGCCGCTGAGCAGCACCCTCCCCCGAACAGCCTGGGGTGCCGCGCCAACCCTTGCTCCGAGCCCCAACCCGGAGCGGCGCGGCACCCCGGGCCCCTTTCCTGCCGGAAACCCCTGGCGTACCGGCACCCTTCGCGGATGACGGGCTGGTGGGCGGACGGGTGCCCAACGGCCCGGCGACAGGTTCGCGCCAGATCTGCTGGTCGCCAAAATCTGCTTCGCGCCAAATCTGCTGGTCAATGTCACGTTCCTAAGCCCGTGTCGCGGCGTGTCGCGTGACAATAGCTAGCAGATTCCACGTCCGCCTCGCGCCCGGTGGATGCGCGTCGGCGACCAACGCAAACCGGCAACCAGCTCGAACCAGCTATCGGGCCGTCGAGCTATCGGGCCGCGGCGTGGGCGAGCGCGGATTCCGTGCGGCATCCCACGATCGCCGGAGCCTCCTGGATCAGGTCGTCGTTGACCAGAGCCTCGACCATGAACAGGGCGAAGTCGATGCGCCGGGTGATGTTGCTCGCGAGGATGGGATCGCCCACATGGCGGCTCCAGGCGGGAAGGCCCTGGCTCTCGCCCTCCTCGAGGTCGCTCCCGCGCACCACTGTCCACAATGCGTCGCTGGCGAAGACGAGGTTGCAGGCTTTCACCTGGTCGCGGATGTCCGCCATGCGAACGAGGCGAATGATGACCGTCGCGGCAGCGAGCATGGCGCGGAAGGTGCGCGAGTACACGTCCTTGCCGTCGCGGGTGATGTGCCAGCCGCACGAGAACACCAGGCGCGCGCCCGGTCCAGCATGGTCGAGCACGGCCCGGGCGGTGCCACTCGCATAGTCGTGCACGCCCCACGGGACCAGCACCACGAGAACACCATCGCATCCGGCGACGGCCTTCTTGATGACGTCCCGATCATCGGTGCGTCCCGGAATGACGGTGATGCAGCCCGCGAACTCATCGAGCTTGCCGACGCTCTCGGGGCGGCACACTCCAACGACCTCGTATCCGCGCTCGAGAGCGTGGCGGATCATGTACTTCCCCAGCTTCCCCGATGCACCGACGATGCATACCTTATGGATCTCTCGTGACGACATTCGTGGCTCCTTCTCCCATGCCCAGCAACCTTTGCCTTACGTCGTAAGATACGCCTTATGGCGTAAGGTAGTCAATGGTTGATCGTCGCCACCCCGAGAGGAGCACCATGCCAGCCACCGGACAGGCAGCCCGCCGGGCCCGGCCCGGCCTCACGCGCGAGCAGATCCTCGCCACAGCAATCCGCCTCGCCGATCACTCCGGCACCACCGGCCTCACCATGCGGGCGCTGGCCAAGGAACTCGGCGTCGAGGCCATGTCGCTCTATCACCACATCGCCAACAAGGACGCGCTGCTCGACGCCATGGTCGACCACGTGTTCAGCGAGATCAGCCTCCCCTGCCCCGAGGCAGGCTGGCGCGAGGGGATGCTCCAGCGCGCCCGCTCGGCCCGCGCCACGCTCCGCGAGCACCCCTGGGCGCTCGGCCTCATGGACTCCCGCTCCACACCCGGCCCCGCCACGCTGCGCCACCACGACGCCGTGCTCGGCTGCCTGCGGCGCAACGGCTTCACCATCCCCCTCGCCGCGCGCGCGGTCTCCCTGCTCGACAGCTACATCTACGGGTTCGTCCTGCAGGAATCCGCGCTGCCGTTCGCCAATGCCGACGAGCTCGCCACCATCGCCGAGGGCATCCTCGCCGCCCCCGCCATCGCCGAGGAATACCCGCACCTCACCGAGCTGATCACCGAGCACGCGCTCAAGCCCGGCTATGCCTACGGCGACGAGTTCGACCGCGGGCTCGACCTCATCCTCGACGGCCTCGAGCGCTGGCCACGGGGCTAGCGAAGGCCTCCCAGCAGCTTCGCCAGCTCCGCGCGGTATGCCGCGACCGTCCGCATCTTGATGTCCTCGTAGCCGCGCACCATGTCCGGCAGGCCGGCGATCGCCACGGCCTCGCCCAAGTTGCTGGCATCCAGCACGGCGATCACCTCGCGGATCGCGGCGACATACTCGTCGATGAGCGCCCGCTCGGTTCGCCGAACCTCGGTGTGACCGAACGGATCCAGACGAGTGCCCCGCACCCGCTTCATCGTCGCCAGGCCCCGGAACGCAGGCGTGAACCACCGGCCCACACCGATCTTGCGGTCCATGCCCAGCGCCCGCAGCATCGGCGGATGCAGCTTGTTGACCACCGTCGCGCCCTCGCCGAACTCGGCCTCGATCGCCGCGCGCACCTGGGGATCGAGCGCGAGCCGGGCCACCTCGTACTCATCCTTGTAAGCCATCAGCTTGTGCAGCCCGCGCCCCACCGCCTCGGTCAGCGCGGTGGAACCCGCATCGACGCGCGCCTCGGCCCGCCGGGCCTCGGCAAGGATGCCGACGTAGCGGCGCGCGTACTTGTCGTCCTGGAAGGCGATGAGCTCATCGATGCGCAGGTCGATCGCATCGGAGGGCTCGGGCAAGCCGATCAGCGCGCCCAGCTGCCGCGCCCGCTCAGAGATGCGGGGCGCGGGCTGCTCGGGCTGCAATAGCTGCGCCAGCGCATCCGGGTCGGCCACGGCCTGCCGACCGCGCCGCAGCGCCTGCACATTGCGGTCGACCGCCACGCCGTTGAGCATGATCGCCTGCTCCATCGCCGACTCGCTCACCGGCAGCACCCCGGTCTGCAAGACAGCGCCGACGAGGATCATGTTCGCGAACTGCTCGTCGCCGAACAGCCGGTGCGCGAGATCCGCTGCATCGAGATAGTGCACCTCGCGGGCCACCTCGTCGATCGCGCCGTGGATCGCCTCATCGCGGGGATAGTCCTCGCTGGTGGTGGTCACCATCTTGCCCGTGGGCACATGGTGGGTGGAGATCACCGCGACGGTGCGGGCGGGATCAGCGACCCGCAGGTTGGCGGGATCGGTGGCGACGAGAGCGTCGCAGCCGAGGTAGAGATCAGCACGCCCCTCGCCCACCTTCGCCGAGACCTGCTCGGGCGCATCGGTCATCGTGATGTCCGAGACCACCGCGCCACCCTTCTGCGCGAGCCCCGTCTGGTCGAGGGTGCGCACGGCATGGCCGTCGATGACGGCAGCGATGGCGAGGACCTGGCTGACGGTGACCACGCCGGTTCCGCCGATGCCCATGATGCGCATGTCGAACTCGTCGCGGCCGGTCGCGTACCGCGGATGGGGCAGCTCATCGAGAGCAAGCGGCGGCAGGTCCTGATGCTTAGGGCGCCCGGGGGTGATCGTCATGAACGACGGGCAATCCCCCTTCAGGCAGGAATAGTCGAGGTTGCAGGAGGACTGGTTGATGCGGGTCTTGCGCCCGAACTCGGTGTCCACCGGCTGCACCGACAAGCAGTTGGACTTCTCGCCGCAATCGCCGCAGCCCTCGCAGATGCGCTCGTTGATCATCACCTTCGTCGCCGGTGTGGGCAGCGTGCCGCGCTTGCGCTTGCGGCGCTTCTGCGCGGCGCATTCCTGGTCATGGATGAGCACCGTCACCCCGGGCACGGCGGCGAGCTCGCGCTCCACGTCGAGCAGCTCGTCGCGCGGCCGCACCTGCACGCCCTTCGGCAGGCGACGACGCTGGATGCGGGATGGGTCCTCGCTGGTGATGACGATCCGGGCGACGCCCTCCTCGTGGAGGAGCCGTGCCATCTGCTCCACCGGCATCTCCCCCACCGGTTGCTGCCCGCCGGTCATGGCGACGGCGCTGTTCGCGAGGAGCTTGTAGGTGATGTTGACGCCCGCGGCGATGGCCGCCCGGATGGCGAGCGAGCCCGAATGCAGGAACGTGCCGTCTCCGATGTTCTGCACCAGGTGGCGCTCGGAGACGTAGGGGGCCATGCCGATCCACTGCGCTCCCTCGCCACCCATCTGGGTGGTGCCCATGACGTTGCCGGTCTGCTTCGGATCCATCAGCAGCACCATCGCGTGGCATCCGATCCCGCCACCGACGAGGGTGCCCTCGTTGACGCGGGTCGAGGAATTGTGCGGGCATCCCGAGCAGTAGTAGGGGCTGCGCACCGCGAGGGGCACGGCGATGCGGTGCGGGCGCGACCGGTGCTGCCAGGCCCGCACGCCCGCGATGTCCCGGCCCCCCAGCGCGCGCGCCAGGCCACGGGTGACGGTGTCGATGTCGAGCTCGCCCGTGGCGGGGAACAAGATACTGCCGTCGGCGGTGCGACGGCCCACGATGCGCGGCGCCGACCGGCGACCGTACAGCACTGAGCGGATGGCGGACTCGAGGAAGTCATGCTTCTCCTCGATGACGATGATCTCGTCGAGCCCGTCGGCGAACTCCTCGACGATGCGGGGCTCGAGCGGCCACAGCATTCCGATCTTCAGCAGCCGGATGCCGTGGCGGGCCAGCTCATCCTCGCCGAGCCCCAGTGCCCGCAGCGCGCTGCACAGATCAAGGTATGTCTTGCCCGCGGCGACGATTCCCACGGTGTCACCAGTACCGCTGCGCGTGATGCGGTTGAGCCCGTTGTTGCGGGCGTACTCGAGCGCGCGCGGCAGGCGGGTCTCGTGGAGGCTGCGCTCGAGCACAGCGAGGCTCGCGCCGAGAACGCGGCCGGTCGGTTCATGCGTGCTCGGTCCCGAGCCGCCGAGGATCGGCAAGGACTGGTGCGGGTGCACGCGCACCGTGCTGGCACCGTCGGCCACCGCGGTGACGATCTTCAATGCAGCCCAGGTGCCGGTGAAGCGGGAGAGGTACTGGGCGTGCAGCCCCATCTCGAGGACTTCCTGGCTATCGCCCGGATACAGCACGGGGATGCGCAGGTCAGCGAGCATCCGCTCGGTGGCGGAGGGAAGGGTCGAGGACTTGGCGCCCGGATCGTCGCCGACGATGGCCACCGCCCCGCCGCGCGGATCGGTGCCCATCATGTTGGCGTGGCGCAACGCATCGGCGGCGCGATCAAGCCCTGGGGCCTTGCCGTACCAGATGCTCGTGATGCCATCAACACCCTCGACGGTGGCGGCCGAGCGGGCGAGCTGCGCGCCCATGCAGGCGGTCGCCCCGAACTCCTCGTTCAGGCCCGGTTGCAGGCGCACATCGAGAGGATCGAGCAGCGCGCGCTGCCGCATCAGCTCGAGGTCATAGCCCGCGAGCGGAGAGCCCTCGTAGCCAGAGACGAACGTCGCGGTGCGCAGCCCGGCGCGGCGATCCTGGCGGGCCCGATCGAGCAGCATCCGCACGAGGCCCTGGATGCCAGTGAGGAAGACGACGCCGTCCTCGCGCTCGTAGCGCTCATCGAGGTAGAACCCGTCCGGGCTGGCCTTGCGCCCTGCACCGGGAACATCGGGGCTGGATTGCTGGGAGCTGGATCGATCGGGGGCGGACTGATCGGGGCGGGGTCGGTCGTGCTGCGGGATCGTCATGGTGGGCACCTCCTGTGGTCGCCGCACCGGGGTGTGGTGGCGGCGGCAAGCACGCATCGGGTGTGATGCAGCTCATAGTTGTCCATGTGACTACCATTCAGCGCCCGAACCACGCCACCGCGCAACCCAGCGGCGATACAGTGGACCAATGGCCCAGCGCGGCCCGCTCAGGCGCTGCCATGGCCGGCCAAGTGACCACTTCGCCCGCGCGCCCGGGAGGCACACATGAGCCCCGCCTTCGACAAGCTAGACCTCACCATCCTGCGGCTGCTGCTCGAGCAACCACGCGCCGGGGTCCGTGAGTACGCCCGGCAGCTCGGCATCGCCCGCGGCACCGCCCAGGCACGCATCGACAAGCTGCAACGCTCCGGCGTCATCGCCAGCTACGCCCCCCGCATCTCTCCCACCGCGCTCGGGTTCGGAGGGCTCGCCTACATCCACATCCACCTCGCCCAGGGCCAGCTCGACACCACCAGCCGCCTGCTCGCCGCCATCCCCGAGATCATCGCCGCGGACTCCATTGCAGGCGAGGGCGACCTCATCTGCCACGTCGTCGCCAAGGACAACCACGAGCTCGAGCGCGTCATCCAGCGCATCATCGCCACTCCCGGCGTCGTGCGCACCCGCACCGAGATCGTGCTCAGCCGCCGCATCGAGAACCGCGTGATTCCGCTGATCGAATCGCTCGCGTCCGAGCTGGGGTGAGGGTAGGGCGGTTGCCTTCTGGCTGCCGCTAGTGGAAACTTTTCCTCCTCTGAGCGGGAAAAGTTTCCACTAGCGGCGGGGACACTAGCGGCGGCGGGAACCAGTGGCGCCGAGCGCAACGAGCGGGTTCCACCAACCTCAGTTGCCACCCCAGGCTCGCAGGTGCCACGGCTAGCCAGAGCTGCCACCGAAATTTCGGTGGCAGCTGTCCACTGATGGTGGGCGCTCCAGCGCAAGGGTGGCTGCAACCGGCATCTGCCGCAGGTCCGGCGGTGGACGCTCAGCCCGTCACCTCCCTGCCAGTGGAAACTTTTCCTCCCCTGAGCGGAGAAAGTTTCCACCAGCCCGCGAACCACCAGCGCCGGGAACCACCAGCCCGCGGCCTCGGTCGCGACTGACCCCTACCGCCTCCCGCTCCGCGCCAGAGCGAACCCGGCGGCTCCGAGCGCGAGAATCGCGACGAAGAGGGCACTGACCGGCAGCACATTGCTATCGTCCGCGCCCTCGGCACCGGTGGCATCGACGTCCGCATCACTGCTATCCGAGCCCATCGCGACGGTGACATACGGGGCGGGCGAATCGAGCTCGCCCCACTGGTCGACGCTGTCGGGGATCTCGATCCAGCGGTTCTCGCCTTCCTCGCATTCCTGGATGACGGGCAGCCACAGCACGTCGGGGGCGTCTTCGGCGAGGGTGAGGCTGAGTCCGAACTCCTGGAACTGATCGTCGGGCAGCGAACTGCCGCTGAAGACGATCTCGGCGACGCGATCGGTGACCGCGCCGTGCGCGCCCTCGATCGGCTCGGGCACGTCCTCGCGGATGACCTCGGCGTTCCATCCCGCGATCTGCTCGGCGCGCGCGTTCTCGACGCCCTCGGGGATCTGGATGCGCACAGCGGTGGTGGGCGAGCTCTCGCAGCCGTGGCCGACGCGCAGCGCGGTGCGGAAGTAGCGGGAGGTGGCCTCGTCGGGGCTGGCGGTGACGTGCGCGAGCGCGGGGGTGGCGAGCGCGGGCGCGAGGAGAAGCCCGGCGAGCGCTGCGGCGGCCATGCGGGTGGTGCTGGTCATGGTGTCCTTCCGTGGATGCGTGCGGTGGTAGTGGCGGTCAGCAGCTCGAAGTCGCTGACGAGGACGCGTATCTCGATGTCCCAGTCACCGGGGATGGCGAGATCTGTTCCCGAGTAGTGGTACTCGCCGCTGCCCGGGGAATGCTCGATGGCGGGGCGCTCGATGTTCTCGATGCCCGATGCGGGGTGGCTGAGGCGCAGGGTCACCGCATCCAGCCCGGTCACCGGCTCGCCCTGCTCGTCGCGGATCAGCAGTTCGATGCTGTTGCTGCCAGCAACGGCCGGGGTGACGGTGATGGTCGCTTCGAGGGTGTCGCTCAGCTCGAGCGTCGCGGTGTGCGGGCCTGCGCCAGGCCGCGGCGGCGAGGTAGCTACCAGCACGGCGGTGAGGGCGAGCACGATGAGCAGGCCGATTGCCTCGATGCGCAGGGCGCGGGCGAGCTGTCGCGGTGCGGCGCTCGAGCGTTGCTGGATGCGCGGGACGAGGCGCCACCGGTTGTAGGCGGCCACCGCGATCACGAGGACGACACCAGCGATCTTGGCGAGGAGAATCCAGCCGTACCGGGTATCGAGGCTGCTCCAGTCGCGGATCTCGGCCCACGCCATCGCGGTTCCGGACAGTGCTAGCAGCGTCACCAGGATCGCGGCGATCGTAGAGAACCGGGCGACGGTGCGTGCCGCGGCCTCCGCAGGCATGGATCCCCGGAGCAGGATGAGGAGCCCGAGGAGACCACCGAGCCACACCGCGGCGGCTCCGACGTGCACCAGGTCGGATGCTAGGACGAGGCTTTGGGGCTGGGCCGTGACGGAGTGCCCGGCGAGCACGAAAGCTGCGGTAGCGAGCACGGCGCCGAGGATGGGGAGCAGTCCGCGGGCCGGGGCGAGCATGAGCGCGAGCCCAAGGATGCCCAGCAGGGCGGAGGAGCCGAACGAGGAACCGAGCACCGTGGCTAGCGCGCTGCCGCTCAGGCCGGGGCCCGCGACAGTGATCGCGTTCACCGGGATCGACACGACGATGGCGAGCAGACCGGCTATCGCAGTGATCCGGGTGGCCCCCAGGAGCTGCCGGGAAACGTGCCGCTGGTCGCGGGGCAGGATGAACCGTCCCAGCACGACGAGGCCCGCTGCGGCCAGGGCACCGGCATAGATGATCCAGCGGAGCACCAGCGCGAGACCGTCCCACACGCTGCTCGCCTCATCCGAGAGATCGGCCTCCGGCACTGCGGAGGCATCAGCCGGGTCGCCGACGGTGAAGGTGAAGGAACCGCGGATGGGGTGGGAGTCCCCGGAGATGACGCGCCAGGCCACCGTGTACACGCCGTCGGGGAGGCCGGGGAGCAGCGCCACGCTCGCCTGCTCGGGGCTTGCATCCTGGCGACTCCCGCCGGTGTCGACGCGCTCGGCATCGCGGTCGAGCACCCGGATCGAATCCTCGACGAGCGTGATGGGCTCGCTGAAGCGCAGGTTCACCGCGCCCGGCGAACCATCGACCTGGCTGCCATCGCTGGGCGTGGTCCCGACCAGCGAGGCGTGCGCGGCCGCGTGGGGTGGTGCAACGAGGAACGCGGGAGCAAGGAGCGCGCTGATCAGCGCGAGCAGGAGCAGCCACGAGCGTGCCCGGGCGCTGCTCATGACAGTCCCCACAACGCCCCCTCGTCCTGATGCGACCCAACCGTTTCCCCGTTAGTCGCAGCAGGGGCGCCAAGAGTTCCCGGAGATTGCCGGGCGCCGGATCATGCGTTCTTCCGTGACGCTCCCGCCGATCGCTGGCCGGGCTCGTTGGTCATCGCGATGAGGTCGCTGCGGGCGCGCGCCACGCGGGACCGGATGGTGCCGACCGCGCACTCGCACACCGTGGCGGCCTCGTCGTAGCTCATGCCGAACACCTGGGTGAGCACGAATGCCTCGCGGCGATCCGCATCGAGCGCGGCGATGAGCACGGTCATCGCGATATGCCCCGACGGGTCGCTTGCCACGCGCGGGGGGCTTTCGGTGCCGGTCTCGTGCCCGCGTCGACGGATGCGTCGGCGCAGCTCATCGTGGCAAGCGTGCCGGGCGATCGACAGCAACCAGGTGAGCACGGTCGAGGCAGCCTGGAACCGGGGCAGCGCGCCCATCATCCGCAGATACGTGTCCTGAACGAGGTCATCGGCGGAGGCCACATCGACAAGATGCGCGCAGAACCGCCACGTATCGGCCTGGGTGCCGCGGACCAGGTCATCGAGCGCGCGCCGGTCGCCATCGCGGGCAGCGAGCGCGAGGGCCAGCAGCGGATCGTGCACGCCGTCACGCTACCGGACGATCCGCGCGACGAATCCGGCGGGAACTCAGCGCCGCGCCGGGTCGACTACTAGAGCATGGTGGAGATCGACTGCTCGATGGCTCGGGAATCCCTGTCCGCCCGGATCGACGGCGAGCATGTGCCCCTCGCTGCCGATCAGGTGGACGCGCACCTCGCTGGATGCCCGGATTGCCAGGCCTGGCACGGCGCGGCGATGGACCTGCGCAGGCGTAGTCGGCTCATGGTCATGCCGGGTATGCCTGGCAGTCCTGTGGACGTCGTCGAGGCCCTTCATGCCGCTCCCCGTCCCCGACGACTCGCGGCATGGTGGCCACGCATCGCCCTGATTGTCCTTGCCCTGGTCCAGGCCGGTCTCGCGCTGTGGGCGGTATCGCATCATCACGGCCACACGTCTCATGAGGTGACCGTGCTCAAGGTCGCGCTCGCGGCTGGTTTCCTCGCGGCGGCGATCCAGCCGTTGCGTGCCCGTGGCATGGTGGCCCTCATGGGCGTGGCATCGCTGGGTCTGCTGGTGTCCGCCGGGATAGGACTGGTCGGCGCCACCACGACTGTCACCGGGGAGCTCGGCCACCTAACAGTGATCGCGGGGTGGGTAGTGCTGATGGTGCTCGCGCGCCGCCACACCCACGATGGACCGCTCCGTCCGCGCAGCGCCCGCACCGCGTTGTCCTCGGCAATCACCGCCACCCAAGGCTTCGACGAACGAGCATCCGGTGCATCGCGCGAATCCGCGCGTGCCGCATAGATCACGCGCCGTAGGGTGGCACGCATGAAGATCAGAGGTGCCGTGCTCGAGACGATCGGTGCGCCGCTACCCTATGCGGACAGCACACCGATCACCGTCAGCGACCTCGACCTCGATCCGCCCGGCGAGGGAGAGATCCTCGTCGAGATCGAGGCGGCGAGCCTGTGCCACTCGGACCTCTCCGTCGTCAACGGCAGCCGCGTGCGCCCCGTGCCGATGCTGCTCGGGCACGAGTCCGCCGGACGGATCCGCGAGCTCGGCCCCGGCGTGGATGATCTCGCCGTGGGCCAGCGGGTCATCATGACGTTCCTCCCCCGCTGCGGCTCCTGCCCGGGCTGTGCCACCGACGGGAAGCTGCCCTGCCAGCCCGGCACCGTCGCGAACAACGCGGGCACCCTGCTCGGCAACGCCATGCGGCTGCACCGTGACGGCGCGGCGGTGCACCACCACCTCGGCGTGTCCGGGTTCGCCACCCACGCCGTCGTCAACCATCGCTCCGTCGTGCCCATCGATGACGATGTGCCGCCCGAGATCGCCGCGCTCCTCGGCTGTGCTGTCCTCACCGGCGGCGGTGCCGTCATCAACGCCGGTCGGCCAGGGCCAGGCGACACCGTCCTCGTCGTCGGCCTCGGAGGCGTCGGGCTCGCCGCCGTGCTCACCGCCCTCGCGCTCGGCCACCACGTCATCGGGGTCGATGCCCTCCCCGGCAAGCTCGACATCGCCCGCCAGCTCGGCGCCCAGGCCGCCTACACCCCGGACGACGCCATCGCGGAAGGGGTGCGCGCCCCCGTCGTGATCGAGGCCGCCGGGCATCCGCGCGCATTCGAGACAGCGATCGCCCTCACCGCCGCGGGAGGAACCACCGTCACCGTCGGCCTGCCCGCCCCTGCCGCTCGCTCCCAGGTCGCACCGTTGCAGATCACCGCGGAGGCCCGCACCATCATCGGCTCCTACCTCGGCTCCGCCGTCCCCGTCCGCGACATCCCCCGCTACGTCGACATGTGGCGAGAGGGACGGCTACCACTCGAGAAGCTCATCTCCGGCACCCTGCCCCTCGACCGCATCAACGACGCCATGGACCAGCTCCACACCGGCCAAGCGCTCCGACAGATCATCAAGGTTGCCCCATGAACACCGACACCTACCCCGTGCTGTGGCCCATCGAGACCCGCTGGGCCGACAACGACCACTACGGGCACGTCAACAACGTCACCTACTACGCCTACTTCGACACCGCCGTCAACGCCTGGCTGATGCGCGAGACTGGTTGCGACATCCGCACGATCGGCGCCATCGGCATCGTCGCCGAGACCTCCTGCACCTACGTGCGCGAGCTCTCCTTCCCCGATTCCCTGCGCGTCGGGCTGTCGGTGAGCAGGCTCGGCAATCGCAGCATCACGTATGCGCTGGCGATCTTCCGCGCCGACGGCGACACCCTCGAGCTCGCCGCCACCGGACGCTTCGTCCACGTCTACATCGACGCCGTCACCCGTGCGCCCGTCGCGATCCCGGACGTGGTGCGCGCGGCCGCCGAGAAGCTCGTGGTGGCGGGCTAAGCAGTTGCGGGCAGCAGATCCTGGCTAGCTTCCTGGGATTCTGTGAGAACCTTGTGCGGTGCGAGCGATGCGTGCGTGTCCCGTTGCCCTTGCGGCAGTCATTGCTCTGGCTGGATGCACGAGCGCTCCGCAATTCAGCTACGACCCAGACCGGCTCCCCGCCGCGTCCGCACCCATCACGCCAGCAGAAGCTATCACCATAGGTGATTACCGATACGTGAATCCCTGCCAGGCATTGCCCGTGCAGGATATTGAGAGACTCTTCGGCCCGATTGAAGAAGGTGCTTTCCACGACCAGCTCGTTCTCGAACAAGCGTTTTCCAACGATCAAGCCGAAACTGTCAATAGCAACGACTATCTAGCGCAACCAACCTTTTGCCGCTACCGCGGCATTGACAGTGAACGACTATCCATCGAGATATCGATAGACCAGTTCGCAAACCCTGAGCACATCGCTGAGCTCTGGCTGCCTCGATCAATCTACCGCTCGCACGACCCACGCCCAGAAATCAACGAGTACGCAGGCTCCATCGAGAGCGCGAAGGACGAGACCCAAGAATCCGATGCCATGAAACTCATCGACGAGCTGCACAGGTCCGTTGCGCTAGTCGAATCCTCGAACGAACTCCGCAGCGAGGAAATCGATGGATCCATTGCATTCGTAGACCTTGGCGACAAGGGATTTCATGCCGCGCACCGGAATACGATCATCGAGGTGAGAGTATGGTGGGGCGAGGAAACGCTCATGAACCCAGCCGGGAATGGGTATTCACGGTCCAACACCGAGATGCTTGCTGCCATCTGGCAGATTTTTCAGATACTGTTCGAAAATATAGACAACCCGGAGCTTGACCAGTCAGTCCTGCCCACGCAGTTTCATGGAAAGTGGAACGAGCCAGTACACGGGGTACACGTGCTCGAGCCGTGCCGCATCCTCGATGGGAATGTAGCTTCTCTGGCCGTCGGAACAGGACCAGACCCTCAAAGAATCCGCGTCCGATCAGTACGGCACAACCTCCGCAATGATCCCGGCGGCAGGTTCTGGAACAAAACACCTGCACACCTCAACTTCAACAGGTGCACGCGACACGCCGCAATGATAGACCCCATTACCTTCAGCTATCCACCACCGGTCACTGCTGAAATCTACTATTTGACCGATGTGGCAGCCTCGGAGGACGATCTCCTTGATCAGATCCAGCGACACCACTACTGGTCGCCGGTAAAGGAAGATGAGTATCTGGATATCAAGGAAGATCGATTGACGAACATCACCTCGACCAACGCCGACGCACTGTATCTGCACGCCGGAGTCAACGGCACCGACGCATACTTCATGGTGGCACCATACATCGTGCGAATCGAGGGAGTAGAGGACTACCTCGGCAACGAGGACGGCGCAATCAATGATCAAATGCTAGTCGATATAGTCAATGCAATGGTGGAGAACATCAAGGAGTAGGCAGACGTGCCCGATCAGCGTTTGCCGGCCCTGCCGCCCGGGTACGCTGCGCCCGCAGGCGTCTACGAGAAGGAGTGCACGATGAGCGGACCCAACCATGAGGCCGGTGCCCGGATGAGCTTCATCCGTACCGGGAAGGGACGCCCGCTCCTGCTCGTGCATGGACTCGGATCGAGCCAGCGCAACTGGGACCCGGTGCTACCCCTGCTGGCGAGCGAGCGCGAGGTCATCGCGGTGGACCTGCCCGGGTTCGGAGACACCCCGCCCCTGCCCGGCGAGGTCACTATCGCGACCCTCACTGATGCCGTCGAGGGATTCATCGACACGCACGGACTGGGCGATGTGGATATCGTCGGCAGTTCGATGGGTGCCCGCATGGTCCTGGAGATGGCGCGGCGCGGATACGCGGGCACAGTGGTGGCCCTCGATCCTGGCGGCTTCTGGACCGATCGGGAGGTCAAGTTTTTCGGCGCATCGATCAAGGCGTCGATCGCGCTGGTGCGCCGCATCCAGCTGCTGCTTCCGGCCCTCGCCCGCAGCAAGGCCGGGCGCACCGCGCTGTTGCTGCAGTTCTCGGCCAAGCCGTGGCGCCTGGCCCCCCAGCTGGTGCTCAACGAATTGCGTGGATTCGCGGCCTCCCCCAGCCTCGACGACGCATTGCATGCCCTGGTGCACGGCCCCAAGCAGGACGGGCCGCCGCCGGGAACGCAGCACGGCGCGGTGACCATCGGGTGGGGGCGCAAGGACCGCGTCACTTTTCCGCGGCAGGCCAAGCGGGCGCAAGACCTGTTCCCCGGTGCCGAACTGCACTGGTTCGAGGATTGCGGTCATTTCCCGCACTGGGACCAGCCCGAGGAAGCAGCGCGCCTGATCCTCGACGCCACGCGGAATGCGCCGGAGGGCTAGGCGAGTCAGCCAGCGAGCTGCGGGATGATGCCGCCGGCGAGGACGGTATCTACCTGTCGCTGCGACATCCGGTGCCGCACCTCGATCTCCGTGCCCTTGGTCGTGTTGCGCATCGTGAAGCTCGGCCTGGTGGCGAGTGCCTCCCGCAGGCCGTCGATGTCGAGCACATCGCCGTCGTCGATGAGGTCATAGTCGGCTGGGTCACCGAACTCGAGGGGAACGACACCAAAGTTGGCGAGGTTCTGCCAATGGATGCGGGCGAACGATTTCGCGATCACGAGGCGCAGGCCCAGATAGCGTGGCGCGATGGCTGCGTGCTCGCGCGAGGATCCTTGGCCGTAGTTCTCGCCGCCGATGATGATGTGCGGATCGGTAGCGCGGCCCGGGTAGGTCTCGTCGATGCGGGTGAAGCTGAACTCCGCGAGCTTGGGGATGTTCGACCGGTAGGGCAGCGCTCGTGCGCCCGCTGGGGAGATGTCGTCGGTGGAGATGTTGTCGCCGACCTTGAGCATCACCGGCGCTTCGAGCTGGTCCGGGAGCGGCACGAGATCGGGCAGGGAGCTGATGTTGGGGCCCCGGACCAGCTCGGTCCTCTCGCCACCATCGGGCGGTGGGGTGAGCATGGCGCGGTTGACGGCGGATCGCTGCGGTAGCCGGATGGCGGGATAGTCGACGTTGTTCTCGCTCGCCCAGTCACGCGGATCGGTGATCCTGCCTGTCAGTGCTGAGGCCGCTGCGGTCTCCGGGCTGCACAGCCATACGGCGTCCTCCTTGGTGCCGGATCGGCCCGGGAAGTTGCGCGGGAACGTGCGCAGCGAATTGTGGCCCGTGGCGGGTGCCTGGCCGATGCCGATGCAGCCCATGCAGCCGGACTGGTGGATCCGCGCCCCGGCCTTGATGAGGTCGATCGTGCCGCCCATGTCGGTGAGGTCGGCGAGGATCTGGCGGGAGGTCGGATTGACGTCGAAGCTGACCGCCGAATCGGTCTGCCGTCCCGCGACCATCGCCGCGACGATGGCGAAATCGCGCAGTCCCGGGTTGGCGGAGGATCCGACGACGACCTGGCTGACCGGTTTCCCGGCGACCTCGCGCACTGGCACGACATTGTCGGGCGCGGAAGGCATCGCGATGAGTGGCTCGATCGTCGAGAGATCGATGTGCTCAGTGACGTCGTAGGTGGCTCCGGGGTCCGCGCGGAGCTCCTCGAAATCATCCTCCCGCTCCTCGGCGCGGAGGAACTCGCGCACCGCATCGTCAGCCGGGAACACCGAGGTGGTGGCACCGAGCTCGGCGCCCATGTTCGCGATCACGTGCCGGTCCATCGCGGAAAGATTCTCCAGGCCAGGACCGTAGTACTCGATGATCCGCCCGACACCGCCCTTGACGCTGTGCCTGCGCAGCATCTCGAGGATCACATCCTTCGCCGAGCACCACGGCGGCAGCTCCCCCGTCAGCTCCACGCCCCAGATCTCCGGCATCCTCAGGTAGACAGGCCGCCCGGCGATGGCGAGGGCTACCTCGAGCCCACCCACCCCGATGGCAAGCATCCCCAGCGAACCAGCCGCGGGCGTGTGCGAGTCCGAGCCCACCATGGTCTTGCCCGGCTTGCCGAACCGTTGCATGTGCGTGGGGTGGGACACCCCGTTGCCGGCCTTGGAGTACCAGATCCCGAATCGCTCGCACGCGCTGCGCAGGAACTCGTGATCCTCGGCGTTGCGCTCATCGGCCTGCAGCAGGTTGTGATCCACGTACTGCACGCTGACCTCGGCGCGGGTGCGGTCAAGGCCGAGCGCCTCGAGCTCCTGCATGACCAATGTCCCTGTCGCGTCCTGGGCCAGCGTCTGGTCCACTCGCAGCGCGACCTCGGCACCGGGCGTCAGATCACCTGATTCGAGATGGGACGCGATGAGCTTCGTCGCGAGATTCATCATCACTCCTTGATCGGATTGGACCTTCCGTCCGGCCCGAGGCACATGTGGCGCGCGCCACACCCGCTCCTTCCAGTGTGGTGCAAGGTCCCGATCACTTCCACCCCTGCCGCGTGGCCGACTGGATGGGATGATGCTTGCCGCGCGGGTGGAGGAGCGCGAATCGTGCGCCCCCTGCTGGTTGGCTTCGCCTTCGCCGATCGTGAAGATCTGGCTAAGGTGGATGTGGCTGGATCTTCACGATCGAGCGAGTAGCGAACAGTTTTTGCACAGCCTGAAGCGAACCGCACGCGCGGGCCTCAATTATCTATGGACATTGCAGTTCGAAATATTGTCGAGCGTAGCGAAAATCGGCGCGAAAGGCCGGACTATCCTCTTCGCAGCAATGCTAGATCGGCACCATTAAATTGGGTTCATGCACCTGTAGCGCGTGCGCCCGCGACTGCGATTTCACTCGGAGCCGCGGGCACCGCTTCGATGATCTTTGCTCAGAAGATGTTTCCAATGGCCCCAATGCCCTGGCCAAGCAGCCCGAACGTTCCCGTGAGCGCGGTTTCGCCGAGGTCGAAGGCAGGCCCCGCCCAGCCGTAGCCGTAGTACGGGTAGTAATAGTTCGGGGTATAGACATCAAGCAGCGAGATCAGTTCCATGCTGCCTATCGACAAGGTGGATGAGAGATCCTGCGCGCTGGCCACGGACGGGGCCCCAGCAATTATCAATGCGCTAGCAGCCGCCGCTACGGTCGCGCGGGTCATGGATTTCATGCCATCTCCTTTTGTTGATCCCAACCCCTGCAATAAAGGCTAGTGATTCACATCACAGTTGTATGTCCCGTTTATGCTCTACATAGGTATTGGGGGCACGCGGCCCCGCTCTGGCCGCGGATAGTCCCGCGCGCCAACGCCCGCGCGGCAGCAGGATGCGGTTTAGTGGAGGCATGGCGTCGCTGCGATCTCCGGATGTGGTCATTGTTGGTGCTGGGCTGGCTGGCCTGGTGGCGGCCCATGAGCTGTCGCGGGCGGGCAAGCGGGTCGTGATCGTCGACCAGGAGAACCGCAGCAACCTGGGCGGGCAGGCGTTCTGGTCGCTGGGCGGGCTGTTCCTGGTGGATTCCCCGGAGCAGCGCCGCATGCGTATCAAGGACTCGGTGGAGCTGGCGTGGCAGGACTGGCGGGGGTCGGCGGGCTTCGACCGGCCGGACGAGGATTCGTGGGCCGAGCGGTGGGCGCGCGCGTACGTGGAGTTCGCGGCGACGACGAAGCGCCAGTACCTGCATGATCTGGGGCTGCGGTTCACGCCACTGGTGGGGTGGGCGGAGCGCGGCGGGGGGCTTGCTGGCGGGCATGGCAACTCGGTGCCGCGCTTCCATCTGGCCTGGGGCACGGGGCCAGCGGTCATGGGCATCTTCGCGGATCGTGTCCTCGATGCCGAGAAGCGGGGGCTGGTGGAGCTGCGGTTCCGGCATCGGGTCGATGAGCTGATCGTCGAGAACGGCGCGGTGGTGGGGATTCGCGGCGCGGTGCTGGAGCCTTCGGATGCAGAGCGCGGGGTGGCGTCGTCGCGGACGGTAATCGATGACTTCGAGGTGCGGGCCCCGGCGGTGATCGTCGCGGCGGGCGGGATCGGCCACAATCATGAGGTGATCCGCCGCAACTGGCCCACCGAGCGGCTCGGGCCGTGCCCGGAGTCGATGATCTCGGGGGTTCCGGCCTATGTGGATGGACGCATGCTGGGCATCTCGGAGGCCGCGGGCGGACGGATCGTCAACCGGGATCGCATGTGGCACTACACCGAGGGCATCAACAACTGGGATCCGATCTGGCCGGATCATGCGATCCGCATCATCCCGGGGCCGTCGTCGATGTGGTTCGACGCGGCGGGCAACCGGTTGCCCGCGCCGAACTTCCCGGGCTTCGATACCAACGCGACGATGAAGGCGATCCTGGCCACGGGCCATGACTACTCGTGGTTCGTGCTGACGCAGACGATCATCGAGAAGGAGTTCGCGCTCTCGGGCTCGGAGCAGAACCCGGACATCACCGGCAAGGACCTGAAGCTGACGCTCACGAGCCGCATCAGCAAGGGCGCGCCCGGCCCGGTGGAGGCGTTCAAGCAGCACGGGGTCGACTTCGTGGTCGCCGATTCGCTTCCCGAGCTGGTGGACGGGATGAACCGCATCGCTCGCGGCCCCGCCATCGAGCTGGCCCGTCTCGAGGAGCAGATAGTGGCGCGCGACCGCGAGGTGACCAACAAGTTCTCGAAGGACGCGCAGATCATGGCGATCCACAATGCGCGCCGCTACCTCGGCGACAAGCTGGCGCGCGCGGTGCCGCCGCATCGCATCCTGGATCCGGAGCATGGCCCGTTGATCGCGGTTCGGTTGAACATCCTCACCCGCAAGACGCTTGGTGGCTTGCAGACCAACCTTGATTCGCAGGTGCTGCGCGCGGATGGCACGCCTATGCCGGGGCTGTACGCGGCGGGCGAGGTCGCCGGCTTCGGCGGTGGCGGCGTGCACGGCTACAACGCGCTGGAGGGCACGTTCCTCGGTGGATGCATCTTCTCCGGCCGCGCGGCCGGGCTCGCTCTCGGAAAGGAACTCGCATGACGGCAGGCAGGACAGCACTGGTCACCGGCGCGTCCTCGGGGATCGGCCTGGCCACCGCGGCGGCGCTGGCGAAGCGGGGCTATCGGGTGATCGGCACGAGCCGCGATCCCGCGTCGATCCCGGACTCGCTGAGGGTTCCGGGTGTGGAGTACCTGCCGCTCGATCTCACCGACGAGCAATCGTTGACAGCGCTCGCGGAACGCGCTGGCGCGGTGGATGTGCTGGTCAACAATGCCGGGGAGAGCCAGTCCGGTCCGCTCGAGGAACTCCCCCGCGACGCCCTGGAGCGGCTGTTCCAGGTCAACGTGCTCGGCGCTGTGCGGCTGACCCAGTTGCTGCTGCCAGGGATGCGGGAGCGCCGCTTCGGCCGGGTGGTGATGGTCGGCTCGATGCTGGCGAGCTTCCCGCTGGCATACCGCTCGTCCTATGTGGCATCGAAGGCCGCGATCAAGGGGTTTGCGGAGGCAGCGCGGCTCGAGCTCGCTCCGTTCGGCGTGGGCATCACCACCGTGGAGCCCGGCTCGATCAACACGGGAATCAGCGAGCGGCGCACCAAGTACTTGCGTGACGGTTCCCCCTACCGCGAGGGCTTCGAGACTGCGATCTCCGCGCTCGATGCGAAGGAAGCTACCGGCATCACCGCCGATAAGGTGGCGGCAACCATCATGACGGCGATCGAGGCTGCCTCGCCCGCGCCGTTCTACGCGGTGGGCTCGAATGCTCCGGTGGTGTTCGCGCTCAAGCGCCTCGCGCCGCGCGGGCTGGTGGAGAGGATCGTCGCCCGGAAGTTCGGGCTGGCCTGAGCGCCTCGATCCCTGGCGCGTGATGCGGGAGCCACCTGAGTGGTTCCCTGGCGCGAGTATGAGCCTCGCCACAATGGTGGCTCGATGCGTCCGCTCCTCACGCGAGCGTCGGAGGCTCCCACTATTATCGGATGCGTACGATAACCGTGCGATGCCGTTGCGCGTCGTGGCCGATCCGAGGGAAGGAATGGTTCTGTGAGTCCGAGCTGGGATGACTCGCCCTATCCGGATCCCGAGTCCTTTCTCGCGCCACTGGTCGAGCCCGCCGCTGGCGAGCGTTCCCCGCGGCGCGCCCCGGTCATCGCGGCCAGCCTTCTCGCGGTGCTCGCTGCCGGAATAGTGGTGCTCGCGCTGTGGCAGCCCGCGCCGCCCGCGGAGGAACCGGCGCAGCGATCCGGGGTGGAGCTCGCGGTGAGCGTGCCCATGACCCGCCCCTCGTGCGGCAGCTCCGACGCCATCGGGATCGTGGTGCTGGGCAACGCCGTCACTCCAGGCCAGTACGACGAGGAGGTCCAGCGCCTGCTCGACGAGAATCCAGGAGCACACTACCTGCGCACGGACCGCGCGTGCCCGTCGCTTCGGCAGTCCGTGGACGGGCATCCGATCTATGCGGTGTTCCAGTTCGCGGGGACGACCAAGGAAGCGATGTGCCAGGCCGTCCGCAACGCCGGCGACGGTGCCTACGGCCGCTGGCTGAGCACCACGCACGACCCGAACGAGCTCGTCACCTGCTGATCCTGGGCATCGAAGCCGGGCGACAAGACCAAGCGAAAGCACCCGGCCGGGGCGAACCCCTCATCGCCCCGGCCAGATTGCTGCGTCGCTGCCCGCTAGCAGACGCCCTCATCGGGATGGCTCGCCCGGAGGGTGAGCGCGAACCCGTCGGGCTGGCGGAGGCGCTGGCCCTCCTGGTCAACGATCGAGCAGGCGGTGTCGCCGCGCGCGATTCCCTGCACGGCGAAGCAGGACCGGCCCGGGACGGTCACCGCCACCTGGCCGTTCGCATCTGTCGGGTCGGTGTAGAACCCGGGACCGCCACCCTCGCAGTAGCCGATGACGATGCGCTCGCCAACGATGGGCGCGCCCGATCCGTCCTCGACGAGGGTGAACGTGCCGGTGGTGGCCTCCTGCCCGGGAGGGGCTGCATTGTCGTAGAAGGTGAAGCGCACGGATTCCTCGTGGCCGGCATGAGTGATCTCGCCGCCATGCATTCCCGCTGGCTCGGGCAGTTGATCATCGGGAACCTCGTTGAGGCTGAACGCGTAGCAGCCCTGCGGCACCTCGATGGTGGCGGTTCCGTCGGCGCCCGTGGTGACCGTTCCCACAACGCGGGAGTCCGTCTCCCCCGGGCCTTCGGAAGCGCAACGCGAGACGCGGGCAATGCCGATGGTCACGCCCGGCACGGGCGCGCCAGACGCCGTGGCCGCCGTGAAGGTGAAACTGCCAGGACCGTCGTCCTCGCTCTCGTCGTCCAGCCAGGCATCGGAGACGGTGAGAGTGACATCGCGCTGCTCGCCGGGCTCATCGAGGTCGGTGAGGGCGTGCTTGATGGGCCCGAGCATGGTGCCGAAGCCGTAGCAGCCGAGCGGCAGCGTCGTAGTGGCGGTGCCGTCCGGACCGGTGACGATGGTGCCGACCCGGCGGCTGAGGTTGTCATCACTGGCAGCGGTGCAGTGGTCGAACTCGCCGATGTTGACGGTGATGCCGGGCACGGGCGTGCCGGCCGCGGTGGCGGTGGTGACGGTGAAGGTGCCCGTGGCGGGCGGATTCTTGCTCACCTCGATCGGGATGTCCGCGAATCCGGTGGCTGCGTCGAAGCTCACGGCCTTGCTCGTCATTGCCCAATCCGTGGATCCCACGATCCCGGTCGCGGCGTAGCAGGCGGGACCGAGCGCGAGCGGGATGCGGCCGTTGTCGAACGAGGGGGGCGTGATGTAGCCGGTGCCGTCGGTTCCGCAGTGCAGGAGTCGCACTTGCAGGCCCGCTCGGGGCTCACTCGTGTCGGCGTCGAGGACGCGCAGGCTGCCGAATTGCCAGTCGTCGCCTAGGCCGGGTGGGCCGTCGAGGAACTGGAGCTCGCCGCTAGCGGTGGCATTGGCCTCGCGGAGCTCGACCCAATGCATGTCCACCGGCGCGGGGTAGGCATCGTCAGGCACTTCATCGATGGCGTAGTGGAAGCAGCCGGGCGCGACGTCGATCGCGGCGTATCCGGCGGCGTCGGTGACGCCCCGATAGGTATCGACGATGGTCGAGTCGGGAGCCGAGACGCATGGCTCCATCCGCATCGCCTGCACAGTGACCCCAGCGATGGGCCTTCCGGCGAGAGTGCGGGCAGCGATGACGAGCGTGGACGTCGGGGCGGAGACGTCTGTCACCTCGGGCTTGCCGGCGTCCGGCTTGGCACCATCGGGCTTCGTCACTGGGGCAGCGTCACCAGGAGCGGCGCCCGACGTGGCTCGGGCGGAGGCTGTCGCGCGGGCGGACGCGAAGCCCGAAGCCTCGCGGGCGCTGCTCCGCTCACCGTCATCCGGGCCTGGATCACCATCGCCGGCCGAGGGGCTACTGCTGGGCATCGTGCGCTGGTCGTACTGGTAGGACAGTGTGCCGGTATCGTTCGCGCACGCTGCCGCGGAGAGAGCGAGAACGAGCAATCCTGCTGCTGCGGCTCGGTGCTGGCGTCGCGCCACTGGAGCTCCTCTGTGCTGGGGATCACGGTTGTACCCGTTAGATCGCGCGGGCAACAGCGGAGCGTTTCATCATTTGTCCTGTTCACCGAGGATCGTTACCGGCTCGTTGCCGGGTGCCCACCATCGGGTGGGCACTTTCTTCGCCATGACGCAGCAGGGCTTTGCGAGGTGCATGGTCCAGTCCGGGCGCTCCCCGCCTGGCCCGCACTAGCGAAGAGAACTATGGTTATGCTTGCCTTACGCAATTGATCCGGGGAGGGGCCATGTCCAAGCGGGGGAAGTACATCAAGCCAGCGCACCGCGAGATCCTGCGGGCCGAGGTCATCGCGTCCAAGCAGACCAGCACCGGGTTCGCGCGCGTCACCCTCGGCGGCGAGGATCTGCGCCGGTTCACGCACACGGGCCAGGACCAATGGTTCCGGCTGTTCCTCCCCGCCCCGGATGGCACGCTGCGGCTGCCCACCCTGACGAGCAACCTCTGGTACGCCCAGTACATGCTCATCCCGCAGCAATCGCGGCCGCTGTGCCGCAACTACACCGTTCGAGCATTCCGGCCTGGCAGCGACGGAGCCGCCGGAGCCAAGGGCCCCGAGCTCGACATCGACTTCGCGCTGCACCGTGACTCGGAAGGCCAGCTTGGCCCCGCAGCCCAGTGGGCGCTCGATGCCCGGCCCGGCGACCAGGCCGCGATCCTCGACGAGGGCTATATCTTCCAGCCGCCCACCGGATCGGAGTGGAACCTGCTCGTCGGCGATGAGACGGCCTTGCCCGGAATCATGGGCATCCTCGACTCCTACCGATCCTCCGCTCCCCTGCGCCTTGCCCCGCTGAGGGTGATCGTCGAGCTCGCGCAGGCCGATGACATCCCCGAGCTACCCGACCTACCTGGCATCGAGGCGAGCTGGGCATGCCGCGACCAGGGCAGGACCGCGCTCGACCTGCTCGCGTCGGCACCTCTGCCGCGCACCCCCGGCTACGCCTGCCTCGCCGGCGGCCACCAGCTCGTCACCCGCGCCCGCCGCGACCTGGTGGCGCGCGGCATGCCGAAGCAGCAGATCGTGTTCACCGGCTACTGGCGGTAGGGATCCTTGGCCTGGTGCAGCTCGCGCCTCGCGGCGGCCCGGCCTCGCGGCAAAAGCACCGGAAACTGCCAAACGCGATAGAAGCCAACCCGGGATTCGGGCAGCTTCTATCGCGTTTGCGGCCAGCGGCCCCGCCAGCCGACCGCGGCGGCCCGCCAACCCAGCCGCGAGATCACGCCATGGCGTCGAACTTCTCCAGCGACTTGCGCAGATCACCCTTGAGCGCCCTGGACACCCCGAACCCGACCGGCCCGGCGACCAGCGGCCCGGAGAAGTCGACGTCGAGCTCGACGCGCGAGCCAGCACCGGCGGGAGCGATCTCGAGAGCGAGAGTGATCTTGGTGCCACCCACGCCGCGGCCGGAGAGTGCCACGCGGCGTGGCTCGTCATACTCCTCGACCGTCCACTCGATGCGGTTGCGCATGCCCTTCACCGAGATCACTGAGGTAGCGGTGGTGCCGGGGCCAAGCTGCTCGGGGAGCTCGCCGCGCCAGCCATCGTGCAGCAGCAGCCAGTCGCCGTACCGGGAGAGGTCGGAGGCCCGCTCCCAGGCTTCCTGCGGGGTGAAGTGCGTATCGAGGGCAACGTTGGTGCTAGCCATGCGGGACTGCCTTCCGAAAGTGGTTCCGGCTCCCGTCGCGAGGCTCGGGTCACCGGTAGGTCTGGTACCCGCTCCAGGCTAGGCGGCGGGCGGCGCGCGGGTCGTGATCGACGCGATCCTCGACATCGAAGATCTTCGTGCGGCGGGCGGAGGTGTCGTAGCGCGGCCAGTCTGGCCCGGGCGTGCCCTCGCGCGCGAAGGAGGTCCAGTGCTGGCGCATGCGCTGGCTGACGGCGGCGAGGTCGCGGCGGCCTCCAACGGAGGTGAGGACTTTCGCCGCACGGCTGTCGAGCGTTCCGAACACCGCTGGCAGATCGGTGGCGTGGGTGGCGCCCATGCGCAGCAGACGCAGCATGCGCGGCGCGTAGTCGTAGCGGTACATGAAGGTCGGTGCCAGGGTGCTGTGCCCGGACGCGGCCTCGATGGAGGGCTGCCAGAACATGACGTCGCCGCCGAGGTCGATCGCTGCGGGGCGGCCGGGGTAGCCGCGGTAGGCGGCGGTGACAGCATCCCGGCGGGCGGGGTCGGTGCGGGCAAGCATGCGCTCGATCGACGGAATCGTGGTGGGGATGACCTCGGGGCCCCGGCCGAACAGCGCGCCTTCCCGGTCCGTGGTGCCAATCAGCAGCGGCACGGTCGCCGCGCGCCCGCTGGACAGCACATCGAGGGGCCGCTCGGGGAGGATGTCGTCGAGCACATGGCCGAAAGCCATTGCGCCCGGGGTGGCCCGCAGCACGCGTTGCTTGAGCTCATCGGCAGCGGCAACGAATTCCGCGGCGGGAATGCCTCGAAGCACCTCGGCAGCGTGGTCCTCGCACACATCGAGGATGTCGAGGAACTCGGCCGCGACGGCGCGCGCCCGCTGCGGCTCGTAGGTGGTGGCGATGGCCGGGCTCTGCGCGATGGCCCGGTGGAACAATCCTCGGGCGCGGGGCGAGGCCAGCAGGGCGGCGACGGCGCTGCCGCCCGCGGATTCGCCGAAGATGGTGACGTTGCCCGGGTCCCCGCCGAACGCGGCGATGTTGTCGCGCACCCATTCGAGGGCGGCGATCTGGTCGCGCAGTCCGAGATTGGTGTCGAAGGCCTGCCGGGCGGTGGTGTAGCCGGAGAAGTCGAGGAACCCGAGCGCGCCGAGCCGATAGTTGAACGAGACGATCACGACGTTGCCGTCCCTGGCGAGGGCGCTGCCGTCATAGAGGTCGAGAGCGGATGATCCGCTGGTGTTGGAGCCGCCGTAGATGTAGACCATCACGGGCAAGCGTCCATCGCGGGCACCGGCGGGCGTGGTGACGTTGATGCTGAGGCAGTCCTCGTCGAGCTGGATTCCGGCACCAGGATCAGCGAGCTTGCGGGACACTTCCTGGGGCGGGATGGGGCCGAACCGGGTGGCGTCGAGGGTGCCGGTCCACGGCTCCGGCGGCTCGGGCGCCCGGAAGCGCAGCTCCCCCACCGGCGGGGCCGCATACGGGATGCCGCGCCACAGCGTCACGCCGCCAACCTGGGTGCCACGCGCGCGCCCCCCGCCGAGGGTGGTCTCGACGGTGGTCCTGGGAAGGTCGAGCTGGCCGGTCACGCCTTCCACTGTGCTGATCCGCAGTGCTCGCTGTCCACGCCGGAGCAGGGTTCGAGACCAGAGAGAGACCCGGCAGTGACCCAATCGTCGCCCTTGCTTGTTATGGCTCACACCGTCGGCTCGAGGGGGCATGGGTCACAGCATGCCGCAACGGGCGCCGGAGCGTGGTGCGGCTCCGGCGCCCGTCGCGGGCGTGGGCGGGATCTCAGTGCGAGATGGCCTTCTCCGCACCGACCCCGGTGAGGGAGCGGACCTCCATCTCGGCGTTCTTGGCGAGATTGCCCTTGTCCGAGGAGAGGACCGAGCCGAGGTAGCCGAGGAGGAATGCCAGCGGGATGGACACGATGCCCGGGTTGGAGAGCGGGAACCACGCGAAGTCCATCGACGGGATCATCGCGGTGGGCGAGCCCGATACGGCCGGGGAGAAGACGATCAGGATCAGCACGGAGCCGAGTCCGCCGTAGATGCTCCACAGGGCACCGGTGGTGTTGAATCCCTTCCAGAACAGCGAGTAGAGGATCGTCGGGAGGTTCGCCGAGGCAGCGACCGCGAAGGCCAGCGCCACGAGGAACGCGATGTTCTGCCCGTTGGCGAGGATGCCCAGCACGATCGCGAGGGCGCCGATCACCACGGCCGTGATGCGCGAGACCCGCACCTGCTGCTTCTCGTCGACGTCGCCGTTCTTGATGACGTTGGCATAGATGTCATGGGCGAACGAGGCCGAGGCGGTGATGGTGAGCCCAGCGACGACCGCGAGGATCGTGGCGAACGCGACGGCGGAGATGATGCCCAGCAGGATCGTGCCACCAAGCTCATAGGCGAGCAGCGGCGCGGCGGAGTTCTGCCCGCCAGCAGCGCCGAGGATGCGCTCCGGGCCAACGATCGCGGCAGCGCCGTAGCCGAGGATGAGGGTGAACAGGTAGAACGCGCCGATCAGGGCGATGGCCCACACCACCGAGCGGCGGGCTTCCTTCGCGGTGGGCACGGTGTAGAAGCGCATCAGCACGTGCGGCAGGCCCGCGGTGCCAAGGATGAGGGCGAGGGCGAGCGAGAGCATGTTGAGCTTGGAGATCTCGCTGCCGCCGAACTGGGCCCCGGGCGCGAGCACGTCCCGGCCGCCCTCGACGGAGCTGTTGACAGTCTCCTGCGCGGAGCCGAGCAGGCTAGAGATGTTGAGGCCGAACTTCCACAGCACGAGGGCCGACATGATGCCTGCGCCGGTGATGAGCAGGATCGCCTTGATGATCTGCACCCAGGTGGTGCCCTTCATGCCGCCGACGAGGACGTAGACGATCATCAGTGCGCCAACGAGCGCGATGATGAGCGACTGGGTGGCGCGATCGTTGATGTCGAGCAGCAGCGCGACGAGGCCACCGGCACCGGCCATCTGGGCGAGCAGGTAGAACAGCGAGACAGTCAGGGTGGACGCGGCCGCGGCGGTGCGCACGGGCTTCTGCTTGAGCCGGAAGCTCAGCACATCGGCCATGGTGAACTTGCCGGTATTGCGCAGCAGTTCGGCGACGAGAAGAAGCGCCACGAGCCAGGCGACGAGGAAGCCGACCGAGTAGAGGAAGCCGTCATAGCCGAAGACCGCGATGGCGCCGGCGATGCCGAGGAACGATGCGGCGGACAGGTAGTCACCGGCGATGGCGATGCCGTTCTGCGGTCCGGTGAAGCCACGGCCACCGGTGTAGAAGTCGGAGGCGGTCTTGTTGGTGCGGCCCGCGCGGATGACGAACGCCATGGTGGCGGCGACGAACAGCGCGAAGATCGAGATATTGATCAGGGGGTTGCCGACTGCCGCGGTAGTGCCCTGGGCGAGGAGGTTCATGCTGCTGTGCCTTCCATCTCGTCACGGATGGCAGCGGCGCGCGGGTCGAGCTCGCGGTTGGCGAACACGATGTACCAGGCGGTGATGCCGAACGTGGTGACGAACTGCGCGAGTCCGAGCAGGATTCCGAGGTTGATGTTGCCGAGCACCGGGGTGCCCATGAAGCCGGTGGCGTAGATGCCGAGCAGCACGTAGAGCAGGTACCAGCCGATGAAGAACGCCGTCATGGGGAAGACGAAGCGGCGCAGCCTGCGGCGCAGGTCCTGGAACTCTGGGCTGGCCTGCATGCGCTCGAAGTCCTCGGCCGACGGGGCCTGGGGCTGCCCGGCATGCGGGGCTGGGGGTGAGTGGACGGCGGGCGGTGCGGGGGGCACTGCGTCCACCGTCCCGGTGCGGGATGCGGGCGGGGTGGTCACTGCGGCTCTCCTCGACGTTGGGATGCGATATCCCGACGGTAATGAGATGCAGGTCACAAGAAATGGGTGTGGTTTGCATCACAGGTCGAGGGGTTGATCCGTGCGACGAGCGGCAGCCCCGCCGCGACGAGCGGCGGGGCCATCACGCCAGTTCCCGATGGCTAGCCGATCGGCTCGAGGCGCGCGGGAACGTGCTTGTGCCAGGGCGTGCCCGCGAAGCTGTCCTTCCATTGGTTCGACGTCAGCTCATTGGGCGACGTCCCCGTCGCCACGGGAGCGCCCGGCTCCGCGTCCGTCCCGCCAGCAGGGAAGTCAACGCCAAGGCCGTTGGGCAAGGCGATGTTGCCCGGTTGCATCATGTCGCTGATCTCGACCTGGACGGCGGCAGCCCCATGGGCGGTGACGAGCCGCGCGCGGTCGCCCGTGGATAGGCCGAGCGCACTAGCATCATGCTCGCTGATCCGCAGCGCCCCGGAACGGTCGCGGCGGCGCCAGTCTGGGTTCCGGAAGATCGTGTTGGCCGTGAACGAACGGCGCTCCCCCGCAGCGAGGACCAGGGGGAACTCTGCCGTGGTCCACGAGTTCCGCGCCGAGGGGAGGCCTCGGACCTCATCGAGCAGTTGATCGATCGCGATGGTGAAGCGCCGGTCGGGGCGACGCACGTAGTCCCAGACGGTGTCCCAGGTGTCCTCCGTGAAGACGACCCCGCTGCCCGACGTCATGATCGCATCGAAGAGCGCATTGCCGGGGGCGAGGCCTGGTCCGTCGAAGCCCGCCCGGGCAACGGCCTCCCTGTTGGCCATCGCGCACATCTGCGCGGCGCCCCACAGCACAGAGGCTCCCCGCTCGTTGGCAGGCATGTCATGGCCGAGCGACTCATGGAGCAGGTAGGGCGCCAGCTTCACGAGCTCGGGGCGCGCGGCCGAGAGAGCCATGAATACCGCGCCGAACGTCTCCCGCCCGGCTTTCGCGGCGGCGCGCAAGCGATCGACCACGTCGGTCTCGACTACTCCGAGGCGCCGGATCAGCCCGGCATAGATCTCGGGCTCGGGCAATGTTCCCGGCAGTGGCTCGAGAAGCGGCTTGCGCAGATGGAACACATTGCGGGGGAACTCGAAGTTGAAGAACGTCGCCTCGGCCTTCTCGTACTGGCTCGCGGCGGGAAGGACATAGTCGGCCATGCGCGCGGTCTCGGTGAAGGCCACGTCAACGACCACGGTGAGGTCGAGCGCGCGCATGGCCTCGCGGAATCGCGCGGAGCCAGGCAACGAGTGCGCGGGATTCACGCTATCCATCCACATGGCGCGAAAGCGGTCCGGATGATCCGTGAGGATCTCATCAGCGATGGAGTTGCAGGGGACGAGCCCGGCGATGATGCGCGCCCCGGTGACGGGCGTGCGCCGTTCACCGCCTGTCGCTGGCCCCATGCCGCCAGACAGCATGCCACCGGCGAGGGGAACGAGCGCCTCGAGCATCGCGCGGGACCCCCGCTCGACCGCCGGGCGCAGGATCTCCTGCCGGGCGAGCGCGGGCAGCGCTAGGGCCGCGCCCGACGCCGCGATCGCCATCGTCCGGGCAGCCGCGCGCGCACGGGCTTTGCGGAACCGGGCACCCGCCCCGCTACGGCGCTGCTTGGGCTTGCCCCCGCCGCTGCTTCCCGCGATCGCGACGAAGCTGGAGTGCAGGAACATGGTGCCCGGCTTGGCGAAGTTGCCCGTCAGGATCCATAGGAGCTTGTTGAGGTAGGAGACGAGCGTGCTGCGCGGGGCTTGCTGGGTGCCGAGGTCCTCATAGACAGTGACCGTTCTGGCGGTCCCGATCCGTCGCGCGGCGGCCCTGATCTGATCCTCCGGCACTCCACAGATCTCGGCGAACGCGGCTATATCGAGCTTGCCGAATACCTGGCGCACTTGGTCGTACCCCGTGGTGTGCTCGGCCAGGAAATCATGATCGACGAGGTCCTCCTGCACCAGCGTCGCCACGAGAGCGGCCACGAGCCAGGCGTCGCGGCCAGGAAGCACCTGCAGGTGATGGTCGGCTAGCGCCGCGGTCTCGCTGCGTCGCGGGTCGACAACGATGATCGAGCGCTGCGGGTCGCTCGCGGCGGCCTTGAGGACGGGCCTGGCGCGCGGGAAGCTATGCGATTGCCAGGGGTTCTTGCCAATGAACACCATCACCTCGGAATGCTCGAAGTCACCCTTGGTGTGGCCGCCGTAGAGCTTGCCATCGACCCACATCTCGCCTGTCTTCTCCTGGGCGAGCGCGTTGGAGTAGTACTTCGAGCCCAGTGCCTCGCGCAAGGCGATCGAGTTGGCCGAGCCCAGGTGGTTCCCCTGGCCCCCGCCACCGTAGAAGAAGATCGACTCGCCGCCGTGCTCGCGCTTGATCTCCGATAGCTTGGCGGCGATCTCGTCGAGCGCGGTTTCCCAGTCGATCTCGGCATAGCTGCCATCGGCCTGGCGCTTGAGCGGCGTGGTCAACCGATGGGGACCGTTCTGGTAGAGATCCAGCCGCATCGCCTTCTCGCAGGTGTATCCCTCGGAAGCGGGGTGGGCCTTGTCGCCCCGGATCTTGGCCAGACTCCGCCCATCAAGCTCGACGGTGATCCCGCAGTTGCACTCGCACAGTATGCACGCGGTGCTCCGGGCGGCATCCGTGCTCGCGGGCCTGCCCGTGCCCTGATCGGTTCGAGCCGTCATGGTCGCGCCTCCTCGATAGCAGCTACGTGATATGCACTATACAATAGTAATTACACACCGGATGCTAGCTATCGCGCACTAGGCTGAGGGGCATTTCAGGACCCAAGGAGGACGACCAGTGGCACCGCAGGGCAACACACGGCAAAGAATGCTCACCAGCGCCGTCGAGCTATTGCAGGAGCGCGGCGCCGCCGGCGTCACCATCGACGCCATCCTCTCCCGCAGCAATGCCCCCCGCGGCTCGGTGTACTACCACTTCCCCAGCGGGCGCAACCAGATCATGAGCGAGAGCCTCGGCATCGCCGGCGACACCATCACCGCCATCATCAATGACTCTGCCGGAAAAGGGCCCCTCGCCACGCTGCACACCTTCGGCAGGTTCTGGAACCACGTCCTCCGCGACAGCAACTACGCCGCCGGCTGCCCCGTCGTCGCGGCCGCGGTCGGCGGTTCCCCCGAGGACCAGCACCTCGCCCCCCAGGTCGCCACGATCTTCACCACCTGGCACGAGGCCCTGGCCCGTGCGCTGGAGAACGAGGGCGTCGCCCCTGCCCGCGCGGCCCGCCTCGCCCGCACCGCCGTCGCCGCCATCGAGGGCGCCGTCATCCTCGCCCGCGCCGCCCGCTCCACCGAGCCGGTGGATGACGTCATCACCGAGCTCGAGGCCCTGCTCGCCAGCGCTATTCAACAATAGGGCCGATATGCGCTGGGCCGCCAGCGAAAATTCCTGGCCGCAATCTTTTTTCTTCATTGAGTAATTAACTTGCTGTGATATTTCACGCCAGCAAGATCGGGCAGCAGGCACGAAATGCATCCACCCTTCCGGCCGTGCCAGCCTGCCGGATCGCATGGCCCGCGAACGGGCCTGGCCCGACCCCAAAGGGAGTCGGGCCAGGTCAACGCTTCGCGATCTACGAGGTGAATCCCCCCTCCGCGCCGCCACCGCCACCCAGGAAGGCGGAGAAGAAGTCCGTGACAAACGAGAACATGGTTTCCGCGCCGCCGCCCAGCAGAAGATCGATCGACATAGCTTTCCTCCATTGCTCGAGATTTTGGTCTTGGAATCAGGCCTGCAGAACCTCTCATGATTAGAGCACATCTGAAGCCCCCAGAAATGGGGGCAAACGCTGGAAACGCGTACAACTTAATTTTTCCTATTAACTGGAATCAGGATTCACTATTTGGGAATCCGTGCCCAGCCCGTTCACCCCCACCGCTCGGCATCGCGATCCCGCACCATGCCGAACCGCTCGGGCACGTGCATCCGCGCGAGAACCGCCGCGACGTCATCGCGCACCGACGCACGCGTAGCGAGGCTGACCCCGACCATGACGAGGAACGCGAGCGGCACCGTCCACGCCGCGGGGTGGGCGAGCAATGCTGCCTCCCAGCCTGTGCCTGCTCCGCCGCGCGCCACCACGATGAGCACCGCCGCGAGGCTCGTGGCGCCTCCCGCGAAAAGTCCCGCAGCGGCCCCGGCGACGGTGAGCCCGCGCCACCAGATGCCGAGCAGCAGCAGCGGCGCGAATGTGGAGGCGGCAACGGCGAAGACCATCCCAACCGATTGGGAGATGTCGAGGCGCGTCCCCGCGAGCGCGAGACCCATGACTACGAGCCCAGCGACCAGCGCGCTGATACGGAAGTCCCGCACGGAGCCCCGCAGCACGTCGGTGGAGATCACGCCCGCGGCACACACGAGCAAGCCCGAGGCGGTGGACAGGAACGCAGCGATCGCGCCCGCAGCAACGAGCGCGGCCAGCAACTGCCCACCGAGCCCGTCGAACACAGCGGTGGGCAGCAGAAGCACGGTGGCATCGGTGGCTCCCGTGAGCAGCACCTGGGGCACGTAGGCGCGGGAGAGCGCGCCGAGCAGCACCGGGAACAGGTAGAAGACGGCAAGCATGGCGATGACGATGAGGCTGGTCCAGCGGGCGAGGCTCCCGGTGCGATTGGTGTAGAAGCGCACCAGCACATGGGGCAGCCCGAGCGTGCCGAGGAAGATCGCGAGGATCACCGAGTACACCTCGTACAAGGCGATCCCGGTCCCTTGTCCATCGCTGGCACCCAGCCCGGAGCCGGGGCGCAGCCAATCATCACCGTCGCGGGGGATGCCAGCAATGGTGGGCATCGCCTCGCCGGCCCGCAAGCGAAGCTCCGTGCCCTCGCCCAGCACATGCTCCCCCGGCGCCAGGGCTACGCGGCCATCAGCACCCGCCCCGTCGACCGTCCCCCTCACGTCCAGCACGGTGGTCGCATCGACCTCCACGACGATCCCGTCCGCGATGGTGACGGTCAGATCCGTGGGCGCGCGCGGCGGCATCGGCTCCCCCACTGGCTGCGGGGCGGCCAGGAAGTGCATGCCGATCGCCAGCGCGGGGATCGCAATTGCGGTGAGCTTGAGCCAGTACTGGAACGCCTGCACGAACGTGATCGACCGCATGCCACCCGCGATGACGTTGGCCATCACGATGCCCGCCACCGCCACCACGCCCACCCAGTCGGGCACGCCGAGCATGATGCGCAGCGCGAGCCCCGCGCCGTGGAACTGCGGCACCATGTATAGGCCCACGATCAGCACGACGAGCAGCATCGCGAGCAGTCGCAGCCGCGCGGAGCCCAGCCGGAACTCCGCGAAGTCCGGCACGGTGTAGGCGCCGGAGCGCCGCAGCGGCGCGGCCACCAGCATCAGCAGGAACAAGTACCCGGCGGTGAAGCCCACCGGGTACCAGAGGGCGTCGGCGCCGTGCTTGGCGATCAGTCCGGCCACGCCGAGGAACGATGCTGCCGAGAGGTACTCGCCAGAGATCGCCGCGGCATTCGTGCGGGGCCCCACGCTGCGCGCCGCGACGAGGAAGTCGGATGTGGTGCGGGCGAGCCGCACCCCGAACGCGCCGATCACCACGGTGGCGAGCGCGGCGAGCAGCACCGCCGCGAGGACGAGCATCGTGCCCGCGGAGCCGTTGCCAGGCATGGTCAGTCGTCGACCAGTTCGCTGAAGCGCTGCTCGTTGCGCTCGGCCTGCCTCAGGTACAGCCAGCCCACCCCCAGCAGCAACGGGTAGACCGCCCCGGCGAGCAGCAGCCACGGCAGCAGCACCCCGCCAACAGTCACCCGGGCTAGCCCCGGGACCAGCACGAACGCCGCGGGCAGCACCAGCACGCACGACAGCACGAGCGCGGCCATGCGTAGCGCGAGGCGCCGCTGCGTGCTCATCAATCCCCGCACGAGCACATCCCCCACCGCCGTGCTCTCGGTGAGCTCCACGCGGGTGCGCACCGGCCGGGCACCGGCGCGGGCGGAGAGCACCACGCGCTCGCGCTGGGGGCGTGGCCGCGTCATCGGTCCTGCCAGGACTGCTTGTGGCTGCGGACAAGGAGATCCTTCAGCGCGCGGGTGTGGCGCCGGCTCACCGGCAGCTCCGCGGGGCGCAGGTCGCGCTCACCGCGCAGCGTGACGACATACCCGCTGCCCACCGATCTCAGCCCGGTGACCAGGCGCAGAGAGACCAGGTACGAGCGGTGCACCCGCACGAACCCGGCAGGCGCCCACCGCTCCTCCAGCGCGCTGATGGGGATGCGCACGAGATGGGATCCACCGGTGGTGTGCAGGCGGGCATAGTCGCCGTCGGCCTCCACCCAGCCGACCGAGGAGCGGCGCACCAGGGTGGTGGTGCCGCCGAGCTCGACGGGGATGACCTCATCGGTCGGCACGGCCTGGCGGGGCGGGGCGGCGTCCTGCCGCGCCCGGCGGGCACGCTGCTCCAGGATCCGCTCGATGGCCTGCACCAGCCGGGGCACCCGGATCGGCTTGAGCAGGTAGTCCACTGCACCGATGTCGAAGGCATCGACGGCACGATCCTCGTGGGCGGTCACGAACACCACGAAGGGCGGCTGCTTGAACTCGCTGATGATGCCGGCGAGCTCCACCCCGTCGAGCCCAGGCATGCGGATATCGCTGAACACCGCATCCACCCGCTCGGACCGCAGCAGGCGCAGCGCGGTGGTGGCATCGCTGGCGGCGTGGACGGCGCCGATATGCGGCTGGGCACTGAGCAGGTAGACGATCTCATCGAGCGCGGGGGCCTCATCGTCCACGGCCAGCACGGTCAGCGGCGCCGCATCGGTGGTCGTCATGCGATCCATCATGCACGCACGCCGGGACGGAATTTGGGAAGTCGCAGAATCACCTTCGTGCCCGCGCCCGGTGCAGTCTCCACCACGATGCCGTACTCGTCGCCGAACACCTGCCGCATGCGCTCATCGACATTGTTGAGGCCCACATGGACATCGGCGGGGTCATGATCGAACTCCCCCGAGCGCAGTAGCTGCGGATCCATGCCCGCGCCATCGTCCTCGATCGTCAGCAAGCATTCCGTGCCAGCATCCGCGGCGGTGATGGTGACGGAGCCGCCGCCCTCCTGCCCCGCGAGGCCATGCCGCACGGCATTCTCCACGAGCGGCTGCAGCACCAGGAACGGGATCACGATGCCCAGCGTCTCCGGCGCGACGTGCAGCCGGGCGCGCAGGCGATCACCGAAGCGTGCCTGCTCGAACGCGAGGTAGCGCTCCACGTTCTGCAGCTCCTCCGCCAGCGTGGTGAACTGCCCCGCCTTGCGGAACGAGTAGCGCGTGAAGTCCGCGAAATCGAGGATCAGCTCGCGCGCCCGGTCGGGATTGGTCCGCACGAACGCCGCGATCGTCGTCAGCGCGTTGTAGATGAAGTGCGGACTGATCTGGGCGCGCAGTGTCATCATCTCGGCGCGGGCGAGCCGCTCGCGGGACGCATCGAGCTCGGCGAGCGCGAGCTGGCTCTCCACATACCGGCCCACCTCGGTGAGGGTACGCAGCAGGCCCGGCGTGGGGCTGGCGCGCAGCACAGCGACGAGCACGCCGATGCAAGCGCGGTCATCGCTGGCGCCCTCGGAGAACAACGGCTGGCACACCACCGCTCGCGCGAGGCCGTCACGATGGTCCGCGAGGTGCTGGCGACCGGTGCGCGCGCTCGCGGTGGCGGCGTCGAGCAGCGCCGGGCGGGACACATCGGCAGCGTCGCCGTTGAGGGCGAGCAGCGTGCCGCGCGCATCGCACAGCGCGACGGCCCGGGCGTCAATGAGCTCCCTCAGGTAGGGCGCGGCCTCGGCGGCACCCTTCTCGGTGAGCCCCCCGGTGAGCGCGCGGGCCGCGGCCCCGGCCGTGGCGAGCGCGGCATGCACCGCCCGCTCGGCCGGGGTGGTGAAGCCAGCTCGGGACCGGAGCCAGGCGGCGATCGCGAGGACCACGACAACAGCAAGCCCGACGGTGACCAGCACCGCCACGATGGAGGACATGGCAACCAGTCTGCCGATCCGGTACCGACTTGTGACGCTTTCCCCGGACCTACGTGTTGCTGACATCCCGTTGATTGACGAGACTCAGTGCAATGCCCGGATTGACCGACGCAAGGAGCACCCCATGACGCAGTATCCGCCGCCCCCTCCCGGGAGCAACCCCTGGGGCAACGACCCCCAGGACAACGACCCCGGGGAGAACAACCCCCAAGGTGCTGGCCCCCAGGGCGACAACCCCTACGCCGGCTATCCCCCGCCGCCCCCGATGGGTGACAGCGGCACCGGCTACCCCCCGCCCCCACCGATGGGCGGACCGGCCTACGGCGCCCAGGGCGGCTACCCCGCCGGTGGAGCCGGAGGCTTCGACGTGATGGAGGCCGGCCGCTGGGCCTGGAGCCGCTTCGCCGACAACGCCCCCGTGTGGCTCGGATTCGTGGGAATCATCGCCGTGCTGCAGATCATCAGCATCGCGGCGGGCGCCGATTCGATCCTCGGCTTCCTCATCAGCGTCGCGGGAACCGTGATCGGCTGGATGCTGCTGCGCGGCGCTCTGCTCACCGCTGACGGCCGCAAGCCCGCTTTCGGCGAGTTCGCTCAGCTCCCCAACATCCTGCACCTGGTCCTGGCATCGGTCCTGCTGTGGGTAGCAATGGCTCTACCGCTCTGGCTTGCGGTGCTGACTGGCCCGGCGATCATAGTTACCCTTCCGCTAGCGTTCGCTGCCGTGCTCGTCGTCGCGTTCCTCACCATGTTCACCATCCACTCGGTGATCGACAACAACATGGATGCCATCAGCGCGATCAAGAACTCGTTCTCGCTGGTGACCGCCAACCTCAGGCACACGCTCCTGCTAATCGTCGCGTTTATCGTTCTAGGCATCCTTACGTTGCTCACCTGCCTCCTCGGCGCGTTCGTCACGATCCCCCTCGGCACGCTGATCTCCGCGTATGCCTTCCGCGCGTTCTCGGGCCGCCAGCCGGTACAGTAATCACTATCCGGGACCTCCATGCTGGCGCGGGATCTTGTCATCCCGCGCCAGTATTCTTTCCGCCATTACGGTGGTGGGAAGACACCATGCGCGCCCTCACGGCCTGCGAGGCGACGCGCGTGCCCGCCCGCCGCAGCGGACGACCGAAGGAACAGGATCGATGACGAATGACTTCCCCGGCGACAGCCCGTCCTCAGGCGGGGAGGGCTTCCCAGCACCCGAGGACATCCCCCAGCCCGGCGCCACCCCCACGCCGGGCGGCTACCCGCACCAGGGCGAGTACCCGCCACCGGGTGGCTATCGCGGCGAGGGCCTGCAACCGCCCCCGGGCTCCTACCCGCCCGCGGACGATGCGCCCGTGCAGTACGGGGTGGCGTCCAACCATCGGCACTTCCCGTCACTGCGGCGCAGCGATGCCGAGACGCCGTTCCGCATCCGCCAGCTGCTGAAGCTCTCGTGGCGGCGCTTCGTCGGCAACGCCGGCGCCTGGCTCGGGTTCGTCGTGCTCGCGATCATCGTGACCGGCCTCGTCGCGTTCCCGCTGTCGCTGGTGTTCTACGCGCCGCTGGAGAGCTCCACCGCTAATCCGATCCTGGCGGTATCGCTCGCTGCGGCAGGCACGGCGCTGTTCGTCCTGCTCGGCATCCTGGTGCAGTCCGCCATGGTCAACGGCGCGCTGGCGGAAAGCTCGGGCCAGCGACCATCCCTGCGTGAATTCGTGCGGGTGCCGAATGTGGCGCAGGTGGTGCTGACGGCGATCCTGGTAGCGGCGATGACCTTCCTGGGCACGCTGCTGTGCATCGTCCCGGGGCTGCTCGCGGCGTTCTTCAGCATGTTCGCGGTGCACTTCGTGATCGATCGGGGCCAGTCGGCGGTGGAAGCGATCCGCTCGAGCTGGCGGGTAGTCGGCGCGAACGTCGGCCCCCTCCTGATCCTCGTTCTCGTGCTCTACGTGGTCACCGTGGCTGGGGCGCTGACGATCATCGGCATGCTGGTGGTGGTGCCATTCTCGATGATCGCGGTGGCGCAGGCCTACCGCACCGTCGCGCGGTAGCACCTAGCCGCGGTGCGGAGCGGCCGCCGGAAGTGTTACCGAATGCACCCTGATCCGCGCCGCGCAGGGTGCAAGAACGCACACAACCGGGGGCCTCTCGACCGGCGTCGCCCGGGCAGCAAAAGGGCGACTTGTTCTTTTTGCCGCATTCCTGTAAACGTTGCGGATCAATTTCCAGAATCCCCGGGCCGCCGCATCACCGCAGGCCTAGAGTTCGGCGCATGACCGATTCTCGCGAACCGCTCGTCGTGCTCGAGAGCGTCAACAAGCACTTCGGCGACCTGCACGTGCTGCAGGACATCAATCTGACCGTCCGTCGCGGCGAGGTCGTTGTGGTCATCGGGCCCTCCGGATCCGGCAAGTCCACGCTGTGCCGCGCCATCAACCGGCTCGAGACGATCGACTCCGGCACCATCACCATCGATGGCAAGGTCCTCCCCGAGGAGGGCAAGGAGCTCGCGCGCCTCCGCTCGGACGTGGGCATGGTGTTCCAGTCGTTCAACCTCTTCGCCCACAAGACCGTGCTCGACAACGTCACCCTCGGCCCCATCAAGGTCCGCAAGATCAACAAGGCCAAGGCGGTCGAGCGGGCCCGCGAGCTGCTCAAGCGGGTGGGGGTGGACGCGCAGGAGCGCAAGTTCCCCGCGCAGATGTCCGGCGGGCAGCAGCAGCGCGTCGCGATCGCCCGCTCGCTGGCGATGGACCCGAAGGTGATGCTGTTCGACGAGCCCACCTCCGCGCTCGACCCGGAGATGATCAACGAAGTCCTCGACGTCATGACCTCCCTCGCCAAAGAGGGCATGACGATGGTGGTGGTGACCCACGAGATGGGATTCGCGCGCCGCGCCGCAGATCGCGTGGTGTTCATGGCCGACGGGCAGATCGTGGAGGAGAACACCCCCGAGGAGTTCTTCACGAATCCGAGCAGCGACCGCGCCAAGGACTTCCTCTCGAAGATCCTCGCCCATTGACCGCCCGGAATTCCTGGCCCAGGAATCCCTGGCCCGAAAGCCCTGTCAACGAGAAGCTGGGACATCGCCAATGAATCGTCGAATAGTCGCCGGCGCGGCGGCACTGATGATGATGCTCACCGCGTGCGGCAGCGTCAGCGGCACCGACATCGAATCCCGCGTGCCCGTCGCGGAGGACCCCGCGTTCCCCGAGGGCACCACCATGGCCCGCATCGCCGAGGACGGAAAGTTCCGCGTGGGCATCAAGTTCGATCAGCCCGGGTTCGGGCTGCTGCGCCTCGAGGGCGGGTTCACCGGCTTCGATGTGGAGATCGCGCAGTTCGTCGCCGCCGGGCTCGGTTTCGAGCCGGAGGACATCGAGTACTACGAGGCACCGTCGCAGCGCCGCGAGGAACTCATCGAGTACGACAACGTCGACATGGTCGTCGCGACCTACACGATCAATGATCGGCGTCGCGAGCGCATCAGCTTCGCCGGCCCCTACTACATGGCTGGCCAGCAGCTCATGGTCGCGGCGGACGATCAGCGCATCACCGGACCCGATGCGTTCCGCGAGCACACTGACGCGAAGGTGTGCTCGGTGACCGGTTCCACGCCCTCCCAGACCATCCAGGAGTACCTCGACAACAGTGGCCAGCTGGTGCTGTTCGACGTGTACTCCAAGTGCGCCGACGCGCTGCGCACCGGCCAGGTCGATGCCGTCACCACCGACAACGTGATCCTGCTCGGCCTCGTCGCGAAGTCGGGCGGCGAGTTCAAGATGGCGGGCGAGCAGTTCACCGATGAGCCGTATGGCATCGGTATCCCCAAGGGTGATGTCGCGTTCTGCGAGTTCATCAACGAGCAGGTCCGCCTCGCCTACGAGTCCGGCGCGTACACCGAGGCGTGGGAAGCCACCGCCGGGTCGGTGGAGGGCGCGCAGACCCCCGAGCTCCCGGAGCCAGACCCATGCACCTGACCTGCTCCCGCCCTGAATCCCGCGCGACGATCGGAGGAACCATTCGATGAGCGCGATCACCGACAACTTCGACCTGTACTGGTCGGGCTTCCTCACCTCGGTGGGGATCTGCTTCTTCGGCCTGGTGGGCTCGCTGCTGCTGGGCACGATCATCGCGACGTTCCGGGTCTCGCCCATCCCGATCCTGCAATGGGTGGGCTCGGCGTACGTGACGATCGTCCGCAACACCCCGCTGACGCTGGTGCTGTTCTTCTTCGCGTTCGGCCTGCCCGAGATCGGCATCAATAGCTCCTTCTACCGGTTCGGCCTTGCTGCGCTGATCATCTACACCTCGGCGTTCGTGTGCGAGGCCATCCGCTCCGGCATCAACTCGGTCGCGTCGGGGCAGGCCGAGGCGGCGCGGTCCATCGGGCTTGGCTTCGGCCAGTCGCTGACGCTGGTCGTGCTGCCGCAGGCGCTGCGCACCGTCGTGCCACCGCTCGGCAGCGTGCTCATCGCGATGTTCAAGAACTCGGCGGTGCTCGGTGCGTTCGGTGTCGGCGGTGACCTATGGAGCACTGGCCTGAACCTGTCGAGCGCCCAGGGCTACGCACCGCTTCCCGTGTTCCTCGGAGTCGCGATCGGCTACCTGTGCATCACCATCCCGGCAGGCATCGCCCTGCAGGTCATCGAGCGGAAGGCGGCGATCGCGCGATGAGCACGCCCACCATCTCACCCGGCCAGCAGCGCCCCCGCGGCAAAGCGCCCGAGCGCAGCGCCACCGTCCTGTTCGATGCTCCTGGTCCACGTGCCCGGCGACGCATCGCGATCTTCACCGTCATCGCGGTCATCGCGGTGCTCGGCATCCTCGGCCTGGCACTGTTCCGCCTCATCGATGGCGGGCAGTTCACCTGGGAGAAGTGGGCGCCGCTGCTCGACCCCAGCAACGACAGCTTCGTGCATGTCTGGGCACGGCTCGGTGATGGGTTCCTGCGCACCCTCATTGCCGCCTCGCTCGCCATCGCGCTGTCGCTGATCCTCGGCGTGGCCATCGGCGTGGCTCGCCTCACCGCGGGCAAGTTCTCCAGGCCTCCGATCGTCGCGGCCATCGAGCTGCTGCGCGGCCTGCCCGTCATCCTCGCGATCTACCTCGTCTCCCGCATCGCGGATGAGATTCGCGTGGGCATTCCCCTGCCAGGTGGCGCGGAGTTCCGGTTCGACCTCGATGTGCTGCCTGGCGGTGGCCTGCTGTGGGTGCTCGTCATCGGTCTCACCGCCTACAACTCGGTGATCATCGCCGAGATCGTGCGCAGCGGCGTCGTCTCGCTCCCCCGCGGTCAGAACGAGGCAGGGCTCGCGCTCGGCCTCACCCGCTGGCAGAGCCTCCGCATGATCCTGCTGCCCCAGGCGTTCCGGGTGATGCTGCCCGCGCTGATCAGCCAGCTCGTGGTCGTGCTGAAGGACACCTCGCTGATCGCGGTGCTCGGTGGCTACATCGAGCTGCTCAAGATGAGCCGCCTCGTCATCGAGAACCTGTCCAACCCCATCCAGGTGTACATCGTGGTCGCCGCGATGTTCATCATCACCAACTACGCGCTGACCAAGCTCGCGCAGTACGTCGAGCGGAAGGTCGCTGCCCGCACCAGCGGCTAGCTACCGTGCTCGAGCCAGATCTGCGAGCGAAAGTCACCGGAAAAGGGAGATTTCGGGCCCATCTGTTGACTTTCGCTCGCAGATTTCCGTCTGGGCGTTGCGCGGGGCCAGGTGGCTTCAGCAGGTGGACGCGGCGGGCTGCCCGGCGAAGCGCTCATCGAGCCAATCGATCATCACATCGGTCTGCCCGATGGAGAAATGATCGGCACCAGCGATGAGCCGGGCGTCCACAGTCATGCCCTCCGCGCACGCCCGCTGGACGGCCTCCTCGGTCCAGGCCGCGGGGATCACGGTGTCGCGATCGCCGTAGAGCACGAGCAGCGGCTCGTCGGTGGGATCGAGCGGCAAGGCATTGCCCTCCAGCCAGTCGCGGATATCCGCTGCCGCCTCCTCGCTGAACGGCCCCACCTCGTCGGGGGTGCTGCCCAGGATGGTGAGCGCTGATGCGAATCCGGTCGTACCGGTGCACCCTTCGAGAGCGCCGAAGCCATCCGCGAGGGAGCCGCGCAGGTAGTCGTCGAAATCGAGGCCGGGGTCCGCCACGCGATAGCCGTCGAGGACGTATGGCAGCAATCCGATCTGGAACGGTCCGAGGCTCCACGGGGGCGGGCCGTCCGTGATGGGAGTCAGATCGGCCGCGGGGGCGATGGCTACCCCGCCGACGAAGTCCAGCCCGTCACCGTAGTGGGGGGCGGCCTCGAGCGCGGACCATGCGGCCTGTCCGCCCTGGGATACCCCGATGCTGGCCCACCGGTCGCTGAGGTCGTCGTTGAGCGCGCGGGCGGCGCGGACGGCATCGATCATGTTGTAGGCAGCAGTGACAGGCTCGAGATAGGGGTGATCGGGTCCGTCCGCTGCGGGGATGCCGTCGAGGCCCTCGTAGTCGGTGGCGGCGACGGCGTAGCCCGCGTCGAGATAGGCAGCGATGCGGTTGCCCTGGCCAAGCAGGTTCGAGGACTGGGAGGGCCCGCACTGCGCGGCGACACCGGTGGTTCCGTGCCCGTAGGCGAGGATGGGCCAGCCTCCCTCGGGCGGGGTGCCTGCGGGGGCAAGGATCGCGGCGGTGACGGTGGTGGCGGAGCCATCAATGCCGGAGGTGGATCGGTAGGTGACGCGCTGGGCGTTCGAGGCTCGTTGTGCGATAGCTGGATCGAGCCCGTCGAGGGGCGCTGATTCGATGATCGCGCCACGCTCGTCCTCTGCGGTGGAGGCAATGGAGTAGGGGCCGCGTGGCGGTTCGCTCGCACTGAGCCCGACGCCTGGTGCAGCAGGGCCGGTCGTGGACGCTGGGTCTTGCTCCGGGGTGGCAGTGCATCCAGCGAGGAGAGCGGTGGCAACGACGAGGAGGGCTGCGCGCGAGGAGAGGTGCTTCACCTATCCCAGTGTGCAGGTTTTCGAGCCACCTGGCATCAGGTGCCTATGGTCGGCGACCCATTGGTAGACGCGGTCCTGCACCTGCCTGATGACGGGGAGGTGGTAGACCCGCAGCGGAAGTCGCGTGCCGAGCGCGGCGGCGAGACCAGCATTGATCGCCCCGGCGCCGCGGTGGCGGGTGCCGTCGGGCTCGAGCGCCCAGGCGGCCGCAGCGGCATCGTCGGTGGTCACATCGAACAGCTCGACCGCGCCCGGCTGCTGGTAGGCGATGGCGGTGACGCGGTGGTGGCGGTCGATGCGGGCGAGCACGTTGAGGCAGGAAACGCAGAAGCCGCAATCCCGGTCATACAGCACTCTCGTGGTGACCGGCATTGCGACTCCTTGGCGTTCATCTCTGGCGCGCGGGGCGCCGGGGTTCACGCGAGTGGATCACTCAGCGGGAACGATCTTCTTGGCCGTGTCCTGCACCTTGGTGACCTGGGCGTTGAACTTGCCCTTGGTCTTGGTGTCAACGAAGGTAGCAGCCTTGTCGACGGCCGAGTCGATCTGGCCCTTCTTGCTGGCGACAGCAGCCTTGGCCTTGCTGGCGTTGGTGTCGAAAGCAGCCTTGGCCTTGGTGCTGTTGGCCTCGAAAGCAGCCTTCGCCTTGGTGCTGTTCGCCTCGAAAGCAGCCTTCGCCTTGGTGGCGTTCGCGTCGACGGTTGCCTTTGCCTTGTTGGCGAAGCCCTTGACCGAATCAATCGTGCTCATGTTGCTCCTAAAAAACTGCGGCACCTTGAGAATCGTGCCGACGGCGGTCGGGGGGATCTCCCCGCTTGGCCTTTAGTGTCGCAGCAAGTTGGACAAAACTCCACTCGGTGTGGCCAGTACCACCATTGGCGCGCCGCGCGACCCGGCTGAGCACGCCCAGAGGGCCGGATTTCCTGATGACCTGGCGGTTAGCGACGCTGGGTCCGCGTCGGCCAGCTTGCCGATCGGAACAAACCGGACGGCCCACGACCACCGCGCAGCGCTGGGAAACCATCGGGGCGGCTATTGTTCTTCCCTTTTTTGCCCGGCGTAACCACGCGTTCACGAACCATTTGTTAATCAAGCGTCAGTAACTTTTTCGGGCGGCCGCGGAGCGCCCATGATTTGCTGTGACAGCGAGTCTCGAACACTTCGGGAAAAGTTGCCCGCCAACGGACTCCCGCCTAGCCGCAGCGCAGCCACCAACGATCCGTCGGCAACGGCTTCACCATGTCCACCCGCTGCCCCGGCTTCGGCACGACCACCCGAGCACCAGCGGCCTCCGCCGCCGCCTGCAACCGCACCATCGGCTCCACCCACGAATGGAACGCCAGGTTGAACGTGCCCCAATGCACCGGCAGCATCACGCCTCCGCGCGGCGCCGTCAGCTGCCCATGCGCCCGCACCGCCTCCTCCGGATTCAGGTGCACATCCGGCCACTGCTCCGCATACGCGCCCACCGGCAGCACCGTCAGGTCGAACGGGCCATGATCCGCACCGATGCGCGCGAACTCCGCCATGAAGCCCGAGTCACCACCAAAGAACACCCGATGCCGCGGACCCGCCAGCACGAACGAGGCCCACAACGTCGCGTTGCGCGTCAGGCCCCGGCCCGAGAAATGCCGCGCTGGCGTGCACGTCACCTCCACCGGGCTCGACTCCCCCACCGTCGTCGACTCGTTCCAGTCCAGCTCCGTGATGCGATGCGACGCCACCCCCCACGACCGCAGGTGCGCCCCCACGCCCAGCGGAACGATGAACCGCACCGGCTGTGCCGCCGCGATCGCCCGCACCGACCACTCATCGAGATGGTCATAATGATCATGCGAGATCAGCACCGCATCGAGCTTCGGCAACTGCCCCACCCGCACCGGCACCGGATGAAAGCGCCGCGGCCCCACCGCCTGCGACGGCGACACACGATCGCTCCACACCGGATCCGTCAAGAACCGATGCCGATCCACCTCCACCAGCGTCGTCGCGTGCCCCAGCCACGTCACCGCCAGATCAGCAGCCATCGCGGGCGCCAGCGGCACCGACACCGGGATCGGCCGGGACGGGGAACCCACCTGGCCCCGCCGCGCCATCGCCATCACCAGGTCGACCATCTGCTCCCGCGAGAACGCGGACACCGGCTCCAGGTTGTGAAAGCGACCATCGCGGAAATGCGGCGACCCAGCAGCATACGGCCGGATCCGCGCCCGAGAGGCACCCGTCGCCCGCGACATCCGCGCCGAAGCCACCGCCCCGGCCGCCGCGCTAGCAGTCAACGCTCCAGCGAGCGCAATCCTTCGAATCACGCTCCCACTCTATGACGCGCAGCGCCCGCACGCTCAACGGCCGAGGGGCGCGCGTCGAGGCTGCGTGGCTTGGCCCGGGGCTCGGCGTTCGGTTGTGCGAGGTTTTGCACCCTTGGACGGCCGCGGGAAGGTGCTTTTTGTAGCACTTCCGGGGCGCGGGGGCGTGGGGGCAGGCCAGAGAACCCGCTACTCGCCCGCCCTGGCGCTGGCGAGGCGGGGCGCCATTGTTTCCATTTGCTGCATGACGAGCTTGATGGCCTCGGGCTGCTTGTCGGGCGGATACTTGTAGATAACGAGCAGCCGCTTGATGGAGGAGCGCAGCTTGGCGCGGACGTCCTCGCGCACGGTCCAGTCGGTGCGCACGTCTCGCTGCATGACCTTGACGAGGTCGCGGGCGATCTTGGCGAGGACGTCGGTGCCTTGGATATCGACCGCGGATTCGTTCTGCGCGACTGCGTCATAGAACGCCAGCTCGTCCTCGGTCAGCTCCGGGTTGAAGTCCTTGCCCCGATTCGCCTCGCCCGCGACTTCCTTGGCCATCTCGATCATCTCGGCGATGACCTCGGCGGCGGTGAGCTGCTGGTTGGTGTAGCGGCGCATCAGCTCGTCGATGCGGTCGGAGAAGGCGCGCTGGCGGACGATGTTGTGGCGGGTGACGTGCCGGGCTTCCTCGGCGATGACCTTGCGCAATGCTTCGATGGCGAGGTGGGGGTGGGAGGCGTTCTTGGTCTTGGTGATGTAGTCGGGGTTAAGGTCGTCGAGGCTGGGTCGGGGGATGCCGGCGGCGTCGTAGATGTCGATGACGCCGTCAGTGTCGGTGGCGGTGGCGATGAGCTCGCCGAGCTGGCGGGCGATCTCCTCGGGGATGGGCTCACCGGCGGCGGCGCGGTCCTCGGCGTCGAACTTGGCCATCCAGACGCGCACTTCCTCGTAGAAGCGCACTTCGCGCTGCACGGCGGAGAGGTTCTGGGAACCGCTGCATAGTGCCCACGCGCGGGAGAGCTGGCGGGCGAGCTGCCGGTAGCGGTCGGCCACCGTGGTCTCGTCACTTGTTGAGCCGCGCGGTTCGCGGAGCCATTCGACGGTGCCCATGACGGCGTTGGTCCAGCATTTGGGGCCTCCGGCGGCGAGGCGGGCTTTCCAGTCGTGGTCCTTGAGCAGCGCGCGGAGCTGGTCGAGGAGCGTTTCGGTGAGCGCGATGGCTTCGTTGATGTCCTTGCCGACGGGCTTCTTGGCGCGGTCGTCGCCAGTGTATTCGGCGAGGGCCTTGTGCAGGTTGTCGACGAGCGGGGCGTACCCGACCATGAGGCCATCCTGCTTGTCGCGGAAGGTGCGGTTGACGCGGGCGAGGGTCTGCATGAGCAGCGCGCCCTTGAGCGGCCGGTCGAGGTAGAGGGTGTGCAGGGGTGGCGAGTCATAGCCGGTGAGCATCATGTCCTTGACGAGGACGATCTCGAGCTCGTCGGCGGGGTCCTTGAGGCGGGCCTTGATGGCTGCGTTCTCGCCGTCGCGGCGCACGTGATCGGAGATGGGTGGCTCGTCGGATGCGGTGCCGGAGTAGACGACCTTGATGCGGCCCTGGTCGAGCGCGTCGGCATGCCAGTCGGGGCGGATCCTGACAATGGCGCTGTACAGGTCGGCGCAGATCTTGCGGGTGGAGCACACGATCATCGCCTTGCCGTGCACTGGCCGCTCGCCTGGTTGGCTGAGGAACTTCCGCATGACGATGCGCCGGTTCTCCCAGTGCGCCACGATGTCCTCGGCTAGGGCGGCAAGCCGCTCGGGGGCACCGTAGACGGCATTGACGACGGCGACGGATTTCTCGATGCGGTCGCGCTCGGCGTCGTCGAGACCGGCGGTGGCCTCGTCGGCGGCGGTGTCGAGCTGCTCCTGGGTGACACCCTCGGCGAGTGTGACCTTGACCAGGCGGGGCTCGAAGTAGACGGGCACGGTGGCGCCGTCCTCGACAGCACGGGTGAGGTCGTAGACGTCGATGTAGTCGCCGAACACCTCGCGGGTGTCGCGCTCGGCGTCGGAGATGGGGGTGCCGGTGAACGCGATGAGGGTGGCGTTGGGCAGGGCGTCCTTGAGGTGGCGGGCGTAGCCGTCCAGATCGTCGTAGTGGCTGCGGTGGGCCTCGTCGACGATGACGATGATGTTGCGCCGATCCGACAGCTGCGGGTGCTCCTGGCCGGAATCACGCTCCTCGAGGGAACGCCCGAACTTCTGCAGGGTGGTGAAGAAGATCCCGCCGGTGGCGATGTCCTGCAACGAGGCACGCAGTTCCGCGCGACGCTTGATCTGCTTCGGCTTCTCGGGCAGCAGCAGGCTCTGGTCGAACGCGGCGAACAACTGGCCGTCAAGCTCGTTGCGGTCGGTGATGACAACAATGGTGGGGTTGAGCAGCTGCGGATGCCTCGCCACGAGATTCGCGTACAGCTCCATCTCCATCGACTTGCCGGACCCCTGGGTATGCCAGACGACACCAGCCTTGCCGTTGGAGCGGACGGCCTGCACCGTGGAACCGACTGCCTTGGTGACGGCGAAGTACTGGTGCGGCTTGGCGATGCGCTTGACCAGCCCGTCCCCGCCCTGATCGAACGCGGTGAAGCTGCGGAGCAGCTGCAGGAACCGTTCCTGGTTGTACAGGCCATCGAGGGCAACATCGAGGCTGGTGGCGGCATCACCGGATTCGGTGAGCGTGCCCGGCTCGACAGGCTGGCCGTTGTCATCAACGTTCCACGGCGAATAGTGGTTCAGCGGCGTGAACGGGGTGCCGTACTTGGTGATGACGCCATCCGAGATGAGCGTGAACACGCAGAACCGGAACACCAGCGGGAACTCACGCACATAGGTGCGGAGCTGGGCGTGCGCGGAAGCGACGGTGGCATTCTCGTTGCTCGCCCGCTTCAGCTCGACAATGCTGACGGGCATGCCGTTGCAGTACAGCACCACATCTAAGCGGCGCTCATGCTCAGCAGTGCGTACGGTGACCTGATTGACGACGAGCCAATCATTATCGCTCGGCTCACTGCTGACCAGCCGGATCGTCGGATTGTGCTCCTGCCCATCCGCATCGAAATACGACACCCCGCGATAGCCATCCACGAGGAACGTGTGGATGCGATGATTCTCCGCGATCGCATCCTGCGACTTCGGCGTCACCACCTCCGCCGCCGCCTGCTTCAAATACTGCGCGGGCACACCCGGATTCAGCCGCTGGATCGCCGCGAGCAGCCGCGACGGAATCACCGCATCCGCCCAATCCTCCCGCTCCCCCGACCCCGGAGCCACCTCATCCGCCCCCGCCGGACGCCAATCCAACCCACCGAGCACATCAAGAACAGACTGCTCCCAATCAGCCTCAGACATTCCGTAGCGTGTCATCGGGATCCTTTCGGGGGTCGGGGCTAGCGGCCAGGGGTGTCGGTGGGGGTAGGGGTGTCGAGGGTGCGGGGGCGACCTGTCACACCACGTCCGACACAGTCCGCTCGGCATCCTTCACCCGGATGCGGCCCGACATCAGAGCTGGGAGGAGGGCGTCGCGGGTGGCGGCGAGGGTTCGGTTCTCATTCGCAACACTCTTGATCGATCGGAACAACGGCCCAGCCTCATCACCAAAGGCTGCCAAGGCTTGTCGCTCAGGCATGGCGACCAAGTAGTCAGCCAACGCGCCAGCCGAGACGCGCTGCCTACCTGATGTACCGATCATGTGCTGGATGGCATACGTTCTAAACCGGTCACTCGTAGCCATGAAGTAGCTCAGTTCTGACGGAAAGCCAGGCTTTGATCTCATGACAATGAACTCCGTGGAACCAACGGCCACGTCACCCTCATCAAGAAAGTTCACGTACCCAGTCTTGCGATTCTGAAGACACGGCGTGATTCTCGCCAGCAACGTGTCACCGTTCTGAAATCGCGCACCACCCTTCGGCGCGCGCCGCTCCCATTCCTCAATGGTTGAGCCTGCCGTCGGAAGCTTCTGCATATCAACGTAGACAGGCTCATCGCCCTGCAGCTTTGGAGTTGCCGGATTGAAGTCGATCAACTCCCCGAGAGGTACTTGGTCAACAGTAGCCTCCGCCTCGACGTCTATCCCCAATGTCACAAACCGCGCTGCAAGCAGACCCTCCGCCGTCTCCGCAAGCTTCCGGTTCGCCGCGATCGTGTCGTCGAGCGCGCCAAGGACCTCAGCTATAGCTTGTTGCTCGGGGAGAGGCGGAACTGGTACTGCCAGACGCTTAAGATCAGAGCCCTTGATTCCGGCCGCTGCAACTTGCTGCACTATCGATTCCATCAATCTTCGCCCAGATGTGGAGCCAAAAAAATAGTAGTAAAAAGCAGGCGCGACGACTTCCATATTCAAGCGCGCGCGTATTATGTGACTCTCCCATGTCATGAGTCGGCCCACAGGCATAACTATCGAACATTTACCGGCCCCTTCGTAAGTCAGGGACTGGCGCGCAAAAAGAAGATCTCCGCCCTCAAGGGAATGCGCCGCCATCTCACGGTCATTTAGGGGCGCAAGCTCACATTCAATGTCACCAATCCGATCGTGCAAGAATATTTCTTTCATATTGACCATTGGCACTCCCGAACCACGAGAGGAGGAAGGATAGCTAACCCCATTCCGCAGCGGCTCTGCAAGTAGGTCTCCGAACTCGCAATAAACCCACTCCCCCATCAAATCCTCCCCAGCTGCTCGCGCACGACCGCTGCCAGCCGCTCGGATTCGTCGAACTGTGCGAACAGTTCTTTCTTCAGCCGTGCGATCTTCTCGTCGATGGGTTCGCCGTCGTCTTCGATCTCGGCGGCGCCGACGTATCGTCCGGGTGTGAGGGCGTAGTCGGCGGCTTTGATGTCGGCGAGGGTGGCGGATTTGCAGAAGCCCGCCACGTCTTCATACGAAAGGCCCTCGGCTAGGGCGGATTCGGATCCGCGCCAGGCGTGGTAAGTGCTGGCGATCTTGGTGATGTCGTCGTCGGAGAGGGCGCGCTCGGCCCGGTCGATCATGTAGCCGAGGTTGCGGGCGTCGATGAACAGCACCTGGCCTGCACGGTCGGTGGCACCGCTGCTCTTGTTCTTGGCGAAGAACCACACGCACACGGGGATGCCGGTGGAGCGGAAGAGCTGAGTGGGCAGGGCGATCATGCAGGAGACGAGGTCGGCCTCGACGATGCGGGCACGAATATCACCTTCGCCGCTGCTGTTGGACGACATGGAGCCGTTGGCCATGACGACGCCCGCGCTGCCAGCGGGCGAGAGCTTGGCGAGGATGTGCTGGATCCACGCATAGTTGGCGTTCTTGATGGGCGGCACGCCGTAGCGCCAGCGAGGGTCGTTCTCGTTGCGCGACCAGTCCTTGATGTTGAACGGCGGGTTGGACATCACGTAGTCGGCGACGAGGTCGGGGTGCAGGTCGCGGGCGAAGGTGTCGCCCCACATCGATCCGAGGTTGCCGTTGAGGCCGTGGATGGCGAGGTTCATCTTCGCCAGGCGCCAGGTGCGCTCGATGCTCTCCTGCCCGTAGACGGAGATGTCGGAGCCTTCTTTGTTGTGCGCTTCGAGGAACTTCTCAGCCTGCACGAACATGCCGCCCGAACCGCAGCAGGGATCGTAGACGCGCCCGCCGGTGGGTTCGAGGACCTCGACGAGGACACGCACCACGCTAGCGGGGGTGTAGAACTCGCCGCCGCGCTTGCCCTCGGCGCGGGCGAACTTCTCGAGGAAGTACTCATACACCTCGCCGAGGAGGTCGCGGGCCTTGGAGGCGCCGCGCCCGGTGAAGCGGGCGTTGTTGAACAGGTCGATGAGCTCGCCGAGGCGGCGCTGGTCGACGTTGTCGCGGTTGTAGATGCGCGGCAGGGTGCCGTCGAGCGACGTGTTGGCGCCCATGAGTTCCGCCATGGCGGTGTCGATGAGCTCGCCTATGGACTTCGGTAGCTCCCCCGCCCCGGCGGGCTTGCCCTTGGCGTGCTGGGCGAGGTATCCCCAGCGTGCTCCGGCGGGAACCCAGAACACCCCGTTGCCGATGTATTCGTCGGCGTCGTCGATGATCGCGTCGATCTGCTCCTCATCGAGGCCGTCTGCTTCGAGCTCGGCGGTGATCTGCGCGCGCCGCTCGGTGAAGGCATCCGAGACGTACTTGAGGAACACCAGGCCAAGGATCACGTCCTTGTACTGGGAGGCTTCCATGGATCCGCGGAGCTTGTCCGCGGCCTTCCACAAGGTCTCCTTGAGCTCCTTCATCGTCGATGCCGCTGCGGGGCTGGTGGTATCGACGGTGGTGGCGCGCTTTCTCGGTGGCACAGGTGGTTCCTCTCGGTGGGGCTTACGCCGCTACCCTAGCGCGATGCCGGTCAGCGCTGCCTGGGTGGCGCGATAACCCGGTTATCAGCGTTGACTTGTGGTGTAGCGCCTGTTCAGAGAGTTGGCGGCTCCCACACGCCGATCTCGCGCGCTACGCGAAGGCAGATGTGATCGTTGCCCGGCGCCCCGACGACCTGCACCCCCACCGGCAGGCCGTCACCATTGAGCCCGAGCGGCACCTGGGTCGCGGGGAGGCCCAGGAAGTTGAAAACCGTTGTGTTGGCAAGCGCCAACGGCCGGAGATAAGTGCTGAAGTGCTTCGGCGCGACCCGGGGAAACGGCGGATATAGCACGACCCCATCACCGATCGTCTCGGCGATATAGTCGGCCTCCCGGTGTGCCGCGCTGATCAATCGGCGAGCACCATTCGTCCGCACCCGTCGCGCCGGTGCGGATTCGGCGAGGTTGAGCACGGCTATCGGCGCGCTAGCAAGGAGATGCACCAGTTTCCGGTCTCGCAAAGCCGGCAGCCCCACGATCTCGGTCAGCGTCGCGGCGAAATCCATCTCTCCGCCGATAGTGGCCGCGGCGAAACCCATCGCCCGACGCATTCGCGGCAGCTCAAGCTCCGAGACATTCGCACCAGCGCTCTCCAGCTTCTCCGCTGCCCGCAGGCGCGCTTGCTCGATGTCGGGCGTCGATGCGACAGCCGAGGAGTTCACGGCGACGAACACATCGAGCCCAGTGATCGACACATCGTCGGGATCACCGAGCTGGATGTCACTCATGCCTGGGTGCGATTCGTGGACCCCCGAGATGGCCTTGAGCGCCGCATACAGATCCTCCGCATGGTGCGCGATGGGCCCGAGCTGGAGCGCATCACGAATCCCAGCAGTCATAGGGAAATGCCCCGTGTTCGGCACCAGCCCAGCCGTCGGAAGGTGCGCGAAAACGCCATTGAACATCGCCGGGATGCGGAGCGAGCCACCCAGATCCGAACCCAGCGCGAACGACGCGCCCCCGATCGACACGGCAACCCCATCACCGCCCGACGAGCCACCCGCCGTGCGCCGCGGATCATAGGGATTGCGGGCGATGCCATACAACGGGTTGTGCGTCTCCACCCAGAACAGCGGCCCCGCCGAGTTCGTCACCGCGAGGATGATCGCCCCGGCTTCCTTGATCCGCGCGACGATCGGTGCGTCCGCCTCCGCGCGAAACTCCCTGCGATGGTAGAAACCGCCCGCCTGAGGCATCCCAGCTACCGCGATCAGCTCCTTCACCGTGATCGGCACACCGAGCAACGGAGGCAGCTCGCCCGGCTCGGCCGAAGCGATGCGGGCATCCACGGCATCGGCCTCAGCGCGCGCGGCATCAAAACGGGGCTTCGCCACCCCACCGAGGCTCCGGCCACGCTTCAACTGGTCGATATGTGCCTCCACCGCATCACGAGCGCTGACCTGCCCGTCCTTGATCGCGGCGGCCAGCGCTACGCCCGAGACTCGCGTGGGATCCATCATCCTTCCGAACCTACGCACCCCCCTCGTCGAAGGCACGCGCTTCCGGCTAGATGTCGCGGGCTAGGTGGCGGGCGGCTCCCCCGGTTGTGTGCAGTTTTGCACCCCCGCGCGGCCCTTGGGTTCAAGGGGTGGATGCAACACCAGTCGATTCAGATGGGTGTTGTCATGGCTCTTCCTCCGCGTCGTGTTGTGCTTCGAGAGTTCTGGGACGAGGTGGTCGGACGCGGCACGTCGCCGGGCGCCGCGGGACACGCCGCTGGTGCCACGAGGTGGACTGGCCAGCGGTGGTTCCGAGACGCTGGCGGGGTGAAACCACGTCTCGTTGCCGCGTGCCGGACTGGTCCACGGCCGCGGCTCACGCTCCATGATCGCATCGAGATCCAGGCCGGGACGCGCTGCAACGAGTCGATCCGGTCCATCGCGGCCCGGCTCGGACGTGCCCCGTCGACGATCAAGCGGGAGATCGATAGCAACGGCGCGCCGGAGTGGTGGGCCAGGGCGGGCCGCAAGTCCGGGTATCGCCGCAAGGAAGCGTTCGGCGCATGGCAGGGCTCCACGGCCGCGCGGGCCACCTACGCCGCGACACTGGCCCAGGCGCGGTCCGACCAGCGCGCGGGCCGCCCGAAGCCGGGCAAGCTGGCCCGCCGCCCGCGCTTGCTCGCCGAGGTGCAGCAGCGGCTCGGCGACAGGCACAGCCCGGAACAGATCTCGGGTGCCCTGGCCGTGGAGCATCCCAGTGATAGGGAGATGCGTGTGTCCCACGAAACGATCTACAAAGCGATCTACCTGCAAGGACGCGGAGCGCTGCGGAAGGAGCTCCATGCGTGCCTGCGCACCGGCAGGGCCCTGCGCAAGCCCCGCCGCGGCGCGCGGCCCGGCACGCGGGGCCGGATCCCCGGCATGGTCAACATCAGTGAACGCCCGCCCGAGGCCAGCGACCGCGCTGTCCCTGGGCACTGGGAGGGTGATCTCATCGTCGGCCCGGAGAGCAGGTCCGCGATCGGCACCCTTGTCGAGCGCCGGTCCGGGCTCGTGCTCCTTGTGCACCTGCCCGACGATCACACCGCCGCGTCGGTGGCCGCTAGGACCATCGAGAAGATGCAGGCCCTTCCCCGGATCGCGCGCCGCACCCTGACCTGGGACCAGGGCACGGAGATGTCGTTGCATGCGAAGGTCGCCATGGGCACCGGGATGCAGGTCTATTTCTGCGATCCCCACTCGCCATGGCAGCGGCCGACCAACGAGAACACCAACGGCCTGCTGCGCCAGTACTTCCCCAAAGGCAGCGACCTGTCGGTCTACCCGCCGGACTACCTCGACTACGTCGCGATGCAGCTCAACACCCGGCCCCGCAAGCGGCACGGCTTCCGCAAGCCCATCGACGTCTTCAACGAGATACTCTCAGAACCGTCATCTGTTGCATCGACCGCGTGAATCCGCCGGCCAGATGAGGGTGCAAAAGGTAACACTTCCGGGGCCACATCGCGGGGCCCAGGGCGACCGGGGCAACTACGGCACCGGCAAGCCCACATTTACTCCGTGGCGAGCTCGATGCTGCGGCGGGTCACGCCGTCGTAGGTGGTGCGGGCGAGCTGCGCGAGGAGGCTGATTTGCTGCCGGAGCGAGTGCTGCTCGGTGTCGATGCGGCGCAGGTGGCGGGCTAGCTCGTCGGCCTGGTCGGTGGGCGTGTAGCGAATGGGCCAGCCGCGAACGTTCTTGGCGTGGTCGGGCTGGGTGTTGATGTCGGCGGCGATAACGCCGGGCAGCAGCACTCCCCGCTGGTCGGCGGGCTGTTTCGAGGCGAGGCGTAGCACGCGGGCAGGGGCCTCGACGACGCTGGTGCCGTCGTAGTCCACGATGGCGGTGATGCGCGGGCTGGTGGCGTAGACGATGTCGCCGGGCTCGGTGTAGCGCGCGTAGGGGTGCTCGAGGGCGAACCGGGCGGCGTCGATGGTGCGTTCGCCGAGCGGGTGGCGTCCGATGAGCTCGTCGCACCCGATGACGCGAACGCCCGCGCCACTGCCGATGTGAGCGGGGTCGAGGCGGGTGCCGGGTACGGTCCGCAGGATCTTCTCGGTGATGAGCCAGCCGATGGTGGCGGTGTGTGGTCGCTGCCCCGTCGTGGCGCGACCCACGGGGATGTCGATCGCTACGGGTTGGCTGCTCTGCTCGGCGATCGTGCGGGTGAGGGTGTTGATGCGCTGGGCAAGCTCAGCGCCGGCGATGGGATCGCGCGGGGTGGGGGCACCGGTGTCGGTGAGGTCGCCGCGATAGGTGAGCAGCGACGGCAGTGGGACGAGGCGGCTGAAGCGGAACGCGTGGGTGTGCGCGAGGGCGGGAGTGCGCAGGCCTGCTTCGAGATCGGTGAGCAGATTCTCGAGGTCAGTCTGGTCGAGGCGCGCGTTGGCCATGTCAGCGGTGAGGACGTAGCGCTGGTCGGGGGTCGTTCCCCGAGGAGCGGGCGCGAGGATCCACAGGGCGAGGCTTTCCTGCGGGGTGGTGCGCACCCATCCCTTGGGCAGGGCGACGATGGCGCGGACGCAGCCTGAGCGGAGCAGTCCCGACCGGATGTCGTCGCTGGCTCCGCTGAGCTGTTTGGCGAGGACGCTGGCGGGCGCGGCGACGAGCGCCACGTGGCCTTCGGTGAGCTGCAGCGCGATCTCGTCGATGGCCCGGAGCATCGCGTCGCGATCCATCGTGGGCGTGGACGGGGCCGGGAGGTGGGTGACGATGAGCGCGTCGGCGGGGGGCAGGAACGCGCCGCCCTCGTCGATGCGCAGTGGCTGGCAGTGGATGTCATGCGCCCTCAGCCGGCGCCGGGCTAGCCGGGACGCCGGATCCTGGCGATGCACGGTGCGCGCGGTGATGCCCGCATCGGGCGCCGCGGCGTTGCAGGCGACGAGCAGGTCCGATCCGCCCGGCGCGGGGTCCACGATGGTGGCCGCTCCCCCGCTCACGGAGAGCGCGATGCGGGACAGGATCTCGGCGGCGTGGTCGGTGAGCGCCACGGCCGGGTCGCGCGGTGTCGCCAGATCGATGCGCCGCCCGATGAACCGCTCCATCGCCGCGACGGGACTGTAGGCGGCGCTCGCGGCCTGATCGGCCCAGGCTGCGAGGACGGGGGCAAGGTCGCCGACGGCCGCGATCTCGCGATACAGGCAGCTGTCATCCGGGTCGGCATCGTCGGCGAGATCCACGAGTTCCTCGGTGCCGAGGTCGCCGATCTGCTCGCCCGTCGCCACCTTGAGGCAGAGCAGCGCGGTGAGCGCTGCGAACATCTGCTGGTCCTCGACGCCTCCGCTGCCCGCGAGCTCCGCGAACGCGACCGCATCCTCGGGCGCTGTGGGGTTGTTGCCCTTGCCCGTCGCGCGCAGCCATTCGCTGACCTCGCGGGCATCGAACCGCTCGCCCTGCCCCTCGGCGCGCACCGGCGAGGGGAACGGGGTGCTGGTCCCAGCGCTGCGGGTGCGCCATACCGAGACCACGGGCCGTTGCACCTCCGCGAGGGCGGCGATGCGGGACAGCGACAGGGTTGGCCTCTCGAGCGGCACAGCGGGTTCTCCTCGGTGGGATGTCGTCGGCGGGGCTGGTGTTCTCAGCCTACCGCCGCTTGCGATGTTGTTTCTCAATTTAGTGATAACCCAGTTATCAGTCGATAGCTATTTTTTGTCAGACGTATGCGTCAGTCTAGGTCGGCACCAGATGAAGGAGCCGCCATGAACCACTCGCCCCCGCGACCACCGCCCGTATGCGGCAGCAAGGTCCGCTACCAGACCCGCACCGACGCCCTGAGCACCACTGAGGCGCTCGCCAACGCCGACGAGTACGACGCCCACTTCTGCCCCCGCTGCCGCGGCTATCACCTCTCCTCGACCCGCGACGTATAGCACCCGCACCCACGCCGCCTAACCGCCCATCCCCCGAGAAGCCCCGTCCTCTCGTCCCGAGCAAAGGAAACTGCCATGCCCGTTCGCTGGTCCGTCCTCGCCCACACCGTCCGCCGTGGCCTCACCGGCCGGACCACGCCCGCCCCGTTGCTGCCTGCCGCGCCCCGCTGGCGCGCCGTCATCCGCACCTTTCAGGCGCCCTGCTTCACCGGCGATGCACTGTCCCCCACCGCGTGGGCCGTCGCCGCCGTCACCGATGGCACGCACCTGACCACCCACGTGGCCAGCGCGCCGTTGCCGACAACGGTAGGCCGGGCCACCGACAACGCCATCGCGCTCGCCGGGCTGGAGTGCTTCGGCGGGCTGTACGAGGCGGTCGAATCAGCGGGCGGCGAGCTTTCCCTCCACATCCACGATGCCGTGCTGCGGAGGCTCGTGCGCGACGCCGCCGCATCGTTCCCCCTCGTGACGATGACAGGCGCCTTCCCCCGTAGCGCCGAGCGCGCGAAGCTCAGCGACGCCACCGCCCGGGCGATGCGCTCGATCACTGCCCACCACGAGGCTCTCCTGCGCGAGCACCAGGCACGGCAGCCCGTCCTGCTGATCGGCACCGACGCCTCGATCGACAGGCTGCGCCCCGGCGCGGGGATCGCCGCCATCGACGCCGACGGCCGCACCACCACGCGATTCCTGCGCTCCATCTCCGATACCTTCCACGCCGAGCTCGCCGCCATCGAGCTCGCCATCGACGCCACGCCCGGCACTCGTCCGCTGCGGATCCTCAGCGACAACCAGCACGCGGTCCTCGCCCTCGGGAAGAAGGCGGACCTGCAACGCATCCGCAACAGCTCCACCCGCGCCCTGGTGCAGCGGATCAGGAGCAAGCGCAACGGACGACGCATCGAGATCACCTGGGTGCGCGGGCACAACGGCAACAGCCTCAACGAGGCGGCGCACCGGCTTGCCGTTGCCACCCGCCGCTGCCGCATCGCCAACGCCACCCCAGGTGCCCTGCGCGCCATCAGCCACACCATCGCCAGCGACCTGCGCGCGGCCCAGCCCGCCTGAACCCTCCCACCTGATCGCAGTCCGCCCCTCGACCAAGGAGGCTCCATGCCCCACTCCGCCACCACCCTCATCGCTGTCCTGCTCGACCGCTCCGGATCGATGGCCTCGATCAAGAAGGACATGGAAGCCGGGTTCGCCGCGCTCATCGCCAAGCAGGACGCGCTGCCCGGCACCGCCCTCGTCACCCTGTCCCAGTTCGACACCCACTACGAGGACGTCTTCCCGCCCATCCCCGCCCGCGAGGTCACCGGCCTGCATCTCCAGCCCCGCGGGCTCACCGCCCTCCTCGATGCCGTGGGCCGCTTCGTCACCGAGATCCGCGATGAGCTCCACCGCGCCGAGGACCTCGAGCCCCAGGACGTCGAGCCCGGCCCCGCCCCGGACAAGGTGATCGTCGTCGTCATCACCGACGGCCACGAGAACGCCAGCAAGACCTGGACCGTCGAAGGCGTCCGCGACCTCGTCACCGGGCAGCAGGACGAGCACGGCTGGGAGTTCGTCTTCCTCGGCGCCAACCTCGATGCCGTCGAGGTAGGCCACGACCTCGGCTTCCGCGCCGATCGCTCCCTCACCTACAGCGCTGACTCCGACGGCGTAGGCGACGCCATGGAGGTGCTGTCCGACTACGTCGAGCGCTCCCGCAGCACCCCCGGCACTCCTGCTGGATTCAGCGCGGACGATCGCCGCCGCGCGATCGGCGACCAGGGCTGAGCACTCCTGGCGCACCCGCCCCGGGGCCCTCCCCCCCCCCGCTGCTCGACCCATACGAATACCCAGAAGAAAGAAGGACACCATGAAGAACTCCCTCCCCGCCGCCTCCGCGGCCCTCGTGCTCGCCGTGCTCCTCACCGGCTGCGCCACCAACCCGGCCGATGGCTCCGGCACCCGCGCTATCGAGGAGGCATCCTCTTCGGACGCCGGTGCCGCCGATGCTGCAGGTGCGCCCACTAGCGAGCAGGACAACAGCGGCCCCGCTTTCGGCACGCGCGGCAATCCTGTCCCGACCGGCACCACCGTCGAGCTCGGCCCCGACTGGCAGGTCAACGTCGTATCCATCACCGCGGACGCGACACCCATCGTGCTTGCCGAGAACCAGTTCAACGATGAGCCTGTCCCCGGTCGGGAGTTCGTGATGGCCCGGATCTCTCTCACCTACATCGGCGAGGAATCCGGCACCCCGTGGCTCGACCTGACCACCAAGTACGTGGGCGCGGACGGCAACGCCTACGCCACTGGCTCCGACGACTACTGCGGCGTGTTCCCCGAGCCGTTCAACGACATCAACGAGCAGTTCCCCGGCGCCACGCGCGAGGCGAACCAGTGCTGGTCCGTGCCGTCCGGTGCCGTTGCGGGCGGGGTGATCCTCGTGGAGGAGAGCTTCAGCCTCGACGACACCCGCGTGTTCTTCCAGGGCGGGTAGTCGCCCGGCTGCGGTGGGGCTGGCTCCGCGCCCCCGGTTGTGTGCCCAAGCTCCCCGGTTGTGCGAGGTATTGCACCCTCGCGCAGCCGTTCGAGGGTGCGAAACGTAACACTTCCGAGCAGGGGGCGGGGCCGAGCGGGGATGTGGGCCCGAGCTGGAGGCGGGCCGGGTCCACCCAGCCCCCGCCGCGCAAACGAAACTGGCCTGCTTCCCGAGGGGATGCAGGCCAGTTCGCGCTGGTATCAGCGGCAGTACACGGTGGGCAGCGGGTCGTAGACGACGGTGTGGGAGTTGCGGGAGATCTCGGCGCCGGTGCTGGCGCTGCGGATGATGCGAGTGTCCCTGGTGGTGAAGCCCTGCTGCCCGCTGGTGGGGATGCAGTTCGGTCCGGCGGCCAGCGTGATGGTGCCGGGCTGGGTGTAGTTCCAGCGGCCAGCGTTGACGGATTCGACGTTGACGGTCTTGGTGCCGATGATGCGGACGGTGACGGTGCTGGCGTTGGCGAATGCCTCGATGCGCACGCTGTTGGGCGAGGTGTTGCGGAACTTCACGTCGAGCACGCCCTCCCATACGGTGGCTTCGCGCCCGGCCGGGTAGCGGGAGATGTAGTAGGAGTGCTCGTGGTGCTCCACGTCCTGCATTCCCGCGAAGTACGACGCGTTGAACAGGGTGGTGGCGAACTGGCTGATTCCTCCGCCGATGGCCTTGCCGGGGCGTCCGTTGATGATGACGCCAGCCTCGATGTAGCCCTGCGCTGATCCGCGCGGGCCGGTGTAGCCGTTGAGGGAGAACACAGCGCCCGGCGCGATGACAGCACCGTTGACCTCCTCGGCGACGCGGCGGATGTTCACGCCGGAATCGGCTGCGAAGCCTCCGGTGGTGAACTCACCGATGACCTGGTTGCCCTGCGGGGCGGAGGGAGCAACGGGCGCGGCAGGCGCGACCGGTGCCGGGGGCGCCTGGGGCGCGGGCGGCAGGAGACCCTCGGAGCCATTGGGTGGCATGGGGATCTCTGGCAGCTCAAGCACGGGCGCCGGGCCTGGCAGGTTCAGCGAGTCCCACAGGTCACCCAGTGGGTCCGCTGCGGCCGGGGCAGCCCCAGCGAGAACGAGCGCGACACCGGCACCCGCTGCGGACAACTTTCCCAACAACCGCATTTCCACTCCTCAAACGAATCGTGTACCTACTCAAGATAGTGCATCCCCGACCAAAGCCGCATGTCGAGGGGTTGTGGCGCAGTGCTGGGCCAATGGTGCCCATCGGCAATACTCATTCCTGCGCGCTCGAATCCGGCAATTCGGGTGCAAAACCGCGCAACTCCGACTTGGAGCCTTCCCCGCTCCGCCGCAGTGGAAACTATTCCCGCGTGGATCGGGAAAAGTTTCCACCCGCGCGGACCCAGCGCTGAGACCACCAGCACGGAGACCACCAGCGCCGCCGCGCCCCAACTAGTCGCCGGTGAAGCTGGGGCGGCGGCCTTCCTTGCGGGCCTGCCGGGCCTCGGCGACGTCGGAGCTGGCCCACGCGGCACGGTGGGCGGCTTGCTGCTCTGCGGTGGGCTCGCTCTGGGCGGCGTGGTTGAACACGAGCTTGAGGTGGCGGATGGTCAGCGGCGCGAGCTGGGCGATCTCCGCGGCCCATTGCTGGGCGGCGGCGAGGTCGCCGTGGCGGTTGGCGAGCCCGCACTGCAGGGCGCGGTCGGCGGCGAGCGGTTCGGCGGCCATGAGCATGGCGCGGGCGGTGGATCCGCCGGCGAGTTCGCTGAGGCGGTTGATGGTCCAGTTGTCCATGGCGAGGCCGAGCTTGGCGATGGGCACCATGAAGTAGGCGTCTTCGGCGACCACGCGCAGGTCAGCGGCAACGGTGAGCTGCACCCCGGCGCCGATGGCCGGGCCGTTGACGGCAGCGATGACGGGCAGCGGGGTGTGCTGGACGGCGTGGAGCATGGCGTAGAGGGAGCCGATGAAGTCACGGTCGTAGGCGGCGCTGCCGAGATCGGCTCCGGCGCAGAAGGCAGCTCCGCGGCCGGTGAGGACGATGGCGCGGGCGCTGGTCTCCTCGGCCTCGCGCACCATCTCGGTGATGCCGGTGCAGATGCTGGTGTTGAGCGCGTTGCGGCGGTCCTCGCGCTGCAGCTCAATGGTCACGACGTCCTGGTCACGGCTGTACCCGAGCATTCCTACCTCGTTCGATCGTGGTTCGCGGTCCTCGTTGCGCGAAAGCTTCGCGGGCCCTGTTCCTTGAACCCTACTGTGGGCGCCTGCCCGGGATGCGAGGAAGCCCCCGGCGCTATTGGCGCCGGGGGCTGCTGACGGATTGGTGAAGGGCTAGAAAGTATCGGGATCGGGTCCGATGCGCCCGTCGGTGACGTCGAGCGCGGTGATGCGGTCGACCTGCTCATCGGTGAGCTCGAAGCCGAAGATGTCGAAGTTCTCCTTGATGCGTCCTGGCGTGACGGACTTCGGGATGACGACGTTGCCGAGCTGGAGGTGCCAGCGCAGGATGACCTGCGCGACTGTGGCGCCGGTCTCGGTGGCGATCTCGGCGAGCACGGGATCCTGAAGGATCTGTCCCTGGCCGAGCGGGCTCCATGCCTCGGTGGCAATGCCGTGGCGGGCGTGGAACTCGCGCAGCGCGGGCTGGGAGAAGCGGGGGTGCAGCTCGATCTGGTTGATGGCAGGCACCTCGCCAGTGGCCTCGATGAGCTGCTCGAGGTGGGGTACCTGGAAGTTGGAGACGCCGATGGAGCGGACCTTGCCGTCTGCCTTGAGCTGCTGGAGCGCGGCGAACGTCTCGGTGTAGAGCCCTTCGGCGGGCTTGGGCCAGTGGATGAGGTAGAGGTCGATGTGGTCGAGGCCGAGCCGCGTGAGGCTGTCGTCGAAGGCGCGGAGCGCGCGGTCGCGGCCCTGGTCGTCATTCCACAGCTTGGTGGTGACGTAGATCTGGTCGCGGGGGATGCCGGATTCGCGGATCGCGGCGCCGGTGCCGGCCTCGTTGTCGTAGATGCGGGCGGTGTCGATGTGGCGGTAGCCGGTCTCGAGTGCCGTTGCCACTGCCTCGTGGGCCTGGTCGTCGGGAATCTGCCAGACGCCGTATCCGAGCTGGGGGATGGTGTTGCCGTCGTGGAGTCGAATGCTGGGAACAGTCACGTCAGCTCTAACGCCTTCCTGACGCAGAGGATTCCGCATCGCGCGGCATTCGCGACGATGTGTCCGAAGGATCCAGTTTCTCATCCTCGCCCGCGCGGATTGGCGGTAGCGTTGCGGCCAAGTACCGATGCCCACTGGCCCCGGGAGCGTATCGCCATGCCCACAGTGACAACGTCCGCGCAGTTGTGCGACAACGTCCTCGACCTCGGATCCTTCATGTCGTGGGACACCGAGCCGATCCGGGTCGCGATGTCCGAGCAGTACCGGGCTGATCTCGAGGCGGCCCGCGAGAAGTCCGGCCTCGATGAGTCGGTGGTGACGGGCGAGGGGCGCATCCGCGGGCGCCGGGTCGCGGTGATCGCGTGCGATTTCGGGTTCCTCGCCGGCTCGGTGGGCGTGGCCGCGGCGGAACGGATCGTCTCGGCCATCGAGCGCGCCACCGCGGAACGACTGCCGCTGCTGGCCTCCCCCACCTCGGGCGGTACTCGCATGCAGGAGGGCACGGTCGCGTTCCTGCAGATGGTGAAGATCGCCGCGGCCATCAAGATCCACAAGGAAGCGCACCTGCCCTACCTGGTCTACCTGCGGCATCCCACTACCGGCGGGGTGTTCGCCTCGTGGGGCTCCCTCGGCCATGTGACTGTCGCCGAGCCGGGCGCGCTGGTGGGCTTCCTCGGCCCGCGCGTGTATGAATCGCTGCACGGGGCGAGCTTCCCGGAGGGCGTGCAGACCTCGGAGAACCTGTACCAGCGTGGCGTGATCGACGGCGTGGTGCCGGTGCGGTGGCTGCGCCCCATCCTCGACCGGGTGCTGCGCGTGCTCGGTGGCACGCCGAAGCTGCCGGAGCGGTTCGAGCCTGCCCCGTTGATCGAGGACCTGCCCGACATTCCCGCGTGGGATTCCGTGCTGGCGTCCCGCAGCCCCATCCGGCCTGGCTCGCGCAGCGTGCTCCGCCACGGCGCCACCACCCTGACCCCGTTGAGCGGCACCGGGCAGGGCGAGTCGGATCGCTCGATGCTGCTGTACCTGGCCCGCTTGTCGGGCACTCCTTGCGTGGTGCTGGCGCAGGATCGCGCAGTCTCCGCCGACAGCGATGCGTTCGGTCCCGCAGCGCTGCGCGAGGCCCGCCGGGGCATGCGGCTCGCCGAGGAGCTGCACCTGCCGCTGGTGCTGATCATCGACACGATGGGCGCAGCGTTGTCCAAGGACGCCGAGGAACGTGGCCTGGCCGGGGAGATCGCCCGCTGCCTCGCGGAGCTCGTCACGCTGCGCTGCCCCACCGTGTCGGTGCTGCTCGGCCAGGGCACCGGCGGTGGCGCGCTGGCGATGCTGCCGGCCGACCGGGTGCTGTGCGCGCTCAATGGCTGGCTCGCGCCGCTACCGCCGGAGGGCGCCAGCGCGATCGTCTACCGCTCCACGGGCCGCGCCGCGGACATCGCCGCGCAGCAGGGCATCCGCTCGCGCGACCTGCTGCACGCGGGCATCGTTGATGCCATCATCCCCGAGGAGCCTGACGCCGCGCAGGAACCCATTCCGTTCAGCCAGCGCGTCGCCGCTGCCATCGCCCGCGAGATCCGCGACCTCTCGCTGAAGCCCTCGCAGCAGCGCCATGCCGCGCGCTTGCGCCGCTACCGCGAGTTCGGACTGCCGTCCCGGTGAACCGGCCCGATCGACCCTGTCGGCCAGTCGGCCCCCGCCAGAACCAACGCACTGTGAGAATCGTGAGAAAACTGGCACTATGACGACATGCCCGAGTCCGCGCTGGTGCTGATCGTCGATGACGACGCCGAGATCCTCGCTTCCCTCGAACGCGGCCTGCGCCTATCCGGGTTCAACACCACCACCGCCGAGGATGGCGAGGTGGCGCTGCGCCGCATCCGGGAGTACCAGCCGGATGCCGTGATCCTCGACGTGACGATGCCCCGGCTCGACGGGGTCAGCGTGGTCACCGCGCTGCGCGCGATGGGCAGCGACGTGCCGATCTGCGTCCTCAGTGCCCGCAGCTCCGTCGATGATCGCATCGCCGGCCTCGAGGCCGGTGCCGACGACTACCTGACCAAGCCGTTCGCGCTCGGCGAGCTCGTCGCCCGCGTGCGCGCGATGCTGCGCCGCCGCACCGATACGCCTGCCGCCCCGCGCGAGACTCTCATCGCTGGCCCCATCACTATCGATGTCACGGCCCGGCGCGCCACATGCAATGACCGCGAGCTCGATCTGACCAAGCGGGAGTTCGAGCTGCTCACCACCCTCGTCCAGCACAAGGATGCGGTACTGTCGCGCAAGCAGCTGCTCGAGATCGTGTGGGGATACGACTTCACCGCGGATACCAACGTCGTCGATGTGTTCGTGGGCTATCTCCGCAAGAAGCTCGAGGCCGACTGCTCGCCACGCATGCTGCACACCGTGCGCGGAATCGGATTCATCCTCCGCACCGAATGAGCACCTTCTCGATGACCACCGATCCCTAGGGCCCCGCATCCATGACCAGGACCGCGCTGCAACGCCTCTCCCGCCAGCTAGCGCGCTGGTTCGGTACGACCCGGTTGCCGTCGCTCTCCCTCGCCACCCGGGTCGCGATCGCCTCCGCGCTCGGTGCCACCATCATCGTCGCCACCGTCGGTTCGTTCATGTGGTACCGCATCGGCACTGATAAGCACGCCACGCTCGACCAGCAGCTCAGCGCCGTGACATCCATCGCCGCGAGCCTCTCGGCCAACTCGCTTTTCGCCGCCCGCACCCAGCTGCCAGAGGGCTTCGAGGCGACGTATCACGCCGACCGGATCCTCATCGCGGCCCGCAGCGTCAAGATCCCCCGGCTGCCCGATGGCCTCGCCACCCGTACCATCGAGGGCGAGGAGTACCGCATTCTCACCGTCACGCTGGTCGAGGAGCCGCGCGCCTTCCTCTCCGTGGCCGTGCCCACCCGCGACACCGTCGATCAGATCAACTCCGAGCGCCGGCTCACTGTCATCGTGTCCATGCTGGCCATCGCGGCCGCCGCCGCGCTCGGCTGGCTGTTCGCCGGGTTCGCTGTCCGCCCCCTGCGCCAGCTCACCGATCAGACGCGCCGCATCACCGCTGATGACCTGCGCCCCATCCCGATCGTCACGGGCGCCATCGAGGCCGAGGAGCTATCGCGCGCCATCTCCTCGATGCTCGCCCGGATCACCCGCGAGCAGCGCCGCAAGAATCACGCGCTCGAGACTGCCCGCGACTTCTCGGCGGTCTCCGCCCACGAGCTGCGCACCCCGCTCACCGCGCTGCGCACCAACCTCGAGGTGCTCGATACTCTCGACCCCCCGCCGGAGGATCGTCGCACCATCATCACCGAGACCTTGCAGTCCATCACGCGGATCGAGCAGACCCTCAAGGCGCTCGAGCGGCTCGCTGCTGGTGATCTCGCCCGCCGGGCCGACTACGAGGACGTCAACATCCCGGACCTGCTCGACCGTGTCGTCCACGAGTCCAGCCGCGTACACCCCACCGCCTCCATCGAGCTCGGCGACGTCGACAACGTCACCATGCGCGGCCTGCCCGCCGGGCTGCGCCTCAGCCTTGACAACGCCATCACCAACGCCATCAAGCACGGCAGGGCCACCGTCGTGCAGCTCGCCACCAAGCCGCAGCGCAACAACTACTTCGACATCACCGTCGATGACAATGGCTGCGGCATCCCCATGAAGGAGTGGGAGTCGGTCTTCCAGCGGTTCAGCCGCGGCTCCAACACCACAAGCTCGGGCTCTGGCCTCGGGCTGTCCCTCGTTGCCCAGCAGGCCGAGCTGCACGGTGGGCGGGCGTTCATCACCACCAGTCCGCTCGGTGGCACCCGGCTCACGCTGCGCATCCGCATCCCGCGCAGCGACCGTCTCCCGGCCGCAGCGGGAGCGCCGGCCAGTGGCGACGGTTCCAGCTCGCACGAATCCAGCCCGGGCGAATCGTGAACGACCAGCCACACCGCACGTGGCCAGATGCTCACGATCCGGCACGGCACTAGCCTCAGCGGGCCTGCTTGACGTGCTCGTAGCGGGCCAGGGCCTCGCGGCGCTCCACAGCATGATCGACGATGGGCGCGGGGTAGCCGGGCACCTCGATGCCCCGCTCCCCCACCGTGTGGACGCCCTTGCCGGGGATGTCGCGCAGCTCGGGGACCCAGCGCCGCACGTAGTCGCCGTCGGGGTCGTAGCGCTGCCCCTGGGTGATGGGGTTGAAGATGCGGAAGTACGGGGCGGCATCCGTGCCGGAGCCAGCGACCCACTGCCAGCCGTGCTGGTTGGCGGGCAGGTCACCGTCCACGAGATGCCGCATGAAGAACCGGGCACCCCACCACCACGGCAGGTGCAGGTCCTTGACGAGGAAGGAGGCGACGATCATGCGGACCCGGTTGTGCATCCAGCCCTCGTGGAGGAGCTGGCGCATCCCCGCATCGACGATCGGGTATCCGGTTCGCCCGGCCTTCCATGCGGCGAGCAGTTCCTGCGCCTCGGCGGTGTCGGCGCTGAGCGGCATGCGGTCGAAGTCGGGGTTGAGGTTGTGGCGCGCCGAGCGGGGCTCGCGAGCGAGGACATCCGCGTAGAAGTCCCGCCAGGCGAGCTGGCGACGCAGCTCGCGCGCGCTGTCGCTGTCGTGGTCGCGCAGGTCGGCGAGCATCGTGCGGGGGTGGATGGCGCCCCACTTGAGGTGGACGGACATGCGGGTGGTGTCGTCGAGGTCGGGGCGGTCGCGGTGCTCCTTGTACTGATCGACACTGTTGGCCAGGTATTCCTGCCACTGCTCGTGGGCCGCCTGCTCGCCGACCGGGCAGACAGGCTTGATGTTGGCGGGCAGCTCCGCGCGCTCGACGCCCGCGACGGCAGCGGGATCGATCCAGGTGTTGGTGCTGGCACTGGTGCTCGCGGGCGCGCGCCAGCCGTGATCGAGCCAACGCTTGTAGTAGGGGGTGAACACCCGGTACGCGGTGCCGTCGTCCTTGACGATGCGGCCGGGCGCCACGGCGAACGGCGAGCCGGTCCGCACGAGCGGGATGTGCTGCTCCACGGCGGCGTCGCGGCGGGTGCCGTAGGGGCCGTGATCGGAGCTGATGTGCACCTGGGTCGCCTCGATGCGGCGCGCGAGATCCGGGATGATCTCGACGGGGTTGCCGCGCACCACGAGGAGGCGCCCGTCGAGTGCTTCATCGAGCTTGTTGAGGCAGGCGATGAGGGCGGTGCGGCGGCGCACTCCCGAGGGCTTGATCAGTGCCGGGTCGAGGACAAACACAGCGAGCGCATTGCGGGCGGAATCCGCGGCGGCGAGCAGCGTCGGGAGATCGTTGAGCCGAAGATCGCGGCGGAACCAGACGATTGTGTTCTCGGTCGCACTATTAGTCGTGATTGTCCTTTTCCTTTCGCTGCTACCCATACTGGGAACATATGGCGCTCGCGCCACGCGGCGATTCGCAGCTACCTGTGCCCGCCGCAATTGCGATGCCGGTCACAGCCACCAATACTGCCCGCTCGCCGCGCCGAATACACACGGACCGCCTCGGGCCGCGACCACCGGTTCGCCTCGCTCGGCGCCGCCCCGCACCAAACAGCTTAGGGAGTTCTGCATGGCAAGCACACGGCCGAAGTCAACGATCCGACGGTACCGCTTCCCCGCCGCGCTAGCGATCACCGCGACCGCTCTCGCCGCGGGCGGGTCCGCCACGCTGGCTTCCACTCCCCCCGCGGAACCGGCCACCAGCACCCAGGTCGTGGGCACCAGCGGCCCCGACCTGACGCGGCTCGAGGATGCGTTGCGCCAGTTGCAGCGCGACAAGCTCGCCGCGACATTCCTCGCCGCCGGATCCGGGCAGGCACTGGACGGATCGCGGCAGCTCGCAGCGGGCGCCGACGAGCTCGCCGCAGGCATCGGCCAGGCTCGCGCTGGCTCCGAGCAGCTAGCCACCGGCACCGGCGAGCTTGCGGCCGGCGCCGGGCAGCTCAAGGACGGCACCAGCCAGCTCAGCACTGGCATGAGCGAGTTTCAGGGCGGCATCGGCCAGCTGGGCGACGGCGCATCGCAGATCAGCGGTGGCGTGGACGAGCTCGTGGCGCAGTTGCTTCCCCTCAAGTCCGCCGCCGCGCCCTTCGCTCCCGAGCTAGCCGCCGCGCTGGTCCAGCTCGAGCAGCTCCGCGCTGGCGCCCGCCAGCTCGCGTTCCAGCTCGACGATCCCTCCAGCGACTTCCGCGTGGGCGCGGCCCAGCTCGCCGATGGCGCCAACCAGGTGGATTCCGGCGCGGGCCAGCTCGCTACCGGTTCCGCCGAGCTGCGTGACGGCGCCGGGCAGCTGCGCGACGGCCTCGTCCAGCTCGATGACGGATCCGGCCAGTTCACCGGTGGCTTCGAGCAGCTCCTCGCAGGCCTGGACCAGCTCAGCGGCACCGCCGAGCAGGTGAGCACCAGTGTCAACGGGGTGGTCAGCGTGACCCCGCGTGCGAGCTTGACGGCAGATCCGGTCGAGGTGGCCGTAGCCCAGCCGCTCGGCGAGGGCCGGGTGCTCGATGTGCCCACCATGGTGGCGCTGCTCGGGCTCGGCGCTGGCGGAATGCTGCTGCTGGTAGCGCTCGGGCTCGCTGGCTACCGGTGGCGGGCAGCGCGCCAGGCTGCATAGCGCGGGCCCAGCCCGTCGCCTCGCACTGCAAAAGCACCCGAAACGACCAAACGCGATAGAAACTTCGCCGGTTTCCCGGTGGTTTCTATCGCGTTTGCGGCTTGTCCGGGCCCCGTTCAGAAGCCCCGTTTGATGCTTGCTACGTCTACTGCACGTCAAGCAGGTCGATGACGAACACGAGGGTGCGTCCGGCGAGGCGGTGCCCCGATCCGCTCGGGCCGTAGGCCAGCGCGGGCGGGATGGTGAGCTGGCGGCGGCCGCCGACCTTCATGCCGGGGATGCCGTCCTGCCAGCCCTTGATGAGGCCGCGCAGCGGGAAGCTGATCGACTCGCCACGGTTCCAGGAGGAGTCGAACTCCTCGCCGGTCTCGTAGTCAACGCCGACGTAGTGCACCTCGACGGTGGCGCCGGGCACTGCTTCGGCGCCGTCGCCTTCCACGAGGTCCTTGGTGACTAGCTCGGTGGGAGGGGGGCCTGGCTGGAACTCAACTTCTGGTTTTGTCATGGTTTATCGCGCCGAAACCTCTGTGTAGTCGCGTTCGGTGTATCCGGTGTAGATCTGGCGGGGACGCCCGATCTTGGTTGTGGGGTCCGCATGCATTTCCCGCCAGTGCGCGATCCAGCCGGGCAGCCGGCCGAGCGCGAACATGACGGTGAACATGCGCGTGGGGAACCCCATGGCCCGATAGATCAGGCCAGTATAGAAATCCACGTTGGGGTAGAGCTTGCGCTCGACGAAGTAGTCGTCAGTGAGGGCAGCTTCCTCGAGCTTCATGGCGATCTCGAGCAGTTCGTCGCGCGCACCGAGCTTCTCGAGGATGTCGTGCGCGGTCTTCTTGACGATGGCGGCGCGCGGGTCATAGTTGCGGTAGACGCGGTGCCCGAAGCCCATGAGCTTGACACCCTCTTCCTTGTCCTTGACCTTGCGGATGAAGTCGCTGACATCGAGGCCCTGGCCCTTGATGTCGTCGAGCATCTCGAGCACGGCCTGGTTGGCCCCACCGTGCAGCGGGCCCCACAAGGCGTTGATCCCGCCGGAGATCGAGGTGAACAGGTTCGCGTTCGACGAGCCGACGAGGCGCACCGTGGAGGTGGAGCAGTTCTGCTCGTGGTCGGCATGCAGGATGAGCAGCATGTCGAGGGCCTTGACCACCTCGGGGTCGACCTCGTACGGCTCGGCGGGGAAGCCGAACGTCATGCGGAGGAAGTTCTCCACGAGCGTCATCGAGTTGTCCGGGTACAGGAACGGCTGGCCCACGGACTTCTTGTAGGCGTAGGCGGCGATCGTCGGCAGCTTGGCGAGCAGCCGGATCGTCGAGACCTCGACCTGCTCGGGATCGTTCGGGTCGAGCGAGTCCTGGTAGTAGGCGGACAGCGCGTTCGCCGCGGACGACAGCACCGGCATGGGGTGCGCGTTGCGCGGGAAGCCGTCGAAGAATCGCTTCAGGTCCTCGTGCAGCATGGTGTGCCGCTCGATGCGATACGTGAAATCGGAGAGCTGGTCCGCGGTGGGGAGCTCGCCGTAGATCAACAGGTAGGAGACCTCGAGGAAGGTGGAGTTCTGCGCTAGCTGCTCGATCGGGTAGCCGCGGTAGCGCAGGATGCCCTTCTCGCCGTCGATGTATGTGATCGCCGATGACGTCGAGGCAGTGTTGACGAAGCCGCCGTCGAGGGTGGTGTAGCCCGTCTCGCTGAGCAGCTTGCCGAGGTTGAAACCATCATTGCCCTCGGTCGCCCGAGTGATCGGCATCTCGTAGTTACCACCGGGGTAACTGAGTACCACTTTGTCTTCATTCTCAGCGGGCACGAGGGCTCCTTCTCAGACTCAACTGGTCAGTAGCGTATCGGCACATGCGCGACCACTCAACGCACAACCATATCCACGAACCTAGTCGAAACCCACCTCACCGGGCGAACCCGGGCCGGCGTGCGGTCATGGTTGCACGCGCGAAACCTGGCAGGACCCCTCACCAAGCTCGCAACGGATCCGATTATGCAATCTGTCCTGTCCACCCTGCCAGAACTCGACCATGAATGGGTGGATTCGATACCCGCCCCAGAATGGGGGCACGGGCAGCTCGTCCAGATCGTGGAACCGTTGCCGCACTTCGTCGGCCGAGGCGAGCAGGTCCTCCCGCGATGCGAGGGGCCGGGACTGCCGCGATGCCCACGCCCCTACCTGCGAGCCCCGGGAGCGGGTGCGCCAGTAGGCCAGCGTCTCCTCCGATGAGATCTTCTCCACAGCTCCGCGGAAGTGAACCTGCCTGGCCAGCGGGATCCACGGGAACGTCGCCGATGCCGCCGGATTGACCGAAAGGTGCTGCGCCTTGGCGGATTCGTAGTTGGTGAAGAACACGATCCCCCGCTCATCGACGCCCTTGCACAGCACCGTCCGCGTCGCTGGCACGCCCGCCCCGTCCACCGTGCCGAGCACCATTGCGTTGGGTTCGGTGATGCGTCCTCCATCCGATGCGACATACTCAGTAGCGTCGAGCAGCCATCGGGCGAACAACGGCAACCAGCCGTCCGTGAGCCACGCCTCATCGAGATCAGCATGTTCGCCCGACATGCTCGGCGCTGTTCTGTCCCCATAACTGACCCGCATGCGCGCGAGATCGAGAGAATCGGAAGGGTTACGCACCACACCCATACGCTACGCCCGAGCAGCGTCCCCGGAGCATGAGCCCCATCGCGCTCCTTCCGGATCGCACCATTACGGAACCCGCCCACCAGGCACCGGTTCCGCTGGGCGCGCGCCGCATACGACCCAGAACGACAACAGGAGCGTCATACATGGCAGTCGAACTTCCCGAAGGCTTCTCCCCCGGGCTCGAAGGAGTCCTCGCCTTCACCACCGAGATCGCGGAGCCGGACAAGGATGGCGGCGCGCTGCGCTACCGGGGCGTTGATATCGAGGACCTCGTCAGCAATGACGTCACCTTTGGCGATGCCTGGGCCCTCCTCGTCGACGGCAAGTTCGGCGACGCCCTGCCACCGGCGGAGCCCTTCCCCATCCCCGTCCACACCGGCGACGTGCGCGTGGACGTGCAGGCCGGCCTGGCCATGCTCGCCCCGATCTGGGGATACCAGCCCCTGCTCGACATCGACGACGCGACCGCCCGCGACAACCTCGCCCGGGGCTCCGTCATGGCGCTGTCCTACGTCGCGCAGTCCGCTCGTGGCCTCCACCAGCCGGCCGTGCCGCAGAAGATCATCGACGAGTGCCCGACCGTCACCGCGCGATTCATGACGCGCTGGCAGGGCGAGCCCGATCCCGATCACATCCGCGCCATCGACGCCTACTGGGTCTCTGCCGCGGAGCACGGCCTCAACGCCTCCACCTTCACCGCCCGCGTCATCGCCTCCACTGGCGCTGACGTCGCCGCGAGCCTGTCGGGCGCCATCGGCGCGATGTCCGGGCCGCTGCACGGCGGAGCACCCGCCCGCGTGCTGCCCATGATCGAGGAGGCCGAGCGCAACGGGGATCCCCGCGGCATGGTCAAGGGCATCCTCGACCGCAAGGAGCGCCTCATGGGCTTCGGGCACCGCGTCTACCGCGCCGAGGACCCCCGCGCCCGCGTGCTCCGCGACACCTGCAAGAAGCTCGACGCGCCCCGCTACGAGGTTGCTGCCGCGCTCGAGCAGGCCGCCCTCGCCGAGCTGCGCGAGCGCCGCCCCGATCGTGCCATCGAGACCAACGTCGAGTTCTGGGCCGCGGTCATCCTCGACTTCGCTGGCGTGCCGCCGCACATGATGCCGGCCATGTTCACCTGTGCCCGCACCGCTGGCTGGTGCGCGCACATCATGGAGCAGAAGCGGCTCGGCAAGCTCGTCCGGCCCGCTGCCCTCTACACCGGTCCTGCTCCCCGCCTCGCTAGCGAGGTCGAGGGCTGGTCGTCCATCCGTGGCGAGGGCGGGCAATCGCAGCAGGGCCTGCTGCGCCGCATCCTGCGCTAGGTCCCCCGCGAGCAACACCCGTTGGTGGCTCTGGCCATGGTCGGCCGGAGCCACCGGACGGGATCGATGCGCCCCGCAGCGGGGCCGGGAGCCTCATGCAGCACTGAGACCCGTGCCACCTCGATCGACTATCCTGGACGCGCGATAACGTCCAGAACGAAGCCTCCAGACCAAGTAAGGAATGCATCGACCGTGACTGGAACCACCGACATCACCATTCCCGGCGACCTCAAGCCCGCGGATGGCCGTTTCGGCTGCGGGCCCTCGAAGGTCCGCCCCGAGCAGCTCCAGTCGCTCGTCGACACTGGCGCCTCCGTCTTCGGCACCAGCCACCGGCAGCCTCCTGTCAAGAATGTGGTCGGACGGGTCCGCGACGGCCTCGCCACCCTGTTCAACGTGCCGGAGGGCTACGAGGTCATCCTCGGCAACGGTGGCACTACCGCATTCTGGGACGCTGCCGCGTTCGGGCTCATCCGCGAGCGGTCGCTGCACCTGACCTACGGCGAGTTCAGCAACAAGTTCGCCTCCGTCGCCAAGAAGGCACCGCACCTCGGCGATCCCATCGTCATCAGCGCCGAGCCTGGCAGCGCGCCCGAGCCCACGACCGACCCTTCGGTCGACCTCATCGGCTGGGCCCACAACGAGACCTCCACCGGTGTCGCGGTGCCCGTCACCCGCCCCGCGGGCTCCGAGAACGCGCTCATCGCCATCGACGCCACCTCTGGCGCTGGCGGCCTGCCCGTGGACATCGCCGACACCGACGTCTACTACTTCGCGCCGCAGAAGTGCTTCGCCGCCGACGGTGGCCTCTGGGTCGCCATCATGAGCCCAGCAGCGCTTGCCCGCGTCGAGGAGATCAAGGCCAGTGGCCGCTGGACGCCGGACTTCCTGTCGCTGCCCATCGCCGTCGAGAACAGCCTCAAGAACCAGACGTACAACACGCCCGCGCTGGCCACCCTGCTGCTGTTCGCCGACCAGATCGAGTGGATGAACAAGAACGGCGGCCTCGACTGGGCCGTGCAGCGCACCGCCGACTCGTCCTCGCGTCTCTACGCCTGGGCCGAAAAGACGTCCTACACCTCGCCGTTCGTCACCGACCCCGCGCACCGCTCGCAGGTCGTCGGCACCATCGACTTCAGCGATGACGTGGATGCCGCGGCCGTCGCGAAGGTGCTGCGCGCCAACGGCATCGTCGACACCGAGCCGTACCGCAAGCTGGGTCGCAACCAGCTTCGCATCGGCATGTTCCCGGCCATCGACCCCGAGGACATCACCAAGCTCACCGAGTGCATCGACTACGTCGTCAGCAAGCTCGGCTAGCAACTGTCGCTCCGCGAGGGGCAAGGTCGAAAGGGGCTGGACCGCGCTGCGGTGCAGCCCCTTTCGCATGCGCGTTGGATCCTGAGGCTCGGTGCGGCCCGAGGCGTCCTCGGCTGGGCGAGTTCCCGCCGCTAGTGGAAGCTCTTCCTGCTCTGAGCGGGAAAAGTTTCCACTCCCGGCGTGGCTGGAACGGCCACCGAAGCCAGCCAGCACCCAGGGTTGCGGCAATGCGCCGCGCAGCCACCTACCACACAGCGCGGCTTTTTCATGAAACCTGGCCCTGCGCAATGACTCTCCGCGTGTCGCGCCGGTGATTCTTGTCACGACACCATTACAGTGCAATAAAGAAGCTGAAGTTCGCTGAGCTGCACCGCGGCACGGCAACGCAAAGGCACAGCGGCACAAGGAGGTCAGGGTGCGGGAACTCAAGGTCGTCGGTATCGAGCCGGGCGGCAACGCTATCGTTTGCGCCGATATCAACACGGGAGCCAAGTTCAGGATCCCCGCCGATGATCGCCTCCGCGCCGCCGCCAATGGCGACGTGAGCCGCCTCGGCCAGGCAGAGATCGCGATGGAGGCGAAGCTGCGGCCGCGCGAGATCCAGGAGCGCATCCGCGCCGGTGCGAGCGTGCAGCAGATCGTCGAGGCATCGGGCATCCACAAGGCTCGGGTGGAGACGTTCGCGCATCCCGTGCTGCTGGAGCGGGCGCGCATCGCGACCCTTGCCCAGAGCGCGTACCCGCTGGGCGAGGACGGTCCGGCACAGCATCCGTTGTCGACCGTGGTGGCGATCGCCTTCGGCTCGCGTGGCCACAAGCTCGACGACGCTTCGTGGGATGCGTGGCGCAACGAGCAGGGCCGCTGGGTCGTGCAGCTGCGCTGGATGGCTGGCCGCACCGAGAACAAGGCGCTGTGGCGCTTCAACGCTGGCGCTGATGGCGGCACCGCTGCCCCGCTGAACGATCTCGCTCGCGAGCTGATCGTCCCGGACGCGCCGCGCTCGCGGCCGTCGCTGAGCCCCGTCACGCCCATCGCCACCGCCAAGGCGCAGGCGTCGCAGCAGGCGCCGCGCAACCAGGCACCACAGCAGGCCAGCCCTCAGCACCAGTCGGCCCAGCACCAGTCGGCGAAGGCAACCTCGTCGTCCGCCTCGGCGGATGCGGGGAACCGGGGCCAGCAGGAACGCGCAGCGACTGTTTCGCCCCAGTCCACCACCGAGTATGAGTCCGAGCCGAAGCGGGATCGCAAGCCAGCCAAGCCCGCGATGCCGTCGTGGGAGGACGTACTGCTCGGGGTCCGCGCGGGCGCCCAGTAGGGCCGGCAATACCGACGCATCAGAATGCCCCGGGGAGATCCCTGGGGCATTCGTCGTTTCTCGTTCCTCCATCGCGCCTGGCGGTTCTCCGCGTGGACCTAGCCGCGGCCGGGGCTCAGTCCGCTGCCGGTGGGTGACCGGCGGCAGACCTGCCACCGATGACACATCCGTGCCACCGTTGCGCGGATGTGCCACCGAAATATGGGTGTGGGCTGAGCCATTTCCGTGGCAGCACGGCCACAAGGGTGGCCGATCTGGCCTGAGACGGAGAGTCCCAGCGATCAAGGGGACCGCTGCGCTAGGGCAAAGCACCGCCCGGGGCTAGTGGAAACTTTTCCCGCTCACAGCGGGAAAAGTTTCCACTAGCGGCGCCCAGCCCCGCCTGGCCAGGCCAGGCCACTCACCCTCCGACGGCGATGCCGATGAGCGCGATCCAGGCGGCCACCGTGCCCACCGCGAGGCCGAGAGCAGCCCAGCGCTGCACGGGCTCGAAGCGGCGCTCCCACAGCGCGGGCGCGGCACCGGCGGCGATCAGCGCGTTGAGGGCGAGCGCAAGGGCGGGATGAATGGCGACCAGGCCCCAGCCGATGATGCCGACGAGCAATCCGGTGGTGAGCGCGACGAAGCCAGCGAACGCCAGTCCGGTGCCCCACGGGGTTGGTGGAGTCATGCCGTCCCGATCGCGGCGCGGGCAGCATCCTCGCGGCTGCGCTCGTAGAACGCGATAGCACCAGCGGTGGCGACATTGAGGGAGTCGACACCGGGGGTCATGGGAATGCATGCGCGGACGTCCGCGAGCCGCAGCGCGTGGTCGCTGAGCCCCGGGCCCTCCGCGCCGAGGAGGAACGCGATGCGCGGCGCATCGATGGCGGCGGACAGCGCGATCGCTGGCGGTTGGGGAGTCAGGGCCACCGTGCGGAAGCCGTGTCGGCCGAGCGCACCGGCAAGCGCATCCCAGTCATCGACGGTGGTGTGGGGCACCCGCAGGACGTGACCCATCGAGACACGGATCGCGCGGCGGTAGAGCGGATCGGAGCAGCGGGGACCCACGACGACGGCATCGACCTGGAGCGCCGCCGCATGCCGGAAGATCGCCCCGAGGTTCTCGTGATCGCCGATCCCCTCGAGGACAGCGATGGTGCGCGCATCACGGAGCACGTCGTCGAGATCGAGGGGCCGTGGCTTGGGCGCGATGGCCAGAACGCCCCGGTTGAGATGGAAGCCAACGACCTCGGCCATGGTTTCGGCGCTGGCCCGGTAGTACGGGGCATCGATCGTTGCGAGGGCGTCGCGGAGCTCGTCGTAGCGGCGCGGCACACCGAGGAGCGCGGTGGGCGCGTACCGGCTCTGGCTCATGCGCTCGACAACGATGGTTCCCTCGCCGATGGCGAGTCCACGTCCACCGGGCCGGTCCGGGCGGCGATCCGCGGTCGTGAGGTCGCGGAAATCGTCGACGCGGGGGTCATCGGGGTCGGTGATGTCTACGGGATGGGCCACTCCCCCATCTTGCCGGTTCCCAGCAGGCCCCCGCGAGTTCCCAGCAGGCCCCCGCGAGGCTGGTGGTACCGCTCGCCGCGAGGCTGGTGGTACCGCTCGCCGCGAGGCTGTGCCAAGGTTGGAAGAGTGACGAGTGAGAATGCTTCCGTGGTCGAGGTCCGCACTGCCACCGAGGAGGATTGGCCCCGCATCCTCCAGCTGGATAACTTTGCGTTCGGCGCGCATATCGCCGACCTGAAGACGGGGATCACGCGGGATCTGGCACCGGAGGAGAACGTGCTGGTGGCCATGATCGACGATGAGATCGTGGGCGTGACGATGCACTACGAGCTGCAGATCACCGTTCCCGGTGGGGCTCTGGTGGATGCCCCGGGCGTGACGTGGGTGTCGGTGGCGCCGACGCACCGGCGCAAGGGCATCCTGCGGTCGATGCTGACCGAGCAGCACAAGCGGTTCCGTGCCTCGGGCGCGCCCATGTCCATCCTGACGGCATCCGAGGGCGGGATCTACGGCCGCTTCGGGTATGGACCGATCACGGTGGAGTACACGCGCACGCTGGATCGGCGCTTCGCGCGGTTCCGGGACACGACGGCTGATCCGGGCGGGGTCCGGCTCGCGAGGGTCGATGAGGCGCGGGAAGTCGTTCCGGCGATCTATGACCGCTGGCGGCGGACGTGCGCGGGCGCGGTGCGGCGACCGGATGCGTTCTGGCGGGGCGTGTTCGCTGATCCCGAGTCGGACCGTGGTGGCGCTTCGGCATTGTTCTACATGGTGCATGCGGACGGTTTCGTGTCCTACCGGGTGCGGGATCAGGGCAAGCGCATGGCCGTGGAGGTGTCGGATCTGTTCGCGGTGACACCGGAGGCGTATATCGCGTTGTGGCGGGCATTGTGCGCGCTGGACCTGATGGAGACGATCACGGTCTCGGAGCCGCGCACGTCGCTGCTGCCCTACTTGCTGGATAATCCCCGGCTCCCGGCGATCACGGGATCCTTCGACCTGTTGTGGGCGCGGATCCTGGATGTTCCCGCGGTGCTGTCGGCGCGGGCCTACTTCTCGGATTGCGATCTGCCGTTCGAGGTGGTGGACGATTTCCTCGATCAGGGCGGGGTGTATCGGTTGCGCGCGGCCGGTGGCGGCGAGACCGGCGAGTGCGTGCGCGTCGACGAGGAGCCGCGGGTGCGGATCACGGCGGGCGATCTGGCGTCGATCTACTTCGGTGAGCATCGGGCCGATACGCTGGCGCAGGCTGGCCGCGTGTGGGCGTCGGACGAGGAATCGCTCGATGTGTTCGATCGGGCTTTCGCCACGGCAGCCACCCCGCAGGGCGGCATGTTCTTCTGAGGCCTGGGCCTAGCGGGAAGGCTGCTGGCCGGATCGGCTGGGGCTGCTCTGCGCGCCGATGAGGCTGGAGATGGTCCGGGTCATCGAGGGCGGCTGGACGCTTTCGCGCTGGGCGAGCTCGGTAGGGGTCATGGGTCCGTCGTGGCCGATGACGGTCAGCACGGAGAGCTGCGACAGCGATAGCACGGCGGAATGGCCCTGGCGCCCGCGGAGATGGCGCGCGAGGCGCACGACAACGAGCGCAAGGTCACCCGCGAGTCGTTCCTCATCGTCCACCACGAAATCGGACAATACGGCAACGAAACGGTTGACGTACGCGTTTCACGCGTGTAATTCGATCGCGAGTCTTGTTGCGCGCCATGAGGGTTATCCCACTCGCTGGCGGTAATCGCTGGCGACACGCTAAGTTGGCGCTGTGGGTACACATCCCGAACCGCCTCCGCTGCCGCCGCGCCTCGCCGATCCGCGCCCTGTGATCATCGTTGGCCTGCTCAGCTGGATCATCGCGACGATCGTTGTGGTGGCCTCGGGTGATTCGCTCGAGCAGTACGTGCCGTTGTGCATCGCCGGCCTCGGTGTCGCCGCGTTCGGCGGAATCATCTTCCTGCTGCAGCGCCGCGCCGTCCGCAGGGGCGACCGCTCCGCGCAGAGCGGCCTGTGACGGCAGCACTCCCCCTAGTGCGCCACGGGAGCCGGGCAGCTAGCGCCGTAGCTGCTGCTGGGTCGGCACAGTTGGCCTGAGCGCCGCGCAGAGCATGAGGCAAGCGCAGGCCCAGAGGATGCCGATGAACCATCCCGCGAGGACATCGGTGGCCCAATGCACTCCCAGATAGACGCGGGACGCTCCCACGACCACGGGCAGCAGGGCGAGCAGGGGCCAGGCCATGCGCGACTGGATCACGGTCGCGGCGAGCACGAGGGCCAGCATGCTGCTCATCATCGCGTGGCCGGACGGGAACGCGAAGCTCGTGGCCTCGACGATAGCAACGTCGGGATCGGGACGCTCGCGCCGCAGGATGACTTTGAGGACCCACATCAGGATCCATCCGCTGGCAAGCACTCCCAGGATCATCGCGGCGTCATGCGTTCGACGCCGCGCCAGCGACCACGCAATGGCGACGCCACCCATGAGGAATACGCTGATCGCGCTCCCGAGGACCGTGATGGTGGTGAAGAAGGTGTCCCATGCTGGGTCGCGCGCGCGGAGGATCCACTCCAGCACTGCGGCATCAAGTTCGATGACCATTTGATCTGGGGTCAGCTATGCATCGACGTCAAGGATGCCGTCGTCGTAGGGCTGGTACAGGGGCGAGCCCGCACCGGTGGGCAGGGCGCTATCGGAATGCGCGCCACAGCCGAAGCGGGCATGAACGACATGCCCATCGGCGGAGTACTCGTTGCCGCACACGCCGAACGAGTGACCGAGCGGCCCGGCGATAGGCAGGTAGAAGCCGCAATCATGGCACGCGCCGGGAGCGGCCTTGGCCATGCGTGAATCCGGTCCGAAATCGCTGGTGAGCCAGCGCTCCGCGGCGGCCGCGCGACCCTCCACGCTGAGCACCTGCTTGCGGCCCAGCCCGAGACCGGTAGCAATGTCCTCGACATCCGGCACGTCCGCCTCGACGCTGCCGGGAACGAGCCGCTCGTCGTGCTCCTTCGGCGGAAGAATGTCACCGGGCGAGAGGTCCCCGGCATCGATGCGGTCCTCCCACGGCACCCACGGTGGCGCGAGCAGCGCGCCCCGGCCTGGCAGGAGCGCGAACTCGCTGATGGTGGCGGAACCAGCGCCGGGGCATCCCGCCACGACGACGTTCCATTCCCAGCCACGGTAGCCGGGCAGGTGCGCGGCGAAGCGGTGGGAGGCGGCCCACTCGTCCTCGGCGACCATGCCGAGGTGCTCCCCGACCGAGGCGGGGTCAGCGACCTCGCACACTGCCGCGCGCGCTAGATCAATGGCTTGCGCCAGCACTGCGGGAACATCCGCTGCGGCACTCGGGCCCACGGGATCGGCGGGGTCCGCAGCAGAGCTGTGCGGGCGCGACACGACGGATGCGTTCACGTCGTCCATCTTGCCTCATTCCGTTGCAAAATCTCGACTCCGTGCCGCAGCGATGTGAGGCAATCTTGATCACATGCATGCAATCGCCCGCCCTGCCCGCCCGCTCGCCGCCGTGGCCCTGCTCCTCCCGCTGCTCGGCGCCGCCTGCGTGGATCCCAGCCTGCCTGGCACCGGCTCGCAGGCACCGTCCCCCGCCAGCCCCGAGGCAGTGACCCCCGGCCCCCGCGACGCGACATCGACCGTGGAGGTGGTGCAGCGCCATCCGCACGGGCGTGATTCCTTCACCCAGGGGCTCGAGCTCACCGATGGCGTCCTCTACGAATCGACCGGCCTGGTGGGCTCGTCGTGGATCGAGGCGCGCGCCTTCCCCGGTGGCGAGGTACTGGCGCGGGCAGACATCACCGATCCCTTCTTCGGCGAGGGACTGACCGTCACCGAGGACATCGCCTGGCAAGTGACGTGGCAGGACGGCGTGGCCATCGCCCGCGATCCCGCCACGCTCGAGGAGGAGTTCCGCACCACCTACGAGGGCGAGGGCTGGGGGCTCTGCTCGTACGACGACGATGCCGAGCGCGGCGACCACCTCGTGATGAGCGACGGCACGAGCACCCTTACGGTGCGGGATCCAGCGACGTTCGAGGCCCTCGAGACGATCCCCGTCACCCTTGATGGCGCGCCCGTCGAGCTGCTCAATGAGCTCGAGTGCACCCCCGACGGGGTATATGCCAACGTGTGGACGACGAGCATGATCGTGCGCATCGATCCGCGCACCGGCGCCATCGATGACGTGATCGACGCGTCGGGCCTGCTCTCGAGCACCGAGCGGCGGGGCGCCGATGTTCTCAACGGGATCGCCGCGATCCCCGGCACGGACCGCTTCCTCATCACGGGCAAGCTATGGCCGGTGATGCTCGAGGCCCGGTTCGTCCCCCGCTAGGCGACCCGCCGGCACCCGCGGGGCGCAGCGCGGCACGGATGCGGGAGAATTGAGCGGTGAACCATTCCGCGACGCCACCAGGTGATGACGCCGAGGCACGGTTCGGGGAGCACCCTGGCTTCTACAACTACCCGCCGCCGGGCCTCGGCTCCCCCGCCTCCGGCCCTGCCCCGGCACCAGCAGCGACAGGACCGGAAGCCACAGGACCGGAAGCCACGGAACCGTCCCGCCTGCCACGCAAGATCACGGTGACCCGCGTAGCGGCGATGCGATCCCGCCAGCTGACGATGCAGGGCGTCGACGCGTTCCGCCGCGCCGCCACCGCCGATGGTGCCGACAAGTCCGGCCTCACTGCCCTGACGTACGCGACCATCGCGAACTTCGCCGCCGACGCCGCCCTCGCAGTGGCACTGGCCAACACCCTGTTCTTCTCCGCCACCACCGGGGAGAGCCGTGGCATGGTGGCGCTGTACCTGCTGGTGACGATCGCGCCGTTCGCGGTGATCGCGCCGCTGATCGGGCCGGCGCTCGACCGGTTGCAGCGGGGCCGCCGGCTCGCGCTGGCACTGTCGTTCGTGCTGCGCGGCGTGCTCGTGCTCGTGCTGATCGGCAGCTACGACACCGCGACCGGGAGCTTCATCCCGTGGTTGCTCTACCCGGCGGCGCTGGGAATGCTGGTGCTGTCGAAATCCTTCGGCGTGCTCAAGGCCGCCGTCACCCCGCGCGTGCTGCCACCGGGCATCGACCTGGTGCGGACCAATTCGCGGCTCACGGTCTTCGGGCTCGTGGTCGGCACCATCACGGTGGGCGCGCTGGCGGCGATCGCGGAGATGGTGTTCTCGGCGATCTCCGGCTGGCCCGGGGCACTGCTCCTGCTGCTGCTCATCACTGCGGCCGGGGCCTGGCTGAGCATCCGCATCCCCGCATGGGTGGAGGTCACCGAGGGCGAGGTGCCCGCGTCGATCACCTACCGCGAGCATCCGCGGCCAGGCTCGTTGTCCTCCTGGCGGGCGCGGATCACCGGAGGGAGGCGGCAACCGCTCGGGCGCCTGGTCATCGTGGGCCTCTGGGGCACCTGCACCATCCGCCTGGTCACCGGTTTCCTCACGTTGTTCGTGGCGTTCGTGGCGAAGTCCCGCACCGAGCACGAGCCCGCGATGCAGGTAGCGATGCTGGCTGTCATCGGCATTGCCGCGGGCCTCGGCAACTTCGGCGGCAACGCGGTGGGAGCGCGGATCCGCCTGGCCCGGCCCGCGACGGTCGTGGTGCGCTGCACCATCGTGGTCGCGGCGATGGTGGTGGTCGTGGCGGTGACGAACGCGTTCGCGGTGGTGGCGCTGCTCGCCGCGGTGCTCGCTGCCTCCAGCGCCCTCGCGAAGGTGTCGCTGGACGCGCTCATCCAGGACGATGTGCCCGATGCGTCGCGCGCGTCCGCGTTCGGGCGCTCGGAGACCGCGCTGCAACTGAGCTGGGTGTTCGGCGGCGCGCTGGGCATCCTCATGCCCACCGAGCTGTGGATCGGGTTCACCGCGGTGGGCGTGTGCGTGGCCGCAGGACTGGCACAGGCTATCCTGACGCAGCGGGGACGATCACTGGTCCCGGGCCTGGGCGGGCACCGCCCCGAGCACACGGGCGACGAACCCACGCAGCCCTGAACCGCACCATTTTCGCGACACGCCTTGGGAGAGCTCCTCGATGTCAATCATTCCCCGCAAGTTCCTGATGATCGCCATCGCGGTGGTAGTGGTGTCCACGCTGGCGGTGGCGGCGATCGTGGGGCTCCAGGTGCGGCTCGGTCGCGATGACGTGCATCGTCCCCACCTCGCGGTGTTCGCGAGCGGCGAGACCCACGAGATCGGCCCCATCCAGTACTGCGACCCCGACGGCATCCGCGAGACCGTGAACGAGTTCGCGGACCAGCCGATGGACACCCCCCAGCAGCAGAACGCGTTCAACAATGCCCTGTCCGAGGTGTGCGACGAGCCGCAGATGCCCACCATCATCGAGGCCGACGCGGGCGATACGGTGCAGATCTCGCTGCCCAAGGAGATGACGCGCAACTCGCTGCGCGTGCAGGCCCTCTACGAGCCCGCTGAGTCCGAGGACGCGTTCTTCGACCAGACCTACGCCCCCGGTGATCGGCACTCCATCTCGCTGCCCGTCACCGACGAGGAAGGCCGGACGCTCGGCGGCATCCAGTTCGACATGCCCACGGTGTTCGTGGACAACACCGGCGCCGAGCAGCTCGGCACCTTCGCCACCTGGGTCATGTTCGTCGACATCGCGCCGCAGCCCGCGTCCTCCTAGGCCACCGGGCGCGCCACGCGCCGGGGTAGGCGCGCGCCGCGGTCGCGGAACTGGAATGCTGGGGACTTGTGAACAACTCTGATGTTTCGCCCGTCTATCGGGCCGTAATGCGCGTGTCCTCCCCCGTCGTCAAGCATTGGGGCAGGCTCGAGGTCATCGGGGAGGAACTCCTTCCGGCTGACGGCCCCGTGCTGCTCGTCGCCAACCACGACAGCTACTGGGATCCGGTGACGTTCGGAACCGGCTTGATCGGACGGCGCCAGGTGCGTGCCCTCGCCAAGTCCACCCTCTGGAAGTACCGCCCCGTCGCCTGGGTGGTCGATCGCATGGGCCAGATCCCCATCGAGCGAGGCAAGGGCGATGCCACCGCGCTCACATCAGCGATCACCGAGCTGCGGGGCGGCGCATGCATCGGCATCTTCCCCGAGGGCACCATCTCGCGGGGCGCCCCGATGCGCGCGCGCAGTGGCGTCGGGCGGCTGGCGCAGGCCGTTCCCGAGGCGAAGGTCGTGCTCGCAACGATCACCGGCAGCGTGGACATCGTCCGCTTCCCCAAGCGTCCCGTCATCCGCATCGAGCTCTTCGAGCCCGAGCAGGGTCAGATGCGGCCCGAGGAATCACCGTCCGAGTTCTCCGATCGAGTGATGGCCGACATCCGGCGCCGCGCGCCGTACGCGCTGCCTGGCCGGAAGAAGACCTCCGAGCGGTACCGCTCCCGCATCGAGGCGGGGCTGCCGCCGAAGGAGGGCCGCGGCTAGCTGGTCAGTTGGCTGGCGGGCCAGCCTTCCCAGCGATACGGATGACGAATACAGTCCGGGCGCCAGCCACGGTGCATGGCTGGCGCCCGGACTAGTGTCCTGCGCTGGTGCGTCGAGGATTACGCGTCGAGCTCCCGCGCGACAGCCCGCATGACCTCAGCGAGGCGCTGGGCGGTCTTGCGCTCGGGATAGCGTCCCTTGCCGAGGGTGTCCTGCGCGGAGACCTCGAGCAGCTTGATCATGTCCTCGATCATTCCGTGGAGCTCCTCGGGCTCGCGACGCTTGACCGGGGCTTCCTTCTTCGGGGCGCTGCCACGAACGGACGGGATCGGGTCGAGCACCTTGACGCTCAACGCCTGCGGGCCCCGTCGACCAACGGCCATGCCGAACTCGACGCGCTGCCCCGCCTTGAGCGTCTCCACGCCAGCAGGCAGCGCGGAGGCACGCACGTGCACGTCCTCGCCGTCGTCTTGGGAGAGGAAGCCGAAGCCCTTCTCCGCATCGAACCACTTCACCTTGCCGCTAGGCACTGTGTCACCCGCTCATCACTCGAATGCTTCATCGATGCTGGTCGCGAGATCGCGCCAGCCGCGCCGCCCGCTGGTGGGCGGGGCGCGCCTGCAATGGTAGCGCTTTCGCGGAGGTTAGGGCATTTCCCTTGTTCCCGGCCCTCCCGGGCGCCCGTCCCGGCCTGACCTGGGCCCTCTCGCGGACTGGATGCAGCGGCTAGAGCCACTTGTTGTGCTTGAACACAGCGAAGAGGGTGAGCCCGGTGAGCAGCATCATCGAGATCGCCATCGGGTAGCCGAATGACCAGTGCAGCTCGGGGATGTGCTCGAAGTTCATGCCGTACACGGTGCCGACGAGGGTGGGCGCGAACAGGATCGCCGCCCACGAGGAGATGCTCTTGACCTGCTCGTTCTGGGCGAGGCTCGCGGCAGTCATATTGCGCATCTCCTCGTTCTGCTGCTGCGCGACGAGCGTGAAGTGCACGGTGAGCGCGGTCTGCAGGGTGGCGCGGAACTGGTCGACGTGCTCGGCGAGGCGCAGGGCGTGGTCGAGGACGTCGCGGAGATAGCGTTGCAGCTCGACGTCCACCTGGTACTTGCCGAAGCCCCGCTGCAGCGCCTCGATGATAGTGGGGATGGGCCGGATCGCGCGCTGGAACTCGATGACGGTCTCGGAGAGCGCGTAGATGCGCCGGGCCACCTGGGTGTCACCGGTGAAGATCTGGTCCTCGATCTCGTCGATGTCATTCTCGAGTCCGCGTGCCACGGGCTCGTACTCGTCGACGATGCGGTCGAGGATGGCGTAGAGGATGGCCTCGGGGCCCATGCGCAGCAGGTCTGGCGCCTTCTCGAGCCGGGCCCGGACCCCGCCGACCTGGGTTGATTCGGCGTGGCGGATGGTGATGACGAAGTCGGGGCCAACGAAGATGTGCAGCTCGCCGAACTCGACGCGTTCCTCGGCGTCGATGTAGCGGGCCGGGCGCAGCACGGTGAACAGGACGTTGTCGTAACGCTCGATCTTGGGTCGCTGGTGCGCCGAGATCGCGTCCTCGACCGCGAGGTGGTGCAGGCCGAACTCCGTGGCGAGCGAGTCGATGTCGTCGGTGGTGGGGCGATAGAGGCCGATCCAGGCGATGCCGTTGTGCTCGCGGATCAGCCCATAGGTCTGCGCGAGGGTACCGGGCTCGGCCACCCGCACGCCGTCGACGTAGATCGCGTTGTCGATGATCGTCATGGATCCCCCTGCCCGCTTCATGTCGCTGCCCGCTCGGGTGTCGCCGCCCTCTTGCGTGTCCCCCGAGTTATATCCGACGGTTGCTGGATTCGGCGGAGCGACCCGAGGCACGAGCTTGCCATAGGTGTTGTCGGTGCGGACCGGTAACCTGGTGGGCGTGGGAAACGAGTATGGACGCTGGGCGCGGACGCGCGAGCCACAGGCACGGGCCGAGACCCTGGCGCTCCGGGTGGGCGTAGTGATGTTCGTGGTGGGTGCTCTGGCACTGGCCACGATCTTCGTGCTGCATGCCACCGGGGGCGCGCCGGTCCTCGCGCTCTACCTGACGAGCGTGTTGTGCCCGCTCGGGTTCACCCTGGCGGTGCTGGTGCCGGTGTTCAGCACGGCCCGGGCGCGCGCCGCCCGCGAACGATCCGGCCAGTAGCAGCGCCGGTGGGCCGGTGAGCGTGGCCGGTCTGGCACACGGAGCAGGCTCGCACGAGCCGGGGCACACTAGGAGGGGGAGGAAGAATGCTACGCATCATCCTGAACATCATCTGGCTCGTCTTCGGCGGCCTGTGGCTGGCACTGCTGTATGTGCTAGCGGGGATCATCTGCTTCGTGCTGATCATCACGATCCCGTTCGGCATCGCGTCGTTCCGCATAGCCCTGTATGCCTTGTGGCCGTTCGGCAGCACCACGGTGGATCGCCCGACGTCGGGGTCGTTCACGCTGATCGGCAATGTCATCTGGTTGCTCGTGGCGGGCATCTGGATCGCGTTCGGCCATATCGTGACGGCGTTCGCGCAGGCCCTCACCATCATTGGCATCCCGCTGGCGATCGCGAACCTGAAGATGATCCCGATCTCGCTGATGCCGCTGGGCAAGCGCATCGTTCCGGTCGATCAAGCCAGCGACTACCGGTACGGATATGGGCCTGGCCCCGATCCCTACCAGGGAGCGCAGCGCTACCCACGCTGAGCACGCCCCCTCACGACGGCCCCGCGCATGCGGTGAGATTACGGGAATACGGGCATAACCCGGCAAAGGTACGCTGGTAGACACTATGGCAACTGTCCGACTGGGAATCCCGATGCCCTCGCGCTCGTCCTCCGCGACGGGCGCGGCGGCGAGCAGCGCGGCCATGGCAGGAGCGCCCACCTCGGGCGGCCTTCTCGATCAGCACGGCCGCACTGCCAAGGACCTGCGCGTCTCCCTCACGGATCGCTGCAACCTGCGCTGCACCTACTGCATGCCCGCGGAGGGCCTCGACTGGATGGACCGCGACGAGGCGCTGGGGCTGGCCGAGCTGCAACGCCTCCTGCGCATCGCAGTGACGCTCCTCGGCATCGAGGAGATCCGCTTCACCGGTGGCGAGCCACTGCTCTACAGTCGGCTCACCGAGCTCATCAGCTACACATCCAGCCTCTCCCCCAGGCCCGAGATCTCCCTGACGACGAACGCGCTCGGGCTCTCCCGCAAGGCCGCGGACCTGAAAGCTGCCGGGCTCGATAGGGTCAACGTCTCCCTCGACACCATCGACCCCGACCACTTCCATGCGATCACGCGCCGCGACCGCCTCAACGATGTGCTCGCCGGGCTCGACGCGGCCCACCAAGCTGGATTGCGGCCCGTGAAGGTCAACGCGGTCATCCAGCCCGGCATCAACGAGACCGATGCCGCCGAGCTGCTGCAGTTCTGCCTCGACCACGGCTACGAGCTGCGCTTCATCGAGCAGATGCCGCTCGACGCGGGGCACGAGTGGCAGCGGGATACCTTCATCACCGCCGAGCGCATCCTCGAGCTGCTTTCGGCACGATTCGACCTCGCTCCGCATCCCGAGCATCGCGGGGCAGCGCCCGCCGAGCGGTTCGTCGTCAACGGCGGCCCCGCCACGGTCGGCATCATCGCCTCAGTGACCCGGCCCTTCTGCGGAGACTGCGACCGAACCCGCCTCACCGCCGATGGCCAGATTCGCAACTGCCTTTTCTCCCACGGCGAGATGGACCTGCGCGCCCTGCTCCGCGGGCCCAGTGCCGTCACTGATGACGATGCCGGGGACAGCACGATCGCGCAGGCATGGCGGGACGCGACCTGGGGCAAGCTGCCCGGGCATGCGATCAATGACCCGTCATTCCTGCAGCCCGCACGCTCCATGAGCGCGATCGGAGGCTGACATGACCGTGACCATGCGCTACTTCGCCGCAGCAGGCCGGGCAGCGGGCAAGGACGAGGAGCGGCTCGATGTCGCTAGCGGCACGACGCTGTCCGAGCTAGTGGGGAGCTTGTCCGAGCGGGGCCCCGAGCTGGCCCGGGTCCTGGGCCGCTGCCAGTTCCTCGTCGATGAGCAGGCCGTATCCGATCACTCGGTCACTCTCGATCCGGGTTGCACCATTGACGCGCTGCCCCCGTTCGCGGGCGGCTGACCGGCTCTCCCTGCCTCGCCCGTGCTGGCTTTCCCCCTCGCTGACAGGCGTGGCGCTGGCGGTGACCACACGACGCTCGCGATGGCCGCTTTCCCTGCTCGCTGGCGGACCCCAAGAACGGGCTATTCGCCCAATTTGCTATCTAGCGGCAAATGGCGTCTCAAATAATGAGATCTCACCACGCGCCAACCCTGTGACGCCGGTTACATAACGAACGAGTAACAAGAGCGCAACGAATCGTGACTTTCACTATTTCACCTGCGGTTATGAACCACTTCTACGCATACGTGATTGAAAGTGGCATCTGAGAGCCACGTCACCAGAACCCTTTACGACCCCCACGACCCTCCGTAGCGTCACTGCCAGTCAAGCGGAATACCCCGCACGGCGCCCCACCTGCTAGCTACAGCGATCACCCGACGATCACCGCTAGCAAGCACCACCCGGGCACCACGGGCCGCATGCCACAGACACCACCAGGCACACCGACACGCACGCAGTAGCGCAACCGAGAGGACCACCGTAACCATGAACGCACAGCCCACCAAGACCGCCCGCCGCAGCTTCTCCAAGAAGGCCCTGCTGACCGGTGCAGCGATCTCCGCAGCTGGCGTCCTCTTCGCCGCTCCCGCCAACGCCGCTCCCGACTCCGACTGGGACCGCCTCGCGCAGTGCGAGTCCGGCGGCAACTGGAACATCAACACCGGCAACGGCTACTACGGTGGCCTCCAGTTCTCCCAGAGCACCTGGTCCGGCTACGGCGGCACCGAGTTCGCGCCCCGCGCCGACCTCGCCACCCGCCAGCAGCAGATCGCCGTCGCCGAGCGCACCCTCGCCGGCCAGGGCTGGGGCGCATGGCCCGCCTGCTCGAGCAAGCTCGGCCTGAACAGCGCACCCACCCAGCGCTCCGCACCCACCAACATCTCCGCGCCCGTGCAGGCAGAGGCCAGCCCCATTCGTGCTGAGCTGCTCCGCCTCATCGGCGAGGCCCGCAACGCCGGCCTGCCCATCGCGCCCGAGCTGCTCGACTGGGTCAACAGCCTCTGAGCCTCACAGCATGTCATCGCGGTTGAAACCGTGAAGCACTGACCGAAAGGCCCGCCCGCAAGGGTGGGCCTTTCGCGTTGCGCGTCACCTCGCGGGTGTGCCCCTCGATGGCGCGGCCTTCCCGCGGCTGCGCGCCCGCCTCCCCGGAAGTGTTACAAAATACACCCTCGACGGCGCGAGACCGGGTGCAAAACCTCACACAACCGAGGAGGAGCCACCGTCACCGAGGACGGCCGTCAGGCGCGACTAGGCGCTGTTGACCCATTCATCGGTGCCGTCGGTGAATACCTGACGCTTCCAGACGGGCAGCTCGGCCTTGATCTGGTCGACGAGCTCGGCGCAGGTGGCGAAGGCTTCGGCGCGGTGGTCAGCCGCGACGGCGCAGACGAGAGCGGCGTCGCCGATGGCGAGGGGTCCGATGCGGTGGCTGACGGCGATGGCGCGAACGCCGCGGGCGTGCTGGGCGATGTCGGCCACGACTCGCTCGACGATGCGTCCGGCGGTGGGGTGGGCTGTGTAGTCGAGGGCGGTGACGCCGCGCCCGCTGTCGTGATCGCGGACGACTCCGGCGAAGCTCACGATGGCACCAGCCGCGGGATGCTCGACGAGCCGCTCGTGCTCGGTGGTGCCGATCGGCTCCGTGGTGACGGCGGCGAGGCGCACCTCAGCTCCCACGACCGCGGCTGAACCCCCAGCGCCTGGACCACCAGCGCCCCCGTCGGCCTCGGTGTTGTCCGGCTCGGGCGTGGTAGGTCCGCTAGTCATGGTTGCCGTGTCCTTGGATCTGGTCGAGGGCGTGCTCGAGGATGCCGTCGAGGATGGCGAGGCCGTCCTTGACGCCCCCGCGCGAGCCGGGCAGGTTGACGATGAGCGTCTTCCCTGCGATGCCTGCGATGCCGCGGGAAAGCATGGCGGTAGGGATGCGGGCGACGGCGCTCTGGCGGAGGGTCTCGGCGATGCCGGGGATCTGGTAGTCGAGCAGCGCGGCGGTGTGCTGGGGGGTGGTGTCGGTGGGGCTGAGCCCGGTGCCACCGGTGGTGAGGATGACCCCGCAGCCACGGTCGAGGGCGTCGCGGAGGGCTTGGGCGACGGGGTCCCCATCCGCGACGACGGTGGGCTCGCTGACGGCGAACCCGCGGCCCTGGAGCCATTCGGCGATGAGTGGCCCGGTGCGGTCGGTGTAGGTCCCGGCGGCGGCGCGGGTGGAGGCGACGATGACGGCGGCTCTCATGGTTGCTGCCAGTCCCCGGACTTGCCACCGTGCTTGCTGGTGACGCGGATGTTGTTCATGGTTGCTGCGGGGTCCACTGCTTTGACCATGTCGTGGAGGGTGAGCCCGGTGACGGCGACGGCGGTGAGTGCTTCCATCTCGGCGCCGGTCTTGCCGGTGGTGGTGATGCGCGCGGTGATTCCGACGGTGGTGTCGGCGAGGTCGAGGTCGACGGTGACTCCGGTCAGCGCGAGGGGGTGGCAGAGCGGGATCAGGTCGGGGGTGCGCTTGGCGGCCATGATCCCGGCGATGCGGGCGGTGGCGAGCGCGTCGCCCTTGGGGAGCCCGTCTCCGGCGAGGAGCGCGATGACCTCGGCGGTGGTGTGGAACGTTCCTTGCGCGATGGCGACGCGGGCGGTGATGCTCTTGTCGCTGATGTCGACCATGCGCGCGGCGCCCCGATTGTCGACGTGTGTCAATCGGGGCTGGTGCTGCGGTTCGCTTGTGTCGTCCACGGCGGGTGCTGTGGTCAGCGGTTCACCACGGTGTAGGGGTGGATGTAGGGAAGCTGGTCGGCGGGCACCGGGAAGGTGGTCTCGCCGAACGGCGAGAGCGCGCCTGCCACATCGGAGGCGAGCTCGGTGACGGCGTGGGCGCCCTCGGGGAGCGCGGGCCAGCCGGAGTCAACGTATTGGTCCTTCTTCTTGTCAGCCACGGTTCTATTTTGACAGGTCTTGGTCCGTGGCGCGCGGGCGCGGTCCCTTTTAGGGGTGCGGAGTCTCTACCCTGGTAGTCGATGACGCGAACAAGCTCGGACGATGCTGCATTCGATGCATGGCTGCTAGGGCGTGGCGAGGAGTGGCTCGTGACGCTGCTCTCGGTGCGCCCGGACTTGGCCGTGCCCCCTCCATTGAATGGCCGGGTGCTGTGCGAGCGGGTGCGGTTGCGGGCATCTGTGCAGCGCGCGATGGATGAGGCGGACTATTTCACGTTGTCCGTGGTGGAGGCGTTCGTGGTGGCGGGCGCGGCGCGCGAACGGGTGCCAGCGACCGCGGCGGCCGAGGTGCTGCGTGCTGCCGGGCTGGAGTTCGCGGAGGCGGAGGTCTCCGAGCGGGTGATGTGGTTGCGCGAGCGGGCCTTGTTGTGGGGCGATGATCCCGAGGGCGCGGGTGGCGGCGCCGGGCAGCCAGTGCGGTTGCTGGCGAGCGTGGCGGAGTGCGTGCCGTGGCGGGCTGGGAGGCTGGGCTCATTGCGCGATGTTGCTTCCGTCGGAGCCGTTCCGGATCTCGTGGCGGGGGCGGACGAGGCGCAGCGGTCAATCCTGGAGACGCTGGCGCATGGCTCTCCAGTGGGCTCGACGCGCGATGCGGAGCCGGGCGCGGACCCGGAGCGCCCGGTGCCACGGTTGATCGAGGCTGGACTGCTGGTGCGGGTGGATGAGCGCACGGTGGAGCTGCCGCATCATGTGGGCCAGTGGTTGCGGGGCGATGCGATGGTGGATCCGCATTCGGTGGCCGAGCCTGCGGGTGGCGCGGGCCGCGCGCCTGGCCAGAAGCAGGTGGATGGTGCCGCTGCGGGCGAGGTGGCGGATTTGCTGCGGGAGTGCGATGCGCTGGTGACGGCGCTCGGCGATGCCCCGTTGCAGGGGTTGCGCGCGGGCGGTGTCGGGGTGCGGGAGCTGCGTCGGCTCGCCAAGCAATCGGGGGTGGCGGAGGAGCGGTCGGCCCTGCTGCTGGAGGTGCTGGTGGAGGCCGGGCTGGTGGGCAGCCAGCCAGCGACGAGCGGCTTGGTGCTGGAGTGGGCGCCGACGGATGCGTCGGATGCGTGGGGCCGGGCGGATATGGCGCACCGCTGGTCGGTGCTGGCGCGGGCGTGGTGGTTGATGCCACGCCGGCCGTGGCTGGTGGGCGCGCGGGATCGTGATGGCAAGCCGGTGGTGGTGCTGTCGGACGAGGTGGGGCAGGTCTCCGCGCCGGCGGATCGGCGGGTGATCGTGGAGGCGGTCGCGGCGGGCCGGGGTGCTGATGCGCTCGCGGTGCAGCGGTGGTTGCTGTGGCGGTGGCCGCGCTTGTCCCGGCGCTTCGGTGGCGTGGTGGTGCGCTCGGTGCTGGCGGAGGCCCGGCAGCTGGGCGTGGTGGCGAGCGGGGTCCTGTCGGGGCTGGGCGTCTCGGCACCGGGCCAGGTACTGCTGGAGGAGGGGGACCTGACGGCGCTGGCCCGCGCGGTCGATGGGATCCTGCCGGAGCCCCTCGATCATGTGCTGGTGCAGGCGGACTTGACGGTGGTGGCGCCAGGGCCATTGCTGCCGGAGCTGCAGCAGCAGGTGGCGCTGGTGGCGGACGTGGAGTCGGCGGGCGCGGCGACGGTGTTCCGGGTGACGGAGCGCAGCGTGCTGCGAGCGCTGGACGCGGGCTGGTCGGCGGCGCAGGTGCATCAGTTGTTCGAGCGTCGTTCGCGCACTCCGGTGCCGCAGGCGTTGTCGTACCTGGTCGATGACATGGCGCGGCGGCATGGCCGGTTGCGCGTGGGGGTGGGGTCGGCGTTCGTGCGGTGCGAGGATCCGGCGTTGTTGTCGGAGATCCTGGCTTCCTCGGTGGCCGATGTGCTGGGGCTGCGGGCGCTGGCGCCGACGGTGGCGGTGTCGCAGGCGCCGTTGACGGAGGTCCTGGAGCGGCTGCGGGCGGCCGGGTTCTCCCCCGCTGGCGAGGGCGTCGATGGGGCCATCGTCGATATGCGGCCACGGGGCACGCGGGTGCCACCGCATCGGATGCCACGGCGCGCGGCCGCGGGGATCCTGCATGCGCCACCGCGGGAGCAGCTCGAGCAGGTGGTGCGCAACGTGCGGGCGGCAGCAGCGGAGCCGGGCCGGGTGGGGGCGTCGATGTCGGAGACCCTGGCGATGCTGCAGCTGGCGCTGGCGAGCCGGTCGCGGGTGACGATCGGGTATGTCGATGCGCAGGGCGTGGCGGGCGTCCGGACTGTGGTGCCGGTGTCCGTGGCGGGCGGGCAGCTGGAGGCCGTGGATGCGTCGGCGGGCGTGGCGCGGCGGTTCCCGATGCATCGGATCAGTGCGGTGACAGTGCACGACGCTTGATTTTCTGCACAATGGAGGGTCTGTTGCCAAGAGCGTGAGGAGCGTGTGCGTGTCGGGTGGTCCGCTGATCGTGCAGTCTGACAAGACGCTGCTGCTGGAGATCGACCATGAGTCGTCGGCGGCGGCGAGGTCGGCCATCGCGCCGTTCGCGGAGCTCGAGCGCGCGCCTGAGCATGTGCACACCTATCGGGTGACGCCGCTGGCGCTGTGGAACGCGCGCGCGGCGGGCCACGATGCCGAGCAGGTGGTGGATGCGCTGGTGCGGTTCTCGCGGTATCCGGTGCCGCAGGCGCTGCTGGTGGACATCGTGGACACGATGGGCCGCTACGGCCGCTTGCAGCTGGTGAAGCATCCGGTGCATGGGTTGACGCTGGTGAGCCTGGACCGGGCGGTGCTGACAGAGGTGCTGCGGCACAAGAAGATCGCGCCGATGCTGGGCGCGCGCATCGATGAGGACACCGTCGCGGTGCATCCCTCGGAGCGGGGCCGGTTGAAGCAGGTGCTGCTGAAGGTGGGCTGGCCGGCGGAGGATTTCGCGGGCTATGTCGATGGCGAGGCGCATGAGATCACGCTCGATACCAGCGGCGGCTGGCAGCTGCGCGACTATCAGCAGATGGCGGCGGACTCGTTCTGGGATGGCGGCTCCGGCGTGGTGGTGCTGCCGTGCGGCTCGGGCAAGACGATCGTGGGGGCGGCGGCGATGGCGCGGGCCTCGGCGACGACGCTGATCCTGGTGACCAACACCGTCTCGGGCCGGCAGTGGAAGCGGGAGCTGCTGGCGCGGACATCGCTGACGGAGGATGAGATCGGCGAGTACTCGGGCGAGCGCAAGGAAGTCCGCCCGGTGACGATCGCCACGTACCAGGTAATAACGCGCCGCTCGAAGGGCGAGTACAAGCACCTGGAGCTGTTCGACTCGCGCGATTGGGGCCTGGTGATCTACGACGAGGTGCATCTGTTGCCGGCGCCGGTGTTCCGCATGACCGCGGACCTGCAATCGCGCCGCCGCCTGGGCTTGACGGCGACGCTGGTGCGCGAGGACGGCCGCGAGGGCGATGTGTTCTCGCTGATCGGGCCCAAGCGGTATGACGCGCCGTGGAAGGACATCGAGGCGCAGGGCTGGATCGCCCCGGCGGACTGCGTGGAGGTGCGGGTGACGCTCACTGAGGCGGAGCGCATGGCCTACGCGGTGGCCGAGCCGGAGGAGCGGTACAAGCTGTGCTCGACGGCGCGCACGAAGATCGCGGTGGTCAAGTCGATCCTGGCGCGGCACGAGGGCGCGCAGACCCTGGTGATCGGCGCCTACCTCGATCAGCTGGAGGAGCTGGGCGCGGAGCTCGGCGCCCCGGTGATCCAGGGGTCGACGCGCAACAAGGAGCGCGAGGAGCTGTTCGATGCGTTCCGGCGCGGCGAGGTCAGCACCCTGGTGGTGAGCAAGGTGGCGAACTTCTCGATCGATCTGCCGGAGGCGACGGTGGCGGTGCAGGTGTCCGGCACGTTCGGCTCGCGGCAGGAGGAGGCGCAGCGGCTCGGTCGGTTGCTGCGGCCCAAGAAGGACGGGCACCAGGCGCACTTCTACTCGGTGGTCTCCCGCGACACCCTCGATACGGAGTACGCGGCGCACCGGCAGCGCTTCCTCGCCGAGCAGGGCTATGCGTACCGGATCGTCGATGCGGACGACCTGCTCGGTCCCGCGGTGGGGGACGCTGCATCCGAGTAGGCGGGGCCGCCGACGTAGGCTGGTAGGCGTGCGTACCTTGGATTTCCTTGTTGATGTGCCCCATGCCCGCCGTGTGAACGAGATGCTCGCGGACCTGCGCCGGGTGCAGTTCTCGGCGTTGATCGTGATCGCGCTGCTGATCGGTGGCGCGGTCGGGCTGTTCATGGTCGGCCAGCCGTGGGCCTTCGTGGTGGCGGGCGCATTGCTCGTGGCGGCGGTCGGCATGGGATACGCGGGCATCTACGCCCCGCGGCAGGCCTCGGACTTGCAGAAGCTGTACAACGAGTACGAGCTGGTGCCTGCGGTGGTGACGGCGGTGCGGCCGCGCGGGGTGACGCTGCTCGCGCTGGTCAATGTGGTGCGGGACCGCTCGAGGCCGCCGGTGTGGGCGCTGGTGCCGCGGCGCGTGCAGAACCTGCCGGGGCATGAGCGCCGCGAGGGCGAGCGCGTGGCGTGCGTGGCGGTGACGTCGGGCGCTCCGGGCTCGAAGGTGTGGCAGCAGGTGCGTCCGGTGCCGATCGCGTGGGGCGCGCGGGATGTCGATGTGCTCGCTCGCGCCGTGCGGGCGATCCCCCATGTCGAGTGGGAGGTGCTGCGCAAGAACATGGTCCGCACCGAGGAGGCGGAGAAGTCGCGCACCTATCCGATCCTCAAGGACAAGGAACTGCCGCCCGAGCTGCGCTGAATAGCGCGCGCGGCACACGCCCCCTGCTTCCTATTCGATTTCGCATATCCTTATGTCACCAATGTGAACTGAGATACGCATCACATTACATTTCTAGAAATCGGTCGGTGTTTCACGCGACCGATCAGCGAAGTTCGCCTAGATTGCTGATGTGGCTAGCCCGCCACGAGTCCCGGATGGTCCGGTTTGCCGGATACCACTGAGGCAAACGCCCAGGGCACGTGAAGCGTCCCACTCCCTGGGACGTTGGTAAACCGCCGGTTAACTGAACGGGAAAGCCACCCGTGACGTCGCTCACAAGACGCTTCATGGCTACTTAGTGAACGCTCAGTAAACTCACAGCATATCCGCGTACGAATCTGCGTGTGCCCGGTTTGTGATAGCGGCGATATCCGCGTCGATCGCGTTAACAACGCCAGACGTAGGCTCCCGATCGCTGGTGCGGTGCGGTAGAAATCTTTCCGAGCGCCAAACCGGCGCAGCACCATTCACGAAGCACGACCCGAACCAAGGAGCTAGCCCCATGGACGCACTTGCCCAGATCTTCGCTGACGCCGAGTACTTCCTCGAGTTCCTCCCCGCCGCGGGTGACTTCTTCTCCGGCGCTGGTGACTACAACTCCGGCACCGGCGACCTGCTCTCCGGCATCGCCGCCATCCTCGACTCGAGCAGCGGCTCCATCGAGACCCTCAACGGCCTCGAGGGCACCACCGAGGTCGTCGAAGAGGTTGCCGAAGAGAGCTGATCTCTCTCTTTCTGAGTGATCCCCGCACCCCCGAGCGCTCGCCGCGCCCGGGGGTGCGGTGCATCCAGGGCCCCATGCACCACGGTCACCGGCCGGGCAAGCACCGGGAGAGCACAACACGATCGCGGTCGTGCACCAATCCCCTGTAACGCCCGGTATGCCCTGAAGCGATCGTTTAATGTTCCCCGCGAACCACTTCCGTTCCGCATTCAATAAGGTGAGGTCACATACATGCGCCGAGCAACGTTCCGACGCAGGCTGGTCACCGCGGCCGCTGCCACTGCCCTGCTGGTCGCCCCCGTCGCGGCCACGAGCACCACCGCCCTCGGCCAGGCATCCGGCGCGTACGTGGTGTCCACCGAGATCACCGACTCGCAGAAGATGACGGTCAACGTCTACTCCCCCTCGATGGACCGGGTCATCCCCATCGAGGTGCTGCGCCCCGCCGACACCTCGGTGCCGCGCCCCACCCTGTACCTGCTCAACGGTGCCGGCGGTGGCGAGGATTCCGCAACCTGGTCCGCGCGCACCGACGCTGACGAGTTCTTCTCCGACAAGAACGTCAACGTCATCACCCCCATCGGGGGCCGCTTGTCGTACTACACCGACTGGGAGCGCGAAGACCCGACGCTCGGTCTCCACAAGTGGGAGACCTTCCTCACCGAGGAGCTTCCCCCCGTCATCGACAACGCGCTGGGCGCCAATGGCGTGAACGCGGTCGCCGGCATCTCCACCTCCGCGACGAGCGTGTTCAACCTCGCCATCACCCGGCCGGGGCTGTTCAACGCCGTCGCCGCCTACAGCGGCTGCGCGCAGACCGCCGATCCGCTCGGCCAGGAATACATCCGCACCGTCGTCGAGGGCCGCGGCAACGCGGACGCCACCAACATGTGGGGCCCCTACGGCGGGCCGAACTGGGTGGCGCATGATCCGGTCATCAACGCGGAGAAGCTGCGCGGCACCACGATCTACGTCTCCAACGGCACTGGCATCGCTGGTGAGCACGACACCATCGCCGATTCCCGCATCAATGGCGACCAGACGACGCTCGCCAATCAGGTCATCGTCGGTGGCGCCATCGAGCTCGCCACCATCCCCTGCACGATCAACCTGCAGTCGCGACTCGCGCAGCTAAACATCCCCGCCACGTTCAACTGGCGTCCCACCGGCACCCACTCGTGGGGCTACTGGGAGGACGACCTGCACGATTCATGGCCCGTCATCGCCGACGCCATCGGCGCCTGACCCGCACCTGACCCCGAAAGGACCACCATGGGTTCGATCACTGACATCGCTGACTTCTTCTACTCGCTCGCCGAGGTGTCCTACAGCATCGAGGGCTTCTTCGACGGGGCGGCGTTCATCGCGGACCTGATCGTCCAGATCCAGGGCTGAGCCAGCAGCACGAGGGCCCCGGCAGTGGAAAACTCCACCGCCGGGGCCCTTTTTTCGTGCTCAAAGCCGCCACGAGTGTGCGATCAACAACAGCTCCAGCGCGAAATCGTGTCGTTTTTCGCACACTCAAGGGGCGGGCTTGGGGCCGCACGCCCCGCCGCTAGAAGCGGATCTTGCCGCCCGCAACGTCCGCCGGATAGTCCTCGTAGAACTCGATGTAGCCGCGCTCGGCGTCCGCGAGCACATACAGCGGATCAGTGACCTGCTCGGGGTCGTAGCCAGCGTTGCGCAGCTCGACCTTCTGCGACTTGAACGTCGAGGTCTGCTCCACTTCCTCGATGAGCCGCACGAACAGCGGCACCGCGTACGAGGGCAACGTATCGATCAAGTGATCCGCGAACTTCTTGCCATCGAACGACGCCCCATCATGCAGCTGGATCGCCGCCATGCCGGCCTTGCCGTCGGCACCCGGCACCGCCACCCCGTACACCACGGCCTGATCGACCTCCGGCAGCGAGCCGAGCGCGCCCTCCACCTCGGTGGTGGCGACGTTCTCGCCCTTCCAGCGGAACGTATCCCCCAGCCGGTCGGCGAACGCGATGTGCCGGAAACCCTGGTTGTAGACCAGGTCGCCGGTGTTGAAGTAGGCGTCGCCGTCCTTGAACGCGTCGCGCAGCACCTTCTTCTCGGTGGCCTTCGGATCGGTGTAGCCATCGAACGGGGCACGGCTGGTGATCTTCGTGATCAGCAGGCCCTTGCCACCCTTCTTGACCTTGCGGAGCTTGCCATCGGCACCGCGGCGCGGCTCCTCGTTCTCCTCGTCGTACTCGACGATCGAGAACGGGAGCGGGCAGATCCCGGCAGTGCGGTCGACGTTCAGGGCGTTGACGAACGCGAGGTTGCACTCGCTCGCCCCGTAGAACTCGGCGATCCGCTCGATGCCGAACCGCTCCTGGAACTCCTCCCAGATCTCCGGGCGCAGTCCATTGCCCACCACCACGCGCACCCGATGATGCCGCTCGATGGGCTTGGGGTCCTGGTTCAGCAAGTACCGGCACAGCTCACCGATGTAGCAGAACGACGTCGCCTCCGACTGCACCACCTCGTCCCAGAACCGCGACACCGAGAACGACCGGCCGATCGCCAGCGTCGCGCCCGACCCCAGCACCGAGGACAGCGACACCGTCAGAGCATTGTTGTGATACAGCGGCAGGCACGAGTACAGCACGTCATCGCCGTCGAGGCGCACCCCGAGGCCACCGAGACCGGCCATGCTCTTCAACCAGCGCATGTTCGACATCGTCGACGCCTTCGGCAGGCCCGTCGTGCCCGAGGTGAAGATGTAGAACGCCTTGTCCTTCGCGCGCAGGTCCGCCGTCACCGCCAGATCAGCCGAAGGCTGCCCCTCCGCGAGCTCATCGAGATCCGGGAAGCCCTCGAGCTTCGCGTCCCCATCACGAAGCCCCAGCACAGTGCCCTTGAGCTGGCCCGCCGGCAGCGAATCAAAAGCCTCGCGGGCGGCCGCGCTCACCACGATCACCGTCGCATCGAGCAGCTTCAGGCTATGCTCGAGCACCTCGCCACGCTGGTTGTAGTTCAGCATCCCGGCCACCGCACCGAGCTTCACCGCCGCCAATGCCGCGAGCAGAGTGGACGGGCGGTTCGGCGCGAGAACGCCCACCACCGAGCCACGCTTGACGCCCTGGCTCGCGAACACGGCCGCATACTGGTTCACCAGCGCGTTCGCGTCGCCGTACGAGATGTCAGTGCCCTCGAACCGCAGGAACGGCCGCTCCGGATGCTTCGCGGCAGCATCCTGGAAGACCTTGCCCACCGAGTTGCGAGTAGTCGCGCGGATCGATAGCAGCTGCACCGCATCGACCAGCATGCCCGGCGCGTCCGGGATCAACGCGGGCAATGCCTTCACGGCATCGAGCAGGCTAACGGGCTGGATCGGGGAACGAGTCGATTGCTCCATGGCCCTAGCCTACGGCGCCCCACCGCCACGTTGGAGCGACACCCCCGCAGGCGCCACGAGTACTGCCGACCAGCAGCCAAACCGGCAAATGGGATGTTCCACGCAACCGCGGCTTGGTCGATGTGACCAGGATGACCCCCCTTGGTGTGACCAAGCTCCTAACCGAACAGGGAACCTATCCACCACCCTTGGATACAGCGACATGCACCGAGGACAGCGGAGGAACCCCAGCACCATGAACACGCCCAGCGAGAAGTTCGAGACCATCCTCAGTATCGTGTTTGTTGGCTACTCCGCCGTGATGCTCATGCTCTACACGGTGCTCCTCGTGCAAGGCATCAACGCCTGGTGGCTCATCGCCTCCGTCGGCCTCTTCGGCCTCATCATCATCGGATTCCTCGTCATGCCCAAGGTCAATGGCCGCCACCGCGGTGGGCTCGACGCCGAGGTCCGCCTCCACACCCGCAAGCTGCAGGCCTGCAAGACCGCTACGCACGACTGAGCGCTCTCACCTCGCTCCTTCGCCCCCTTCGGCCCCTTAGCCCCTTAGCCTCTTAGCCCCGGAAGTGTTACCTTTTGCACCCTCGCAAGCCGCTGGCAGGGTGCAAGACCTCGCACAACCGAGGGGGCTCCGAGCTGCTTCTATGATCTCCGTCTCACCGGTGAACCTCCGCGCGCCCGCCCGCGTCGAACCTTGGCGTGGATCCTTTCAAGCCCCGCCGCGCGGGAATCACCCGCTGCCAGCTCCGCCAGTACCAGCGCGTCCTCAGCGGTGTCTACGTCGAGCGAGGCGCGAAGCTGACTCCCTTGGTGAGAGCCCGGGCCGCATGGGTGTGGGCAGACGGCGATTGCGTGCTGTCCGGGATCTCCGCGGCCGCGCTGCACGGTGCCCGATGGCTGCCCGATAGCCCTCCCGAGATCGTGTACCCGCGCGGGGTGCGCAATGCCGGTGTGATCGCGCACCGCGACGCGCTACGAGACAGCGAAGTCATCACCCTGCACGGATTGCGGGTGACAACTCCTGTGCGCACCGCGTTCGATCTCGCCCGTCGCCGACCGCTCGACGAGGCCGTGGTGCTCGTTGATGCGCTGTACCAGTCGACGCGGCTCGCGCCCGCCCAGCTGCGCCGCTTCGCCGAGGGCAGGAACGGATCATGGGGCATCCAGGCCCTCCGCGCGGTGCTCGAACTCGCCGACCCGGGCGCGGAATCACCGCAGGAGACCCGGCTGCGCCTGCTCATCGTGCGGGCGGGCCTGCCTCGGCCGCGGACCCAGCGCGTCATCCGCGACGAGCACGGGCTGTTCATCGCGCGCGCCGACCTCGCCTGGCCGGAGTGGAAGGTAGCCGTCGAGTATGACGGGGCGCATCACTTCACCGATCCGGGGCAGGCACGCCGCGACGCGCACCGGGCCAATGATTGCCAGCGCGCGGGGTGGCGGGTGATCCGCGTGCTGCCCGAGTCGTTGCGCGCCCCAGAGGTGCTGCTCGCGCACATCCGCGAGGCCCTCGCCGCGGCCGGGCACCGGGGGTAGGCACCGCTCCCCCAGCCCGATCCCCGCTCCCCCAGCTCGGAAGTGTCACCTTTTGCACCCGCGCAGGCGCTGGGAAGGGTGCAGAACCTCGCACAACCGGGCGGCGAGGAACCGAAGCACCGGCCCACGAAAGCAAGCCAGCCCGGCCCCCGCGCGAACGGGAACCGGGCTGGCGAGAGAACCAGGAGTGCTAGCCGCGCGCGAGCACGTCCTTGATGGACGCGGGCGGTGCGAACCGCTCGCCGTGCTTGGCGGCGAGCTCCTCGGCGCGGGCGATGAAGGCATCGACGCCGCCGGGGTAGCCCTTGATGAACTGGATGACGCCACCGCTCCAGGCGGGGAAGCCGATTCCGAAGATGGAGCCGATGTTGGCATCCGCGTGGGTCATGAGGACGCCTTCATCGAAGCATCGGATGGTGTCGATGGCCTCGGCGAACATCATGCGGTCGCTGAGCTCCTCGATGGAGACACCGGCGTCGGGGCTCGAGTTGAACGTCTCGCGCAGCCCGGGCCACAGTCCGGCGCGCTTGCCGTCGCTGTAGTCGTAGAACCCGGCGCCGCCGGCCTTGCCGGTGCGGTCGAACTCGGCGACCATGCGGTCGACGATGGCTCCGGCCTTGATGGCGGCGTCGTCGATCTTCTTGCCCTCGGCCTCGAGCGCCTCGCGGGTCTCCTTGAAGATCTTCTGCATGGTGAGGAAGTTCAGCTCATCGCACAGCTGCAGCGGCGCCGCGGGGTAGCCCGCCTGGAGCCCGGCCTGCTCGATGGTGGACGGCTCCACGCCCTCGGCGAGGGCCACGATGGCCTCGTTGAGGAAGGTGCTGATGACGCGGGAGGTGAAGAATCCGCGGCTGTCGTTGACCACGATGGGCGTCTTCTTGATGGCGAGGACGTAGTCGAAGACGCGGGCCAGCGCCTCGGCGGAGGTCTTCTCACCCTTCACGATCTCCACGAGGGGCATCTTGTCCACGGGCGAGAAGAAGTGGATGCCGATGAAGTCCTCTTGCCGCTTGACGCCCTGCGCGAGGCCGGTGATGGGCAGCGTGGAGGTGTTGGAGCCGAGCAGCGCGTCGGGCTCGACGATGTCCTCGATCTCCTGGAAGACCTTGTTCTTCAGCTCGGGGTTCTCGAAGACTGCCTCGATGACGAAGTCCACTCCGGCGAAGTCGGCAGCATCAGCGGTGGGGGTGATGCGTCCGAGCAGCTCGGCGGACTTCTCCTCGGTGGTCTTGCCACGCGAGAGTGCCTTGGCCTCGATGGCCTCGGAGTAGGCCTTGCCCTTGTTGGCGGCCTCGATGCTGACATCCTTGAGGACAACCTCCATGCCCGCCTTGGCGGAGACGTAGGCGATGCCCGCGCCCATCATGCCGGCACCGAGCACGCCGACCTTCTTGGCCTGGCGCTGCGGGATGCCGTCGGGGCGCGAGGCGCCCTTGTTGATGGCTTGCAGGTCGAAGAAGAACGCCTGCGTCATGTTCTTCGCGGTCTGCCCGGTGGCGAGCTGCACGAAGTAGCGGGACTCGATGGTCGAGGCGTTGTCGAAGTCCACCTGGGAGCCCTCGACGGCGGCGGCCATGATGGCGCGCGGCGCGGGCATGGGGGCGCCCTTGATCTGCTTGCGGAGGTTCGCGGGGAACGCGGGCAGCATCTGCGCGAGCTTGGGGCTCGACGGGGTGCCGCCGGGGATGCGGTAGCCCTTGACGTCCCACGGCTGCTGCGCCTCGGGGTTGGCCTTGATCCATGCCTTCGCGGCGGGGATCAGCTCGTCGACGGAGCCGACAACCTCGTTGACGAGGCCGATCTCGAGCGCCTTGGCGGGCTTGAGCCGCTGGCCCTGCAGCAGCACCTGCATCAGCGCGCCCTGCAGTCCGAGCATGCGGACGGTGCGGGTGACGCCACCGCCGCCGGGGAGCAGGCCGAGCTGTACCTCGGGGAGGCCGAGCTGGGCGCCGCGCACGTCGGCGACGATGCGGTGGTGGGTGGCGAGGGCGAGCTCGAGGCCGCCGCCGAGGGCCGCGCCGTTGATGGCGGCGACGACGGGCTTGCCGAGGGTCTCGAGGGTGCGCATCGCGGCCTTGAGCGTCTGCACCTGGTCGAAGAGCTGCTGCGCGTCCTCGGGCTGCACGGCGATCAGGGAGTCGAGGTCGCCGCCGGCGAAGAAGGTCTTCTTCGCGGAGGCGAGGATGACGCCGCTGATGCTGTCCTTCTCGGCGACGACGCGGTCGACGGTCGCCTGGAACGACGAGCCGAAGAGGTCGTTCATGGTGTTGGCGCCCTGGTTGGGGTCGTCCATGGTGAGCGTGACGATGCCGTCGCCGTCCTGCTCCCACGCGATCATGTTGTCAGTCACGATTGTTGCCTTTCGAGAAGTTTCGGAGGTGGTCAGACGCGCTCGATGATGGTGGCGACGCCCATGCCGCCGCCGATGCACAGGGTGACGAGCGCGCGGCGCGCGTTGCGGCGCTCGAGCTCGTCGACCATGGTGCCGAGGATCATGGCGCCGGTAGCGCCGAGCGGGTGGCCCATGGCGATGGCGCCGCCGTTGACGTTGAGCTTCTCGTCGGGGATGTTGAGGTCCCGCTGGAACTTCAGCACCACGGAGGCGAAGGCCTCGTTGAGCTCGAACAGGTCGATGTCATCGACGGTGAGCCCGGCGGTGGCGAGCGCCTTCTGCGCGGCCGGGGTGGGCCCGGTGAGCATGATGGTGGAGTCCGCACCGCTGGTGGCGGTGGAGACGACGCGGGCACGCGGGGTGAGGCCGAGGTCCTGGCCGGCCTTCTCGGTGCCGAGCAGCACGATGGCGGCGCCATCGACGATGCCGGAGCTGTTGCCGCCGTGGTGGACGTGGTTGATCTTCTCCACCTGGTGGAACTTCTGCAGCGCCACGGCGTCGAAGCCGCCCATCTCGCCCATCGCGGCGAAGGACGGGTTGAGCTTGGCGAGGTTGTCGGTGGTGGTGCCGGGCCGCATGTGCTCGTCGTGGTCGAGGATCAGCAGGCCGTTCTGGTCCGTGACGGGCACGACGGACTTGGCGAAGTAGCCGCCGGTCCAGGCCTTCGCGGCGAGATCCTGCGAGCGCACGGCGTAGGCGTCGACATCATCGCGAGTGAAGCCTTCGATGGTGGCGATGAGGTCCGCGCTGATGCCCTGCGGCACGAAGTAGGTGTCGAACGAGGTAGCGGGGTCCATCGCCCAGGCGCCGCCGTCGGAGGCCATGGGCACGCGGGACATGGATTCGACGCCACCGGCGATGACCATCTCGTCCCATCCGGAGCGGACCTTCTGCGCCGCCATGTTGACGGCCTCGAGGCCGGAGGCGCAGAAGCGGTTGATCTGCACGCCACCGACGGTGTCGGGCATGCCCGCGAGGAGGGTGACGGTGCGGGCGATATCAGCGCCCTGGTCGCCGACGGGGGTGACGCAGCCGAGGATGAGGTCGGAGATGCGGTTCTCGTCGAGGTCGGGGAAGCGGCGGCGCAGCTCCTCGACGAGCCCGACGAGCAGGGAGACGGGCTTGACGCCGTGCAGCGATCCGTTGGCCTTGCCGCGTCCGCGCGGGGTGCGGATCGCTTCGTAGATGAATGCCTCGTTAGTGGTCACGAGTGCTTTCCTTTCCTCAGTGGTTGATGCTGGTGGTGGCTACAGTGGCGGGATGCTCGTACCTCGTCTCGAACCGTTCCGCTCCACCGTATTCGCCGAGATGACTGAATTGGCGGTGCGGCACGGGGCGATCAACCTCGGCCAGGGGTTCCCGGACGAGGACGGGCCGCGAGCGATGCTCGATGCCGCGCGGGAGGCGATCGCGAGCGGGGCGAACCAGTACCCGCCGGGGGCTGGCCGCGTGGAGCTGCGGGAGGCCATCGCGGCGGACCGCGCTGCCCGCTATGGCACCGTCTACGATCCCGCGGACGAGGTGCTCGTGACGGTCGGCGCGACGGAGGGCATTACCGCGTCGATCATCGCGCTGGCCGACCGGGGCGACGAGGTGGTGCTGGTGGCGCCCTACTTCGACTCGTACCCGGCGGCCGTGGCGATGGCTGGTGCGCGGCATCGCTGCGCGCGGCTGGTCGAGGACGGCGATCGCTTCGTCCTGGATGTGGATTCGCTGCGGGCGGCGATCACGCCCGCCACGCGGCTGCTGGTGATCAACTCGCCGCACAATCCGACAGGCAGCGTGCTCGACGGGGCCGAGCTGGCGCAGGTCGCGGAGCTTGCCATCGCTCACGACCTCATCGTGATCACCGACGAGGTGTACGAGCGCCTGGTGTTCGACGGCGCGGAGCATCGTCCGCTCGCCGCGCTGCCCGGGATGCGCGAGCGCACCCTGTGCGTGTCGAGCGCGGGCAAGACGTTCAACTGCACCGGCTGGAAGATCGGCTGGGTGTGCGGTCCGCGCGAGCTCGTCGCGGCGGTGCGGGCGGCGAAGCAGTTCATGAGCTTCGTTTCCGGCGGGCCGCTGCAGCCCGCCGTGGCGACGGCCCTGCGCGACGAGCAGCCGTGGGTGCAAGGACTGCGGGAGGGATTGCAGGACAAGCGCGACGCCCTCGCAGCGGCGCTCTCCGAGGCCGGGTTCGGGGTACGCGCCAGTGCTGGCACGTACTTCGTGATCGCTGATCCGCGACCCTTGGGCCACACCGATGCGCGTGCCCTGTGCCGGGCCATGCCTTCTAGCCTGGGCGTGGCCGCGGTGCCCGTCAGCGCGTTCGTCGATGCCCGTGACCAGGCGGACTGGCGGCACCTCGTGCGCTTCGCGTTCTGCAAGCGGCACGAGGTGCTCGCCGAGGCCGGGCACCGGCTGGCCGGGGCGTCCCGGCTGTCCACCGATCATGAGGGATGATCCCCTGCTGAACGTTGCCGTTCTCAGAGGTTCAGCCCCCGGCCGATGATCTCCTTCATGATCTCGGTGGTGCCGCCGTAGATGGTCTGCACGCGCGAGTCGAGGTACGCCTTGGCGATGGGGTACTCCCGCATGTAGCCGTAGCCGCCGTGCAGCTGGAGGCAGCGGTCGATCAGCTTGACCTGGTTCTCGGTGGACCACCACTTGATCATCGCGGCGTCCTGCACGGTGAGCTTCTTCTCGTTGAGCTGCTCGATGCACTTGTCCACGGCGAGGCGCACCATCTGGGTCTCGGTGGCAAGCTCGGCGAGCACGAAGCGGGTGTTCTGGAACTTGCCGATGCCACGGCCGAAGGCCTTGCGGTCCCGGCAGTAGTCGATGGTCATGTCGAGGCAGGCCTCCATGGCTGCTGCCGCGACGACGGCGATGGAGAGGCGCTCCTGCGGGAGGCCCTGCATGAGATAGATGAAGCCCATGCCTTCCTCGCCGAGGAGGTTGGCGGCGGGCACGCGCACGTTGTCGAAGTGCAGCTCGGCGGTGTCCTGGGCCTTCATGCCGATCTTGTCGAGGTTGCGTCCCCGCTCGAAGCCCTCCATGCCGCGCTCGACGACAAAGAGGCTGAAGCCCTGCGCGCCCGCGTCCGGATTGGTCTTGGCGACCACGATGACGAGATCGGCATTGATGCCATTGGTGATGAACGTCTTGGACCCGTTGAGGATCCAGTCGTCGCCGTCCTTCTTGGCGTTGGTCTTGATGCCCTGCAGGTCCGACCCGGTGCCGGGCTCGGTCATCGCGATGGCGGTGATGATCTCGCCGGAGACGAAGCCGGGCAGCCAGCGCTTCTTCTGCTCGTCGTTGCACAGCTCGGTCAGGTAGGGCTGCACCACGTCGTTATGGAGGGTGAAGCCGATGCCGCTGAAGCCGCCGCGGGCGGTCTCCTCGGAGACGATGGCGTTGAAGCGGAAGTCAGGATCGCCGCCGCCACCGTACTGCTCCTCCACGGCGGTGCCGAGGAAGCCGAGCTTGCCTGCCTCCGCCCACACCTCGCGGGGCACGATCTCGTCCTTCTCCCACTGCTCGTGGTGGGGGGCAACGTGCTCCTTGAGGAATCCACGGTAGGAATCGCGGAACATGATCTGCTCGGGGGTGTAGATGGTGCGTTCCACGCTGGGTGGCTCCTTCTCGAAAGTAGACACGATCGTTGGTGTCACAGTACGCCCCACGTAAATGCTTGGCGATGACCAAACCGCCCAATGTCCATGACCGAAACGATCACATAGGGTGGGGGGACCATGCCGCACCGCATCCCCACTGAATACGTCCGGCGCACCGTGCATGCCGCCGACACCCGTGGCATCGACCTGCGGCCCGCCCTCGACGCCGCGCGCCTGCCCCTCACCGTCCTCGACGCGAGCGGCCCCGCCATCACGCCCAGCGAGGCCTCCGCGTTCACCCGCGCCGTCTGGGCGCTCACCAACGATGAGCTCGGCGGGCTCGGCGCCGCCCCCGTCCCCCGCGGCACGTTCCGCCTCGTCACCCTCGCGCTCATCCACTCCCCCGACCTCGGTCACGCGCTGTCCCGGATGATCTCGTCCTTGCCCGCGCTGCCCGCGATGACCCCCATCACCTTCAGCTTCGACACCGCCACCGGCGCGATCACCCTCGACCTGCGCGGACACCGCCCCGATGAGGCCACCCAGCTGCTCATCGAGCTCGCGTTCCTGCTGATCCACCGCTTCGCCGCCTGGCTGATCGATCATCCCCTCGCGCCGTCCCGCGTCGCGCTGCCGTATCCCGCCCGCGACGACTACGCGCCGACCTTCTACCGCGCGCTGTTCGGCGTGACGCCCACCCTCGGCGCTCCCACCGCCGCCATCGTCTTCGAGCCCCGCGCGCTGCACGCTCCCATCGTGCAGACCGAGCACAGCCTCCTCGACTTCCTCCGCGCCGCGCCCGCCCGGCTGTTCACCGAACCAGCCGGCACCACGCCCCGCACCACGCAGGTGCTCCGCATGCTGCAACGCTCGCCCCTGCACGCGCTGCCCACCAACGCGCAGATAGCCACCAAGCTCGCGCTGAGCGAATCACACCTGCGCCGCCTGCTGGGCCGCGAGGGCACCAGCGCCAACCGCATCCGAGACGAGGTACTGCGCGAGGCCGCGCTCGCCCGCCTGCGCCGCGGCGACACGACCGATCAGATCGCCACGGCGCTCGGGTTCTCCGAGCCCAGCGCGTTCCGCCGCGCGTTCAGGAGATGGACCGGCGCCACGCCACGAGCCTTCCGGCCTGCGCCGCCCAGCGACGAATCCCCGTAGCGGACCTCCAGCAGGCCGCGCCACAAGCCCCAGCCGAACGCCACATCATCGAGCCGCCGAAGCACCACGAACCGGGCCATATCGATCCGGTCCGGCACATCACGGCGCGCCGCCCAATCGGCAACGCCCTCCGCCAGCATCACCGCCAGCACCACCCGCCGGGCCCGCGGGAACAACACCGTCGCCAGCATCGTCACCGGCCACACGTTGCGCAGCATCAGCACCGCGCAGCGCTGCGCCAGTCCGCTGAGCCCCAGCGCGCTCATCGACAGCGCCGTCCACAAGGGACGCTCGTCCACCGGGATCGACCGCGCCAGCCGGAACGCATGCACCAAGCTCACCACCGCCGAGACCAGCGCGGCCCGCCGCGCCCCCGCCAGCAGCAGCGTCAGCCCCAGCACGAACCAGGAGCGCGACACCGCCGCGATGCGCTCCGGGCTCGACTTCGTCACGTACAACCGCGCCGAGCCGTAGCCAGTGGCCGCCCGCATGTGCAACCACGGGACCATAGACCGCGGGGGCGAGGCCCGCACGACCGCCACCGGATCGAACCGCGACCGCCAGCCCGCCCGACCAAGCCGCACGCACAGGTCCGTCGCGTTGAACGCCGGGAAAGCCCCATCGAAGCCGCCCACCTTCACCGCCGCGTCGCGCCGCACCATCAGGGCCGTCGTCGGCACGCTGTAGTCCCACCGACGGGTATTCAAGTCGCACTCGCGCCGTCCCGGATCCATCGCCGGACGCATCGACTCGTACTGCTCGATCCAGCGCTTGTGGCCCGGCAGCGGCAGCACCCGCGGCACCACCATCGCCACATCCGGATCCGCGAAGTGCGCCAGCGTCGCCTCGATCCACAGCACATCCGGCACCACGCCCGGATCGAGGAACGCCACGTACGGCGTGCGCGCCGCCCGCAACCCGGTGTTGCGTGCCTCGGCCAGCCCGAACGCGCGGTCATGCCGGATCACCGTGGCGCGCGCGCACTCGATCGGAGCGTCCGAGCAATCATCGACCACGATCACCGCCACCCCGCCTAGGCCAGCCACCACATCGCGCACGGCATCGGCATCGCCGCGCGCCGGGATCACCACGGTCAGATCGTCCCGCCCTGGCCCCTTCAGCGGGCGCGGATGCGCGAACTGCTCGTCGAGCAGCAGCCGCGCGAGCTTGGAGGAAGCGTCATCGACGACCTCGACCACGCCATCATCGAGGCACGCGGCCTGCGCGACCGATAAGCGCAGCACCGTGCCCCACGGAGCGAGCAGCACGCAACCATCCTCGACGACGCGGACCTTGCCATCGAGTCGCACCGAGAAGCCTGTGGGAAGCATGCGTGCTGCCGCGCTCAGGATGCCCACCCCCAGTCTTCTGCCGAACCCAGTCTCGTGCCGTGCCTATCCTGCCCTTGCTTGCCTTTGATGGGCCTTCACTGGCTAGGCCGGCGCATCGCGGCGCGACTGTTCCCATGCAGCTAGCTAGCCCACAGCCCCCACCGCGTCAACGGCGCTGACGGATGTCATACACCACACCGGTGAGTGCTTCGGATTCTTCCCAAAGCCGGCCAGCAACCGCAACATCGCGCGAATGACGATTCGATCTCGCCAGCACAGGAGCCCCTCGCATGCCCCGGAAGCCGCCCGGCCCCACGAAGCTGCCACCGGGGATCGAGGGGGCCGTCGCGGCGTACAAGCTCGGCTGGGCGCCGGCGTAGGCACTCTGCGCCAGGACAAGATTGGTGATGCCCATGAGCTTGTCCTGCACCGACTGGGTGTGCGATTGCAGGTTCGTCGACGCATATCCCGGATGCGCGGCCACCGACCGTACCGGCGAGCCAGCATCCGCGAGACGACGCTGCAGCTCATAGGTGAACAGCAGGTTGGCCAGCTTCGACTGCCCGTACGCGCGCCACCGCTGATAGTTGCGCTTCTCCCAGTTCAGGTCATCGAAATCAATGGAGCCGAGGGTGTGCGCCATGCTCGAGACCGTCACCACCCGATCGCGGATGCGGCCGAGCAGCAGGCCCGTCAGCGCGAAATGACCAAGATGGTTCGTGCCGAACTGCATCTCGAAGCCATCCTTGGTGCGCGACTTCGGCACCGCCATCACGCCAGCATTGTTGATCAGCACATCGAACGTCGAGACGTCCTTGGCGAACTCGTAGATCGAGCTCAGGTCCGCGAGATCGAGCGCGCGCACCTCGAGGTCCGCGCCAGGGTGCTCCTCGAGGATGGCTTCCCGGGCCTGCTCGCCCTTCGCCGTATCGCGGCACGCCATCACCACCGAAGCGCCCTTCGCCGCGAGCTCGCGAGCAGTCACCGCGCCCAGGCCACTATTGGCACCCGTCACGATCACCGTGCGACCCGCCTGGCCACCCATCTCCGCCGAAGACCATCCACTCATGCACCAAACACTACGATCTGGGGCCCTGAATCACCAGACGCCCACCGGGATGCGGGGCGCTCGGCGGTCGGTCAAGGCGGGAGCTGCCACCCTTGGCAGACACCAGCCACCTGTGCGCGGAGCAGCCACCCAAGTATCCGTGGCAGGAAGGCAGCATCCGTGGCAGGAGCACGGCAAAGGTGGCAGCTGGCGGGGAGCCGTGGACGCCGCGGTCCCCTGCTCTGGCCGCGATGCCTCCAGGCGGCCGGCATCGCCAGGCGAGTGGAAACCTATCCCGGCTGGAGCGGGAAAAGTCTCCATTCCCAGCGCGGCCTGGGCAGCAGCGCGGCGATCCGGGGCCCTAAGCCCTGGGATACAAAAAGTCCCCCAGGTAATCCTGGGGGACTTGATGTGGCCAAGGCCGGGATCGAACCGGCGACCTTCCGCTTTTCAGGCGGACGCTCGTACCAACTGAGCTACCTGGCCGGATCAACGCCGTTCCCGGCGATGAAAACATGCCCATTGCTGGACTTGCGACCCTGACGGGACTCGAACCCGCGACCTCCGCCGTGACAGGGCGGCGCGCTAACCAACTGCGCCACAGGGCCATGCATCGTAACTCTACTACGCCTAGACCTAGGAGAGCGTACCCCCTACGGGATTCGAACCCGCGTTACCGCCTTGAAAGGGCGGCGTCCTAGGCCTCTAGACGAAGGGGGCCTGCCAGTTGCCTGGCCGGCATCCCCAACAGGTTTCCGTTGGGAGCGGGACTAGCATAGGACAGAACTTGGAGAAAACACAAAACGCGTGGTCAGTCGCTGTTATCGCTGGTAATCGCGCCCCACGGCATCCCCGGAGGCCATGCCAGCGCCACGCACGGCGATGCCATCGGACGCCAGCAAGGAGGCCCGCGCTCCAGTCGACAGCTCCGCAGCTGCCGATCGTGGGCACGGCCTTGCGGAGCCACGCGGCCGCGAGCTCACCGTGGGCCTGGAACGGGCATTCGCCCCGGCTGCCCGGCCGCATGCAGGGAGCGTGGTCCGCGCCATAGCGCCATATACCCCAGAGGGTATACTCTGGGCCTAGAAAGCACCGGCGGAACGACGGGAGAACGCATGGCCACCACCATCACCGTTGCCACGCTCGGGATCGCCATCGGCATACTCCTTGGCCTCCTCGGCGGAGGCGGCGCCATCCTTGCCGTCCCCGCCCTCGTCTACGTCGTTGGCATGCCCATCCACCAGGCCGTGCCGCTCTCCCTGATCGTCGTCGCGCTCGCCTCCGCAACCGGAGCGCTCCCCCGCATCCGCGCCCGCGCCGTCAACTGGCGCCTCGCGGGCATCTTCGCCGCCACCGGCATCCCCGCAGCATTGCTCGGCGGATGGCTCGGCCGCGCCATCCCCGAGGACCTGCTCCTCGCCGGATTCGCCACCATCATGGTGCTCGCCGCCTACCGCATGCTCCACAGTCCCGACCACACCGGCACCGCGTGCGCAGTCACCGATGAGGGCAGCGGGCCACCCCATATCAACTGGAAGCGCTGCTCCTCCCGGTCGATCCCCGCCGGGCTGGGCGTGGGCGTGCTCACTGGCATGTTCGGCGTGGGCGGCGGATTCCTCATCGTCCCGGCGCTCGTGCTGCTCCTCGGCCTGCCCATGGCCACCGCCGTCGGCACGTCGCTGCTCATCATCATCGCGAACTCGCTGGCCGGGCTCGCCTCCCACCTCGGCACCGTCGAGCTCGACTGGACGATCACGGCGGTCTTCGCCGCCACCGCCATCGTCGGCTCGCTCGCCGCGCAACGCTTCGCCAGCCGCATCAGCGCGCACCAGCTCCAGCGCTGGTTCGCCTACCTCGTCCTCGCCCTCGCTGCCATCATCCTCGGCGACGTCGTCATCGGGCTCTTCCGCTAGACGCCCAGCTCTGCTAGGTGCCCGGCTCCGCTAGCAAACCAGCCACAGGATCCTCGCGGGGGTCAGCGCCCTTGCCGAATTCCACGACCGCATCGCCGTCCAGCACCACCGCCGCGTTCGCACCCCCGCGCAGCCTCGCGCCCAGCGCCACCGCGTCGAACGGCGCATCACTGCCGAGCACCACGACGTTCCCCGGACGACGCCCCTTCAACGTGGCCTGATCACCGACGAGCAGTACATGGCCGAACCGTTCCAGCACCGTCGCCACCTCCTCCCGCGCCTCGCGCAGCCCCCGCAGCGCCCCACAGTTGACGGCATACATCCCGCCCGGGGCGAGAACCAGTCGCGCAGCATCGAGGAAGCCCGTCGTCGTCAGCGCTCGCGGGGTCTCGTCGCCGGCGAAGACATCCCGCACGATCACATCCCTCGTGCCCGGCGAGAGCCCCTCCACCACCTCGCGGGCCTCCCCCACCCGGATCCGCAGCCTCGGTGCCCGCGGCAGGTCCGACCACTCCCGCGCCAGCCGCGCCAGCTCCGCATCGATCTCCACCACGAGCTGCCTCGCCCCCGGGAGCGCCTCCGCCACATACCGCGGCAAGGTGCACGCGCCCCCACCGAGATGAAGCACGCGCAGCCCCTCGCCGTCGCCCGGCCACTGGCATTCGATGGCGGCCGCGATCCATTGCATGTAGCCGAAGCCGAGCTGCCGGGGATCACCCTCCGAGATGAACGAGCTTGGCGCGCCGTTGACATACAGCACCCAGCCTCCCTCGCCCTCCGCCACGAGCTCGCACGTGCCCGAATCGATGGGGCGCGCACCGGTGGTCCACGGATCCGCGCCACTGGGATCCTGGCGGTCCAGGCCGGGGCGGCGGACGATCGGGCGGGCTGCTGGCGGGCGGGAGCCCTGGCTGCGGCGGGACTGGCGGCTCATGGGCCCATTGTCGCGCACCCGGCCGGGCTACCCGCGAATCGTGAAGATCCAGCCACGTGGGACGTGGCTGGATCTTCACGGTCGGGGCGATGGAAGCTCTGCCCCTAGACTGCGGCGTGCTCCTCGAGCCAGGCGTTGTAGCCGCCCACGAGGTCGCTCACGCCGTCGATGCCACGGGCGCGCAGCAGGCTAGCGGCGACGCTGGAGCGCCATCCGCCGGCGCAGTGCACCACGATGGGCTTGCCCGCGGGCAGCTCGCTGATGCGTGCGTCGAGCTGGGCGAGCGGGATGTGCACGGAGCCCTCGATGTAGCCACCCTCGCGCTCGCCGGGGTTGCGGATGTCGACGAGCGTCACCGAGTCGAGGTTGCCGACGAGGTCGCGCACCGTGTAGCGCGGCGCGGGAGCCACCCGCTCGGCGAGCGCTGCGGGGAAGCTGGTGCCGGTCACGTTGAGGTAGCCGATGACGTTGTCGTAGCCGATGCGGGAGAGCCGCATCGCGGCGTCCTGCTCCTCGCCGGGGTAGGTGACGACGATGATCTCGTCGTGCAGCCCGGCGACCATGCCGCCGGTCTCGGCGAAGCGGCCGTCGAAGCCGACGTTGACGGAACCACGGACGTGGCCGTCGGCGAAGTCGTCGGGCGAGCGGGCGTCGAGGACCACGCCGCCGTTGTCGAGGTGCTGGGCCACGTAGGCGGCGGTGAGCTCGGGGACCTGGCGGTCCTGGGCGAGCAGGGCGTGGTTGCGGCGGTTGAGCTCGGCGTCGGTGAGGAAGTAGCCGGGCACCGCGGGCTGGCCGTCGGTGATGAGCTTGACGAACTCGTCCTCGCTCATGGGCTGCACGGACAGGTTGGTGCGGCGCTGCTCGCCGATGGTGGAGGTGAGCTCGTCCGACAGGTTCTTGCCGCACGAGGAGCCTGCGCCGTGGGCGGGCATGACGATGACGTCATCGGGCAGGGGCAGCAGGACGTTGTGGACGGTGTTGTACATCGCGCGGGCGAGGTCGGTGTTGCTGCCGTCGCCGAGGTTGGCGAGGTCGGGGCGGCCCACGTCGCCGATGAACAGGGAGTCGCCGGTCAGGACGGCCGTGGGGCTCGCTTGGGCGTTCTCGCGGACGAGGAGGCTGATGGATTCCCAGGTGTGGCCGGGCGTCTCGAGGATCTCGATGTCGACGTCGCCGAGGCTGATGCGGTCGCCATGGTGGAGCCGCTTGATGGGGTACTCGGTGTCGGCGCGGTGGCCGAAGCCGATCCAGGCGCCGGTGGCGTCGACGAGCTCGAGGTGGCCAGAGACGAAGTCGGCGTGGAAGTGGGTGTTGATGATGCCGATGATGGTCAGCCCGTTGGCCTTGGCGTCGGTGAGGTACTCGGTGATGTCGCGCCGGGGGTCGACGACGATGGCATTGCCGGTCTTCTCGTCGCCGATCAGGTATGACGCGTGCGAGAGGCAGTCGATGTAGTACTGCTCCAGGATCATCCTGGCCTCCTCGTGGTGGGGTTCGCTCGGGGATTCTGTTCCGTAACCCCCTGGGGTATGCATCCCATGTAACCATATACCCCCTGGGGTATGCAAGGGTCGGTGGAGCCACGCTCGCCCGCCGGTGTGCTAAACAACCGCCACGTTCGCTAGCATGGGAGCCGCCCGCACAGGGCATGCCCCTTTAGCTCAGTTGGTAGAGCTACGGACTTTTAATCCGCAGGTCCTCGGTTCGAGCCCGAGAGGGGGCACACCACTCCCCCCGCCTGGACATTCCGGGCGGGGGATCCCGCTTCCCCGGCACTGGCGGCTAGTCCCGTTCCACCCCGCGCGGCTATCGTCGTACGTGACTGCCCGCTCCAAGGAAAGGTCCCGCCATGGCCGCGCTCGACGATCTGCTCCGCCAGGTCCCCATCAGCCAGATCGCCCGGAAGCTCGGGGTGGATGACTCCACCGCGGAGGGCGTGGTGAAGCAGGCCCTGCCCACGCTGCTCGGCAGGCTCGACCGCAACGCGCAGGACTCGCAGGGCGCGGAGTCCCTGGCGCACGCGCTCGACGGCCGGGACACGACGCTGGCGGACCGCGAGATCAACATCGACGAGGTCGACACGAACGATGGCGAGAAGATCGTCAACAGGATCCTCGGCGAGGACAAGGACACCGCCATCCATGCGCTCGCGGGCAGCTCGGGCGGCGGCGACGAGTCACTGGTGTCGAAGGTGCTGCCGATGATCGCGCCGATCGTCATGGCGTACCTGGCGAAGCAGTACATGGGCAGCAAGGGTGGCCTCGGCGGCATGCTCGGCAGCGTCCTGGGCGGGCAGCAGTCGCAGGGCGGCCTCGGCGGAATGCTCGGTGGGGTGCTCGGCGATGCGCTCGGCGGGGGCAACGACACCAACGATGACAAGAACAAGGGCGGCCTCGGCGGAATGCTCGGCGGGGGCAAGAACTAGCAGATGGTGGCATCCATGACGTCCCGCGCTCCGCTGCGCATCGGCTCGCTCGAGCTCGGCAGCCCGGTGGTGCTCGCCCCGATGGCCGGCATCACCAATGTGGCGTTCCGCACGCTGTGCCGGGAGATCGAGACAGCGCGGGCGGGCTCGACAGCGGGCTTGTACGTGTGCGAGATGGTGACTGCGCGTGCCCTGGTGGAGCGCAACGAGGCCACGATGCACATGACGACGTTCGGCCCGACCGAGACGCCGCGCTCGCTGCAGCTGTACACGGTGGATCCGCGCTACACCTACGAGGCGGCGCGGATGATCGTCGAGGAGGATCTCGCCGATCACATCGACATGAACTTCGGCTGCCCCGTGCCGAAGGTGACCCGCAAGGGCGGCGGCGCGGCGCTGCCGTACAAGCGCAACCTGTTTGGCCAGATCGTTGCTGCGGCGGTGCGGGCGACGGAGGGAACGTCGATCCCGGTGACGGTGAAGTTCCGCATCGGCATCGACGCGGATCACCACACGCACCTCGATGCTGGACGCATCGCGGAGGGCGAGGGCGCGGCGGCAGTGGCGCTGCATGCCCGCACGGCGGCGCAGCGCTACTCGGGCGTCGCTGACTGGGACGAGATCGCTCGCCTCAAGCAGCACGTCACCTCCATCCCGGTGCTCGGCAATGGCGATATCTTCGCGGCGGAGGATGCCGAGCGAATGATGGCGAGCACGGGCTGCGACGGCGTGGTGGTCGGGCGGGGCTGCCTCGGCAGGCCGTGGTTGTTCGCGGAGCTGAGCGCTCGGTTGAACGGCAAGCCGGTGCCAGTACCGCCGCGGCTGGGCGAAGTGGCCGAGATCATGCAGCGGCATGCCGAACTGCTCGTGGACCATCACGGCGAGCACCGGGGCACGCGGGAGATGCGCAAGCACATCGCGTGGTACCTGCGGGGGTTCCCGGCCGGCTCGGACCTACGGTCGGCACTGGCACTGGTGGAGAGCCTCGATCAGTTGAAAACGCTGCTCAGCGAGCTTGAGCCGGAGGTTCCCTTCCCTGCTGCGGCGGAGGGGCCACGGGGGCGGCAAGGGTCGCCGGGGAAGGTGATGCTGCCGGACGGCTGGCTGGAGGATCCCGATGATTGCGCGGTCCCGCAGGGCGCGGACCTGATGCATTCGGGCGGATGACCGTTCTGCAACACTCGCACCATTAGTAACAATTGCCACCATTCCTGGGGGCAGGGATCCGTCGATGATGGCGCGTGCACTGGTGTGCATGCTTACTCTAGTAGGAACGACACTGCCCGCGGACCGGCCCACCATCGCCGGGGTCGTGGCGCGCACCAGGACCCGAGGATGGATGAGTGAGCGAATCGCCTAGCAGCGGCACGCACCGCGCGGCTGGACAGGTCGGCGTGGTCATGCCGCCCTCGCCCGTCGCGCACCGGCATCCCCGCATCCTCATCGCCGCGCGCATCCTGGTCACGCTCGTCTCGCTGAGCGCGCTCGTTCTCACGGGGACCGTGTGGAACTACATCCGCAGCACGAACAACGATCTCACGATCGTCGAGGCGCTCGATATGGGCTCTGATGATGTGCGCAGCATCGACGACCAGGCCGGCGACGAGACCTTCCTCGTGGTGGGAGTCGATAGCCGCGCGGGCATCAACGCGCAGATCGGCGGCACCGGGTGGATGCACGAGGGTGCCCGCTCGGACACGATCATGCTCGTTACCGTCCCCGCTGACCGTCGCCGCGTCGTCGCCGTCTCCTTCCCGCGCGATCTGAACATCACCCGCCCGTCCTGCCAGCGGTTCGACAACGATTCCGCCACCTACTCCGAGGACTACGTCCCCTCGGAACGCAACGTCAAGCTCAACGACGCCTACTACACCGGCGGACCGAAATGCCTGATCAAGGCGGTCCAGCGGATCTCGGGAATGAACATCAACCGCTTCGTGGGCATCGACTTCGCGGGCTTCCAGGACATGGTCGACACCATCGGCGGCGTCGAGGTATGCGTCACCCAGCCGATGTGGGACGACGAGCTCGGGCTCATCATCCCGGAGGCCGGACGACAGGTCATCAACGGGCCCACCGCCCTCGACTACGTGCGCGCCCGCCACGTTCCTGCCGAGGGCACCAACGACTACGGCCGCATGCACCGCCAGCAAGTGTTGTTGTCCTCGCTGCTGCGCGAGGTGCTCTCCAGCCGCGTCCTGCTCGACCCCACCAAGCTCAACAGCTTCATCGAGGCGTTCGTCAGCCACACCTTCGTCGAGAATGTCGACTCGGAGTCACTGCTGATGCTCGCTCGCTCGATGCAGGGCGTCGATGCGGGGCAGGTCACGTTCCTCACCATTCCCACCGCCGGCCCAAACGAGCAGATGAACGAGATCCCCCGCGACCGGGACGTCGATGCGATCTTCGACGCGATCATCTACGACTGGCCGCTCCCCGGCGAGGAGGACCCCGCGCCGAGCAACAACGACAACACCGATGATGCTCCCGCCGCTTCCTCCGGGGATGCGCAGCCCGCCGCCGGGCAGGACGAGCCACGCGATGCGGAGGCGGAATTCCCCAGCCAGGTGAGCGTGCAGGTCTCCAATGGCTCGCGCACCTTCGGCCTCGCGGGGAACGCAGCGAGCGCGCTCGCGGGCTACGGCTTCCAGATCTACAGCGTCGGCGACCACTCGCGCGTGCTCAACCAGACCGTGATCCGCTACTCGGAGGGCAACGAGGCCGAGGCCGCTACCCTCGCTTCCTCCTTCAGCAACGCGGTGCTGCAAGAACGTCGCGGCCTCGGCAGCATCGTCGAGGTCATCCTGGGCACCGACTTCGATGCCTCGATCTCAGCACCGGCAAGCCCGGGAACTATGGTGTCGATCATGGACGACGGTGCCGTGGTGCCGCAGGTGCCGCTTCCCGACGATCTCTCCGTCACCAACGCCGGTGACCTTTCCTGCACCTGAATTCACGCGTCGTTCAACGCGCACGAATGACGATTCCCGCTCGGCAACGTAGGCTAGGGCACCATGCGAGCTGCCTACACCGAGAAGATCGCCGACCTGTCGCTCTCTCTCGCCACGATGTGCCGACAGGCCGATGCGGCGATGGCGTCGGCCACCCAGGCGCTGCTGCAGGCCGATCTTGCGATCGCCGAGAAGGTCATATCCGACCACGATGAGCTCGACGCGATGCGAGCCTCGTGCGAGGAGAAGGCATTCGCGCTGCTCGCCCTCCAGGCACCCGTAGCCGGGGACCTGCGCTCGGTGGTATCCGGCATCCAGGCCGTGAATGATCTCGACCGGATGGGGCGCCTCGCGCTGCACGTCGCGAAGATCACCCGGCGCCGCCACCCCAAGCAGGCCCTCCCCGAGGAGGTCAAGGCCTACTTTGCCGAGATGGGCCGCGTGGCCGCTCACCTCGCCAAGGGCGCGGCGGAGGTGCTCGAGAACCACGATGCCGAGCAGGCCCTGCAGCTGCTCGACGAGGACGATGCGATGGACGACCTGCACCGTCACCTGTTCAGCGTGCTGATGGATCGGGAGTGGAAGCATGGCGTGGCGGCGGCTGTCGATGTCACGCTGCTTGGTCGCTACTACGAGCGGTTCGCCGATCACTCCGTCGAGGTTGCCCGCAAGGTCATCTACCTCGTGACAGGCAAGATCCCGGAGGACTCGGTCTAGCAGGTCCGGCAACCAGCCAGGCCGGGGGCCTGGTCCGCTCTAGACGGTGTAGGCCACGTCGGTGAAGAACCGCTCGAAGCCCAGCTTCTCATAGGTGCGCAGGGCGGCCAGGTTGTCGGACTCGACGTACAGGCTCACCATCGGCAGCCCCTTGTCCTGCAGGTAGCGCATGCCCTCCAGGGTCAGGGCGCGCCCGATTCCACGGCCATGCGCTGCGGGATCGACGCCCACGATGTACACCTCGCCCATCGCCGGTTGATCACCCTCTGCCGCGTGGATCTTCGTCCAGTGGAACCCCAGCAGGCGATCAGCGTTGTCCTGGCAAGCATCGCCCGCGTCAAGAGCGAGGAACAGGCCGCGCGGATCGAACCACGGCAGGCCACGGCGCTCCACCACGTCGCGCACTGACCATCCGCCTTGCTCCGGATGCCACGCGAATGCCGCATTGTTGACCCGCACGATCTCGCGGTCCAGGGTCGCATCCCTAGCGCTGTCGGCATAGCTCATGATCCGCGCGCCCTCGATCGCGACCGGCGCGGGCAAGGGTTTGGATCCCTCGCCGAGGGGACGGCGCATCTGCAGCAGCTCCCGGGTACGCGCGAGCCCCCGGACCTGGGCCAGCGCGCGCGCCGCCGGAAGATCGCCGTGGGACCACACCTGCGCGCCATGCTTGCCGATCGCGCTAGCAGCCCCGAGCAAGACACTGCCCGCTCCCCTGCGCCGCTCCCCCGGATGCACCACGAGCTCGATGTTCGCCGTGCCGTTCTCCCAGCGCACCGTGGCGACGCCGATGATCCTGCCGTCGTCGAGGAGGGCGATGTTGCGTGACACGATCTCCTCCGCGAGCGCCCGCAGGCCCTGCTCGGAGACCGGATCGGCCTGATCGTGGGCCCGCGCCGCACCGAGCACCGCGGCGACGTCGTCCTGGTCGTCACTATCGAGCGGCACGAGCTCCATCGGCGGCACTACCTCACTGGTCCTCGTCGGCTGCTTCGTCCTCCGCGATGCCTGGCTCGTCGCTGGCATCCCTGGCGGCCGGTTCCTGCACTACCTTGCTGGACTTGGTCGGTCGCACGGCCTTGTAGCCCACGTTGCGGACCGTGCCGATCAGCGACTCGTACTCCGCACCGAGCTTGGCGCGCAGCCGCCGCACATGCACATCGACGGTACGGGTGCCGCCGAAGAAGTCGTATCCCCACACCTCCTGGAGCAGCTGCGCGCGGGTGAACACCCGGCCAGCGTTGAGCACCAGGTACTTGAGCAGCTCGAACTCCTTGTAGGTGAGATCGAGCGGCCTGCCCCGCAGGCGCGCGGTGTAGGTGCCCTCATCGATGATCAGATCGCCCAGGGTGACCAGTCCGGTCTCCTCCTCGGGCGCCGCCATCGTGGTGCGGCCCACCAGCAGCCGCAGGCGGGCATCGAGCTCGGCAGGGCCGGTGCCGGGCAGCAGGATGTCCTGGATCCCCCAGTCTGAGCTCACCGCGACCAGTCCGCCCTCATTGAGCACCGCGATCACCGGCACCGAGGCGCCCGTGCTCGCGAGGATCCGGCACAGCCCGCGCGCCGAGGCAAGATCGCTGCGCGCGTCGACCAGCGCCACATCCGCGTTGCTCGTCTCCAGCAACGAGGACACGTCAGCCGCCGCGGGGCGGACCGTATGGGGCAGCAGAGCCAAGGACGGCAGGACCGCTTCCGGGTTTGGATCGGCCGTCAGCAAGAGCAGCTCCACGCCGTCCCCTTTCCTCATCTCCACTGGTAGCCAGCAGCCCAAGGTGCCCTGCCACGAGGCATGAGCATGGCTCGAACCCACACAGACTAACGCGTCAGTCTCACAGTACGGACGTTCTACCGCCCGGTGTCAGTAACAATAAGGGAGTGCGCAAGTTGATCCTAGGTGTCCTCGTCCTTCTCGCCGCTGCCATCATCGCCGAGCTCGGAACCGCAGCATATACCGAGCACAGGATCTCCCGTGCCCTGCGCGATAGTGCTCAGCTCGACTCCGATCCACACGTCATACTGCGGGGATTCCCCGTGCTCCCACAGATCATCTCCGGCCAGTACGACAAGATCGACATCCAGGTCGACCATGTGCCCACCGACTACGCCGGGCGTGTCTCACTGGAGGCAGCCCTGACTGGTGCGCGGATCACCCCGGGCCGCTGGTACCAGCAGCGCATCACCGCGCTCTCCGCCGAGGAGCTCACCGGACGGGTCGTCATGGGCCAGACCGAGCTCGGGCGCCGCTTCGACCTGCCCGACCTGCGGCTGTCCTTCTTCCCCGTCACGTTCATCGACGCGTTCGATGCCGCCACCGAGGAGGTCATCAACAGGTTCCGCCCCGTCATGCTCACCGCCACGCCACCCGGATCGACCGACGGCGAGCCCGTCACCGTCGAAGCACGCCTGCGCCTCGACGGCAACATGCTCACCATCGCGCCCCTGCGCTTCTACAACGGCCCCAACCGCGATCGCGAGATCCCCATCCCCGAGGAACAGCGCGAGCAAGTCCTGCGTTCCTTCGAGATGACCATGACAATCCCCGAGGTGCCCTTCAGCCAGCAGCCCGCCTACGCCTACCCGCAGGGCGGTCGCATCATCGTCGAGGCGATCACCGAGAACGTCACGCTCGACCTCGACCACGACAGGGCCCCCACCACCGCAGGACAGCCATGACCGGAATCCTCATCCTCGGCACCGCCACCGCCATCGCCACCGCTGTGGGCCTGCTCTGGCAGCGCCGCCACGGCAGCGTCATCGCGACCAGCCCCGCGGCACATCCCCGCGAGCCACACCATGAGGGGCTCGCCGAGGCCGGAGTGCTCCCTGGCCACGCCACGATCGTCCACTTCACCGCGGACTGGTGCGGCCCGTGCGCCGCCGTGCGCCGCGTGATCGAGGACACCCTGCCCGAGTTTCCGGACGTTGCCCACATCGAGCTCGACATCGACGCGCACGCGCAGCTCAGCCGGGATCTCAGCATCCTCTCGCTGCCGACGACGCTGCTCTTCGATACCCACGGCCACCAGCGCTTCCGCATCCCCGGGGTGCCCACGCGGGAAGCCCTCGCCGACGCGCTCGTCTCAATAAGTGGACAGGAAAGCTGACAAAACGAGAGAGCGCGGTATGGTGAGAAACGTGCAGACCAACCATGAGCTCATGCTCACCCGACGCCGCACGGTAGACCTGTGCCGCCTCGGTGGTTGTTGTTGTCTCTGTTCCTGAGCTGGAACAGCATGTGACGCGCAAGCGCCGCTGTTCCGCCACGCCCAGACGAATACCCGTCCAGGCCCATCGTTGACCCCGTGCCGCGCGCGGGAACCTCAACACCAGGAGCAGACCCCATGGCACTCACCCAGACCACACCCGGCATCGACGTGCGCGGTCCCCGCTTCGCCGCGTGGATCACCACCGCCGTCCTTGCCATCGTTCTCGCCACCAACTGGTGGCCACTCCTCGCCGCCCAGGCCGTCATCTTCGGCATCGGCGCTACCCGCGGCCCCCGGCACTCCCCCTACGGGATGCTCTACAGCCGCATCGTGGCGCCCCGCCTCGGCCCGGTTACCGAGCGCGAGCCCGCGGCGCCGGTACAGTTCGCCCAGTTCGTTGGGCTCACCTTCGCCGCCGCCGGACTCGTCGCCTACCTCGCTGGCGCCATCCTCGCCGCACAGGTGCTCGTCGGCTTCGCGTTCGCGGCGGCGTTCCTCAACGCGGCCTTCGGCATCTGCCTCGGCTGCCAGATCTACCCCCTCGCGGCTCGCCTCGCCCCCACCGGGCGCGGAACCGCAGCGTAACCATCCGCGCACACCCCTCACGAAAGGAAACCCATGGCTCGCTCCGACGTCCTGGTCACAGCTGACTGGGCCGAGCAGAACCTGAACCAGCCCGGCATCGTGCTCGTCGAGGTCGACGAGGACACCTCCGCCTACGACGGCGGCCACATCGAGGGTGCTGTCAAGATCGACTGGAAGCAGGACCTGCAGGACCCCGTGCGCCGCGACTTCGTCAACCAGGAGCAGTTCAACGCGCTGCTGTCCGCGAAGGGCATCTCCAACGACGACACCGTCGTCCTCTACGGCGGCAACAACAACTGGTTCGCGGCCTACGCCTACTGGTACTTCAAGCTCTACGGCCACCAGGACGTCAAGCTCCTCGACGGCGGCCGCAAGAAGTGGGAGCTCGACGGGCGCCCCCTCGTCACCGAGGTCCCCGACCGCGAGGCCACCGACTACAAGGCCCAGCCGCAGGACGTCACCATCCGTGCGTTCCGCGACGAGGTCATCGCCGCCATCGGTGGCAAGAACCTCATCGACGTCCGCTCGCCCGACGAGTTCTCCGGCAAGATCCTCGCGCCCGCGCACCTCCCCCAGGAGCAGTCGCAGCGCGCCGGCCACATCCCCACCGCCATCAACGTGCCGTGGAGCAAGGCCGCCAACGAGGACGGCACCTTCAAGAGCGACGACGAGCTGCGCGAGCTCTACAAGACCGAGGGCCTCGACGACGGCAAGGACATCATCGCCTACTGCCGCATCGGCGAGCGCTCCAGCCACACCTGGTTCGCGCTCCGCGAGCTCCTCGGCTACGACAATGTCAAGAACTACGACGGCAGCTGGACCGAATACGGCTCACTCGTCGGCGTACCGATCGAACTGGGAGCAGCAAAGTAATGTGCGGAGCACCTGTGCAGGGCCACAACCTGCCCTCCGGCGTTGACGCCGAGAAGGAAACAGTCATCACCGGCAAGGTCGTCAACCAGGACGGCACCGCGGTAGGCGGCGCCTACGTCCGCCTCCTCGACTCCACCGGCGAGTTCACCGCCGAGGTCGTCGCCTCCGGCAGCGGAGACTTCCGCTTCTTCGCCGCCCCCGGCAGCTGGACCGTCCGCGCCCTCTCCAACGCCGGCAACGGCCAGGCCACTGTCGCTCCCGAGAGCAACGGCGTCCATGAGGTGAACATCACCATCGGCGCATAGCAGCACCCGTGCTGGCCCGGGTTCGTCCCTCGTCCAGCGCGCGCTAGCCACCGGCACAGCCATCCACGGATGGACACGTCGGCACCAACGCTGGCCCGTACCGTCACGAACGGTGCGGGCCAGCGTGCTGTTCGCGGGGGCTTGCTGGGGTGCTGGCCGGGTGGCTTGGGTGGCTGGCGGCCGGGGCGCGGGTGGCTAGCTCCGGTGGCTTGGGGCCCCGCCACCTCTCCCAGTGGAAACGTTTCCCGCTTGGAGCGGGAAAAGTTTCCACTGGGAGAGCAGCACAGCACGGCGGGCGCGGCGGGCACGCAATCCTCGTCCAGCCGCCACCCACAACCGGCTGTTGCCACCCTTGCGCTTTCCAGCCACGCAAATATCCGTGGCAGCTCAGCAAGTTCCGTGGCAGCTGCGCGCCAAGCGTGGCAGCTCCGCCGGGATCGAAGCACAAGCCCCAAGCCCTACCACCAGCCCCGTGTGGTCGCGCGCGAGGCGGGCGGATACACTCACACCCGTGGTGGTTTATATCTTTGAGGCACTCCTGGTCCTGTCCAGCCTGCTGATCACATGGTTCTCCGTGTACGTGGTGTATCGCCTCGTCACGGACGAGCAGAAGCAGTGAGCGACGCGCACAATCAGAGCGATGGCGCTGCCGCTCATGAGCCAGCTGATCGAGACGCGGCTGGGTTGAGCGCTGCGGCGCAAGCTGACGGTTCCGGCATGGCGCCGGCGCCGGGCAGTGGCAATGCCGCGGTCGAGGCTGCGGCGGAGCGTGCCCGGGAGACGGCTGCGCGGAATGTGCCGTCACTGGGCGGCTTGCCCCTGCCCGCCGATACCGCGAACCTGCGCGAGGGCGAGAACCTCAACGATGCGTTGCTCGCGCTGATCCCTCTGGTGGGGGTGTGGCGCGGCACTGGCGAGGGCAATCATCCCGAGTCGGGTGATTATCGCTTCGGCCAGGAGATCATCGTCACGCACAATGGCGGCGAGTACCTGGCGTGGGACTCGCGCACCTGGGTGATCGACGATGAGCAGAACTTCGTGGCCCCTGACCTGCGCGAGTCTGGTTTCTGGCGCATGGCGGAGCAGGATGGCGAAGAAGTCATCGAGCTGCTGCTGACCCATACCTCGGGCGTCGTGGAGCTGTATTACGGCGAGCCGTTGTCGCAGTCGTCGTGGCAGCTCGCCACTGATGTGGTGATCCGTTCGCAGTCAGCGGCCTTGATGGGCGGCGCGAAGCGCCTGTACGGCATCGTCGAGGGTGGCGATCTCGCGTACGTGGAGGAGCGCATCAATCCCGATGGCGAGCTGGTGCCACGCTTGTCGGCACGCTTGCAGCGGTACGTCGGCTAGAGCGCGCCCCCGCCGCGAGCAGCTAGCCGCGCCCGATGTAGGGCATGGCCGTCGCCATGAGTGTCATGAACTGCACGTTCGCGTTCAAGGGCAGGTCGGCCATGTGGCGGACTGCCTCGGCAACATGGCGGGCGTCGAAGGTCGGTTCCTGCTTGATGGTGCCGTCGGCCTGGCGAGCCCCCGCCGCGAACCCGTGAGTCATGTCGGTGGCGGCGTTGCCGATGTCGATCTGCCCGCACGCGATGCCGTCGGGGCGCCCATCGAGCGAGATCGATTTCGTGAGCCCCGTGATGGCGTGCTTGGTGGTTGCATAGGCGGCTGTACCGGGACGCGGCACGTGCGCGGAGATCGAGCCGTTGTTGATGATGCGTCCGCCCCGGGGCTGCTGCTGCTTCATGGCCCGCATGGCCTCTGCCGCGCACAGGAAGTAGCCGGTGATGTTGGTGGTGAGGGTTGCCGTCCAGTCCTCCACGGCGATCTCGTCGAGCGCGCCCACCGGCCCGAACGTTCCCGCGTTGTTGACGAGCACATCCACCCTCCCCCAGGCATCGAGCACCGCGGCGAACAGGGCGCGCACCGATGCGGGGTCCGTGACATCGGCGGGGACGACGAGCGCGCCGGAATGGTCGTTGGCGGTCTCGCGGAGGGGCGTGGCATTGCGCCCGGCGAGAGCGACGCGGTAGCCGTGGTCGAGCAGCTCGCGGGCGATGGCACGGCCGAGTCCGCTACCGGCTCCGGTGACGACCGCTACTGCGGGGATAGCTGCGTCGGGGGTTGCCACGGTGGGGGCTCCTTTAGGATCAACGTCAATGAGTGCGCATTCCTATACTGTCAACTGCTCGATCCTGCTGACGCATCTGCCCCTGCTCGAGCGCCCGGCGGCGGCGCGGCGGGCAGGATTCAGCGCGGTGGAGTTCTGGTGGCCGTTCGATTCCCCATGCCCACCGGACCGGGACGTCGATGCCTTCGTCAGCGCCATCCGCGATGCGGGCGTGCGGTTGTCCACACTGAACTTCGCGGCGGGCGATCTCGCAGCGGGCGAGCGGGGGCTGCTGTCGGATCCGTTCCACAGCCGGGAGTTCCTCGATAACGTCGACGTCGTCGTTGGCATCGGCGAGCAACTCGGCGCAACGGGATTCAATGCGTTGCCGGGCAATCGCAAGGACGGCCTCTCTCCGGGCGAGCAGGACGAGCTGGCGGTGGAGAACCTCGGGCTCGCGGCGCGCGCGGCGGAGCGAATAGGCGCGACAGTGCTGGTGGAGCCACTCAGCGGCGCGCCCCGCTACCCGATCCACACCCCCGGTGAAGCAGTCACGCTGATCGACCGCGTCGAGGATACGTGGGGGATCCGGCCTGGGCTCCTTGCCGACCTCTACCACTGGGCGGTCAACGGGGTGGAGATCGAATCGGCGATCGAGCGGCATCGGGCTGACATCCGGCACGTGCAGATCGCCGATGCCCCGGGGCGTGGCGCGCCGGGCACAGGGTCGATACCGTTGCGTGAGCACGTGGAGGATCTGCGAGCAGGCGGCTACGACGGCTGGGTGTCGCTGGAGTACCTCCCTGGCGATGCGACTGGCAAGGGGCAGGATTTTGCCTGGATGAGCGAGTGGAGATGAACATGGGATGCCCGTGCGGCAGCGGCAAGGACCTCGAGGGGTGCTGCGGCGCGCTGCTGAGCGGCGAGCGAAAGGCCGGCACCGCCGAGGCGTTGATGCGATCGCGGTACACGGCTTTCGTGCTGGACGACGTGGCCTACCTGCAGCGGACTTGGCATCCCACGACGCGGCCGCGACGCCTGGAACTCGACCCTAGCCAGGAATGGCTCGGGCTGCGCATTCTCGGTACCCAGCGCGGCAGCCTGCTCGATTCGACCGGCACCGTGGAGTTCATCGCGGACTATCGCATCGCCGGCAGGCGTGATTCCCTCCATGAGCGGAGCCGGTTCACCCGCGAGAAGGGTCAATGGTTGTACGTCGATGGGGATTTCCCGGGCGAGGAGTAGGGGCGGCGGCCCGGCCGCCCACAAATGCGATGGAAACCGCCAAACGCGATAGAAGCTGACCTGGGTTTTCCGCAGCTTCTATCGCGTTTGCAGTGGTGGCGGGAGGGGGCTACTCGCGGATCGTCATGCGCGAGACCTGCGCTCCGGATATATCGAAGATGAACGTGCTTGGCCCGTTGTATCCATTGCCGCCGACGATCGTCGTGACCGTCGCGGAGTCGCCTGCCACGGCGGAGTGGGTCACGTCGAGCGTGATCTGCTTGCCGATGTATTCACGATCGCTCCACTCCTTGATCGCTTGCCGGCCGTGGAACTCGCGGCCCCAGTCGTCCACGACGCCATCGTCGGAAAAGCTCCCGAGGAAACCTTCGACATCGCCAGAGTTGGTCGCGGCGATCAGTTGCTGGACTGCTGCGGGCAGTTTGCTGGTCATCGTTCCTCCATCAAGATCTAGCGGGTGGTGTATCCGCCGTTGGCGAAGATCGTCTGGCCGGTGATCCAGTGGCCCCCGTCGACGAGGAACTCGACAATGGGGGCGATGTCCTCGATGCGCGTCAGGCGATTGCCCATGGCCTGGGACTTGTGGAAGGAAACACGCTCGGGCGTCTCCTGCCCGTAGAAGAAGGGCGTGTCCATGGGCCCCGGGGCGATGTTGTTCACGGAGATGCCTCGACCGGCGAACTCCTTCGCGGCGGCGCGGGCGAAGTGCTCGACGGGGGACTTCCCGCCAGCGTAAGTGGAGTAACCATCCGTGAATGCTGCGAGGAGGGCGGTCAGGATGGTGACGACGCTGCCGTCGTCGTTGAGCCGGCGACCAGCTTGCTTGATGAAGAAGTAGGCAGACTTGGCGTTGATGTCGAACATCGAGTCGTATTCATCCTCGCTGGTCTCGACGATGGGCTTGCGCAGTACTTTGCCCACCGTGTTGATCGCGATGTCGACGCCGCCAAAGGCGCTTTCGGCGGCGTCGAAGAGTTCCGCGATGCTCGCGGGCCGGGTCAGGTCCGCCTGGAACTTGAATGCCTTGACGCCCGCGGCCTGTGCTGCGGCCACGGTCTGGTCTGCATCGGCCTCGGTGCTGTCGCTGTTGTAGTGGACCGCCACGTTGACGCCCCGGTGCGCGAGCGTCGTGCTGATCAGGCCTCCGAGGTTCTTGGCTCCGGCCGCGATGACCGCCGACTTGCCTTCCAATGTGTTCATGCCACTGCTCCTGCTCGATTGGCTGATTGCGTACTCCACGCTAGGAGCAGCTACCACAAATAAGAAACAGTTCTTTGGGGTAGATTGACACTCTATGGTTGTTAATCGCCAGCCTCTGGACCTGCGCCGCCTGCAGCAGTTCCTCGCGGTCGCGGACGCGGCCGGATTCACGCGCGCGGCCCAGGAGCTCCACCTGAGCCAGCAGGCCCTGAGCAGTTCCATTGCCCGGCTCGAAGCAGAGCTAGGAGTCGCGCTCTTCGATCGCACGACTCGCCAGGTCCAGCTCACCAAGGCCGGCCGGGCACTGTACGACGGTGCGGAAGTCCTGCTCGCGGCCGCCGATCACCTCGTGCGGCAGGCCCGCGACGCTCCGGCCCCATCACTCCGGCCGTTCGTCATCGGGCACACCCCGGCCGTCACCCCTGCTGAAGTCCATGGCCTGCTCGAGCCGGTCCTGGCCGCGCTACCAGAACTGCCGATCACCGTGACCCAGATGTACCCGGGATCGTTCCACCAGGCGCTTCTCGAAGGCCGGATCGATGCAGCGCTGCGACGCGGCGTCGCCGTCCCCCAAAACCTCGCCGCCGCCACCATCGCCTACACCCCAGCGCGGATCGCCGTCCGGGCCACCCACCGCCTCGCTGCCTGCCGATCGATCGCCGTAAGCGACCTGCGCGGCGAGCGCATCATCGTCTGGGGGCCGCCCGGAGCGTCCTTCTACACCGACTTCATCCTCAGCACCTGCCGACGAGCCGGGTTCGAGCCGACGATCACCGTCAACCGGGTGCAAGGCACGCCTCCGGCATCGGCCGTCCTGGACAACGAGGGAATCGCGTTCGTCACCGACCCACCCGGGCCCGTGATGGACGACCAAGCAATCGTCATCGACCTGGCGGACCCGCCCCTCGTTCCTGTCCAGATGCTGTGGCTACCGAACACGGTGTCGGCAGCGCGCGATCTACTGGTCACACAATCGCAGGGTCAGTGAACCCGCTGGCTCGGCCGCTATCGCGCTTGCGGTGGCGGGTCGATCAGGCCGAGAGACGCCGCGTGGAAGATCAGGCCTGCTGTGTCATCCACGGCGAAAGTGGCCCGCAACCGGTCGCGGGCGCGAAGCACGGTGCGATCGGCCATTCCCAGGGATTCCGCGACACGGGCCACCGGCACGCCCGAGCACAGCTGGTTCAGGATCACGAGCAGCGGGGACCGCGGGAACCGGGCGAACTCGCCGTTCAGCACTTCTGGGCCAAGTGGCGCATTGTCGGCGTAGAACCGCAGCTCCGCCTCGGCCGAGTGCACCAGCGCGAGACGGCCGCCGTCGATCACCACGCCCCTGCCTGGAAGCTCGGAGACAGTTCGCACCGGGATTCCGCGTGCTTCGAGAGTCTCGATGTAGGGCTTCCACTCCGGGGCGGAGGTGAACCGCGAATCGCGGACGACCCGGATCGACACGCCCCGGTGCGACAGGTACGCGAGGGTGTGGTGCAGGAAGCTCGCTGTGTCCGCGATGGGATAGGTGTGCAGCAACGTGACGTCGCGGTTCGCCTTGATCAGGATTTCCTCGACCATCGCGGAGAACGTGTCGATCGACGTCGGCACCGCGGCCTGCACCCGCGTGCAGCGCCACGCGTCGATCAGTTCGCGCAGGCCGGCAAAGCCGCCGATCGCGTCGAGCCCTGGAATTATCGTGGTGGCAGGACGCGCATGCAGCGCCTGGATCACTGAGCCAGCCGCCCATAGAACGGGGTGGACGAGCCGATACGCGCCCTCGTTGTCGCGGGAACGGCGCACGAGCCCAACGGCTTTGAGCCGCTCCACCGCAGCCTGTGCCTCGTCGTGCGCCAGCCCGGTCGCGGCGGTGATCCTAGCGGGAGCGGCATGCACACAACTAGCCAGAGCCACGCAGGCCCGGTAGTCATCGTTCATTGTGCGGTGGGCCTCTCGCCGGGGGCATGGTTGCTCTTGTCGCGACCTCTACCACCCTATCCGACGGGCCGTACGCCAACGGTGATGGCGCTAACAGTTCAGGTGCGAGCTAGTCAGTCGCGCAACGATTCCAGGTGACGTCGGGCCGCGGCGGGCACGCCTTCCGGGTCCAGGGGCTCCACGCTCGCGACGTAGCTGCCCTTGTGGTTGATCGCGTAGAACTCTGCCCCGTTGGCCCAGACGATCGTATCGACCGTGAATGGCAACTCGTCGCCGTCGCTGTCAACGGCGATGATGTTGTCGACTTTCCTGGCGTCGGGCTCGACCACGATGTAGGCCTTGTGCTCGCGCGCGAGAGGGTTGAAGCGATCCAGGTTCTCATTCAGACCGATGCTGAGGTACAGCCCCACTGCCACGACAGCGATGCTCGCGACAACCGCAGCAAGGCCGATGGCTAGCTTCCGTGTTGCTGGTTTCATGGGTTCTCCTACGCTGCGGATGCTGTTTCGCTGATCGAATGGGTGTCGTCGCAGGCTGCGGTGACTGTCGGATCGTGGGTGGCGATGACGACGGTGGCTCCTGCGTTGGCGAATCCCCGGAGCATGTCGATGACCATCTGCCCATTGCTCGGGTCGAGGGCGCCGGTTGGTTCATCGGCGAGGATGACCGGCGGGTTCTTCACCAGGAGCCGCGCGAGCGCGACGCGTTGCTGCTCGCCGCCGGAGAGGCTGAAAGCCGGGGCCTTGCCGCGCCCGTCGAGCCCGACGGTGGCGAGCGCATCGTTGATCGCGGCCTTGGTAGCGGGCTTGACGAGGAGCGACGGAATCGCGAGCCGGACGTTGTTGTAGGCGGAATCATTGTCGACCAGTGCGTAGTCCTGGAAGAGATAGCCCACGGTGTCGCGGCGGTAGATCCTGCGCCGACGAGCGCCGAAAGTGGTGATGTCCGAGCCGTCGATGGTGATCGACCCGGCGTCGGGCTTGTCGATGAGTCCGATGCAGTTGAGCAGGGTTGATTTTCCCGAGCCCGACTTGCCTGTGATCGCCAGCATCTTGCCGGACGGGATGGTCAGGTCCAGGTCGCGCCAGAGGTGGTGCTTCCCATAGGACTTCGACAAGCCCGAGATGGTGATGTCCATGTTCTTCTCCTACTTCTGGATCTCCGAGGTGCCGAGGCGATGCTCGCGCTGGCGGACCGCTAGTGCCGCCGTCAGTGGCGCGATCAGCGCCAGCAGGGTGACGAGCGTGATGGTCAGCGGGGTGACAGGGGTGAGGTAGTGCGCGAGCACAGGGCTCGAGGCAAGCACTGGGTCGGCCAGGATCTCCTGGTTCTGCGACCAGGACCGGTAGAGAAGCGCGTACGGCAGCGCGAACAGCAGTGCCTCCCCCGTCCATAGCCAGCCGCGCGAAAGCAGCGGCGACCAGCCCGAGACGAACTGCACCCGCAGCCGCTGGGCATTGCGCAGCTCATAGACGATCACCGACACCACCGCGAGAATGAGCAGCAGTGCTACCGCGACCACGGCGTTGAACTGGAACTTGCGCACCTCGGATACCCATGAGGCCTGCATGGCCTGCCACGCATCGTAGGCACGATTGAACTGCAGCACGCCGTACGAGCGCGGGTCATCCCGCAGCTCCGCCACCGCTTGCGGGGTGAGCAGGATCGAGCCGTTGCTGGCCGCCGCACCAAGATTGGAGAAAGTGTCGGTGGGCGCAGCATCAGCGCGGATCACGACGATCGGTTCGTCGAACAGCACTCGGCCGCCCAATATGTCCGGATAGAACATCTCATAGTCATCGGCGAGAACGGTGCGAGGCGGCGGCGCGCCCTCCGGAGCGCCGTAATCCGCGGCGGCGGCCTCAATGATTGCCTGGAGGTGCCGCTCCCCCGCGAAACGTGGTGGCACAACAATCGTGGTGTTTGCTGTTCCCACGGCTGGCAGGTCACCGATCAGATCGGCCCCCTCCAGATAGGTCCGCGCGGCAGCAGAGTTCAGCCGGAACAGATTATCAACACCCGCGCTCGCGAGAGTGGAATCAAAATTGCGGCTCGCGTAGCGGACCTGCCCGGATGCTTCCATCTCGTGCAGGGCTTCACCGAGATCCACATACATCTGGTCAAGATCATCATGGATATCCGCTCCGAGCTGCCCCGGCCGGATCACTGAATCCTCGCTGTAGGGCTGCCAGGCGGCGTCCTCCCGCGTGAACTCCTCGTAGTGCTGGTACCCCGCCACCGCCCCGGTAATGATCGACACCCCCACCACGACGGCCGCGACACGCACCGCGTAGACCGCCGGGACCAGCAACACCTGGCGCACCCGGCCCTTGATCCCCTCCACCAGCGGAGCCGAGCACACGCCCAGCACAGCGATCCAATGCACCAGCAGCCACACCACCAGCAGCACGAGCAACCCTCGGGACAGCCAATGCCAGAAGCTACCAATCTCGGCGAACTGGTTGTAGGCATACAGCGCGGCAAAACCCATGCCCAGGGTGGCCGCGAGCGGCACCGCCCCGTGCCGTGCGGTCATGACCAGATCGCGCAGGTACAGCCCACCGACCGAGGCTCCGTTGAGACGGCTGATGGCGTACCGCTTCGACGACAGCACCACGCCAGCGGAGATCAGCACGATCGTGGTCAGCACTGCCAGCGCGATCAGGGTCATATGCGCCGGGGTCCGCAGACTCTCTCCGATACCGTTCGCCTGCCACGCGCGCGCGGGCACGCCATGATCGGACAACGCCTGAACCAGCGCCGCGTTGATGCCTTCCGGACCTAGCACGTAGTAGGCACCGGCGATCTCGGCACGCATCCGTGGCGCGAGCGGAAGCGTCTCGAGCTCCTCGCCGCCAGTGAACTCCCGATATCCGGTGGCGAGGACATCGCCGCCACGCCCGGCGTCAAGCACATACAGGTTCATGCGCGAGTTGTCGACGAGATCGTAGTCGCTGGCGACGACCAGGGCGTTCTCCCGGTCAGCGATCCCGGCGACCGCAGCGATGGCCCCCTCAATGTCGGCATTTGCCGCCGGCTGGGAAGCGTTGACACCCGAGCGCGTATTCCCGATTGCGGCATCCAGGCGCACCGCGAACAGGAACGCCACGACCATCGCGAGCGCGGCAGCGCTGCACAGGCCCAGCACGAACATCCGATAGGGTCGACCCACAATCATCCTTGTCTGCCAGGGGCGCGCCCAGTGCCTGGGCGCGCCCCGTTGCCACAGTTCCTGGCCTTAGCAGCTCAGCAGAACTTGTAGTAGCCCTCCTGAAGCACTTCAGGATCCTGGACTTGAGATGCGTACGACGTATCGCCAGGCGCTACGCAGCCCGACCAAATTTTGAAACCAGTCTCCGTATTAACCACGCTGCTACCATGATTGACATCCGGGTGCCAGTAATTGGACCACACACTAGATGTGCTGTAGCCGACATACCATTTTCCGCCATCGACGTACATGATGGCCGCATTTGCCGTACCTGCTGACGCAACAGCGATCAGCCCCGCCGTGATTGCCGCCTTCGCGAGTTTCATGGCTTCCTCCTGCATTCCGCTCGACCTTCGAGCAAGCTCAGCATTTCAGCCGACGACCAAGCTGGCAACGCGACTATCAGCAGGATCATCTGCCCGAAATGGCATGTCAGCGCCACTTTCGAGCGCGCCTTCGGATGGCCACCAGCGATCGGCGCACGCTCCGGCCCCGAGGATGGCACCAAAGTGACAAATCGACGTGACTAGGATTACCGAGTAGCTTTTACCACGACAATGGTGTTTCATTTTCTGTCCATTGCAATTCACATGCAAGACATCTATGCGTGCTGAAACATGCATAGTGGCTCGAGCAGGTCCGGGAACAAGCTGTGTGCACTAATGCGACGCGATCAGATATTGGTTCCCAGTGCGCTCGGCTGGCCCGAATCTGCGAATGAAAGTCAACAGATGTCCGGTTTCAGGGCGCAATCTGTTGACTTTCGCTCGCAGATTCTCGGCCGCGGTCGCCCACGCAACAGCCCCCGCGACCGTGCGCGCTCACAAGGCGGGGGCGCGGTGCCAGCTGGACGTGCTGGCGGTCCCGGGGGCTGGGTTGCTGCTGTGGATTCGCTCGCCGCTCGCGCGACAGGGCGGTCCCTGGCGCGGCTGCTAGCGGGCAGCCACCTCACGTGTCCTATAGCCAATCAACTCTGGACCACCTCCTCTCTCGTGTACTTCCTTGTTTACTCCCGGCACTGGGGGGTCGGCAAGTGTTTTTTCGAGGGGCTGTGGGTCATGTCCAGCCCCCGCCCGCCGCCGCCCGATCGTTACGCCCCGCGTCACCGCCACTCACGAGTTAACGGCGTGAGCTTTTTCGTTTCATCTGTTGACACATGATGGATCTATGTCAAACTCAAGGTGTGATGTGCTGCACACCGCGGTGCGCACGGAGAGGATCACCATGAGCGTCACCCATCCCACTCCCGCCGACCTGGGCATTACCTGGCGGGATCGCAAGCGCTACTTGTTCATCATCAGCGCGCTGCTGCCGCTGCTCATCTTTGTCGCCTGGGGCCTGGTCGAGCTGACCGGCTGGGAGGTCTTCTGGTTCATCGGCCCCATCGTGTTCCACGTCCTGATGCCGCTGGCCGACACCTGGGTGCGCAAGGATCCCGAGAATCCCCCGCCGGAGCTGGTGGGGTGGCTGGAGAACGATCGCTACTACCGGGCAATCATCTACATGCTGATCCCGCTGCAGTACACGGCGACGTTCCTGGCCGCATGGATCGTCACGCAGCAGGACATCTCCTGGGTGGGCTACCTCGGCCTGAGCTGGTCGGTGGGCTACCTCACCGCGCTGGCTATCAACGCTGCCCATGAGCTCGGCCACAAGAAGGAAACCGTCAACCGCTGGATCGCCCGGATCGCTCTGGCGCCGTGCTGCTACGGGCACTTCTACGTCGAGCACAACCGGGGACATCACGTTCGCGTCGCTACGCCCGAGGATCCCGCCTCGTCGCGGGTCGGGGAGTCCTTCTGGACGTTCCTGCCCCGCACAGCCATCGGTGGCATTCGCTCCGCCTGGAACCTGGAGGCTACCCGGCTGCGCCGCCGTGGCGATCGGGTGCTGAGCGTGCACAACGACGTGCTCAACGCCTGGGCGATGAGCGTCGTGCTCTGGGGCGCCATGATCGCGCTGCTGGGGCCTGCCCTCATCCCGTTCATCGTGATCTCGGCAGGGGTGAGCATCCTGATATTCGAGTCGGTGAACTATCTCGAGCACTATGGCCTGCTGCGGCAGAAAACCGCGTCGGGCCGCTACGAGCGCTGCGCGCCGCGCCACAGCTGGAACTCGTGCGCCATGCCGAGCAACCTGATGCTGCTGCAACTGCAGCGTCACTCGGACCACCACGCGAATCCCACCCGGGAGTACCAGGCACTGCAGCACATGGAGGACGCGCCACAGCTGCCAAGCGGCTACGGCACCGTCATGACGCTCGCGCTGTTCCCGCCGCTGTGGCGCCACGTCATGGACAAGCGCGTGTTCGATTTCTACGGCAACGATCCGTCCCTGATGAACATCCATCCGCCGAAGCGGGAGAAGGTCCTCGCGCGCATCGCGAAGCACAAGGCGCACGCCTGACCACTGGCACGAGCACCACTAGCGGCGCCTGCACCACCTCTGGAGCGGGCACCGCCGCCGTTGAACGCCCCGCCACCCGTGTAGAACAGAGGGGTGCCGAACACGTCCGATGATGCGCCCCGCCCCTACCCGGAGCAGGCGCGCGAGCTCCTGGTCGATGTAGTGCTCGATTCCGCTGATCGGCTGATCCGCGCCGGTGGCTGGGCACGAACCCGCATGGAGGCAATCGCGCAGGCCTCGGGCGTGAGCAAGCCGACGCTGTACCGGGTGTTCGGCACCCGCGAGCAGCTCGCGAGCGCCTACCTGGACCGGGAGGTCGATCGGCTCACCGGCGTCATCCGCGGGGCGCTCCCCGGTCCCGCCCACCGCACGGATGATCCCGTGGGCACCGTTCGCGGGATGCTGGTGCTGGTGCTCGAGGCGCTGTCGGACAATCCGATCGTCAAGGCGATCCTGACCGAGGATTCCTCGGCCGCGAGCCTGCTTCCGTTGCTGACCGTCCACGGGGACCGGTTGCTCGAGCGAGCCGCCGCGCGCATGGTGGAGCTCTCCTCGGAGTGGCTACCCGAGATCGCGGAGCCCGACCGGCGCGTGCTCGCCGATACGATCATCCGCCTGCTGCTCAGCTACAGCGTGCTGCCGGGGCGCAGCATCGAGGACACTGCCGACACCATCATTGCCCTGGTGCGCCCGTTCCTCGAGCAGGCCCTAGCCAGCTAGCCCAGCCGCACCCACTGATCCGGCTCGACGGTCGGCGCGAGGTGGCTGGCAACGATGACGGTGCGTCGCGCATCGATCAACCCACTGCCACGGTCGAGCAGCGCATCGAGCAGTCGGACGGCGCTTACGGCGTCGAGGTGCTCGGTGGGCTCGTCGAGCAGCAGGATCGGTGCGGGCGAGAGCACGGCGCGGGCGAGAATGAGCCGCCTGCGCTGCCCGCCGGAGAGTGCTTCCTCCCCGCCTTCGAGGATGGTGCCGAGGCCGTCGGGGAGGGTGGCGAGCCACTCTCCGAGCCCGACTGCTTCGCAGGCCGCGAGGAGGTCCGCATCGGTGGCGTCGCCGCGGGCGAGGAGGAGGTTGTCGCGCACGGTGGTGGCGAAGATGTGCGCGTCCTCGGCGAGGAACAATGCGCCGTCGCGCACGTCAGCACCAGGCGTCTCCACGGTGCCAGAGACGGGTGGGATGAGCCCGGCGAGGGTGAGCAGGAGGGTGGTCTTGCCGGTGCCACTCGGCCCGGTGACGAGGATCCGGCTACCGGTGGGCCAGGTGGCGTCGAGGGGCGGGGCGAGCGAGGTGGACCAGCCGTGCTGGAGGCCACGCAGCTCAAGGCCGCCATCCACCACACCCGAGACAGCCGCGCCACGGGAAACTGCCGGGGCGCTCGAGAAAGCCTCGCCCGTTCCGGCATCGTCGAGCAGTCCGAGCAGCCGGTGGGAGGCGTTGCGGGCACGCAGGGCATGGATCGCGGCGTCGGGCAGGGCGCTGGTGGCCTCGAACGCGGCGAGCGGCAGCAGCACGAGGATGCCGAGCGAGGTCAGGGCAATCTCACCGTTGCCGTAGAGCTCGAGGCCGATGAGCAGCGAGCCGATGACGCTCGCGGCGATAGCGAGCGGTGTCGCGGCGCTGGCAAGTGCGGTGGTGGTGGCGCTGCGGTCGATGCTCGCGTCGGTGCGGCGCAACGCGTCGGCGGCGCGGTCGAGGGCGGGCCGGAGCTGCCCGGTGACGCGCAGCTCGGCGGCGTGGTCGAGGACGGTCATGGTGGCGTCGCGGTGCTCGCCGCGATGGGTGTCGGCGGCATGCTCGCGGATGGTGGCGGCGCGCGCGGCGAGGGCGGGGGCCACTGCTCCGGAGAGGAGCAGCGCGAGGGCGAGGATGGCGGCGGCGAGCGGCGAGATGAGGGCGAGCCCGCCGACGGCGATGAGCGCGAGGAGCAGTGCCACGGCGACGGGAATGAGGACGCGGACGACGGTCTCGCCCAGGGTGTCGATGTCCTCGCCGGTGCGGGCGAGGAGTTGTCCGCGGCGGGCGGCGAGGGCGGCGCGGGGGTTGCCGGTGGCGAGGCGCCGGTAGAGGGTGGTGCGGGCGGCGACGGTGCCGTGCAGGGCGATGTCGTGGGTGGCGAGGCGGTCGAGGTAGCGGAAGACGCCGCGGCTGATGCCTAGGGCGCGGACGGCGACGACGGCAACAGTGAGGTCGAGGACCGGCGGCATCGCGAACGCCCGCATGATGAGCCAGGCGGAGACGGCGGCGAGGGCGAGGGCGGAGCCAAGGGTGATGGTGGCGGCGAGGATCGCGAGGAGGGTGCGGTCTCGGGGGATATCGAGGAGCGCGAGGCCGCGGCGGAGGTCGTACCAGGTGGGTCGCTCGCGTGACGCTGGATACATAGGTGTCCTATTTTTCCCGGCCGCAACATTCGCGTGCCATCGTTTCCCTCCATGACCACTTACGCGACGCCCGGCACCGGCGATCCCGCTGCCGGCTCCACCTCGTTCCTCGGGCATCCCCGGGGCCTGGCCACGGTGTTCACCATCGAGCTGTGGGAACGCTTCTCCTTCTACGGCATGCAGGCCATCCTGCTGTACTACTTGTACTACAGCGTCGCCGACGGCGGGCTGGCCATCAGTTTCGCCGCCGCCACGTCCATCGTCGGTGCCTACGGCGGTTTCGTGTACCTGTCGACGATCCTCGGCGCGTGGGTCGCGGACCGCATCCTCGGTGCCGAGCGCACCCTGTTCCTCAGCGCCCTGCTCATCATGGCCGGGCACATCTCCCTGGCGGTGCTGCCGGGCCTCGTGGGCCTCGCGGTCGGCCTGGTGCTCGTGGCGGTGGGCAGCGGCGGGCTCAAGGCCAACGCATCGGTGATCGTGGGCGAGCTGTACGCGCGCACCGATCCGCGCCGCGATGCTGGTTTCTCGATCTTCTACCTGGGCGTGAACCTCGGCGCGCTGGTCGGTCCGCTGCTCACCGGGCTGACCCAGTCCGCGTGGGGCTTTCATGCGGGCTTCTCCGTCGCGGCGTTCGGCATGGCCATCGGCCTGGCCGTGTACTGGCGCACGCGCGATTGGCTGCCGGTGAGCGCGGCAACGGTGTGCGATCCCGCCCCCGCAGGAAGCGCGCCGCGCATCGTGGCCGCGCTGCTCGGCGCGGTAGCGCTGGTGGCGCTCGCGGGATTCACAGGCATCCTCACGCTGGAGAACCTCTCCACCGCGGTCGTGACGGTCGTGGCAGTCGCGGCGGTCGCGTACTTCGTGGTGATCCTGCGCAGCCCGAAGGTCACCGGCGAGGAGCGCAGCCGGGTGCGCGCGTTCATCCCGTTGTTCCTCGCCAACGTGGCGTTCTGGGCGTTGTTCCAGCAGCAGTTCACGGTGGTCGCGACGTTCGCGGACAAGCGGCTGGACCGCGAGGTGCTGGGGTGGACGTTCCCGGCGGCGTGGGTGCAGTCGATCAATCCGGTGTTCATCGTGCTGCTCGCCGGCGTGTTCGCGTATGCGTGGACGCGGCTGGGCGAGCGGGGCCCGTCCTCGCCGTGGAAGCTCGGCGCGGGCACGGTGCTGATGGGCGTGGCGTTCCTGCTGTTCCTGCCGCTCGCCGGGGGCGGGCCGGGCAGCGCGCCGTTGCTGGCGCTGATCGGCATCCTGCTGGTGTTCACCATCGCGGAGCTGCTCCTCTCCCCCGTCGGGCTGTCGTTGACCACTCGTCTGGCGCCGTCGCGGTTCCGGTCGCAGATGATGGCGCTGTACTTCCTGTCGGTGGCGATGGGCTCCGCGCTGGCGGGCACGCTGGCCCGGTTCTACGACCCCGCGCGCGAGGCCCCCTACTTCCTGTCACTGGGCCTGGTATCGATCGTGGTGGGACTGGTGACGCTGGCGCTTGTGCCGTGGATCCGTCGCGCGTCGGTGGGCGTGCTCTGAGGAGTAGCTCCTGCCGGGCAATCGCCGGTTGATGCGCGCACCTCGATGACGCGGTCGGCGGCGGCGAGCACGCTGGGATCGTGGGCGATGAGGACGACCGTCGCTCCTCCCTGGTGAGCGCGCCGCCGCACCGCATCGAGCACCCGGCGCGCGGCGCGCGCGTCGAGGTGGGCGGTGGGCTCGTCGAGCAGCAGCACCGTGGCCTGCCGCGCGAGCGCCCGGGCGAGGGCGAGCCGCTGGCGCTGCCCCACCGACAGGCCCGTGCCACCGCTGCCCAGCAGGGTGTCGATACCGTTGGGTAGCTCGGCGAGCACGTCGGCGAATCCTGCTTCCTCGATGCCACGCGCGAGCGCCTCGGGCGGCAGCGGGCCAGCGAGCTCGAGGTTGTCGCGGACGGTCCCGGGAACGAGCACGGGGCGCTGCGGCACCCATGCAACGTTGCTCCACCACTGGTCGAGGCCGAGGCGGGAGACAGCAATACCGTTGATCGCCACTGTTCCCTCGTCGGGGCTGGCGAGCCCGAGGACGGCGTGCAGCGCCGTCGACTTGCCGGATCCGTTCGGCCCTGCCAGCACCGTCACCGCACCGGGCTGGAACACTGCATCGAGGTTCGCTGGGGCATGGCCATCCCGTGCTCGCATCGACAGCCCGCGCGCGGTGATGGTGAACGGCGCCGCGACCACCTCGTGCGCCTCCCGGCCAGCGTGATGCTCACGGTCAAGGATGGCGAGGGCGCGCTGGGCGGCCTCGGCCCCGTCCTCGGCGGCATGGAACTGGCTGCCCACCATCCGTAGCGGCAGGTATGCCTCGGCGGCGAGGATCAGCGCGACGAGCGCATCGTCGAGCTCCATGTTCCCGAAGACGAGCCGGAGCCCGACGCTGACGGCGACGAGTGCGACGCACAACGTGGCGAGCGCCTCGAGCACCATCGAGGAGAGGAACGCGATCCGCAGCGATCCCATCGTCGCGGTGCGATGATTCTCGCCGAGCTCCTGCACTAGCTCGGCCTGCCCGGCCTCGCGGCGGTGGGCGCGCAGCGTTGGCAGGCCCGCGATCAGATCAAGCAGCTGTGCTTGCAGCGCGGTCATCGCGCGCAGCTTGTTGCGGGCGCGGTTCCTGGTGAGCAGCCCGATGAGGATCATGAACAGCGGCACCAGCGGCAGGGTCACCGCGATGATGATGGCCGCGGTGAGGTCATGCAGCGCAATGGTGACGAGCACCGCCGGGGGCACCAGCACCGCGAGCACCAGCGTGGGCAGGTAGCCCGAGAGGTACGGAATCAGCCCGTCGAGGCCACGGGTGACCAGCAGCGCGGCCTCGTCGCGCGTTTCCGCGCGCCGCCGCGGCGGGAGTTCCGCGACGGCGTCGAGCACATCGGACTTGAGGCCGGAGACCACTGCGGCGGCGCTGCGCTGCGCGTGGCGGGCCTGTGCCCAGGCTGCCGCGGCCCGGATCGCGGCGATCACGGCGAGCGCGATGAGCTCGGTGGTCCAGGGATCGAGGGCGCGCAGCCCGGGATCGTGGGCGGCCCCGGCGAGGATGCGGGCGAGCAGGATCGCGGTGGCCAGGATCGTCGCGGTGGTGATCGCACCGGTGATCACGGTGAGCACCAGGTAGGGGCGCACCGGCCGGGAGAGCCGCCACAGGCGCGGATCGAAGGGCTTCACCGCGGCCCGCTCACCGAGTGGCCTTGAGCCCGATCGAGTCGGGGATCTGCTCGACGCTGATGCGCTGGCGGAACACCCAGTAGGTCCAGCCCTGGTAGATCATCACCACCGGGGCGAGGAACGCGGCCGCCCAGGTCATCACGGTCAAGGTGTAGGACGATGAGGCCGCGGACTCGACGGTGAGGCTGAACGCGGGGTCGATCGTCGAGGGCATCACGTTGGGGAACAGTGCGGCGAAGAGCATCCCGGTGGCCGACAGCACTGCGAGGAACGTGGCGACGAACGCCCAGCCCTCGCGCTCGCGGGCGGTCAGCACGACTGCCGCGACGAGTCCGGCCGCGGCGAGCGCCACGAACACCAGGGACAGCGACGAGCCGTAGGCGAGCTGCGTCCACACCGCGAAGCCACCGGCGACGACGAGGGTGGCCGGGGCAAGGAGGGCGGCGAGGCGCACCGCGTCGGCCCGGACCTCCCCGCCGGTCTTCAGCGAGATGAACACTGCCCCATGCAGGAGGAACAGCAGCGTGGTGGCGAGCCCACCGAGCAGGGCGTAGGGGGTGAGGATGGCCTCCCACACGCCCACGATCTGCTTGTCCTCGTTGATGGGGGTGCCAGAGAGGATCGTCGCGAACGCCACGCCCCACAGCACCGCCGGGATCCACGAGCCGAGGATGATCCCGGCATCGCAGCGGGCGCGCCAGCGGTCGTCGTCGATCTTGCCGCGGAACTCGATGGCCACCGCGCGGAAGATCAGCGCGAGCAGGATCAGCAGCAGCGGCAGGTAGAAGCCGGAGAACAGGGTCGCGTACCAGTCGGGGAACGCGGCGAACATGGCACCGCCGGCGGTGATGAGCCATACCTCGTTGCCGTCCCACACGGGCCCGATGGTGTTGAGGACGGTGCGGCGGCGCTTGTCGGCGTTCATGCGGCTGTTGCGGCCAAGGACGGGCATGAGCATGCCCACGCCGAAGTCGAAGCCCTCGAGCACGAAGTAGCCGGTGAACAGGAAGGCGATGAGGATGAACCAGAGCGTCGTGAGTTCCATCGTGGCGGTCCGTCCTAGTAGGCGAACGACAGCGGCTTCACGCCGTCGTCCTCGTCGTGGTCGTCTTCGTGGTGGGGGTGGCGGTCATGCTCGAGCGGTCCTTCCACGACGTAGCGCCGCATGAGGGTGAACCAGACGAGCGCGAGCGCCCCGTAGACGGCGGTGAACGTGAGCAGCGAGAACAGCACGAGCGCCGGGGGGTGCCCGGAGACGGCCTGGTCCACGGTGAGGCGGATCTGGTCGACGCCGTTGAGGTTGGGCGCGACGACCCACGGCTGGCGGCCCATCTCGGTGAACACCCAGCCCGCGCTGTTGGCGAGGAACGGGGTGGGGATGGCGATCAGCGAGAGCTTGGCGTACCAGTCCTGGTCGGGGACGCGCCCGCGGCGGGTGGCCCACAGCCCGGCGGCCGCGAGGATGGCGGAGCCGGCGGCGAGGCCGATCATCATGCGGAACGACCAGTAGGTGACGAACAGGTTCGGGCGATAGTTGCCGGGGCCGAAGCGCTCCTCGTACTCGGCCTGCAGCTCGGTGACGCCCGGCAGCTCGGCGCTGAAGTCGTTGGTGGCAAGGAACGAGGTGAGCGCGGGGATGGTGATCCAGTGACGAACGCTCTCGCAATCGTTGTGGTCGCCGACGGTGAGGATGGAGAACGCTGCGGGCTGCTCGGTGTGGCACAGTGCCTCGGCCGAGGCCATCTTCATGGGTTGCTGCTCGAACATCAGCTTGGCCTGGATGTCACCGGTGACGCCGAGGGCGACGCCGGAGGCGATCATTACCAGGAGCGCGACGCGGGTGACGGGCCGCCACATGACGCGGGCCTCCTCGCGAAGCTCCGCGGCCATCTCGGGGCTGGCGTCGCGGGCCTGCTTCATGCGGCGCACCATCCACCAGCCGCCGATGCCGGCGACGAACGTGCCAGCGGTGAGGAATGATCCGGCGATCGTGTGGGGGAACGCGGCGAGGGCGGTGCTGTTGGTGAGCAGCGCCCAGATGCTGGTCAGCTCTGCCCGGCCGTTCTCGGGGTTGATCGTGGCCCCCACCGGGTGCTGCATGAAGGAGTTGGCGACGATGATGAAGTAGGCGGACATGTTTACGCCGATGGCCACGAGCCAGATCGTCGCGAGGTGGACGAGCTTGTGCAGCCGTCCCCAGCCGAAGATCCATAGGCCGAGGAACGTGGATTCGATGAAGAACGCGGCAAGGCCCTCGAGCGCGAGCGGCGCGCCGAAGACGTCACCGATGAAGCGGGAGTACTCGGACCAGTTCATGCCGAACTGGAACTCCTGCACGATGCCAGTGACGACGCCGAGGGCGAAGTTGATGAGGAAGAGCTTGCCGAAGAACTTGGTGAGCCGGTACCAGTGGTCCTTCTTGGTGATGACCCACATGGTCTGCATGAAGGCCACGAGCGGCGCGAGGCCGATGGTCAGCGGCACGAAGATGAAATGGTAGACCGTCGTGATGCCGAACTGCCATCGCGAGATGTCCACGGTGTCGAGGAAGTCGAGGCCGAACACGAGCTTCTCCAAACCGGGGCGGCGCTGCCCCACCGAGCGGCTGTTGTGCTGACGATACGACGCCGCTGGATTCTGCGGCGGGCATTACACGGTCAGCAATCCCCACGGTACTACTACTTTCCGTAGTAAGAACTACTCGATGTAGTAGACCTTGGTCACAGCATCAACAGCCGTCTAGCCTTCCCGCTCGGCCGCCCGAGACCGCTAGTCCCGCTCCACCGCGCGATCCACCAGGCGCGCCACGTCCCCCGCCACCGGCGGCTCGGGCATGCGAAGACCGTTGACGCTCGTGATCCGCGCGCTCAGCGTGACGCTCGACATCATCCACGCGCCATCCGCGTTCAGCAGGTCCACCACCGTGATCGGCTCGACCGCGGTGCCGAAGCCATGCTCCTCCGCGATGTCGAACACTGCCTGCTGCGTCGTGCTCGGCAGGATCCCCAGCGAGGCCGGTGGCGTCACCAGCGTCGTGCCCCGCAGCAGCACCACCGCCGCGCTCGGCCCCTCCAGGATGTAGCCATCGGAGCTGACGAAGATCGCATCCTCCGCGCCGTTGTCCACGGCGTACCGGATCGCCGCCATGTTCATCGCGTACGAGAGCGTCTTCGCGCCGAGCAGCAGCCAGGGCGCGTGCTCCTGCAAGTCGCTGGCATACCCCCGCTCCAGCGTCAGCACGCCCACGCCACCGGCTCGCGCCTTGAGCATCCGCTGGCCCAGCGGACTGATGAGCACATAGCCCGTGGTAGCGCTTCCCGCATGCTCCCGGCCCCGCGAGTACACCAGGCGCAGCGCGCCCTCGCGCCGATCGCCCCACACACGCACCGCCATGCTGATCGCATCACGCCAATCACCCGCATCGACCACCGGCAGCCCGAGCGCCCGCGAGGACCGCGCGAGGCGCGCGAGATGCGCGTCCAGGTTGCACGCCCGGCCATGCCGGACCAGCAGCGTCTCGAACACACCATCACCACGCAGCGCGGCGAGATCATCCGCGTGGAGGAACGGCTCGTCCGCATCGCGCAGCTCGCAATCGAGAGTCACCAGAACCTGCTCAGCCATAGCCATGAAGCGTATTAGCCGCTCGGGCCGTAGGATCGATGACGTGGCCGTAAACGATGCAACAGATCCACAGCGCCCACCGACCCCTGCAGCGGCCCCGGGCTATACAAGTCCGCTACTGGCCCTGCCTGGGGCGATACCCGCCCCCGAGGACTCGCCCGACCACGGCGTGGCCTGGCATTATGGGGATCCCCTGACCGAGCAGCGGCCAGCCCGCGATGGCATCGCCGTCATCGACCGCTCGCACCGGGGAGTGATCACGATCACCGGGCCAGATCGCCTCACCTGGCTCCACTCCCTCGCCAGCCAGGACTTCACCAGCCTCGCCGACGGTGAGACCACCGAATCCCTCCTGCTCGACGTCAATGGACGCATCGAGCACCACTTCATCGCCACCGATCTCGATGGCACCCTGTGGCTCGACACCGAGCGCGAGCGCACGGCCGAGCTGCTCGGCCACCTCACCAAGATGGTGTTCTGGTCCAAGGTCGAAGTCCACGAGGCCGACATGGGCGTGCTCACCCTCCTCGGCCCCGGCGTCGCCAGCATCGACGCGATCCCGGCACCGGACCGCGCCGCAGCACTGCCCGGCGGGGGCATCGCCCGCCCCCTCCCCTGGCCCGTCGAGGGACAGCGCTGGGACCTGATCGTGCCCCGCGAGTCATTGCGATCCTGGTGGACCACGCTCACCACCGGCGGCGCACGGCCGGCGGGCAGCTGGACCTTCGAGGCGCTGCGCGTCCCCGCGATGCGCCCCCGCGTGGGCATCGACACCGACGAGCGCACCATCCCGCACGAGGCCCGCTGGGTCGGCAGCACCGCCGAGCATGGCGCCGTGCACCTCTACAAGGGTTGCTACCGGGGCCAGGAGACCGTCTCGCGCGTGCACAACCTGGGACGCCCGCCCCGGCACCTCGTGCTCCTGCACCTCGATGGCTCCGCCGACGAGCGCCCCGCGACCGGCGACCCGGTGCTCGCGGAGGGGCGCACGGTCGGCCGCATCGGCACCGTCGTGGATCACCACGAGGACGGAGTGCTCGCGCTCGCGCTGCTCAAGCGGTCCGTGCCCGTCGACACGACGCTCCATGCCGGCAAGGACACCATCGCCGCCTCCATAGACCCCGATACCTTCCCCCGCTACGAGGAGGTACAGCCCGGGCGGGCTGCCGTGGACCGGCTGCGTGGCCGATGAGCACCACAGCGCGGTTCGTGCCGCTCGTCGACGTAGTGCGCTCCGGCTTCACCGAATGCACCCACTATGGCGCGCTCATCGCGCTCGGCCCCGACGGGGAGAGCATCCTCGAGCTCGGCGACGCCCGCTCCCCCCTCTTTCCCCGCTCCACCAACAAGCCCCTGCAATCCGTGGGGCTGCTCCGTGCCGGCTACCAGACCGCATCGAGCGAGGAGCTGGCTCTTGCCTCCGCCTCGCACTACGCCGAGCCCCAGCACCTCGCCATCATCGAGCGCATGCTCGATGCGGCCGGCCTGCACGAGGAGCAGCTGGGATGCCCGCCCGACCTGCCCTTGGACGAGCAGGCGCGCGCGAAGATGCTCGTGAACGGACTCGGACCGCGGCGGCTCTGCATGAACTGCTCCGGCAAGCACGCGGCGATGCTCGCTACCTGCCAGCGCAACGACTGGCCGCTCGGCACCTACCTGCAGGCCGATCATCCCTTGCAGGAGGAGATCGCCAGCACGGTCCGCGACCTCACCGGCGCCGCGGATGCACCGCTCGGGATCGACGGCTGCGGCCTGCCCATCATTCCGGTGCCCCTCGACGGGCTCGCCCGTGCTTTCGCCCGGCTCGTCACCGCGCCCAGTGGCAGCCACGAGCATGCCGTGGCCGCAGCGGCCCGCGCGCATCCCGAGCTTCTCTCGGGCACCGGGGCGCCCGATGCGATCATCATGCGGGCGATACCCGGCATGCTATGCAAGTCCGGCGCCGATGGGGTCTTCGCCGGAGCCCTTCCCGATGGCAGATCGTTCGCGTTCAAGATCTCCGACGGTCACGAGCGCGCCCGCCTGCCCCTCGTGCGAGCGGTCCTTGAGCTTCTCGAGGTCGCCCAAGCCGCGGATCTGCCCGACTCCCCCGTCCTTGGCGGAGGTCACACCGTGGGCGAAATCCGCTCCAGGGTTTTACCTGTAGCGCGCTGAACTGGTAGTTTCACCCACTGCTGCGAGGTGACGAACGCATGGCGCAGGATTGTTGACTACGTCGTTGCGGCATAAATTCGCATCTCGCGGTAGAGTGTGTGCCAGGAAGAATCATCAGACACGAACGGGGTCGCCAAATCCCCAGGCCACCCCGACATCGCGCGAGGGGGTCAGCCATGGGCCGCGGCCGGGCAAAGGCGAAGCAGACCAAGGTTGCACGGGCATTGAAGTACAGCTCTCCGAACACCGACTTCGATCAGCTTCAAAAGGAGCTGTCCGGGTCGCCGTCGCAAGGACATCGCGACGGTCGGAACGCTGATGATCCGTACGAGCCGGATTACTCGCGCTGGGTCGACGACGATTATCAGAGCTGGGGCCGCTGAGCAGCCAAGCTTCCCGCAGTTGAAAAATCGTTAAGGTGGGGCACTCGAGAGTGCCCCACCTTTTCATGTCACAACGGTTGCTGGTTGGCGATCGGTTTCTCGCGCTGCTTCTATGGTTTGGCCCGATGATCGCCGGGTATCGCCAGGCGAGCTTCCCCCGCCGGGCATCGCCGCCCGAATCTGCCACCCTTCACGCGCAGCCGCCACGACTAGACCCCAGCGACCACGGTTGCTTCCGTGGCAGGTCCCCCGCAAAGGTGGCCGCTAGCGACCATGGGTGGCAGCTGCGTCCAGGCAGGTAAGCAGGACGAGGGCCGCTGCGCACCGGCAGCAGCGCGCCTCGCCTCGCAACCGGTGGCAGTTCCGCTAGCTAGAACCGCGGGTGGTTGCCGAGAAGCAGGGCGCGGAGGCCGCTGCCGTTCTCGGTGTCGTTCGCGCGGCGCACGGAGCCGATGGTCCAGCAGTCGATGTGGCGTGCGGTGAGCACCGCGAGCGCCCGGTCGACGTCCTCGGGGGCAACGATGGCTACCATGCCGACACCCATGTTGAAGGTGCGCGCCATCTCGCTGGGATCAACCTTGCCGCGCTGCTCGATGAGCCGGAACACCGCTCCCGGGCTCCAGGTGCCCCTGTCGAGGTCGACGACGAGGCCCGCGGGGATGACCCGCGACAGGTTCTCGGCAAGACCGCCACCGGTGACGTGGCAGAAGGTGCGCACATCGGTCTCGGCCGCGAGCGCGAGGCAGTCCTTGGCGTAGATCCGGGTGGGCTCGAGGAGCTCCTCGCCCAGGGTCCGCCCGAATTCCTCGACGTGGGCCTCCAGCGACATGCGGGTGATGTCGAGGAGCACCTTGCGGGCCAGCGAGTAGCCGTTGGAGTGCAGGCCGGAGGATGCCATGGCGATCGCGACATCGCCGGGGCGCACCTTGTCCGGGGTGAGCACCGCGTCCGCCTCGACAACGCCCACGCCAGTGGCGGAGAGATCGTAGTCGGACGCGCCCATCATGCCGGGGTGCTCGGCGGTCTCGCCGCCGAGCAGCGCGCATCCGGCCTGCACGCAGCCCTCGGCGATGCCGGAGACGATCGCGGCGACCTTTTCCGGGATGACCTTGCCGACAGCAATGTAGTCCTGGAGGAACAAAGGCTCGGCACCGCACACGACGAGGTCATCGACGACCATCGCGACGAGGTCGAGGCCCACGGTGTCATGCTTGTCCATCGCCTGCGCGATCGCGAGCTTGGTGCCCACGCCGTCGGTGGACGAGGCGAGCAGGGGTTCCTTGTAGGTGGTGCGCAGCGCGAACAGCCCTGCGAAGCCGCCGAGGCCACCCACGACCTCGGGCCGGGTTGCCTTCCGCGCGAGCGGCTTGAAAAGTTCTACTGCCCGCTCGCCTGCATCAATGTCTACGCCGGCCGCGGCGTAGGATGCTCCGGAATCGTGGGTGTTGTCATCGATCATGGGGTCCGTTAGCTCCGCCCGTGGGATTGTCACACGTTACGGGGCTACGCTACCGGACTCGAGGCCCCGGTTACACCTCGCTGGCAGCGAGGGCCTGCCCCGAGCGACCATCACCCGGCATGGCCGACGCGTGCGCGACCCTGGGCGCGAGTCAGGAGATCGCGGTGTAGTCGACCCCGGTGAGCTCGACGGACCGCTCCCACAGGGCTTCGGCGAGCACGGTGTCGGCTGCCTGGGCGCTGCGGGGGCAGCGCCGCACGGGGCCTCGCACTCCGCCGAACTCGGCCGGACCGAGGTAGTCATCGTTGCGCGCATCAGGCATCGCCGCGGCATACAGGGTGCTGTAGGCGCCCTCCTCGGCCGACTTGGCGGTCAGGGCCACGATCTGGCGCATCATGCGGCGCAGGCCGAGCGTGGGCACGATGGGGTCGAACAGGTCGGTCGCGGCTGCCCCCGGATGCACCGCGATCGAACGCGCGTTCGAGCCCGCCCTATCGAAGCGGCTTGCCAGGGCGCGCGAGAACAGCAGGTTCGCGAGCTTCGACTGCGCGTACGCATTGATGCGGAAGTACCGGCGACGCTGGTAGTCGAGATCATCGACGTCGAGCTTGGCCTGCTGGTGCATCAACGAGGACAGGGTGACGACGCGCGACCCGGACGAGGCGAGCAGCAGCGGCAGCAGGTGCCCGGTGAGCGCGAAGGGGCCGAGGTGATTGATGCCGATCTGCGACTCGAAGCCGTCCTTGGTGGTGCGGTAGGGCACTGCCATCACGCCGGCGTTGTTGATGAGCACGTCTACCGAGCTGGTGTGCTCGGCGATCTCGTCGCTGCACGCGCGGATGGATTCGAGGTCCGCGAGGTCGAGGTGGACGAGGACGGGTTTCGCCGCGGTGGCAGCGGCGCTGATGTCGTCGAGGGCGGCCCGGGCGCGGTCGAGGTTCCGGCAGGCGATGATGACGCTGGCTCCTGCATGGGCAAGGGCGCTGGAGGTCTCCTTGCCGAGCCCGCCGTCGCCGCCAGTGATGACGATGGTCCGGCCGTTGAGATCGGGCAGGTCGGCCGGAGTGAACTCCGCCACGGCCAGGGGCTCGAGGCTATCTCCTGACCGGGATGCCTGTGTCTGGTTTGCAACCATCGTTCCTACTCCCTGTGACGTGCCCCACATCCTTGATCTTAGCCACGAAGGGGGCACCTATGCCAGGGTGATTTGCCGATGACAGGCCAGCGATGCGGGCGCGACCACCCGGATGGAGCGGCGCGAGGGGGCTCTCGGCCCTACTGGACGCCCAGCGAGGGAGACGTGGACGAGGTGGTCCTACCGCCCTTGGCGTCACCCTCCGTGGAGTCGAACATCGCCTCGAGCACGTTCTTGCCGATGCGGCTCTCGTCCGGCAGGGCGATGGGATAGACGCCGTCGAAGCAGGCCCGGCACATGCGCGACGCCGGCTGCTCGGTCGCCGCGGTCATCTCGTCGACAGAGATATAGCCCAGCGAGTCGGCGCCGATGGAGGAGCGTACGGCCTCGAGCATCTCCTCGGTCGAATCAGCGCCATTGGCGATGAGCTCCGCGGGGGAGGCGAAATCGATGCCATAGAAGCAGGGCCACCTGACTGGCGGCGACGCGATACGGACATGGATCTCCAGAGCACCTGCCTCGCGGAGCATCCGGACGAGAGCGCGCTGCGTATTGCCCCGAACGATCGAGTCGTCGACCACCACGAGGCGCTTGCCGCGGATCATGTCGCGCAGGGGGTTGAGCTTGAGCCGGATGCCGAGCTGGCGGATCGTCTGGGAGGGCTGGATGAAGGTGCGGCCCACGTAGGCGTTCTTCATCAGGCCCTGGCCGTACGGGATGCCGGAGCCCTGCGCGTAGCCGACCGCTGCCGGGGTGCCGGACTCGGGAACAGGGATCACCAGATCCGCCTCGGCGGGATGCTCCTTGGCGAGCCGGCGCCCGATCTCCACGCGGGTGGCATGCACGGAGCGGCCCGAGATCACGCTGTCGGGACGGGCGAGGTACACGAACTCGAACACGCATCCCTTGGGCTCCGGCTGGGCGAAGCGCATCGATCGCACGCCATCAGCATCGATCGCGAGCAGCTCGCCGGGCTCGATCTCCCGCACGTACGAGGCACCGACGATGTCGAGCGCGGACGTCTCGCTGGCCACGACCCAGCCACGGTCGAGGCGACCCAGGCAGAGCGGGCGCACGCCATGCGGATCACGCGCGGCATACAGCGTGTTCTCGTCCATGAAGGTGAGGCAGAAAGCGCCCTTCAGCTGGGGGAAAAGCTCCATGGCTGCCTGCTCGACACTGGTGTCGGCGGCGGCGTGGGCGAGCAGCGCACCGACGATGTCGGAATCCGAGGTGGCGGCCTTGCGGCGGCGACCGCCGAGCAGACCTGCCTCGCGCGCCTTGCCAGCGAGCTCCGCGGTGTTGACGAGGTTGCCGTTGTGGCCGAGGGCGATGCCCGTGCCGGCCGAGGTGGTGCGGAAGATCGGTTGCGCGTTCTCCCACGTCGTCGCGCCCGTGGTGGAGTACCGGCAGTGCCCGATCGCGACGTGCCCACGCATGGCGATCAGCGTCTGCTCATCGAACACCTGGCTCACGAGGCCGAGGTCCTTGAACACCAGGACCTGGCGACCGTCCCCGACAGCGATGCCCGCTGCCTCCTGGCCGCGGTGCTGCAGCGCGTACAGGCCGTAGTAGCTGAGCTTGGCCACATCCTCGCCCGGGGCCCAGACACCAAAGACCCCGCATTCCTCGCGTGGCTCCTGCTCCTCCACGTCGAGCGCGGGCTGGTAAACGTCCACATCAGGGTTCGTGGCGGTGTCGAGGCTCGGGTTGATCGTCACAGCGCAGTGCTCCCTTGGCGAGGGGTCGGAACGATTCGAGTCTACGGTCCCCGACCGTGCTCCGCGAACTTCTCACAAGGGCACGATCGGCATCCATCGGGTGATCTCGGTGGCGCGCGAGCCCGACGCCTCCCCCTGCCCGGCCGCGCACAGTTGCTCCAGGGACGACAGGCCAGTCGCTAGCAGCAGCCAGGCGCGCGGCGGAAGCTCGACCACATTGGGCGGGGTCCCGCGGGTGTGGCGCGGGCCGTCGATGCACTGGATCGCCACGTGGGGCGGTACGCGCACCTCCACGCTGTGCCCGGGCGCGCTCTGCTCGAGGGCCTGCGCGCACGCCCGCACAGCGGCCGCTACCAGCGCCTTTGGCGGCACATCGGTGTGGTCCGGATCGCGCAGCCAATCGGCCACCGCGAGCACCGCGGCGCGCACGTCCTCGGGCCGCGCGGAGTTGCCTCGTCCTCGTGCCATGTTCCTGCCCCTTGGGATCGGCTACTGCTTGGCATCCACGATATGGGAGGCGGGTGCCCCTCCGGCGGTCACGGCGGGGCGGCGCGCTGCGGGAGCGACAACACCGCTGGTGACAGATGTCAATGAGGTGAACACCACACCGCCGGGCAGGGCCGAGCGACGCTCTGCTGGCCCCGAGGGCGCGGACCCCCGCGTCACCCGACTGGTCCTTCCTCCCCGATCGGGCTCTGCCGGGGCAGCACGAACCGCGACAGGGTGTCCATGATCGTGTGCGCTTCCTCGGTGTCCGCATCGGTCCAGCCGTCGGGCGCGGCGATCGCGAGCCAGCCGTCGAGGATGAAATCGCCATAGAGGTGCCCATGCCCGTACGGGATGCGTCCCGCGTTGACGAGGTCGGAGGCAACCTGCCAGAACGTGACGATGGGGCGCCACTGCATCGCTGGGGAGACATCGTGCCCGCGGGGCTCGCGCAGCCAGTCGGGCCGCTGGAACAGCAGCTCGGGCGACCACCACACCACGGGGTCGGTGGGGTGCTGGAGGTAGAGCACGCGCGGCTCGAGCCAGGGCGCGGCCTCGAGCTCGTCGGCGGTGGGCAGGTCCTCGGGCTTGTTGGCGAAGCGCACGATCAGTCCGCCCGCGTATGTGGGCTGGATCTGCGGGGTCCCTGGATCACGCCGCTCAGTGATGGCTCCCCAGAGCCGGTTGGCGTTGACCGGCCCCACCCAGAGCGCCCCGGATGCCTTCTCGCGCAGGTCGGCGAGCCCGGCGAAGGCGGCCTCGGAGCCATAGGAGCCGAGGCTCTCGCCGTAGACGTGCAGCTCGGGCCGGTCCTCGGGGGCGCGGCGGGACCATTCCGCATGAACGGCATCGAAGAGCTTCTTGCCTGCTTCCTGCGCGATCTCCCGGTCGACGAGGAAGGACATCGCACTGGGAAGGAACGAGTACTGGATGGTGACGAAGGCCGTGTCGCCCCGGTGGATGAGCTCCAGCGACTGGGTCGCGACCGGATTGATCCAGCCCGTGCCCGTAGTAGTAGCGACAACGAGCACTTCCCGCTCGAACGCGCCGGTGCGCTCGAGCTCAGCAAGGGCAAGCTCGATGCGCTCGTCGATGCTGGGGGCGGTATCGATGCCCACGTACACGCGGATGGGCTCGACCGCGGGCTCGCCGGTGGCCCGCTCGAGCTCGGCGGCCCGCAGCCCGCGCGAGACGATGCGGCGCCCTTGCAGGCCGAGGGTCTCCCAGGCTGCGAACGACGCGGGACTGCCCGAGCGCTCCGGCTCGATGGGCTGGGCGACGTTGTCCTCGATCTCGGCGTTCTGCACGGAGAACACCGAGTTCGCGGCGATGACCATGCCGCGGACGAGCACGCCATCGACGAGGGTGATGATCAGTGCGGAGACGAGGACGATGCCGATCGCGTCGACCAACGGCCGGGGCAGGCGAAGGAGCCTTCGCAGGGCGCGCCCGACGGTACGCACGATGATGCGGAGCAGCCGGACGGTGAGAACGATGCCCAGCGCTATCGCGACGGCAAGCAGCCCGGCACGGACGTGGGAGGTTCCCGAGGGCGGGTCCATATCGATGAGCGCGCGGATCTGGCGCTGCCACTCGGCGGAGGCGATGATGGCAGTGACCATCAGGAACAGCGTCACCACGGTGGTGATTCCCCGCAGCGCCCATCTCGCCCGGCGCGACAGCGGGGGCCATTCCAGGAGTGGCTGCACCACGGAGCGCGCGAACCAGGCGATGACCACTCCGGCGCCATATCCGGCGGCGAGGCTGATGCCGGATACCAGCCCCTGGTAGGTCCACTCCCGGGGCAGCAGGGAGGGGGTCATCGACCAGGCGAAGAAGACCCCGGCGAGCACGAGGCCAACGAGCTCGAGGCGCAGCAGGAGCCAGGCGCGGCGCACGGGCTCGGGGGCTCGTCGCGCGATCTCGTCGATCAGCTCGGTGGGCGCGAGGGGAGGCGATGCGCTGCTCACGCCTCACCTCCCCGTCACGGTCCGCTCGCCCGGGCTGCTGATCGAGCCCGGGGAAATGGCTCAGGCTGGCACTGGCTTCAAGCTGGCACTGGCTCAGGCGATAGCGTGCCCGAACAGCCGTGGCAGGGTGCCACCGCGATGCTCGGCGAGCTCGGCGAGCGTGAACGCGCCCACACCCTGGATCTCGACGTCGTCGGAGCCGTTGACGACGACACCAATGCGCTGCCAGGGCATGCCGCGCATGGTGCACATCGAGGTGAAGCGGGGCTCCTCGGTGCGGGGAACGGCCACGAGCACGCGCCCGGTCGATTCCGAGAACAGCTGCACGAACGGGTCCGCGTCCTCGGGCAGCACGATGCGGCAGCCCGTCTCGGAGGCGAGCGCCATCTCGATCACGGCCTGGGAGAGACCGCCCTCGGACAGATCGTGCGCGCCGTTGATGAGGCCGTCGCGGCTCGAGGCGACCATGATCTCGCCGAGCAGCCGCTCATGCTCGAGGTCCACCTGGGGCGGCACTCCCCCGAGGTGATCATGCGCGACCTGTGCCCACACCGAGCCGTCGAGCTCGTCACGCGTCTCGCCGAGCAGGATGAGCGATTCACCGTCATCGATGCCGAACGATTGCGGGGTGCGGCGGTGCACATCGTCGATCGTGCCGAGCACGCCCACCACGGGCGTGGGCAGGATGGGCTGGCTGCCGGTCTGGTTGTAGAAGCTGACATTGCCGCCGGTGACGGGGATGCCGAGGGTGGCGCAGCCGTCCGCGAGGCCGCGCACGGCCTGCTGGAACTGCCACATGACGCCCGGGTCCTCGGGGGAGCCGAAGTTCAGGCAGTTGGTCACGGCCTTGGGCGTGGCACCGGTGGCGGAGACGTTGCGGTAGGCCTCGGCGAGAGCAAGCTGCGCGCCGCGGTACGGATCGAGCTTGGTGTAGTGGCCGTTGCAGTCGGTGGCCAGCGCGATGCCCCGGCTGGTCTCCTCGTCGATGCGGATCACGCCGGCGTCGGCATGCTCGGCGAGCACCGTGTTGCCACGCACGTAGCGGTCGTACTGCTCGGTGATCCAGGCGCGGCTGCACAGCTGCGGCGAGGAGATCATCGCGATGATCGTCTCGCGCAGCTCCTCGGGCGCGGCGGGGCGAGCCAGTCCCGCGGTGGTGCTCGCGACCAGGGCGTCCTGATCCGCAGGGCGGGCCAGCGGGCGCTCGTACACCGGGCCCTCGTCGGCGAGGCTCTTGGGCGGCGCGTCGACGACGGTCTCGCCATGCCAGGTGATGACCAGGTGCTCGCCATCGGTCACCTCACCGATATCGGTGGCGATGACATCCCACTTGCGGCACACCTCCATGAACGCCTCGACGTTCTCGGGGGTGACCACCGCGCACATGCGCTCCTGGGACTCCGAGGACAGCACCTCCGCAGCGGTCATGTTCGCCGCCCGCAGCGGCACCTTGTCGAGCTCGATGTGCATGCCGCCATCGCCTGCCGCGGCAAGCTCGGAGGTCGCGCAGCTCAGGCCGGCGCCACCAAGATCCTGGATGCCCACGACGAGGCCCTTGTGGTAGAGCTCCAGGGTGCACTCGATGAGGACCTTCTCGGTGAACGGGTCGCCCACCTGCACCGACGGCAGCTTCTTGCGGCCACCGCCGGACTCATCGCCATCGAAGGTCTCCGAGGCGAGCACGGACACACCACCGATGCCGTCGAGGCCGGTGCGGGCGCCGTACAGGATGATCTTGTTGCCCGCTCCCGACGCGAACGCCAGGTGCAGGTCCTCCACGCGCATCACGCCCGCGCACAAGGCGTTGACCAGCGGATTGCCCTGGTAGGAGGAGTCGAAGACGGTCTCGCCACCAATGTTGGGCAGGCCGAGGGAGTTGCCGTATCCACCCACTCCGCGCACCACGCCATCGACGACGCGCCGCGTGTCCGGATGGTCGGCAGCGCCGAAGCGCAGCTGGTCCATCACCGCGATCGGTCGCGCGCCCATCGCCAGGATGTCACGCACGATGCCGCCGACGCCGGTGGCCGCGCCCTGGTAGGGCTCGACGTAGGACGGATGGTTGTGGCTCTCCACCTTGAACGTGACGGCCCAGCCGTCACCGATATCGACCACGCCAGCGTTCTCGCCGATGCCGGCGAGCATCGATGACTTCATCTCCTCGGTGGTGGTCTCCCCGAAGTAGCGCAGATGCACCTTCGAGGACTTGTAGGAGCAGTGCTCGCTCCACATCACCGAGTACATCGCGAGCTCGGCATCGGTGGGGCGACGACCGAGGATCTCACGGATCCGCGCGTACTCATCGTCCTTGAGCCCCAGCTCCCGGTATGGCTGGGGGATGTCCGGGGTCGCCCCGGCGCGGGAGACCGTATCGATACGGGCCTGCTGCGGCTCGGCGGTGACGGAATCGGAGGCAGACTGTGCTGGTGACGACACGGAGGCTGGGGTCCTTTCGACGCGGTGGCCCGCCGTCGCTGAGTCTGGCGGCGTGCCACCGTGGAGTCTACCGCGATCATCGCGGCACGCCGGAATCGCGTGATGAGCTGGAATCCCGGAGCGCAACAGCTCCCGGCGCGCCTGCCGCGCGTGCCAGGATGTGGAAATGCGCGGCGATCCCGACATGGCCCCGGCCCGCACGCCCGTTGCCCTGATAGCGGCGACCGGGCTGTCGTGCGGCGCGGTCATCCATGCGCTGCGCCATCCGGCCCCTTCGGGAGGCCCCCTGCTGCCCTACCAGTGGACCGCCGCGCTGCTCGCCCTCGTGATGCTCGCCGCGATCGCCATCACTGGGCTCGCGATGGTCTTCGTGTGGCGGCACCCTCCCGGTCGCCCGCCACCGCTGCCAGCCTCCCCACTGCGACGGTTCCCCCGCGCACCGGGCCGCGCGCCCGCCGGCCGACGCATCGCCGCGTGGTTCGCGCTCGCCGCCGTGCTGGCCACCGCGGCGCTCCTGCTGCTGCGCCAGCCATCCGCCACCATCCGGCTCGCCCCGCCCGGCACAACCGAAACGAGCACGCCCCCCTCCGGCGAGGCCCCCGGCGCTGGCGAGCAACTGCCCGATGCCGCGGGCGAGCCAGGACTCGGCCTGTGGTTCCTCCTCGGCACGGCTGTGCTGCTTGCCCTGCTCGTGCTAGGCATGGGCCTGGTGCTGCGCCTGCCGCGCGGTGGCGCCCTCATCGAGCCCACGACGACCGAGCCCGCGCGCGGCACTCGTGGCTCCGCGCTGCGAGCCGCGACGGAGAAGGGGCTCGCAGCGATCGGCCAGTCCGCCGGCGGCCCGCGCGAGGCGATCATCGCGTGCTATGCCGCGATGGAGCAGGCGCTGCGCGATGCGGAGGATGCCTCGCCCCGCGCGTCCGACACTCCTCGCGAGGTCATCGAGCGCGCCTCGCGGCTCGGCTACCTCCGCGAGGAGCCTGCGTCGGTGCTCGTCGACCTGTTCACCGAGGCCCGCTTCAGCCAGCACCCCATGACCGGCTCCGACCAGCAAGCCGCCACCACGGCGCTGTCGAGCATGCTCGCCGACCTGAGGAGGACGCTATCCGCGCACTCCTCCTGACCGGGCTCGGCACGGTCGTCGCGAGCCAGTTGCTCGCCGCCCTCCTCGGCCGCCACGACCTGCTGCTCGTCCTGCCCTCCCTGATCGTGGCCTGCCTCTTCCTCGCCCTGCTCTACCAGCTCGCCGTGCTGGGTGCCGACGCCCCGGTGGCCAGCGCCGAGGATGATGCCCAGACCGCCGCGCGCGGCCTGCTCGAGCGCTGGCTCGCCCGGGCCCGCTTCACTGCCGAATGGGCCGACGGCTCCGAGCAGGAGTGGAACGTGCACCTGCGCCCCATGCTCGCCCGCGAGTTCGAGGAATCGTTCCACCTCCACGCCCGCCATGATCCCGATACCTACACCAGCACCGGCCTCGCCCTGTTCGGCAGCACCCTATGGCCGTGGGTGGACCCGCGCGAAGTAGCTCCCGCGCGTCAAGCAGCTGGCCGGCCCGGCCCGGGGCGCGCGGCCCTCACCGAGATCCTCTCCCGATTGGAACGCAGTTGAGCCCCCACGATTCCAGCGCCGCCACCACGACAGAGCGTGCCAGCGCCGTGCTCGCCGAGATGGAGAAGGTGATCGTCGGCAAGCGCGAGGCCCTCACCCTCATCCTCATCACCGTGCTCGCTGGCGGGCACGCCCTCATCGAGGACCTGCCCGGGCTCGGCAAGACACTCATCGCTCGGTCGTTCGCGGCCACGTTCGGGCTGCGCTTCACCCGGGTGCAGTTCACCCCTGACCTGCTGCCCTCCGACCTGCTCGGCTCCACCATCTACGACATGCGCTCCGGGGCGTTCGAGTTCCGGGAGGGGCCGGCCTTCACCAATGTGCTGCTCGCCGACGAGATCAATCGCACCCCGCCCAAGACGCAGTCCGCGCTGCTCGAGGCCATGGCCGAGGGGCAGATCACCGTCGATGGCATCACCCACCAGCTGCCCGTCCCGTTCATCGTGCTCGCCACCGATAACCCCATCGAGTACGAGGGCACCTATCCGCTGCCCGAGGCGCAGCTCGATCGCTTCGCGGTGCGGCTGAGCGTGGGATACCTCGGCGAGGAGGACGAGCAAGCGATGCTGCAGCGCCGCCTCGACCGGGGCTCGCGCCCCGCCACCGCCCGGGCCATCCTCGATGCCGGGGACCTGCTCGACATGCGCGAGACGCTCGAGCGCGTCACCGTCCACCCCGACGTGCTGCGCTACGTCGTCTCCTTCGCCCGCGCCACCCGCTCCCACCCCAAGATCGAGGTGGGCGCGAGCCCGCGCGCCGAGCTCGACCTCGTCCAGCTCGCGCGCGGCCGGGCCGTGCTCGCCGGGCGCGACTACGTCATCCCCGAGGACATCAAGGCCCTGGCGGTGCCCGCGGTCTCGCACCGCATCACGCTGCGCCCGGAGATGTGGGTGCGCCGCATCCGGGGCGAGCAGATCGTCGAGGAGATCCTCGCGCGGCTGCCCGTTCCCCGCATCAGCGGTCGCTCCGCGGAGCAGTGATGCACGCTCTCCGCTGGCAACCGTCCACGCTGCTCCTCGCCATCGCCGCGTGCGGCGCGCTCGCGCTGTCGGTCGCCTTGCTGTCCGGCACCTGGGCGCTAGCGCTGTTCGCCGCGCCCTTCCTCGGCGCGCTCCTCGCTACTCCCTCCCGCGCTGCACCCATCGCTCGTTCGGTGACCGCACCACCAGAAGGCCATCCCCATCGATTGTTCGAGGAAGAGCCAGCCACCCTCGAGCATGCCCTCGGCCTCGACGGCGCCGGGTCCCTCCATGCCTGGCCGCTCCCCCTCCCTGGGCTCGCTGTCGAGACGACCGGGGAGCCCCAGCGGGTCACCGCGACCCCTTCCCGGTGGGGCAACTATCGCGTGGATCTCTCCTGCCTGGTCATCGCGCCCCACGGGTTGTGGGCGGCCGAGCGCACGGTGCCGATCGGCAGGCTGCACGTGTACCCGCTCGCCCCGCCACGATCGATCGCCCTGCCACGAGTTCCCTTGCCCGATCGCATTGGCACCCACTTGACGCGCCGCCGGGGCTCGGGCATCGAGTTCGCCGATACGCGCGCTCACCAGCCTGGCGACCCGTTGCACGCGATCAACTGGAAGGCCAGCGCCCGAGCGGGCCGGCTATACATCAACGAGCGCTTCACCGACCGCGCCGCGGACATCGTCGCGCTGATCGACACCTATCCGCACGCGCCGGGGCCCGCCAGCGACAGCCTCGACCGGTCAGTGCGCGGCGCGACCCAGATCACCGCATCCGCGCTGCAGCGCGGCGACCGGGCCGGCGTCACGACGCTCGGGTCCCGCGCGCACTGGATCACCGCCGAGCAGGGCCGCACGCAGTTCTATCGCATCATCGATGTGGTGATCGGAGCGGGCTCGGAGGCTCTCGCCGTGCCGGGAACCCTCGCGCCGCTCGACGCGCTGCCGCCCGGCGCGATCGCCATCGCGTTCTCGCCACTGCTCGAGTCGCAGTTCTCGCTGGCACTGATGGAGCTGCGCCGGCGCGGCCATCCCGTCGTGCTGGTCGATGTGCTGGAGGGCACGCTGCCGTTCGAGGAATCCATCGACTCGCTCACCGAGCAGCTGTGGCGCCTCGAGAGGCGCAAGCTGGCCCGCGATCTCGAGTCGGTGGGCGTGCATGTGGTGGCCTGGAACGCGAGCGACGAGGACGGCGCTGACCTGCAGCAGGCATTCCAGTTGCTGCACCGCAGGACGCGTGACCAGGGGCGGGGCAGGCGCCGATGATCCGCAACGCCCTGATCGTGGCCGTGCCCGGATGGGTGGCGATCGCCGCCACGGGCTTGCTGGCGCTGCATGCTCTGCCCGACGTCGGTGCCACGCGGTTGGCACTGGGCATTGGCGCGGCGCTGGCCGGGGCCGTCGCGGCCGTGGTGGCGAGCAATCCGCGGTGGGGCGGGGCGGGAGCTCTCGCGACGGTCGTGGTAGCGATCGGCCTGCTCGTGCTGCCGGGGACCGAGCCTCCGCTGGCAGGGACGGGACTGATCGTCCTCGGGGCATGGGCGGCGCTGCTGCATGTGGTCGCCGCGTGGTCCGCGCGGCACGGCATCGCTGCCGGTCCGCTGCTCCGCCAGCTTGCCCCGCCCGCCGCTGCAGCGAGCGTGCTAGCCCTTGCTGGAGTCGTTGTGCCGCTGCTCTCGCCGTGGATGGTCGTGCTGGCGGCCCCGGCAGCGATCACGGCGATGAGCCTCGCGGTGCTGCGCGCGACGTGGTTTCCGCGAGCCGGGACGGCTAGCGCACCGGGGCGATGATCTCGTTCCAGCTCGGCACGCCAGGATCCTGGCGCGGGCCGGGGCGCGCCGGAGCCGGCGCCTGCAACCATCCAGGGAGACCGAACAACCAGTTCGCCCGGGCCGCGAGCAGCGCGCGATGCAGCAGCAGGGCGCCTGCCACGCCCGCAGCGGTGATCACGATCGGCCCCCATGCCTGCACCGTGCTCGCGGAGGGCACGAGCCCATTGTCGAGAGCGAGGTAGGCGAGGGTGCCCATCGCGATCTCATGCATCAGGTAGATCGGCAGCGTGACCGTTCCGAGGTAGGCCAGTGCCCGCGCGGCGGGCCCCCACGTGATGCTCGCCGCGGCCAGGATGCCGACCGCGAGGCCGAGCAGCGTGAGAAGGATGCTGCCGAGCGCGGTGGCCGCGAGGCCGCCTTGCAGGGACAGGTAGTACATCCCCGAGTACGCGAGCGCCAGCACGGCGACCAGGCCGAGCGAGGCATGGCGGGCGAGCACGGTCAAGAAGTCGCGACCACGCACACCGATGAGGAAGAACAGGAAATAGGCGGCCATGTTCTGCCAGGTCCACGGCAGCAGGTCCTGCGCATAAGCAAGCCAAGAGACCAGGAACGCGATTCCGAGCTGAACCCGGACATCAAGATCATTGAGAAGTTTCGCCGCAGCAAAATAGATCGCTAGCGCATAAACGAACCACAACCCATTGTGCGGCACGAGAATACCGGTGAGCAGCCGCAAGGGGTGCTCCTCCTCGTGCGTCAAGCTTGCCCCCGGCACCGCGGAGAAGTAGGCGAACCGCAGCACCACCCAGAGGCCATACAGGTAGAGCATGAGCACGATGCGGCGGCGCCATACCTCGTTCCACGGCCGCGCCAGGATCCCGGCCGCGAAAAAACCCGAGGCCAGGAAGAACAACGGCATGCGAATGGGCTGCAGCAGCGCATTGGCGGCGACCCACCAGTCGGAGCCGTAGCCGCGCGTGACGGCGAAGTTCGTCGCATGAAAGAGAACGACCAGCAGGATGCACGCGCCCTTGGCGACATCCACCCACACCACGCGGCCAGCTTGCTTGGTGGTCGTGGCGGTCACTGGGCTCCTCCTGCTCGGTCCGGGCGTTCCGGAATACGGTACGGGCCGGCGACTCACCCGCGGCACCCAATTGTGACTCTGCTCACGTGCCAGATCAGTCACATTTCTGTAGCGTCGTAATAAATGAATCGGCAATGCGTTTGTTTTACTAACTCTTTGGAGAACGTTTTGGCCCGGAAGAACAATGAAGCAACAATAGCTCGAGCGGAGCGCGATCATTCTTGGCTAGCGCCATCAATGATTCTCCTGGGGATCGCCGCGACGATCGTCGCCGTTGGTGTGGTGGTGCACGATGCCGCTTCAGGCCAACTCATCGATCTCGCGGTGTTCCAAGCGGCCGGGCAAGCCTTCATGGATGGGACACCGCTCTACAGCAACGACTTCGAGCGCCCCTACGGATTGCGGTTCATCTATGCGCCGTTCGCCGCGATGCTCTTCGCGCCACTCGCGCTCATCGATGAACCAATGCTGCACCTGGCCTGGACCATCACCAGCGTAGTCCTGGTGTGGGCGATCCTGCTGATGCTGCTCCGCCATGCCTGGCCGGCATTGCGCGCGACGCCCGAGCGTTCCGCGACGATCGCCACAGCGTTGCTCGGCGTGGCGCTGGTGCTCGAGCCCGTGGTCTCCACGAAGTACTTCGGCCAGATCAACCTCGTGCTCATCGCTCTGGTCGTCGCCGATCTCACGGGAACCATCCCGCGTCGCTTCCGCGGCATAGCTACCGGCATCGCTGCCGCGATCAAGGTCACCCCAGCCGCGTTCGGACTGGTGTTCCTGCTGCGCAAGGATCTCGGATCCGTCGCCCGCGCCATCGCCACTGGCCTCGCGACCATCGCGATCGGCTTCCTCGCGCGGCCCGAGTCCTCGATGTGGTACTGGACCTACGAGTTCTTCCGCACCGACCGCGCGGGCGGGCACTCCTACGGCCCCAACCAGGCACTGACCGGCGTGCTGAGCCGCATCGGGCTCGAGGGCACCGCCAAGGACGCCCTGTGGATCGTGGGAGCCCTACTCATCGTGGCCGCCGCGACCTGGTGCGCCTGGCGATTCACCCGCCGCGGCGACCACATCGTCGCGCTCGGCCTGGTCGCGCTCGCCTCGCTCGCGGCCGCACCATTCGCCGTCACCCACCACTGGGTATACGCGCTGGTGCTGCTGCCGATCGCGGTCGCCCCTGCCTACCGGTCCTGGCGCCCGCTGATCATCACCGCGATCGTGGTGTTCATCCTCGCCCCGCACCGCTACGCCATCGACGAGCCCAGCGGAATCGCCGCGAACGCCTACAACCTCGTCGTCGGTAACGGGCAGTTCTGGATGGCGATGGTCCTGCTCATCGCGGCGTGCATCGTGGCACGCCGCAGCATCACGGGCCACGGTTCTGCGGGACACATTGCTGCGGGCTCAGGCGACCGCGACGAGGACCCTCGCTCGGGCACCGCCAGCGACAGGAAGGAGCACTCGCTGGCCGAGATGCCGCGCTAGCTGCCCCGCGAGGCAGTCAGGCGGTGAGGACCCCGTCGAGCACGGACAGGAACATGCCCATCCCGTCGTCGCTCGGCCCGGTCAGCGCCTCGGTGGCATGCTCGGGATGCGGCATGAGGCCCACGACCCGGCCGTTCGCCGACGCCACGCCCGCGATGCCTCGCTGCGACCCGTTCGGGTTGGCTCCCGCGTAGCGGAACACCACGCGGCCCTCGCCCTCGAGCTCATCCAGGGTCTCCCCGGAGGCCTGGTAGCGGCCCTCGCCCGACTTCAGCGGAATGAGGATCTCCGCGCCCGGCTCGTAGCGCGACGTCCATGCCGTCGCGCTCGACTCGACGCGCAGCCACTCATCGCGGCAGATGAAGTGCAGGCCCTCGTTGCGGGTCAGCGCGCCCGGAAGCAGGCCAGCCTCGCACAGCACCTGGAAGCCATTGCAGATGCCCAGCACCGGCATGCCACGGCGGGCAGCCTCGACGACCTCGCCCATGACTGGCGCGAAGCGCGCGATCGCGCCGCACCGCAGGTAATCGCCGTACGAGAAGCCGCCCGGCACGATGACCGCGTCCACGCCCTTCAGGTCAGCGTCGGCATGCCACAACGCGACATCCTCGCCGCCTGCAAGCCGTACCGCCCGCGCCGCGTCAACGTCATCGAGCGTGCCGGGAAACGAGATCACTCCAATGCGCGCGCTCACGCCTCGACCTCCACCCGGGCAACTTCCCAATCCTCGATCACGGTGTTCGCCAGCAGCGACTCCGCGATCCGCGCCACCGTCTCATCATCCACGGTGTCGGCGACCTCGAGCTCGAACCGCTTGCCCTGGCGCACCGACAGCACGCCATCGAAGCCCAGGCGCGGCAGCGCGCGCTCGATCGCCTGCCCCTGCGGATCCAAGATCTCAGCCTTCGGCATGACACTGACAACTACACGAGCCACCCGGCACTCCTCGCCACCTCGATACCACTGCAAGCACTGCACCACGCGCGGAGCGCGGCCAGCCCTAAGCGTACCGGTTCCCGGGAGCAGTTTTTGCCCACGACCATGGCCCCGCCCCCGATACTGGAACACATGCGGTTGACCCATTTCGGACATTCCTGCCTGCTCGCCGAGATCGCCGGCACCCGTGTGCTGCTCGATCCCGGCACGTTCTCCCACGGATTCGAGGGCATCACCGGACTCGATGCCATCCTCATCACCCACCAGCACCCCGACCACATCGACACCGCGCGGCTGCCCGATCTGCTCGCCCACAACCCCACCGCCCGGCTCATCGCCGATCCCTCCACCGCCAGCAGCCTCGGCGATGCCTGGCAGGCCGCGCTCCCCGGCCAGCAGCTCGCCATCGGAGACATCCAGGCCACCATCGGGGGCGGGCGGCACGCCGTCATCCACCCCGACATCCCCGTGATCGACAATGTCTCCTACCTGCTCGGTACCGCGGAGCGACCGGGCCAGCTCCTGCATCCCGGCGACTCGCTCTATGTGCCGCCGCAACCGGTGGAGGCTCTCGCCATTCCCGCCGCAGCACCGTGGATGCGTATTGCCGAGGCCATCGACTATTTGCGGGCCGTGCGGCCGGGCACCGCGATACCCGTGCACCAGGGGATCCTGTCCGATGATGGCCTGGGCGTCTACTACTCGCGGCTCGCCGAGATGGCCAGGCCCGGCACGAGGTTCCGCGCGCTCGAGGGCGAGGTGGAGACCAGCATCGAGCGCGACGGCTGAGTCGGCCGGTTGGCGGTGGCGGGCCGTGTCCGACGTCGAGCGATGTCCGCAAGAGCACCGGAAAACGACAAACGCGATAGAAACCGCCCTGAATTCTGGGTGGTTTCTATCGCGTTTGCGGCAGCGGACCAGCGGGCCGAAGAGCCCCCGCCGAAGGGCCGACCGCGCGCTACAGGTCGGCGATGGCCTCCAGCGGCTTGGTGCGCGCCGCCCGGTTCGCGGGCCAGAGCGCGGCGAGCACACCAACCACGGCGGACCCGAAGAGCATGAGCACCACCTGCCCCCACGGCACGGCGAGGATGCGCAGCCCCTCGTCACGGAGGGTCTCGACGAACGCCCAGCCGAACAGGATGCCAAGGACCACACCGAGCACTGCGCCGAATACCGCGATGAGGGCGGACTCGATGTAGATGGTGCGCCGCACCTGCTTGCGATGCATGCCCACGGCACGGAGCATGCCGATCTCGCGGCGGCGCTCGACCACCGACAGCGCGAGCGTGTTGATGATGCCGAGGATGGCGATCACCACGGCGAGCGCGAGGAGCGCGTAGAGCAGCGACAGGATGAGGTTGATCTGCTGGGCCTGCGAGTTCTTGAACTCCTCGCGGTCCATCACCTGCACCACCACGAAGGGCTCGACCGCCTGCTCGATGCTCTCGCGCAGCCCGGCCGCGTCGGTGCCATCCTCGGCGAGGACCATCACGAACACGGTGGTCTGCACGAACGCGGGGATCAGCGCGTTCATCGCCTCGTCGGAGAGCACCATCGACGCGGTGAGGTTGTTGCGCTCGAAGATGCCGATGACCTCGGCATCGACGGTGCCATCGCGGGCCGGGCGCTCGATGCTCGCGGTGTCGCCCACGGCCAGGCCGAATCGTTCCGCGGTGGCCTCGTCGACCATGACGCTGCTGCCCTCGAGATCACTGTTGCCCTCGACCATCGGAATCTCGATGACACCGTTCACGCCGCCGTCGAGGTTGGTCCCGGTGATGCTCTGCCCGTCGATGAACGCCGGTGCGATCTTCAGCGCGGCGGCCTTCTCCACGCCCCGCACCCGCTCCACGGCGGGCGCGACCACGCCGGGCACGCCGGTCATCTGCGGCCCGCTGAGCACGTAATCAGCCTCGACACCCTGGTCGATGAGGTCGTCGATGCTGGCCTTCGCCGAGTTGCCGAGCACGCCGATGACGGTGACGAGGGTGAGGCCGAGGGTGAGGGCGAACGCGGTGGCGGCGGTGCGCCGCGGGTTGCGGATCGCGTTGGTGCGGGCGAGCTTGCCCGTGGCCCCGAACGGCTTGCTGAGCACGCCCAGCGCACCGATGGCAGGCTTGGCGAGGCCCGGGGTGGCGAGCAGCACCGCGACGATCAGCAGTCCCGCGCCGATGCCCACCCGGATCGCTCCGTCCTGCCCGGTGTACTCGGTGCCCCAGATCAGCAGCGCGAGCGCGGGCACGCCGATCACGGCGCCAATGAGGGTGCGCGAGCGGGTGGAGTCGCTCGACGCGGACGTCTCCTCGCGCATCGCCGCGACCGGTGGGATGCGCGAGGCGCGCCGCGCGGGCGCGTAGGCACTGACGATGGTGACGAGGATGCCGACCGCGAGGGCGACGATCACGGTGCGCGGCTCGAGAGCCAGAGCGCCGCCGGGCAGCCCAAGGCCAGTGGCGTCGAGGACGATGCGCAGCCCATAGGCGATACCGACGCCCGCGGCGAGGCCCAGGATGCTGCCGATGATGCCGACGACGAGAGCCTCGAAGATGACTGATCGGCTGATCTGCTTGCGGCTCGCGCCGATCGCCCGCAGCAGCGCCATCTCGCGGAGCCGCTGGGCAACGATCATCGCGAACGTGTTGTAGATGATGAACGTGCCGACCACTAGCGCGATGGCCCCGAACGCGAGCAGGAAGTAGTTGATGAACGACAGGTTCTGCTCGAGCTCGTTCTGCTGGCTATCGCGCGCCTCGCTGCCGGACAGGACGTCGAACCCGTCGGGCACGAGCGCCGCCACCTGCTCGCGCAGGTCCTCCTGCGAGACGCCTTCGGCGGCGGCGAGATCGAGGCGGGAGACATGGTCGCCGTCGGAGAACAGGTCAAGGGCCTGCTGCTCGACGAACTGCACCCCGATGAACCCGCCCACATCGACGGGCAGGTCGTAGGTCCCGGTGACGGAGACGGTGACGGTGCCACTGTTGGGGACGAGGACGTCCACGTCGTCGCCGACCTCGAGCCCGGCCCGCTCCATGCCGGACGAGTTGATGATGACCTCACCCTCGCGAGCGGGCGGCTCGCCGGACACCATCTCGATGGGTTGCCCGATCGCGGTCTCCGGCGGGAAGTAGGGCTCGCCCTCGCTGGGCGCGCCGCCCGTCTGCACCGCCGATCCATCCTTGATCAGGATGACCTGGCCACCGGCATACTTGACGGAAGCCCGCACGTCCGGCAGGGTCGCGATCTGATCGGCGAGCTCGAGCGGCACGCCCAGCGACGCCTGGTTCTCGGGCACCACGCGCACGTCGACGCCCTGCGAGGAACCGGTGAAGATCTGGTCGAAGGTCTTCTTCAACGTATCGGTGAACACGAACGAGCCGGTCACGAATGCCGTGCCGAGCACCACGGCGAGCACCGTGAGGAACAAACGCAGCTTGTGGGCCCCGAGGTTGCGCAGCGACACCTTGCGCATGGGCGCGCGCGACGGCGCGGCAGTCACCGGCATCAGATCTTCTCCAGGTTCTTCATCGTGTCGATGATGGAGTCCGCGGTGGGCTCGTACAGCTCGTCGACGATGTTGCCGTCGGAGAGGAACACGACCCGATCGGCGTAGCTCGCGGCGCGCGGATCGTGGGTGACGATCACGACGGTCTGCCCGAACTCGTTGACCGAGGCCCGCAGGATCTCGAGGACCTCCGTCCCGGAGCGGGAATCGAGGTTGCCGGTCGGCTCGTCGCCGAAGATGATCTCGGGGCGGCCCACGAGCGCGCGGGCACAGGCAACGCGCTGCTGCTGCCCGCCGGAAAGCTCGCTGGGACGGTGGTCGAGGCGATCACCGAGACCGAGCCGCGTCACGACAGTATCGAGCCATTCGTTGTCCGCTGCCCGGCCCGCGATATCGAGCGGCAGGGTGATGTTCTCCAGCGCCGTCAGCGTCGGAACGAGGTTGAACGCCTGGAAGACGAAGCCGATGCGGTCGCGCCGCAACTGGGTCATCTGCCGGTCGTTGAGCTCGGTGAGCTCGGTGCCGCCGATGTTCACCGACCCGGAGGTGGCGGTGTCGAGCCCGGCGAGGCAATGCATCAGGGTGGACTTGCCGGACCCGGAAGGGCCCATGATCGCGGTGAACTGGGCCCGGGCGAACTCGACATCGACCCCGTCCAGCGCGCGTACCTGGGTGTCTCCACTGCCGTAGATCTTCATGAGGCTGCTAGCGCTGGCGGCGATGTCATCGCGGCCTGGATTCGTCTCGACCATGCGCCCCATCATTCCAACCGGGGAGCCCCCGCGCCATCCGAACATGCCCCGGGATCCAAGGTGTCTCGGATCGGGGTGCTCCCTGAGTGCTAGGCGGCGTCGGCGATGGCCCGCCGATAGGGCCAGCGATAGGTCGTGGGCGTCGCGCCGTGGTGCAGGCTCAGGTCGATCGCGTCGAGGAAGGCCTGCCGGGGGCCGGAGCGCTGCAGGTGCTTGGCCTTGATCGCGAGGCGCACCACTCCGCCGCGCCGCGCGACCCGCTCGGAGGTCATGACCAGCGACCGGCACCACCACGGCTCGGACAGGAACCCCTCCCCCACCCCGAGCACGCGCGCCCGGGTGACGAGGTTGTGCTCGAGGTCGCGGATGGCGGTGAGATCGGCGCACAAGCGGAACCCGACGCGTGGCAGCATCATCAGCGCGCCCTCGGAGACGATCCAGCGTGGCGGGGCGAAAAGCCTGGTCCGCAGGCCCGATTCCTCCATCACGCGATCGGCCGCGATGAGCCGGAGCATCGCCTCGTGCGCGGGAAGGGTGGCGAACTCGGCGCGGCGCTTCTTCGTCGCGGCCTGGTCGTAGCCATGCATCAGGATCGAGGCGCCACGAGCCTGCTGGCCCCGCAGCCATTCCTGCGTCGCGGGGTCGTTGAGCAAGCGGTACTTGCCCTTCATGCGGGGCGCCACGAGCAGCGACGCCGGCACGTCCCGTCGCTCGAGCTCCTCGAGGAAGCTCGCCGCGAGATCCACGGTGGTATCGCGGATGCCGGACACCGAGACCAACAGTTCTGCGCTCATAATCCCACGGTCACATCACGGAATGTACGGACTCTGACCCCAAGGTGTCCGGTATGCGAACGTTTCGCGCCCGTGGCGCCGTCTCGGGGACGCGAGGCTCAGCGCAGCAGCGATTCGATGGCCCCGGTCACAGCTGGATCGTCCGGCGTGGTGCGCGGACGGAACCGCTTGGCCACCGATCCGCTCCCGTCCACGAGGAACTTCTCGAAGTTCCATTGGATATCCCCTGCCTCGCCCGCGTCGTCCGTGGCCGCGGCCAGCACCTCGTACAGCGGATGCCGCTGCGCGCCATTCACGTCGGCCTTCTCCAGCATCGGGAACGTCACCCCATACGTGGTGGAGCAGAACGTGGCGATCTCCTCCGCCGAGCCAGGCTCCTGCCCGCCGAACTGGTTGCATGGCACACCGATGACCGTCAGCCCGCGCTCCCGGTAGTGCCCGGCGATCTCCTCGAGCTGCCGGTACTGCGGAGTGAGCCCGCAGCGCGATGCCACGTTCACCACCAGGTACGGGCCCGGCCCAAGGTCCGAGAGAGTGGTGGGCTCGCCGTCGAGGGTCCGCAAGGGCATGGAGGCAACTGTTGTCGGCATGCCACCAAGGTACCGAGAACGGGATGGAAGGTCACGGATTCATCCACGCGCAGCGACCATTGCGTTGCGGGATTACCAGAGCATTACCTGGCCACGCGGGCACCGTGTGAGACTGGCGGCATGAGAGCTCGCTGGGGAACCCTCGCCGCCGCAAGCGTGCTAGCCATGCTCGCTGCGGGATGCATCTCCACCGAGCCCAGCGAAGCGCTGGCCGTGCGCGCGCCCGAGTCGCTGCGGGAGTCGCTCGACGAGATCGCCCAGCAGTTCGAGGACACGCACCCCGGCATCACCGTCACGATCCGGTACGACGACCCGCCGCGCGCCGGCGAGCAGGCCCTCGCGCAAGCCAGCCATGCCAACGACATCGATGTGCTGATCACCGAGGATACGTCGCTCATGTGGGAGGCAGCCGACCAGGGCCTCCTCGTCGGGGAACCCGTCATGGTCGCAAGCGACACCTACGTGGTGGCTCTCCCCAGCGGCACCCGTTCCACCTTCGATGATGTCGTTTCCGGCGCGATGGCCGTCTCCACCTGCTCGGACGAGCTTCCCTGCGGGCAGGCAGCCCACGAGGTAGCACGCCGCGCCGGGCTCGCGATCGACGCCGACCACCAGGAGCAGACATCGAGCGAGGTACTCGAGCGGGTCATCGACGGCTCAGCGGAAGCGGGACTGGTCCTCGCCACATCGGCGCGCAGCTCCACCGAGGACATCACGGTCCTCGACCTTCCCTTTCCCGCGACCGCCACCAAGCTCGCCGCGCCGCTCGCCGAGTCCCCCGACCTCGCTGCCGCGCAGCGATTCATCGAGCATCTCCGCTCCGATGAGGCGCGCGGCACCCTCGGCCATTCCGGGCTCGCCGCTGGCTAGCGGGACTGGCCGCTCGGTCATCCCTGCTAGGCGTCGGCGAGCCCCACCTGGTCAAGGACCCACGCGAACTCGAAGGCTACTTCCTTCCACTTCTCGTACCGGCCGCTCACGCCACCATGCCCGGCGCTCATCTCCGTCTTGAGCAGCACATCGCTGGCACCGGCCTCGCGCAGCCGCGCCACCCACTTGGCGGGCTCGACGTAGAGGACGCGGGTGTCGTTGATGCTGGTGATAGCCAGGATCGGCGGGTAGTCCTGCTCGGTGACGTTCTCGTAGGGCGAGTACGACTTCATGTACTCGTAGACGGCCTTCTCCTCGAGAGGATTGCCCCACTCATCCCACTCGATGACCGTCAGCGGCAGAGACGGATCGAGGATGGACGTGAGGGGGTCGACGAACGGCACGTTGGCGAGGATGCCGTCGAACAACTCGGGAGCCATGTTGGCCACCGCGCCCATGAGCAAGCCCCCAGCACTACCGCCGTCAGCGATGATGCTGCTCGCATGCCCGGTGTCGCGCAGATGGCGGGCGCACGCGACGAAATCGGTGAACGTGTTCTTCTTCGTCAGCGTCTTGCCGGTGTCATACCAGTGCCGTCCCATCTCGCCACCGCCCCGGACGTGGGCGACGACGAATGCCATGCCACGGTCGAGCAGGGAAAGCCTCGACACCGAGAACGAGGGATCGGTGCAGGACTCGTAGGAGCCATATCCATAGAGCAGCACGGGGGCGGGGCTGCGCAGATCGGTGCGCTGGATGATCGACAGCGGGATGCGCGTGCCGTCCTCGGCGGTCGCCCACTCGCGGCGCTGCTCGTACTGGCCGCGATCGTAGCCGCCGAGCACGGGCTGCTCCTTGCGCAGCAGCAGCTCGCCGCTGGAGAGCTCATAGTCGAACACTCGCACGGGCGTGATGAACGAGGTGAACCCGAGGCGCAGGTAGGGAGCCGCCCATTCGGGGTTGGTGCCAGCTCCAGCGGTGTAGAGCTCCTCGCCGAAGTCGATCTCCTGCATCTCGCCATAGCCGTCCTCGGTGAGGGGCCACAGCGCGAGGCGGGCGATGGCGCCGCGCCGGTACCCGACCACGAGCTGGTCGCGGAACGACTCGACATCCTCGATCCGCACGTCCTCGCGATGCGGGATGAGGATGCGCTGCGCCGTCGGATCAGTGACGGGCGCGTCGGCGAGCTCGAAGTTCTCGGCACCGTCGTTGTGGAGGATGAGGAACCGGTCCTCCCCCGCGACCACGACATGGTCGATGCCGTACTCGACTCCCTCGCGGCGGGGCAGCACGACGGTGAACTCGCCAGTGGGATCATCGGCCGGCAGCACGCGTGCTTCGCTGGTGATCTTGGAGCCCACCTCGATGACGAGGTACTGGCGGCTGCGCGTGATGCCCATGCCCGTCCAGTACCGCTCATCGGGCTCGTGGAAGACCACGACATCATCGCTGCTCGGAGTACCCAGCTGGTGCCGCCAGACAGTGTCGGGCCGCCAGGAGTCATCGACGGTCAGGTAGAACAGGTACGTTCCGCTGGGCTCCCACAATGCCCCGGGGAACGTGTTGGGAATCTCGTCACCAAGCAGTTCCCCGGTGCGCAGGTCCTTCACGCGCAGGGTGTAGCGCTCGTCCCCGGCGGTATCCACGCCGTAGGCGAGCAGGTTGCCGTCCTCGGTGACCGCGAAGCTGCCGAGGCTGAAGAACTCGTGCCCCTCTGCCTCCATGTTCGCATCGAGCAATACCTGCTCGCCGGGCATGCCTGCTCCCGCCTCCACGGCGGGCGGGGTCCAGTCAGCGTCATCCGAGACGGGGCAGCGGCAGCTCAGGCCGTATTGCTGGCCCTCGACGGTGCGGCTGTAGTACCACCAGGGGCCGCGCCGCACCGGCACGGACATGTCGGTCTCCTGGGTGCGGTTCTTGATCTCGCTGAAGATCTTCTCCCGCAGCCCCGCGAGATGCGCGGTGCGCCCCTCGGTGTGGGCGTTCTCGGACTCGAGGTACTCGATCACCTCGGGATCGGACTTGTCGCGCAGCCACTCGTAGTTGTCGATCACCACGTCACCGTGATGCTCGCGGCGGTGCGGGACCTGCTTGGCGCGGGGCGGGACCGGAGCCGTCATGCCTTCGCCCACGCGGACTCGCCCAGCCACTCGTCGAACGACAATCCCGAGATGCGCTCATACGCCTCGATGTAGCGCTTGCGGGTCGCATCAACGACGTCATCGGGCAGCGGCGGCGGCGGGCTGTCGGACTCCCGGTCCCAGCCCGACTCCGGGCTGGTCAGCCAGTTGCGCACGAACTGCTTGTCGAAGCTGGGCTGCACCTTCCCGGGCTCGTAGTCCTCCACCGTCCAGAACCGCGACGAGTCCGGCGTGAGCACCTCATCGGCGAGGATCAGGTTGTTGCCCGAATCGACCCCGAACTCGAACTTCGTGTCCGCCAGGATCAGGCCGCGCGCCTCGGTCAGCGTCGAGGCGCGGAGGTAGATGTCCAGCGTCTCCGCGCGCAGCGTGTACGCCAGGTCCGAGCCGAGCTTCGCCACGACCGCATCGAACGTGATGTTCTCGTCGTGCTCGCCGATGTCTGCCTTCGTCGCCGGGGTGAAGATGGCCTCCTCCAGCTTGGATGCCTCGCCCAGGCCCTCGGGCAGGGCGATGCCGCAGACGGCCCCGGTGGCCTGGTAGTCCTTCAGCGCCGAGCCCGATAGGTATCCACGGGCAACGCACTCGAACGGGATCATCGTCAGCTTCTTGACGATCAACGCCCGGCCCAGCACCTCCTCGGGGATGCGTGAATCGTCGGCGGCGGCAGCAAGATGGTTCGGCACGCCCAGCTCGTTGAAGAAGAACACGCTCATCGCAGTGAGCACGCGCCCCTTGTCCGGGATCGGGGTCTCGAGCACGTGGTCATAGGCGGAGATCCGGTCGGACACCACCATGAGCAGGCTCTCGCCGTCGATGTCGTACAGGTCGCGCACCTTGCCGGACGCGATGTGGGTGTAATCAGCCAAAGTAGGACGCACGGCGTACACCCTAGTGCTTCCTGCCGACAAACAGGGAGCCAAACTCCGCGAACCGTCCGATTGCTGGGCCAACCGGCCCTCGGGCGCCCTGGTGGCACGCCCCGCCGCCCTGCTGGAGCAGCTACTCGGGCAGGACGTTGCGGATCTGTCCGGCCTGGGCATCAAGGGTCATGCGATGCGGCCACTGGAAGGTGCCGCGCAGCCCCCACCCATCACCAGGCGTCCGGGGCAGCACATGCAGGTGCACATGGAACACCTCCTGGCCCGCGGCGACACCATCAGCGAGGAAGAGGTTGATGCCCGCGGGCTTGAGCGGGCTGCGGCGCAGCGCGGCCGCGAGGCGCTGGGCCGTGGCGAACAAGGGCCCGCCAAGAGCAGCGTCGAGCTCGGCGAGATCGGTGGCGTGCTGCTTCGGGATCACCAGCAGGTGCCCCGGCGTCATCGGGCGGATATCCATGAACGCCAGGACCTGCTCATCCTCGTGCACCACGCTGGCCTCGGCCCGCCCGGCCACGATGTCGCAGAAGATGCACGCCATCGGCACTCCTAGAGGATCGGCGCGGGCTGGTAGGCAGCGGCGTCCGGGTACTGCTCCACGAGGGCGGAGACCCGTGCGACCACGTGGGCGACCTGTGCCTCCGCGGCGCCGATGAAGGCCTTCTTGTCGGCGAGCGCCTCCTCGAGCCCCGCGCGATCGAGCGGGATGCGCGGATCCCCAGCGAGCCGGTCGAGCAGGTCCTGCCCGGCGCCCTGCTCGCGCATGGCGAGCGCGACGGCCACCGCATGCTCCTTGATGGCCTCATGGGCGGTCTCGCGGCCCACGCCTGCGCGCACCGCCGCCATCAGCACCTTCGTGGTGGCGAGGAACGGCAGGTAGCGGTCGAGCTCGCGCTCCACCACCGCCGGGTAGGCACCGAACTCGTCGAGCACCGTGAGGAACGTCTCGAACATGCCGTCGATGGCGAAGAACGCATCGGGCAGGGCCACGCGCCGCACCACCGAGCAGAACACATCGCCCTCGTTCCACTGCGCGCCGGCGAGCTCGGCGGCCATCGAGCCATAGCCGCGCAGGATCACCTGCAAGCCGTTGACGCGCTCGCACGAGCGGGTGTTCATCTTGTGCGGCATCGCCGACGAGCCGACCTGGCCCGGCTGGAACCCCTCGGTGACGAGCTCATGCCCGGCCATCAGGCGGATAGTGTGCGCGAACGAGGACGGCCCGGCACCGAGCTGCACGAGCGCGGACAGCACCTCGTGGTCCAGCGACCGGGGATACACCTGGCCAACGCTGGTGAGGACCTCGCGGAAGCCGAGATGATCGGCGATGGACTCCTCGAGCACCGCGAGCTTGCTGGCATCTCCACCGAGAAGATCGAGCATGTCCTGCGCGGTCCCCATCGGTCCCTTGATGCCACGCAGCGGGTAGCGGTCGATCAGATCGCGGATGCGGGCCAGCGCGACGAGCACTTCCTCGGCCGCGGAGGCGAACCGCTTGCCAAGAGTGGTGGCCTGCGCGGCGACATTATGGCTGCGCCCCGCCATGACCAGCCCGGAGTACTCGGTGGCCCGCTCGGCGAGGCGGGCAGCCACGGCGACGCCGCGATCGTGGACGAGCGCGAGGGCGCGCCGCACCTGGAGCTGCTCGACGTTCTCGGTGAGGTCGCGGCTCGTCATGCCCTTGTGGATGTGCTCATGCCCGGCGAGCGCGCTGAACTCCTCGATGCGGGCCTTCACATCGTGGCGGGTGACCCGCTCGCGCTGCGCGATGGAAGCCAGATCGACCTGATCGACCACAGCCTCGTAGGACTCGATGACACCCGCGGGCACGTCGATGCCGAGCTTCTGCTGGGCGCGCAGCACCGCGATCCACAGCTGCCGCTCGAGCACGATCTTGTTCTCCGGCGACCACACGTGGGTCATCCCCGCGCTCGCGTAGCGGGTAGCCAGGACATTGGGCACGGGGCGCTTGGGATCCTCGGTGGTCACAGCCCACGAGTGTAGTGCCCGGCGCGGGCAGCGCGAATTCGTGCCAGTCCGTTCCGATCCGATCGTGAGGATCTGGCCACGCGGGACGTGGCTGGATATTCACGATCCGAGGCTGGAAGTTCCCGATCCGGGGCTGGCCTGGACAGGCGCGAGAGCATCGAGCACCGGCTCGAGCGATCGCGCGACCATCTGCTCGGCATCGGGCGCACCACCGATCAGCGATTCGAGGAGAACGCCATCGAGCAGCGCACGAATCGTGCGCGTCGCATCCTCGGAAGCAACCCTGCCCGCGCGGGCCAGCACCTCCGCAAGGATCGACGCCTCCGCTTCCCGGACCCGCTGCGCGTGGGGGCGCAGCACCGGACGGCGCACCGCGGCCATCATCCGCTCGACGCGGGCAGGGATGCGCCGCGATGCAGCGGGACCACCAGCGATGATCTTGGCGATGTACCCGGCGAGCTCGCTGGCCTGCCCCGGCACGCCAGCTCGATCCGCGGCCCGTCCCGACGCTCCGCGCTCGAGCCGCTCGAGCTCCTGCTGGCCACTGCGATCGAACGCGGCGGCGAGCACGTCATCACGCGTGGCGAAGTAGTAGGTCGTCGAGGCCAGCGGCAGGCCAGCGCGCCGCGCCACGGCCCGGTGCGTCACCGCATCGAGCCCGAGCTCCTCGAACTGGTCGGCCGCGGCCTGGATCAGCGCCTGCTTGCGCCGCTCGCCCTTGGGCGTCGGGGCAGGGCTTGGCGAGGCAGGGGTCACCGACGCATCGTCACAGGTGCCATGCATCGCTGTCAGGCGAATACGTATCGGTTGACTAACTGCTCCGCTGCCACCCCAGCTCTAGGGCCCCGCTTCACGGCCCCGGGGGCCACAGCTCGGAGCGGTCCTGCCGCGGGCCTAGTCAGCGCTCGAGGAGCGGAAGCGCGCACTGAAGGCGCTCGAGGGCCTCGTGCATATCGGCGGTGGCTCCGGCGAAGCACAACCGGATGTGGGTGTGGCCGTGGGCCGTGTCGAAGTCGATGCCGGGCGCCACCGCCACACCAGTGGCGGCGAGCAGCCGCGAGCTCCAGCCGATGGCGTCGTCGGTGAGGTGACTGATGTCGGCATAGAGGTAGAACGCACCATCCGCGGGGGCGAGGCGCGTAATGCCAAGACCGTGCAGGCCCTCGAGAAGGATGTCGCGATTGATGCGGTAGCGCTGCACGTGGCCATCGAGCTCAGCGAGCGATTCGTCGGTGAACGCGGCGATGGCGGCATGCTGGGAGAGCGCGGGCGGGCAGACCGTCAGGTTGCTCGCGAGCCGATTGGCGACGTCGCGGTACTGCGGGGGAAGCAGCATCCAGCCGAGCCGCCATCCCGTCATGGAGAAGTACTTGGAGACCGATCCAATGACGGCGGCATGGCCGGGAAGGCTCCAGGCGCAGGTCTCGCCGTCGGTGCCGTAGCTGATGCCGTGGTAGATCTCATCGGAGACGAGCAGGGTTCCGTTGCGCTCGCACCATGCGGCGATGGCGGCGAGCTCGGCGCGGTCGATGATCGTTCCGGTGGGGTTCGCGGGGCTAGCGATGATGAGCCCCGCGGGCGGCTCGGGGAGGGCTTCGAGCTGGGCGAGAGTGGGCTGGAAGCGGGTACCGGGGCCGCAATCAAGCTCATGGACATGGCAGCCGAGGGCCTGGAGCACATTGCGGTATGCCGGGTAGCCGGGCCGCGCCATGACGACGGTGTCGCCAACGTCGAAGGCGGCGAGGAACAGGATCGTGAAGGCGCCGGACGAGCCCGTGGTGATGACGACATCGTCCGGATCAACGCTCACGCCGTAGCGCCGCTGGTAGTAGTCGGCGATGGTGTCCTTCAGCGGCCGGATGCCCGTGGACTCGGTATAGCCAAGGACATGCTGGTCGAGCGTCGAGCGGGCAGCCTCGAGCACAGGCCGGGGCGCGGGCGTGGAGGGCTGGCCCGCGGCGAGGGCGATGACATCACCGTGGGTGCGTTGCCGCTCCGCCGCTGCTTTCCACACGTCCATGACGTAGAACGGCGCGATGCTCGATCGCTGCGAGATGCGCGCCCCGGTCACAACGAGATGCGACCCTCGGCGGCAGCCTTGCCGATATCGGTGCGGAAGTGCCCAGCGCGCAGCGTGATGCGGCCGACCTTGTCGTAGGCATCCGCTCGGGCCGCATCGAGGTCCGCGCCGTGGCCGACGATGCTGAGCACGCGCCCACCAGCGGAGACGAGATCGCCATCGGCATTGCGGGCGGTCCCCGCGTGGAGGACGCCCTCGATGCCCGCGCCAGTGATGACATCTCCAGTGCGCGGCGAGGCGGGATAGTTCTCGGCGGCGAGCACCACCGTTACCGAGCTGCCCGGCTTCCAGCGCAGCGGGGGAAGCTCGCCGAGCGTCCCGGTGGCGACAGCATTGAGCACCTCCCCGAGCGGGCTGTCGAGGAGGTCGAGCACCACTTGGGTCTCGGGATCACCGAAGCGGCAGTTGAACTCCACCACCGCGGGACCGTCCTTGCCGATCGCGAGACCGGCATACAAGAGCCCGCTGAACGGGCAGCCGCGCTGAACCATCTGCCGCGCCACCGGCTCCACCACATCACGGACGATCTGCTCGACCATGCCGTCGGGCAGCCACGGCAACGGGGCGTAGGCACCCATGCCGCCGGTGTTGGGGCCCGAATCGTCGTCGCCGACGCGCTTGTGGTCCTGGGCGGGCAGCAGCGGCACCACGGTCTCGCCATCAACGAGGCAGAACAGCGACACCTCGGGCCCGTCGAGGAACGACTCGAGCAGCACCGGATGGCCCTTCTCCAGCAGCTCGGCGGCATGATCGCGGGCGACGGCACGATCAGCGCTCACCACAACGCCCTTGCCCCCGGCGAGGCGATCATCCTTGACCACCCAGGTGGGGCCGAACCGGTCCATCGCCGGATCAAGCGCGGCGGGGGTGTCGACGATCTCGGCATGCGCGGTGCGCACCCCGGCCTCGGCCATGATGTCCTTCGCGAAAGCCTTGGAGCCCTCGATCTGCGCAGCGGCGGCGGAAGGGCCGAAGCACGGCACACCGACCTTGCGGACAGCATCAGCGACACCCAGCACCAGCGGCACCTCGGGGCCAATGATCACCAGGTCAGGAGTCCAGTCGCGGACGAGCGCCACCACATCGTCAGTGGAGGCGGCATCGACATCGCGCTGCTCCGCGATGTCCGCTGTTCCGGCATTGCCGGGAGCGCACATCAGCGCCGTCACCGACGGATCGCGCTGCAACGCCAGCAGCAATGCATGTTCACGGGCACCAGAACCGATAACGAGGACTCGCACGGTAGACCAGCCTACGTGCTCGGGCCCGGATCGCCGGCACCGGGACGCGGTCGGTTCCGGCTTCGGAGCGTTCGCACGGCGCGGATGGTGGCGCGGGGCGCGCTGATCCACCATGCTCGTGGCATGGCATCCGTGTTCAGCAAGATCATCGCCGGGGAACTGCCCGGCAGGTTCATCTGGGAGGACGAGGACGTGGTGGCGTTCCTCTCCATCGCGCCGGTGGCAGCCGGCCACACCCTGGTGGTGCCCCGCGCGGAGATCGACCAGTGGCAGGACGTCGACCCCGGCCTGTTCGCGCGCTGCACCGGGATCGCGCAGCACATCGGCCAGGGCGTGCGCAAGGCATGGGACGCGCCCCGAGCCGGGCTGCTCATCGCCGGCATCGAGGTTCCCCACCTGCACCTGCATGTCTTCCCCGCGTGGAGCATCGAGGGCTTCGACATCTCGGGCGCCAGGCCGGGCGATGAGGCCGAGCTCGATGCGGCCGCCGTCCGCCTCCGGGCCGCGCTCCGCGAGCTCGGGCACAGCGACCACGTGCCCGCGGAACCCACCTCGGCGTAGTTGCTCGGGGCTCTCGGGGCGGGCCTGGCTCGCTTGGCAGGGCGGGCCGCGGGCGTGACTGGTCGGCGGGCGTGACTGGTCGGCGGGTGTGCGTATTGCGCGCGAGTGTGCCCGGCCCGCGAGTGTGCGAATTCCGCGCGAGTGTGCGAGGAACGACAGCCTCCGCGCCGAAACCTGTCGTTTTTCGCACACTCGCCGCCGTGGGGACGCACACCCGCCGCCGTGGGGACGCCACCGCCGCACACTCGCCGCCGTGGGGACGCCACCGCCGCGGGGCCGCACACTCGCCGGCACGGGCGGACAGCCATGATGTTGGCCACAGCGAGATAAACGTAACAGCGCCGCGAACGGGCAAAACCTACGATTCGGAGATGAGCTTGTTCACGCTTGTCACCGTTCCTGCCCGCACTGGCGCCTCTGTTGCCGGCGCGGCCATCGGGATCGCCACCGATACCGCGGCCACCGTGATCGATGAGACCAGCACAGTGCTGCGCCTCATTGATCCGCGCGGGCCGCTCGCGCTGCTGCAGAAGGTCGCGGAGAGCGCCGGCGATGATCGTGCGCTGGGCCGCGTTCTCGATGCTGACGGCCCCGTGGAGCGCCTCATGGCCAAGGATGGCGTGCTGGACAAGCTGACCGAGCCTGGTGGCCTTCTTGATCGGCTGCTCGAGAAGGATGGTCCCGTCGAGCGACTGCTCGAGAAGGACGGGCTCGTGGAGAAGCTCATCGACCAGGATGGCCTGCTCGACCGGATCCTCGAGAAGGACGGCGCGCTCGACCGGTTGCTGCAGCCCGACGGCCCGCTCGAGAACCTTCTGAAGAAGAACGGGCTGCTCGACAACCTCCTGTCGGAGAACAGCTCGATGGAGCGCATGCTCAAGCAGGGTGGCACGCTTGATCAGCTCATCTCGCTGTCGGACAGCCTCGATCGGCTCGGGCCGAGCCTCGACCTCCTCGCCAATAGCGTGGGCGCGCTGCAGGACGCGGCCGGGGTGGTCAATGGAGCGGTCGGGCCGGTCGGCGAGCTTGTCTCCATGCTTCCTGGCCGTCGGCGCAAGCCCCGCGCGGTGGACATGGCCGCGCGCCTCGCCGAGAACCCTGCCTAGCCGTTCGCGCCTCGCGTGATCGCTGCGCAGGAATCCGACGTGGGTTGCGGGGCAACGGCATAGGATCATCCCCAGGCTTTCGCATCCATCGCTCCTGGAGGAATCATGCGCCGCACCCGCGCCGCCATCATCGCTCTCGCTGCTGGCTCAGCGCTGCTCGCCGCGCCCGCCGTTGCTAGCGCCGCACCCATCGTGGAGACGACCAGCCTCGACGAGACGACGCTGGAGATCAGCTACACCAACACCAGTTCCTCCCCCGCGACCTGCGGTGGAGTGCTGCATTTCTTCGGCTCGCCGCTGTCCTGGTTCGGCTTGCCTCCCGCGGTGATCGTGCCTCCGAACGGCACTGCCACCCAGCAGGTGCCGTATGTCTTCGGCGGTATCCACACCGTGTCGTGGTGGTGCGACGTTCCTGGCGAGGAGCTGTACAGCGGACGGCTGGGCCCCGTGGCGGTCGGCGGTCTCGCTGATGTGCTCGTCGACGGGTTCAACCAGATGACGGGCAGCTAGGGCTGCTTGCCGACCCTGGCCACCGGTGCATCGGTAGGCAGCACGGATAAACGCGATAGAAACCCCGGGGAATGCCGGTCGGTTTCTATCGCGTTTGCCAGTTTCCGGTGCTTCTGCCGCGACAGACGCCCCGCCGCAGAAACACTGACGCGACAGACGCCTCGCCCGATGCTCAGCCCGCGAGATGCGTGCGGAAGAACGCGAACACCCGCTGCCACGCGTCCTCGGCAGCGTCGTGGCCGTACGCGAATCCGGTGATCTTCAGCAGCGGCGTGGCGGGGCCGTAGTCGAGCTTGTTGACGAAGCTATGCCCCACGCCCGGATAGGTGCGGGAATCCAGCTCGACACCATGCTCGTCGCAGGCCTCGCGCAGGCGCTTCTCTCCCCCGACCAGCAGCGGGTCGCGCTTGCCGAAGCTTGCCACCAGTGGGCAGGCGCCCTGCACTGCCTCCGCGAGATTGCGTGGCACCACGCCGTAGAAGGGGGCGCTCGCTCCGAAGCCCTTCGGTGCCATCACGATGGCGAATCCCCCACCCATGCAGAATCCGACGATGCCGACCGTGCTGGTGCAGTCGTCGCGGCCGAGGAGGTGGTCACGCGCGGCGAGGAGATCGTCGACGGTGCGGCCCTCCTGCGCCCACAAGTCCTTGAGCACGCGAGTGACGCAGCGGGCCTTACCGCCCCGCGAGTACAGGTCCGGCGCGAGAACCACGTGGCCCTCGTTGGCGATGCGCTGGCAGATCTGCTTGGTGTCATCGGTCAGGCCGATCGCGTCATGCACCACCACCACGCCCGGGAGCGGCTGCGTTGCTGGTCCAGCCTCTGGATGGAAGAGCCAGGCCGTCAGTGGTCCTGCCGGGGTGCTCAGTTGCTGCTCGTTCACCATGCGCTCCTTGCTGCCCGTGGGTTCGTGCCCTAAAAGTAACGGAGCGTGTTCCAGGAACATCATCGCCCTCGCGTACGGTGATCACGACCCCGGCCGCAGACGATTCCCCTGGTCCTCGACGGCACGCCGCCAGCGAGGGCACCATTGACCCAGGAGGCACATTGGCAAGCGATGCCCCGCCGCAGGCTGAGACCCTGACCGGGCTGATGGCCCGGCGGCGCGATGCGCGCGACGCCGACGACCACGACACGGTCACCGCCACCTCGCGCACGCTGTGGCAGCGCTGGATCGCGGCCGGTGACACCGAGCAGTTGCTCGCCGATGCGCGGGCCGAGCGTGCCCACGCGCGCCGGCAGGGCCTCGACGACTACCGGGCGATTTGCGACTCCGCGATCGGTCTCGCCCACCTGCGCCGCGGCGAGCTCGACGCTGCCGAGACGGCATTCCATGAGGCTGCCCGGCAGCTGACCCGCAGCGGCAACAGCGGCGAGCTCGCGGTGGCCAACCATCACCTCGGCGAGATCTGCACCAAGCTCGACCGCATCGATGATGCGCGCCGCCACCTCCAGGCCGCCGCCGGTGTCTTCCGCGAGCACAAGGCCGCTATATGGCTAGCGAAGTCGCACGTCAAGCTGGCCGAGACGTATGCGCTGCATGACAGCCAGGCGCGGCATCACTTCAAGGCCGCACTGGCCGCGCTCATGGAAGCGAAGAAGGCCCCCGAGGCCGGGCATTGCGCGATGCGGCTCGCGGCAGCCCACGCAGCGGCATCCGACACCAGGACCGCGATGACCCTCTACCAGGAGGCCGCCACGGTGCTCGAGCATGTCGAGCGGCATGCGCTCCAGGCCGAGGCACTCGCCCAGCTCGCCACCCTTCAGGCGACCAGCAACAAGATCCGCGAGGCGGAGTACAACTTCGACAAGGCGCGAACCGCCAGCATCACCGCCCGCACCAGTTCGCTCACCGCCGTGTGCGACATCGCCATCGCGCTGCTGTGGGACGAGCAGGCCCGCAAGTCGTACCGGCGCGAGGCGATCCTCTTCCACACCGTGAACCTGATGCTGCCCGCCACGATCGTCCTCACCGCCATCCACGGGACGAACGACCAGCGTGCCGGGACATGGCGCCCACTGCTCGCCCAATTGCTCGGATGGAGCACCACCGCGCTCCCCGGCCGCGAGCACGCTCCGCTGCGCAGCGCCATCACCGACTACGCCCGGCATCACGACGCCGTGAGCATCGACGACGAGCCGGAGCCGATCAGCAAGGGCCGCAAGCCGTACACCCCGACTCTGCTCCCGCTGCTGCCGCACATCGTGGACGGCATCGACAAGCTCGGCACGTTCCTGCCCGCTGCCAGCCACCTCACCGCGGCCGCGACGGGTGCGCACGGTCCCCTCGCGCCGTTCCGCGAATCGGCACTGCACCGGTTCCCGCGGCAGGCGGAGTAGCGGGCGCGCAGCCGCCGGGGCCAAGCAGCCCAGAATTGCAGCCCAGAATTGCAGCAAGGCCAGGTATCCGAACCTGGCCTCGCTCGTCGAGAGCTGGCGAAGAGACTTGAACTCTCAACCGCCCGATTACAAGTCGGGTGCGCTACCAATTGCGCCACGCCAGCGGTGGATCCCGCGGATCCGGGGATCATAGTAGCGGCTCGCGATCGTCGTTGCCGAATCTTCCGCAGTCCCTGCGGGGCGCTCGCTGGTTTGTGCGCGATTGCCCGTGCCAATGTTGGTCGGCGGTACTAGCGTTGGGGCATGAGCACGTCGGATATGGCTACGGTCCTTGCTTGGCATGAGGCGTTGAACGGTCGCGATTGGGAGACCCTGGTGGATCTGTCGAGCGATGATGTGGATATCGCGGCGGCGGATCATGCGAGCCAGGGCATCGCGGCGCTGCGGGAGTGGGCTCGCACGTTGACGGTGACGCTCTCGCCGGGCCGGATATTCGCCCACGATGGCGTGGTCGTGGTGGAGGAGCATGTGGCGGGCAGCGCGCCTGGCGACGACGCGGAGGCTGCGTCTGCGTTCCGTGTGGTGGATGACCAGGTCACGTCGATGTTCCGGCATGGGTCGGTCGAGGAGGCGCTGGCCGCTACCGGCTTGCGGGAATCCGATCTAGTGGACGGCGGCTAGCCCGAGGCCACTGCTTGAAGTGGCCGGGCAAGGCGCATGGCCGGGCAAGGCGCATAGCCGCCACCCTTGCCCCGTAGGTGCCACGGTTCCGCCATAGCCACCACCAATATTTGTGTGGCACGAGGACATGAGAGTGGCACCAATATGCGTTGGGTGGCACCTACGCACGCTCCGTGGCAGATTCGCCAACGGACGCACTAGCCAACCGACGCGCGCTGGCCACCGGGCGCGCTAGCCGCCGCAGCAAGCGACCGATGCACCAGTAACCCCCGTGGCCCGAGTGGGGCCGCGGGGGTTGCTCGTTCACGAACCGTGCTGCTCACCAGGCCGTGGCTCGCGCCAGGCGGTGATGCGGGCTTATTCGTCGTCGTCCTCGTCGGCGTCCGCGGCCATGGCGTCGCGGAGGCTCTTGGGACGGAGGTCGGTCCAGTTCTGCTCCACGTACTCGAGGCAGGCGGCCCGGCTGTCCTCGCCGAAGACGACCTTCCATCCTGCGGGCACGTCAGCGAACGAGGGCCACAGCGAATGCTGCTCCTCGTCGTTGATCAGCACGTAGAAGCGGCCGTTCTCGTCGTCAAAAGGATTGGTGCTCATCTGTCCTCACTCTGCTTCCAGCGTCGCGCCCCGCGCGGGGCAGTCCGGTGTCCCGTCCCTGCTGCTCGACCAGCCAATACCGTACTAGGCACGGTTTGGTCCCGTCCATTCGTCGCGCCGGGCACGGTCGCGGGTCCGGTGGTGTTCCGGGCGATGGTGCCGACGGTCATGTTGCTTGTCGCAGCTTATCGGTTGTGGTGCTTGTTCGGGCTCGCATGTGATCTTCCGGGGGGCGATTATTCTCACGCCGGGCCCTGGCTGCCCGGGCCATCGGCGGGGTTCTTGCCTCACGGGAGGTCATCGTCGTTGATGCTGTCCTTGTCGCGGCCTTCCCATGCGTTCCATAGCTCGGCGTAGCGGCCCCCTCTCTTGAGGAGCTCGCGGTGCGGTCCTTGCTCGATGATGCGTCCATGCTCGAGGACTATGACCCGATCGGCGCGGGCGGCCTGGGTGAGCCGGTGGGCGACGATGAGGGTGGTGCGCCCCTCGGTGGCCTCGTAGGCGTAGTGCTCGAGCTCGCGGGCTCCAGCGCTGCCTGCTTCGGCGGTGGCCTCGTCGAGGACGGCAACGGGCGGGTTCGCGAGGACGAGCCGGGCCAGGGCGATCTGCTGCGCTTGCGCGGCGGTGAGCTGGTACCCGCCTTCGCCGACCATGGTGGCGATTCCCTCGGGCAGGTTGTGCACCCAGGCGTAGGCGCCGACGGTGTGGAGGGCGGCCTGGAGGTCGTCGTCCCCGGCGAATGGGTTGGCGAGCCGGAGGTCCTCGAACAGGGGCCCGGAGAAGACGTGGACTTCCTGGCTGATGATGGCTACTTGCTTGCGCAGGTCCCGCGAGCCGAGCTCGGCGAGATCGACGCCGCCGATGCTGGCCTGGCCGGAGCTGGGCCGCAGCACCCCGGCAGCGATGGCGGCGACGGTGGTCTTTCCCGCGCCGGTGGAGCCGACGAGTGCCACCCGCTCCCCCGCCGCGATGGTGAGGGAGACGTCACGGACAACGATGGTGGTGCCGTCATAGGAGTGGCTGATGCCCTCGAGCTCGAGGGTGGCATCGGCGGGCAGGTCGTTGCGCCCGCGCTCGCGCACGACCTCGCTGTTGATGAGCCCGACGAGCCTGCGCATGCCCTCGCCCGCGGCCTGGATGTCGTTGAAGGAGAAGAGGATGTCCTGCATGGGGGCGAAGAGCCGGTAGAACAGCAGGGCCGCGATGGTGGCCTCGCCGATGGTGATCTGCTGGCCCTGCTGGATGAGCATGAAGCTGATCGCGAGCACTGCCCCGAGCCCGATGTACTGGACGATCTTGCCCGCGGAGACGAGGCGGGACAGGGATTGGTACCCGGCGAGGATCTGCTCCCGGGCCTGGCTCGACGCCTCGGAGATCTGGGCGGTCTGCTCGTGCTCGAGGCCATACGCCCGGACAGTGGGCACGCCTTGCATCCCGGCGATCAGTGCCTGCGCGCGATGGGAGGTGGCGTGGCGCTCCTGCGTGATGGCCCGCCGGGTCCGCGGGAGGTGCAGGCGCAGCACGATCAGCCCGAGGGGGATGGCGACGGCCGCGCCGAGCCCGAGCCGGTAGTCGATGAGGGTGACCGCGGCGATGCTGAGCACCACGAGCGTGAAGGTGGACATCATGCTCGCCAGCGAGTTGCGGACGAAGCGCGCGATGGCGGCGACATCATCGTTGATGCGGGTGAGCAGGTCGCCCTTGCCTGCTTCCTCGAGCACGGGCAGCGGCAGCAGCAGCGCGTGCTCGAGGGCACGCTCGCGGAGGTTGGCGAGAATGGTCTCGCCGGTCTTTCCCACGAGGTAGGTGGCGGCGCCGGTGAGCAGCCCCGCCACGATCGCGGCGAGGAGGATCTGCACGATGACCGAGGTGATGCGCGAGGTGGCCGCACCGTCGAGGACGTCGTCGACGAGCCGCCCGAGCACGTACACGGGAACGATGGTGGCGATGGCGCCGATGATGGAGAACAGGACCGCGAACGATACCTGCAGGGGTTCGCGGGCGAGCATGGACCGCAGCCACACCGCGGCTTGCCGGGAGGTGGCGATCGGGAGGCCGCGGCGCGCGGGTGGCTTGCGCGGGGTCATCGCAGCACCGCCCGGCGGTAGGCCTCGCTGGATCCGACCAGATGCTCGTGGGTGGCCATCGCCTCGATGTGGCCGTCGCGGATGACGATCACCTCGTCGCAGCGCGCCAGCAGGGTGGGGCTGGAGGTGACGAGGATGGTGGTGTGGGCGCGGGGCGTGGATCGGTGGCGGAACTCGACGAGGCCGTCGATGATCGTGTTCTCGGTCACCGCGTCCACCGCGGTGGTGGGGTCGTGCAGGACGAGCCCGGAGGGAGCGGCGACGAGGGCGCGGGCGAGCGCGATGCGTTGCCGCTGGCCGCCCGAGAGGCTCTGCCCGCGATCGGTGACGGGGTGATCGAGGCCGTCGCCGTGCAGCGAGACGACCTCGTCCGCGGCGGAGGCAGCGAGCGCCCGGTCGACGTGGTCCCCGGTGGCATCCGGGCGGCCCGCGGTGACGTTGGATCCGATGGTGCCGGTGAACAGGTCCGTGCTGTGCGGCTCGACGAGGAGCGCGCCGCGGGCTTGCTCGGCCTCGATGTCCTGCAACGGGATGTCCCCTACCAGCACGTCACCGCTGTATTCGCTGCGGGGCACCTGGCCCGAGAGGATCTCGACGAGCGCCTCGGCATCGTGCGGATCGTAGGAGACGATCCCGATGAGGCTGCCCGCGCGGGCTTCGAGCGCCAGCCCCCGCAGGGACTTGTAGCTGATGCCGCGCAGCGTGATGTCCCGCCGCCCCGGGGGCAGCTCGGCGCGGCGCTCCTCGAGGAGATGCTCGGCGCCGAGGATCGCGGAGACGTTGCGGGCGGAGGCCCGGGCGGTGGCCACCGCGCGTGGCAGGGCGGACAGCGTGCCGAGCGGACCGGGCAGGAACTGCGATAGCCCCACCACGGCGATCAGCTCGCCGACGGTGATGGTGCCCGCGAGGGCGAGGTAGCCGCCATAGCCCGCGACGAGGACGGCGAGCACGCCGTTGGCCGTGAGCGATGCGCCGGTGAAGAGTCCGTTGACCCGCGTGTACCGGGTGGCGGCGCGCAGGGCGATGCGGCTCTGGGTGCGGTACCGGTGGGCGGCCATCTCCTCGCCCCCGATGCCCCGCAGTGGCCGGAGGCCGCTGACGAGGTCGGTGGCGAGCGCGGAGGCCCACCCGGCCGCGGTCTGCTGCTCGCTGGCGTGGCGGGTGAGCGCTGGCGCGGCACGGTTGAGGGCACCGAGGATCAGCGGGGTCGCGATCACGACCGCGGCACCGAGCGCTGGGTTGATGACGAGGAGCGCGACGACCGCTACTCCGGCCGCGACGAGAGCAGCGACGGCTCTGGCCGCCACGCCGAGGATGCCGGCGGCCCGGTCCGCGGATTGCGTGCTGATGGTGAGGAGCTGGCCGATCCGTGGGCGCCGGCGCATCCCGCGCGGGTCGAGGATGCGGGCGACGAGCTCGATCCGCAGGCTGTGCGCCTCGGTCTCGATGACCCGGCGGAGCAGGCGCTGCGCGAGCCGCCAGGAGACGACGATGACGATGAAGAGGCCGAGCAGCAGTGCGCCGTACTCGAGCATCGAGTCCGTTTCGGCCGTGCCGACCACGCGGTCGATCAGCAGGCCGATCGCGATGGGGACGAGGGTCTCGGCGACCTGGTAGATGCTGAGCAGGATGACGGCAACGGGATACAGGAAGCGGTTGCGGCGGAACACGCGCGGCAGGATCTCGCGGCCCCGAGCCGCGGGGCGCCGTGCTCGTGGTGGTGAATCCTCCATGTCGCCTCCCTGCTGGGGCCATCCCCCGCCGACACTAGCCGACGCGCGGCCCCGCTGGTTGGCTCTTGGATGCCCGAATTTCGCATCGGATCGGCAGTTCGGTCATGCTGTAGGTCAAGCACGATCGCTCGTGCCGCTCGTGCTGGGCGCTGTCGAGGGCTGCGGCTCGCTGCCGGCCCCTCTGCTGACGAGCGACGATAACGCTGACGGTGACAGTACTGGAGGACAAGCATGGCCGCACGGGCCGAGAACCATGTCATCACTGATGACGAGATCGAGCCGCTCGCTGACGAGACGGCCCGGCAGGCGCAGCGCGTCGTAGCGGCGCATGCCAAGGACGCCGACGAGTGCCGCATGTTCCTCTCCATGCTGGGAATAGGTCCGGTCGCTCGCGCGGAGTGATCACTGAGCGGTTATCGTCGATACGGTTGCCGCTGCCCGGTAGCCAGGTTGGGCCCGACGAGCCAGCGAGGTGTCCGTGATTTCCTCTGGAGCTTCCTCCAGCAACAAGCCCGGTTCGGAAGCGGTGCCTGTCCCCGATACTCCGGATCCTGGCGCGCAGCTCGTGGTGGTGGCCAATCGCCTTCCTGTTGATCTCGAGCAGTTGCCCGATGGCTCCTCGCGATGGAAGCGGAGCCCCGGCGGCCTGGTGACCGCTCTCGAGCCGGTGCTGCGCCGCAACAAGGGCGCCTGGGTGGGCTGGCCCGGGGTGGCGGACGCGGATGTGGAACCCATCGTCGAGGATGGCCTCTCGCTGTTCCCGGTGCGCTTGTCCGAGCGCGAGGTCGCGGACTACTACGAGGGCTTCTCCAATGCCACGCTGTGGCCGCTCTACCACGATGTGGTGGTCAAGCCGGTGTATGACCGCACCTGGTGGAACACCTATGTGGAGGTCAATCGACGGTTCGCCGAGGCGACCGCCGAGGTGGCCCGCGAGGGCGCGACGGTGTGGATCCAGGACTACCAGCTGCAGCTGGTGCCGAAGATGCTGCGGATGCTGCGCCCCGACCTGACCATTGGCTTCTTCCTGCATATCCCGTTCCCGCCGGTGGAGATCTTCATGCAGCTGCCGTGGCGCGCGGAGATCGTCGAGGGGCTGCTCGGCGCGGACCTGGTGGGCTTCCACCTCCCGGGGGGCGCGAAGAACTTCCTGTACCTGGCGAACCGGCTGGCCGGGCACTCGACGAGCCGCGGGAACGTTGGCGTGCGCAGCAAGTTCGGCGAGGTCGCGGTGGGGTTCCGCACGGTGCGCGTGGGAGCTTTCCCCATCTCGATCGCCTCGGCGGAGATCGATGAGATCGCGCGCTCGAAGTCCGTGCGGGCGCGGGCGAAGCAGATCCGCGCGGAGCTCGGCAATCCGCGGCGCATCATGCTCGGGGTGGATCGCCTCGACTACACCAAAGGCATCAACATCCGGTTGCTGGCACTGCAGGAGCTGCTCGCGGAGGGTCGCCTCGAGCCTTCCGAGACTGTTTTCGTCCAGCTCGCCACCCCCTCGCGGGAGCGGGTGGATCACTACATGCAGATGCGCGACGAGATCGAGCGCAACGTCAGCCGCATCAACGGGGACTACGGCGAGGTGGGGCGCCCGGTGGTGCATTACATCCATCGCCCGATCCCCCGCCAGGAGCTGATCGCGTTCTTCGCCGCTGCCGATGTGATGCTGGTCACTCCGGTCCGGGATGGCATGAACCTGGTGGCGAAGGAATACGTGGCGAGCCGCAGCGACCTCGGCGGGGCGTTGCTGCTGAGCGAGTTCACCGGTGCCGCGATGGAGCTGCGCCAGGCCTACCTGGTCAACCCGCACGATCTCGATGGGGTGAAGGACACTCTGCTCGAGGCTCTCGACCAAGCACCAGCGGAGGGAAAGCGCCGCATGAAGGCGATGCGCCGGCAAGTCCTCGCTCATGATGTGGATCGCTGGGCCCGATCGTTCCTCGATGCCCTCGCGCTGGGGAAGGAGCCCCGGCCATGAGTGCTCAGGATCTTCCGATCGAGCTGCGCCGCGCGCTGGTGCAGGCGGCTCGCACTCCGCGGCTGCTCGTGGCGTGCGACTACGACGGCACGATGGCCCCGATCGTGGCCGACCCGGACCAGGCATACCCGAACTCTGCGTCGGTCCGAGCCCTGCGGGCGATGGCGACGTTGCCGTACACGACGGCGGCGGTGATCTCGGGCCGTGCCCTGCGGGATCTCGCGACGCTCTCGCGGCTTCCCGAGGAGGTGCACCTGGTGGGCAGCCACGGCTCCGAGTTCGAGGTCGGGTTCGTCCATGAGATCAATGCGGAGGCCAAGGCGCTGCTGCGCGAGCTGCAGGCCGAGCTGGAATCGATCGCCGAGCGCCATCCGGGCGTGACGGTGGAGGCGAAGCCGGCGAGCATCGCGCTGCATGTCCGTCGCGCGGAGAGCACCGCGACCGGGAACAGCGCGCTGGAGTCGGTGCGCACGGGCGCGGCCACCTGGGAGGGCGTGCAGGTCACCGAGGGCAAGGCGGTGATCGAGCTCGCGGTCATCTCCACCGACAAGGGCCAGGCGCTCGATATCCTGCGCCACCAGGAGGGCGCTTCCGCGGCGGTGTTCTTCGGTGATGACGTCACCGACGAGAAGGCATTCCGGCGCCTGCATGGCCCGGATGTGGGCGTGAAGATCGGCGACGGGGAGACCCTGGCCGAGCACCGCATCGAGTCGACCAACGATGTCGCGGCGGCGCTGGCGTTCCTCATGGAGGAGCGGCGCACGTGGCTGCACGGTGATAGCGCGACGCCGATCGAGCGGTTGACGATGATGGCGAGCCCGCGCGCGGTCGCGCTGCTGACACCGAGCGCCACGTTGAGCTGGCTGTGCCATCCGGAGCCGGATTCGGCGGCAGTGTTTGCCCACCTGCTCGGAGGCGTCGGGGCTGGGCACTTCTCGATCGGCCCGGAGCGGGATTCGCTGCCGCTGAGCCAGCAGTACGTCGATGGCACCATGACGGTGCAGACGCGCTGGTCGAGCTTGCTGGTGACGGATTACCTCCCGCATGACGCACCGGTCGGGCGCACGGATGTGACGCGCGTGATCAGTGGCGATGCGGCGGCGGTGGTGACGTTCGCGCCGCGCCCGGAATTCGGGCAGGTCCCGGTGCGGATCATCATCGAGCCGGATGGGCTGCGCGTGGAGGGCACGAACGATCCGATCGTGCTGCGCTCCCCCGGCGTCGCGTGGTCGGTCGAGAGCGACGGCGCGCAGGAGTCCGCGACGGCCGTGGTGCGGCCGAACGGGTCCGATGTGGTGCTGGAGCTGCGCTGCGGCACGTGGGACCTGGGGCCGCATGCGCTGCCCGAGGCCGAGCGGCGGCGGGCCGCCGAGTCGTACTGGGCGGACTGGGCGGCCGGGCTGCGCCTGCCACCGCTGAAGCAGGACCTGATGAAGCGCTCCGCGCTGACGCTGCGCGGCCTGGTGCATTCCGATACCGGCGCGATCCTCGCCGCAGCGACGACGTCGTTGCCCGAGGAGATCGGTGGGGTGCGCAACTGGGACTACCGCTACTGCTGGCTGCGCGATGCGGCAATGACCGCGTCGGCGCTAGTGGCGGTGGGCTCCACGAGCGAGGCGGAGGCGTACCTCGAGTGGGTGCATCGCGTGCTCGACACTGTTCCGGGGCCCGAGCGCCTGCATCCGCTGTACACGTTGCATGGTGGCGCGCTGCCGCCGGAGGCGGTGATCGACTCGCTGCCGGGATACGCGGGCTCCCGCCCGGTGCGGGTCTCCAACGCGGCGAACAACCAGGTGCAGCTCGATGTGTTCGGGCCGATCGTGGAGCTGATCCATGACCTCGCGATCGTCCGCCACGAGGCCGGGCATGCCGAGCCCTTGTCGGCGAGGGACTGGGAGCTCGTCACGGCGATGGTGTCGGCGGTATCGCGGCGCTGGGCGGAGCCGGATCATGGCATCTGGGAGATCCGTGGCGCGCCCCGGCACCATGTGTACTCGAAGGTGATGTGCTGGCTGACCGTGGATCGGGCGCTGCGCCTCGCGGAGCGGTTCGACCATGAGGTACCGCCAGGCTGGCAGACCTTGCGCGATGTCATCTCCGCCCAGGTGCGTGATCGTGGGTGGAACGATCGGATCAGCTCGTACACGGCTGCCTACGGCGGTGATGATCTCGATGCTGCGACGCTGCACATCGGGTTGTCCGGGCTGATCGATCCCTCGAGCGAGCGCTTCGCCGCGACCGTCGTGGCGACGGAGGCCGAGCTGCGCAGCGGGGCGACGGTATACCGCTACCACCACGATGATGGGTTGCCCGGTGGCGAGGGCGGTTTCCACTTGTGCGCGGCATGGCTTGTGGAGGCGTACTTGCTGACGGGGCAGCGCGCCCAGGCCGAGGCGTTGTTCGCCCAGCTCGTGGCGGCGGCCGGGCCGACCGGGCTGCTCAGCGAGGAATACGATCCGGTGGCCGAGCGCGCGCTGGGCAACCATCCGCAGGCATACAGCCATATCGGGCTGCTGCGCTGCGCGGCCTTGCTCTCGCGGTAGACGCTTGCTCAGCGGCGCCTGCTCATTGGCGCCGGGGCGCGGCGATGGTGGATCCGTGGTGGATGGAGGTCGCCAGCAGCTCCTCGCCGCTGCCGTGGCTCGCGGCGAGGGCGATGAGGATCTCCCCCGCCCGCTGCCCCTTCTCCTCCGAGGGCTGGACCACTGTGGTCAGGTCGGCGCGCATGGCGTCGACGGTCCCGTCGAAGCCGCTGACGCTCAGGTCCTCCGGGATGACGATGCCGTGCTCGGCGGCCCAGGTCATCGCGCCGAGGGCGAGCACATCGGTGGTGCAGAGCAGCGCGGTGATTCCGGGATCCTCATCGAGCGCTTCCCGCGCGGCGCGCGCTCCCGCCTCCCGGGTGTGGCTGGCGGTCTCGATGACGGTGACGGCCACTGGGCGGGGCTGCAGCGCGGCGGCGTCGGCGATGGCCTGGATGCGATCGCGCTGGACGCTGTACCTGGAGGACAGTGCCGCCTCGAGGGTGGTGGAGCCGTCGCGCTTGGTGTCGCCGAGCCGCATGGCGAGAATGCCGATGCGGCGATGCCCGAGCCCGAGCACGATGCGGGCGAGCTCGAGCATGGCAGCGTGGTCGTCGATGCCGACCCGGACGGTGCCGTCGAGCCCGGCGGGCTGGTCGCAGACGACGAGGGGAAGGTGGCGCTCCATCGCGGCGTCGAGGTAGGGGTCGTTCTCGGGGACCGAGTAGGCGACGAAGCCGTCGACGCTGGCCTTGTTGACGACGTCCGCAGCGGCACCGGGCTCGTGCTCGGGGGCAGCGGGAACGATGAGCAGTGCCCGTCCCGCGGCGTCGCAGGCGTTGGCGAGGCCAGCGACGAAGTCCACGGCGGCGGGGTCGCGGAACGAGTAGCTCAGCGGCTGGTCGAGCAGGAGCCCGATGGTGTCGGCGCGGCGGGTGCGCAGCGACCGCGCGACGGGGTCCGGGCCGGAGTAGCCGAGTTCCTTCGCTGCGTTGAGCACCCGCTCGCGCAGCTCGGGCGAGAGCTGGTCGGGGCGGTTGTAGGCGTTGGACACCGTGGTGCGCGAGACCTTGAGCTCTGCGGCCAGGGAGGCGAGCGTGACCCGTCGTCGTGGCCGGGGTGTTCGGGACATAGTGGTGGACGTTATCGGGGTTGTGTGAGGCATTGCATGAATTCGGGTTTTCGTGCTGGCCCCGTCACCCCGTAGACTGACATGGAAACCATAACCATTTCGGATAACAAGGGGGGAACCGTGCGCGCCCACACCCGCATCGGTGCCATCACTGCCTCGCTCGCGCTAGCCTCGCTCGGCCTCGCCGCGTGCGGATCGCCGGGCGACGAATCGGCCAGCGCCGGGAATAGCGCAGGGACCACCATCGTCACCAGCACTTCCACCTGGGCGAGCCTCGCCGCGGCCATCGCCGGCGACGACTTCACCATCGATGCCCTCATCAGCGATCCCGCCATGGACCCCCACCACTACGAGACCTCGCCCCGTGACATCGCCACCATCCAGGACGCGGATCTCGTCCTCTACAACGGCGGCGGCTACGACCAGTTCATCGCCGACGCGCTCGAGGCCACCAGCTCCGCCCCCCGCAGCATCAATGCCTACGACATCCACCTCGAGCATGACCACGAGGCCGATCCCGGGCATACTGGTGACCACGATGGACACGGTGAAGGTTCGGCGCCTGATGATGCGGATCACGACGATCACGATGCGCACGACGAAGGTGAGCACGAAGCTGGGGATCGTCATGGCGAAGACGGCCACGACGCTCCCGAGGGTGAGCGCGGCCACGACGACGACCACGGCCACGGCCCGGTCAACGAGCACATCTGGTTCGACCTCCACACCATGAGCGCTGTCGCCGACCACCTCGCCGAGGAACTCAGCGAGATGAACCCGGAGGGCGCCGAGGCCTACCAGGCCAACGCCGCAGCGTTCAACGAGCGGATCGACGAGATCGAGGATCGCGCGGCCAGCATCCGCACCGCCCACGAGGGCACCGAGGTCGCGCAGACCGAGCCGCTCACCGAGTATCTCCTCGCCGCGCTCGGATTCGTCGATATCGCGCCGAGCGAGTTCGTGCTCGCTGTCGAGAACGGCACCGACCCGGCCGCGAGCGTCACCGCCGCCTTCAGTGATCTCCTCGATGACCGGGAGGCCGCTGTGCTGATGTACAACGCCACCCGCGAATCCCCCACCACCCGCATCATGCGCGATCGCGCCGAGGCCAGCGGCACCCCCATCGTTGCCGTCACCGAGGCCGTGCCGGCAGGCATGGACTACGTTGAGTGGATGGACTCGATCCTTGATTCCGTCTCGGAAGCACTGGACCAGGAATGACCGATCACCAGCTCGATGATGTCATCGAGCTCCGGGCAGCCCAGCTGCGCTACGGCAACCGCACCGTGTGGGAGGAGCTCGACCTCGCGGTGCGGCCCGGCGAGTTCGTCGCCGTGCTCGGCCCCAACGGCTCCGGCAAGACATCGCTGCTGAGAGTCCTGCTCGGCGTGCAGTCGCTCAGCGCGGGCACCGCGCACGCGTTCGGCGATCCAGTCCGCGTTGGCGATCCCCGGATCGGCTACATCCCGCAGCAGAAAACGCTCGACCGCGGGCTCGGGCTGCGCGGCCGCGACCTCGTCGGGCTCGGCTACGACGGCCACCGCTGGGGGCTGCCCCTGCCCGGGCGCAAGCGGCGCGAGAAGGCCGAGCGCGTCGACGAGGCCATCGCGGCGGTGGGGGCGGCCGCCTACGCCGACATGCCTGTCGGCCAGCTCTCCGGCGGCGAGCAGCAACGCCTGCGCGTGGCGCAGGCACTCGTCTCCGACCCAGGCGTGCTGCTCTGCGACGAGCCCCTGCTGAGCCTCGATCTCGCCAGCCAGCGCCGTGTCGCTGAGCTCATCGACGCGCGCCGCCACCTCGCCGATACTGCTGTCCTCTTCGTGACCCACGAGATCAATCCCGTGCTCCCCATGGTCGATACGGTCGTGTACTTCGTCGATGGCCGCTTCCGCGTCGGCCCGCCCGAGCAGGTCATGACCTCCGAGGTCCTCTCGGACCTCTACCGCACCGAGGTCGAGGTCATCCCGGTGCGCGACAGGCTCATCGTCATCGGCACCGGCGATACGATCGACGTCCTCGGGCGCGCGGGCCACGAGCACCACGCGGAGCAATGATGTCTACCTTCCTCACCCAGCTCGTCGACTTCTCCACCACCGCCGATCTCCTCTCCCGCTCGTTCGTCCAGCACGCGCTGCTCGCGAGCGCCATCCTCGCCGTGCTCGCCGGTCTCATCGGGCCGCTGATCATCACCCGCCAGATGTCGTTCGCCGTCCACGGCACCAGCGAGCTCTCCGTGATGGGCGCTGCCGGAGGGCTGCTGCTCGGCATCTCCGTCGGCTATGGCGCCATCATCGGCTCCCTGTCGGCGGCGCTGCTCTTTGGCATCCTCGGGCTCCGCTCCCGCGAGCGCGATGCGATCATCGGGGTGATCCTGTCGTTCGGCCTCGGCCTAGCTGTGCTGTTCCTGTGGCTGAACCCTGATCGCACCGTCAACCAGTTCGCCCTCCTCGTGGGCCAGGTCGTCACCGTCAACAGCATCGGGCTGCGGCTCCTGCTCGCCACCGCCGCTATCGTGCTCGTGCTCCTTGCCGTGGTGTACCGCCCGCTGCTGTTCGCCAGCATGGATCCCGAGGTCGCTGCCGCCCGCGGCGTGCCCGTCCGTGCCCTCTCGATCGTGTTCGCCATCCTCGTGGGGCTCACCGTCTCCATCGGCGTGCAGATCATTGGTGCCCTGCTCGTCCTCGCCCTGCTCGTCACTCCAGCGGCCGCCGCGAGCCGGGTCACCGCGAGCCCGGCAATCCTGACCCTGCTCACCCTCGTGTTCGCGCTCACCGCCGCCGTCGGCGGGCTGGTGCTGTCGCTCGCGCCCGGGGTGCCCGTCTCGGTGTTCGTCACCAGCATCGCGTTCCTGTTCTACGTGGTGTGCCGGATCATCGGCTCGCGCACGATGGCCGCTCCCTGATCCACGCTCCCTGGACCGCGCGCGATGTGGCACGGTAGAGGCATGCCCGCGATGGACCTCAACTGCGACCTCGGCGAGAGCTACGGCACCTGGAGCCTCGGTGACGACTCGGCCATGCTCGGGGTGGTGACGAGCGCCAACGTTGCCTGCGGCTTCCACGCTGGCGACCCCCGCACCCTCCTCGACACCTGCGCCGCCGCGGTCGCCGGCGGCGTCGTCATCGGCGCCCAGGTCAGCTACCCCGACCTTGCCGGGTTCGGCCGCCGGTTCATCGACATCGCGCCCGCCGACCTCGAGGCCGACGTGCTCTACCAGCTCGGCGCGCTCGATGGCCTCGCCCGCGCCTCCGGCAGCCGGATCCGCTACGTCAAGCCGCACGGCGCGCTCTACAACGCGGTCGTCCACCATGAGGACCAGGCACGCGCCGTGGTCGCTGCCGTCGCCCGCTACGATCCAGCCCTGCCCGTGCTCTGCCTGCCCGGATCAGCACTGCACGCTCATGCCAGCGCCGCCGGGCTGCGCGCCGTCGCCGAGGCCTTCGCCGACCGCGCCTACCACGACGACGGCACGCTCGTATCGCGCCGGGAGGAAGGCTCCGTGCTGCACGACCCCGGCGCCATCGCCGACCGCGCCCTCCAACTCGTCCGCGAGGGCACGATCACCACCATCACGGGCAACGCGGTGGCCATCAGCGCGGAATCGCTCTGCGTGCACGGCGATACCCCAGGGGCGGTCGGCATCGCCCAGGCGGTCCGCGAAGCACTCGCCGGGCAGGGCATCGATGTGCGCCCGTTCTGCTGAGCCCGCGCCAGCACCCCGGTTCCTCGAGATGGGCCGCGACGCGCTCGTGATCGAGCTCGCCGATCTCGCCACCGTCCACGCCGCCTACGAGGTACTGCGCGAGGCCCGGCTGCCCGGCGTGATCGACCTGGTTCCCGCCGCCACCACGATCCTCGTGCGAGCCCTTCCCAGGACGACGCTGCCGCGGGCACGGATCATCGAGTTGCTCACCGATGCTTCCCCGCCCACCCGCGAGGACGGCGAGCCCACCACGATCACCATCAAGGTCCGCTACGACGGCCCCGACCTGGCCGACGTCGCCCGCCACACGGGCCTCGACCGCGACGGGATCATCGCCGCCCACACCGGGCGGCCCTGGCTCGTGGCGTTCGGCGGGTTCGCCCCCGGGTTCGCCTACCTCTCCCGCGAGGACGACCCGCTCGCCGTGCCGCGCCGCGACACCCCCCGCACGAGCGTGCCCGCTGGCAGCGTGGGCCTCGCCGGGCGGTTCAGCGGCATCTACCCCCGCTCCTCCCCCGGCGGCTGGCACCTCATCGGCACCACCGATGCGACCCTGTGGGACGCCGACCGCGAGCCGCCTGCCCTGCTGCGCCCCGGCATGCGCGTGCGCTTCGAGGAGGCCACGCCATGACGGCCGCGCTCGAGATCGTCGCGACGGGCCCCCTCGCGCTGCTCCAGGACGAGGGCCGGCCCGGCTACGCCGCCCAGGGAGTCACCTGGTCCGGCGCGGCGGACCTCGGCGCATACCGCGCCGCGAACCGGCTCGTCGGCAACCAGCCCGGCATGCCGTGCATCGAGATCACCCTCGGCGGGTTCCAGGCCCGCGCGCTGCGCGCCGTGTGCTGCACGATTACCGGCGCGGCGGCAGCCATACGGATCAATGGCACGCCGCATGCCGCGCACCACCTGCTGCGGCTCGGGCCCGGGGATCGCCTCGACGTGGAGGCCCCGGCTGCGGGATGCCGCTCCTACCTCGCCGCGCGGGGCGGGTTCCGGGGCACCCGCGTGCTCGGCAGTTGCAGCACCGATACGCTTTCCGGCCTCGGGCCTGCCCCGCTGGAGGCCGGGGACCTGCTGGAGCTCGATGATGGACAGGACCGCTGGCCGGCCGCGACGTCCTTGCCCCCCTTGATCGTCCCGCCTCGTTCGGGACCGGTGGACCTGCCGGTGCTGCGTGGACCACGCGATGACTGGTTCGCCCCTGGAGCCTGGGCGATGCTGCGCGGCAGCATTCTCGAGGTGACCGCCGAGGCCAGCCGGGTGGGCGTCCGCCTTGCTAGCCCCGAGCCCCTGGCGCGCTCCCGCGAGGGCGAGCTGCCCAGCGAGGGCATGGTGCCCGGGGCGATCCAGGTGCCGCCCGACGGCCAGCCGGTGGTGTTCCTGCGGGATCATCCTGTCACCGGCGGCTATCCCGTGATCGGTGTCGCGCTCGATGTCGACGCGGTGGGCCAGCTGCGCCCCGGCGACCAGGTGCGGTTCCACGCCGTGGCTAGCCAATAGCGCGGATCGGGCGGATCAGCCCACGAGCCCCCGGAGAACGCCCCGCAGGGCTTCGTCATCGCGGGCCCACGCTTGCACCGTGCTGCCGTCGCTCAGCCGCAGCCCGATCCCGTTGCGGCGCCTCGGCACCGTCGGCAGCTCCCCGAGCGCGCGCGCCGCCCACCAGTCGGGCTCCTCGTGCCCGGCCGCGGCAGGCAGTACCTCGGCGATGGATCCGATGCTGATCGTCTCGGCGCCCTGCCGCAGGACCTGCGCATCGCAGAACACGCTGACGTGGGCGCGGGCGGCAGCGATCTGCCACGCGAGGACCAGCGACACCACCACCACAGCGATGGCCCACCCCAGCCAGTGCACGGGCCCGGGCAGGAACGCCTCGGTGAGGATGCCCGCCACGCATCCCACCGGGACGATGAGCAGGGTCCGCCAGCTCGCGCCCTGCTCCTCGTAGGGCAGCGCCGGTCCGGTCATTCCGCGAACCAGGGCGCGGCCGAGGGCCGGTACACGAGGTAGCAGGCCACCGCGAGCGGCACGATCACCAGCAGGGCGAACATGCCGGCGAGAGGGAACGTCGCGGCCTGGTAGAGGGCGATCATGATGGAGAACGCGACGAGCGCCCGGCGGAATCGTGGCTCGCCCTTGCGGACCCGTCCGGCGACGTAGGCGATGAAGGCCCCGGCGGCGAGAGCGATGCCGCCGAACATGCGGAGCAGGTCACGCAGCCCACCAGGATCCTGCAGGCCGGGCTGCTCGCTGCGCAGCGTCTCGATGTCCACGAACAGCCAGGCGAGGCCCATCAGGACCAGCACCGCGGACGCGGCGAACCACAGCCAGTAGGCGGCCGTCACTACCGTGGGACGCATCGGCTGGTCACCCATTGCTGTCCTCCCCCAGGAAGTAGCGGGTCGATTCGGCCCGGTGCATCGCGATGAGCGCACCAACCCCGAACACTGCCTGCACGAGGCTGATCCCCGAATCGAAGAACATGATGATGCCCTCGCCACGGCCAGCGAAGAACACCGGTATGGCGAGGATGACCAGCACGATGGCGAACGCGGATAGCCCGACGCGGCCCCATTGCTTGCCCCGCAGCAGCGCGCGCGCCGCGAGGAGGATGATGCCGAGCAGGAGAAGCATGACGAGCGCCAGGAGGCCGATGGCGACCCAGGAGAGGATCCGGGCCTGCTCCAGGGTGAGCTCGATGTCCGAGGACTGCTGCTCCGCCTGCTCGAGGATCTGCTCGGTGAGGGTGTCGAGGTCCTGCGCCATGCGGGCGACGCGGAACGGGATGGCGAGCGCGCCGAGCAGGATGATGATCAGCCACACCTGGTAGGCGGTGATGACATCGTGCGGGGGCATGCGCCGCTTCCCGCCGCGCTGGCGGCGGGGCGGGCCTGCTGGTTCCGGCTGCTGCGCGCTCGGGGCTGGCGGCTGCCACGGGTCGCGGCCCGGTGGTGGCGGGGAGGGCTCGTGCGTCATGGGCGCAGCATCCTCGCGGCGTCGGTGGCCCAGTAGGTGAGGATGATCCCGGCGCCCGCGCGGTGAATGCTGAGCAGTGATTCCAGGATGGCCCGGTCACGGTCGATCCAGCCACGCTCGGCGGCGGCGCTGATCATCGAGTACTCACCGGATACCTGGTACGCGGCGACGGGGACCGTCGATGCAGCGGCGACATCGCGAATGATGTCGAGGTAGAGCATCGCTGGCTTGACCATCACCATGTCCGCGCCCTCGGCGAGATCGAGGGTGACCTCGCGGAGCGATTCGCGCGCGTTCGCGGGATCCTGCTGGTAGCTCGCGCGGGTGCCCTTCAGCGAGGAGCCAACGGCCTCGCGGAACGGGCCATACAGCGCTGATGCGTACTTCGCCGAGTATGCGAGGATCGCGACTTCCTGGTGACCGGCATCATCGAGCGCGCCGCGGATCCTGCCGACCTGGCCGTCCATCATGCCGCTCGGAGAGACGATGTGCGCCCCGGCGCTGGCCTGCGCGACGGCGAGGCGGGCGTAGTGCTCGAGCGTGGCGTCGTTGTCCACCCGCCCCTGCGCGTCGAGCACGCCGCAATGACCATGATCGGTGAACTCGTCGAGGCACGTGTCGGCCATCAGGACGGTGCTGTCGCCGAGGTCGTCGCGCAGCTGGCGCAACGATCGATTGAGGATGCCGCTCGGATCGCATCCGGCGCTGCCGTCGGCATCCTTGTCAGCGGGCTCGGGCACCCCGAAGAGCATGATGCCGCCCACGCCTGCCTCGGTGGCCTCCGCAGCAGCCCGGCGGGCGGAGTCGAGGGTGTGCTGCACCACGCCAGGCATGGATGCGATGGGCCGCGGCTCGGCCAGGCCGTCGGCAACGAACATGGGCAGCACTAGCTGGCGCGGGTCCACGTCATGCTCGGCAACGAGCCGCCGCAGGGCAGGGGTGGTCCGCAGTCGCCGCGGACGGTCCTTCGGATACATCAGCCTTCCTCGGCATCGAGGGTCGCAGGACGGCAGGCCGCCCGATCGTCAGCAGCCTACCTCAGCGGCGCGCGCGGGACCTCTTGCGCGGCGGCGGCAGCAGCCCCTCGGCGCGCAGGTAGGACGCGTGCGCGGCGAGAGCATCGACGAGCGCGCCGACCTGCGCGGTCTCGGGCTGCACATCCACGCGCAGGCCGAACTCGATCGCCGTCTCCGCGGTCTTCGGGCCGATGCAGGCCACGATGGTGCGCTGATGGGGCTTGCCGGCGATGCCGACGAGGTTGCGGACGGTGGACGAGGACGTGAACAGCACCGCGTCGAAGCCACCGGTCTTGATCATCTCGCGGATCTCGGCAGAGGGCGGGGCGGCACGGACGGTGCGGTAGGCGGTGACGTCGTCGATCTCCCAGCCGCGCTCGCGCAGGCCCTCGGCGAGCGTCTCGGTGGCGATGTCGGCGCGCGGGAGCAGCACCCGATCGACGGGGTCGAGGACATCGTCGTAGGGCGGGAAGTCCGCGAGCAGCCCGAGGCTGGACTGCTCCCCGGAGGGAACGAGCTCCGGGGTGATGCCGAAGGCGCGGACCTTCTCCGCGGTCGCCTCCCCGACGCACGCGATCTTGACGCCGGAGAATGCCCGGGCGTCGAGCCCGAACTCCTCGAACTTCTCCCACACGGCCTTGACGGCGTTGGTGGAGGTGAAGACCACCCACTGGTAGCGGCCATCGACGAGGCCCTTGACGGCACGCTCCATCTGGGCGGGGCTGCGGGGGGGCTCCACCGAGATGGTGGGCACCTCGATGGGGATGGCGCCGAAGTCGACGAGCCGCTCGCTCATCTCCCCCGCCTGGTGCTTGGTGCGCGGCACGAGGACGGTCCAGCCATACAGGTCGCGCGTCTCCCACCAGGACATCTTGCCGCGGGCGGCGACGACCTTGCCGACGGTGACGATCAGGGCGCCCTGCAGGTCCGTGCCAGCAGTGTTGAGCGTGGCGAGGGTGGCCTCGATGGTCCGCTGCTTGCAGGTGGTGCCGCCGATGGTGATGGCGGCGGGAGTCTGGGGCGCGAGGCCATGCTCGACGAGCGCGCTGGCCACCTCCGCGAGATGGCTGGAGGTGGCGTGGAGCACCAGCGGGCCGGGGGCCGCGGCGAGCGCGGGCCAGTCGACATTGCAGCGGACGTCAGCCTCTGTGTGCCCGGCACCGAGCGGCATGCCGGCGTAGGCAGGAACGACGCATCCCGGCGCGAGGCCCGGCACGACCTCGAACTGCACCTGGGTCCGGGCCACGGCCGTGATCTCGGCGAGCACGGAGTCGGTGGTCATGGGATCGCCAGCGACGAGCCGCACCACATCGTGGCCCTTGCGAGCCTCGGCGACGAGGGTGCGAGCGACCTCCGCGGGCTCCCCGAGGGCTGGCTTCACATCGATCGAGGGGGACTCGTCGGCGCCGGTGCAGAGGCATTCCCCGATGAGACCGACCACAGCCTCGCTGACATCAGCATCAACGAACGCGACCGCCGTCGACTCGAGGACCTGCTTGGCGCGCAGGGTCAGCAGAGCCGGATCACCCGGCCCGGATCCGACAAAGAGGATCCGGCCAGGTGTGCTCTTGCGTGCTCGGCTCATCGGCGAAACTCCAGTCAGGTCGCAATGGTGTGTCACGGGGCTGGCTGCGGGGATCACTGCCCGGGCGGATCAGGATCCGCCTCCCGGGTGGCAGGCATGAGATCCCGTGCGCCTAAGTCAAGCAGTTCGCGGGCGAGCGCTTGGCCGGTTTGCGCCGCTTCGTGCAAAGGTCCAGTTCGCGAGGCACGAATTACCTCGGAGCCGTCGAGTGCGACCACGCACGCGCGAAGGAAGATCTCGAGATGGGGCTTGCCATCATCGTCGAGCGATTCCGCGATCACCGCGAGCGCGCCGACCGGGGCGGTGCAGCCTGCCTCGAGCTCGGCGAGCAGAGCGCGTTCCGCGGCGACTGTGGCGCGGGTCTCCGCATCGTCCTGCGCGGCGACGGCGGCGATGATGGCAGAGTCCTCGCTGCGGCACTCCACGGCGAGGGCTCCCTGCGCGGGCGCCGGCAGCATCTGCACCGGGTCGAGCGACTCGGACACCTCATCGAGGCGACCGACGCGGGCGATGCCAGCGCGAGCCAGCACCACCGCATCGAGCTCGCCCGAGGTGACGCGGCCGATGCGGGTATCGATGTTGCCGCGCAGCGGAACGATCTCGAGGCCGAGGCCGAGCGCGCGCAGCTGGGAGGCCCGGCGCGGGGCGGACGTGCCGATCCGGGAACCCGGCGGCAGCTCGCCCAGGACTAGGTTGTCCCGCGATACCAGGGCGTCGCGGGGATCCTCGCGGGGTGGCACCGCAGCGATGACGAAACGGGGGTCGGCCGCGGTCGGCAGATCCTTGTAGGAGTGGACGGCGACATCGACATCGTCGGCAGCGAGCGCGTCGCGGACGGCGGCGGTGAATACTCCGACACCGATCTTCTCGACGGGCTCCGCGGAGGCGTCCCCGGCAGTGCGGACGATCACGAGCTCGGCGGGGTGCCCGGCAGCGATCAGGGCATCACGGACGGTGCCAGCCTGGGTGAGGGCGAGGATGCTGCCCCTGGTCCCGATGCGGAGCGGCCGATGCGGTTCACTCATCGTCGTGGCTCCGTGCCGCCTGCTCGAATCCTGCTGCGGGCACCTCGTGGGTCATGGCGGTCACCGCTGCGGTGGTGGCTGGCGTCAGCTCGAAGAGCTCCCGCAGCGCCTCCGCGTAGTTGCCCCCATCGGGGGATGATGCGAGCTGCTTGACCCGGACGGTGGGCGCGTGGAGCAGCTTGTCGACGACCCGGCGCACGGTGTTGGCGATCTCGTCGCGGTGCGCATCGTCGAGGGCGGGGATCTTCGAGTCCAGGCGCATCAGCTCGGCCTCGACGACCTCGGCCGCGCGGCGGCGCAGCGCGGTCACAGTGGGCGTGACCTGGGCGAGCCGCTGGTTGCCCAGGTAGGCGGCGAGCTCGTCGGCCACGATGGCGTGCGCGGCCTCCGCGTCACCCACGGCGGCCCCGGCTCCGGGATCGCGCCGCAGGGTCTCCATATCGAGCAAGTGCACCCGGGGGAGGCCTGCGATCGCGGGCTCGACATCGCGCGGCAGCCCGAGGTCGCAGATGACGAGGTCGCGGTCCATGCGGCGGGCCATCGCCTGGTGGGCGTCAGCGAGCTCGACGACCGAGCCCACAGCGCCCGTGCAGGTCACCAGGACATCGGCGGAGGCGATGGCATCGATGAGCCCGGACAGGTCGGAAGCAGTGGCCTCCACGCCGTTCTCGCGGGCGGTGGCGGCAAGGTTCGCGGCCTTGTCGAGCGTGCGGTTGACGACCTCGAGGCGGGCGATGCCGGCGCGGGAGAGGTGCGCGACGGCCAGGCCAGCCATGGCGCCAGCGCCGATGACGGCGGCGCTGCGCCCGGCGAGGCTGCCTTGCAGCTTCTGTGCCCGGTCGAGCGCGACCGACACCACGGATGCGCCCGCGGAGTCGATGCCCGTCTCGGTGTGGACACGCTTGCCGACGCGCAGGGCATGCTGCGCGAGCTCGTGCACGACCCGGCCCGCGGCCTGGTGCTCGTCGGACTCGGCGTAGGCGGTGCGGACCTGCCCGAGGATCTGCTGCTCGCCCACGACGATGGAGTCGAGCCCCCCAGCGACGGTGAACAGGTGCTCCACCGCGGCCTCGCTGTAGTGCACGTAGGCGTGGCGGGAGAGGACATTGATATCCAGGCCGGAATGCTCGGAGAGCAGGGTCGTGACGTCATTGAGCCCGCCGTGGAAGGCGTCGACGACGGCGTAGATCTCCACGCGGTTGCAGGTCGAGATGACCATGGCCTCGGAGACGTGCGGCGATGACATGATCGCGTCGAGCATCTTGGGGCGATCAGCCTCGGCGAACGCGACGCGCTCGAGGATCGGCACGGGGGCGCTGTGGTGGGACACGCCTAGCAGCAGGATACTCACAGCAGCATCACCGGCCCGCGTTCCGCGGACTGTGCCCTGCGTGCCACACAATGGTGCCGTCGAGTGGTGGGAACGATGGCGATGTTCCCTCGCCCTGTTGGCGCGCACGCTGCCAGGGGGTGCTCTGTTCCCTCACTTCGAAGGCTCCTTGCCAGCCAGTGGATATGCTGTTAACCACAGTAAACCCGTCGCACTGTTTGTCTAACGGTAACGGTTGATGATCGCCGTTTCCAAGTCACCGAAGCGCCCTGACCAGCCCCAATCGATTAAGGGCACCCTCACATCGCCAGGTCGGCGCGGAGACGGTCCACATCCACCCCGCCGTAACTGTGTTCCACGCCATTGAGCAGCACCACCGGCACGCGATCCCCGAACTCCTCGCGAAGCTCCGGATCGCGCGCCGCGACCTCATCGACGTCGACCTCCGCGAAAGCTAGCCCAAGCGGCGCGAGCACCTCCGTGAGGACATCCCGCGCCGCCGCGCACGCCGGGCACCCCGCCCGACCGAGCAACAGCACCGCTGCCCGCTCCCCCGCCATTGCCTCTGCCCCGGAATCATCAATGCCCACGCCACGAGCATAGGCGCGCGACCGAAGCCCCGTCCGCCACGCGGGCATTGGCGTGTGTGGCAACGTGGAGACGTCTAGTGTGTTGGACAGAGGCTGCGAATCGGGAGGTTGGGACGTGCCGGACCGTACAGGGTTCTTCAGCACTGGCTCGGATTGGATGCGGAGCCGTTGGGAGGCGCACCGGCCATTCGGCATGAGCATCGCCGAGAAGCGCCTCAACATCGCCGGCGAGGCCAGCGCGGAAATGGCCCACGCGCTCTACGAGGCCGCCCAGGATGCCCGCGACCGCGCGGTCCCCCGCGACCTCACCGCCGCGGCGTTCTTCGACGTCGACAACACGATGGTCGCCGGCGCCTCCTCGATCCACTTCATCCGCGGGCTCGCTGCCCGTGACTACATCTCCGTGCGCGATATGGCCGGCGCCGGCTGGACCCAGCTGAAGTTCCGGATCACCGGCAAGGAGAACAGCCGGGACGTGGCAAGCGGCAAGGAGAAAGCCCTGTCCTTCATCGCGGGCCGCTCCACCGCCGAGTTCACGCAGCTCGGCGAGGAGATCTACGACGAGCTGATCGCCGACAAGATCTGGCCCGGCACCCGCGCGCTCGCGCAGATGCACCTCGACGCCGGGCAGCAGGTCTGGCTGGTCACCGCCACCCCGGTGGAGCTCGCCCAGGTGATCGCCAAGCGCCTCGGCCTGACCGGCGCGCTCGGAACCGTCCTCGAGAGCAAGGACGGCAAGTTCACCGGCAGGCTCGTCGGCGACCTGCTGCACGGCCGCGGCAAGGCGCACGCGATCCGCGGCCTCGCCGCGCGCGAGGGCCTGAACCTGCGCCGCTGCACGGCCTACTCGGATAGCTTCAACGACCTGCCCATGCTCACCGCCGTGGGCACCGCCGTCGCGATCAACCCGGACTCGGACCTGCGCGTCGTCGCCCGGGACCGGAGCTGGGAGATCCGCGACTTCCGTACCGGCCGCAAGGCAGCGAAGGTCGGCATCCCGACCGCGCTCGCACTCGGGGCCCTCGGCGGCACCGTCGCTGCGATCGCGAGCCGGCGCGCCGAGCAGTGATCCTGCTTCCTCGCTAGCCGAGGAAGATGTTGCGCCGGTTGGCGAGCACCCGGTAGAGGGTTTGCTGGATCGTCTCGCGCACCTGGTCGGTCAGGTCGAAGACCACCATCGGATCCTCTGCGGCGGCGGGGTCATGCTCCGAGGTGTCGATGGGCTCGCCGAACACGATGTGCCACTTGGTGGGCAGCGGGATCATGCCGATCGGGCCGAGCAGCGGGAACAGCGGAGTGATCGGGAAGTAGGGGAGCCCAAGAAGCCGCGCGAGCGCCTTGAAATCACCGATCTTCGGGTAGATCTCCTCGGAGCCCACGATGGAGCACGGAATGATCGGCGCGCCCGTGCGAAGGGCGGCGGAGACGAACCCGCCACGGCCGAAGCGCTGCAGCTTGTACCGGTCGGAGTAGGGCTTGCCGACGCCCTTGAACCCCTCGGGGAAGACCGCGGTGAGCTCGCCGTTGCGGAGCAGGCGCTCGGCGTCGGGGTTGCAGGCGAGCGTGTGGCCCGCCTTGCGCGCGACGGTGGATACCCCTGGCATGTCGAACACCAGATCGGCGGCGAGCATGCGCATGGGGCGGTGGCCGGGGGTGCGATCGTGCACGGCCACCGAGGTCATCAGGCCGTCGATGGGAACCACGCCGGCATGGTTGGCAACGATGAGCGCGGCGCCCTTCTCGGGCAGGTTCTCGATGCCGGTGACGTCGACGCGGAACCACTTGTCGTACATGGGGCGCAGCAGGGGCAGCAGCACGTTGTCGTTGAGGTGCTCGTCGTAGCCGAACTCATCGATCTCGTAGTCGCCCGTGATGCGGCGGCGCAGGAAGGCAGCGGTATCCGAGACCTGCATGGCAATCTTGTTCCGGACGCCGCCGAGCGGGATCGGGATCGGCAGGGCGAAGTGCCCCGAGTCGACGGCCTCCCCGTCGGGCTCGCGCGCGGAGCCCTGGTCCTCGGCCTCCTCCGCGGTGAGGCCCGCGCCAGCATCCTCGTCCTGTCCTGCCGTCGCCTCGGCGTCACTGTCCCCGGAATGCACCGGGGGGTGATGCTGGATGAGGTCGTTCGCTGGCGCGTCCTGCGTCGCGGCAGACCCGGCGGATCGGCGCTGGAACGCATCACCGTGGAGCGGAATCACCTTGGCCATGCCTGTGCTCTCCCTTTGCGTCATGCCCACCGCGCAGCCGCGGCGACAACCTTCGATTCAAGCCGACGGACGGACTCCGGATCGATGATCCGGGACGATTTCCGGCTGCGGAGGAAATCGTCGAATGCCTGCATCGTGGTCCATCGTGGGTGGAACCCGAGCTTCTCGCGCATGCGCAGGGTGTCGAGCCCGCAGCCGAACACCAGGTAGTCCCGCTGGTCGCCCGCGTAGTCATGCATGCCCAGCTGCTTCTGGAGGCTGGAGACGAGGGGAAACATCGGGGGCACGAGTGGTGCCTGCACTCCCCCGGCGCGGCGGATGGCCTGCGACAGGGCAATGACGCCATCGGCGGCGATGTTATAGGTGCCGGGTGCGCCGGCGACGGTGGCACGCTCGAACGCGGCGAGCGCGTCCTCCTCGTGGAGCATCTGCAGGCGCGGGTCCCGCCCGAGGATCGTGGGCACGATCGGCTGCAGCAGGTAGCTCGTCAGCTCGGTCTCGAGCCGGGGCCCGATGATCGGCGCGAGCCGGAGGATCGTCGTCGCGATGTCGGGACGGCGGCGCCCGAGCGACCGGGTGTAGCCCTCGACGTCGAGGCAGTCCCGGGCGAACCCGCCCTTGGGCGGCTTGCGGGCGCTCATCTCCTCGGTGAACATCGCGGGGTCCTTGGCGCTCGACCCATAGATCGACCAGGAGGACTTGAGGATCACGCGCTGGACGTGATCAGACTTCTGGCAGGCGGCGAGCAGCTGCATCGCGCCGATGACGTTCATTTCCTTGGTCGCCGCGCGGCCACCGCTGCGGGTGGGGTGCGAGGCCATGGAGAGATGGACGACCGTATCGACCTCGGCGTTGCGCACGACCTTGGCGATCAGCGGATTGCGGATGTCCGCGCGGACGAAGTCGGCGCGGCCCATGCGGCGGCGCATGTCCTTCGAGGGCGGTACCGCATCGACGGCGATGACCCGCTCGATATCGGGGTTCTGCGCGAGCCGCGCGGTGAGGAACCCACCCAGGAACCTGCTGGCACCGGTGACCAGCACGACGCGTGGCGCATCGGATGGCTTGGCACCGGCGTCATCGCGGCCGGGCTCGGTGTCCCCGACGGCATCCGTGGGGGATCCATCGTCACGGTTCTCCGCCACGACCTGCTGCTCCTCCACTTTCGTGCTCACCATTCCTACCCTAGTGCGCGATCGAGGACGCCAACAATGCTGCTGCGGGACCGCGACCGCATCATGTCCGGATCGATGCGGAAAAACCCGTGCCCGCCACGTCATGATCGTGGCGGGCACGTTGGGCATCGATCAGCTTGCGGTGATAGTAGACCGTCCCGGAGGCAACGGTCTAGCCCCCGCTACTTGCCAAGTTTTCTGCGCTGCACCCGGGTGCGACGAAGAAGCTTGCGATGCTTCTTCTTCGACATGCGCTTGCGCCGCTTCTTGATCACTGAGCCCATATGGGTGCCCCTTAGTTCTGCTTGACGAATTCTCTGGACAGGCCTTGGCACGCATCACGCCACCTGCCGACCAGGACGCGGGCGGGAAGCCGGATAAGCACCAGCTGCACAACACCCGGCATTGATCGCACGACGGCCGACGCGCCGAAGGACCATATTACCGGTGATCCCCCAGGACCTGGTAACCGAGCGGGTCCTGGGGCGATTCCTTGACCGCGCGGGCGATCAGCTCACGTCGAAGTAAGCGGTCCGCAGGTAGTCGTGAACGGTCTTGGCGTGGACCCGGAACGACCGCCCGACCCGCACTGCAGGCAGCTCGCCGCTATGCACGAGCCGGTACACCGTCATCTTGGAGACACGCATGAGCGTGGCGACCTCAGCAACGGTGAGGAACTGCGTCGAGCCAAACATCGATTGGGTGACATTTTCGTCACGCCCTTGTCCCGCTGCCTCCGCGGGTGGCATATCTGTGGCCATACTGGTTTCACCTCCGGCACGCTGCGCGCCACCGGCTTCCCCTCCGGCAGTGTTGACACGCGCGTGTCCTCCCCGAGCTTACCGGGACACGTGTGCCTGATGCGACGCGTGGGCCCAAATAGGTCACAGAACGGACTCGCAGCGGCCCGTCATGCGTCCCGCGAGAGCCCAGCGCCCTACCCAGCAGGGGTCAGCCGTGCTTGCCGAGCTGCACCGAGCGTGCGCGCGCGGCCCCGAGCGCATCGAGCACCGCGCCCCGGAACCCCTGCCGCTCGAGCTCCGCGAGCGCTGCGGCGGTCGTGCCGCCGGGCGAGGTCACCGCGTAGCGCAGGTCCGACGCCACCGACAGCGGCATCGAGCCAGCACGCTCCTCCTCGGCGACCATCATTGCCCCCGCGCCCACCATCGTCTGCACGACGAGCTCGAGCGCTGCGGGCCGCGGCAGCCCCATCGTCACGGCCGAATCGACCATTGCCTCCACCATGAGGAAGAAGTACGCGGGACCGGACCCCGACACCGCGGTGACCGCATCCATCGACGACTCGGGCATCACCAGCACCCGGCCGACCGGCTCGAGCATCGTCGACACCGCGGACAGGTGCTCCTCGGTGGCGTAGCGGCCGCCAGCGACCACGCACATGCCCTTGTTGACCAGCATCGGCGTGTTGGACATGACCCGCACCACCGCGGCGCCAGCGGGCAGCTGCGACTCGAACCACTCGGTGGTCAGCCCGGCGGCCAGCGATACGACCAGCTTGTCCGTCTCGCTCACCTCGATCACCTCGACGAGGTCGGCGAGCACAGCCTCCACGTCGCCAGGCTTGACCGCGACCACCAGGGTGCTCGCCTCCTCGCCCGCGTCGCGCACCGACATGGCGCGCACGCCGTACCGCCGGCTCAGCTCCTTCGCCCGCTTCTCCGACTTCTCGGACACCACGACCTCGCGGGAGCCGGTCCCCGACGACAATGTTCCCGCCAGGAATGCCTCGCCGATCCGGCCACCGCCTAGTACTGCAATGCTCGCCATGCCGAGTAGCGTGCCACGATCAGCCGACCAATGCGAGCACCCCTGTCAACGGTTCCCCGGAGGCTGCTCATGGCCGACCGGCTCGGTCGCTGGCTCGAGGTGCTTGCGGGCGAACTGCAATGCCTCGGTGAGCAGCAGCGCGCGCTCCGGGACCGTGCGCGCGTGCTTCGTCGAGATCTCCAGGATGACCTGCCCCGAGAACCGCTGCGCGGCGAGCTGCTGGCACAGCTCGGCGCACGGCTGGGTGCCATGCCCCGGCAGCAGGTGCTCATCGATGGAGGCTCCCCGGCCGTCCGCGAGGTGGATGTGCGCGAGCCGCTCCCCCATCCGCCCCGCGAGCGCCATCGCGTCGGTGCCCGCCGTGGCGGTGTGGGACAGATCAAGCGTGTAGTGGGGATGATCGATGTCGGTGGGATCGTAGGACGGCGCGAACGCCGTCAGCCCCCGGCCCGGCCCGCCGCGGTCGCGCATGCGGGCCGCGGAACGCTCCTTGCGCCCGAACAAGCGGTCCGCGCGCATCGGGAACATGTTCTCCACCGCGAGCTTCACCCCCGTGGTGCGCTCGAGGTTCCAGGTCTGCTCGGCGAAGCCCTCGGCGTAGCGGCGCTGCCAGCGGAACGGCGGATGCACCACGACGGTCTCGGCGCCGAGGTCCGAGGCAAGCTGCGCGGAGCGATCGAGCTTGGCGACGGGATCACTGCCCCACACGCGCTGCGAGATGAGCAGGCATGGCGCGTGCACCGACAGGATCGGGACGCTGTACTTGCGGGAGAGCGCGGCGAGGGCGGCCAGGTCCTGGCTCGTGGCCTCCATCCACACCATGACCTCGACACCGTCGTAGCCGGCCTCCGCGGCGTAGCGGAACCCCGCCTCGGTGTTCTGCGGATACACCGAGGCAGTGGACAGACCGACCCGGACCTTGTGCCGACTACTCACTGTTCTCACTCGCCTTTCGTTCCACCGCCGAGATCGGTATCGAGCTTGCGCAGGATGAGCCCCTCCCGCAGCGCCCAGGGACAGATGTCCACGCTCTCCACCCCGAGCGCCCGCATGCTCGCCTCAGCGACGAGCGCGCCCGCGACGATCTGCGAGGCCCGGTCCGAGCTCACGCCCTCGAGCTCCGCCCGGTCCGAGGCCGTCATCCGCGAGATGAACGCGATGATCTGGCGCAGGCCCGTCGCGGTGAGGGTACGCCGCACCCGCGGCCCCGCCGAGGATGGCGCCGCACCGGTGAGCCGGGCGAGCGACCGGAAAGTCTTCGACGTAGCGACGGTGAGATCAGCCTTGCCTGCTTCCTTGACCTGCTTGGCGGCATCCGCGAGCTCGGCGTCGAGCCAATCCCGCAGCACCGAGATGCGGCGGCGATCCGGCGGATCCTCCGGCATCCACTCCCGCGTCAACCGGCCAGCGCCGAGCTGCAGCGAGAGCGCCACGTCCGGGTCCTCATCGATGCCGCTGCAGATCTCCAGGGAGCCACCACCGATGTCGAGGTTGAGGATCCGGCCCGCGCTCCAGCCGAACCAGCGGCGCACCGCGAGGAACGTCACCCGGGCCTCGTCCTCCCCGGGCAGCACCTCCAGCGTCACACCGGTCTCCGCGAGCACGCGCGCGAGCACCGCATCGGAGTTGCCGGCATCGCGCACCGCCGAGGTGGCGAACGCCATCATCTCCTCGCAGCCCGAGGATCGCGCGATGCCGGAGAACTCAGCGATCGTCTCGACCAGGCTGTCCTCGCACTTCTTGGTCAGATCACCGTTCTTATCGATCTGCTCGGCGAGGCGCAGCGCTGCCTTGGTGGAGCTCATCGGGGTTGGGTGACCACCCCGGTGCGCATCCACCATCAGCAGATGAACCGTGTTGCTTCCGACATCCAGGACCCCTAGGCGCACATCCTCCACGTTAGACCGCTACCGTCGAGCCTTGTGCACCAGCCCAACACTTCGGCCAACGCCGCGCCCCGCACGCCCGCCGCGGAGGTGGAGCCCGACTTTCCGCGCGAGTGGATCGAGCTCACCGATCCTGGCAATCCCGAGCATGTCATCGCCGCGGACCTCACCTGGCTGCTGTCGCGCTGGACGTGTGTCTTCGGCACCCCGAGCTGCCAGGGGATCATCGAGGGACGAGGCTCCGACGGCTGCTGCAGCCACGGCGCGTTCCTCGCCGACGACGAGGATCGCGACCGCGTGGCGGCCGCGGCGAACCGCCTCACCGAGGACGATTGGGAGCTGATGGCCGAGGCGCACCATCCAGGCTCCGGGGAGCTCGACATCTACGAGCTCGATGATCTCGACGGCGAGGAGGCGCTGCGCACCCGCCGCCATGATGGCGCGTGCATCTTCCTCAATCGACCAGGCTTCGCCGGGGGCGTGGGGTGCGCGCTGCACCACATGGCGCTGCGCACCGGCGAGGATCTCGTGGCCGTCAAGCCGGACGTGTGCTGGCAGTTGCCCATCCGGCGCACCCAGGAGTGGGTGGAGCGGCCCGACGGGGAGCAGGTGCTGCGCACCACGATCACCGAGTACGACCGGCGCGGCTGGGGGCCCGGCGGCGCCGACCTGACCTGGTGGTGCACGTCGTCGCCCGACGCGCACGTCGGCACCGAGGCGGTATGGCGATCGATGTCCGCCGAGCTGCGAGCACTGATCGGTGACGAGGCATACGAGGCCCTCGCGGTGATGTGCCGCCGCCGCGAGGGGCTCGGCCTGATCGCTGTGCACCCCGCGACCGAGCGCGCCGGAGCGGCGGGGGGCAGCTGATCGCCAGCGCGTCCCGCTAGGGCTCGAGCTTGTAGCCGAGTCCGCGCACGGTGACGAGATGGCGTGGCTTCGCGGGATCCTGCTCGATCTTGGACCGCAGCCGCTTGACATGCACATCGAGGGTCTTGGTGTCGCCGACGTAGTCCGCGCCCCAGACGCGGTCGATGAGCTGGCCGCGGGTGAGCACCCGGCCACTGTTGCGGAGCAGGTACTCGAGCAGGTCGAACTCCTTGAGGGGCAGCGTGATGGTTTCGCCGCTGACCTGGACGATGTGCCGCTCGACATCCATGCGCACCGGCCCGGCCTCCAGGACCGTGTCGGACGCCAGCTCGGCCTCCGGCTCCGCGCCGCGCCGCAGGACCGCGCGGATGCGGGCGATCAGCTCGCGCGAGGAGTACGGCTTGGTGACGTAGTCATCGGCACCGATCTCGAGGCCGACGACCTTGTCGATCTCGCTGTCGCGCGCGGTCACCATGATGACCGGCACCGCCGAGCGCGAGCGGAGCTGCTTGCATACCTCGGTGCCGCTCATCCCGGGCAGCATGATGTCGAGCAGGACGATGTCTGCCCCATCGTCATCGAAGGTGTCCAGCGCGGCGGGACCGTCCGTGGCGATCGTGACCTCGAACCCTTCCTTCCGGAGCAGGAACGCGAGCGGATCGGCCAGCGATTCCTCGTCCTCCACGATCAGCACTCTTGTCACCGGCGTGATTCCTCTCTGAGATCCGCTGGGGCTTTCCCAGCAGTCGGTTCGGTCGCATCATCGGATTCGACATAGGCGGGCAGCACCAGGGTGAATGTCGACCCGGTACCAGGGCGGCTCCACATGCGGATCGAGCCATTGTGGTTGGCCGCCACATGCTTGACGATGGCGAGGCCGAGACCAGTTCCCCCGGTCGCCCGCGAGCGGGCCTTGTCGACCCGGAAGAACCGCTCGAACACTCGCTCGTGGTACTCCGGCGCGATGCCTATGCCCCGGTCGGTCACGCTGATCTCGACATTGCCGTCGCGCATGTTGCGGCTGATCGTCACCGGGGTGTTCGACGGCGAGTACGAGATGGCATTGGACAGCAGGTTCGACAGCGCCGTCACCAGCAGGGTGCGATCGCCGAGTACCTCGAGCCCGCTCGGGAAGTCCGTGGTGATGGTGATGTCGGCGGCCTCCGCGGATACCGCGCCCCGCTCGAGGGCCTCCTTGACGATCTCGTCGACATCCACGACCTCGAGGTCCGGGAGCTTCTCCGCGCCCTGCAAGCGCGAGAGCGCGATCAGCTCGCTGACCATGCTGCCGAGCCGGTTGGACTCGTGCAGCATGCGTTCCCCGAAGTGCTGCACCGATTCGGGATCATCGGTGGACTCGAGCAGTGCCTCGGCGAGCAGGCTGATCGCCCCCACGGGCGTCTTGAGCTCATGGCTGACGTTGGCGACGAAGTCGCGTCGTGTCGCCTCCATGCGGACCTGCTCGGAATCGTCCTCCGCGTAGACCACCGCGATGCGTGGCTCGGTGGCGTTGAGCAAGTGGGCCCGGCCGCGTACCGCCACGGCCCGGCGAGCGAGAGGCCGCGTCTTGGCGGACATGTCGAAATCGACGCTCTCCCCGGTGGCGATGACCTGCTGCACCGCCGCCCAGGCACGATCGTCGAGCAAGTGGTTGCGCACCACCCCGAGCTCCTCCACCCGCACGTTCGACAGCACGACGCGCTGCTGGGCATCAACCACGGCGATCCCGATGGGCGAGGACGAGACGACGAGATCGAGGACCTGCGAGACAGTGAGCGTCTCGGGCTCGCGCGGGTTCGCGGCGGCCCGGCGCTGCAACCGGGCATTGATCAGCGACCCGGCAATTCCACCCATGCCCGCGGCGCAGAGCGCGAGCAGCAAGGCCTGGAGGATCGTCACGCTTCGAATGGTACGTAGGAATGAACAAACACCCTAATATCGTGGAGCCATTTCAACGCGCGTCACAATCGACGCGGTGGGAATTTCTTTCCTGTTCACGATCACGCAATGTTGCTTGTCCTATTCGGGCGGTGCGGCGCGTGGAGAAGCCACGGCACCACACCGCCCTGGACCTACTACTGGCCCTGGGTCTTCTACTTGCCCTGGGCCGCCACCGCTGCGGCCCCCGCGGCCGCGGCCTCGGGGTCGAGGTAGGTGCCGCTCGGGTTGGCAGGCGCGAGGTCCTCGCCATCGAACCGGTACACCAGTGGGATGCCAGTGGGAATGTTCAGCTGCGCGATCTCGGTGTCGGAGACGCCATCGAGGTGCTTGACCAGTGCCCGCAGCGAGTTGCCGTGCGCCGCTACCATGACGGTCTTGCCCGCCCGCAGATCGGCCGCGATGGTGGCCTCCCAGTACGGCACGAGCCGCGTGACCACATGCTGGAGGCACTCGGTGAGGGGCGCGTTCTCGATCTGCGCGTAGCGGGGATCCTGGTCCTGGCTGTACTCGCTGCCCACCTCGATGGGCGGGGGCGGGGTGTCATAGCTGCGCCGCCACTCCATGAACTGGTCCTCGCCATACTCGGCCTTGACCTGGGCCTTGTTCTTGCCCTGCAGCGCGCCGTAGTGGCGCTCGTTGAGGCGCCAGTCGCGATGCACCGGGATCCAGTGCCGGTCCGCGGCATCGAGCGCGACGTTGGCCGTGGTGATCGCGCGCCGCAGCAGGGACGTGTAGAGGACATCCGGGAGCACGCCATGCTCGACGAGGAGCTCGCCGGCCCGCTTGGCCTCGCCCATCCCCTTCTCGGTGAGGTGCACGTCCACCCAGCCGGTGAACAGGTTCAGCGCGTTCCATTCGCTCTCGCCGTGGCGCAGCAGCACGAGGGTTCCGATACTCATTCCCTCATCCTTGCATGACGCTCCCGCCCGGGTCGCGGGGTCATCGAAGTTCGCGGCGGGCAATCGCTCGCGCCCCGCTCCCCCGCGACCGCCGGGCTCCCCGGGCGCCTAGCTGGCGGCGGACTCCCGCGCGCGCAGATCCTTGCGGAGGATCTTGCCCGCGGCGGACTTCGGCACGGCCTCGATGAACTCCACCGCGCGCACCTTCTTGTGCGGGGAGACCTTCTCGGCGACGAACTCCATCACGGCATCCGCGGTGAGCTCCGCGCCCTGCTGCGCCACCACGTAGGCCTTCGGCACCTCCTCGCCCTCCGCGTCGATGACACCGATCACGGCGGCATCAGCGATCTGCGGGTGCGTCAGCAGCAGCGCCTCGAGCTCGGCGGGCGGTACCTGGTAGCCCTTGTACTTGATGAGCTCCTTGAGCCGGTCCACGATCGTGACCACGCCGTCGGCGCTCACCGTGGCCATGTCGCCGGTCCGCAGGAAGCCATCGTCCATGATGGTCTCCGCGGTGGCCTCGGCGTTGTTGAGGTAGCCCTTCATGATGTTGGGCCCCTTGCACCACAGCTCGCCCGGCGCGCTCACGCCCTCCTCCGGGACAGCGATCTCATCGCCGCTGGCCGGATCAACGAGCTTGCATTCCATGTTCGGAACCGTGAAGCCCACCGAATCCAGCGGCACGTCGTCCCGATCGAGCGGGATCAACTGGCTGACCGGGCTCATCTCGCTCATCCCGTAGCCCTGCCGCACGATGCAGCCCAGCCGCTTGGCCACCGCATGCCCCAGGTTCGCGTCCAGCGGAGCCGCGCCCGAGAAGACCAGCTCCACGCTCGACAGGTCCACCTCGTCCACCGCGGGATGCTTCGCGAGCGCCACCGCGATCGGCGGCGCGATAAAGATCTGCGTGCACTTGTTCTCCGAGGTGATCCGCAGGAACTCCGCGAGGTCGAACCGCGGCATCGTCACTAGCGTGGAGCGATTGCGCAGCGCCAGGTTCAGCAGCACCGTCATGCCATAGATGTGGAAGAACGGCAGGACCGCCAGGATGCGCTGCGGCCCCTCCCCGAGCAGCCCGCTCGCCTGCGACACGTTCGCCACGAGGTTGCGATGCGTCAGCATCACGCCCTTGGGCCGGCCCGTGGTTCCCGATGAGTACGGCAGCACCGCGAGATGCTCCGCCGGATCGATCTCCACCCGCGGTGCCGGCGCGAGCTCGCCGAGCAGGTCGCGCAGCGACGCGAAGCCCTCCGCGCCGTCGAGCACCACCACGCGCGACGCATCGAGCCCGGCCTGCTCCGCGCCCGCGCGTGCCTGCGGCAGCAGCGGCGACACCGTGAAGAGGAACACCGCGCCCGAATCGGTCAGCTGCTTGGCGATGTCCTCGGCGGTGTAGAGGGCGTTGATCGTCGTCGCGGTGGCGCCCGCCCGCAGGATGCCATGGAACACAGCACCGAACGCGGGCACGTTGGGCGAGTGCAGGGCCACGACATCACCGGGCTTCACGCCCCGCGCCGCGAGCGCGCCCGCCACGCCATTGATGTGCGCGATCAACTGGCCATAGGTGGTGACCTGGCCGGACGGACCGTCGATGAACGCGGGGATCTCGAGCTCCGCGTCCGTGATGGTGCCGAACAAGAAATCGTAGATTCCGGTATCGGGGATCTCGACGTCAGGGAAGGGACTGCGGAAGCTCATGATGCTCCTGTCGCTAGACGGTGATCGGCATCACGGTATCACCGGGCACCTCGCGGCAGGGGCGCTACACGCGCAGTCCGGAACGCCTCAGGAAGTGACCCGTTGCTCGCCCGCCGCGCCCACCGCGGACGCTGGGGCAGCGGCTTCGCCCGGCAGCGGCTCGACGTCCTCGTCCCTGATCAGATGCTCGAAAGCCTTCAGGTTGGCCAGCGACTCGCCGCGCGAGACGCGCCAGCGCCATTCGCGGCGGATCGCGGTGATGAATCCCATCTCGAGAAGCACGTTGAAGTCGCCATCAGCAGCCTCGAGCACCTGGCCGAGGAGCCGGTCGATCTCCTCGGGAGTGACGGCATGGTGCGACATGCGACCCACGAGATAGATATCGCCCGCGCGGTCGACGGTGTAGGCCACCCCGTACAGCCGCCGGTTGCGCTGCAGCAAGTACTGGTGCACCGTCGGCTCGTTCTCGTCGGGGTGCCGGCATACGAACGCCTCGATGCGCACACCGTGCGCCGACGGCGTGAGCAGGCAAGCCGTCTTGAGCTTCCGGGTACCGGGGAGCTCCACGACGAAGTGCGCGTCACCACGCCGCTCCACGGGCAGGTCACGCTCCCGCAGGGTCTCCTCGATGACCTGGATTGATCGTGCGATCTGATCAGACATGTGGTGGTCTCTCCTTGTGCGATCGGTACCGCGCCCCACCTACCAGGGTGCCACGGGTCACTGATCGCGCAATGCCTCGGCCGGCTAGCCGCCACCGATCACGATGCGACCACGGCTCCGCTTGCGCCGCAGCACCCGCTCGGCAGGGGCGCCCGCCCGCCGCGGCGGCACGCCAGGACCGCCCTGCTCCCGCAATGCGCGCGCATAGCAATCAATGAGCGCATCGGCCGTGTGCGACCAGGAGAATCCTGCCGCGTGGCGCGGGGCCGCGTCCGCGAGGCGCGCGCGCAGGCCATCATCGACGAGCAGCCGCGACAGCGCCGCCGACCACTCCGCCACCCCATGCCCCGGGACCAGCGCCCCGGTGACCCCGTCCGCCACGGCCACCCCGAGCCCGCCCACATCGGCGGCGATCACCGGCGTGCCGCAGGCCTGCGCCTCCAGCGCCACCAGCCCGAACGACTCCGAGTAGCTGGGCACGGCCACCACATCCGCGGCCCGGTACACCTGCGCGAGCTCGGCGGGCGGCTGCGGAGGAAGGAACGTCACGCGATCCTCGATGCCGAGCTCGCGCGCCAGGGCCACGAGATCATAGCCATGCTGGCCGGTGCCCGACGCGCCGCCAACGATGAGCACCCGCACTGGCAGCTCCGGAGCGCCAGCGATCACGGCAGCGGCCGCGCGGAGCAGCACATCGGGGGCCTTGAGCGGCTGGATGCGCCCCACGAACGCCACGACCTTCTCGCTCCGGTCGATGCCGAGCCGATCACGCGCGGCGCCCGGCGAGCCCGGCGTGTACCGGACGAGATCAGCACCGGGAGCGGCGATATCGATCTTGCCGGGCCGCGCGCCGTAGTAGCGCTGCAACTGCCGCGACTCCTCGATCGTATTGACCACCAGCCGGTCGGAGACATCGACGAGCTGCTGCTCCCCGGCCTGCCGGGCCAGCGGCTCGGGCGCATCGCCCTCGGCAAGCGACGCGTTCTTCACCGCGGCCAGGGTATGCGCGGTATGCACCAGTGGCACCCGCCACCGGTCCCGCGCCAGCCAGCCAACCTGGCCCGAGAGCCAGTAATGCGAATGGATCAGGTCGAAGTGGCCGGGCTCGTTGGCAGCTTCCTCGCGGAGCACCGCAGCAGTGAACGGGCACATCTGGCTCGGCAGGTCGGACTTGCCGAGGCCCTCGAACGGCCCCGCCACCACATTGCGGACCGTCACCCCGGGCGCGGCCTCCACCAGGTGCGGGTCCAGCGATGACGTGGCGCGCGTGAAGATGTCGACGGCGATGCCGCGGCGCGCGAGCTCCTTGGAGGTCTCCAGCACATACACGTTCATGCCACCGGCATCGCCGGTACCGGGCTGCGCGAGCGGGGAGGTATGCACCGAGATCACCGCTATGCGTCGCGGCAGCGGCCCGCTCGCGGTGTCCGGCGATAATCGGTCGCCGCCGTCGAGGCCTGCCCGTCGAGAATCCACTCGATCAATCCTGCCCTAAGTCCGTCGTGCATGGAAAAACTGCGCCCCGGTGCCGTGGGCATGGGGCGGGGGAACACGATCCCTCTAGCAGGAACCCGCGAACGCCTCGATTTCTTCCACGAACCGAGCCGGATCCTCCAGGAACAGGGCATGACCGGCCCCGTCCCACCAGCTCTGGCGGGCCCGCGGGACCAGGCCATGCCCGTGCCGCGCCGCCGCGATATCGACGACCTCGTCCGCGGTGCCGTGCTGGAACAGCACTGGGATGCCTAGCCCGCGCAGCGTCGCGTCATGGTCGACGTCGCGACGGAACAGCGCTCCCCGCACGCTGGGCGGCGTGCACAGGCTCGCGCCGAGGAGGGCTTGCGCCATCGCTCCCATGCCTGCCTGTCCTGGCGGGATGAGCGCGGGGCCGAAATCGGTGAAAGCCCGAGCCGCCTCGCGTGGATCCTCGGACAGCGCCCCCGGGATGACCCGCTTCATGGCCGGGCCCACTGCCGCGCCGGGCTTGTTCCTGCCCAGGCTCGTGATCGCCGATGCCAGCACTACGCCGGCCGCCCGATGCGTTCCATGCTCCGCCAGGTAGTCGCAGAGAACCAGGCCGCCGTAGGACCAGCCGACCAGGATCACGCCCCTCGCGTCCTCGCGCGCCAGAACCGCCTCGATGTCATCCGCCCACGCCCGTGGATCCGAGTACCCCTCCGAGGGCGCGCCCGAGGCTCCGTGCCCGCGCAGGTCCATCGCGATCACGCGGTGCCGGGCCGAGAGCTGGCGCAGCGCTTCGGGCCCCCAGCACGAGCCAGACTGCGCCCAGCCGTGCACCAGCAGGACCGCCGCTCCCTCGGGAGGACCGTCGACCCGGTACGCGATACGGGTGCCGTCGCTGCTGCTTGCCTGATCGATGCGCGCCATGGTGACGACGGTAGCGCTACCGAGCAGCCCCACTATCATCAGCGGCATGACCAATCCTGCCGATGCACGCGTAGCAGTAGTGACCGGTGCCAGCTCGGGCATCGGCGCGGCCACCGCCCGGGAACTCGCCCGCCAGGGCTTCCATGTCATCATCGGCGCCCGCCGCACCGACCGGCTCGCCGCCCTCGCTGACGAGATCGGAGGCACCGCGCTGCCCCTCGACGTCACCGACGATGCCTCGGTCGCGGCGTTCGCCAGCGAGATCCCGCATGTCGATGTCCTGGTCAACAACGCCGGCGGCGCCAAGGGCCTCGAGTCCGTCCTCGACGCTGATCTCGACAAGTGGCGGTGGATGTGGGAGACCAACGTCCTCGGCACCCTCCGCATGACGCGCGCCCTGATGCCCGCGCTCGTGGCCTCCGGCAACGGGCTGATCGTCACCGTCACCTCCATTGCCGCTCTCGAGATCTACCCCGGCGGCTCGGGCTACACCTCCGCCAAGCACGCGCAGGGCGTCCTCCACCGCACGCTGCGCGACGAGCTCCTCGGCCAGCCCATCCGGCTCACCGAGATCGCGCCCGGCGCCGTCGAGACCGAGTTCTCGCTCGTCCGGTTCGACGGGGATGACACCAAGGCCGCCAAGGTCTACGAAGGTTTCCAGCCACTCATCGCCGACGACGTCGCCGAGGTCATCGGGTTCGTCGCCTCCCGGCCAGCGCACGTCAACCTCGACCAGGTCATCATCAAGCCCCGCGCCCAGGCCGGTCCGGGCAAGTTCGCGCGGGAGGGCTGAGGTCGGCTTCGCGGCGGTCCCAGTGGAAACTTTTCCGGCCCAGAGCGGGAAAGGTTTCCACTCACCAGCGCCCCCACCCTCCCCTAGATCTCGATGCCCACGCACACCGGCTCGGGGTGCAGCCGCACGCCGAACGCATCCTCGACGCCGCGCTGCACGTCGCGCGCTAGCCCGGTGATGTCGGCAGCGGTTGCCGTGCCGCGGTTGGTCAGCGCGAGGGTGTGCTTGGTGGAGAGGCGCGCGGGCGCATCAGCACTAGGGTGGCCCCGGGTGAAGCCAGCCTTCTCGATGAGCCATCCGGCGGAGAGCTTCACGTAGCCATCGTCAGCCGGGAAGTGCGGCATGGCGATGCCGTCGCCGAGGCGGGCGCGCGCGGCGGCGAGCACACCGTCCAGGGCGGAGGCAGGGATGATCGGGTTGGTGAAGAACGAGCCGGCGCTCCAGGTGTCGTGGTCGTTGCTGTCGAGCACCATTCCCTTGCCGCCGCGCAGCGCCAGGACCGCCTCGCGCACCTGGGCAGGTGGCAGGCGGTCGCCGTCGCCCGCTCCGAGGGTGCGCGCGAGCTCGCCGTAGCGGATGGGCGCGCTGAGCCCGTCATCGAGCAGCTCGAGCTCCACCGAGAGCACCACAGCGGTGTCGGTGTTCTTGAGGATGCTGTGCCGGTAGGACAGGTGCAGCTCCGCGGGATCGGCCCAGCGCACGCTGCCGGTGGCCCGGTCGAGCAGTTCGACGCGGCGCAGCACGGACGCGATCTCCACGCCGTAGGCGCCGACGTTCTGCACGGGTGTCGCCCCGGTGGAGCCGGGTATGCCGGAGAGGCATTCGATGCCGCCGAGCCCCGCGGCGACGGCAGCGGTGACGACCGCGTCCCAGTTGGCGCCAGCGTCGGCGTGCACGATGTTGCCGTCGATCCGATGGCGCGTGCTAGCAACCCGGACGACCACCATATCGGTGCCCTCATCGGCGATGAGGAGGTTGGAGCCCCCGGCAAGGACGAGCAGCGGGACTTGTTCCTGGTCGAGCCGCCGGACCACTCCGGCAAGGGACTCGGTGGTGGGACAACTGACCACAGCGGTGGCGGGGCCGCCGACGCGGAACGTCGTGTACGCCGAGAGCGGCGTACCAACGGTCACTTCGGCACCAAATTCTTCGCCAAGTCGCGCCACGAGGCCCAATGAGTGGATTGGAGACACAAGAGAACGGTAACGTGCCGAGCATGGCTCGCCGCACGGAGTACGCAAAAGAACTGCCCTGCACCGCGGAACAGGTGTACGAGGCACTGTCGTCACGCCAGTACTGGGATGATCGCATCGCCGAGATCGGCGGCACGAACTCCAGCCTGGTCGGCTTCGAGGCATCCGATTCAGGCGTGGAGGTGGAGTACCAGCAGTTCATCTCGCGCAGCAAGCTGCCCTCGATCGCGCAGACGGTGATCAAGAACGACATGATCATCATCCGCAAGGAGACCTGGGCGCAGGCCGACGGATCCGTGTCCGGCACGTTCCATGGCGAGATGAAGGGCGGCCCCGGCAGTGTCTCCGGCCCCCGCGCCATCCGGCCCAACGGCAACGGCTGCGTCATCGAGTCCACGATCGAAGCGCGAGTGAGCTTCCCCATCGTCGGCGGCAAGCTGGAGAAGCTCCTCCTGCCGAGCGTCGAGAACCTGCTCGACGGCGAGGATGACTACACGGCGAAGTGGATCGCCAAGAACCTGGGCTAGCCCGAACCTCTTTGGCCCCCGGCTCCTGATGGATGCCGGGGGCCTTCTCGTGCGGCCGGAGCTGAAACTTACCCAATCCACAGTCCCTGGCAAGGCAACCCCGAAGTTGCTCCGGCAGAATGAACCCCGATGAACACTGCAACCAACTCCCCCAGGCCACGCAAGCGCCGTGCCCGAGGCACCGCGCTGATCGTGGTGATCGTCTTGTTCGTGGGCGTCGCTGCTGTTGCCGTGGGCAGCGAGATCTATCTGCGCAGCAAGGTCTCGCGATGCATGGCCGGATCGATGGCACTGTCGATCGGCTCCGATGTGGATGTGGAGCTGAGCCGCAAGCCGATGCTCTGGCAGATGCTCGACGGCCGGACCCCCTACATGGAGATCACGACGACCGAGGACAGGGTCGGTGATGCCGAGGGCATGTCGATGAACCTGCGGCTCGAGGATGTCGAATCGCTCGACGATGGCGAGATCGCCAACACGGTGCAGCGCAGCAGCGCCGACATCACCTGGACCGCGCAGGGCATCCTCGCGACGCTCCAGAAGCAGGGCATCCTCGCGGTGGTGACGTCGGTGGATCCTGACGAGCAGAACCAGGCCCTCGACATCCAGGTCGTGGGCGCGGTGCTCGGCGTCACGGTGCAGCCGCGCGTCGTCAACGAGACGATCGACCTGGAAGTGACCAAGGCCAACATCTTTGGCATCGATATCCCCTCGCAGCTGCCGCAGGCCATCATCAGCACGATCGGTGCCGAGCTGAGCGACTTCCCCCTCGGGATGACCCCGCGGGAGCTCACCGTCACCGAGGAAGGGATCGACCTGCGCCTCGAGGGCGGCTATGCCGAGATCGAGCGCGCCGATGCCAGCGAGATGGATGTGCCGGCCGAGCTCGAGGAAACCTGCTCCCTCGTGTGAGCCGGCGCTACCCGCGCTCTAGGCGGGGAAGCCGTCGAGCACGGCGCGGCTCGCGGACAGGCCCAGCCTGGTGGCGCCCGCGTTGATCATTGCTCGCGCGTCCTCCGCGGTGCGGATGCCACCGCTGGCCTTGATGCCGAGCGTGCCACCCACGGCGCTCGCCATCACTTCCACGGCATGCACGCTGGCGCCACCAGCGGGGTGGAAGCCGGTGGAGGTCTTGACGAAGTCCGCCCCGGCGGTCCGGGCAGCGAGGCACGCCGCGGTGATCGCCTCGTCGGTGAGCGCGGCAGTCTCGAGGATGACCTTGAGCACGGTATCGGGACCGCATGCCTCGCGCACGGCGAGGATATCCTGGAGCACCGCGTCGTCATTGCCGGACAGGGCTGCCCCGATATCGATGACCATGTCGATCTCGTCGGCGCCCTGGTCCACGGCGAGGCGTGCCTCGGCTGCCTTGACGAGCGAGTGGTGCTTGCCCGACGGGAAGCCCACCACAGTGGCGATCACGAGGCCGTCGCTGTCCACGGGCAGCATCGACGGTGACACGCACACGGCCAGCACCCCGAGCTCGTGGGCCTCGTCGATGAGCGCGGCGACAGCGCTCGGGGCGGCATCGGGCTTGAGCAGCGTGTGGTCGATCATCTGGGCCACCTGGCCCCGGGTCAGGATGTCCTGTGCGTCCATGACTGCGAGCTTGCCACAACCGGTACGGCCCAGTGATGCATGGCGGCGGTGCGTGGCGGTCGGTCGTGGCGCAGCGGGCCGGCATCGGTTCGCGGGGAACTGCTAGTTTGGGCGTTGTGACTTCGAACAACGCCCTGGCTGGCCGACGCTTCACCTTGTCCCTGGGCTGCCCCGATGCCCTGGGCATCGTCGCGCGGCTGTCCGGCTTCCTCGCGGGAGCGGGAGCCTGGATCGTCGAGGCTGCCTACCACGCGGACCCGGATACTGGATGGTTCTTCACCCGCCAGACGGTCACCGCCGAGTCGATCCGCATGGATCTCGACGAGTTCCGCGCACGGTTCGCCGAGATAGCCGCGACCTTCGGCACGGAGGCAGAGTGGTCGATCCATGACTCGACCGAGCGCAAGAGGATCGTGCTGCTCGTCAGCAAGGAGGGGCACTGCCTGCATGACCTGCTGGGCCGCGCGGCCACCGGGGAACTGCCCGCGGAGGTGTGCGCGGTGATCGGAAACCATCGTGATCTCGAGCCGGTGGCGCGTGCTCATGGCGTTCCGTTCCAGCACGTTCCCTTCCCCACCGATGCCGCGGGCAAGGCTGCGTCGTTCGAGCGGATGCGGGAGCTCGTTGACGCCCACTCCCCCGATGCGGTGGTGCTGGCCCGCTTCATGCAGGTCCTGCCGCCCGAGCTGTGCGAGCACTGGTGGCACCGGGCCATCAACATCCACCACAGCTTCCTGCCGTCATTCATGGGTGCGCGGCCGTACCACCAGGCTTACGAGCGGGGCGTGAAGATCATTGGCGCGACCTGCCACTATGTGACGGCAGAGCTCGATGCGGGGCCGATCATCGAGCAGGATGTGGTGCGTATCGACCACTCCTACACGATCGCCGACATGGTGCGGCAGGGGCGTGACATCGAGAAGATCGTCCTGTCCCGCGGCCTGCGCTGGCACCTCGAAGGACGCGTGCAGGTGCATGGCCGCAAGACGGTGATCTTCAGCTAGCAGTCCGCGAGACAGGCCTATTGGTCCGCGCGGGACCGTACTGGCGGGGCCTGCTCAGCCGACGTTCCACATCCGCTGCGGAACGCCCGCGAGGCGGCGGATCTCGGCATTGACCGGCTCCGGGGCCTCGACGCTGCTCATGTGCCCCACACCGTTGAGCTCGATGAACCCGGCGAGATTGCCCCGGCTGTCGAGCTTGTCTCGAAGCCGGTAGGAGTGGACCGGCGGGGTCAGGCGATCGGCGCTGCCCACGACAACAGTGGTGGGAACGGCGAGGTTATCGAGAGCCGCGGCGATGTCGAGCTTGCCCAGCACGACGCCCCAGCGCCCGCGCACCCGGGGCGCGCACTCGCGCACCATGCTCAGGCAGAACTCGCGCTGCTCAGCGGTGGCCGCGGAGCCCATGGTGGCGTAGTGCAGGGCCGAGGCGGGCAGGAGCCGGGTCGGCAAGGGGGTAGCGATCGCGGCACCAAGCAGCAGGGGCCGCAGGGGAAGCGGCCGGAGCAGTGGCGGGAGCACGGCCTCATCGTGAGTGAGCCGGTCCGAGGCGGTGCTCAGCAGCATGGCCGCGGAGGCACGCTCAGCGACCTCGTGGGGGCGCTTGCCCGCCCATGCCATGAGGGTCATTCCGCCCATGCTGTGACCGACGACGACGGCACGCTCGGCAGGGGCGAGAACACTATCGAGGACGGCGGAGAAGTCGTCTGCCAGGACGTCGGGGCTGAGGGGTGACCGGCCCATCTCGCTCTTGCCGTGGCCGCGCTGATCGTAGGTGATGACGCGGAACTCGCGGGCCAGCGCTTCGATCTGGGGCATCCAGTAGGTGGAGCTGCATGTCCAGCCGTGGGAGAGCACGATCGGTTGGCTGCCGGGCCGTCCGGTGATCCGGACGTGGAGCCGGGTGCCGTCGTGCGCGGTGATCATGCGACTGGCCGACGGGATCATGGGAACGATGTGCTCGGCCTGCTCCGCAGCTGCCTGCATAGCGGCGGCATCCATCGCTAGCCCCGTGGTGCGCTCGGCGATCTGGTGCGCGCTGGATCGGAAGGCCCCCAGGGAGCCTACGAGACTGCTGACAACCGGCAGTTTCACGTGTTCCACCTCATCGTGTTCCGCAGCACAGTCGTTGTGCTGGGGCCCGCACCGTTGCGGGCCTTAGCGGCAATGCCTTCGAAGTGTAGAACAGATTTCAAGCAGCAGCGCACGTTTCTTGACAAAACAGGCAGAAGTGTTAAAAGTGTGACCTGCGACACAGTCCTGGCCCGCGGTCGCACGGCAGCCCGTCAGTGGGCGAAAGGATCCTCGCCCTCGTCGCCATCCTCGTTGAGGGCGCTCGCCGCGCGACTGATCGTCCTGCTGATCTCCACCTCCAGGGCCTCGGAGAACAGGATGTCGACCACCTTGTTGGCGAGGGGCCGGAGCTTGCGCGCAGCCTCAGCGAGCTCCGCGATGCGCTGCTCATCAAGCTCGCTGTTGCCCGCCTCGACCATCTCGGGCAGGAATGTCTCGGTGATCGTGGCAATGAACAGCTGGGCAACATCCTGGAGATCGTCGCGCACCCGCTGCCCGTTCTCCGCGATCGCCTCGATCGGAACGCCAGCGTCCATGAGCGTCTGGGCGATCTCCAGAAGGCGCGGACTACGCACCGCGAGCGCATCGCCAGTGCCCGAGAGGACCCCAAGCTCCTTGCCGCGCTCGAGCAGCGCCGGTGGCGCATGATCGCCAAAGACCTTGCGCAGCTCAGCGAGCGTCACTTTCGCCTTGGACCGGAAGAAGCCAATCGGGCCACGGGGGTCATCGGACTCAAGGATCTCGTCGACGCTCATGCCATGCTGCGAGGCAAGCAGCAGTTCACTGATCGTGGCGAAGGTATAGCCACGCTCGAGCATCCGGGTGATCAAGCGCAGGCGGGACAAGTGCGATTCGTTGTACCAGCCGGTGCGCCCCTCCTTGCGCGGAGGCGGCAGGAGCCCACGATCCTGGTACACGCGCACATTGCGGACGTTGATTCCAGCCGCTCGCGCCAGATCGTCGATCCGGTACTCTTTCATCTCCCGCTTCCGATTGCCCCGCCACCCCGGGCATTCCTCCAGGAAAAGACCTCCGGGGGCTCCAGTTCGCAGGCGAGTATACCGATTCGGGCGAATCGATCCGCATGCTTGCTCACACCGGGATATCACGATCCGACACCGGTTCCCGCGGGCCGCGGCGACTCCCGCGCAGGCCCGGAGGGACTAGCTAGTTGGTGGCGCGGGACTCCGTTGTCCGCACCCAGGGGAAGGAGACTAACCACTCAAGAGTGGACTCGCTTCCGGGATAGCCCCTTCCTCAGGGGCGGAACACCTCGCTGCGAGCATCATCGTCGATGCCCGAGGCATACTGCATAGTCACGCCGTTGAGACTGTTCTGCACAGTACCATTGTGACAATGAGCATTGTCAATATTGCTCGTCCCGGCGCGGCGCGTGTCCGCTACCAGCGCGGGCCACCCTGGATCTCATCGATCTTGGGCTTGACATCAGCCAGATAGACACCAATAGCGATGACCCCGATCAGCCCGAGCAAGCTATAGGCATTGAAGACGAAGATCACCAGTACCGACGCCGCCAGGATCGCTATCCAGGTGGGCTTCGTGAGCTTGTCGGTCGCCGTATAGGCATCCGGGCGCTGCCGCGCCGCATGCACCAACGCGAACACGCCGCCGCCGATCGCGAGCGCGGTCAGGATCATCACCAGGAAACCTTGCACCCCACCAGTCTAGAGTGGCGCGCCCGCCGCGCAACCCAGCGCAACAGCCACGGCCCCGCTCCCGGGCCAAGCACAGTGCCCCGGGGTGGTCTCCCTCCCCGGGGCACTGCACGCTATGACTCCCCTACTCGGCGGACTCAGCCTTGGAAGACGCAGCCTTCGCAGAGGCAGCCTTGCCCTCTGCCGCGCTGGCCTGGGGCTTGCGAGCCCGCGAGGTGGTCGCAGTAGTGCCTGCGGGCTTGGAGGTGGCGCGGCGACGACGCGGCGCAGCCTTCGGCGCGGTGGCCGCGGCACTATCAGCCGAGCCGGCGGCCTCGGTTGCCTTTGCCTCGGCCTTGGCGACATTCTGCTCCGCGTCCGCGACAGCATCCTCGACCTTGGCGACAACTTCCTCGGCAGCAGCCTCGGCGGACTCCCGTGCCGCGGCAGCCTCGTCCGCCACGACCTCGGGCACCGCCGCGAGGGTCTCCTTGGTCTCGTCCGCGAGCACACCGGCCGCGGAAGCCACCTGGATGGTCGCGTCCGAAGCCTTCGCCCCGAACCGGTTCACCAGTGCGCGCACCTCGGTGGCACGGCGCGAGACAGCGCTGACCGCGCCGACGACACGCTCCTCGGCGAGAGCCTGCTCGCGGAGCCGCTCCACGCGCGACTCCCCACGCTGGGCAAGGGTCCCGTAAGCCGTGCGGGCCGACTGCAAGTATGCGTCGGCCTGCTTGCGCAGTTCAGCGGAGCCCACCCGGCCGCGGAGGCCCGCGAGCTCGGACGGCACCTGCTCCTGCAGCGCGACGACACGGCCACGCGCGCGATCGATGCGAGCCTGCACGTCGCTGGCCCTGCTGCCAGCGGCACGGCGCGCGTCCTTGACGATGCCGCCCAGTGATTCAGCGGCGATATCCCCCGCGCCCACTGCTGCGAACAATGGCGTCTTGACAGTAGTAATGGTCTTGGTCATGTTGAAAGCTCCCCACGAATGTCGGCATCATGCGGGCCCCGTGGGATTGCATGCCTCGGCGAGGCACGGGACCCGAGTTATTCGTCGGCCTGGTTCTCGTGGCAGAACGAGGTATAGATCTCGAGAAGAACCTGCTTCTGGCGCTCATTGATGACAGGATCCGCAAGAATCGCGTCACGCACTGGGCTGGATTCACGCTGCTCCAGGATTCCAGCACGCACATATAGCGCCTCGGCAGAAACTCTCAGGCCTTTCGCGATCTGGCCGAGAACCTCAGCGGACGGCTTGCGTAGCCCACGCTCGATCTGGCTGAGGTACGGATTGCTCACTCCGGCCCGCTCGGCGAGCTGTCGCAGGGAGACCTGCGCCATCTCGCGCTGCGCCCTGATGAAACCGCCAATATCCTGCGCCGCGTTGCTCACTGCGCGAACAGCTGCCGGGGCATTGGACTGACGTGATGGATCCGCACCTTGCTCCTCATCGGACGTACCACCGACGCCCTTGTCGGCATGATCGGACTCCCTGGAGGATGCACCTTCGGCGATGCCTGGATCCGCCGTCCCGCCAGTGCCGCTGCCTGCACCGCGATCATCTGCGATCCCGTTGCGCGGCTCACCACCATTATCGACGGATGGGCTGCTCGCCTGAGCCATGGATTCTCCTCCACTCCGGCTACGTGCGTGAGCGTACCCACGCGTGCTAACTCCTGCAAGCACTCAGCGTAATGGCGATTCGCGGCCTTCGTGTGAGTTTTCGCATAACGATCATCCGCGTGTCGATCAGCCGAAAATCACATGCGTAATGCTATGGATCGTGAATCCCGCGAGAGCGCCGACCACAGTCCCGTTGATCCGGATGAACTGCAGGTCCCGCCCCACCTGCAATTCGATCTTGGTACTGGCCTCGTCGGCGTCCCATTTCGCCACCGTGTCGCTGATGAGCCCGGTGATCTCGTGCGCATAGTTGTCGATGACATATCCCGCGCCCTCGGTCATCCATCGATCCAGCTTCTCCCGCAGCGCGGCGTCCTCCTTCAGCCGCTCGCCGAAATCGAGGATCCAGTCGCGGAACTTCAGGCGCAGCGTGCTCCCCGGATCATCCACCGACTCGAGGATCATCTTCTTCACCAGCGCCCAGGCCGCGCTCGCCAGGCTCGTCACCTCGCGCCGGTTCATCAACTCGTCCTTGATGCGCTCGGCCTTCGCGATCGTGGCGTCGTCATGCTGCAGATCGTTGGCGAACTCGAACAGGAACTTGTTGATCGCCTGCCGCACCTCATGGTCCGGATCAGCACGCACCTTCCACGCGAACTCCACGAGCTCGCGGTGGATCTTCTCCCCCACCAGGAGGTCCACGACCTTCGGGGACCAGCTCGGCGAGTCCTTGGTGACCACCCGATCGATCGTCTCCTGGGAGCCCAGCGCCCACTGGTACGCGCGGTCGCACAGCAGCTCGATCACTGGCAACTGACGGTTCTCCTCGAGCAGCTCCTCGAGGATCTTGCCCAGCGGCGGGCCCCACTTCGCATCAGCAAGCTTGCGCACCAGCGTCTGGTCGATGACCTGCTGCACATCATCATCACGCAGCACCACGACCAGCGCCCGCAGCAACGTCGCCGCTTCCTTCGACAACCGCTCGGCATGCACCGGATCCGAGAGCCAGTCACCGGCGCGACGCGGCAGCTCCGCGGACTGGAGCCGCTGCGTGACGACGTCGCGGGAGAGGAAGTTGGATCCAACGAAGCTCCCGAGGCTCTCGCCCAGCTGATCCTTCTTCTTCTTGATCAGCGCGGTGTGCGGGATCGGCAGGCCCATGGGGCGCTTGAACAGCGCGGTCACCGCGAACCAGTCCGCGAGGCCGCCGACCACCCCTGCCTCGGCAGCGGCACGGGCGAAGCCCACCCATTCGGCGGTGTCGTCCATCGACTCGAGCCATCGGCAGTACAGGTAGATCGTCGCGGCGATGAGGAGGAACCCCAGCGCGAAGGTCTTCATCCTGCGCAGATCGCGTCGCTTGGCATCATCATCGAGGTCCATTAGCTGCACGTAGCCCATTCTGTCGCAGGGCGGCGGCGCGCGTGCAGCGGACCCTTCAATTCTGGTGCCGGCGGCGGCGCGGCTGGGGCGCTCGACTGCAGGCGGGGCACGGCAAAAGCACCCGAAACCGCCAAACGCGATAGAACCTGGCCCGGGATCGGAGCAGCTTCTATCGCGTTTGCGCCAAGCAGCGCCCGCCTAGCTAGCGGGCTGAGAGGCCTCAGCTGCCACGGCGCGGCGCCGGATGCGACGGGCCGCGGCGACGAGGTTGCGCAGCGAGGGCTCGAGCTGCCAGTGGTGGCGGGTCTTGAGGCCGCCATCGGGGTTGGCCCACAGCCGCTCGGGCTCGATGGCCCGCACCGCGCGGGTCAGCAGCTCATCGATCTCGTCGATGTCGGGAATGCGCGCGGAGCGGCTCTCGTACACCCCGGGCCCGACGCCGCGAGTGAGTCCCGCGCCCTCGAGCGCATCAAGCACCCAGTAGAGGCTGCGGGTGGCGGAGACGATGTAGGTGACGTCAGCGTCGAGGTGCTCGATGGCCTCCACCACGGCAGAGACCCCGGACAGGCCGATGTGGGTGTGGATCTGAGTCTCGGGCTTGACCCCGGCGGTGGCGAGCTTGAACGCCCCCACGGCCCATTCGAGGTATTCCTCGCGGCCCTCGGGGCGGCGCGGCAGCAGCGTGCGGATCGCGGGCTCATCGACCTGGAGGATGGTGATGCCCGCGTTCTCGAGGTCGATGGTCTCGTCGCGCACGGCGAGCGCGATCTGATTGACAGTCTCCTTGAGCGGCTGGTCCTCGCGGACGAAGGAGAATGCCAGCATGGTGACGGGCCCGGTGAGCACGGCCTTGACCGGCTTGTCGGTGAGCGACTGCGCGTAGCCGATCCAATCGAGGGTCATCGGGCGCGGCCGGGAGACGTCGCCATAGAGGATGGGCGGGCGCACGCAGCGCGACCCGTAGACCTGCACCCATCCGTTGCGGGTGACGGCGAAGCCCTCGAGGAGCTCGGCGAAGTACTGGATCATGTCGTTGCGCTCGATCTCGCCGTGCACGAGGACGTCGAGGCCGATGTCCTCCTGCAGCGCGATCGCATCGGCGATCTCGGCCTTGATGATCTCGACGTACTCGTCGTAGCTGAGGCGGTCCTGGCCGAGCTCGTACCGGGCTTGCTTGACCTTGTTCGATTGCGGGAACGAGCCGAGGGTGGTGGTGGGCACGATGGGCAGTGGCAGGGCGGCCTGCTGGGCGTCCTTGCGCTCGGCCCAGGGCAAGCGATCATGGTCCTCGGGCTTCACCGCTGCCACGCGGGCGCGCACGTCCTCGTCCGGGTGGATGGGGGCGAGCTCCCCGCCCTGCGACCACTTCTCGGGCTCGCCGTCCTTGAGCGCGCGGGCGAGCGCGACGACCTCGCCCACCTTCTGCTTGGCGAACACGACACGGTCGGCGACGGCATCGGGCAGATCGAACTCGGAGAGCACGTCGACGGGCACGTGCAGCAGCGTGCAGGAGGTGGAAACAACGATGTCGGGGATGACGGCCTGCAGCTCGCGCAGGTAGGCGAGGGTGGCGGGCTTGTCGGTCTTCCACACGTTGCGGCCGCTGACCACGCCGGCGTAGACGCGCTTGCGGCGCAGGCCGGGGACCGCCGCGAGCTCCTCGGGGGTCCGGCGCCCGGCGATGAGGTCAAGCCCAATCGCCTCGACCTTTGATGCGGCGAGGATGTCGAGGGCCGGGCCGAGATCGCCGTACTGGCCGGTGACGAGCAGCCGAGGCCGCAGCCCCGCGGTACCGAGGACCTCGTAGGCGCGGCGGAAGAGCTCGAGCTCCTCATCGGTCCGCTCGAGGGTGAAGTACGGCTCGTCGAGCTGCACGCAGGTGGTGCCAGCCTTGACGAGCTGCTCGCACAGGTCGACGTAGGCGCGCAGCAGGGGCTCGAGCATGTCGAGCGGGGCGAATCCCTCGGGAGCATCGGTGGCAGCCTTGCTCATGAGCAGCAGGGTGACCGGTCCCATGACGACGGGGCGCAGCTCGATTCCAGAAGCGTTCCCGCGATCGATCTCATCGAGGATGTTGGTGGCATCGACGGAGAACTCCATGCCGGGCTCGATCTCCGGCTGGCGGTAGTAGTAGTTGCTGCTGATGAACTTGACCAGCTCGAGGGGAGGCTTGTCGGGCAGGCCCCGAGCCATGGTGAAGTACAGGTCGAGCGGGTTGAGCTGCTCCTTCAGCGCGGCGAACCGGCTGGGCACCATGCCGAACAGGAATGCGGTGTCGAGCACGTGATCGTAGTAGGAGAAGGTGTTCCCCGGAACCTGTGACAACCCGGTGGCGGCGAGCTCGCTCCACGTTTGCTCCTGCAGCTCCCGGCCGGTAGCGACGAGCTCGTCCTGCGTGATGCCGCCGTGCCAGTAGGAGTCGAGGGCGCGCTTGAGCTCCCGGCGCGGCCCGATGCGTGGATAGCCCAGGATGCTCGAGCGGTAGTCACTCATGTGAGGGGAACTGGTCATTCCTGCCTAAACCTTTCCTGCGCCGCTGCCCTGGCCCCGCGGAAGGAATGCGTGGCCGGTCACTCTGTGCTCGATGCAACCCTACTGCGAAACCGCGCCGGGGAAACAGGAAGGGGTGCGGACTTTCCGAGGAAAGCACCGCACCCCTTGGCCTGGGCCTGGATTACTTGGCGGACGGACGTCCTGAGGCCGGGTACTGGTAGAAACCGTGCCCGGTCTTCTTGCCCACTCGTCCCGCTTCCACCATGCGCAGCAGCAGCGGCGGCGGCGAGTAGAGGGGCTCCTTGAACTCCTCGTACATCGAGTCGGCGATCGCCTTGATCGTGTCGAGGCCCACGAGGTCGCTCAGCGCGAGCGGCCCCATCGGGTGGGCGAGACCAAGGACGATGGCCTTGTCGATGTCCTCCACGGTCGCGAACCCGGACTCCACCATGCGAATGGCGGAGAGCAGGTACGGCACGAGGAGGGCGTTGACCACGAACCCTGATCGGTCAGCAGATCGAACGACCTGCTTGCCGAGCACGTCGCGTGCGAATGCCTCCGCACGCTCGGATACGTCGGTGCTGGTCATCAGCGTGGTGACCAGTTCGACCAGGGGCAGCACGGGCACCGGGTTGAAGAAGTGCATTCCGACGACGCGCTCGGAGTGCTTGGTGGCCATGCCGAGCTTCATGATCGGGATGGACGAGGTGTTCGAGGCGAGGACGGCCCTCGGGTCGGTGACGATCCGGTCGAGCTCCGCGAAGATCGCGGTCTTGACCTTCTCGTCCTCGAGCACTGCCTCCACGACAAGCTGACGATCCGCGAAGTCACCGAGATCGGAGGTGAAGCGGAGCCGCCAGGCGGCCTGCTCCCGCTCCCGCTCGGTGATCTTCCCGCTGCTCACGCCACGGTCAAGCGATCGGAGGATCCGCGCCCGGCCCGCAGCAGCGAGTTCACGGGTCTGCTCGAACACCAGTACGTCGACGTGTGCGCGGGCGCACACCTCTGCGATACCAGCACCCATCTGCCCGGCGCCGATAACACCTACACGCGAGATCTTGTCCCCGGCGCCTGCCTTGGAGGCGGGAGTGTCAGCTTGGCCGGGCATCAGTGGAACTGGCCTTCTTCGGTCGAGCCCTTCAGCGCCGCGGTGGAGGTGTTCGGGTCGACCGTGGTGGCGATCTGGTCGAAGTAGCCGGCGCCAACCTCGCGCTGGTGCTTGGTGGCGGTGTAGCCGCGCGACTCGGACGCGAACTCGCGCTCCTGCAGGTCGACGTAGGCGGTCATGCCCTCGCGGGCGTAGCCGTAGGCCAGGTCGAACATGGAGTAGTTGAGCGCGTGGAAGCCAGCGAGGGTGATGAACTGGAACTTGAAGCCCATGGCTCCGAGCTCGCGCTGGAACTTCGCGATGGTCGCGTCGTCGAGGTGCTTGCGCCAGTTGAAGGACGGCGAGCAGTTGTAGGACAGCAGCTGGTCGGGGAAGTCAGCCTTGACAGCCTCGGCGAACTTCTTGGCGACCTCGAGGTCCGGAACGCCGGTCTCCATCCAGATCATGTCGGCGTAGGGAGCGTATGCCTTCGCGCGAGCGATGCAGGGCTCAATGCCGTTCTTGACGTTGTAGAAGCCCTCGGCGGTGCGCTCGCCGGTGATGAACGGCTTGTCGCGCTCATCCACATCGGAGGTGATGAGGGTGGCGGCCTCGGCGTCGGTGCGCGCGATGACCAGGGTGGAGGCGTTCGAGACATCGGCCGCGAGGCGTGCCGAGGTCAGGGTGCGGATGTGCTGCTGGGTGGGGATGAGCACCTTGCCACCGAGGTGGCCGCACTTCTTCTCCGAGGCGAGCTGGTCCTCCCAGTGGGAGCCAGCGGCGCCAGCGGCGATCATGGCCTTCTGCAGCTCGTAGACGTTGAGCGCGCCACCGAAGCCGGCCTCACCGTCAGCGACGATCGGGACGAGCCAGTTGTCGATGGAGGTGTCGCCCTCGACGCGGGAGATCTCGTCGGCGCGGAGCAGCGCGTTGTTGATGCGGCGCACGACGGCGGGGACCGAGTTGGCCGGGTAGAGGCTCTGGTCCGGGTAGGTGTGGCCGGAGAGGTTCGCGTCACCGGCGACCTGCCAGCCGGAGAGGTAGATGGCCTTGAGGCCAGCGCGGACCTGCTGCACGGCCATGTTGCCGGTGAGCGCGCCGAGCGCGTTGATGTAGCCGTCGCCGTTCACGCCCTCCCAGAGGATCTCGGCGCCGCGGCGGGCGAGGGTGGGGTCCTCGACGACCGAGCCCTGCAGCTCCGCGACCTGCTCAGCGGTGTAGTCGCGGGTGATCCCGGCCCAGCGGGGGTTGGTGTCCCAGTCCTGCTGAATCTCAGCAGCGGTACGTGGCTTACCGACGTTAGACATCGACGCTCCAGTTTCTCTGTGTCTGTAGTCCTGGCGATGACCGAGCGGCCAGGCCGCTCCGTGAACTCCCTGTTACCGGAAGCTCACGCTGCTCCATGCTTCGCAGCGGTGCATCCCATCGGATCTGTTACCTCTCCGACAATGCCACACATTAAAGTCGCAGGTCTACCACTTGCAAGTGCCAATCTTGGCTAGCTTTTCCAACCTTTCTGCGAATCTTGCGAAGATGCACCTGGCTGGCCGCGCGAAAAACCGTACGAGCGTTACGTTAGCCCAGGTGAGCGATCCGGCCCGCCGATCCCCCGCCGGAGCCAGCCCCGGCCGCTGCCCCGGCGCGCTGTGAGAGCTTTCACAGTTGGCAGCCGGACCGGCCTCGCACGCCGCGCGACTCCTGTCTAGCCTGGAGGGGTGGCGAAGACATTCGTGGGAGCCCGGCTGCGACAACTGCGGGCCGAGCGCGGCCTCACCCAGGTCGAGCTCGCCAAGACCCTCGCCATCTCCCCCAGCTATCTCAACCAGATCGAGCATGACGTCCGCCCGCTCACCGTGCCCGTGCTGCTGCGCATCACCGAGATGTTCGGCGTCGACGCCACCTTCTTCGCGTCCCAGGACACCACTCGCCTCATGGCGGAGGTCCGGGAGGTCCTCCTCGACGGGGAGGTGGGCGTGGAAGCCGATGCCCAGGAGGTCGCCAGCCTCGTCCAGTCCCACCCGCTGATCGCGCGCTCGCTGGTCAACCTGCACCGCCGCTACCGCAACACCACCTCCCAGCTCGCCGCCGCCACCGCCGACAGGTTCAACGACGGCAGCGGGTCCGCCACGATCAGCATGCCGCACGAGGAGGTGCGTGACTTCTTCTACTCGTGGCAGAACTACTTCCACGAGCTCGATACCGCTGCCGAGCAGCTGACCACCCGCATGCGCATGCACCATGCCGACGTGCGGCGCGAGATCGCCCGGCGCCTCGAGACCACCCATGATGTGCAGATCCGCAAGCGCATCGACCTCGGCGACTCGGTCCTGCACCGGTTCGACCCCAAGACGCGGGTGCTCGAGATCTCCACCCACCTCTCCTCGGGCCAGCAGGTGTTCAAGTTCGCCACCGAGCTCGCCTACCTCGAGCGCGGCGACCTGCTCGACGAGCTGGTCGAGCAGGGCAACTTCCGCTCCGAGGCCGCCCAGCGCCTCGCGCGCATCAGCCTGGCCAAGTACTTCGCCGCAGCGACGATCCTGCCCTACAAGCAGTTCCACGAGGTCGCCGAGGACTTCCGGTACGACATCGAGCGGCTCTCCGCGTTCTACTCCGTCAGCTTCGAATCGATCTGCCACCGGCTATCCACGCTCCAGCGGCCCAACCTGCGCGGGGTGCCGTTCTCGTTCGTGCGGGTGGACCGCGCCGGCAACATGTCCAAGCGGCAGTCAGCCACCGGGTTCCATTTCTCCTCCACCGGAGGCACGTGCCCGCTGTGGAACGTCTACGAGACCTTCGCCTACCCGGGCAAGATCATGCGCCAGATCGCGGAGATGCCCGACAAGCGCCGCTACCTGTGGATAGCCCGCACCGTGGAGCGGCGCGCGGCCCGCTACGGGCAACCCGGCAAGACCTTCGCCATCGGGCTTGGCTGCGAGCTGCGCCATGCGGGCCGCACCGTCTACTCGGATGGCCTGGACATCGGCAGCGGCGGCACTGCCACGCCCATCGGCGTGGGATGCCGGATCTGCGAGCGGGAGCGCTGCCCGCAGCGGGCCTTCCCCACTATTGGCAAGGACGTTGACCTCGATGAGCACCACAGCATGATCGCGCCATACGTGATCCAGGGCTCGGGCCAGTCCGGACCGACCGAGCGCATCCCCGACGAGGAGTTCGTGCCGCATTTGTGAGCCACGACGCGCCCGTGTCCCTAAGGAGCGTTGATCGCGATCACATCTTTATCCGCGAGCTATCGCACGGGTGGCCGCCCCGCCTAGGGTGGACACGACCAGTCCCGGCCATTCGCGTGGTCCCGGGCTCACGCTCAACGCTAGGGGAACCCCATGCTCGATGTCTTCATCGGCTTGCTCGCTGATTTCGGCCAGTTCATCCAGGAAAACGGCGGTCGCGGTGACTTCGCGAACCTCGAGGTCGTCCTCGGTGCCTTCGAGGAGCAGACCGCGATGTTCGGCTCCTGATCCAGCTGGCCACTGATCCAGTTGCCCAAGGCGGCGGTCCCCTTCCCGGGGGCCGCCGCCTTGTCGCTGGCGGACTGGCCCCGCTCCCCTGGTCCCGCATCCCTGATTCGCCGCGAATGCCAGGTTTTACCCCCGTGTAACCGTCATTCATATCAGCGTGACAAGCAGACACGTTCCCGAAACAGCCGCTCCCTAGCGTTCCCCTCACCGGATCGGCGCGGTCATCAGTACGCCGCGCCACACCGCCCAGGGACTCGGAACGAAAGGTGCGTTGAATGAGGCTTACCAAGCGCGGGGTCGCCGCCCCCACCGCCATCGTGGCGGTCGGACTCCTGCTCACGGCATGCGGAAGCCGCGCCGGGGATGACACGACCTTCGCCGCAGCGGAATCCTGCGTCGACACCTCCGGCGACACCATCAAGGTGGGCTCGCTCAACTCTCTGACCGGCACCATGGCCATCAGCGAGGTCACCGTGCGCGACTCGATCGCGCTCGCCGTCGACCAGATCAACGCTGATGGCGGCGTCATGGGCAAGCAGATCGAGGTCGTCGGCGAGGACGGCGCCTCCGATCCCGCGAAGTTCCGGGAGAAGGCCGAGAAGCTCGTCCGCAACGATTGCGTCGCTGCGGTGTTCGGTGGCTGGACCTCCGCGAGCCGCAAGGCCATGCTGCCGGTCTTCGAGTCCAACAACGCGCTGCTGTACTACCCCGTGCAGTACGAGGGCCTCGAGTCCTCGCCCAACATCTTCTACAGCGGCGCCACCACCAACCAGCAGATCGTGCCCGCCCTCGACTACCTCAAGGAAGAGGGCATCACCTCGATCTACCTCGTCGGCAGCGACTACGTCTTCCCGCGCACCGCCAACGACATCATCAAGGCCTACTCCGCCGCCAACGGCATCGAGGTCCTCGGCGAGGACTACGTGCCCCTCAGCGGCTCGGCGGACTTCTCCACCATCCTCAACAAGGTCCGCTCGGCCCAGCCCGACGCCATCTTCAACACCCTCAACGGCGATGCCAACGTCGCGTTCTTCAACGAGTACGCGAACGTGGGCCTCGAGGCCGCCACCACCCCGGTGATGTCGGTGTCCATCGCCGAGGAGGAGGTCGCGAGCATCGGTGTCGACAACATCGAGGGCCAGCTGACCGCCTGGAACTACTACCAGACCGTCGATACCCCCGAGAACGCCGCGTTCGTCGCTGCGTACAAGGACCGGTACGGCCAGCAGAAGCCGACCTCCGACCCGATGGAGGCCGCCTACGCCTCGGTGTTCCTGTGGCGCGCCAGCGTCGAGGAGGCAGGCTCGTTCGACGTCGATGCCGTTCGTGAATCGGCCGGCGGCGTGAGCTTCGATGCGCCCGAGGGAACCGTCGTGATCGACGGCGAGAACAACCACCTCACCAAGACGTCCCGCATCGGCGTCATCAACGCGCAGGGCCTCATCGACACCGTCTGGGAGTCCGACGGCCCGATCGATCCCGATCCGTACCTGACGTCCTACGACTGGGCCGAAGGGCTCGGCGGGAACTGACCCCACCTAGCGGGCCCGCGCCGATCACCGGCGCGGGCCCGCTCCCGTGCCACCCCACCCCTCACAGGAAGGACTGGGAAACGCGATGGACATCGTGACCAGCCAGCTCTTCACCGGCCTCAGCATGGGATCGATCCTGCTGCTCATCGCCCTGGGCCTCTCCCTCACGTTCGGCCAGATGGGCGTGATCAACATGGCCCACGGCGAGTTCATCATGGCCGGCTCCTACACGGCGTTCGTCGTGCAGCAGGTGTTCTCGAGCGCCGGGGCCTCCCTGCTCGTGTCCCTCGTCCTCGGCTTCGTCGTTGGCGGCGTTCTCGGCGTCATCCTCGAGATGACCCTGCTCAAGCGCATGTATCACCGCCCGCTCGACACGCTGCTCGTCACCTTCGGCGTCGGACTGATCCTCCAGCAGGTCGCCCGGGACATCTTCGGCGCTCCCGCCGTCAACGTCGTCACCCCGGACTTCCTGCGCGGCGGCATCGAGATCTTCGGCAGCGTCGTGCCCAAGACCCGCATCTTCATCCTGCTGCTCGCCATCGCCTGCGTCATCGCGCTCGCCGCCGCCCTGAAGTACACCCCGATGGGGCGCCGGGTGCGCGCGGTCGTCCAGAACCGTGACCTCGCGGAGGTCAGCGGCATCTCCAGCCGCCGCACCGACATCACCACGTTCTTCATCGGGTCGGGCCTCGCTGGCGTCGCGGGGGTGGCGCTCACCCTCATCGCCTCGACGAGCCCCACCATCGGGCAGGCCTACATCGTGGATGCGTTCCTCGTCGTGATCGCCGGCGGGCTCGGCCAGATCCGCGGCGCGGTGATCGCCGCGTTCGCGCTCGGCCTGCTGCACTCGGTGTTCGAGTACTCCACGACCGCGAGCATCGCCAAGGTCCTGGTGTTCTTCGTGATCGTCATCTTCCTGCAGGTCCGCCCACAGGGCCTGATCAGCGTGAAGACAAGGAGCCTCGCGTGATCCAGACAACCAGCCCGCCCAGCACGCCCCCCACCCCCAGCGGCACCGCGAGCCCGGGCACTCCCGGCCGCTCGCTCCTCGCCCGCTACGGGACGCTCCTCGGCTTCGGCGCGGGCGCGCTCGTGCTCCTCGTCGTCGCCCCGGCACTGCTCAGCGAGTTCCGGCTCGGCCTGCTCGCGAAGTTCCTCACCTTCGCCATCGTCGCCGTCGGCATCGGCCTCGCCTGGGGCCGCGGCGGCATGCTCACCCTCGGCCAGGGCGTGTTCTTCGGGCTCGGCGCCTACATGATGGCCATGCACATGAAGCTCGCCGACGCCACGCTCGAAGGCGGGCCCGGCACGCTGCCCGACTTCATGCAGCTCGCGGGCCAGCGCGAGCTTCCCGGATTCTGGCTCCCGTTCACCAGCCCGCTGGTGACCCTCCTCGCGATCGTGCTGGTTCCCACCAGCCTCGCCCTGCTGCTCGGCCTCGGCATCTTCAAGCGCCGCGTCAAGGGCGCCTACTTCGCCATCCTCAGCCAGGCGCTGGCCGCCGCGTTCGCCATCCTGCTCATCAGCCAGCAGAACACCCTCGGCGGGTCCAACGGCATCAGCTACTTCCGCACCTGGTTCGGCTTCAACCTGCGCGACCCAGCGAACCAGCAGATGCTGTACTTCGTCGCGGCCGGAACGCTGCTCGTCATCATGGCGATCACCTGGCAGATCATGCGCAGCCGCTACGGCGAGCTGCTCGTGGCCGTGCGCGACCAGGAGGAGCGCGTGCGCTTCCTCGGCTACGATCCCGCCAACATCAAGCTCGTCGCCTATGTGATCGCCGCCCTGTGGGCATCCATCGCGGGGGCATTGTTCGTTCCCATCGTCGGCATCATCACCCCGCAGGACGTGGGCGTGCTCGCCTCGATCGCCTTCATCATCGGCGTCGCCATCGGTGGCCGCACCACCCTCCTCGGCCCGGTGCTCGGCGCGATCGCCATCGCCTGGGCCCAGACGTCCCTGTCCGAGCAGTTCCCGTCCGCCTGGACCTACGCGCAGGGCGCGCTGTTCGTCCTCGTGGTGGGCTTCCTGCCCGGCGGCATCGCCTCGCTGCTCGTGTGGCGGCGACGCAGCAAGAAGGCGGACCAGCAGAAGGAGGCCAGCGCATGACCACCCATGCCCCGACGCCCGGCGGCAATGCCGGAATGAGCTCGGAATACCTCGAGGTGCGCGGCCTCACCGTCGACTTCGACGGCTTCAAGGCCGTGCAGGGCGTGGACCTCACGCTCATGCAGGGCGACCTGCGGTTCCTCATCGGCCCCAACGGCGCGGGCAAGACCACCCTCGTCGACGCCATCACCGGGCTCGTCGCCGCCACCGGCTCTGTGGAGAAGTCCGGGGTCGAGCTGATCGGCAAGCCCGCCCACAAGATCGCCCGCCTCGGCGTGGGACGGACGTTCCAGACCGCCAGCGTGTTCGAGGAGCTCACCGTCCTGCAGAACCTCGACATCGCCGCCGGGGCCAAGCGCTCCCCCTGGTCCCGCCTGCGCGCCCGCACCACCATCGACCCCCGCATCGAGGAAGCCCTCGAGACGACCGGCCTCGGCGCGCTGCGCGAGACACCCGCGGGGATCCTCGCGCACGGGCAGAAGCAATGGCTCGAGATCGGCATGCTGCTCGTCCAGGACGCCACCGTGCTCCTGCTCGACGAGCCCGTCGCCGGAATGAGCCACGACGAGCGCCAGCAGACCGGCGAGCTGCTCCAGCGCATCGGTGGCGAACGCACCGTCGTGGTCGTCGAGCACGACATGGACTTCATGCGCCAGTTCGCCACCTCCGTCACCGTGCTCCACGGCGGCCAGGTCCTCAGCGAGGGCAGCGTCACCGAGGTGCAGGCCGACCCCCGCGTGCAAGCCGTCTACCTCGGCACCGCCGCGACCGCGGAAGGAAATCACCATGCTTGAGCTGCGCGACGTCCACACCGGCTACGGCCGCACCACCGTCGTCCACGGCGCCTCCATCACCGTCCCCCCGGACGGCGTGGTCGCCATCATGGGGCACAACGGTGCCGGCAAGACCACCCTCCTGCGTGCCGCGGTGGGGCTGTGCAAGGCCACCAAGGGAACCGTCCTGCTCGACGGGGAGGACGTGACCAGCATGCGCCCCAGTGGACGGGTCGCCCGCGGCCTCGCCTACGTGCCGCAGGGCCAGCAGTCCTTCGGGCAGCTCACCACCATGGAGAACCTGCAGCTCGTCGCCGACGGCCGCGCGCGCGGCAAGGCCCTCATCGATGAGGCGCTCGACATGTTCCCCGCGCTCACCACCCTCCTCCCCCGCAAGGCCGGGCTGCTCTCCGGCGGCCAGCGCCAGCAGCTCGCCATCGCGCGGGCGCTCATCACCGAGCCGCGCATGCTCATCCTCGACGAGCCCACCGAAGGCATCCAGCCCTCCGTCGTGCAGGAGATCGAGGAGAAGATCCTCGCCCTCACCGAGCGTGGCAACCTCGGAGTGTTGCTCGTCGAGCAGCACATCGGCTTCGCGCTGCGGGCCGCGCAGCACTACTACGTCATCGAGGCCGGGCACATCACCGCGACCGGCAACGGTGGCGCTGCGGCCGCCAGCGAGGTGCGCGAGGCCATGGCGATCTAGGCGTTCACGGGAGGCGCAACTGGTTCTGGTTCGTGCGAAGCCACTGACCGTGCTTTTCCGGTAAAAATTGAGCACACCAGCTATAAACCACAAGCTCAAGGCCGAATCGGACAAGGACGGCACATGACCAATCCCGAACATGATCTCGTGGTGTTTGGCGCCACGAGCTTCGTTGGCAAGATCCTGGCCCGCAACCTCGCGGAGCACTTCGCGAGCGGCGCGGATTCCCTGCGGTGGGCCATCGCGGGACGATCGAGGGCGAAGCTCGAGGAGGTGCGGCGATCGCTAGGCGACGCCTGGCAGGACCTCCCCATCATCGTCGCGGATGCTAGCAACGAGGATCAGCTGCGTGACCTGTGCGCGCAGGCCCGAGTGGTGGTTTCCACGGTCGGGCCGTACGCGCTCTACGGCGAGCCCCTGGTCAAGGTCTGCGCCGAGACAGGCACCGACTACTGCGATCTCACCGGCGAGACGCAGTGGATCAAGCGGATGATCGACAAGCATGAGTCGACGGCCCAGCAGTCGGGCGCGCGCATCGTGCACTGCTGCGGCTTCGATTCGATCCCCTCGGACATGGGCGTCTACTTCCTCCAGCAGCAAGCGCGCAAGCAGTGGGGAGCACCAGCCACGGAGGTGGCGATGCGCGTCAAGACGCTCAAGGGCGGCGCATCGGGCGGCACGATCGCCAGCATGATCAACATTGTCGAGGAAGCCGCTGGCGACCCCGCCCTGCGCAAGCAACTGGCCAACCCCTACTACCTGTGCCCGCCCGATCACGGCTTTACCGCCCGGCAGCACTGGGTGAAGTCCGCCGAGCTCGACAAGGACTTCGACGCCTGGGCCGCGCCGTTCATCATGGCGGCCATCAACGAGCGCGTCGTTCACCGCTCGAATGCCCTCTCCGGCAAGGCGTACGGCGAGCGCTTCACCTACAACGAGGCCGTCCTGACGGGGACTGGTGCCCGAGGCAGGATCACTGCCCTGTCCTTGGTCACGGGGCTCGGCGCCTTCATGGCAGGTGCTGCGATCAAGCCCACGCGGAGCCTGCTGCAGCGCTACGTCCTGCCGAAGCCTGGCGAGGGCCCTAGCCCGGAGGCCCAGGCAGCGGGCCGCTACGACATCCGGTTCGCCGGACGCTCGGAGAGCGGTGATGCCATGCGTGCCAAGGTCACGGGACAAGGCGACCCGGGCTACGGCTCCACCGGCAAGATCCTGGCCCAGGCCGCGATCAGCCTCGCGCTCGACCATGCCAGCAACAGTCGCGATGGAGGCTTCTGGACCCCCGCGACCCTGTTCGACGAGCGCTTCATCGACCGGCTGACCCGCTACGCGGAGATGCGTTTCGAGGTGATCGCATGACCACGCGCATCCTCCACGTCGTCACCAACGTCGACCAGTACGACGCCCCCTCGCACCCCACCGGGCTCTGGCTTTCCGAACTGACGCACGCCTATCACGTGTTCGAGGAGAAGGGGTACGAGCAGACGATCGTCAGCCCGAAAGGCGGGAAGTCCCCGCTCGAGCCCCGCTCGCTGAAATGGCCAAACTTCGACAAGACCGCCAAGGCCTGGAAGTCCAGCGATGAGCGCATGGCACTGCTCGCCGACACAGCCAAGCCGGAAGACATCGACCCGACGGAGTTCGACGCCATCTACTTCACCGGCGGGCACGCCGTGATGTGGGACTTCCCGGATTCCGAAGCACTGCAGGCGATCACGCGCGGGATCTGGGAGAACGGCGGCGTCGTCTCCTCGGTCTGCCACGGGTACGTCGGGCTGCTGAACACGAGGCTCTCCGATGGCACGCTCCTCGTCGACGGCCGCAAGGTCACCGGCTTCTCCTGGCGCGAGGAAGTGGTCGCACGGGTCGACAAGCTGGTGCCCTACGACGCCGAGGCGGAGATGAAGCGGCGCGGCGCGCTGTACGAGAAGGCCAAGCTGCCGTTCGTCCCCTACGTCGTTGCTGATGGTCGGCTCGTGACCGGGCAGAACCCCCAGTCCGCCAAGGCCACCGCGAACAAGGTCGCCGAGGTGTTGTCCGACTGATCCCAGCGGGCACAAGAGCGGTGGGGCCGGCACAGCCACGGAATATCCCCCGGGGAACCCATCCCGGACACGTATCGTGAACGGCATGGGCAAGTGGCAGAACAACCTCAAGGGACAGCGGGTCCTGATCACCGGCGGCGCGCGCGGCCTCGGCGCGGCGCTCGCCCGCGCCCTCACCGAGCACGGAGCACGCGTGGCACTGCTGGGCATCGAGCCCGATCTCCTCGAGAAGGTCGCGGCCGACTGCGCGGCACCGTGGCGAGAATGCGACGTCACCGATGCCAAAGCCGTGGAAGCCTGCATCACTGAGCTTGTCGAGGAGCTTGGTGGGCTCGATGCGGTCATCGCCAATGCCGGTGTCGCCGCGCAGCTCCCGCTCATCGGCGGCAACCCGGACGTGTTCCTCCGCACGGTCGATGTCAACGTGATCGGCGTCTACAACACGATCCGTGCCGCGGGCCCGCACCTGTGCCACGAGCGCGGCTACGCGCTGCTCGTCTCCTCTCTCGCCGCGGCGATCCACCTGCCGCTGCTCGGCGCCTACAGTGCTTCCAAAGCCGCGGTAGAAGCACTCGGCGACGCGCTCCGTGCCGAGCTGCGGCCCCACGGTGGCGCCGTCGGCATCGCCTACTTCGGCGAGCTCGAAACTGAGATGACCGAACGCGGATTCGGCACCCGCGCGGCCGCCGAGCTCGTCAAGAACATGCCCATGCTCAAGGTAGCGCCTGTCGCACCAGCGATCCGAGCGCTCGAGCGCGGCATCGCGAAGCGTTCCCGCGTCATCGTCTCCCCGCGCCATGTGGGGCCGATCCTGCATTCCCGCGCGATCACCCAGCGCATCATGGAGGTCGTCATGCGTCGCAACGCGCTGGCCGCCATCGAGATCGCGCGAGCCGAGAATGCCCCGCTCACCACGATCCAGCCCGAGCGCCCACGCAAGAACCGCACCGGAGGAACAGCCTCGTGACCACCCCTCGCATCCCGTCCGGAGGGCTCGCCGAGCTCGGCCCCGTCAACTGGCTGTTCACCAGGCTCGCGCGGCGAGCGATGCGCGTCGACGACGTTCACTTGTTCAGCACGCTCGGCCATGCGCGGGGGCTCTTCCGCGCCTGGTTGCTGTTCTCCGCCCGCCTCATGCCTTTTGGATCGCTGCCACGCTATGAGGTCGAGATGCTGATCCTGCGCGTCGCGCACCTGCGCGGCTGCGCCTACGAGCTCGACCATCACGAGCGCCTCGGCCGCCGGGCCGGGCTGAGCCCCGCACTGATCGCCAGGGTCCAGGAAGGCCCCGCGGCACCTGGCTGGTCGACGCGGCACCACGCTCTGCTCGTCGCCGTCGATCAACTCGTGGGCACCAGGGACATCGATGACGATGCCTGGCAGGCTCTCACGCGATTCCTCGACGAGCGCGAGCTGATCGAGATCGTCATGCTCGTCGGGCAATACGATTCGCTGGCCACCACGATCCGTGCGCTGCGCATCCCCCGCGATGTCCGCCCAGCTGCTCGTCGCCACGCCAAGGCGAACTAAGCGCGGGGGACGGCCGCTTGTGTGAGGTTTTGAACCCTGGAACGCACCGAGGAGGGTGCAAAAGGTAGCACTTCCGAGGATGGGCGCCCTTGAGCTGGAGACCCAGCAAGCAGAAGGGGCAGCCACCTAGAGTGGCTGCCCCTTCTGCTCAAGCTTCGGTCAGAAGTTGATCATGTGCCCCGCGAGGCCATGGATGGCCTCCTGCAGGGCCTCGCTCAGCGTCGGGTGGGTGTGCACGTTGCGCGCGAGCTCGTTGACGGTGAGGTCCCACTTCTGGGCGAGCGTCAGCTCGGGCAGCAGCTCGGAGACGTCCGGGCCGATGAGGTGGCCGCCGAGCAGCTCGCCGTACTTGGTGTCGGCGATGAGCTTGACGAACCCCGTGGCGTCACCAAGACCGTGCGCCTTGCCGTTGGCCATGAACGGGAACGTGGCGACCTTGATGTCGTGGCCCTCGTCCTTGGCCTGCTGCTCGGTGAGGCCGAACGACGCCACCTGCGGCTGGCAGAACGTTGCCCGCGGCATCATGCGGTAGTCGCCGAGCTCAAGGGTCTCCGCGCCACCAATCGTCTCGGCAGCAACCACGCCCTGCGCCTCCGCGACATGGGCGAGCTGCAGCTTGGCGGTGACATCACCGATCGCATAGATGTGCGGAACGCTGGTGCGCATGCGAGCATCGATATCGATGGCGCCGCGCTCGGTCACCGAGACGCCAGTGTTCTCGAGGCCATACCCCTCGATGATCGGGGCGAAGCCAATGGCCTGCATCACCTTGTCGACGGTGACGGTCTCGACCTTCTCGGACTTGTTGTCCTTGATCTTCACCGTGACCTTCGAGCCATCATCGTCGAGGCTCTGCACCGCGGCACCGGTCCTGATGGTGACGCCGAGCTTCTTGTAGGCCTTCTCGATCTCCTTGGAGACGTCCGCGTCCTCATTGGGCAGGGCACGGTCGAGGAACTCGACGATCGTGACATCCACGCCGAAGTTGGCCAGCACGTAGCCGAATTCCATGCCGATGGCGCCAGCACCAATGATGAGCATCGAGCCGGGCAGATCACGTGTCATGATCTGCTCCTCGTAGGTCACCACGTTCTTGCTCAGCTCGGTGCCGGGCAGCAAGCGGGTGCTCGCCCCCGTCGAGATGATGGCGTTGTCGAACGTCAGCTTCTCGCTGCCGCCCTTGGTGAGCTCGACCTCGATGGTGCGGTCATCAGCGAAGGAGCCGCGTCCCTCGTACTCGGTGATCTTGTTCTTCTTCATCAGGAAGTGCACGCCCTTGACGCGACCGTCCGCGACCTTGCGGCTGCGGTCGAACGCGGCACCGAAGCCCATAGAGGGATTGCCCTCGATGCCGAACAGCTTCGCTTCCTTCGTGATGAGGTGCGCGAGCTCCGCATTGCGCAGCAGCGCCTTGGAGGGGATGCAGCCCACGTTCAGGCACACCCCGCCCCAGTATTTTTCCTCCACGATCGCAGTCTTGAGACCTAGCTGGGCGCAGCGGATCGCCGCGACATATCCACCAGGTCCAGCTCCGAGAACAACAACGTCGTAATGTGCAGCCACGGTGTACGAGCGTAGTCCTGTGCCCGCGGTCTGTCCTCCGTTGGGGTCGAATCCCCGGAATCCGACGCTCCCTGGTACCCCTCGGCGCATACTGGCGAAACCCGGAACGACCAGTACTCAACGACGAGGAGCTGGGCCAATGACGGATCTTGCCCACAACCGGACCGAGGCGGAGCACGAGGCTGGCGACCCTGCCCCCAGCACCACGGAATGGTCGGCCACGCGCATCGCGGCCGCCATCGCCGACGGCAGCATCGCTGCCCGCGCAGTGCTCGAGCAGCACATCTCGGTGCTCGACCGCAATCGCGCGCTCAACGCCATCGCCGCCGACCGCTTCGGCCTGGCCCGGCACGAGGCCGACCAGATCCGCACGGGCACCAGCATCACCAGCGCTCCCCTGCTCGGTGTGCCCTTCACGGTCAAGGAGTTCATCGCCGTCGCGGGCATGCCCAACACCGCGGGCTTCCCGCATCGCCGGCACCACCGGGCGCTCGACGATGCCCCAGTGATCGCGCGGCTCCGCGCCGCCGGAGCGATACCCATCGGCGTGACCAACTCCGCTGGCCCCATCTTCTGGATGGAGACCTACAACCCCCTCTACGGGCGCGTCAGCAACCCCTACGACCCCAGCCGCACCGCCGGTGGCTCCTCCGGCGGGGACGGTGCCGCCGTGGGCTGTGGCGGATCCCCGCTCTCCATCGGCTCCGACATGGGCGGCTCGCTCCGCATCCCAGCGTTCTTCAACGGCGTCTTCGCCCACCTGCCGTCAGTGGGGCTCGTGCCGACCACCGGCCACTACCCGATGGCGCACGGCGACGCCCGGCGCAGCCTCTACCTTGGCCCGATGGCCCGCCGCGCCGAGGACCTCCATGCCGTGCTCGCGGTGATGGCCGGACCCGATGGGGACGACCCGCATTCGCGATTGATGCCGCTGCACGATCCTGCTCGCATCGATCTCGCGGGCATGCCGATCATCCTCGCGATCGACTCCACCATCACCAAGCCAGGGATCGAGCTCGAGACCGCCCGCTACCTCGCTGCCAACGTCCTCGAGGCGCGCGGCGCGATAGTGACCGAGACACCCCTGCCCACGCTCCGGTGGGCGATCGCGCAGGCATTCGCCTCCTTCAGCTCCACTCTCGACATCGCGAGCACCGTCGCCGACATCCTCGGGCGGGGCCACGATGGCGCGCTGCCCGCGATGCTGAAAGCTCCTCTCGCGATCCTCCAGCTCGCCGAACGGGCCCCCGCCCGCCGCGCCAGGACGCTCGCCGCCCGCAAGCTCGTCAGCGCCGCGGAGAAAGCCGCCGAGCAGATCACCGAGCTGCTCGGCGACGGAGCGATGCTCTACCCCCCGTTCCCCCGCCCGGCGCCGAAGCACTTCACCACCTACGGCCAGCCTTGGCTCGCCTCCAATACGCTGGTGTTCAACATGCTTGGCTTCCCCGTCACCCAGGTGCCAACGGGACTGGGCAGCACCGGGCTACCGCTCGGGCTCCAGGTAGCCGCTGCCCCCGGCAACGATCACGTCACGCTGCGCATCGCGCAGGCCCTCGAGAGCGGGCTCGGCGGATGGCGTCCGCCGCGGATCCCGTGACGCGCCCCGACCGCGCGGGCATCGGGCCGCGAGTTCGCGCACACTGGTGGGCATGGATGACCCCTACTTGTGGCTCGAGGACATCGACGGCAACACAGTCCTGGACTGGGTGAGGAAGCACAACGACACGACGCTCGCGGCCTATCGCGGCGAACGGCTCGACACTCTCGAGGCGTCGATCCGCGCGGCTCTCGACACCGAGGACCGCATCCCCTACGCGCGCAGGCGCGGCGAGCATCTCTACAACTTCTGGCGCGATGCCAGCAATCCCCGCGGGATCTGGCGGCGCACCACCCTTGACGAGTACCGCAAGCCCGAGCCGCAGTGGGAGATCCTCATCGATGTGGACGCGCTCGCCGAGGCCGAGGACGAGAACTGGGTGTGGGCCGGCGCCTCCGTGCTGCGGCCTGGCTTCGACCGCGCGCTCATCGCGCTATCCCGCGGTGGCGCCGATGCGTCGGTGATCCGCGAGTTCGACCTCATGGACCTCCGGTTCATCCCCACCGGCTTCCAGCTCGACGAAGCGAAGTCAGACATCAGCTGGATCGACCGCGACACGATCCTCGTCGGCACCGACACGGGCCCCGGCTCGCTCACGAGCTCCGGCTATCCACGCATCGCACGGCAATGGCGGCGCGGCACGCCGCTCGCCGAGGCAGAGATCCTCTTCGAGGGCGAGCACACCGACGTCGCCGTCAGTGCCTCGCACGACCCCACCGCTGGCCACGAGCGCACCGTCATCGAGCGCGCCATCGACTTCTATCGCTCCGAGCACCATGTGGTCACCCCCGCCGGGCTGCACAGGCTCGACGTCCCCGAGGACGCCCAGGTATCGCTGCACAAGGACTGGCTGCTCATCCGCACCCGATCCCCATGGCGAACCGCAAGCAGGGAGCACCCCGAGGGCACCCTCCTGCGGGCCTCCGTCACCGACTACCTCGACGGAGACCCCCGCGTCGAGACGGTGTTCGAGCCTGGCCCTACCACGACGCTGCTGCAATGGTCATGGACCGATACGTTCCTCGTGGTGGTCACGCTGCGCGATGTTCGCACCGAGATCCATGTCGTCGATCCCACCACGTGGGCCTGGCGCGCGATCGACGGCCTGCCCGAGCTTGTGAGCACCCAGATCACCGCGACCGATGCGGATAGCGACGAGATCTTCCTGACCTCGAGCGGCTACATCACTCCGCCAACGCTCTGGCACGGAATCGTGGCGAGCACCACGGTGGATATGGTCCCGATCAAGCAGGCACCATCGCTGTTCGATGCTCGAGGGATCAGCACGACCCAGCACTTCGCCACCTCCGACGACGGCACGCGCATCCCTTACTTCGAGGTCCGGTCCGGCGATGGGCCCGGACCCACGCTGCTCTACGGCTACGGTGGCTTCGAGAACTCCCTCGTCCCGGCCTATAGCCCCGGAGCAGGTCTTGGATGGCTCGAGCACGGAGGCACCTTCGTGGTCGCCAACATCCGCGGCGGCGGCGAGTACGGCCCAAGCTGGCATACCCAGGCGCTCCGGGAGAACCGCGAGCTCGCGTACCAGGACTTCGCTGCCGTGGCCCGGGACCTCGTAGAGCGTGGCGTGACGACGCCTGAGCAGCTCGGCGCGCAAGGCGGCAGCAACGGCGGACTGCTCATGGGCGTCATGCTCACCCGGTACCCCGAGCTCTTCGGGGCCATCGTCTGCCAGGTACCTCTGCTGGACATGCAGCGCTACCACCTGCTGCTCGCCGGAGCATCCTGGATGGCCGAGTATGGCAACCCGGACGAGCCTGCCGATTGGGAGTTCCTGAGCACGTACTCGCCCTATCACAACGTCGATCCTGACCGGGAGTATCCACGAGCCCTCATCATGACCTCGACACGCGATGATCGCGTCCATCCCGGCCATGCGCGAAAGATGACGGCCCGGCTCGAGGAGAGCGGGCACACGGTCAAGTACTTCGAGAACATCGAGGGTGGGCACAGTGGCGCCGCGGACAACGCGCAGCTCGCGTTCAAGACCGCGCTCGCCTACCAGTTCCTGCACACGACCCTGGGGACGGCGCGGTAGCCAATGGGCAACGCCCGGCCCGGCGGCGTGCCTGGCCGGGCCAGGCCGGGTTTGGCCGCCCCGACGGATGCGCTACCGGACCGTGTCGATCCACTGCGCGATCCGCTCGACCGTGGGCGCTGGTTCACGGATCCACCCGTTGTGCCCCTGCGGCCGGGAGTTGTACCAGTGCGCGATGCGGGCGGATCGAAGCTTGTCCACGAGATTGTTCACCGATGTCGACGGGGCGATATCGTCGCGCGCGACAGTAATCGCGAGCACATCGAGCTCCGCGTCCTCGAGCGCCTGCTCGTAGTCGATATCGGCATTCGCTGGGGAGATGCGGCCCGTGCGCGCGAAGCGCGACCAGTCCTTGATCAGGACACGGGACTGACGCCCGAATCCCGCGACATTGACCCGGTCGCCGGGCCAGTATCCGGCTATTCCCGCGGTCAGCGACATCATATGCCCGCCGACGAGCGGGCCGAGCGCCTTCATGCCCGGAAAGCCCCTGTAGTAGGGGGAACCGGCCCCGACGAGCACAACTCCGCCAATGGAATGTGGCGAGCGGGCCGCGACGAGGCAGCTGACTTGTCCACCGAGCGAGTGGCCGAGCAGGAAAGGCGTGGCTTCAGGCGCATGCTCGTGCAGCACCTCGAGCGCGCTGGGAACATCGACGGTGACGAGATCGTGGTAGCCGTACTCGCTGTTTGATGAGGGGCTGGGATTGCTCTCGCCCTGGCCGCGCAGTTCCGTGATGGCTGCCGGGTAGCCATGCCGGTTGAGTTCCTCGGCGAGGGGATCGTAGTAACCGGCGGGCAGCCCGAGGCCGGGGACGATGAGAAAGCTCGTTCCCGTGGCAGGCGTTCCCTCGGCGAATACTCGGACCGGGGTGACGGTACTGTCAGGCATCTGAATGGGAACCGTGATCATGGCGAACCTCCAGCGTCGTTGGTGACCACTGTAGGCGGTGGGCGCGCGCGGACGATGGTGGGTGGCAGGTCGCGGCGGGCAGTGCCCTGCGAATAGCGAAACGCGAGTAGGGCCGGGAAGCCTTGCGGCTTCCCGGCCCTGCTTGTTCACATGTGTTTGCCCGGCGGTGTCCTACTCTCCCGCACCCTGTCGGGT
>NZ_VSSO01000005.1 GCF_008312885.1 Lolliginicoccus suaedae
ACGCCCACCAGGCACCCCGCCGAACACGGCGGGGAAGCTCCCCCAGGCACAGCCACCAAGACTAACCCCACCACCGCCAGCGCGTCAAATCCCGTGCCCTCGGCGGCCAGGCAGGCCGACCAGCGACGATCCGCGCGCCCCGTTCCCGGGGCCCCGCCGATCCCGCCGACCGTTCCCGGCAGCGAGGACAAAACCTACACCCCCCGCGCCCCCAGCACAAACCACCAGCTCACACGAGGAAAACTTCGACCAGCTGGCTCAGGAACCGAGCGCGTCGGCGAACATCGGCCAGGAGTCGTGCAGATCCTCCTGCCAGTAGGCCCACGCATGGGTCCGGTTCATCCGGAACTTGAACTCATGCGGGATGCCGAGCTCGTTCATCCGATCCACCAACCGGTGCGTGCACACGTTCGTCGCGGCCTCGAGGATGCCACCGACGGCGAACCGGTCAATGAGCTTGCCGGGGTCCCCCTCGATGTCCTGGGAATCGAGCGTGTCGTACGGCCCGGGTAGCCCGCTGCCATTGGAGATGAACACTGACGTGCCGCGCAGCCCCTCGGCATTCAGGTAGGGATCATTGGCCGCCCAGGCTGGATCGCTCGGCGGCCCCCACATGTTGAGGGTGTCCGCGCCACCACGGCCTTCGACGAGGGCCCGGACGAACGCCTGGCCCAGCGGATCACTGGTCTGCGCGCAGCCGCTGTAGGAACCCACGGCCTCGAACACTCCCGGAGCATTGATCGCGAGGGTCAGCACCGAGGTCGCGGCCATGGAGATGCCAGCCACGCCGTTCCGTCCCGTAGCACCGAGGGACGCATCGATCACCGGCGGCAGCTCGCGCGTCAGGAAGGTCTCCCACTTGGCCACACCGACCTTGGGGTCCGGCGCTCGCCAATCGGTGTAGTAGGTGTAGGCACCGCCGCGTGGGATGACGATGTTGACGTTCTTGTCCTCGTAGAAGTCCAGGACATCAGTCTTGTCGAGCCAGAGATCGCCGAGGAGATACAGGGTGGGGCTGGGCCGGCTGGTGTCGCGAGGCCGGACGATCTCGACCTTGATGTCCCTGCCCATCGACGGCGAGTACACCTGCGCGACCATCTCGCGGCCGTTGGTGCTCTCGACCCGCAAGCTGCCCGGAGCCTCCGGTGCGGTGGGCTGAGCGTGGGTGGCGGGAGAGACGGTGAGGGCGAGCGCTGCACAGATCCCGAGGATGGTGCTGCTCCTCCGCGCCCGCGCCCTAGATGTTCGCGCCTTCGGTGCCCGCGCTGAGATCTGGCGACGTGTCGTGGTCATTGCCGGTGCTCCGCCTGTCATGAAGGTTTCCTGGACGATCGTGCCGTGCCAGCCATCGTCAGGCACTCTAGCGCGAGGCTCGCTCCTTCGCCGGGTTCCTATTGGACCTGGCTCGCAGGAAGGGAATTGTGTTGCGCCTTCGTTATTCCGTGGCCCTGGAGAGATCGAGCGACGGCGCGCGGTCACCATGCAGATCTGTAGGTCAATTGCTACGGAATCCACGCGGCGGAGAGCTCATCCGTAGTGGCCATTCGCAGCCCCGCATCGATGCATAAGTATCCGATGCCCCGTTCGATCGCATGCGCGGTGGTGCCGTCGACCTGCCCTGCCTCGGCCTCGAAGTCGCATTCCTCGAGCGTGGCTTGCCCGAGCTTCCGCAGGATGGATGCCCGCGCCCAGTAGATCGAGCCGCTCGGGAACCGCAGCCGATAGGTGCGCATCGGCAGGCCCATGCGCCGGAGAAGGATCCTCGTCGCCCAATGATTCTGGCCCCAGCGCTCCGGACCGAGCACGCAGCCCGGCGCCGTCACCAGGCCCAGGGAAGGATCGCGGGCGAATACGTCGAGGATGGTGCTGATACGCCCCGGCCCGCCAAGGGTCGCCTCGAGCAACTGCTCGTTCCATTCGGCCCCCGTCCCCGCGAGGCTGTGCCGATCACGCCACGCGCTCCGCTTGGTATGGACCTTGAGGACCAGATCATGCTTGTCGATCAAGCCATCGTTGATGACCTGCACCATGGGCCAGATATCGCGTCCGTGGTTTCGCACATCAAGGATCCGTAGGTCGTCGAGCTCGCCGGGAAGATCATCGGGCAGGAGCAGCGGGGCGCCGCTCGAGTTCGTGATGACCAGGTCGAATCGCGCGGGGATGGCGTGAAGGAGCTCGATGAGGCGCGGCAGCGCGTCCTGGTAGTAGACGTGCATGAGCACGACGAGCCGGTTCGGCTGCCCGGCAGGGTCGGGCGCAACGCGGTCGCGCTGATCGGTCGGTGCCCGATCGAACGGCCGGATGACAGGCCGCGTCCGTCGGCTACGGATCATGAACGTGACCGGGGACCGGAGCAGCATGATCCGCACATGCGTAGCGAGCCAGATCGTGCTGACACGGATCATGTGCGGCATCGCGCGCGTCATCCCTCCGGGGAAGGCCCGCAGGACGGTACATCCACCGATACCTGGGGATCGTCGACGAGTGGCTGCAGCGGCACCGTGGCCTCCCCGGCGTGGGTCGGCTCGTCGAGGTCGTAGCGAACGGTGACGGTCTCCCCTGGCTCGGTGAGCACGACCGCGGTGAAGACAGGGTGGCCCAGAAGCTCATTGGTGAAGGTGAGGGGAACGCGCCGGTCATCGATATAGGTGTTGGCGAGCCTGGCACCGGGAGTGGCGAACAAGCTGATCACTGTGCGATTGGTGCCCGGCGGCCCGGCGTACTGGGTCTCGGGGGTGAGCCGACCCATGAGATAGGCCGGGTACTCGTCGAGCGGCGGTGCCGTATTGGTCAGCCGCAATGTGACTTCTGATTCCCGGCGCTCCCCCTCGCAGGATCCAGCGCGGTACTCGAGCGATCGCTGGAGGTAGTAGTCCAGCTTGCCGCCCGCGCCGTTGTTCAGGACCACATGCGCGTAGGGGGCGTCGTCCTGCGGAAGAGTGCCACCGACGATGCTCTCCCCGAGGACGGCCTGCTCGTCCGGCTGCGCGCTCCAGACCAGGATTCGCTGCTCCTCAATAGCCCTGGCGAGGGCACGCGCGAGCGGACCCTTCGGCCCGTCATAGGTGTTCACGCGGGCCATCACGGCACCGGCGATCTCTTGCAAGTACGCCTTTCGCGCGAGCTGCCGGTCCCCGAACCGGAAGTACGCCTCATTGAGCGTGATCTCCACGACGTTGTCCTTGGTGATCGTTTCGCCATCGCCGAGGGTCACGGGTCCGACGACCCCGAGCAGGTGGCTCAGCGCGACCGGATCGGTCGCGATGACGCCATCCACTTGCTCGTTCATGTGCTGCTGCCAGATGGAGCGCCAGATCCGCGCGGCGTGCGGGAAGTGCGGGCTGAAGTTAGCGTTCTGCCAGTTCTGGGTGCTCTGGTACCGGCCGTAGAGCGCGTCGAAGCCGGGACCGAGATCGATCGGCTCTGCCGTCAGTGGCAATTCCTGGTTGCTGACCGAGTCCTCGAAGGTGATGGCGCCATCGTCGATCCGGAGCATTCCTGCTCCGCCCATCAGGCCCCCGGTGCCTCGGGACTCGGCGTTGGTCTGGAACACCACCAGGTACCGCCGTGCTTCATCCGCGCCGAGGAAGCCGGGCAGCACGCGCGCGGCATCGGCCGCGCTCGCGGTGGCTTCGGCGAGCATCATTGCCTGGTCGATGAGCTGCTCGCGGGCATCGTTGACCCGGCCCGGGAATCGCGCTACGGGGATCTGCCGGGCGGCCTCGCTGATGGCGGCCGATTCGCGCGCGATGTCGCCCGCGCGGGGAGCCAGCCCGCGCACCGCATCCACGTCGATGATCTGACCAGGTTTGTCGCTGCCGCCCAGCATGTCGAGCATTCCGGCGTCGAGCGCGGGCACGACCACGCCGGAAGCGATCCGATCGACGATGACGGTCGATTCCCGGACCGTATCGAATGCGTCGCCCGCCCAGGGGAGCGATGCAGCGGCGCGCCAGGGAAGAGAGGCGGTCGCGGCGCTCGCCCGGGCAGCTGCTTCCGGTATTCCCTGGATCTCTACCTTTGCCGCATCGATATCGCCGCCGAGGATCAGCGTCCGGGCAGCTTCCGCACGATCCTCGATCTCATTGACCGCGGTGTATGCGCGGAGGGTCATGAATGCGAACCACACCAGCGGAATCGCCACTGCGACAGCCAGGATGAGGAGGGTCCGGCGGCGGCGTGACATGCTCCGCTTGGCAACTGGGGCGCGCTCGGGCTCAGTGCTCATCGTCGGCTCCCGAGCGCTGGCTTGGCACGGCTGAGGGCTATCGCATCCCGGAGCACCTGGTCGTACTGCTGGCAGACGTTCTCCCAGGTGAACCGCTCGGCCGCGCGCGCCCGCGCAGCCGCTGCGAGCTCTACCTGCTCAGCGGGCGCCCGCAGCAGGCTGGTGATCGCCTCTGTGATCGCGGATGCGCTGGGCTCGGTGTACCGACCGGCTTCGCCGAGCACCTCGCGGTTGTAGACGGTATCGCGCGCGACGATGGGCGCTCCACAAGCCATCGCCTGCACCAGGGCCGGGTTGGTCCCGCCGACGCTGTGGCCGTGGAAATAGACTCCGGCGTGCTGCCACAGGGAGTGCAGGAGGCGATCGTCAGAGACGTGACCGTACCAGTGGATCCGCTGGTACGACGCGGCGAGCTGGCGGGCTTGCTCGTCCAACGGGCCACCGTAGCCCGAGGATCCGACGATCACCACAGGAGCCTGGTCGGCGAGCACCTCGGCCGCGGCGAGGAACTCGGGCACCGTGTTCTCGGGGACGAATCGAGCGACCATGAGGATGTAGCCCCCGGAGGGAAGCCCCTCGGGCGCCGGAAGCTGACCGGGATCAGTGCCGCCGTAGGGGATATACGTGCCAGTCGTGCCGTAGCGCCGGGTCCAGTAGCGCGCGATCTCCTCGCTGTCATTGACAAGCGTCGTGCCGTATCGGGCGGTCAGTGCGGCACCGCCGCGGAACACCGCCCGCGCCGCCCGGCCCCATTTCGCGCGCTCCCACTCGATGCCGTCGACGTTCACCACCGTGGGGATGCCGGCGCGGGAGAGGATCGGCAGGAAGTATCCATTGGCCACGTTCAGGACGAGCGCGACGTCCGGCCGCGCCGACCGTGCCCAGAGCGCTCCGGTGAGCCCGTAGGACAGGGTGCTGGCCGAGCGTGATTCGATGCCTCGTGTGCGCACCGCGCGGATCCTCGGGTCGCCAGCGGGGTCATCGATGCGCGTGGAGCGCGGTCGGCCCAGCACCGTCACGTCCCACCCCTGGTCCGCTAGGTAGGGCGCGAGAATCCTCACCAGCGTCTCGAAGCCCCCGTAGTAGCTGGGGTAGCCGCGCGAGCCGAGGATTGCTACCGATGGCATGAGTTGCTGCTCCACTGTCGTTTCGGGCAAGTTCCGAGCGACCGGGGCGCATGGGCTAGGCCTCGGCCCCCGGGCCTGGGCGCTCGGGAGGCGCGCGCTCAGACTACCCGCGGATCTGGTCCTCGGCGAAGGCAGCTGGTTGCACCATCGAGATAGCTGGGCGTCATCAGAATGATTCAACCCGTCAGAAACGACTTGGCGCAATAGGATATCACGAGCAAATTAAGTACAAAATGTCAGGAACCTCCGCCTGCCCCCAATTTGGGGGGGCAATTGAACAGCAGGCCTCCATTGCGCAACACATATAGACTGCTCAAGGGGAATATTTACGCAAAAGTGGCTAATCAGTTATGATCAAGCTCACCGAAACCGATTCACTATCCGGGGGATGCCAGTGCCGAGCCTCGTGGAGTCCCGCCGCCCCGGCGAAGAGTCCGTGAATGTCATTCGCGAAATAGACAAACGAGGCAATCTGGCCGCAAAGCCCGCGCAGCGCCATGAGGAGCACCCGGACGCCACCGGGAACGCCATCGCGCCGCCACGCCGTTCCACCCTGGCCGTGCCCGCGCACACCTGGCGGCGCGGATTCGCCCGGCGGATCCGGATCACCGATCACATCATCATCATCGCCGCTGTAGCGATCGCCCAGCTAGCCCGCTTCGGCACCACTGATCATGCGCTGCTCAGCACCTCCGGCGTCACCTTGCGCTACACCGGGCTCTCCATCGTGATCGCGCTGGCCTGGCTCGCCGCGCTCAAGCTCGAGAACACCCGCGACGTCCGCATCATTGGCGCGGGGGCACTGGAGTACCAGCGCATCATCCACGCATCCGTCAAGGTCTTCGGCATCATCGCTATCGTCGCATTCCTGCTGGACCTGGGCATCGCGCGCGGCTACCTGGCCATCGCGTTGCCCGTCGGCGTGGTCGGTATCGTCGCGAGCCGCTGGTCGTGGCGACGATGGCTGGTCACCAAGATCCGGCGCGGCAGGTTCATCACGAACGTCGTGGTCCTGGGCAGCGGCCGCGGCGCGGAGGACATGATCCGCAGCATCCGGCGCGATCACGCCCACCGCATCGTCGGGGTCTGCGTTCCCCAGGACCATCACGCCCTCTCCCCCAGCGATTCCCTCGAGGTGGATGGCATCGCCGTGCCGGTCATCGGCGACGAGCATTCCGTCCTCGCGGCGGTTCGCCGCGCGAACGCCGATGTGGTGGCAGTCACCGCTACCGAGCGCCTGGGCGCCGATATTCTCCGCGAGCTCGCCTGGGAGCTCGAGGCAGAGAAGACGGATCTCGTCGTGCACCCTGGAGTCACCGATGTCTCGGAGCCACGGCTCAAGATCCGACCCACCGGAGGCATGCCCCTCCTCCATGTGGAGGCGCCTCAGTACCAGGGCGCGCACCGCCTCGGCAAGGCACTTGTCGATCGTCTTGGTGCCCTCCTCGCGCTCGCCGTCTTTGGTCCGTTCATGGTGCTCATCGCGCTGGGCATCAAGTACCAGGACCGCGGGCCTGTCCTGTACCGCCAGACGAGGGTCGGTACCGACGGCGTCGAATTCTCCATGATCAAGTTCCGCTCGATGGTGGTGGGCGCCGATGCCCAGCAGCCTCGTATCGCCGATGGCAACGATGCCGATGGCCCGCTGTTCAAGATGAGGGACGATCCGCGCATCACCCCGATCGGACGCTACCTCCGCAAGTACAGCCTCGACGAGCTGCCACAGCTGTTCAACGTGCTGCGCGGCGAGATGAGCCTGGTGGGCCCCCGACCGCCGCTGCCCAGCGAGGTCGCGAGCTACACGCGGAGGATCAATCGCCGAATGCTCGTCCGGCCTGGCATGACGGGTCCCTGGCAGGTCAGCGGCAGGTCCGACCTCACCTGGGAGGAAACCGTGCGGCTCGACCTGTCCTATGTGGAGAACTGGACCTTCATGCAGGACCTCATCATCCTCTGGCGCACCGCGCGGGTCGTGGTGAAGGGTGAGGGCGCGTACTAGCTGCGCTAGCGTGGAATCCTTCATCCGAGCACACCGAGCTGGCCATACGTTCACTACGAAGCGGAGAGACATGGGCGAGAGCCTGAGAACACCGCCCCTCCAGTGGCACGATGCACGCATCGCCCGTCGCGACCGCATCAGCAGGGGAATGACGGTATGGATCACCGGCCTATCCGGCGCGGGAAAGTCCACGCTCGCCTGCGAGCTCGAGCGCGCGCTCATCGAGGCGGGACAGCCCGCGTACCGGCTCGATGGGGACAACATGCGCCACGGCTTGAATTCCGACCTCGGCTTCACGATGGCGGACCGCTCGGAGAACGTTCGCCGGCTCGCTGAGGTCGCCCGGTTGCTCGCGGATTCCGGGCTCGTCGCTATCGTCGCCGCGATCAGCCCACTGCGCGCTGATCGGAGCCTTGCCCGCGCCACGCACGAGCAGGATGGGCTCCCTTTCTGGGAGATCTACATGGATACTGCTCTGTCGGTCTGCGAGCAGCGCGACCCGAAGGGCTTGTACCGGCGCGCGAGGGCGGGGAGCATCCCGAACTTCACTGGCATCGATCACGCCTATGAGCCCCCGCTCGATGCCGAGGCGACGTTCACCAACGACGAGCGCGAGCCCGCGAGCATCGCCGCGCAGCTCTGCCCAACGCTCCTGGCGCAGGTCGCGGCCCTGCGCTAGACAGCAGGAGGCCGGGCTAGACGGCACGAGGCCCGGAGCAGGAATGCTGCTCCGGGCCTCGTGGGCTAGCGGGGGTGGATCAGAAGTCCATGCCGCCCATGCCGCCGGTCGGATCGCCGGCCGGGGCCCCGTTCTTCTCGGGCTTGTCGGCGACAACGGCCTCGGTGGTGAGGAACAGCGCCGCGATGGAGGCTGCGTTCTGCAGCGCCGAGCGGGTGACCTTCACCGGGTCGTTGATGCCTGCGGCGAGCAGGTCCTCGTACACGCCGGTGTCGGCGTTGAGGCCGTGGCCGGTGGGCAGGTTGCGGACCTTCTCCGCGACGACGCCAGGCTCGAGGCCGGCGTTGAACGCGATCTGCTTCAGCGGTGCCTCGAGCGCCACGCGCACGATGTTGGCACCGGTGGCCTGGTCGCCCTCGAGGGTGAGCTCGTCGAGCGACGGGGCGGCCTGGAGGAGAGCGACGCCGCCACCGGCGACGATGCCTTCCTCGACGGCTGCCTTGGCGTTGCGCACGGCATCCTCGATGCGGTGCTTGCGCTCCTTGAGCTCGACCTCGGTGGCCGCGCCGGCCTTGATGACGGCAACGCCGCCGGCGAGCTTGGCGAGGCGCTCCTGGAGCTTCTCGCGGTCGTAGTCGGAGTCCGACTTGTCGATCTCGGCGCGGATCTGGTTGACGCGGCCCTCGATCTGGGCTGCATCGCCAGCGCCCTCGACGATGGTGGTCTCGTCCTTGGTGACGACGACCTTGCGGGCGCGGCCAAGGAGCTCGAGGCCGGCGGTCTCGAGGGAGAGGCCGACCTCCTCGCTGATGACCTGGCCGCCGGTGAGGATGGCCATGTCCTGCAGCATTGCCTTGCGGCGGTCACCGAAGCCGGGCGCCTTGATGGCGACGGACTTGAAGGTACCGCGGATCTTGTTCACCACGAGGGTGGAGAGGGCCTCGCCCTCGACGTCCTCGGCGATGATGGCGAGCGGCTTGCCGGACTGGATGACCTTCTCCAGCAGCGGCAGCAGGTCCTTGACCGTGGAGATCTTGGACGAGATGAGCAGGACGTAGGCGTCCTCGAGGACAGCTTCCTGGCGCTCGGGGTCGGTCACGAAGTAGCCCGAGATGAAGCCCTTGTCGAAGCGCATTCCCTCGGTGAGCTCGAGCTGGAGGCCGAAGGTCTGGGCCTCCTCCACGGTGATGACGCCTTCCTTGCCGACCTTGTCCATCGCCTCGGCGATGAGCTGGCCGATCTGGGGGTCACCGGCGGAGATGCCAGCGGTAGCAGCGATCTGCTCCTTGGTCTCGATCTCCTTGGCGGTATCGAGCAGGCGCGCGACGACGGTCTCGACGGCCTTCTCGATGCCCTTCTTGAGCGCCATCGGGTTAGCGCCAGCAGCGACGTTGCGCAGGCCCTCGCGCACGAGCGCCTGGGCGAGCACGGTTGCGGTGGTGGTGCCGTCGCCAGCGACGTCGTCGGTCTTCTTGGCGACTTCCTTGACCAGCTCTGCGCCGATCTTCTCGTACGGGTCGTCCAGCTCGATCTCCTTGGCGATGGAAACACCATCGTTGGTGATCGTGGGGGCGCCCCACTTCTTCTCGAGGACAACGTTGCGACCCTTGGGGCCGAGCGTTACCTTGACTGCGTCGGCGAGGGCGTTGAGTCCCCGCTCGAGGCCACGGCGGGCCTCTTCGTCGAACGCGATGATTTTGGCCATTGCGAAGTGATCCTCCAGGTGATGAGGCCGACACACGGAACGTGCAGCGGCTGCGCGTCCCATTTGCGCTATTGGCCAGGCGCGGTGCCCGCGACGGACGACCAGGGTGTCAGCGCCTGGCCTCACCGTCCCGACCTAGCACTCTCGTGTATTGAGTGCCAGAATCATGTTTAGCACTCGGGCCATGCGAGTGCAAGACGCGGGCCCGGGCGCGCCCCCGGCTCCGCGCACAGCGAACAACAAGGGGCCCAGCAGCCGCCCCCGATCGCCAGCCAGCCGGAAGGAGCACAGCCGTGGGGCACCGCTCGCCAACAACACGATCACCGCTCCCCCCGCGCCACGGCGTCGACGCGGCCTGGGTCCGGTTCCCCGACCACGCCCCCTGGAAGACCATCGGAGAAGCCCTCGCCGCGACCTACCCCGAGCACCGCGAGCGCTTCCGCCACCGCCTCGCCAGCGCCCAGATCGTCGATGATCGCGGCGTGCCCGTCGACAGCAGCCAGCCCCTCGAGCGCGGCATGACCCTGTTCTACTACCGCGACCTCCCCGAGGAGGCCCGCGTCCCCTTCGAGATCGCCGTCCTGCACCAGGACGACCACCTCGTCGTGGCGGACAAGCCGCACTTCCTCGCCACCATGCCGCGCGGGCGCCATGTCACCGAATCAGCAACGGTCCGGCTGCGGATCATGCTTGGCCTCCCCCACCTCACCCCGGTGCACCGCCTCGACCGCACCACAGCGGGCGTGCTGCTCCTCGCCACCCATCCCGGAGCACGCGCGCCCTACCAGCAGATGTTCGCCCAGCGCCGGATCACCAAGGAATACCTCGCAGTCGCACCCCGCCTCCCGGGAATCGAGCTTCCGCGCACCGTTCGCAGCCACATCACCAAGCGGCCCGGCGAGCGGCAAGCCACCGAGCAGGCGGGCACGATCAACGCCATCACCCACATCGAGGGGGCCGAAGCGCTCGGCAACGGCCGCGCCCTCTACCACCTGCGCCCCGAGACCGGCCGCACCCATCAGCTACGGGTCCACCTCAATGCGCTCGGCGCCCCCATCCTCGGCGACGACCTGTACCCCGCGATCCGCGAGCGCGCCGACGACGACTTCACCGACCCGCTGCAGCTCCTCGCCGCCAGCATCGCGTTCACCGACCCCTTCACCAGCCAGCAACGATCATTCCGCAGCGCACGCGTCCTCGAGCACGCCCGCTGACGACATTCCTGGCGCGGCACTGGCCGCGATCAGAGGGAGCCCAGCAGCTCAGGCAGATCGGCCACGGAATCCACTACGTGATCCGGCTTGTCCTTGCTCGCGTCGAGGACGGGCTGGTGGAACTTGCCGGTGCGCACCAGCACGCCCCGCATGCCCGCGCGCTGGCTGGCGAGCACATCGTTGTTGAGGTCATCGCCGATCATCAGGGTGTGCTTGGGCGCTACGCCGAGCATCCGGGCTGACTTCTCGAAAGCGCCGGGCGACGGCTTGCCGATCACGGTGATGCGGCTGTTCCCGGCTGCCTCGAGCCCCGGGATGTAGGCGCCGACATCAAGCTTCACCCCCGAGCTCGTGGCCCAGGTGAGCCCCTGGTGCATCGCGATGGCAGGCACCCCGGCGAGCATCAGCTCGGCCACCCGGCTGAGCGCCTCGTGGCTGAACTCTGGCCCCGCCCCGCCCAGGATGATCAGGTCCGGCTTCTTGGCCGCCCACGAGACGTCGTCCATGTCGATGAACACATCGCCGTGGTTGAGCACCCAGCATTGCGCGTCGGGATGGTTCTCCCGCACGTGCTGCGCCGTGAGGTACGCCGCGGTCATGATGTCGTCCGGCTCAGCGGGAATGCCGAGCTTGGTGAGCTTGGCGGCGATGAGCTCGCGCGTGAGCGACGTCGTGCTGGTCAGGAACCCGCAGGGGCGGCCGGACTCGCGCACGGCGCGCACCGCATCGGCAGCGCCCTCGATGGCCTGCCAGGAGGTCACGAGCACCCCGTCGATATCGAACAAAACGCCCTCAACGCGAGCCATGACTCCGACACTACTCACGACGGCCCCGGGCGGCGCAACAAGGAGCCGGAATTGCCGTCGGGAATGACCACTAACGGCACGAATCGACCCACCTGCTGCCACCCAGCGCCACGGCACCGCACAATAGGGGGATGCGCTCGGTCACTGAACATGCGGCTGCCATCGCCGCGCTCGTCCCAGCACGCCCCGAGAAGGAAGCCACCCTCGCAGCGGCGCACCGGAGCGTGCTCGCTCGTGATGTGATCGCCCCGCGATCGCTCCCCGGCTTCGACAACTCAGCGATGGACGGCTACGCGGTGCGCGCCGCCGACATCGCGGGCGCGAGCGAGGCAAGCCCGATAGCGCTGCCGGTGGCGGAGGACATCCCCGCTGGCCGCACCGACATCCCTGAGCATCACGAGGGCACGGCGCACCGGATCATGACGGGTGCCCCGCTGCCGCCCGGCGCGGACTCCGTCATCCCGGTCGAGCGGACCGACGGCGGCACGACGACAGTGCGGATCACCGCGTCCACCGAGCCCGGCCAGCACATCCGGCGCAACGGCGAGGACATCACCAAGGGCGAGATCGCGCTCGAGCGAGGCAGCACGCTGGGCGCCCCCCAGCTCGGCCTGCTCGCCGCCCTCGGCTACGCGACCGTGCCAGTGATCCCGCCGATCCGGGTGATGGTGCTCTCCACGGGAAGCGAGCTCGTCGCGCCCGGGCAGGCATTGCGCCCCGGCGAGATCTACGAGTCCAACAGCATCATGCTGGCCGCAGCGGCGCGGGAAGCCGGCGCGGTGGCCGCGCAGCTCCGCTTCGTCAGCGATGACACCGACGAATTCCTCGCCACGCTGCGCGCCCATGCCCACGACGCGGACGTCTTCCTCACGTCCGGGGGCGTAAGCGCCGGGGCGTACGAGGTGGTCAAGGACTCCCTCGCCGACCGCGGCGTGGAGTTCGTGAAGGTGGCGATGCAACCGGGCATGCCGCAGGGCAGCGGTACCTTCGAGGGCACCCCGATCATCACGCTGCCCGGCAATCCGGTGAGCGCGCTGATCTCGTTCGAGGTGTTCGTGCGGCCCGCGCTGCGCGCCGCGATGGGCTACGCCCGCACCAGCCGCGAAGTCGTCTCCGCGACCCTCGCCGAGGACATCCGCTCGCCTCGCGGCAAGCGGCAGTTCCGGCGCGGCCTGCTGGATCGGGCGACTGGAACGGTGCGCACCATCGGCCCGCCCGCATCGCACTTCCTGCGGTGGCTGGCATCCTCCGATTGCCTGGTGGACATCCCGGCCGATACCGAGCGGATCCCCGCGGGCGAGGCGGTGGATGTGTGGGACCTGTCGCGGCCGTGAACCAGGCGCTCCCGGACATTCCTGACCGCCGCCGATCGCGCCACCCCGTGCCGTAGGCTTGTGCGGAGCACGCCAGCGCGACATCCTGCTCGCGCATCATGGCACCGACGAACGAGATGAGGTCGACCCGAAGTGGCCCGCAAACCCGCTCCGCCCGGGCAAGCCCCCCGCAATCCTGTCGCCCACGCGCTCGGCCTCGTGCGCGATGCCGTTCCCCCGGTGCATCCGGCGGGCATCCCGTTCATCGCGGTGCCGCTCGCGGTGGCCGCCGCCGGGCACCGGTCGCGGCTAGCTCGCCGCACGGGCATCGGCCTGGCCCTCGCGTGCGCCACGTTCTTCCGGAACCCGAAGCGCGTGCCGCCCACGCGCAGCGGCGTGGTTGTCTCCCCCGCCGATGGCGAGGTGACGATCGTCGATTCCGCGGTACCACCGGCCGAGCTCTCCCTCGGGGATGCACCGGTGCCCAGGGTCAGCGTGTTCCTGTCGATCCTGGACGTGCACGTGCAGCGCAGCCCCGTGGCGGGGCAGGTGGTGCAGGTGATCCACCGGCCAGGATCATTCCTCTCCGCGGATCTCGATGAGGCGAGCGAGTCGAACGAGCGCAGCAGCATGGAGCTGCGGACCGTCGATGGCAAGCGGGTCGTGGTCGTCCAGATCGCTGGCCTCGTGGCGCGGCGCATCGTCTGCGATGCCCGGGCCGGCGACGTCCTTCCCCTCGGCGAGACCTACGGCCTCATCAGGTTCGGCTCACGGGTGGATACCTACCTCCCCGAGGGCAGCCGCATCCTCGTCGAGCGCGGCCAGCGCGTGATCGGCGCGGAAACGGTAATCGCGGAACTAGCGTGAGCCGAGGCCACGCCACTGTCGAGTGAGGTGTCAATTGAGCGACGGACAACCAAGGGATCACTCACGGCAGATGCGCGCGCGCCCGGACCATGCCCGCGAGCACACGACGAGCGAGCAATCACCGCCGATTCGCAGCGCTAGCATCCGGCTGCTGCCGAGCGCGGTCACCATCCTCGCGCTGTGCGCGGGGCTCTCCGCGGTCAGGTTCGCGCTCGAGGGCAGGGGCGACCTAGCCATCGCGGCGATCGGTGCGGCCGCGATCCTCGATGGCGTGGACGGGCGCATCGCGCGCCTGCTCGATGCCACCACCAAGATCGGTGCCGAGCTCGATTCCCTCTCGGACGCGATCAACTTTGGCGTCGCGCCCGCGCTCGTCATCTATGTGACCCTGCTGCATGGCAACAGTGGCGGCTGGATCATCGCGCTGGTCTACGTCGTCTCGATCGTGCTGCGGCTGGCCCGGTTCAACGTGCTCACCGATGACGAGGATGCCCCGGCCTACCGGAAGGACTTCTTCGTCGGCGTGCCCTCCCCCGCCGGGGCGCTCGTTGCCATCGCCCCCCTCGCCGCGTTCCAGTACTGGGGCGAGGGCTGGTGGACGTCGTTCATCTTCGTCGCGGCCTGGATGATCGGTGCCGCGGCGCTGATCGTCAGCCGGGTCCCGACGCTCGCGATGAAGCAAGTGTCGGTGCCACCGCGCATCGCCGCGCTGCTGCTGATCCTCGTCGCGCTGATCGCCGCTGGGCTCATCACCTATCCGTACGTGGTGCTGGTGCTCATGGTGCTGCTCTACCTCGCGCACATCCCGTATGCCATCCGTACCAAGCGCTGGGTGGCGGCACGGCCCGAGACGTGGGACATCCCCCCGGCGGAGCGACGCGCGATCCGTCGCTCGAGCGCGCAGCGCCGCTCGCTGACCCGGCTGGGCCTGCGCCGGTCCAAGCCTCGCGGTCGGCTGTCGCGCGTCGCGGGGCGCGCCCGGCCCCGCCGGTGACCGCACCACCGCGCATCCGCGGGCGCCGAGGCGCATCGAGCGTCTAGGCTCGTGCACGTGAATCCCGCCAACGACACGGCCCACGTGACCCTGACGGCCCGCCTCTCCACCGCCCACATGGATTCGCGCCGGGGCGTGGTGCGGGTCCATGCCGAGGTGCTCTCCGCGCTGGACCTCCGCGAGTGGGACGCGATCGAGATCTATGGCACCCGCAGCACCGCGGCCGTGGTGGCGCGCGCGCCGCAGGGTTCCGCGCCCCGGGTGGCGCTGCTCGACGATGTGACCCTCTCCAATGCGGGGATCCGCGAGGATGCCACGGTGGTGGTGCGGCCCGTCGCGGTGCAGGGCGCGCGCCGGATCGTGGTGAGCGGCTCCTCCCTGGCCATGACCTCGTTGACGCCGAACACATTGCGCCAGGCATTGCTCGGCAAGGTCGTCACTGTCGGCGATACGGTGTCCCTGCTGCCGCGCGACCTCGGACCAGGCACGAGCACCTCTGACGCCACGCAGGCCCTGCGGCGCGCCGTGGGCATCACCTGGACTTCCGAGCTGCTGACCGTCGTGGAGACCGAGCCGCGCGGAGCGGTGAGCGTGCAGCCCAATACTGCGATGGCCTGGCCAGGATCGTCGACGGACAATCCGGGGCGCGGGCAGGATCCGCTGATCACCAGTAGCCGGAGCCGGACAGGGGACGGAAGCGGGGGCACGACGGCGACCGCTGCCCGAGCGACGCCAGCTCCCCGCGGCAGCGCTGGACCCTCCGCGCGGCCCACGCAGGTAGCTGCGGAGGCACCGGTGCCGGTGGGCGAACTGGTGGGTGTCGCCGATCAGGTAGCCAAGCTCACCGATTGGCTGAGCCTTGCTCTCGATGAGCCGGAGCTGCTCACTTCCCTCGGTGCATCGCCGCGGCTCGGCATCGTCATTACTGGCCCGGCGGGCACCGGCAAGGCCACCCTGGTGCGCTCGGTGTGCGCGGACCGCAACGTGATCGAGCTCGACGGCCCCGGAACCGGCGCGCTCGAGTCCGGCAGCCGCGCCGAGACGGTGTCGCAGGCCATCGATGCCGCGCGCGGCGGTGGAGTACTGCTCATCACCGAGATCGATGCGCTGCTGCCACGCGACCCCGAGCCCGTATCCAGCCTGATCCTGAGCAGGCTGCGCCGCGCCATCGCCAACGATCAAGTGGTGCTCGTGGCAACGACGGCGCACCCGGACCTCACCGATCCACGACTACGCGCGCCCGACCTGTGCGACCGCGAGCTGACCATCGCGCTGCCGGGCGGAGCCATCCGCCGCGCCCTGCTCGACCACCTGCTGCGGGACGTGCCGACCACCGATCTCGACCTCGAGGTGATCGCGCTGCGCACCCCGGGGTTCGTCGCGGCAGACCTGATGGCGCTGCGGCGCGAGTCCGCGCTGCGTGCCGCGTCGCGCGCGTCGAGGGAGGGCGCTCCCGCCGTGATCAAGCAGGAGGACCTGCTCGGCGCGCTCGAGGTCATCAGGCCCCTGTCGCGGTCGGGGACCGAGGAGATCTCGATGGGCGGCATCACGCTCGAGGACGTCGGTGACATGGTCGAGACCAAGCAGGCGCTCACCGAGTCGGTGCTGTGGCCGCTGCGGCACCCCGACACGTTCGCGCGCCTCGGCGTGCAGCCCCCGCGCGGCGTGCTGCTCTACGGGCCGCCCGGCTGCGGCAAGACCTTCGTGGTGCGGGCGCTCGCGAGCTCCGGGCAACTGAGCGTGCACACCGTCAAGGGCTCCGAGCTGATGGACAAATGGGTGGGATCCTCGGAGAAGGCCGTGCGCGACCTGTTCCAGCGGGCACGCAACACAGCGCCCTCGTTGATCTTCATCGATGAGATCGATGCGATGGTGCCCCGGCGCGGGCAGAGCACCGATTCTGGGGTCAGCGACAAGGTCGTGGCGGCGCTGCTCACCGAGCTCGACGGTGCCGAGCCCCTTCGCGATGTGATCGTGCTCGGCGCCACCAACAGGCCGGAGCTGATCGACCCCGCTATCCTGCGCCCGGGCCGGCTGGAGCGGCTCGTGTTCGTCCCGCCGCCGGACGCCGAGGCCCGCACCGCGATCCTGCGCGCGGCGGGCGCGGCGATCCCGCTCGCCGAGGACGTGCGGCTCGACGAGCTCGCTGATCAGCTCGATGGGTACTCGGCAGCGGACTGCGCCGCGCTGCTGCGCGAGGCCGCTCTCGCCGCTATGCGCCGCTCGGTGGAGGCGACGGTCGTGACTGCCGAGGATGTGGAATCCGCGCGAAAGGCCGTGCGGCCATCTCTGGACCCTGATCAAGTGGCCTCGCTGAAGGCATTCGCTGACCGGCGGGCGGCCGACTGATCTCCATGATGACGATCTCGACATCGACGGCCCGTCCCCGTCTCGAGCTGCTGCTCGCCACCATGATCGGGTTCCTCGCGCCCGCGGCAGCCACCGCGGTGCTCGTGGGCGCGCTGCCCATGACGCTCGATGCCCGCGAGTACGCGCGCGCGGGCGGGGCGCTCGCGGTCGGGGAACCGATCGCTCTCGCATGCTCCGTGCTCGCGGCGGTGTGGGCGGCCGCGCGGCTGGGCAGGTCCTCGCGCGCCTGGCTCATCGCAGGTGGATCACTGCTGGCATGCATGGTGGTGCTGCGGTTCTTCCACGCCGACGGCTACAGCGCTCCCCTGGGCGTGGAGGCCTACCTGGGCCTGCGCGTCGCCTCGGCCATCCTGGCCGGGGTGGTGATCGGCGCGGTGCTCTCGCGCTCGTGGTCGTTCCGCAGCGCTGCCCCCGCGCTGGCCGCGGCCGCCGGGGTGCTTGGCCCGGTCCTGTTGTCCGGCTTCATCTCCGGGGCCGCGTCGGGCATCTACCTCAATGGCCGGTTGCTCGCGGCAGGCACGGTAGGGACGTCCGCGACGTGGATGCTGCTGGTGCTGGGCCTCGCGGCCCTCACGGCAGGGGTGATCCTCGATTCGCCCCTCCCGGCAGGGGCGAGCCACGTGCTCGCGGCGCCACGGTTGCGCGAGCTCCTGATGCTCGCGGCCGGGCTCGGTGCCGCGCACATCGCCGCGATCGCCCTGGTCGCTGAGTCCTCGCGGGGCTGGCCAATGCTGGCGAGGTTCAGCATGGCGACGGCGGCGATCGCGGTCCTGATGGTGGCGCATTGGCTAGTGGCGCTGCGCCTCGCGCTCACCATCAGCCCGTGGGCGGGCACCGCACTGCTGGTGATGGTGGCATTCACCGCCGCGGCGGCACCGGTGATCGGCCACGTCCCGCGCATCGCCGTCGCGTGGGCGACTCCGGTGACGCTCCTGCTGCTCGCGAGCCTCGCGCTCGGCGCGGTGCTGCGGCACAGCAGCTATCACGTCCTTAACGGCTTGCTGATCCTCGCTGCGGTGCCGGTCATCGGTGTCATCGCCGGAGGATCGGGCGCGATCATCGCGGGACAGTTGATGCTGATCGCTCTAGGGACGGGCATCGCCCTTGGCTCGGCGCTGCCCGGGGCCGGCCCGTCCGGGATCGCCCTGGCGGTTCTCTCGCCCTTGATGTCGCTGACGATCATTGCCCTGGTATCGCAGCCGTTGTTCCAGGGGGCGATCCCCTCGGCCACGGTGCGTGCTGCTTCCGAGCTGCCCGCGCTCTGGTTCCAGGTGATCCCGGCCAGCAGTGGCAGCATCATCGCGGTGAGCGTGGTGGGGCTCTGTGGCGCCGGGATCCTCGGCATCGCCTATGGCACCCTCCGATGGACCGGCGCGAAGCGCAGCGACCCCCTAGACTAGCCAGGTATCCGCCCAGGGCCCTCATGCCCACGACCCGGACGGAGTTGCCCTTGATCGCGGTTCTCGTAGCGCATGCGCTCGCCGCCCTCATCGCGCCGGTCCTGGTTCGCTTCCTGGGCAGGAACGCCTTCATGGTGCTCGCGCTCGTGCCGCTCGCCAGCCTCGGCTGGGTGGTATCGAGCTTCTCCAGCCCGCACCGCGTCTCGATCCCGTGGGCCGCCGAGCTAGGACTGGGCATCGACCTGTGGTTCGATCGGCTCACCGCGATCATGGCGTGCATCGTGCTGGGCGTGGGCGCGCTGGTCCTGCTGTATTGCGCGCGCTACTTCCCGGCCTCGGCAGTGCGGCTCGGTTCGTTCTCGGGATACCTCGTGGCATTCGCTGGCGCCATGTTCGGGATCATCACCTCCAACAACATGCTGCTGCTGTACGTCTTCTGGGAAGCCACCACAGTCTTGTCGTTCCTGCTGGTGGGCTACAAGCAGGAGAAGCTCGATAGCCGCCGCGCCGCGACGAAAGCGTTGCTCGTCACCACCTTCGGTGGCCTGGCGATGCTCGTGGGCATCATCATGCTGGGCCAGCTGACGGGCAGCTACCTGCTCTCCGACCTGCTTGCCGATCCGCCCTCGGGCCGATTGGTGGACGTCGCGCTGGCCCTGGTCACCGTGGGGGCATTGTCGAAATCGGCGATCGTCCCCCTGCATTTCTGGCTGCCCGCAGCGATGGCCGCGCCCACTCCGGTCAGCGCCTACCTGCACGCCGCGGCGATGGTGAAGGCCGGCGTGTTCCTCATGGCGCTCCTCGCTCCGGCTTTCGCCGATGCCTCCACCTGGCGGCCGCTGATCATCACCCTCGGTGCCCTGTCGATGGTGATCGCGGGCTGGCGCGCGCTGCGCGAGTTCGACCTGAAGCTGATCCTCGCGTTCGGCACCGTGAGCCAGCTGGGTTTCCTCATGGTGCTCGCGGGCCTGGGCACCCGCCATGCCGCGCTCGCCGCGGTCGCGCTCATCATCGCCCACGCCCTGTTCAAGGGAACCCTGTTCCTCGTCGTCGGCATCATCGACCGCTGCACCGGAACGCGGGACGTGCGCAAGCTATGGGGACTGGGCAGGCGCGCGCCGGTGCTCGCCGTGGTCGCCACGCTCGCCGCCGCGAGCATGGCTGGCCTGCCCCCGTTCCTTGGCTTCTACGGCAAGGAGACCGCGTTCACCGCGATCGCCGAGACGGAAGTGCTGCCTCCCGCACTGCGCTGGGCGACCCTCGCCGCCGTCGTGCTCGGCTCGGTGTTCACCGCGGCATATAGCCTGCGGTTCGTCTCCGGCGCGTTCGCCAGCAAGCATCACCGCGAGCCCAGCACGGCCGTCGCCGAGATGGTCCGTCCCGGATTCGTCTTCACCCTCTCCCCAGCGGTGCTGTCCGTGGGTGGCCTCGTCGCGGGATTCGCCACTGCCACGCTGGTCAGCGGGATGCTGCCCTACATCGACCAGTTCCCCGTCGGCGAGGAGGGGGCCAAGCCCAAGCTGGGCGGATCGGAGCTCGCGCTCGCGCTCAGCGCCTTTGCCGTGCTCGGCGGCCTGGGGCTGTTCATCGCCCACCGCCAGGTGAGCAGGCTCCGCTTCGACACTCCCCCGCTGGGCAACGCGGACCGTGCCTACGATGCGGTGCTCCGGGTCATCGATGCGCTCGCGCAGCGCGTCACGGGCGCCACCCAGCGCGGCTCGCTGCCCTTCACGCAGGCAACGATCCTCGCCACGCTGATCTGGCTGCCCGCGCTGACCCTGATCATCTGGAACGACTGGTCGATCGCCCCGCAGGGCAATCTCGGCTCGCCGGTGCAGATCGGCGTGGGCATCGCGATGGTGATAGCCGCGATCACCGCGACCATGCTCGACAACAGGCTGAGCGGAATCCTGCTGATCGGCATCACCGGGTATGGCACCGCAGCGATCTTCGCCCTCCACGGTGCCCCCGACCTCGCGCTCACCCAGGTCGTGGTGGAGACACTGACACTGGTGATCTTCGTGCTGCTACTGCGCAAGCTGCCCGCAGAGCCGCCGCCCACTCGCGCGATGGGCCACCACGCTATCCGCGCGCTGCTCGGCATCGGATCGGGACTGCTGGTGCTCGTCGTCGGGCTGCTCGCGGTGAGCACCCGCTCCGAGATGCCCGTCTCGGCCTACCTGCCCTACCTCGCGTACGAGGAGGGCAACGGCGCCAACATCGTCAACGTGGTGCTCGTCGATGTCCGTGCCTGGGACACCCTCGGCGAGATCAGCGTGCTGCTCGTCGCGGCCACTGGCATCGCCAGCCTGATCTTCCGCAACCGCCGTTTCGGCAGCGCTCCCCGCATCGCTGATGCGCCTGCCTCCGCGCACCGCGAGAATCATCATTCGTTCGCCGACGAGGACTTCAGCGAGGAACGGCTGCCGGAGGTCGCTGCCATGCCTGCCCGGCGCCACCTCCAGTACACCGAGATCGTGTGGCTCCGCGGCAGCGAGCTGCGCAACCCGCGCAACCGCTCGTATGTTCTCGAGGTGACCACGCGGCTGCTGTTCCCCGCGATGATCGTGCTGTCGGTGTACTTCCTGTTCGCCGGCCACAATGCTCCCGGCGGGGGCTTCGCGGGCGGGCTCGTGGCGGGCCTCGCGCTGGTGCTGCGCTACCTCGCGGGCGGCAAGTACGAGCTCGGGGAGTCGGTGCCCTTCGATGCCGGGCGAATCCTCGGTGTCGGCCTCGGCATCGCGGCGATGGTCGCGATGGCCTCGCTGCTCGCCGGGGCACCGGCACTGTCCTCGGCCACCTGGTACTTCGATCTCCCGGTCTTCGGCGAGGTCAAGCTGGTCAGTGCACTGTTCTTCGACATCGGCGTGTACCTGCTGGTGATCGGGCTCGTTGTCGATGTGCTGCGCAGCCTGGGCGCGCGCCTGGATTCGCGGATCGAGGTGGAGCGCCAGTGACCACGAGCATCGGAATGCTGGTCATCGCGAGCGTCCTCTTCGGATGCGGCGTGTACCTGGTGATGGAGCGCAGCATCCTCAAGGCGCTCCTCGGCCTGCTTCTGCTCACCAACTCGGTGAACCTGCTGCTGCTGGGCATGGGCGGGCGCTCGGGCGGGCCGCCGATCGTCGGCCGGACCTCCGAGGCGCATTCCTCGATGGCGGATCCCCTGGTGCAGGCGCTGATCCTGACCGCGATCGTGATCAGCATGGGACTGTCGGCATTCGTGATCGCGCTGATCTACCGCTCGTTCACCCTGCAGACCCGCGAGGACGTCGATGACGACGCCGAGGACAAGAAGCTGCCCCGCCGGACACGCGCGGAGGCACCCGACTACGAGTTGCCCAGGCCCGCTCCACCCACGCCGCCCGGGGGCCGGCACGGGCCGCCGGTGGACGGCTCGGACACCGACTTCGACCAGACCGACTTCGGCAACAGGGATCAGGGAGGGGATCGCGGATGAGCACGCCCCTCCTCTCCCCCGACCTGGCTAGCATCCTGCTGCCGCTGCCCGTGCTGCTTCCCCTCCTCGGAGCGGCAGCATCGCTGTTCTTCGGCCGCCACTACCGCGTGCAGCGCTACATCACTCTCGCGGTGCTCTCCGCGGTGTTCGTCATCGCTGCGATCCTGATGTACCTGACGGACGTCCACGGCACGCACGCGGTGCAGGTCGGTGGCTGGGACGCGCCGGTCGGCATCACCCTCGTCGCCGACCGGCTCTCCGCACTGATGCTGCTGATCTCCTCCGCGGTGCTGCTCGCCGTGCTCGTCTACGCCGTCGGGCAGGGCATCCGCGACGGCAACCACCAGCAACCCGTCTCGATCTTCGTGCCCACCTACCTGGCGCTGACCGCGGGCGTGAGCAATGCCTTCCTCGCTGGTGACCTGTTCAACCTGTTCGTGGGCTTCGAGATCCTGCTCGTCGCGAGCTTCGTGCTCCTGACCATTGGTGTCAGCAAGGAGCGGGTCCGGGCGGGCATCACCTACGTGCTCGTCTCGATGGTGTCATCGATCATCTTCCTGCTCGGCATCGGATTCACCTACGCCGCCGTCGGCACCCTCAACCTCGCGCACATCGCGGTGCGCATGCAGGACGTGCCCGAGGGAACCCGCACCGCGATCTTCTCCGTGCTGCTCGTGGCGTTCGGCATCAAGGCCGCCATCTTCCCCCTCTCCGGCTGGCTGCCCGACTCCTACCCCACCGCCCCGGCGCCGGTGACCGCGGTGTTCGCTGGCCTGCTCACCAAGGTGGGAATCTACGCGATCATCCGGACGCACACGCTGATCTTCCCCAGCGGATTGCTCGATAGCATCCTGCTCGTCGCCGCGCTCATCACCATGATCGTCGGGATCCTCGGCGCCATCGCCCAGTCCGATATCAAGCGCCTGCTCTCCTTCACCCTGGTCAGCCACATCGGCTTCATGGTGTTCGGCATCGCGCTGTCGTCCACTCTCGGGCTCTCCGGGGCGATCTACTACGCGGCGCACCACATCATCGTGCAGACCACCTTGTTCCTGATCGTGGGGCTCATCGAGCGGCAAGCAGGCTCGTCCTCGCTGCGGCGCCTCGGAGGCCTCGCCAAGGCCAGCCCGCTGCTCGCCGTGATCTTCCTCGTGCCCGCGCTCAACCTTGGCGGCATCCCGCCATTCAGCGGCTTCATCGGCAAGGTGGCACTGCTGCAGGCCGGTGCCGACGATGCGGGCTTCCTCGCCTGGACGCTCGTGGCGGGCAGCGTCATCACGAGCCTGCTCACCCTCTACGTCGTGGCGCGGATCTGGACCAAGGCGTTCTGGCGGGAGCGGGCCGACGCCCCCGAGGGCGACCTCGTTGCCTCCACCCCGACCGTCATGATCGAGGACTCCTTCGACATCAAGCTCACCGACCGCAAGGACGTCGGCCGCATGCCCGTGCTCATGGTGCTGCCCACGATCGGCCTGATCGTCATGGGCCTAGTGCTGACCGTGCTCGCTGGACCATTCGTGGAGTTCACCTCCCGCACCGCGGCGAACCTGCGCGGCGGCACCGACTACATCAGCACTGTCCTCGGCGAGGACCAGGCCTCCCTCGACCTGCCCACCGAGCCGATCAGTGGATCCACCGTGCAAGGGGGCGACCGATGACACGCGACCTGGTCCGCAAGCTCGCCGCCACTGCCTGGCTCGCCGCGATCTGGGTGCTCCTCTGGGGCGACCTCGCGCCCGGCACGATCCTCGCCGGCATCCTCGTCGGCCTGGGAGTCGTCTACCTGCTGCCGCTGCCCCGCATCCCGATCGGCGGCACGTTCCATCCACTCTCCTTCATCATCCTCAACCTGGTCATCGCTGGCCTGCTGGTCCGCGCCACCATCGAGGTGTCGTGGCTCGTGCTCAAGCCCGGTGCCCCGCCACGCAGCGCGATCCTCAAGCGGCGCGTGGGCATCAGGTCCGACCTCGTGCTGACCCTGCTCGTCGATGCGCTCAGCCTCATCCCCGGCAGCCTCGTCGTGCAGGTCGACAAGGTGCAGCGCGTGGTCTTCGTGCACGTCCTCGACGTCCGCGACAAGAAAGCGGTAACCAAGTTCCACCGCGACACCGACCTGCTGGAGAAATGGTTCGTGCGCGCGTTCGAGCGCCCCGACGAGTGGCGCGATGCCATACCCGGGAGCGTCACGGCACGAGGAAGGCTGCACCAATGACCCTGATCCTCGGACTCAGCGGCGGCATGCTCGTCCTCGCCACGCTGATCTCCTCCTACCGGCTGGTCCGCGGGCCCAACAGCCTCGACCGGCTCGTCGCGGTCGACATGCTCGTCGCCCTGATGATCTGCGGGCTCGCTGTCTGGACGATCTACACCCGGGACACCACCATCGTTCCCGCCATCGTCGTCCTCGCCCTGCTCGGGTTCGTCGGATCCATCTCGGTGACCCGCTACCGCGTGCCCGATCATCGGATCGAGCAACCCGTTGCTCCTGCTGGCACCACGACCGAGGAGACTGGCACATGATGATCCTCGCTGGGCTGCTCGCCCTCGCCGGATCAACGCTCGGGCTCATCGCCGCGATCGGCGTCGTGCGCTTCCCCGACACCCTCACCCGCATGCACGCCGCCACCAAGCCCCAGATCGTGGGCCTCATCCTCACCCTCGCCGCGGCCGCGATAGCGAGCTGGGGCAGCCGCGAGACCGGGATGCTCGTCCTCGCGATCTTCTTCGCCTGCCTCACCATTCCCGTCGTCGGCCACCGCGTGGGACGGCTCGCGCACCGCGAGGGCCTGTACCGGCGCGACCTGATGACGATCGACCAGATGGAGCCCAACCGCGACGACTAGGTCCTGCCCGATGCTCCCGCCCCGATGCTCCCACGCAGTTCCGCGACGAGCTGGTCGACCACTGCCGTCATGCCGCCAGCCCTCGCTGCGGCACGCTGGCGCTGGTAGGAGGCTCCGATACGGAGGATATCGGCCACCGATGCCAGCTCGGCGCTGCAATCGAGCCGCTGGGCGACCGGCGCGAGCTGCTCGAGCATGCTCGTGATCTCATCGGTGACGAGTCGCTCGGTGCAGGCATCATCGGTGATGATCTCGGCATCGAGGCCATAGCGCGCCGCCCGCCACTTGTTCTCCTGCACCAGCCACGGCGGCATCGACGGCAACTGCTCGCCCCGGGTGAACCGCTCATCGAGATCCACCACCAGGCAGTGCATCAGCGCCACGAGCCCGGCGAGCTCCCGCAGAGTGGGGGTGCCGTCGCAGACGCGGATCTCGATCGTGCCGAGGGCAGGATTGGGCCGGATATCCCAGTGCAGGCCACCGACCGATTCAATGATGCCCGTGGTGACCTGGTCCGCGGTGAACTGCTCGAACTGCTGCCACGTCTCGAACTGGAAGGGCAGGCCCGCAGTGGGCAACTGCTGGAAAAGCAAGGCACGGGTGCTGGCGTAGCCGGTGTCCTGCCCGTCCCACATCGGCGAGGAGCCCGACAGCGCGAGGAGATGCGGATACTTCATCAGCAAGGCGTTGAGGATGGGGAACACCTTGTCCGGGTGGGACACCCCAACGTGGACGTGCACGCCCCAGATCAGCATCTGGCGCCCCCAGTACTGGCTGCGGTTGATGATCTCGCGGTAGTGCGGCTTGTCGGTCAGCATGTGGTCGGTCCACTGCGCGAACGGATGGGTGCCCGCGCTGAGGAAGTCGAGCCCGAGCTGATCGCCCACATCGAGCAGCGCGGCGAGGGTATCGCTGATCTCGCCCATTGCCTGCGCGGTGGTATCACAGATGCCCGTGACGATCTCGACGGTGTTGCGCAGGAACTCCCGGTGCACGCGGGTCCCAGCGATGATCCCGTGCTGCGACTCGAGCAGCTCGAACACGTCCTCGGCCTGGTTGGCGAGGTCCCGGGCACTACGGTCGACGAGCGCGAGCTCCCATTCGACCCCGAGCGTGGGGCGGGGCGATCCTGCGAAGCGGAGTTCCACCCTTGAATGGAACCACAAGGCCGCTGCCCCGTGCAGGGCAGCGGCCTCGGTGCTCAGTTGCGTCGCGCTAGGCGCTCGCTACTCGATGACGCCGCAGGCAACGCGGCTGCCCGCGTCACCGGTGTTGCGGGTCTGCTCGTCAGGGCCAGCCCCGCCGGTGTAGCGCTCGGGGATGTTGCCGAAGTTGTCGGGGCCCTCGTGGATCATGATCGAGGTGCCGTCACCGATGAGGAGGTCGTCGATGGTCAGGCGGTCGGTAAGGGTGACAAGCTCGCCGGAGCCGTCCTCGAGGACGTAGAGCGAGGTGAGGTCGCCACTCATGCCGGTGCCACCATGCGTCGCGCCCTCGAGCTGGAGGTGCCCGCCCGCGGAAAGGAAGTCACCAGTGTTCTCGCCGTCGGGCGCCTGGCTATCCGGCTCGCACTCACCGATCTCATGAATGTGCATGCCCTTGAAACCGGGTGAGAGGAGCTCGGAATCAGCATCAACCTTGGCACGGATCTCGAGATGGTCAGCGCTCTCGCTGATCGTGACGGTGCCCACGGAGGTTCCGTCGGCCGCGTTCAGCGTGGCGCGCACCGTTCGCGACGGGCCGCCCGAGTCATCGCCGGAATGGTCATCTTCCTCGCCGTGCCCTGCAGGAGCGGGCGAACCAGTCCAGACAGGAGGCGCGGTGTACTCCTCGTTGCTGTCGCTCGGCGCCTCGTAGGGTGCCGCGCAGCCACTGAGCACGAGCGCCCCCGCTGCAAGGGCACTGGCAACAAGGCCAGGCTTGCGCAAGGCGGAACCCCGCCGGAGAACGAACTGCCGTGCAGGTGAGGCCATCACTAAAGCTCCTTTGGACAAACCACGAGGTGGATCGAGACCGATCAACGCACATCACAGCATATCGGCACGCCAACGCTGGTGATGCACCGGATGGCCAACTACCCGGTGAGAACCACGACGATGCCGCTGGGCTGCCCCGCGAGCGCGCCGATGCGGGCCTGCACCCGCGCCCCGATCTGCTCCGCGATCTGCTCCGCCAGGGCCCGCTCCGCCTGGGTCCCGTAGAAGACCGTGGTAGCGCCCAGGGCGGTGTCGCTGAAATTGCCGACGGTGCCTACCTGCCAGCCGGACCCGCGAAGCGCATCGGCGGTGCGAGCGGCCAGGCCCGCGACCGTGCTGTTGTTGAGAACATGCACCTGAGTGGCTGTCGCCGGCGGTGGCGCGAGCTCGGTCGTCGTAGCGGGGGCTTCGTCCTCGTCCGCCTCGGCGTCATCCTCGGAACCGGCGGGAGCACCGTCCTCCTCCGTGCCGCGATCATCGCCCGCGCCGGCATCGCTGCCGTGCTGCTGCGACTCGCTTCCGGCAACGGTCTCGGTGCTGCCCTCCTCGCGCGCAGCGTCGTCTCCGCCATCGCCAGCAGCACCATCGCGGGAAGCGGTGGAGCCCACGGCATCGACCGCGGAGGCGGTCGCTGAAGCAGAGTCATTGCCTCCGCCTGGCCCCCGCAGCACGAGCGCACCGATGACGAAGAACACCACTGCGGCCGATAGCAGCATGAACGCGAAAGAACGTAGCGGCAGCGTGCTCGTGCCTGGATTCGGGTTGCCCATCAGCTTCTCCCCACTAGGTTGACCTCATGCCCAGCCGACGCGCGGTACGCGCCTTCTGCCTGCCCGAGCGAAGCCGCCGCAGCCGCTTGACCAGCATAGGGTCGGCGCGCAATGCCTCTGGCCGATCGAGCAGGATATTGAGCAACTGGTAGTACCGGGTCGCGGACAGGCCGAAGAGATTCTTGATCGCTTCCTCCTTCGCGCCGGCGTACTTCCACCACTGTCGCTCGAAGGCAAGGACCTCGAGATCGCGCTCGCTCAGGCCGCTGGAATCACCCGTCGCGGGAGCACTGCCCGCCCCCGGAGCGACGGCCGACTGCGAGTCCGCCCCGGAGCCCTCCGGCACAGGAGCATCGCCCGCGACGCCCGGCAGCGGCACGACGTTGTCGCCGTCCCGTGCTCCTGCGCGATCATCTCGTGCCGCGGCGCTATCCATCTCGCTCCTCGCTTCACCATTCCCGCGGGACGGCGGCGAGCCATCGGCGAGCGGTCGATCGCTTCGCCCGCGACCGTACCGCGCCCCGGCTGCCACCACGTGGGGGACCGATGCCGATCCAAGCCTTCGTAGCCCACATTCAACCACCGATGACTGTCAGTTTTTCGCTACGCATCGCGGCGAGTCGAAGGTTGTCGGCATCGCTAGGTAATCTGTGCAGCCATGGCCATCCATCCGATCCGCGTAGTCGGCGATCCTGTCCTGCACACACCTACCCGCCTCGTCGAGCAACCACCGCAAGAGCTCGCCGAACTGGTCCAGGACATGTACGAGACTATGGATGCCGCCCACGGCGTGGGCCTCGCCGCCAACCAGATCGGTGTCGACCTGCGCCTCTTCGTCTACGACTGCCCCGCCACCGACGAATCCGGCAGGACGATCCGCAAGCGCGGCGAAGTGATCAATCCCGTCCTCGAGACCTCCGAGATCCCCGAGTCCATGCCCGACCCCGACGATGATCTCGAGGGATGCCTCTCCGTGCCCGGCGAGCAATTCGCGACGGGGCGCGCCGAATGGGCCCGCGTCACCGGTATCGACGTCAAAGGCGAGCCCGTGGACATCTCCGGGACCGGCCTCTTCGCCCGCTGCCTGCAGCACGAGGTGGGGCACCTCGACGGCTTCCTCTACCTCGACCACCTGATCGGCCGCAACGCGCGCGCCGCGAAGAAGACAGTGAAGCGCAACGGCTGGGGCGTGCCAGGTCTCTCCTGGACCCCCGGCGAAGTACCCGACCCATTCGGCCATGACGACTGAGGGAACCCCCGTGACAGACTCGCTCCGCTTCGCCACCTGGAACGTCAACTCCGCCCGCGCCCGCGCGGACCGCATCTGCGCCTGGCTGGAGAGAAGCGGCACCGATGTGCTCGCCATCCAGGAGACCAAGTGCCGGGACGACCAGTTCCCCACCGAGCGGTTCACCGACCTCGGCTACGAGGTCGCTCACCACGGCGCCAACCAATGGAACGGCGTTGCCATCCTCTCCCGCATCGGGCTCGACAACGTCCAGATCGGCTTCCCCGGGCAGCCCGAGTGGCAGGGCACTGAATCCGTCGAGCCGCGCGCCATCGCCGCGACCTGCGCCGGCATCACCTGGTGGAGCCTGTACGTGCCCAACGGACGCACGCTCGACGATCCCCACTACACCTACAAGCTCGAATGGCTCGCCGCGCTCTCCCGCAGCGCCGAGCAATGGCTCACCGAGGAACCCTCCGCGACCATCGCCCTGACCGGCGACTGGAACATCGCGCCGCTCGACGAGGATGTCTGGGACATGGCCGTGTTCGAGGACTCCACGCACGTCTCCGCGCCCGAGCGCGATGCGTTCACCCGCTTCACCGAGATCGGCTACCAGGACGTCGTGCGCCCCCGCGCCCCGGGCCCCGGCGTCTACACCTACTGGGACTACACGCAGCTGCGCTTCCCCAAGCGGCAGGGCATGCGCATCGACCACGTGCTCACCACCCCCACCCTCGCCGAGCGGATCACCGACGCTCACATCGACCGCGAGGAGCGCAAGGGCAAGGGCGCCAGCGACCATGCGCCGGTAGTGGTCGATATCGCGCGGTAGGTCGCTGCGGGGCTGGGGGCTGCTGGGGGCTGCTGGGGGCTGGGGCGCGAGTGTGCGAAAAACGACAGCAATTCGCGGTGGACCTGTCGTTTTGCGCACATTGGCGGCGCCGAGGCGGGGCTTCAGGGCGGGGCAGGACCGCTCCCTGCCTCTAGGGCTTGGCGATGCCGTACACGACCGGCCCCACGACGATCATCACGAATGCCCCAGCGACCACCGCGCGGCGCGACCAGCCTCGGGACGAGGCGCCAAGGTCCAGCACCGCGGCGCCGCCCCAGCCGAAGATCACGCCACTGAGAGCCACCATCACTGCGATCTCCCCGAACGGGTCACGTCCGTTGACGAGGAAACTGGTGATGAAGGCGGTCAGGGCAGCGATGCTGATCGTCGGGCGCGCCGACTGCTCCATCGCCTGCCACGCCGAGGCCCTCCGGGGCAGTGCCAGCTTCGCGCGCCTGCGCCGCGCCTCCGTCGTAATAGCAGCCGCGATGTAGCCGACTACCAACAGCAGCGCGGCCACGAACAGCGCCGCGGCCACGATTTCAAGCCAAGACAATGCGTCCCCTCCCCGTCAGTACGCCTCGCCCCATGCTGCCACTGGCTCTGCCACGGCGCAGCGCGGCGGGCGACAAGCTCTCCTGGGGCCGGGCTGGTGGGGCTGGGCTGCGCGCGAGTGTGCGAAAAACGACAGCAATTCGCGCCGGACCTGTCGTTTTGTGCACATTGGCGGCGCTAGAAGAGGAAGCGCTACGGCGCTACGGCGCGACGAGCTCCCGGTACTCGGGGAAGCGGTCGAGGAAGCTCTGCACGTACGAGCACACGGGGCGGAACGTTTGCTGCCGCGCGCGCATGCCGTCGAGGATCGCGCTCACCATCGCCCGCGCATACCCCTGCCTGCTGTACGCCTCGTCGATGATCGTGTGCAGCAACGTGATCACGCCGTCGTCGCCGATCTCGTAGCCCTCGAGCCCCGCGAACTCGCCATCGACCCAGATCTCGTACCGCGACCGCGACTGGTTGTCGATCACGGCGATCCGCGCCGGGGCGTCGTGCGCCCGGTCCGCCTGGGCCTGGTCTCCGTGGGACGCCATAGTCTTCCTCCCGCGCTCGTGCCTGGAGCCCCAGTCTATGCCCGCGATCCGTGCCAGCGCCGTGGTGGCACGCCGCGGCATGCCAGCCACGGGGATGCGTGCACCCACCCGCCTGCGAGCTAGCAGCCACTCCGCTATGGTGAGGGCCACAACTTCATCCAGGAACAGCACATCTCCACGGGGGCTCGCACCAGCGGGCTGAGAGGACAGCTAGGGCTGTCGACCGTATGAACCTGACCGGGTAATGCCGGCGTAGGGAGGGACGTCCATCGTGACGCTTTCATCTGTCCACAATCCTGCCGACCAGGCCATCACCACTGGCCCCATCTCGGGCAGCAGCAAGATCTATGTCGAGGTCCCCGAAGCGCCAGGCCTGCGCGTTCCCATGCGACGGGTGCACCTGAGCAACGGCGAGCACCTCGACCTGTACGACACCTCCGGGCCATACACCGATACCAGCGCCACCATCGACATCGAGAAGGGCCTGCCCCGCGCTCGCGACAGCTGGACCAAGCCAGCCCCCATCGACGGAGCAGCCACGCAGCTCGCCTGGGCGCGCGCCGGGATCATCACCGACGAGATGCGCTTCATCGCTGCCCGCGAGAGCGTCTCCCCCGAGCTGGTGCGCGATGAGGTGGCGCGCGGCCGCGCCGTCATCTGCGCCAACCACAAGCATCCCGAGATCGAGCCGATGATCATCGGCAAGGCGTTCTCGGTGAAGATCAACGGCAACATCGGCAACAGCGCTGTCACCTCGTCCATCGGCGAGGAGGTGGAGAAGATGGTCTGGGCCACCCGCTGGGGCGCCGACACCATCATGGACCTCTCCACCGGCAAGAACATCCACGAGACCCGTGAGTGGATCCTGCGCAACTCCCCCGTGCCCGTCGGCACCGTGCCCATCTACCAGGCGCTGGAGAAGGTCAAGGGCGACCCGACGAAGCTCAACTGGGAGATCTACCGCGACACCATCATCGAGCAGTGCGAGCAGGGCGTGGACTACATGACCGTCCACGCGGGGGTGCTGCTGCGCTACGTCCCGCTGACTGCCAAGCGCGTCACCGGCATCGTCTCGCGCGGCGGCTCCATCATGGCCGCCTGGTGCCTCGCCCACCACCAGGAATCGTTCCTGTACACGCACTTCCGGGAGCTGTGCGAGATCTTCCGCGAGTACGACGTCACGTTCTCCCTCGGTGACGGCCTGCGTCCCGGCTCGATCGCTGATGCCAACGACGAGGCGCAGTTCGCGGAGCTTCGTACCCTCGGCGAGCTGACGACCATCGCGAAGTCCTACGGCGTGCAGGTGATGATCGAGGGCCCCGGCCATGTGCCGATGCACAAGATCGTGGAGAACGTGCGGCTCGAGGAGGAACTGTGCGAGGAAGCACCGTTCTACACGCTCGGCCCGCTCGCCACCGACATCGCCCCAGCGTATGACCACATCACCTCGGCGATCGGCGCGGCGATCATCGCGCAGGCCGGCACCGCCATGCTGTGCTATGTCACGCCCAAGGAGCACCTCGGGCTGCCCAACCGCGACGACGTGAAGCAGGGCGTGATCGCCTACAAGATCGCCGCCCACTCCGCCGACCTCGCCAAGGGCCACCCGCGCGCCCAGGAGCGCGACGACGCCCTCTCCCGGGCGCGGTTCGAGTTCCGCTGGAACGACCAGTTCAATCTCTCGCTCGATCCCGACACGGCCCGCGGGTACCACGACGAGACCCTGCCCGCCGAGCCCGCGAAGACTGCCCACTTCTGCTCGATGTGCGGGCCGAAGTTCTGCTCCATGCGAATCTCTGCCGATGTGCGCGAGTACGCGGAGCGCAACGGCATGAACACGCAGGAGGACATCGACCGGGTGCTCGCGCAGGGAATGGCCGAGAAGTCCGCCGAGTTCGCCGACCACGGCAACCAGGTCTACCTGCCGCTCGCCACGAGTTGATGGACTGGCTCCTCCCCCCGCCCGCGCCGGGCAGCACTCCGGCGCGGGCACTCACCATCGCCGGGTCGGACTCGGGCGGCGGCGCCGGCATCCAGGCGGACATGCGCACGTTCGCGCTCACCGGCGTGCACGGCTGCGTCGCCATCACCGCCGTCACGGTGCAGAATTCCGTCGGGGTCACCGGGGTGCACACCATTCCGCCGGAGACCGTGGCCGCGCAGATCGAATCCGTCGTCACTGATATCGGAGTGCTCGCGGCCAAAACGGGGATGCTGGCAAGCGCAGAGATCATCGAGGCTGTCGTGACGACGTGCGCGCGCCTCGGCATCGGCGGCGACGACACCATCCCGCTCGTCGTCGACCCGGTGGCAGCGTCGATGCACGGTGACGCCCTGCTGCGCGACGACGCGCTCGACGCCGTCCGCGACCAGCTCGTGCCCCGCGCCACCATCGTCACGCCGAATCTCGACGAGGTTCGCCTGATCACCGGCATCGAGGTCACCGACGCTGCCAGCCAGCGCGCCGCGGCAGAGGCGTTCCTCGACCTCGGCGCGCGCTGGGCACTCATCAAGGGCGGGCACCTGCGCGAATCCCCCAGCAGCACGGACCTGCTCACCGACGGCGCCGACGAGCACGAATACACGGTGGAACGAATCCCGACCGGCCACGATCACGGCGGTGGCGACACCCTCGCCGCCGCGATCACCTGCGCCCTCGCCCACGGCCTCGACATGCCCAGCGCGGTGGCCTATGCCAAGCGATGGGTCACCGAATGCCTGCGCGCGGCATACCCGCTCGGCCGCGGGCACGGGCCCGTCTCGCCGCTGTGGCGGCTGGGGTAGCTGGCCTCTGGCCTCGCCCTCCCGCGGCATCCTCCTCCCGCAAAAGCACCGGAAGCTGCCAAACGCGATAGAAACAGCGCCGAGATTCTCGCGGTTTCTATCGCGTTTGGAGCGCGAGGGGCCGTGCGGGGTGGGCCGTGCGGGGTGGGCCGGGCGGACGGGCCGTGCGCCCAGGACAGGCTGCGCACCCAAGCCGACCACATCACCACCAGCCCCTAGACGTGCGACAACCCGGTGCCAATGGGGAGGCACCGGGTTGTCGTGTCCGATCTCGACGGGGCGCACCACCACCCCGGAGTTCGGTTCTTGTGATTGCTCCCGACTAGCAATCACAAGCCTTTATGGCCGTCAGGCGTCGCGCTTGTTGACCACGATCACGCTGAGCCCGAAGATGCCGCCGGCGACGAGGCCGAAGTACACGATCGCGGCCCAGGGGCCCCAGTGGAAGAAGTCCATCATCGGCCCGGCGGAGATCCCGTTGTCGCCGGCAAGGAAGTAGCTGGCGTTGAGGAACGGCAGGAACGGGGAGATGTGCTCGCCGATCTTCGGCAGTACCGAGGCGATGTTCTCGAGCAGCAGCGGCCACAGGAGCAGGATGGTGACGGCTCCGGCGGTCTGCCGGACGAGCGCGCCGATTCCGACGGCGAGGATCGCGGCGAGAGCAGCGTAGATCGGCACCGTGTACAGCACGCGGAGGGTGTCGCCGTTGCTGAACGTGAGGTTGGCGCCAACCTCGGGGCCTGCGATGACGCGGGCGAGGATGATGGCCGCGGCAGCGAGGACCGTGGTGAGCACGGCGGACCAGAGCGCGGCGATACCAGCCTTGGCGAGCATCACGGCGGTGCGGTTGTTGCTGGCCATGAACGTGTTGCGGATAACACCGAACCGGTACTCGCTGGTGACGACGAGGGCCGAGAGGACCATGAGCACCATGACGCCGATCTGCTGCACGCCGATGGTGGCCTCGAAGGCCGTCATGGGCGGCTGCGTGGGCATGCCCTGGTTGCTCATGTTCTCGTACGTTGAGCGGGTGGTGCCGGCGAAGAGCGCGGCGAGCCCGAGGCCCAGCACGACGACGATGCCGCTGCACCACCAGGGGGACTTGACCGAGGTGAGCTTGATGCGCTCTGCTGCGAGGACGCCCATCAGTTGTTCCCTCCTGCTGCGTTGAGGCCAGCGCCGTGGTATTCCACGGAGTCGCCGGTGAGTTTCATGAAGGCTTCCTCGAGCGATCCGCGCTGGGCGGCAAGCTCATGGATGGTGATGCGGTTGGCCGCGGCGATCTCGCCGACAGCGTCGGTGGTGGTTCCGACGACGAGCAGCGAGGACTCGCCCGTGCCGTCCTCCCGGACCGTGAGGCCCTGGCTGGTCAGCGCGGTGCGCAGGGTGTCGAGCTGCGGGGTGCGGATCTTGACGGTGGCGCCCGAGGCGCGGTCGACGAACTCCTGCACCGTGGTATCGGCGATGAGCTGTCCCTTGCCGATGACGATGAGGTGCTCGGCGGTCTGGGCCATCTCGGAGAGCATGTGGCTCGACACCATGACGGTGCGGCCTTCCGCGGCGAGGCGCTGCATGAACAGGCGGATCCAGCGGATGCCTTCGGGGTCGAGGCCGTTGACGGGCTCGTCGAAGAGCAGGACCTCGGGATCGCCGAGGAGGGTCGCGGCCAGTCCGAGGCGCTGTGACATGCCCAAGGAGAATCCACCGGCCTTCTTCTTCGCCACGGCGGTCAGCCCGACGAGCTCGAGGACCTCGTCGACGCGCTTGGCGGGGATGCCGTTGCTCGCGGCCATCCAGCGCAGGTGGCTGCGGGCCGAGCGGTTGGGATGCACCCACTTGGCGTCGAGCAGCGCGCCCACGTGCTGGAGGGGCTGGTGCAGCTCGGTGTACTTCTTGCCGTTGATCGTGGCGGTTCCGGCGGTCGGCCGGTCGAGCCCCAGGATCATGCGCATGGTGGTGGACTTGCCGGCGCCGTTGGGGCCGAGGAAGCCGGTCACGATGCCGGGCCGGACGTCGAAGGTCAGGTTATCCACTGCCTTCGTGTGCCCGTATGCCTTGGTCAGGCCGCGTACTTGGATCATGGTGATTACTCTGCCCTACGCGTCATGGCGTCCGCATCGTCCGGAAGTCTGGACTTGCGTCATACCTAGGTATGACCCACTGCCCTCGGAGCCCGGGGTGTTCCCGCATCAGGGCTCGGGGTGGTCGGGCCGCGGCGAGGAGGCTTGCGCCCATTGCCTCTTGGGGATCCGCCCTGCCAGGCGGGCCAGGCGACCGGCCTGCACCGCGTGCGCCATCGCGGTCGCCATGCGCACGGGGTTGGTGGCGCGGGTGACGGCGGTCGCCAGCAGCACCGCGTCGCAACCGAGCTCCATCGCCAGCGCTGCATCGCTCGCGGTGCCGATGCCAGCGTCGAGGATCACCGGTACGCCTGCCTGCTCGACGATCATGGCGATGTTGTGGGGATTGTTGATGCCCAGCCCGGTGCCGATGGGCGAGCCGAGGGGCATCACCGCGGCGCATCCGGCGTCCTCGAGCTTGCGGGCGAGAGCGGGATCGTCGTTGGTGTAGGGCAGGACGGTGAACCCGTCGTCGACGAGTTGCTCGGCGGCGTCGAGGAGCTCCACGGGATCGGGCAGCAGGGTGCGGTCATCAGCGATGACCTCGAGCTTGATCCAGTTGGTACCGAGCGCTTCGCGGGCGAGCTTCGCGACGAGCACTGCTTCGGCGCTGGTGCGGCATCCGGCCGTGTTGGGCAGTGCCCGGATGCCGAGCCGCTCGAGCAGCGCGAGGGTGCCGTCGCCACCGGCGAGGTTGGCGCGCCGGATCGAGACGGTGGTCAGCTCGGTCCCGGAGGCGACGAGGGCGTCGGCGAGCACGTCGAGGTTGCTGGCTCCCCCGGTGCCGGTGATCAGTCGCGATCCGAGCTCGGTTCCGGCAATGACGAGCGGATCAACCACCTTGGACCGCCGTGACGATCTCGATGGCGTCGCCGGGCTCGACGGTGTGGCTGCTCCACTGCTCGGCAGGGACGATGTCGCCCTTCGCGGCGATGGCGATGCCTTTCGCGGGCAGCCCGAGGATGCCTAGCAGGTCGTGCAGGGTGCTGCCTCGCGGCATGGCGCGCCATTCGCCGTTGACGCGTGCCTCGATGGTCGTGGTGGTGCTCATGCGAACCTCCTGGGGTGTGCGGCGGCCGCCTCGGCGAGGGGCTGGCCGTCGAGCTCGGCGAGTATGGCGCTGCCCGTCAGGGGCGCGAGCAGCATTCCGTTGCGGCCGTGCCCCGCTGCGACAAGGGTACGGTCATCGACGCGTCCGATCAGCGGGATGTTGTCGGGGGTGACGGGGCGCAGGCCAGCAGACATGTCGGTGATGGCGTAGTCGGCGATGCCGGGGAACACGGCCTCGGCGTCGGCGAGGAGATCGCGGATTCCGCCCGCTGTGACGGTCGTGTCGAACCCGGCCTCGTGCTGGGTGGCGCCGACGACCATGCCGTCGGGGCGCGGCACGAGGTAGACGTGCCGCCCGCGCACCCAGCCGCGCACGATGCTCCGGGGCGGTGGGGCGCTGAATGATCGGCGGGCCAGGCGCATGATCTCGCCCTTGACGGGCCGGACGCGCAGCTCGGGCAGGAGCTCGCTGGTCCAGGGGCCCGCTGCGACGACGATCTGGTCCTGGGGCAGGCTCGCGAGGTCGTTGATGCGTCGCTCGACGAGGATTGCCCCTGCCGCGGCCGCGCGGTCCCGCAAAGCAAGCAGCGTGGCACGGTTGTCGACGGCGATCTCGTCGTTCACCTGGAAGACGGGGCGCATGCTCGGCGCGAGGCCTGGTTCCAGCGCGCGCGCCTCGCGGCGTGACAGGGGCGCGACGGGCTCGCCGCGCTGCTCGAGCCAGGCCATGACCCGGTGCAGGTCGGCCACGTCGCCGTCATCGGCGGCGATCGCAAGCGAGCCCCGCGCGGTGATGACCTCATGCCCGTTCTCCTCGAGGCGGGCAGCGAACCGTGGCCAGGCCCGCATCGAGGCCAGCGACAGGTCGAGCAGCGCGCCCTCGCCGGGCCATGCCTCGCTCCAGGGAGCGATCATGCCGCCGGCCACCCACGTGGTGGAATGCTCGACAGCAGGCTCGGAGAAGAGGGTGACGCGGTAGCCGTTCTCGGCGAGCTGCCAGGCGACGGTCGATCCGATCACTCCCCCGCCGATGACCGCGACGGAGCAACGCTCGGTGGCGTCGGGCATCACAAGAATCCTCCAACTCCCTGCGCCAGCATTACCTGGGTCAGGTGTGACGGTCGGAGCGGCGTGCTCCCTCTCAGCTCCCGGACCGGAGCTCCCGCGCGAACCATGGGTGACATCTCCACGGTAGCCCGTTACGGTCACTGGTGTGCAATCGCCACGTGACCGTCTCCACGCCGCCCAGCTCTACTTGTGCACCGATGCGCGCCGCGAGCACGGCGACCTCGCGGAGTTCGCCGACGCTGCCCTCGCTGGCGGGGTCGATGTCATCCAGCTGCGGGACAAGGGCTCCGAGGGCGAGCGACGGTACGGCCCGCTCGAGGCGCGCGATGAGCTCGCTGCGCTCGCGGTACTATCGGCGGCTGCTCGCCGGCACGGTGCCCTCCTCGCCGTGAACGACCGGGCCGATATCGCCGTGGCTGCCCGCGCGGATGTGCTGCATCTCGGGCAGCGGGACCTGCCGGTGCACTATGCCCGCGCGATCGTCGGTGACCGTGTCGTCATCGGCCGCTCCACCCATGATGCCAAGCAGTCAGCGGACGCGGCCCGCGAGGAGGGCGTCGACTACTTCTGCGTCGGGCCATGCTGGCCTACTCCCACCAAGCCGGATCGTCCCGCGGCCGGGCTGGGGCTCGTGCACGCTACTGCTGACCTGCGCCCGGCGCGGCCGTGGTTCGCCATCGGCGGCATCGGCGAGGACAACGTCGGCCAGGTGGTTGGCCACGGCGCGCGCCGCATCGTGGTGGTCCGCGCCATCACCGCGGCGCCCGATCCCCGTGCCGCCGCGCAGCGGCTCAAGGCGGCGCTGCCACCGCTCGGCTAGGAACTAGCGCTAGGGCAGCCACGCACTCAGGGCAGCCAGCCCAGCAATCGCTTGGGGCCCCAGGCCGCGGCGTCATCGGGCAAACGCTCCTTCAGGCCGCGATCCGCGGTGATGACCACCGTGCGCAGCGGAGCCTCCTCCCGGGCTAGCTCCACGATGTGATCGTCACCGCTGCCCGGCGCCCGGTGAAAGGTGATCCCAGCGGGTTGTATCGCTGCGTCACCGGTGCCGCGTGCTTGTCCCTCGAGCACCATCTCGATGTGGTTGATCCAGCCGTAGCGGCCATCGGTGAACGGGCAGGTGATGGGAAGCGACTCGGCGATCTCCTCCGCCAGGGCGCGGGTCGCTGCGGCACGATCGCGCCACCAGCCATTGGCCCGGCTACCCACGACGTTCGCGGTATCGACGATGACGCGCACCTTCTCCAGCTGGAGCTCCGGCCACGCCGCGGCGAGCCCCGGATGCAAGGGATAGCCCGCGACCTCGGGCTCGGGCACCCAGCGCAGCTCTATGCCCTCGGCGTTCGGGGTGGTGCCGGGGCGGGTAGCGATATCCGCGACCACGGTGGTGTACTCCCAGCCCGTGCCTTCGAACGGGGTTGCCCGCGACGCCCGGACCCGGACCGCGTCGGCCGGGATCCCGGTCTCCTCGCGCGCCTCGCGCAGCGCCGCGCGGATGGGGGTCTCGTGGCTGTCCCGGGCACCGCCGGGCAGGCCCCACGTATCGCCGTGGTGGCACCAGGGGGCGCGATGCTGCAGCAGGACAGTCGGCTCGCCCTGCTCGTCGGGGCAACGCAGCAAGAGCCCCGCCGCACCGTGCTTGCCCCATCGTCGCGCGCCACGGGCGCCGATCACCCAGCCATCGCCATCGCCGCGCATCGGGGAACCTCGCTGTCCTTGGTGGTTGCCAGCCCCAGGGTAGTTGGTGGTCACGAATCAGTGACGATCCCGACACACCCCCCGCCACGAGTAATGCAGAGCACACCGTGGAAGATGAGTAGTTAAGGAGTAGTCGTATGCCACGCGACCGTTGCACCGGACGCATGGTGCGAGCTGATGGGGAGGTGTGGAGCGATGTCCAGGACCACGGGCGCGCAGAAGCACGAGCCTGCATCGTTCGGCTTCAACCGGTTCGGCATCGATCCCTCCGCCGTGCCGCCAGCAGGCGGTGACGAGCCTGAATGGTTGATGCCGCGGGCCCGCAAGCCCCTCTCGCGCAAGTACGCCAAGTACTACCCGAACCAGGCCAGCGCGGTCTCGGACCTCGCCCTGTCGAGCCCCGGCAAGCTGGTGATCGCGGCGCTCGCGCTGATCATGCTGTGCCTCGGCGCGGGGGCAGTGACGGCGACGTCGATCAGCTCGCGGCAGGACCAGCTCGATACCCTCATCGCGAGCACCGAGCCGATCGCGAGCTCCTCGCTCGAGCTGTACTCGGCGCTGTCGATCGCGGATGCCGCAGCGAGCACGGCGTTCGTGTTCGGCGGCATCGAGCCGGAGGACCTGCGCGACCGGTACCTGCGTGCCAACTTCGATGCGTCCCGCTCGCTGGTGAACGCCTCCTCCCAGGTGGGCGATGGCGACGGGAACGCGCAGCGCATGCTCGCCGAGATCTCGATGCACCTGCCGATGTACGCGGGCCTGGTGGAGAGCGCCCGGGCCAATAACAGGGTCGGCAACCCGGTGGGCGCCGCGTACCTGAACGAGGCCTCGCAGATGATGCGCAACCGGGTGCTGCCGATCTCGGAGGAGCTGTACCGGACGCAGGCGCAGCGGGTGGCGGAATCACACGGGCGGTTCGTGCATCCACCGTGGGTGGCCATGGCTACCGTACTACTGGTGGTCGTGGTGCTCGCCGCGGCCCAGGTGCGCCTGGCGCGCAAGACGCAGCGCACGCTCAACCTGGGCTGGGTGATCGCTTCGCTCATCATGACGCTGGTGCTGCTGTGGCTGCTCGTGGTGGGGCTGTTCACCCGCGCCGAGGCGAACCGCGCCCTCGACGAGGGGGTGCGGCCTCTCGATGCGCTGGCGACCTCGCGCATCCTGGCACAGCAGGCACGCGCCGACGAGACTCTCGGGCTGGCGCGGCGGGGCGAGTCCAGCGACATCGAGCAAGGCTTCTCCGAGGCTTCCGCGGAACTGTCCGAGAAGCTCAACGCGCTGCAGGAGGATGAGAGGGTGACGGTCGGCACGCGCGCGATCGACACCGCGATCGCCGCCCATGAGGGCTGGCGCGACGCGCACCATCGCATGTCCGACCTCTACGCGGCGGGCGATCACCTCGGTGCCGCGCGCGTCGCTGTCGGTGCCGGGGAAGAGGATTCCACGGCCCAGTTCGCAGCGCTCGACGAGGCGTTGCAGGACGGCATCGCCGCTACCCGGGCGGAGCTGCGCACCGCGATCACCCGTGCCCGCACCGCGCTAGCGTTCGCCGCGGGCGGGGTCATGGCGCTGTCCGTGCTCGCGAGCCTCGCGATCGCGGGCGGGGTGTGGCCTCGGCTGAGGGAGTACCAATGAGCCGCCGCGCAGGGATCCCCGGGCGCCGGGTCGGGCTGGCGGGGCGCTTCGTCGCCACCGCGCTGCTCTGCGCCGGGCTCATCGCGGGCTGCTCGGTGCCTGATGACCTGCCTGGAGTGCCCCCGACGTATCCCCCGTTCCCGCTGCCTGCCGGGGCCGAGCAGATCCCCCGCCCCAGCGAGCTCGAGCCCCCGCCGAGCCTGGACTGCGATCCGACGGCCAGCCTCCGCCCCGAGGGCCCGAACCCGCCTCCCGGCGAGATCCCGCCGGAGAACGCGGTGGCGGAGATATTCGAGCGGGGCCGATTGATCGTTGGTCTCGACGCCGGCAGCAACCTGTTCAGCTTCCGGGATCCGCTCAGCGGTGATCTCGTGGGATTCGACGTGGATATCGCCCGGGAGATCGCCCGCGACATCTTCGGCGATCCCGATCGCATCGAGTTCGAGATCCTCACCTCGGCCCAGCGCATCCCGGCGCTGCAGGACTCCCGCGTCGATATCGTGGTGAAGACGATGACGATCACCTGCGAGCGGCGCGAGCTCGTCGAGTTCTCCACCGCCTACTTCCAGGCCTACCAGCGGATCCTCACCGTGAGCGGATCGGGGATCAGCAGCGCGGAGGATCTCGCCGATCGCACCGTGTGCGTCACCAAGGGAACGACGTCCCTGGCCAGGCTGCAGCGGATCGCGCCGGACGCACAGATCCTGGGGGTGCCCTCATGGGCGGACTGCCTAGTGGCGCTGCAGCAGCGGCAGGCCGACGCTATCTCCACCGATGACTCGATCCTGGGCGGGCTCAAGGCCCAGGACCCCTACCTGGAGATCGTTGGCGGCTTCCTCAGCTCGGAGCCCTACGGGGTAGGCGCGAACCTCGACAATCCGGACCTGGTGCGGTTCGTGAACGCAACGCTGGAAAGGATCCGCCAGGACGGCACCTGGAACGAGCTCTACCAGCGATGGCTATCAGTGCTGGGCCCCTCCCCTGGGCCCCCTCCCGCCCGCTACCGGGATTGAGCCGCCATGCCACCGACGGAAACCGCAGGGGATGCAGCCATGAACTCCCAGAAGCCCGAAGATCCCGCCGACGAGCTCGCCGCCGACGGGACCGCTGCCGACGAGGCGTCCGACTCCGATGAAGCCTCCGCGAACACGGAGATGGTCGCCACCGGCATGGCGGACACGGGCCCGGCCACGACCGGGATGGCTACCACGGGGATGGCGAGCACCGAGGGCGCCGAGACCGACGCGGTGCCGTTCGATCCATTCGCTGATTCCGAGGGCACCGACACCGGAGAGGCTGGCACGGAGGCAGTAGCGACATCCGGGAGCAGCACCACCGGATCCCAGGGCCGCGCGAGCTCCGGCGGCAGCGTGTCGAGCGGCCGCACCAGTGGCCGCTACGTGCGCACGCGCAGTGGTCCGCACCAGCGGCTCGGCGCGGGCCTCGTCCCGATCCCCCGCGTGCCTCCCATCGACCCGGTCTCCGCGATCCTCACTGATCCCGCGGTGCCCGAGAACAAGCGCTTCTGCAAGAAGTGCGGGCGACCAGTCGGCAGGTCCGGCCCCAACGGTCCCGGCGAACCGGACGGCACCTGCGGCAACTGCGGCACACCCTACTGGTTCACGCCGCTGCTGCGCCCCGGCGACCTCGTGGCCGGGCAGTACGAGATCCGCGGCTGCCTCGCCCACGGTGGCCTCGGCTGGATCTACCTCGCCATCGACCACAACGTCGAGGACCGCTGGGTGGTGCTCAAGGGCCTGCTGCAATCCGGCGACGCGAAGGCCCAGGCCGTGGCCATGGCCGAGCGCCGGTTCCTCGCGGAGGTCTCGCACCCGAGCATCGTGAAGATCTACAACTTCGTCGAGCACATCAACCGCGAGGGCAACCCCGTCGGCTACATCGTCATGGAGTACGTCGGCGGAACCACGCTGCGCCACCTCGTCCACAACCGCCGCAAGGACCTCGGCGACACCAGCGCGTGCCTGCCCATCGAGCAAGCGATCGTCCTCGTCCAGGAAACCCTCCAGGCCCTGTCCTACCTGCACGCGACCGGCCTTGCCTACAATGACCTGAAGCCAGAGAACGTGATGATCACCGATGAGGGCATCAAGCTCATCGATCTCGGTGCCGTCGCCTCCCTCGAGAGCTTCGGCTACATCTTCGGCACCCCCGGATTCCAGGCCCCCGAGCTCGCGCAGACCGGCCCCACCGTTGCCTCCGACATCTACACCGTCGGCCGCACCCTCGCCGTGCTCACCGCCCGCCTCCCGTCCAAGGACGGGGTCTACAAGCCCGGCCTGCCCAGCCCCGAATCAGAACCCCTCTACCGGGAGAACGAGTTCTTCTACCGCGCTCTGCTGCGCGCTACCAACCCCGACCACGCCCAGCGGTTCGCCTCGGCCGATGAGATGTCCAGCCAGCTCAGCGGTGTCCTGCGGGAAGTCCTCGCCCACAAGCGCGGCGAGCCCCATCCGGGCATGTCCACCGTATTCTCGCCGCAGCGCACCACCTTCGGCACCGACCAGGCCGTCCGCCAGACCGACGTCTACATCGACGGGCACATGCGCGACATGCACATGGAGGCCCGCGAGATCGTCGCGGCACTGCCCATTCCGCTCATCGATCCGCTCGATCCCGCAGCGAGCCTGCTCACCGCGACCGCTTCGAGCGAGCCGAACGAGATCCTTGACTCCATCCGCAAGATCCGCGAGACCACCACCAGCGGCGACGACGAGGCGAAGCACATCCTCGACAAGAGCCTCGCCATCCCGCTCGCCGAGGTCCGGGCACACCTCGACCTCGAGGAGCCCGAGCATGCCGAACGGATCCTGCGCAAGCTGCGCGCGGACAAGCAGCACTGGCGGCTCGACTGGTACAGCGCCTTCACCGAGCTGCTGCTCGGTGAGTTCGAGAATGCCTTCAACCACTTCGAGACGGTGCTCACCGCGCTGCCCGGCGAATCCGCCCCCAAGGTCGCTCTCGCCGCTACCGCCGAGCTCATCCTCGACCACTGGGAGACTGACGACGACCTCACCTGGCACAAGTTCGCCGAGAAGTACTACCGGACCGTCTGGCGCACCGACCGCAACGTCGTCAGCGCCGCGTTCGGGCTCGCCCGGCAGCTCGTGCACGCAGGCAACCGGACAGGGGGCGTCCGGGCCCTCGACCAGGTGCCGCTGAGCTCCCGGCACTATCACATCGCGCGGCTCTCCAGCGTCATGGCGCTCATCGGCGGCAGGCCCGTCGAGGACATCACCGAGAACGAGCTCCGCGAGGCCGCGCGACGCGTCGAGATGGTGCCCGAGACCGAGCGCCGTGCCATCCAGATGCGGGTCGTGGTGCTCGGCGTCGCGCTCGACTGGGTCCGCTCGGGCCAGCGCGCGCGCTACCCCGAGCCCTTCCTCGGCGTGGCGCTCACCGAGGAAACGCTGCGTGGCAGCACCGAGCGCGCGCTGCGGGTCCTCGCCCGCAATGCCCCGGAGCGGCGGCATCGCTACCGGCTCATCGACCTCGCCAACGCGATCCGGCCCCGCAGCCTGTTCTGACGGGGGCTGGGCGGCTCCTCGCTGCCGGGGCGGCCTGTTGCGGTCTGTTGCGGCTCCTGGCACAGCTCGGCTCTTGGCTCGCGGCGCGCCCCGGCACGACCAGTTGTGTGAGCTTTTGCACCCTTCACGGTGCGCAAGAGGGTGCAAAAGCGCACGCTTCCGGAGGGATTCCGGAGGTGGATCGCCAACTTCAAGTGGCTAGCGATCCCCAGCTTCGACCGACTCACCCGCGCCAGGCCCACCAGCACCAGCCGCGTCCTCGCCGAACCCATCGGGCCGGTGCGGCATGAGGAACGCCACCGCCACCATGACAACCCCCAGGATGACTCCGACGCCGAAGGCCCATTGCATGCCACCGACGAGGGCGTCGATCTTCTCTGCCCCGGCGGATTCGAGGACACGCGCGCGGGCTGCCATGACGGTGATGACGATGGCGGTGCCCATGGCAGCGGCGACCTGCTGGAGCGTGGCGAGCAGCGAGCTGCCGTGCGAGTACAGGTGCGGGGGCACGGCACTGAGCCCAAGAGTGAATACCGGCGTGAACACAGCGGCGAGCGAGATCATCAGCAGGATGTGCGCGGCCAGCACCACCCACAGGGGCATGGTGAGGCTCATGCGGGCGAAGACTGCGAGCCCGACGAGGGCGCCGATGGCGCCGGGCACGATGAGGAGCCGCGCGCCGTGCTTGTCGAACACGCGCCCGACGGTGGGTCCGAGCAGGCCCATCGCGAGGCCGCCGGGCATCATGAGCAGGCCGGTCTGCAACGCGCTGAGGCCGCGGGCGTTCTGGAGGAACAGCGGGAACAGCACCATCGCGGCGATCATGGCCATGAACCCGACGGCCATGAGCCCGAGGGCGAGCGCATAGGTCCGGTGGGTGAGGGTGCGCAGGTCGAGCAGGGGCGCGCCGGTGCGCTGGAGCTGGAGCTGGCGCGCGGCGAACAGGGCGATGCCTGCGAGGCCGGCAACGATGATGATCACGGGATTCAGGCCGGGATCGTCCGCGCCCATCTCGCTGAGCCCGTACACGGTGATGCCGAAGCCCAGGGCGGAGAGGACGACGCTGAGCTTGTCGAGCGGCCCGCTCTCGTTCTCCCCCACGTTCATGAGGTAGCGCAACCCGGCGATGATGATAGCGGCGGTGATGGGCAGCACGACGATGAAGATGAGCCGCCACGAGCCGACGGCAAGGAGCAGGCCCGAGACGGCCGGGCCCATCGCGGGGGCCACCGAGATCGCGAGCATCACGTTGCCCATGACACGACCCCGGTCATGCTCGGGGACAACGGTCATGAGGGTGGTCATCAGCAGCGGCAGCATCACTGCGGTGCCGACGGCTTGCACGATGCGGCCGAGAAGAAGGACCTCGAAGATCGGTGCGGCGGCGGCGATGGCGGTGCCGGCTAGGAACACCGACATCGCGGAGACGAACGCTGTGCGCGTGGTGACGCGCTGCAAGTACCAGCCGGTGGTGGGAATGACCACCGCCATGGTCAGCATGAACGCGGCGGACAGCCACTGCACGGTGCGCTCGGTGACCTGGAATACCTCCATGAGCTGGGGCAGCGCGTTCATCATGATCGTCTCGTTGAGGATGACGATGAAGGTCGCGCCGACGAGCCAGTGCAGCACGGGCGGGGTCTTCCCCGGACGGGAAACCACCGCGGGCACAGGGGGCACCTCGGGGGCGGGCAGGGTCTCGCCGTGCGCGGGAACTGCGGGTGTGCCGTCCGGCGCCGGCACGGTGGTGGCGGGGCTTTTCGGCTGGTTCTCGGGCACGAGCAGGCCTTTCGCAGGTGGTCAGGGGCGCTGCGGTCCCGCCGGTGTGCCGGAGGCCGGTGTAGCGCGCGGATTCACCATAGGCGCCACCCCTGACAACCGGCAATGCAATTTTTCACACAGTGTCTTGCGCCGCTACGGGGGAATATTCGCGGATCGGACGCATTCGGCGTGCCCTGGATCGGTCCCCGGGCCAAGCCCGCTGCTGCTTTCCCCGGCTGCGCGCGCTACCTGCTCGCAAGCTCCCAGGCCGCCCGGGCGATCGCCAGCTCCTCGTCGGTGGGCACCACGAGGACGGTCACCGCGCTCTCGGGGGTCGAGATGATGCGGGGCTCCTTGGCGCGTGCAGCGTTGGCCTCCTGGTCGAGGATGATGCCGAGGCGCTCGAGCCCGGCCAGCGCATCGGCGCGGACATTGCTGGCATTCTCGCCGACCCCGGCGGTGAAGGTGATGACGTCGGTTCCGCCCAGCTCGAGGTGGTAGGCGCCGATGTACCTGCGGAGCCGGTGGATGTAGACGTCGTAGGCGAGCTTGGCATCCCTGTCGCCACTATCGATGAGGTTGCTCAGCGCGCGGAAGTCATTGACCCCGGAAAGCCCCTTGAGCCCGGAGCGGCGGTTGAGCAACTCGTCGAGCTCGTCGATGCCGAGGCCCGCGACGCGCAGCAGGTGCAGCAGCGCGCCAGGGTCGATGTCCCCACTGCGAGTGCCCATGACAAGCCCTTCGAGGGGGGTCAGTCCCATCGAGGTGTCGATAGCCTGCCCGTCGCGGATGGCCGAGACCGAAGCGCCGTTGCCCAGGTGCAGGACGATCTGGTTGACCGTGTCGTAGGGCCGGCCGAGATGCTCGGCGGCCTGGTGCGAGACGTAGTCATGGGAGGTGCCGTGGAACCCGTAGCGCTGGATGCCGTGCTGCTCGGCGATGCCGCGGTCGATGGCGTAGGTGCTGGCCGCCGCGGGCAGGGTGGTGAAGAACGCGGTATCGAAGACCGCCACGTGCGGCACATCGGGCAGCAGCGATCGCGCCACCTCGATGCCGAGCAGGTTGGGCGGATTATGCAGGGGCGCGAGGGAGGAAAGCTTGTCCACCTCGGCGACGACATCATCGGTGATGATCGTGGGCCTGGTGAAGATAGTTCCGCCGTGGACGACGCGGTGGCCGACAGCGGCGATGCCGAGATCGTCGAGGGTTCCACCATCACGGGTGAACATGTCGAACGCGAGCGCGAGCCCGGCCTTGTGGTCGGCGATGGGAGCACGCTGCTCCGTCTCGCCGGCGCTATCGGCGTGGGTGATGATGCCGTCGTTCTCGCCGATGCGCTCCACGACGCCGCTGGCGAGGGCCTCGCCGGATGCTGGGTCGAGGAGCTGGTACTTGATCGACGATGAGCCGGAGTTGATGACGAGGACGGTGCGGGCCACCACGGCCTCCTATTCCTTGTGGGCCTGGATGGCGGTGATGGCGACAGTGTTGACGATGTCCTGGACCAGGGCGCCGCGGGAGAGATCATTGATGGGCTTGTTGAGGCCCTGGAGGACGGGTCCGATGGCGACGGCGCCGGCGCTGCGCTGCACGGCCTTGTAGGTGTTGTTGCCGGTGTTGAGGTCGGGGAAGATCAGCACCGTGGCCTCGCCGGCGATCTTGGAATCCGGCATCTTGCTGCGCGCGACGGAGGGCTCGACGGCGGCGTCGTACTGGATGGGGCCGTCGACGAGCAGGTCGGGGCGGCGCTCCTGGACGATCTTGGTGGCACGCCGGACCTTGTCGACGTCCTCGCCACTGCCGGACTCCCCCGACGAGTACGACAGCATGGCCACCTTGGGCTCGATGCCGAACTGGCGGGCGGTCTCGGCGGAGGAGATGGCGATGTCGGCGAGCTGCTCGGACGTGGGAACGGGCACCACCGCGCAGTCGCCGTAGGCGAGGACCTCGTCGGCTAGGCACATGAGGAAGATGCTGGACACGATGGAGCACTCGGGGACGGTCTTGATGACCTCGAACGCGGGGCGGATCGTGTGGGCAGTGGTGTGGACGGCACCAGAGACCATGCCGTCGGCGATGTCCATGTGCACCATCATGGTGCCGAAGTAGGCGACATCGACCATCATCTCGCGGGCCCGCTCCTCCGTCATGCCCTTGTGGGCGCGGACGCGGGCGTACTCGGCGGCGAACTTGTCGAGCAGGTCCGAGGTGGCGGGATTGATAATGTCGGCGGCCCCGAGGTCGAGGCCGAGCTCGGCGGCGCGCTTGCGGACGGAGGCCTCCTCGCCGAGGAGGGTCAGCTGGGCGACCTCCCGCTGCAGCAACCGGCTGGCGGCGCGGAGGATGCGGTCATCGGTGGCCTCGGGCAGAACGATGTGCTTGCGGTGCTCGCGGGCGCGGTCGATGAGCTGGTACTCGAACATCTGTGGCGTCATCACTGACGGCATGGTGACGTTGAGCTGCTCGATGAGGGTGGGCGCGTCGACGTGCTTCTCCATCAGTCCGAGCGCGGTATCGACCTTGCGCTGGGAGCCGACGCCGACGCGGCCGCGGGTCTCGGCGGCGATGCTCGCGGTCTTGAAGGTGCCGTGGTTGGTCGTGATGATGGGCAGCTTCGGCTTGAGGCCCTCGACGAGGGAGGCCACGGACCGGTGCGGGAGCAGGCCACCGTTGAAGATGATCCCAGCTAGGGAGGGGAAGCCTTCTGCCTCGTGCGCATTGACGAGGGCAAGCAGCACGTCGGAGCGGTCAGCGGGCGCGATGACGGCAGCACCCTCCTGGAGCCGCTCGAGCAGGTGCTCGGCCGTCATGGCACCGACGAGCACCGCCGTTGCCTCGCGCTGCAGCAGCTCGGGGTCGCCGCTGTAGAGCTCGCCGCCGAGCGCATCGAGCAGCTCCTGCATGGTGGGGGCCACCATGAGTGGCACCTCGGGCAGCGCCCAGGCCGCGACCCCGGTCTTCTCGAGCGCCTTGGTGATGTCGTCGATCTGGTCGGGCGCGCACCGGTTGGCGATGATCGCGACGGTGTGGGCGCGCATGGTCCGCAGCTCGCTCAGGCACAGCTCCGCGGCATGCGCGATGGTCTCGGCGTCGCGCCCGCTGCCGGAGAGCGCGAGCAGCACGGGGGCCCCGAGGTTGACGGCGACGCGGGCGTTGAACGTCAGCTCGGTGGGGCTGACGACATCGGTGTAGTCCGAGCCCACGATGACGACGGCGTCGCATTTCTCGGCGACGACGTGGTAGCGGCTGACGATGTCGGACAGGGCCCGCTCGGGGTCGGCGTGGACCTCCGCGTAGGTGGCACCGATGCATTGCTCGTACTCGAGGTCGGCGGTGGTGTGCTCGAGGAGCATCTCGAGGATGAAGTCGGTGTGATCGTTGGAGCGCGAGATCGGCCGGAATACCCCCACCCGCGCGGCGGAGGCCGCGAGGAAGTGCAGCACCCCCAGCGCGATGGTGGACTTCCCGGTATCCCCGGATGGCGCGGCAACGTACACACTCGACGGCATGTTCCTATTCTTAACCGTTGCCCGCCCGCGCGCGCGAATTGGGGCGAATATAGCGCCCCTCGCGAGCCTGGCGAGGAGCCCTAGCCGAGGGCGCGCAGGCGCGGAGCGAGGTCCCGGGCGAACAGGTCGAGGAAGCGTGCTTGATCGTGGCCGGGGGCGTGGAAGACGAGGTGGTTGAGCCCGGCGTCGAGGTAGGGCTTGATCTGCTCGACCGCCTCGTCGGGGTCGGACGCGACGATCCACCTCTTGGCGACCTGCTCGATGGGCAGCTCATCGGCGAGGCGCTCCATCTCGGTGGAGCTGCTCACCGAGTGCTTCTGCTCGGGCGTGAGGCTCAGCGGCGCCCAGAAGCGGGTGTTCTCGAGCGCGGCATCGTGATCGGTGTCGTAGGAGATCTTGATCTCGATCATCTTGTCGATCCCGCTCACATCGCGCCCCGCGGCCTCCGCGCCAGCCTGCACGGCGGGCAGCAGCTTGTCGGTGTAGAGGTCCATGCCCTTGCCGGAGGTGCAGATGAAGCCATCCCCGGCCCGGCCGGCGTACTTGGCGACCACCGGCCCACCGGCAGCGATGTACACGGGCAGGGGCTGCTCGGGGCGGTCATGCAGGGTCGCGTCGACGGTGTTGTAGTAGTCGCCCTCGAAGGTGACGTTGTCCTCGGTCCACAGCGCGCGGATGAGCCGGATGGCCTCGCGCAGGCGGGCGAAGCGTTCCTTGAACTCGGGCCAGGGGTGATCGTCGGAGACGTTGAACCCGGTGGCGATCTCGTTGAGCGCCTCGCCGGTGCCGACGCCGAGCATGATGCGGCCGGGGTAGAGCACGCCCATCGTGGCGAAGGCCTGCGCGATGACGGCCGGGTTGTAGCGGAAAGTCGGCGTCATCACCGAAGTGCCGAGCTGGATGCGGCTGGTGCGCTCCCCCACCGCGGTCATCCACGCCAGGGAGAACGGCGCGTGCCCGCCGGTGTGCCGCCACGGCTGGAAATGGTCACTGACGGTGGCGGAATCCATGCCGCACTGCTCGGCCTTGACGGCGAGCTCCACGAGATCACGGGGCGCGAACTGCTCCGCCGATGCCTTGTACCCGAGCTTGAGCACTGGTGTGCCTCCCTTCGCCACGATCCACGCTACCCGGCGAGGGCTGCCGCGGCCTACGCGAGTGCTTGCTGGAGATCCTCGAGGAGATCGTCGACGTGCTCGAGCCCCACGGAGATGCGGACCACACCGTCGGTGATACCTACGGTGGCCCGGCCCTCCGGCCCCATGGCGCGATGCGTGGTGGTGGCAGGGTGGGTGATGAGGGTCTTCGAGTCCCCGAGGTTGTTGGAGATATCGATGATCCGCAGCTTGTCGAGCACCTCGAAGGCCCGCGCCTTGCCGTCCTCGGCATCGAGCTCGAACGTCACCACGGTGCCGCCGCCGAGCATCTGCCGCTTCGCGAGCTCGTACTGCGGGTGCGACGGCAGGAACGGGTAGCGGACCCACCGCGTCGCGGGGTGCTCATCAAGGAACTCAGCGATGCGATGGGCGGACGCGTTCTGCTGCTGGACGCGGATGCCCAGGGTCTCGAGGCCCTTGAGCATCACCCAGGCGTTGAACGGGCTCAGCGCGGGACCGGTATGGCGCATCAGCGTCTGCACCGGACCATCGATGTAGTCCTTCGGTCCAAGGATCGCGCCACCGAGGACGCGGCCCTGGCCATCGATGTGCTTGGTGCCCGAATACACGATCACGTCCGCACCGAGGTCGAAGCCCCGCTGCAGCAGGGGGGTGGCGAACACATTGTCGAGCACGACCTGCGCGCCCGCGGCATGCGCGAGCTCGGATACCCGCTGCACATCCACGAGTGCCTGCATCGGGTTGGCCGGGGTCTCGAAGAACACAGCGGCGGTCGGCTTCGCCAGCGCCCGCTCCCACTGGTCGAGGTCCTCGCCGTCGACGAACTCGGTCTCGATCCCCCAGCGGGGCAGGATCTCGTTGCACACCACGAAGCAGGAGCCGAACAGGCTGCGGGCCGCCACCAGGCGATCGCCGGCCTTCAGCAGCGCGCCGAGCGCCACGAACACGGCCGCCATGCCGCTCGCCGTGCCGAAGCATGCCTCGGCGCCATCCATCAGGCGCAGCCGCTCCTCGAACATCGCGACGGTGGGATTGCCGTAGCGGGAGTAGACGAAGCGATCACCATCGATGAAAGCCTGCTCGGCGGCACCAGCGGACTCATAGACATAGCCGGAGGTGAGGTAGAGCGCCTCGGCGGTCTCCTCGTAGCCGGACCGCGCGAGCCCGCCGCGCACGCCAATGGTCTCGGGTCGCACGCCCTCGGGCAGCGGGCGCTGCGGCGGGAGGCTCACGACTGCCTCCACGGCAGGCCGAGCGCACGCCAGCCGCGATGGCCGCGATGCCCCTGGTCGTCGATAGCGCCCTCGAAACCATCAAGGACGTTGTAGGCAGGACCGAGGCCCGCGGAGGTGGCGAGCTGCGCCGAACCGATGGAGCGCTGGCCCGACCGGCAGAGGAAAACCAGCGGCTGGCCCGGATGGATGCCCGCGGCAGCGAGCTCGTTGAGGAAGTCCGCGTTGCGCGCGCCCGTGGGGAAACCGACCCACTCGACGAAGACGGTCCGCTTGCCCAGTGGTGAGACATCGGGCACACCGACATAGCTCCACTCGGCCTGTGTACGGACGTCGACGAGGACTGCCTCGGGATCGTTCTCGAGCATCTGCCATGCCTGCTCGGGGCTGATGTCACCTGCGTAGCTCACCCCTACAGCGTTCCATACCGGGGGGCCCGCGCGCACACTGGACGGCACATGTCGCTAGCGGCTTGGAAAAGGGCGGGGAACCTGGCAGGTTAGAGCAGGCTTACCAGTGCCGGAATTTCTACTCTACACTGGACACTCGACTGTCCACCCCAGAATGAGGTTAAGCGCTTCTGATGACTGACCAGAATCGGCCGTTGCGAGTTGGAATCGTCGGGTCCGGCCCCGCCGGCATCTATGCCGCTGACGCCTTGATGAAATCGGACACCGCCGCCGAACGGGGGGTCAGCATCGACATCTTCGAGCGCATGCCCGCCCCCTTCGGCCTCATCCGCTATGGCGTCGCCCCCGACCACCCCCGCATCAAGGGCATCATCACCGCGCTGCACAAGGTCCTCGACAAGCCCGAGGTCCGCCTGTTCGGCAATGTCGACTACGGCACCGACATCGACCTGCCCACGCTGCACTCCCTCTACGATGCGGTCATCTTCGCCACCGGCGCCAACGCCGACCGCGCGCTGGGGATCCCCGGCATCGAGCTCGACGGCTCCCACGGCGCCGCCGACTTCGTCTCCTGGTACGACGGCCACCCAGATGTGCCCCGCGACTGGCCCCTCGACGCCGAGAAGGTCGCTGTCCTCGGTGTCGGCAACGTCGCCCTCGACGTGGCCCGCGTGCTCGCCAAGACCGCCGACGAGCTGCTCGAGACCGAGATCCCGCACAACGTCTACGAGGGACTGCGGGCCTCTCGCGCCCGCGAGGTCCACGTCTTCGGCCGCCGCGGCCCCGCCCAGGCCAAGTTCACCCCCCTCGAGCTCAAGGAGCTCTCCCACTCCCCCAATGTCGATGTGATCGTCGATCCGCTGGACATCGACTACGACGAGGCCTCCGAGATCGCCCGGCGCTCCTCGAAGATCGTCGACCAGGTCGCCAACATCATCCAGGACTACGCGATCCGCGACCCCAAGGGGCTGCCCAACAAGATCTACCTGCACTTCTTCGAGAGCCCCACCGAGATCCTCGGCACTGACGGCAAGGTCACCGGCCTGCGCACCGAGCGCACCGAGCTCGACGGCACCGGCAACGTCCGCGGCACCGGGAAGTACACCGACTGGGACGTCCAGGCCGTCTACCGGGCGGTGGGCTACCTGTCGGAGAACATCGCCAAGCTGCCGTTCGACGAGCAGGCCGGCACCGTGCCCAACGAGGCCGGGCGCGTCACCGGTGACGATGGCCAGCCACTGCCCGGCATCTACGTCACCGGCTGGATCAAGCGCGGCCCCATCGGCCTGATCGGCCACACCAAGGGCGACGCCAACGAGACCATCGCGTGCCTGCTCGAGGACGCGCCCTCGCTGCCCGAGCCTGCCGATCCCCGCGAGGACGCGATCACCGACCACCTCACCAGCAAAGGCGTCCCCTTCACCACCTGGGATGGCTGGTACCGGCTCGACGCGCACGAGAAGGCCCTCGGCGAGCCGCACGGCCGGCCCCGCATCAAGGTCGTCGAGCGCGACGAGATGCTGCGCGCCAGCGGAGTCAGCGACGAGGAGTAGCCCGCGCCTGCTCCGCAGCCCCCGGTTGGATCCACGTGGACCAGCCGGGGGCTGCTGCGTTGCAGGCTGGGATGCGGAGGCTTGCGACTTCCGGTAGCTAGAGCACCCAGGCGCCGATCGCCCAGGTCGCGCCGGCCGCCAGCGCCCCGAGAAGCTGGATCAACGTCGAGAGAACGACCGCCTTGGTGGCATGCACCGTGGCGTTCCATGCTGCGTCAGCCTGGCGGACGCGGGCCGTCTCGGCGAGGAACGTGCCGCCGATGAAGCCGATGAACAACCCGATCACCGGGATGACGAAGAACCCGACCACCGCGAGGATCAGGCCGACCACGATCGATCGGGTGGGGATGCCGGCCTCGCGGAGGGACCTCCCTGGCCAGGTGTACTGCAGCACGCCCGTGATGACGATGAACGCCGTGACGATGAGGAAGATCATCCAGCCCTGCGTGGTGCCCTCGAAGATGGCCCAGGCCAGAACTGCCCCGAAGATGACGATCACGCCAGGCAGGATTGGCAGCACCGTACCGATGATGCCGATGACGATGACGAGGGCGACGATCAGCTCGCCTAGCAGGTTCATGCGGCTTACCGTATCCGGTCGCCGTTCGCGCCAGGCATCCTCTCCGCCTTGTACCGGCAGCCTGTCTCCCCGGTGATGCTCGCCGCGACCTTGCTCCCGATCTGGATCCGGTTGCCGTTGCCGCCAGCGAGGACGACATCATGGTCGCCCGGCCTATCGACCCTGACCGTCACATCGGCGAGGCCCGCGCGCGCTGCGATCCCGCGGACAGCATCGAGGATCGCCGGCCAGTCCGCATCGGGGATGGGGGCCTGCGATCCCCACAAGGGCATGCGCACGCTGGAGCCGTCCGTGCTGGCGAACGCCCCGCCGCACCCCTCTGCGCGCCGTGGCCGGGCCTCCTCCCACTGCAGCGCCGGACTGATGCCGGACGCGACGTCTTTGATCTCCTCGATCACAGCGACCATCGTGGCCTCGGTCTCCTCCAGCGCCGGCAGGTCGCACATCAGCTCAGCGGCACGGTCGATCTCCGCATCGGAATGGTTGTAGGGACTCTCCATGATGCCTCCGCATCCGCTCGCGGCCATGACGGTAGCCATCATCGGCGCTGCCATCGCCAGCCTGCCTGGTCGCTTCATCCGCGCACCACCTGATCCTGGAGACCGCCCACGATGACGGCCATGTTGTAGCCCGATGTTCTCAGCTCGCCATTGGATCCGAGGCGGGAATACTCGCTGTGCCCGGTCGAGCCCTCGCGCTCGATACCGTCGGGGGTGACCAAGGCGTCGGTGGACAGTTGCTCGAAGGCAGCCTCGGCGGGGTCGGGGCCGAACGAGCCAACGTTGCCCAGATCACCGACGGGGTCGCCGTCACCACCCAGGAAGCTCCATACTCCTTCGGCCTCCATCACGTACGCATGCCCTTCATCGAGGCCGAGGTCCTTCTCGTCGCTGGCATTGACGCCGGGCGAGCCGTAGAACACCGCGTCATCGACGGGTTGGCCGGGGCCTGGATCCTGCAGCGCGAGCCCTGTCGTGTACGAGCCGTAGGAGTGGCCGAGCGCCGTGATGTGTGGGTCATCCTGCTCGGAGGCCACCGCGATCCCGTCATAGAAGGAAGCGAGCCGCGCCGCGCCTTCCTCCGCATGATCGCTCTGGGCGACATCGGCGAAGCCAGCGGGCGCGTCTGCCCAACCGGGGCCATCCTTCTGCGGTGGCTCGTACCCGAGCCACGCGATCGAAGCGACGGTCTCCTCGCCTCTGCCGTTGTTGAACAACTGCCGCTCGGCCTCGCGCTGCAGGCTTGCCGTTTCCTTGACCATGCTCTCGAAGGAACCGGAAATGGTGGTGGTGAAGCCTGGGGTCGTGACGGACACATGGTCAGCGGAATCGGGGTCGCCGATCGCGAACGCTGCCATGCCTCGTTCTCCCGAGCTCATGTCGAGAAGCATCAACCGGCCCTCCGGATAGTCGTCGAGCATGTTCTCGATCGTGTCGAGGTCTTGCAGCTTGCGCTCGGTGTACCAGAGCTCAGCATCCGCGTTCGTGAATGCTCCGCCGAACATGTTGTCCTCGAGCTCCTCGGTAAGCTCCTCGCGCTGGTTGTCGAGGCGCTCGCGCTCGCTATCGATCCGCGCGATGTTCGCCTCGTGCCGCGCGCCCGAGGGCACTCCATCGAGATCACCGATCCACTCCGGATGCTTCTCGAGCACCCACGCCCGCTGCTGCTCCGTGAGCGAGTCCCAGTACTCCCGGTTCTGCTTCGCCGATGCATCCGCAGGGGGCTCGGGAGCACGTTCCCCCTCACCCGATCGGCCTTCCACGGAGCGCTGCTGAGGCACCGCTTCGCGCAATACCGTGATCGACCTCGCCAGCGCTCCGTGGAAGGCGTTCGCGGCGTTGCTCACCTGCTCGTGGTGGCGCGCCAGGATGAGCGCGCGCTCCTCGGGCAGGCTAGCGCCCTGCCGGGCGGATACGACCCACGAGTCGCTGACATCGAAGCCATCCGCGATAGCTGCACCCACTGCGCTCATCGCGGTTGATTGCTGCGTCCGCATCATGCGGGCGACCTGGCGCATGGCCTCTGCGGCTGCCTCGAAGCCGGTGGCCGATGCCCGGCCCGCGGCCCGCTGCTCGATGAAGCGTTCCCGTGCCAGGCGAGCCGCGCTGCCGTCCCAGCTTGGTGGGTGCACGCTGTCGAACGCATCCAGCGCCGCATCGGAGTGTGCCACTAGGCGGGAGGCAGCGTTCTCGTAGAGTGCCGCGTGGTTCTCCAGGCCTTCCCAGGCCAGGGCCCGTGCGCGCGACAACGGCATGGAGCTCACGGCCACGCCCTCAGGAGCCGTTGCGTGGATGCTGCCTCGGTGGTGCAATAGCCGTCGCACGCAGCGGCGACTCGTCGGCCGTGGCTTCGCAATGCATCCACATGCGCCTCTCGCACAGCGAGGGATGCGTCAACGATCTCCGCTACCGCCGCATCGAGCCCCGAGCCAGCGAGACCCGGTGGCGCGCCCGCGCCCAGTTCGATCGAACCGACGCCATCGGCGCAGCGGTCGACCTCGGCTGCCAGGGCGCTGAGCGCTCCGGTATCCGCTACAAGCTCCGTGTCATCCATGGCACCTCCGCGTTGGCCGCCGGATCGCAGCCAGGATCATCCCTTTCAGGGGAGACAGATGCTGCGCGTAGCCGGAAGGTTCCCTTCCCCGCATGCGATCGACGTCACATCCAGCGATCTTCCCGCGGCGCAGCACCAGCCTCCGCCCCGGGAGTGTGCCCTGCCTTGGAACGATCGCCCCGCGAGTGTGCGAGAAACGACAGGAAATTCCGCGGATGCTGACGTAATTCGCACACTGGTGGCCGACGCATGGCAATTCGCACACTGGCGGCCGCGCGCACGGCACTAGGTAGCCAGCTGGGAGCAGCTAAGGAGTGACGGCGGTGACGCAGGCAGCAGCCTTGGTGGCGTTCTCGCGAGCCTCGTCGATAGTCCCGGCGACAGCCACCGCGACACCCATGCGGCGGTTCTCGAAGCTCTCGGGCTTGCCGAAGAGCCGGATATCGGTGCCAGGAACAGCGAGTGCCTCGTCGACGCCCGTGAACTGGATGGAGCGCGCGTCGACGCCGCCGTAGATCACCGCGGATGCTCCCGGGCTGAGCAGCGTCGTGTCGACGGGGAGCCGGAGCACCGCGCGGGCATGCAGCTCGAACTCGGAGAGCCGCTGCGTGGCGAGAGTGACGAGCCCCGTGTCGTGCGGTCGGGGGCTGACCTCGGAGAAGAAGACCTCGTCGCCCTTGACGAACAGCTCGACGCCGAACACCCCGCGACCGCCGAGCGCGGCGGTGATGCGCTCGGCGACGCCCTCGGCCGCGGCGAGCGCTGCATCGCTCATGGGGTGGGGCTGCCAGGACTCGACGTAGTCGCCCGCGACCTGGCGGTGCCCGATCGGCGCGCAGAAGGAGGTAGTGATGGCGCCGGAATGGGTGGATCGCACGGTGAGGAGGGTGATCTCGTAGTCGAAGTCGACGAAGCCCTCGACGATGACGCGATCGTTGTGGACGCGACCGCCGGCGTGGGCATACTCCCATGCGGCTTCGAGACCGTCAGCATCATGGACGACGGATTGCCCCTTGCCTGATGAGGACATGATCGGCTTGACCACGCAGGGGTAGCCGATCCGCTCGGTGGCGGCGGCGAGCTCCTCGTAGGTATCGGCGAAGGCATAGGGCGAGGTGGGCAGGCCGAGCGCCTCGGCGGCGAGGCGGCGGATGCCCTCGCGGTTCATGGTGAGCTGGGTCGCGCGAGCGGTAGGGATGACCTCGGTGATGTCGCTGGCCACGGCCTCGGCGAGGGCATCGGTGGCGATGGCCTCGATCTCGGGGACGACATAGTGGGGCTTCTCGTGCTTGATGAGCGAGAGCAGCGCGTCCTTGTCCGTCATGTCGATGACATGCGAGCGGTGGGCGACCTGGTGGCCGGGAGCCTTGGCGTAGCGGTCGACGGCGATGACCTCCACGCCGAGGCGCTGGAACGCGATGATGACTTCCTTGCCGAGCTCGCCTGCCCCGAGCAGCATGACGCGGGTTGCTCCGTCGCTCAGCGGTGTACCGATGATCACCTAGTGTTCCCTCTCCGTGCGCCTCTCGCCTGACGTGTAGAGCCTAGCGGGTGAGAAGATGCATGCATGGATGTGGCATTGGCACTGGAGACGAGGATCTCGTTGCTCGCCGCAGGAGGCATATTCCTGTGGGCGCTGCTGCTCGGAGTATGGAAGTACGTACAGATGGCCCGCTCCCCGGAGCACGTGGCGCATCCCTACGTCGACATCGCGCACCGGGCGGCGCTGCTGTACTCGTTCGCCTCGATGCTGCTGGCTGTCTTCGCGGAGCTGAGCGCCTGGGCCTCGTGGGTGAACGTGGTGGCCGTGCTGGCGGTGCTGGTGTTCTTCGTCGGGGCGATCGTGTCCTACATGGTGCATGGCTGGCTGCGGGATACGACGAACCAGTTCGCGAGCCCGGTGCGGGGGCTGCACGCGTTCATGATCGCGCTGATCGTGGCGGAGATCGGTGGCTTCGTCGTGCTGTTCTCGGGGTTCGTGGCCGCGCAGTTCGTCACCGCTTGAGCCGCCACGGCCGGTGCAGCGTGGATCACACGCTGATTCCCCGCCGGGCCGCTTACCCTGTAATAATGGCGAATGCTCCTAGCACGCATGTGCTCAACGTTGTCCGCGGCGGCCTCATGGGCACCGCCGAGGTGATCCCCGGAGTCAGTGGCGGCACGGTCGCGCTCATCACCGGCCTGTACGACCGGCTGATTCTCTCCGCCGGCCACACCGTCAGCGGGCTCCGCATCGCCGTCGCCGACATTCCGCGCGGCCAAGGCACCAGCCGCGCCATGGCAGAACTGCGCAAGGTCGATTGGCTCATGATCATCGGCGTGCTCGCTGGCATGGTCGCGATGCTGCTGCTCGCCGCGAAGATCCTCGCGCCACTCGTCGAGGAGCACCCGCAGCGCTCCTTCGCCGTGTTCTTCGGCCTCGTCCTCGCCTCGATCTGGGTGCCCTACACCCACACTGGCATGCGCTGGACCGGCATGAACTATCTGGTCGCCCTCGCCGCCGCCGTCGCCGCGTTCTTCCTCACCGGCTTCCCCGAGGGCAACGCCTCGGACCCGAGCCCACTGATCATCATGGGCGCCGCCGCCATCGCCATCAACGCACTGGTGCTGCCCGGCGTCTCGGGCTCGTTCATGCTGCTCGCCATGGGGCTCTACACCACCACCCTCGACGCGGTGAACGACCGCGACCTCGGCTACATCTTCTTCTTCGGCCTCGGCGCGTTCCTCGGGCTCTCCGTGTTCGTCAAGCTCCTCCAGTGGCTGCTCGAGCACTACCACCACCTCACCATGGTGGTGATGACGGGCCTGCTGCTCGGTTCGCTGCGCGCCCTGTGGCCCTGGCAGACCGACAGCCGGGAGCTCCTCGCGCCCAGCGGTGATGTGCCCGTCACCTTTCTGCTCATGGCTGCTGGCGCTATCACGGTCCTGTCGATCATGATCATCGCCCGCCGCTACGAGGCACCGCGGACCGCGCCCACCACCACCTCGACCGACGCCTGACGCTCGCGCATGACATCCCGCACCGCCCTGCGCCTGCTCGCCATCCATGCGCTCGCGGGCATCGCCGGCGGCATAGCCATGCGCGCGTCCGGGCTGGGCGAGTGGGTTCCGGCGCTCGCGGTGGGCATGGCCATCGGGCTGTTCGTCGGGGCATTCGCCACCGTGGGAGCGACGCTCGCGCTGCGGCTCGAGTCCCGCCACCCCTCCCCCACGGGCTTCGCATGGCGGAGGCGCTACACCGCTGCGGTTGCCGCGACCGTCCTGATCGGCGCTGGCCTGGCTCTCTCCGCCCTCGCCACCGCCCGCGCGGGCAGCGTCACCGCGCTCACCCTCGTGGAACTGATGGTCGTTGCCACTGTCACGCTTGCGTTCTCGCTGATCTCGGCCGCGCTCGCCCAGGCCTGCCTCCCCCGGCGCACCGGCAACGGCGGGAACGAGCATGAGCATTTGTTCTAGCAGCCCTCGCCGAGGCGGTGCCGCGGCCTAGCGGTTGCGCGCCACCCAGTCGGCGAGCTCTCCGAAGCTGGTGACGTTGACGTCGAACACGTCCTCCGGCTCCACGTCCACCTCAGCGCCAGGACCGTGCTCGTCGGGGCGCGCCACGAAGGCGGTGCGCAGCCCGAGAGACCGCGCGGCATGAAGATCGTACTTGTGGCTCGCCACCATCAGGATCTCGCTGGGTGGCACGCCCAGGTAGCGGGCAGCCCCGAGATACACCCGCGGGTCGGGCTTGAAGGCGCCGAACATCTCCGCCGCGAGGGGCACAGTCCAGGGGATTCGTGCATGCCGGGTGATGCCCACGACCGCGGACACGTCAGCGTTCGACAGCGTGGCAGTGACGACGTGCTCGTTGAGGGCACGTACTCCATCGATGACGTCCGGCCAGGGGTCGAGCCGCTGCCAGGACCGCGCGAGCTGCTCCCGCTGCTCCTCGGTCGCGTCGATCCGATGCTCGTGCAGCAGCTCATCGAGAGCCGTGCGATACACCGAGTGGACACTGATCCAGTCACCGGTGTGCCCGCCGAGCACGGTGAGCGCCTCGAAGTACAGGGCCCGCCACTCGTTGACGAAGCCACCCCATCCCGCCTCGGTGGGCGCGGGGCCCAAATCCGCATCGCAGGCCCTAGTCACGGTGCTGTGGAAGTCCGTGGCGGTGCCCTGGACGTCGAACAGGACGGCAGAGATCATGCCGCTACTCAATCATGGCGCTGAGGCTCCCGCTATCCGAGGCCGATGGCCCGGGCGATCATGGTGCGGATGCGCCGGGCGACTAGCGGCGCAACGCTCCGCGGAGCAGACCATTGTTGTAGTCCTCGATGAGGTGATCGACGGTTTCCTTCGCGCACGTCTTGTTGGTGCCGATGAAGCCGGAGGGTCCGCGCTTGATCCAGCCGGTGACGTAGCTGCCACGACGTGGAGCACCGTCGATCCCGGTGACGCGGCCCTCGATGTTGGGGATGATGCCGCGCGCTTCGTCGAACGGCACGCCTGGCAGCGCGCTGCCCCGGTAGCCGACGGATCGGATGACCAGGCCGGTGCTGAGGGTCTCGGTGTGGCCGGTGCCGACTGCCCGCGCGCTGCCGTCCTGCTCGACCAGCTCGTTGTGCTCGGCGGTGATGCTGGTGACCCGCTCGCCGCCGTGGATCTCCCGTGGCGACGCGAGGTATCGCAGCACGATGCGCCGCTCGTCCGGGGTGGCTTCTCCCATGTCCAGCGCGATCTCCTCGGCGATCGCGAGCTTGCGCTCGGTGGCCGGGGCGAGGGTGCCATTGTTGCGCTGCAGCTCGGTGGCAGCGTCGATGTGGAGCTCCTGCTTGTCGATGACGAGGCGGGCAGGATGCTTGCGGGCGAGGCCGAGCAGCTCCGGCAAGGTGTAGGCGGCCTGGGCGGGTCCGCGGCGCCCGAGGATGACTACCTCGCGGACAGCGCTGGCCCGCAGTGCCTCGAGGGCATGCGGCGCGATGCTGGTGGCGGCTAGCTTCTCGGGGTCGGTGGTGAGGATACGGGCCATGTCGAGGGCGACGTTGCCGTTGCCAATGATGACGACCCGCTCGTGGTCAAGGGGGTAGTCACGGTCAGCGTGGTCGGGGTGGCCGTTGTACCAGGCGACGAAGTCGGTGGCGGCGACACTGCCGGGAAGATCCTCCCCGGGGATCCCGAGACGCCGGTCCGAGGAGGCGCCGGTCGCGTAGATCACCGCGTGGTGGGTCTCGTGGAGGTCCGCGTCCGTCACGTCCACCCCGAGCTCGGTGCCGAATCGCTGCTCGAGCCTACGGTCGCTGCTGATGATGTCGAACAAGCCAGCGACCTGGCGGGTGGCCTCATGGTCCGGGGCCACCCCGTACCGGGCGAGGCCGTAGGGCCTATCGAGCCGCTCATGCATGGTGACGGCCACATCGCGCTGCTTGAGCAGCTCGTCGGCGGCGTACATCGCGGCCGGGCCCGATCCGACGATGGCGACGCGCAACGGGTCCGGCGAGGGTTGCTTGCGCGGCGAGATGGGGATCAGCGCGAGCGGTGTGCGGGGCCGGGGCTGCTGGTAGAAGTCCGCGTTGATCTGGCGGAACTCCTCCTGGTGCGGCTCGAGCTTGCGGTGGGGCACGATGGCATCCACCGGGCATGCCTCGACGCATGCGCCGCAGTCGACGCAGGACTCCGGGTCGATGTGGAGCATCTCGGCCGTGAGGAAGTCCGGCTCGTCGGGGCTGGGATGGATGCAGTTGACGGGGCAGGCGAAGACGCAGGAGGCGTCCGCGCAGCAGGCCTGCGTGACGACGTGGGGCATGCTCGGATCACGCCGCCCGGGTGAGGCTCGCGACCATCGCTTGGTCGGAGGTGGGCTCGCTGCGGTAGCGGGTGGGCCGTCCGGCGATGCCGCACAGCTTCCACACTGCCTTCGAGACGGGGTTCATCAGGCCGGCGTCGCGGGCGAGGGCACGCACGTCGCCGAAGATGTCGCGCAGGGTCTCGCGGGATTCCGGCGAGCCCCAGTAGAGCTCCTTGATGACGGAGCGCGGGATCTCGAAGCGGTCGATGTACTGCTGGGGCGGGATGACGATGATGTCGCACATCCAGCGCATGGTGACCGGGAAGAGCACCGAGAGCAGGTGCTTCTTGACGGGGTTGAGCGCGGGGACGTTGCGCAGGAGGTACTGGTGCGCGAACGAGATGTGCCGGGCTTCCTCGGCCACGTGGATCTGCATGACACGCTCGAGCATGGGGTGCAGCTCGCCGCCCGCGCGCAGGACAGACTTCTGCACGTGATCGATGGGCTCCTCGCCGCCGAGGACGAAGGTGAAGAACCATTCCGGGTAGATGCGCACGGCCACGCCGACGAGCGGCACGAGCTTGCGCAGCAGGCCAGTCATGCCGGGCACGTCCGCGCCGATGCGGTTGACGCCTTCCTGGAACATCAGCGTGTGGTTGCATTCCTCGCCAGCCTCGTGGGTGACGTAGCGGAACTCCGGATTGCCGTTGTCCAGCATGAACGCATAGTGCATGATGCCGCGGATGAGGACGTTCTCGAAGTGCAGGCCGACCTTCATGATGTTGGCCTGGCGCCACATTCCCATCTCGATCTGCTTCTCGCGGGGCTGCGCGAGGTACCAGGGGTGGCGGCCCAGCGGATCGGCCTTGGGGAGGATCCAGCGAGGGTCGTCGGCGATGACGGCGTACTCGTCGGAGTCCCAGGCTATGTCCTCGTAGGGATCGAAGTGCTTGCGCGTCGATCCCTCGGAGAGCGTCGCGAGGTGATCGGTGTACTGGCTGGCTTTCACAGCGTCGTCGATGGAAAGCGTCATGATTACTCCTCAAAGAGTATCTTGGTCACGGTGTCTCATGTGAGACGCTTCCGACGGTAAGCTGCCCCGGCAAACATGTCAATGCTCATTGGCACAATTGATGTGGGAACAATCTGGTAACACCGCTCACCAGCGTCGATGCAGCAGCGGCAGGTGTGTGTCGCGCATCACTCATGCTTGATCTGCTCGATCCTGGGTAGCTTCGAAGCCATGAGCCCAGCCAACCCCCAGCGAGTCCTCGTACTGGCCGAGCCCGGCCTGGCCACCCACGCATCGCGCGAGGCCGTGAAGCGGCTCGATGCCCAGCACTACGACATCACGGTCACCACGCGGTCCCTGCCCCTCGACGAGGACGGCGAGATCATTCTCAGCAGCACCGCATCGGAGACCGGCGAGGGCAACGCGCCCGACATCATCATCGGGGTGACCGAGCTGCCCCGTCTCGCCAAGAGCGGCCCCATCGCGATCGATATCGAGTCACGCGCCGACGCCGCCCTGATCTCCCTGCCCGGGCTCGGCGCCACAGGGCACGCCCGAAAGGTCGCCGACGCCCTCAAGACCGTGCTCGAGACCGGCACCGACGGCGAGCGCACCTCTTTCGGTGTACGCTCCCCCCGCTGGATACGCGTGCTGCTCGGAATGATCCGCGTCAACCGCCCATGGCGGCTCGTCCCAAGCTTGTCGAGCGCGATGGCCGCCGCGGCCGCGACCGCCGCCTTCGGAATCTTCTTCTCCAGCATCTGGAAGATGGCCACCGCGCTGCACCCCGCCAGGCTCACCCTCGTCACCATCATGTCGATCGTCGCCATGACGCTGTGGCTCATCGCCTACAACCGCCTCTGGGATCCCCCTCGCTCCCGCGGCACGCACACCCACGCCGCGGTCTACAACCTCGCCACCGTGCTCACCGTGGGCCTCGGTGTCAGCCTGATGTACGCCGGCCTCTACATCGCCACGTTCGTCGCCGCGCTCATCGTCATCTCCTGGGAGTTCCTCGGCTCCACGCTGGGCGAGCCGGCATCGCTAGCGGACTACGCGAAGCTGGCGTGGCTGTCCGCGTCGATGGGCACCGTGGCCGGCGCGCTCGGATCCAGCGCCGAGGACACCGACGAGATCCAGCGGGCCGCGTTCGCCAACCGTGAGCGCGAGCGGCGAGCAGCACGGGAGCCAGACGACGCCGACGATTCCTGAGCACCGCGCCTACAGCGCGATGACGTCGAGATCGCGCGCGATGTGGATCGGCCCGTCGAACTCGCCGCGCGCCTCGTCCTCGAAGGCCTGCATGCCACCAAGCCCGTAGCGCTGGGAGAAATGCGTGAGCACGAGCCTGCGCGCGCCCGCGAGCGCCGCGATGCGGCCTGCCTGCCGCGCGGTGAGGTGCCGGTACCGGGCCGCGATGTCCTCCTCCGCCGAGAGGAACGTCGCCTCGATGACGAGCGTGTCCGCCTCCCGCGCGAGGGCGATGGCGTTGTCGCACCAGCCGGTATCCATCACGAACGCCAGCGACGCGCCCCGGCGCGGCGTGGAGAAATCCTCCAGCTCGATGATGCGCCCCGACTCGAGCTTCAGATGCCCCTGCTGCTTGAGCCGACCGACCCGCGGCCCGGTCACCCCGATCGCCGCGAGCTCCTCGGCATGCATGTGCACGCCATCGGGCTCGGCGATGCGATAGCCGTAGACGGGGGTGCTGTGCACCAGCGGCAGCGCGCTCATCCGTGGCTCCCCGAACCCGGCCGGCTCCGCGCCCTCGAGCGGGTGCGGCCGGATCCTGTCCGTGGGATGGAACTCGCTGGCCCACCGGAGCCGCTGGTAGTACTGCTCCCCTGCCGCCGGATAGGCCACAGTGACCTCGTGCGGGACCCCATCGCGCGCGATGCGCTGGATGATTCCCGGCAGCCCGAGGCAATGGTCACCGTGGAAGTGGGTGATGCACACCTGGTTGATGTCATGCGCGGAAATGCCCGCGTGCGACATCTGCCGCTGGGTGCCCTCGCCGGGATCGAAGAGAACGCCCGAACGACCCCACCTCAGGAAGTACCCGTTGTGGTTGCGCTGCCGCGTGGGGACGGCGCTGGCCGTCCCCAGGATCACCAGCTCTCGCGGGGACAAAGCCCTGCTCAGGCGAGGATGTCGCGGCGCACGATGGTCTGATCGCGGCCGGGGCCAACGCCGATGCAGCTGACGTGCGCGCCCGAGAGCTCCTCGATCCGCAGCACATAGTCGCGGGCATTCTTCGGCAGGTCCTCGAACGTGCGGGCCTCCGAGATGTCCTCCCACCAGCCCGGCATCTCCTCGTACACCGGCTTGGCGTGATGGATGTCGGTCTGCGTCATCGGCATGTCATCGATGCGCTTGCCGTCGATCTCGTAGCCCACGCAGATCGGCACGGTCTCGAGGCCCGAGAGAACATCGAGCTTGGTGAGGAAGTAATCGGTGATGCCGTTGACACGGGTGGCGTACCGGGCGATGACAGCATCGAACCATCCGCAGCGGCGCGCGCGGCCGGTGGTGACTCCCACCTCGCCACCCTGCTTCGCGAGGTAGGCGCCCTGCTCGTCGAACAGCTCCGTGGGGAACGGCCCCGAGCCGACGCGGGTCGTGTAGGCCTTGAGGATGCCCAGGACGGTCGTGATCCTCGTCGGGCCCACCCCGGAGCCCACCGAAGCACCGCCGGCGGTCGGGTTGGACGAGGTGACGAACGGATAGGTGCCGTGATCGACATCGAGCATGGTCCCCTGCGAGCCCTCGAGCAGCACCACCTCATCGCGATCGAGCGCGTTGCCGAGCATCAGGCCGGTATCAGCGATGCGATGCTTGAACCCCTCGGCCTGCTCGAGCACGCCATCGACGATCTTGTCGGCATCGAGCGCGCGCCGGTTGTAGATCTTGGTGAGGATCTGGTTCTTCACCTCGAGCGCTGCCTCGACCTTGCGGCGCAGGATGCTCTCGTCGAGCACGTCCTGTGCCCGTACTCCCACGCGCGCGATCTTGTCCTGGTAGCACGGCCCGATGCCACGCCCCGTGGTGCCGATCTTGCGATTGCCGAGGAAGCGCTCGGTGACCTTGTCGATGGCCACGTGGTAGGGCATCAGCAGGTGCGCATCGGCCGAGATCAGCAACCGGGAGGTATCGACGTTGCGAGCCTCGAGTCCGGAGAGCTCGTCGAGCAGCACCGCTGGATCAACGACCACGCCGTTGCCGATGACGTTGGTGACCTCAGGGGTGAGGATTCCCGACGGGATGAGGTGCAGCGCGAAGTGATCCCCGTTGGGCAGGACAACCGTGTGCCCCGCGTTGTTGCCCCCCTGGTAGCGGACCACCCAGTGGACCCGTCCGCCGAGCAGGTCCGTTGCTTTGCCCTTACCCTCGTCGCCCCATTGGGCACCGATCAGGACGATTGCCGGCATTCCCTCACTCCTGTGTTGTGGTTCTGGCCGCGAGCGTGGCCACGCTGCATGGCAACGAAGCGATAAGGTCAGAATTCGCACGCAACCAGATGACCACCTTATCCCAGGAGACCGAGATGACCACCGTTGTCCTCACACTCCAGGGCTCCACGGTCCCCGCGCCATTGCGCCAGCTCCCTGGGATCACGCTCGAAAGCCCCGCCGCCCGCTCCGGGATCGACAGTGCCACAGAGCAAGCCCGGCGCGTGATCGTGGTCGGCGACGATGCGTTGCTCGCGGCCATCGTCACCCGGCTGATGCGCAAGGACAGGCTCCACGTGGATGTCGCGCTCGTGCCGACTGGATCCTCCCGCGCGGCCCGCAACTACCGGCTACCGGGCGGACGGACAGCGGTCCGGCTAGCGCTCGAGGGCTCCGCCCAGCCCTTCCCACTGATCCGGGATGACACCGGCACCGTGATCGTGGGCTCCGCGATCATGCGCGGCACCGGTGGCGAGGAGCTGTTCGGCGAGGCATACGTGGATGATGAGCGCCTGTTCCGCGGCCCCGCGCGTGGCATCGAGATCAGGCCCTCCCACCGCCTGCCCGGCGTGCGGGCCACGATGCTCGGGCGGATGCCGCGCAGGCGCTGGCTGCAGGGCCGGGCCATCCAGACCGGTGCCCGCGAGATCGTGCTCACCCGTGATGGCGTGGACCATCCGCGCGTGATCACCCGCTCCACGTTCTACCGGCACACCGAGAACTGGCGATTGGTGTGCGTGCGCGATTGAGCGCGTCACCAGGTGACAGTGTGCTCCCGCGTCACCACGTGACGGTGTGCTCGCAGTGGCGCTTCTCCTCCGGGGAGTCGATCTGGATGGTGGCGTGTTCGAGGCCGTGCGCGGCGAGGGCATTCTTCGCTAGCCGCAGGATCTCCTGGTTGTCCGAGCTGGTGGTCAGGTGGACGGTAACGACGTCCATGCCAGTGGTCAGGCTCCAGATATGCAGGTCATGCACATCATCCACGCACGGGATCGCGGAGAGGTCCGCCTCCACCCGGGCGACATCGACCTCGGCGGGCGAGGCCTGGGTGAGGATGCGTAGCGCTTGCGCGGCGAGCTTGAGCGCGCGGGGAACGATCCAGATCGAGATGAGGATGCCGGCGATGGCATCCGCGCGGGTCCAGCCGAAGGCGAGGGTGAGTACTCCGGCGATGAGCACGCCCACGCTGCTCACGGCGTCAGCGAGGACCTCCATGTAGGCGCCCTTCATCGCGAGGGACTCGCGGGACCCGCTGCGGATGATGACGAGCACGACGATGTTGGCGGCGAGCCCCGCGAGCGCGACGATGATCATCGGGAGGCCCGGGACCTCGGGCGGCGAGCTCATGCGCTCGATGGCCTCGATGAGGATGTAGGCGGAGATGCCGAGCAGCAGGGCGGCGTTGAGGATCGCGGTTAGCACCTCGGCGCGGTGCCAGCCGAAGGTGCGACCGGGGTTGGTGCTGCCACGATGGGCGAGGATGAGCGCGGTGACGCCCATGATGAGCGCGATCACGTCGGTGGCCATGTGGCCGGCGTCGGCGAGCAGCGCCAGCGATCCGATCATGACGCCGACGACGACCTCGAGGATGAGGAACGCGACGATGATGGCGAGCCCGATGAGCATCCGGTTTATGCGCGCCCGGGTGGGCTTCTCGCCTGGCTCGATGCCGTGCCCGTGGCCGTGTCCCGCGCCCATGGTGCCTCCTCCGGGTTCGCGATGGTTTCGCGCTGGTTTCGCTCGACGCCCCAAGTATGCACACATTCGCATGTATTGTTCAATGGCGGGGTGATGGTGGCCACGCTGGATGAGCCGCTGGCGCCCGGTTGGCGGTTGCGCCCGCAGGGGCTCGGCGCGGGCGGCGCGGGCTCGGCGATTTGCCACCCTTGACGCACTTCGACCACCCTTCGCTAGCAGCAGCCACCCAAATAGGGGTGGCAGGCTCGCGCAGGGGTGGCATCTACGCAGCTTCCGTGGCGGCTATGCGAGCAAGGAGCCGAGGCGACTGCATTCCGCCAGCTTGCTCGCCCTAGTCCTCGTGATCCTCCGGCGGCACGGCGGGATGCTCCACCGTCGGCGGCAGCGTCGCGAGCGCCGACACCCGCTTCAAGCCGCTCACCTGGAACAGGTCCACCAGGATCGATCGCACCTGGGCAAGCACCACGCCCGAGGACAATCCGCGCCCCTCCACCAGCTCGAACCGGGCCCGCCGCGCTACCGTCCGCAATCGACGCGCTGCCTCTGCCTCATCGGGCTTGTCCCCCGGGGCTGCCAGCACCATCTGTCGCACCACATCGGCAGCCGCTGCGAGCTCCCGCAACAGCTCGACCAGCTCCGGATCGAGCCGCTCGCCGTCAAGCACCAGCGTCAGCGCGCGCCGCGCCAGCACCCGGGTATTGCGGACCGCGGCATCGATGGGGTCGGCCGTCGCGGCAAGCCTGTCGAGCCGGGACCGCGATCCCCAGTAGACCGGGGCCAGCCTGCTGATGTCGCGGCCGCCCTTGAGGTCCGAGCGCAGCTGATCGATGCCCGGCTGCGTTGCCCGGGCACGGCGCAGCGCCACGTCGATCGTGCTGGCATCGCCTTCCTCGAGCCCGCGCGACACTTGCCGCAGCACCGCCACCACCTCGGCGAGGATTGCTCCCGCGTCCCGCCGGGCGCGCCGCACGGGATGCGTCGGCAGGATCGCCACCACGAGCACGCCCACGGCACCGCCGATGAGCGCATCGATCACACGGCTGAGGCCCGCGTCGCCACCAGGCGGCAGCAGCGTCGCCACCAGCACGCCCGAGGTGGCGGCCTGCATCGTGATAACAGGGCCACCATCGACGAGCACGGCCACCGCCATCGCGAGGCCCACGACCATCGCGATCTGCCAGGGCCCGGTGCCAATGACCCCGATCAGCAGCGAGCCGACACCGATGCCCACCGACACTCCGGCGAGCAGCTCGAACACCCGCCGCACGCGCGTGGCCAGCGTCAGCCCGAGGGAGACTACCGCCGCGATGGGAGCGAAGAACGGCTGCGGGTTGCCCACCACGTCCTTGGCGATCCACCACGACAGGCCCGCGGCGGTGGCGCACTGGATGATCGGGATCGTCGACAGGACCAGCCGTCGAACCGGGTCGCGAACGCGCTGCGGCAGCCGCGCCGAGAGATCGTGCGCGAGCTGCCGCAGGAACGCGTCGATGCGCCTAGCCGAGACCAAGCTCGTGCGCTGCCCGGGGATCGCAATCCTCGAGCAGGTCCAGGCAGCGAGCATGCTCCGCGTCCTCGCGGATGCCCTTGGCGGCGCGAGCGAGCGCTCCCACCGCGCGCAGGAAGCCCTGGTTGCCCTCGTGGCTCCACGGCACCGGGCCGAAGCCCTTCCAGCCGTGGCGGCGCAACTGGTCTAGCCCGCGGTGGTACCCGGTGCGGGCGAACGCGTAGGCGGTGACGAACTGATCGTCATCCAGCGCCCGTTCCGCCAACGCCGCCCAAGCGATCGATGCTGCTGGGTACTTGGCCGCGACCTGCTCCGGGTCCACGTGGTTGAGCAGATCGGACTCCGCTTCCTCATCGCCGGGCAGGAGGACGGGCTGGGGGCCCATGAGATCACCAAAAGACGTCATGCGGCCATGCTAGTCCCGGTTGGCCCGCGCGCCCGCTACTTGGTGGTGAGCAGCAGCCAGCTGGGCGCGGCGGGATCGAGCTCGATGTGCTGCGGCTGCAGCCCCGTCGCCGCCAGGCTCGGCAGCAGTGGCAGGTACCGAACCGGGTTGCCCGCGGCGACACTCACGCGGAGCCGATGCCCGGGCTCGAGGAGCGCATCGGTGTGGCGCAGGTCGATATCGAGGACGGTGCGCTGGCCCGGTATCACGGGCTGGACGGATCCGCGGGTGAGCGGGTGCACCGCGTCGAGGTAGTCGCCGTTGGCCGTGGTCGTGCTGCGCGCCTGGTCGATGGCTCGCCGGGAGGAGAGCAGCCCGCCGCTGGTGAGGGTGGTGGAGGTGCCGTCCGGCGCCACGTCCTGCACGGTGACGTGCCACATGCCCTCGGGCAGGTCAGTGGTGGTGACCAGCCGCAGGTTCATCGGCCCGGACACGCTGGTGGTAGTGCCGAAGGGCTCACTGGTGAAGGTCAGCGCCTCGGTCTCGGCGGTGCGATTGTCGCGGGTGCATTGCGCGCCGAGGATCGTGAGGAGGCCCGCGGTGCCGAGGGCGGCGTCGCGGGAGCAAGCGTTCTGCACGCCCGGGCCGATGCTGAGCCGGGCAGGACCCGCGGGCGCGTCGCCAAGGCTGCCGTCGTGCGCGGCATGCGGGGCGGTGCCGCTCGCCGCCGCGTCGAGATAGAGCTTGCGCGGCTGGGAGCCGGGCCGGGGCAGCGCCGTGGTAGCCGTCCAGCCACCACCCATCTGGTCGGAGATGATCGGGCCGTAGTTCTCGATCCCGTTGGGTACCCCTCGAACCCATCGGTCGAACCAGGCACTCTCGAGCGTGTCGAGCGTGGGTGGCTGCCCCGGCCCACCGGTGCGGTAGCCAGGATTGATGTGGTAGTTCTGCCCCATCAGGAGCTTCTTGCGCGCGGCGGGGAGCTGGAGCCGCTCGAAGACGCGGGCCTGGCCGCGGGAGAAGATGTCGTGGTAGGCCCCGACGACGAAAGTGGGCACGGCGATGTTCTCGATGGCGGGATTGATGCCGGCGTAGAAGGCGCCGTCGTGGGCGGCGGGGCCACTGCCGAGGAGCGCGGCCTCGACGAGCTCGGGCCCCATCACTAGCGGATCGGCGAAGCGATCGGCGAGCCAGGCGGGATCGAACTGCCCGGTGAGCAGAGCATCCAGGGATGGGAGGAACTTGAGGCCGTTGACGAGCGCGATCCACAGCGGCATGAAGCCCACTCCCCCGGCGCCGCCGGTCATGACGATGTCATGGGCGAGGTCCTCGGCGGGCTCGACGGCGAAGACGGCCTTCAGGGAGGGCGGCCGGAGCGCGGCGGCCTGCAGGCTGTTGATGGCGGAGTAGGAGATCCCGGCCATCGCGGTATCGCCGTTGGACCAGTCCTGCTTGCTGATCCAGTCGAGGATCTCGAGGGAGTCCTGCTGCTCGCGGCCTTGCAGCACCTGCCAGGCTCCCTGCGAGTAGCCCGTGCCGCGCACGTCCGCGATCACCTGCACGTATCCGCTGCGGATGAGGTCGCGGTTGATGCCGAGCAATCGCGCGCCACCGCCCGGGATGACCTGGGCGAGCTCGTGGAGGCCGTCGAGCGGCGCGTCCCACAGGCTGGCGTCGGCGATCACCGAATCGAGCAGCGGGCGCAGCTCCGGATGCTCGGTGACAGCATCGACGAGCGTGTCGACGAGCCGTGTGTAGGGGGTGAGGTTGAGCAGCGCCGGCAGGGGCTCGGCGATCGGGTTGCCCGCAGCGTCGGCAGGGCGGTACACGGTCGCGCGGAGAATGGTGCCGTCGCTCATGGGGATCTCGACGTCCTCCGCAACCGCGATGCCCGGGTATTCCTGGGCCACCGCGGCCCACTGCTGCGCGTGCTGGCCACCGTCGACCGGCAGGCCCGGGGAGGCGTGGGCGGTGCCGCCAGGGATGCCGAGCGGGAGCAGGAGGGTGGCCGCGAGGAGGAGGGCAGCGCTCAGCGTCGCGGTCCGTGGGGTGTGAGGCACAAGGCATTCCTTGGGGAGGATGACGTGGATCACCTAGGAAGATAGCATCTGCTTTCTTTCTTTCATAGGAAGTTGCTCCGATACGATCAAGCACGTGGCATCACGCACCCGCCCCGAGAGCGGGCAACCCGAGACTGGGCAACCCGAGAGCGGGCAACCCGAGACTGGGCACCCTAGCGCTGGTCCCGGCAAGCCACGGCGCACCCAGGCCGAGCGCAAGCACGCCACCATCACCGCGATCCTCGAGGCCACCATCGACGCCATCGCCGAGGCTGGCTACGCGCGCACCACCATCCAGGAGATCGTCACCCGCGCAGGCGTCTCCCAGGGCGCCCTGTTCCGCCACTTCCCCACCCGGCTCGACGTGATCGTCGACGCTGCCGAGGAAGTCGGTGCCCGCCAGGTCCGCGAGTTCCTCCGCATCCTCGACAGCAGTCCCGCCCCCGTGAACGCCGCCAGGCTCCTCGGGGCACAGCGTGCCATCGCCCGCGCCCCCTACAGCGCCGTCTGGGACGAGCTGCTCATCAACGCCCGGACCGACACCCAGCTGCGCGAACGCATCAGCCCCACCTTCCACCGCTACACCGAAGCGATCCAGGCCGCCGCGGACTCCCTGCCCGCCCTCGCCCACCTCCACAAGGGCCAGCGCCGCGCCCTGCTCGTGGTCACCCTGTCGCTCTTCGGCGGCGAGGCCCGCTACCGCAACATCCACGCCGACGAGCAGCTCGACCACGAGACCCTCGAGCTCATGCTCGAACTCGCGCAGCATCTCGGAATCGAGTAACGAGGCTGGCCCTGGGCCTGCTGGCGGGCAGGAAAGCTGGCGGCCTGGATGCAGAAGCACTGGAAACTGCCAAACGCGATAGAAATCAACCTGGTTTCCCGGCGGTTTCTATCGCGTTTGCGGATACGGATCCCTGCGAGTTCTCACGGAGACTGGACCAGGACCAGCAGCTCCGCCCTGATGATCGGCCATCTATCGGCCGTGGTGGAATCCCGCGGTTCCAGCGCGTTGGCAAACGCCACGCCCCGCAGCGCGGCTAGGACCACACTGCTGCGCGCCTTCCACCGGTCGACTGGCATTCCGGCCGGGATGAGCTGGTCAACCGTCGCCGCGATCGCCCTGGAGAGCTTCCTCTCCACTGGAGCCAATGCAGCATAGAGGTCCTCGTTCTCCGCCGCCGCCGTCCACACCTTGATCCAGACCACGAAGAGATCACTATCGAATATCGCCCAGGCGGCATCGAGCAGCGCGCCCGGTCGGCCGGGATCCTCGGCGGGAATGCTCTGGACGAGACGCGCCAGCTCGTCGACGCAGCGGCGCCCGACCTCATCGATCGCGGCAGCAATGAGCGCGATGCGGCCCGGGAACTGGTGCGCCAGGGCACCGAGCGAGACTTCGGCATTCGCCGCGATGTTCCTGGTGGTGGCATAGCTGTAGCCACCTTGTCGCAGGCAATCGATTGTCGCGTCGATCAGCCGCGCGCGCATCTCGGCGCTCCGTTGGCGCTGGGTACGGCTACCAGTCGAGGTCACGCGAATACTCTAGCCCTTGCCGATCAGCTGACCGGGAAGCTACCGTGACAAGAAACCGATCACTCGATCGGTAAGGACTGGCGAGAGGATCTCCCGTGCCCCCAATCGATACCGATCAGCCCCGGACGAGGTCGATCATCAATGCCTTTATCCAGCAGTCCATTCCCGCGGTGCCCCGCCTCGGCATCGAGGTGGTGGAGCTCCGCGAGGGCCGCGCGGTCAGCGCGCTTCCGCTCGAGGGAAATGCCAACCATTTTGGCGCCATGTACGCCGGTTCATTGTTCTGCGCGGGCGAACTGCTCGCAGGGGTCCTGGTGGCGCCCAGCTTCGATTTCGCCGCGTACTACCCCACCGTGAAGCACCTGGCCATCGATTACCTCCGCCCAGCCCGCACCGATGTCCTCGCGACCGCGGAGCTCGACACGACGACGCTGGAACGAATGCGCGCTGACGTCACGGCCCAAGGTCGCGCGTCCTGGCAGCTCGACGTCGAGATCACCGATACCAGCGGCGAGATCGTTGCCACGATGAGCGGCGAGTGCCAGGTAAGGAGCTGGACATGAGCATGCAGCACGATCTAGCCGGAAAGACGATCGTCATGAGCGGCGGCAGCCGCGGGATAGGCCTGGCGATCGGGATCGCCGCAGGACGCCTCGGCGCCAACGTGGTCATGCTCGCGAAGACCGACAGGCCGCACCCGCGCCTCGAGGGCACCGTGCATACCGCGGCGGAACAGATCCGTGCCGCAGGCGGCCAAGCGCTCGGGGTCGTCGGCGATGTGCGCGACGAGGAGTCGGTGAACAATGCCATCGATCAAGCAGTGCGCGAGTTCGGCGGTGTCGATGTCGTGGTCAACAACGCCAGCGCGATCTCGCTGACCGGCACGGAAGCAACATCGCCGAAGCAGTTCGACCTGATGCAATCGATCCAGCAACGGGGCACGTTCCTACTCACGCGCGCTGCGATCCCGCACCTGCGGAGATCTCGCAATCCCCACGTGCTCTCGCTCTCGCCGCCCCTGAACCTCTCCCCCCGATGGCTCGGCGCCTTCCCGCCCTACACGCTCGCGAAGTACGGCATGACGCTCCTGACCCTCGGCATCGCCGCCGAGCTCGAGCCGGACGGGATCGCCGCGAACTGCCTCTGGCCGGAGTCGGTCATCGCGACCGCCGCCACTGAGATGCTCATGGGCGACAAGCAGGCCGAGGTCTCGCGAAAGCCCGAGATCATGGCGGACGCAGCCATCCTCATTCTGAGCAGCAGCGCCGCCGAGAACTCGGGGCGCGCACTGATCGATGTCGACGTTCTCGCCGCGCATGGCATCACCGATCTCACCCCGTACGGGCCATCCGAGGGTGTCGCGCTCGACCTCTACCTCGATAGGTAGCCCGCCGACGCAGGACCGCACCCGGCAGCTCCAACGGCAAACGCACCGGAGAACGCCAAACGCGATAGAAACGAACCCGGATTCGGAACAGCTTCTATCGCGTTTGCGGCTGGACCCTGAGCGGCTGGGCCCTGAGCGGCTGGGATGAGGATTGCGGCGGGGACGGAACCCCAGCCGATGAACCTAGGCGCTGATCGACTTGCCGACGGAGTGCAGGTCGGTGCAGGACTCGACGATGCGCTGGGCCATGGCGGCCTCGGCCTGCTTGAGGTAGCTGCGCGGATCGTAGACCTTCTTGTTGCCGACCTCGCCGTCGATCTTGAGCACGCCGTCATAGTTCTTGAAGAAGTGGTCGGCCACGGGCCGGGTGAAGGCGTACTGGGTGTCGGTGTCGACGTTCATCTTCACGACGCCGTAGTTGAGGGAGTCCTCGATCTCGGACTTGAGCGAGCCGGAGCCACCGTGGAAGACGAGGTCAAAGGGCTTGGCGTCGCCCGGGAGCCCGAGCTTGCGCGCGGCGACCTCCTGGCCTTCCTTGAGGACCTCGGGGCGCAGCTTGACGTTGCCGGGCTTGTACACGCCATGCACGTTGCCGAACGTCGCGGCGAGCATGTAGCGGCCCTTCTCGCCGCCACCGAGCGCGTCGATGGTCATCTCGAAGTCCGCCGCGGAGGTGTAGAGCTTGTCGTTGATCTCGTTCTCCACGCCGTCCTCCTCGCCGCCGACGACGCCGATCTCTACCTCGAGGATGATCTTCGCGGCCCTGGAGAGCTCGAGCAGTTCCTCGGCGATGCGGAGGTTCTCCTCGATGGGGATCGCCGAGCCATCCCACATGTGCGAGTGGAACAGCGGCGCGCGACCGGCGTTGACGCGCTCCTGGGAGATCGCGAGGAGCGGGCGGACGAAGCCATCGAGCTTGTCCTTGGGGCAGTGGTCGGTGTGCAGCGCGATGGTGACGTCATGCTTGGCGGCGACGATGTGCGCGAACTCGGCGAGGGCGGTGGCTCCGGTGACCATGTCCTTGACGGTCTGGCCGGAGGCGAACTCGGACCCGCCGGTGGAGAACTGGATGATGCCGTCGCTTCCGGCCTCGGCGAATCCCCTGATGGCTGCGTTGATCGTCTCCGACGAGGTGCAGTTGATCGCGGGGAACGCGTAGGCACCAGCCTTGGCGCGGTCGAGCATTTCGGCATATGCCTCGGGGGTGGCGATTGGCATCAGGGCCCTCCAAATCAGGTTCGATCGCGGACAGTCGCTATTATCGCGCGCTTCCAGTATGGCAACCCGCTGCCGGTGCGGTCGCGCGCGCCACGACCATCCTGCCCGCGTGCGCCTATTCGCATGCGGCGGCCGCCTCGAGCAGCATCCATCCGGAGAGCTGCACGGAGAGATCCCGCTCGGGCACGGCCGACGCGCCCACTGCCCCATTGCGCTTCTTCGAGGGGGCGCTGCGCGCATCGGGGTAGGTGGCGGGCACGGCCCAGTTCGCGCCGAACAGGGGACCCGCGGGCGCGTCGAGATGGTTGCGCCAGGCCGCTTCGGCGGAGCGCAGCACGATGCCGCGGGCGAGGCGCCGGGCCTGCTGGTTGGCTTCGCTGGTCAACGGCAGCCGCGTGGCGACGAACGCCAGGTAGCGGGCGAGGATTCCCGGGAAGAGGCCACCATCTCCACCGCCGGAGGTCTTGATCACCCCGCGCGGCGCGAGGTGCTGGGACACGGCCGAGACGAGGTCGCGGACCCGCTCGGCATGGCGGGGATCGCCGGCCCGCAGGGCGAGCTCGGTCTCGGCACCGAGCACCACGCCCTGGCAGTAGGTGTAGATGTTGGTGAGGAAGCGGCCGTCGCCGCGCACGCCGTCGTAGATGAGGCCACGCTCGGGGTCGCGGAGCCGGGCGTGGACCCAGTCCATGGTCTCCTCTGCCCGGTTGATCCTGCCGAGCCGCGCGAGGAGGATCGCCGCGGGACCGTTGGCCGGGGTGTTGAAGAAGTCGTCCTTCTTGCGCCAGGGGATGCCGCCGCCGGACCCCTCGTCCCACGCTTCGTACAGCTCGTCGGCGAGAGTGTCGATGGCGGCCGTCTCGCGGGACACGCCATCGAGCCGCCCGGCTCGTTCCAGCGCGAGACCGAGCCAGGCCATGTCGTCGTAGTAGTTGTTGGTCCACCGGCCGACGTTGCGGAGCCGATGGGTGCGCGAGAGGGCCCGGACGCGGCGCCGCCGGTCGGGCGTGGGCGCGCGCATCGCGGCGTCGACCATGCAGTCGAGCAGGTGCGCCTGCCACCAGTAGTGCCAGCGCACGAACAGGCGGTCACGCGTGGTGGGGGGCCAGGAGATGACGCCCAGCGCGGTTCCGGGCAGCAGCCAGAGCGGCTGGAGGTGCCGCCCCAAGATGGCGTTCTCCGCCTGGTCCGCTCGCCGCGCCCACATGCCCATGCCTTCTATCCTGCACCGCCGGCGCGCGGGGTGCGACGCGAAATCACCAGGAGGCGCGGAGATCCGCGTGCTGGCGGACCCAGGCGTGCATGGCGATTCCCGCGGCAACGCCGGCATTGATGCTGCGTGTCGAGCCGAACTGCGCGATGGAGACGGTCATCGATGCTGTGGCGCGGGCTTCCTCGCTCACCCCCGGACCCTCCTGGCCGAAGAGCAGCAGGCAGCGGCGGGGAAGGTCGGCGGTCTCGAGCGGCACCGATCCTGGTGTGTTGTCCACCGCCACGACGGTCAGTCCTTCCCGCTCGGCGAAGTCGATGACGTCCCGCACGGTGGCGTGGTGGTGGATGTGCTGGTAGCGGTCGGTGACCATCGCGCCCCTCCGGTTCCAGCGGCGGCGGCCCACGATGTGCACCGCAGCGGCAGCGAAAGCATTGGCCGTGCGCACCACGGTGCCAATGTTGGAGTCGTTGGCGAAGTTCTCGATGGCGATGTGCAGGGGATGCCGGCGAGCGTCGATGTCGGCGATGATGGCCTCGCGCCGCCAGTAGCGGTAGGCGTCGACGACATTGCGCGTGTCGCCATCACGGAGCAGGTCCGGATCAAAGTGGTCGCCGGTGGGCAGTGGCAGGCCATGAGTGGTGGCCCACGGGCCGACTCCGACTGGAGCGCCCCACTCGGTGGGACCCGGCGGATCCGCGCTGGAATCGTTGCTGGTGAGCTGCGGATCAGAGGCTGGCGGATCGGGCGCTTCGGGGCCGGTTTTCACGTGCTCACGGTGCCAAGTTTGCCCGTCGTTGGCAATCCGGCAAGCCAGTATTGGTTGTCACACCCTGTCCGCGCGGGTAGATTTGGTCACATGAAGCGGGTGCGCGCAGTAAGCAGCCGCAGCGAGGCCTAGTACCGGACAGGCACCTCGCTGCGGGGTGTCGTCGCGCCAGTCCATTCCGCCTCGTACTAGGAAGCCTTCTGATGAACCTTATGCATCGCGAATTCGCGCAATCATCATCGCACGACGCACAGCTGGATCCTTTCGAGCATCGCTACGGCGTGTCGCTCCCCGCGGGCCTGCGCAGCGAGGCCGGATCCATGTCGTGGGACATGTTCGACCAGATCTATTCGCCCCGCAACGGGCAGTTCCGGCTCGATCACTTCCGCGTCCACCAGATCGGCTCGGGCAAGACGGTCTTCGAGGCAACGATCCGCAAGGACGGCGATGCCCACACGATGACCGCGATGTCCTCCGGCCCCATCGGCGCCCTCACCGGCATGCTGTACGAGCTCGGCTGCAACATCGAGATCCACGGCCTCCACCAGCGCCCCATCGGGGACCGCACCGCGACGTTCCTGCTCGCCGAGCGCGACGAGCGGCAGGCATGGGGAATGTCCATCACCGCGGATCCGGTCGAGTCGTCCCTGCGCGCGGTCATCGCCGCCGCCAACCGCCTGTAGGCGCCGTTCGCGAGCGCTAGTGCGGCCAGTTCTCCAGGTAGCGGACATACATCTCCCGCACCTCCGCGATGCGGTCGCTGAACTCCTCGAGCCCCCACCCGGACACATCGATGGGCTTCTCGACGATCACGTCCACGGTTCCGCTGCGCAGCACCCGCCCGTGCTTCCACATCAGCTCCCCGGCATTGCGGATGATGATCGGCACGATCGGCACCTCGGCCTGCTGGGCGATATGGAACGCGCCCTTCTTGAACGGGCCCACCCCCGGCGTGAGCGAGCGGGTGCCCTCGGGCGCGATCACCACGGACAGCCCGCCGCGCAGGGTGTCCGCCACCGGGCGCAGCGCATCGCGGGCGCTCGCCGAGTCAGCCCGGTCAACGAAGACCGCATCGGCGATGCGCAGCACTCCTCCGAACAGCTTGCTCGTGGCCATCTCCTTCTTGGTGATGCCCGTGAAGCCCCCGCGCAGCACCTTGCTGAGGACCAGCACGTCCGCCTGGCTCTGGTGATTGAAGATGAAGACCGCGGGCCGGTGCGACCACACGTTCTCCACGCCCGTGAGATTCACGTGCACGCCGCCGATCCGCAGCGCCACATCCGCGCTGTTCCCGATGGCCGTATCCACGCCTAGCCGGTGATCGCGCTTGATCGCGCCCTTGGCGAGCCCCGCGCCGACGGCACCGAAGAAACCGCCGTAGCCGATGAGGGTGCGTCCCACCTGCAAGGGGCTGACCGTTCCGCGCGGCGCGAACCGCAGCACCGGCCAGTCCTGCTGCTCCGCGATCCTCGCGAGCGCCCGATCAGGATTGATCGCCACCGCATGCCCCACCGCGGAGAGCACCTCGATGTCCTCGCTGCCATGCGAGTACCCGTAGCTCGCCGCCGGATCGATGCCTTCCCGCTCGGCGAAGTCGCGCACCGCCCTGGCCTTGGCGCGGCGCCACAGCACCGCCCCGTCGACGAGCCCGGTCAGCACCCCGTCACGCTTCTCCAGCTCCGTGGCCAGCACGAACTGCGCGCCCAGCGCCGCGGCGGCCGCATCGGCGATGAACCTCGGCCCCGAGGTCACGATGACCACCGTGTGCCCCTTGTCGCGATGCGCCTGGATCAGCTGCCACGCCTCAGGGAATAACCGGCCGGCCACGTGCCGCTCGAACAGGCGCTTGGCCACGCGCGCGATGTCGTCCTCGGACTTGCCCCGCCAGCTCGGATAGACAGTGGCGACCATGTCCTCCACGAACTGCGGAGCCTTCGAGGCACGCAGCGTCTTCATCAGGTCCAGGGAGACATCCCGGTCCTGGTCATCCTCGATGTTCGTCTTGACCTGCATGGGGCGCAGCGGCGAGTAGCCCTGCAGGATGGTGCCCGTGAAGTCGAGGAACGCACCGATCTGCGCGCCACCGGGCCCGGACCGGACCTGGTCTGTCATGTCACGAATATCCACCGGGCAAGGCCTTTCTGTTGGACGGATCCAGCGCCTCCGCGAGCCGGATGCGCGCGACCGCTGTGGCAAGCGTGCCAGCTAGCTCACGGCGAAGCACCCCTATGCCTGCACCTTCCTCGTTACCACCGCCCGGCTCGGCAGCGCCAGCGTCGTTCGGCCCCGCGATGAGCCCAAGGTTCGCGGCGAGCTTCAATGCCGTGGCGAACAGCTCCGTCGACACCGATTCCGGGCCATGCAACCGGCCCTGCAGCATCATCTGCTGCCCCACGCGCACGCACTCATCGACGAACGCCTCACGATCATCCAGGCCGGGCGCCGCGCGGACCGCGAGCCGCTCGGCGACCACGAGCTGCGCGTCGAAGAAGGAACGCAGCACCCGGTGGGCCATGATGAAACCCGTCCCCTCCAGCGCTGCCGCCAGCTCATCGACCGTGGGCTGCCGCTCGTTCCACTGCGGATCGATCAGGGTGATCTCCTCGCGCAGCTCCTCCTCGAAGGTCTCGCGATCAGGGAAGAAGAAATCGAACTTCAGCAGGTTGCGCAGGACGTTGGCATACTTCCAGCCCTCGCGGATCGGATCGACGAATCCTGCTTCGGCGGCATCGAGGATCGCGAGCTCCACGATGGCACGGTTGACGAACCAATGGATGCCACTGTTGCGATAGAACGCGGCCACGAGATGCTGCCCGGGCTCGATCGAGTACACCGGCTCCTCGCCGTCGGCATAGGTGGTCACTACTCCCGCCGTGGTGAGGTCCGCGAGCACCGCGCGCAGGCCGGACGTCGAGCGCAGCACCGCCACGTTGCCCGTCGGCACGCCACGCCGCTCGATGTAGCGCAGGACCGGAGCGATCGCAGCGGTGATCTCGCCCACCGTCAAGGATCGATCCCGCACACCGAGCAGGGCCAGCGTCACCAGTGCGTTCGCCGTGATCGGGGTGACTCGGTTGATGCCGACCGCCACCTCGAACGCCAGCTTCTGCAGCGCACCACGCTGACGGGACGCCAGGTCCTCGCCGTCCGCCGCTTCGTTGTCGATATCGGTCGCGCCCAGCGGATCGCCCGCGGCAGCGAGCCGCTCCTTCATCGACAGCGGCTCACCGAGCCGGATGTATACATTCCCGGCGAGCAGCCGCTGCGCCTTCGCGTACTTCGCCAGCCACGCCAGCCCCTCGGCCTTCTTCTTCCCGCCGCGCTGCTCCTCAGCGATCGCCTCGAGCTCATGCAAGCGCTCATACGCGATCGATACCGGCACGATCATCACGTCGGGCACGCGTCGCGCGCGCAGCGCCTCGGCGACATAGTTCAGCAGCCCATAGCGCGGCGCGCGCAGCTTCCCGGTGCGCGAGCGGCCACCCTCGAAGTACCACTCCAGGTTGAAGCGCTTGGCCAGCAAGTACGCGAAGTACTCCTCCACGCACGCCTTGTAGATCTCGTCGTCACCGAAGCTGCGCCGGATGAACACCGTCCCCGCGCGCCGCGCGAGCGGACCCACCGGCCAGAACGCGAGGTTCGCCCCGCCCATGATGTGATTGCGCGGAAAGTCGTTGCGGGCCAGGAAATCGTTGAAGACCAGCGCATCCGCGTAGGAGCGGTGCGACGGCAGGAACACGATCGGGAAGCGCCGGTTCAAGGCACGCAGCCCATCGAGCTGGCTGGCCCCCGCATGCACCGACCATGCCGACGAGTGCAACGGACGCATCGTCTGCGCGAACAAGTCCGTCGCCACCTTGCTCTGCACCGCCACGAGCTCCTTGAGGCAGGAACGCGCGCGCCGCACCGCCTCGGCCTGCTCGATATCGTTGTCCCGCGCGAGATCGCGCAAACGTGCCCGGAAGCCCACCGAATCCATGATCTGCTCGACGACCAGGCGCGGCACCTTGTACCGGTCACCGGTAACCGTGCGCTCCGCCCGCTCCAGCGCCACCACCGCGGAGCGATGGATGTAGCGCGCCAGCGAATCCGGGCTCGCATCGCCCACCTCGCGGCGATGCCGCTGCCGCAGCGCGCTCAACCGCGCCGGAGCACCCACCACGACCTGCGCCCGCTCCGGCGAGTCCCGCACGATCCGCCGCTGCGCGAGCACGTTCGGGTTGCGCGGATTGTTCAGCGTCAGCACATCCGCCCAGCGCGCATTGCGGTCACCATCGCGCTCGGGCGGCAGCCACGTCACCCGCACCGGAACCACCAGCGGATCATCGGCCCGGCCCGACAGCGCTCCCGCGATGCGCATCGAGTCCAGCAGCAACCGCGATGGCCGCTCCCCCACGCCCGCCGCGAACTCATCGGCATGCCCCGCATCGAGCCACTCCGCGATGAGCTCGCGCTCCACCTTCGTGCGGGCATCGGCGAGGAACACCACAGGCCCGGACGACTCTTGACCCGCTGCCGCTTCATCCACGGCTTTCATTGTGCTTAATCCATCCCGCGCCCGTGGGCGAACTAGTGTGACAACCGTGAACAGCAGCAACCAGCCAAGCGGGAGCAAGAAGGGCACCGACCCGTTCGCCGGTGCCACCGGCCACGGCCATTCGCACGGCCACGACGGCAGCCCCCCGCCACTCGGGCCGCTCGCCGCCCGCGTCGTCGTAGCCACCCTCATCGTGCTCGGCATGCTGACCGCGATCGGCGCCGCCATCCTGTGGCCAGGCCAGCAGAAGTTCGAGGTGCCGCTGCCGCTGCAGAGCGCCGCCGGTGGAGCAGTGAGCACCGAGGCGGGGACCGTCCTCGACACCACCACTGGGGCCTGCGGATCGCCTTCGGCGGGCATGGTGTTCAGCGGCGATCCCCTGCCGCCGCCCAACGCGTCCTACCAGTGCGCCCGCAGCCTCGTGCGCATCGACTCCGGCCCCAACGAGGGCAACAACACCCTCCTCGAGCTCGCGCCCGGCCCTGGGCAGCCCGACCTCGCGACGGGCGAGGCGATCCGCCTCGAGCGCGGCATCGACGTCACCGAGACCACGCGCTACAACTTCTACGACTACGAGCGCGGCCTGCCGCTGGGCCTGTTCGCCGCGGCGTTCGCCCTCACTGTCATCGCCGTCGCCCGCTGGCGGGGGCTGCGCGCGCTGCTCGGCATCGCCGTCGCGTTCCTCGTCCTCGTCTACTTCGTGCTGCCCGCCCTCCTCGACGGCAAGCCCGCCGTCCCCGTCGCCATCGTCGGCGGCGCGCTGATCCTCTACGCCGCCCTCTACCTCGCGCACGGGGTCAACCTGCGCACCAGCTCGGCGCTGCTCGGGACGCTCGCGTCGCTGCTGATCGCGGCATTCCTGTCCTGGCTCGTCATCGAGACCGCCAGCCTCACCGGGCTGTCCGAGGAGGACAACACCAACATCCAGGTGTATCTCGGGCAGATCAGCATCAGCGGGCTCCTGCTCGCCGGCTTCATCATCGGCTCGCTCGGCGTGCTCAACGACGTCACCATCACCCAGGCCGCGACCGCCTTCGAGCTAGCCCGCCTCGAACCGACCGCCACCCGCGCGCAAGTCTTTACCGGCACCATGCGGGTGGGCCGCGACCACATCGCCTCCACCGTCTACACCCTCGTGCTCGCCTACGCCGGCAGCGCGCTCCCGCTCCTGCTGCTGTTCTCCGTCGCAGGCCGGTCCCTCTCGGACGTGGTCACCGGCGAGGTCGTCGCGATCGAGCTCTCGCGCTCCTTCGTCGGTGGCATCGCGCTCGCCCTTTCCGTGCCGTTGACCAGCGCGATCGCGGTGCTGCTCGCCCGGCCGCCGGGATATGCCACGAGCTAGCTGGCGCGGTCGGGGCGGGTCGGTGCTGCTCGGTTCTGTGAGGTTTTGCACCCGCCGCCGCGCCTTGGACGGTGCAAAACCTCACACTTCCGCCGGGCGGTCGATGGCGGAGCCGCCCCGGAGCGCCTCCGCGGACTTCCAGCGCCAGAAGCACCGGAAAACGCCAAACGCGATAGAAGCCGCCGGGGTCCCCAGACGGTTTCTATCGCGTTTGCAGGCAGCCGACCCGCCGCGCTTGCAGCCAGCCCACCACCACGTCCCACCACCACGTCCCACCACCACCGCCGCGGACCAACCGCGCTGGCTAGATCAGCGTCGACCAGTAGTACCAGAACCTCTCGGCGATGAGCGCGACCACGATGACGTACCAGATCACCAGGATGTGCCAGCGCCACGGTGCCACAGCCTCCGCCAGCTTCCCTGGTGGCCACGCGCGGCCCACCGCGATGATGGTGAGCGGCAACTGCACCGCCCACACCACCATGCAGTACGGGCACAACGCATTGACGCTGTACAGGCTCTGGTAGATCAGCCAGTGCACGAACGCCAGCCCCAGCACGGAGCCGATGGCGAGCCCGGCCCAGTACCAGCGGGGCAGCGCGGCACCGGCGAGGACCACCACTGCGGTGGTGACCACGACGGTGAACGCCACGATCCCGATGAAGGGGTTCGGGAAGCCGAGCACCTGTGCCTGCTCGGTCGTCATGACCGAGCCGCAGGACAGCACCGGATTGAGGCTGCACGAGGGGATGTAGTCGGGATCGGCGAGCAGCATCACCCGCTCGACGGCGAGCACGAACGCCGCCGCCAGCCCGAGCAGCCCCAGCACGAGCAATGCCCAGCCGGTAGCTGCCCGAGCCACGCGTGGCGCGCTAGGCGTGGTGTCAGTTCCGGGCAGCATCCACGGCCTCGCGCAAGCCCTCGGGGGTGAGGTTCTCCGCCGGTTCCCCGTTGATCATCACGGTCGGGGTGCCTTGCACGCCCGCGGCGAGAGCATCGTCGGTCGCCTGGATGGCGTAGCCCTGGTAGGTGGAGTCCGCGATGCATTGCTGCAGCTCGGGCGAGTCCGCGCCCGCCGAGGCAGCCATGCCGGCGATCTCGTCGTTGGGCAGGCCAGCCCCGCCCTCCGGCGGCTGCTGGGCATACATCTCGAGCTGCCAGTCGAGCCACTCGTCGCTGGCGTGCTCGGCGACGCAGAACGCTGCCGACGCCGCGCGGCTCGAGTAGGCGGTGGACGAGAGACGATCAAGGATGGCGATGGGGTGGTAGACCACCCGGGCATCGCCGGACGCGGCGAGATCGCGCAGGGTCTCGCCGGAGAGGTCCTCGAACTGCTTGCAGACCGGGCAGAGGAAGTCCTCGTAGACCGCGACGGTGACCTCGGCGTCCTCGGGCCCGAACGCGATGCCCGCATCGTCGGTGACCGCAGCCCCGGAAGGTTCCACGACCTCGGTATTGACGGTTGCCTCGGTGCTCTCGTCGGTGCGCTGCGAGATGATGAAGATCACCGCGCCGACGACCAGCACGACGATAAGGGCGGTGATCACGGTGCGCCGGAGAGCCGCGCGCCTCTGGTCGCGTACCTTCTGCTGGGTGATCAACCCGCGGGATGGACGGTTGCTCATGATTCTCCTCCTCCCCCGCTCAGGCCGTGGCCTGGCAAGGATGTGATGGGGGTGGTCATCCGGGCCCCTCGAGCAATGGACGACCGATGTAGTCGCCGGGCTCGCACCCGGGCGGGATGGCGAACACGGCGGACCCTATCGGGGTGGTCCATTCGTTGAGCACATCGAACTCGGCGATGCGCCGCTGGACGGGCAGGAACTGCTTCGCGATGTCTGCTTGGAAGGTAGCGAAGATCAACCCGCTGTTGCTGGTCCTGCCTGGTTCGGGCGGGTCGTCGTAGTTGTAGCCGCGCCGCAGGAACACCTCCTCCGGCGCCTGCGCGCGGGCCCTGGCGATATGGGACGACGGGGGGATGATCGGAATGCCGAACTGGTCGGTCGCCCCGAAGTCGGGCGGATCGTGCTCCTTCGTGCCGGTCAGTGGCGCCCCGTTGCCAAGCGTGCGGCCGATGGACAGCTCCCGGTCGCGCCGCCCGAGCTCGTCCCAGGTGTCGAGATCCATGGCGATGCGCCGCACCACCATCGACGTTCCACCGCGCAGCCAGGGATAGGCCGGGTCGTCGTGCCACAGCACCTGCTCGAAGCCTGGCTCACGTGGCTTCGGGTTGTTGGTGCCGTCGACCTGACCCATGAGGTTGCGCATGGTGTGGCCCTCGGGGTGGGAGCCCCGTGCTTCCCGGAACCCGCGCTGCGTCCAGCGGACCGTCGCAAGGGAGCGGACGCTGCGGGTGAGGATGCGCACCGCGTGCGCCACCACGACGGGATCATCGCTGCACACCTGGAGCAGCAGGTCGCCGTCGTTGTAGCGCGGGTCGAGCTCGTCGATGGGCAACGGTGGAAGCGGCGCGATCCACGATGGTCGCCGGTCCGCTATCCCGGCCACATCGAACACGGCGGGCCCGAGACCGATCGTCGTGGTCAGTCGCGAGGGCGCGGCGGCAAGCTCTGGCTCGGAGTCCGCCAGCGCGGGCCGGCCCTCGGCGAGACGTGCGGCGTCCTGCGTCCATGCCTTGAGCAGGCCGATGATCGCGCTCCGGTCCAGCCCAGGCTGGAGGTCCAGCGCCACGAACGTGGCATGGGCCGGCGGTGGCGTGGTGATGCCGGCCTGGTGGGGTCCGTGGAACGGCACGATCTGCTGCCCCGCCGGAATCGTGCTGGCGGCGGATTGGTCCGCCAGCGAGCGTCCGCCCCAGCCGAGCCCCGCCGCTCCCGCCGCCACCGCGCCCGAGCCGAGCAGGTGGCGGCGGGAGATACCGGGCGCGCGGGCCTCAGTACTCATCGTCCGTCCCATGCTCCATGCCGTCCATGCCCTCATCCATTCCGGGCATGTAGTCCTCGGTGCCGCCGGCAAAGTCGCGGCCGGTGAAGATGACCTCCTGGCTGGTGCCGTCGGCGAAGCGCAGCGTGATGGGGATGTCCTCGCCTGGATCGATGGGATCGAGCAGCCCCATCAGCATGATGTGGTCAGCGCCGGGTTCCAGCACGTAGATGGCGCCGGGGGCGATCGCGAGGCCACCTTCCTTCTCGCGCATCACCGATGCGCCTTCGAGGGTGACGACCTCATGGATCTCCGTCGATCCCCCGGCCTCGGACTCGACGCTGGCGAGCCGGGCTTCCTGGTCACCGGAGTTGGTGAGCTGCGCGAAGGCGGGCACCATGCCGTCCTCGGCGGTGCGCACCCAGGCATCAGTGACCGTCACCGAGCTGGCCTGGTCACTGGGGGCGGGCGCAGGATCGTTCGAGCAGCCCGATGCCAGCATGACGCCGGCGATGGGCAGGATCGCGAGCATGCGGAAAGCACGCGTGGTCTTCATGGGAACACTCCAGGTTCTCGACGACTCCGCGCGGACCGGCGGCACAGCGGCACCAGGCTCAAGGGGCACCAGATCCATCAGGGCGCGGAGCACGATGGGATTGCCGCGCATCGCCATCGGTGGCGCGCGCGGAACGGGAACCGCCCGGAAGGAACGGTCCCTGGCTACTGGAATGCGGGGGCTGGAGGGCCGCGCGAGGATAGTCCCGCGACGAGCAGCCTGGGGCGAAGCCGCGGCGGCTCCTGCTCTCCGGCACCGAATACGTCGGGCAGCTCGGAAGTGGCAACGCGGGCAACGCGGGCGAGGAGCGCCACTGCCTGCTTGATGAAGCCAGTCACGCACGAACAGCCGCGCTCGCCCGCCTGGATCAGTGTGGCCGCGACGATGATCGCTACTGCATGAGCCAGCAGCATGGGAAGCGACTCGCCATGCACGGCGGGCACTGCCTCGTGATAGCCGACGCCGTGATGGGCTGCACCGTGATGCACGGCGCTGGGATGCACGGCGCTGGGATGCACGGCGCTGGGATGGGCTGCACCGTGCTGGCCGAGAACCGCGGAGAGCACCACGTGCGCGGCGACCTGGCCCGCAGCGAGGATCGGCAGCAACGAGCGATAGGCCGTGCGCGCGGTTGGCATGGCGCCCAGGCTCATCGCCGCTCCACCGGTTACCGCGCCCACGAGGAGCAGGATCACCAGGCCCGATCCCGCGAGGACCCCGCCTCCCGCCGCGCCATGCGCAGCGGTGGCCACCGCGATCGTGACCGCGCCGACAGCAACGCTGCGGAGGCGGTGCAGCGGCATGGTCAGCATTACTCCACGATAGCGGGAGGCGGGCGATCATCGCCCGTCCGCCCGCGCCCCGTCCGCCAGGCCCAGCTTGTCCCGGCCTCGTTGGCTCAGGACCCGGCCGGTTCCTCCCGGCCTGCTTCCTCACCGGGCGCATCGGCGAGCGCGGTGAGCAGCGGGATGAGCTCGCGCACGAGGTCCCGCGAGTGGTCATCGAGGGTGTCGAGGCGCCGGGACAGTGCCGAGGCACGGCTCTCGGCGACGGCGCGCACCGCAGCGAGGCCGAGCTTGGTGATCGTCACCCGTGTGGCGCGCCGATCGCCCTCGTCGGGGACCCGCTCGACGAGGCCCGAGTTCTGCAAGCCGTTGACCACGGTGGTGGCGGTGGGCTGCGAGCACGGGACATGCGCGGCGATCTCACCGATCCGGGCGGAGCCGACATCCTTGAGGTAGGTGAGCACCACGAGCTGGGTGGACGAGTAGCCCCGGTTGGATGAGGCACGCCGCAGGCTGCGGACGAGCCGATGCACAGCGATCACGAGCTCGAGGGCATCGCTGGATGCGTCCCCGGCGGCTGCCCCCGCGTCACCGCGCGCGTCACCGCCGGATTGCGCCTTGTCCGTGGCTTCCCCGTCCACGATGGTCAGTAGAGCTTCCGCGGCCGGTACTCGGGCTGCTGTCCCTTCATGCGGGCCTTGCGGGCGATCTTGCTGTTCTCGCCGGTGAGCAGCCGCAGCTGGGTGCGGCGCTCGGCGGCGAAGGCACGCTCCGGCGAGCCGGACCAAGCAGCGTTGAAGATCTTCTTGGCACCCGCGACGGCATCCGGCGATTGCTGCACGAGGACATCCACGAGCTTCTGCGCTGCCGCCGCGGGATCGTCATGCACCTCGGTGACCAGGCCAAGCTCCCCCGCTTCGGAGCCGGTGAGCATCTTGCCGGTCATCGTGAGCAGCTTCGCGACATCGATGCCCACGAGCTCGCGCAGGGTAGCGGTGCCGGTCATGTCGGGGATGATTCCCCACTTCGCCTCGAGGACGGATAGTTCCGCATCCGGGGCGGCGAAGCGGAAATCGGCGGCGAGCGCGAGCTGCAGGCCACCTCCGTAGCAATGGCCGTGGATGGCGGCGACCACCGGAACCGGCAGTTCCCGCCAGGCCCAGCACGCCCGCTGGAACATGTTGGTGCCCCGGCCTGGCAGCGGCACGAAGGACGGCACCGGCACGAAGTACTTGGCGATGCGCTTGGGCTCCTTGGTGGCGGACGGGAAGTCCAGCCCGGCGCAGAAGGAGCCACCCTCGCCGGTGAGGATCACTGCGCGCACGGAGCGATCCTGCTTGATCTTGCCAGCGACCTCGACGAGCTCGGCGAGCATGTCGAGGGTGAGGCCGTTGAGCTTGTCGGGACGGGCCAGCGCGACGTGCGCCACCGGGCCCTCGATGCGGTACGTGATGCTGGTCTGCGCCATTTTTCCCATGCTAGCCGAGCATGCCTGGCCCCGCTGCCACCACACCATGAGCGGCGAGCTGCCAGCAGGCGCGTGGCGTGCTGGCAGCTCCCGGTCAGTGATCGTCGAGATGACGGGCGAGGATCGGCCCGATCACCGCGAGGGCGTCCGGCTCGACCATCTGCTGGTGCTTGACCGGCACGTCATGGACGTGCAGCGCCCCACTGGTCAGTGGTCGCCATTCGTCCGCGGTGCGCAGTGCTCCGGCCGGATCGATGGTGCCGCGGGCCGCGAAGAACAGCACCTCGGCATCGAGGACGGACGGCTCATGGTCGGCCATGATGCGCGCGGCGTCCTCGAACCCGCGGTGGATGCGCTCCATGTGGGTACCGGTGAGCCCGGTGGGCTGCCCGATCCCCTCGTCGACGAGCCGTGCCGCGTCCTCGTAGTCGAGGTCCTCGCTCGCGCCGTCGACGATGCCGAAGCTGCCCACGAGCTCGGCCATGGTCGGCACCTCGGTCTCGGCGACGACGAAGCTATCGAGCAGGGCAACGGTCGCGACGTCCTCGCCCGCGGCGCGGAGCTGCACGGCCATCTCCTGGGCGATTACGCCACCGAGGGACCAGCCGAGCAGGTGGTAGGGCCCCTGCGGCTGGATGTCACGGATGTGCCGGACATAGTCCGCGGCGAGCTCGCTGATCGATTCCGCCGGCTGCGCCCCGGTCAGGGAGGGCAGTTGCAGGCCGAACACCGGGCGGTCCTCGGGGACATGCGCGGTCAGTGCCGTGTATGCCCAGGACAGGCCCACGCCGGGGTGCACGCAGAACAGTGGTTCCTTGCGGCCATTCGGGCGCAGCCGGATCACGGGCGCGAGGAGCTGCCCGGCGAGCTCGCTGGGTGCTTCGTCGGGCCGCTGCAACCGCTCGGCGAGGCCGGCGGGGGTCGGGTCGAGGAACACCGCTTGCAGGCGCAGCGCGCGGCCGGTCTCCTTCTCGAGCGCGGAGACGACCTGCGTGACGCTCAGCGAGTTGCCGCCGAGGTCGAAGAAGCTGTCGTGCACGCTGACCTGCTCGATCCCGAGGATGGAGGCGAACACCTCGGCGACGATGCGCTCGTCGTCGTTGCGCGGGGCCACGTATTCCTTGCGGAACGCGTCGAGGTCCGGCGCGGGCAGGGCCTTGCGGTCGAGCTTGCCGACCGGGGTGAGCGGCACTTCGTCGAGCAGCACGATCACCGAGGGCACCATGTAGCCGGGCAGGAACTCGCTGACGTAGGCGCGCAGCTCCTCCGGGGTAGCGGTGTCGCCGTCGTGGAGGCGCACGTACGAGACGAGGATGGTGTCGCCGGTCTCGCGCTGGTAGCCGGTGGTGGTGGCGAAGCTGGTCTTCGAGTGGCTGGCGAGGGCTGTGTCGATCTCGCCGAGCTCGATGCGCAGGCCGCGGATCTTGACCTGGAAGTCGGAGCGGCCCACGAACTCGATCTCGGGCTCGTTGGCGCGGTCGATCCACCGCACGACATCGCCGGTGCGGTACAGCCGCTCCCCCGGTGCCCCGAACGGATTGGCGACGAAGCGTTGCGCGGTGAGGTCCGGGCGGCCCTCGTAGCCGCGCGCGAGCGCGGGGCCGGCCAGGTACAGCTCCCCTGCCACGCCGGGTGGCACCGGCTGCAACCGTCCATCGAGCACCATCGCGGTGAAGCCACGGGTGGTGGCACCGATGGTGACGGGCTCGCCGGCCTTCATGGGCGCGGTGATGCTGCTCATGATGGTGGTCTCGGTGGGTCCGTAGGCGTTGACCATGGAGCGGCCGGGCGCCCAGCGGGCCACGAGCTCGGGCGGGCAGACGTCACCAGCGACGAGGATGGAGCGGAGATCGTCCACGCCGTCGTCCTCCACCGAGGCCAGCACGGCCGGAGTGAAGAAGGCGTGGGTGATCCGCTTGCTCCGGAGCAGCTCGGCCATGTCCCCGCCACCGAAGACGCTGGGCGGTGCCACGACGAGGGTCGCGGCGGATCCGTACGCCATGAGCATCTCGAACACGGATGCGTCGAAGCTCGGGGACGCCGAGTGCAGGACGCGCGACCCTGGCTCGACACCGAGATGATCGTGCTCCTCCGCGGCCAGGCTGGCGAGCCCGGCGTGGGTGACGGCGACGCCCTTGGGCTTGCCGGTGGAGCCGGAGGTGTAGATCAGGTACGCCGGGTTGTGCACGCGCAGTGGCTGCGCGCGATCAGTGTCGGTGATCGGTGTGGCGGGCAGCGATGCGATGCGTTCCTGGGTCGCTGGGTCATCGAGCTCGACCCATTCCACGAGCCCGGGCAGCGCGGACCGGTGCGCGGCGATGGTGATGCCCGCGACGGCCGCCGAGTCGGTGAGCATGTGCTCGATGCGATCGGCCGGGTAGCTCGGGTCCACGGGAACGAACGCGGCGCCGGTCTTGGCGACGGCCCACACGGAGAGCACGGATTCGATGGAGCGCGCCATGCCGATCGCGACTACCGTCTCGGGCCCCGCGCCGAGGGTGATCAGGTGCCGGGCGAGCTTGGTGGACTGCTCGTCGAGCTCGCGGTAGGTGAGCGAGGTTTCCCCCAGCTCGAGGCCAGTGCTTCCCGGGTCGTGCGCCGCAGCGCGCGCGAGGATCCCGGGCAGCAGCTCGGGCTCGAGCCCAGCGGGGCCGTGGACCGGGACGAAGCGTTCCTGCTCGGTAGCGTCGAGCATCTCGATGTCCCCGATGGGCCGGGCTGGGTCCCGCACGGCCCCATCGAGGATGCGCAGGAACCGCTCGGCCAGGCGCTCGACCGTCTCAGGGTCGAACAGGTCGGTGGCGTAGGTGAACGCCGCCTCGAGATCGCCCTTGCCGCTGCCGTCGCCGCTGAGGATCAGCTCGAGATCGTACTTCGCGACGACCGTGGGGAACTCGAGCGGCTCGACGCGGACACCGTCGAGGTCCATGCCCGGAGCACCGATGTTCTGGAACTCGATGGTGGCTTGGAACAGTGGCGCGTGCGCGGTGGAGCGTTCCGGCTTGAGGACCTCCACGAGCCGCTCGAATGGCACATCGGCGTTGCTGAACGCGGCGAGATCAGTGTCCTTGGCGGTGGCGAGCACGTCGGTGAAGCTCGCGCTCGCCGGGACAGGAGTACGCAGCACCAGGGTGTTGACGAACATGCCAACGAGGTCGTCGAGCGCGGCGGCGCCGCGCCCCGCGACGGGCGTGCCGATGGGGATGTCCTCGCTGCCGGAGAGCCTGGCGAGCAGGACCGCGAGCGCGGAGTGCAGCACCATGAACGTGGTGGCGCCGTTGCGCTTGGCGAGCGCGTCGATCCGGCTGTGCAGCGCCGCGGGGATGGTGAACCGGGCATCGGCGCCGCGCAGGGTCTGCTGGGCGGGCCGGGGCCGGTCGGTGGGCAGCTCGAGCACGTCGGGAACACCGGCGAGGGTGCGCTTCCAGAAGTCGATCTGCCGCCCGGCGAGGCTGGCGGGGTCGGTGTCGTCGCCGAGCACCTCGCGCTGCCACAGGGTGTAGTCGGCGTACTGGACGCGCAGCGGCTTCCAGCCAGGCTCCGCACCCGCTCGCCGCGCGTGATAGGCGACCATGATGTCGCGGGCGAGCGGCATCATGGAGAACCCGTCGGCGGAGATGTGGTGCACGACGACGAGCAGCACGTGCTCGGTCGGCGAGAGGCGGAACAGCCTCGCCCGCAGCGGAACCTGGGACTGCACGTCGAAGCCCTGGCCAGCGATGCGGATGATGCGGTCGCGGAGCACTTCCTCGCTGGGGATGTCGTGCGGCGCGAGTCCGTTCACCACGGCGTCGGCGGGGAGGATCACCTGGGTGGGGCCGTCATCGGTGCGCGGGAACACGGTGCGCAGTGCCTCGTGGCGGTCGATGACGTCGTGCAGCGCCTCGGTGAAGGCATGGACGTCGAGGTCGCCGGTGAGCCGCACCGCGAGCGGCACGTTGTAGGCCGGCGACGTGGTGTCGAACTGGTTGATGAACCACATGCGCTGCTGCGCGAGCGAGACCGGGACGCGCGCGGGCCGCTCGCGCCGCTCGAGTGGCACGGCGGCGAGCTCGGGAGCCCCGGCCTGCTCGACGCGCAGGGCGAGTGTCTCGACGGTGGGGGCATCGAACAGCTCCCGCACGCCGAGGGCGGTGCCGAGCGCGTCGTTGACGCGAGCGATCACGCGGGTGGCGATCAGTGAGTTGCCACCGAGGTCGAAGAAGTTCGCGAGCACGCTGACGCGTTCCTCGGCGAGCACCTCGGCGAATACCCCGGCGATGGCTTCCTCGATGACGTTGCGCGGGGCCACGTACTCGATCTCGAGGGCGGAGAGGTCCGGCTCGGGCAGTGCCTTGCGGTCGATCTTGCCGACCGGGGTGCGCGGCATGGCTGCTACCGGGATGATCAGCGACGGCACCATGTGCGAGGGCAGGGACTCGCCGAGGTGCACGGTGAGCTCAGCGGTGTCGATGGTCGCGCCCTCGCGCGGCGAGACATACGAGACCAGCATGGTCTGCCCGTTGGGCCGCGTGTGGCCGACGGTGATCGCAACATTGACGGTGGGATGGTTGCCAAGGACGGCGTCGATCTCGCCGAGCTCGATGCGGAAGCCACGGACCTTCACCTGGAAGTCGGAGCGTCCCACATAGTCGAGCTCGAGCGTGCCGTCGTCGCGCGGCGCCCAGCGGACCACGTCGCCGGTGCGGTACAGGCGCGTGCCGGGCTCGCCGAAGGGATTGGCGATGAACCGCTCGGAGGTCAGCCCACGGCGCTCGTGGTACCCGCGGGTCAGGCCGAGCCCCGTCACATATAGCTCGCCGGCCGCGCCGACGGGCACGGGCTGCAGTCGCGCGTCGAGCACGACGGCGTCGGTGCCACGGATAGGCGCGCCCAGCCGGACCGGGCCCTCGGGGCGCATGGGCTGCCCGATGAGCACCATGATCGTCGTCTCGGTCGGACCGTAGCCGTTGTAGAGGCGACGGCCTGGTGCCCAGTCCTCGACGAGGGCGGAGGGCACTGCCTCGCCACCGACGGAGATGTCCTGCAGCCCAGGCAGTGCTGCCGGGTCCATGGAGCCGAGCGCGAGCGGCGTGATGAAGGCGTGGGTGACGTTCTTGCTCGCGAGGATCTGCGCGAGCTCCTCGCCACCGTAGGTCTCCGGCGGCACGATCACCATGGTCGCGGCGCTGCCGAAGGCATGGAGCAGCTCGAGCACGGAGGCATCGAAGCTCGGTGACGAGAAGTGCATCACCCGGGCGTCGGGCCCGGTGCGGAAGTGCTCGCGCGCGACGGTGGCGTAGTTCTCGAGGCCACGGTGGGTGGCGAGCACGCCCTTGGGCGTTCCGGTCGAGCCCGAGGTGTAGATGATGTACGCCGCGGAATCGAGGTGCACGGTGCCGTGCAATTCGTCCGCGCGGATCGGCGTGGCCGGGTACTGGTCGATCTCCGCGATGGTGCTGGCATCGTCGAGGACGAGCCAGGGCACATCCTGCGGGAGCGCATCGATGCGGTTGCTGGTGGTGAGCCCGGTCCGCGCGCCGGAGTCGGTCAGCATGTGCTCGATGCGGTCGCGCGGATAGGTCGGGTCCACGGGCACATAAGCGGCACCGGTCTTGGTGACCGCCCAGATCCCGAGGATCGACTCGATGGAGCGGGAGATGCCGAGCGCCACGAACGCCTCGGGGCGGGCACCACGGTCGAGCAGCAAGCGAGCGAGCTGGTTGGAGCGCTCGTCGAGCTCGCGGTAGCTGATCTCACGGTCACCATCGATGATCGCTACCCGCTCGGGGTCGGCTGCGGCGGCGTTGGTGAGGACCTGCGCGAGGGTGCGGGTGGTCTGGCCAGGCTGGCCGGAGACTGGCACGTACCGCTCCTGCTCGGCGGCGGTGAGCACATCGAGCTGCGCGTATCGCGTCGCCGGCTCGTCGAGCAGCTGGCGCATCACCGCAGCGAGCCGCTGCTGGATGCCATCGAGCGTCGCGTCGTCGACGAGGTCGGGGAAGTACTTGAGCTTCAGGTGCAGGGCATCGTCGGTGTAGGCAACGAGGGTCACCGGGTAGTGAGCGGCGTCCACGCCGTCGAACCCGACGATGCGCATGCCGCCGAGGTCGGTCTCCTCGGTAGCGCCGGCCGTGTCGACGGGGTAGGACTCGAACACGGCGAGGGTGTCGAACGTAGCGCCCGCGCCGACCTCGCGCTGGATGTCGGCGAGCTGCACGTAGTGGTGGTCAAGCAGGTTGGCCTGCTCGGACTGCACCCGCTTGAGCAGGTCGGTGAGCGACTCGGCCGGGTCCAGGGTCACCCGCACGGGGAGGGTATTGATGAACAGGCCGATCATCTTCTCGATGCCGGGGATCTGCGGTGGCCGTCCCGAGACGGTGGTGCCGAACACGACGTCATCGCGCGAGGTGAGCGTGCCCAGGATGATGCCCCAGGCGGTCTGCACGATCGTGTTGAGGGTGATGCCGAGGTCGCGGGCAAGGGTGGTGAAGCGCTCGGTCTCGTCCTCGGTGAAGTCGACGATGGTCTCGCGGGAGCCAGCATCATGCTGCCGGGACCTGTCGAGCGGCACGATCGTGGTGGGCTCCTCTGCCCCGGCGAATGCCTCCACCCAGGCCGCGAGCGATTCCCGCGGATCGGTCGAGGAGACGAACGCGAGGTAGTCGCGGTAGGAGCGCACGGGCGGCAGCGCCGACGGGTCGGCGTCGAGGATGTAGAGGCCGATCAGGTCGGTCAGCAGCAGCGGTGTCGACCAGCCATCGAGCAGGATGTGATGGTTGGTGATGACGAACCGGTACTCGCCTCCTCCGAGATCGACGAGCATGAAGCGGATCAGCGGGGCGGTGCCCATCTGGAACTGGCGCTGGTGGTCGGCGCGCAATACCTCGGTGAGCGCGGCTTCCTGGTCCGCGGCGGTGGAGAGATCGACCACAGTGAAGGGTGCCTCGACGTCATCGAGCACGAGCTGCACGGGCTGCCCGGTGTTGTCGGAAGCGTAGGCGACGCGCAGGTTGGCATGCCTGCCGAGCAGGGCCTGCACGGTGCGGCGCATGCGGTCCTCGTCAACAACGCCGCGCAGGTGCAGGACCAGCTGGACCATGTAGGCGTCGACGGTCTGCTCGGCGAGCACCGCGTGGAACAGCAGGCCGGATTGCAGCGGGGAGAGCGGCCACACATCGGCGAGGCCGGGGTACTGCTTCTCCAGCCGGTCGATCGAGGGCTGGTCGATGCGCACCAGGTCGAGATCGGTGGGGGTGAATCCCCCGGCGGAGGGCCGGGAGACGTGGTTGGCGATGGCGGTGAGCGCCTCGGTCCACAATCCGGCGAACTCGCGTGCCTCTGCCTCGGTGAGCAGCCCGGTGGGGAATCCGATGGTGCCGCGCAGCACGGGGCCGTCCGCGGTGGCCTCGGTGACGGTGTTGATGTCGAGCACCGCCATCGCGGCCATGTCGTCGTTCTGGCGGGCCGCGAGGTTGGTGGTGTCCTCGTTGTCCCCGACGGGCAGCCAGCCGAGGGCGCGCAGCTCATCGGTGAGCTCGCCGGTGGTGAAGCGGCCAAGGTAGTTGAAGCTGACCTGGGGCCGACTGATCGGGCGGAGCTCGTCGGCGGTATCCGGGGACAGGTAGCGCAGCTGGCCGAAGCCGATGCCGTTGTCGGGCAGCGACCGCAGCAATTCCTTGACGTTCTTGATGAGTGCGCCGGTGGCGGCACCGCCAGCGAAGGCATCATCGAGGTCGATGCCGGTGGCGTCGAACCGGATCGGGATGATGGTGGTGAACCAGCCGAGGGTGCGGCCGAGGTCGGCGCCGGGGACGGCGTTCTCCTCGCGGCCGTGGCCCTCGAGGCCCACGAGCGGCGTGGTGGCGCCCCGCCAGCGGGCGAGCGCGAGGACGAGCGCGGCCAGCAGGCCGTCGTTGACCCCACCGTGGAATGCCTCGGGCACCCGGGTGAGCAGGGCATCGGTGACCGAGCTGGGCACCGAGACATCGATGCGCTCGACGGTGGCATTGGTGTCGACGGCGGGGTCGAAGGCACGCGAACCGAGGTGGGGCTCGGTGCCGTCGAGGAACCGGCGCCACGTGTCGAGCTCGTCGTGGCGGGCGGGGGCGTTCTCGGCCAGCCCGTGGGCCCAGCGCCGGAACGAGGTGGTGCTGGCATCGAGCTGCACGGGCTGCTCGTTGGCGATCTGGTTCCAGGCCGTCGCGAGGTCTGGCACGAGGAACCGCCAGGTCACACCGTCCACGGCGAGGTGGTGGATGGCGAGGACGATGCGTCCGGCACTGCTGGTGCGGGGCGCGATCCAGGCGGCCCGCAGCATGGTGCCGTTCTCGGGGTCGAGCTTGTCCGCGGCGGCGTCGAGCGCCTTCTCGGCAGCGCGGGTGAACGCGTCGCTGCCAGGCTCGGAATCAACCTCGACATGGTCGATCAGGTCATCGGCGTTGATGCTGCCAGGCTCGGCGACGATCAGCTCGTGCCCGTCGAGGCGAGCGCGCAGCAGGTCATGATGATCGATGACGGCTTGCAGCGTCGCGGCGATTCCCTCGCGGTCGATCCCGGGCGGCAGCGTGAGCAGCGCGCACTGCGAGTAGCGGTTGTAGGCGCCGCCGCGCTCGAGCATCCATTCCATGATCGGGGTCAGCGGCATGGGGCCGGTCCCGCCGCCGGGCAGCTCGGTGAGGGTGACGGCTTCCTCGTCCTCGGTGAGCACCGCCGCGCTGGCGAGCGCTGCGACGGTGCGCAGGTTGAACACGTCGCGGGGCTTGAGCTGGATGCCGACGGCCTTGGCGCGGGTGACGAGCTGGATCGACATGATCGAGTCGCCGCCGAGGGCGAAGAACGAGTCGTCCACGCCCACCGAGTCGAGGCCGAGCACCTGGGCGAACACCTCGGCGAGCTTCTCCTCCACCGGGGTGGACGGGGCGCGGCCCTCGGTGACGAGGGCGGAGAAGTCCGGCGCGGGCAGGGCACGGCGGTCGAGCTTGCCGTTGGCGGTGAGGGGGAACTCGTCGACGACGAGCACCGCGGCGGGGATCATGTGCGCGGCGAGGGTATCGGCGAGCGCATCGAGGATCGCTTGCGGCTCGGGCGCCTGCCCGGCCTCGGGCAGCACGTAGCCGACGAGCCGCTCGGATCCGGGACCGTTGTCGGCGCGCAGCAGCACAGCGGACTGGGCGATGCCGGGGTAGCGCAGCAGCGCAGCCTCGATCTCGCCGAGCTCGATGCGGAAGCCGCGCAGCTGCACCTGGAAGTCGGAGCGGCCGAGGTACTCGAGCTGGCCGTCCTTGTTCCAGCGCGCGAGGTCGCCGGAGCGGTACATCAGCGAGCCTGGCTCCCCGTAGGGGTCGGCGACGAAGCGTCCCGCGGTGAGGTCGGGGCGGCCGAGGTAGCCGCGGGAGAGCTGCGCGCCCGAGACGTACATCTCGCCGATGGTGCCGGGCGGCACGGGTCGCAGGCGCGCGTCGAGCACGGTGACGCGCAGGCCGGGCAGGGCCTGGCCGATGACCGAGGCGGCGGCGCTGGCAGCGAACTCGCGGTCGAGCTCGAGGTAGGTGACGTGCACGGTCGTCTCGGTGATGCCGTACATGTTGACCAGGCGTGGCGCGTCGTCGGCGTGGCGGGCGTACCAGCGGTCGAGCTGGGCGAGGTCGAGGGCCTCGCCGCCGAAGATGATGGAGCGCAGCGCGAGGTCGTCGCCCGCGCCTGCCTGCCGGTCGATCTCGGCGAGCTGGTAGAACGCGGACGGTGTCTGGTTGAGCACGGTGACGTGCTCGCGGCGCAGCAGCGCGTGGAACTGCTCGGGGCTGCGGGCGGTGAAGTAGTCGACGACCACGAGGGTGCCGCCGTGCAGCAGCGGTCCCCACAGCTCCCAGACGGAGAAGTCGAACGCGTAGGAGTGGAACATCGTCCACACGTCGTTCTCGTCGAAGCCGAAGCTGGCCTGGGTGTTGGCGAACAGGGTGAGGACGGTGCGGTGGGGCACCGTGACGCCCTTGGGCTTGCCGGTGGAGCCGGAGGTGTAGATGACGTAGGCGGTGTTGTCCCAGCGCAGCGGGGCGATCCTGTCGCTGTCGGTGATCGGCGCCGCGCTGTGGGCGGTGGCATCCTCGTCGAGAAGCAGGATCTCGCTGCTGGTGGCGGGCAGCAGGTGCTGCTCGGTGCTGGTGGTGATGATCGCGACGGGCGCGCCGTCGGTGAGCATGAACTCGAGGCGATCGGACGGGTAGGTCGTGTCCACGGGCAGGTAGGCGGCGCCGGACTTGATGACCGCGAGCAGCGCGATGACCAGGCTGGCATCGCGCGGGCACGCCACGCCCACGAGCGTCTCGGGCCGCGCCCCGGCGGCGATGAGGCGCCGGGCGAGCTGGTTGGAGCGCTGATCGAGGTCGGCGTAGGTGAGCTCGATGCGCTCACCGTCGATCTCGGAGACCGCGGCGATGCGGTGGGGGAAGCGCTCGGCGGCGTGGGCGAAGGCATCGGCGAGCGTGCGCTCGGGCACGATCGTGCCCGGGTGGTTCCATGCGGTGAGCATGGTGTGCTGCTCGGTATCGCTGAGCAGGGCGATATCGCCGACGGGCACCGTGGGATCGCCCACGATCGCGGCGAGGATGCTCTGGAACCGCTGCGCGAACACCTCGACGGTGTCCTCGTCGAACAGATCGGTGGCGTAGATCAAGCCAGCGTCGATGCCGGCGTGCGCGCCGTCCTCGGTGATGCTCTCCCGCAGCGACAGCTGCAGATCGAACTTGGAGATGTGGTCCTCGAACATGACCGGCTCGATGGTCAGGCCGGGCAGCTCGAGCCGTGCCTCGGGGTTGTTCTGGAACTCGATGAGCACCTGGAACAGCGGCGAGTGCGAGGTGGAGCGGTCGGGCCGCAGGATCTCGACGAGCCGCTCGAACGCGACGTCGGCGTTGGTGAACGCCCCGAGGTCGGTGTTCTTGACCTCGCTGAGCAGGTCCGCGAAGGACTCGTTGTGGTCGATCTCGGTGCGCAGGACGAGGGTGTTGACGAACATGCCGACCACACCGTCGAGGGCTTCCTCGCCGCGTCCGGCGACGGGCGTGCCGATGGCGAGGTCGTTCTCGCCGGAGAGTCGGGAGACGAGCACGGCGAGGGCGGCGTGCATCACCATGAACATGGTGGCGCCGTGGGCCCGGGCGAGCTCGGCGAGCGCCTGGTGGGTGTCCGCGTCGATCGGGAAGCGCACGAGTCCGCCGCGCAGGGAGGCGTTGACCGGGCGGGGCCGGTCGGCGGGCAGCTCCACGACGTCGGGCAGCCCGGCGAGGGCCTTCTTCCAGTAGCCGAGCTCGCGGGCGAGGATCGAGCCTGGATCGGCTTCCTCGCCGAGCAGCTTGCGCTGCCACAGCGCGAAGTCGGCGTACTGCACGTCGAGCGGCTTCCAGGCGGGCTCGTCGCCGTGCAGCCGGGAGTGGTAGGCGATCATCACGTCGGTGGCGAGCGGCGCCATGGAGAAGCCGTCCGCGGAGATGTGGTGGACGACGAGGACGAGGACGTGCTCGTCGGCGGCGAGCCGGAGCAGCCTGGCCCGGATCGGCACGGCGGTGGTCACGTCGAAGCCCTGGCCGACGAATGCCTCGATCGTGGCGATGAGGTCGCTAGGCGCGGTGCCGACAGGCTCGAGGTCGAGCGCCACGTCGTCGGACGGCAGGATGACCTGCACGGGCTCGTCGTCGATGCTCGGGAAGACGGTCCGCAGCGACTCGTGCCGCGCGATCACATCACGGATGGCGGTGTTGAGCAACGGCAGGTCGAGCGTGCCGCTGAGCCGGATGGCCATAGGCACGTTGTAGGCGGCCGACTCCGTGTCGAACTGGTTGATGAACCACATGCGCTGCTGCGCGGAGGAGAGCGGGATCCGCTCGGGTCGTGACTGGGGAACGAGCGCGGGCCGGTCGGTCGCCTCGCTGGCATGCTCGGAGATGATGGCAGCCAGCCCCGCGACGGTCGGCGCGTCGAAAAGCTCGCGCACGCCGATGCGGATGCCGAGCGCGGCGTTGACGCGGGCAACCACACGGGTGGCGATCAGCGAGTTTCCGCCGACATCGAAGAAGTTGTCGTCGATGCTGATCCGGTCGATGGCGAGGACGTCGGCGAAGATGCCGGCGAGGGTCTCCTCGATCGGGTTGGTGGGTGCCCGGTACTCGGTAGCAGCAAGGGTGAAGTCCGGATCCGGCAGGGCCTTGCGGTCGAGCTTGCCGGTGACGGCGAGCGGGATCTCCTCGATCACCATGATCACCGACGGCACCATGTAGGCGGGCAGGAAGCCTGCGACATGCTCGGTGAGCTCCGCGGTGTCCACCTCGTGCCCAGCAGCCGCACGGACGTAGGACACGAGCGCGGTGGCACCGGAGGGGCTGGTGCGGCCGAGCGTGACGGAGAAGTCGATGCTCGGGTGGCTCAGCAGGGCGGAGTCGATCTCGCCCAGCTCAATGCGGAAGCCACGCACCTTCACCTGGAAGTCGGAGCGCCCGAGGTACTCGAGCTGGTAGTCATCGACCCACCGGACCACATCACCGGTGCGGTACATGCGCTCCCCCGGCTCGCCGTATGGGTTGGCGACGAACCGGTCGGAGGTGAGCCCGAACCGCTGGTGGTAGCCACGACCGAGGCCGAGGCCCGAGACATACAGCTCGCCGGCGACACCCTTGGGAACAGGCTGCAGGCGGGTGTCGAGCACGACCGCGGTGACGCCATTGAACAGGCGGCCGATGCGCACGGGCTGGCCGGGCTGCATGGGATCACTGAGGGTGGCGACGATGGTGGCCTCGGTGGGCCCGTAGCCGTTGTACATCTTGCGGCCGTGCGCCCACTCGTTGACGAGCTCCGGCGGGACGGCTTCGCCACCGACGACGACGAACTCGAAGTGGTCGACCTGTGATCGGTCGACGGAGGCGAGTCCGAGCGGCGTGATGAAGCCATGGGTGACGTGGTGGTCACGGATGACGGCGGTGAGCTCGTCGCCACCGTAGACGTGCGGGGGCACGATCACGATGGCAGCGCCCGCGCCGAATGCCATCAGGACCTCGAGCAGCGAGGCATCGAAGCTCGGCGAGGCGAACGACAGGACCCGTGAGTGCTGGGTGACCGAGGGGTGCGCGACCATCGCCGGGGTGAAGTTGTCGAGCCCGCGGTGGGAGATCACCACGCCCTTGGGCTTGCCCGTGGAGCCCGAGGTGTAGATCAGGTAGGCGGAGTTCTCGAGCAGGATGGGGGCGTTGCGGTCCGCATCGGTGATCGGCGCGGCCGAGGTGCGCGCGACACGCTCCTGGAAGGCTGGGTCGTCGAGGAACATCCACGGCACGAGCGGGGGCAGGAATTCGTGGTTGGCCTCGATGCTGAGGCCGGCGACGGCACCGGAGTCGGTGAGCATGTGCTCGATGCGCTCGCGCGGGTACGTGGGGTCCACGGGGACGAACGCGGCACCGGCCTTGGTGACCGACCACAGCGAGACGAGCCATTCGATGGAGCGGGCGTAGCCGAGGGCAACGAAATTCTCGGTGGTGACGCCTTCCTCGATGAGGATGCGCGCGATGCGGTTGGACAGCTCATCGAGCTCGCGGTAGGTGATGTGCCGGTCACCGTCGATGACGGCGGGCGCGTCCTGGTCGCGGATGCCCATGGTGAGCAGGTCCGGCAGCACCTCGGCACGGTTGCCGGGGCCTCCATTGATGGAGACGATCTCGGCCCGCTCGTCGGCGTCGAGGATGTCGATGCGGCTGACCGGCGCGGTGGGGCGCGCGGTGGCGTTGTCGAGGAGCAGCAGCAGTCTCCGGGCGAAGCCGCGGACGGTGCTGGCGTCGAACAGATCGGTGGCGTAGCGCAGGCCGGCGGTGATGCCACTGGCGCCGGACTCGTAGCGCTCCGAGAGGATGAATTGCAGGTCGAAGTTGGCGATGTCGATGGGGATGTCGACGGCCTCGACGGACAGGTCGGGCAGGTCGAGGCGTGGCTTCTCGTTGTTCTGGAACTCCAGCATCACCTGGAACAGCGGCGAGTGCGCCTCGGAGCGCTGCGGGCTCAAGGCATCGACGACCCGCTCGAAGGGCACATCGGAGCGGCCGAACGCGCCGAGGTCGGCGGTACGGGCCTGATGGATGAGGTCGACGAAGGTGGCGTCGAGATCGATCTCGGTGCGCAGCACCAGGGTGTTGACGAACATGCCGACGATATCGTCGAGCTCGGCCTCGCCACGTCCGGCGATGGGCGTGCCGACGGCGATGTCCTGGGTTCCGGAGAGCTTGGCGAGCAGCAGCGCGATGGCCGCGTGCATCACCATGAACACGCTGGCGTTGTGGGCGCGAGCGAGGTCGAGGATGCGCTGGTGCAGCTCGGCGCTGATGTCGAATTCCTCGACGGCGCCGCGCAGTGACTGCTTGGCCGGCCGCGGGCGATCCGTGGGCAGCTCGAGCACGTCGGGAAGCCCCGCGAGGGCGTGGCGCCAGTAGGCGAGCTGCTCGTTGAGCAGGGAAGCGGGGTCGTTCTCGTCACCGAGGACCTGCCGCTGCCACACCGCGAAGTCCGCGTACTGCACGGGCAACGGGGACCATTCGGGGGCGAGCCCACGGGCGCGGGCGGTGTAGGCGACGACGACGTCGCGGGCGAGCGGGGCGAGGGAGAACCCGTCGGAAGAGATGTGGTGGATCACCACGAGCAGGACGTGCTCCTCGGGGGCGAGGCGGAACAGCCGCGCGCGCAGCGGCACCGCGCTGGCCACGTCGAACCCGGTGAACGCGAACCCTGCGGCCTGCTGGTTCAGTTCTGCCTCGTCGGCCACGTCCTCGGGCACGAGGGGGATCGCCACATCGTCGGTGCCGAGGATGTCCTGGGTGGGGCCATCGATGCCCTCGGGGTAGCGGGTGCGCAGCGTCTCGTGCCGCTCGACAACGTCGCGCAGCGCCTGCTCGAGGGCGGTGACGTCGAGCGGGCCAGTGAGCCGCACGGGCATCGGGGAGTTGTAGGCAGCGCTGCTCTTGTCGAGCTGGTTGATGAACCACATGCGCTGCTGCGCGAGCGAGAGCGGGATAGGGCTGGGACGCTCCACGCTGTCCAGTGGCGGGCGCTCGCGGCCAAGCGCGGACTCGGCACGGACCGCGAGGGTGGCGACGGTGGGGGCATCGAACAGGTCGCGCACCCCGATGCTGGCATCTAGGGCGTTGTTGACGCGGGCGATGAGCCGGGCGGCGATCAGCGAGTTGCCGCCGATGTCGAAGAAGCTGTCGTGGACGCTCACCCGATCGGTGCCGAGCAGGTCGGCGAAGATCGAGGCGATCACTTCCTCGATGGCGTTGCGCGGCGCCACGTGCTCGGCGCTCGCGGCCACGAAATCGGGCACGGGCAGGGCCTTGCGGTCGAGCTTGCCGGTGCTGCCGAGGGGGAACGCGTCGAGGGCGACCACCTGGGCGGGCACCATGTAGGCGGGCAGTTCCTTCGCGGCATGCTCGAGCAGGGCATCGGTGTCGATGCTGCGGCCGGGCGCGGCGACGAGGTAGGCGATGAGCCTGTCGCCGGTGTGCTCGTCGCGATGGACGATGACGACTGCCTGCGCGACCGTCTCGTCGGAGAGAAGCACGGCTTCGATCTCGGGCAGCTCGATGCGCAGGCCGCGGAGCTTGACCTGGAAGTCGGTGCGACCGATGTAGTCGAGCTCGGTGGTGCCGTCAGTGCTGGCGCGCCAGCGCACGAGGTCGCCGGTGCGGTACATGCGGGCGCCGGGAGCGCCGTAGGGGCTGGCGACGAACCTATCGGCGGTGAGGTCGCCGCGCTGGACGTAGCCGCGGGCGAGCTGGGTGCCGGCGAGGTAGAGCTCCCCGGGCACGCCGACCGGGGTGGGCCGCAGGTTGCGGTCGAGCACATACACCTGAGTGTTCCATACGGGGGCACCGATGGGCACGGACACGGCGTCGGACTCGGTGTACTCGTGGTAGGTGACGTCGACGGACGCTTCGGTGGGGCCGTAGAGGTTGTGGATCCGCGCGTCGCTGAGGGCGCGGAAGTCCTCGACCACTGCGGGTGGCAGGGCCTCGCCGCTGCAGAACACCGCGCGCAGCGTGGACAGCTTGTCGCGCTGCTCGGCGCCGAGCGAGGAGGCGAAGGTCGCGAGCATCGAGGGCACGAAGTGCAGCACGGTGACGCCGGAGCTGCCGATGAGGTCGGCGAGGTAGCCGGGGTCGCGGTGACCCTCGGGCTTGGCGATGATCAGCCGCGCGCCGGCCTGCAAGGGCCAGAAGAACTCCCAGACAGAGACGTCGAAGGTGTAGGGGGTCTTCTGCAGGACTGTGTCCGACGAGCTGAGCTGGTACTCGTGCTGCATCCAGGCGAGCCGGTTGACGATGCCGCGGTGCGGCACGGACACGCCCTTGGGCTTGCCGGTCGAGCCGGAGGTGAAGATGACGTAGGCGGGGTTGTCCGCGCGCAGCGGGTTGATGCGATCCGCGTCGGTGATGGGGCTGGCGGAGTAGTCCTCGAGCGGGATGCCGCCGAGGATGATCGCGGGCACCGTGGAGCCCTCGGGAAGGTCCGCCGCATCGACGGCGATGGCACCGATGGGTGCGGCGAGGCCGAGGACGTACTCGTTGCGGTCGGCGGGGCTGTCCGGGTCGATCGGGACATAGGCGGCGCCGGACTTCATCACCGCGTACATGCCGACGAGCAGCTCGATGGAGCGGCGCATCGCTAGCGCCACATGGGTGTCGGGGCCCGCGCCGAGGGTGATGAGGTGGCGGGCGAGCTGGTTGGAGCGCTCGTCGAGCTCGCGATAGGTCAGCGCGGTGCCGTCGAACTCGATGGCGACCGCATCGGGGGTCCTGGCGACCTGGTCGGCGAACATCGTGGCGAGGTTCTCGTCGGCGACAGGTGCCGCGGTGTCGTTGAGCACCCGCACGAGGTGGTCGCGCTCGGCGCTGGTGGTGAGCTCGATCGCGCCGAGCGGGGTGGCAGGATCAGCGGCGATGCTTCGCAGGACGCCCCGGAACTGGTCGGCGAGGCGAGCGATGCTCGTGGCCGCGAACAAGTCGGTGGCGTAGGTGATGGTGGCCTCGAGATCGGCCGGGGAACCGTCCTCGCCGAACTTCTCGGCGAGGATGACCTGCATGTCGAACTTGGCGGTGGAGGTGCCGAGCGGCTGGACGGCGATATCGAGGCCGGGCAGCTGGACGTGCGCCTCGCCGAGGTTCTGGAATTCCAGCATCACCTGGAAGAGCGGGGCGTGCGCGGTGGAGCGGTGCGGCTTGAGCGACTCGACGAGTCCCTCGAACGGCACATCGGCCTGGCTGAATGCCCCGATGTCGGTGGTGCGGGCGCGGTCGAGCAGCGCGGTGAAGGGTTCGTCGTCGTGCACGGCGGTGCGCAGCACGAGGGTGTTGACGAACATGCCGATCAGCTCGTCGAGCGCCGCTTCACCACGACCCGCGACGGGGGTGCCGATGGTCACGTCGTCGGTGTCGGCGAGCCGCGCGAGGAGCGCAGCGAGCGCGGCATGGATGACCATGAACAGGGTCGCACCGTTGTCCTTGGCAAGGGCGCGGAGCTGCTTGTGGACATCAGCGGGCACGGTGAAGGCGTAATCGGCTCCGCGCAGTGATTGCACGGCAGGGCGGGGCCGATCAGTGGGCAGCTCGAGCAGGTCGGGCGTGCCCGCGAGCGCTGTCTTCCAGTAGTCCATCTGCTCGGCGAGGACGCTGTCAGGGTCATCCTCGTCGCCGAGGTATGCGCGCTGCCAGATCGCGTAATCGGCGTACTGGACCTCGAGCGGCTTCCAGTCCGGCTCGGCTCCGGCGGCGCGGCTGGTGTAGGCGCGCATGAAGTCGGTGGCGAGCGGCTTGAGGGAGAAGCCGTCGGAGGCGATGTGGTGGAGCACGAACACCAGCGTGTGGTGAGTGTCGTCGCGCTGGTAGAGCGCGGCGCGGACGGGGATCTCGCGGGTGACGTCGAAGCCCTCGGTCGCCATGCTGGTGACGGCCGCGGCGAGTTCCTCGTCGGAGGCTGCTGGGCGCGGCGCGAGGTCGGGGCGGACCGATCCGGTGGGAAGGATGACCTGGTGGGCGCCCTCCTCGCTGGTGGGGAAGAGCGTGCGCAGGGACTCGTGGCGCTCGAGCAGGTCGAGGACGGCCTGCTGCACTGCCTCGTGGTCGAGCTCCCCGGTCATCGCGACGGCCATGGGCACGTTGTAGGCGGGCGAGGCCGGATCGAACTGGTTGATGAACCACATGCGCTGCTGGGCGAGCGACAACGGGATGCGGTCGGGGCGCTCCTGCGGCACGAGCGGGAGGCGGCGTGCCGCTGCCTGTCCGCCTTCGGCGCGGTGCGCGAGCTCGCGGGTGGTGGTGGCTTCGAACAGGTCGCGCACGCTGATGCTCGATCCGAGCGCGGCGTTGATGCGCGCGACCGCTCGGGTAGCAACGAGGGAGTTGCCGCCGAGGTCGAAGAAGCTGTCGTCGATGCCGACGGTCTCGGCGCCGAGGAGCTCCGCGAAGATCGCGGCGATGATCTCCTCGACCGGGTTGGAAGGCGCCGCGAAAGTAGCGGCCCTGCCGGTCCCGGTGAAGTCGGGCTCGGGCAGCGCCTTGCGATCGAGCTTGCCGACGGGGTTGAGGGGGATCTCGTTGATCGGGATGATCAGCGACGGCACCATGTGCGCGGGCAGGAACTCCCCGAGGTACTCCTGCAGTTCCTCGGTGGTGGGATCCTGTCCGTCCTCGGGCTTGATGTAGGCGACGAGCGCGGTCTCGCCATTGGGGCCGTTGGCCCCGAGGGTCGCGGCGAAAGCCACCTTGGGGTGGTCGGCGAGGACAGTGTCGATCTCGCCGAGCTCGATGCGGAAGCCGCGCACCTTGACCTGGAAGTCGGAGCGACCGACGTACTCGACAGTGAGGTGGCCGGTGCGGGGCGCTCGAGCCCACTGGGCGAGGTCGCCGCTTCGGTACATCCGGGCCCCGGCCGGGCCGTATGGATCGGCGACGAACCGGCTGGAGGTGAGGTCGAAGCGCTCGTGGTAGCCACGGGCGAGACCGAGGCCGGTGATGTAGAGCTCGCCGGGCACGCCCATGGGGACGGGCTGGAGGCGGTTGTCGAGGATCACCATGCGAGTGCCGCGGATGGGGCCACCGATGGAGATGGGGTCGTCAGGCTGCAGCGGCTCGCTGATCGCGGTGACGATCGTCGTCTCGGTAGGGCCGTAGACGTTGTGGAATACCCGGCCGCGCGACCACGTCTGCAGCAGGTCACGGGGCAGCGCCTCGCCACCGACGGCGATCACACGCAGATCATCGACGCCGGAGGGCTCGACGGATGCGAGCGCGAGCGGCGTGATGAAGGCATGGGTGACCCGGTGGTGGATCAGCAGGTCACGCAGGTCATCGCCGCCATAGACGGTGGTGGGGATGAGGACCATGGTGACGCCGTTGCCAAGGCTGAAGAGGATCTCGTGCAGCGAGGCGTCGAAGCTGGGCGAGGAGAAGGCCAAGGCTCGCGAGCCAGGCGTGACGTCGAACGTCTCCCGCTCCTCGGCCGCGTAGCTCTCGAGGCCGTGGTGGGTAACGGCGACGCCCTTGGGCTTGCCGGTGGAGCCGGAGGTGTAGATGACATAGGCGACGTTGTCGAGCCGGACCGGTGCCCGGAGCTCCGTTGGCGCGAGCGGCCCCCTGGGATACGCGTCGATGGCGGCGCTCACTGCCGGGTCATCGAGCACCACCCAATCGATGGTGTCGGGCAGGCTCGCTCGCTGCGCGGCCACGGTGACGCCGATGACGGCGCCGGAATCGTCGAGCATGTGCTCGACGCGGTCCTTCGGATAGTTCGGGTCGACGGGGACGAAGCCCGCGCCGGTCTTGGTGATCGCCCAGGTGCTGAGGATCGATGCGACGGAGCGCGAGATGCCGAGGGCGACGAGTTGCTCGGCGCGCGGGTCCGCCGTGGCAATGAGGTAGCGGGCGACCTGGTTGGCCCGCGCGTCCAGTTCGCGGTAGGTGAGGGCCTGGTCATCAGCGATGACGGCGAGAACGTCGCTGTTGGCCGCGGCGACATCGGTGAACAGCTCTCCGAGGGTGCGCGTCGTGCTCGATGCTGCGCCCTCCACCGGGACGAGGAGCTCAACCTCTTCTTCGGCGAGCATGGAGTGGTCGCCGATGGCCTTCGCGGGCGCGGCGAGGCACCGGGCGAGCATCGTGTCGATCCGGCTGGCGATCTCGCGCACGGCGCCGCTGGCTCCGGGGGCCGTGACGACGAGCGTTGGCACGGCGCTAGCGAGGTCAAGCTCGATCGCGATCCGCGCGGCAGGCGCGGCAACCGCGGGCGAATCGCTGGTGCGCACGGCCAGGGAGACATGACCCGGGACATGGGTGGTGCCGACGGCCTTGGCGAGGCCGGGCGCGTCGAGCGTGGCATGCGCGAGAGCCTCGGTAGCGCGCTCCCCGGCCTGCTCGGCGAGCTCGTCGAAGGATCGCGCGGTGTCGACCGCGAGCCGGATGACGGCGGGATTGCCCTCGGGGGCAGGAATGATGGCCGCGATGTCTGGCTCTCCGGTCAACCGGGCCAGCGTGGCCGCTACCGCAGCGATGAGCAGGGGCTCCGTGCCCGCTCCGCGCTCACGGACGGTGCTCTGGAGCTGCTCGCTCGTGGTCGTGAGCTCGACCCTCGCCGTGCTGGGCTCGGCCCCGGCCTGCGCCCCCGGCACGTCGAGCGCCTCGGGCAGGCCATCGAGAACACGGCTCCAGTACTTCTCCGCGTCCCGGCGTAGCGCAGCGGCCCGACCGATCTCGACGGTTTCCGGGTGGATATCGTCGAGCGCCCGGTCGGGGCTCGAGGAGAGGAAGTCCTCGAGGAACGCCATGAACCGGCCATGCTGCTCGGCGAGCAGCTCATCGGAGTAGAGACCCGGATTGGCCCGGAAGTCGACGTGAGTGCGCCCGGTGCGACCGCGCGGGTAGATGTTGACGAGAAGATCCTCGACGGGGCCGGAGGTGAGGATGTTGAACTCACCGCTGACGTCGCCGAAGGTGATGTTCTGGTCGAACAGCATCGGGTTGACGATGGGGCCGAGGAGCCGGCGCTCCGAATCACCGAGGCCGATCTCGTGGCGGATCTGCTCGACGCTGAACCGCTGGTGCTTGAGGGCGCCGATCTGCTCGCGGAACACCGTCTTGAACAGTTCCTCGAGAGTGCTGCCCGGATCGATGCTCACGCGCAGCGGCACGATGTTGGCGAACGTGCCGCCGGACTCGCGCTGCTGCCGGTTGATGCGGCCGAGCATCGTGGTGCTCACGGTCACATCGCGCTCTCCGGTCGCGCGCGAGAGATACAGGGCGAACGCACTGATCAGCACGAGCGCGGCGGACACCCCGAAGGACTGGTCGGAGTTCTCGAGCCGCTCCGCCATCCCAGGGCTGATCGGGGCTGTCTCGAGCTTGGTGCGGGGAACAGCCTGTGCAGTGCCCTCGACGAGGCTGGAGATCACGCCCCAGCCGCTCAGCCGCTCGATCCAGAAGTCGCGGTCGATGGCGTACCGGCTGGAGTTCCGGTACTGCACGTCTGCCTCATACAGGGAGCGCAGCGAGGCGAACCTCGGCGCGGGAGGCTCGGTGCCCTCGACCGCGCAGGTATACAGCTCCGCTGAGCGGGAGACCCAGCGTGCCGCGGAGAATCCATCGAGCGCGATGTGATGGATCCGCCCGTACCAGAGGTACCGGTGGTCCTCGATCTGCAGGAACGCACTGTTGCCCAGCGGTCCGTTCAAGAGATCGATCGGCCTGCTGTACTCGTCATGCATCCAGTCGAGGGCCGCGGCGAACGGATCCGGCTCGTCGCGGAAGTCGCGGTAATCGATGTATCGGTGATCGCCGAGGTCGATGCACTGCAGGGGATCGCCGTTGTCATCGAGGAGGATCTTCAGAGCGCCGGAACCGATCTCGCACCGGGCCTGGTCGATGCTGCGCTCGAGCAGCTGGACATCGACCTCGCCGTTGAAGTCCATGTACTGGGCGATGACCACGGGTACGTCAGGGTCGAATTGCTGCGCGAACCACATCCCGTACTGGGCCTGCGAGAGCGGGAACGGCTCGAACGAGTCCTCGTGCGGTGCCAGCCAGCGCAGCCAATCGTCCTGGGAACCACCTGTCAGCACCACGTCCAACCCCCTTGAGCCTGTACGAATACGGAATCGCCGCGACGCACTCCCCCGTGCGCACGGCGTGCAACTCGATCAATCCGCAACGCGGCCTTCAACTGCAAGTCCTCTTCTTCGCCTTCGGCACATCTTGTCAACAATCCCAAGAACATGGGCACTATGCTGCATGTTTCCCAATTACCGCACGAACATCGCAATGGACCGCGCGCCCGGCTGAGATCGCAGTCACTCAAGGCTACTCAACGCCTCTGACAGTTGCACTGCGGCACTCATCCGGCTACGGTCCACCTCCTCCGGCAGCAAGTATCACGCGAACTGTAGCCACCCGGGGCCCCGTTCGGAAATTCCCAGGACGACATGTCCGCCATGTCACTGACAACACTTGATAGGTATTCGGAGCATCCCCGCCAGCGGCTAGGGTGACTCCTGCCACCCCGTGCCGAGGATGTCGCCGAGGGAGAAGAGCGAGCGGTACGCGAGGCCCTGCGCCTCGATGACCTCCCGCGCTCCGGTATCCCGGTCCACGATGGTGGCGACGCCCACCACTTCCGCGCCGGCATCGCGCAGCGCGGCCACGGCCGCGAGCGGGCTATTGCCGGTCGTGGTGGTGTCCTCCACGACGAGGACCCGCCGGCCCGTCACATCAGGTCCCTCGATCTGGCGCTGCATGCCGTGCGCCTTCGCGGCTTTCCGCACGACGAAGCTATTGATCGGGCGCCCCGGCGCATGCATGATGGCAGCCGCGACCGGATCCGCGCCGAGGGTCAGGCCGCCAGAGGCGACGAAGTCCCAGTCCGCGGTCATCCCGCGCAGCAGCACGCCGATCAACGGGGCCGCCTCATGGTGCAGGGTCACCCTGCGCAGATCGATGTAGTAGTCGGCCTCGCGCCCCGAGGACAAGGTGACCTTGCCGTGCACCACCGCGTGGTCACGGATGAGCGCGGCTAGCGTCTCCCGGGCTCGCGCATCGACAGCCATCGTGATCCTTTCCTCGAGCATTCGGTGCCACTATTGCCTACCATCACGGCAGCCGCAAATGCTGCCGGGCACGGACCGGTTCCCTCGTTGGTCCGTGCCCGGCAGCACCGTCAGGGCGAGACAGATGGACTAGCTATAGGCACGTTCGCGGTGAGCCGGGGGCAGCACGCGCATCAAGCGCGCGAACTGGTGCAGGATCCCCTCCACGTCATCCCATTCCGCCCAGCTCGTGCCTTGCGGGAAGCTCGCGAGGACCCACTCCCCCTCGGCCCAGATCACATCGACGAAGTCCGGAACGATATCCAGGAACGCCACCAGTCGCATGTCGGCGGTCCGCCGCGCTGCCTCCACGTCGTCGGAGAAGATCGTCCACTCCCCGACCGTCGCCGCCGCCGAGGTTCCCGGGCAGGCGCGGGCGAGCGCTGCGCTCGCGGGGCGGCCCTCGGGATCGGTCCGTGCGGCCTCGAAGACGATTGCGGACACGTGCTGGGCACGCACCGCGAAGATCGTCGCCGAGTCCTCCAGATCGAACAGGACGTGCTCCGAGGCATCCTCGACCGCGAGGCGCGGCATCCCGCGGACCACATTGGCCCCGTCGACAAGGGTGTGGCGGCCGATCATGCCGTGCCGCCACTGCGCCGCGATCCGCGGCACCTTGCGCATGAACTCCAGTCCCCGCCGGGCGCCCCAGATGCTGCGGATCTTCCTCCGCCAGGCGCGCCGACGACTGTCGATGCGCAGCAAGACAACGGCCCCCGCGAGGGCCGCGATTCCAAGTACAAACCACACCACAGCCATTGCGGAGATGCTAGTCGCTCCATGCGGCAAGTACATGGTGCAAACACCCACGTCGAGACGTTTTCGCTGCCAATCCGATACTGAGGAAGCCGGATGGGGCGGCACGGTCGCCCGCGCCGCCCCATCCGGGCATCGTCCGGTTCTCAGCCGAGGACCAGTGACTCGCCATCCTCGCTGACGCCGACCGGCACCGTATCGCCATCGCGCACGTCACCGGCAAGCACCAGCTTGGCGAGCTGGTCGCCGATCGATTGCTGGATGAGCCGGCGCAGCGGCCGGGCCCCGTAGGCCGGGTCGTAGCCCCGTGCCGCGAGCCACTCGCGCGCGGCGTCCGAGACAGCGAGCTCGAGCCGGCGCTGCCGCAACCGTTGCTGGAGCACGTCGAGCTGGATCCGCACGATCGACTCCAGCTGCTCGCGCCCGAGCGCGTGGAAGACAACGATGTCGTCGAGCCGGTTAAGGAACTCGGGCTTGAACGCTGACCGCACCGCGGCCATGACCCGCTCCGCATCGCCCCCCGCGCCAAGGTTGGACGTCAGGATGAGGATGGCGTTGCGGAAGTCCACGGTGCGCCCCTGGCCATCGGTGAGGCGACCGTCATCGAGCACCTGCAGGAGGATGTCGAACACATCCGGGTGCGCCTTCTCGATCTCATCGAACAGGATCACCGTGTAGGGGCGTCGGCGGACGGACTCGGTGAGCTGCCCGCCCGACTCGTAGCCCACGTAGCCGGGGGGCGCGCCGACCAGCCTGGCCACCGAATGCTTCTCCGAGTACTCGCTCATGTCGATGCGCACCATCGCGCGATCGTCGTCGAACAGGAACTCGGCGAGCGCCTTGGCCAGCTCGGTCTTGCCGACACCGGTGGGCCCGAGGAACATGAACGATCCCGTGGGACGGTTCGGGTCGGCGATGCCTGCCCGGGCCCGCCGCACCGCATCGGAGACCGCCTGCACGGCCTCGTCCTGGCCCACGACGCGATGGCGCAGCTCGTCCTCCATGCGGAGCAGCTTGGCCGTCTCGCCCTCCATCATGCGACCGGCAGGGATTCCGGTCCAGGCGGAGACCACATCGGCGACATCGTCGGGCCCGACCTCCTCCTTGAGCATCACAGCCGAGTCCCCGGGCCCGTTGCCGTGGCTGGCCTGCTCGGCGGCGTCGAGCTTCTTCTCGAGCTCGGGGATGCGGCCGTAGCGCAGCTCCGCGGCCTTGCCGAGGTCGCCGTCGCGCTCGGCGCGCTCGGACTCGCCCCGCAGGTTCTCGAGCTGCTCCTTGATCTGGCGGACCGAGTCGATGGCGTTCTTCTCGTGCTGCCAGCGCGCGGTCAGCCCCGAGAGCTTCTCGCGGCCGTCCGCGAGCTCCTGGCGCAGCTTGCCGAGGCGTTCCTTGCTGGCCTCATCGGTCTCCTTGGCCAGGGCCATCTCCTCGATCTCGAGGCGTCGCACGATGCGCTCGATCTCGTCGATCTCCACCGGGCGCGAGTCGATCTCCATGCGCAGGCGCGATGCGGCCTCGTCGACGAGATCGATCGCCTTGTCGGGCAGGAAGCGCGCGGTGATGTACCGGTCCGAGAGCGTCGCGGCGGCAACGAGCGCGGAATCGGTGATGCGCACGCCGTGGTGGACCTCGTAGCGCTCCTTGAGGCCGCGGAGGATGCCGACGGTGTCCTCCACCGAGGGCTCGCCGACGACGACCTGCTGGAAGCGACGCTCGAGGGCGGCATCCTTCTCGATGTACTTGCGATACTCATCGAGGGTGGTGGCGCCCACGAGCCGGAGCTCGCCGCGCGCGAGCATGGGCTTGATCATGTTGCCCGCGTCCATCGCGGACTCTCCCGTCGCGCCCGCACCGACGATGGTGTGCAGCTCGTCGATGAAGGTGATGACCTGCCCGTCGGAGCGCTTGATCTCGTCGAGGACGGCCTTGAGCCGCTCCTCGAACTCGCCGCGGTACTTCGCCCCGGCCACCATCGAGCCGAGATCGAGGGCGATGACCGTCTTGCCGCGCAGGCTCTCGGGCACATCACCGGCGATCACCCGCTGGGCGAGCCCCTCGACGATGGCGGTCTTGCCGACGCCTGGCTCGCCGATGAGGACGGGGTTGTTCTTGGTGCGCCGGGAGAGGACCTGGATGACGCGGCGGATCTCGTTGTCCCGTCCGATCACGGGATCGAGCTTGCCCTCGCGGGCGGCCGCGGTCAGATCGGTGCTGTACTTCTCGAGGGCCTGGTAGGTGGCCTCGGGGTCGGGGTTGGTGACCCGGGAGCTGCCACGGACCGCGGTGAAGGCCTCGCGCAGGGCCTGGTCGGTGGCGCCATGGCGTTGCAGGAGGCGGGCAGTGTCCCCGCTGCCGGTGGCGAGCCCGACCATGATGTGCTCGGCCGAGACGTACTGGTCGCCGAGCTCGGTGGCGAGCTTCTGCGCGGTGGTGATCGCGGCGAGAGCCTCGCGCCCGAGCTGAGGCGTGGCGGATTGCCCGGTGACCACGGGGATGCGGTCGAGGAGCTGCGCGAGCTCGCGGTCGATGGCGGCCGGATCGGCTCCGACGGCCTTGAGGAGCGGCACCGCGATTCCGTCGGGCTGCTCGAGGAGGGCCGCGAGGATGTGCTGCGGCTGGATGTCCGGGTTGCCTGCTGCTGATGCGTTCTGCATCGCGGTGGACAAAGCTGCCTGGACCTTGGTGGTGGGCGAGAAAGCGTCCATGTGTTCACACCCCTGTGACTCGACTGATCGTGTAGTGGGAGCGGGTGGCGGTGGCACCCGCTTGGTTGGCAGGCACGACCGATCCTAGCTACTACAACGATCAAAGAGTTGAGTCTGTTCCACTCAAGTATGGATGGGGCGGAAAGTGCCGGGCATCACATCGTCGTCCGCGACGTCCTTCCACTACTGCCCAGCGATCACACAGCCGCGCGCACCGGCTCATCGACGCACCGTGAACGGGCATCCGCGATGATCGCCGCGATGATCGGGCCCAGCGCTGATTCCGGGCTGCACTCGTTGTCGAGCTCGAGCCAGCGCGGCGCGATGGACGCGAACAGCGGAGCCCGCTCGGCGGAATCCTTGCCGATGCCGGCGAACCAGGGGTCGGCCTCCGATGCCCGGATGGCCCGCAGGTTCAGCGCGACCGCGACGTTGCCGATCATGACCCGCCAGGACGACAGCAGCGCTAGCCCGGCCTGCTCCTCGCTGAGACCGGCCTCGCGCGCGGCGGCGAGGAACTCCTCGAGGAACCAGAGCGAGTCAGGCCCGAATGCCGTGTTCGTGCTGAGGATCTCCAGCGACCAGGGGTTCTGGAGCATGACTTGCTGCACGAGCGACGCGAGCCGGACCATCCGCTCCTGCGGATCATCGGGCAGCAGTGGACGCGGCAGCTCGGCACAGATGACCTGCAGGACCGCCGCGAGCAGGTCCGCCCTGCCATCGACATGGTGATAGAGCGCCATCGGGGAACTCTTCACCACTCCGGCGAGACGTCGCATGGATAGCGCATCGGGCCCCTCGGCCTCGATGAGCTGCCGGGCAGCCTGGACGATTTCCTCGCGCGATAGCTTGGCCGTCGCGCCACGCTTGTTGCCTCGCTTGCCGAGGTCACTGTTGGTAGCCACGTGGGTATTCTGCACTACACACCTCCCTTTGCCCCTATTTCTAGGGGCATATCTCGGTGAGTCTATGGAAAAACTCACCAAATGGGTAGTGAATCGTGGCTAGAAGACGCGTTCTTCCAGGCATTGCAGCTCCGCTACGTCCTCCGGCGCTGCCAGACCACCAGCGCGTTGCTACGCGGCAGGGGCACCAGCTCGCCGCGCGCGGAGCGCAGCGCCGATACCTCATCGAGCAGTTCCGAGACCCGCGCCCGCAGCGCCTCGACCTGGTTCGTGAGCTCGATGATCCGCTTCACCCCGGCAAGGTTGACGCCCTCTTCCTGGGAGAGCCGCTGCACCTCCCGCAGCAGGTCCACGTCGCGCTGCGAGTACCGGCGCCCCCCACCGCTGGCGCGATGAGGGGTCACCAGTCCTAGCCGGTCATAGGTGCGCAGCGTCTGCGCATGCATGCCCGCGAGCTCGGCCGCCACGGAGATCGCGAACATGCCAGCAGTCGGATCGGGCGAGCCCGGGACCGATGGGTCATGCCGATCATCCATCACGCACCCGCCCATCCAGCCCGCGGATCGAAACCACCGGCACGCTCGGCCGCCGCATACTTCTCCAGCGCCTCGACCGCATCCGCGGGCAACGACGAGGGAACCTTCACCGCCACCGTGACGAGCAGGTCACCCGGATCGCCCACCTTGCGTGGCACTCCCCGCCCGCGGACGCGGAACACTCGCCCATCCCCCGTGCCGGCGGGAACCTTGACCCCGATCCGGCCATCGAGCGTGGGCACGGACAGGGTGGTGCCGAGCGCGAGCTCGCTGAACGACACCGGCACCGTCACCGTCAGGTCCTGCCCGGAGCGCTCGAGCACGGGATGCGGATCGACGTGCACAGTGACGTAGAGATCGCCCGCCGCCGCGCCGCGCATCCCGGCCTCGCCCTTGCCCGCGATGCGGATCTTCTGGCCATTGCTCACGCCAGGCGGGATACGGACGGTGATCGTGCGGCTCCGCGTTTGCACGCCGGTGCCCGAGCAATCAGCGCAGGGGCTGTCGATGATCGAGCCCGTGCCGCGGCAGTCCTCGCACGGCTCGCTGAACCCGAACGCGCCCTGGTTGCTACTGATCACGCCAGCGCCGTTGCACCTTGGGCAGGTGCGCGGCGCGGTGCCGGGGCGCGCACCACTGCCATGACAGGTGGTGCACGCCGCCGGGGAGGTGATGCGCAGCGGCACCGTGGTGCCGAGGACGGCGTCGCGGAACGTCAAGCGCGTATCGGTCTCGAGGTGACGGCCACGCTGCGGACGGCGCGCGGCGCCCGGCTGGGCCTGCCTGTTGAACAGGCCCTCGAACAGGTCGCCGAAGCCACCAGCGCCCCCGCCGCCACCACCACCGAAGATGTCACCGAAGCTGAACCCCGCATCGGCATCGCCGGCTGTTTGGTAGCCGCCGCGCGGATCGAAGCCGCCGGGGCGGTGGCCGACCCGGAACATCCGCCGCGCCTCGTCGTACTCCTTGCGCTTGGCCGGGTCCTTCAGGGTTTTATACGCCTCGGAGACCGCCTTGAACCGCTCCTCGGATTGCTTGTCCCCCGGATTCGCGTCAGGGTGCAGAACGGGAGCGAGCTTGCGGTACGCCTTCTTGATCTCCTCCTGCGACGCATCCGAGGAGACGCCCAGGTCCTTGTAAAAGTCCTTCTCGAGCCATTCACGCTGAACCATCGGGCGCCCCTCCTTCCTCCAGTGTTCCTACTCCGCGTCCGGGCTTCCACCAGGCGCGGCATCATCGTTGTCGCCCTCGGCCGTGTCACTGTCGACGACCGCGACCATCGCGTGCCGCAGCACCTTGTCACCGAAGGTGTACCCCTGCCGGAGCACCGTTCCGACGACCGGCTCGCTGCTGCTGCCCTCGTGCTGGACGGCCTCGTGCAGGGACGGATCGAACGGATCGCCCTCGCTGCCGAAAGCGGCGAGGCCCTGGCCCTCGAGCACGGCCTGGAGCTTGTCGGCCACCGACCTCAGCGGCCCCGATTCGAGGTCGCCGTGCGCACGGGCGCGAGCGAGGTCATCGAGCACACCGAGGAGCTCGCCCACCACAGTGGCCTTGGCCGCGCTCTTCTCCGCGGCACGATCGCGCTCGACCCGCCGCCGGTAGTTGGCGAACTCGGCCTGCAACCGCTGCAGGTCCGCGGTCCGCTCCGCCAGCTGGGCCTCGAGCTCGCGGGCCCGGGCATCCTGGTCCTCCGGCTCGTCGGCGGCCGCGCCATCCTCGGTGCCGGCATCGTCCCCGCCAGCGGCGGGCGCCGGGTCGACGACATCGCCCTCGAGGGGCGCGTCCGCCGCCGACCCAGCCTCGCCGTTCCGGGCCGTGCCAGTATCGGGATCGATCTTCCGCTTGTCGGTGATCGTTACCGGTTCCTGATCACGTGCGTCGGATCCGCTCACTTGGTGTCCTTATCGTTCGGCTCGTCCACGACCTCGGCATCGACGACATCCTCGGCGCCAGTGTCCGCGCCAGCACCCTCGGCGCCCTGCGCGTCCTGGGCCGCCGACTCGTACATCGCCTGGCCCATGGCCTGCGACTCGGTGCTCAGGGTCTCCATCGCGGTCTTGATGGCCTCGGCGTCGGTGCCAGCAAGAGCATCCTGCAGGCCCTTGAGCGCGGTCTCGACCTTGCCCTTGGCCTCGCCGTCGATCTTCTCCTCGTTGTCCTTGAGGAACTTCTCGGTCTGGTAGACCAGCGACTCGGCCTGGTTGCGGACCTCGGCCTCCTCCTTGCGCTTCTTGTCCTCCTCCGCGTGCGCCTCGGCGTCCTTGATCATCTGGTTGATCTCGTCGTCGGACAGGCTGGAGCCACCCTGGATCTTGATGGTGTTCTCCTTGCCGGTGCCCTTGTCCTTGGCGGTGACGTGGACGATGCCGTTCGCGTCGATGTCGAAAGTGACCTCGATCTGCGGCACGCCGCGCGGTGCGGGCGGGATGTCCGCGAGGTCGAACGAGCCGAGCAGCTTGTTGTGCCGCGCGATCTCGCGCTCGCCCTGGTAGACCTGGATCTGCACCGAGGGCTGGTTGTCCTCGGCCGTGGTGAAGGTCTCGGACTTCTTGGTCGGGATGGTGGTGTTGCGCTCGATGAGCTTGGTCATCACGCCGCCCTTGGTCTCGATGCCCAGCGAGAGCGGGGTGACATCGAGCAGGAGGACGTCCTTGACCTCACCACGGAGCACGCCAGCCTGCAGCGCGGCACCGACAGCGACAACCTCGTCCGGGTTGACGCCCTTGTTGGGGTCCTTGCCCGACAGCTCGCGGACGAGGTCGGACACGGAAGGCATGCGGGTGGAGCCACCGACGAGCACGACGTGGTCGATGTTGCCGATCGCGACGCCCGCGTCCTTGATGACCTGCTGGAACGGCGCGCGGGTGCGGTCAAGGAGATCAGCGGTGATCTTCTGGAACTCGGAGCGGCTGAGCTGCTCGTCGAGGAACAGCGGGTTCTTCTCCGCGTCGACCGTGATGTAGGGAAGGTTGATGGTGGTGCTCTGGCCCGAGGACAGCTCGATCTTCGCCTTCTCGGCGGCCTCGCGGAGGCGCTGCATGGCCATCTTGTCCTTGGTCAGGTCGATGCCGTTCTGCAGCTTGAACTTGTTGACGAGCCAGTCAACGATGCGCTGGTCCCAGTCGTCGCCACCGAGGTGGTTGTCGCCCGCGGTCGCGAGGACCTCGACCACGCCATCGCCCATCTCGAGCAGGGACACGTCGAAGGTGCCGCCACCGAGGTCGAAGACGAGGATGGTCTGTTCCTTGCCGGCCTTGTCGAGGCCGTAGGCGAGCGCTGCCGCGGTGGGCTCGTTGACGATGCGCAGGACGTTGAGGCCCGCGATCTGCCCGGCTTCCTTGGTGGCCTGCCGCTGCGCGTCCTCGAAGTAGGCCGGCACGGTGATCACGGCGTCGGTGACGTCCTCGCCCAGGTACGCCTCGGCGTCGCGCTTGAGCTTCATCAGCACGCGCGCGCTGATCTCCTGCGGCGTGTAGTTCTTGCCGTCGATGTCGTTCTTCCAGTCGGTGCCCATGTGGCGCTTGACCGAGCGGATGGTGCGATCAACGTTGGTGACGGCCTGGTTCTTCGCGGGCTGGCCGACGAGGACTTCTCCGTTGCGCGCGAATGCCACCACCGACGGCGTGGTCCGCGCACCTTCTGCGTTGGCGATGACAACAGGGTCACCGCCCTCGAGCACTGATACGACCGAGTTGGTGGTGCCGAGGTCGATTCCGACCGCTCGCGCCATGGTGTTCCTCCTTGTAGATATTCCTGGCATCCGATCAAAGATGAGTGGATGCGACTCAAAGCTACGCGCGATCCGACGATCGCGCCAGCCACCTGAGCCTATCTCGCTCAACCTTACATCGGGATCAACGGTCGGCCCACGGCGTTTTGTTCCCGGGCATCCCCACGCCTGTTGAGATCCACGCCACACCGCCGTCACGATCTCATGACGTCCTGCCCGCGACCCTGGTCCAGCAGGCCCTCCCGGACCTAGAGTTATCCCGACGCCTGCTCTCACGCAGCGCCAACCCGAGAAAGGGCGACCAGAGCCAACGATGCGCACCTCACCACTTCGCCGCGCGGGCACCGCCGCGCTCGCGGCCCTCGTTCTCGGCATGGCCCCGCTCGCCAGCGCGCATGCCGAGCCAGCCCCTGCCCCCGCCGCGACAGGACTGCCCCCGGCACTCATCGAGGCCCTCGAGCGGGACCTCGGCATCACCGCCGAGGAGTTCCTCGAGCGCTCCGCGATCGCCCAGGATCTCGCAACCTTCGCGCACGATCTCCGGGCCCGCTTCCCCGACGAGTTCGGTGGCGCCTGGCTCGACAACGGCGTCCCCACCATCGCCGCGACAACGAGCACGCTCGCCGACGAGGCCAAGGAGGCAGGCTTCGCCGTCACCGAGGTATCGCGCACCGAGACCGCCCTGCGTGCCGAGCTCGCCGACCTGCAGCGCTGGATCGATGCGCTCCCCGCGCCGCTCAACGGCATGTTCCGCGGTGCCGTCATCGACCTGACCCGCAACACCGTCGTCCTCGGCCTCGCCGAGAGCGAGCTCGGGGCCGCCATCGAGCTGCCGGAGCTGCTCGACCGCGCTGGCGTGGTGCTGACCCCCGCCAACGAGGTCGTCCCCGGCGAGGACACCATCGATGAGCAGCCCCTCGCTGGCAGCGGAAGCAACAAACCGCTACAGCCCCAGCCCCAGCCCCAGGATCAGGACGAGGAGGATCTCCCTCCCGCGAGCGCTACGGTCGTGACGCCGTTCGAGGCACTCGGCGGCGATGCCTTCATCGCTGGCGATGCCACGTCGCTGCGCTGCTCGCTCGGCTTCAATGGGATCAACGACGACGGCAAGGCCATCAACCTCACGGCCGGGCACTGCAACCCCGACGGACCAGGCACCTCTGGCACGCCCACCCGCTTCCTGCAGGGGCCGCTCGCCGGTCAGGTCTTCGGCCGCTTCACCGCGACGAACATGGACAAGGTCGACTACGCCGTCATCGAGATCGACGACGCGCACCAGGAGGCGTTCTCGTCCGCCGGGATCCGCGGCGGGGGCGAGCTGCGCATCACCGGCACCGCGGACCCCGTGATCGGCATGCCCGTGTGCAAGTCCGGCGTCACCACCGGTTTCAGCTGCGGCGTGGTCACCGCCACCAACCTGACCCTGCAGATCGGGCCCCGCACCCTGGGCAACGCGTTCACCTCGAGCATCTGCGCGCTGCAGGGCGACTCCGGGGGCGCGATCATCAGCGGCACCCGCGCCGTGGGCATCTCCAGCGCCTCGGACGTGGGTGATTTCACATCATGCTCCGCCGCCATCGAGGAGACCGCGATCTACGGGGAGACGCCGCTGCTCTACGCGACCCCGATCAATGATGTCCTCGCCCGGGAGCCCGGGGTCCGCCTCACCACCGGATAGGCCCCCGGGGGGCACCAACCGGCAGCGCCCTGGGATGGCTGGGAATCCAGCGATCCCAGGGCTTTCGCGCTGCCAGGGCACCATAATGTTCAAGTTAGGCTCGCCTGCGCGAAAGCAGCTACCAGGGCACGTAATACCGTTAGGAAAGACGAGTGTGCGCGCGATCAGGTGCTCACGCCCCAACCGGCCCGCAGCAACAGTGGCGCCGGGCAGGGCGGGCATGGGATGCGCAGGCCTCGCCGCGACACAACCGCACAGGAATCCCCTCGCGCCACGCGGGAAGCGCAGCGCAAGTTACCCGCGGGTAACATAGAGGGGAAGCGGACGGCTTACGGCTGGCGGCACACACCGCCACGACAGAAAGGCCACGACGACATGAGCGACGTGACGCCCGTTACGCTGACGCTCGGCACCATCGCCGCAGTCGTCAGCATTCCATGCTGGATCATCTTCTGGGCCGGGGCGTGGAGGATGGTGCAGACCATCCGGCTCGGCCAGCCCGACGGAACCCGCCTGTTCCCTGTCTGGCCGCGGTTCAAGCAACTCATGATCGAGTTCCTTGCCCACACACGCATGAACAAGTTCCGTTCCGTGGGCTGGGCGCACTGGCTCGTCATGCTCGGCTTCCTCCTCGGAGCCTCCGCCTGGCTCGAGGCCTACGGCGAGACGTACAACCCGCACTTCCACTGGCCCATCATCGGTGACCTCTTCATCTGGAGCCTCCTCATGGAGTTCCTCGGCGTGGGCACCGTCGTCGGCATCACCGCGCTCATCATCATCCGCCAGCGCAACCACCCGCGCCGCCCCGACCGGATGTCCCGCTTCTCCGGCTCGAGCTTCTGGCAGGCCTACTTCGTCGAGGCCGTCGTCCTCATCGAGGGCCTCGGCGTCGTCTTCGTCCGCGCCTCCAAGTACGCCGTCTACGGCGGAAACGATATCGCCTACTTCGCCACCCGCTGGATCGCTGAGCTGCTGCCCGCCGAGCCCGTGCTCGTCTCCATCTTCGCCATGATCAAGCTGTTCTCCGGCATGATCTGGCTGCTCATCGTCGGCCGCTACATCACCATGGGCGTGGCCTGGCACCGCTTCTCCGCGTTCTTCAACATCTACTTCAAGCGCGAGGACGACGGCGGGGTCGCGCTCGGCGCCGCCAAGCCCATGATGTCCGGCGGCAAGGTCCTCGAGCTCGAGGAGGCCGATCCCGAGACCGATGCGTTCGGCGCCGGCAAGGCCGAGGACTTTTCCTGGAAGGGCCTGCTCGACTTCACTACATGCACCGAGTGCGGCCGCTGCCAGTCCCAGTGCCCCGCCTGGAACACCGGCAAGCCCCTCTCCCCCAAGCTGCTGATCCTGTCGCTGCGCGACCACACCTACGCCAAGGCGCCCTACCTGCTCGCCGGAGGCCGCAAGGACATGGCCGGCGAGGAGATCGGCCTCGTCGACGCCGACGGCAACCCCGATGAGGAAGCCCTCGCGAAGATCCCCGAGGCCGCCCGCATCGAGGCCGGACGACCCCTCGTCGGCGAGATCACCGGCGACCCCGCCACCGACGGCATCATCGACCCCGAGGTGCTGTGGAGCTGCACCACCTGCGGCGCTTGCGTCGAGCAGTGCCCCGTCGACATCGAGCACGTCGACCACATCATCGACATGCGCCGCTACCAGGTCCTCATCGAATCGGCCTTCCCCTCCGAGCTCGCCGGGCTGTTCAAGAACCTCGAGGTCAAGGGCAACCCCTGGGGCCAGAACGCGAAGGATCGCGTGAAGTGGATCGACGAGGTCGACTTCGACGTCCCCGTCTACGAGGGCGAGTTCGGCGACACCGAGTACCTGTTCTGGGTCGGCTGCGCCGGCGCCTTCGAGGACCGCGCCAAGCGCACCACCAAGGCCGTCGCGGAGCTCCTGCACATCGCGGGCGTCGACTTCATGGTGCTCGGCACCGGCGAGACCTGCACCGGTGACTCCGCCCGCCGCGCTGGCAACGAACTGCTCTTCCAGACGCTCGCCCAGCAGAACATCGAGACGTTCAACGACGTCTTCGAGGGCCGGGCGCAGGCGCAGCGCAAGATCGTCGTGACCTGCCCGCACTGCTACAACGCCATCGGCAACGAGTACCCGCAGCTCGGCGGCGACTTCGAGGTCGTCCACCACACCCAGCTGCTCAACCGGCTCGTGCGCGACAAGCGGCTCATTCCCGTCAACGAGCCGACAAAGAGCCTCACCACCTACCACGACCCCTGCTACCTCGGGCGGCACAACAAGATCTACGAGGCGCCCCGCGAGCTCGTCTCGGCCTCGGGCGCCACGCTCACCGAGATGCCACGCCACGGCGAGCGGTCGCTGTGCTGCGGCGCTGGTGGCGCACGCATGTGGATGGAGGAGCACCTCGGCAAGCGCGTCAACGTCGAGCGCACCGACGAGGCCCTCGATACCAACGCCCAGAAGATCGCCACCGGCTGCCCGTTCTGCCGCGTGATGATCTCCGACGGCGTGACCGCCCGCCAGGAATCCGGCAAGGGCGAGGGCGTCGAGGTCGTCGATGTCGCGATGATGCTCCTCGAGGGCGTCAAGCGCGGGCTGCCCGAGGGAGTGACCGTCGGCTCCAAGCGCTCCCCCGCCCGTGTCGCCGCGGCTAGCACCGCAGCACCCAAGGCGAGCGCTGCCGTGGAGGCCGAGCCCAAGGAAGCAGCCCCCGCCGCTGGCGGTGATGCACCGGCCAAGCCGGCCGCTACCAAGGCTCCCGCGAAGGGCGGACTGCAGGTCAAGGCCACCAAGCGGCCCGGCGCCAAGGCCACCCCGGCCGAGAAGCCCGCTGCGACACAGGGCGAGGCAGCAAAGGGCGAGGCTGAGGCACCCGCCAAGGCACCGGCCAAGGGCGGACTGCAGATGAAGACCGCGGCCAAGCGCCCCGGCGCCAAGGCAGCCGCACCCGCAGCCAAGCCCGCAGCGGACAAGCCCGCCGAACCAGCTGCCGAGAAGCCCGCCGAGGCTCCTTCGGAGACCAAGCCGGAAGCAACCCAGAAGGAAGCACCGGCAAAGGCCCCAGCCAAGGGCGGACTGCAGATGAAGGCCGCCGCCAAGCGCCCCGGCGCCAAGGCAGCCGCACCCGCAGCCAAGCCCGCAGCGGACAAGCCCGCCGAGGCCGCTGCCGAGAAGCCCGCCGAGGCTCCTTCGGAGGCCAAGCCGGAAGCAACCCAGAAGGAAGCACCGGCAAAGGCCCCGGCCAAGGGCGGGCTCCAGATGAAGGCTGCCGCCAAGCGGCCAGGGTCGCAGGCTTCGGCAACCGCGAAGCCTGACGCGGAGAAGGCTGCGCCAGCAAAGGCAGCCCCGGAGAAGCCTGCGCAAGCTGACGAGCCGAAGGCAGCCGAGCCAAAGGACCCCGAGCCCAAGGCTGCCGAGCCGAAGCCGGAGCCGACTCCGAGCGAGCCCGCGGAGCCCAAGGCCCCAGCGGAAGCAGCTGGTGATTCCAGCGATGCCTCCTCCTCGGAAGCTGCCGAGAAGCCAGCGGCCGCCGACAAGCCCAAGCCGAAGGGCCTCGGGATCCAGCCCGGCGCCAAGCGCCCCGGGCAGGGCGCAAGCTAGCCGAGCACGGCACGAGCACTGTGGCCCCGCTCCCCGTTCCCGGGGAGCGGGGCCACAGCAATTCAGCAGCCCGCGCCAGGCATTCCGCCAAGCTGAGCGGGCGCCATGCACTCATCCGGCCGGTCCGTGCATTATTAGCTCGACAGCAGTGGCACGATGAACACGTGAGCCGAAACGATCCCCTGCACCCGCATCACTACCAGCCACGCGTCCTGCAGCAGTCGAGCAAGCTGCAGGACGTCCTCTACGAGATCCGTGGACCCGTGCACGCGCACGCGGCCCGGCTCGAGGCAGAGGGGCATCGGATCCTCAAGCTCAACATCGGCAACCCCGCCCCATTCGGGTTCGAGGCTCCCGACGTCATCATGCGGGACATGATCGCCGCGCTCCCCTACGCGCAGGGCTATTCCGACTCCAAGGGCATCCTCTCGGCGCGGCGGGCCATCGTTACCCGCTACGAGCTCGAGCCGGGATTCCCCGAGTTCGACGTCGATGACGTATTCCTCGGCAATGGGGTATCCGAGCTGATCGTGATGGTCATGCAGGCCCTGCTCGACAACGGCGACGAGGTGCTCATCCCGGCGCCCGACTACCCGCTCTGGACAGCGGCCACCAGCCTGGCGGGCGGAACTCCCGTGCACTACCGGTGCGCGGAGGAGGACGACTGGAACCCCGATGTCGCGGACATCGAGTCCAAGATCACCAAGAAGACCAAGGCGATCGTGGTGATCAACCCCAACAACCCGACCGGTGCCGTCTACTCGGAGCACGTGCTCAACGAGCTTGTCTCCCTCGCTCGCAAGCACCGGCTCCTGCTGCTCGCCGACGAGATCTACGACCGTATCCTCTACGACGGCGCGAAGCATGTCTCGCTCGCGACCCTCGCCCCAGACCTGCTCACCCTGACGTTCAATGGGCTATCGAAGGCATACCGGGTGGCGGGCTACCGGTCCGGCTGGCTGGTGATCACCGGCCCCAAGGATCATGCAACGAGCTTCCTCGAAGGCATCAACCTGCTCGCCTCGATGCGGCTCTGCCCCAACGTTCCGGCGCAGCACGCCATCCAGGTGGCGCTGGGCGGGCACCAATCCATCAACGAGCTGATCCTGCCGGGAGGCCGGTTGCTCGAGCAGCGCGACACTGCCTGGGAACGTCTCAACTCGATCCCCGGCGTGAGCTGCGTGAAGCCGAGGGGAGCCCTGTATTGCTTCCCCCGGCTCGATCCCGAGGTGCATGAGATCCACAACGATGAGCAGTTCGTGCAGGACCTGCTGCTGCACGAGAAGATCCTTGTCGTCCAGGGCACCGGCTTCAACTGGCCGGACCCGGACCACTTCCGCATCGTCACGCTGCCCTACTCGCGGGACCTGACCGTGGCGATCGAACGGATCGGCAACTTCCTCGCCAGCTACTCGCAGTAGGTGTCGCGAGCGCCTCAGCCGAGGTCCAGGGGAACCTCGCTGATCGATGTATCAGTCTCCGGGGCAGGAGCAGGTTCCGGGGCAGGAGCGGGCTCCGGGGCGGGAGCCTGAGGCTGGGTCGCAGGGGCAGGCTCGGGGGCCTGCTGAGGTACCGGAGCAGGCTCGGGGGCGGGGGCAGGCGCGCGTTCGGGAACGGGGGCAGGCTGCGGCGCAGGAGCTGGTGGTTGCGGCGCAGGAGCGGGGGCCGGTGCGGGCTCGGCGGCGGGGAACCAACCTTCTTGGCGCCGGGGCGGCACGATCGGCTGGTCGGGCTCTCCGGGGGAGGCTGCCGCGGGCTGGCCCGGCTCAGGCGGCGCTGGCTCAGGCGGTTGCGCATCCTCGAGCGACTGGTCCGGCGATCGATCAGGCTCGGCGTCCTGCTCCGTGGCCGCGCGCGGCGTGGAGCGCTCGGGCAGCGCTTCCTCTTCCGTTCCGGCGCCCTGCCCTGGCAGGGATTCCGCGAGCGTTCCGTCAACGACCATCGATGCCGAGCCCGACGAGGTCATGTCGGTCGTCAAGTGGATCCCGAGCCCAGTGACGGCGAGGAGCGCGATGACAGCCGCCGCCCGCGTGAGACCACGGGACGCGAGGGAGCTGCGCCCCTGCGCCCTCTCGCGTTGATCCGCCGAGCGGGGCACTACCAGCCCGGCCCCGAACTCCACCGGCGCGCCACCGGCGGCAGGGTCGGTGCGGACGAGCAGCACGGCAGCGCCGATCGCCGCGATCGCGGTGGGATCCTCCGCGACCACGAGTGGAACAGACCGGTAGTTGCGGGCTATCGGTGCGATGAGCACGGATGCCGTGCCGAGCAGAACGATCGACTCCGCCGATAGCCCGAATTGGTGCGCCACGTCGAGAGAGCTCCGGAATGACCGCTGCGCCACGCCGTCGATGGCCCGAGCCACGTCCTCGCGGTCGAGGGTGCGGCGACGGCTCAGCGTGATCGACTCCCGGTCGATGAGCGTGCGGCGGAGCTGGTCGGTGCGCGCGCGATCACCAACGATCGCGGCGATCGCGTCATCGATCGTGCGCAGGCTCAGCGTGGGATCATATGCCCGCGAGAGGCATTGGCCCGCCACCGGATCGATGAGGCTGAATATCGTCCCCTGATCGCCCTGCCCATGCAGGATGACATTGCCCGGCGGGGTGTAGGCACCGATCTCCTCGAGGTACGCCCACTGCGCCTCGGCGAAGTCCACGAACCGCACCGTGAGCGATCCGATCGCGGAGAGAGCCTCGAGCACCGGAGCGTTCTGCGACTCCATCGGGCACGCCACCACGACGGTGGTGAACCGGCTGGCCTTCGTCCGCGCCACCCAGTCCTGCATCGCGGTGACAGCGGTCACCACGGCTTCCGCGTAGGCACCATCGATGATGGGAATGCACTGCTCGTCGCAGGCCCCGTCGGGGTAACGCAACGCGGACCGCACGTGTCCTGCGTCCATCGCGATTCCCAGTAACGATCCCACCTAGCGTCCCTTCCGTAGCGGCCTTACGCTGGCCCGCACGCCGTTAGGGATGAGTGTGAAGCCTCGCCGTCGCGGAAATCTGGCAACTGTAGTGCTTCGCAGTCAAATCGAAACCGATCGGTCACCGAACGCGAATTCCACGGGACACTCCTGGGCGGACCCGTCCTAGACCGTCGACAGATTGCGGCCCAGCGCACGATACGTCCAGCCAGCATCCATCCACTTGCGGGCATCGAGGCAGTTCCGCCCGTCGGCGATGATGCGGCCGCGCACCACGCCCTCGAGCTCCGCCGGGTCGAGATCCCGGAAATCCTGCCACTCAGTGAGCACGAGCACGATGTCGGCTTTCTCGCAGGCATCGACCACGGACTCGGAGTAGCCGAGCGTGGGGAACACCTTGCGCGAGTTGTCCATGGCCTTCGGGTCATACACACTGACCCCGGCCCCCTTGAGCTGCAGCATCCCCGCGACGTTGAGTGCCGGGGAGTCGCGCACGTCGTCGGAATCCGGCTTGAACGCCGCACCGAGGACGGCGATGTTCTTGCCGATCAGCGTGCCACCGAGCGCCTCGGAGACGAGCTCGACCATGCGGCTGCGCCGACGCATGTTGATGTTGTCGACCTCCCGCAGGAACGTCAGCGCCTGATCAGCACCGAGCTCGCCCGCCCGCGCCATGAAGGCCCGGATGTCCTTGGGCAGGCAGCCCCCACCGAAACCGAGGCCAGCGTTGAGGAACCGGCGCCCGATGCGCTTGTCATGCCCGATCGCGTCGGCCAGCAGCGTCACGTCCCCGCCCACGGCCTCGCACATCTCCGCCATCGCGTTGATGAACGAGATCTTCGTCGCCAGGAACGCGTTCGCGCTCACCTTGACCAGTTCCGCGGTGGCGTAGTCCATCACCAGGAAGGGCGCACCGGCATCGACCGCCTTGGCGTACACCTCCCGGAGGATCAACTCCGCCCGGCCGCCGGGCTGCACGCCCGCCACGATCCGGTCCGGCTCCAGGGTGTCCTTGACGGCGAAGCCCTCGCGCAGGAACTCGGGGTTCCACGCCAGCTCCACCTGATCACCAGCCGGGGCGAGCCGCGCCACGCGCTCCGCCAGCTCCGTGGCCGTGCCCACCGGGACCGTCGACTTGCCCGCGATCAGCGCCGGGCGCGTCAGCAGCGGACCCAGCGTGTCGATCACCTTGTGCACGTACTTGAGGTCCGCGGCGTACTCGCCACGCCGCTGCGGGGTGCCCACACCGATGAAGTGCACATCCCCGAACTCGGCGGCCTCCTCGTACGACGTGGTGAACGACAAGCGCCCCGCCTCGATGTTGCGCTTGAGGACCTCCGGCAGCCCGGGCTCGTAGAACGGCACATCACCGGCCTTGAGCCGCTCGATCTTGTCCGCATCGACATCAACACCGAGGACCTCATGGCCAAGCTCAGCCATGCATGCCGCATGGGTCGCACCGAGGTAGCCCGTACCGAACACCGTCATCCGAATCGCCATGACCCAAACCCTAGGCAGTGCGAGTTAATGAAGTCCGACCAATCGGTGAAGTCCGGCCCTCGGTTCACTATGACGTATCTCTCCGTTGCTGCATCCCCGCCTTGCTGGCGGCGCGCTGCTACGTGCGGAAGTTCAAGTACGACCGCGACGGCGTCGGCCCCCGCTGCCCCTGGTACTTCGACCCCGTCCGCGCGCTGCCATACGGGAACTCCGCAGGGCTCGATAGCCGGATCAAGCACAACTGGCCGATCTTCATGCCCGGCCACAACGTGATCGGCAGGTTCGCCACGTTCGACAGCTCCAGGGTGATGTGCCCGCTGAACCCCGGATCGATGAACCCCGCCGTCGAATGCGTCAGCAGGCCCAGCCGCCCCAGCGACGACTTGCCCTCCAGCCGGCCCGCCAGGTCATCCGGCAAGCTGCACACCTCCAGCGTGGAGCCCAGCACGAACTCGCCCGGATGCAGCACGAACGGCTCCCCCTCCGGCGCTTCCACCAGCGACGTCAGCTCGTCCTGCTGCAGCTTCGGATCAATATGGGTGTACCGCGTGTTGTTGAACACCCGGAACATGTTGTCCAGCCGCACATCCACGCTCGACGGCTGCACCAGCACATCATCGAACGGCTCCAGGCCCAGCCGGCCCGCCTGGATCTCCGCGCGGATATCCCTATCAGAAAGAAGCATCGGCACAGCCTACCGCCGCGGGGGCGCGCTGCTGGCCTGGCATGGTGGGTGCCGGCTTAGCGTGGGTGGGGGCCGGCTTGGCGTGGGGCGGGTGCCGACTCCCCCAGCCCGGCGGTTGCCCGTGCCGCGAGTGGAAACTTTTCCCGCTACAGGCGGGAAAAGTTTCCACTCGCGCTGGCTTCGGACCTCTCCGGCCCCACGGCCGCCCGGGCAAGGCCCGACACGCTCCCCGCCTCGACCACCCACGACGGGAACCGGGCGCGAAAGCTTGCTACACTCGCATACCGCAGCACGCACGCTGCAGCGCCGATGTAGTTCAATGGCAGAACATCAGCTTCCCAAGCTGAATACGCGGGTTCGATTCCCGTCATCGGCTCTCGTAAAACGCCAGCTCAGAGCATGTATCTGAGCTGGCGTTGTGCGTTGCGGGGCATGCTGGCACCTCCACAGCACCTCAGGCACGGGGTGCGACAGGACGGACTTGTCGGACTGGATGTCAAACGTGCCACCTAGAGCAGCGAGACACGGGAGGCGGCGCGAGATTGAGGGAAGCTCACCAAAGGTGGGAAGCAGATTGGTCGGTCGAGCGCAAGCGCAGGCTGCAAATGCTCAGCACCTTGCCCGGAAAATACCACCACGAACGCTTCGAGACCTTGAACCGAACCATCAGGTTATTCAGCGCGAATGGCCGCGAGCTTGCTAAACACCTTGCACAGTTTATCGAGACACCCCGGCACGTAGACGATCTTACCGACGATTTTGAGCACGAGGCAATACGCTTATTCCATAATTTCATTGCGTCAGTCGCAACGCTACGCGATAGTCAGCGCACCACGCATCGGAAGATCTGGACGGAGAGAATCCACGAATCAGAACGGGTAGGCAAGGACGACCTTCGGACGAAATGGGAAGTAGACTTTTACAAACCCAAGGTCGACGAACTGCTTGGCGATGATGACATCAAGTTTCTCTTCGACCTTCGCAATTGCACGCTCCACCACACCGTGCCGCTTCTGTCGATCAGTACAACGTTTAGCCACCAACCACCTGCGCCACCTCAATGGGCAAATACAGTGAAGTTGAAGCGCGCAGAACTCGACAAATTCTCCGGCTGGAGCGGCCCGGCCAAACGGTTTCTCAGGACATGCGATAAAGATGTCGAGTTTCTCGCATTGATTGATAAATACTCTATGAGAGCTCAGGAATTCTACGGCTGGTTCTGGGATCAGGTCAAAGAAGCAGTGAAAGTTGAAGTCGATGAGTACCACGCAAAGTCAAACGAGCTCCAACTGTGGCTTGCCGAGGAATTGATATTACCCGAATGGAAACCGACAAGCAGCCCCAGTGAACCCGTAGCTGGCTCCTTGTTTCGAAACCGCGCACGAGCTCATCTGGAACGGTCCGCATTCGGCACGTCAGGCTGGCGGAAAATCAGCGTTGACTCCGAGGGCTCTGCGGTGATCGGAGAATCCGATTGGGAAGCCTTGCCTGCGGTTGGAAAGTATCTGCGCAAGCCAAGCCTCGGAGACTGAGAAGCCAAATGTAAACCGACTATCCCACTCCCCTGATCGGGACCACGTTGTCGCCGTGGTGGGTGGGCTGGCCCAGCGCGCCCAGCGCAGCCATGGCGTCGGTGTGGTCGTCGTCAAACAAGTGCGCGTAGATGGTCAGCGTGGTGGTGACCTTGGCGTGGCCCATGTACTTGGCTATGGCCAGGGCGGGCAGCCCCGCCGCCACGCACAAGCTGGCGTACGCGTGGCGCAGAGCGTGGAATCACAGATCGGCGGGCAACCCCGCCCCTGCCAGCCCGTTGGCGCGCAGCACGGCCGGGCGGTACACCGCCTTGTAGAAGTTCTGGCGGCGCAGCGGGGCGTCCCAGTCGAGGTCTAGCCGCGCGGCGGTCTGCTCCGCGGACAGGTCGCCCAGCACCTGTGCCGCCGGGCGGGCGGCCCTAACCCCGGTAGGCCGCTCCGGGATCAGCCGGGACGCCGGGAACAGCGGCGCGGTGGCGCAATGGGCGCGGGGGTGCCGCGCCAGGTACGCGCGCAGCAGCGCCGTGGTGGCTGACGTTAGCGGCACTCGGCGGCGGCTGCCGCGCGTCTTGGGGGCCTCCTACACCTGGGCCGCCGTTGACCACAATGGCGGTGCGCTCCACCCGCATCGCACCGGGCCGTTTGGGATTGCGGCCGTGGGCGGGCAGATCAACCTTGATCGCACCAGCGCCGATCTCCCGCAAAATCGCAGCGCGTGCACATCGTTCCTGAATCTTCTGCACTCGTACATATCGGACGCGATAGGTTCTGGAGATGAACAACGAACCGGTTTCGTTTTTGCGCTCCGCTCCCGCTTCCAGCCGCACAAGCACTCGGCGTAAGGGGCGGCACCTCGTGTTGCCGGTATCGGCGGCGATCTTCCTTGGTATCGGTGGATTTCTCAGTGGTTGTGGCGGTACCGCGCCCGAGACTGAGGTCGAGACCAGCGCATCCACTCAGGCAGCCGCTGCGACGACCGATGCCGTTCAACCCATTCCGGCGACGAGCGCCCCCGCTGCGCCTAGTCCGACAGAGGCTGTGACGAGCGATGCGCCTTCCCCGCCGCCCGTCGCGTCTCCTCCCCCGGCAGCCGATCCTGGCATGACGGTGAGCCAGCGAAATGCTGTGCGGAACGCGGAAAGCTATGTCGATGTCATGGGCTTCTCCCGGCAGGGCCTGATCGATCAGCTGGGGTTCGAGGGCTACTCCACCGAGGATGCAACGTTCGCGGTCGATCGCATCGAGGTGGATTGGTTCGAGCAGGCTGAGCGGGTGGCAGAGTCCTATCTCGAGGTCATGGGCTTTTCTCGGCAGGGCCTGATCGATCAGCTGGAGTTCGATGGGTTCACCCCGGAGCAGGCCGCGCATGGGGCGAATGCCTCCGGGCTCTGACAAGATGCCCCGATCGCCCGCCATCGCCGCGTCGCACCTGGACCACCCCAGCCCCGTCTCCCCCTTCGCCCCCGGGGCGGCGGTCGGCTTCACTAGGCTTGGGGCGTGTCGGAGAGCGCGAATACGAACAGCTGGGACTTGACGCCGTCGGCGGGGCTGGCGTCGCGCCGGGTGCTGGATTCGGATGCCTTGGCGGCGCTGGTGTCGAATGTGTTCGGCGCGAGCTTCACGGCGGTGTTCTGGGTGGTTGCCGCGTTCTTGTTCGATGTGCAGGCTCTGGGATTCGCTGGGGTGCTGGTGGCGACGGCTACGGGGGTGTCGACGCTGGCGAACCTGGGCATCGGCGCGGTGGTGTCGCGGGTGGTGCCGTTCTCGGGCGTGAAGGCGCTGGGCTGGTTCTTCCGTGGCAATGCGGCGGTGTTCATCGTGGCGATGCTGGCGGGGACGCTGGTGGTGCTGGTCGTCCCGCGGCAGGTGGTTTTCGAGCTTCCCTGGCAGGCGTGGGCCTTTCCGCCGCTGGTGGCGGGGTTGTCGGTGCTGGCGTCGTATGACTCGATGGTCTCGGGGCTCGGGCGTGCGCGGTGGAGCGCGATAGCGATGGTCGCTCAGGCGGGGGCGAGGCTGGTGCTGCTGGTGGCGGCAGGGCTGTTCTCGCTGGGGTCAACGGGAATCGCGATGGCCTGGTTCGTGCCGATGATGGTGCTGGTGCCGATCCTGACGGCGGTTATCGCGCGCAGGATCGGCAGGAGCGAGTTCGCGGCTCTGGCGCCGCAGCAGGTGGATCGCGGGCAGATGATGCGGGGGGTGCTGCGGGCGTATGGCCCGGCGGCGCTGGGAGCGGTGATGCCGACGGTGCTGCCGCTGCTGGTGATCGTGAACCTGGGTCCGATCGCGGCGGGGCATTTCATCCCGGCGTTCTTCCTGATCCTGATGCTGGCGACGATGGTAACGGCAGTAATGGGACCGTTCGTGAGCGCGGCGGACCGGTCGGCGTGGGACTTGCCCGGTCTGGTCTATCGGTTCACGTTCCTGCTGGCTTTGATGGCGCTGGCGGTGTCGATGTTCCTCGCGATCCTGGCCCCGACGGCGTTCGGGCTCATCGATGACAGCTATGGGACCCATAGCGCGGCATTGCTGTACGCGGGTGCCGCTGCGTTCCCGTTCATTGCGCTGCAGGCGTTGCATGGGTCGCTGGCGCGGATCAATGGCCTGGTGGGGCGGGTGGTGGCGGCGCGCTCGGGGACGACCGTGGTGTTCCTTGTGGGGGTCGCGCTCTTCATCAATGATCATGGCCTGGCCGCGGTCGGCTGGTGGTTGTTCGTGAGCGAGGCGCTGGTCGCTGTGCTGATCCTGCCTCCGACCGTGCGCGAGTTCGGGGAGGCGGTCCGGGAGCCCGGGAGCAGCGAGGCTTTGCTGTGATTGTGGTGCAGTTCGCAGGTCGCACTATTGGCATGTGCGCGGCCGGGACGTAAACTGGCCAAAGTTACTGGCGAGTAGGTTGCTGGGCTGACCGTGCTGTGCATGGCGGCCACGGCACCATCCTGCTGGTAGGGAATCCGACGAACATCTCAACGGAGAGAGTGTAAGAATGGGCCACTACAAGAGCAACGTTCGCGACCTGGAGTTCAACCTCTTCGAGTTCCTGGGCCTCGAGGATGTCCTGAAGTCCGGCGAGTTCGGCGACCTGGACGTCGACACCGTGCGCGACATGCTGTCCGAGGTCTCGCGTCTTGCTGAGGGCCCATTGGGCGAGTCCTTCGCTGATGCGGATCGCAACCCCCCTGTCTTCGACCCCGAGACGCACGAGGTCACCCTTCCCGAGTCCTTCAAGAAGTCCTTCCGGGCACTGTGGGACGGCGAGTGGTACCGCATGGGACTGTCCGAGGAGATCGGTGGCATCCCCGCGCCCCGCATCCTCGTGTGGTCGATCGCGGAGATGCTGCTCGGCGCGCAGCCCGCTGCCTTCATGTACCAGGCGGGCCCGTCGTTCGCGAACGTCCTGTTCCACCTCGGCACCGAGGAGCAGAAGAAGTGGGCCGAGCATGCGGTGGAGCACGGCTGGGGCGCCACGATGGTCCTGACCGAGCCTGACGCCGGTTCCGACGTCGGTGCGGGCCGCACCAAGGCCATCAAGCAGGAGGATGGCACCTGGCACATCGAGGGCGTGAAGCGCTTCATCACCTCCGCCACCTCCGATGACCTCTTCCCGAACATCATGCACCTCGTCCTGGCGCGCCCCGAGGGTGCTGGCGCCGGCACGAAGGGCCTGAGCCTGTTCTTCGTCCCGAAGTACCACGTGGACTGGGAGACCGGCGAGTACGGCGAGCACAACGGCGCCTACGTCACTGGCGTCGAGCACAAGATGGGCCTGAAGGTCTCCGCCACCTGCGAGCTGACCTTCGGCCAGAACGGCAAGCCCGCCGTGGGCTGGCTGGTCGGCGAGGTGCACGAGGGCATCGCGCAGATGTTCGAGGTCATCGAGCACGCGCGCATGATGGTCGGCACCAAGGCCATCTCCACGCTCTCCACCGGCTACCTCAACGCGCTCTCCTACGCCAAGGAGCGCGTGCAGGGCTCGGACATGACCCGCATGACCGACAAGACCGCGCCGCGCGTCACCATCACCCACCACCCGGACGTGCGCCGCAGCCTGATGTCGCAGAAGGCATACGCCGAGGGCCTGCGCGCGGTCTACCTCTACACGGCTGTCCACCAGGACGAATCCGCCGCGAAGATCGTCGCGGGCGTCGACAAGGACCTCGCCTACCGCATCAACGACCTGCTGCTGCCGATCGTCAAGGGCGTCGGCTCCGAGCGTGCCTACCAGTACCTCACCGAGTCGCTGCAGACCCTCGGCGGATCGGGCTTCCTCCAGGACTACCCGATCGAGCAGTACATCCGCGACGCGAAGATCGACTCGCTGTACGAGGGCACCACGGCCATCCAGGCGCTCGACTTCTTCTTCCGCAAGATCGCCCGCGACAAGGGTGTTGCGCTCGCCCACGTCGCTGGCGAGATCAAGAAGTTCATCGATGACGAGAACGGCGACGAGCGGCTGAAGAACGAGCGCGAGCTCCTCAACGCTGCGCTCGAGGACATCCAGGCGATCCTGGGCACCTTCACCGGCCACCTGATGGGTGCCGCCGAGCAGATCGAGGAGCTCTACAAGATCGGCCTGGGCTCCGTGCGCCTGCTGCTCGCCGTGGGCGACCTGCTCATCGGCTGGCTGCTGCTGCGCCAGGCCGAGGTCGCGCTCGCCGCGCTCGACAACGGCGCCAGCGAGAAGGACGTACCGTTCTACCAGGGCAAGGTCGCCGTCGGCTCGTTCTTCGCGAAGAACATGCTGCCCGAGATCCACGCCATCCGGCAGGTCCTCACCAACATCGATCTCGACCTGATGGAGCTCGACGAGGCCGCGTTCTGATCCACCTCGCACCACCGAGCACCTAGGAGGGGCGGGCCGCGCAAGCGGTCCGCCCCTTCGCTTTCTGGATTCGTGCGCCAGGGTGGATTCAAGCAGGCGATCCCGCATGATTTCCGCCACCTTCCCGTACGTGATTGATCAGCAGTCAGTAACGTCAATCAACGGGCACGACCGAGCGGCGTCCGCGATAGTGGTCACCACAGGACCTGCCCCACTGCCAGCCACAACACGGCATCGCGGGAACACTGCGGCAAAACTGCGGAGGAACCATCCATGGACGACGCGCGCGGCGACGACACTGCCGGACCCATCATCTCCGTGAACGAGCTGTCGCTCCGCGGGGAGCGCGGCACCGTCTACGGCCCGCACACCTTCGACATCGAGGACCGCAGCCTCGCGGTCATCCAGAGCCCGCCAGGCACCGGACGCACCTCGCTGCTGCTCACCCTTACCGCCCGCATGCGGCCCAGCTCCGGCTCCGCGACCATCCTTGGCCTGCCCTACCCGAAGCGGGGCCACCGCATCCGCAAGCACACCGCCATCGCGGGCTTCCACACCATCGACGACCTCGATGACAGCCTCACCGTCCGCGATGTCCTGCGCGAGCGCGCCACCTGGAACGCTCCCTGGTACCGGCCCGTCGGCCGCCCCGGCGACGCGGACGTGGAGCAAGCGTGCGCGCCCGTGTTCGGCGAGCGCCCCATCCCCACCGCCAAGACCGTGCTGTGGGACCTGAGCCAGCTCGACCGGCTCCTGCTGAAGATCTCGCTATCGATGATGGGCAGCCCACGCATCCTCGCCGTCGATGACCTCGGCCAGATCGAGGACAGCACCGAGCGCGGCTTCCTCGTTGAGCGGCTCGCCGCCCTCTCCGAGCTCGCGACCGTGCTCACGACCTCGGCCGACCCGCTCGCCGACCATCCCGCGGTGCTTCGCCTCGAGCTCGCCGCCAGCCGTCACTGAACCCTGTCCTGGAGGCACCACCCATGGTCGCTGCACTGTCCTTCGGCACCGAGCTCAAGAGGTTCGGCCGCGAGAAGCTCCCCCGCCTCGCCATCGTGGCGATCATCTTCCTGCCGCTGCTCTACGGCGCGATGTACCTGTGGGCGTACTGGAATCCGCTCGGCAAGGTCGATCAGATGCCCGTCGCCATCGTCAACAGCGACACCGGCGCCCGGATCGACGGGCTCACGGTCCGGTTCGGCGAGCAGGTCACCCGGGAGCTGCAGCAGCGCGGCGATCTCGGCTGGGTCCGCGTCGACCACGAGCAAGCACAGCAGGGTGTCGAGGACGGCACCTACTACTTCGCCGTCGAGTTCCCCGAGGACTTCAGCGAGGCACTCGTCTCCGCCGCGGGGGACGACCCGCGCAAGGCCACGATCAAGGTCACCTACAACGACGCCACCAACGCCATCGGCACCACCATCGCCCAGACCGCGATGGATCGCATCCTCAACGTCATGTCCGAGACCATCGGCGCCCAGTCGGTCGATCAGGTGCTCGTCGGTCTCCAGACGGTGCGCGGCGGCCTCGTCGAGGCGGCCGACGGCAGCCAGCAGCTCGCCGACGGAACCAGCGAGCTCCGCGACGGCGTGGCCGAGCTCGGCGAGGGCGCGCAGCTGCTCGCCACCAACCTCGTCACCGCCCGAGACGGAGCCACCGCGCTCGCGGACGGCACCGGACAGCTCTCCGCAGGCATCCAGCAGCTCACTGATGGGGTGCTCCCCCTCGCGGCAGGGCTCGACGACCTCCAGGACGGTGCCCAGCAGCTCGGCGACGGTGCCGATCAGCTCAGCGGCGGGGTGAACCAGCTCGTCAGCCAGCTCGACGTGCTCGCCGAGAAGCAGGCGCACGTCACCGGCACCCTCGGCGAGGTCGCTACGCTCCTGCGTACCGTCCCCCACCCTGTCGCCCACGACGGAGCCGCCGAGCTCGACAGGATCCGCGACGAGATCAACCGGCAAGGATTCGGGCCCGAGTCGCGCAGCCAGCTCCAGCAGCTCCGCGACGGCGCGCAGGAGATCAACAACGGTGCCGTCGAGCTTGCCGACGGACTGCGGCAGCTCGCCGACGGCGGCGGAGAACTAGTCGGCGGAGTCGGCCAGCTCACCGACGGCACCAGCCGTCTCGACGAGGGCGCCAACCTCCTCGCCAGCGAGCTTGCCGCGGGCTCCCAGCAGATCCCCGCCTGGAACGAGCAGGAACGCCTCGAGCACGCCGAAGTGATCGGCGGGCCTCTCGAGGTCAACCCCCGCCACGTCGCCTACGCCTCCACCTTCGGCACCGGAATGGCCCCTTTCTTCATCTCGCTGGCCCTGTTCATCGGCGGATTCATCCTCTGGATGCTCATGCGGCCCCTCCAGACCCGGCCGCTCGCCGCCGGGCTCGGCGGGCTGCGCACCATCCTTGCGTCCTACTGGCCAGCGATGCTCGTCAGCGCCGCGCAGGCCATCGTTACTTTCCTCGTGGTGCGCTACGCCATCGGCCTCGAGGCCGCCAACCCCGCGGGCCTGCTCGCGTTCCTGCTCCTCGTGGGATTCGCGTTCCTCGCGTTCATCCAGATGATCTTCGTGCTCCTCGGCTCCTCCACCGCGCGCGTCGCCGTGCTCGCCCTGCTGATGATCAACCTCGTCTCCGCCGGGGGCCTCTACCCGCCCGAGACGACCGGCCGACTGTTCGAGGCCATCCACCCCTACGTGCCGATGACCTACTCGGTGACCGGGCTGCGCCAGCTCATCATCGGCGGCGCGGACGGACGGCTCTGGCAATCAGTGATCGTGCTGGTGGGCATGCTCGTAGTCTCGATAGCGATCTCGGCCTTCGCCGCGCGGCGCCAGCAGGAATGGAGCATGAAGCGCCTGCACCCACCGATCCCGGCGTGATGCAGCGCTCGGCGGCGGTGGGGTGCGCGGCGGCAGCGTGATCCGCCGCCAAACGCGATAGAAGCTGCTCGACACGCCGGTGCAACACGCCGACTATCAGCGAGTTTCCGGTGCGTTTGCGGGACTTTGGCGCGGAGCACCCAGACCTTGCCAGCGCGCACCCGCCGGCGCACGCCCAGCGCGCGCCCCACCAACGGAAAGCGCCTCGCGGCTGCATAGCAACCGCGAGGCGCTCGTCAATGCTCGGTGGAGCTAGCCCTCAGCGGGCGGAGCGGGCTCGGCCGGAGGCGCGGGCTCAGCAGGCGGAGCAGGCTCGGGGTCAGCAGGCTCGGGCTCCTCGGAGGGACGCTCGTCGCCCTCGCCCTCGTCTCCATCATCGCCATCCTCCGAGGGTGGTGGCGGCGGCGGGGGCGGTGCCTCGCAGACCACGACGGGCTGCGGCACGTACCGGACCGTGCGGGTCTCGCGGGAGATCTCCTCGCCCGACCCAGCATCGCGGATGATGCGGGTGTCGCTGGTGGTGAATCCCTGGCCCCCGGAGCTCGGCTGGCAGTTGGGGCCCTCGCGGAGGGTGATCCGCGGCGGCGAGGTGTAGTCCCACCGGCCACCGTTGACCGATTCGACCTCGACGGTCTTGGTGCCCCACATGCGCACCGTCACCGATGATGCATCACCGAACGACTGGATGAGCACGCCGGTGTCGTACTGGTTGCGGAACTGTAGGTCGATCGAGCCCTCGAAGACTGTCGCCTCGCGGCCCGCCGGGTACCGCGAGATGTAGTAGCTGTGCTCGGTGTGATCGACATCCTCGAGCCCGGCGAAGTATGCGGCGTTGTACAGCGTGGTCGCGAACTGGCTGACACCGCCACCGACCGCGGTGGAGGGGCGGCCGCCGAGGATGATGCCGGAATCGACGTAGCCCTGCGCGTAGCTGCGGGTGCCCGTGTGGTTGTTGAGGGAGAACGTCTCGCCCGGCTTGATGATCGCGCCGTTGGTCTCCTCCGCGGCCTGGCGGATATTGACGCCCGAGGCGGCGGCGAACCCGCCCGTGGTGAACTCGGCGATCACTTCGTTGATCCCCAGAGCTTCGGCGTCCGCCGTGGTGAACTCCGCCTGGGTGTCCTCGTAGACCGCATCCACGGTTCGTCCCTCGACGCGCTGCATCAGCTCGGGGAGGTCCGCGAGGGTGGCTTCCCAATCGACGGTGGTGCCCACCTGGTCCGGCACCACTTCGGGCCCATCGTCGCTGAGCCGTACCGTGGCCTCCACGGGGGGTACCTCGGTCTCGCGCAGTTGCGGGGCCAATGCCCGTCGCGCCGCATCGACGCTGTACTCGGGCTCGAGGCCACCGTCACCATCGGGCGTGAACGACACGACATCGCCCACCTCTTCCGGCGCCAGCACGGCCTCGGCGTCGTCCTTGCCCCGAACCACCAGGTTCGAGGACACCGCGGGCTGCGCGTACTCGGTCAGCGCCGCATCGAGGCCTTCCTCGGTGACGGTGACTTCCTCGACCTGCACCGGCAGCTGGATGGGCTCGGGGAATAGCCACTGCTCCACGATCTTGGCGCGTGCCTCGTCGGCGGGCACGACAAGACCGTCGCGCGGCTGGATGAGCTGGGGCGCACCGTCGACGAAAACGATGTCGCCCTCGACGGCCTCCTCGTCGACGCTGGCCTTCACCTCATCAACGACGGCCCCGAGCCGGTCACCGTCGACGGTGCTGGCGAAACCGACCTCGCGGGTACGGAACAGGTCAACGAGCCGCGTCACCGGGTTCAGGGGCTGCCGGCTGGCCTGCTCGATGGTCGCGTCGAGATCGAGCGCGAGGCCCGCCTCCTGCGGCAGGATCGACGTCTCCACCTCGTCCGCGATCACCACGAACGATTCCTCGGCGCGGGGCAGGAGCTCGGTCTCGAGCCGCTGCCGCGCGTCCTCGGGGGACAACCCACCGATCTCGACGGCGGCCACGGTCACGTTGCGCGGCATCTTATCCCGCGATACGAACCAATCCACCGCGTACGCCACCGCGCCGGCCAGGACCAGCACTATCAGCAAGCCCGCCACGACCACCAGCGGCCGTGCTCTTGAACTTCTGCGATTCGCCACAGTCGCCTCCCAGCCGCGCATGCGGCTCCGGTAACACGCTTCCTACTAGGTTATGCCCCGCGCGATCGTGTTCACGCGGCGGCATGATCAAAACCGATCCAGCCAGATCTCGCCGCCCGCTCGCCGTGCAGCGGGCCCATCCGCGCAGGAAGTCCCGCGCGGAACCCGGGTCGGGGTTTCGGGTCCACGCGCGGGACTTACTTGCCGTATCGGCGTTGCCCCGCATGGTGTTACACGCATCACCCACCGCGAGCCGGACCAGCTTCGCAGGGACGCTGGAACGCGAAAGCCCCCGGGCCGCAACAACTGCCCGGGGGCTCCCGCAAGCTAGCAAGCAGGACCAGCTACGCCCCGCTACCGGCCAGATGCCGATGCGCGAGGCCTACCGAGGCCCGCCTATGCGCGAGACCTACGCCTCGACGATGGCCACAGCGCCCATGCCGCCAGCGGCGCAGACCGACACGAGCGCGCGCCCACCACCGTTCTCGGCGAGCATCTTCGCGGTCGAGGCGATGATGCGGCCACCGGTCGCGGCGAACGGGTGCCCGGCCGCGAGCGAGGAGCCCTTGACATTGAGCTTGCTGCGGTCGATCTTGCCGAGCGCGCTGTCGAGGCCGAGGCGCTCCTTGCAGTACTCCTCCGACTCGAAGGCCGCGAGGGTGCACAGCACGACGGAGGCAAATGCCTCGTGGATCTCGTAGAAGTCGAAGTCCTGCAGGGAGAGCCCGTTGCGCTTGAGCATCCGCGGGATCGCGTAGGTCGGCGCCATCAGCAGGCCATCAGGGCCGTGGATGAAGTCGACGGCGGCGGTCTCGTAGTCCCGCAGGTACGCGAGGACGGGGATGTTGCGCTCGGTTGCCCACTCGTCGCTCGACAGCAGCACCGTGGAGGCACCGTCGGTGAGCGGGGTGGAGTTGCCGGCCGTCATGGTGGCGTCGCCGAGGGAGTTGCCGAACACCGGCTTGAGCTTGGCGAGCTTCTCCGCGCTGGAGTCGGGGCGCAGGTTGTCGTCCCGGGTCAGTCCGAGGTAGGGGGTGGTGAGGTCGTTGAAGAACCCGGCGTCCCATGCCTTGGCCATGTTCTGGTGCGAGGCCGCCGCGAGCTCGTCCTGGCCCTCGCGGGAGACGCCGAACTCCTTGGCGGTGATCGCGGCGTGCTCGCCCATCGACAGGCCGGTGCGCGGCTCGCCGTTGCTGGGGATGGCCGGCACGAGCTGGCTCGGGCGCAGGTTGCCGAGCAGCTTGATGCGGTCGCCGGTGGTCTTGGCGCGGTTGAGGTCGAGCAGCAGGCTGCGCAGCTCCTCGTTGACCGCGATGGGCGCGTCGGAGGTGGTGTCGCTGCCGCCGCCGATGCCGGACTCGGTGCGGCCGAGCGCGATCTGGTCCGCGACGATGCTGATGGCGGTGAGGCCGGTGCCGCAGGCCTGCTGCACGTCGACCGCGGGGGTGTAGGGCGAGAGGGCGCTACCGAGCACGGACTCGCGGATGAGGTTGAAATCACGCGAGTGCTTGAGCACGGCGCCGCCGGCGACGAGGCCGAGCTGCTCGTTCTGCAGGCTGAACCGGCTCACGAGCCCGTCGAGCGCGGCAGTGAACATGTCCTGGTTGGAGGCCTTCGAGTAGGCCTTGTTGCTGCGCGCGAACGGGATGCGGTTGCCGCCGAGGATGGCTACCGGGCGGGTCTGCCGGCCCTCGGGGGCCTTGGCCGCGTTATTCGACGATGTCACTGTCAGTCTCCAAACAATTCGGGAGTGTTGGACTACCACGTATTCTTACTCACCGGTAAGTTAGTTGTCGATACCGTGCACTCCGGCGTACATTCCGGGAGGATACAACGCGGCCGGGAGCAATGTGCGGATGTCGCCCATCCCGGCGGCGCGCCGCAGGTCAATGACCGTGCGGTAGCGAACTGCGACAAGCGAAACTGCGACGAGTGATTACACTCACGAGAGGTGACCCGTGTCAGGCAAAAAGGGAAGCACTGATCTGTACTCCACGCTGATCTCATCCGCCCCAGGCGCGTTCCTGGCGGGCAAGATGGGCCTGCCGCAGCCGGAGGAGCTGCGTCGCTACAAGGCTGGCGAGCCCGCGCTCCCCGGTCCCGTCATCGTTGGTGGCGAGGGCCGCCTGGTCGAGCCGATCCGCGATCTGCTGTCGGACTACGAGCTCGGCGACGAGAGCACCGAAAAGTTCGGTGGCCTGGTCTTCGACGCCACCGGCATCACCACCATCGAGGGGCTCAAGCAGCTCCACGACTTCTTCAACCCGCTCATGCGCAAGATGGCGCCCTGCGCCCGCGTCCTGATCATCGGCACCACTCCCGAGCTGGTGAAGAAGACCGACGAGCGCATCGCGCAGCGAGCCCTGGAGGGCTTCAGCCGCTCCATCGCCAAGGAGCTCCGCCGCGGCGCCACCGCGAACCTCCTGTACGTCTCCCCCAAGGCCAAGAACGACTTCACCGGGCTCGCCGCGCCGCTGCGCTTCTTCCTGTCCGCCAAGTCCGCCTATGTCGACGGCCAGGTCGTCCGCGTGGACGAGAAGACCGCCGAGGCTCCCGCTGACTGGGACAAGCCCCTCGACAGCAAGGTCGTCCTCGTCACCGGTGCGGCACGCGGCATCGGCGCGACCATCGCCGAGGTCATGGCCCGCGACGGCGCGAAGGTGATCGTGGCCGACGTGCCGCAGGCCGGCGACGCCCTCTCCGAGGTCGCCAACAAGATCGGCGGCGTGGCCCTCGCCCTCGACGTCACCGCGAGCAACGCCGCTGAGAAGATCGCCGAGACCGCCCAGCGCTTCGGCGGCCTCGACATCGTCGTCCACAACGCCGGCATCACCCGCGACAAGATGCTCGCCAACATGGATGACGGCCGCTGGAACTCCGTGATGGCCGTCAACCTGATCGCGCCGAAGAACATCACCGAGGGCCTCGTAGCCAACGGTGGCCTCAAGGAAGGCGGCCGCGTGGTTGATGTCTCGTCCATCGCTGGCATCGCCGGCAACCGCGGCCAGACCAACTACGGTGCCTCCAAGGCCGGCGTGATCGGCATGGTCGACGCCGAGGCTCCCGAGCTCGGCAAGAAGTCCATCACCATCAACGCGGTCGCCCCGGGCTTCATCGAGACCCAGATGACCGCCGCGATCCCGCTCGCCACCCGCGAGGTCGGCCGTCGCCTCAACTCGCTGCTCCAGGGCGGCCAGACCGTGGACGTCGCCGAGACGATCGCGTTCTTCGCCAGCCCCGCGTCCAGCGCGGTCACCGGCAACACCGTCCGCGTGTGCGGCCAGAGCCTGCTGGGTGCCTGATGGGCAAGCCAACCAACATCGAGGTACTCGACAAGCAGAGCATGCTGGGCAACTACGCCAAGGCCGTGGCAGGCATGCTGCCCCTGCCGGGCGCCAAGGCAACCAGCCTGCCCGACCGTGTGCTGCGCATCGAGAACGTCCGCATCGACGTCGATAACCTCGCGGACTACAACCACGTGTGCGGGCTGCGCCTGCGCGACACCGTGCCGGTGACGTACCCGTTCGTGCTCAGCTTCCCCGCGGTGATGAGCCTGCTCGTGGCCAAGGACTTCCCGCTGCCCGCCATGGGCATGGTGCACATGTCCAACAGCATCGAGCAGATCAAGCCCATCTCCGTCGGCGACGTGCTCACCATCGACGTGCACGCTGCTGACCTCCGGGAGCACCGGTCCGGCCTGCTCGTCGACCTGATCACAGAGATCACCGTCGAGGGCGAGCTGGTGTGGCGGCAGGCAAGCACGTTCCTGCGCAAGCAGCGGACCAGCCTGAGCGATGAGCCGCGGCCGGAGCGCACCGATACCGCCCCGGGCGCTGATGGTCGCGTCGCCAACACCACCACCAAGGTGACCCCGGCGCTGATCTCCCAGTACGCGGATGTCTCCGGCGATCGCAACCCCATCCACATCTCGAAGGTCGGCGCGAAGGCATTCGGCTTCCCGTCGGTCATCGCGCACGGCATGTGGAGCTCGGCCGCGGTGCTCGGCATCATCGAGGGCCGCATCCCCGACGCGGTGGACTACACCGTCGAGTTCGGCAAGCCAGTGGTGCTCCCCGCCAAGGTGAAGGTCTACGCGGACAAGTCCGCGAATGGCTGGGACCTCGCGCTGCGGCACCCGAAGAAGGGCTACACGCACCTCACCGCGAAGGTGACCGCGCGGTAGCAGCGCTCCGAGCAAGACTCCAGCCCCAGGGGATCTCCCCTGGGGCTGGTTGCGTTTTGCGAGGCGCCTCCAGCGCGCCGCGCGGCAGGAACCGCAGCAGGACGCGCTAGTGGACCGGCTTGCGCCCCGCCAGGCCACGCCAGGCGAGGTCGGTCAGCAAGGTGACGGCTTCCTCGGGCTGCGCGGTTCCGTTGGCGATCAGGTCGGCCACTGCCTCGCCCGCCCCGATCAGCACGGTCGCCATGAGCCGGTACTGATCGTTGCTGCGCTCGTCGCGGCTGCTCGAGCGCAGGATCAGCCCGGTCAGCTCCACCGCGCGGTCGCGGCTGCTCAGCACGAGCTCGGCGAACTCGTTCTGGTACAGGGCCTGCCGGTAGAGCACCTTCCATGCCTTGCGGTTGTCATTGACGAACCCGAGAAAGACCCGGATGCCATGCTCGAGCTGCTCGCGCGGGGTCAGGCTCGGATCGGCCGCCCCGGTGAGCGCATCGAGGAAGCGGGTGCTCTCGCGGCGGATGCACGCGGCGAACAGCTCGTCCTTCGACCCGTAGTACAGGTAGAGCATGGGCTTGGAGATCTCCGCCTCGGCGGCGATCGCGTTCATCGAGGCACCGTGGTAGCCGTGCTCGGCGAAGACGTCGATGGCAGCGTCGAGCATCTGCTGCTCGCGGATCGCCCGTGGCAATCGCTTGGACCGACCAGCCATCATTACCCTCACCGTAGAAACTTACCCGCCGGTAAGTTTACGGGTCGGCGCACCAGCGCGCGACTCCGGCACGCGGGTTCAGCAGTCGATGAGCCCCTTGGCCTTGCCGATCCGCACGACCGAGGAATCGACCCGGCTCATCGGCAGCTCGCCGCTCGCGACGGCGGACTCGAGCCTGTCGAGCACATCGGTGACACGATCCGTGGAGATCCACAGGGCGATATCGGCGCCGGCCTGCAGCGAGCGCAGCACGGATTCCGTGATGTCGAACAGATCGGTGACCGCCCGCATGCTGCCGAGATCGTCGGTGAAGATGAGCCCATCGAAGGGCGCGGCACCGTAGCCGACGCCGGTGCGGAGGAGGTTCATCGTGGCGGGGCTGAGGCTCGCGGGCGTGCCCGGCTCCGTGAGCCCGGGAACGGTGAGATGACCGACCATCACTGCCGCCCCGGTACCGATGAGCGAGCGGAACGGGACGAGGTCATGGCCCAGCAGTTCCGGCAGGGGCGGAGTGGTCACGCCCTCGAGGTGCGAGTCGCCGGTGGCGCGCCCATGACCAGGAAAGTGCTTGAGCACGGGCAGCACCCCGGCGTCGCGCAGGCCGCGCGCGTAGGCGCCGGCATACTCGGTGACCACATCAGGCGTGGCTCCGAACGCGCGATCCCCGATGACAGCGTTGCCGGGCTGATCGGTGACGTCCACGACGGGCGCGAAGTCCACGGTGATGCCGAGCCCGCGCAGCGCGGTGCCGCGCTCCCGGGCGATCTCGTAGACCTCCTCGGCGCTGCGGGTGCGGGCGAGCTCGCGCGCGGACGGGGAGGCGCCGATGACGTGCTTGGCGCGGCTGACCCGTCCGCCTTCCTCGTCGATGGTGACCATCACGGGGACCTCGGACTCGGCAGCCACGGCCGCAACGCGCCCGCTCGCCAGGAAGCTGGGGTCGGCCCAGCTGGTGACGAAGAATCCGCCGATCTGTTCCTGCTCGATCACCCGGCGGGCGTCGGCCTCGCCGGTGACGCCGACATTGAGCATCTGGGCGAGCTTCTGCCGCGTGGTGAAGCGGGCGAGGAACTCCTGCTCGCCGCACGGGAGCCCGAGGGACCCGGTGCCCTGGGCCGGGGTGTGCGCGACCGGCGAGGTGACCGTGGTGAGAGCTTCGCTGCTATCCGCTCCTCCGTTGCCAGCGGTTTCGCTGCTGGTGCAGGCGACGAGGCCTGTCGCGGTGGCTGTGGCCAGCAGCAGCGCGGCGAGCCGCGCCGCGGTCCGGGTCTGCGTGAGCATCGCGCCCATCCCTTCATCGACTGTGCAGGATCCTACTCAACCGCGGGCGCTGCCCGCGCCGACACGTCCAGCGCTTCCCGGGCGAACAAGATCGCCGCGCTGGCGCGGGTAGCGGAGTAGTCTTGTGACCACTGAGACTGATCGTTCCGGGAGGCAATCATGGCATCGGGAGCTTCGGATCTGGTTCTCATCGCCTATGACGGCTCGGACAACGCCAAGCGCGCGATCCGGCACGCGGGCCACTTCCTCAGCGCGAGCCGCGCGATCATCGTCACCGCCTGGGAGCCGCTCTCCCGGCAGGCCGCTCGCATCTCCGGCCTCAGCGGCGTCATGCAGCCCGGCTGGGTGCCGGATACCGAGGCGGAGGACGCGGCCCTCGCGGACGCCCGGGTCGTCAACGAGGAAGGCGTGCGGCTCGCGGGCGAGGTCGGCCTGCGCTGCGAGGGCCACTGCATCGAGACCGTCACCACGGTATGGGCTGCCATCGTCGATGCGGCCGAGGAGTATGACGTCAGCATCCTGGTGACGGGCACCCGCGGCGCCACCGGCATCAGGGCGTTGCTGCACAGCAGTGTCGCTGACCAGGTGCTCAAGCATTGCCATCGTCCCGTGCTGATCGTGCCGCCGAGCGAGGGCTAGTCCCGCCCGCCGCGCGCGGGCGCGAATCCGCGCCTCCCCCGCCCTGCGGGTCGCCAGCACGGCCAGGAATACTCACAGGGATGGATCGATCCGCTTTCGTGCTGTCCCGCCCCCACCGGTCCGTGATCGGCGAGGGCAGGCTCGGCGTGTTCGATCGTCCGGGGGACGCGCTGCGGGCGCTCGCGGACGGATCGGCCCCGGCCGTGGTGGGCGCGCTGCCGTTCGACCTCTCCGAGCCCTGCGCGCTGACCGTGCCAGCGAGGTTCGCCACCAAGGACGGCAGGTGGCACCCCGTCGCCGATGTACCCCCGCTGCCCGCCGTCGTGGGCGCGCGCGAGAAGCCCTCCGCGGCCGAGCATGTGCGCCGGATCGCGGCGCTGGTGGCGCGGATCGACAAGGGGGAGCTCGCGAAGGTCGTGGCGGCCCGGTCGGTGGAGGTGGAGTGCGCGGGGCGCATCGACCCCCGCGCCCTGCTCGCCGCGCTCGTCGGCCGCGATCATGCGGGCAACGGGTTCTGCGCGGACCTCTCCCCGGCTGGCCCGGGCATGGAGGATGCGTTCCTGGTGGGCTCGAGCCCGGAGTCCCTGGTGCGCCGCGACGGCCGATCGGTGTCGTGCTGGCCGCTAGCGGGCACCGCTCCCCGCTCCCCCGATCCAGTGGTCGATGCCCAGCGCGCCGAGGAGCTCGCGAGCTCGGCGAAGAACGTGCACGAGCATGGCTTCGTCGTGGAGTGGCTGCGCGAGCGCCTGGCACCGCTGTGCACCGGGCTGCGCGTGGAGCCACGCCCGTCAGTGGTGGCGACGCCGCAGGTGTGGCACCTCGGGACCCGCATCGAGGGAACGTTGCGGGATCCGTCAACCTCGGCGCTGGATGTGGCGCTGCACGTGCACCCCACCCCTGCGGTGGGTGGCACCCCGCACGAGGCTGCGCTCGCGGCGATCCGGGACTCCGAGGGCAGCCGGGGCTTCTATGCCGGGGCGGTCGGTTGGTGCGATGCGCAGGGCGACGGCGAGTGGATGGTGTCGATCCGGTGCGCGGAGCTGCGCGGGGACCGGGCGCGCGCGTTCGCCGGCGGTGGCATCGTCGCAGGCTCGGATCCGCGTGCCGAGCTCGACGAGACGAGCGCGAAGCTGCGGACGCTGCTCGGGGCGCTGGGCGTGCCTTCGGACATGCTGAAGGGCGTGTAGCGTGCGGGAACGCGTCCAGGACCGCTATCCTGTTGCGGACTGCACCGCGCGCCCGATCCTAGGAGTGTTTCCATGAAGTTCCTCGTCCCCGGGGCGATCGCCGCGCTGGCTGGTACCACCCTGGCGTTCGCGCTGGTGATCGTTGGGACTGGCCTGGCGGAGCAGAACACCCGCCCGGAGGTGGATCAGTCCGAGCAGGCGCAGTCGGCGTTGCTCAACCAGCCTGAGTACGGCAGCCGCTAGCGGCCGCGAGTTCTTGGCAGCCGGAGCCGATCCCGCGCCCGCCCGCACGGGGGACGCGGTGCCGGGCGCCTCGCGCCCGCTTCCCCGATGGGGATTGCTTGTCGTCGTCCTGGTCGCGCTCGTCGCGAGCTTGCTGCAGGCCCCGGGCCTGCTGGTCGCCGACACCAAGCTTGATCTGGTCGTAGACCCGCGCGGCTTCCTGGAGCGCGCGAGCCACCTGTGGTCGAGCCTCGCCCCGTTCGGGCAGACCCAGAACCAGGCCTACGGGTACTTCTTCCCGCAGGGCGCCTTCTTCGTCGCCACCGATGCCCTGGCGGTGCCAGCGTGGGTGGCCCAGCGGATCTGGTGGGCGATCCTGTTCGCCGCGGGCTTCTGGGGCATCATCCGGGTCACCGAGGCGCTGGGCATCGGCACGCGTCCGTCCCGGATCATCGCCGCGGCCGCCTATGCGTGCTCGCCGCGCGTCCTGACCACGATCGGCGCGATCTCCTCGGAGACCACACCGATGATGCTCGCCCCGTGGGTGCTGCTGCCGGTGATCCTCGCGCTCGACGGTCGGTCCCGGCGGCCCCTGTGGCAGCTCGCGGCAGCATCAGCGTTCGCGGTGGCCTGCATGGGCGCGATCAACGCGGTGGCCACGGCATTCGGCGCGGCGGTCGCGGTGGTGTGGTGGCTGGCGCATCGCCCGGACCGACGGTGGTGGCGCTTCACCGCATGGTGGGTGCCGCTGGGCATCGTCGCGACCGCGTGGTGGACGGTGCCGTTGCTGATGCTGGGCTCGGTCAGCCCTCCGTTCCTGGACTACATCGAGTCCGCGGGGACGACCACGCGGTGGACGTCGCTGGTGGAGGTGCTGCGGGGCACGGATAGCTGGACGCCGTTCATCTCCCCGGATCGCATGGCCGGGGCGATCCTCGTCACCCAGCCGGTCTCGGTGCTCGCCACCGGGCTGGTCGCGGCAGCCGGGCTCGCAGGCCTGGCGTTGCCCTCCCCCGCCCGTGGGCGCCTGGTGCTGGTGCTGGTCATCGGCCTGGTGGGCATCGGCGTGGGGTACGCCGGCGCGTGGGGATCCCCGATCAGCGAGATCGCACGGACATTCCTCGATGGCGCAGGCGCACCGATGCGCAACGTGCACAAGCTGGAGCCGCTGATCCGGCTGCCGCTCGCCGTCGGGCTGGCGGCGCTGCTCGCGCGGGCCCCGCTGCCGGGAGCGGTCCCGCGGCCAGTGTGGCGCCGCGCGATCGCCCACCCCGAGCGCGCGCCGATCATGGCGGTAGCGACCGCGGTGGTGCTTGCCGTGGCGGTCGCGACATCGCTGGTATGGACGGGCAAGCTCGCCCCGCGCGGCGCGCACGGCGGCATCCCGGACTATTGGGCGCAGGCGGCGCAATGGCTCGCCAGCAACTCCGAGGGCCCTGAGACGGGCCTGCCGTCGCGCGCGCTGGTGGTCCCCGCCGCGCCGTTCGGCTCGCAAGTGTGGGGCCTGACCCGCGACGAGCCGCTGCAACCACTGGCCACCACGCCCTGGGGCAGCCGGGATATCGTTCCGCTGATCCCGCCCGGCGGCATCCGCATGCTCGATTCCGTCCAGCGGCTGCTCGTCGCGGGCCAGCCCTCCGCAGGGCTGGCACCGATGCTCGCGGCACAAGGCATCCGGCATGTGGTGCTGCGCAACGATATCGACCCCGTCACCGGGCAGTCGGTGTCGCCAGCGATCGCCCGCCAGACGCTGCTGGGTTCCCCGGGCCTGGTCGAGGCGGAGACCTTCGGCGGGCCTGTTGGACCGCGGCCGCCCGAGTCGGATGGCGGGGACGACGAGTCGATCACGGTGGCGAGCGCGGGGACGCGCCCGCGCTTCCCTGCCATCGAGATCTTCGAGGTCGTCACCGACCCCAGCTTCCCTGCTGGCGCGCGCACGATTCCGGTGGCCGATGTCCCGGTCGTGCAGGGCGGCCCGGAGGTCCTGCTGCGCCTGCATGAGCGCGCGCATCCGGACGAAGCCGTTCCCCATGTGCTCTCGCGGGACGCGCTCGCTGCGGGCCTGCCCGTGGGGCCAATCACCGTGACGGACACACCAGTGGCCCGGGAAGCTGACTTCGGGCGGGTCGATCACCAGCGCTCGCACGCGCTGAGCCGGGATGATCCGCGCCGCACCCGCAACCGGGTCGCGGACTACGCCACCGAGGAGCCCCTCGTCCACGCTGTTCCTGTCGGCCCCAGCATCACGGTGTCGTCCTCGGCGGGCGATGCGACGCAGATCGGCGCGGTGCAGCCAGGAGCGGGGCCCGCCGCGGCCGTGGATGGCAACGATTCAACGGCCTGGCTGTCGAACAGTGGCGAGGCCGCGGTGGGCCAGTGGCTCCAGCTGGATTTCGAGGATCCCATCGAGCAAGCCGTGCTGCGCATCACCACCAGCACGGCCGCGGCAGGGCCCGAGGTCCGCTTCCTCGAGGTCAGGACGGAGAACGGATCATCCACCGTGCATGTGCCCGAGGCCGGGGACGAAGTCGTGGCGGCGCTGCCGCTCGGATCGACGACCTGGGCGCGCATCACCGCGCGGTCCACGGAGGACGGTTCCCTCGGTGGGCAGTTCGGCATCGCGGAGCTCTCGGTGGCCGCGGAAGGACGGGAGGTCGAGCTGGGGCGGGTCCTCGACGTTCCTCCCGCCCCGGCCGGGGCGACTGTCACGGCATGGGACCTCGGGCAGGAGCACCCGCAGCGGCTGCCCTGCCTCGATGGGCCCGTGCAGGCCATCTGCCTGCCGTCCCTGGGCCGCGCCGCCGAGGAGCCAGGGGTGTTATCGCGGCGCATCACCACCGACGAGGAGATCGAAGCGAGCGCGCGCCTCTTCGTCCGGTCGCGGCAAAGCGGGGGCCTCGAGGAGCTGCTGACCGGTGAGGATGCACCGCGTGGCGTGGGGCCAACGAGCATCGGCGATACCCGGGGCAGCGCGTTCGCCGCGGCGGATGGCGACCCACGGACGGTGTGGTACGCGCCGGCCACCTCGAGCGTTGCCGCCCGCGATCTTCCCACGGTGACCGTGGAGCTGCCGGGCGAGCACGAGGTCACGGGCGTCGATGTGACGTTGCCGCGCGCGCGGGTGCCCGCCATGCCGACGGCGCTACGGGTGGATACCGGGGAATCGACGACCACGGTGCAGGTCACCGCCGCGCAGCGGGAGCAAGGATCGGTTTCGATCACCGTTCCCGCGGTGACCACTGACCAGGTGGAGGTGACGATCCTCGACTGGCGCGAGACCCGCACCACCGAGCCTTTCGGGTTGTCGAGCACGGTTCCGCCCGGCATCGCGGATATCGCGGTGCGGAGCAGCGACGGCGTCATCGGGGCGCGCGACGAGGCACCGCGCGTGATCGAGATCGACTGCGAGGATGGGCCCCGGCTAGCGGTGGGCGAGGACACCGTGCGGTTCTCGGTGACGATGACGGAGGCCGAGGCCCGGGCAGGTTCCATGGTCGAGGCGATCCCGTGCGATTCCTCGGTGGTGCAGCTCGGGCCCGGGACCAGCATGGTGACCGTGGATCCGGGCGAGGTGCTTCAGGTCGACGGAGCCCGGCTGGAAATCCCCGCGGCGCCTGTCGGCGGCAGTGGATCGGCCATGCCGGTCGAGGCCACGGAATGGTCACCCGCGCATCGTGTCGTCGAGGTCGATGCCGCGTCCGATGAGCTTCTGGTCATTCCGGAGAGCCGCAACACCGGGTGGGTGGCGCACGGGCCGGACGGGACGCGGCTGGACCCGGTGACGATCAACGGGTGGCAGCAGGGCTGGGTCATCCCGGCAGGGACCACGGGCTCGGTGACGCTGTCGTATCCCTTGGACACCGGGTACCGACTCGCCCTGTTCGGCGGGCTCGCGCTCCTGGTTCCGCTCGGGTCCGTGCTGCTGCTGCGCCGCGAGGATGAGGGCACGGACGTTCCGCCGTCGCGCGCGTGGCGATCCCGCCGCCTCGCGATGCTCGGCGGCCTGGCTGCGGCCGCCCTGATCGCGGGAGTGCCCGGGGCAGTGCTGTACCTGCTGGTCGCGGCGTCAGCGTGGGGGATCTCCCGCCAGTGGGGCCCAGCGCGGGCGAGCCGCGGCCTAGCGATCGGGGCGGGCACCGCGATGGCCCTGTCCGCCGCGGTCCTGTCGACGGGGCCCTGGCGATCACCGAGCGGCTACCTGGGCGACGACGCCTCGACGCAGGCGCTCGCGCTCGTGGCTGTGGCGGCGGTGGTCATCGCCGCCTGGCCGACCAGGCGGGACCCGTAGCGCCGCTCCTCCCAGGCGTGGAGCGCCCGGCGCGATGGTTCCTCCACCAGCGCGAAGCTGATCGACGATATCGGGACGCTGATGGCCACGGTGAGCAGCAGCACCACCAGCATGTAGCCGGAAAAGGGCGGCACGCCAAGGATGGGGAACACCACCATCAGCACGGCGACGTGCCAGAGGAACAGCGCGTAGGACCAACGGCCCAGCGTCAGCGCGACCGGGTGCGCGAGGATACGGTGCGACCGGCCAGGCTCGCCCAGCACGATCGGCGCGAGGAGGGCGTAGCCCAGGAGCGCTCCGGCAGCGATCTTGGCGGCGTACTCGTGGGCGACGAGGTCGACGAGCCCGGGCGGCCCGGCGAGGGGGGAGGCGGCGGCGGCGAAGGCGATCACTGCGAGGGCCAGCATCAGCCCCGGCGCCCGGGCCAGCCGCACCGCCCAGGCCGGTGGCCGGATGGCCTGCTCGGCGAGGATCATCCCTGCGGCGAACCACGCCAGGTAGCCGGGCAGCCAGTTGTCGTGATGCACCCCATCGGCCGTGGGGATGGGCAGGAAACCCCACGCCAGGCTGAGCAGCGCTGCGCCGGCGATGACTGGGACGCGCCATCGCGCGGCGGGCCCCCGCAACCGCCACAGCACCCATGCCAGCAGCGGAAGCAGCAGGTAGAAGGCCATCTCCACCGACAAGCTCCACATCTGGGTCAGCCCACTGGTGAGGCTGTAGGGGACGAATACCTGGACCAGCGCGAGGTTGCCGAGCCAGGTCTGCAGCGAGGCACCATGCGCCTCGGGAAGCAGCACCAGCACGGCGATCACCACGACGAGGTACGCGGGCATGATCCGGACGATGCGGTGCCGCAGGTAGCGGGTCGTGCTGCCGGGCGAGGCGGCGGCAGCAGCCCCCGCGGAGCGGGCGTGCGGGCGCCACAGCAGGAAGCCGGAGAGGGCGAAGAACACGGCCACGGCGAGGTCGAATCGGCCCCAGATCCGGCCCATCATCGTATCGGTGACCGACCCAGTCTGGAAGGCCACGTGGGTGACGAGCACGCCCAGCGCGGCAGCGGCGCGCAGCCCCTCGCAGGCCGGGAGGAATCCGGCCGCGCCCGCTACTGGCGAGGCCACTGTGGTGCTCGTGCTGCGCGGTTCCATGCTCATCAGTGTCGCCCCCGTATCCCGCGGGTATTGGTTGCATAACGGCAGCAATTCCTGCCGGGTGGTCCGCTGGGACAGCTGTTATCGTCGGTCGATCGTAGTCGAGTTTCACTGTGCATGATGCTTACGGGGGAATCCTTCATGGCTGGACGTTCCGGGGGCGCCGCCCGTCTTGCCGCTTCCCTGCTCGTGGGGCTCGCGGTGTTCCTCCTGGTCGTGGCGGTGCTGCTTCCCCTCTATACCGCGCCACGGCTCGAGCGGCTGCCCCTCGGTCATGAGTCCACCCGCATCATGGAGGGCTCCGGCACCCTGCTCGATGCGGCGCGGCTCGCGAGGGGCGACGAGGATCCGTGGGAGGAAGATATCGCGCTGCGCAGCCAGACGCGCGTGACCGTGGAGGATCCGGTGTCGAGCGAGGCCGCCACGCTGCAGGCAGGCTACGCGCTGATGCGTGCTGATTCGACGCCGGGCCGTGGCCTGGTCTCGGCGCACATCGATCGGGTGACGATCGACCGGCATGACGCGATGCCCCTGGCCGAGCCAGTGGCCTCGCTGCAGATCGATCGGCAGTCCCCGGCCGTGCAATTGCCCCGCGACGGCCTCCAGTACCGCTTCCCGTATGGGGCGGGACCCCAGTCATACCCGGTGTATGACCTCACCGCCCGCGAGGCCTCGGCAGCGGAGTTCGTGGCGGACACCGAGCTCGACGGCGTGACCGTGCGCCACTACCAGCAATCGCTGGGGCCGGTGGATCTGTTCCTTGCCACCCGCGACCAGGCGAACCGGGTCGGCATGACGCGCTCGGCATGGGGACTGGTGGAGGAGTCCGCGGCCGATGTCGGGGAGATCGTGTTCATGAACCGCTACTACACCGTGCTGCGCGACCTGTGGGTCGAGCCGGTCTCCGGCACCATCGTGGACGCCCGCGAGCAGGCCAGCCAGTTCTTCGGCACCGGTCCAGCAGACCAGGCCCTGCTGGTCTCCGAGCATGATCTCGCGTTCACCAGCGCGACCACTGCTACCCAGCTCGACGCTGCGCGGACCGAGCGGGACCGGGTGCAGCTCGCGATCGGCGCTGGCCCGGTATCGATCCACGCATCGTGGATCCTGGTGGTGCTCGGGCTCGTGTCGCTCGCTGCGGGCCTCGCTCTCGGGCTCCGCGCGTCCCGGCCCGAGGAGGCTCCCAGCGACAGCGGCGGGCCCGGCAGCGGAGCGGATCCGGACGATGACCCCGCCGTGAAGCTCTACACGGGCGCGCGCGGGTAGGGCTCCCGCAGCGACCACAGCACCGCCGTCACCACCGCGACCAGCGTCACCGTGGCGACCAGCAACGAGGTGACGATGAAGCCCGTGACCGTGCCGGGGACCAGCAGGAGCACCACGGCCAGCACTGCCAGGCCGGTCCAGGCGAGCGCCGCGACGGCCGTGCGATCCCGTGCGATCACCGACAGCAGCGCGCCCTGCACCGCGCTGAGGATGGCGCCGTGGGCCGCGAACAGCCACAGCACGCCCACGACGGGCCGATAGTCCTCCCCCACTACCTGGGGCACGATCGGCGCGAGCAGCCACGCCGATACCGTGATCGTGGTGCCCAGCACAGCGAGCACGGCAAGCATCGAGCCAAGGGATTCTCGGGTGCGCGCGGGGTCCGCCATCCGCGGGAACAGCACGACCCCCACCGCGAACGGCAGCCAGAACGCCACCTTCGCCGCGACGGTGCCCAGCGCGTACACCCCGGCGGCCACCTCGTCGAGCACCATGCGCGCGATCAGCAGGTCGATCGCGGTGAACGCCATGATCACCAGCTGCACCTGCGAGGCGCGAAGGACCGCGGCCACATCCGGGCGGGCCTGGCCCTGCGCGCCAGATTCCCGCGGAGCCGCCCCGACCAGGCGCCGGGCAGCGATCGCCGCCACGATGGTGCCGAGAGCTCCCGCCCCGAGCGCCCCTTCCACTCCCCCGCCCAGCGCGAGGACGAGGATGGCGGGCACCACCCGGGCGAGCCCGGCACCGGCGATCACCAGCGCGAGCGCCCCGAACCGCCCGGTGCCCTGCAGGATGCCCTGCTCCGCGGCGAGCACCACCAGCAGGGGTGCTGTGCTCAGCGCCAGCAAGGTCGCCAGCAGCGAGGTCCCGAGCGCCCACGAGGCGACGGGCACGACGACCAGCGCCACCACGGCGACGAGCATGACCGTCGCGGCACCGAGGTGGCGTGCCTCCCCGGTCCGCTCGATGCCAGCCAGGCGTCCCGTGACGATGCGGCGTGCCACCACCATCTGCAGGGCCAGCGCCGGGACCGCCAGGATGAGCTGCGCGGCGAGCAGGCTGGCGAACGCGCCATAGCTGCTTGGCCCCAGCCAGCTGCTCGCGGGCACATGAAGCAGGTACGAGGCGGCGTTGGCGATGAGCGACCCAGCCGTCACCAGGGACATCCCCGCCATGAGAGTGCCCGCGCGCGCCTGTCCAGTCACGCCACCATCATGGCGTGCCCACGCCTCGGCAAGCCAGCCGCGCCCGGTGGCACGTATCGTTCCGGCATGCCCCTTCCTGGTCCGCGGGCCCGGCATTGGTCGCGCTGGGCCGGCCCTGCCCATGTGATGCTGCTGGTCACCGTGATGCTGCTGCCATTGTGGCGGCCCGGCTACTTGCTGCACCGCGACGCGGTCGCCACGCCTCGCTCCTACATGACGAGCTCGGCGCTCGGCGTGGGGGGATCGGCGCCGCGCGCGGTTCCGCAGGATTGGCTGCTGGCCCTGCTCTCCCGCTGGATCGATGGTGGCGTGCTGGTCACAGTGCTGCTGTCGCTGTTCCTGCTCGCGGGGGGATGGGGCGCGATCGCGCTGGTGCGGCAGTGGTGGGCGCCCGGTCATGGCAGGACGGGCGCGGAGGTCGTGGCGGGGACCCTGGCCGTGTGGAACCCCTATGTGGTGGAACGACTGCTGCAGGGGCACTGGAGCTTGCTCGCCGGCTATGGCGCGCTGCCCTGGGTCATCGTCGCGGCCGCGCGGATCCATCGGCGTGCTCCTGGTGGCTTCCCGCTGCTCGTCGTGTCGATGGCAGTAGCAGGCTTGACCCCGACGGGGGCGGTCCTCGCGGTCGTGGCGGCGTGCGCTGGCTTGATCGCGTTCCCGCCGCCACGGGTGGCGCGCGCGGTGGGCGCGCTGGGATCGATCAGCGTGGTCGTGGCAGCTCCGTGGGTGGTGGCGGCAGTGGTGTCGGGGCAGGCAGGCGCCAGCGATGCTGCCGGGGTGGCGGCGTTCGCGGCACGCGCCGAGACGGGCCTGGGCACACTGGGCAGCCTGGTGAGCCTCGGAGGCATCTGGAACGCCGGTGCCGTACCGGAGAGCCGGGCCGCGGGCCTCGGCGTGCTGGCCACGGCGTGGATCGTGCTGATCGTGCTGGCGGGCGGATGGGCACTGTTCCGGAGTGGCCCGCGCGGTGCCGCCCCATTGGAGCCAGGGATCGCGCCGCCCCGCGCGGGCCTGGTCCTGGCGATCCTCGCTGCGGCGGCGGTGCTCGGTCCTGCCCTCGCGGCCACCGGTCCCGGGCTGCGAGCGATGGAGGTGCTGGTCGCGCTGCCGGGCGGGGGCCTGCTGCGCGACACGCACAAGTGGGTGGCGCTCGCGGTGCCCTTCCTGGTGCTGTGCGCCGCGGCTGCCACGCGCTGGCTGGCCCAGGCGCGCGCCCCTCGTGCCGTCCCGGCATTGCTGGTGGTGATGCTGGTGGCGGTGCTGCCGGACGCCGCCTGGGGCGCGGGAGGGGTACTGCGACCGATCCAGTACCCGGACGAATGGTCAGCGGTGGCGGAGCACCTCGAGGAGGCCTCCGGCCCCGGCGATGTCGCGGTGCTGCCCGCGGGCCTGCTGCGGCGCTATCCCTACGCGCCGGGCGAGGTGGTGCTGGATCCCGCGCCGCGGATGCTGCCGCGCGATGTGGTGATCACGAGCGATCTTCCGGTGGGGGGCACGGTGGTCCGGGGCGAGGATTCGCGCGCCCGCGCGGTGGAGGCGATCCTGCTGGCAGGAGGCGCGCCGGAGGACCTTGCGGCATTGGGAATCCGCTGGGTGGTCGATCAGCCCACTGCTGCGGGGCAACGCGGCGAGTCCGCAGCGGTGCTGGCGGCGCTGCCCGTGGTCGTGGCGGGCACTGATGTGGTGCTGCACGAGGTGCCCGGACCGATCACGCCCGTAGCGCGCGATGACAGGGCCTTCGTAGCTGCGCTGGTAGCGCACGTGGCGTGGCTCGCGCTGCTCGTTGCGGGGTCCGCGCTGCTCGCGAGCACGGTGGCCCGGTCGGGACGCGGCCGTGGAAGGTCAGGCAGAACGGCGGTCGGGACGCGATGACAGGGTGATGCCGTCCAGGCTCGCCCCGCTCCCGCCAGCGATGATCCCCGACCGGCGCTCCCCGCGCGCTGCGGCCGCGAGGACCGTCTCGACGCTCGAGGCGCACTGCTCCCAGGAGAACTCCGCCACTCGGGCGCGCGCCTTCTCGCCGAGCAGCGCGCGCTCGACATCGTCGTCGAGCAGTTCCCGCGCCACCTCCACGAGCTCGTCACGATCGGTGACGAGGCGCCCGGTGACGCCATCGATGATCGAGTCGGTCAGGCCGCGCGAAGAGAGGTAGCCGATGGTCGGTACCCCATGCTGGGCCGCCTCGATCACGGCGAGGCCCCACCCTTCCTTGCGGGAGGGCATCAGGTGCAGCCAGGAGCGCGACAGGAGGCGATGCTTGGTCTCCTCGTCGACATGGCCGTGGAAGGTGACCGCGTCGTCGATCCGCAGGGCAGCGACCTCTCGGCGCAGCCGGGGCTGCCACCATCCGTCACCGATGACATCGAGGCGCAAGCCAGGAATGGTCTCGCGCAGCCGTGAGACAACGACGAGCGCGTCCTCGATCTGCTTGTGCGGCACCAGCCGCGAGAGCACCGTGATGGTGGGGCTCGCGGACCTGGTCGCGGATGTCCCGGGGGGCACGCTGGGGGGCGGAGCGTCCGCGCCAGCGCGAGCCACCGCGATGCGGGCGGGCGCGACACCGAGGCCGATGAGCTCGTCGGCCGACGGCAAGGAGACGGTCAGGTACTGGTCGCGGCGATGCAGCCGGGGCGAGAGCCACGACTCGATCCACCATCCGAGCCGCGCCAGCAGCCGCCCGGCCACGGGCCACTGCTCGCGATGGCAGTGATGCACAAGCAGCACCACGGGCGCGGACGCCACCAGCCGGGCGAAGAACGGCACGCCATTCTGCGTATCGATGATCACGTCCGGCTTGCAGCCGCGCAGCGGGCCGATCCCCAGCCGGGCTCCAGCGATGGCCAGCAGCGCCCAGGGGTAGACGGTGAGGCGACCGCCGCCGCGGCTGATGCGCATGCCGTCGCGCACCTCTGATCGGGGCGCGCCGCGGTAGCGGGCAGTGCGGAGGGTGACCCGGGCTCCCCGTGCGGCGAGTCCGGCCCCGACCTCCTCGAGGTAGCGCTCGCTGCCGCCGCCGAGCGGATGGCTGGTATCGCGCCAGCACAACAGCAAGACCTCGCGCACGCGTTGCTCCCAACTCCTCGACCAGCGCTCCGCCGCGGGCACCGGCGGTGCCCTGCCCGCGATGGGCTCTGCCACACGATAGACGCGTGCGCGGCTGCCTGCCACCACGGATGGCCAGGGTGTGCCGTTCCGTGATCGTCACTACGCTGTATCGATGTGTCGCCTCTCCTAGCTCCCCCGCCAGCCTCGCGCGCGTTCGCACGGCATGCGTCGCTGCGACGATCCTGGTCGCTGCTGCGGGCTTTCCGCTTCGAGCAGTCCGACCCGGCCCGGTTCTACGGAGCGGTCGCCGACGATACGGCGCTGATGCTCGCCGAGGTGCAGGCCGGGGCGACTGGCCAGGACTTGCGGGGGCGTCTCGTGCTGGACGTGGGCGGAGGGCCGGGGTACTTCTCCGAGGCGTTCGATGAGCTCGGCGCGCGCTATGTGTCGGTGGAGCCTGATGCCTCGGAGATGCATGCTGCGGGCATCCGCCACCCCGGTTCGGTGCGGGGCTCGGGCATGGCGCTGCCCATCCGCAGCGACAGCGTGGACATGTGCTTCTCGTCGAACGTGGCCGAGCATGTGGCCACACCGTGGATGCTGGCGGACGAGATGGTGCGAGTGGTCCGTCCGGGCGGATTGGTGGTGCTGTCCTACACCCTGTGGTGGGGCCCTTTCGGCGGGCACGAAACCGGTCAGTGGCATTTCCTCGGCGGCGAGCTCGCGGCACGCCGGTATCGCCGCGTGCACGGCCACGAGCCGAAGAACCGGTTTGGGGTGTCGTTGTTCCCGATCACCGCTGCGGCCGGCCTGCGGTGGGCGCGGGCCGCGAGCGCGCCAGGGGGGCCGGCGGAGCTCGTGGCGGCGTTCCCGCGCTACAACCCGTGGTGGTCATGGTGGGCAGCGCGGGTACCGGTGCTGCGCGAGGTGATCACCAGCAACCTGGTGCTGGTGCTGCGCAAGCGCGAGGCGGGCTAGCTGGGCTCCTCGAGGCGGAAGCCGACCTTCATGCCTACCTGGTAGTGGGCGACGGCCCCGTCGACGATGTGGCCGCGGATCTCGGTGACCTCGAACCAGTCGAGGCCGCGCAGGGTCTGCGATGCACGCCCGATAGCGCCGCTCACGGCGTCCTCGATGCTGTCCGGCGAGGTTCCGACGATCTCGGAGACGCGATAGGTGTGGTCTGCCATGGGTGCTCCTGTAGCTCGGGGGTTACCGGTTCCCCCATTGTTCCCATGATCGCGGGGCTGGCGCAGCGGTTTCGCGGCCCCGCGGGCAGTCCTGGATGCACAAGAGGACCGGCCTGGCTAGCAGGCCGGTCCTCTTGCAGGCATGGATGCGCGACGGCTTAGCTGTCGAGGCGCTCCTTGAGTGCCTCGAACTCGTCACGGATGCCGCTCGGCAGCCTGTCGCCGACGAACTGCAGCCATTCCTCGATCATCGGGATCTCGGCCTTCCAGTCGTCGACATTGACCGAGAGCGACTCATCGACGTCGTTGCGGTCGGCGTCGAGGCCCTCGAGGTCGATGTCGGCGGCGGTCGGCACGTACCCGATGGGGGTGGCCTGCGCGTCCGCGGTGCCTTCGATGCGCTCGACGATCCACTTGAGGACGCGGCTGTTCTCGCCGAATCCTGGCCAGAGGAAGCGCTTGTCCTCGCCGCGGCGGAACCAGTTGACGTAGAAGATCTTCGGCAGCTTCGACTCGTCGGAGTTCTTGCCGATGTTGATCCAGTGCTGCAGGTAGTCGCCCACGTGGTAGCCGAGGAACGGGATCATCGCCATCGGATCGCGGCGCACGGAGCCGACCTGGCCCTCGGCGGCAGCGGTCTGCTCGGAGGACATGGTGGCGCCCATGAAGGTACCGTGCTGCCAGTTGAAGGACTGGTTGACCAGCGGGACCGTGTTCTTGCGGCGACCGCCGAAGAGGATCGCGGAGATCGGCACGCCCTGCGGATCGTCCCACTCGGGGGCGAGGGTGGGGCACTGCGACATCGGGGTGCAGTACCGCGAGTTCGGGTGGGCGGCCTTGCGCCCGGAGTCCGGCGTCCAGTCCTGGCCGAGCCAGTCGATGAGGTGCTCGGGCTGGTTCTCGAGATCCTCCCACCACGCGCCACCATCATCGGTCATGGCGACGTTGGTGAAGACGGTGTTGCCAGCCTCGATCGTCTTCATGGCGGTGGGGTTGGAGCTCCAGTTGGTGCCCGGTGCCACGCCGAAGAAGCCGAACTCGGGGTTGACGGCATAGAGGCGCCCGTCCTCGCCGAAGCGCATCCAGGCGATGTCATCGCCGAGGGTCTCGGCGCGCCAGCCCGGCACGGTCGGGTGGATCATCGCGAGGTTGGTCTTGCCGCAGGCGCTCGGGAACGCAGCCGCGATGTAGTAGACCTTGTCCTCGGGCGAGATGAGCTTGAGGATGAGCATGTGCTCGGCCAGCCAGCCCTCGTCGTGGGCCATGGCGGACGCGATGCGCAGCGCGTAGCACTTCTTGCCGAGCAGGGCGTTGCCGCCGTAGCCGGATCCGTAGGACCAGATCTCGCGGGTCTCAGGGAAGTGGGTGATGTACTTGGTGTCGTTGCAGGGCCACGGAACGTCATCCTGGCCTGGCTCGAGGGGCGCGCCCACGGAGTGCAGTGCCTTGACGAAGGGCCGGTCCTCGCCGAGCAGATCCATGACGGCGCTGCCCATGCGGGTCATCACGCGCATGGAGACCACGACGTACTCGGAGTCGGTGATCTCGACACCGAGCTTGGGGTCATCGGAGCCCAGCGGGCCCATGCAGAAGGGCACCACGAACATGGTGCGGCCGCGCATGCTGCCCCGGTAGAGCTCGGTCATGGTGCGGCGCATCTCGTCGGGCGCCATCCAGTTGTTCGTGGGCCCGGCGTCCTCCTCGCGCTCGCTGCAGATGTAGGTGCGCGATTCCACGCGGGCAACGTCGGATGGATCGGACTGTGCCAGGAACGAGTTGGGCAGCTTCTCGTCGTTGAGGCGGGTGAAGGTCCCGGCCTCGACCAGCTGATCGGTGAGTCGCTCCCACTCGGCGTCGGAACCGTCGGCGAACACGACGCGATCCGGCTGGGTGAGCTCGGCGACTTCTTGCACCCACGCGAGAAGTTCTGCATGCTTCGTCGGAACCGTATCGCCCGTTCCGTTCAGCCCTGGAATGGTCGCTGCTGTCATCAGCCTCTCCTGGTATGGGACCGGTCGCGGCTCGTATCCCGGGCCGGGCGGCCGGGATGGGCGAGCCTTGCCGCATCCACTCAGTTCGGTGCCTGCACTGTTACGAACAACCGGAAGCACATGCTGATTCCGGTCGACCGAAAATGCAAACACCTGGTGTCCTAATAAACAGGTTAGCGCCGACGCGAGGGGTTGTGCGCCTCTGGCCACTGCGAGTGCCGCATGGAACCACCGCAGCGGACCCAGCCAGCCCTTTGTGAGAGCGGATCCGCAGCACCGGCCCCACCGCGCGCTCACGGTCGAGCACCGATGCAGCACCTCGCCCCTAGGCTAGCAGCCCCTCATCGTTGATCTGCCACTGTTCACCTTCACTAGCTGCCGGTTTCGTCACATTCCACACCGTGTACGTGCCATCAGCATCGAAGCTGGCAACGGAGTCAATGTACCCATCCGCGGAGTAATCCGTGGCCACGATCACGCTTTCCCCCACGAGCAATCGAGCGCTGTCGTGGATTCCATCACCATCGAGGTCCAGCGACGGGTTCAGCAGCTCCGGCCTGCACAGCTCCGGCGACACGCCGGCGCGCCCCTCCCGTTCCCCGAGCAGATCGCCGAGGCATCCCCCGCCCGCGAGCTCATCCGGTGTCCACATGGTGCTTGTCCTCCTCTTCGCGCGGAGCCCTCCCGCACTGGCTTGGACGCACCAGCCTCCCGCTTGGTTCCCCTCCGGCGCAGAATTCCCGTGGATTCAGTGCGCTCCCCACCCGGCCGGGCCCGGGGTCCCCGCTGGATACTCCTCGAGCGGCACGGCACCGGCCCGCCATGCCTGCTGCACGGGCTCGATGATGCGCCAGCACTGCTCGGCCACATCGCCGCGGATGGAGAGCAGCTGGTCCCCGTCGAGGATGCCCCCGAGGACCTCGCCGTAGGGCGTCATGTCCCCCTTCGCGAACTGGGCCGAGAGGGTCACGGGCTCGAGCGTGAAGGGATCCCCGGCACCGTTGATGTTCAGGTCGAGGTGCAAGCAATCCGGGCCCAGGATGATCCGCAGCCGTGGCGGCGACGCGCAGCCCAGGAACCCGGTCGGCAGGTGCGGCACCGGCTTGAAGGTAATGATGATCTCCTTGCGGGCGTCCCCGAGCGCCTTGCCCGACCGCAGCGTGAACGGCACCCCCGACCACCGCCAGTTCTCCACTCCCACCGTCAGCTCCGCGAGGGTCTCGGTGCCCCGCGCGGGATCGACGCCCTCCTCGTCGGCATAGCTGGGGAACGCGCGGCCCTCGATGGTTCCGGCGGTGTAGCGGGCCCGGCGCGATGCCGCTGCCGGATCACCCCCATAGGGCCGGGTGGCGCGGAGCACCTGTGCCATCTCGCCCCGCAGGTCGTCGGCGTCGAGGCCGGACGGGGGCTCGATGCACACCAGCGCGAGGACGAGCAGCAGGTGGCTCTGGATCATGTCGGTCAGCGCGCCCGCATGATCGTAGTAGCCGGCGCGCTGCTCGAGGCCGAGCTTCTCGTCATAGATGATCTCGACGTGATCGACCGAGGTGCTGTTCCACACCGGCTCGAAGATGCGATTGGCGAATCGCAGGCCGAGCAGGTTGAGCACCGTGGACTTGCCGAGGAAGTGGTCGACCCGGTACACCTGCTCCTCCGGGATGAGGGCGGCGAGCAGCTCGTTGAGCTGCCGGGCGGTAACCACGCTCGTGCCGAACGGCTTCTCGAGCGCCAGCACGGTGCCGGGCGGCAGCTCGATCCCGCGCAGGGCCTCGCAGGCCGCGATGGTCACCGCTGGTGGCAGCGCGAAGTACACGGCGGGCGCGGTGGGGCATGCCTCGAGCAGCCGCTGCAGGTCGCGGGCATCAGCGACATCGGCCTGCACGTAGCGCGAGCTCTCGACGACCCCGAGCGGCCGGGCGCTCGCGCCGTCGGGGGCATGCTCATCCTTCACGCCGAGGGCTTCCGCGAGGCCTTGCTTCCAGTCCTCGTCCGGGACGTCCTTGCGGCCCGCCCCGATGAGGCGCACATCAAGACCGGGCTCGGCATCGATCAGGCTGCGCAGGCCGGGCAGGAGCAGGCGGTGAGCGAGGTCGCCATTGGCGCCGAGCACGAGCAGGGTGCGGGTCTTCACCCTCCTCACGTTAGGGCTATCCGGCCTGTTCCGCTGGCTCACCGGGCCCTCGGAGGAACGCCATGGCCCGATCGATCGCCCGGTTCATCTCGTTGATCTCGCCGGTCAGCTCGGCGAGCCGGTCATCCCGGCGCGCGGTGAGCATCCGCAGGCTCGCCTCATGCTCGCTGATGTCCTCATCGGTGCTGGCGAGCCTGCGGTCGTGCGCCCCGTTGGTGGCGGTCACGAGGTGCTGCTCGGCGGTGACGAGCCGGTTGGCGACCTCGCGCTCCATGAGCGCCCGCGCCTGGCTGATCTGCGTGGCGGTCCATTCGCGCAGGCGGCCGCGTGCCACCACCTGGCGGCGCACGCGCAGCATCCATAGCGCCGCGACCACGCCGAGCAGGAGCGTCAGGGGGATGGCGATCATGTCGATCACCGGCATGAGGGCAAGCGGGCCAAGGAACAGGCGACCGAGGCCAAGCCCGGCGGAAGCACCGAGGACGGCAATCACATAGTCTTCGGGCCCGCGGCGGGGCATGATGTCTGGCGCCTCGGCGCTGGCCTGGCCGCTGGGCGCGTCACTGGCCCGCTGCGCGGCGGTATCGGCGACCGGCTCGGGCACGGGCAGCGAGCGAGTGGCGAACAGCTCGGTCGCCCGCTCGGTGATCCGGGCCTGGTTCTGCTCCCGCCCGGCCCGGGCGAGCTTCCTGATGCGGGCCGGGTAGTCGGCGAGCGCGCGACCGTCGAGGGCATCGATCTCGTTGCGGGCGAGCGCCGCTGTGCTCGACGCCCACCCAGTGACCTCATGCCCGAGGTCGACCCGGGCCCGCTGGATGTCGGCACGCACGGTGGTCAGGTCCTCGGTGCGGCCCGCGCCGCGGGTGCGCAGCAGCTCCGCGCGCACGCGGTGCAACCGGTTGATCTCGGGGTTGTTCTGGATGTCGCGGCCGATGCGCTGGCGCGCGGCCTGGGCGTCCTGCAGCGCCCCGACCATCGACCACAGCACGTTGCGAGCGACGTAGTCGGTCCTGGGCGCGGGGAGGCGCGCGAGCACCGCGGCATGCAGCGCATCGATGCCGGCGGAGTCAGCGAGCGATCGGGCGGCCTCGGGGTCGGTATCGCGGCGGTCATTGGCGGCGTGGACGAGCGGAGTCGCCACGGGATGGATCTCGGCGCCGGTGAAGCGCGGAGTGTGGATCGACAGCAGCTGGGCGTCGCGGTCACGGACCTGCCGCCAGTTGGTGTGCATATCGGTCTTCGTGATGGCGAAGACGACCTGGTCGACGCTGTGGGCGAGGGCGCGCAGCTCGGCGAGCTCGGTGCTCCCGATGGGCCCGGCAGCATCGAAGACCATCAGTGCCACCGGGATCGTCACGCTGTCCTCGTAGCCCGGCTCGAGCTCGCTTTCGACGTAGCGCACTCCACCCGTCGCATCAGTGGCGTTGAGGGCCTCGACGAGCCCATTGCGGCCCGGGTCCCCGGCCCCGATCACCACCACGTCGATGGCGTCGCGGGTGCGCGGGGCACGGATGGACCGCAGCCCCGAGAGCTCGGCCGCTGAGTCGGGCTCGTGCGCGGCGAGCGTGCGATGAAGGTCATCGGCCAGCATGCGCGCGGCCACGTTGTCCTGGATGGCGGCGCGAACAGCCTCGTTGGTGCTCACTGCGCGCATCCCTGCGCGAGCCGCACCATGTGCTGGTACTCGGCGAGCGCTGCCCGTGCCGAGCGCGGGGTCATCGCGGCGCGGGCCCGGGCGCGGGCATCCGCGGCGAGCTCGATCAGCCTGGCGCGGTCCACGGCCGCCGCGATCGGGCTCCAGGGAACGTCGAGGATCGTTGCCACCGCATCGGAGCCATCGATCCGCGCGTCACCGGCCCGCAGGGCAGACGCGCGCCACAGGGCGTGCGCGAGCCGCTCCCGCAGTGCACCGATCCCGCTGTGTTGCTGCATCAGCTCTCCCAATTCGTCGAGCGCCAGGTACTCGTTGGCCCGCAGCGCGTCCACCGCGATCCTGATGCCCGTCAGGTCGAGCACCTCGAGCAGGCGCTGCCGCTGCGCGGCCTCGATAGCGGTTGCTCCCCGGGCGAACAGGTCCCCGGCGAGCCAGTACGCCTCCGTGCCCGACGCCGACGCGCTCGCGAGCGCCCGCAGCGACTCGAGGTCGGCGAGCGTGAGCACGCGGGGCGCCCGGCCGTGGAGCGCACTGAGGGCAACCACGTCCATTGTGGGATCACGATCGGTGGAACTGGCGTGGTGACGCGCCGAAACCCGCGATTCCTCGCTCGATCCCCGCTCAGCGGGCCACCACAGGTCGGCCCGCGCGCGCACGGCGATGACCCGCGAGCAGGATTCCTCGCCGGGGCATTCCTGGCCGCGCGGATGATGATCGTGCGGCAGCGCGCCGGGGGCGGCATTGTCCTCCGGCCGCGATCGCTGCCCGAGCACGTGGACCACCACCCCGCGCGCCGCTGGCGGCGGCCCGTCCCACTCGATCGTGCCCGCCACCGTGATCCGGCCCTCGCGCACCTCGAGCCATCGCCCCCCGGATGGTGCCTCGCCCGGCCACCAGGAGGCGATCTCGCCGGCCAGCGTGGACACCCCGGAACCTGGCGTGCCGATCACCCGGACCAGTCCCGCGCCTGGCGCGAGCTGCTGCTCCCCCATGCCGTCCTCCTCCACCGGTCTCCCCGGTACTAGTGTGGCCGGGCCCACCGGGCAGCGCCAAGCGACGGCCCCCATGATGGTGTTCCCGCCCGAATCAGGGACGATAGGGACGTGCCGAGTGATTCCCGCCCCCAGCAGCCCCCGTCCGCGTCGACGCCCGAGCCCGCGCCGCATCCCGGCGATGAGGCCGCCAGCGCTGGCCCAGGCCACACCGATGCGCCCGCCCATCCGCGGATCACGAGCTTCCGCACCCGCACCGGTGTGCTCAAGCCGACCCGCCAGGATGTGTGGGACCGCCAATGGGGCATTCTCGGCCGGGACGCCAGCGATTCCCCGCTCGATGCCACCGAGTGGTTCGGCAGGGAGGCGCCCCTCGTGGTCGAGATCGGCTGCGGCACGGGCACCGCGACAGCAGAAATGGCGCTCGCCGAGCCGGGCATCAACCTCGTCGCCATCGATGTGTACAAGCCGGGCCTCGCGAAGCTGCTGCAGCTCATCGAGGACAACGGCATCACCAATATCCGGGTGCTGCGCGGCGATGCCGTATCGATCCTCGAGGACATGCTCGCGCCGGAGGGCGTAGATGGCTTCCGCGTCTTCTTCCCCGATCCGTGGCCGAAGAAGCGCCACCACAAGCGCCGGCTGCTCACGACCGCGATGTTCCACCTGATGGCGACGCGGCTGCGGCCCGGCGGGGTCGTGCACGTCGCGACCGATCATGCCGAGTACGCTGGGTTCATCGAGGAATCCGGCAATGCTGAGCCCCTGCTCGGTCCGGTCACGTGGCCGTGGCCGATGAGCAGTGCCCGCCCGGAGACCAAGTTCGAGGGCCGGGCGGCCCGCATCGGTAACTCGATATCCGACTTCGCATGGGGGAAGCTTCCACGATGAGTCTCAGCAACGACGACACTGCCAGCCACGCGGGCGGCCCTGCCAGCCCGAGCGGGGGCGGGCATCGCCGTCGCGTGCTCCTCGTCTGGGATGCCCCCAACCTCGATATGGGCCTCGGCGCGATCCTTGGCGGCCGCCCCACCGCCGCGTACCGTCCCCGCTTCGACGCCCTCGGCAGATGGCTGCTGCAGCGCACCGCCGAGCTCGAGCGAAGCACCGGCGCCCCCGCCGGCTCGTTCGAGCCCGAGGCGACAGTGTTCACCAATATCGCCCCCGGCAGCGCCGACGTGGTGCGTCCCTGGGTGGAGGCACTGCGCAATGTTGGTTTCGCGGTGTTCGCCAAGCCCAAGATCGACGATGACAGCGATGTCGACGCGGACATGCTCGACCACATCGAGATGCGCCACGCCACCGACGGCCTGGCCGGCCTCATGGTGGCGTCCGCGGATGGCCAGGCGTTCCGCGAGCCGCTCGAGGAGCTCGCCGAGGACGATGTGCCCGTGCAGGTCATCGGGTTCCGCGAGCACGCGAGCTGGGCGGTGGCCTCGACGCTGCTGCAGTTCGTCGACCTCGAGGACATCACCGGGGTGTTCCGCGAGCCGTTGCCCAGGGTCAGCCTCGAGTCGCTGCCCGACGAGGGCGCCTGGCTGCAGCCGTTCCGGCCGCTTGCGGCGTTGCTCACCATACGCTGACATTCGCGCCACGTTCTGCCACTGTTGGAGGTCGTGGCTGCCGCGGCAGCGGGATAGCTCGTTCGAAGGAGTACACATTGTTCGCGAAGGCGGGCCAGTTCGTCTACACCGCGCGGTTCACCGTCCTCGCTGTGATGGTCGGGCTCCTGCTCGCCACTGGCGCCTACGGCCTCGGCCTGGGGGATCGCTTGTCGCAGAGCGGCTGGGACGATCCGGGCAGCGAGTCCGTCGCCGCGGACCGCATCGTCAACGAGAACTTCGGCCGTGACAATCGCGGCGACATCGTCGTGCTGTTCACCGCGCCCGAGGGCAGCACCGTCGATGATCCCGAGTTCGCCGCGCAGGCCCAGGAACTGCTAGCCGGGGTGCGTGATCGCAACCCGGACGAGGTGCACTTCGTCGAGTCCTACTGGACCTCCGGCTTCAGCGTCATGGCTACCCGCGACCGTCAGCACGCGATCGCCAGCGTTGGCCTGCTCGGCGCCAACGACACCGAGGTGCTCGAGAACTACCAGGCCATCGAGCCGCAACTGCTCGATACGAGCCTCGATGTGGAGCTCGCCGGGCTGCAGCCGGTGGCCAACGCGCTGAGCAAGGGCATGGAGGACGACATCAAGCGGATGGAGCTGATCGCGCTCCCCGCCGTCGCCGTGCTGCTGTTCCTCATCTTCCGCGGCGTCGTCGCCGCCGCGCTTCCCGTGATCACCGGCGTCCTCACCGTCGCTGGGGCCTGGGGCGCGACCCGGCTGCTGACGAACGTGGTCGAGGTCAACGTCTTCGCGCAGTCGGTGATCTCCCTGATCGGCCTCGGGCTTGCCATCGACTACGGCTTGTTCATCGTGAGCCGCTACCGGGAGGAGCTCGCCGAGGGCTACGAGGTGCGTGATGCCGTCCGAAGAACCGTGGCCACCGCGGGCCGCACCGTGGTGTTCTCCGCGACGATCATCGCGATCAGCCTCGGCGGGCTACTGGTGTTCCCGCAGGGCTTCCTCAAGTCCGTCGCGTACGGCGCGATCGCGGCCGTGACCATCGCGGCGCTGCTCGCGGTGACGCTGCTGCCGGCGATGCTGTCGATCCTGGGCCGCCGGATCGATGCTCTCGGGTTCGCCCGCCTGCGCCCGACGCTGCCTGCCGGGCAGATGCAGCACACGTTCTGGGGGCGCATCGCCAACTGGTCCATCAAGCGACCCATGCGCGTCGCGATCCCCGTCGTCGTTGGCCTGCTGCTGCTGATCATCCCCATCGGCAATATCGCGTTCGGCGGATTGTCCGAGAAGTACCTCCCGCCGGCCAACGAGACGCGGCAGGCGCAGGAGCAGTTCGATGAGCTCTTCCCCGAGTTCCGCACCAAGCCCGTGCAAGTCGTCATCACCGGTGATCTCTCCGCCACTGGTCAGGTGCTGCGGCAGGCGAACGCCGTCGACGGCTTCACCGGCCAGTTCACCCTCGAGCAGCGCAACAGCGATGCCGTGATGCTCAGCGCCGGGCTGGTCGATGAGGCCGAGTCCGCCGCCGCGATCGAGCAGCTGCGCGCCATGGACGTTCCCGAGGGCACCGAGGTGCTCGTCGGTGGCGGTCCGGCGATCGAGCGCGACAGCATCGATGCGATGGTCGATACGTTCCCCTACATGGCGGTGATGGTCATCGTCATCACGACGCTGCTGATGTTCCTGGCGTTTGGCTCGCTCACCCTGCCCATCAAGGCCGTGGTCATGACGGGCCTGAGCCTGGGATCCACTCTCGGCATCCTCACCTGGATCTTCGTGGAGGGCCACGGCGCGGGCCTGCTGGACTTCACCCCTGGTCCGCTGATGGCAGCGGTGGTGGTGCTGATCATCGCGATCATCTACGGGCTGTCCACCGACTACGAGGTGTTCCTCGTCTCCCGCATGGTCGAGGCGCGGGCGCGCGGCGCGTCCACCACCGAGGCCATCCGGATGGGAACGGCGCAGACTGGTCACATCATCACCGCCGCGGCATTGATCCTCATCGTGGTGACCGGTGCGTTCAGCCTCTCGGAGATCGCGATGATGAAGTACATCGCGTTCGGCATGATCGCCGCGCTCATCATCGATGCGACCGTGATCCGCATGCTGCTCGTGCCCGCGGTGATGGCGATGCTGGGCGACGAGTGCTGGTGGGCGCCGGAATGGATGAAGCGCATCCAGCGGCGCATCGGGCTGCAGGAGCATGAGCTCGCCGACGAGCTCGGCCATGATGATCCCGTGCCCGTGGAGGACTCCTCGACGGCTGGCCCGGTGCCGGACCGCGTCGGCTAGCCCAGCAATGGCACGCGCCACGACCGTTCTCGCCGGGCAGGGGCCCGCCATCGCGGTGGTCTCCCTCGGCGGCGCCATGGGCGCGGCGTCCCGGTATGGGTTGTCGCTGCTCCTGCCGTATTCCGGTGGCTTCCCCTGGGCGACGTTGCTGGTCAATGCGACCGGATGCCTCGCCATCGGGGTGCTGATGGTCGTTGTCGCCGAAGCGATGAAGGGCCCCCCGCTGGCCCGGCCATTCCTCGGCACGGGCTTCCTCGGCGGATACACCACCTTCTCCGCGTACGCGGGCGAGGCAGAGGGCCTGCTCTCCGGTGGCAGCATCATGCTCGGCGGGACGTACCTCGTCCTCACTCTGCTCGCCGCGCTGGCAGCGGCTTGGGCGGGAACGCGCGCCGCCCGCCTCGTGCTCGCGCGGTCCAATGACGGGCAACCACGATGATGGACTGGCTGCTGGTCGTCATCGGCGCCGCGGTGGGCGCTCCCCTGCGGTATCTCGCTGATCGGTGGATCAGCACGTTCCATGACGGAGCGTTCCCCTGGGGCACGCTGGCGGTGAATGTCGCCGGGTGCGGGCTGCTCGGTGCGGTGACAGGGCTCGCGCTGCCCGGGGACCTCGTGCTGCTGGTGGGCGTGGGCCTGTGCGGCGCTCTGACCACCTACTCGACGTTCGCGCTCGACACGGTGCGGCTCGCCGAGCACCGTGCGCGGGGCATCGCGGGGATCAATGTGGTGGCCAACACGGCTGGCGGGCTGCTGGCGTTCGTGATCGCGGCTTCGGCAGCGGGCATGCTGTGAAGCGCGCGGCGACGTGGGGCGGCTAGGAGCCGAGCATCCTGCGCAGGGTGGTCCCGCGCGGGTGGCGGACCTTCAGCGTGCCGAACCACAGCTTGCCGCTGACCATGATCGCAAGCCGGGGCGCCGCCGCCGAAGGGGTGATGCGGGTGGTCACCGTTCCCGCGATGGTCTCCACCGCGCTCGTGTCGACAGTGGTGTTCTCGTTGACGATGAGGACGATCGTCGATGCCTTGTCGTCGATGGCGATGTGCAGGACAGGGCTCGCGAGGCGCGCGCTGGTGAAGTCCAGGGTGACGTCGCTGCATAGCGTGCGCAGCTCGATCCGGCCCGGAACGGTCCAGCTTCCTTTCCTCGTCAACGTACCGAAGCGTTCCCGGAGCAGGACGCTCCCCTGGCCCGGCCCGCTGCCCGGGATCGGCTGCGCGAGGGGCGAGGCCGGGACTGGCTCGCGCGCCTCGGCGTGCAGGCGCATGCCGGGGAGATCGATGACCACGGCGTTCAGCTCGCCGCGGGTGCGTGCCGCCATCGCCTGGTCCATGCGCTCGCCGAACTCAGCGATCGAGATGTAGCCCTGCCCGACCGCGCGCTGGAGCAGCTGGCCGATGTGCTCGCGCTCGGCATCGGATACTCGCAGGTCCTTCTCGTCCACGCCGCCCACGCCCTTTCGCCTCTGCCCGTCCTCCGCCGCGGGCCTCTCAGTATTCTCTCAACAGGGCATCAGCGCGCAACCGATGCCGATGCTCCCGCGCTGGCAGTACCGTAAGAGCGGTGAAGCTCATTCCGGGTTCGCTGTCGCGGACGCTCAGCATTCGCTGGGTGCTGTTTGTGCTTTTCATGCTCGCGTTCAACTTCCTGGGCGCGGTGTTCGTGCTCTCGTTCATCCGCTACGGGCTGCCCACCTCGCCCGGGCCGGGCCTGATCGTGCAGGGCGAGGCCAGCCAGCTGATCCTGTCCGCGTACATGGCGCTGTGCGGGCTGGTGATCCTGGGCAGCGCCATCCAGATCCTGCGCATCATCCTGCGCTGGTACGTGCGCGGCGGCCCGCCCACCCGGCGCGAGCAGCTCATGGCGATGCGCGGGCCCCTGCTCCAGGCACTGGTCCACCTCGTGCTGTGGGCGGTCGGCGGGATCCTGTTCGTGGTCCTCGTGAGGATGGAGCTGCCCGAGCTCACGGGCGCCGCCGCGGGAACCGTCATGCTCGCCGGCATCGTGGTGTTCGGCCTGTCCTACTTGATCGGGGAGCAACTGATCCGCCCGATCTCGGCCCGCGCGCTGTCGATGGGCGTGCCGGACCGGCGGATGGTCCCCAGCGTGCGGCTGCGCATGACGCTCGGCTGGATCACTGGAACACTGGTGCCCGCGGTGGCCATCGCGGCGCTGTGCATCACCCAGCTCGCCACGCCGCACATGTATGCGCCGCGCTCGTTCGCGTGGTCGGTGCTGATCGTGGCCATCGTGATGATGGTGGCGGCGATGATCACTACGGCGCTGCTCTCCGGGCAGGTCTCCATCCCGCTGCGGGATCTCACGCGCTCGGTGACCGAGGCGCAACGGGGCGATGACGTGCAGGTCGAGGTGTACGACGGCAGCGAGGTGGGGCTGCTGCAGGTCGGCTTCAACCGCATGATGGCCGACTCCGCGGAGCGGCGCGTGCTGCGGCAGCTGTTCGGGCAGCATGTGGGCGAGGATGTCGCCCGGCAGGCGTTGAAGTTCGGCACCGAGCTCGGTGGCGAGACGCGGTTCGTGGCGGTGCTGTTCGTCGACATGGTCGGTTCCACGCGCATCGTCGCGACGATGCAGCCCGCCGAGGTCGTGGCGATGCTCAACCAGTTCTTCAACATCGTGATCGGCGTGGTCAAGCGCCACGGGGGGTTCGTCAACAAGTTCGTCGGCGACGAGGCGCTCGCGGTGTTCGGCGCGCCCCTGTACCGGGCGGACGCCCCCACCGCGGCGTTGTCGGCGGCGCGCGAGCTGCGTGCCGAGCTCGAGGACCTGCCCGATGTGCGGATCGGCATCGGGGTGTCCTCCGGCACGGTCGTGGCAGGCAATATCGGTTCGGTGGAGCGCTTCGAGTACACCGTGATCGGCGATCCCGTCAACGAGGCGGCACGGCTGACCGAGCTGGCGAAGAAGCGCCCCGGCAGCGTGCTGGCATCCAGCCACACCGTGTACTTCGCCAGCGAGGAGGAGCAGGAGCACTGGGAGCTCGGGGAGCTCGTTGCACTGCGCGGACGCATCAAGCTGACCCAGCTGGCCTGGCCACGCGCCCGCGGCGCCACGCAGGCCACCACCGCGATTCCCTCCAGCGCTGAATCGCGATAACAAACCACCACCAACGCCACGTGGCGGCACGCGAGTCGATACTCTGGCGACGTGACATCGTCCGCGCAGCACCCCGATGGGGCCACGGCACCTAGCGTGGATGCTGCCATGCGGGGCAAGGGAGGTCGCTTCCGCCGGTGGCGGATGGTCGCGGCCCTGGTGCTCGCGGCACTGCTCATCATCCAGGGGGTGGTGCTGTGGCCGACATTCTCCGACTCGGTGCGGGCCATCCGCGAGCTGCACGTCGGCTGGTTCCTCGCGTGCATCGCGGGCACCGCGCTATCGATGACCGGTTTCGGGGGCGTCCAGCGCGTGCTGCTGCATGCTGGAGGCGTGGAGGTATCGCAGCGGCGCTCCGAGGCGGTGCTCTACGCCTCGACGGCAATGACGCTGACGCTGCCCGCGGGACAGGTATTCTCCGCGGCCTTCACCTATCGGCAGACGCGACGCTGGGGCGCCACGCATGTGGTGGCGACCTGGCAGCTTGCCATGGCCGGGGTGATCGCCACGGCCACGCTGGCGGTCGTCGGGACGATCGGTGCCATCGCGGTGGGCAACAGCATCAGCCCGCTGACGCTCAGCATGTCCTTGCTGGGCGTGCTCGCGCTGGTGCTGGCCCTGCGGTTCGCGCAGCGCAATCCGCGCCGCCTCGAGCATGTGGGCCGGCGGATCGTGGGGCTGGCGAACAGGTTGCGGCACAGGCCCCCGCGCCAGGGCGTCGATCGGGTGCGGGCCGTGCTCGACCAGATCGAGGCCGTGCGGCTGGGCCCGTGGGATGCCACGCGAACTTTCTGGTGGTCATTGGTGCATCGCAGCACCGATGTGGCGTGCCTGTGGTTCGCGTGCCTGGCCGTGGGGGCGGATCCGCGCATCGCTGGCCTGATCATCGCGTTCACCGCGTCCAAGGCCGTGGCATCGGTACCGCTCGCCCCCGGCGGCATCGGCACCGTGGACGCGACGCTGGTGGTGGCGCTCACGGTCTCCGCGGGGCTGCCCGCCTCGCAGGCGCTCGCCGCGGTGTTCGTCTACCGGCTGGTCACCCTGGTGCTGCTGAACATCGCGGGATGGATCGTGTTCCTCGTGATGTTCCGCTCCGCCCCGGCCAGCGAGGACCAGGCGGCGCCGGCCCCCGGGCATGCCCCTGCTCCGGCTGGTGGCGCGGACGCGCGCGAGCTGCCAGGCACCGCTGCGCGCCGCCCGCATGATCGCGAAGGGGCGTGAGCCGGTGAGGAGCCCTGCGCGCCCATGAACCGACTTGATGTGCTCCGGCAGCTCGCGCACCCCATCGTGCTGACCTACGTCCTGAGCGTGCTGATGGTCTCGCTCATCGCGGCCATGACCGCGCTGGTCCTGGTCGGCACCGTTATCCCTATCCCCGCGCTGCCGGACCCAGTGGGGATCTGGGAGCGCAACGTCGCCTGGTCAGTGGTAGGCGGCAGCATCGTCGCGATCACCGCGCCCCTGATCCACTTGCGCCTGAGCTGGGCCAACCTCGAGTGGCTGGCGCGTGGCGGCCTCCCCCGCCCGCACGAGGCACGGGTCGCGCTGCGCCAGACCACCCGGCAGGTCGTCGTGGAAGCGATCACCTGGGCCGTCGCGGTGATCGGCTTCGTCGTGATCAACGTGAGCATCGGCTCGACCCAGCTGATCATCCTGATCATCATCACGCTGTCGATGTCGGGCGCGGTATCGACGGCGCTCAACTACGTGCTCGGCGAGCGCATCCTGCGCCCCTTGACGGCGATCGCGATGTCGGTGGAGACTCCCGAGCAGATACATGCCCCCGGCGTCGGCGCGCGCGTGCTGCTCATCTGGGGCCTGACCACCGCGGTTCCCACCTTCGGGATCGTGCTGGTGTCCCTCTCGCAGATCGTCGACCAGGAGGGGCCCGTCAATCCGGGCCTCAACCTCGCCGTTCTCGTCCAGGTGGCAATCGCGATGGTGATCGGCATGATCGGGATCGTGGCGGTATCGCGCTCGATCTCCGATCCGCTCCGGCAGGTGAGCAATGGCATGTCGCGGGTCGAGGCTGGGGATCTTGGCATCCGGGTCAATGTGTACGACGGCTCGGAGATCGGCGAGCTGCAGACCGGCTTCAACCGCATGGTGCTCGGCCTGTCCGAGCGCAGGCGGCTCTCCGAGCTGTTCGTCAAGCATGTCGGCGAGGAGATCGCGCGGTCCGCGATCGAGCAAGGGAACAACAGGGGTGGCTCGCTGGTGACCGTGACAGCGCTTGTCGTCGACCTCGTGGGCTCCACCACGATGGCGACCACGCATTCTCCCGAAGAGGTGGTGGGCGCGCTGAACGAGTTCTTCGAGCATGTCGTCGACGAGGTTGCCGAGCACGGTGGCTTCGTCACCAAGTTCGAGGGGGACGCGGCGATCGCTGTCTTCGGCGCGCCCATTTCCCTGAGCGATCCCGAGCACGAGGCGCTCGAGTGCGCGCTGGCGCTGCACCAGTCGCTGCGTGGCCGCATCGCCCTGGACTTCGGCATCGGTGTCGCCACCGGCACCGCGCTGGCCGGGAACATCGGCGCCACCAACCGGTTCGAGTACACCATCCTGGGCGGCCCCGTCATCGCTGCCGCCAGTCTCAGCGACCTGGCCAAGAAGCGCCCGGGCCGGGTCGTGGCAAGCGCGGTGACACTGCTCGCCGCGCCCCGCCAGTCTCCGCACTGGTCGTTCGTGACCATCGGCGACGAGCGGGTCGCCGAGCCCCTCGCGCCCGACGAGGTGACGGAATGACCGCTACCCGGACCGGGCGCAGGCCCGTCACCCAGCAGTTCGTCGATATCCTCAACCAGCTGCTCAAGCCCGTCACCATCGCGTATGTCACTTCCTTGACGGTCACCAACGTCGTCGGCGTCATCGTGAGCTTCGCGTTGCTGCGCTACATCATCCCGCTGCCAGCCAATGCGGCCGTGACCCCGGACATCCGGGCATCGAACACCATGCTCCTCGTCACTTCCATACCCCTCGCGGTCGCCGTGGCCTGCGCCATCTCGATCTGGCACGGGCGCCCGATCTTCTTCTGGATGAAGCACGGCGGAATACCCTCGACGCGGCAGTACGAGCTGATCGTCAGCGCCCCGGCCCGCCAGACCGGCCTGATCGGCATGCTCTGGTTCGCCATCGGCATCATGTTCAGCGTCAGCATCGTGCGCACCGGAAGCCCGCAGCTCGTGGCGATGGTGTTCTCGACCTTCGTGTCCAACGGCATCATCTGCTGCGCGATCAGCTACTTCGTCGCGGAGCGGATCCTGCGCCGCACCATCGCCGACGCCATGAGCGGCCGCAGCGTGGACTCGCGGTCCGCGACGACCGTCGCGCTGCGCCTGATGATGATGTGGCTCGTCACCGCCGCGATCCCCCTGGTGTGGATCGCATTCGTCGTGTCGTTCCGGTTCTTCTCCTCGTTCCTGCCCGATACCGAGCAGACCGCATCGGCCGTGGTGATCCTGGGGCTCCTCACCATCGTGGTGGGGTTCTTCGGCATGGCCGTCGTCGCGCGGTCCATCGCCGACCCCATCAAGCAGGTCAGCTCCGCGATGACCCAGGTCCAGTCGGGCAGTTATGACATCTCGGTGCCCATCTACGACGGCTCGGAGATCGGCCGCCTGCAGTACGGCTTCAACCAGATGGTGCGGGGGCTCGCCGAGCGGCAGCGCATCTCGGAGCTGTTCGGGGCACGGGTCGGCGAGGATGTCGTCCAGGAAGTCCTCCAGCGTGGCGGCTCGCTCGGCGGCGAGCTGCGCGAGGTATCGGTGATGTTCGTCGATCTCGTCGGCTCGACGCGCCTGATCGAGACGTGGCCACCACATCGGGTCACCGCGATGCTCAATGAGTTCTTCGAGGTCGTTGTCGATACCGTGCATGTCCACGGCGGCATGGTCAACAAGTTCACTGGCGACGCGGTGCTCGCGGTGTTCGGAGCGCCGGTCGCGCGCGCCAACCATGCCGGTGCCGCGCTCGCTGCCGCCCGCGAGCTGCGATCCCGGATTCCCGCGACGACGAAGCTGAACTTCGGGATCGGCGTCTCCGTCGGCAAGGCCGTCGCGGGCAACGTTGGCGCCCGCAATCGCCTCGAGTACACCGTGATCGGCGATCCCGTCAACGAGGCCGCCCGCCTGACCGACCTCGCGAAGTCCTGGAACGGGCGGGTCCTCGCGGCCTACAAGGTGGTGCGGCAGGCCGACGCGGCGGAGGCCGCGCGCTGGCAGCCAGCATCCGCGGTGACCCTGCGGGGCCGCCCCACCCCGACCAGGCTGGCCGTTCCGCGCTAGGCGCGATGCGCCCGCTGGCGGCGCACTGGTCCCCGATCGGTCGCAACGGCTAGTCTGGCCTCGTGCATTCCCCTCGCGTTGTTGCTGCCGCCATCGTCGTTGATGTTGTCGCGATCATTGCTTTCGCCACGGCCGGTCGCATCACTCACGGTGAGATCGTGACGCCCGGTGCCGTCCTGGAGACAGCCTGGCCCTTCCTCATCGGGCTGGCGGCGGGCTGGTTCACCGTGCTGCGCGCGCTCGATTCCGCCGACGTGACCAAGCTGTTCCCCGCGGGCGTCGCGGTGTGGGCATGGACCATGGCCGGCGGCATCGTCCTCCGGCTGCTCACCGCGACCGCGATCCCGTGGCCATTCATACTGACCGCGGCGATCATCACCGCGGCACTGCTGCTGGGCTGGCGACTGATCGCCAGGATCTTCATCCGGCTGCGCGGCGGGCATGCGCCCAGTGCCGCGGCCTAGGCGCCCGCGCCGCTGCTAGTTCTTGCCGCCGCTGCTCGGCCGTTCCGTGGTGGGCACGCCCGCGAGAGGGGCTTCCGTGATGACGGCGGCCTCGTCCGTGCTCGTGGCCTCCTTGTCAACGAGAGGATCCAGGAACCGGCCAGCTACCGCCACGGCGCCCGTGGCGGACGGATCGGTGACAAGGACGGCGAACGCCAGGTTGCCGTCCACTCCGATGAACCAATCGTTGATGCTTCTCCCGGCATCATCGCTGGCGGAGCCAGTCACGCCGATCAGGCCTCGGTACTCCGCCAGGCTCGCGGCGGCACCCGTTTCCACGAATCCCCGCATGAGCCGCTGGGCATCCCGCAGCACCGGATAGGCGATTCCTGCCGTTGGCTCGCCAGTGATAGCCGGACGGCCCCGCAGGAGCATCGGGGCCGGCGTGGTGCCGCGCGCGATCGTTGCCGCCATCAGCGCCATGCTGAACGGCGACACCATGGTGCCACCGGCCCCGAGCGCGGTGGCCACGCGATCAGCGGTCGATCCTGTCATCGGGATCGTTCCGGACACCGTGGTCATGCCGGGGATCGAGAAGTCCCTGCCAAGGCCGAGGCGCACCGCCGTGCCGTGCAGCTCACCGCTGTCCATGCCGGTGGCGAGGTCCGCGATGGTGGTGGCGCAGGATCGCGCGAACGCCTCGGCGAACGTCACCTCGGCGAGATCGAGCAGGCCAGGGTTGGCGACATGCCGATCTCCGTACGTGCCCTCGGGCGGGCAGGAGACCGTCGACTTGTTGGTGATCTGTCGATTCTCGAGCGCAGTGATCGCAGTGACCATCCCGAAGACCGGCCCCGGCTCGTACAGGCCAGCGAGCGCGATAGGACCGATGACGTCGGCGGCGGGATTCTGCGCGACCGATAGGACAGCACCCGTGCTGGATTGCAGCGCGACGATCATGGCGGGGCTGTCGGCGACAGACTCGACGGCCCGCTGGGCGGCGAGCTGGACATCGAGGTCCAGCTCGGTGGTTATGTCAGGCAGCGGGATCCCTGGGGACTGCTCGAGCACCGTCACCGCCCCGCTCCGGTCGACGAGCTCGACGCTCCAGCCCGCGGAGACATCCTGGCGATGCTGCCATTCGGCACGGAGCTGGGCGAACAGGGGCGAAGCAAGGTCGTCGCGAGCGGTGAGGATGCCCCGCCGCTGCTCCACCGATACACCACCCATGCTGGCGATCTGGTCGGCGAGCGGCTGGTAGTCCTCGTCGCGCAGCTCGACGACGGGAACCTCCTGGCCCTGGCCCGCGTTGATCGCGAGCAGCAGCGAGGCGGGGGTGATCCGCGGATCCACCGGAGAGAGCAATCCCGCGAGATCCTCCGCCAGACGGCCGTTGCTCGATGCCTCGGCAGGGTCCACGGTGACCACGTGGACGATGGACTGCGCGAGGAGCGGAGCCCCATCGCGGTCCAGGATCTCGGTGGGCGGCGGCGGTTCGGGCCGCAGGCGCACCGTTTGCTGATCGGTCATCCCGGGGATGATGACATCGGGGCGCCAGACGATCCGCCAGCCATCGCTGGTCTGCGAGGCGAGCCCCGTCGTGGAGAACACCCACCGTCGCGGCCCGTAGGCACTCTCGCCCAGGTCCCAGGCCGCGCCCAGAGTGAAGCTGGCCTCGTCGCGGTCCACGTCGAGGCCCTGCACGGCGAACTCCGCGCCATTGCCCGAGAGGGCACCGAAGATGGCGGCAAGGCCATCGCCTGCCCGCGAGGGCTCGGTGGTGAGGCTCGCTGCCGCATCGAGGTCACCGGCCGCCAGGGCCGTCGTGAAATCCCGGATCACCGGCAACGGCGAGGGAGCCCCGGCAGGGTCTGCCTCGCACGCGGTGAGCATCACCGCGCCCAGCATTCCCGCGAGCGCCAGCGCCAGCGCCGCGCGGTAGCGGCGTCGCGCGGGGAACAGGGCTGCGGGGCACACAGACCCGATTGTGCCTGTCCGTTTCAACTATGCGTAGCCAGCAGCGTGATTCTTACCGGAATCCCAGGCAAGCACCCGGCCCGGGCGCACCCTATCCTGGGGTGCGTGACTACCCCCGATGCGACCCCATCCTCGTCCAGCTCCGACCTGCTCGTCGATGCGTTCGCGCGGTACATGATCGAGCAACTGACCGGCGAGCGCTTCGTCGAGCTCGTGCACAAGGAAGTCGATCATGCGCTCGAGGCTGCCGAGATGCTGACCCTCGGCGAGGTGATGACCGCCGAGCAGGTGGCCGGAGTAGCCCTGAAGTATGCGTCCGAGTGGCGCATCGAGGGCGCGATCCCGGAGCTCTCCGGGGAGATCGCGCGGCGCGTGCATGCCCGCACGCTCCTCGCCAGCGAGGCTCCCATCAGTGATGTCGTCGACGATGAGCACTTCGCGGGGCTCGCCGAGAAGGTCACGAGCCTGCCGGCGTTCCGCAGGCTCCTCGAGGAGATCGTCAGCAGCCCGGTGACAGCGCGCTGGATCTCGTTGTTCCTCTACCGGTCCGCAGCGGGCAAGCTGCATCGGCAGCACGAATCAGCGCGGGCGCTACCGGGCCTGGGAACGCTGCTCGACGTCACCGAGCGGATCACCTCGAGGATCGCGCCGCGAGCAGGCCACTCCCTGGAGATCGCTGTCCGGGAGCTCGCCGAGCGGACCACCCAGCGGCTGATCTCCCGCACGCACGTGGACGGAGTCCTCTCGGACAACGAGCCGCTCGTCGAGGCGATCCTCGAGCTGTGGGACGAGCACTCGAGCGATCCCGTCGGATCCGTGATCGCTGCGGTCGACCCCGATGACATCGAGGACTTCCTCATCCTGGGCTTCGAGTTCTGGCGCGACTTCCGCCAGACCACCCATTTCCGGAGCATCGTCAGCGAGGGCGTGGCCTACTTCTTCGAGAAGTACTCCGCCGTGACCCTCGCGGAACTGCTCGACGAGGTCGGGGTCAGCCGCGACGACATGATCGAGGAGGCGCTGCGCTTCGCTCCCCCGATCCTCGAGCTCACCGCCGCCAACGGCATGCTCACAAGCATCGTCCAACGGCTGTTCGGCCCCTTCGCGCACAGCGACGAGGTGCAGGCCCTGCTGCTCGACGGGCCGCGCTCCTAGCGAGCTAGCCCGTGCGCGCCGAAACCAGCCGAGGGGCAAGCCACTCCAGCAGGTCCCCGAGCACCTGCTGGCGCTCCGGCTCGTTGAACACCTCGTGATAGAGCCCGTCGTACACATGCAAGGTGCATTCCGTGCCGGTGACGAGCTCCGGGATCATGCGGCTGCCCGAGACGTCCGCCAACTGGTCGGCGCTGCCATGCAGGACGAGCGTCGGCACGCGCAGCGCCGGGATGCGCGCGGGCAGCGACTCCATCGTCAGCACCAGGTGCCGGGCAATGCCGGCCGGGATCATGCCGTGATGCACCAGCGAATCCGCCTTGTACCGCTCCACCACCTCGGGATCGCGGGAGACCGATGCGGGATCGATCTTCTCCACCGGCACCCACGGCAGGAACCGCCCGAGCACCTTGCCGACCGCGATGACGACCTTGGGCGTACCCGTGGCAAGCCTCACCGCCGGCGCGGACAGCACCAGCGCATCGAGATCGCGCGGGCGATCCAGCGCGTAGGTCAAGGCGATCGCCCCACCCATGCTGTGGCCCAGCAGGATCAGCGGCACGTCCGGCACCGCATCGCGAGCAATGCCCAGCATCGTGCCCAGATCGTCGAGGAAGTCCTGCCACTCCCGCAGCGCCATGCGACGTCCAGCCGATCGGCCATGGCCCCGATGATCCAGCGCATACACCAGGATGCCCCGCGCGGTGAGCTCCGCCGCCACATCCGCGTAGCGCCGGGCATGCTCGCCCAGGCCATGCGCGATGACCATCACTGCCGTGGGATCGGCATCAGGCTTCCATACCTGGTAGACAATCTGTGTTCCCTGCACGCCATTGAACGATGACTCCGAATGCTCCACGGGCTCGATTGTAGGCACCCGATCGTTCGGAGCGGTGGTGGCGCAGCGGGCGCGCCCGCAGAACGCACGCGAACGGAATAGCTGACATGCCCCCTCGATCACCTCGGCCATCCATGCCCCGGCCCTCGTCCTCGGTACGCATCGTTCGCGCCGAGGAGCGCTTCCGCACCAGCACCACCTGGTCCGATGCCTGGTACAGCTTCTCCTTCGGGCCGCACTACGATCCCGCCAACACCCACCACGGCTGCCTGCTCATCCACAACGACGAGACCCTCGCGCCCGGCACCGGCTTCGACCTTCACCCACACCGCGACAACGAGATCATCACCTGGGTGCTCGAGGGCAGCCTCGTGCACCGCGACACCAGCGGCAACACCGGCATCATCCGCCCCGGCCAGGTGCAACGGCTCAGCGCAGGCAGTGGCATCGAGCATTCCGAGCGCAACGACCCCGCCCCCGGATCCACCGACCTGCCCAGTGCCCACGTCCGGTTCCTGCAGATGACCGTGACACCGACCAGCACCGGTGGTACCCCCGACTACGCGCAGGCCGACGTCAGCACCGCGCTCGAGGGCGGGACGTGGGTCGTCCTCGCCTCCGGCATGGCCGAGCACCAGCGCACTGCCGCCGTCACGCTCGGCAACACACACGCTGCCCTGCACGCCGTGCGGCCTGGTGCGGGCACTTCGCTCGAACTGCCCTCGGCCCCGTGGATCCACCTGCATGTGGCGCGCGGAACTGTCACGTTCCGGGGCGGGGCGGTAGCGGACGATTCCGGCGGCGCGGCTTCTGGCGGCGATCGCCTCGGCGGCGAGCTTTCTGGCGAGCCTTCTGGCGGCGAGATCGAGCTACGGGCCGGGGACTCCGTGCGGCTCACCGGCGCGGGTGGTGGTTTCACGGCTGGCGAGGATGGTGCCGAGGTGCTGGTGTGGGAGATGCACGCCGGGCTGTGGGGGTAGCGCTGCGGGTTTGCGGCGGGCGTCGCTTAGGGGGCGTCGGGCAGCGAGGGTGTTAGCGAGGATGCAAACGCGATAGAAACCGCGGGGAATCCGGGCCAGCTTCTATCGCGTTTACCCGTTTCCGGTGCTTTTGCCGACCAGGCCGCTCACCGATAATGGCGGCCCCCGCGCGCAAGGCCACCCGCCCAGCACACCACCATGATCGCGTTCCGGCCACCTGGCCACGAAGGATGGGGCAGCATGGGATCGAGCGGGCCGCCACGCAGGCCGGGCCGCGCCCCAGCATGCCGGAAGGAGGAACCGACGAGTGGAGGTCGTCATCGCGGCCGATCCCTCCGGGGTCGCCAGGGCTGCTGCCGATATCGTCGCTCGCGCGCTCCGGCACCGGGTGGTCAACCTGGGCGTCGCGACGGGTTCCTCGCCGGTGCCCACCTACCAGGAGCTGGCCCAGCGGGTGCAGCACGGCGAGTTGTCGTTCGCCCACGCGCGGGTGTTCCTGCTCGATGAGTATGTGGGCCTTCCCCGCGGGCACGCGGAGTCCTACCACCAGGTGATCCGCCGCGATCTCACCGAGGCCGCGGGCATTCCCGAGAGTCGTATCGAGGGGCCGCGGGGTGATGCGTCCGATCTGATCGCCGAGGCTGATCGCTACGATCACCTGATCACCACGCATGGGGGCATCGATCTGCAGATCCTCGGCATCGGCACGAATGGGCACATCGGGTTCAACGAGCCGCCGTCATCGCTGTCGAGCCGCACCCGCGTAGTGGCGCTTGCCGAGCAGACGAGAATGGATAACAGCCGGTTCTTCGATCACCTCGATGACGTGCCCCAACTGGCGCTCACACAGGGCCTGGGCACGATCAGCGAGGCGCGCGAGATCGTGCTCATCGCGACGGGCGCGCGCAAGGCACCCGCCGTCGCTGCCGCCGTGGAGGGGCCGCTGGCCGCCCGGTGCCCGGCGTCGATCCTGCAATGGCATCCGCGCGCGACGTTCGTCGTGGATACTGCGGCGGCGAGCAAGCTGGAGCTGCCAGCCTATGGGCGCGACCACTCAGGCACGCGCGATCGCCCCTAGTCGTGCCGAGTCCCGGATATCGACCGCGCTGTAGCGGATCCCGACCAACCCGTCGCGCTCGAACTTCTTGAGCACCCGGTTGAGGGATTGCCGCTGCACGCCGAGCATCGCTGCGAGGGTCTTCTGCGGCAGTTCCACCACATCTCCGACGGCCTCGGCGAGCAGCGTCTTCGCCACCTGCTCGGCCAGGGTGCAGCCGAGCAGGTCGATGATGCGGTTCTGGCTCGTGGCAACACGCTGGGCGACACTGAGCAGCCAGCGCCGCGCCACGGTGGGCCGCTCGGCGAGAAGCGCATCGAATGCCTTGCTGTCGAGGAACAGCAGCGTCGCTCCTTCGAGGGCGTGCGCGTCGTAGGGCATGTTCATGTCCAGGAAGTGCTGCACGTCGCCATCGACATCGCCGCCCCGCAGTACTTGCACCACGAGCTTGCGCGGTCCGGTGCCGACGGTGAGCTCCACCCTGCCGGACTTGACGATCCACACCCCGCCCGGCGGGGAGTCGGAGTGGAAGATCCGCTCGGCGAACTCGTAGGAACGCACCTGGATGTGCTCGGCGAGGGCTGTGACGTCCGAGACGGTCAGCGGTGCCGCCTCGCCCCGGCCCACGCACCGCGCCACCCACGCGGCATGGCGCAGGCCGGCGTCGTTATGCGGATCATCGCCGAGCAGCGCGGCGGCGCGACCCAGCGGAGCACGTGATAAGCCCGGGACTCCCATGCCCTCCATGGTGCCTGCTCGGCCTCCCGGTCGGGGGATCACGCGCCCGGGTGTAAGGAGTTTGTCATCTCGGTGACACGGCGGCAGCGCGGCGCGGCGCCCCTGCATAGCGTCGATAGCGTCATCGATACTGCTGCCTGGAGGATCTTCCCCTGATGAGCTTGCCCCGCCGTTGGAATCCACGCTTCGCGAGCCTCAGCGCCCTCACTGCTGCCAGCGCGCTCGCGCTCGGTGCGTGCGGCTCGAGTACCACCGAGCCGCAAGCAGCCGCGCCCGCGGCACCGGAGAGCGTCAGCGTCGATGGGCAGGAGGTCGAGGTTCCCAATGAGCTGCGCTTCGCTGCCGAGACCCTCGAGGGCCAGCCCGTGAACGGGAGCGACTACCTGGGTCAAGATACTGTCTTCTGGTTCTGGGCACCGTGGTGCCCGGTCTGCCAGCGCGAGGCCCCGCACGTCGCCGATGCCGCCGAGGATTACGGGTCGGAGGTCGACTTCGTGGGCGTGGCCGCGCAGGACAGCGCGGAAGCGATGCAGGAATTCGTCGACAAGTACGACGTGGGCGCTTTCAGCCACATCAACGATGCCAACGCCGCGGTGTGGGCGGGGTTCGGCGTGACGCAGCAACCGGCGTTCGCGTTCGTGTCCGATAGCGGCGAGATCGACGTGGTTCGTGGCACCCTCTCGCCAGACGAGCTCACCGAGCGCCTCGACACGCTGACCAGGAACTAGCCATGGACCTCGCAGCGCTCGGGTTCGCGCTCGCCGCGGGGATGGTGGCGGCGTTCAACCCGTGCGGGTTCGCGATGCTGCCCGCCTACCTGACCCTGGTCATCGCCGGCGAGGATTCGAGCGATGAGGAGCCGGGCCTCACGAGGTCGCTCGGCCGGGCACTCACCGCCACCGCCGCCATGACCGCGGGCTTCCTTGCTGTCTTCGGCGCGGCAGGGCTGATCATCACCCCCCTCGCGTCCCAGGCCGCGCGATACCTGCCGTTCGTCACCGTCGTGATCGGTCTCGGGCTGATCGGTCTCGGGGCCTGGCTCCTCGCGGGGCGCGAGCTGACCGTGATGCTTCCGAAGATGCGGGGCGGCTCCCCCACCGGCCACATCGGATCGATGTTCAGCTACGGCCTCGCCTACGCCACCGCATCGCTGTCGTGCACCATCGGGCCGTTCCTCGCCGTCACCGCCGTCACGTTCCGTGGTGGCACGTTCCTCGATGGCCTTGTCGCCTTCCTCGCCTATGGCACCGGCATGGCCGTGGTCGTGGGGATCCTCGCGATCGCGATCGTCCTCGCGGGCTCCGGCCTCGTCCAGTCGATGCGACGACTGCTCCCCCACGTCAATCGCATCGCCGGGGGGCTCATGCTCGCCGCGGGCGCCTATGTCGCCTACTACGGGGTGTGGGAGCTGCGCCTGATCTACTCCGACGGTCCCGTCGTCGACCCCATCGTCGATGGGGCCCTCTCCGCGCAGCAGTTCCTCGCGGGCCTGGTCGACTCCCTCGGCGTGGTGGGAGTGCTCACCATCGCCGCGCTGCTCGCCGCTGGCCTCGCCGCCACGGTCCTGCTGAGGGCACAGCGCCGGGAACCGGCAGGATCGAGGGCTGAACGATGACATCACCCCTCTCGCCGGCCGAAGCATTCCGCACCCACATCGCGCCCGAGGTGGAGGTGATGCTGCGGGTAGCCCGCACCCTCACCGGCAACCACAGCGATGCCGAGGACCTCGTGCAAGAGACCCTCATCCGCGCCTGGCGAGCCATCGACTCCTTCGACGGGCAGTACCCCCGCGCCTGGCTGCTCACGATCCTGCGCCGCACCCACATCAACATGAACCGGCGCCAGCGCCCCGACGTGATCGAGGACCCCGCCGGCCAGCACCGGGCCCGCCCCGCGTTCAACGCCACGGCCGATGTCACTCCGGAGGACCAGGTCCTCGACGCGACGCTGAGCAGCGAGATCGAGCGGTCCCTCGCTGGTCTCGATCCGCGGTTCCGTACCGCGCTGCTGCTCGTCGATGTGGACTCGCTCAGCTACGCCGAGGCCGCCGAAGTGCTCGGGGTCCCCATTGGCACGGTCATGTCGCGCCTCAGCCGTGCCCGCGATCGCATGCGCCGCAGCCTCCGCGAGCAGGGCGTGCTCGGCCCGCATACCGCGGTCAGGTAGGGCGGCATTCTCGGGCACCGGACGCCGGGCGCCAGTGGATACTTTTCCCGGTTGAGGCGGGAAAAGTTTCCACTCCCGTCGCACGCTCCCGCCGCACCCCCTACCGCACCGTTCCGACCCGGACCTGGATGTGCCCGCCACGCACGCTGCGGGCGGCGATGTCCTCGCAATACTGGTCGAGCAATGTCCAGGGGCGCGCATGGATGTCGGAGCCGCCCGCGCGGCAGGCCAGCCGGGCGAGCGGGGACCACACCGCGGCTCGGCCCTGCGGTGGCTGCATGTCGATGATCGCGACGCGCGCCCCTGGACGGCATGCCGCGACCATGGTGGCGAGCGCGGCAGGCCAGTCGTCCATCAGCGACAGCGCGTAGCTCGCGATGACAGCGTCGTAGCCCGCGCCGCCGACCTGTTCGCGCAATCGCGCGGCGGAAACCGTAGTGGCGTCCTCCTCGAGCACCTGCACGTTCGACCATCCTCGCCTGCGGGCCTTGCGGCGGGCCTGCTCGCCCATGTGCGCGCTCGCGTCCACGCCGATGATGCGTCCTCCGGGGCCAATGCGTTGCTGCAGCCCGGGGAAGTTCAGCCCGGTGCCGCATCCGATGTCGAGCACCTGGGCGCCTTCGTCGAGCCGGAGCAAGGGGATCGCTGCTTCACGCCCCGCGCCGTAGACCGGCCATTCCGCGGAGATCGCGTCGTAGAAGCGGGCGGACACGGTGTACTTGGAGGGGAAGATGGCGGGCATGGGGCTCCCTGGTTCTCGCGGGTCTGTCACGCGGTCGTGGTGTGGCGTGCTTCGCCAGGGCAGGCGTAGCTTCGGGCGACAGGATGTGGTCGGGGAAGGAACCCGGCCAGTGATCGTGTTCCTTCCCCGTGACCGCTTCCTACTGTGCCTTGCCTACCGCCCAGACCGCTGCCACCGCCCGGCCCTGCCCTGGTCCGAGTACAGGAGATGATCAATGATCCGGACCCTCGCCACCATGCTGGCCTGCCACTGGTCTGCTCATCGCATCCAGCGCTACCTGGACCGTGATCCGGCAGCGCCGCTGACGGCTGACGAGACCCACCGGCTGGAATCACATCTCGCGCAGTGCGAGCGATGCCAGGGCCTTGCGGACGAGTACCGGTTCCTGCACGGCGCGGTCGGAACGTGGGCACGCCGGTCCTTGCCGCCCGAGCCAGCGTTGCAGCGCATGCACGAGCTCGTTGATCGCTTGTCCAGGGGAGAGAACCAGTGAGCAGTGACAGCGACATTCGCGACCTCGTGGTCGTCGGTGGCGGCGCGGCGGGGATCGTGGCCGCCAAGACAGCGGTCAAGCTCGGTGCCAGCGCCGTCCTGATCGAATCCGCCCGCACGGGTGGCGACTGCTTGTGGACGGGATGCGTGCCGTCGAAGTCATTGCTCGCTGCGGCCCATCATGTGGCTGCCGCGCGTCGTGCCACGAGCCTTGGGGTGCATTTCGACGAGCCAGTTGTGGACTTCGCGGCGGTGATGCGGCATGTGCGCTCGGCGATCTCCACGATCGAGCCGATCGATACCCCGGAGGCTCTGGAGACAGAGGGCATCGAGGTGCGGTCGGGCCACGCCGTATTCGCGACCGACGACACCGTCCTGGTCGAAGGCGACCCCATCCGGTTCCGCCAGGCCGTCATCGCCACCGGCGCTTCGCCCGTGCTGCCCCCGATCCCGGGCCTCGCGGATCATGCCCCGCTGACCAGCGAGACCATTTGGGAGCTGACGGAGCTGCCTCAACGACTGCTGGTGATCGGCGGGGGAAGCATCGGCTGCGAGCTCGGACAAGCGCTCGCGCGTCTCGGCTCCACTACAACGATCGTTGAGGCAGCACCCCGCATCCTGATGGGCGAGCCCGAGGATGCATCGCGGATCGTGGCCCGCTCGCTCAAGAATGATGGAGCGACTGTGATTGCGGGCGCATCCGTGGAGAGCATCGCGGACTCGCGGGCGCGCTTGTCCGATGGCACGGTGGTCGATTTCGACCGGGTACTGGTGAGCGTGGGCCGTGCTGCCCGCACCGCCGGCCTCGGGCTCGATCAGATCGGCGTCCGCACCAACGATCGTGGCCAGGTCATCGTCTCGCCCACGCTGCGCACCACCAATCCACGCATCTGGGCCGCAGGAGACGTCACTCCGCTCCCCCAGTTCACCCACGCCGCTGGCTCGTTCGGCAGCATCGCCGCGAGCAACGCGGTGCTTGGGCTTCGCCGCAAGGCTGGCACCACAGTGGTCCCCCGGGTCACCTATACCGACCCCGAGGTGGCATCGGTGGGCGTGAGCGATCCGGATTCCGCGAGCCGGTTGACGGCCCGCACCATCAGCCACGACCACCTCGATCGGGCAATCACCGAGCACTCCACCAACGGATTCTCCCGGCTGATCCTCGACCACAAGGCACGCATCATCGGCGGCACCGTGGTCAGCCCACGGGCGGGCGAGACCATTGGCGAAGTCACGCTCGCGGTGCGGCTCGGGCTACGCGCCCGCGATCTCGCCTCCACGATGCACCCGTATCCGACCTACAACGACGGAATCTGGAACGCCGCGATCGCAGACACCCGCGAGCAACTCGAATCGCCTGGCGCCCAGCGCGCGATGGGGGCATTGTCGTCGCTGCGGCGGACCTGGCTGAGGATCGCTCGGTAGGGGCGCTATTTTCCTGTTGCGCCGAGGGTGCCGCGTGGAAGCAGCCACAGAAAACCGGGTGGCGATGCGGCTGGCGTGATACTGCTTGCGAACAACTCCAGCAAACCGCCTACAGGCTGCTCGCAGTCAAGTGCGTCTGCACCGGGTCGGAGACATTCCGGTGCTTGTTCTCGCGGCGGCGCAGCAGGAAGAACCCGAACAGCATCGCGAACGACAGCATTACCATCGTCATTCCAGGTCCTGCCGGGTCCCCCTCGACTAGCCACGCAGCCACTCCGCCCAAAGTCGCCAGGCCGAAAAAGACCAGCCCGGCCCAGCACAGTCCGGCAAGGATCTTTCCGATCATCGTGGTTGCCTCTCTTCTAGTTCTCGCAGGCGATGCCGTCGCCGTCACGGTCGAGCTTCCTGCTGTACCCGGCATCACCGATACGGATCGGGGCAGCTCCGGCCGCCTTGACCGCGCTGCAACTGGAGTAGTACACGCTGGCTGGAGCCGAGGCAGGAGGCGGCGTGTACACCGGTTCAGGTGCTGGGGTGTAGACCGGTTCCGGGGCGGGCGCACGCTCCGGCTCCGGCTCCGGCGTGCGTACTGGAGCTGGGGGCTCGGACTCGCGGTCGCGCATCATGCCCGGGACCGGGCCCGGGAAGTCGATCCCCGCGCACGAGTCGAGCACCCGCTCGATCGCGTCGCGCTCGGACTGGGTGACCCACAAACCATAATTGGCCTTCACGTTGACCTGCATCGCGACCATCGTGCAGCGGAACGCCTTGTTCGCGGGGAGCCAGGTCGCAGCGTCACCGTCTGACTTTTCCATGTTCGCTCCGGCATCGACAGCGAGAAGATTGCGCGGGTCGTTGGCGAAATCCTGCCGCGTGGCCGGGCTCCATTGCTGGGCACCCTTCTGCCATGCGTCCGACAGTGCTACGACATGGTCGATCTGCACATCGCTAGTGTCCCCGCCCCGCCCGAAGGAGATCGCCTGGCCTGTATAGGGGCCGTCGAGGGCGCCTGACTGCGCGACGCACCCATTGCTGTTGTACTTGATGACAATGTCGTCGAGGTCTCGGCGCAGGATGTCGTTGCGCGTGTCGCACCCATTGCGACCGGCCTCGACCCTCACATCGTCAGTCCAGGCCGATCCGAACAGGTCGCGGTCGTACCCGGTCTTGGGCGCGCGACCCTTGACCTCGAGCGAGGCAAGCTGCTGGTAGGCACGGCGCAGCTCGTCCGAGGCATCATCGGGGATGTTGAAACCATTGTCGCGACTGCTCTCTTGTGCCTCATCGGGTGCCGCAGTAGCCTGCGGCTGCGCACTGGTGGTCGGTGCCTGCGCCTGCGTGTTTTCTACCGCAGCGCTGCCGGGCCCTTCTTCGACCGTCGGTGTGATAACGAGCCCGCCGACAAAAAGGACTGCGGCCCCGATTCCTACCATCGTTGATGCGCGCGGCATATGCTTGCTCCCCCGTTGTGGCGCTGTGTTTCGGTGACTTCGCGGCGGAATCGACGCGTGATTTTAGCCGTATATCGCCCGGAGCGTGCTCCGTGTTACGGAGCTAACGAAGTCCGCCCCGAGGCACGCTGGGGCTTTCCAGCTCGCTGCGCCCGTGGCATGACACGGCGTCCCGCCACCGCAACAATCCGTGCAATAAATTCCCCCAAACCGGAATGCCGCCTGGCACTGGCCGGGTTTCGGTTGCGTACGGCCAGGACCGGTCGTGGACCAACCGAAGGAGAATAGAAATGACCACGCACACTCCACACGCTGCTGGGCATGGGACGGACACCGCAGGATGGGGAAAGTGGGCCGTGACCGGTGCGATCGCCGGTGTCATTGCTTCCCTGGCGATGGCGGCGTTCGCGATGATGGCGGCCGTCACCTATCAGGGCGTCGGGTTCTTCACCCCGCTTTATCACATCGCGTCTTCCGTCATTTCTGGTGACGCGATGATGCAGTCCATGGAAGGCGCCATGGAGGGCAACAACTTCGTGTTCGTCGCTGGCCCGGCGGTCGTGGGCGCAATGGTGCACATGATGATCGGCGCGGGCTACGGAATCGTTTTCGCCGTCATCGCGAAGATCGCTGCCCTGCGCGGCGCGGTGCTCACTGTCGCCGGTGCCGTCTACGGTTTCGCCGTGTTCGTCGCGAGCACCTGGGTCCTGCTCCCGCTGACCGCGTCGATCCTCGGTGGCGGGGATCCGATCCGCGATATGGCCACTATGGTCGGCTACCCGACGTTCATCACCGAGCACATCCTGTTCGGCGTGGTGCTCGCCCTGGTGCTGCTGCCCCTCGCGGCTCGTCGCGCCCACCGCTAGTCCAGCTCCGCCTCTATCCCGCTGCCCCGCGCCACTGCAATCATGCTGGCGCGGGGCTCGCGCGTTCCGGGAGCAGCTAGCCGTGCAGGGCGCTACCAGGCGTTGACAATGGCACCATCGCCGCCCACGCAGCCCACCGATTCCGTCCCCGCGGGGTAGTAGAGGCAGGTCAGAGAGTAGGACTGGCCAGTCACGGGGCTGTCGGCGACCACGGTCCAGACAACCTCGTCGACGGCGATATCCATCGTGTTGAGCTCAACACGAACCTGCTCGGCGAACGCGCACGAGGTAGTCGTGGTGCCGACGCCCACGCTGGGCCAGCGGTCCCCTGCGCGGGGCGCGGATGGGCAGGGCCGCACGCCCGCCGCGGGCGAGGAGGTGCTCTGCTCCCGCGCTGGTCCGTCGGAGAAGGACAGCGGATCATCCTGCGTGGCGGGCTGGTCGAATGATTCGCCGGGAGCCACCGGCACCGGCTCGGGATCAGGCACCAGGCTCGCGCCGCGCACCTCGAAGATCCAGTACAGGAATCCGATGAACCCTGCGAGCAGGCCGAACATGACGACCACGAGCAGGATCAGCAGCCCGATCAGGGATTTCTTGCGCGGGAGCCCTAGGCCCTGGTGGGCGGCGTGGGGCATGGCCGGGGGCGGGCCCATCGCGGCACCGGGCGGCATTCCGGGCGGCTGCCAGGCGGGGCCTCGCTGGCTCGGTGGCCTCCACGGATCGTGATCCTGCGGAATACCCTGATGGTCCGGGCCGAATGGTTGGTACCTATCGCCGCTTTCGTGCGCGCCCATGAATCGCCTCCCCCTTCGCGTGCCGCAGGACCCCCAGTCCTGCCCATCCAGGGTGCCACAGCCAACGCCTCGCGAGACTGTGAGAATTGTCTATCCAGGGGGAGAATTGCCTACTCGCGGGCGCGCTTGACCTCGTCGAAGAACTCCTCGACGCGCGCCGACTCGTCCTCGGGCACATCGAGAATGATGGGCTTGCTCGCCGGCTCGAGCCCGCCCTCGTCCGCGCGAGCACCCACCACGATCTCCAGGCCCGTGCGGGTGCGCCGGGCGGTCACCCCGAGGTGCAGCACGTGCCAGCGGCGCGATACCCCGCCCCGGTCGAAGACTTCCAGGACCCGGTTATCGAGGACCAGCACGAATCGGTCGGCGACGACGCATTCGCGGTAGGGGCGGCTCAGCATGCCCCTGAGCCTAGCCCTTCGCAACGGCCGCATGGCGCGTCAGGCGCGCGACCGCCACACACCGAGCAGGCCACTGAGGACGCTGCCCGCGAGCGCGAGGATGACCGCTTCCGTCCATGCGTTCGGCAGGCCGAGCAGAGCGGGCCCGGCGAGCATCCCGAGCTGCTCGAGGAATGTCGCGGCAATGATCGTGATCGCTCCGCCGGCAGCAGCGCTGGCGACGATGAACGCGCGCTCCGCGCTGCCTCCCGGCCGGCTCGCGATCCACGCAGGGATCCCGGCAGTGAGCAGGGGCGCGAGGTGGAACGTCGCCTCGGGCCTAGCGACCGCGAGCACGAGCCACAACAGGATGATCGCGACGGCCGGCAGGAGCACGAGCAGCCAGGAGTCGCGCCCCGTGCCCTGCCCCTCCGCCGGGGCCTCGTCGGCGCCGGGGTATGCCCCCGGATACTGGGCGCGCGCTGCCCGCAGCACCTGCTTCGGCGACGGATTGGTGAGCGGCGTGGAACCCACCATCACGGTGGGGACGGTCTCGTTGCCTCGGTTGGCGGCGCGCACCGCACGGGCGGCTTCCTCGTCCTGCCAGATGTTGCGCTCGTCGAGCTCGATGCCGAGGCGTTGCAGCCGGGCACGCAGCGACGTGCAGAAAGGGCATCCCGGACGCCAGTAGAACGTCACAGCGGGCTCGGTCATGGTTTCCTCGGCATCGATCGCAGCAGGTCTTGATCTGTTGTCTCGCTCCGGGAACGCGCTGGCTGCCCGCGCGCATTCCCGCGGGGTGCCGCGCCCGGGAAGGGTGAGGGGTGCCACGCGGGTTTACCTCGCATGGGAGAGTCGACGGAGTTCCGTGGCCGGACGGCATTCGTCCTGTCCGGTGGCGGCAGCGCGGGCGCGGTACAGGTCGGCATGGTGCGCGCGCTGTACGAGCACGGCGTCGTCCCTGACTTGCTCGTCGGCACCTCGGTCGGTGCGTTGAACGCGGCGTTCCTCGCGTCGCGCGCGGCCACCCCCGATACTGCGCTGGAGCTGCGTCGCGTGTGGGAGAGCATCAGCTTCCGCGAGGTGTTCCCGGTGAGCGTGATGCAGGGCGTGCGCGGACTGGTCGGCCGCAGTGATCACTTGGTGCCCGGCTCGGGATTGCGGCGCCTGGTGTCTCGCTGGCTGGCGTTCGATGACCTCGCTGACGCCCGCATCCCGCTGCATGTGATCGCGACGAATGTGCGCTCCGGCGAGGCGATGAGCTTGTCGGAGGGACCCGCGGTGGAGGCGATCATGGCGAGCTCGGCGATCCCGGGGCTGCTTCCCCCGGTGCGGTGGGGCACGGAGCTTCTCGTCGACGGCGGGGTGACGGCCAACAATCCGGTGTGCCTGGCGCTGGAGGCAGGCGCCGATCGGGTGTTCGTTCTGCCTACGGGATTCGCGTGCTCGCTGGAGAGGTCCCCATCGAGCGCGCTGGCGATCGCGTTGCACGCGTTGACGATCGTGCTGAACCAGCAGCTCAGTGCCGATCTTGCCACGGTTCCAACTACCGCTCCGATCATCGTGCTGCCCACCTTGTGCCCCATGCGGGTGGTGCCCATCGATTTCTCCCAGTCGGCGATGCTGGCCGCTCAGGCATACCGGACGAGCAGCGAGTTCCTCGACGACATCGATCTGTCGTCCTCGGCCCCGGGCGTGGTGGGCACGGTGGAGCACGACCACGGGGATCACTGAGCGCATCGCGTGCCCCTGGGAAGGCGCGCCGTGGTTGACAGGGTTTCCACGGCACACGAAGTTCTACGAGGTTCTGTGTTCCGAGAGGTGCTGGGATGTGCAATGACGAGCCGCCGGTGCCGCCCGAGCTTTCGGACCTCGCGGGGGCAATTACTCCGGGAGGCCCGGGCATCGATGGGATCCCGCCGATCGACCAGCCACGGTTCGTCGCGGCCTCCGATGCCACGTTCCCCCGCGATGACGACATTGTTTTCGGCCTCGAGCTCGGCGGGGAGCATCGCGCGTACCCGCAGCTCGTGCTGGTGTGGCATGAGATCTTCAACGACACGGTCGCGGGCCGACCTATCTCGGTGACATATTGCCCGCTGACAGGCACGGCGGTCGGTTTCACCGGGATCCCGGGCGAAGATGTCGTCTCGTTCGGCACTAGCGGCAACCTCGTGAACTCGAACCTGTTGATGTATGACCGCCCGGCTGGCTCGCGCTGGCCGCAGATCCTCGGCACCGCCATTACCGGAAAGCTCGCCGGGACTGTGCTACCCACCCACCCACTGGTGTGGACGACGTGGGGGCGGTGGCGCGCGCAGCATCCCGATACGGTCGTGCTGACCACCGATACGGGGGCGCTGCGCAACTATGGCTCGGACCCCTACGGCTCGTACCGCGACCAGAGCGGGTACTACGCCGATGATGCGGTGATGTTCCGGACGCTGCACTTCGATGATTCCCTGTCGGCGAAATCAGTGGTGCTGGGCGTGCGGGCCGGTGGCGAGACCGCGGCGATACCCAAGGATGTGGTGCGGGACCGCGGGACGGTGGATCTCGAGGTGGGCGGGCAGCACTGCACCGCCTCGTGGGATGCCGCGCTCGAGACCGCGCGGGTGGTGCGGGCCGATACCGGCGAGCCCGCCGACTACATGGAAGCAATGTGGTTCGCCTGGGTGGCTTTCTATCCGCGGACCACGCTGCTGGAGCGGAGGTAGTGGTGACATCGCGAGTAGTGCGCGGGATCGCTGCCGTCGAATCCGCGAGCGACCGGATCGTGGAGCTCGCTGCGCTGGCGGTCCGGATGGCGAGGCGCGGTTGGACCGATCGTGTGGCGCGCCGTTCTGGTCTCGCGGCGGGGCTCGTGGTGCTCGCGCTGTACCTGGTGTCGATCGGCGACGTGGTGTTCTCGTGGTCCGGGTCACTCTCGGGGCGCGGGGTGGATGTCGTGGGCTGGTCGGCAGCGGGGCAAGCCCGGGCACCGTATGTGTTCGAGCCTGTCGCTGCCCTGCACCTCGGCGGGCATGCCAGCGTGTTCATCAGCCCGGTCAACCTGCTGCTGGGCCTCGTGGTGGCCATCCTGGTCGTGGCGAACGTGCTGAGCGCGGTCCACGCGTCGCGGCACGTGTCCCGCTGCCGAACCGGTGGCGTGGCGCGGCTCGCGGGAGTGCTTCCGGTTTTCCTGCTCGGTTTCGCGTGCTGCGCGCCGACGTTCTTGCTGCTGCTCGGCACCGGTGTTCCTGCCGCTGCGGGGAGTGCTGTATCCGCTGGCGGTGGGTGCGTTGCTCGCCGGGCTGCTGTGGGGCGCGCGCCGCTACGGTGACTCACCCGCACGCAGTGACTCAATGACCTGATCGACGCTGGGGGCGCCGTCCGGCCCCGCGGTTGTGCGGTAGATGCGGCACGCGAGCTGATGGACCCGTGGCGCGCCGGGGATCACGTCCCGCCCGTTGATGAGGATGGTGGGCGATCCCGCGAATGGGTGATCGCGGGTCTCGGGCTCGCTGGCCAGCTCGGTTCGGACAATAGCGAGGCGGGGCAGGCCGAGCCGGTCGTGGGCCTCGTGGAGGCGTTGTTCGGCGGTGGTGACGTGCGGGCAATGCGGGACGTGCAGGATCTCGATAGTCATGGTCTCCTCGGCATCGTGCGGGGCGGGGCTTTCTCCGGGTTGTAGCTTCCGGAACCCGCTGGCTGCCCGCGCGCATTCCCGGGGTGCCGCCTCGCGCTGGTCCCCTTGACCAGCGACAGTGGAAACTTTTCCCGCTCCCAGCGGAAAAAGTTTCCACTCGCCGCCCCAGCAATCCCCCCGCCGCTATCGCAGCGCCTGGTACCCGGCGTGGATGCGCCAGGCCGCGGTGATGCCGACGATCGCCGCCCAGCCGATGGCGATGTGCCAGGCGAGCATGGGCAGGATCAGCCACAGGCTGTGGACGATGATGGTCTCGGTGCCTTCGGCGAGGCCTCCTAGGAAGGACAGGGAGCGTCCGTCGTCGAGCGTGCGGTGGTGGCGCTCGGCGATGGAGGAGAAAGCGAGGAACGCGGCCCCGTTGAGGTAGTAGGCGAGCAGCACGAGCAGGAATGGCCACAGCGAGACGCCGTACGCGGCGGACGCGCCGATCGCTACACCGACGACGGTGGTGCCGTAGACGACGAAATCGGCGGTGATGTCGTAGAACCCGCCCGCGCCGCTCTCGGTGCCGGAGCGCTGGGCGCGCAGCCGGGCGAGCGGCCCGTCGAGCCCGTCGGCGAGCCGGGAGAGCAGCCACAGCAGCAGGGCGATCGCCCACAGTTGCGCAGCGGCGGTGGCGGCGCTGCCGAGGCCGAGCAGCAGTCCCGCGGTGGTGATGCGATCGGGGCTGATCCACGGCCGGTCCAGCGCCTTCGCTGCCCGGGCCAGCGGCGCATCGAGACGGGCGCGTAGCGGGGCGTCAAGCATGCCCGGCCTCCTCCACGAGCATCGGCTTGCTGCTGCGCATCCGGCGGGCGGAGTAGCCGCCGACCAATGTGAGCAGCAGGAACGCAGCGATGGCGGCGAGGAACGGCCAGGAGAGCGGGTCGGTGCCGAACGCGCCGAGCGCGACGTAGCTGAGCACGCCCGGGATGATACCGATGGCGGTGCCGATCGTGTAGTGGCGGAACGCGATGCCGCCGAGCCCGCCCGCGTAGTTGACCAGCCAGAACGGGAACAGCGGGATGAGCCGGGCGAGCAGCACCGAAACCAGTCCACGCTCGCGCAGGAATGCCACGGCCCGCGCGGCGCGATCACCGCCGTACCGCACAACTGCTTCCGCGCCCAGGTAGCGGCTGATCCCGTAAGCAACGGTGGCCGCGATCATGGCTGCGGAAAACACCACCAGGGCGCCGCCAACGAGGCCGAACAGCACCCCGCTGGCGATGCTGAACACGCTTGCCGGTGCCGGGGTGAGGCTCAGCCCCGCGTAGGCGAGCACGAAGATGATCACGCCGATCGCCCCAGCGGCCGCGACCCGGTCCCGGATCTCCTCGGGCCCCGGCACGTCCACGGTCAGCGCGATGATCGTGGCGACGCCGAGCAGCAGCGCGAGCATGGCTAGCTTGATGAGCGTGGTGCGCCGTGCGGGTTCGTTCACGATGGTCCTCTCGGGTGGGCAGTCCTGTAACGGGAATGCTCCGAACTACCCATAGTGTTCCCGGCGAAGTGTTGCTCCCGCCACAATCGATGGGCCGGGAGCAGTCGAGCTAGGACGGGCCAAGGATGTCAGGAGCAAGGATGAGGACGAGGCAACGCCGGGCCGGATGGCTGCTCGCGGCGACAGCGACGGCGGGAGCGGTGATGCTGTCCGCTTGCGCGGCGCCGTCCTCGGATGCACCGACCCCCACCGAGGGGAGCTGGGACGAGGTCGTCGAGTCCGCGCAGGGGCAAACGGTGTCGCTGTGGATGTGGGGCGGCGATGAGCAGGGCAACCGGTATGTCGACGAGATCCTCGCTCCGGCGGTGGCCGAGCAGGGCGTGACCCTGCGCCGCGTCCCCGTCTCCGATACCGGCGACGCGGTGAACCGCGTGCTCGCCGAACGGCAGGCCGGCATCACCGATGGCGAGATCGACCTAGTCTGGGTCAACGGCGATAACTTCGCCACCGGCAAGCAGGCCGGCGCGTGGCTATGCGACTGGACCTCCGGCCTCCCCAGCATGCAGTACACCGATCCGGAGGATCCGCTGCTGATCTCCGATTTCGGCACGCCCGTCGATGGCTGCGAGGCCCCCTGGCACAAGGCCCAGTTCACGCTCGTCTACGACGAGGCACGCATCGCCGAGCCACCCACGACGCTCGAGGGGGTGCTCGACTGGGCGCGCGCCAACCCCGGTCGCTTCACCTACCCGGCGCCGCCGGACTTCACCGGCTCGGTGTTCATCCGGGAAGTCCTCACCCGCGTGTCCGAGGATGTGCCGCTGCAGCACAGCGACGAGGCCTACGACGAGCACGCGCCCGCATTGTTCGACGAGCTCAACGATCTCGCGCCCGCGCTGTGGCGGGAGGGGCGCACGTATCAGCAGGATATCGAGGAGCTCAATCAGCTCTTCGCTGATGGCCAGGTCGACATGACCATGACCTACGGCCCCGCGACGCTGACCGAGCTCGTGGCCAATGGAACGTTCCCGCCGAGCACGCGCGTGCTGACCCTCGATGAAGGCACGGTGGGCAACGCGAGCTTCCTCGCCATCCCCTCCACCTCGGGCAGCAGCGCGGGCGCTCGGGTGGTGGCGAACGTGGCCCTCTCCCCGGACCAGCAACTGAGCAAGGCCAAGCCGGAGGTGTGGGGGCAGTTCACGGTGCTCGATCTGGACCGGCTCAGCGCAGCGGAGCGGGAGGCGTTCGAGGCCCTGCCGTCGTCGCCGATCGTGCCGTCGTACGAGGAGCTCTCCCGCAATGCGCGGCCCGAGCTGGAGACGGCGTGGGTGCCCGCGATCGACGAGGGCTGGCGGCGGTCCGTGCTCGCCGGGCGGTAGCCGCGCGTGCGCCCGGTACTGCTGCTGGTTCCCGCGTGCGGGCCGGTGGCGCTCGTTCTCGGAGCCGGGCTGGGCACGGCAGCACTGCAAGCGCTGGGCCTGATGCCCCTGGTGGGCGAGCCGTCATTGAGCGTGGGCGCGTTCACCGGGCAGGCCGAGGACCTCGTGCGCGCATCGCTGGTGTCGGTGTGGATCGCGGCCGCCTCGACCGTCCTCGCGGTGATCGTGGGACTGGCCGCAGGCATCGCTATCGCCGCGCGCGCTCGGGTGGTCGCGGTGCTCGCCGCGGTGACCGTGCCGGTGCCGCACTTGATCGGTGCTGCCGCGATCGGACTGCTGGTGGCGGATTCCGGCTTGCTTCCTCGGCTTCTTGGAATCGAGGGCGCGCAGTGGCCGCAACTCGTTGGCGGGCCGTGGTGGGTCGCGGTGATCCTGGAGTTCGCTTGGAAGGAATCCGCGTTCGTGGCGATCGTCGTCGCGGGAACGCTGGCTACCCGCATCGAGGGCTACTCCGATCTCGCGGCCACGCTGGGCGCGGGGCGGGCCACGCGGTTCCGGCTGGTCACGCTTCCCCTCGCGGCCCCCGCCCTCGCTGCGGCGGCGATGATCACCTTTGTGTACTCGTTCGGCTCGGTGGAGGTCCCGTTGCTGCTGGGGCGTCCGTATCCCGAGCCCCTGCCGGTGCTGGCGGTGCGGGTCTTCTCCTCGATCGATCTGGCATCGAGGCCGGACGCGGCGGCCGCGGCCCTGGTGTCGAGCATCCTGTCGGTGACGGTGCTGGCGATCGCGCTGGTGCTGGCGCGGAGGTCCTCGCTATGGCGGTAGTGACGCGCGCCCGCCCCCGGAGATGGAGCCCGGGACGCTGGCTACTGGTGGCGTGGTTCGCCCTGCCTCTCGTGCCACTGGTGCTGTGGGCGCTGGCGAACCAGTGGGCGTTCCCCGCTGTGCTGCCGCAGGAATGGGGGCTGCGTGGCGCGCGCACCGCGATCGAGGCGGGCGCGGGCAGCGCATTCGTGGCATCCACCCTGCTCGGGGCATGCGTGGCAGCACTAGCGACGCCAGCGGGCATCCTGGCGGGCCGGGCGCTGGCCCTGCATCGGGTTCGGGGCCGCGGTGTGGTGGCGGCGCTGCTGCTCGCTCCCCTGGCGTTCCCGCCGTTCGCGGTGGCGATGGGCCTGGATGTGCTGTTCCTGCGGCTCGGTGTTCCTGCTTTCGCTGGCGTGGTGCTGATCCTGACGGTCCTCGCGATCCCCTACACCACCTATGTGATGCGGGTGGGATTCGGTGCCTACGATGTGCGCTACGAGGAGGAGGCGCGCGTGCTGGGCGCATCACGTTGGTTCGTCATGCGCCATGTCCAGGCACCGCTGCTGGCCGCGCCGGTGGCGACAGCGGCCTTCCTCGCGTTCCTTGTCGGCTGGACCGACTACATCGTGACGCTGCTCATCGGGGGCGGACGCATGGTGACGGTTCCGGTACTGGTGGGCTCCTATGCCTCCGGCACCGGCAACCAGCCCATCACCGCTGCGCTCTCGGTGGCCGCCGTGCTGCCTCCGTTGCTGCTGCTTGTTGCCCTGCTAGCCCTGAGAGGACGCCGCTCATGAGCGTGGCTCTGCGACTCGACCACCTGTGCAAGTCGTTCGACGAGCACGTGGTGCTTGATGACGTCTCCATTGATGTGGAGGCCGGGGAATGCGTCACGGTGCTCGGGCCCTCCGGGGTGGGCAAGTCCACGATCCTGCGGATCATCGCCGGCCTCGACACCGCGACTCGAGGCACCATCCTTCTCGGCGACCAGGACATGAGCGCGGTCCCCGCCGAGCAGCGTGGCGTCTCGATGATGTTCCAGCAACCCTTGTTGTTCCCGCACCTCGATGTGCTCGACAACGTCGCCTTCGCCGCGCGCGCGGCAGGAAAGGGCCGGCGGGCAGCACGCGACCATGCCCGCGACTACCTGCACGTCGTGCAGCTCGGGAATCTCGCGCACCGGCGCGCGGGCGCGCTCTCCGGCGGGCAAGCACAACGGGTGGCTCTCGCGCGGGCGCTCGCCGCCACGCCGCGGGTGCTTCTGCTCGATGAGCCGTTCAGCGCGCTCGATCCCACGCTGCGCACCGAGATGCATGATCTGCTGAGGCAGGTCCGGGCGGAGCTGCGGCCCACGATCGTGCTCGTGACCCACGACCAGCAGGAGGCGGCCGTGCTGTCCGATCGGATCGCGGTGCTGCTCGAGGCCCGGTTCGCGCAGGTGGCTGCCCCGCGCGAGATCTACACCCAGCCAGCGACGCTGGCCGTGCACCGCATGATGGGCGGGCTCAACGAGATCCCAGGGACGCTGCACAGCCACGGCGACGGCACGGTGCACCGCAGCGTGCTGGGTGATCACGAGATCACCGGGGACTTGCCCCCAGGACCGGGCACGCTGGTGTTCCGGCACGAGAGCGTGCGCGTTCACTCGGCTGGAACCACCGGTGCGGCCATCACCGGAACCGTCATGGAGGCACGCGTGATGGGCGCGCGGCAGCGGCTGCGGATCGACCCCGATGCAGGGGGAGCCAGCGTGTGGGCAGAGGTCGATATCGCCCAGCCATTCCCACCCGGAGCGTCGATCAACCTCAGTGTTCCGATCGAGGCCCGCCACGTCATCGCGGGAATGGCCCGGCAACCTGGCCGGGTTCCCTCCGCGGCACCCGCCACCCAGAAATAGAAATCCCCAGGAACAACACCCAGAGGAGGATCCCACCGTGGAGACCCAGGCCCAGGTCGGCGACCACGTCACCGGCATCACGCTCTACAGCATCGACAACGAGCCCATCGAGCTCGACGCGCTGCTCACCCGCCCCACCGTCATCGTCATGGTCCGCTACTACGGCTGCATGCCCTGCCAGGCCTACCTCAAGGAGATGAGCGAGCACCTCGACGAATTCACCGCTGCGGGGTCCGACGTCATTGGTGTCGGTGGTGCCGCCGACTACCAGGCCCGCCACCTCATCGACCACGGCGTGCGCTTCCCGCTGCTCCTCGACCCCGAGCTGACCCTGTACAAGGCCCTCGACATCACCCGGATCCACTGGTGGATGATGCTCAGCCCCGAGACGTGGTGGCGCTACGCGAAGGCCGCGCTCAAAGCACGCCAGGGCAAGATCACCGGGCATCCTCTCCAGGCCCCCGGCCTCGCCATCCTCGGCGCGGATGGCACCATCGCACTACTGCACCGCGGCCACACCCTCGGCCACTACCCGCCGGTCAAGGACGTGCTCGCCGCCGTCAAGAAGCACTGAGAGCATCCCCTACTGCGGGCGGGCCGACTGGTGCGACTTGTGCCGGATCGTGCCCGCCAGCAGGACGATCAGCACCACCGTGCCCGTGACGAACAGCACCGACCAGCCCGGATAGCGGCGAGCCAGTTCTCCCGCCACCGCGCCCAGCGTCACATAGATCGCCACCCATCCCAGGCTTCCCAGCGACCACCACCGGATCATCACCAGGTACGGCACTCGCAGCGCGCCCGCAGTGAACGGCGTCAGCGCGAACACCACCGGGATGAACACCGCCACCATGATCGTCGGGCCGCCATCAGTGCCCTGCAGATAGCTCTCGGCGCGCGACCAGCGCTTCTCCCCCACCACGCGGCCCAGGCGCGAGCGGCGAATCCCCGGCCCCCACCGCGATCCCAGCACATACGAGCCGGAAGCGCCGAGCACGCAGCCCACCACACCACCGCCAACAACGATCAGCCACTCGGCGGGACCGGACACGCTCATCCCGGCCAGCACCAGGGACAAATCGCCCGGAAGCAGCAAGCCCACGAGAAATGTCGTCTGGATGATCAGCAGCCCGCACAGGATCAGAGCGACGACCCCTGGCGGCTGCCCACCAAGGGTCTCGAACAATCCGGCGATCGACCCACCGTCACCATGGGGCATGGTTACATCCTGGCACGAAGCACCGACGAGCGTGGTGCGGGGACTGCCACCGCTTAGGCGGCGGGCACGGCGGATCGGCCCCCTGCTACTTCTCGCGCAGGGCCGCTTCGATCCCGCCGACGCGATCGGCGAGGAGCCCTACAGCGCCGACCGCTCGGGCAATGGGGTCATCCTCGGCGCCGCCGAGCGCCTGGGCGCGCAGGTGGCCTGCCTTGACGTCGACCCAGCGTTGTTGTTGCTCGGGGGTGAGCCGCCCGCGTAGCTCGGCGAGCTTGAGGAGGTTGGCCTCGGCCCCGGAGGTGAGGGTCTGGGCCTCGCCGAGGTAGTGGTCGTCGATGACGTTCTCGAGCTCCTCGGTGTTCATGACGGGGGCGATGCGCCCAGCGAGCTTGGTCATGTTGCGGTAGGAGCCCTGCAGCTGGAATGGCGGTTCGGTGCGGTTGCTCTCCGCGGTGGCGGCGGAGGCGATGTAGGCCTGGTTGACCGCGAGGAGGGTGCGCTGGACGTGCAGCATCTTGCGGAGGACGGACAGCACGTCGTCGAGCTCGGCGGCCGAGTAGGGGTGGTGGAGCTGGTCGGGCCGGGCGGTTGTGTCGTCGCTGGCGAGACGTACGAGCAGGTCGAGGTCGGTGCGCTCCCGTGCTGCGAGCGGGGCGAGGACGGGGTTGGAGGTCAGCGCGTTCTCGATGTAGGACAGTCCGAAGAGGTGCTCCTTGCCGGAGAGCACGTCACCAAGGTTCCATACGTCAGCCCGGTTGGCGAGCATGTCGGGGATGCGGAAGCGCTTGCCCTGCTCGGTGTAGGGGTTGCCGGCCATGCAGACGGCGAACCGCTTGCCACGCATGTCGTAGGTGCGGGTGCGGCCGTTCCAGACGCCTTCCATGCGACGCTGCGCGTCACAGAGGGAGATGAACTTCTGTAGCAGCTCGGGGTTGGTGTGCTGGATGTCGTCGAGGTAGAGCAGCACGTTGTTGCCCATCTCAAGGGCGAAGTTGATCTTCTCGACCTCTTGGCGGGCGGTGGCGTTAGGCGCTTCGGCAGGGTCGACGGAGGTCACGTGATGCCCGAGCGCGGGGCCATTGACCTTGACGAATACGAGACCGAGCCGGTTCGCCACGTATTCCATGAGGGTGGTCTTGCCGTAGCCGGGAGGCGAGATGAGCAGGAGCAGCCCGGATTGGTCGGTACGGCGGTCGTCGCCGGTGGTGCCGAGCTGCTTGGCGAGGTTGTCACCGATCAGCGGCAAGTAGGCGTCGTCGAGGAGCCGGTTTCGGACGAATCCGCTCATGACGGTGGGCTTGTACTCGTCGAGACGCAGGCGGTGCCGCTCGGTGGCGATGAGCTGGTTGCGTTGCTGCTGGAAACCTCGGAAACCGGGGACGCGACGGGCCTGGTGGTCGCGGATGCGGGCGAGCACCTCGTCGAGGCGAAGGCTCAGCGCACGATCCCGGATGCGGGGGTGCGAGCCGAGCATGGGGGCGGCGGTCGCGGCGAGATCGGCGGATGACTCGTAGCGCTCGAGGCGAGCTCCCGTGGTCTCCATCGCGATGGCCTCGTCCAGGTCGGCGTGGTTCTCGGCGGTCTCGCTAGTGGCGAGATAGGCGGCGAGCCATGCCTCCACGAGCTGGCGCCGCGCTGAAACATCGTCCTCGAGGGCGCGGAGGTCGGTGTCGTAGTCCTGCCGCGACTTCGCGACCGTGCCGCCGAGGGCACGCTGGAAGCGGTCGAGCAGGGTGCGGGCGCCCGCGCTGGCGACGAACCGGGCGTTGCCGTGGGCGAGCTCCTCCATGAGGTATTCGCCGGCGAGGGTGGCGAGCTGCGGATCGTCCCCGTTGCCCAGCGGCAGGCCGAGCGTGGCGTGGAATCCGGAGATGGCGGTGGCGAGTTCCGCGGTGAGCGCGGTGAGCGCGGGCGTCGAGCCGAAGGCGGCGCGGGCGCGGGCCAGCGAGGCGGCGCGCACGGTCCAGGCCTGCTGGGCCGCTGGTGCATCGTCGCGCGCGTCGCCGAGGTGGGCCCAGAACAGTTGCGCAGCGGCTCGTGCCGCAGCGGGGTAGCGGAGCAGTCCGGCGCCGGCGTGCAGGCGCAGCAGCTCGGCGAGGACGCGGGTGGCGTCGTGGTCGTGGACGCCACGCTCGTAGCCTTCGTCGTAGCGCGCCTCGGCCGCTCTGCGCACTCGTTGGTCGAGGTCCTTGCCGGTGGCTGCCTCCTCACGAAGGGCATCGATGGTGCCGTTGGCCTCGGCTTCGAGCAACAGCGACGCCGCGAGGTACTCGGCGCGGTAGACGTCGGTGGTCTCGGAGACGAGCAACTGGTCCCAGTAGGGGCGCGTGCTGGCGAATCCGGGATCGGTGATGTCGTCGCGGTAGTCGGTGGCGGTGATCGCGAACGCCATGCGCGTGTCGCCGTCGACAGTGCGCGGCACCAGTGTGAGATCGGTGGCCTGGGTATTGATGGCGAACTGGTGCCGTCCGAGGCGGATGGTGTCGCCACCGGCGCCGTAGAGGTCCTGGCGGTCGAGCAGGGATCGTCCGGCTTCCTGCCGTGCTGCCTTGATGCGGCCGTCGATCTCCTCGGCGCGCACCGTGTCGCCGAGCTCGCGCAGCTCGGTGCCGAGGGCGCGCAGCTTGGCGACCATGGGATCGGACGCGAAGTAGGTGTTGATGTCGTCGACGCTGTCCATCCCGGCGACACGCTTGGTGACGGAGCCGAGGATGCGCTGCGCGGAGTCGACGAGGCGGTCGGCGCGGCGGGAGCGCTCGTCGAGGAGGGTCTGCTTGCGCGAGGAGAAGGCCTCGTAGACATCCTCGCGCTTGCGGGAGAGCTCGTCGAGGAAGTCATCGAACTCGCTGAACCGTGATTCGAGGTTCTCGAGCTGCAGCATGAGCCGACCGAGCTGCTCGTCGCAGGTGTCGGGGGTGGTGGCGGCGGCGAGAGCACCGGTGATGGCCTGTCCGAGGAGCCCGAACTCGGCGGCGAACTCGGCGCGGCCCTCCTGGTCGAGGAGCTGCTTGCGGCGGGCCTCGACGGTGGCGCGGGCCCGGTTGACCGCGGCGAGCACCTCGCTGATGCTCTCGAGGATGCGGGTGCGCACCACGGCATCGCCCACGTCGAGGGAGGAAACGATGCGGGTGACTACTTGCAGCCCATCGGACTGGGTGGCGAGCCGCTCGGTGATAGGCCGCGCCTCAGCGACGGAGGCAAGGGTGCTGGCTTGCTCGATGAGCTCGTTGATCTCGCGGTGGAATGCTGCGAATGCGTCGTCGCGGCTGAAGAAGTCGACGGCTCGCTGGCCGGATTCGTCGAGGGCGTCGCGCAGGTCGGCGTCGAGCTGGTCGAGCCGGGCGGTGTCCACGTGGCGCATGTCGCGCAGGGTGACGAGGTGTCCTTGCTCGTGCCGCAGGTCCGACAGCAGGGTCACCCAGGCGTCCGCGGTGCGTGGGGCGCTGCCGCGGCTCATGCGGATGAGGCTGGCGATGCGTGTGGCGGATTCCTCGACCGCCTTGCTCGCCTGCGCAGTGAGGGCGGTGACCTTCTCGAACTCGTCGAGCACCCGCTCAGCGGTGGCACGGACCTGCCCGATGGGCTCGCCGAGCAAGCCCAGCTCAGTGTCGTCGAGCCAGTGGTAGTGGTCGGTGGCACGGCCGCACGCCGCGATGATCGCTTCGAACACTGCGGTGGCGGGCGCCATCTCGGTGACCATGCGGGCCAGCGACAGCGCGTCGGAGATGCCGCGCACGAGCTCCGCGTTGCCGATGCGCTCGAGGGGGCCGTTGCCGACGGGCTGGGCGGCGGCGTACTCGTCGGACTGGAAGGGCGTGCTCCACACCTGCATGGGGTGCACGCGGGTGGGCTCGTCGGATCCAGCTCGGAACACAACGAGGGTGCCGTCGTTGAAAAGCGAGTAGCCGTGGCACGGCAGCGGCGTGGCGACTTCCTTGCGGATCACGTTGTAGGACAGCAACAGGGTCCGGCCCTCGCTGCGGGCGTGGAAGACGAAGAGAACGTCCTCGCCGTTGCTGGAGCGGATGATGCGCTCGTACTCGAGATCAGCGGTGTCGGTGTCGAAGGTGCGGGAAACGCCGGTGGCGAGGTAGTAGCCGCCAGGGAAGATGATGCCGTGATCCTCGGGCAACCGTCGGCACGCCTGGCCGATGCCATCGAGCCGGGAGATGCCCTGGGTGCGCGTGTTGAACACCAGGTAGCGCCACGTCGTCTCGTTGTACGGCTTGATCTTGAGCAGGATGAGCGGACCGACCTGGGCGTAGTGGACGTCCGCGTCGGCGAGGCTCTGCAGCGGCTCGTCGACGGGCTCCTGGTAGATACCCTCCCCGGTCTCGGTGTTGTCCTCGACCTTGATGGTGAGGTGCCCGCCGACGGTCTCGACGAACACCGTGTCGAGGATGGAGATGTGCGGGTGCCGACCAAGGACGTGATCAGCGCGGGTGGTCTCGACCCATTCGAAGTCATGCTGGGGCGGGAACTGGTGGTCGCGCTCGCCCCGGTTGTCCTGGTAGGCGAGGCTTCCATCGGCGTTGATCCGCCAGCGCAGCACCTTGATGTCCTCGGTGCGGGCGCCGGTCTGGAAGATGGCAAGCAGCTTGGTGTCGGTGCGGCGCAGTTGCAGTAGCCGCGTCTCGCGGTAGTAGCGGTACAGCTCGGAGAAGTGCCGCAGGAACGCGGGATCGTCGAGCAGGCCCGGCAGTTCCCCGCTGGCATCGGAGAAGGTGAAGGAATCGCCGTCGCGGGCGAATCGGTGCAGCGCGAACACGTCGGATACCGCGGTCTCGGACTTCAGCCCGATGAACACGTTGTAGCCGAACAGCATGATCCCGCCATGCAGGTCGCCCTTGAGCGGCACGGCAACGATGTCGCGGGGGACGCAGTTGTTCTCCGTGCGGATGCGCTCGCTGCCGAGCAGGGCGATCTCGGTGCCGCCGAATGTTTCCACCCGGCGGGCGTTGAGCTGCTCGGCGCGGCGGGCGAGCTCGCCGGAATGCTCGACGAGCCGGGCGCGCAGGACCTCGTAGGTGCCCGCGTCGAGCGCATCCTGGCCTGATTCGCCGCGGGCCGTGCTCGCTGCCCCCGTGCCAGCGTGGTCCTGCGGCGGTGTCATGGCTGCTTGGGAGCGAGGGCAGCGTCAGCGATGCCAAGCTTGCGGGCTCCGGAGAGGAGCTGCTCGAACTGGCCAGCCTGCGGTCCGCCAGCCTTGATCAATCGCATCAGCAGCGCCGAGACGGTCAGGTTCTTGACGTCCTCGGTGCCGGCTCCGGCGATCGCGTTGGCGAGATCATCGCTGAAGCTCTGGGAACCGTCGAGCCAGTCGCCCCCGAGCGTGCGCGCGACCTCGGAATGCTCGACGAAGCCGTCCACGCTCTTGCCCATGGCGATGGAGCCGAGGAGCCGGTCGAAGAAGACGCTCTCGCCACCGACGATGCTGATATCTGCTTCCTTGAGCCCCGCCACGAGCACGGCTGCCTGCTGCTCGGCGACCTGGCGTTGCACGTCGATGCTGGCGAGTCGGATGTCCTTCTCCATCTCGAGGCGCAGCCGGTACTCCTCGTGCTCGCGGGTGGCGGCATCGAGCTTCGACATGGCGTCGGCCTTCTCGGTGAGGCCCTCGGACTCGGCGCGCATCTTCTCGCGCATGCCTTCCGCCGCAGCGAGGGCCTTCTCGCGATCGACCTGGGCCTGGGCGCGCCCTTCCTTCTCGATGACCTCCGCAGCGCGCTCGCGGACCTGCACGTCGGCGAGGCCCGTCGCGGCGGACTCGGCCTGCATACCCTCGGCGAGCCGGATCTTTGCCCGGGCGTCGAGCTCCGCGGCCTGCTGGGCCGCTTCGGCGAGGGTGAGTCGTTCCTTCGCCCTGTGCTTCGCGGCGGCCTCCGCGGCCTCGGCAGCCTTGATGTCCTTGACGAGGTCCTGCTGCGCCTCGGCCTCGGCCCGGATGATGATCGCCTGGCGATCACGCTCCGCGGCCTCGACGGCACGCAGGCGGTTGATGCTCTCCTCCTGCTCGGCAACGGTCTTGTCGACGGCCACGCGCTCGCGGACGGCTTCGGAGACGCTGCGCCGCTCCGTCTCGACCTCGCGGTCCTTGGCGATGCGCTGCAGCTCGGTCTCGCGCTCGCGGTTGATGACCTCGAGGAGGCGGTCCTTCTCGATGCGCTCGGACTCGACAGCGATGACGCGCTCGCGGTTCTTCTCCGCCACGGCGATCTCGCGCTGCTGGTTCTGCTCCTGCACGCCTACGTTCTCGTCGGTGCGGATACGGGCGGTCTCGGCCTTGAGCCGCTCCTCGGCCTGCACGCGCTGCGTCTCGGCGACCTCGCGCATCCGCGCGGTCTCGACCTCGCGCTGCTGCTTGGCCTCGGCATCTGCCTGCTGCCGCTCGAGCTCGAGAATAGCCTCGCGCGCCTCGACGTCCTGGCGCTTGATCTCCTTCTCCTCGTTGCGCCGGTAGTCGTTGGTGCCGATGTTCTCGATGGCGGTGAGCTCGGTGATCTTGCGGATGCCCTGCGCATCAAGGATGTTCTTCGAGTCGAGCTGCGACATCGGTGTCTGCTCGAGGTAGTCGATGGCCGCGTCCTCGAGGCTGTAGCCGTTGAGGTCGGTGCCGATGACGCGGATGATCTGGTCGCGAAACTCGTCGCGCTTGGTGTAGAGATCCACGAAGTCGAGGTGCTTGCCGACGGTCTTGAGCCCCTCGGAGAACTTCGCGTTGAACAGCGTCTGCATCGTCGTCTGGTCGCTGGCACGCTCGGTGCCGATGGCCTGGGCGACCTTGATGACGTCCTCGGCGGTCTTGTTGACCCGCACGAAGAAGGTGATGCGGATATCGGCGCGGATGTTGTCGCGGCAGATCAGGCCGTCATGACCGACCCGCTCGATCTCGATCGTCTTGACCGAGATGTCCATCGTCTCGGCCTTGTGCAGGATCGGCAGGACCACCGCACCGGTGAAGGTGACCTCCACGGTGCGCAGCTTGGAGATGATGAGGGCGCTGCCCTGCGGCACCTTCTTGTAGAGGCGGGTGACCATGAAGGCCACCGCGAGCAGGATGACGAGAACTATGGCGATAACCACGCCCAGGCTGGTGGCGATCACATCCACGGACTGCCCTCATTTCATCTCTCGGCGACCCCCGGCCGGGCGTCGCGATAATCTGGAAGATCTAGCTGGAAGACCTAGCGTCAGGTGTAGTGACCGAGCGAGGGATCCACCGGGCATACCCAGAAGAACTCGCCGTCGATGTCATAGTCGTAGATCAACGCGGTGCTGCCGGAGCGCAGCTCGCCGCCCGCGGCATGCTCGGCGGTCTGGCGCACCTGGATGACGGCGGTCGAGCCATCCTTCGAGGTGATCTCGGCCTGCCCGAAGTCCGGGGCTACGGTGCTCGTGCGGACCACGCACAGCTTGCCCACGAAATCCGAGCGGCTCGGAGCTGCCGCGTGGTGGAAGATCCGGCGCAGCGGTGCCGCCCCAACCCTGGCCACGACGAGCCCGATCAGCGCGGCGCCCACGAGGATGACGAGCAGTGCCAATCCTCCGAGCAGACCGCCGGTACCGAGCGACTCCAGGACCACGACGCCGACGATGCTCGCGAACCATGCCGCGAGCACGAACAGCGACAGCAGGATTGTCAGAGGCACGCCCTCGAGGCCCAAGGACTTGAGGATCCCCGAGTCATCGGGGCTCACATCGACGTCCGCATCGCCATCGAGCATGTCCAGCGCTGCGCCGCCAACCAGGACGAGCACCCAGTAGGCGAGGACGACGAGCAGAGCAAACGTGAAAATGACGGCGGGGAAGCCGAGAGCAGCGTCGACCAGACCACCCACGAGCGCTCCTCCCCTGCGCTGGCTCCCCCCGCGCATGACCATTGCCGATCGTCCAGTTGCTATATCGCGTACAGCTCCCTGCCGAGGATCGTTCCACAGCCCCGGTGACCGCACAACCGGAAGGTACTCCGGCTGAGGCGCACTCCCCGCGCGTGTGCGAAGAACGACAGCCGGGGTGCTCACCGCTGTCGTTCTTCGCACACTCGCCGGGCACAACGCTGCACGCGCTAGGGTTGCGGCGTGGGTGTGGAATTCTCGCGCGAGTCCATCGAGATCTTCGGCGTGACCCTGGTCGGGGTGAACAGCACCACCCTGGTGAAGGTCGCCTTCAGCCTGCTGCTCATCGCGGTGGTGCTGCTCCTCCGTCGCATCGTGATCGCCCTGGCCGACCGTGCCATCCCTGGTGCGAGCCGGCGCGGTCGCTTCTGGAAGCGGCAAACGATCCTCCTGATCACGACCATCATCCTGGCTATTGGCCTGGTCTCGATCTGGGCGACCCCGGGAACCGACCTCGGCGTGATGATCGGACTCATCACCGCCGGGCTGGCGTTCGCGCTGCAGAAGGTGATCACCTCGCTCGCGGCGTACTTCGTGATCCTGCGCGGGGCGACGTTCTCGGTGGGCGACCGGATCACCATGGGAGGCGTGCGGGGCGACGTCGTGCGCCTCGGGTTCCTCCGCACCACGGTCATGGAGATGGGCCAGCCGCCGACCGCGCGCGGGTCCGCCAGCGAGTCCTGGGTGCATTCGCGCCAGTACACCGGACGCATCGTCACTGTCGCGAACAGCGAGATCTTCGACCGGCCCGTGTTCAACTACAGCCGCGAGTTCCCTTACCTCTGGGAGGAGATCAGCATTCCGCTGCGCCACGATGTGGACCGCGAAACCGTGGCGAGGGTTCTGCGCGAGGCCGCGTCCCGCCATGCCGTGACCGATCCCGGGGGCGTGCAGCGCTCCCTGCTGCGGATGCGGGGGCGATTCCTCCTCGAGGACACCAATACCGAGCCGACCGTGTATTCCCGGATCGGCACTGATTGCCTGGAGATGGCAGTCCGGTTCGTCACGCCGATCCGGGGAGTACGGGCTATCACCAGCGCCATCACCAGCGATGTGCTCGATGGTCTCGCGGAGCACGGCATCGAGGTAGCGACCGCTGGGCCTGGCCGCTGAGGGGGTGCGTGCCGGGCGCCTGCCGACGGAGGCCGACCGCGAGTGTGCGAAAAACGACTGCTCCAGTGCTCACACCTGTCGTTCTTCGCACACTCGCGCCCAGGCCGGGAAGCCCGAAACCGCCGAAACCAGCTACGAATCCTGCTCCGGGTAGCGGCGCACGGGTGGCAGGATGTTCTCCTTGTTCGTCACCACCCGGATCCACTGGTAGGCAAGCACGACGGTGAGCGCGAACGCCACGTACAGCGCGAGGGCGGGGGTGCGGGCATGGGGATGGGCCGTGGATTCGGCCCACAAGGCGAACATGCCGAACAGCACGCCGAGCCCCTGGGAGAACATCGTCGCCCACGCCACCGCCCACCGCCTGGTGAGGAGAGCGAGCAGGGAGCCCGCGATTCCCCCGGCCAGAGCCAGGACGATGAACACGCGCATGAAGACGCTGCCGAGCTCATCGTCACCAATACCGCTCGAGAGGATCGTCCAGGCGCGGGCCGAGCCGGTCAGCGGCATCAGCATCGCCACCACCAGGCCTGCCACCGCTAGGAGGATGCGGCCCGTGCGCCCGCCGGTGCCGAACTCGCGCTGCACCCGGTGCTCGATATCGGCGAGATCGCGACGGAACGCCTCGAGGTCATCCGGCCCAGTGTTGTCCGGCCCTGGGTCATCCGGCCCAGTGTCATCCGGCCCCAGGTCATCGGGCACGGGGCATCGTCCCTCGTTCGATCCGCTCCACACCTTGATCGTGCCCCACGCGCCCCATCGCGGCAACGAACGCCTCCCCGTTCGTCGGTGCGCGCGGGTATAGATGGTGGGGTGACTACCGAAGTGAACTCCGGGATCGACCTCGCCCACCGCGATGAGTCCACCCGCCCCCAGGATGACCTGTTCGAGCACGTCAACGGCAAGTGGCTCGCCGAGCACGAGATCCCCGCCGACAGAGCACTCGACGGTGCTTTTCGCACCTTGTTCGACGAGGCGGAAGGGAACGTCCGCGCGATCATCGAGGAAGCAGCCGACGCCGGGGCAACGGCGGGCACGGATGCACAACGCATCGGCGACCTCTACACCAGCTTCATGGACACCACGCGGATCGAGCAGGCGGGCGTGGCCCCACTGCAAGAGGAGCTCTCCCTGGTGCAGTCGGCTGCCTCGATCGACGAGCTCGCGGGCATCATGGGGCGGCTGCAGCGCGACGGCACGGGCGGCGCCATCGGCTTCTACATCAACACCGACGCCAAGCGCAGCGACCGCTACCTTCCGTACCTCACCCAGTCGGGCATCGGGCTGCCCGATGAGTCCTACTACCGCGACGAGCAGTACGCGGAGCTGCGCGCGAAGTACCGCGACCACATCGCGCGCATGATCTCCCTCACCGGCGCCGGAGTGGACGCTGATCTAGTGCTGGGCATGGAGACCAAGCTCGCGGCCGGGCACTGGGATGTCGTCAAGCGGCGCGACGCGGAGCTGTCCTACAACCTGGTGAGCCTCGACGAGCTGCGCGCCACCGCCCCGGCGTTCCCCTGGGCAGACTGGATCACTGGCATCGGCGGCACGCCCGAGCAGTTCGCCGAGACCGTGGTCCGCCAGCCGGACTTCCTCGCGACGCTGTCCTCGCTGTGGCAGTCCGAGCCACTGGATGCGTGGAAGGCGTGGATGTGCTGGCGCGTCATCAACACGCGCGCGCCTTACCTCGGCGAGGAGATCGTCCAGGCCAACTTCGATTTCCACGGCACCGTCATGAGCGGCGCCGAGGTCATCCGCGAGCGCTGGAAGCGCGGCGTCTCGCTCGTCGAGCACCTGCTGGGCGAGGCCGTGGGCAAGCTCTACGTCGAGCGGCACTTCCCGCCCCGCTCCAAGGCCCGGATGGAGGAACTGGTCGCCAACCTCATCGAGGCGTACCGGCGATCCATCTCGACCTTGCCGTGGATGAGCCCCGGCACGCGCGACAAGGCGCTGGAGAAGCTGGGCAAGTTCACGCCGAAGATCGGCTACCCCGATGCCTGGCGCGACTACTCCGACGTCGCTATCGACCCGACGGATCTCTACGGCAATGTGCGCCGCGGCTCGGCCGCCGAGAATGATCGCGAGCTCGCCAAGCTCGGTGGGCCGGTGGACCGGGGCGAGTGGTTCATGACGCCGCAGACCGTCAACGCCTACTACAACCCGGGGATGAACGAGATCGTCTTCCCCGCCGCGATCCTGCAGCCCCCGTTCTTCGACGCCGACGCTGATGACGCCGCCAACTACGGCGGCATCGGGGCTGTCATCGGGCACGAGATCGGTCACGGATTCGACGACCAGGGCTCCAAGTACGACGGCGACGGCAACCTCGTCAACTGGTGGACCGAGCAGGACCGCGCCGAGTTCAGCGAGCGCGCCGCCATGCTCATCGACCAGTACAACCGGTTCGAGCCCAAGGCGTTGCCGGGGAAGAACGTCAACGGCGAGTTCACCATCGGCGAGAACATCGGCGACCTCGGTGGGCTGGGCATCGCGCTCAAGGCCTACGAGATCTCCCTCGACGGCGAGGAGGCCCCCGTGATCGACGGGCTCACCGGGCTGCAACGCGTTTTCCTGGGCTGGGCGCAGGTGTGGCGAGCGAAGGTCCGCAACGAGGAGGCCGAGCGGCGCCTGGCCACTGATCCGCATTCCCCGCCCGAGTTCCGGTGCAATGGCGTGGTGCGCAACCTCGATGAGTTCTACGACGCGTTCGACGTGCGGGATGGCGATGAGTTGTTCCTGCCCGAGGAGCAGCGCGTCAAGATCTGGGCGTAGCCCCAAGGGCTGGAAGCATGGCGGCCAGGTCCCGAGAAGGGGCCTGGCCGCCAGCCGCTGCTCAGGGCTTGCGGATCGCGGTGCCGCGAAGCCGTGGCGGGAGCTCGAACAGCCAGTTCAGGCGCAGCGCGAGCAGGATCTTGTGCGCGTAGAGCGCCAGCACGACGGTGCCTGCCGCGACAGCGAGCGGGGCGATCGCCTGCACCACGAGCAGCTCATTGATGATCGACAGCTTGATCACGACATAGCCGAGCAGCGCGATGAACATGTCCAGCATCAGGTAGACGGGCAGCGTGGTGCGACCAACCTTGTTGAGGACCTCGCCTACCGGAGTACCCACCACGGCGGCCGAGACGAGCACGCCCGCCGCGAGCCCGAAAGTGGTGAGAACGATGGTGAGCCCCTGGGCGCCAGCATCAGCATCAGCGAGCATGGAGTACATCGCGGCGTAGGCAGCGATGGATGCAGCGATCCACGGCAGCGCCGTGCGGCGGCTGACAGTGATGATGAGGCTGCGGGCATGCAGGCCGAGCAGGAAGTAGATGAAGTACTCGGCGAGATTGTTCCAGGACCAGCTCACCACGGGCTGGTACTGGGAGTAGACGTTCAGCGCGACCGCCGCTCCGAGCTGAACCCACAGCGGCAGGCGGGTCATCGCCTTGGCTGCGACGGCGAAGACGGCGAGCCCGTAGATGAACCAGAGGGCACTGTTGGGCATGTACAGGCCGCCCACGACGTTCATCCAGCTCGCGTAGCCCTCGTGGCGCACATCGCTGGGCAGCACGTTGTGGACGCCGAGGAAGATCACCAGCCACAGGGTGTAGAGGTACATCAGGTGGGCGATGCGACTGCGCAGCATCCGCGGCCAGGCCATCGCGACCATGCCTTGCGCGAACAGTCCGGAGGCGACGAAGAACAGGGGCATGCGGACGGGCTGCAGGTAGCTGTTGATCGTGTACCAGACCTCGGGAGCGAGGCCCTTGGAGACGAGAAGGTTCGCCGAATGCAGGATGACCACGAGGATGATGCTCGTGCCCTTGGCGATGTCGACCCATTCGATGCGTCGCCGCGCGGACCGCTTGGGCGTGGCCGCGCTGACAGCCTCCGGGACCGGGCTGGTCATCGGAGCGGGCGCTAGCTGCGCGAGGTCGTGCGTGCCTGGCGCGGTCGGGTCATGTGGCATTGCGCGCATCGTGGACTGCTCCCCGGGACTGATGATTGAGGAAGATGAACGACCACTGCGAACTTGCTGAGAATCAGCTGAAAACGCGACAGGGTCTTCCTAAGAAGAGTACGGGTAATCGGCCGCTATGGGAACCACCCCGCAGCAGCGATCAGCAGGCCATCCCCGCAGCTATGCGCTGTCGATACCGAGTTGTTTCTCCAGCGCGATGAGAGAGTCATCGAGGAACGTCAGGAGCCGCTGCAAGTGCGGCACAGCCTTGCGGCATCCCACGATGCCGATATCGAGCGTATCCGCGTTGCTCGTGAGCGTGATGTTGAGCGCCAGCCCGTCCATGGCGATCGAGAGGGGATAGATGCCGTCGAGGCGCGCACCATCCCAGTACAGGGGCTTTCGTGGCCCGGGCACGTTCGAGATGACGATGTTGAAAGCAGGCCGGGAGTGGGAGACGTATCCCGGGACGGGCGCGAGCGCGAGGGGCGAGACCATGAATGCCCCCATTGCCATCGCCTGCATGGGACTGAGGCCGGTGAGCGCGCGCTTGGCCTGCTGCATGGAATTCGTGACGCACTCGAGACGGTCGAGTGGGTCGTCGAGGTGTGTCCCGAGGCTCGCGAGCACCGCAGTGACCGCGTTTCCGCCGCCCTCGCCCTCCACCATCGAGTGCAACGACACCGGGACCATCGCGATCAAGGACTCATCGGGCAGCGCGTCCTGGCTGAGCAGGTAATCGCGCAGCGCGCCGCCGCACATGACGAGGATGACGTCGTTCATGGTGCAACCGGCGGCCTTGCGGATGGCCATGATCCGGTCCATCGACCAGGACTGCGCCGCGAACCTCCGCGCCCCGCCGATGGGCACGTTCAGCATCGTCCGGGGAGCACGCAGGGGCAGCACCATGTCACGCTCCCGCAGTGCCTGCCAACCGATGCGGGCAGCCGCTGGCACTCCCCCGGCGACGTCGCCCATCAGGCCGGCCCCGGACCTCGCAAGGCCGAGCGGGTTGAGCCGGGACCGCTTGCCCTCGATCGCCCGGCGCGGCCGCGCAGCGAACGGGGCGGGGCAATCAGTGAACGAGGGATCGTCCGAGAGCACGGACTGCAGGGTCCGCAGCGCGGTGACCCCGTCGATCAGGGCGTGGTGGACCTTGGTGTAGACGGCGAAGCGGCCATCGTCGAGCCCCTCGACCACCTGCATCTCCCACAGTGGCCGGTGCCGGTCGAGCAGCGAGCTGTGCCACCGCGACGTCATGGAGAACAGCTCACGGATGCGGCCAGGCTGCGGCAGCGCGGAGAGCTGCACGTGGTAGTCGAGGTCGATCTCCTCGTCGGTGGCCCACAGGAGGTTGCGCGGGGTGTTGAAGGGAGTGCCGGGGCGGCGGCGGAACTTCACGCCGACGTCCGGGCAGTCGATGAGCTTCTGGTATTGCTGCCGCACGAACTCCGGGCCCGCGCCCTCCGGAGGAGAGAAGAGCTCGAGGCCACCCACATGCATCGGATGCTCGCGGCTCTCGATCGCGAGGAACATCAGATCCTGCGGCGCCATCAAACCCATCAGCTTCCTCCCGTTCGCTGACCTACCCCGTGGTGAACCTCACATTACGCTGAAGCCCCAGGAAACCCTATGGAAACAACTGCGTAACAAAGTGACGGAAATCACCGATACCAGTTATAGAGTACTGCCAGACAGGCCCTGCATAGCCCAAGCGGGAAGGCGACACGATGCCACATGACACGCATCACATCAGGACGCTGCACTCCGTAGGCAACAGCGCGACCGGTGGAGCGCATGGCGCCGCCGCTCTCTCGCTGTCCCAGCCAGCGCCGATCACCCGCGAGAACTACTTCGGCGCGAGCCTGCAATCCCAGATCCTCGCCAACACGCTGCGCTATACCGTCAAGCCACTGCTCCGCGTATGGGCCAAATGGCCCCACTTGCCCTGGCCCACTGGCGCGGTGGAGCTCGCGGGCACGGTCCTCCCCGATGTGCCCGGCACCCGCTACCGCCCCGTCCAGCTCCCCCATTGCAAGGCCGAATGGGTCCGCGGCCAGGAGACCCACCCCCATCGCGTGATGCTCTACCTGCACGGAGGCGCGTTCGTCACCTGCGGCCTGCGCACCCACCGGCGGCTCGTGTCCCTGATCTCCGCCTCCGCGCGCACCCCGGTCCTCAGCGTTGACTACCGCATGCTGCCGCGCTACACCATCAACGACTCCGTCGCCGACGGCCTGCATGCCTACCGCTGGCTGCTGCGCCGCGGCTACCGGCCCGAGCAGATCGTCATCGGCGGCGACTCCGCGGGCGGCTACCTGGCCTTCATGGTCGCCCTCGCCCTGCGCGCCCAGGGCATACCGGTGCCCGCCGGGATCGTCGGCCTCGCTCCGCTGACCAATCTCAACCCTGCCTCCAAGATGGCGCACCCCAACTCCAAGACCTGCGCTCTTTTCTCCGCCGATGTCATGAGCGTCTTCACCGAGTACGCCAACCGCATCGAGCAACGCCTGCTCATCGACGGCGCGCCAGGTCCGCGGGTGTGCCCGATCGACAGCGACCTCAGCGGCCTGCCTCCCACGCTCCTGCAGGTCAGCTCCTCCGAGCTGCTATTCCCTGATTCCGAGATGATGGCCGAGCGGCTCGCCCACCACGGCGTGCCCTGCCAGCTACAAGTGTGGGACCGCCAGGTGCATGTGTTCCAGGCGGCCGCGGGCCTCGTGCCCGAAGCAGCCCGCGCCATCAACGAGATCGGCCGCTTCGTCCAGGATGTCGTTCCCGTGCGGGGCGGCCGCGCGACGGGCGCGCTCGCCTGACCCTGGGGCTCGAGGCCGGGACCGCTGGCTGTTCCTCGCGGGTCGCTGGCCGTCCCTCGCCGCAAACGCGATAGAAGCCGCTCTGGAATGGGTGGAGTTTCTATCGCGTTTGCCGATTTCCAGTGCTTTTGGCCATGTGAGGCCTGAGCGCCTCCCGTTCGCAGCCGTCTAGCCGAGCCCGCCCTCGCCGCCGCCGCGCCCTGCTAGTCGGCCTTGAGCGACTCGAGCGCGGACTCGGCCTCGGCAAGCTCTTTCCGCAGCTCGGCCACGCGCTGCTCGGCCGCTTTCCGGGCGGCGTTCAGGGCGGCCTGCGCCGCACGGAGAGCACCGGGGTGATCGAGCTGCTGGATCGCGCGCAGCACTGCATCGGGCGTGATGGTCGATCGCTTCAGCGACAGCCCGCCCGGCCGGTCGACCTCGATCGACCAGGCGCCCTCCTCGTCCGCGCGCAGGGTGATGGCGCACTCGGCGGATTTGCCACGCGGCTTGCCGGACGTCCCTGGTGCGGTCCGGTCGCTCGCGGCACGGGGGGACGATGGCTTGGCGGGGCCTGCTGACGAGCCCGCGGGCGGCTTGCCCGCTGTTGGCGCAGGCTTCGGTGCCGCCGGAGGCTTGGGTGCGGGCGGCTTGGTCGCGGGCACCTCGACGCCGGGCCCAGGCGCACCCAGCCCCGCACCCTTCGGCGCGGGCGGCCTGCCCGCCGTAGCAGCCGCCTTCTTCCGTGGCGCGCGCTTGGCCGGCTGCGGCGCCGCGCGGGTGCGTCGCAGCTCGTGCGCCTCGAACGGGATCTCGTCATTGACACCGGTGGGCTTGACTATGAGGCTGCTCCCCTCGATGGAGAGGACCCGCGCCGAGGCGCCCTCATCGAGCCCGAGCCCGGCGATCGGTTCGCGGAGGTAGACCGTCGCGCGCTTGCCTTCTTCCTGGAGCTCGCGGAGTTCCCGCAGGTCATTGTCGGTCAGGTGGGTTTGTCCGGTTCGAGAGGTAGTCATGCCCCTATTCTCCGGAATTTTCCGTGTCGTAGCGGCAGGGGCCTAGGTTTGTCACAATGGCGCGCTATCTTTCACACAGCAATACGCGTCAGGCTGTACGCGTCTGGCGGGGATCAAGGAGGGGGATCATGCACGTGGGGGGACGGGTCGCGCCACCGCGGGAGTTCGCGCCGCGATGGTGGATCCATGCAGCCCTGCTGGCAGGCGCGATCGCGACCGTGTGGTTCCACATCCGCGTGGTGCCGATCAGCACCGAGCACTGGGGGCTGTTCAGAAACATGCTCGATGTGCATGTCTATGCCGGGGGCGGCCTCGCGGTGCTCGAGGACCGTGCCGTCTACGAGGGCCCGGTGTACTGGCGCATGGCGTTCACCTATCCACCGTTCGCCGCGATCCTCTTCACCGCCATCGCGGGCCTGGGGGACACCGCTCTCGAGGTCACCTGGACCGTGCTCTCGGCACTGGCCCTGTACGCGACGATCGTGCTCTCGTGGAAGGCCCTGGGCTACCGGGTCGGCGCGGCCCTGCTCGCCTCGGCAGTGCCCATGATGGTCATCGCGACGCTGCTCGAACCAGTGCGCACGACCATCTGGTACGGGCAGATCAACCTCATCCTGCTCCTCCTGGTCGTGTGGGATCTCTCGCGCGCCAGGGGCAGCAAGCTGCGCGGCATCGGCATGGGTCTCGCGGCCGGCATCAAGCTGACGCCTGGCTTCTTCCTCGTGTACCTCGCGATCACGCGGCAGTGGCGCGCTCTGGTCACCGCGGCCAGCACCATCGCTGCAACGATCCTCATCGCTGGACTGGTCATTCCGCGAGACTCGCTGCGCTTCTGGCGCGGCACCCTGTTCGAGTCCGAGCGGATCGGAGCGGTCAACGCCCCGTCCAACCAGTCGATCACCGGCGCGCTCACCCATCTGATGCACACGGCCGAGCCACCGCTGTGGGCGGTCGGATCCTTGTCGCTGCTCGCCCTCGCCCTGGGGCTGGCCGCCATGTGGCTGGCGTACCGCGCGGGGCAGGAACTCCTCGCCGGCACCATCGCGGGCCTCACCGCGGCCACGATCTCCCCGTTCTCCTGGGGGCACCACTGGGTGTGGTTCGTGCCGCTGATCATCGCGCTCAGCCACTACGCCGCGATCTCGCGGCACCGGCTCATCGCGTGGCTCCTGCCGGTGGCGGCGGCCATCCCCGCGATCAGCTGGGTGCAGACCTTCATCGACCCGCTGCAGCCAGGCGGGGTGTTCTACGCCATCGGCACCTTCATGCTGCTGCCCCCGGATCCCGCGCTGGTCATCCTGCTGCGCGCGGTGTTCCCCCTCGTCTTCGTGGTCGTCACCGTCGTCACCATCCTGGTCCTGGCCCCGCGACGCGGCCCCGCCACCACCCCGCCTGATCGAGCGCAAGCATCACGCGACAAGGTGGATGCGTGAAGCCTCTCGCCGCCCGCCTGGCCTCGCTGCTCGATCCCGTGGATGAGTTCCTCTCCGCGAGGTACCCCGCAGTGCTCAGCCCGGGCCAGCCCCCGCACACCGTGTATGTAGCGGCATCCGACGCCGCCGCCGGAACGGTCACCACCTGGGGTAGCCGCGCTCGCGAGCTGCTCGACCAGCATCGCGACCATCTTGCCGGGCTCGCGGGGGCCGATGTCCTCGACGGGGTGGCCGAGCGCCTCCGCAACGATCCCATCGCTGACCTCCGCTACGACTTCGAGGACGGCTACGGCTGGCGCACCGATGCCACCGAGGATGCGCATGCCCGCGCGGTGGGCGAGCTTCTCGCCGGAAGCGCGGACCGGCCTCGCGGCGTGGGCATCCGCGCGAAAGGCCTCGCGGCCCATGAGCGGGCTCGAATGCTGCGCACCGTGGAGCTCGTGCTCGACTCCGCGGGCGGCGTGCCTGCTGGTTTCGTGCTCACCGTTCCCAAGCTGCGGCACCACGACCAGGTCCCGGCGATCGTCGCAATCTGCGAGCACTTCGAGGACGCGCATGGCCTCGCCGAGGGAGAGTTGCGCTTCGAGCTACAGATCGAGTCCCCCCAGGCCATCATCGCCGCCGATGGGACGATCCCGGTGGCACGCGCCATCCACGCCGCGGGCCCGCGCCTCACTGGATTGCACTATGGCACCTTCGACTACAGCGCGGCCTGCGGAATCGCCCCGCAGCACCAGACCCTGGAGCATCCTGTCGCTGATCACGCCAAGGCCGTGATGCTCGCGGCGGCCGCCCAGACCGGGGTGTGGGTGTGCGATGGCTCCACCAATATCGTTCCGGCCGGCAGCGCCACCCAGCAGGCCAGCGCGCTGGATCTGCACTTCCGGCTGGTATCACGGTCCCTTGCCGGTGGCTACTACCAGGGCTGGGACATGCACCCCGGGCATCTCATCACGCGCTGGGCAGCGACCTACCGGTTCTACCGGGATTCCCTGCGCATCGCAGCGCCCCGGTTGGGCACCTACCTGCAACGTGGGACCAGCGAGGTGATCGACGAGCCAGCCACCGCGCAAGCGCTCGCCACCATCGTGCTGCGCGGCCTCGAGGCCGGTGCGTTCCATGAGGCCGATGTGGTGGCGCTCGCGCCCCCGTGCACCCGCGCCACGCTCGAGAGCCTCGCCGCGCGCGTGCTGCCCTGATCTCCCGCCCGCGCAAGGCAAGCCCCGGGGCCCGATTTCACGCCGGTGAAACGTGGCCGCAGTAGGTTGGAGCGGTGACCACTCCCCCACCCTTTACCCGCCTCCCCGACCTCGCGGCCCGGTTGCTCGGAGGTGCGGTGGTGTGGGCGAGCGACGAGTCCTTCGCCGAGAAGGAGAACCTCATCCGCCCCGGGGCGCCCCAGCATTCCGCGGCGACGTTCGGCCACAAGGGGCAGGTCTATGACGGGTGGGAGACGCGTCGCCGACGCTCCCCCGGTTCCGATCATGCGATCGTGCGGCTCGGGGCGCCCGGCATCGTGCACGGCGTGATCGTGGATACCGCATGGTTCACCGGCAACTTTCCCCCCGAGATCTCGGTCGAGGGAGCCCGCATCGACGGATACCCCGATGCTGGCGGGTTGAATGCCAGTGCCGACTGGTTCCCGCTCGTGCCGCGCCGCAGCGTGGAGGGCGACACCCTCAACCCGTTCGTGGTGGACGACCACCGGACCGTCACGCATGTCCGGCTGACCATGCATCCCGACGGCGGGGTCGCGCGCATGCGGGTCCACGGCATCGCCCGCCCCGACCCCGCGCTGCGCCCCCCTGGTGCTGTGGATCTCGCGGCTATCGAGAATGGCGGACACGTCACCGATTGCTCCAACCTGTTCTACAGCTCGCCGAACAACCTGCTCATGCCCGGGTTCGCGCACATCATGGGCGATGGGTGGGAAACTGCCCGGCGGCGCTTCGGCACCAGCGACTGGGAGGCGCACAATGACTGGGTGGAGATCCGTCTCGGCACCAGCGGCAAGCTGACCATGCTGGAGCTCGACACCACATGCTTCCTGCACAATGCGCCAGGTTCAGCCCGGGTCCGCGGACGATCGGGCAACGACGAGTGGCTCGAACTCCTGCCTCGAACGGCGCTCCAGCCGGATACGCGGCATCGATTTCCCGTGGCGGTCGACGCCGTGGTGACCGATCTGCGGCTCGACATCTTCCCCGATGGCGGCATGAGCCGGCTGCGTGCCTGGGGCACTCCAGCGGAAGGTGGCGGGCAGTGAGCTATCCGCGCGACCTTGTCGGCTATGGCCGCACTCCACCCGATCCGAGGTGGCCCGGCAACGCCCGCGTCGCGGTGCAGTTCGTCCTCAACTACGAGGAGGGTGGCGAAAACAGCGTCCTCGATGGGGATGCCGCTTCCGAGACCTTCCTGTCCGACATCGTGCCCGCCGTGGCGTTCCCGGACCGGCACATGAGCATGGAATCGCTGTATGAGTATGGTTCCCGCGCGGGAGTGTGGCGGGTGCTGCGGATCTTCGAGCGGCGCGGCCTGCCCCTCACGGTGTTCGCCGTCGCGCGCGCCCTGCAGCGCAATCCGGAGGCCGCGGCCGCGTTCGGCGAGCTCGGCCATGAGATCGCGTGCCATGGCCTGCGCTGGATCAGCTACCAGGACGTCGACGAGGCAACGGAGCGGGCACACATGGCGGAAGCCGTGGCGATCCTGCGGGATATCACCGGCGCGGCCCCGCTTGGCTGGTACACCGGGCGGGACTCGCCGCGCACGCGCCGCCTCGTGGTCGAGCACGGCGACTTCGCCTATGACGCCGATTCCTACGCCGACGACCTGCCGTACTGGGCTCCCGTCGAGGCCGGGGGCACGGTGCACCAGCATCTGGTGGTCCCCTACACGTTGGAGACCAATGACATGCGGTTCTCCTCCCCCGCGGGCTTCGCGAACGGCGACGAGTTCTTCCATCACCTCCGGGATGCGTTCGATGTGCTGTACCGGGAGGGCCTGGAGGGGCGCCCGTCAATGATGTCGGTGGGCTTGCACTGCCGCATCGTTGGCCGTCCGTCGCGGGCGGCGGCGCTCGAGCGGTTCCTCGATCACATCCAGTCCTACGAGCATGTGTGGATCACCCGGCGCATCGATATCGCCGAGCATTGGCGGCTGCTGCATCCCGCGCCGTGATGGCCGTAGTGAGTGGGCCGTGCTTTCGGGCTCCCGCGGCGGCAGCTCGCTTCGGCTGCCGGATAGGCGCCTACGCGGGCACGCGGTCCATGGCCGAGGCGATGCCGAGCCAGGTGTGGCGGTTCCCAGCCCAACAGAAACCGATCTTCGGGGCGCGGTTGCTGATCCAGATGCCGGGGACGCGGCGGTCCTCGCGCCGGGACCCAGCCGTCTGGAAGCAGTGGTTCTTGCGCAGCGCGTGCGGGTAGTGGAGCAAGTAGGCGATGCCCTCGCTGATGGTGAGTGGACTGCGTCCCTCGGGCGCGAACTGGGCCATGGCCTCATCCGGGGTGAGGTTGCGGGTCGCATCACCCCGGTCAACGTTGATCACGGCGTAGACGTCAGCGGTGGGTTGCTGGAGCGTCGCGATCGGCGCGAACTCATCGATGTCAGCGGTATCGGCGGAGACGAACCCGTGCTGCTTTCCAAGGATGAGGAACGGGGCCATGCTGCTCGGTTGATGAATCCGGGGGTGGGGCACGAGCACGAACGGGACCAGAGCGGGATCGGCAGTCACCGGTTCCGTGCTGCCCGCGAGCGCGGGGTGCTGCAGGAGCTGGTCGAGGAGGTCGGTGGGCGCATCGGCGCTCAGCAGACCTAGCCGCTGGAGGTTATCCACCTGGCGGCGGTATTCGCTGGCGATCCCGCCTCCGGTCAGTGGTGCCACGCTAGGTGCATCTGTGCTCATGGCACGTTTCTCCTCACGTCGGGGACTGGCTGCGGAGCCCTAACGAACTGCTGCGGCCTCAGGTTTCCGACGGCGGGGCCGTGGGATTCTCCCAGTGCCCAGCCGAACAGTGATCGCGCCTACCGGCTGACGGCCTTCTGGTACCGATGGATGGCGAACGGCACGAAGATGACCAGGATGATCGCAGTCCACGCGAGGCTGGCAAGCACAGGATTCTGCAATGGCCACGCCTCCGGCGCTGGCATGTCCGGGTGGGTATTGCCGAACAGCTCGCGCGTTGCTTGCGTGACGGCGGACACCGGATTCCATTCCGCGATCACGCGCAGCACACTGGGAAGGCTGTCGCTGGGCACAAAGGTGTTCGCGATGAAGGTGATCGGGAAGATCACGATGAACGAGGCATTGTTGAATACCTCGGGAGTGCGGATCCACAGCCCCACCACGGCCATGACCCAGGACAACGCATAGGCGAACAGCAACAGGATCAGGAAGCCGAGCAGCGCATCGAGGACCGATGTGCGGATGCGCCATCCCACGAGGAGTCCGGTCATCGACATCACGAACAGGCTGATGACGTTGATCGCCACGTCACTGGTGGTTCGTCCGACGAGTACTGCTGATGGTGACATCGGCAGTGATCGGAACCGGTCGATGATCCCCTTTTGCATGTCCTCGGCCATGCCCAGCCCGGTCCAGGTGGAGCCAAAGATCACGGTCTGGGTGAAGATGCCGGCGATGAGGAACTCGCGGTAGGAGATGCCGGGCAGGTCGATGACCGAGCCGAAGATGTACGCGAACACGAGCACGAACATGATCGGTGAGAGCGCGGTGAACACGATCAGGTCTGGTACTCGCTTGACCTTGATGAGGTTGCGCTTGGCGATGGTGATGCCGTCCGTGACGGCAAGGGTGAAGGTATTCACTTCGATTCCCCTTGGGCATTATTTGCTTCGGCCTCGGCTTCGTGGCCGGTCAGGGCGAGAAAGACATCGTCGAGAGTCGGGCGACGGAGGCCCACATCGCGGAGCGTGACATTCTGCTCGGTGAGCAGGCCCACCACTTCGATGAGCGCGTCCGCTCCCCCGCTGACGGCAACGCTGATCGTCCTGGTCGCTCGGTTCGCGCGAACCTGCCCGGGCGCATAGGTATCGAGCACACGGTGGGCCGTTGCCCATTCAGCCTCGTCGGAAACGATCAGTTCGACCCGTTCACCGCCGATCTGATCCTTGAGCTGGTCGGCCGTGCCCTGCGCGATGACAGTGCCGTGGTCAATGACCGCGATCTTGTCGGCGAGCCTGTCTGCTTCCTCGAGGTACTGGGTGGTGAGCAGCAATGTTGTGCCCCCAGCGACGAGCTCGCTGATGACGTCCCAGAGACCGAGCCTGGCGCGAGGGTCTAGCCCAGTGGTTGGTTCATCGAGAAACAGGACCGGCGGATCTGCGACAAGGGCACCGGCGAGGTCCAGTCGGCGACGCATGCCGCCGGAGTACCCCTTGACTGGTCGGTTGGCCGCTTCGGTGAGGTCAAACTGCTCGAGGAGCTCTCGTGCCCGGGCCTTCGCCCGCTTCGCTCCGAGGTGGTAGAGGCGGCCCACCATTTCGAGGTTCTCGAAGCCAGTCAGGTATTCGTCCACGGCCGCGTACTGGCCTGATGCGCCGATATGCGACTTCAGGGCTGCCGCGTCCTTGACGACATCGAGGCCGTGCACGGTTGCACGTCCTTCATCCGGGCGCAGGAGCGTGGTCAGTACTCGAACGGCGGTTGTCTTGCCTGCTCCATTGGGGCCGAGCAGGCCCATGACCGTGCCCTCAGGCACTTCCAGGCTCAATCCGTTGAGTGCCCGGAGGCTGCCGTATGTCTTGACCAGCCCCTCCGCGACGATCGCGTTGCTCACAGTGTTGCCTTCCCCGCGGGTGATGTATGAGCATCACTTTGCCAGCGGGGTGTGACAGTTTCGAGCGATTTTCTGCAGCCTGTCCGGTATGGGGCAAGCTGTGGCTCTATCGACACTGTTGGTTCACCAATGGTGCGGATAGAGGGGCGAACGGCAAATGGCGGGAGGGGCGGTCGCCTGCTGGCGACCGCCCCTCCCGCTTGTTCACATGTG
>NZ_VSSO01000006.1 GCF_008312885.1 Lolliginicoccus suaedae
ACGCCCACCAGGCACCCCGCCGAACACGGCGGGGAAGCTCCCCCAGGCACAGCCACCAAGACTAACCCCACCACCGCCAGCGCGTCAAATCCCGTGCCCTCGGCGGCCAGGCAGGCCGACCAGCGACGATCCGCGCGCCCCGTTCCCGGGGCCCCGCCGATCCCGCCGACCGTTCCCGGCAGCGAGGACAAAACCTACACCCCCCGCGCCCCCAGCACAAACCACCAGCTCACATAAGGAAAAACAGGACGCTAGTCCTTGACTCTTCGCACATCGCCGCCCAGACCCTGGATGTCCGAGATGAAGGACGGGTAGCCGCGATCAATGTGGTAGACGTCGTAGACCTCGGTCTGACCGTCAGCGACGAGGCCCGCAAGGACGAGACCAGCACCGGCGCGAATGTCCGAGGACCATACGGGCGCGCTCGACAATTGCTCGACGCCGCGGATCACCGCATGGTGTCCATCTGTCTTCGCATCGGCGCCCAGCCGCACCATCTCCTCGACGAACCGGAAACGGGCCTCGAACACGTTCTCGGTGATCATCGAGGTTCCGTCCGCCACTGCCGCCAGGCCTATCGCCATCGGTTGCAGGTCAGTGGGAAAGCCCGGATACGGGAGGGTCGCGAAGTTCACTGCCCTGGGCCGCTCCCGCTGCACCACGCGGTACCAGTCCTTGCCATGCGTGACCTCGCCACCGGCTTCCCGGAGCTTGTCGAGCACGAGCTGCAAGTGAGCGGGGTTGATGCCTCTCACGGTCACGTCCCCCCGCGTCATCGCGGCAGCGACGCCCCAGGTTGCCGCAACGATCCGGTCGCCGATCACGCGATGCTCGACCGGCCGCAGCGATTCGACCCCGATTACGGTGAGAGTGCTCGACCCCGCCCCCTCGATCCGCGCGCCCATGTCGTTGAGCATGATGCACAGATCCACGATCTCGGGCTCGCGCGCCGCATTGTCGAGGATCGTCCGGCCCTTGGAGAGCACCGCGGCCATGAGGATGTTCTCGGTAGCGCCGACCGAGGGGAAGGCCAGCCGGATGTCGGCGCCGTGGAGCTCCGTGGCTTCCGCGACGACGCAGCCGTGCTCGATCGTGCTCGTCGCTCCGAGCAGCCGCAATCCTGCCTGGTGCATGTCGAGCGGTCGCGAGCCGATCGCGTCACCGCCGGGCAGGGCGACGATTGCCTTGTGGCACCTGGCAACAAGCGGTCCCAGCACGCAGACAGAGGCCCGGAACTGACGGACAGCAGGGAAATCGGCGTGATACTTCAGCTCAGCGGGGGTAGTGATACGAACTGTGCTGCCGTCGAGCTCGACCTCGCACCCGAGCCCCATGAGCACATCGCCCATCAACGGGACATCGAGGATATCGGGGCAGTTCGTCAACGTCGTCGTGCCCTCCGCGAGCAATGCCGCTGCCATCAGCTTGAGCACGCTGTTCTTGGCGCCGCCTACCACCACCTCGCCCTCGAGCCGACCACCACCAGTTACGACAAATCTCTCGCTCACAGTGCATCAGCTTATCGGTACACCGGGGGTTTCGCGGGTACGGTGCTCACATGAGCGTGCATCTGACGAGAATCTATACGCGGACCGGCGACGATGGCACGACTGGCCTCGGTGATTTCTCCCGCGTGCCAAAGAACTCCGCCCGCATCGCCGCCTATGCCGACGTGGACGAGACCAACGCGGCCATCGGCGTAGCAGTGGCTTCCTGCGCGTCCGCGGAGCGCATCCGCGACGTGCTGCACCAGGTCCAGAATGATCTGTTCGATGTCGGCGCCGACCTCTGCACGCCGGTGCAGGCCGAGCCCGAGCATCCCCCGCTCCGGATCGAGAGCTCATACATCGATCAGCTCGAGGCCTGGTGCGACGAGTTCAACGCGAATCTCGAGCCCCTGCATTCGTTCATACTGCCGGGCGGCTCACCGCTGGCGGCCCAGTTGCATGTGGCTCGCACGGTAGCGCGACGGGCGGAGCGATCAGTGTGGCAACTGCTGGACGAGGAGCCCGAAGCGACGTCGGTGCTGCCTGCTCGTTACCTGAACCGGCTCTCGGACCTGCTCTTCATCCTGTCGCGAGCGGCGAACGACGGCAGCGACGTCTTGTGGGCACCAGGCGGCGGCTCGCGCGGCGACGGCCCGGGCAAGGATTCCTAGCCACTATCGTTCTAGCCCCTATCGCTTGCGCGGGGTCCATCTGGTGCGCCTCCGGGCACGACGGGGCGGCCTGGACTCGAGCCATGACAAGAAGGCGGTGAGGGTGTCCTTGTCGAAGGCGAACTCGTAGTCCGCGTCACCGACGCTGACCCTGATCACGGTGCTTCCCGGTTCCAGCAGATCTCGTTCCCCGCTGGATGGGGCGCGGCGTGCACTGACCTCGGCATCCTGCCGGTCGATCCGCAAGCTAGGTCCCGGGATCAAGCGGGACAACCGGTAGAAGTTGAGGTCCTCGTCCCTGTACCGGATCACTCCATAACGCCAACCGAGCCCTTCCCGCGCGGGAAGGGCTCGGATCACGGCTCCGGCACCAGCTGAGCGCAGCTGGTAGAGGCGGTAGACAACACCGGCGATAGCGAGGATGAGAAGTAGCAGAATGAGCGCCAGCAGCATTCCACCGTCCACTCGGGACCATCCTTCGCTATCGCGGTATTGAGACTTCCTTAGCCTAGCGTGTTTTCTTGTGGATCGATCACATGCGCTCGATGGCGCGGAGGCGTCCGCGTGCACGAGCAGCTGCCTCGAGGTCGTCGCCCGCTGATTCGAGCTGGCGGCGCGCCGCGTCGGCATCGACGTCCTGTGCCCACTCCGCGGATTCCGCGAGCACGGTCACCGTGCTCGCGGTCACCGACATGAATCCACCGTCGACCGCGGCGACGAAGCGCTCGCCGTTGGTCGTGGTGATGGCAACGATGCCGCCTTCGATGAGCTGGCCGAGGACTGGCTCGTGACCCGGCATGACACCGATCTCGCCCTCTGTGGTCTGCGCGACAACGAGCTTGGCCTTTCCTGACCAGAACCGCTGCTCGACAGCCACAAGGTCCACTGACATCTCAGACACGCGTCATCACTTCCCAGCGAGCTTCTTGGCAGCCTTCTCGACATCGTCGAGACCGCCGCAGCTGTTGAAGGCCTGCTCGGGAAGGTGGTCGTAGTCGCCCTTGCACACCTTGTCGAATGCCTCGATGGTGTCGGTCAGCGGCACGACCGAGCCCTTCTCGCCGGTGAACTTCTCGGCGACGATGAAGTTCTGTCCGAGGAACTTCTGGATGCGGCGTGCACGGCCGACGACGATCTTGTCCTCTTCGGACAGCTCGTCCATGCCGAGGATGGCGATGATGTCCTGCAGCTCCTTGTACTTCTGGAGGATCTGCTTGACCTGGTTCGCCACGCGGAAGTGCTCCGCGCCCACGACCGATGGCTCGAGGATCCGCGAGGTGGACGTGAGCGGATCGACGGCCGGGTAGATGCCCATCTGCGAGATCGGGCGGGAAAGCTCGGTCGTCGCATCAAGGTGGGCGAAGGTGGTCGCCGGGGCGGGGTCGGTGTAGTCATCAGCAGGCACGTAGATGGCCTGCATCGAGGTGATGGACCGGCCACGCGTCGAGGTGATGCGCTCCTGCAGCTCGCCCATCTCGTCCGCGAGGGTGGGCTGGTAGCCCACGGCGGACGGCATGCGACCGAGCAGCGTGGAGACCTCGGAGCCGGCCTGGGTGAAGCGGAAGATGTTGTCGATGAAGAGCAACACGTCCTGCTTCTGCACATCGCGGAAGTACTCCGCCATGGTCAGGGCCGACAGGGCCACGCGCATACGAGTTCCAGGCGGCTCGTCCATCTGCCCGAACACCAGCGCGGTGTCCTGCAGCACGCCCATCTCCTCCATCTCGAGGTGGAGGTCGGTGCCCTCACGGGTGCGCTCGCCGACGCCAGCGAACACCGAGGTGCCGGAGAACTCGCGGGCGATACGGGTGATCATCTCCTGGATGAGCACGGTCTTGCCGACACCTGCACCACCGAAGAGACCGATCTTTCCACCCTTGACGTACGGGGTGAGAAGGTCGATCACCTTGATGCCGGTCTCGAGGATCTCGGTCTTGCCCTCGAGCTCGTCGAACGCGGGTGGCTTGCGGTGGATGCCCCACTGCTCGCCGTCACGGCCGGTGCCGGGCGCGTCGAGGCAGTCGCCGAGCGCGTTGAACACGTGCCCCTTGACGACATCGCCGACGGGGACCGAGATGGGCTTGCCGGTGTCGCGCACCGGGGTGCCACGGACGAGGCCATCGGTGGGCTGCATCGAGATGGTGCGCACGAGGTTGTCACCAAGGTGCTGTGCCACCTCGAGGGTGAGCGTCTTGGCGACAGCCTTGAGGGTGATGTCGGTGTTCAGCGCGTTGAACAGGCTCGGGACGGCTCCGCGGGGGAACTCGACGTCGACGACGGGGCCGATGACTCGAACCACGCGGCCGTCGCTTGTGGATGCGCCGTTCTTGGTTGCTTCGGTTACTGCGGCGGTCATGTGGATCAGTCACTTCCTGCACTCGAGGCCAGCGCGTTCGCGCCGCCGACGATTTCGCTGATTTCCTGGGTGATCATGGCCTGGCGGGCCTGGTTCATCTGCCGGGTAAGGGAGTTCGCCAGTTCATTGGCGTTGTCCGTGGCCGACTTCATCGCGGTGCGGCGTGACGCCGACTCCGATGCTGCCGCTTCGAGCAGGGCCGCGTAGATGCGGGTGCTCAAGTACTTCGGCAGCAGCGCGGCAAGCAGTGAATCGGCGTCGGGCTCGAAGCTCCAGCCCGCCTTGGACTCCCCTGCCTCGGGAGAGGCGCTGAGCATGTCGTCGCCGAGCTGCAGCTCCTCCTCCTCGATGTCGACCTCGATGGGCGCCATGCGACGCACCACGGGGGTCTGGGTGAGCATCGAGACGAATCGGGTGTAGACGATGTGGAGCTCGTCGACCCCTTCGACCGTCCCTTCTCCGTCGGGCGCGGCAACCTCGGAGCCCGAGCCAGCCGTGAACAGCTCAACGAGATGCTTGCTCGCCTTGGCGGCGTCACTGTATCCGGGGGCCTGGGAGAACCCGGTCCACGCTCCGGCCACCTCGCGCTCACGGAAGGTGTAGTAGATGAGGCCCTTGTTGCCGAGCACGTAGAGGACTGGAGTCTTCCCCTGACGGCGCAGCAGCTGGATGAGCTCTTCCGCTTCCTTGAGGACGTTCGAGTTGTAACCGCCGCACATTCCACGGTCACTGGTCACGACGAGCACAGCGGCCCGGGTGGGGTTGTTGCGCTCGGACAGCAACGGGTGGTCCAGCGACTGGGAGGCGCTGGCCAGCTCGCTGATCACCTTGGTGATCTCAGCCGCGTACGGGGTGTGCGCGGTCACGCGAGCCTGTGCCTTGACGATCCGGGAGGTCGCGATGAGCTCCTGGGCCTTGGTGATCTTCTTGGTCGAGTTGACCGATTTGATTCGTGACCGAATCTCTCTCAGGCTTCCCATCGATCAGTCACGCTCCTTCATCGATAGTGGGGCAGCGGAGGTCTGCGTCATCGGCGAACCTTGCGCTTGACGGTCAGCTGCTCCTGGTCCACCTCGTCCTCGGAGAGCGGCTCAGCCTCGGCCTCGTTGACCACGCGGCTGCCGTCGGAGGCGATGAAGCCATCCTTGAACTTGTTGACCGCGGCCATCAACGTGGAGATGTCATCCTCGGAGAGCGCCTTGCCCCCGTCGATGGACTCGTACACCGACTTCGCGTTGCGATGAAGGTCCTCGAGCATCTCGGTGTCGAAGCGACGAACGTCGCCCACGGGGACGCTGTCGTAGACTCCCTGGCCCGCGACGAAGATCGTGATGATCTGATCCTCGACGGAGACGGGCGAGTACTCGTCCTGCTTGAGCAGCTCGACGAGGCGCTGGCCCCGCTCGAGCTGCGACCGGGATGCCGCATCGAGGTCGGAGGCGAAGGCCGCGAACGACTCGAGCTCGCGGAACTGGGCCAGCTCGAGGCGCAGCGTGCCGGCGACCTTCTTCATGCCCTTGGTCTGCGCGGCGCCACCAACGCGGGACACCGAGATACCGACGTTGATCGCCGGGCGGATGCCCTTGTTGAACAGGTCGGACTCGAGGAAGACCTGTCCATCGGTGATGGAGATGACGTTGGTCGGGATGTAGGCCGAGACGTCGTTGGCCTTGGTCTCGATGATCGGCAGTCCGGTCATCGATCCTGCTCCGAGCTCATCGGAGAGCTTGGCGCAGCGCTCGAGGAGACGGGAGTGCAGGTAGAAGACGTCACCGGGGTAGGCCTCGCGGCCCGGCGGGCGACGCAGCAGCAGGGAGATCGCGCGGTATGCCTCGGCCTGCTTGGTGAGGTCATCGAACACGATGAGGACGTGCTTGCCCTCGTACATCCAGTGCTGGCCGATGGCGGAACCGGTGTAGGGCGCGAGCCACTTGAAGCCGGCGGAATCCGAGGCCGGGGCAGCGACGATGGTGGTGTACTCCATGGCGCCACGCTCTTCGAGAGCGGTCTTGACGCCAGCGATGGTCGAGCCCTTCTGGCCGATCGCCACGTAGATGCAGCGCACCTGCTTGCTGGGATCGCCGGATTCCCAGTTCGCCTTCTGGTTGAGGATCGCGTCGACGCAGACCGCGGTCTTGCCGGTCTTGCGGTCGCCAATGATGAGCTGGCGCTGTCCGCGACCGATCGGGGTCATCGCGTCGATGGCCTTGATGCCAGTCTGCAGCGGCTCGCCGACCGGCTGGCGCTCGAGCACCGATGCGGCCTGCAGCTCGAGGGCGCGGGTGCCGGTGGACTCGATCTCGCCGAGGCCGTCGATGGGGTCGCCCAGCGGGTCGATGACGCGCCCGAGGTATCCATCGCCAACGGGGACAGAGAGCACGTCGCCGGTGCGCTTGACCTCTTGGCCTTCCTCGATCTTGTCGAAATCTCCCAGGATGACGGCGCCGATCTGGCGGTCATCAAGGTTCAGCGCGACACCGAGTACTCCCCCGGCGAACTCAAGGAGCTCGTTTGCCATTGCTGAGGGAAGGCCGGATACGTGTGCGATGCCGTCACTCGCATCGATGACCTGGCCGACCTCCTCGCGGGAGGATTCCGGTGTGAAGCTCGCGGTGTAGTTCTGGATCGCGCTACGGATCTCATCGGAGGAGATCGTCAGCTCCGCCATGTTCTTCCTGCTCTCGGTCGTCTGCGGGCTATCGCTTCGGATAGCCTCTCGTTGTCTGTGTGGTTGGGCCGCGCGGTGCGCTGTGCGAGGTCGCCGAAGATCCTTCGGTGCCCTACTTTAGAGCCTTGCGCAGCTGGGTCAGGCGTCCTTGCGCGCTTCCGTCGATGACTTCGTCACCGACGCTGACAACAAGCCCGCCGAGCAGCCCTGGCTCGACCTCGGAGTGGATAGCGATGGGCTTGCCATAGATCCGCGTCAAGGCGCTCGCTAGCCTGTCGTGCTGGCCATCGGTCAGCGGTGCAGCGCTGCGAACGTGGGCGACCGTGCGGTCGCTCTGCTCGGCAGCGAGCTGCGAGAGACTCGCGAACTCATTGGCGGGGGCCTGCCGAGCACGGCTGACGGCCTGCGCCGCGAGCGTCTCGGTGATGGCGGTGGCCTTGCCGTAGAGCAGACGACGCAAGAGGTCACGCGTTGCTGAGGCCGGGCGTGTCCGGTCGGAGAGGGCTTGCTCCAGCTCCGGGCTGGACGCAGTGATCCGTCCCAGGCGGAAGAGCTCGTCCTCCACCGTTTGGAGCTGGTCCTGTTCAGCAGCTGCACGCAGCAAGGCGATCCGACCGACGTGGACGAGCGAGTTCAGGAGATCGGACGTGGATGACCAATCCTGGCTCACTGCGGCCTTGAGGGTGTCGAGTGCTTCGCGGGAGATCTTGCCCCCGAAGACTGTGTCGACCAGGCTGGCGCGACGCTCGGGCGTGGCTGAGGTGTCTGTGAACTGGACCCGGAGATCCCGGTTGGTATCAAGCAGATCAACCACGGCAAGCAACTGCTCGCCGGCTTGCGCCGCTGCGGCGGCGGTGCCACTGGCCTCGCCAAGGCTGGATTCCAGCGCTGACGTGGTGTGGGCTAGCGCCTCACGACTCGCTGCGTACATGCTGCTCACTTCCCTGTCGCCGTGTCTGCGTTGATCGATTCGAGTTCGTTGAGGAACTGGTCGACCGTGGCGGCGCGCTTGGCGTCGTCAGCGACGGACTGCCCGATGATCTTCTCGGCGAGATCGACCGCGGTGCGACCGAGATCGCTTCGCAGGTCGGCGACGATGTGCTGGCGCTGGGCCTCGAGCTGCGACTGCCCGTTGGCAACGATGCGGTCGGACTCCACCTGTGCCTGCTGCTTCATCTCGTCGATGATCTGCTGGCCCTGGCCGCGGGCTTCCTCACGGATCTTCGCGGCCTCGGAACGAGCCTCTGCCAGTTGCGCGCGGTACTGCTCGAGCGCGTTCTTGGCGTCGGCCTGCAGGGCCTCGGCCCGCTTCATGCCGCCCTCGATCTCTTCCGATCGGCGCTCGAGAAGCTCCTGGAAGGGCGGGATGACGAACTTCCAGAAGACGAGGCCGACGACAGCGAGAGCGACGATCGACCAGACGATGTCATAGACCGCTGGGAGGAGCGGGTTCGGCTCCCCTTCCGCGGCTAGAAGGACGATGTTCGCTGTATTCATGATCAGAAGATGAAGCCGGCGACGATACCGATGAGGGCGAGGGCCTCGGTGAAGGCGATACCGAGGAACATGAGGGTCCGGAGCTGGCCGGCCATCTCAGGCTGGCGGGCGACGCCCTCGATCGTCTTGCCGACGACGATGCCGATGCCGATGCCGGGGCCGATCGCGGCGAGGCCGTAGCCGATCGCGCCGTATCCGGAGCCGGAGACCTCTGCTGCTTCCTGCGCCAGGTAAGCGATGCTCATGGTTGTGTTCCCTTTCTGTTGGCCCTGCCACGATCGTGGCGGGTCAGGTCGTGTTCAGAAGCGTTCCCGCCCTGCCGTGGCAGCGCGGGAACGGTGGCTCTAGTGCTCTTCAGCGTGCAGCGCGAGATCGATGTACACAGCCGTCAGCAGGGCGAAGATGTACGCCTGCAGGAATGCCACGAGGAGCTCGAAGAAAGTGAAAGCGACGCCCACGACGAGCGCGGGTGCGCTGAACACCTTCATGAAGCCTTCGGAGCTGAAGAGGAAGTAGTGTGTCGCGCTGAAGAACAGCACGAGCATGACGTGCCCAGCGAGCATGTTGGCCATGAGTCGCACCATGAGGGTGAACGGCCGGAGCACGAAGGTTGAGATGAACTCGATAGGGATGAGCAGGAAGTGGAGGATCCACGGCACGCCGGGGACGACGATGCTGCTCTTGACGTAGCGGAACGCGCCGTACTTCTTGATGCCGACATAGTTGAAGACGATGTAGGCGAGTGCGGCGAGGACGAGGGGCATTCCGATCCGCGCGTTCGATGAAATGTTCACGAACGGGATGACCGCCGTGAGGTTCAACCCGAGGACGAGGAAGAAGATCGTCGCGATGAGCGGCAGGAATCTCTTGCCTTGTGTCTTGCCAAGGATCTCGTCGGCGATGTGGAGCCGGACGAAGTCGATCGCGACCTCGGCGAAGTTCTGGACGCCCCGGGGGACGATCTTCGGACTGCGCATGGCAAACGCGAAGAAGACCGCGATGAGCACGGCGACCACGATGCGAATCAGCATAAGGCGGTCGAGCTCGAACGGGGTGCCCTCGAACAGGATCGCGGGCGGGAAGAAGTCTTTCAGCGACGGCGGATTGAATTCACCGGCAGCCAGGTTCATGACGCTCAGCGGTCTCTTCCGTTGTTTGGCCACGCGGTGCGCGGCGTGATCGGACAGTAACGATCTCGGAGCTGCGAATCTCGATGACTGATTGCATCACACAGCCCGGCTCTCTGGGCGCAACTTTGCCGGTGGGCAGTGCATCGACCCGAGATCCTGCAGATCGCGGCCAACTGGTCGTGGGGTTGCACTGGCAGCCACACCGCTCCTGCTAGTCGGTGACACTATCAACTTCTCACCGAGTTCGTGCAAGCAGGGCGCGCCTTTCGTCATTAATGACCAGGTGTAGTACTACGCATCGTCGTATTTTGTGGCTGGATTCACAGCCTCTGCCTCCGGCTGGACATACGGGACACGGTGCTTGAGCACCCCGTAGGTCTCCGCGCCCAGCACCAGAACGAGCGCACCGATGACCACGATCGCCATCACCGGCTGGCTGTAGAACGTGAACCGCGACACCGTGGCGAAAACGATCAGCGCCAGCAGCATCTTGATCGCCCACCCCCCCAGCACCACTGCGCCGCCCTGCACCATCGGCAGCCGCTCGGAGAACAGCACGCTCACCGCTGTGAAGAGGATGAAGCCCCCGCCCAGGCCCGCACCGAGCAGAGCGCCCCACACGCCCGGAAGGCCGGCGAACAGATAACCCGCGACCACACCGACGATCGCGAGGGCCACCAGCCCGTACGTGCCATAGCGCACCGCCGCGCGCATGGGCTTGGATGGATCGACCGGAGGGTTGGTCAAGCGTGGCGCGTCCTCGGCGCCAGGGGCAGGAGAACTGCCGCTCGTCCGCTCTGGCACGGGGCTGAAGTCATCATCCATCGGAGAAGTCACAGCAACCGAGGGTAGCGGCTACCACGTCACCACGCCTAGCCAGCTACAACGAGCGGGCCCGTCGCGAGAACCGGGGAACAAACGTCAGAACCACCAGCACGAGAGCGATGACCCCCGCCACCGGCACCACGAGCTGCCAGGCCAGCAACGAGCTGCCCACGGCGGTGAACGCGAGCAGCGCCACCCAGCTGTAGATCACCAGCACGACCCTCCGGTGGGAATGACCGATCTCGAGCAGCCGGTGGTGCAGGTGCATCTTGTCGGGGCTGAAGGGGCTCCGCCCCGCGCGGGTCCGCCTGATCACCGCGAGCAACAGGTCTAGGAACGGCACGAACAACACCGCGAGGACCAGGATGAGCGGGGCATAGAGACCCAGCAGATCGCGCGGGCCGTAGAGATCCAGGCTGATCTTCCCCGAGGCGCTCGTCGAGATGGCCGCGAGCATCACCCCGATCAGCATCGAGCCGGAGTCCCCCATGAAGATGCGGGCCGGCTGGAAGTTGTGCGGCAGGAACCCGAGGCATGCCCCCGCGAGGGCGGCGGCGAGCATGGCGGGCGGATAGACGCTGACGTCCCCGCCCTGGTCCAGCAGCAGCCCCACCGAGAACGCGGCCAGCGCGATCGCAGCGATCAGGCCGAGTCCCGCAGCGAGCCCATCCAAGCCATCGACGAAGTTCATCGCATTGACGATGAGCACGGTCAGGAACACCGTCAGGCCCGCCGACTGCAACTGATCGAGCACCAGCGTCGTGCCCGGAAGGTAGAGCACATACCAGGAGACACCGAGCAGGACGAGCATTCCTGCCGCGGTTATCTGCCCGACGAATTTCGTGAGCGCGTCAAGGCCCCATCGGTCATCGATCACGCCCACCAGGACGATGACCGCCCCAGCGAGCAGCGCGGCCTGGACGTCCGACGAGAACTCGAACCCGCGGGTCAGCGCGGGCAGCTGACCGGCGAGGAAGAGGGCCGCGAGAAGGCCGAGGAACATGCCGACCCCACCGAGCCGGGGCGTCGGAGCCACATGCACGTCCCGATCGCGCGGATACGCGACCGCGCCGAAGCGGATGGCCAGCACACGGACCACTCCTGTAGCCAGGAAGGTGATGACTGCCGCCGTCAGGCAAATGAGCATCAGCTCGCGGATCGGCACGCCCGCGCCCCGCGGATCTTGCGCGAGGAGCAGGATCGTCGGGTCAGGGACGCTCACAGACGGCAACGCTACCGTGGCTCTGCTCAGGCTGACGAACCGCCACGACGTATCCTGCTGCCCCGATCGCGCCCGCCAGGCTCGGCGTGCCCAGCGGGAAACGCCGGATAGCGCGCGACGAGCCCAGCGACGTCAGCAGCGATCCGGCCAGGATCCTCGCCCCGGCACGCGCGAGCGATAAGCCCCGCCACCTCGGCCATGTCAGCAGGCCCGAAGCCTTGCGTCGTCAACGCCGCGGTCCCCACCCTGATGCCCGACGGCGCGCGCGGCGGCAGCGGATCGAACGGGATCGCGCTCTTGTTCAGGTAGATGCCCGCGCTCGCGCACAGTTCCTCGGCCCGCGCGCCATCGACGCCGAGCGGCTGCAGGTCCGCCACCACCATATGGGTGTCCGTGCCGCCGGTGACGATCCGCGCGCCATGACCAGCCAGGGCCTCAGCGAGAGCCTGCGCGTTCTCGACCATGCCCCGCGCGTAGTCCGTGAAGGCTGGCAGCGATGCCTCGCGCAGCGCGACCGCCTTGGCCGCGATCGCGTGCATCGCGGGCCCGCTCTGGCTGAACGGGAAAACCGCTCGGTCGATAGCACGAGCATGCTCGTTGCGGCACAGGATCATGCCGCCGCGTGGTCCCCGCAAGGTCTTGTGGGTCGTGGTCGTCACGACATCCGCGAACGGCACGGGATCGGGCACCGCGCCACCCGCGACGAGGCCCATGATGTGCGCGGCATCGACCCAGAGTATTGCTTCGATCTCGTCCGCGATCTCGCGAAAGACCTGGTAGTCAATGTTCCGCGGGTAGGAGGTCCCGCCACAAACGATGATGCGGGGGGCGTGGATGCGCGCGATCTCGCGCACCGCCTCATAGTCGATCCGCTCGCTCGCCTGGTCCACCTCATAGGGCACGGGCGTGAACCAGGCCCCCGAGAAGCTGATGCGCGCGCCATGGGTCAGGTGGCCACCGTGCGCGAGGCTCAGCGCCATCACCGGATCATCGGGCTTGGCGAAAGCCGCGTAGACCGCGAGATTGGCGCTCGTCCCCGAGTGCGACTGCACATTCGCATGCTCGGCTCCGAACAGGTTCCGGGCGCGCTGCACCGCGAGCTCCTCGGCCCGATCGACATGCTCGCAGCCCGGGTAGAAGCGCTGCCCCACGAAGCCCTCGGCGTACTTCATCGACAAGGGGCTCGCTAGCGCTGCCCGCACCGCGGGGCTGGCGTGGTTCTCGCTCGCGATCAGTTGCAGGCCCGCGGCCAGGCGTGCCGCTTCCCGGTCCGCTATCTCGGCGATCTCGGGATCGGCAGCGGCGAGGTCTTCCCATTCCGGCACCCAGGACGGTGTTGTGCTCACGGGCGAGATCCTTTCATCACGGCACGTCCGCGGGGGCTAGTTCGCCCGGTTTCATGCCGAGCACCTCCGCGACCTCCTCCACGCGCACCGCTCCCGCGCGCAGGATCCGTGGGCGGCTCCCGGTGAGATCAACGATCGTCGAAGCCTCCCCGTGCGGGGAGTCGCCCCCGTCGAGATACACCGAGACCGCGTCCCCGAGCTGCTCCTCGGCGTCCGCGGCGTTGGTCGCTGCGGGCTGCCCGGACCTGTTCGCGCTCGACACGCCCATCGGGCCGACCTCGCCGAGCACCTCGAGCGCCACCGGGTGCAAGGGCATCCTCAGCATCACCGTCCCCCTGGTGTATCCCAGGTCCCACGACAACGAGGGAGCGTGCTCGACGACAAGGCTGAGCCCGCCGGGCCAGAACGCCTCGATGAGCGATCGCATCGTCGTCGGCACGGAGTACACCAGGCCGTCGATGGTGTTCCACGAGCCCACGAGCACGGGGACGGGCATCTCCCGCCCGCGTCCCTTCGCCTCGAGCAGCGATCCCACCGCGTGCGAGTCGAACGCATCGCATCCGATGCCATACACCGTATCGGTGGGCATCACCACGAGCCGGCCAGCCTTGATGGCTTGCACCGCGGCCTCGATGCCCGCCGACCGGGAATCGGCCCTGCCGCAATCAAAAACCGTACGCACGATCCCTCATCTCCCGCCGCGTCGTTCCCCCGGATGGGCATGCCTGGTGGCCCACCCCGCTGCCCCTCACCCCGCTGCCCCGATCGTACGGATAGCCGAGATGAACCGGGGCCGCCCCGCGAGGTCCAGATGCTGCTCGATCTCGCGGAAGCCCTTGGTGGCCTCCACGATACCGATCGCCCCGGCACCGTTGCTGTCGTCATGCTCGATCACCAGACCCCCTCCGGGCCGGAGGAACCGCTCAGCGTTGCGCACCAGGGGCCTGATGACATCCAGGCCATCCTCCCCCGCGAACACCGCCCTGCGTGGCTCGTGCCGCGACACCTCGGCCGCGACCTCGCTGCGCTCGGGCACGTATGGCGGATTGGAGATCACGAGGTCCACCGTGCCGTCAAGGTCCGCGAGCAGGCCCGGCGCGGTGGCGTCGGCCTCGTGCAGCGTGATCGCCGTGTCGCCAGCCGCTTGCCGGGCGCCAGCGTTGCGCTGCAGCCACGGCAGAGCGTCCTTGTCGATCTCCACCGCGTGGACGAGCGCATCGGGGCGCGCATGGGCGATCGCCAGCGCCAGCGCCCCCGAGCCGGCGCACAGGTCCACCACCACCGGCGGATGCATGCCGCACATCTCGAGGTAGCCGAGCGCCCACGCATACATCAGTTCCGTCTCGGGGCGCGGTATGAATACCCCCGGCCCGACCGCCACATCGATCTCGCCCATCAGCGCGGTCCCGGTGAGGTACTGCAGCGGAACACGTTCCGAGCGCTGGACCACGAGATCCTGCAGCCTCGATGCCTGATCGTCCGTCAGGAACGGGATGAACGCGATCCTCCCCCGGTCCACCTCGAGCACGTGAGCGAGCAGAAGCTCGGCATCCACCCGGGGGCTTGGCACCCCAGCGCATGCGAGCGTCGCGGCGGTGGAGGAGATAACGGAACGAACAGGTTGTCGAGTCACCCCTCTAGGTTCGCATGCCAGGAGTTGCGCAACAGAACGATGACACTCTCAATTTCTGGTCGTGCCTCGGATAGCCTAGGCACGGACGCACATCTACGGGAGGTACACATGATGCTCCAGGCACCAGTACGCCGCGCCGGGCTAGCACTGACCGGCGCCACGATCATCGCGGTGGCGGCCGCGCAGGGCGCCACCGCCAAGCCCTTCGACACGCCGCCGAGCCCCGCGCTCTGCGCCAGTGGCATCGCTGTCCCCCAGACCTTCGTCGAGGACGCCGCGAACTCGCTGCCGCCCGGCACGATCACCTACGTGATCAATGAGCAGGGCGGCAGCGGCGCGATGGTGGCGTGGGTCAACGTCGATAGCGTCCAGACGGGGCAGTTGCGATTCGGCACCGCCGAGCTCGAGCCCACCCCGATCGGCGACGAGGCCATGGCCCCGATCGCTGTGGTCGAGACCGGTGAAGGGACCGTCCTGTCCGCGATGCTCGGGGCGTACGAGAACGCCCAGGGCGAGACATGCATCCTGCTGCCCGGCTTCACCAGCGACGACGTGCCGGGCGCCCCGGCCGCCGACTAGGGATCACCCACCCAGTCCGGATCGAGCAGCCCGCGCCAGCCACTCGTGGTGCACCGGGGCGGGCTGCTTGGTCCAGCAGCCAAGGGCTGCACCGTTATTCAGCCTCGAGCCGGGCCTGCCGGTCAGCCTCGCGCAGCGCACCGACGACGGCGTCGAGCTCGCCATCGAGCACGGTGTCGAGATTGTGCGCCTTGAATCCGATGCGATGATCCGCGATCCGGTTCTCGGGGAAGTTGTAGGTGCGGATCCGCTCCGATCGGTCGACCGTCCGAACCTGGCTCTTGCGCCCGGCCGAGGCCTCGGCCACTGCCTCCTCCTCGGCGAGCGCTTGCAGCCTGGCCGCGAGGACGTGCATAGCACGATTCTTGTTCTGCAGCTGGGACCGCTCGTTCTGGCAGCTCACCACGATGCCCGTCGGAAGGTGTGTCAGGCGCACCGCGGAGTCAGTGGTGTTGACGCCCTGCCCGCCCTTGCCCGATGAGCGGAACACATCGAGGCGCAGATCGCCCTCGTCGATCTGCACGGCTTCCGCCTCCTCTGGCTCAGGGATGACGTACACGCCTGCCGCCGAGGTATGGATCCGGCCTTGCGACTCGGTGACCGGCACCCGCTGGACCCGATGCACGCCACCTTCGAACTTGAGCCGCGACCAGACGCCATCGGGCCCATCGCCGCGGGACTTGATGGACAAGGTGATGTCCTTGTAGCCACCGAGATCGGACTCGACGGAATCGAGGACCTCGGCCTTCCAGCCCTGGCGCTCGGCATACTTGAGGTACATCCGAGCGAGGTCCGCAGCGAACAGCGCGGATTCCTCGCCCCCCTCGCCTGACTTGACCTCGAGAACGATGTCGTCCGCGTCGTGCGGGTCACGGGGAGCGAGCATGTCGGTGAGCTCATGCTGGAGCGCGCTGACGGATTCCTCGAGCTCGGTCACCTCGCTGGCGAAGCTGGAATCCTCGCGAGCGAGCTCCCGCGCGGCCGCGAGATCACCCTCGGCAGCGGTGAGCTTCCGGTACGTCGCCATGGCAGGGCCGAGCTGGGCATAGCGCTTGGCCGCCTTGCGCGCGGCGACAGCATCATCATGCAGGGAGGGGTCGGCCAGTTGCTGCTCGAGGCCCTCGTACTCGGCAATGACGTCGTCGATCGCCGATGGCTTGTTCACCGTGCTCATTGCCTCACCGTTGTCCGTTTCGCTGCCTCTGGTGCAGCGCGGGAAAGTGGTCCGATCAAAAAGCACCACGCCCGATCCATGCATCTGCACGGAACGGGCGTGGTGGGAAGAGCTAGTTTGCTGCGGTCTTGCGCGCGCGCTTGCCGTAGCGAGCCTCGAAGCGAGCGACGCGGCCCCCGGTGTCGAGGATCTTCTGCTTGCCCGTGTAGAACGGGTGGCACTCGGAGCACACCTCGACGGTGATCTGCGCGCGCCCTGCGGCACTGCGGGTCTCGAAGGTGTTTCCGCAGCCACACAGAACCGTGGTGGCGGAGTACTCGGGATGGATGTCCTTCTTCATTGTTCCTCTTTCGTCTCGAGCCGCCGGGTCGGATCCGCCTGGAGCGGAACCGTGAACCGGAACTCATCGGGGTCGACCAAGTATGCCAGACAGTCCCGTCAACAAGGAAGCTGGCATTTATAGTCCCGGCTAGTCAGCGTCACCCATGCCTGGCGCGGTTTTCGCCACCTGCATGAGGAACTCGACGTTGTTCTTCGTCTTCCGGAGCCGATCGACAAGCAGGTCGATCGCCTGGTGGGAGTCGAGCCCGGACAGCACCCGCCGCAGCTTGTGCAGGACCGCGAACTCGTCCGCCCCGAGGAGCAGGTCATCGCGCCGCGTGCCGGACGGGATCACATCGACCGCCGGGAACACCCGGCGCTCCGCGATGCGCCGATCAAGCTTCAGCTCGGCGTTGCCGGTGCCCTTGAACTCCTCGAAGATGACCGTATCGCCCTGCGAGCCGGTCTCGACCATCGCGGTCGCGATGATCGTGAGCGAGCCGCCCTCCTCGATGTTGCGCGCCGCGCCGAGGAACCTCTTCGGGGGATACAGCGCGGTCGAATCGACACCACCGGAGAGGATGCGCCCCGATGCGGGCGAGGAGTTGTTGTACGCACGCCCGAGCCGGGTGATCGAGTCAAGCAGGACAACGACGTCCTTGCCGATCTCCACCAATCGCTTGGCCCGCTCGATGGCCAGCTCCGCCACCGAGGTGTGGTCCGACGGTGGACGATCGAAGGTCGAGGCGATGACCTCGCCCTTCACGGAGCGCTGCATGTCCGTGACTTCCTCGGGCCGCTCATCGACCAGGACCACCATCAGGTAGCACTCGGGGTTGTTCACGGCGATCGCGTTCGCCACATCCTGCAGGATCGTGGTCTTGCCGGCCTTGGGCGGGCTCACGATCAGTGCGCGCTGTCCCTTGCCGATCGGCATGATCAGATCAATGATGCGCGTGGTCAGGATGTTCGGGGTGGTCTCGAGGCGCAGTCGCTGGTTCGGGTACAGCGGCGTCAGCTTGCTGAAATCGGGACGCTTGCGCGCCTGGTCCGGCGATACCCCATTGACGGTATCGAGCCGCACCAGCGGGTTGAACTTCTGCCGCTGGCCACCCTGCTCGCCGTCCTTGGGCAACCGGACCGCGCCCGTGATCGCATCGCCACGGCGCAGGCCATTCTTGCGGACCATGTTCATCGAGACGTAGACATCGTTCTGCCCAGCCAGGTACCCGGAGGTACGCACGAAGGCGTAGTTGTCGAGCACGTCGAGGATGCCAGCGACCGGCTGGAGGACATCGTCGTCGCGGAGCTCCGCGTCGTTCGAATCAGGTCCGCGGTCGCTGCCGCGGTTGCGGCGACGCTCGCGGAACCTGCGGCCACGCCGCCCGCCGCGCCCGGACTCGTCATCATCCTGGTCGCGCGGTCCGTTGTCGCGATCGCGGTTCTGGCCCTGATCGCGGTTCTGGCCCTGGTTTCCGCCGCGCTGCTGGTTGCCGCCGCGCTGGCCCTCGTCGCGCTGCTGGTTGTCGCCCTGGCGCGAGCCGTCCTGCTGGCCGCGCTGGTTCTGGTCGGAGCGCTGGTTCTGATCGGAATCACGGCGGTCTCCCCCGCGCTGCCGACGCCGGGAGCCGGACTCGCCGCGCTCCCCGCCCTGGTCACCGGAACGCTGCTGGCCCTCGCCAGAGCGCTGCGGAGCACCACCCTGCTCGCGGGACTGGGCGGATTGCTCGCGGGACTGCGCCTCGCGGGACTGGGCCGAGGGGTCGGTGTCGTTCTTCTCCCGCGCACCACCCTCGCTGGCATCGCCGCGCGGCGACGCTTGCTCCGCGTCCGGGCCCGGAGAGGCTTCCGGCCCAGCGGCCCTGGTCGCGCGCCGCGACCTGCCACGGGCGGTATCGCTCTCGCCGCTCACCGTGGAACCGGTTCCGCTCGGCGCTTCGGATTCCTGGCTAGCCGCGGGCTTCTCGGCCTTCTCGGGCTTGTCCTGCTTCGCCGGCTTGTCGTCGGGCGTCTTCGCCGCGGCCGGGCCCGAGCCCCCGCGCTGGCGTTCCTCGATCGCGGCGATCAGCTCGCCCTTGCGCATCCCCGAGGTGCCCCGGATCCCTAGGCTTCCGGCAAGCGCGCGCAGTTCGGCAAGCAGCATGCCGGATAGTCCCTCCTTGCGCCTCGACTGGGCTCGTTTGGTCGCGGCAGCAACGGCGGGGTCGGATTCTGGACTGGTCATGAGGTCCGTTTCTGTCACGGAGTTCCTTTCGTTCCTCCGAACGCCCCGCGGGGTCGTGGAGGTTCTTCCCGAAACCCAGCGTGTGATCTGGGATCCGAGGTGCCACACGTTCACCATGTGGAAATTCCTGCTGATTCGCGGTCACATCTCGTGCGCGCTTGGGAAGGACTTGCTGTCATCACCATCGCCATGCCTGGGTTTCCGGGCAGATAGCTCAGCACTCGCACAACGGCGACGGGCCTCTGCCCCACATGCCACAGAGAGCGTGCAGGCGATTGCCTTGCTAGCAACGCACATGCGCAGGGAACATATTCCCGAGCGGCGATGTGCGAGGTGAATCCTCTTCGAACAATAACAGATCAGTACAGGCCCCGAAACCGGACTCACCGGCGGTCACACCAGCGATGCTCCCTCGGAAATGCCAAGCTCAGCCACAACCATGCCCTCGTCGCTCGCCCGGCTGGCCAGTGCCGACGGAATCTCGTCCACGGTGAGCGCCAGGACGGCGGGCCCCGCGCCCGACACCATGGCCGGGATCCCCGCTGCGCGCAGCTCCGCGACCCACCGGCTCGTCATCGGGATCGCCGAGGCGCGCTGCTGCTGGTGCAGGCGATCCTCGGTCGCGGCCATGAGCAGCTCGGGCCGCCGCGTCAGCGCCACGACAGCGAGCGCAGCCCGGCTGACATTGAACACAGCATCGCTGTGCGTCACATGCATGGGCAGCAGTCCGCGGGTCTGCGAGGTCGAGGACCGCGTCTCCGGTACCAGGACGAACGCGCGGACATCGGGGTGCACGTCGAGGCGCGTGGCGTAGTAGCGGCAGCCACCGTCCCCGTCAGCCGGGGCATCGGTCCAGGAGACCACGGCACCACCGAGAACGCTCGCCGAGGCATTATCGGGGTGGCCCTCGAACTCCGCGGCGAGCTGGACGAGCGCGCCAGCGTCCAGCACCCGATCCGGCGCCACCTGCGCAATGAGGCCATTCGCCGCGACCAGGCCCCCCACCGCTGCCGATGCGGATGAGCCGAGGCCACGCGAGTGAGGAATGGTGTTCGCGCACGAGATCCGCAGGCCGCCCACCGCGACTCCCGCGGCATCGAGGCCCTTCCGGATCGCGCGGACGACCAGGTGGCTGCCGTCCAGAGGAACCTCGCCGCGGCCCGCGCCATCAACAGTGATCTCCAGTCCGGAGTGCGCCACGGTCACGGATACCTGGTCGTGCATGCCCAGAGCGAGGCCCAGCGAGTCGAACCCAGCTCCCAGGTTCGCGCTCGAGGCTGGGACCCGGACGGTTGCCGTGGTTCCCTCGGGCAGTTCCACGCATGCCTGTGGCGGCGTCACGGCTCGGATCATTCTGCCAGTCCGAGCGCACGTGCCACGGCGACGGGATCGACGGGAATGGCCTGGACCTCGGGCATGCCCAGCAGTGCCGTGTCGGGATCCTTCAGCCCGTTGCCCGTCACGGTGCAGACCACGGTCTGGCCAGGCTCGAGCCAGCCATCCTCGTGGGCAGCCAGCAAGCCCGCCACGCTCGCCGCCGAGGCTGGCTCGACGAACACGCCTTCCCGCGAGGCGATCAGCCGGTACGCCTCGAGGAGCTTCTCATCGGTGGCGGCCCGGAACTGGCCGTTCGATTCGTCGCGCGCGGCGACCGCGCCGTTCCACGAGGCCGGGGCACCGATCCGGATGGCCGTGGCGATGGTCTCGGGGTTCTTCACGGGCGCGCCATGCACCAGTGGCGCGGCACCGGCGGCCTGCACGCCCAGCATCCGGGGCAGGCTGCTCGTGATGCCGTCCGCGTGGTACTCCTTGTAGCCCCGCCAGTACGCGGTGATGTTGCCGGCATTGCCCACGGGCAGCGCATGCACGTCCGGCGCCCTGCCCAGGACATCGCAGATCTCGAACGCGGCGGTCTTCTGCCCCTCGATGCGGGCAGGGTTCACCGAGTTGACGAGCGCGATCTCCGGGAACTCGCTGGTGGCCTTGCGCGCGAGCTCGAGGCAGTCATCGAAGTTGCCATCGACCTGGATGATGGTGGCCCCGTAGATGACCGATTGAGCAAGCTTGCCCATGGCGATCTTGCCGGCGGGAATGAGTACCGCGCAGGTGATCCCGGCCTTGGCGGCGTACGCGGCAGCGGAGGCCGAGGTGTTGCCGGTGGAGGCGCACAGCACGGCCCGCTGGCCCCGAGCGACCGCATCGGTGACAGCCATGGTCATGCCCCGGTCCTTGAAGGAGCCGGTCGGGTTGAGCCCCTCGACCTTCAGGTACACCTCGCACCCGGTGATCTCGGAGAGATGCTCCGCGGGCAGCAGCGGCGTGCCACCCTCCTGCAGGGTCACTGCCTGCCAGTCGTCCCCGACCGCGAGCCGGTCCCGGTATGCCGCGATGAGCCCTGGCCAGCCACTATGGACGGGGCCGGAAGATGCGTCGGTGATTGCTCCGGTCATTATTCAGAAGTACCTTCCAGTCGGATCACGCTGGTCACAGCATGGACGAATTCCCGGCCCTGCAGCGCTGCGACGGTCTTCGACAGCGAATCATCCGAGGCGCGGTGCGTCACGACGACCAGCGAGGCTGCTTCCTCGCTGCCGGTCTGGCGCACGGTGGAGATGCTCACGCCGTGGTTGGCGAACTCCTGGGCGACCGCGGCGAGAACGCCGGTGCGGTCAGCGACCTCCATGCGCACGTAGTAGCGAGTGGGCGTGGAGCCGATCGACATGATCGGGAGCTTGGCGTAGATGGACTCGTCAGGCCCCTTGCCGCCATGGACCTTGTTGCGCGCGGCGGAGACGAGATCGCCGAGCACTGCGGAGGCGGTCGGGCCGCCCCCGGCGCCCTGCCCGTAGAACATGAGGCGCCCGGCAGCCTCTGCCTCGACCACTACAGCATTGAACGCACCGTTCACAGCGGCCAGCGGATGCTCAAGCGGCACCAGCGCCGGGTAGACGCGGGCAGAGACCTGCTGCTTGCCCTCGTCGTCGGTGACGCGCTCGCAGATGGCGAGCAGCTTGATGGTGCAGTCGAGGTCAGCGGCGGAGGCGAGGTCCTCGGAGGTGATGTTGCTGATGCCCTCGCGATACACATCGGAGGCCGTGACCCGGGTGTGGAAGGCGATCGATGCGAGGATGGCAGCCTTGGCGGCGGCGTCGTATCCCTCGACATCGGCAGTGGGGTCAGCCTCGGCGTAGCCGAGCTTGCGCGCCTCGGCGAGCATGTCCGCGTAGTCCGCGCCGGTCTCGCCCATCGCGGAAAGAATGTAGTTGGTGGTGCCGTTGACGATGCCCACGACACGATCCACGCGGTCCCCGGCGAGCGACTGCATGAGGGGCCGGACGACGGGGATCGCGCCGGCCACGGCTGCCTCGAAGTACAGGTCGAGATCCGCGGCATCGGCGACCGCCGCGAGCTCACCGGTGTAGTCGGCGAGAAGGGCCTTGTTCGCGGTGACCACGGACTTGCCCGTGTTGAGGGCATTGAGGATGAGGGTGCGGACCGGCTCGATGCCGCCCACCACCTCGACGACGATATCGACATCGTCGCGGGCGACGAGCGCGGCGGCATCATCGGTGAGCAGCTCCACCGGGACCCCGCGGTCCGGCGTCACGTTGCGCACGGCGATGCCCTTGAGCTCGAGGCGGGCACCAACGCGGGCCTGGAAGTCGTCGGCATGCTCGGAGAGCAGCCGCACCACCTCGCTACCGACGTTGCCCAATCCGAGCACGGCGATTCCGAGAGTCCGCTCGGGCATCACGCCGCTAGCCTGTTCGCTACTCATTCGACCTCCAAGCTGAGCAGATCTTCCACCGTTTCCCGTCGCAGCAGCAACCGGGACTGTCCATCGCGCACGGCCACCACCGCGGGGCGGCCCAGCATGTTGTAGCGGCTCGACATCGAATAACAATAGGCACCCGTGGCAGCGACAGCGAGCAGGTCCCCGGCCGCGATGTCCGCGGGCATCCAGGTGTTCCTGATGACGATGTCTCCCGTCTCGCAGTGCTTGCCGACGATGCGCGACACCGTCGGCTCCGCCTCGCTGCGCCGCGACACGACACGAACATCGTATTCGGCGTCGTACAGCGACGTGCGGATGTTATCGCTCATTCCCCCGTCCACGCTGACGTACGTGCGGCGCGCTGCGGAGCCGAGCCGGACATCCTTGACGGTACCGACCTCATAGACGGTGATGGTTCCCGGCCCCGCGATGGCCCGGCCCGGTTCCACGGTCAGGCGTGGCACAGCGATTCCAGCCTGCTTCGATTCGCTCTCCACGATCGCGAGCAGCTTGGCCGCGAGCTCCGCGATAGGAGGCGGATCATCGCTGGGCACGTAGGCGATCCCGAACCCGCCGCCGAGATCGATGGTGCCGAGCTGCTCGGTCTTGGTGGTGCCGAACTCGGCGATGACGTCGCGCAGTAGCCCGATGACGCGATGCGCGGCGAGCTCGAAGCCGTCGGGCTCGAAGATCTGCGAGCCGATATGGCTGTGCAGGCCCACGAGCCGCAGGTTGTCGGCAGCGAAGACGCGCCGGATGGCTTCCATCGCCGAGCCATCAGCGAGGGAGAACCCGAACTTCTGGTCCTCGTGCGCGGTGGCGATGAACTCGTGGGTGTGTGCCTCCACGCCGACGGTGACGCGGATCAGTACATCCTGCACGGCGCCGTGGCGCCCCGCGATGCTATCAAGGCGGTCGATCTCGATCATGGAGTCGAGCACCACGTGGCCTACCCCGTGATGGACAGCGGCATCGAGCTCGGCCTCGGACTTGTTGTTGCCGTGCAGCGCGATCCGCTCGGCAGGGAAGCCACCGTGCAGGGCGACGGCGAGCTCGCCCCCGGACGCCACGTCGAGCGAGAGGCCCTCCTCGGCGACCCAGCGCGCGATGTGGCTCGAGAGGAATGCTTTCGAGGCGTAGTGGACCCGGTCGGGGGCACCGAACGCTGCCGCCATCTCCCGGCAGCGTGACCGGAAGTCGTCCTCGTCGAGGATGAAGAGGGGGGTGCCGTACTCGGCCGCGAGCTCGGTAACCGGGATCCCGGCCACCGTGACGATGCCGCTGCCGGGATCGCGCTCGGCGTTGCGCGGCCACACCACGGGGGCGAGCGCAGCAAGCTCCTCCGGCGAGGCGGGACGCTCGCTGAGCCCCGGGGCGTGGGGGATCTCGGCATGCTTGGGTCCGGCTGGGTGGGCGCTCACATTCGCTCCGGGGCGGTCACGCCCAGCAATGCCAGGCCGTTGGACAGGACTTGGCGGGCCGCGCCACAGAGCGCGAGCCTCGCGGTGTGCAGCGGGGCGGGCTCCTCGTCGCCCTGGGGCAGCACGCGGCACTGATCGTAGAAGCGGTGGTAGGTGCCGGCAAGGTCCTCGAGGTAGCGGGCCACCCGGTGCGGCTCGCGCAGCTTCGCCGCGGCAGCCACCACGCCCGGGAACTCGCCGAGGGTGCGGATGAGGTCGCCCTCGCGCTCATGGACAAGCAGCTCGAGCTGCGGATCCTCGGCGGTCACGCCGAGCTCGGCGGCGTTGCGCGCGATCGAGCAGAGGCGCGCATGCGCGTACTGCACGTAGTAGACGGGGTTCTCGTTGCTCGCGCTCGCCCACAGCTCGAGGTCGATGTCGAGGGTGTTGTCGAAGGAGGAGCGAGTGAGGGCGTAGCGCGCGGCATCGACGCCGATCGCCTCGACGAGGTCATCAAGGGTGATCACTGTCCCCGCGCGCTTGCTCATGCGCAGCGGCTTGCCGTCGCGGACGAGGCTGACCATCTGGCCGATGAGCACCTCCACCGAGTCGGGGTCATAGCCGAGCGCGGCGGCGGCGGCCTTCAAGCGGGCGATGTAGCCGTGGTGGTCGGCGCCGAGCATGTACACGCTCAGCCCGAAGCCGCGCTCGTGCTTGTTGCGGAGATAGGCGATGTCCCCCGCTATGTAGGCGGCGTTGCCGTCGGACTTGATGACGACCCGATCCTTGTCATCGCCGTAGTCGGAGCTGCGCAGCCACCAGGCCCCATCCTGGTGGTAGAGGTTGCCATTGGCCTTGAGCTCCTCGATCGCCGCCGCGACCGCGCCCGACTCGAACAGCGAGTTCTCGTGGAAGTAGACGTCGAAGTCGGTGCCGAACTCGTGCAGGGTGCGCTTGATGTGCTGGAACATCATGGCGACGCCAGCGGCGCGGAATGCCTCGTGGCGCTCGTCCTGCGGCATCTCCATCACGCCGGGCGCCTCGGTGACGATCGTGCGGGCGATCTCCGTGATATAGGCCCCGGCATAGCCATCCTCGGGGGCTGGCTCGCCCAGCGCGGCCGCGACCAGCGAGCGGGCGAACCGATCGATCTGGGCGCCGTGATCGTTGAAGTAGTACTCGCGGGTGACCTTCGCGCCCTGCGCCTCGAACACGCGTCCCAGCGAGTCCCCCACCGCGGCCCAGCGGGTTCCACCGAGGTGGATGGGACCGGTCGGGTTCGCGGAGACGAACTCCAGGTTGATCTCGAGGCCCGCGAGGGCTTCCCCGCGGCCGTAGCCCTCGGCCGCGGCGAGCACGTGATCGACGATCTTTCCCTGCGCGGCCGCCGCGAGACGGATGTTGAGGAAGCCGGGCCCCGCGATCTCGGCGGAGTCGATGCCGTCATCATCGGCGATCGCGCTCGCGATCCAGCCCGCGAGCTCGCGCGGGGTGGTGCCGGCGCGCTTGGCCACCTGCAGCGCCACGTTGGTGGCGTAATCACCATGCTCGGGGTTCCGCGGTCGCTCGACGACCAGCCGATCGGGGACGACGGAGGTATCGAGATCGTGGCTCGCGAGCACGGAGACCGTGGCATCGCGGAGCAGCTGGGAAAGGTCTGCTGGGGTCACAGGCACCTATCCTATGGCCCTGCGGGATCAACTGCTAAATGCGAGCCTCGCCGCGCCGGTAGCGGCATCGCTGCCCGCCGGTACGTACAGTTGGGGCCAGCGCGCGGCGCGTGTCCCCGCGACCAGCGCTGCCACCGGCAGCACCGGGTGCGCCCGCAATGCTCGGTGCACGCGGCATGGGGCGCGCGCACGCGGTCCTGTCACTACGGCGCGGAAAGATCCACCACCAATGGCAAGCAGCAAGAACGATAGAACAGCCAGGGCCATGCGGGCCGCGAAGAAGAAATCACGCGGCGGCAGCGCCACCGGGCTCAAGGCGGGACCAAGCATCCCCTGGCTGAGCATCGGCGCCATCGTGAGCGTCGTGGTCCTCATCGGCGTGATCGCCTGGAGCCTGGCGCCGAGCATTCGTGACGAGCAGGCCATGGAGCGCTGGACGCCCTCGGTCGAGGATCCGGATCCGTCCACGCGGATCGACGGCGTGGAGATCGTCGAGGACCTGAGCAACGCGCATGTCCTCGCCGGCCAGCGCGTCGCCTACGAGCCGATGCCACCGTTCGGCGGTCCGCACGACGAGGCCTGGGCCACCTGCACGGGCATCGTGTACGACGAGCCCATCCGCACGGAGAACGCGGTGCACTCCCTCGAGCATGGCGCCGTCTGGATCACCTATTCCCCGGACAATGCCTCGGCAGCTGACATCGCCGCGCTCGAGAGCCGCGTCGACGGGCAGGCCTATATGTTCATGTCGCCGTTCCCCGGCCAGGAGTCGCCCATCTCGCTGCAGGCATGGGGCCATCAGCTGAAGCTCGATTCCGCGGAGGACGAGCGGATCAATCAGTTCATCGGAGCACTGCGCCTCAACCAGTTCAACAGCCCGGAGCCAGGCGCGAGCTGCTCGAACGTGCCCGGCTACTTCGATCCCGAGAACCCGCCCCCGTTCGATCCAGCCCCGCCCGGGCCTGATGCCGTCGCGATGGACGGGGCCGGAGCAGCACCGGAGGCGGCCGAGATGGGCGCGCCGCTCGATCCCGGACCAGTCGGCGAGGCGCCCGCTGGCGACGATCCCGCCGCCGGGATCCCAGCGGAGCCCGCGCCCGCTGACGAGGAGACCACTGAGTGAGCACCGCCGGACGACGACTGATCCCCCTGCTGGTCATCGTCGGCGCGCTCGGGATGGCGCTCGGCTTCCTGCTCGGCGCAGCGACTGGCGACGATGACGCCGCGCTGCCCGTGAATGCCGACCCGAATGCCGCCGATATCGGCTTCAGCCAGGACATGACCGCGCACCACCTCCAGGCCGTGGAGATGGCTGCTGCGGTCCTGACCACCACGAGCGATCCCAGTATCAGGACTCTCGCCTTCGATATCCTCACCGCGCAGGAAAACCAGATCGGCCAGATGCAGGGCTGGCTCCAGGCGTGGGACGAGCCACGGTTCGCCTCCGGCGCCCATATGGCATGGATGGCTGGTGCTGAGCATGAGAACCACGAGATGCCCAGCATGCCAATGACCGACGGCGCGCTCATGCCCGGAATGGCGACCTCCGAGGAGATGGCGCGGCTGCGCGGCCTCGACGGGGGCGAGCAGGACGTGTACTTCCTCCAGTTAATGCTCCGGCACCACGAGGGTGGCTTGCCCATGGCCCAGGCCGCGATCGACCAGGCCAGCACGCCACTCGTGACGGGCATCGCCCAGCGGATGCTCGACGGGCAGAAGAAGGAGATCGACCTGATGACCGATCTGCTTGCCGAGCGTGGCGCCGAGCCCCTGCCGTTCAACTAGCAGCTCCGTCGACGGTGGGCGAGCTAGCGCGGGAACGCCAGACACGCGCCTGGCCTGGCGATTCCGCATTGATGGCGCTAATGCGCTAGGCTAGCTCCGCCCACCGCGCAAGCGTGGCCGTGGCATGAACGTGGCAAGCCCTCGTAGCTCAGGGGATAGAGCACTGCCCTCCGGAGGCAGGTGTCGCAGGTTCGAATCCTGCCGAGGGCACACATTTCCGCTGGGGTTTCCCCGATCAATCGGTGTCGTTCCCGGTCTCAGCTATTTCTGCTGCATCACTCCGGTCTCCTGCGTCCTGCGCCCTGCTCGTCTCGGGCACCACGATCCAGTACACGGCAGCGAGCAGCAGCAGTGCTCCAGTGAGCAGGAAAGCAACCTCGAAGGAATAGTTCTCGGCGATCCAGCCACCGAGCAGCGGCCCGACGATCGCTCCGAGATCGGCGGTCATCTGGAACGCCGCGAGGACCTTGCCGCCATTGCGGTCCGATCCGATCAGATCGGCCACCGCGGCCTGCTGGCTGGGGATCACGAAGCCCATGCCCGCGCCGGCGATCACGCACAGCACGAGGAAGACCACGGGATTGCTGGGAAGCCCGAGCACCATGGTCGATGATCCGGTGATGGCCAGGCCCATGATGGTCGGCGGCTTGCGCCCGATGCGGTCGGAGAGCTTGCCGGATGTAGTCAGCACGATCGCCATGCCGATGGAGAACGCGGCGAGCGCGAAACCACCGAGCTCGGTGCCCATCGTGAAGGCGACGGTCACGAACAAGGGGATGAGTGCCACGCGCACGCCGAAGGTGGCCCAGCCGTGGGCCAGGTTCGTCAGCAGCGCGGCCCGGTAGGCGGGCTCGCGCAGCGCCTCGCCCAGATGATATTCCCGGCGGGGCGCGGATCGTGCGCTTCCCTTCCCGCCGGCCTCGGCATCAAGCCTGGTGCGGACGACAATGATGGCGATGACCAGCGCCACGGTGTAGACGATGAAGGGCACGCGCAGCCCGAACCTGCCAAGCAGTCCGCCGAGCAGTGGCCCGGTGATGCCGCCGAGCAGGAACGCGGTGCTGTAGAGGCTGCTGACCTTGCCGCGCCGGTCGGGAGGCGAGAGCCGGATGATCAGCGCCATCGCGGAGATGGTGAACATGGTGGAGCCGATGCCACCGAGGCCGCGGAAGACCATGAGCTGCCAGTAGCTCTGCGCGGCAGCGCTCGCGCCGGTGGAGACCGCGACGATCACGAGCCCGGAGAGATAGATGCGTCGCTCGCCGAGCTTCTGGACGAGCTGGCCACTGGCCGGGGCGAACAGCAGCCGGGCGACGGCGAAGATGCTGACGATCGCGGAGGCGGCGGTGTAGCCGACGTTGAAGCTGCTCGCGTACTGCGGCAGCACGGGGGCGATCAGGCCGTACCCGACGGCAATGACGAACGCGGCAGCCACCAGCACATGGATTTGCCGCATGGCGTGCTGGTGGCTGCCGCTTGTTCTGGTGTTCCCCACGGTTCGAGGCTACAGACCCCGGGTCGAGGTAGCTGCCTGGCTAGAGGGCCTTGAGCTCCTCGATGACGTGGGTCACCGACTTCTTGGCGTCCCCGAAGAGCATCGAGGTCTGGTCCAGGAAGAAGAGGGGGTTCTCGATGCCGGCGTAGCCGGACGACATGCCCCGCTTGAGGACGATGACCGACTTGGACTGGTCGACGTTGAGGATCGGCATCCCGTGGATGGGCGAGCTCGGGTCGTTTCGCGCGGCCGGATTGGTGACGTCGTTGGCGCCGATGACGATGGTGACATCGGTGCGGTTGAACTCACCGTTGATGTCATCCATCTCCTTCATGGCGTCGTAGCTGACCTCTGCCTCGGCGAGCAGCACATTCATGTGCCCGGGCATGCGGCCGGCCACGGGGTGGATGGCGAACTTGACCTCCACGCCCTTCTCCTCGAGCAGGTCGGCGAGCTCCTTGACGGCGTGCTGCGCCTGGGCGACAGCGAGGCCGTAGCCGGGCACGACGATGACCTGGTTCGCGTAGGCCATCTGGATGGCCGCGTCGGCCGCGGAGGTGGCCTTGACAGTGCCGCCCGCGTCGTCGACGGCGGCGGCGCTGGTGGATCCGCCGAACGAGCCGAAGATGATCGCGGGGATCGACCGGTTCATGGCCTTGGCCATGAGGTTGGTGAGGATGGAGCCGGACGCGCCGACGATCATGCCGGCGACGATCATCGCGGTGTTGTTGAGCGCGAGTCCGGCCGAGGCTGCCGAGAGGCCGGTGAGGGCGTTGAGCAGCGAGATCACGACGGGCATGTCGGCGCCACCGATGGGCAGCACCACGAACAGGCCCATCGTCCCGGCGATGACCAGAAGCGCCAGGATCCAGATGGCCGCGGTGGGATCGTTGGCCGGGTCGGCGTTGATCCCGATGTAGATCGCGATTCCCAGCGAGGCGAGCGCGAGGATGATGTTGGCGACCTGGAATGTCTTGACGTTCGCGACGAGCTTCTTCTCGAGGTTCTTGTTGAGAAGCTCCTGGAGCTTCGCGAATGCCACCAGGGAGCCCCAGAACGACACCGAGCCGACGATCGCGGCGAACAGCGAGCCGACGATGATGTGGACGACGGGGCCCTCGTAGCCGTGGAAGTTGGTGAATCCGTCGGTGTCGAGGAACTCGGCCCAGGCGATGAGGGCGACGGTGCCACCACCCACGCCGTTGAAGAACGCCACGAGCTGTGGCATCTGGGTCATCTTGGTGCGGATGGCGGGTGGTACACCGAGGACGAGGCCGACGAGGAGGCCGGCGACGATGATGATCCAGTTGCCGGTGTCGCGCACCGCGAGCAGGGTGGCGGCGACGGCGATGCCCATGCCCACCGCGGCGATCCAGTTGCCACGGACGGCGGTGCGGGGGCCCGTCAGGCCCATCAGGCCATAGATGAACAGGGAGAAAGCAATGATGTAGAGAACATTGACGAGGGTGTCCATCAGGCGTCTCCTCCCTTGCCGCGGGCAGGCGACTTGGACTTGAACATGCCAAGCATGCGATCAGTGACGACGAAGCCGCCGACGACGTTGAGCGTGCCGAACACGACCGCGATGAACAGGATCACCTGCATCGCGATGCTGGGGTCCTCGACCTTGCCGAGCACGACGAGCGCGCCGAGCACGACGATGCCGTGGATGGCGTTGGTGCCCGACATCAGCGGGGTGTGGAGGGTATTGGGCACTTTGGAGATAACGGTGAAGCCAACGAATCCGGCGAGCACGAGCAGCGCCAGGTTGGCTAGCAGTTCGGTGTACATAGGTGGTTCCTTGTCATCCTGCCGCTAGGGTTAACCGGCTGAGGGGCGCGACGCGGCATCGGGAACGCCGGTGACGCAGGAGTCGGCGAGGATCTGATCGGTGAAGTCCGGTGCCAGCGCGGCATCGTCGTCCAGCATCAGATCGAGCAGCGCGGTGACGTTCTTCGCGTAGAGCTCGCTGGCATGCTCGGGCATCGTCGCGGGCAGGTTCAGCGGCGAGGCGATAGTCACACCGTGCTTGTTGACGGTCTGCCCCGGCTCGGTGAGCTCGCAGTTCCCGCCGGTCTCGCCAGCGAGGTCGACGATGACGCTGCCCTCTCGCATGCCTTCCACTGCTGCGGCAGTGACAAGGCGCGGAGCGGGGCGGCCAGGCACGAGGGCGGTGGTGATCACGACGTCGAAGCCCTTGATCGCGTCCTCGAGCCGTTGCTGCTGCTGTGCCCGCTCGTCCTCGGTGAGCTCGCGGGCATACCCGCCCTCGCCCGCGGCGCTGATACCGAGATCGAGCCACTGCGCGCCGACGGAGCGCACCTGGTCGGCCACCTCGGGGCGCACGTCGTATCCGGTGGGCCGCCCGCCGAGGCGCTTCGCGGTGGCGAGGGCCTGGAGTCCCGCGACGCCTACGCCAAGGACCAGCACAGTGGCTGGCTTGACGGTCCCGGCTGCGGTGGTGAGCATCGGGAAGAACCGGGTGAGCTCGTTGGCGGCAACAAGGACGGCCTTGTAGCCGGCGACGTTTGCCTGGCTGGACAGTGCATCCATCACCTGCGCGCGGGAGATGCGAGGGATCGCTTCCATGGCGAACCCGTGGACGTCGCGCTGGCGGAGCGCGTCGATGCAGTTGTCCTGGTTGCGGGGCGCGAGGAAACCGATGAGCGTGGCGCCCTTCGGGATCTTCTTGATCTCCGCCGCGGACGGCGGGGCGACCTTGACGATCACCGCGCAGTCCCATGCGTTGCCGACGGTGGCGCCTGCCTGGATGTATTCGTCGTCAGGGATGTGGGCACGGTCGCCCGCTCCGGCCTCGACGACGACGTTGATCCCGCGTGCAGTGAGTGATTTCACTGCCTTGGGCACGAGGGCTACGCGCCGCTCCCCCTCGCCGGTCTCCCGAACCACGCCCACGGTCGTGGACCGTTGCTGAGTGTTGTGTGCGCTATCCAATGATGTGACTCTCCGCGAGACGGCTCGCTGATCGGTGAGAATCACCGGCATCTTGCCGGTGCGCTGGAGATTTCCGTCTGCTCACAGCGCATCGATCGTACCGAGATGCGCATCCGAGTTGGCGCTCCGCGTCGGCGTGCCTTCATCTGAATCGAATCACCGGGACAGATCGTCCCTGTTACGTAGCGTTTGTGAGCTCGCCCACAAGCGAGCGCACGAGCGTCCCGATAGCGTGGGGCGCTGGTGACGTCAGCCCGCGAGGGTCCCGCCGGTGCACCCGGAGCGCGCGGCGATGCTGGTGGCCCAGCTTCCACGGCGACCAGTGGCCGCGCGGCGGTCCGCGACATCATCCGCGCCCTCGAGAAGCACGGCCACGAGCTGCTCGGGATCCGCTTCGAATGAATCGCGGAGGCGGCGGAGCTCGGCGGGCGCGAACAGAGCGGAGGCCTCGATGGCTTCCATCCAATGGTCGATGTCGCCGTTGCGGATCGCGTCGATGAACTCCCAGTCGGAGGAGTTGTCGGCGCGCTCGTAAGCGAGGATCGCCCTAACCAGTTCGCGGGTGCCAGTTGTCATGGTGGCCATGTGTCTTCTCCCTTGCTCAGTCAGCCCTGGGGCCGTCCGGGCGCCAGCTTTGCCGGGCGACCGTCCGTGAAGCAGGCTTGGCTCGCGGCTGATGCGCCCGTCGACCAGGGAGCAACCATGCTCCCGGATCGATTGATTTCGATCATATCCCCGGAGCCCACCAATAAACACCTCTGTTTAGTGATGTTTACAGAACGCACAGATAACGATGAGGAAAGACGTCTCGTTCGCCACAATTGCCTTAGAGTATCTTTAGGAATTGCGCCGGCAGAACAGCAGCGACCTTGGGCCCCAGCCTTCGCTCCAGCCCCACACCGAGCAATCCAGACACTGCTACCTGGGCATCTGCAGCCCCCCTGGGTCATCCTCGCCCAACTTCGCGGACGCGAAGTAATAACGCGTACTGCAATTCCCGCGAACTGTGAGCGCCGCTACAGCAGCGAAAAACAGGAAACAGGATCGTCACAATTCCAGTACAACAGAATGACAATGCTTGGTTTTCAATCCGCGCCCCGCCCTGTGGCGCCGGGAACGCTCAGCGTTATTCCCTCAAGGAAACTGCTCGGACCTCACCAGCGCACCGAGCGCACCGATGGCATCAACGGTTCCGGCATCGCCGCCGAGGACACCCGGCACAGCCACGAGCGATAGTGCCCAAGGCTCCACATCGTCGGCCACGATCCACGCCAGCACGAGCGCCCCCGGACCAGGCATCGGCCCTGCCGCCGGCACACGGCACCGCATCACCGTCCCATCGTCGTCGCGCAGCGTCACGCACTGCTCGCGGCCCGCCACATGCGTTACCGCCCAACGCATCCGATGCTCCGGGGAATCACGCATGGCACTTGCCACGACTGCCTCCTCCGGGGGCAGCACCGTGCCACGGCGCTCGACGAATCGAGCCATCACACCGCCCTCGCGGAGCGCGACCATCCGGACGCGCCCATCCTCGACCAGCCGCCGGGCCATCGCGCCATCGAGCGTGCCCGCCATGATCCCATCGACCACGCCCATCAATGCCAGTCGTGCTGGCCCATCCGATTCCAGGAATCGCAGCGCCTTTCCCAGCACGCGCTCCACCGCGGTCGAATAGTCCGGTTCCACTATTGCCGGCATCCTGTGCCGATCCTTGCGACGCAGCGACCCGAGCAACGCACGCGCCCGCTCCCCCGATCCGCGATCAAAGTCCCATTCCACGACACGCTGCGTGCCTGGTGCCCAGCCGTGGGCCACGGATCGCAGCCGCTCCGCATGCCCGGCGACCTCCCCTAGCGGCGCATCGATGTCCGAGAGCACCACGACGGCCCAGAGCAGCACCCGGGCAGCCTCGTCCTCCATGCACGGAGCCAGGGCGATGCATGAAGCCACGATCGCGCGCCGCTCGAGCACGGGTGGACTGCCCGTGGCAATATCGTGCACCCACGGCTCGATGAGCGCCTCGAGCGCGTCATGCTCGTCCACCGTCCGGGCGAGGGCCGAGATCCGGGCGGCGTCCGTGGATCCACCGAGCATGCAGGATCGCCACTCATGCACCGCTGACGCCGCGTCCCGCGCGAGATCGTGCGCCACCGCGAGCAGTCGGATCTGCTCGCTCGTGTCGTGGGCAGCGAAATCGAACCCCTCCAGCGCGATCCGGTCCCCCGCGGCGACGATCCCGTACCGAGCCAGGAGCTCCCCGAGCGGCAACGTGCGATGGGCCCCCGTGCCGGGCAAGTGCTCGCTGGCATGCTCCACGAGGGCGGCAAGGCCACCGGGCTGGCCCGCATGATCGCGCGCGAAGCGGCGCATGATCGTCCGCAGGGCCGGTGGCGGCGCGGGGAGCAGGCTCCGATCGACCGGCACCAGCGACACCGTGGCCGCATCGATCCGCAGCGCGACCAGCTCGCCCGGGCAGATCCCCGCGAAGGCGCCGGTTGGCAGATGCATGTGCTCGCCGGGCTCCACCGACGACGGAAGGAACGGCTCGATGTCCGGCACTGTCCGCACGCACGCCGATGCGATCTCCTCCGCGGAGAGCACATGGGTGGGCCACCATCGCGCCGTAGCGGTGCTCATGGCCAACCGGCCTCGTTGACATCGGTGAAGCGGACATCGGTGAAGCGCAGCACCCGCAGCATCGCGTGCTCATCGCTGGGGCCTGGCTCGGTCGCGGTGCAGGAATCGAGCTGCTCGAGCAGCGCGGGCTCATCCATGCCATGCCCGATGAGGACGAGCTCGGTCCGTCGCACCGCGCCAGCCTGCCAGGGGCGCCGCTCGATCTCTATGCTCCGCCCGACGACCTGCAGCACATAGCACTCGCCATCACCGAACTTCCCGAAATCCAGCAAGCCCTTGACACGGTAGACGCCCGCGGGCCGCCGCTCGAGCAGATCCATGAACCAGCGGGGGTGCACCGGCACCGATGAGGTCCACGCTGTGCTCTGCACCTGATGGGAATGCCCGTGATCATGCTGCTCCGCTTGATCGCCCGATTCCTCGCGCAGCAACGCATCAAGCGTCAGCTGCACCGGAAGGTCCGGGCGGCGCTCCTGCTGCCCGTGCCGCTCGGTCGCGTCGATGAGCAGGTCCAGATCGAGAGCGCCCCGGATAGTGGGGATCACCGGTGCGCCACGCGACGCGGCCGCGATCCTCGCCAGGAGATCGTCGCGCTCGGCGCTGGAAAGCACATCAGCCTTGTTCAGCAGCACCAGATCAGCGACGCCCGCCTGGCGGACGAGATCGACACGCCCGTGCTCGGCCGCGTCGATGACGACGATCACCGACGAGCAATGAAACCGCTCATCACCGGCTGCCCGGACCACCTGGACGAGCGCGGCCGGCTCGGCTACCCCGCTCGCCTCCACCAGGATCATGTCTAGCCGCGGCGCGATGCCCGCCAGGCTGGCCAGGGACTCCTCGATGTCATCGCTATCGACCTCGCAGCAGATGCAGCCGTTGGTCAGGGTCATCATGTTGTCGACCTGCCCAGCGACGAGAAAAGCATCGATGTTGATCGCCCCGAAATCGTTGACCAGTACTCCCAGCCGCAGGTCTCCCGCCGACCTCAGCACATGGTTGACCAGGGTCGTCTTCCCGGCGCCCAGGAACCCCGCCACCACCACGACAGGAATAGACGCTCCCACCTCGGCCACTCCCCTCTTCGATCCTCGTCCCGGATACGGGATGGTACCGGGCGCCATGGTCGAGGCATCGTGGTCGACACGGCATGCCAGACGTAACGTGTTCGATATGACCAGCAATCCGCTGCCGCGACGCAGGCGTCGAATCATGCCGCTCCTTGTTGCCGTGATCCTCCTCGCGCTCGCCGCGGGATGCTCGGGGCAATCCGATGACAGCTTCTCGCCGGCCCCCTTCCCTGTCGGTGACGGGGAGATCCGCGAGGAGAGCATGGCCGGTGGGCCACTCGCTCCCCGGCAAGCGCCCGATGCCGTCGAGCGACAGGTCATTCGCCACGCCAGCATGACGATCCTCGTGCCTGATCCGGCCACCGCGTCCCGCCAGGCCGCCGAGGCCGCGGAGCGGGTGGATGGCCGCATCGATCACCGCACCGAGCGTCCGCCCACCGGGCAGTCCCAGGGCTCGGCCAGCCTGACCCTGCGCGTGCCCGCCGATACCCTCGACACGATGATCGAGGAGCTGCGCGCGCTCGGTACCGTCAGCGAGCTGACCATCTCGAGCAGTGACGTCACGATCCAGGTCGTGGATCTCGATGCCCGCATCGATGCGCTCGCCACCTCGGTCTCGCGCTTGCAGGAGATCATGGCGACCGCGTCCTCCGCGGAGGACCTGATCGCGGCGGAGACCGCGCTCGCGGAGCGGCAGGCCCAGCTCGATGGGCTGCGCTCCCAGCGCGAGCACCTCGCGGACCAGGTAGAGCTGTCCACGCTTGACCTGTACCTCGCGCAGCGTCCCGCGACCGATCCGGCGTCCGGTTTCGCGGGCGGGCTCCGCGAGGGGTGGGAGACCCTGCTCGAGGCGCTGCGATCCGCGATCATCGGCATCGGCCTGGCACTGCCCTGGGTGGTCTTCCTCGCGGCGGGCGCGGGCATCATCTATGGCGGGGTGCGCCTGCTCTCCCGGCGCTCCGGCTAGCCATCCGCCGGTTCCGGGTGCAAAACGTTATCTTCCGGGCAGGATCCGGCCCTGCGCGAGCACCTACGATGAGGATCATGAACCTTCGGCACATGCGACGCTCCGCCCTGGTGGTCCCAGCGATCCTGATCCTGGGCATCGCAGGCTGCGGCAGCAACGATGCAGACCTGCCAGCAAGCGTGCCCACGCCCGGACTGTCACCGCAGAGCGCCTCGACCGGCGCGGACCTGCCCGACGAGGACGCGGATCCCACCGAGAACGTGCCAACCAGCCCGGAGATCGAGGAGACCCCGCTGCAACCGGCGCCGACTCCTCCCGAGGACAACTCCTCCCCATCCCCGGACCCGGGCAGCTCGTTCTCGGGCACGCTCGGCCCTGTCTCGAAGCAGTCCGGCAGCGGCACCTTCCTCAGCGTCACTGATATCCGGGTGGGCGAGCACGACGGATACACCCGCATCGTCGTGGACCTCGCGGGCCAGGGCAACCAGCCTGGCTACGACATCCGCTACGTCGATGCGGCCTACGCGGGAGGCTCGGGCGATCCCATCGCCGTGAGCGGTGACGCCATCCTGGCGTTCAACGTGACGGGCTGGGGCTACCCCTTCGACACTGGCGTCGACCCGTACTCCGGTCCCAAGACGATCGGTGGGCCCGGCAGCGGATCGGTCGCCGAGATCGAGGTCGGTACCTTCAACGAGGGCGTCGCGCAGATGTTCGTGGGCGTGCGTGGCGGCCAGCGCGAGTTCACCGCCATGACCCTGACCAACCCGCCCCGCGTTGTCCTCGACATCAGCGACTAGGCGCGTCAACGTGCCCCTGCGGCCCTGATGAAGCTGTTCCTCGCCTCGTACCGCCTCGGCGGTGCGGGCACCGCGCTCGCGCGCCTGGTGCCCGCACCGCGGCACGCCGTAGTGATCGCCAACGCCGCGGACGCCTGGCCCGCCGCGGCGCGCGCGTGGGCCGTGCGCAGCGAGATCGAGATGCTGGCCACGATCGGGATCACCGCCCGCGAGCTGGACCTGCGGGAGCACATCGGCGATCCCGGCGGCGTGCGCGAGATCCTCGATCGCTCCAGCCTGGTGTGGCTGCGCGGCGGCAACACGTTCGTGCTGCGCTCACGGCTCGCGCAGAGCGGCGCGGACAGCATCATCACTGATCTGGTGCGCTCCGGCAGCATCGTCTACGGCGGCTACAGCGCGGGCGCGACAATCGCCGCACCGTCGCTGGAGGGCATCGAGTGGTGCGACGATCCGGCCGAAGTGGTGCAGGAATGCGGCATCCCGGCGGCATGGTCGGGCCTGGGCCTGGTGCCCTTCCGGATCGTTCCGCACTACCGCTCCCCCGGGCATGAGAACCCGGAGCGGATCGAGGCCCTCGCGCAGCACTACGCCCGGGCGGGCATCGATTTCCGGGCCCTGCCTGATTCCGAGGTCATCGTCATCGACGACTAGCACCGCCTGGGACTACTAGGACCTACTGGTAGGAGACGAACCAGGGCGCCGGACCGATCTGCATGGTCCGCTCGGGGGTGAAGGTGGGGAAATCCTCATCGATGAAGTTCTTCCATCCCAGCCAGACACCATCCGGAAGCCCTGTCTTCAAGGCATTCCAGGTGCTCATCTTCTCGCCCGGAACACCATGACCATCAGCATGGATCAGCAGTACCACTTCGTCGCGGCTCGTGTCGAGGCTCTCGCGGTCAAGGATCATGCGTTGCTGGAACTGGTGCAGGATCAGGAGCTTCTGGGGCAGATCGTGCTCGGCGGTGAGGTCGGCGAGCCAGTCCGTGACCTCGTTGACCTCGGCCGCGTCGACCTGTCCGATCTGCTGCAAGTGGACCTCGCCAGGCTTGAGCCGCCACTCGGGATCCAGCGCGAGCCCCACGTGCGGCTCGCGCAGGAGATCCTCGAACATCCGCGCCTGGGTGAGGAAGTCCGTGCGCCCCGGCTGCAGGTCAAGCACCACATAGACACCTGCCTCGGCGGCCGCGTCGATCCAGGGCCGGACCTGCGCGACCTCGGCGATGTTCGAGTAGTTTCCATCCGCGCCCGCGGAGACCGATGCCACGGTGACGATCAGCTCGAACGCTGGGATCACCGGCTCGGAGGAGAACGGCTCGTACTGCTCAGCGAGCTCCACCGCGCGCGCGATCGCTTCATCGACGGGCTGCTCGCCGAGCAGCCCCATCGCCGGCACGCCGGGGTGGCCGTAGAGCGCGATCATCCGCCTGCCGGGGAACACCAGTTGCCCGCCGCCGGGAAGCTCCGGCACCGAGACTGCTGCGCGCACGCGCTCGTTGAGCTCGGCGACCGTGCCGAACCCGCTGCCCAGCGCGACCACGGTGGCGTCCTCGTGGTCGCGGATCGCCGCTACGGAGCTAGCGCTCGCCCGGGGGTCGGGCACCGCGAGCGGCACGACTGTCGCTCCCGCCGCGCGGGCTGTCGCGGTTGCAGCAATGTGCTCGGCCCACTCGCGGCCTTCCTCGCTCGCCGGGGCCGAGACAAGGGCGAGCACTGGCGGGTCGAGCTGCGAGCGTCCGAACTCGGGCAGTGCCTGCGGCTCGGTGGTCGGCCCGGGCCCAGCGAGAGGCTGGTCGGCAAGGGAGAGCAGCGTGGCGTCGTCGCTGTCGATCGCAGCGATCGCGTCCAGCGCGCCGGCAGTCGCCGCAACCTCCTTCTCGCCGAGATCGCGCTCGATCATCTCCTCGATCGCGGCCTTGTCCGCGGGTGCCTCGATGATGGATGCGGTGCCGAGATCCGGCACGGCGCCGACAGCGAGGACATGGCTCGCGCCGAGCCGCTCGACCTCCTCGAGCACCGCGGCCCCATCGGCCGGGTCGACGGGAAGCATCGGGACGGACGTCGCGACCGCCAGGGATGCCGCGCGCACCAATGCGGCAGGATCATCGAAGGGCGCGGCCACGACGAACGGTGCCCGGGCGAAGAACTGCTGGGCGGTGCCGCGGGCCAGGCCAGCCTCGCTGTCATCGACAACGATCGGCAACGAGCGGCCTGGATCAGCCTCATCGGGCAGAGCCTCGGGCTGCACGAGCCCGGCAGGGGCATCATCCTCATCGAGGTCGACGGTGCAGCCGACCGCAGCCACCAGGCCGATGGCACTGGCAGCGACGATAGCAACAGTCCGGGAGGGGCCTCTTCTCACAAGCACGCGCTCAAACTACCGCGCCGCGCGCCGCGCGGACGCCAGGGACACACCGCGGCAGCACGCCCCGGGAAATGCCTCTGGAATTGCCCGCTGCCTGGCCGTCGCCAGCCAATGCCCGATCCCCGTACTCTGGAGGAAATGTTCCGATCACTGGAGAGCGAGGCCACATGGAGATCCCCGCAGTGGCGCTCGACCACCTCGAGCTCACCTGCACGACGCGGCTCGGATCGCCGACGCGGTGGACCGCGCCCGCGACGTTCCGGGCAAGCCTTGCCCTCTGCGTGATCGACGCTGTGCAATGCACGGCCGGCCACTACCCCACCACGCTGGCGGTGACCGAGCACTTCAGTGCCTACCGTGCCCGGCAGCAGGCCACCGACCACTGTTGCCCAGGCGTTCCCGACGGTACGCGCGCATTGCTGAGGACATTCGAGGAAAGCGGTGGTGCCACTGCGTGGTCGGGAAAGGTCGCGATGTACCGGACGCGCCACGCCAGCCCCGCGCAGGCCGTGAAGGCACGCTCCATCCACCGGGCCGCCTCGGCGTTCCACGACCTGCGCATCGATGGGACCGCGGATCTCGCTGCGATGATTCCTCATGCGGCAACCCGCTCGCTCGTGGTCAATGCATGGCGGGGAGCAGCCGGCCACAGTTTCACCGACAGCTGGGACTATCTGCTGCTGCTCAGCGGGATCCATGCCGCCGACAGTGCCAGCGCGCTCCGCCACTGCCACAGGTTCCTCGCCGGAGCATTCCCACCGGAAGGAAACGAGGTGGCAGCGCGGGCACGGCAGCCCGGCATGGTGCTGCACCTCGTGGAGGTCCTCGCCGAGCGGCTGGGCACCTCCACCCCGGCGCTCGTGCTCGCGATCAATCGCTGGAGCACGGGTCATCGCGCGTTCGCTGTCCCGGCCCCCACCGCCGGTTGGGCCGAGCACGCCACGAACTGATCAGTTCCTCAGGAGTTTGGACCAGGCGCGCGCAGCCGTTGCCCGCGCGTTGCCTGGAGGTGCCATGCTCCCCACGTGCTCATCGCTCAGCTCGCGAACTTCTACGGTCCCCGCTCCGGGGGGCTCCGCACCGCGCTGCACCAGTGGGGCCGCGAGTACCGGGCCGCGGGGCTCGATGTGGCGCTCGTCGTGCCCGGCCCCCGCGATGAGCAGGAGACGCTGGACAACGGCGTGCGACGCATCACGCTCGCCTCGCTCCGGCTACCAGCATCAGGCGGCTACCGTCTCGCCGACCCCCGCCGTGTCGCCGACGTGCTGGCCGGGCTCGGGCCCGGCGCCATCGAGGTCTCGGACAGGCTGACCCTGAGAGGCTTCGGCAAGTGGGCGCGGGATCGAGGAATCCCCAGCGTCGTCGTCTCGCACGAGCGGCTCGACCGGCTGGTCGGCCAGGTCCTGCCCGCGGCGCCCGCGCAGCGCATCGCGGATGCCGGCAACCGCGCGATGGCGCGGAGCTTCGACACTGTGGTGTGCACGACGGCGTTCGCCGCGACCGAGTTCGATCGCATCGGTTCCCGCAACGTGCGGCGCATTCCGCTCGGAGTGGACCTGGAGCGGTTCCATCCGCGCAACCGCGATCCGGAGCTGCGCGCGCGCCTCGCTCCCGGCAATGAGACCCTGCTCGTGCACAGCGGGCGGCTGTCGATCGAGAAGCACGCCGAGCGCAGCATCGAGGCATTGCGCATACTGCTCGGCGCGGGCGTGGATGCTCGGCTGGTAGTGGCCGGCGATGGTCCGCGCCGTGGCGCGCTGGAACGACGGGCGCGCGGCCTCCCCGTCGAGTTCCTCGGATTCGTCAGCGACCCAGCCCGGCTCGCCGCGCTGCTCGCCACGGCTGATGCCGCGGTCGCGCCCGGGCCGCACGAGACGTTCTGCCTGTCCGCGCTCGAGGCCCTGGCCTCGGGCACGCCGGTGGTGGCGTCCGAGTCCTCGGCGCTGCGAGAGATCCTCACCGGGGGCAGCGGCATGGTGGCCGCCGACGATGACGCCGCGTTCGCCGCAGCGCTCGGTACCCTGCTGGAGCGGGATTCCCGCGCCCGCGCCCGCGCGCGGGCCGAGGAGTTCACCTGGTCCCGGTCAGCGAGCGCCATGCTGGATGCACTGATCCCCGTGCCGCTCGGGAGCATGCCCTAGCCGCACGGGGATCAGTGGTAGTTCCTTGGCGCTTTATCCTTCTCGCGGAATTCCTAGTCGCGGAAGCGGCGCGCTGGCCGGTCGTCGCGACCTGCCCGCTTGGGCGGCCGCTCATTCCCGCCACCAGCGGATCCGCCCTCGTCGCGGCGCAGGCCGATCTTGACACCGGCGATGCGGGTATCGCGAAGGGCGTCGAAGACATCCCGCGGGAGGTTCGCGGGCAGCTCGACGAGGCTGAAGTCCTGACGGATATCGATGTAGCCGAAATCGCCGCGCTGCAGCCCGCCCTCGTTGGCGAGGGCGCCCACGATCGCGCCGGGCGCGATCTTGTTCTTGCGGCCCACGTTGATGCGATAGGTGGCGAAATCCCCTCCGCCGCTCGCGCGACGATCCACGCGCGGCTTGCTGCGGGGCCGGTCGTCGCGATCACGGCGATCGCCCCGGTCGTCGAAGCGCTCCTCGCGGACCTTCTTCTCCACCGGATCCGGCTTGAGGAAAAAGTTGTCGCCGTCGACGTTCTGCACGGCGAGCGCGGCAGCGATGTCAGCGAGGCACACATCGTGCTCGCTCTCGTAGCTCTCGATCAGGCGCCGGAACACGGCGACATCCGGCGAGGAGAGATGCTCGGTGATCGATTCCTCGAACCGCGAGACGCGCTGGGCGTTCACATCCTCGACCGTGGGGACCCGCGTCTCCTCGATCGGCTGCCCGGTGGAGCGCTCGATCGACTTGAGCAAGCGGCGCTCGCGCGGCGTGACGAAGAGCAATGCCTCGCCACTGCGGCCAGCGCGGCCCGTGCGCCCGATGCGGTGCACGTACGAGTCATTGTCGGTGGGGATGTCGTAGTTCACGACATGGGAGATCCGCTCGACGTCGAGCCCGCGCGCCACGACGTCGGTCGCGACGAGGATGTCGATCTTGCCGGCTCGCAGCTCGCCCACGATGCGCTCGCGCACATTCTGCGCGATGTCGCCATTGAGCGAGGTCGCGGCGAACCCACGGGAACGCAGCTTCTCGGCGAGCTCGTCGGTGGCCTGCTTGGTACGGACGAAGACGAGCATCGCGTCGAACGGCTCGACCTCGAGGAAGCGCGTCAAGGCATCGAGCTTGCGCTGGTGGGACACGAGCACCCAGCGCTGGCTGATCGTGTCGGATGTCTTCGTCGTCGACTTGATCGTGACCTCGGCGGGGTCATTCAAGTACTTGCGGGAGATGTCGCGGATGGCGCGCGGGATGGTGGCCGAGAACAGCGCGGACTGGCGCTCGCGCGGTGCCATCGACAGGATGCGCTCGACGTCCTCCTGGAAGCCCATCTTGAGCATCTCGTCGGCCTCGTCGAGCACGACGAAGCGCAAGCGGGAGACGTCGAGGGTGCCTCGGGTGAGGTGATCGATGACCCGGCCCGGGGTGCCGACGATGATCTGCGCGCCCCGGCGCAGTCCCGCTAGCTGGACACCGTAGGCCTGGCCGCCATAGATCGGCAGCACCCGCACACCGGGCATGTGCGCCGAGTAGCGGCCGAACGCCTCAGCGACCTGGATCGCTAGCTCACGGGTAGGGGTCAGCACGAGCGCTTGAGGAAATGCGTCCTCTTCAGCGATCCGGGACAGGACCGGAGTCGCGAAGGCTGCTGTCTTGCCGGTCCCGGTCTGTGCCAGGCCGACCACATCCCGCCCCTCGATGAGGTGCGGGATCGTCGCCAACTGGATTGGCGAAGGCGTTTCATATCCGACGTCGCTCAGTGCGCGCAGCACACGCTCGTCGATTCCCAGATCGGCGAACGTGATATCGCCAGATTCATTGTTACTCATTATCGCCATAGTCTACTGCCTCCAGGGCGCGCCGATGACCACGCTCCACCAGGCGAAGTGCCAAGCACAGGGATTCACCGCCCCAGCCGCGCGCGGTGAGGAATATTTATCTTTCCCTAGCTGGTGATACCTGCAACACTCTTCCACCGGGGTGCGATACATCACTATAAGCGCATCACGGCACATGTCCGGGGAGGAACCATGAGTGCTGCACCAGTCCTAGGCCATCGCTCGCGCATCGGGGAGCAAGCCGCGCGAGCAGCCACCAGCGATCCCCGAAGCAGCGCCGAGGCCCTGTCCGCCGCCTGCCTCCAGCACCTGGGCGATCCGGCCTGCTGGTCCGTCACCCAGCGCCACGCGGGCAGCCACGCGGGCAGCCTCGCGCTCTGCCTCATCGAGTCGGTCCAGGCATCCAGCACCGGCTTCGCCACCGCGGCGGGCCTCGCCGCGCGGTACCAGGCGTTCCGTCGCGCCACGGCACTGCCTGGCAACGCGCCCGATAACGATGGGCTCGCTGAGCTCCTCGCCACCTTCGAGATGGTGGGCGGGCCCACCATCTGGATCGGCAAGGTCGGCCACTACCGGCGGCGCTACTCCGGCGGCATCGCGGTCCGCGCGGCCGAGATCCTGCACCTCGCTCATGCGCTGCTCGCCTCCGGAATCGGTTCGAGCACCGAGCTCGCCCGCGCCGCGTCGGCCCCGGGCGGATGGACGCCCCTCGCCGCGATCTGGCTCGCCGAGCTCGGCGCTGCCGGGGAGCAGGCGCTCGCGCACTGCCTCGCCCTGGCCTCGCCCGCCCCCGATGCGCTGTCACGGGCACGCGAGGCATTCCGGGCCCACTGCTTGCCCGGGACCGACGGGACCAGCTTCGCGCACCTGCTCGGCGAGGTCGCCGCGGAGCTCGGCGCCGAGCCGGCCAGCCTCGATCACGCGCTCGTGCGCTGGCACGCTTGCCCGGGCCCCCGGTAGCTGCGCGCCCGTCCCCTACCTGCCGCGGGTCCCTGGCATCGCGCGCGGCACGATGCTGGCCATGAGGCCCTGGAGGCACGCCTGCCGGGGCGGTACGGTGGAAGGAGCCACAGCAACGCCCACAGCACGCCGAGCCCTGGCCATCGCCGAGCCCCAGCCGTCGAGGAAGTGGTCATGCGTTACCGCGATCGCGACCATGCCGGGCATGTCCTTGCCGATGCCCTCCGCCCCCTGCTCGATGACGCGTCGATCGTGCTGGCCCTGCCCCGCGGTGGTGTCCCGGTCGCGGCGATCGTTGCCGAGCGCGCGAGCCTGCCGCTCGACATCCTCATGGTGCGCAAGCTAGGTCTCCCCCGCCAGCCCGAGCTGGCATTCGGCGCCCTGGGCGAGGACGGCACGATGGTGCTCAACGACGAGCTGATCGACCGGGAGAGGCTCTCCGGCGAGGAGATCGATGCGGTGCGGCAGCTCGAGCTCGCCGAGCTCGAGCGGCGGGCCGCGCTCTTCCGTCGCCCCGCCGCGACCAGTGCCCCGGCCGGGCTGCCCGGCCTGGAGGGGCGCTGCGTCATCATCGTCGACGATGGCATCGCGACGGGCGCGACGATGCTCGTTGCTTGCCAGGTCGCGGCGCGCCAGGGCGCTCGGCGCGTGATCGCTGCCGCGCCGGTGGCAGCCTCCCAGGCCATTCCGATGCTCGAGCGTGCCCGGGCAGAAGTGGTCTGCCCACTGGTGACGGATCAACTGGACGCGGTGGGCGCTTGGTATGACCGGTTCGACCAGGTTCCCGAGCACGACGTGCAGCGGATGCTCGCGCGCCACGGAGGGCGCGGCAGCACCTAGGGGGATCCCCGCGCCTGGCCCATCAGGACGCACTAGGCTGGATACAGCCATTTCCCTGGCGCGGTCGATCCCGCGCTCGCGGGGGTGGACCGCCCGAACCCTCGACCTGGACAGGCAAGCGACCACGATGAGCGATCCGATCACTGCGGCCTGGCCGGCACCGTTCGGCGCCGCCGAGCGCTCGCACCGGGCCGCGCTGCCACGCCCAGCGGCGCACCGGGCGGCCTCGCGGCCCCCCGGATCGGCGCCCGTGATCGGCCTCGCGCTCGGTGGCGGCGCGGCGTTCGGGGCAGCGCACGTCGGCGTGCTCGCCGCGCTCGAGGACCTGGGCGTGCAGATCGATGTCGTGGTCGGCACGAGCGCGGGAGCCCTGATCGGGGCGGGCTACGCGGCAGGATTGCCCGTCTCGCTGCTCGACAAGATCATCCGCAGCGCCGTCTGGCGGGACTTCGGCCGTGTCACGGTGCCCCGCAAGCTGGGCGTGCTCGATCCGGAGGTGCTCGAGCGTGCCATCGCGCGCTTCGCCGAGGATCGGGACATCGAGGCGCTGCCCCGTCGCTTCGCCGCGGTGGCGACGGACCTGCGCACGCTCGCCCCGTACTTGCTCGATACCGGCCCGGTGCCCACCGCGCTGCTCGCCACCATCGCCGTGCCAGGCTTGTTCCCACCGGTCCGGATCGGGGAGGCGCTGCTGATCGATGGCGCCTTCAGCTCGAACGTGCCCACGTGGGGCGCTCGCCTGCTGGGCGCGGACCGCGTGATCACGGTGCGCCTGACCCCGGAGCGCACCATGCGGCCGATGGCATTGCTGCGGCAGGCCATGGGCGGTTTCGACGATGAGGCCCCGGATGTGCTGATCATGCCGGACACGACCAAGCACTCGCGCTGGAAGGCCGCGGGCGTCCCTGCGTTGATCGAAGCGGGGCGGGAGGCCACCGAGGCTGTCGCCGACGAGATCCGGGCGCTCGTGGGCACAGCGCGGCCAGCCGTCGCGGAGCAGGCGGGATCACCATCCCCCGCCGCTGGACCTTCGGGCGCCTGAGCAGCGCCACTGTTCTGCTCGCGGCCCCGCGAGCACTGGCATACCGTGTAGGGACTGCTGGTGATGGCCTGGGATGGAAGGAGCAGCAACGGTGAACGACCGTGCTGATCGCACTGATCGCCTGCCCGATGGGATCGAGCCGCCGGGGAAGCCGGACGGCATCACTGGCCGCATCGCCATGAAGGTCGTGGACAAGGGCGTGCACGTGCCGGGCCCGGTGGTGTCCAGCTTCGTCAATACCCTGCGCAAGCGGCATCCCGACGAGACCCCCGCCCAGATAATCGGCCGGATCGACAAGCACTACCTGCGGACGGTGACGGGCACGGGCGCTGCCGTGGGCGCTACCGCGGCCGTTCCGGGGGTTGGCACGATCGCGGCCCTGGCCGCCGCTGGCGGGGAGACGGCGGTGTTCTTCGCGACGAGCGCCTTCTACACGCTCGCGCTCGCGGAGGTCCACGGCATGCCCATCGAGGACATCGAGCGGCGCCGCGCGCTGGTGATGAGCATCGCGCTGGGCAATACCTCATCGGTCCTCGCGGAGAAGGCCGCGGTGCGCAAGGGTCGCTCGTGGGCCGACTCGGTAGCGAACTACATCCCGGCGCCATCGATCGGCAAGCTGAACGCGGCGCTCGCGCGGCGGCTGCTGATGCGGCTCGCCCAGACCCGGGGCTTCATGACGATCGGGCGCATCGCGCCGTTCGGCATCGGCGCGGCGATCGGCGCGGCGACGAACCGCACGCTGGGCAAGTCCCTGGTGGTGCATGCGCATCGCGCGTTCGGGCCAGCACCGCGGCACTGGCCCGCTCCGCCCGCTGACACGGTCATCGACATGGAGGTCGTCGATGACGAGGCGCTCCGGGAGCTACTCGCCGAGGAATGAAGCCTTTCCCGGTCCGTCCTCGAGGAAGCTGCGCACGGCCGAGCGCAGGTCGGTGGTCGCGAACAGCTCCCCGGAGATCCGGGGGGTGACGGCGTCCGCGTGCTCGATGCCACGCTCGCGCCAGGCGGAGATGATCTGCTTGGTGGCCGCGTGCGCCCGGGTGGGGCCGTCGGCGAGCTGGTGCGCGAGCTCGCGGGCTCGCTGCAGCGGCTCGTCATCGACGATGTTGACCACCCCCCACTCGGCGAGCGTCGCGGCGTCGTAGAGATCACCGGTCATCACGAGCTCGCGGGCGCGGCCGGATCCGGCACGCTCGGCGATGCGCTGGGGGCCGCCCATCGAGGGGGTGAGGCCCACGACCTTCTCCACGAGCCCGAACTTCGCCCGGGGGCCGGCCACGATGATGTCGCAGGCCAGGGCGATCTCGAATGCTGCGGTGAGGGTGAGCCCGTGGGCGCAGAACACCACGGGGCAGGGCAGGGCCTCGAGCGGCGCGGAGAGGCTCGCGAAGCTGCGGGTCCAGAGCTGCTCGGCCTCGTCCGGGGACAAGCCGTCGAACAGGTGCACGTCCACGCCGCCGGAGACGACCTTGCCCTCGGCGCGGATGAGGACGGCGCGCGGCGGGCTGGCGACGAGCTGCGCGATGTGTGCCGCGAGATCGTCGAACACCTTCTGCTCGAACAGGTTCAGGGGTGGGTTGTCGAGGGCTAGCACGGCTACGTGCGCGCCCTTCGCGGTGTGCTCGATGGCCAGCTGGACGCTTCGCTCGGGGGAATGCTCACTCATCGCTTGATCGTCGCATGCCTTGGGTAGAGTGGGCGGGAGCATAGCCGCACGGAGGATCCAGATGAAGCGCACGATCTATAACGAGGACCATGAGGCTTTCCGCGAGTCGGCGCGGGAGTTCGTGGCTCGCTACGTCCAGCCGCGCAGCGAGGAGCTCATAGACAACAAGGCCATCCCGCGCGAGGTGTGGCTCGAGGCAGGCAAGGCCGGGCTGCTGGGCCTGGAGGTGCCGGAGCAGTACGGCGGCGGCGAGGCGGGCGATTTCCGCTTCAACGCGGTGCTGGGCGAGGAGCTGAGCCGGCACAGCGCGGCGATGGCGTCGTGCTTCGGGATCCACTCCGACATCTGCGCGCCGTACTTGGTCGAGCTGACGACCGATGAGCAGAAGGAGCGCTGGCTGCCCCGGTTCTGCACGGGCGAGATGGTGACGGCGATCGGCATGACGGAGCCGTCGGGCGGCTCGGACCTCGCGGCGCTCAAGACCACGGCGGTCCGCGATGGCGATGACTGGATCATCAACGGCTCGAAGACATTCATCACCAACGGCTACAGCGCGGACCTGGTGATCGTCGCGGCCCGGACCAGCCCGGAGAAGAAGGCACGGGGCATCACCCTGTTCGGCGTGGAGTCGGGCACGGCGGGCTTCGAGCGGGGCCGCAAGCTCGACAAGGTCGGCCAGCCCGAGTCAGATACGGCGGAGCTGTTCTTCGACGATGTCCGGGTACCGTCGGCGAACGTCATCGGCGAGGTCGACAATGGCTTCATCCACATGATGCAGCTGCTGCCGCAGGAGCGCCTCAGCGCCGCTGTGTGCAACACCGCGCATGCCAAGGGCATCTACGACGAGACGCTCGAGTACGTCAAGGAGCGCAAGGCCTTCGGGCAGCCGATCGGGCATTTCCAGCACAACAAGTTCCTGCTCGCCGAGATCACCACGAAGCTCGAGGTGACGCAGGCCTTCGTGGATTCCTGCGTGGACGCGCACACCCGGCGGGAGCTGACGCCGATCGATGCGGCGAAGGCGAAGTGGTGGTCGGCGGAAATCCAGAACGAGGTCCTCGATCACTGCGTGCAGTTGTACGGTGGGTACGGGTTCATGCGCGAGTATCGGGTGGCGCGGGCGTGGATGGATGCGCGCGTCACCAAGATCTGGGCCGGGACCAACGAGATCATGAAGGAACTCATCGGACGCGACATCGGGTTGTGATCATATGGAAGCCATGGATGCTACCTCTGCGCATGTTGCCTCGATCCTGAAGGTGGCGTGGGCACGATCGCTGGGCATCGGCGATCGTGATCTCGCGCCCGGGCGATCGCATGTCGCACTGGCATCGGATGCGCGGTCCCTGACGTTTCTCTCCGTGTTCGGGGAGAGCGTCTTCCTCGGCCCGGAGTGGGCTGTCGAGCGGGCCCGCGATCTCAGTGACGAGCAGCTCGGCAGCGAGCGCGGCATGCTCTCGATCGCGAAGGATCGCGGAGCCCGGCGCGCGCGGGCGGAGACGCTGCTGTTCACGCCGGACTACCTGCCGCCGCCGCCGATGCATCCGAGCGAGGCGCCGTTGATCTCGCGCGACCGGGAGATGGTGAACGAGGTCGTGCGGGCGTGCCCGCCGGACGATGTGGAGGCGGCCGAGCTCTCCGAGCATTCGGAGTGGTTCACGTTGCTCGACAACGAGATGCGCCCGGTGTCCTGCGCGGCATACGAGGAGTGGCAGGGCTTCGTGGCGAACATGACGTCGCTGACGATCCCCGAGGCCCGGCAGCGTGGCTATAGCAAGACGGTGTCGTTGATCGCGACGAACGTGGCGCTCGATGCCGGGCTCGTGCCGCAGTGGCGCGCGCACCGGACCAATGCGAACGCATGGCACCTCGCCGAGGCGCTCGGCTATGACAAGTTCGGGACGCTGGCGACCGTCGAGCTCGGCTAGCCGCAGCGCCTGCTGCCAGGCTCGGGCGTCGACGCCCTGGCCGGTTCCGGAGTACCATTCAACTAGTTGACCGCTCAATCAGTTAGAGGTCCCGCAATGGGTACGGAACCAGCCAGCACCTCGATGCACACCGATGAGCCAGCCGCGACATACGTCGTCGACGGCCAGGAGTTCAGCCGCGACATGCGCTACATCGCCACGCGCATCACCGCGGACGGGAGCAGCGGCTACCCCGTCGAGCCCGGCCGCTACCGGCTCGTCGCCGCGCGAGCCTGCCCCTGGGCCAATCGCACCCTGATCGTGCGCCGCCTCCTCGGCCTCGAGGACGCCCTCTCCCTCGGCCTGTGCGGCCCCACCCACGACGCCCGCAGCTGGACCTTCGACCTCGACCCCGGCGGTGTCGACCCCGTCCTCGGCATCGAGCGGCTGCAAGAGGCCTACTTCGCCCGCTTCCCCGGCTACGACCGTGGCATCACGGTCCCCGCGATCGTCGACACCACCACCGGGCAGGTCGTCACCAACGACTTTCCCACCATCACGCTCGACTTCTCCCGCGAATGGACGGCCCACCACCGCGAAGGCGCGCCCGACCTGCTGCCCGCCGCCCACGCCGACGAGCTCGAGGAAGTCATGGACCTCGTCTTCCGCGACGTCAACAACGGGGTCTACCGCAGTGGCTTCGCTGGCACGCAGGACGCCTACGACAAGGCCTACGATCGTCTCTTCGCCCGCCTCGACTGGCTCGAGGACCGACTCTCCCGGCAGCGCTACCTCGTCGGCGACACCATCACCGAGGCCGACGTCCGGCTCTTCACCACGCTCGTGCGCTTCGACCCCGTCTACAACGGGCACTTCAAGTGCAACCGCAGCAAGCTCACCGAGATGCCCGCGCTATGGGCCTACTCGCGAGACCTCTTCCAGACCCCCGGCTTCGGCGACACCATCGATTTCGGCCAGATCAAGGACCACTACTACATCGTCCATTCCGACATCAACCCCACCCGGATCGTGCCGAAGGGGCCCGAGCTGGCCTCCTGGCTGTCGCCGCACCACCGCGAGCAGCTCGGCGGGCAGCCGTTCGGCGACGGCACCCCGCCGCCCCCGCCGCGCGCCGCCGAGCGCGTGCCCGCGATCGGCTAGGCATCCCCGACGGTCAGGGAATGTCGGCACCCCCCGCTAGCCTTGATCCTGATATGGGCAACCCCACCGCACCCTCCGCTCCCGGCAGCGCGCCCGGCTGGCTGCGGCGCCTGCTGCGCCAATGCCTGCAGCATCCAGGCCTCGTCGCCGGCGCCGCCGCGGCCACCGCGATCTCCACTGCCATCGAGGTCGCGGTGCCGCTCGTGGCGAAGAACGTCATCGACCGGGCCATCGAGGGCACGACAGCCCTGCTGGCCACCTTCGTCGTAGCCCTCCTGGCCCTCGCCACGGTGCGTTTCGTGGCGCAGTTCGCCCGCCGCGTGCTGGCGGGCCGGCTCTCCCTGGAGGTCCAGCAGGACTTCCGCCGTGATCTGCTCGGCAGCATCCAGCGCTTCGACGGAAGGCGGCAGGACGAGGTCCGCACCGGGCAGCTCGTCTCCCGCTCGATCAGCGATCTCCAGCAGGTGCAGGGGCTTCTCGCGATGGCCCCGCTCTCCGGCGGAGCACTGCTGCAGCTCGTCCTCTCCATCGGCGCCATGATCTACCTCTCCATCCCGCTCACCCTCGTGGCAGTGGCGATCCTGCCCGCCACCTGGCTGGCCATCCGCGCCTACCGGCTGCGGCTCTACGCCGCGACCTGGTCGGCCCAGCAGCGCGCCGCCGACGTGGCCCAGCACGTCGAGGAGACCGTCACCGGGGTCCGGGTGGTCAAGGGATTCGGCCAGGAGCAGCGCATGGTCGAGCGGCTTCGCGGGATCAGCGGGCGCCTCTACGGCGAGCGGATGCGGGCGGCCCGCCTCAACGCGCGCCTCTCCCCCACCGTGGCCGCGATCCCGCAGCTCGGGCTCGTCGCGGTGCTCGCGGCCGGTGGGCTGCTCGCCGCCAACGGAGCCCTCACCATTGGCACTCTCATCGCCTTCGCCGCGTACCTCTCGGCGCTCGCGGGCATCGCGCGGCTGCTCGGCGGGTTCCTCGTCATGGTGCATCTCTCCCGCGCCGCAATCGAGCGCGTGCTCGATGTCATCGACACCGCGCCCCACGTCACGGAGCCCGCGCGGCCGGTGCCGCTGCCCGACGGGCCGCTCGGCATCCGGATGGACTCGGTGACGTTCGGGTTCGATCCCCGGCGACCGGTGCTGCACGGGATCACCCTCGACGTCCGCCCCGGCGAGACGCTCGCCATCATCGGCGCCTCGGGCTCGGGCAAGTCCGCGCTCGCCGCCTTGCTGCCCCGGTTCTACGACCCCACCACGGGGACGATCACCCTGGCCAGCACCGATGGTCAAGCCGCTGGACTGACCACGGTCTCCACCAGCGAGCTGCGCGAGCACATGGCGATCGTGTTCGACGAGCCCTTCCTGTTCTCCGATACCGTCGGTCGCAACATCGGCCTGGGCGATCCGGATGCCTCCGATGAGGACATCATCGCTGCCGCGCGGCTGGCGCGCGCAGATGCGTTCATCCGGGAGCTGCCGGAGGGCTACGGCACTTCCATCGGCGAGCGCGGGCTCACCCTCTCCGGCGGGCAGCGCCAGCGCATCGCCCTCGCCCGGGCGCTCCTCGCGCGGCCCCGTATCCTCGTGCTCGATGACGCGCTGTCCGCCGTCGACGCCGTCACCGAGCGCGAGATCCTCGACCAGCTCGATACCAGGGGCGGCCAGCGGACTGTCGTCACGATTACCCACCGGCGCTCATCGCTGCGCCTCGCCGACCGCATTGCCGTGCTCGACAAGGGCCGGTTGATCGACGTCGGGACGGCCGCCGAGCTCGAGGCCCGCTGCGCCCGCTACCGCCAGCTCATGGCGCACGAGCTAGCTGATCGCCCGAGCGATGCCACCAGCGAGCACCAGCTCTGGCCCGAGCCGATCGGCGGCGCGGATGCCACACGCATCCGGCCCGAGCTCGCCGCAGCGCTCGCCGACCTGCCCGCTCCCGCGGACCCGCCGCCCCCGCTGCCGCAGGCCCTCGGCGAGGTGACCGCGACCGAACCACCGTTCCGGCTGGGCAACCAGCTGCGGCCCGTGCGATGGCTGCTCGTCGCCGCGGCCATCGCGCTCGCCATCGACTCGGCAGCGACGATGCTGCTGCCGACGGTAGCGAGGCTGACGATCGACGAGGGCATCATCGCCGGCAGCGCCACGACCGTGCTGGGCATCGCCCTCGGGGCATCCGTGCTCGTCGGCATCGGCTGGGCCGCGGGCCACGCTGTCGCGGTGCTCGCCGCGCGCGCCGGGGAGAGCGTGCTCTACGGGCTGCGAGTGCGCAGCTACGCGCACTTGCAGCGGCTGGGCCTCGACTTCTACGAGCGCGAGCGATCCGGCCGGATCATGACCCGCATGACCACTGATATCGATGCGCTCTCCTCGTTCCTGCAGACGAGCCTGGTCACCGCGGCGGTCAGCCTGCTGACCCTCGGCGGGGTCTCGGTAGCGCTGGTGATCACTGATGCCTCGCTCGCCGGGCTCATTCTGCTCGTCCTGCCCGTGGTGATCGCCGCGACGGTCGTCTTCCGGCGCATCTCCTCCGCCGCGTACAGCGTCTCGCGCGAGCGCATCGCCCGGGTCAATGCGGAGTTCCAGGAGAACATCATGGGCATCCGCACCGCGCAGGCCTACCAGCAGGAGGAAGCTGCCGCCGCCCGGTTCGAGCAGTCGTCCCGGGCCTACGTGGAGTCGCGCATGCGGGCGCAGCGGGCCATCGCCACCTACTTCCCCGGCATCGCCTTCCTCAGCGATATCGCGCTCGCCGTGGTCCTGCTCGTGGGGGCGCAGCGCGTGGCCGATGGCAGCCTCAGCGCGGGCGCGCTCGCCGCTTTCGTGCTGTACCTCAACTTGCTGTTCGGGCCGATCCAGCAACTGTCGCAGGTATTCGACAGCTACCAGCAGGCTCGCGTGGGCCTCGTCCGCATCCGGGACCTGCTCGCCACCGCCCCTTCGGTGCCGATGCGATCGCCCGGGCAGGCACGGCCGGTGGGGCAGGCCCTGGCGGGCGCCCTCGAGCTGGAACATGCGAGCTTCGCCTACGGCGGCAGCGATCCTCCGGTCGAGGTGCTCCACGACATCAACCTGGAGATCACGCCTGGCTCCACGGTGGCCCTGGTAGGGCCGACGGGCGCGGGCAAGTCCACCATCGTCAAGCTGCTCGCGCGCTTCCATGACCCCACTAGCGGAACGGTGCGTGCCAGTGGCACCAGCATCCGCGAGTTCGATGTCACCGAGTACCGGTCCCGGATCGGGATAGTCCCGCAGGAGCCGCACCTGTTCACCGGGGACGTCGCCACCAATATCGCGTTCGCGAGGCCCTCGGCATCACCAGCCGAGATCGAGGCGGCCGCCGCGGAAGTGGGCGCGCTCGGCTTCATCTCGGGGCTGCCCCGCGGCATGCGCGAGCCGGTGGGCGAGCGGGGCCGCGGGCTCTCGGCCGGGGAACGGCAACTGCTCGCGCTCGCTCGCGCGGCCCTCGCCCGGCCCGACCTGATGCTCCTCGATGAGGCCACGGCCTCCCTCGATCCAGCGTCCGAACACCTCGTCATCACGGCGAGCAAGCAGCTAACCTCGGAGAGGACATCCGTCATCGTGGCGCACCGCCTCGAGACGGCCGCCCGCGCGGACCGGATCGTGGTGATCCACGACGGGCGGATCGTCGAGTCCGGTACCCACCACGAGCTCCTGCAAGCACATGGCTACTACGCTGATCTCTGGGAATCCGCGCAATCAACCGCACGATCCTCACCAGCGGACGACAATGCGATCGAGGAGTCGGTAACCCCGGCGTAGCACGGAAGGACTAGCGTGCGCAGCACGGCACGAACAGCGGGCCCATCAGGCAGGCGCCCCGGCAAGGTACTACCCTCCATACAGGGGGCGACGAGTTCGGTGACCACAAGGGAAACGAGGCGAGCACGGCCGTGACCAGCAGTTCACTATCACAGTTCGGCCAGAACGAGTGGTTGGTCGAGGAGATGTACCAGCGATTCCAGGATGACCCTTCCTCGGTCGACCCGGCATGGCACGACATCCTCAAGGACTACAAGCCAGGCGGGAACAACAAGGCACCGTCGAGCTCGTCCGGCGCCGCGTCCACGGCGCCCAGCAAGCCAGCCAAGCCCGCTCCCTCGAAGCCAGCCGCATCGAAGCCAGCGCCGAAGACGGCCGGCACGACCAAGCCGGCCGCATCCAAGCCCGCTGCGTCCAAGCCCGCCGAGTCCGGCGAGGAGACCAAGGTGCTGCGTGGTGTCGCGGCAGCCGTGGCGCGCAACATGAACTCCTCGCTGACGATGCCGACCGCGACGAGCGTGCGCGCGGTGCCGGCGAAGGCGATGATCGACAACCGCCAGGTGATCAACAATCACCTCGCCCGCACCCGCGGTGGCAAGATCTCCTTCACGCACCTGCTCGGCTACGCCATCATCCAGGCGGTCAAGAGCTACCCGAGCATGAACCGCCACTACGCGGAGACCGACGGCAAGCCGAATCTGGTCACACCAGCTCATACCAATCTTGGCCTCGCCATCGATCTGCCGGGCAAGGATGGCACCCGCACCCTCGTCGTCGCGGCGATCAAGAAGTGCGAGACGATGAACTTCCTGCAGTTCTGGCACGCCTACGAGGATCTCGTGCGGCGCGCCCGGGACGGCAAGCTCACCGCCGAGGACTTCCAGGGCGTCACGATCTCGCTGACCAACCCCGGCGGGATCGGCACGGTGCATTCCGTCCCGCGCCTCATGGAGGGCCAGGGCGCGATCATCGGCGCGGGCGCGATGGAGTACCCGGCCGAGTTCCAGGGCGCCAGCGAGGAGAAGATCGCCGAGGTCGGCGTCGGCAAGCTCATGACGCTGACCTCCACCTACGATCACCGGATCATCCAGGGCGCCGAGTCCGGCGAGTTCCTGCGCAAGATCCACCAGCTGATGCTCGCCGATGAGTTCTACGACGAGATCTTCACCGCGCTCGGCATCCCCTACGAGCCGGTCCGCTGGAGCCGCGACATCCCGCCCGGCGCGATCGACAAGAACACCCGGGTGCTCCAGCTGATCGGCGCCTACCGGCACCGTGGCCACCTGATGGCCGACACCGATCCGCTGCGCTACAACGTCGAGACCCTCGAGAGCCACCCCGATCTCAACGTGCGCACCCACGGGCTCACCCTGTGGGATCTCGACCGGGACTTCACCGTCGGCGGGTTCGCCGGCAAGGAGAAGATGAAGCTCCGCGAGGTCCTCGGGGTGCTGCGCGACTCGTACTGCCGCAAGATCGGCGTCGAGTACATGCACATCCTCGAGCCCGATCAGATGCAGTGGCTGCAGGACCGGGTGGAGATCAAGCACCAGAAGCCCACGGTCGCCGAGCAGAAGTACATCCTGTCGAAGCTCAATGCCGCCGAGGCGTTCGAGACGTTCCTGCAGACCAAATACGTCGGGCAGAAGCGGTTCTCCCTCGAGGGCGCCGAGTCGGTGATCCCCATGATGGATGCGGTGATCGATCAGTCGGCCGAGCATGCGCTCGACGAGGTCGTGATCGGGATGCCGCACCGTGGTCGGCTGAACGTGCTCGCCAACATCGTCGGCAAGCCGTACTCGAAGATCTTCACCGAGTTCGAGGGCAACATGAACCCGGCGCAGGCGCACGGCTCCGGCGATGTGAAGTACCACCTCGGCGCATCGGGCACCTACATCCAGATGTTCGGCGAGAACGACATCACCGTCTCGCTCACCGCGAACCCCTCGCACCTCGAGGCCGTCGATCCGGTTCTCGAGGGCATCGTGCGGGCGAAGCAGGACCTGATCAACGAGGGCGAGTCCTCGGACCGCTTCTCGGTCGTCCCGCTGATGCTGCACGGCGATGCCGCGTTCGCTGGGCAGGGCGTGGTCGCGGAGACGCTCAACATCTCGATGCTGCGCGGCTACCGTACCGGCGGCACCGTGCACATCGTGGTCAACAACCAGGTTGGCTTCACTACCCGCCCGGAGCATTCCCGCTCCAGCGAGTACTGCACCGACGTGGCGAAGATGATCGGCGCCCCGATCTTCCACGTCAACGGCGATGATCCCGAGGCGTGCGTGTGGGTGGCCAAGCTCGCGGTGGACTTCCGGCAGAAGTTCCGCAAGGACGTCGTCATCGACCTGATCTGCTACCGGCGCCGCGGCCACAACGAGGGCGACGACCCGTCGATGACGCAGCCGCAGATGTACGACCTGATCGACAGCAAGCGCAGTGTCCGCAAGACCTACACCGAGGCGCTGATCGGTCGTGGCGATATCTCGCTGAAGGAGGCGGAGGACGCGCTGCGCGACTACCAGGGCCAGCTCGAGCGGGTGTTCAACGAGGTCCGCGAGCTCGAGAAGTATCCGCCGGCACCGAGCCCGTCGGTCGAGGAGGATCAGGTGCTGCGCACGAACGTGCAGACATCGATCTCCCAGGAGGTCCTCGAGGCGTTCGGCGACCTGCACGTGAACCTGCCCGAGGGCTTCCACCCGCACACCCGCGTCAAGCCGGTGTACGACCGCCGGTACGAGATGAGCCGCAAGGGCAATGTCGACTGGGCGTTCGGTGAGCTCCTCGCGATGGGCACGCTGGTGCACGAGGGCCGCACCGTGCGGCTCGCCGGGCAGGACTCACGGCGCGGCACGTTCACCCAGCGCCACGCGGTGATCATCGATCGCACCACCGAGGCCGAGTACAGCCCGGTCACGGCCTTCGCCGAGAACTCGGACGGCAAGTTCATGGCGTATGACTCGGCGCTCACCGAGTTCGCTGGCCTGGGCTTCGAGTACGGGTACTCGGTGGGCAACACCGATGCGCTGGTGCTGTGGGAGGCGCAGTTCGGCGACTTCGTCAACGGCGCGCAGACCATCCTCGATGAGTTCATCTCCTCGGGCGAGGCGAAGTGGGCGCAGCGGTCCAACGTCGTGATGCTGCTGCCGCACGGCCACGAGGGCCAGGGCCCCGACCACACCTCGGGCCGCATCGAGCGGTTCCTGCAGTTGTGCGCCGAGGGCTCGATGACCGTCGCGGTGCCCTCCACCCCGGCGAACTACTTCCACTTGCTGCGGCGCCACGCGAACGCGGGGGTGCATCGCCCGCTGGTGGTGTTCACCCCGAAGTCGATGCTCCGCAACAAGGCCGTGGTCAGTCCGATCGAGGATTTCACCGAGGGCAAGTTCCGCAGCGTGATCGACGATCCGACGCTGGAGGGGACGTCCGAGGACCAGCGCAAGAAGGTCACGCGCATCCTGCTGTGCAGCGGCAAGCTCTACTACGAGCTCGCGGCCCGCAAGGAGAAGGAGCAGCGCGAGGACATCGCGGTCGTGCGCGTGGAGCAGCTGTACCCGGTGCCGCGGCATCGGCTGCGCGAGGCGATCGCGAACTACCCGAACGTCAAGGAGTTCCGCTGGGTGCAGGAGGAGCCGGCCAACCAGGGCGCGTGGCCGTTCTTCGGGCTGAACCTGCCGGAGATCCTTCCTGACGTGTTCCCCATGCTCAAGCGGGTCTCGCGGCGGCCGATGTCGGCCCCGTCGTCGGGCTCGGCGAAGGTGCATGCTGTCGAGCAGCAGCAGCTGATCGACACCGCGTTCGAGGTCGAGTAGCCGTCTGGTCCGAGCGATGACCATCGAGCCCGTCCTGGTGCCACGAGCGCCGGGGCGGGCTCCGTCGTTGAGCAAGCGGCAGGGGCGCGAGCGCCACGGTGCGCGTCGCGCCGATCGGGGCTAGCCGGCCTGGTCCTCGGCAGGAGGCCCGATGGTCTCGGCGAGGGGCCGGTCGAACTCGGGGAACAGGTGCGTGAGCGTGCCCTCGCGGGCGAGCATCGGGCCGAGGATGACTCCGATGAGAGCGCCGGTGAGCAGCTCGATCAGCTCGCCGCGCTCGAGCTCGCGCTTGGTGAGCCAGTCGATGACGGCTTCCTCCACCAGCGCGATCCAGCCGCGGAGGGAGACCCGCAGCGCGGTGGTGTCGTCGATGCCGAGGCTGGTGACGAGCGCGAGGATGCGCTCGGCGATGCTGGCGCGGGAGGCCTCGACGGAGGCGACCATGGCAGGCATGTTGCTGAGAGCGCCGCGCAGCATGGAGATATAGAGGTTGGGCGCTTGCTCGACGAAGGAGATGTAGCTGTCGAGCGCGGCCTCGAGGGCGCGCAGGGGGGTCCGGGAGTAGTCGGGCTGGGTGGCGTCGAGGAGTTGGTGGGTGACGGCTTGGACGAGAGCGGCCTGGAACTCGTTCTTGGAGCCGAAGTAGTGGAAGAGCAGGCCTTTCGAGACGCCGGCCTGGGCGGCGATGTCCTCCACCGAGATTTCCTCGATGGGCTTCTCCCGGAGGAGCGCGAGGCCGAGCTCGATGAGCTGAGCGCGCCGCTGCCCCGGGGCGAGGCGGGTTCGCTTGGTGGTGGTCATCGTCCCATGATAGCTGTTGACCTCGATTCAATAAACTATTGACTTACGCTCAGTAGGCCCGTTATCGTCGTTCCCATGACATCGAAGCCCCGCCCCGCCTCAACCGCCACGCAGCGCGCCCGCCACGTGGACGTCGCCATCATCGGCAGCGGATTCTCCGGTCTCGGCGCAGCCATCAAGCTGAAGAAGCTCGGGACCCACTCGTTCATCGTCCTCGAGCGCGGCGCCGATGTCGGCGGCACCTGGCGCGACAACACCTACCCCGGCGCGGCCTGCGACGTGCCCTCGCAGCTGTACTCGTTCTCCTTCGCCCGCAACCCGGAATGGTCGCGGTCATTCTCGGCGCAGCCCGAGATCTACCAGTACCTGCGCACCGTCGCCCAGGACGCCGACGTGCTCGACCACCACCAGTTCGGCTGCGACGTGCGCGAGGCCCGCTGGGACAACGCTGCCCAGCAGTGGCACCTCGACACCAGCCAGGGCCATGTCACCGCCCGGTTCCTCGTCTCCGGCGTCGGCGCCCTCTGCGAGCCCTCCCTCCCCTCGATCCCCGGCATCGAGGACTTCGAGGGCCAGCTCTTCCACTCCGCTCGCTGGGACCACTCCGCCGATCTCGCCGGCAAGCGCGTCGCCATCATCGGCACCGGCGCCTCCGCCATCCAGATCGTGCCCGCGATCGCCGAGAAGGTAGCCACCCTCGACGTCTTCCAGCGCACCGCCCCCTGGCTCCTCCCCCGCCTCGACCGGCCCTACACCGGCATCGAGAAGCTCGCGTTCAAGAAGGTCCCCGGCTTCCAGAAGGCCGTCCGCGCAGCGATCTACGCCGCCCGCGAGACGCAGGTCGTCGGCCTCGCCAAGGCGCCCAAGCTGATGCTCGGCCTGCAGGTGCTCGCCCAGGGCATGATCCGCGCCCAGATCCGCGACCCCGAGCTGCGCCGCAAGGTCACCCCGGACTTCCGCATCGGCTGCAAGCGCATGCTCATCTCCAACGCCTACTACCCGGCCCTCGATCGCGACAATGTTGATCTCATCACCGACGGCATCCGCGAGGTCCGGCCCGGCTCGATCGTCACCGCCGATGGCACCGAGCGGGAGATCGACGCGCTCATCGTCGCCACCGGCTTCCACGTCACCGACTCCCCCATGTTCGCCGGCATCTTCGGCAAGGACGGGCGCTCCCTCGCCGAGGTGTTCGAGGAGGGCGGCATGAAGGGCTACAAGGGCACCACCGTCGCGGGCTTCCCCAACCTCTTCTTCCTCGTCGGGCCCAACACCGGTCTCGGCCACACCTCGATGGTCTACATGATCGAGTCGCAGCTCAACTACCTCGTCGACGCGCTGAAGAAGATCCAGAAGAACAACATCGCCACCTTCGACGTGCTGCCCGAGGCCCAGGACGAGTTCAACGCCGGGCTGCAGAAGGACCTGCGCGGCACCGTCTGGATGACCGGCGGCTGCGGCTCCTGGTACCTCGACAAGCACGGCAACAACACCACCCTGTGGCCCGGGTTCACCTTCTCGTTCCGCAACATGCTGAAGCGGTTCGATCAGCAGGCCTACGCGATTACCGTGATGGATGACCAGGGCTTGCCCACCACCCACCAGACCACCACCAGCTCAGCCACGACCGGCGCGCTGGCCGACAACTCCAAGGGGACCCACGCATGAGCACCTTCTCCGGCAAGACCGCAGTGATCACGGGCGCAGGCTCTGGCATCGGCCGGGCGCTCGCCCTCCAGCTCGCCGCTGACGGTGCCCGGCTCGCCCTCTCCGATGTCAACAGCGTCGGCCTCGAGGAGACCGCGGACCAGGTCCGCGCGCTCGGCGCCGAGGTCCACACCGCGCACCTCAACGTCGCGGAGCGCGAGGCCGTGCTCCACTACGCCGACGAGGTGGCCGCCCGCTTCGGCACCATCAACATGGTGTTCAACAACGCCGGGATCGCCTTCACCGGCGACGTCGAGGTCAGCGAGTTCAAGGACATCGAGCGCGTCATCGACGTCGACTTCTGGGGAGTCGTCAACGGCACCAAGGCATTCCTGCCGCACCTCATCGCCTCCGGCGACGGCCACGTCGTCAACATCTCTAGCCTCTTCGGCCTCGTGGCCATCCCGTCGCAGTCCGCCTACAACGCCGCGAAGTTCGCGGTGCGCGGATTCACCGAGGCGCTGCGCATGGAGATGATCACCAACAAGCACCCCGTCGCCGTGACGTGCGTGCACCCGGGCGGCATCAAGACCGCCATCGCCCGCACCGCCACCGCTGCCGAGGGAACCGACGCGGCCTCGCTCGGTGAGTTCTTCGACAAGCACCTCGCCCGCACCAGCCCCGAGGCCGCTGCCAAGCGCATCCTCAAGGACGTGCGGCGCAAGCGGGCCCGCAGCCTCATCGGCCTCGATGCGCGCGCCCTCGATATCTTCCAGCGCACCACTGGCGCCGGGTACGAGCGCATCTTCGCGGTCGTGGCGGGCCGCGTGATGAAGAAGGCCGGCCAGGTCTCCTAGCCGATCACGACGATGGCCCCCGATCCGAGGATCGGGGGCCATCGCGTTGCCACATGCGAGCGAGCAGCTAGACGACGCCTTCCTCGCGAGCGGCGCGCGCCACGGCCTCGGCCACGGCTGGAGCCACGCGGGGATCGAGCGGGCTCGGCACGATCTTGTCGGTGGACACCTCGTCGCCGAGCACCGCGAGGATCGCGTCCGCCGCGGCGAGCTTCATGCCCTCGGTGATGGCGCGCGCCCCCGCATCGAGCGCGCCCTTGAAGATGCCCGGGAACGCGAGCACGTTGTTGATCTGGTTGGGGAAGTCGCTGCGGCCGGTCGCCACGACGGCAGCATGCTTGCGCGCGATCTCGGGATGGATCTCCGGATCAGGGTTGGACAGGGCGAACACGATCGAGCCCGGAGCCATCGTCGCGATCAGCGCCTCGGGAACCTTGCCCGCCGAGACCCCGAGGAACACATCAGCGCCATCGAGCGCCTCGGCAACGCCACCGGTGCGGCCATGCGGGTTCGTGCGGGATGCGAGCTCGCGCTTGACATCGTTGAGATCCCCCCGCCCGGGCTCGACGATGCCCTTGGAATCGAGCACCACCACATCGGGAATGCCCGCGGCAAGGAGGATGTTGGCGCACGCCACGCCCGCAGCGCCCGCGCCCGCGATGACCACGCGCATCGGAGCGAGCTCGCGGCCGAGGGCCTTCGCCGCGCCGTTGAGGGCAGCGAGGACCACGATCGCGGTGCCGTGCTGGTCATCGTGGAAGACGGGGCAGTCGAGGGCTTCCTTGGCGCGGCGCTCGATCTCGAAGCAGCGCGGCGCCGAGATGTCCTCGAGATTGACGGCGCCGAACGTCGGGCGCAGCCGGACCAGCGTCTCGACGATCTCATCGACATCCTTGGTGTCCAGCACGATGGGGATCGAGTTGAGCCCGGCGAAGGACTTGAACAGCGCGGCCTTGCCCTCCATCACCGGCAGCGACGCGCGCGGGCCGATATCCCCGAGCCCAAGCACCGCGGTGCCATCACTGACGACAGCGACCAGCCTGCTCGTCCAGGTGTAGCGGGCGGTGAGGGTCTCGTCGGCAGCGATGGCACGGCTGACCTGCGCCACTCCCGGGGTGTAGGCGATCGAGAGGTCCCGCTGGGTATCGAGCGGGGACGTCAGCTCAATGGAAAGCTTGCCGCCCTCATGGCTCGCGAAGATCTCGGCCTCGGTGATCGGACCGGGATCCGTTGACGCGGTGGTAGCACTGCCCTGGGCGGCATCGGTGGACACGTTGAACACTCCTACACTGTCTCGGCCTGGCATTGCCCGGCCGGTAGCGTTGGCGAACCGCGGGCACGAAACATCGCGGAACGACACTTTGGTCTGTCAGACATTACCCGCACTGCTCGCGCGGAGTACGCGGTACCGCCTCATGCGGCGCAGGACTCGCGGCAGCGCTGGCCAGCAATTGGATGGTGAGCCTGGTTGCGCTTCACAGCCGGAGAACCTGATGAAGATCGCATCAGTCGGGCTCGCGCCGCGCAGCAGATCGCGCTGGCCGCGGGGATTACCCGGGCCGCGCCAGCCTGGTGCGGCGATCGTACCTCCGCCTGGGGCTGTGGCACCGGCTTCAGCCTTCACAGTTTGCCACTCCGCGCCTGCCGCGTTCAACCCGTATACCGCATCGAAACCTAGCTCCACCACTGCGTGAGCAGCAAGAGAGCTCCCGCTGTGAGCACCAGCACACTCCAGGATGCCGCGATGGGGCCGCGGGAACGGTCAGCGGCGACCTGAGCCCCCACCGCGATCACCGCCCCGATGGCATGCCAGGCGATGGACGCCGGGCCCGGCCCAGCGATCGACCAGTCATCGGAGAACGTCGCCACGAGGCCGACCGCGAGCGCGAGGGCCACGAGTCCTCCCGCCACCAGCCCGGATGCCCACCGGAGCAGCCGCACCGGCCACGCATCACGGCGCCGCGGCCACCGGTGGCGCTCCTCGTGCTCGCGCGCGGGCCGGGATCCCGGGGCAGGCTGCCGCGCCCAGAGCAAGGCATCGCGCTCGCGGGCAGAACGCGCCACGGGAACGACATTGTCATCGTCCCCGGGAGCGCCCCCGGTAGCCGGGTAGTACGCCACCGATTCCCCTTTCGGACAGGCCTGGGCCGCTAGCGCTGGATGATCCCTGCGCCGGTCGCGCGGGCGACGAGCTCGTCGAGCTGATCGGCCGCAGTGGTCCGCGCGCCCAGCGCGATGGTCTTGTTCCCGCCATGGTAGTCAGACGAGCCAGTAGTGATCAGGCCATGCCGGGCGGCGAGGCGCGCGAGGATCGCCGCATCCTTCTCCTCATGGTCGGGATGATCGACCTCGAGCCCGGCGAGCTGCCCGGATTCCGCGAGCACGCGGACATGCTCGAGATCGAGCACGCGTCCTCGCTTGCGCGCGAGGGCATGCGCGAGGACGGGAACCCCACCGGCCGCGCGGACCATCGCTACGGCATCGTCGAGCCAGGTATCGGCCATGCGCGCGAAGTAGGGGCCGCGCGGCGAGAGGTGATGCAGGAACGCATCCCCGATCGTCTCCACGACACCCAGGTCCAGCAGGGCGCGGGCGAGATGGGGCCGCCCCACCACGTTCCCGGCTCCGGCGATGATCGCGTCAGGATCGACGGGGATGCCGTCGTCGCGCATGCGCTGGGCCATCAGCCGGATGCGCTCGCGCCGTGCCTGCTGGAGCCGTTGCCGCTCGGCAGCGAACGCCTCGTGGCCGGGGTCGAACAGGTAGGCCAGCAGATGGACCGCCACCGGGTAGCCGTCCTCGCCATGGCCGAGGCAGGACATCTCCATCCCACGGACCAGGGCGAGGCCCGCGGGCAACGCTGCCGCGGCCTCCTGCCAGCCGGAGGTGGTGTCATGATCGGTGATCGCGACCACATCGAGCTCTGCGCGCGCCGCCGCGGCGATGAGGCCCGCAGGGGTATCCGTGCCATCGGAGGCCGTGGAATGGGCGTGCAGGTCGATGCGCATCACCTCATTGTGCCCGCCTAGCGGCTCCAGGCTCCCGCTCAGGTCATCCGCACGGCGGACCGTCCCGGGTCGGTGGTGTCGATGCCTGCTTCGGCCCATGCATCGCGGAGCGCTCCCGCGCCCTTGATGCGCATCCACGCCGCCTCGGTCGCGGTGATCGGAACGGCGTCGAGGAACTCGACGGGGCTGCTCGGTTCCGGCAGCTCCATGGGCGGCAGGAGGCTGGCGCCGAGCAGGACCGCGGTGAACGCTGAGCCCGGCCACAGCGGCTCGCTGAGGTCTACGAGCGCATCCTCGGCAAGGATGAGTCCCTCCACGGCCGGCGCCGCCGAGATGACCGCCAGGGACCGGAGCACCTCGTCGGCACCACCGAGCAGGCGCAGCACGATCTCGGCGCGCGGGCCCCGCTGCGGGTCGGCGAGCATGTCCGCGGGGTCGCCCATGGGGCTCGCGCTGCACCCGCAGCTCACGTAGTGCACCATGCGGCTCGCGGACGGCCCGTACCGCAGAACCGTGATCGGCTCCACCCCGAGGAATGTGACGGAGGCCGCTGCGGGCTCGCCCAGATCGAGCGCCTGGGTAACGTGCGCGCGAACCAGCGCGGGAACGTCGGGCTGGGCGCCGGATGGGCCAGGATCGGAGAAATCGGGGAAGCTCGGCATGCTGCTAGTGTGCGGTACCGCCGGAGAGCGACGCGAGCAGGTCCCGTCCCTGCTCCGCCGTGCGGGGGTCGCAGAGCACGTCATAGCGCCCCGCGACGAGCTGCATGGTCGATTGGAAATCGCGCTGACCGCGGGATGCCGCGTACTGCACCGACTGCATGACGACCCAGAAGAGGATGCCGAAGGTGACACCGGTGAGCAGCGCGCCCCATAGCTGCTCGGTGAACAGGCCGATGAGCAGGCCGATGAAGATGCCGATCCAGGCGCCGGAGACGACAGCGCCACCGATGACGCGCGGCCAGTTGAGGCGGCCCACGACCCGCTCGACCTGCATCAGGTCAACGCCGACGATGGTCACATCGCGCACGGGGAATTGATTGTCCGAAAGGTAGTCCACGGCCCGCTGGGCCTCGGCGTAGGTGGTGTAGGAGCCGATGGGCCAGCCGGTGGGGGGCGTGGGAAGCCCGAGCCGGGCGGCGTTGCTCATGGGGCTGCTCATTGTTGTCTCCTCGATCGTGAGGGTCCGGTGCGCCCGTGGTCTCCCCCGGGCGCCGCGTCGCGCTGGTGCTGGTATGCACCCTTTAGTGTCTCAACGATCCGCGCAACTCGTTAGTGCCCGCCGCGGTTGAAATGTGATGGCCATCCCGCGCCCGACCACTATGGTGATACAAGTAGTCTCACATACCTCACGATGCGGGAAGGCCGACCATGAACCCCTCACGCCCGACACTCTCGCTACCCTCGCCCCGGCGCATCCTCGCGCTGCCCGGCCAGCTCATCGCAGCACTCGCCCCCGGCGCCGGCAAGCGCTCCGCCCAGGTTCCCGCGCCCGCCATCACGTTCAGCCGCGAGTACGCGCACGCGCTCACCGAGCAAGCGCGCATCGAGGCGACGCCGCAAGCCGTCATGGACGCCGTCACCGACCTCGCGCGCTTCGACGAATGGTTCACCCTCCACGCCAGCTGGCGCACCCCGCCCCCGACCAGCCTCGCCACCGGCACGACCCTCGCCCAGACCCTCCGCGTCCTCGGCACCCCGATCCGCATGGAATGGCGCATCACCAGCATCGGTCCGCGCACCCTCGTCCTCGAGGGCGCCGGCCCGCTCAACACCCAGGCCGGGATCGGCGTGAGCGTCACTAGCGCGCCCCGCGACACCGCGACCCTCACCATCACCAGCGGGTTCCACAGCGACTCCCTCAAGGGGCCGATGGGCGCGCTCGTGGCCCGCGCGCTCAACAACGCCACCAAGGACTCCCTCGCCCGGTTCCAGGCCATGCTCACCGATGGCGGGAACGCTGCCGCGCTCGCCGAGCGACCCGCCCCTACCATCCCCGGATCCCGGCCCGAGCCCATCCTCCACCACGCCAGCGGCACCCGCATCGACCCCTGGACACCCGTCATCGTCGGCATCGGCGAGATCACCCACCGGCCCGACGAATCCGGACCCCGCTCCCCCCTTGAGCTCGCCACCGCAGCGGCCCGGGCAGCGCTCGCCGACGCCGACCTCGACCACCTGCCCGACACGCTCCGCACCCGCATCAGCGCCGTGCCCAGCACCTCCTGGACCTACGGCCCCCACCACGCCTCACTGATCGCCACCATGCTAGGCACCCCCGGCGCCGACCTCGCCCAGTCCGCGCCCCTCGGTGGCGACGGACCGCTCCGGCTCACCAACGCTGCCGCCACCGCCATCGCCCGCGGCGAGCTCGACCACGCGATCACCGTCGGCGCCGAAGCCTTCGCCACCCTCGCCGAGCACGGCCCGCAGCAATGGGACACCGACCACCACACGCCCTTCGCCCCCCTGCTGCTCGGCTCCGACAAGGAAGGCAACAACGCGGCCGAGGAAGCCGTCGGCCTGCTCGCCCCAGCCCCCATGTACGCGCTCATGGACAGCGCCCTGCGCGCCAGCCTCCAGCTCGCCCCCCACGAGCACACCACCCGGGAAGCCCAGCTGTGGTCACGGTTCTCCGGGGTCGCCGCCACCAACCCCGCCGCCTGGCTGCCCGAGCCACACACCGCCGAGCAGATCAGCACCCCCACCGCCCGCAACCGCCCCGTCGCCACGCCCTACACCAAGCTCATGACCGCCAACCCGGCCGTCGACCAGGGCGGCGCGATCCTGCTGTGCAGCGCTCACGCCGCCGAGCAGGCCGGAATCCCCCAGGACCGCTGGGTCTTCCCCCACGGCGGCGCGCACGCCACCGAGGAATGGTTCGTCTCCGAGCGCAACGACCTCGCCACGATCCCCGCGATAGGACGCATCGGCGACGCGCTGCGCGACCACACCGGCATCGAGCCCGCGAAAGCCGACCACATCGACCTGTACTCCTGCTTCCCCTATGCCGTGATCGCCGCCGCCCGCGAGCTCGGCCTCGACCCGAGCGACGCCGCGCGGCCTCTCACCTGCACCGGCGGGCTCACCTTCGCCGGCGGCCCGCTCAACAACTACGCCACCCACGGGCTCGCCGGAGTGATCCGGGCCGCCCGCCGCGAGCCCGGGACGATCGGGATATCCACCGCGCTCGGCTGGTACGCCACCAAGCACGCCGCCACCGCGGTATCCACCACGCCACCCGCCATCCCCTTCACCGACATCGATGCCGCCGCCCGCTGGTCGCGCCCGCCCGCGCGCCCCGCCACCGCCGAGCACGACGGCACCAGCATCATCGAGGCCTGGACCGTCACCCACGGCTCCGACGGCACACCCGACGCCGCCATCCTCGCCTCGCTCGCCGACGACGGCACCCGGATCCTCACCCGATCCACCGACCCCGCGCTGATCGAGCGAGCCCTCGCCGAGGATCTCATCGGCATGGACCTCCTCCGCGACGGCGAGCAAGTGACCATCAGCAGCGTCGACGGCGAGGGCTTCGCCCGCGCGGCGGAGCATGCGCGCGCCACCCGCGCCACGCCCGCTCTCCTGCGCGACTGGGATGGGCCCATCTGCACCCTCACCCTCAACCGGCCCCGCGCCCGCAATGCCATCGACCTCGATCTCGCGCTCGCCCTCGAGCAAGCCCTCGACGACGCCGAATCCGATCCGCAGACTCAGGTCGTCATCCTCACCGGCGCTGCCGGGGACTTCAGCACCGGAATGGACCTGCGCGCCGCCGCCCGCGGCGAATTCCCCGTGGCGCCCCGTCGCGGACTGCTCGGCATCGCAGCGCTGCCACCCGCCCTGCCGACGATCGCCGCGGTGGAAGGACACGCCCTCGCTGGCGGGTTCGAGGTAGCGCTGGCGTGCGACATGATCGTCGCCGCGCGCGATGCCCGCTTCGGGCTGCCCGAGCCCTCCCGCGGGCTCGTCGCTGCCGCGGGCGGCGTGCTCCGGCTCGCCCAGCGCCTGCCGCGGGCCTCCGCTCTCGAGTTCACCCTCACGGGCCGCGAGATCCCGGCGGAGCGGCTCCACCAGCTCGGCATCGTCAACCGGCTCACCAAGCCCGGGCAGGCGCTCAGGGAAGCACGGGTGCTGGCAGGCCAGATCGCGGCGAATGCCCCGCTCTCGCTCGCCCTGACCCGCCGCATCGTCGACGAATCATCCGGCTGGCCCGCCGAGGAGGCGTTCGAGCGGCAATCCGACATCGCCTCGGAAGCGACTTTCTCCGACGATGCCCAGGAGGGCATGGCTGCGTTCGATGAGCGCCGGGAGCCGCGATGGACCGGGCGGTGAGGCCTGCCTAGGCGCCTGGCGCTTGGCGCTTGGCGCTTGGCGCTCGGCGCTCGGCCGCGAGTGTGCGAAAAACGACAGCTCCCGAGCGGAAACGTGTCGCTTTTCGCACCTTCGCGGGCTGGGCAGACCCCCGCACACTCGCGGTCCGGGCAGGCCAGCGAGCCACGCGCGAGAATCCGCCGAGAGCTACCGGTAGCCGGCGATCTCGTTGCTGTGGATGCGGCCGTGGCGCGAGCACTGCGCCCACCAGCCGACGGGATCGATCTGCACGACCATCCGGCGCCCGCACTGCCCGCAGTAGCGCGGCGGCTCGAGCCCGAGCTGCGCGGCGGACGGGATCGTCGCGTCGGCAGCCAGCTCGCTGCCGGTGTATACGCTGAAGCGCTGCTCGCTGCCGAGCGGCCCGCCGTCGCGCGGAGCGATCTCCTTGGCCGCGGGGACCTTGGCAATGCGCTCGCGCCGGGGAGCGGGCACGCGCGGATCTCCGGCCGTGCTGTCCGGGATGCTTGTCATCGTCACCGCTGTGCCCTCCTGCTTGGCTGGAACAGCCCCCTGGCCACCGTGGGCGGCCAGGGGGCTATATGCATCACTGATCGTGCTAGATGGTGGCGTTGAGCGCCTTGATCGGCATCTCGAGCTCGCCGAGCAGATCGAGATCGGACTCGGCGGGGCGCCCCAGGGTGGTGAGGTAGTTGCCCACGATCACGGCGTTGATGCCGCCAAGCATGCCCTGCTTGGCACCAAGGTCGCCGAGGGTGATCTCGCGGCCACCGGCGAAGCGCAGGATGGTGCGCGGCAGCGCGAGCCGGAACGCGGCAATGGACTTGAGCGCCTCGGTCGCGGGCAGCACCTCGAGGTCACCGAAGGGGGTGCCGGGGCGCGGGTTGAGGAAGTTCAGCGGAACCTCATCGGGCTCGAGGTCGCCGAGCTGGGCGGCGAACTCCGCGCGCTGCTCAAGGCTCTCGCCCATGCCGAGGATGCCACCGCAGCACACTTCCATGCCTGCTTCGCGGACCATGCGCAGGGTGTCCCAGCGCTCCTCCCACGAGTGGGTGGTGACAACGTTCGGGAAGTGTGACTTCGCGGTCTCGAGGTTGTGGTTGTAGCGGTGCACGCCCATCGCGGCGAGCTGGTCGACCTGCTCCTGGGTCAGCATGCCGAGCGAGCACGCGATCTGGATATCGACCTCGTTGCGGATCGCCTCGATGCCGGCAGCGACCTGCGACATGAGCCGGGCGTCGGGACCGCGGACGGCGGCGACGATGCAGAACTCGGTGGCGCCGCTCTTGGCGGTCTGCTTCGCGGCCTCGACGAGGCTGGGGATGTCGATCCATGCGCTGCGCACGGGCGACTGGAACAGCCCGGACTGCGAGCAGAAGTGGCAGTCCTCGGGGCAGCCGCCGGTCTTGAGGCTGATGATGCCCTCGACCTCGACCTCGGGGCCGCACCAGCGCATGCGCACATCATGGGCGAGCGCGAGGAGCTCCTCGAGCCGATCATCGTCGAGCTGGAGCACCTCGAGCACCTGCTCTGTGCGCAGCGGCACGCCACGCTCGAGCACTTGTTCCCGCGCGATCGCGAGAATGTCGGTGGCCGCGCCGGGCTCGCCTGTTTCGGTGGTCTGAGCGGGTGCCTGGGTCACTAGGAGCTCTCCTCTTCGGTGTACTGCGCCGCACGATCCTATCCCTGGCCGCGCGGGTTTCGGGGGCAGTGGTCCGAGCACCTCGTGACCTGCCCCACGCTATTTCAGTGTGCCTTACCGTCTCACTAAAGTGTGAATGCTCCCGCCGACGTGTCGCGTCGGCGCAGGTAGGAATCCTGGAATCGCGGCTCGATCCAGCCCCGCGCGGCGCTGGCGAAAGTGTCTCGCTCAGTGAGCGGCATGCCCGCCGGGATTGCTCCGACGATGGGCGCGCCGGTGATCCCGGGCAGGTCGGTCCGGTTGCAGCGCATGGCGAGATCGGGCTCCGCGGGCCATGATCCGATCACGATGCCTGCTATGCCGACCTCTCCGTGGCGCAGTGCCTCCACGGTGAGCGCGGTGTGGTTGAGGGTACCGAGGCCGGGCGCTACGACGATCACTACTGGTGCATCGAGCGCGCGGGCGAGGTCGCGGAGGGTGAAGCCCTCGGCGCCGAGCTGCACGAGCAGGCCGCCGGCGCCCTCGACGAGCACGAGGTCATGCAGCTCGTCGAGCTCCCGCACCGCCGCGATCAGGTCCGGCAGCCGCAGCGGTGGCCGGGAAGAGCGCCGGGCGGCGGTGAGCGGGGCGAGCGGCTCGGGGTACCGCGCGAGCTCCACGGTGTGGATGCCCGGCACGCGCGCCTCGATCTCGGCGAGATCGCCTGGCTCGTTGTCGTCGATGCCGGTCTGCGCGGGCTTGCACACCGCGACGCTGGCTCCCGCGTCGTGCGCGATGGCCGCGAGCACGGCAGTGACGGCGGTCTTGCCTACCTCGGTGGAGGTTCCGGTGACGATCAGGATGCTCACTGTTGCTCCCTGCGCTGGGGTACCTAATGGGGGTTTCCGGGGGGTGTTCCGGGGGTCGTCTATCGGGTTTCACCGAGCACGGTGCGCAGCACCTCCACCACGGTGGCTATCTCGGGCTCGGTGAGGTCCGCCCGCGCGGTCAGCCGGAGCCGCGAGGTACCTGGCGGCACGGACGGCGGCCGGAAGCAGCCGACGCGCACGCCGAGCTTCGCGCATCGCTCCGCCGCGGCGACCGCGGTGGCGGCGTCCCCGAGCACGACCGAGACCACGGCAGACTCCGGGATCTCGGTGACGTCGGCGGCGGCCGCGAGGGCGCGCGCATGGTCGAGCACGGCAGAGGCCCGCTGCGGCTCGCGGCGCAGCACCCGCAGAGCGGCACGCGCCGCACCAACCGGGGCGGGGGCGAGCCCGGTGTCGAAGATAAAGCTGCGCGCGGTGTTGATGAGGTGGTCGCGGACCCTCTCATCGGCGAGCACCATGCCGCCCTGGCTGCCTAGTGCTTTCGACAGGGTGAGAGTGATGATGACGTCGGGCTCGCCGGCGAGGCCGCACTCGTGCACGAGGCCGCGCCCACCGTCGCCACGCACGCCGATGCCGTGCGCCTCGTCGGCGATGAGGACCGCATCGGTCTGCCGGCAGATCGCGTGCATGGCGCGCAGCGGCGCGAGGTCCCCGTCCGCGCTGAACACGGAATCGGTGACGAGCAGCGCGCGCTCCTCGTCCCGGTCCTCGAGGGCCGCGCGCATCGCCCCGAGGTCGCGGTGCGCGACGATCACGGTGCGCGCGCGGGAGAGCCGGCAGGCATCGACGAGGGAGGCGTGGTTGGTGCGGTCGGACACCACGAGGGTGTCGCGGCCGCTCAGCGCGGTCACTGCGCCGAGGTTCGCGGCGTACCCGGTGGCGAACACCAAGCCGGTGGCGGCACCGGTGAACGCGGCGAGCTCCTGCTCGAGCTGCTCGTGCTCGATGGTGTCGCCGGTGACCAGGCGTGATCCCGTGGAGCCCGCGCCCCACTTCCGGACGGCCTCGATGGCGCCGTCGATGACCTCGGGATGCCGCGAGAGGCCGAGGTAGTCGTTGGAGGCGAGGTCGATCACGGTCTCGTGCGGCTGGCGTGGCCGCAGCACGCGCTGCATGCCCCGCTCCCGGCGCAGCGCTGCCGCGTCGTCGAGCCAGCCGAGGGGGTCCACGGGGCCGCTCACGCGCCCGGCCCGCCGGAGTGGGCCGCGGCGACCGCGACCATCGCTGTGGTGATCGCGGCGAGGTCGCTGGGGGTGCTGATGTAGGGGGGCATGGTGTAGACGAGGGTCCGGAACGGGCGCAGCCAGACACCGTGCTCGAGGGCGATGTCGGTGGCGAGCTGCATGTCGACGGGCTCGCGCATCTCGATCACCCCGATGGCTCCCTTGCTGCGCACATCGACCACGCCTGGCAGGTCGCGGGCCGGGGCGAGCCCCTCCGCGAGCTGCTTCTCGATGCCGGACACGGTGGTCGCCCAGTCCTGCTCGAGCAGGAGCTCGGTGGAGGCCACGGCGATGGCGCAGGCCAGCGGGTTGGCCATGAAGGTGGGGCCGTGCATCAGTCCCCCGGCGGGAGAGTCGCTGATGGTCCCGGCAATCTCGTCGGTGCACAGCACGGCGGCAAGGGTGAGGTAGCCGCCGGTGAGCGCTTTGCCGATGCACATCACGTCCGGGGCGATTCCGGTCTGCTCGATGGCGAAGAGGCTGCCGGTGCGGCCGAACCCGGTGGCGATCTCATCGACGATGAGCAGCACGCCGTGCTTGTCGCAGAGTCGACGCAGGTCAGCGAGGTGGCCGGGATGGTGGAAGCGCATCGAGCCGATGCCCTGCACGACGGGCTCGACGATCACTGCGGCGAGCTCATCGGCGTGGGTGGCGATCAAGCGCTCGAGCTCGGCGGTGTAGGCAGGGTCATGCTCGGCGGGCGGGCGTGGCGCGAACACCTGGGGGCGCAGCACATCGGTCCACATGGAGTGCATGCCGCCGTCGGGGTCGCACACGCTCATCGGGGTGAAGGTGTCGCCGTGGTAGCCGCCCCGCCAGGTGAGGAGCTTGTTCTTGGCGGGCTTGCCGAGGCTGCGCCAGTACTGCAGGCACATCTTGACCGCGACCTCGATGGAGACGGAGCCGGAGTCGGCGAAGAACACCTTGGTGAGCGGCTCCGGGGTGATGTCGACGAGCAGCGACGCGAGGCGCGCGGCGGGCTCGTGGGTGAGGCCTCCGAACATGACGTGGGACATGCGGGAGATCTGCGCGTGCGCCGCAGCGTCGAGCCGGGGGTGCTGGTAGCCGTGGATGACGGCCCACCAAGAGCTCATGGCGTCGATGGCCTCGCGGCCGTCGGCGAGGCGAAGCCGCGTCCCGCGGGCACTATCGACGACCAGGGGCCGCGTCGTCGGGGGGAACGCGCCGTAGGGGTGCCAGACGTGCGCGGCGTCGGCCTCGCTGATCGCGCGGGCATCCCACTTCGCGACCCGGGTCTGTGCGTAGTCCACCACGATGCACGACAGTATCGCCGCGCGTGGCAGAAATCGAGCCAGGCCGGATCAGGCGCGGCGCTCGCGGAGCCGCATCTCCGCACCGGAGAGCGCGAGGGGCAGCCCTGCCGCGGTGAAGAGGGCGGTGTCGAAGAAGACGTAGGCGTGGGAGAGCTTGCCCTGGCCATCGCCGTCGAGGACCTGGATCTGGAATGCCTCCCACCGGTTGCCGGGCGCGGCGATGTAGACGGCGAGCGCGGGCTGCGCGTTCATGATGACCGGAAGGGCACGCAGCTCCCCGGGCCCGGCGGGGCATTGCGTGTCGATCAGCGCGCCGATATCGGCGGGCCCCTGGTACCAGCCGAGGAACGGGGGCATCTCCCAGATCGCGTCCGCGGTGAAGAGCTCGACGATGGCGGGGATGTCCTTGCGCTCGAGGGCTGCGGCGTAGCGACCGATCAGCTCGCGGGCTGAGTGGTCATCGGGCTCGGCGAGAGTGTCCTCGTCGAGCGCGAGCTCCGCGAGGTGGGCACGCGCCCGTTGCATGCTGCTATTGACCGACGTGGTGGTGGTGCCGAGTGCATCGGCGATCTCGCTGGCCTTCCACTGGAGGACCTCCTTCATGAGCAGGGCGGCGCGCTGCCGGGCGGGCAGGTGCTGCAGCGCCGCGATGAGGGCGAGCCGGACCCGGGCATGCTCGGTGGCCGCGGTCGCGGGGTCGGCACCAGAGGAGGTAGCCGTACCAGGGAAGGGCTCGAGCCAGGGAATCTCGTTGCTCTGCTCGAGCGTTGCCCGGGGATCGCTGCGTTCCTGGCCCAGCCCACGTGGCAGCGCGCGAGCCTTGCGGGACTGGCACATGGTCAGGCACACGTTGGTGGCGATCCGGTGCAGCCACGTGCGCACCGAGGAGCGTCCCTCGAAGCTCGCGTACGAGCGCCAGGCGCGCAGGTAGGTCTCCTGCACAGCGTCCTCGGCGTCATGGAAGGAGCCAAGCATCCGGTAGCAGTGCGCGAGCAGTTCCCGGCGCAGCGGGGCGAACGCCTCGTCGAGCGTTGTCGCGGCGGGCCGGGAGGGCCCATCCGGATGGTGATCCAGAGTGGTCGACATGATGCATACGGTAGTCCGGCGGTCCGACATTCCTGGTGCTTCGGACGGGCGACAACGCAAATTTCACCGGGCCTGGAAAAGCCGCATTACGTACAAGTCCGGCAATTGCTCACACGGCGTCAGCATGAATCCCGCCCAAGGTATCGTGAATACTCGCCATGAACGCGCCGATCACGCGACACTCTGCCACCGACACCCGGATGCCTGCTCCGGCCATGCAGTACCGCTTGGACCTCGACGGGCTGCGCGGGCTCGCGATCCTGCTGGTCGTCGCCTACCACGTCTGGGCGCTCGGCGTCTCCGGCGGCGTCGACGTCTTCCTCGCCCTGTCCGGGTTCTTCTTCGTCGGCATGCTGCTGCGCACCATCCGGCGGGGCACTGACCTCTCCCCCCTGCCCGTGATCAAGCGGCTCGCCCGGCGCCTGCTGCCCGCGCTGCTCACCGTGCTCGTTGCCACGATGATCGCGGCATACCTGCTCATCCCGTTCACCCGCTGGGACGACATCGCGCAGCAACTCCTCGCGAGCGCGGGCTACTACCAGAACTGGTACCTCGCCATCGAGGCCGGCGACTACCTCGCCGCCGACCCCTCCACCAGCCCATTGCAGCATTTGTGGTCGATGTCGGTGCAGGGGCAGTTCTTCCTCGCCACTCTCCTGGCCACCTACGCCACCGCGTGGATCGCGCAAGCCGTCGCACGGCGCCACCCCCGCCGCCACATCTGGTCCGCCCGCGCCGCGACCGGCGTCATCCTCGCGGTCACCATCGCCTCGTTCTCCTACGCCGCGATCCATGTCGTCTCGCGTCCCTCCTGGAACTACTACGACACGTTCGCGCGCACTTGGCAGCTCCTGCTCGGCGGGGCCATCGCCGCGCTCCTCCCGCTCATCCGGGTGCCCGGCCCCGCCCGGCCCGCGCTCGCCCTCGGCGGCCTCGCCGCCATCGCTTCCACCGGGCTCCTCCTCGACGGGCGCGCCCAGTTCCCGGGCCCCTGGGCCCTGGTCCCGGTGCTCGGTGCGATCGCGATCATCATCGCCGGGGCGAACGCCACACGCAGCGATCCCGTGCGCGCCCTGCTCGGCAGTGGGCCCCTGGTGTGGCTCGGGACGCTGGCCTACGCCTTCTACCTGTGGCACTGGCCGATCCTGATCTTCTACCTGATCCATACCGGCAAGCCCGCCGCGACGATCATCGAGGGCCTCGCGATCATCGCGGTATCGCTGGGCTGCGCGTGGCTCACTCTCCGCTACATCGAGGCACCGCTGCGCTACAGCTCCCGCAATCCCGCCCCCAGCGAATCCCGTCGCCGCTGGAAGCGCCGCTCCACCTACCCCGCGATCGCGCTCGGTCTCGCCACGGTCCTCATGCTCGCCGCGGCCGGAGGATGGCTCGGCTACATCGCCAACCGCGATTCCTCGCTCCTCGATCCGCCGGGCTCGCGCACGCACCCCGGCGCCCTCGCCCTCACCGACGCCGCGCCCGTGCCCGAGGCGCGCATCTTCCCCGACCCGCTCGACATCCAGCAGGACCATCCGGTCACCGCCGAGGACAAATGCATCGCCGACTACTTCACCGCGGAACTGATCATCTGCGAATACGGTGATACGAGCGCTTCCCGCACGCTCGCTCTCGTCGGCGGCTCCCACGCCGAGCAGTGGATCAGCGCGCTGCACCCCATCGGCCTCGCTCGTGGCTTCCGCGTCACCGTCATCGTCAAGATGGGCTGCCCCATGTGGGACGAGCCCGACCCCCGTCACTTCGACGGCCTGCCCTACCCCGAGTGCCGCGACTGGAACCTCCGCCTCGCCGAGCACCTCGTCGCCACCCAGCCCGGCTTCGTGCTCACCAACAGCACGCGGCCCCTCCACGATGGCACCGGCGACTTCATTCCCGGCAACTACATCGAGGCGTTCACGGCACTATCCAGCGCGGGGATCAACGTCCTCGGCCTGCGCGACAACCCATGGCTGTGGCCCTTTCCCGGTCCTGCCGATTGCCTCGCCGGGCGCAACACCCCCGAGCAGTGCGGCGCGCCCCGCAGCACCGTGCTCAAGGCCACCAACCCTGCCGACGAATGGGCCGAGCAGATTCCCGGCATGGTCTCGCTGGACATGTCCGATGCGATCTGCCGGCCCACCACCTGCCGTGCCGCGGAGGGCAATATCGCGGTCTACCGAGACTTCAACCACCTCACCGCTAGCTACGTGCGGTCGATGATCCCGGAGCTTGACCGGCAACTCGGGGACGCCACCGCCTGGTGGTGAGACGATGGAGCCGTGAGCCCCCCTAGCAGCCCCAGCCGACCAAGCGTGACCAGCGTCTACTGGCCGCGGGTGGCCCCGCCCAGGACCGGGCAGGATGCCACCGAAGCGCTCGCCCGTCTCCGGGGCCACGCCGATGCCGCGCGCTGCTCCCACGCCGCCGTGCACCCGTCAACCGTCCTCGGCGCGGGCACTGCCGGGCTCACGCGCCTGCTCGACGAGCCCGGCACCTCGGCCCGGCTGCTGATCGCGCTCCCCTCGCTCGCCGCGCTGCCAGCCGCAGGCACGCCCGAAGCCAGCGAGCTGCGCCGGGCGCTCGAGCATGAGCTCCTCGATGGCGTGGTCCTCATCGGCATCGGCACGGTCGATTCCCTCGCCGATGCCACCGCGCGCCTGCGCGCGCTCGTCGGCCGCGACAAGCTCGTGCTGGTCCAGGCCCCCATGCCCCTGCCCCGCTCCGGCGATCCCGATCTGCCCGCGGGCATCGACGGCACGGTAGCCATCGAGCTCACCCGCACCACCGCAGGCGTCCTCGCCGGGCACAACGGTCGCGACCACACTCTCGCCAAGCACTACGTGCCACGCTCCGAGTTCCACCTGATGCGGGCCCACGTCGCGCGCCACTGGCCACGAACCCTCGTGCCCGCCGGCAGCACCCCGGAGGCGCGGCTCATCGACGCGCTCGGGCCAGGCAGCCCGATCATCACCCACGAGTCGGAGGGGAGCGGCACGCTGCTGGCCGCCGCGCTCGCCCTGCGCGCAGAGCGGCCCGAGGTTTTCGGCGGAGGGGAGTACGAGCCCCTGTCGGCCACCGGTCCCCGCCAGACCCATGTCGTCGCGTTCGCGCGCGGCAGGCCCCACGCCCTGCCCGAAGCAATATGCCTCGTCCTGCGATCGCTGAACCACGACATCGCCACCGATATCGACGACGACCCCGCCGAGTGGGCGCGCACCCTCATCCGTTTCCCGCCCGGCACCTGGCACGATATCGCCACCGACCGGACCATCCACTGCTCCCCCGACGACCAAGGGGTCAGCATCCCGGACGCGCTGCCGGGCTCGGGCATGGCACTGTACGTGCGTGGCGGCGAGCCCCAACCACCCCCGCGCGAGCTGCGCCCTCGAACGAGCTAGAGCAGCGGGCGGGCTAGCCCACCGTCACGGACGGAGCATGTTGCGCTGGATCAGCTCGCCCACGGCAGGAAGCGCCTGCACCACATGCTTGTGCGCCTGGCCCCGCAACTGGCCATACAGCTTGACCACGCTCTTGTACGACGAGCCCTCCGCGCGACGATCAACGACAGCGAGCAGCGAATCGGCGGCCGCGTCACCATGCTGCGCCAGGTACTTGCCGAAATCCTCGGAGCCGTCGGCCTGGAACGCATCCCAGTGCGGCTGCAGGTCCGCGAGGAAATCTGGCAGGAGCGCCCGCAGCACGGAGTCGACGAATGACGCGTGCACCGCGTTGACCGTCTTGTAGGCACCCTTGATCATCATGCCGCCGGGGCCACGCTTGGCCTTCACCTCGGCATCGAGCACCGCGCGCGCCTCCGCGACGAACGCATCCCTCGTGCCTTCCGCCAGCAATTCCTCGCGCAACGATCCAGCCATCATGTCCTCCTAGTCGCGGCGGCGCCATCGGCGCCAGTACCTCCGGACAACCGTAGCGAATCGCTCCCCCGCCCACGCGGCGACAGGCCAGCGCGAATGGCCCCTAGATCAGGTAGCGGAAGGCGGGCTTGCCCGGCTCGAGGCGCTCGACGTCCATCCCGGACTTGCGGATCCGTGCGAGCAGCGGCGCGAGCCCCTCCCGCTCACCGAGCTCGATGCCGACGAGGGCTCCCCCGGTCTCGCGGTTGTTGCGCTTGACGTACTCGAACATGGTGATGTCGTCATCGGGGCCAAGGACCTGGTCGAGGAACCGGCGCAGCGCACCGGGCTCCTGCGGGAAGTTGACGAGGAAGTAGTGCTTGAGCCCCATGTGGACGAGCGAGCGCTCGAGGATCTCGCCGTAGCGGGAGACGTCATTGTTGCCGCCGGAGACGATGCAGACGATGTTCTGCCCGGGCTCGAAGGTCATCTGCTCGAGCGCTGCGGTGGCGAGCGCCCCCGCCGGCTCGGCGATGATGCCCTCGTTCTGGTAGAGGTCGAGCATGGCGGTGCATACGGCGCCCTCGTCGACCTTGATCAGAGAGAGATCTCCCGGGTGGCTCGGGCGCGGAACCGACGCGACGAGCGGCAGCGATGCGTGAGTGAGCGCGGTCGCTCCCGCGGCGGCGAGGACGGAGTAGGTGAAGTCGCCGACGCGCCGGACGGCCGCACCATCGACGAAGGGATCGATGTCGCGGAGCGTGACGGGGCCGTGGGCCGCGAGCGCGGCGATCATCGAGGCCGCCCCGGAGGGCTCGGCACCGACGATGGTGGTGCGGGGGGATCGTTCCCGCAGGTAGGTGGTGACACCGGCGATGAGCCCTCCCCCACCGACAGGAACCACGATGGCGTCGAGATCACCGTCGAGCTCGGCGAGGATCTCGGCGGCGATGGTGCCTTGGCCTGCCGCCGTGCGCGGGTCGTTGAACGGCGGAACGAGGGTGGCGCCGGTCTGCTCGCAATCCTCGGCAGCGGCCGCGGCGGCCTCGTCGTACGTGGGGCCGGTGATCTTCAGCTGGACGAAGCTGTTGCCGTGCGCTCGGATGCGGTCGCGCTTCTGCTTGGGCGTGTTGGAGGGCAGGTAGATGCGCCCCTGGATGCCGAGGGCCTTGCAAGCGAGCGCGACTCCTTGCGCGTGGTTGCCGGCGCTGGCGCACACCACACCGGCGGCGCGCTCCTTGTCGGTCAGTTGCACCATGAGGTTGTAGGCGCCGCGCAGCTTGTAGGAGCGGACCCGCTGGAGGTCCTCGCGCTTGAGCCAGATGTTGGCGCCGGTGATCTCGGAGAGGCGCTCGCACCGCTCGAGGGGCGTTTCCGCGACGACGCCGCTGATGCGCGCTGCGGCAGCGTCGATATCGTCCGCGGTCAGCAGCGCCGTGGACGTGGGGGCCTGGAGATCATGAGCAGTTGACACTCGGTCCATGCTGCCATCCCGGGTGCACCAGTATCCAGTCGTTGGACTGGTTGGTCCGTTCCGTGACGTTCCCGGTAGCGTCCCGCGCCCAGGCCCTTAGTCGCGAGCGGGCCCTTGGTCGCGCGGGGCGAGGACGAGGACGGGGATGATGCGGTCGGTCTTGGCCTGGTACTCGTTGTAGTCGGGCCACACCTCGGCGGCACGCTGCCACCAGAGATCGCGCTCCTCGCCCTGGACCTCGCGGGCGTCATAGTCCTTGCGGTTGGCGCCGTCCTGCAGCTCGACGTGCGGGTGGGCGAGGATGTTGTGGTACCAGGCAGGGTGCCGGGGCGCGCCGCCCATCGAGGCGATGAGGGCGTACTCACCGTTGTGCTCGACGCGCATGAGGCAGGCCTTGCGCAGGTTTCCGCTCCGTGCACCGCGCATGGTGACAACGACCACGGGCTTGCCGCCCATGGTGTTGCCTTCGGCGCCGTCGCTGGCCTCGTAGGTCTCGATCTGCTGGCGGACGAAGTCAGTGGCGGGCGGCTCGTAGGTTCCGGACAGTGGCATGGCGCGGGTCTCCTCGGTCGGCGGGGCTCGGCGGCGGGATCGGTGATGCGGGGTCAGGCGGTGGGGTCGGTGGTGGTGCCGGCGAACAGTGGCATCCCGGTGGGCTGGTGCATCAGCACGAAGGAGAATGCCTGGTCGGCACGGAAGGTGATCTGCGACTGCGGGGGCATGCTGGTCACTCCGGCTAGGCCGGTGACGGCCGCGGCCTCGGTGCCGGCCTCGTCGACGGTGATGGTGGCGCGATGGATGGCATCGCTGAGGGTGAAGCCGGGCGCGATGTCGTCGAGGCCACCGAGGTCGGTGAGGCCGAGCCGGGCGAGCGTGTCGAGCAGCCCGGTGCTGGTATCGATGCGGAACCGGGGCACGGCCACCTGCGCGGATCGCTCGGTGCCGCCGCGCGCGAGCTCCGCGAGCATTGCCTCGGTGACGGCGGGCGGCGCGGCGGCCTCGTCGGTGGGGTCGAGGGCGATCCACATCACCAGCTCGTCACCGCGGTAGGGCAGGGCGATGGCCGTCCAGCCTGGCGCCTCGATGTGCCGCACCCGCAGGTTCTGCTTGTTCATCATGGGTGTGGTGACGGTGGCCCCGCCCGGACGGGTGAACGGCTCGTCACGAGTCTCGTTCTCGCTGAACTGCACTTGCCATTCGGCCTTCATGTAGGTGGCGTTGGCGAGGACCGCGACGGTGGCGGGGTCGAGCCGGTCGAACATCTCGGTGATGCGCCCCGCGGTGTTGTCGCTGGCCCAGTCGTTGAGCACTTGCACCGCATCGCTGCTCGCGAAGTCCACCTGTTCGGGCTGGGCACCGAACTGGTCAGAGAGGGTGTCGGTGAACTCATCGCCGAGGTCGAGCCCCTCTTGAACGAAGAGGCCCTGGGCGAGGGCAACGACCGTGGGTGCTGGCGGGTCATCGCTGCCACGGGTGGCGCCAGGATCGGTAGGCTCGGGCGGCTCGCTAGTAGTGCCTATCGTGTCGAGCAGATCGCCGTACGCTTGCGCCGGAGTGGTCCCGGGGTAGCCGAACACGGTGTCGAGCTGCTCAGCGGTTGTGCCGCCTGCTCCCGCGCGAAGCATGGCGAACGCCGTGGCGATGCTCAGCGGGGAGTACACCGTGTTGGCCTGGTCCTGGCTGGCCAGCTCCTGGCTGAAACGCTCGGTGAAGCGTTGGATCCCATCGCGCGCTGCCTCCACGTCCCCGGCAGCGCTGCCAGGGACGCTGCTCGGTTCCGCGGGCGCGGACTCGTCGATGCTCCCGCACGACGTGCTCAGCACGAGGGCTGCCGCGGCGCCGAGCATGGCGAGCCTGCCTGGTGCGATTCTGCGCATGTCCGCTCCCGTGCTGTGGGGTGCCGTGGTCGTTCTTCCTATTCCTACCCCAGGCAGCCTGGTCCGAGGAGTGCTTTGAGGTCGCCCATGAGCGCCGACGATGGGGCCACTCGATAGTTGTCGTCGAGCTTGAGGGTGGTGGTGCGGTCCCCGGCGATGAGCCGCACGTGCACGTCGGCGCTGCCGGGATGGCGGGTGAGGACTTGCTTGAGCGCGCCGACCTTGTCCGGAGTGCACAGCCGGGTGGGCATGGTCAGCGCGATGGGCTGGGCCACGCCAACGTCGGAGAGATCGGGCACCACCAGATCATTGGCGATGATGGAGAGCCGATCATCCTGGCGCTTGAGCCGCCCCTTGACGAGCACGATGGCGTCCTCGGTGACGTCCATGCCGTAGAGGGAGTAGGACTGCGGGAAGAACATGATCTCGATGCCGCCCTCGAGATCCTCGAGCTGAGCGGCTGCCCAGGGCTGGCCGTTCTTGTTGACGCGCCGGGTGACGGAGGCGAAGATGCCACCAACGGTGACCTGGGCGCCGTCCTTGATGGTGCCGTCGAGGATGGCAGTGATCGGCGTGTCGGTCTGGGCGGCGAGCAGGTGCTCGATTCCGTTGAGCGGATGCCCGGAGACGTAGAGGCCGAGCATCTCGCGCTCGAGGGCGAGGCGGTGCTTGGTGTCCCATTCCTCATCCGGGACCTTCACCTCGAAAACGCTGGTGACGTCCTCCGCATCGTCGCCGCCGAAGAGGTCGAACTGGCCCATCGCCTGGGCCTTCTTGGTGCTCATCACGGCATCGACGGCATCGGAGTGGATGTGGACGAGCCCCTTGCGGGGATGCTCCATGGAGTCGAACGCGCCGGCCTTGATGAGCGATTCGACGGCCTTCTTGCCGCAGGCGGCGGCATCGACCTTGTTCAGGTAGTCGGAGAACGACGTGTAGTGCCCCTTCTCGGTGCGGCCCTCGATGATCGCGGAGACAACATTGGAGCCGACGTTGCGAACGGCATTGAGCCCGAAGCGGATGTCGTCGCCGACGGAGGTGAAGTTTCGCTCGGACTCGTTGACGTCCGGAGGCAGCACCGTGACACCGATCTTGCGGCAATCGGACAGGTAGATAGCAGCCTTGTCCTTGTCATCACCGACAGAGGTGAGCAGCCCCGCCATGTACTCGGCGGGGAAGTTCGCCTTGAAGTAGGCGGTCCAGTAGGAGACGAGCCCGTACCCGGCGGCGTGGGACTTGTTGAACGCGTAGCCGGCGAACGGGAGGATCGTGTCCCACAGTGCCTTGATGGCGGCCTTGCCGAAGCCGTTGTCCTGCATGCCCTTCTCGAAGCCCTCGAACTCGGCGGCGAGCACCTCGGCCTTCTTCTTGCCCATGGCGCGCCGGAGGATGTCGGCGCGCCCGAGGGAGTACCCGGCTACCTTCTGAGCGATCTGCATGATCTGCTCCTGGTAGACGATCAGGCCGTAGGTCTCCGAGAGGATCTCCTTGAGGGGTTCCTCGAGCTCGGGGTGGATCGGCTTGACGGGCTGGCGGCCGTTCTTGCGGTCGGCATAGTCGTTGTGGGCGTTCATGCCCATCGGGCCGGGGCGGTAGAGCGCGAGCACGGCGACGATGTCCTCGAACCCGGTGGGCTGCATGCGGCGCAGCAGGTCGCGCATGGCCGAGCCGTCGAGCTGGAACACCCCGAGGGTGTCGCCGCGGGCAAGCAGCTCGTAGGCCTTGGGGTCGTCGAGGGCGAGCGTGTCGAGATCGATGTCGATGCCGCGGTTGGACTTGAGGTTGTCGATGGCATCGCCGATGACCGTGAGGTTGCGCAGGCCGAGGAAGTCCATCTTGAGCAGGCCGATGGCCTCGCAGGAGGGGTAGTCCCACCCGGTGATGATCGCCCCGTCCTGCGCGCGCTTCCACAGCGGGATCGATTCCATCAACGGCTCGGACGACATGATGACCGCGCAGGCATGCACGCCGGCATTGCGGATCAGGCCCTCGAGGCCGAGCGCGGTCTCGTAGATCTGGCGCACCTCGGGGTCGGTCTCGATGAGGGCGCGCACCTCGGCGGCCTCCTTGAACCGCTCGTGCTGGGGGTCCATGATGCCGTGGAGCGGGATGTCCTTCGCCATGACGGGCGGCGGCAGAGCCTTGGTGATCCTGTCGGCGACGCCATAGCCGGGCTGCCCGAGCGTCACGCGCGCGGAATCCTTGATGGCGGCCTTGGTCTTAATGGTGCCGAAGGTGATCACCTGCGCGACTCGATCGCTGCCCCACCGCTCGGTGGCGTAGCGCACCATCTCGCCACGGCGGCGATCATCGAAGTCGATATCGATATCGGGCATGGAGACGCGCTCGGGGTTGAGGAACCGCTCGAACAGCAGCCCGTGCGGGATCGGGTCGATGTTGGTGATGCCGAGCGCGAACGCCACGAGCGAGCCGGCCGCTGAGCCACGGCCGGGCCCCACCCGGATGCCTACTTCCTGGGCGTGCCGGATGAGATCGCCGACGACGAGGAAGTAGGCGGGGAAGCCCATCTGGATGATGACGTCGAGCTCGTACTCTGCCCGCCGGGTGTAGTCCTCGGGCACGCCGGACGGGAAGCGACGCTGCAGGCCCTCGTGGACGCTGCGCGCGAGGAAGCTGCCCTGCGTCTCGCCCTCGGGCACGGGGAAGACGGGCATGCGATCACGGTGCTTCCACACGTCCTCGTAGGATTCGACGCGCTCGGCGATGAGCAGCGTGTTATCGCACGCCCCGGGGACCATATCGTCCCAGGCAGCACGCATCTGCTCGGCCGACTTGAGGAAGTAGCCATCGCCGTCGAACCGGAAGCGATTGGGGTCGCTGAGCGTCTTGCCGGTCTGCACGCACAGCAGCGCCTCATGGCTCTTGGCCTGGTCCATCGTCACGTAGTGGCAGTCGTTGGTGACCACCGGCGGGATGCCAGCCTTGCGCCCCACCTCGAGCAGTCCGTCGCGCACCCGCCGCTCGATGGAGATGCCATGATCCATCAGCTCGAGGAAGAAGTTCTCCTTGCCGAAGATCTCCTGCCACTTCGCCGCGGCCTCGAGCGCCTCCTTGTCATGGCCGAGCCGCAATCGGGTTTGCACCTCGCCCGACGGGCAGCCCGTGGTGGCGATGATGCCCTCGGAATACTGCGCGATCAGTTCCGCGTCCATGCGCGGCCACTTGCCGAGCTGACCCTCGATCGATGCCAGCGAGGACAGGGTGAACAGGTTCCGCAGCCCCGTCGCGTTGCGGGCCACCATCGTCATGTGCGTGTAGGCGCCGCTGCCGGACACATCATCGGACTTCTGCGACGGCTCGCCCCACTTGACCCGCTTGAGGTTGAACCGGGACTCCGGCGCCACATAAGCCTCGATGCCGATGATGGGCTTGATGCCGGCCTTCGTCGCCACGTTGTAGAAATCGCTCGCGCCGAACATGTTGCCGTGGTCGGTCATGCCCACCGCGGTCATGCCGAGCCGCTGCGCCTCCGCGAACAGCGGCTTGACCTTTGCCGCTCCATCGAGCATCGAGTACTCGGTGTGATTGTGCAGATGCACGAACGATCCATGCTGCGAACCAGCCACGTATGCCCCTCGGTCCCGCCGACTCCTGATGTGACGCCCCCACTCTAGGCGGGGGCACCGACACTTCGCATGCGCCTCGCCCGCCGCCCCCGGTAGCGCCGCACCAGGTCCGTGGTGAGGATGGCGAGCGCGAGCCAGATCAGCGCGAAGCCGAGCCATCGCGTGAGCGGCATGTCCTCGCGCAGCACGATCACTCCCCAGGCCATCTGCAGGCTCGGGGTGAGGTACTGCAGCATTCCCATGGTGACCAGCGGCACGCGCTGCGCGGCGCCAGCGAACAGAAGCAGCGGGATCGCGGTGACCGGCCCCGCCGCGATGAGCAGCAACGCGTGCGGCATGCCCCCGTCGAGGAAGCTCCCCTGGCCGTGGAGCGCGAGCCAGCCCAGCAGCATCAGCGCGAAGGGCGCGGCCACGAGCGTCTCCCCCGCCACGCTCTGCCGCGGATCGATCGGGATGAGCTTCTTGGTGACCCCGTAGAGCGCGAAGGAGAACGCGAGGCTCAAGGCGATGTACGGCGGATATCCGTAGTCGAGCGTCAGCACGAGCACCGCGATCGCGGCGAGACCGAGCGCCACGGCCTGGGCGCGCGAGAGGCGCTCGCGGAAAACGATCACACCGATGAGGACGCTGACGAGCGGATTGATGAAGTACCCGAGAGCGGTCTCCACCACCCGGCCGCTGACGACTCCATAGATGTACATGCCCCAGTTGATGCTGATGAACAACGATGCCGCCGCGACGAGCGCCCAGTTGCGGGCACCCATCCGGAGCAGCGCCCGGCCCTGCCCCAGGACCAGCACCACTACGAGCATGAGCAGCATCGTCCACACGATGCGGTGCGCGAGGATCTCCACTGGCGCGGCGAACGCCAGCAGCCCGAAGAATGCGGGGAACAACCCCCAGCAGGCATAGGCCGACGCCCCGAGCAGCACTCCACGGGGATCCTGCGCGGGGGGCTCGGGAGAGGCCTCGCGCTGCGCGCGCGTCATGCCATGCCCTATCGGGCCCGCACCGCGAACGCGCCCCATCGGGAATCGGCGGGCAGCGCCTCGACGCTGGCCACCCCCGGCCGGCCCGCTACCCCGCCCAGCGCGCCAAGAGGTGCGTGGACGACAACGCCAATAATGCACGCGCAACCGGGGCCAAGCGGCTGGCTATCAGGCAGCTGGGCATCAAGCATTTGGGCATCAAGGTCGCCCCCCTGCTCCCGCAGCAGCGAGATGCCTCGAGCCACGCCCTCGCGGAAGGCGGCCCCATCGTCACTACCCGGCGCGGGCGCTGGCAGGCTCACCGCTGGATCACTAGCCAGTGCGCCGTTGCCACCCCCATCAAGGACGAGCCGGGAGGCGCGCGTCCCCGCGACGACCGCAGCAGCGGTGGCCGCATCGACCGGCTGCTCCGGCAGCACGAGCGCCCAGCGGGGTTGCTCGTCCCCAGCGGGATCGAGCGTTGCCGCCGCCCGCTGCCGGTACTCGTCGAGCGGCTCGCCCGCGGCGGGCCCGAGCGCATCGGTCGCCACCGGAAGCGGCGGCACCGGATTGAGCGCGCCGACCACCGCTGCCCCGGCGAGCGCCACTGCGAGCACTGCCACGACAAGCAGGATATTCGTCGCCCGCTGGCGCATCAGTGCTCCCGCAGCACATCAAGGGCATGCTGCAGATCATCCGGGTAGTCGCTGGTGATCGTCATCCACCGGCCGTCCGCCGGGTGCGCGAACTCCAGGGTGCAGGCGTGCAGCCACTGCCGCTGCAGGCCCAGGCGCTGCGCGAGCCGCGGATCAGCACCGTAGGTGAGATCGCCGCAGCAGGGATGCTTCAGCGCGGAGAAATGCACCCGGATCTGGTGGGTGCGCCCGGTCTCGAGATCCACGCTGAGCAGGCTCGCCGCCTGGAACGCCTCGAGGGTGTCGTAGTGGGTGACGCTGTGCTTGCCATCGGCACGCACGGCGAACTTCCAGTCGTTGCTCCCGTGCCGACCGATCGGGGCATCGATGGTGCCGCTGCTCGGATCGGGATGGCCCTGCACCAGGGCGTGGTACTGCTTCTTGACGGTGCGCTGCTTGAACGCCCGCTTGAGCAGGCTGTAAGCGCGCTCGGACACCGCGACCATCATCACGCCGGATGTGCCCACGTCCAGGCGATGCACGATGCCCTGGCGCTCCGGGGGCCCCGAGGTGGAGATGCGATATCCGGCCGCGGCGAGCCCCCCGAGGACGGTGGGCCCCTTCCAGCCGACGCTGGCGTGGGCAGCGACACCCACGGGCTTGTTCACCGCCACCAGGTCGCTGTCGGCATACAGGATTGTCATCCCCTCGACGGGCTCGGGCCTGTTCTCGGGCTCCCGGCGCGGCTGCGGCAGGTGGACCTCCAGCCAGGCACCGGCATGCAGCTTGTCGGACTTGCCCGCCGCGGCGCCGTCGACCAGGACCGCGCCCTCCTCCGTCATCGTGGCGATCACCGTGCGGGAGAGGCCGAGCAGGCGTGACAGCCCGGCATCGACCCGCATGCCCACGAGACCATCGGGCACGGGCATCGAGCGCGTGTCCATCATGCTTCCTCCCCCTGCTCAGTCTTCTCCGGCGCTGGCTTCTCCTGGGCAGTCTTTTCGTGGGCTGCCTTGGACGACCGGTGGCGCGTGCCATCGGGCTCCACGCCGATCACGGTCAGCAGCACCAGCAGGATGGCGCCGCCCACGATCGCCGGATCGGCGACATTGAACACCGGCCAGACACTGCCGTCCGGGGCCAGCAGGGACAGGAAGTCCACGACGTGCCCCTGGAAGCCCCCGGGCTCGCGGAACACGCGATCGACGAGGTTGCCGAGCGCTCCACCGAGGATCGCGCCAAGACCGATCGCCCAGGGCAGGGAACGGATCCGGCGGCTCGCCACCACGATGACCACCGCCACGAGCAGCGTGATGGCCGATAGCAGCCAGGTAAGGCTCGTCGCCATCGAGAACGCCGCCCCAGGATTGCGGTGCAGCGTCAGGTACAGCAGCCCTCCGAGAACGCGAACGGGCTCGCGCTCCTCGAGGAAGCGCACGGCAAGGATCTTCGTGGCAAGGTCGAGGACGAGCACGCCGAGGCCGAGGGCAATGATGGTTCGGGCCCGGCGCGGATGGGCCTGCACGGGGTCGGTGGGTTGTTCGCTCACCCCCACATCATCCACTATCGGCACCGCATCCTTCCACGTCGCGATCGCCCGATCGCGCAGAGCAGTAGGGAATAAGCCGGTTGGTGCACTAACCTCGCATTGTGGACCCACGTTCTCCAGATCCCGACGCCCCTGCGGCGCGATCACCGGTTCCCCACGGGCACTCGGCGCATCGCGCGGCCCGGCCGCGTGGCCGGAAGTGGGGCACGGTTGCCCTGGGTATCGTGCTCGCCGCGGCCGCTGTGCTGCCCGCCGCGTGCTCGACGGGCCAGGACGATGCCGGCGATGGCTCCGCCGAGCGGGTCACCGTCACGTTGCCGGTGCCACCCACGACGGTGACGCTGCTGGACCCGGGTGCCGAGCCGCGCGGTGTCCTCGCCTACCAGCTCGTGCACGGCACCGAGTCGGAGCACCTCATCACGGCACGGTCGACCATCGCGCAGGTGCTCGGGGGCGATCCGGAGCAAGATTTCTCCCGCCCCGAGGTGACGCTGCCCCTGACCGCGCGCATCGGCGCGAGCAATGCGATGGGACAGAACGTCACCCTCACCGTGGGCGACGCGACGAGCCCCGATGACAGCACCCGGGCCGCTCTGCAGGATGCCCCCGGCTCCGAGGCCACCCTGCGCATGTCGCTGAGCGGGGCCGTGCACGAGCTGACTCTCTCACCGAGCCCGGCATCGAATGACACCGCCCGCGAGGCGCTCGAGCACGCGCTGTTCCAGACCGTCTATGGCGTTGGGGTGATGCCCAGCGAACCAGTCGGCATCGGTGCCCGATGGCTGATCGAGCAGCCCATCGAGAGCGCCACGGACATCGTTCAATCCACCACCGTCACCCTGCGGGAGAAGACCGACGACGTGCTCGTGCTCGATGTGTCGGTGAACCAGCAGCCGAGCCTCGAGTACTTCGATACCCCCGGGGCCGGACGGCTGCTGATCGATACGTTCTCGAGCAATGGTTCAGGCACGATCACCGTTGACCTGGAGAAGCCGCTGCCGGTCTCGGGCCAGGTCGAGGTCCGCGGGGAGCAGCAGTACTCCGACCCGGCCACCGGATTCACGCTCCAGCAGCGCACTGGCATCGCGCTGAACTGGTCGCAGCCCTGAGGTCACCTCATCGCGCGACCATCTGCAGCACGACGAGCAGCAGCACGGAGAGAGAAGCAGGCCCCGCGAGCGAATCGCGGGGCCTGCTTCCTGACGTCGAAGGACGTCTTAGTTCCTGGCTTCTCAGCCGCAGAGGTCGGTCTCGAGCGCGAACGACGTCACGAAGTTGCAGGCGTCGTCGCGGGAGAGCTTCCAGCGGCCGTCCTCGGCCACGAAGAAGAGGCTGCCGGTGTTGGCGGGCTGGTCCGGCGAGATCTGCAGGGTGAAGTTCGCGCTCAGCGTGCACTCATCGAGAGGGAACACGGCATCAGGCGTGTCGGGGATCTCGTACTGGATGTCGGGGTTCTTGCCCGCTTCCTCGGACAGCTGCGACCACAGCTCGGGGTCGTCGCCACCACCCTCGATGAGCATTGCCTTCTCATCCTCGGGCACGGCAGGATCAAGTGCCTTGTTGAGGATCTCGAGGAGCTCGGGCCCGGTGGGGATGTCACCCTCCGGAACCTCGCACTGCGCCGAGGGTGCAGCATCGTTGGTCTGCGCGGGGCCCTCGGACGTGCCGCCGTCCTCTGATCCGCATGCAGTCAGCATCAGCGCTGGTGCAGCGATGCCCACGACCATGATGTTTCGCAATTTCAATGCAGTGTCCTTTGCATCTCGTCTCAGGTCTACCGCCTAGGTGCGGGCACCGAGCGGTGACACGGTCTGGCTCTCGCTCGATACTACTGGGTGGGCTGGCCTGTTCCGTGCCGCGGCGCGGGTATCCACACGCGATTCTTACTTTTTGCCTTACGCGGCTAGGCCAGCGGGGGCCGGGCCAGCGAGCAGGTCTCCCCCGCCCGCTGGCCTGCCCTGCTAGCTGTCCCTGGTGATCAGCGCCCACGCGCCGTCGCCCACATCGCGATGGCGGCCGGGCGTGATCCCTTCCGCATCGGTGATACTCAGCACAGTCGCGAGGACCTCGCCCGCGATCAGGTCGCGGTGGCGCTCCGCCCAGGCGAGCCGGTGCTTGGGAACCGCTAGCTCGACGGTAATGCGGTCGGAGATCGCGAGATCGAGGGCCCGGCGGCATTCCTGGAGCTCACGGATGCGGTCCTTCGCCCAGCCCTCGGACTCCAGGTCCTCGGTCACGTCGAGATCGAGTACTACCAGCCCAGCCCCGCCCGGCAGCGCAGCGGTGGACTCGGGCTCGGCCGCGACGAGCCGCTGGGTGAACTCGCCGGGCTCCAGGGTGATCCCCGCCGCGGTGACGGTTCCGTCCGGGTTGGCCGTCCAGTCACCGGACTTGACCGCCCGGATGACGGTCTGCACCTCCTTGCCGAGCCGCGGCCCCGCGGCCCGGGCATTCACGGCGAGCTCGAACCTGCCGTGGATATCGACATCGGTGGTCAGGTCGATGTGCTTGACGTTCACCTCGTCAGCGATGATGCCGGTGAACGGGCGCAAGCGGTCAGCATCCTCGGCAGCGATGGTGAGCGACGCCAGGGGCAGGCGCACCCGCAGCTTCTGGGCCTTGCGCACGCTGAGCACCGCGGAGCACACCGCCCGCGATTCGTCCATCGCCGCGACGAGCTCCCCGTCGAGCGGCACCTCATCGGCGCCCGGCCAGTCCTGCAGGTGCACCGATTCCCCACCGGTGAGACCGCGCCAGACGACCTCGCTCATCATGGGCAGCAGCGGCGCCGCGAGCCGGCAAGTGATCTCCAGCACGGTGTGGAGGGTGTCGAACGCCTCCGGATCAGCATCCTGCCCGGCCCAGAAGCGGGCCCGCGACCGGCGCACGTACCAGTTGGTGAGCGCGTCGCTGAACAATCGCAGCGCATCGCAGGCGGTGGCGATGTCATTGCCATCGAGCGCCTCGGTCATCACGTCGCGGGTATCGCGCAGCTTCGCGAGGATGTAGCGGTCGAGGACATGCTGCGAGCCGGTGCGCCAGGTGGCCTGCCGGTCGGCGTAGAGCCGCAGGAAGCTCCAGGCGTTCCAGATGGGCAGCTGGGCCTGGCGGACTCCCTCGCGGATGCCCTGCTCGGTGACGATGAGGTTGCCGCCCCGCAGGATCGGCGAGGACATGAGGAACCAGCGCATCGCATCGGAGCCATCGCGGTCGAAGACCTCGTTGACGTCGGGATAGTTGCCCTTGGACTTGCTCATCTTCAGCCCGTCATCGCCCAGCACGATGCCGTGCGCCACGACGGTGCGGAACGACGGCGAGTCGAACAGGGCGGTGGCGAGGACGTGGAGGGTGTAGAACCAGCCGCGGGTCTGCCCGTTGTACTCGACGATGAAATCACCCGGGTAGTGGCTCTCGAACCATTCACGGTTCTCGAACGGGTAGTGCACCTGGGCGAACGGCATCGAGCCGGACTCGAACCAGCAGTCAAGGACCTCGGGCACGCGGCGCATCATGGACTTGCCGGTCGGATCGTCCGGGTTGGGACGGACGAGCTCGTCGATCTGCGGGCGGTGCAGGTCGGCGGGGCGCACGCCGAAGTCACGCTCGAGATCGTCGAGCGAGCCATACACGTCGATGCGCGGATAAGCGGGGTCGTCGGAGCGCCATACCGGGATGGGGCTGCCCCAGTAGCGGCTACGGCTGATCGACCAGTCGCGCGCGCCCTCGAGCCACTTGCCGAACTGCCCATCGCGGATGTGCTCGGGCACCCAGGTGATCTGCTTGTTCAGCTCGACCATGCGGTCACGGATCGCGGGCACGTCGACGAACCAGGACGAGACGGCCTTCTGCATCAGCGGGGTGTTGCAGCGCCAGCAATGCGGGTAGGGGTGGTCGTAGGTCTCGTGGCGCAGGAGTATCCCGGCGTTCTTGAGGTCAGCGATGATCGGCTTGTTGGCCTCGAACACCTGCAGCCCGGCATAGGCGGGTACCTCGCTGGTGAACTCGCCGCGCTCGTTGACCGGTACCACCACCTCGATGCCTGCGGCGTCGGTGATCAGCTTGTCGTCCTCGCCGAACGCGGGCGCCATGTGGACGATGCCGGTGCCGTCGCTGGTGGTCACGTAGTCGGCCGCAACGATCTGGTGCGCGTTGGGCCGGCCGACGAAGAACGAGAACGGCGGATCGTAGGTGATGCCCAGGAGCTCGGCACCGGTGTGGCGGGAGACGATCTCGGGGTGCTTGCCCAGCTCGCGCGCGTAGTGCGCCAGGCGCGCCTCGGCCAGCAGGTAGCGCTCGCCGTCCTCCGCGCGCACCTGCACGTAGTCGATGCCAGGGTGCACCGAGATCGCGAGGTTCGACGGCAGGGTCCACGGCGTCGTGGTCCAGATCAGGGCGCTCGCGCCATTGAGGATGCCGTCGCCGACCTTCGACTCGTGCAGGGGCATCGCCACGGTCACGGCAGGATCCTGCCGCATCTTGTAGACGTCGTCCATCTTGGTCTCGGTGGCGCTGAGCGGAGTCTCGCAGCGCCAGCAGTACCACAGCACCCGGAAGCCCTCGAAGATCAGGCCCTTGTCCCAGAGCGACTGGAACGCCCACATCACCGACTCCATGTAGTCGGTGTCGAGGGTCTTGTAGTCATTGTCGAAATCGACCCAGCGTGCCTGCCGGGTCACGTAGTCGCGCCACTCCTGGGTGTAGCGCAGCACCGAGGTGCGGCAGGCGTCGTTGAACTCGGCGATGCCCATCGAGTCGATCTCCGACTTGTGGGTGATGCCTAGTTGCTTCTCGGCCTCGACCTCGGCGGGCAGCCCATGGCAGTCCCAGCCGAAGCGGCGCTCGACCTTCTTGCCGCGCATGGTCTGGAAGCGGGGCACGAGATCCTTGACGTAGCCGGTGAGCAGGTGCCCGTAGTGCGGCAGGCCGTTGGCGAACGGGGGCCCGTCGTAGAAAACGAACTCCGGGGCGTCCGCGCGCTGCTCGATGCTGCGACGGAAGGTGCCCTCGGCGTCCCACTGGGCAAGAACGGCCTTCTCGAGATCGGGAAACCGCGGCGAGGCATCCGCTGCCCCGGGATAGGCGACCATGGGGTAGGAACCTCCGGGCGCTGCTGCTCCCGTGCCCGCGCTGTCGCGCGCCGCGCTCGTGCTGCCTGCTGTGCTTCCGGTACCGGTGTCGGACACCACTCTGCTCCTCGTGCCTGCGGCCGTGCGGCCTGCATGGTGTAACCCTGGCACGGGGACGATGCGTGCATCCTGCTGCGCGCACCGCGGTACCACCCCGCTTGCGGGACGCATGCGCGCCCCGCCTCTCTGCGTTGGCTATGACGGGCCATCCCGTTCGGGTCTACTGGGCTGATCGTGCCGCGCGGAGGCCGCCTGATCAGCTGTTCTTCCGAAGGCTCCCCGGTGATCGCCGGATCAACGCCATTGCTCATCCCGGCGCATCGTGCTCATGACGTCGTGCTCATGCGCGATCGCCGGGGACGGGCTTGATGATACGGCACCCGAGCGGGTGCATGCCAGCGTCCGGGACGGCCGTGGCGCGGGAGTCAGGAGGCGTTGTTGACCAGGCCCGGTGCCTCGCCCGGAGCCTCGGTGGCATCACGATCCTGCTGGTCCGCGCTTGCTCCCCGGCCCTGCTGGGCCGGCGCTCCCGATGAGGTGAGGTCCTCGAGCTGTGCCTCGAGGTATGCCTTGAGGCGCACGCGATACTCGCGCTCGAAGGTACGCAGTTGGTTGATCCGGCCCTCGAGGGTGGTGCGCTGCTCGGCGACCGATGCGAGCAGGTCGGCGTGCTCCTTCTCGGACTCCGCCCGCAGCGCCTCGGCCTTCTCGGTGGCGCGCGAGACGATGAGGTCGGCCTTCTCCCGCGCATCGGTCACCATGGCCTCGGACTTGTCCCGGGCCTCGGTGGTCATTGCCTTGGTCTCCTCGCGCGCCCGGGTCAGCAGGGATTCTGCTTCCTCCTGCGCGTCCGAGGTGACGCGGTCAGCGACCGCTTCGGCATGATCGATGATCTTGATGGCGCGGGCGCTGGGCGATTCCCGGTCCCCGGTGGCGGCCTGGGCGCCCGCGACCGATTCCTCGAGGCTCGATACCCGCTCGGAAAGGTGGGCGTTCTCCTCGCCGAGGCGGGTCAGCTCCTGCTCCACCAGCTCGAGAAAGGCGTCGACCTCGTCCTCGTCATAGCCACGCTTGCCCAGCGGGGGCTTCTTGAATGCGACATTGCGCACATCCGAAGGAGTAAGACGCATCTGCTGTACCTCGCCTTCCTCTCGCGCACCGACGGGCCCGGCACGATGCGAGAGCCCTCCCGGCACGCTCATGCCGATGATCCGGGCAATACCCTACGCGAGACCCGCGGCAATGGCGCCGAGGACATTCTGGAGGATCGCGATTCCGATCAACAGGATCAGCACGGACAGATCGAGACGCACGCTCCCGAGCGTCAGCGGCGGGATCATCCTGCGCAGGAAGCGGATTGGTGGGTCAGTCGTCATGAAGATGAACTCGAGGATCACCACCACTGGGCCGGATGGCCGCCAATCGCGGGCGAACATGCGAATGAACTCAACGACCACCCGCGCGATCAGCAACAGCGAGTAGATGAACAGCAGCGTCGAGAGCGCGGAGAGGATCAGCACCATGCCGTCACTCTGCCTGAATTCGCCGGTAGGAACAAACCATGTTGCAGCCCGCTCGGCGCCACCCTCACCTGCCCTGGTTCAGGCTGGTCTCCGCGATCCGGCGGCGGTCCTCGGCCGAGACATCAATGTCGGCCGGGGAGAGCAGGAAGACCTTCGAGGCGACCTTCTCGAAGTTGCCATTGAGCGCGAACGCGCAGCCACCGGCGAAGTCGAGCACCCGCTTGGCATCAGCGCCAGGCATGTCGTTGAGGTCCATGATGACCGGGATGCCGTCGCGGAACTGCTCGCCGATGGTGCGGGCCTCGCTGAAGTCCCGGGGGCGCAGCGTCGTGATCTTGGCCAGCACGCTCACGTCCTCTGCGGGTGCTGCCATCCTGCGATCGGGCTCGCTGCGGCGCGGCGGGGCCACGGGGCGCGGGGGCTGGACACGATCGAAGTCCTCGACGGCGGGCGGGGGCGCCATGGGGCGCATCTGGCGGGGATCGCCACCGAAGCGATCGCGGTCGTAGGGATCGCGCTCGAAGCCACCCTGGGGCGGGAACGGGGCAGGCTCGGGACGCCGCTGCGAGGGGACGTAGGTGCCGGGCCGGTATCCGGTCGGCTCGTCGAAGCGTCCGGGCGGCAGGTCACGACGGCCGCGGCCGCGCTGATCCACGTCGTCGACGTAATCGTCCTCGTACTCCGCGGGGGGCACGAGAGCGAAGTACTCCTTGATCTTCTGCATTGCGCTCATGGATTGACCTTCCTGGGGCGACGAGGAGGCATGGCCTGGTCGATGGACGTGGCCCGGAGCGGGCACCGTTCGTGATGGCGGGGGAAGCCGGTTCACCATTGATGGTTACGGCGAGGTTATCGGCCTCGGCCCTAACAATGCGGTACCGACACGCACACAAGTTGATCCATGGCGTATTGCGATCGGGGCATCCGCCGACATTCCCGCCGAGAGCGTGGTAGCGAACGGGAAGGTCGCGACGAACCGGTCATGGACCTGCCGCAGCCTGGCGAACTCCTGCTCGGTGTCGCTGCCCAGCGGTGGCACGGCCATGAGCCCAGCGAGCTCGAGCCCGGGCAGCGCCGCGACGATCTCGCCGAGCCGGGGCAAGTCTTCGATGCGGGCGCCGCCGCGCGACGGATCGCCATCGAGGCTGACCTGCAGGCAGACCCGCAGCACAGTGTCGCGCTCGCGCGCGTCGAGAGCGGTGGCTGCTGCTCGCGACAGAGCGCGCGCGAGCTTCTCATTGTCCACGGACTGGACCACGGCGGCCCACCGGACCACATTGCTCGCCTTGTTGCGCTGGAGCCGACCGATCATGTGCCAGGCGATCGGCGCGCCAGGCTCAGCGAGGGCGAGCTCCTCCGCCTTCGGCCCGGCCTCCTGCGCGCGGGACTCACCGAGCTCGGCGCACCCGAGCAGGCGCAGGATCCGCGCATCGGAGGCGGGGAAGAACTTCGTCACGGGCAGCAGCTGCACGCTCCCGGCTGGCCGGCCCGCCTCGCGGCAGGCCTCGGCGATGCGTGCTCGCTGGTCGTCGAGGGCTTTGGCGATCTCGTGGGCCCGGGGCGTCTCGAGGATGTTGCTCACGATGCGGCATCCTGCCAGATGACCGAGGCAAGCCTTCCGGTCGGAGCCTCCCTGCGGTGGCTGAACAGGTCCGCGCACTCGATGGTGCAGCGCGGGTCGCGCCGGATGCGCGCAACGCCAAGGGCCTCGAGCTGCTCATGGAGCCCGTTGGGCAGATCGAGCGCGGGCGTGCCCCAGCTGGTCTCGGCGGCGCTGCCGGGCAACCGGGCACTGACCTCGTCACGCATGGATGCGGGCACCTCGTAGCACTGGCCGCATGCTCCTGGCCCGAGGTACGCCTCGATGGCGCCCGCGGTCGCCCCGAGACCGATCATCGCGGTCACGGTCTCCCGCGCGATGCCGTCCTCGGCGCCCTTGCGCCCGGCATGCGCGGCACCGATGATCCCAGCGGAGTGGTCGGCGAGCAGGATCGGTATGCAATCGGCGGTCAGCACGGCCAGGGCGAGGCCGGGCACGTCGGTGACCACCGCGTCAGTGCTGGGCAGGGGGCCGTCAACGGGCTCCCGCACCACGGCCACGCGCGTGCCATGCACCTGGTCCATCCAGACTATGCGGGATGCTTCCATGCCCATCAACAGCGAGAGACGCCGCCGGTTCTCGGTCACGAGTTCCGGGGCGTCTCCCACGTGCACACCAAGGTTGAGGGATTCAAAGGGAGCTGGCGACACTCCACCGTGGCGCGTGGTGATGAGCTGGTGGATGGTCATCGTCGCTCCCCTTGGTTCCGCACGGCCTTGGCTCGATTGTGCCACCTGCCTTCGCAGTGCCGCGCGGTCCCGTAGCGTCAGCGCATGAAGTCAGGGACGTCCAGATCGGGATCATCATCGATGAAACCGTCGTTGCCACGACTACGTCCACGACTGACGGGGACCTCATCGCGGCGGCCTGGCACGTCGCCCCGCCGACCGCGGTCAGGCACGGATGGCAGGTCTCCGCCGAAGCGTCCACCGCGGCCCGAGCCGTAGTCACGGTCCCGGCCGAGATCCGGGCCGCTGCGACGGCCAGGCTGCTCCGGCTGGCGGGCAGCTGCCTGCCGCTGGGGCTCGCGCCGCTCGTCGCGGGCGCTGCGCGCCGCGGGAGCACCGTCGAATCCTGCCGCGATGACAGTGATGCGCACCTCGTCGCCGAGCGAGTCATCGATGACCGTGCCAAAGATGATGTTCGCATCGACGTGCGCGGCCTCCTCCACGAGGCTCGCGGCGTCGTGGATCTCGAACAGGCCGAGATCGGAGCCACCTGCGATGGAGAGGAGCACGCCGTGCGCGCCGTCCATGGAGGCCTCGAGCAGCGGGGAGTTGATCGCTGCCTCGGCCGCCTTGACCGCACGGCCCTCGCCGCGGGAGGAGCCGATGCCCATCAGTGCCGTTCCGGCACCGGACATCACTCCCTTGACGTCGGCGAAGTCGACGTTGATCAGGCCGGGGGTGGTGATGAGGTCAGTGATGCCCTGCACACCGTTGAGGAGCACCTCATCGGCGGAGCGGAAGGCATCCATCAGGCTGACAGCGGCGTCGCCGAGCTGGAGCAGCCGGTCGTTGGGGATCACGATGAGGGTGTCGCAGGTCTCGCGCAGCGCGGCGATGCCAGCCTCGGCCTGAGCACCGCGCCGCTTCCCCTCGAAGGAGAACGGCCGGGTGACCACGCCGACGGTGAGCGCACCGAGCTTTCGGGCGATGCTCCCGACGACTGGCGCGCCGCCAGTGCCGGTTCCACCACCTTCACCGGCGGTGACGAAGACCATGTCAGCGCCCTTGAGCACTTCCTCGATCTCGTTCTTGTGGTCTTCGGCTGCCTTGCGACCGACCTCGGGGTCTGCTCCAGCGCCGAGTCCTCGGGTGAGTTCTCGGCCGACGTCGAGCTTGACGTCGGCATCGCTCATCAGCAGTGCTTGTGCATCCGTGTTGATGGCAATGAACTCAACTCCTTTGAGTCCTGCCTCGATCATTCGGTTGACAGCGTTGACCCCACCGCCGCCGATGCCGACGACCTTGATAACGGCGAGGTAGTTGTGCGGGGGCGTCATGGGCTCTCGCCTTCCATGTGTCTTGCTCTATCAGCGTTCTACGGGACTTTCGGCAGGAAGCTTGGGATCTAACCCTCAACCTCAACCATAGGGTTAGAGTTATGTCAAGTACCTGACTGCCGGAAACGCTAGGCATCACGGATGCGCAACGCCATTAGGCGCGCCGATACCGCACAGTTATTTCTTCCTGCCGAAACCTTGTCCTCCGATCAGCGGGCACCAGCGCGCCACGACGAGCACGACAAGGCCCCCGCGCCACCATCTCGCGCGGGGGCCAGCACCACCGATCAGCGAATCACCGGCAAGCTCGGGCTCGAGACGTCATACACCTGCCCCGGCTGCGTCAGCAACGCCTCCGCCACCCGGGCCTTGTACGCCGAATCCCCTGCATCCCCCCAGATCACGGTCCTGCCATCGGTCAGGAGGAGCTGCACATCGACCCGCGAGCCCGCACGAGCCTCCTCGACCATTCCGCGCATCTCCCCCGCCAGCGACGCCAGTACATCCAGCGCGGCGCGCGTCGCCGGATCATCCTCGCCAGGCTCCTCGGTGACCAAGCGCGGCAGGCCTTCCGGCGGCGGCTCCACCGCGAAAACAACACCCCCAGCGTCCATCAGGTGGGAACCGCCAGGGCCATCGAAGAACACTGCCGGCACGCGCTCAACGACCTCGACGCGCAACGTCGACGGCAGCACCCGCGAGACCCGCGCCTCGGCCACCTTCGGTATTCCGGCGACACGAGCAGCGACCTCATGAGTATCGACCTGCAGCAACGGCGTGCCCTCCGCGACGTCGATCACCCCACGCACCGCTTCCTCCGGGACCGACGGGGCAGCCTGGACCTCGACCGAGCGCACCGACAGCAGCGAGCTGAACCACGCCACCGCGAATGCCCCTGCCAGCAGGCCCACGACCAGCAATCCCGCCAGCACGAACCGCCAGCGGTGCAGGAAGGAACGAACCGCCGTCACCGGCCCTCCCGGGCACCCTCGCCTGGCCGCGCGAGGTTGCGCCGCGACCGGATCCCATCGAGGATCACCGGGCCCAGCATCGTCACATCGCCCGCGCCCATCGTCAGCACCAGGTCACCGGGGCGCGCGAGCCCCGCCAGCTGCACCGGCAGCTCCGACACATCAGGCTGGTAATGCACCGGCTTGGTGACCTGCCGCGCGATGAGATCACCCGTCACGCCCGGCCTCGGCTCCTCGCGCGCGCCGTACACATCGAGCACGATCACCTCGTCCGCGAGATCGAGCGCCGCGGCGAACTCGGTCGCGAAGATCTCGGTCCGCGAGTACATGTGCGGCTGGAAGACCACTACGACCTTGCCGGTCGGATACTCCGGGGCGGCGGCCTTCTCCTCGGCGATCATGTCCTGCGCGGCGCGCAGCACGGCCCGCACCTCGGTGGGGTGATGCGCGTAGTCGTCATACAACCGCACGCCCGCCTCCCGGCCCACGTACTGGAAGCGGCGACGCACTCCCCCGAACCCCTCGAGGCCCTCGAGCACCTCATTGGTGGGAGCGCCGATCTCACGGGCGGCGAGCAGCGCCGCGAGCGCATTGAGCGCCATGTGCCTGCCGGGCACGGCCAGGCGCATCACCACCGGCTCCTCGGCCCCTGCCAGCCGGACCTGGCCGACCCCGCCACCATCGCGGGCCTCCCAGCCCAGCAGCTCCGCACCGAGCTCCACCCCGCCGAGCGGCTCATCGGTGGAGCCATAACCGACCACCCGGATGCCCCGGGCAGCCGTGCGCACGGCGAACTCGCGCGACCCCGGATCCTCGATGCAAGCGACGACCACGCCGCCCTCGACCACCCGGTCCGCGAAGGAGTCGAAGATCTTCACATACGCCTCGGCCGAGCCGTAGTAGTCGAGATGATCCGCCTCCACATTGGTGACGATCGCTACCCGCGGCTCGTAGCGGAGCAGGGAGCCGTCGCTCTCGTCCGCCTCGGCGACGAAGATGCCACCGGTACCGTGGTGAGCATTGGTGCCGGCCTCGTTGAGCTCGCCACCGACCGCGAACGAGGGATCGAGATGGCAATGCTGCAGCGCCACCACCAGCAGCGAGGTCGTCGACGTCTTGCCGTGCGTGCCCGCGACGAGAACCGGATCGCTGCCCTCCATCAGCTGGGCGAGAACATCGGGCCGATACGTCGTGGGGATGCCGCGCCGCTGCGCCTCGAGAAGCTCGGGATTGTCCTTCTTGATCGCGGCCTCGGTGCTCACCACCAGCGTCGGTCCGCCCTCGAGCAGGTCGAGCGCGGACGCGTCATGGCCCACACGGACCGACGCGCCGCGCGCGCGCAGGTCAAGCAGCACCCGGCTCTCCTTAGCGTCCGAGCCGGAGACCTCCGCGCCCCGCGCGATCAGGATGCGAGCGATGCCCGACATCCCGGCGCCACCGATCCCGATCATGTGGACGCGCTGGAGCTGCTCGGGCAGTTCCACGCCATTCGACCCCGTCATCCGACCCGTCCTCTCGCCACATCCATGACTATCCGAGCGACCTCTCCGGCCGCTGACCTGTGCCCCGCGCGCGCCGCGGCCCGCCCCATCCGGGACAGCGCCTCCGTGTCAGTGAGCAGTGGTACCACCGTATCGAGCACGAACTGCTTGGTGAGCCCGGCATCCTTGACGATGATCCCGCCGCCCGCCTCGGCGACCGGCCGGGCATTGAGCTCCTGCTCCCCGTTGCCATGCGGGAGCGGCACGTAGACCGCGGGCAATCCCACCGCGGAGACCTCCGCCACGGTCATGGCGCCCGAGCGGCACACCACTGCATCGGCGGCGGCGTAGGCAAGATCCATCCGGCTCAGGTAGGGCACCGATACGTATCGGGGGCCGCTCGTCGCTTCGGGCAGCTCCAGGCTGTTCTTCGGCCCATGCGCATGCAGCACCCCGATCCCGGCGGCGGCGAGCTCCGGGGCCGCTGCGGAGATGGCCTCGTTCAGCGACCGCGCGCCCTGGGAGCCACCGAACACCAGCAGCGTCGGGGCATCGGGATCCAGCCCGAAGTGCTCCCGTGCCTGCGCGCGCAGCGCGGCCCGGTCGAGCGAGGTGATCGACGAGCGGACCGGGATGCCCACGATGCGCCCACCAGGCAGGCCCGAGTCCGGGAACGCCGTGAGGACCGCTGCCGCGCGGCGGGCACCGACCTTGTTGGCCAGGCCGGCGCTCGCGTTGGCCTCGTGCACCACGATGGGGATCCTGCGGCGACGGCGCAGCATGCCGGGCCCGGCAGCGAGGTAGGCCGGCAGGGAGACATATCCGCCAAACCCGACCACGACGTCCGCCTCGGCCTCGTCCATCGCTGCCCGGGTCTGCTTGATCGCGCGCCGCACGCGCAGGGGGAGATCGATCATCTGCCTCGATGGCTTCCGTGGCAACGGCACCGGAGGGATCAGCACCAGGGGGTAGCCGCGTTGCGGCACCAGCGTCGTCTCGAGCCCCCGCGCGGTCCCGAGGGCGGTGATGCGGATCGTTGGATCGAGCTCGCGCAGCGCATCGGCCACGGCCATCGCCGGCTCGATGTGCCCCGCGGTGCCCCCGCCGGCAAGCACGACGGACAACGTGGGCTTGCTTGTTCCGTTCACTGCGCTGATTCCTCCTCGACGTCGATCACTGTTCCGCTAGTAGCCGCGCGTGCTCCGCCTTCGTGGCGGCTCCCCGTAGTGGGGGGCGCCCGCCCGCGGGTCGGCGGGGCGGTGGGGCGCCCGGTAGCGACGCGCCTGGGGAGCGCCGTTGCCGGGAATGGCGGGCCCGTAGCGGTGCTCGCCGTGGAGATGATCGCTGTGGAGATGATCCTGGTAGCGGGGCGCCCGTGCGGCTCCCCCTCGTCCGGGGGCGGCACCGCGCTGGCGTGCCTCGCCATAGGGGCCGGGGGCCGGCGGCATCGATTCCCATGGGGCCACGGGCATGGCCAGGCCGGGCCCGCCTGCGTAGGGGTCGGGACGGCGAGGCGCCGGCCGCGGCGGGTTGTACTTCTCGGGGAGCGGCAGCCGCAGGAACCGCGGTACCCGGCTCCGCCGCGCCGCTACCTGTGACGCGGCGATCGCCTCCGGCTCGTGCCGGGCCGCGCTGGCCATGATCCCGAGCATGAACAACGTCAGCACCGCCGAGGTTCCGCCCGCCGAGATCAGCGGCAGCTGCAGGCCCGTGACCGGGAGCAATCCCACGACGTAGCCGAGATTGATGAAAGTCTGCCCGATCACCCACACCGTGGAGGTCGCGACGAACAGCCGGAGGAACGGATCGACCGAGCGGGCCGCGATGCGCAGTCCCGTGTAGATGAAGAGCCCGAAGATGCCGATGACCGCCGCGGCGCCCACGAAGCCGAGCTCCTCGCCGATGATCGCGAAGATGAAGTCATTGTGGGCCTCGGGCAGGAACTTCCACTTGGCGCGGCTCTGCCCCAGGCTGGTCCCGAAGAGCCCACCGTCGGCAAGCGCGAACTGCGACTGCCGGGCCTGGTAGCTCGCCCCCAGCGGATCATCATCGGCGTTGAGGAACGACGTGAGGCGTCTCGTCCGGTATCCCTCGGCGAAAGCCATGACCACCGCGATGGACAGGACAGCGCCCACGCCGACCACGAAGTATCCCAGCGGCAGCCCGGCGAACCACAGCAGCGCGAGCAGGATGAAGAACAGCACGACCAGCGTGGAGAAGTCCGGTTGCAATGCCACGAGAGTGAAGATGACGAGCGCTCCGGGAACCAGCGGGAACAGCATGTCCCGCGAGCTCCGGGTACGCACCGCGCGCTCGCCGAGGAGCACCGCGCCCCACAGGGCGAGCGCGATCTTTGCCATCTCCGAGGGCTGGAACGCGAAGCCCGCTAGCTGGAACCAGCTGCGCGCGCCATTGACCGTGACACCGATCCCCGGTACCAGGACGAGCGCGAGCATGATAGTGGACACGACGACGCCGAGGAACGCCGTGCGCTTGATGAACCGCACCGGCAGGCGCAGTGCCACGTAGAAAGCGATCCACCCGACCGTGATGAACATGAGCTGCCGGATGAACATCGAGTACGCCGAACCGGATCGGGTGTACTCGGAGACGCTCGACGCGGAGAGCACCATGACCAGGCCGAGGATCGATAGCAGGGCCGAGATGGACAGGATCAGATGGAACGACGCCATCGGACGGTTCAGCCATGCCCCGAACCTGGCGGATGCCGCACCGATCACGCCTGGTTGGCCAGCGCGTTGCGCGGTCATCAGGGCCGCGCCTCCGCGCTGACTGCCTCGGCGAAGCTGCGACCGCGATGACCATAGTCGCGGAACATGTCGAGGGAGGCCGCCGCCGGCGCTAGCACGATGGCATCGCCTGGCCGGGCGAACACGCGCGCGGCAGCGACAGCCTGGTGCATCACCACGTCCGCGCTCGCCTCGCCAGCGGCGAGCCCAGGGATATCGAGCGAGGGCGCGAGCGCGCTCGCGGGGTTGATCAGTGTCGCGGTCACGAGTCCATCGTGGCCTGCCGCGACCTCGACGACCGGAACCTCGGGCGCGTGTCGCTGTATTGACTCGATGATCGCGGCCCGATCGGCGCCCATCACGATGGCAGCGGCGAGCCGATCCCGGACAACTGGCACGAGCTCCTCGACCGAGGCTCCCTTGAGCAGTCCGCCAGCGATCCACACCACGCGCTCATAGGTCGTCAGCGATGCCTCCGCGGCATGCGGGTTGGTGGCCTTGGAATCATCGACGTAGCGGATGCCCGCCACGGTCGCGATGATCGCGTTGCGGTGCGGCCCGGTCTCGTGGGCGCGCAGGCCCTCGGCGATTGCGCTCGCCCCGATGCCGATGGCACGGGCCAGCGCGGCCGCGGCGAGCCCATCGAGCACGCCGGGACGGCCGCCTGGCCGCACCTCTGCGGCGGGAAGCAGCACCAGCCCATCGCCGAACGCGCGATCAACGAGCTGGCCGTCCTCTATGCCCAGCTCGCCCGGCGCGGGCGAGCCCAGGCGGAAGCCCACGATGCGCTCCGCGGTGGCGCGATCACCAAGCTGGCCAGCCACCGGGTCATCGAGGCCCAGCACACCGACACCCCCGGTGACGGCCTGCAGCTTGGCAACGGTGTAGGCGTCCATCCCGCCATGCCAGTCGAGATGGTCCTCGGCGATGTTGAGGATGACCCCGGCCGCGGGCCGCACCGATGGGGCCCAGTGCAGCTGGAACGAGGAGAGCTCGATGGCGAGGACATCGTTGCGCTCGCCGGGCTCGCCCCCGGTGCCCGCGGCGAGCGCGTCGAGCAGGGGCAGGCCGATATTGCCGCAGGCGGCGCTGCGCAGGCCCGCGGCCCGCAGGATCGACTGGACCATGGTGGTCGTCGTGGTCTTGCCGTTGGTGCCGGTGATAGCGAGCCAGGTGCGGGCGGGCCCCAGGATGCCGGACTGGTCCAGCCGCCAGGCCAGCTCGACATCGCCCCAGACGGGCATGCCACGCTCGGCGGCACTGGCGAGCAGGGGCGCGTCGGGCCGCCAGCCGGGGCTGGTGACAACGAGCCGGGCGCCATCGAGCACCGCACCGGGAACATCGTCGGTGCCGGCGAGCAGGATGGCGGTGGCGCCGAGCGACACGGCTGGCTCGAGGGCCTCCTGCCGGGTATCGACGATCCGGACGTCCGCGCCGAGGCGCAGCAGGGCACGTACCGTGGCAATGCCCGAGACGCCTGCTCCCGCCACGACGACAGGCTCGCCCGCGAGCTCAGCGATGGATGGCATGTCCATGGATCACAGGCCCCCTGATGTGGCGACCCATTCGCCGTAGAACAGGCCAATGCCGAGCGCGCACGCGATGGCGGTGAGCAGCCAGAACCTAATGATGACCGTGGTCTCGGCCCAGCCGCCGAGCTCGAAGTGGTGATGGAACGGGGCCATGCGGAACACCCGCCGCCCGGTGGTGCGGAACACCGCGATCTGGATGACGACGGACAGGAACTCGGCGACGAAGATCGCGCCGACGATGATCATCAGCAGCGCGGTGCTCGTGGTCAGGGAAACGCCTGCGATGAGGCCACCGAGCGCGAGGGATCCGGTGTCGCCCATGAAGATCTTCGCCGGGGCGGCGTTCCACCAGAGGAAGCCGATGCACGCGCCACCGGCGGCGGCGCACAGGATGGCGATGTCGAGCGGATCCCGCACGTGGTAGCAGCCCGCGGTGATCTCGTTCGCGCAGGAGTTCCGGTATTGCCAGAAGGTGATGATCACGTAGGCGCCCACCACCATCGCAGTGGTGCCGGCGGCTAGCCCGTCGAGTCCGTCGGTGAAGTTGACCGCGTTGGACCAGGCCGTGACCACGAAGTACACGAAGATGACGAACAGGATCGCGGACATCGACATCGTCGAGATCTCACGCACGTAGGACAGGTTGGGGCTCGCGGGAGTGAGCCCCTCCTCGTTGCGGAACCGCAGCAGGAGCACGCCGAAGATCAACGCCGCGGCGAGCTGGCCCACCAGCTTCGATGTCTTGTTCAGGCCAAGGTTGCGCTGCTTGCGGATCTTGATGTAGTCATCGAGGAAGCCGACGCCACCGAGCATCGTGGTGAGGCCGAGGACCACGATGCCCGACGCGGTGGGCCCATCGCCATCGAGCCCGAAGCCGAAGAGGTGCGAGCCGAAGTAGCCCACCCAGATGCCCGCCACGATGGCGATGCCGCCCATCGAGGGGGTGCCGCGCTTGGACTGGTGCGATTGTGGCCCGTCGACGCGGATCTCCTGGCCAAAGCCTTGCTTCGAGAGGATCCGGATCAGCACCGGGGTGAGCAGGATGGAGACCGCGAGGGCCAGCCCGCCCGCGATCAGGATCTGTGTCACTGGATGTTCTCCGTTCCGTCCGCGGACTCAGTGGCAGGAGCTGCCGGGGCATCAGCGATCAGCGCTTCCGCGACCGTCCACAAGCCCACTGCTTTCGATGCCTTGACCAGGACGATGTCACCGGGCGCGAGCTCATCCCGCAGGATGGACAGCGCTGCCTCGGCATCATCGACGAGCATTGATTCGTTGTTCCAGGAGCCCTCCATGACGGCTCCCTGGTGCATGGCGTGCGAGGGGCGACCCGTTCCGACCACGATGAGCCTGTCGATCAGCAACCGGACCGCCTGGCGCCCGATCAGGTCATGCTCCACCACCGACTCGTCGCCGAGCTCGCCCATCTCGCCGAGCACGGCCCAGCACCGCCGCCGCTGCTGCCCGCCGCGGCCCATCGTGACCAGGGCCTTCAGCGCGGCTCGCACCGCATCCGGGTTGGCGTTGTAGGAATCGTTGATGACCATCACGCCATCCGCGCGCTCGGTGACCTCCATGCGCCGCCCCGAAGCGCCCTTCGCGCCGGCCAGCGCGTCCGCCACCTGCTGCAGCGTCGCGCCGCACTCGAGCGCCACCGCGGCCGCGCACAGCGCGTTGGTCACGAGGTGCTCGCCATGGACAGCGAGTCGTACCGGGATCTCTCCCGCAGGGGTGACCAGCTGGAAGGTGGCGCGCGCCTGGTCATCGAGAACCAGATCGACCGCCCGCACCTGTGCCTTCTCCGACTGCCCCACGAGCACGACCCGCGCCGTGGTTCGCTCGGCCATCGCTGCGACGAGCGGATCGTCAGCGTTGAGGATCGCGACTCCGCCCTGATCGGCCGGTGGCAACGATGCGGGCAGCTCGCCCTTGGTCCGCGCGATCATCTCGCGGCTGCCGAACTCACCGAGGTGGGCGGTGCCAACGTTGAGCACAATCCCGATCCGCGGCGGGGCCGTCTCCGCGAGCGCCGCGATGTGGCCCGGCCCGCGTGCTGACATCTCCAGCACGAGGAAATCGGTCGCGCTCGTCGCCCGCAGCGCCGTCCAGGGGTGGCCGATCTCGTTGTTGAACGAGCCCGGCGGCGCTATGACCGCACCGAGCGGCGCCAGCGTCGCGGCGATCAAGTCCTTCGTGGAAGTCTTCCCGGCAGAGCCAGTGACCCCCACAACGGTCAGGCCATGGTCACGGGCGAGCTCATCCACGCTCGCGCGGGCGAGCCGGGCGAACGCCTCGAGCACCGCGGCGCCCGAGCCATCGGTGTCATGCTCGAGCGCCATGGCCGTGCCCGCCCATTCCCCGCCCTGCTGTCCCGATACCGCAGGAGCCACGATGGCTGGCACCCCGACCGGGCGCGCCGCGAGCACCGCGACCGCGCCCGACTCGACAGCACGCGCGGCGAACTCGTGGCCGTCGACGGCCGCGCCGGGCAGCGCGAGGAAGAGATCGCCCTGCTCGATCTTGCGGGAATCGAACTCCACGGTGCCGGTGACCTCCACCGAGTCGTCCGGCGCATCATGCAGCTCACCGCCAACGACCTCGGCGATCCGTCGCAGCGTCATCGGGATCATCGCACGTCCTCGCTCGCCGTGGCCCGGAGGATCTCATCGATCGCCCCGGCCAGCTCCACCCTGTCATCGAACGGCTGCTTCACGCCCTTCGCTTCCTGTCCCGATTCGTGGCCCTTGCCCGCCACGACCACAACGTCATCACCCACGCCATGAGCGTGGACCCACCGCACCGCCTCGGCTATGGCCGCGCGCCGATCGCCAGTCTCCGCGATGAGAGCACGCTCCTCCTCCGGCACCTGCCGCGCCCCCGCGAGGACCTCGGCCCGGATAGCGGCCGGATCCTCATCGCGAGGATTATCGTCGGTCACCACAAGGAGATCGCTGCCGCGGGCCGCCGCTGCCCCCATCGGTCCGCGCTTGCCGGTATCCCGGTTACCACCAGCGCCCAGCACCAGGACGATCTTGCCACGAGCCTGTCCGCGCAGCGTGGCGAGCACCGCCTCCACCGCGCCAGGCTTGTGCGCGTAGTCCACCACCGCGAGAAACGACTGCCCACGATCGACCCGCTCCATCCGGCCCGGCACCTGCACGGTCTCCAGCCCCCGCGCGGCAGCCGCGGCATCCACCCCAGCGGCATCGAGCAGCGCGAGAGCGAGCAGCGCGTTGGCGACGTTGTAGCGGCCCGGGAGGAGCACCGTGACGGGATACTGATCGCCGGAAGCGGTCTCGGCGACGAACGACTGCACCCCGACACCCGTGACCTCGGGCGCGCGCGCGACCCAGTTCGCTGGTTGCCCGTCCGCGGAGACGGTGGTGACCTCCCCAGCGGCGCGCTCGGTCATGCGGCTGCCCCAGTCATCGTCGACGCAGATCACCGAGGAGCCCGGTGCGGGGCGCGACCGGCCGTCGAAGAGCTGCGCCTTGGTGCCGAAGTAATCGTCGAGGTCCTTGTGGAAATCCAGGTGATCCTGGGACAGGTTGGTGAACCCGGCCACCGCGAACCGGCAGCCATCGACGCGCCCGAGCGCGAGGGCATGGCTGGAGACCTCCATCACGACGTGGCTGATGCCGCGCTCGATCATCACGGCGAGCAATGCCTGCAACTGGGGGGCCTCGGGGGTGGTGAGCGCGCTGGCGATGGGCTCCCCGGCGATGCGTGTCTCGACCGTGCCGATCAGCCCCGCCTTGTGCCCGGCCGCGGCGAGGCCGCCCTCGACGAGGTAGGCGGTGGTGGTCTTGCCCGAGGTTCCGGTGATCCCGATGAGGGTCAGCTGGTCGGACGGGTTGCCAAAGATCCGCGCGGACACGGTGCCCAGCACCGAGCGCGGTGCCTCGTGGAGCAGCAACGGCACCTGCACGCCCGCCTGCTCGATGAGCTCCGCCCCGGCGGTGTCGGTGAGCACCGCGATGGCACCGTTCCCCACAGCCTGGTCAATGAACGACGCCCCATGCGCCCGCGCGCCAGGAAGCGCCGCGAACAGGTCCCCGGGACGAATGTCCTGGGCGCGCAGCTCCACGCCCGCCACGGCCAGATCGTCGGGCGCCTGTCCCCCGCTGGCGGCGAGGGTAGCGTCGGCGAGGCTGGCTAGCTCGGTCAGGGGAACGGGGGCGAGGGTAGTGGGGCGCGGAGTCCTCGTGTGCTGTCCGTGGGCCACGTGCCCGCTCCTCTCGATCCGTTGCGTCGTGCTGTCCTGGCAGGGGCCGGGTGCTGTCCTGGCCGGGGCCGGGCGCGTGCCCGGCATTGCGAAACGTTACCGCCCCGCCCCGCGGCTCACACAGCGCCCGCGGGAATCGGCGGAATCGTCACTGGCTCGCGTGCTCGTGCTGCTCACAGTCCTGGCGCGCTGGTATCGAGGACCAGCCGGGGCGCCTCGGGCGAGAGCGGCACGTTATCGCGCTGGAGCAGCCAGGAAGCGACCGTGCTGAACAGTGGGGCCGCCGATGTGCCGCCACCACCGTCGACGCCTCGCACTGGCGCATCGAGCATGATCGCGATGACGTAGCGGGGGTCCTCGGCCGGGGCCATGCCCGCGAAAGTGATCCAGTGCAGCGAGTCCGAGTAGCAGCTGCAGTCGGGATCCACTTGCTGGGCGGTGCCCGTCTTGCCCGAGACCTGGTACCCGGGCACTGCGGCCGGCGCGCCCGTTCCTTGCTGGTATCCCATCGGGTCGGACTGGACGACGCTGCGGAACATGTCGCGCACGATCCGGGCCGTCTCGGGGCTCACCACTTCGACTGGCTCGGGGGGCGTGGGCTCGGTGCGGTTGCCCGAGGGATCGACGAACGCGTTGATGATCCGCGGCGGGATGCGTACGCCATCATTGGCGATGGCCTGGTAGATGCCGGACATCTGCAGCAGGGTCATGGACATGCCTTGCCCGATCGGCATGTTCGCGAAGGTGCCCCCGCCCCAGGTATCCAGCGGAGGGACCATGCCGACGCTCTCGCCGGGCAGCTCGATACCGGTGGGCAGGCCCACCCCGAAGCGCCAGAGCATCTCCGCGAAGCGCTGCTCGCCGATGCGCTCGGCCAGCATCAGGGTGCCGACGTTCGATGACTTCCCGAACACGCCCGTGGTCGTGTAGGGGACCACTCCGTGCTTCCAGGCATCCTTCACCGTTACCCCGGCCATATCGATCTCGCCATCGACCTGCAGCACCTCGTCGGGCGAGGTGAGCCCATCCTCGATGGCCGCCGCGGCCGTCACGATCTTCGCGACCGAGCCCGGCTCGAAGGGGGTGCTCACCGCGGGATTGCCGAGGACCGAGACCTGGTTCTCCGGGGCCGCGAGACCGAGCGCGGGGTTGAACGTGTCATCGTTGGCGATCGCGAGGACCTCGCCGGTGGTCGCGTCCTGCACCATGATGGAGCCGGCGCGCGCGCCGGAAAGGTCTACTGCCCGCTCGATCTGCTGCTGCGCGAAGAACTGCACATCATTGTCCAGGGTCAGCTCTATGGTGACGCCATCCTCGGCAGGCACCACATCGCGCGTGCTGCCAGGAATGACGGCGCCATCCTCGCTACGGTCGTAGGTGCGCGAACCATTGCGCCCGGCGAGCTGCGCGTCCATGGATCGCTCCAGCCCCAGCAGCCCATGACCGTCCCAGCCGGTCGAGCCGACGACATTGGCCGCGAGCGCCCCGCCGGGGTACTGGCGGATGTCCTGCCGCTCCGCGCCCACCTCGGGATACTCCTCCCGGATGGCGGTGGCGACGGCCGGATCCACATTGCGCGCGAGGTAGACGAAGGTGACGTCGCTGAAGATCTGGCGGCGCAGGGCCCGCTCGGTGATCCGCCCCTCGAGAGCCTCGGACACGCCACCGGCGATCTCCCGCAACCGCGCGTCGGGATCAGGCGCCTCGGGGTCGAGCTCCTGCTGCTGCTCGAGCTGCTCGCGGATGCGTTGCGGCTGGAAGGTCAGCGCGCGTGCCTGCGTGGTGAACGACAGCATGGCACCATCGCGATCGGTGATGGCACCGCGCTTCGCCGGGTCGATCAGCGACACCGTCCGCTGCAGCGCGGCCTGCTCCGAGAGCTTGCTCGCCGAGATCCCCTGCACATTGATCAGTTGCAGGACGATCAGGCCAAGCGCAAGGGACATGGCGAACCCAGCGATGCGATAGCGCGGCCCCGCGGTGGTGGGGCGGGCGGCACTGCGCCGGGGTCGCTTCGGGCGTTGTCGGTGTGCTTGCGGACGGCCAGTCGTCACGGTTGCTCTGCGCTGTTCTCCGGTGGTTGGTTCACGGCGTTCGGGGTGCCGTCCGGCCCGGGAACGACGGGGTTCAGCGTCTCCACGGGCACACCATCGATACCCAGCGCTGGCAGCTGGCCAGGCGTTGGCAGCTCATCGACAGGGATCGGCACCACTACCTCGAGCTCGCGCTCCGCCGAGCCCGACCGAGGACCAGTCTCGGACGGATTCGCAGGCTCGATATTGAATGGTGGCAGTGGCGAGCCCGAAGCAGCCGTAGGCTCGCCGTGGAGGGTCACGGTTCCATCCGCGGCGACCGTCAGGTAGGCCGGGACGGGAGCGGGAATCATCCCGAGCTCGCTGGCAGCTTGGGCGAGCGCGGGCGCGGAGCGGCCGAGCGCGACGTCACGAAATAGCGCCTCCCGCGTCTCCGACAGCTTCTTGGTCTCGAGCTTCTGCTCGGATATCTGGTAAGCCTGCTGCGCTGCCTGAGTGGAGAGCAGCAAGGTGAGCGCGAGCCCAGCGACGAGCATCGCGATGATCAGCGCGACGAACGGGATGCGGCTGGCCTGGCTGCGCACCACGCTCGCGATCTGCGTCCTCGATGACCCTCCGGCCGCGCCGCCATCCCTGCTGGAGCGACGCTCGTATGCCCGCCGCGCGGCAGGCGAGAGCCCCGACCCTGGACCTGGCCTGCTGCCGCGCCGCGGGGAATCCTTGCGCTTGCGTGGCGGGGTGAAGGTCGTCATGCGTCTCTCCTTGCGATCCGTTCAGCGGCCCGGAGCCTCACGGGCACCGCTCGGGGATTGGATGCGGCCTCCGCCTCGTCCGCCCGCTCCGCTCCACGCGTGAGCAGCCGGAACTCGGGGCCAGCGCCAGGTAGCTCGACGGGCAGGCCCGGCGGGGTCCGGGAGGCGCATCGATCGGCGAGCGCCCGCTTGACCATGCGATCCTCGAGCGAGTGATAGGACATGATGGCGATCCGGCCGCCGATGCGCAGCGAGTCGAGCGCCGGCCCGAGAACCTCGCGCAGCGAGTCGAGCTCACCGTTGACCTCGATGCGCAGGGCCTGGAACGTGCGCTTCGCGGGATGCCCGCCCGTTCGCCGGGTCGCTGCGGGGATGGCCCGGTACAGCAGCTCCACGAGCGGGCCACTGGTGGTGAACGGCTCCTGCGCGCGCTGCTTGACGATCTCCGCAGCGATCCGGCGCGCGAATCGCTCCTCGCCATACATCGAGAGGACCCGCGCGATGTCGGCAGCGCTGTAAGTATTGACCACATCCGCCGCTGTCAGTTCCGACGTGGTGTCCATGCGCATGTCGAGCGGCGCGTCCGTCGAGTACGAGAAGCCCCGGTCCTGCTCATCGAGCTGCATCGAGGAGACGCCGAGGTCAAGGAGCACCGCTGACACCGCGGAACCGGCGATCCCCGACTCCCGCAGGGCGTCGTCGATACCGTCGAAACGGGTATGGACGAGATGGATGCGATCGCGGAACGGTCGCAGGCGCTCGCCAGCGAGCCGCAGCGCGTTCGTATCACGGTCGAGCCCGACGAGGACCAGCTCCGGAAACTCCATGAGGAATCGCTCGGCATGTCCTGCGAGTCCGAGCGTGCCGTCGACCAGGACCGAGCCGGGTGGTTCGATCGCGGGGCCCAGCAGCTCGACCGCCCGGTCCGCCATGACCGGGAGGTGACGCTCGGCGGTCTCGCGATGATGCTCGGGCATCGGATCGCTCATGCACGCTCCTACACGAATGACGGCGGGGGGATCGCTGAAGGCTCGGGGCACACGCGGTGATGGTTCGCGACCAGGAGTGGCGGATTCTTCATCGTGTGCGGCGTGGTCCCCATCCGGTAAGAGCACCTGGCGTTGGGGAAGTACGTCAGGGGCCGAACCGGATAGAGGCCACGCCGCACCTGGCTGGTCGCTATCCGCTCGTGTGCCGACACGGGCATCAATCACTGCAGTCGCTACAGAATTTCTTTCAACACCTCGTCCGCTGCTGTCGAGTAGCCCTCCTCGTTGTCCGAGAGATAGCTGTCCCATGCGGTGGAGTCCCAGATCTCGATGAAATCGACGGATCCCACCACCACGCATTCCTTCTGCAAGCCAGCCCATCGCCGGTGTGCCGACGAAATGCTGATCCGCCCCTGCGCGTCGAGGTGCTGCTCGTCCGCTCCTGCGGCCAGGCCTCGGATGAACGCGCGCGCGCTCGGGTCACTCCTCGACATCGCGGAAGCCTTGCGCGCGAGCTCCAGGAACTCGGCGCGCGGGTAGACAGAAAGACTGTGATCCTGGCCCTTGGCCACCATCACCCCTCCTGCCAGTAGTTCCCGGAACCGAGCCGGAAGCGTCAGTCGTCCCTTGTCATCAAGCTTGGGCGTGTACGTGCCGAAGAACACGTCGTCGACACCTCCTCAACACGCAAGCCCAGGTGATTCACCCTCGTGTTCCACCGGCCACCACGTTACCCCACTTTCCCCCACCTGCAATCAATTACAGACGTGTTGCCAACGAAAACGGAGGATAAGCTCAGCTAGCGGGATCGAGGCATGGTGGGGAGGATTCGGTCGCCCCCGCGCCGTCGCCGCTCCGGCGTCTCGGCTGCGGTGCTTCGCGCGTTGCAGCGCCGCGACTGTGCGCGTTGCAGCGCCGCGACTGTGCGCGTTGCAACGCCGCGACTGTGCGAAAAACGACAGGTCCAGGCCGAAAACCTGTCGCTTTTCGCACACTCGCGCCCCGAGGGCCGACCGCCCCGAGTACCGACGGCGCCCCGAGGGCCGACCGCCCCGAGTACCGACGGCGCCCCGACCGCCGACCGCGCGAGGTGGCCGAGCACAGCATCCCCGCGCCGCCCGTGGGAGAAAGTGGGGAACCCTGGAGCTCGGCCAGGAACGACAAGACCGGGCCCAGCTGCAATAGCTGGACCCGGCATGAACGTGGCCGTGAGGCGCGCGGTGGACTACTCCTCGAAGCGCTTGCGGAACCGTTCTTCCATCCGCTGGGAGAAGCTGCCCGACGTGCGCTTCGGTGGCTTCTTCGTCGTCCTGCCCGGCGGTGGCGCGGGCGCATCCGGCTTGTCGCCCTCGTTCCCCTCGGTGGAATTATGCTTGCCCAGCAGCGCCCAGACGCCGGTACCAAACATCACGAGGAAGCCAAGGAAACTGACGGCCGGGAAGCCTCCCACCATCAGGACCGGAAGGGCGAGCCCGGCGATGAGCAGGACAAGACCCACGGCGAACAGCGCGATGAACTGCATGCGCCGACGCGTCGACGGGCCCCTCGTTCCCGCGGAGCGCACCTGGGAGGCAAACTTTGGATCCTCCGCGTAGAGCGCGCTCTCAATCTGCTCGAGCATTCGCTGCTCGTGCTCGGAGAGTGGCACGGTCCCTCCCCCGCACTTGATGGTGATAGCCGCACCGGTGGTGGCGGCGGGCTCCTGATTCGGACAAGAACTTACCACTATGATAAGGCGTTCCGCCGCCACTTACCACACGGATCACCTGTGCGATTTGTCGCACCAGCGACAAATCGACCACGCGAGCCGCCCATGCGAGCCCCACGGATCCGGTTGGCCATCGCGTCACGCGCTGCGCGCCACATCGACATGGCGATGGACCGCATCGACGAACTCGCCGGCGAGCACGAAGAGCGCATCAGCCTCCGCCTCCGTCACAGGCCGTGCGCTGCCGGCATCGACGATGGCGCGGCGCGTCGAGTAGGGCGCGATCCGCGCCGCCCAGTCATCCCACGGAGAGCCTTCCGCCGCCAGCATCGCCCACGCGCTCCGGGGGCGCCGCCTCCTGCTGCGCGGGACGCTGAGCAGGATCACCGCGCCCGCGGCACGCAGCGCGGCGAGGTAGGAGGCACGGAACCGCTCCTCCGCGGTCTCGGCGAGCCCCGCTTCCGCGCACAGTGCGTCAGCCCTGCGCAGCATGGACCGGGCCTGCGCGGAATCGGGCACGGGGCCCGCATGCCTGTCACAGGACAACCTACGGCGCGTTTCCGGGCGCATGCGCCAGCCTCCCTTCCCGCCGGGCAACCCGGCGCGCGGCGATCGCGAAGCCCGCCAAGCAGCCAGTAGGATCGACCGAGAGCCTGGGGCTGAAGGTCGAGCCGCGATTCCAGCAGGACGAGCTGCGGCATCGAACCCATGTTCGATACAACCACGATAACGCGCAGGCCTGACACTTTTCCCTGTCCATTCCCCGCCTCCCGAGGACCGCTACCACAGTGCAGCAGCCGTACGTCGCCGATCTTGCCCCTGAACAGATGCGCGACCGCCTCCACGAGGCGCTCTCTATCTATGTCCGCGCCATGGGGTACCCCGCGTCCGTCGCCCGGCGGCGAGCCCCGATGTGGGCCGAGCACGCGCTGCGCCCCGGCTGGCGCGCGGCCGCCGTCCTCGCGCCCGCCGCCGAAGAGGACCATGCCGCCCTCCGTGGCACGCTGCTCGGCATCGCCTACGGCTATACGGGAGCCAGCCACCAATGGTGGTACGAGCAGGTCCATCGCGGCCTTTCCCGCGCACGTGGCAGCACAGCCGCCGAGCAAGTGCTCGAGGACTACTTCGAGCTCACCGAGCTGCACATCCATCCCTCGGCACAGGGCCAGGGGCTTGGCGATGCCCTGCTCGGCCAGCTCCTGGGCGGATGCCCGGCATCCCGGGTGCTGCTCTCGACCCCGGAAGTGGTGGGCGAGGCCAACCGCGCATGGCGGCTCTACCGGCGCCGTGGCTTCGAGGACGTGCTGCGGGATTTCCGGTTCGACGGGGACCCCCGGGCTTTCGCCGTGCTCGGCCGTGCCCTGCCACTCACGATGACTACCGCATAGGCTCGGGCATCGTGAGCGACGCCATCATCATCGGATCCGGCCACAATGCTCTGATCAGCGCCTGCTACCTGGCCCGGGAGGGGTGGCGGACCACGGTCCTCGAGAGCGATACCGTCATTGGCGGCGCGGTATCGACGGTCGAGCGCTTCCCGGGGCATCGCGTCGATCGAGGGTCGTCGGCCCACCTGATGATTCGTCACAGCGGAATCATCGAGGACCTCGGCCTGGCGCGGCATGGCCTGCGCTACCTGGAGTGCGATCCGTGGGCATTCTCCCCCGCCGAGCCTGGCACCGGGGAACCCGGAATCGTGTTCCACCAGGACCTCGACGCCACGTGCGACTCGATCGATCGCGCGTGCGGGACCCGGGACGCGCGCGCCTACCGGGCCTTCGTCCAGGACTGGGCACCGCGCAGCCAGAAGGTGATGCGCGCGTTCGCGCGACCACCGGCACCGTCCTCTCTCATCAGATCGTTCTGGGGACTCGAGACCGACGGCGACCCCGCCCAGCTCTCGCGGGACTTCCTCGCCAGCGGTGATGCTCTTCTCGACTACTACTTCGACAGCGAGCGGCTCAAGGCAGCGCTCGCCTGGTTCGGCGCCCAGTCCGGCCCGCCCACGTCCGAGCCGGGCACCGCACCGATGGTGGGGTTCGCAGCACTCATGCATACCCTGCCCCCAGGTCGCGCGGTAGGGGGCAGTGGCGCGCTCACCGAGGCCCTCGCCGCGCGCTTGCGGGAGGAGGGTGGGCGGATCCACCTCGGTGATGCCGTCGATTGCCTGGAGCGCGACGGCCACGAGTGGGTCGCGACCACCGCATCCGGCAAGCAGCACCGCGCCGCGACCGTCATCGCGGGATGCCACGTGCTCACCACTCTCGGGATGCTCGCGCGCGGCGGCTACGACGAGGAACGGCTCGATACGTGGCGGCGCCGCATCCGGGTGGGCCCTGGGCTTGGCATGGCGGTGCGCCTCCGATCCTCGGCCCTGCCGTCGTATCCCTCCGCGGGGACCGCCGGGGATTCCGTGCTCGCAGGCCTGCAGCTCCTCGCCACGGATCGCTCCCACCTGCGGCGGGCCCATGGCGCGATGCTCGCCGGGGATCGTGCCGAGCGTCCCGTCGCCCTCGCGATGACCTTCAGCGCGATCGATCCCACGCTGGCCCCGCCCGGCGAGCACCAGCTCACCCTGTGGTCCCAGTGGCAGCCCTACGAGCTGCGGGGAAACGACTGGGATGATGTCGCCGAGCAGGAGTCCGACCGGATCATCGCGGAGCTCGAGCGCTACGCGCCCGGCCTCACCGGCGGGCTGCTCGACCGCTACGTCCAGACACCCAAGCTGCTGGCCAGCGAGCTGGGCCTCATCGGCGGCAACGTGATGCACGTGGAGATGGGGCTCGACCAGATGATGCTGTGGCGACCAGTGCCGCCGCTCGCGCAGCACCGGTTCCCGGCAGCCCCTGGCTTGTACCTCACCGGGGCATCGACCCATCCGGGCGGGGGCGTCTCCGGGTTCAGCGGGCGCAGCGCGGCCCGGCTCGCCCTCCGCGATGCGCGGTTCGGGCACCTGCGGCAACGGCTCGCGTGGCCACGGTGACCTCTCCCCTGCTTGCTGGGCGCTGGCTCGCTGGCCTGGCGGTGCTGCTATCGGTCGCCGCGGTCCTTGCCCAGATCGTCTTTCCCCTGGCCGAGGGCAGCGCGGCCGATGCGGTGACCGCGCTCGTGGTGGTGCTCCTCGCCGGCGCGGCCCTAGTGCATGCCCTCGCTTCCCGCGGTGCCGTCTTCGCGCTCGCCCTGCTGGTCGGTGCGGCCGGGGGCGGACTTGCCGCCGAGGCAGTTGGCGTCGCAACGGGCTTCCCGTTCGGCTGCTACGACTACGCCCTCGACCGTCTCGGCCCCGCCGTCGCCGACGTCCCGGTGATCGTGCCGCTCGCATGGGTGGGCGGAAGCTATCCAGTGTGGTGCGCCGCCTCTGCGGTGGTGTCCGTGCTGCCCCGGCACCGCCGATGGATCCGCGTGCCGCTCGCGGCGGCCACCATTGTCGCGTGGGACCTGTACCTCGATCCGCAGATGGTGACGGCCGGCTACTGGACCTGGTGCGCGGAAGGCCCGGCTCTGCCCGGTTTTCCCATCCCGCTGTCGAACTATGCGGGATGGGCGCTCGTGGCGCTATGCATCACCTTGCTCCTCGCGGTCACCGATCGCGCCCCGTCGCCCACGCCGCGGACCCGGATGCGGCGCGACGCGGCTCCCCTGGCTCTGTTCGCCTGGACGTGGCTGGGCTCTGCCCTCGCGCACCTAGTGTTCCTGCCTGACCTGCGCCTTTCAGCAGCATATGGATTCGTCGGCATGGCCATCACGGGGGTGCCACTGCTGCTCGCTGCTCGCCGGATCCGGCCCTGGAGATCACGGATGCACGGCAAACCCGCCGACCCTCGCGCGCGGCGCTCCAGCGACCTGGCACGATAGCCCTGTGTCTCAAACCGCATTGCCTCGGCGCGCGCGCACCGTCGTCGCCACGTTGCTCGTCGCCACGTTCGCCCTGCTCCTCTCCGGATGCCTGCGCGCTGACGTCGATGTCAGCATCAATAGCGATGATCGCGTGTCGGGCCGGATCGTCGTTGCCCAGCGTGGCGCGGGCGACGACTTCGCGGGACCGCAGTTGCGCATCCAGGATTCCCTGCGCACCCGGGCCCGGGTCCAGCCGTGGACCGACGAGGGCTTCGTGGGCAGCGAGCTCATCTTCAGCGATCTCAGCTTCGCCGATTTCCGGCAGCTCGCCCAGACCAGCAGCGACGTACCGGGCAGCTTCGATGTGCGCCTGGTCCGCAATGGCTCGGACGTCACCCTGACCGGGCGCGCCGATCTGCGGAACATCGGCGAGGACGCGCAGATTCGCATCTCGGTGACCTTCCCGTCCTCGGTGAACTCCACCAACGGGGACCAGACGAGCAATCGTTCGGTGACCTGGACCCCGACCGCGGGGCAGCTTTCGACGTTCCGCGCCGAGACGAGCTACACCGACCCGAACACGCGCAGCTTCGCCGGCTGGGCGGGCTTCGTGATCGGCGGCAGCGTCGCCGCCGCGGTCGTGGTGGGCGCGCTCGCGTGGTTCAGCCGGAACCGCTCCCCCAAGCCGGGCGACCTCGTTCACTGACGTGCCGGCCCAGCGATGGCTAGCAGCGATCGGTGCCTCCACCGCGGCCGCGCTCCTCGCGATGACAGTGCTCAACGCTGCTGCCGCCCCCCGTGCGCGCCGGGGCCAGAGTGGTCGGCGCAACGTCACGGTATGCATCCCGGCGAGGAACGAGCGCCACACGCTCCCCTTCCTGATCGCCGATCTCCGCGAGCAGGAGACGGGCCACGACCTTCGCGTGCTCATCCTCGACGACGCGTCCACGGATGGCACGGCCGCGGCAGCGCAAGAGGCCATTGGCAACGATCCGCGGTTCACGGTGCGCACCAGCCAGGACGAGCCACCCCCGGGGTGGGTGGGCAAGCAGTGGGCATGCCAGCGCCTCGCCGACGATGCGGCCCGTGACAAGTCTGGGCTACTCGTCTTCCTCGATGCTGACGTGCGCCTCTCCCCGGTTGCGCTCGACTCGGCGGTGCATGCGCTCGAGGAATCCTCTGCAGGCCTGGTGAGCATCTGGCCGCACCAGGTCACCGGCAGCGTTGCCGAGAACCTGCTCCAGCCATTGCTCGCCTGGTCCTGGCTCGCAATGGTTCCGGTGCGGCTGGCGAACCGGAGCCTCCGGCCCTCTCTCGCCGTCGCATGCGGCCAGTTCCTGGTGACCAGCACCGATGCCTATCGATCGATCGGCGGCCACGCGCGAATTCGCGGCTCCCTCGTCGACGACCTCGACCTCGCCCGCGAGTACCGCCGCAACGGCCACCGAACCGCTGTCGTGCTGGGCGGCGCGGTCGCGAGCTGTCGCATGTACTCCAGCGCGCGCACGCTCCGCGAGGGATACGGCAGGTGGTTGGGCCATGCTTTCGGGGGAAGGGCCAGCACCACAATGGTGCTCGCCGGCATCGTCGCGACCCAGGTCCTCCCTGTGCTGCTCTTCCGTGCCCGCGACCCGCGCGCGCGAGAGCTCGCGCGCGTTGGCTACGCATTCTTGGTGGCGTCCCGGCTCGTGGCGAGCCAGGTGGAGCGAGGTGCCAGGCTGCAATGCACCCGGATAGCCAGCGCCGTCGCGCACCCTGCGGGAGCTGCCGTGGTGATAGCGCTGGTGCTCGACTCGCGCGCGCGCCATCGGCGCGGCCAGGCGACCTGGCGGCAAAGGCCGCTCCGGCTGCCGTGATGGCCGCGCCCCGCAGGGACAGGCGTGGCATCGCTCGGGCGCGGGCTAGCGCAGATGAGCTCGTGGAAGGCCAGGCGTTATGCCTATATGTATGTGATCCCGGTGGACATCGTCCGAGAAGAATCCCTTGCGCGTTCCGTTCAAGTCGATCGGCCCGCCCACTTCCGTAGCTCCGAGGCTAGCGGCGCGGCGCATGAATACCTCGACGAGTCCCGCTTCCATCTCGGGGCTCACCACCTTGATGCCATTGATCTCCCTGATATCGACGGCCCGGCCAACCGCGTGATTGGACACCCGGTTCGTCGGGAAGACAGTCTGGATATGGCCGGTGTGCATGACCTGAACGGAGAAGGTGTATTCACGCGCTAGTCCGAGGAGGACGTTCAATAGTGGGTCATGCATCCTTCCCGAACGGATGTCGACCAAGGAGGGCCCGGAGAGGGTGATCCGTGGCTCGGAGAGGACAGCGAGGGAGGGACCAGAGAGAATGCCGACAGGTGTTCCTAGCGTAGTAAGCGGGTTGATTCTCTCGACTTCCCACAGAGCTCCCCGACGGCGCACACGAACATCAAGAGCAAGCTGACGGGTCGTGGCTTCTTGCGGTAGCGCCAGATGCTGGCTGAACAAGGTAATGACGGCAGCCTGGTCGCCCGACAGTCCGCCATATTGCGGATAGACCACTGCGACTGTGCTTTCCCTGGCATCCTCGACGTGGAGCGCGGCGGCGGATTCGGTGGCTCCGGGCGACGCCCCCGCAGCTGCAAGGCTCTCGGTACTGCTGCCGCCCGGCCCCCATGATCCGGCTGTTTCGATGAACGCCGCCGCCGTCCGCTTGATCTCCGGGGATACCTCTCCCGGTCCCGGTATCCAGTGACTGGCACCCGCCGACAAGGGGCGCGGAGGAGGCGCAAGAGTTGCCAGCCCGTCGGCGGGCTGCCTGCCTGCCAGCGTCGGCGCCGGGGAGCCTTGATCGGTCAGGAACGAGCCACCGGCTGCGCAGCCTGCTACTGCCCCGGCTGGCAGGGTGGCGATCAACGCCAGAAACCGTCGGCGATCCAGATGCATTGCTCCGCCCTAGCTCCTGGCATTCAGCTGGGTCCGGTATAGCCGGACTTTCCCGTGGTCCCGGGTTGCTAGCTCGCTGACGGGGGTCCAGCCGAGGTGTTCGTAGAACCGCGCTGCGCTGGAGTTGTCCGAGAATATGACCAGCTCGGCGGAACTCGCACCAGCCTGTCGGCACTGCGCTGCGAATTCCCTGACCAGCGCGGCGCCAGCACCTTGCCCGCGAAGAGTGTCGCGCACGGCGAGATCCGACAAGACGGCGACCCGCGGAGCGACGCCATCAGGATCTGCGACAGGCCTCGAGCTCCCGAGGATTCGCTTTGTCCACGGCACGGCCCGCGAGCGTGCGAAACGGAGCAAGAGGGCGGGCCGCATCATCAACGACAGTGCGCCCTGCAGGAGGAGCAAGGCGAGGCTGCGCCGGTTGCCCAGCACGGCACGAGTGTGCGCGTCGTGATCCGTGGATCCCAGCAGAAAACCTGCGACGCCACCATTCGCGCTGCGATCAACCGCAACGAGGAACACCACATGAGGCGAGGCCAGCGCGGCGCGATGCCAGCGCCGCATGAAGCTCCTACCGAGCGCGGGAAACAGCCCCTGGGGCAGAAGCGTCATGTGTGTTCGTGCAGTCGCGTCCATGTCTTCTGCTGTCGCCCAGCGAATCAGCACGCTGCTCCGGCTTGCTCCGCAGGGCTCCACCAGCAACTCCTAACAACAACGGAAGCAAGCGGTGCGTGCGACGCAGCGGTCCTGATAGGCAGATCCTGCGCCGCACAGGGTCTGGCGCAGGCAACAGCCAGCAGCTTCCAGGCTCCAACGTGATGAGAATCCCGGGGACTCTTCATGTGCTACCGGCAGGGTACGTGAGAGCCGCCGAGTCCGCTGCTGCTGCCGTGACTGGCTAGGCCGGCACTGCTGCCATGCCGAGGTTCGACAGGACCTCGCGGGTGGCCTTGGCGAAGTTGAGCGTGCAGAAATGCAGGCAGGGGGCCTCCTCGGCGATCAGCCGCTCGCACATCGTGGTGGCGAGCTCCATGCCGACCTTGCGAACCTCGGCCTTGTCCTCCTCCGGCCCGTTGCCGGCGGCGCGGGCGAGACGCTCCTCGATGCGGGAGGGGATCTGGGAGCCGGAGAGCTCCACGATCTTGCGCACCTGCCGCAGCGAGGTGATCGGCATGATGCCGGGGATGATCGGCTTCTCGCCCTGGACGGGATCGGCCGCGACGACCCGATCCCGCAAGCGCAGGTAATCGTCCACCTCGAAGAACATCTGGGTGATCGAGTACTCGGCGCCCGCGCGGAGCTTCCCCAGGAGGAACCGGGTGTCCTCCTCGAGCGACGCGGCACGATAGTGGCCCTCGGGGAAGGACGCCACCCCGACGTGGAAGTCACCGAGCTCGCGGATGAGCCGCACCAGTTCCTCGGCGTACTCCAGGCCCTGCGGGTGCTTCACCCAGTTCCCCAGCGGATCGCCCGGCGGGTCCCCACGCAGCGCGAGCAGGTTGACGATCCCGCGGTCGGCATAGGACCCCACGAGCCCGCGCAGCTCGTCGAGGCTGTGGTTCACGGCGGTCAAGTGGGCTACCGGCAGCAGGGTGGTCTCCTGCGCGAGCTGCCCAGCGATGCGCACGGTGCGGTCGCGGGTCGATCCGCCCGCGCCGTAGGTCATCGAGACGAAAGCCGGGTGCATCTGCTCGAAGGTGCGCACGGCGCGCCACAGCCGCTGCTCCTCGACCTCGTTGCGAGGTGGATAGAACTCGACCGAGAACGGCGTTCCGCCGCGGTGCTCGCGGATGCGCTCGACGATCGATGGTGTCCGGCTGGTTCGCTCTGTCGACTGACTTGCCCTGATTGCCACACACACAGCATACGGATTCCGTCGAGCGGTGACCGTGACGGAGCGCACCGCCCGCTGGCGCGGCTCCATGTCGCCCATCCGCGGGCCGGTCGCTACTCTGGTGCGCGGGTTCGGCCCGACAACGACAGGAGCCTGCGCTGAGCACACATCGAGACGCACTCGTGGCGCGCGATCTGCCGCCGCTGGTGACCAGTGCGCTGCAGGCGTTCTTCGCCTCGCGCAGGCCCCTCGTGGAGCCGATCGGGCCGGCCTACGCCACGGCGGTGGCACGGCTCGAGGCCTTCGTGCTCGATGGCGGCAAGCGGGTGCGCCCGATGTTCGCGTGGCTGGGCTGGGCCGCGGCAGGCGGCGATCCCTCCGGGCCTGATGCCGAGCAGATGGTGACCGCGTGCGCGGCGCTGGAGCTCGTGCAGGCGTGCGCGCTGATCCACGACGACATCATCGATAACTCCGCGACGCGGCGCGGCCGTCCCACGGTGCATGTCGGGTTCGCCGCCGATCATGCCGACAACGGATGGTCCGGCAGCCCCGATCGCTTCGGAATGGCCGCGGGCATCATCACCGGCGACCTTGCTCTCGCCTGGGCTGACGATATGTTCTCCGGCTGCGGCCTGCCCGGCCCCGCGGTGGAGCGCGCGCGGCCTGTGTGGGCGGCCATGCGCACCGAGGTGCTCGGCGGGCAGCTGCTCGATATCGTCGCGGAGGCGTCCGGTGATGGTCGGCGCGGGACGGCCGAGCTGATCAATCGGTTCAAGACCGCCGCCTACACCGTGGAGCGGCCGCTCCACCTTGGTGCCGCGATCGCGGGGGCCGAGGCCCCGCTCATCGATGACCTTCGCGGGTTCGGCGCAGCGATCGGTGTGGCGTTCCAGCTGCGCGACGATCTGCTCGGCGTGTTCGGCGATCCCGGGGTGACGGGCAAGCCCTCCGGTGATGACCTCATCGAGGGAAAGCGCACCGAGCTTCTCGCCCGCGCCCTCGACCACGGCGATCAGCATGATCCGGCAGCGGCGGGCAGGCTGCGCGCTCTGCTCGGGCGCGAGCTCACCACGGGCGAGGTCGACGAGGCCCGCGGCATCCTGCATCAGCTCGGGGCGGTCCGCGCGATCGAGGAGCGCATCGCCTCGCTCACCGACCAGGCGCTCGCGATCCTCGAGCCCTCCAGCATGGCCGCCGGGCCCAAGCGGCAGCTGCAGGAGATGGCACTGTCCGTGACCCGGCGCGACCACTGAATCCATCCCGAGGAGCATCCACGATGCCAGCACGCCGCATCAACACCATTGCCCGGCCCGCGAGCCACGTCGTCATTGTCGGGGCCGGGTTGTCCGGGCTCAGCGCCGCGCTGCACCTGCGCGGCGCCGGAGCAGAGGTCACTGTCGTGGAGCGCGCCAGCGCGCCGGGCGGCCGGGTCGGCGCCTACGCCGGCCCCGATGGCAGCTACCGCATCGACAGCGGCGCCACCGTGCTGACGATGCCCGGGCTCATCGATGAGGCCCTCGCGGCGGTCGGCTCGGACCGCGCGCGCACCGGCCTGGTGATCCGGCAGCTCGCCCCGGCCTATCACGGGCGCTTCGCCGATGGCACGACCCTCGATGTGCACAGCGACCCCGATGCGATGGAGCAGGAGGTCCGGCGGGTGTGCGGGGCTGCCGAGGCTGCTCGCTACCGGGAGCTTCGTGCCTGGCTGAGCGCGATGTTCGACACCGAGTACGACCGGTTCATCGCAGCGAACTTCGACTCCCCCCTCGACCTGGCGAACTCGCCGTCCGCCCTGCGCGACATGGCCCGGTTGATCGCGCTCGGTGGCTTCGGCCGCCTCGGCAAGCAGGTGGCCAAGCGGATCGAGGATCCCCGGCTGCGGCGCATCTTCACCTTCCAGGCCCTGTATGCCGGGATGCCGCCCGCTCGGGCGCTCGGCGTGTATGGCGCCATCGCCCACATGGACACCTCGCTCGGGGTGTTCTTTCCCGAAGGCGGCATGCACCGGATCAGCGAGGCGCTCGCCGATGCCTTCATCGCGGCGGGCGGCAGCATCCACTACGACACCGAGGTCACCGGCCTCGAGCACAGTGGCAGCAGCATCACGGCCGTCACCACGGCCGATGGGCAGCGCGTGGCCGGCGACGCGTTCATCCTCACCGGGGACCTGCCCATCACCGACCAGTTGCTCGCCCCCACGCCCGCGAGACTGCCCCGGCGTGCCACGCGCTGGTCGCCGTCGGCATTCATCCTGCACGGCACGATCCCCCAGTCGGTCACCGCGTTGTGGGACGCGCAGGCGCACCACACGATCGATTTCGGCGACGCCTGGGACTCGACGTTCGAGCAGCTCACCGCGCGGCGCGGCACGGGAAGCGTCATGTCCGATCCCTCGCTGCTGATCACCCGGCCCACGCTCACCGACACCACCATGATCGCCAGCGGCGCGACCGGGCCACGGGAGCTGCTCTCGGTGCTCGCCCCCGCGCCCAACCTCGTCTCGGCACCCCTGGCCTGGGACTCGCTCGAGCCGTCCTACCAGGCCGAGCTGCTGGGCACGCTCGAGAGGCGCGGCTACAAGGGCATCGGCGAGCACTTCGCCGTCGATCACGTCGATTCGCCACGGACGTGGGCAGCGCAGGGCATGGCGGCCGGGACTCCCTTCTCCGCGGCGCACTCGTTCCCGCAGACCGGCCCGTTCCGTCGCCGCAACCTGGCTCGCGGAGTCGACAACGTCGTCCTGGCTGGGTGCGGCACGACACCAGGGGTGGGGGTCCCCACCACGATGATCTCCGGCCGCCTCGCCGCGCAGCGCATCACCGGCGCCCCGTGAGCCTGGTAGCCGTGAGCCTCGCAGCGCCGCCTGGCAGGCTCCGGGATAGGGTCGATGGATACTATGATCCCGATCCTGGCCACCGCGGCCTCCAGTCTGGGGAATGATCGACACCGATGAACGCCACACACCGTGTTTCGCTGCATACCACCGCCGAGGAGCGGCGCATCGGCAGCTTGCGGGAGTTCTTCGGCAGTCCCCAGGGACGCGCCGCGCTCCTCGGCCTGCTCGGCGCGATCGTGCTGGTGATCGGTGGCCTCGGCTCCGGGAGCCTGCGCCGGCACGATGCCCTGCTGGAGAACATGCAGCTCGGCTGGCTCCGCTACGGGCACGGCATGGTCATCTCCAGCATCCTGCTGTGGGCCGGGGTGCTGGTGATGATCTGGGCCTGGGCACGGCTCGGCCGGCTCACCCTGCGCGGTGGCGTCACCCTCGCGGGACTGCGCCTCACGGTGCTCATCTGGACCGTGCCGCTCCTGCTGTCCGTTCCCCTGTTCAGCCGCGATGCCTACTCGTACATAGCCCAGGGCGCCTTGCTCCGGGACGGCTTCAATCCTTACAAGGTCGGGCCTGTCGCTAATCCCGGGGTGATCCTCGACAACGTCTCCACGGTGTGGACCACCACGCCCGCGCCCTATGGCCCGGCATTCATGCTGACCGCGAAGACCGTCACCATGATCGCCGGGGACAACGTCGTCGCGGGCACCCTGCTCATGCGCGCCGCGATGCTGCCGGGGCTCCTGCTCACGCTGTGGGCGGTGCCACGCCTCGCGCGCTACCTCGGTGGCAATCCCGCGGTCGCGATCTGGCTGGCCGTGCTCAATCCGCTCGTGCTGATCCATTTGATCGGTGGGGTGCACAACGAGGTCCTCATGGTGGGACTGATGACCGCGGGCCTCGTTCTCGCCCTGCAGCGCCACCATGCGGCGGGCATCGCCGTGGTCACCACCGGGCTGGCCGTGAAGGCCACGGCGGGGGTCGCGCTGCCGTTCATCGTGTGGATCTGGATGGTCCACCTGCGCGAGGATGCCGCCGAGCGCGGCGAGACCCCGTCCCACCCACTGGTGCTGTTCGCGCGCACAGCGATCCCCGGCGTCGCCGTGTTCGCGATCGTGCTGGCCGCGATCTCCTTCGCGGCACAGCTGGGCCTGGGCTGGCTCACCGCCCTCCAGGGCTCGGCGCTGATCGTCAACTGGCTCTCCCTGCCCACGATCCTCGCCCACATCGTCACCTGGTTCACCAGCTTCCCCCTGATGAGCGTCCTCGACATCACGCGCCTGATCTGCGGGGCGGCCATGGTCATCATCCTGGTCACCGTGTGGTGGCGGGGCAGGCACAGCCAGCGCGATGCCGTGCTCGGCCTCCTCCTCGCCCTCCTCGCCATCGTGGTGCTCTCCCCCGCCGCGCTGCCCTGGTACTACTCGTGGCCCATCGCTATCGCTGCGGGCTTCGCCCTGTCCACCCGGTCGCTAGTGATCCTCGCGGGCCTCTCGGTATGGCTCATGGTCATCTTCCGGCCCGACGGGGCCCACGGGATGTACGACCCGATACATGTGGCCCTCGCCTTCGCCGCCGCCTTCATCGCGGCACGCTCCCTCACCGTCGAGGACCCGCTGCGCCTGCGGCAGCTCGTGCGGGTCAAGCCCAAGCAGGCTGCTGTGCCGGGCACCCATGACCCGGGCACCCAATCCCCGAGCACGCAGGCCCCGACCGCCTAGGAATCCTGGAGCCGTGACAAACACCGCAACCGACGCCGAGCTCAAGCGCGCCTTCGAGCTGTGCCGCCGCATCACCGAGCACCATGCACGGACCTACTATCTCGCGGCGAGGCTCCTGCCCGGCCAGCAACGCCCGGCGATCCACGCCCTCTATGCCTTTGCCCGGCATGTCGACGATGTCATCGACGAGGGAGACGTCGAGCCGGCGGTACAGGCTGCCTTCGTCGACACCGTCGAGCAGGAGCTGCGTGACGCTCTCGAGCATGGGGACACGCCGGCGGACCCGATCCTCCTCGCCCTGAGCACCACGATCATCCGCCATGGCATCCCGCACCAGTACTTCTGGGACTTCCTCGCCTCCATGCGAATGGATATCCCCGGCACGGCTGAGCACCGCACGCGGTATCGCACCCTCGCGGAGCTGCACGAGTACACCTACGGCTCGGCGGCGGTCATCGGCCTGCAGCTGCTCCCGGTCTTCGGCATGGACACGCAGGCCGCACGGGAAGGAGCAGCCGCGCTCGGCGACGCGTTCCAGCTGACGAACTTCCTCCGCGATGCCGCCGACGACTACCGGCGCGGCCGCATCTACCTGCCCCTCTCGGAGCTCGCAGCATTCGGGGTGGACGAGGACATGCTCGCGCGGTGCGTGTCCACCGGAGAGGCCACGCCGCAGGCACAGCGGGCCATCGCGCACCTCATCGCCATCACGCGCTCGTACTACCGGCAGGCAGAGACTGGCTGCGCGGAGCTGCCCACCGAGCCGCGGATGTGCGTGGAGACTGCATTGATCCTCTACCGCGGCATTCTCGATGAGATCGAGTCCGCCGGGTACAACGTGTTCGCGCGCCGAGCCGTGGTGCCGCAGCGCACTCGCCTCGCCGTCGCGGCACCACGCATGGCCCGCGCCGCGATCTCCGGTGCCCGGCCACGTTCCCGGACGAGCGGCTAGAGCGCGAGCGCCTGCGCGCGACGCATCACCTCGCGCGCGGAATGCGTGCGCAGGGCGTCGACGGGACGACCGGGCAGGCTCGGGTCTTCCTCGTACATCCACGCCAGCGCGCCGTCGTGGTCGAACCCGCCGTCGCGCAGGACGGCGATCAGGCCAGGCAGCTGCTTGAGGATGCGGTTGCGGCCAGGGCGCTCCTCGTCGGGGCCGAGGAACACCGCGGGGACCATGGCGATGCCGTCGCGGCGCACCGCGAGCATCTGGTCCTCGCGCAGCAACTGGTGCACGCGCGTGACAGGGATGCCCAGCGCTTCAGCGACATCGGGCAGGGGCAGGACTTCGTCCGATTCAGCGAGGACGTCCTCGCAGACAGGAAAGGTGCTCACACGGCTACCGTAGCGGTTGGGAGCGCCAAAGCAGGTACCGGGCTAGCGCGCGACAGCGGTTCGAGCGGGCCAGTACCATCGGTACGGCAGGGAACCAGGATGGTTCCACCAAACATCCTAGGAGTTGACGTCCATGAGCACAGGGGGCCAGCGGAGCTCGGACTCGCTCAATCTCGTCGGCACCCTGCTCGATAACCGGTACCGCATCGACGCGCCGATCGCCCGCGGCGGCATGTCCGTCGTCTACCAGGGAATGGACCTGCGCCTCGATCGTCCCGTGGCGATCAAGGTCATGGATCCCCGGTTCTCCGACGATCCGCAGTTCCTCGACCGGTTCGAGCTCGAGGCACGAAGCATCGCGCGGCTCACGCATCCCTCGCTGGTGGCGGTGTTCGACCAGGGCACCGATGGCGAGCATGTGTTCCTGGTGATGGAGCTCGTGCCGGGCGGCACGCTGCGCGAGCTGCTGCGCGAGCGCGGGCCCATGCCACCCTATGCCGCCGCTGCCGTAGCGCGTCCTGTGCTGCGCGCGCTCGCCGTCGCGCACCGCGCGGGCCTCGTGCACCGCGACATCAAGCCGGAGAACGTCCTGATCTCCGACGCTGGCGCGATCAAGGTCGCGGACTTCGGCCTGGTGCGGGCGATCGCGGCCTCGGGCACCACCACCGGCGGGATGATCCTCGGCACCGCCGCGTACCTCGCTCCCGAGCAGGTCACCACGGGCAGCGCCGATGCGCGCAGCGATGTCTACGCACTCGGCGTGGTCATGTTCGAGATGCTGACCGGGCGCGTGCCCTTCAGTGGCGACAACTCGATCTCCGTCGCCTACCAGCGGACCTCCCAGGATGTGCCCGCTCCTGGCTCCATCGTTCCGGGAGTGCCGCAGGAGCTCGATGAGTTCATCCTGCGCGCCACCGCGCGCGAGCCGCAGCACCGGTTCGCGGACGCGGGCGCGATGGTGCAGGCCCTGATCGCCGTATCGGAGAAGCTCGCGCTGCCGCCGTACCGGGTTCCCGCCCCGCGCCAGTCCGCGCAGCACGTGGCGGTCTCCTCGATGCTGGGCCCGCCGGGCGGTACCGGCACTGCGGGCAAGCCAGGCGCGGGCCCGGGCACTGCTGAAAACGGGCCCGCGGATGGTAGCCATAGCACCACCGTGATCCCGACGGGCACGCCTGCCACCCCGCCCGCTGCTGATGCGGGCGAGCCCGGCCGCGGCCCGCACGAGCAAACCACGACCATCCCGGCCGTGCAGGGATCACCCACCACGGTCCTGCCCGTGGGCGGCCCCTACCAGCCCCCGGCAGGACGCGATCCGATGCCCGGCCACCAACCGGTGGCGCCGGGCCAGCACCAGCAGCCGCACACCCATTCCCCGCCGCCCCGATCACCTGCCCCGCCCGATCGCGGGCTCTCGGCCTCCCGTGGTGCCCGCTCCCCGCTTGTGCTGATCATCGTGGTGGTGCTGCTCGCCGCGCTCGTTGGCGTGGCCGGGTGGTGGTTCGGCTCCGGCCGCTACGTCACGGTGCCCTCCGTCGCGGGACTCGGCCTCGTCGCCACTGAGTCAGCGCTCGAGGACGCCGGGCTCAATCCGGTCCGTGACGGGCAGTATCGCGACTCGGAGCCCGTCGATGCGATCCTCGGCATCGCTCCACCGCCAGGCAGCCGGGTCGTCCGCAGCTCCGATGTGACAGTGTCCGTCTCGCTGGGCCAGCCCGAGGTTCCTGCGATCGACGACGACATACCAGTTGACGAGATGATCGAGCAGCTGCGGGAACGGACGTTCGCCGCCGTGATCGGCGATGGTGCCTACCATCGCGAGCGCCCCGAGGGAACCGTCGTGTCGCTGCGGCCTCCTCCTGGATCGGTGCTCGCCGTGGGATCGCAGGTGACGATCACACCGAGCCTGGGCGAGCCGATCATCGTTCCCAATGTGCGCGGCATGAGCACCAGCGAGGCGCGCGCTGCCCTCGTTGATGCCGGATTGAACGTCGGCGAGGTCGTGGAGGAGTTCGATTCCGGGATCGATGCGGGCGAGGTTTCCGCGACCCGGCCCCCGATCGGCGGCGAGGCTGGTGCCGATACCGCCGTCACGCTCGTCGTCTCGAACGCTGCGCGCGTGCCGGGCGTGCTAGGCAGCTCGGTCGCCGATGCGCGGTCGACGCTGACGGACGCTGGGTTCCGCGTCACCGTGCGCCAGCTCGTCAACTCCAGCTCGTCGCTGGTCATCGGCCAGAGCCCGAGCGCGGGCTCGCGCGCCCAGCCGGGCAGCACTGTCACCGTGACAGCCCTGCCCTAGCTGCTCTTCTAGCCGCGCAGCATCTCCGCCACGAGGAACGCCAGCTCCAGCGACTGCTGGGTGTTCAACCGCGGATCGCACGCCGTCTCGTACCGGCCCGAGAGATCAAGGTCGGAGATCTCCTGGGCACCCCCGAGGCATTCGGTGACGTTCTCGCCGGTGAACTCGATGTGGATGCCACCCGGATAGGTGCCCAGCGAGTTGTGCACCTCGAAGAATCCCTGCACCTCGTCGACGATGCGATCGAAATGGCGGGTCTTGTATCCCGTGGTGGACTCGTGGGTGTTGCCATGCATCGGGTCGCACTGCCAGATCACCTGGTGACCGGTGGCCTGCACCTTCTCGATGATCGGGGGCAGCAGCTCGCGCACCTTGCCGTTGCCCATGCGCGAGACCAGGGTCAGTCGGCCCGGCTTGTTGTGCGGGTCGAGCCGCTCGACGTACTCGACAGCCATGTCGGGAGTGGTGGATGGACCGATCTTCAGCCCGATCGGGTTCGCTACCAGCTCGGCCAGCGCGATATGGGCGCCATCGAGCTGGCGGGTGCGGTCCCCGATCCACAGGAAGTGCGCGGAGAGGTCGTAGAGACGTGGCTCATCGCCGCGCTTGTCGAGGCGCAGCATGGCACGCTCGTAGTCCATGACCAGGGCCTCGTGGCTAGCGAAGATCTCCACGGCATGAAGAGCAGGATCAGTCACCCCGCAGGCATCCATGAACCGCAGCCCGCGGTCGATCTCGCTGGCCAGCGCCTCGTAGCGGGCTCCGGCCGGGGAGGTGCGGACGAACTCGCGGTTCCACTCGTGGACCTTCCGCAGATCCGCGAGGCCGGACCCGGTGAGCGCGCGGACGAGGTTCATCGCGGCGCTCGCGTTGGCGTAGGCACGCACGAGGCGGGAGGCATCGTGCTGCCGGGTGTGCTCATCGGGCGCCAACGAGTTGACCATGTCGCCCCGGTACGAGGGCAGGCCGAGCGCGTCGACGTTGGACGAGCGAGGCTTGGCGTACTGGCCAGCGATCCGCGCGACCTTCACCACGGGAAGGCTCGCGCCATAGGTGAGGACCACCGCCATCTGCAGCAACGTGCGGATGTTCGCCGTGATGTGCGGCTCGGTGTTGTCGGCGAACGTTTCCGCGCAATCGCCGCCCTGCAGCAGGAATGCCTCGCCCCGCGCGACGGCTGCGAGCTTGTCCTGCAGCGCGTCCACCTCGGGCGCGACCGTGACGGGCGGCACCGATTCGAGCACGGTGCGCATGGTCGCGGCCTGCCCGGCGGGCCATCCCGGCTGCTGCATGGCGGGCTTGGCGAGCGCGGCATCCAGCCGTTCGCGCAGGTCACCGGGCAGGGGCGGGAGTTGTGGCAGTTCATCGATCGCCACGTCGACAGTCCAGTTCACTCCTCTAGCCTAGGACGTGGAAGGGTTTCTTCGCTCGCGAGGGTGGTAATTCATCGTTCGCCAGCGGGCGCGCACCCGGCTGGCCGGCCACCGTCAGCTGCGGGACCTGCGGTCGCGGAGCGCCTCGATGGTGAGAAATCGCTGCGCGTTGTGCCGGGCATCGGCGAGCGCATCATGTGCTTCGCCCATCGCTGCGGGCAAGGGGGGCTTGCCGTGCGTCTCCCAGTGCTGCTTGATCTCGCGGGTGAAGCGCGGCATCCCGCGGGGCAGGGCCGTCATCGGTCCCCAGAGCTGGCACAGCGCCACGTGATCGTAGGCACCGACCCACGCCCAGAGCTCGACATCGCCATCGCCCGGCTTGAGGAACGCCGTCAGGTCCTCGCGGATCTGGCTGCGGCTGCGCCACAGCTGCGAGGACGGCGGCGGGAGCTTCGGCAGCACATTGGCTCGAACCCACGTGCCCGCGCGAGCGGCATCGAACTCGGCGGAAACGGCATAGAACTCCCTGCCGTCCTCGGCGACCACCGCGATCGAGACCAGATCGATCGTGCGTCCGTCCTCGATGAACTCACAGTCATAGAAATAGCGCACGAGTAGCTGCAACCACCTGTCTGTTCCTGTCCCGGGGCTGGCTCGCCCTGGCAACGGGGTGCATTCTATTGGCTGGCGGCCGCTCGTGCTCGCGTCACCGGGGCCCGGGCTCGCCCAGCACCGCGGCGCGCGCGAGGTCCGCCGCGCCGATCACCGCGGCGTCCTCGCCCATCTGGGCCCGGCGGATCCGGGCGAGCGGCCGATGCCCCGCCCCGGTGATCATCGTCGCGTAGTGCTCGCGCGCCTCGTCGAGGAACAAGGGGGCCGCGCTGCCCACCCCGCCACCAAGCACGATGAGATCCGGATCGTAGATATCGCTGACCATGGAGAGGCCAATGCCGAGCCAGCGCGCGAACTCGCTGACGGTGGCCTCGCCGAGCACGTCCCCGTCCTGGGCCGCGGACATCACGCGCCGCCCCGAGACGGACTCGGGGTCGCTCCGGAGCTCGCGGGCGAGCGGCGAGGAAAGCCCTGGATCGTTCGCGAGCAGCTCGATCGCGGAATCGATGAGCCCGGTGCCACTGCAGTAGCGCTCGAGGCAGCCGCGCTTCCCGCAGGGGCACGCGCGCCCGTCGGGCACGACCTGGAGGTGGCCGAGCTCGGGCGCGATGCCGTGGCTGCCCCGGTAGATCTCTCCGTCGATGAGCAATGCCACGCCGATGCCGGTGCCGATCGCGAGCGTCACTACGTTCTCGCCGCCCATCCCGGCCCCGAAGCGGTACTCGGCCCACCCCGCGGCATTGGCATCGTGCTCGACGACGACCGGCACTCCGAGGGCCTGCTGCATGATCTCGCCGACCGCGGCGCCCCGCCACGGCAGATGCGGGGCGAACCGCACGGTGCGCCGGTCCCTGGTGAGGAAGCCCGCTACCGCGAGTCCCGTCGCAGCGATGTCGTGGCGCGCCATCAGGCCACGGACAGCACCGGCAACGGCCTTCTCGAGGGAGCGCACCGTGTGAGGGGTCGGAGCGTGGACGGTGTCGATGATGGTGGCGTCCGCGGCAACGACCGCTGCGCGGATGTTCGTGCCGCCGATGTCGACGCCGACGGCCAGGCGCTCGGCGGCGCCGGAATGCCCTTGCCCTGATCGAGCGCTCATGGACCCGATCCTGCCACTGGCGCTAGGTGCCGATCAGCACGGGGATCGGTTGGAACCGCTTCTCGCGGACCGGCTGTTCGTGCGGAGGCTCCGCTGCCGATCGTGGTCGGGGCGTTGATTGCTTCGCGCTTGCCCGCGGGGGCGCGGATTCCCGCGTGCTCGACGAAGGCGCGAACCCTCGGGCGAGGTCGAACATCGAGTTCAGCTGATCGACCAGGATATCGTCGATCGATTCCTCGTCCTCGTTCTCCACGATCGTGCGCAGGAACCCCAGGACCGTCGCTCCGTGCCGGGCAAGCGCGATGACGAGCTCGTGGTTCTCCCCCCGCGCGATGGCCACGACCGCGCATACCGGGCACCAGGAGCAGGCCGTCGCACCGGGGGGCTCATGCTCGTGGTCGGAGTAGGCGCGCAGGGCTGGCTCGAACTTGTCGATGATCACCTGGGCGAGCATGCGCAGCTCGCGCGCCGCCGCGCGCAGGGCGGGCTGGGGATCGGCGGTGGGCGGACCGTCTACCACTGTGGCCATACCTCCGGATTGGGTCTGAAGCGGATCTGGAGCTCACTGCCATTCATGCGCGCGCCAATGACGAGGCACCGCCGCAGCACCGGGGCGAGCAGCACCCGCCGACGGATCCCCGCCGCGCCCACGATGAGATCGTCACCGATCCGGCCGAGGCGCACCGAGTCCGGATCCACCAGCGGCAGCTCCATCCTCATGAGGTATACCGCATTGAGGTCCTCCCCGGACTCGCACGATACCCGCGGGGCACGGCGCGGCGCGACCTCCTCTGGATCGGCGTCGCGCGCACCAAGGCCGGGCAGCGCGGCCGCGAGCCCATGCAGGGCATCGGGGCCGACCGGCTCGGCCGCCGCGTGGTTGACCCGGAGCAGTGGCACGGCTCCGAGCGCCTCGCCCAGCTCATCGAGGACGGCCTGCTGCTCGGTGAGGCGCGCACTGTACCAATGGTGGATCGGGTCGTCCGATGCAGCGCACGGATGGGGCTCGAGGACCCGGTTGGCGATCACCGTGTCCAGGTTCATGCCGAGCAGCGCCATGGCTGTCACGGTGCGCCGGGCCTCCTCCATCACGACTTTCTCCGGTGTGAGCACGAGCGCTACGCGGACGGTGCCCGCGCTGGCGAGCCAGGAGCGCAGCCTCGCCGCGCTCGCAGTGATGGCGTCAAGGATCTCGGCCAGCATCCCGGCTCCACCAGGATTCCCGATGGACTGCAACCGCCGGTGCTGGGGCCACACCCGGTCCGCGTACGCCTGGACCGTCTCGGGGAGGGTGATCAGCCGCAGGGTCTCGGCGGTGGGCGCGCAGTCGACGATCACGTCGTCCCACTGCCCGCTCCCGGCGAGCCGCATGATCTCGATGAGCGCGAGCAGTTCCTCCGCGCCGGGGACCACGGTGATCTCCTCGGGCTCCAGCGACAACCAATCGATGGCGTCATCCCCCTCGGGACCGAGCTGGGGACCTATCCGCTCGACGAGGCTGTGCCACAGCGATTCCGCGAGGGCCACCGCATCGATATGGCGCGCATGCAGCCGACCCTCCTCGAGATGCCAGGATCCATCCTCGCCCGGGGGACCGTCGAGGCCATAGGCATCCGCGAGGGAGTGTGCCTGATCGGTCGATACCACGAGTGTCCGGCGGCCCTCCCGCGCGCTCGCTACCGCGAGCGCCGCGGCGAGAGTTGTCTTGCCCACCCCGCCCTTGCCGACGACAAGCCTGATCGGGGCACGGGTGGCGCCCTGGTCGTCGGTCAGCGCTCGACCCGCTTCTTGAGCTCCTTGAGCGCGGTGTCGGTGATGACCTTCTCCGCGCGCCTCTTGAGCAGCCCGATGACCGGGATCGCGAGATCCACCATCAGCTCATAGGTGACCCGCGTGGACTTGCCGTCGGGCAGCGGGTCGAGAACGTACGAGCCTGACTGGGCCTTCTGGATCGTGCCGTCCTTGAGCTCCCAGCTCACCGCGAGGCCATCCGGCGTCCAGCGGTACAGGAGGTCATAGCTGTCCTTGATGACACCGGCGTCGAGCTCGAAGTGCACGCGGGCAGCGTGCCCGTTGGGCAGCGTCGACACCACGGTGGCCTCTTTGACGGCCGAGACCCAATCCGGATAGGCGGCAAAATCCGCGATCACCGCCATGACACGCTCGGCCGGGGCTTCGATCACGATCGACTGCGTAGTCCTTTCCGTCATGACGCAAACGCTACCCTGCTGCCGGGGCCGCCACAGCGGGCTCGCCGACTCGACGGCCCCGCTCGGCTCCCAGCTTCGCCTCGAATGCCATCGCCCGGCCCTGCGCGCGCCGAGCTCGATTGGCCGTGGCCAGGTCTTTCAGCACTGCTTCCGCGCCAGGTCCGGCCGGTTCCGCGTGGAGGAAATAGTGCAGGATCGTGCCGTCGAGGACTGCCTCGAGCCACACCTCCATGGTGCCGTCGAGGGGGCCATGGACCTGCCAGCGGACGCCTTTCTCCGCGCGGTCCTCGCGCACCACGAGGTCCAGGCCGGGCCACCAGCGCCGCCATGCGGAACGGTCACCGAGGATCACCGCGACCCTCGCGGGCGCCGCAGCGACGAACGTGTCATCGGCGACATGAATGCTGCTCACCCCCATAGCATCACACACGCGTTGCCCGCGCACCAGCACGGCTCCAGCGCTGCCGTGGCCACTGAACCCGCCTCGCCGCTCCGCCGCCCAGGGCAAAGACACGTTAAAGTGTGGGGCACCACACCAACGATGCACGGATGATCCGGAGGTGCCTAGTGCACGAGTTCAGCGTCCCGGCCACGTTTACGATCCCCGAGGATGTGTCATGCGCCGATGCCGTCGCGCGCAATGCCACAGAGGATCCGGCCTACCCCCCTATTCCAGCGTCTCGTCGACGGGGCCTGGACCGACATCACCAGCGCCGAGTTCGCCAAGGACGTGACCGGGGTCGCCAAGGGCCTCATCGCGCTCGGCGTGAAGCAGGGCGACCGCGTGGCCCTGCTGGCCAACACCCGCTACGAGTGGACCGTCCTGGACTACGCGATCTGGAGCGCGGGCGGCGTCACCGTGCCGATCTACGCCTCCTCCTCGTCCGACCAGGTCGAGTGGATCCTCGAGGACTCCGCCGCCGTGGGCCTGATCGTGGAGACCACTGAGAACGCTTCGACCCACAAGGCCGTCACCGACGCCGCCAAGGCGCTGAAGAAGGTCCTCGTGATCGACGAGGGCGCGCTCGACGAGCTCGTCGCCACGGGAGCCGATCTCGACGACAGCGTCGTGACCGAGCGGGTCAACAGCCTCAAGGCATCCGACGCCGCCACCCTGATCTACACCTCCGGCACCACCGGTCGGCCCAAGGGCGTGCAGCTCACCCACTACAACCTCCAGGCCGAGGTCAAGTCGATCCTCGCCTCGAGCCTGTCGTCCTACCTGCAGCAGGACTCCCGCACCCTGCTGTTCCTGCCGCTCGCGCACATCTTCGCGCGCGTCATCAGCATCGCGTGCGTCGAGGCGCGCGTGACCGTCGGCCATACCTCCGACATCCCCAACATCGTCGAGCACCTCGGCACCTTCAAGCCCACCGTCCTCCTCGCGGTGCCGCGCATCTTCGAGAAGGTCTTCAACGGCGCCCGCTCCAAGGCCCACGCCGCGGGCAAGGGCAAGATCTTCGACGCCGCCGCCGACACCGCGATCGCCTACAGCAAGTCGCTCGACGAGGGTGGCGCCAAGTTCGGCCTCAAGGCCAAGCACGCGCTGTTCAGCAAGCTCGTGTACAAGAAGCTGCTCGCCGCGCTCGGTGGCGAGTGCACCGGCGCCATCGCTGGCGGCGCACCGCTCGGCGCCCGCCTGGGTCACTTCTTCCGTGGCGCCGGCCTGACCGTCTTCGAGGGCTACGGCCTCACCGAGACCAGCGCGGCGATCACCGTCAACACCCCGGACCACAACCGCATCGGCACCGTCGGGCGCCCCCTTCCCGGCTCCAAGGTCCGCATCGCCGAGGACGGCGAGATCCTTCTCTCCGGCCCCGTGGTCCTCGAGGGCTACTGGCAGAACCCGAAGGCGACCAAGGAATCCATCGAGGATGGCTGGTTCCACACCGGCGACCTCGGCTCCCTCGACGAGGACGGCTTCCTGTCCATCACCGGGCGGAAGAAGGAGATCATCGTCACCGCTGGTGGCAAGAACGTCTCCCCCGCTGGCCTCGAGGACGTGCTTCGATCGAGCGCGATCATCAGCCAGGCAATGGTCGTGGGTGACCAGAAGCCGTTCATCGGCGCGCTCCTCACTCTCGACCCCGAAGCGCTGCCCGGCTGGCTGGAGCGGCACGGCAAGCCCGCCGACACCGCTGTCGATGCGGTGCGCAACGATCCGGACCTCATCGCCGAGATCGACGCCGTGGTCAAGCAGGCCAACCAGACGGTATCGAGCGCGGAGTCGATCAAGAAGTACAAGATCCTGCCGATCGACTTCACCGAGGCCACCGGCGAGCTCACCCCGTCGATGAAGCTCAAGCGCAATGTCGTCGCGAAGAAGTTCGCCGACGAGATCGAGGCCCTCTACACCAAGTAGCACCCGGCCCTCGAAGGACGTGGCCCGCCGCTCATCGCGGCGGGCCACGCTCGTTTCCTGGCTGCTGGTTGCTGGGTGCGATTTCCGGCAAAAGCACTGGAAACGGCCAAACGCGATAGAAATCTCGGCGGGATCGCCGTCGTTTCTATCGCGTTTGCTGCCCCGGACTTGCTGCCCCGCGTTTGCTGCCCCGGGCTTGCTGCCCGGACCCGCCGAGGACCGCCGCCTGGAGCTGCCGACCGCTCTGCTCCCTAGGCGTGCACGCCGGTGCCGTCGAGGAAGCCACGCAACCGCTCGGCCATGGTCTGCCATTGCCAGTTCTCGGTGACCCATTCACGGCCAGCGCGTCCCATCGCGCGCGCGCGATCCGGATCTGCCAGCACCTCGGTGATCGCATCGGTGATCTCGCTGATCGATCGGCCATCCACCACATGGCCGGTCTCGTGATCGAGCACCGTCTCCGGGGCGCCGCCCGACCGGCCCGCCACCACCGGGACGCCGGACGCCGAGGCTTCCAGGAAAACGATGCCGAGCCCCTCTACATCCAGCCCGGCGCCCCGCGTGCGGCACGGCATGGCGAACACGTCCGCCATCGCGTGGTGCGGGGCAAGCTCCGCGGTAGGCACCGTCCCGGTGAAGATGACGTCATCGGCCACGTGATGCTCCCGCGCGAGGGCGCGCAACTGGTCCCCGTACGGGCCGCCACCAACGATGACGAGCACCGCGCCAGGAATCCTGCGCTGGATTCCTGGCAGTGCCCGGATCAGCATGTCCTGCCCCTTGCGGGGAACCAGCCGCGAGAGGCACACGATGACAGGACGATCACCGAGGCCGTAGCGCGATCGCATTTCCGCGCGCGCGGCGTCATCGGGGCGGAACACCTCCGTGTCCACGCCTGGTGGCAGATGCTCGAGCGCCGCGTCCGGGCCGAACGCCGAGGCGAACCGGCCGCGCGTGTAGCGGCTCACGTAGGTCACGACGTCCGTGGAATCGCCGATCACGCGCAACGCCTGGCGGGCCGCTGGCACCATCGACCAGCCCACCTCGTGCCCGTGGGTGCAGGCTACGGCCTGCTCGATCCCGGCCCGCCGCAGCATCGGCGCTAGCAGTGCCAGTGGTGCTGCGGCGCCGAACCACACCGCCGAGCAATCGTGGGCGCGCACGAGCTCCCTGGACCGGCGCAGCACATCCGGCGAGGGCACCATCAGTGTGGTGGGATGCCGCACCACCTCGAACGGCTGCTCGGCATCGAAGCGTATGTGCGAGTCCTCCCGCCACCGGGGCGCGTACACCACGAGGTCCTCCGGCGGGACGAGCGAGGCCAGGGTGTGGATGTAGGACTGGATGCCCCCCGGCCGCGGCGGGAAGTCATTGGTGACGAGCAACGTGCGACGCATGCTTCATACCGTATGCGCTCCGCGCTCGCCCCACAGGCCAAGACGCGGGCTTCGATCGGCCGCCGCTCCCGAGGGGGCCGCTATCGCGCGAGCCAACGGCCCCATTCATTGATGGCTTCCGGCAGGGACACCGCGGCGCTGTCCTGGAGGGCATTCGAGAACTCCTGCGCTCCCCCGCCCCGAGCATCTGCCGACCAGTACGCCTCGATCACAGCGGCCTCCCCGTGCGCTTCGGCCAGATAGGCGACGAAGGTCCAGGCAAGCTCGTACGCGAGGAGCGAGGCGTTGCCGCCCCCAGTGAAGTGATCATCGCGCGGCAGGCTGTCGGGGGGACCGTATCGCTCGACGAGATCCATCACGCGGGCGGCACTGGCCCGGGGATCTGGATGCTGGTCGCCCTTGGCGGCCAGCTCCGCGATGCCTTCGACGAGCCACAACGGCATGGGGTTGCGGGAGCGGGTGAGCACATGAGCGACCTCATGCCGCAGCGCGGCAAGCCGACTCTCTCGGCCGAGGCTGGAGAATGCTTCTCCAGCGATGACGATGCGCTGTCCCTCGCCGGGCGAGGCGGAAGCAGCGGGGTTAGCGATCGCCGCAGCCACAACGTCGGCGCCCGACCGCGGGGTGGCGCCGTCGTGGGCCGCCAGCCCGCCTCCCGTGAGGGTGGTGAACTCCTCCCGGCTGCTGGCGATCTCGACGATGATCCTGGCATCGTCCCGCTGCTGCGACCATCGCCGGGTGACCCCCGATACGGCTTCGGGCAGCAGATCAACGACCTGTGCGGCGAGCACGTCATCGCTGGGGTGCGCGATCACGCTGGAACCGTCCGGGGAGGAGCGCTCGACGGTCGGACCCTGGTCCCACGGCACCTGTGCCCAGCGTGCCGCGTCGTTGTCCTGTGCTCCCCCGATCAGCCATTCCGTGCCGTCGAGCACGAGCATGATGTCGCTGGGCCGGTCGACGCGCGATTCCTCTCCCCCGACGCTGTAGCGGAGCCGGATCGCTGGCGCCCAGGCATCACGGACTCCCAGTGCCTCGACGAGCTCGGTCGCGACGAAGGCCTCGGGGCCGTCGGTAACGGTGTAGGCCCACTCGTCGGGATCGGATGAGGCGAGGTTGCGGGCCCGCTCGAGGTGGAAATCCCGGAACTGCTGCGGCGCACCGGGATGGATCATGCTGCTGATCTGCTCGGTGTCGCCGGCGAGCTGGGCTTGCGCGAAGCGGTCGAGCAGATCCTGCGCGGCCTGCCGCCGCTGCTCGTCGAAGCTGGCGGCTTGGCCCGGAGCGCCTTGGGGCGAGGGATTCTCCCCTTCGCTGGTCCTGTCGGCGCGGGAGGTCTCACTGGTCGTGGTCTGGCTATTGCTCCCGCAAGCAGGAACGACCAGCACGAGCAGCAATGCGATGAGGCCCCCGCGCCAGGGGTGAGCACCTCGGATGCCCGGCCGCGCGGACGCTGCGCGGGGGAATCTGATCGAGCGGCACGGGCGAGGCACGTGACCAGGCTATCGCGGGCTGCCTGCTCGGGCTGTCGGCCCGCCTGCGGCTAGTACCTGCGGATCGAATGGATAGGGGCGTTGTTAACCGTATCGACCTTGACCGGGACTCCGAAGGTCGATGCATGGACGATCTGCCCATCGCCGATATACAGGCCAACATGCGAGGCATCGGAGTAGTAGGTGATGACGTCGCCCGGCTGGATCTCCGACGGTGAGACGGGCATGCCGCCGACCGCTTGCATCTGGCTGGTGCGGGGAACGGAGCGACCCGCCTGATTATGGGCCCACATGACGAGGCCGGAGCAATCGAACTCCTCGGGCCCGGTCGCGCCCCACACGTAGGGACGACCAAGGCGTGTCAGCGCGGCCTTCACGATCGCCGCCCCGGTTCCCGAGCCACGGACCGCCCCGGCATCGAAGCCGGGGGGAATGATCGCGCCGGCCCACTCCGCCCGTTCCTCGGCTGTGAGGGTCTCGAAGAGTTCCTTGATCTCGGCGATCTGCTGCTCGAGGCTCGCGCGGTGCCGCTCGAGCTCGTCGCGGCGGGCCGCTGCCGTGGCAGCGAGGTCACGGAGCTGGTCCGCGGTGGTAGCAGCCTCGGCAGCGGCTCTCTTGAAGGTCTCGCGCGCGGATCGGAAGTCCTTGACCCGCTCGCCGGTGTCGCGGGTGATCACATCGAGGGCGGACATCCTGGTGATGACGGATTGCGGCGAATCACTGGTCAGGAGCGCATAGATGGGATCCACCCGGGTGCCTCGGTAGTTGGCACGGGCATGCGCGTCCACGAGCACCTGCAGGGTCTCGATCCGACTGCTGGCCTCGGTCTCCGTCCGGAGGTTGCCCTCCTGGCGCGCTTCGGCTTCGGCGAGCTCGTCCTGGAGGCGCGAGAGCTCTTCCTCCGCAACGAGGACGTCGTCGTTGGCCTTGGTGGCCGCGCGACTGAGCTCCGAGAGCCGGTTCAAAGCCTCGGTGGAGTCAGTGATGATGGGATCCGCGCTGGCTGTCAGCGTTCCGGTCAGGCCGATGGGCCCAGCGAGGACGAGAGTGGCCAGCACCATCGCGATCAGCGCGCGGCGTGAACCTGCGATCACTAGTGTTGCTCCTCAGTTCCTGGACGGATTCGCTCGCGCGCGGGCCGCACGCCCCGTTAAGTCTCGATCAGATTACGATCCCGCTCGCCGGGTGTCCATTCGGGTGCCGCGCATGCGAATGGGCGGGAGCTCATGGCTCCCGCCCATCACGATGCCTCGAGGGCTAGCTGCGGATCACGCGTAGCGGCGAGCGCTGTGGAACGGCATCATGCTGATCGGGTCGACGCGCACGGGCGACGAGGAGTTCAGCGCGTGCACGACCTGGCCGTTGCCGATGTAGATCCCGACGTGCGACGCGCCCCCGTAGAAGCCGACGACGTCGCCGCGCTGGAGGTCGTTGTAGCCGACCGGGATGCCGGCGCTGACCTGCTGCTGGCTGGTGCGCGGAACGCTGATGCCGGCCTGGCCGTGGGCCCACTGGACGAGACCGGAGCAGTCGAAGGCGTTCGGGCCGGTGGCGCCCCACACGTAGGGGGAGCCGACCTTGGTGAGCGCGATGTCAGCGACCTGGTTGCCGCGCGAGAACGGGGCAGCGATGTGCTGCGGCGCGAAGTTAGGAGCCTGGACCTGCGGGAGGTTCGGGATCTGCGGGACCTCGATGACCGGGACCTCGAAGTTGGTGGGGATCGCGAGGTTGTCCGGGACATCAAAGGTGCCAATGCCGGGGATGGTCACGGGCGCTGCCATGGCGGGCGCGGCGGGAATCGCGATGACGCCGGCCGAGAGTACTCCGGCTGCGACTGCGTTTCGAACGGTCCGCTTGAGCGACGTGGTGGCCATAGTGATGGTTCTCCGTTTCTTCCTGGTTCCGCTGACCGAGTTAGCTGACGGGTTCGGGCCTGGAAGATTGCCCTACCCACGCGGGATCGCTGTCCAGCGTGGGATTCACCCCACGTAACGGTGGTTCCCCGGTTCGCGTGGCGGTCGGGTGCCACGCGATTAAGCGGTGTTGAGAGCGGCGCCATCCCGGTCGGGTCGGCAGGACTCCGCTGTGTCTCGAAAAGATTACGAAAAGGACTCGGCTTCGTCCATCACCCAAACGGCGCCCCATGAGTGTGGTAGCCGTCACACACGAATGTGGTAACACTTGCTGCCCCAGCGATTTCGCGCATAACCCACGGTCAGCGCGATTGATGACCCCACCCGGCCGCCAGCGCGCCGCAATGGGAGCGCCACAGGCATGCATTGCCCACGCGCCGCCGGCCGTTACAGGTGAATCATGGGATGACTCCTGGTGAGTGCCAGCAAAAGCACTGGCAGCAGGGCATCAGCACGAAAACGCATAGTGAGCCTTGGCTTCCCTGGCAAGCCTCAGCCACGAGATGCCCTGCACACTGAGAAAAGCCTGTGGTCCTTCTCTCAATTTCCGCCCCGGGCGCGCCGCGCGGGCGCCACGGGCCTGGCGACAGCTGTCGGACCACCCCGCTACTGTGACCGGCGTGCCCACCCCGCGCCCCCTGCCAGCAGGCCAGATGAGCCTCCCCGAGCTCGAGGAGACCCTGCGAGACACCACTTTTGTCATCGTTGACCTTGAGACGACCGGCGGCAGCCCCGAGAACGACTCCATCACCGAGATCGGTGCGGTCAAGGTTCGCGGCGGCGCGCGCATCGGCGAGTTCGCCACCCTCGTCAATCCCCAGCGCGACATTCCGCCCTACATCATCGAGCTGACCGGCATCACCACCGCGATGGTCCGCGAAGCACCCCCCATCAACGAGGTGCTGCCCGCGTTCCTCGAGTTCGCCCGCGGCAGCATCCTTGTCGCGCACAACGCGCGCTTCGATACCGGGTTCCTCCGGGCCGCCGCGACGCGCCTCTCGTTCGACTGGCCGTTCCCCCGGACGCTCTGCACCGTTGTCCTCGCCCGCCGCATCCTCGATCGGGGAGAAGCTCCGTCGGCCAAGCTGTCCGCGCTCGCCGCGCACTTCAACGTGCCCAACTCGCCCACCCACCGTGCTCTCGACGACGCGCGCGCCACCGTCGACGTCTTCCACGCCCTCCTCGAGCGCGTCGGCAACCAGGGCGTGCACACCCTCAACGAGCTCGAGGAGTACTACCCGCGCGTCCCGAGCACCGTGCGCGCGAAGCGAACCCTTGCCGATGACCTCCCCGACGGGCCCGGCGTCTACATCTTTCGCGGACCATCCGACGAGCCCCTCTACATCGGGACATCGAGCAACCTGCGCAAGCGCGTGCGCAGCTACTTCACCGGATCCGAGAAGCGGACGGCGATGCGCGAGATGATCGCGCTCGCCACCCGGGTGGACCACGTCCCCTGCTCGCACACCATCGAGGCCGGGGTCCGCGAGCTACGCCTGCTCGCCGCCACCAGCCCGCCCTACAACCGACGCTCCACGAGCCCCCGGCGTGCCTGGTGGATCAGCCTCACTGACGAGGCATTCCCCCGCCTCGCGGTGGCCCGCACCGCGCGCGGACCCGCCATCGGGCCGCTCTCCAGCCGGGCCAGCGCGCAGGAAGCAGCCGAGGTGCTCGCCACCGGCCTCGGGCTGCGCACCTGCCGCGCGCGACTCGGCGCCAACGCCACCCACCCCGCCGATTGCGGCACCACCAGCGCCTCGCCGTGCGCGGCGAGCCGGCACGGAAGCCTCTCCGCGGACGAGTATGCCGCGATCACCGACCAAGCTCGCGCCACCATCGCCGGGCACGACAACACAGTCCTCGACGAGCTCCGCGCGCAGCTCGAGCATCTCGCGGCAGCGGAGAAATTCGAGACCGCGGCGCGCCTGCGCGATCGCACGGCCACCCTGGGCCTGGCGCTGCACCGCAGCCAGCGCCTCGCCTCGCTGATCCGCATCGACGAGCTCGTCGTCGGCCGCCCCGACGGTCATCGCGGGTGGGAGCTCGTGGTCATCCGGCGCGGGCGCCTCGCAGCGGCAGGCGTCGCGCGCCAGGGCACCTCGCCCCTCCTCATCGCCGAGCACCTCCGTGCAGCAGCCGAGACCACCTTGCCCAGCGAGCAGCCACTGGAGGGGACCCACCCCGAGGAGATCGCGCTCCTGCTCTCGTGGCTCGACACCCCAGGCACCCGCATCGTCACCACCAGCCACGGGTTCCACCAGCCCGCTCGCGGAGCAGCCCAGCACGCCGACTGGTGCCAGCAAGCACGCACCGGGGCGCGCCGCGACCAACTGCTCCGCCCGGATCGCCGAACCGATACCCTCACCTGATGATCACCGCGATAGTCCTGATCCACACCGACCCGCACAGCATTCCCGAGACCGCGCAGGCCGTCGCCGACCTGCCGGGGGTATCCGAGGTGTACTCATGCGCGGGCGACATCGATCTCATCGCGATCCTCCGGGTCGCGGACCACGAGCAGATCGCGCACGTCGTCACCGAGCGCATCACCAAGATCCCCGGCGTGCGGTCGAGCAGCACCCAGATCGCGTTCAAGCAGTACGCGAGCAGCGACGTCGAGGCGGCCTTCTCCCTCGGGGACTGAGAGCCGCGCCCCGACCGAGTCCAGCAGGGCCCGGTCGGCCAGCTCCCGCTAGGCCCGCTGGGTCCAGTCCGCCCACGTGTGCAGCAGCGTCGCGGCCGCGCCACCGTCGATCGCGGCCTCGACCTCGCGCATCGCCTCCCCGATCGCCTCGTGCACATCCCCGCGCACGCCCTTGTAGGCAGCGACCGCTGCGGCAGAGTTCAGCACCACCGCATCCCGCACCGCGGACTTCTCGCCAGCAAGCATCCGCCGCGCGATCTCCGCGTTGTCCTCGGCGTCCCCACCCGTGAGGTCCCCCGGTCCCGAGAGCGGGATGCCCACGCGGGCCGGGTCGAAGCTCTCCTCGCGCACCGTTCCATCGACCACCACCTGCATCGTGGTCGTGGTGGTCGTGGTGATCTCATCGAGGCCATCATCGCCCCGCACGACCAGCACCGAGCTCCCCCGGTCGGCGAACACTCCCGCCAGCACCGGCAGCAACCCAGGGAACGCGCAACCCACGAGTCCGGCCCGGGGCTGCGCGGGATTCGTCAAGGGCCCCAGCACGTTGAACACCGTCGGGATCCCGATCTCGCGCCGCGGCGCGCCCGCGAACCGGTACGCCGGATGGAACACCGGTGCGAAGCAGAATCCGATGCCCACCTCGCGGACGCTCCGAGCGACCTCCTCCGGGCCCAGATTGATGCGGATGCCCAGCGCCTCGAGCACATCAGCCCCGCCACTGCGCGACGAAGCCGCCCGATTGCCATGCTTGACCACGTTGACACCGGTGGCGGCCACCACGATCGCGGACATGGTCGAGATGTTCACCGTGTTCGACTTGTCGCCGCCCGTGCCCACGATGTCCACCGCATCCACGCAGCCCTCTACCCGGCGCGCGTGCGCGAGCATGCCGGTCGCGAGGCCGCTCAGCTCCGCCGACGTCGGGCCCTTCATCTTCATCGCCACGCCGAACGCCGCGATCTGCGCCGGGGTAGCCCGGTCCGACATGATCTCGTCCATCGCCCACGCGGTCGCCTCCGCGGGCAGGTCACTGCGGGAGGTCAGGGCCTCCAGCACGATCGGCCATGCCAGGGGCTCGGTATCCAGTGTCACGTCGGTGTCCCTCGTCTCGGATCGTGGGGTCTCAGGTCGTGGGGTGCAGCATCGAGGACATCGTAGTGCCCCCGCGCGCTCGAACCGACGCCATTTCGTCCATGCGCGAAGCTCCCGAGCGCTGCTCAGCCCGCGCGCTGCCACGCCTCCCAGCCGAGCACATCGCCGCCCTGGCGCGACAGCAGGCTCGCCATCCTCGAGGCTTCCTGGGCGCACCACAGCCCCGAGATGACGCTCACGCGCTGCACCACGATCTCGCCACCATCCTGTCCCAGCTGCTCGGCGCGGCGCGGGGCATAGCCCTCGGCCGCCAGCGCCTCCACCACGGACCCCGCCCGGTCGCCCGGCACGGAGAGGATGAATCGCAGCACCCCCTGGTCGCCCTGCCGCCAGCTCGGCGACGACTCGATGAGCGCCACGACCGAAGCCGCGGGATCCCGCGTGCCCGCCACGAGCACGAGATCCCCAGCATCCGGGTCAAGGGGCTCCACAGTCCGGCGACGCCACCGGGCCAGCAGGCGATCCAGCATCGCGCCACGCTCCTCCGCGAGACTCCTGGCACGCACCTCGCGGTGCGCCCGAACCAGCCTACGCGACACGCTCCGCTCGGGAACCAGGGCAAGCAGACGTCCACCAACTGGGAAAACGATGCCAACATCAACCCAAATCAGGACCCGGCTGCACGTTTAGTACGACGAGCCGTCATACTTCCAAGTGTGACGAGCGCAGTAGGGAACTCAGGAACGGCAATCACACAACGTGTGCACTCGCTGAACCGCCCAAACATGGTCAGTGTGGGCACGATCGTGTGGCTGTCAAGCGAGCTCATGTTCTTCGCCGGCCTCTTCGCGATGTACTTCGTGTCGAAGGCCCAGGCCACCGAGTGGCCGCCACCGCCCACGCATCTCAACGTGCCCTTTGCACTGATGATCACCACCGTGCTGGTGCTGTCATCGTTCACGTGCCAGATGGGTGTGTTCGCGGCGGAGCGTGGCGACGTGTTCGGCCTGCGGAAGTGGTACTACCTCAGCTTCCTGATGGGCCTGTTCTTCGTGCTGGGCCAGGGCTACGAGTACTACGAGCTCGTGCATACCGGCACCACGATCTCGGGCAGCGTGTACGGCTCGGTGTTCTACATGACCACCGGCTTCCACGGCCTGCACGTGATCGGCGGCCTCATCGCGTTCCTGTACATCATCGCGCGGACCCAGATGAGCAAGTTCACGCCTGCTCAAGCCACCGCCGCGATCGTGGTCTCCTACTACTGGCACTTCGTGGACATCGTGTGGATCGCGCTGTTCGCGACGATCTACTTCATCCAGTAGCGACCACACAGCGCCAGCCCCGTCCAGCCCGTCCCCCATCACCAAAGGGATCTCGATGAGCTCATCTCCTCCACCCCCAGCCGATGCCCCCGGCGGAGAGGCAGCAGCACCGGTCACACCGACCGGCAAGCCGCCCCGCCCCTCCCGCCGCGCGCGCAAACTGCGCCGTCGCGCCACCGGAGCCGCCCTGCTCCTCGCTGGACTCACCGGCGCGGGCCTGTTCGCGGCCGCCATCACCCCGGACGCGCACGTCGCGACCGCCAACGAGGACAGCGCGGCACTGATCCGCGAGGGCAAGCAGATCTATGACGTCTCCTGCGTCACCTGCCACGGTGTCAACCTGCAGGGCGTCGCCGACCGCGGTCCGAGCCTGATCGGCGTGGGCGAGGCATCCGTGTACTTCCAGGTCGCGTCCGGTCGCATGCCCGCCATGCGCAACGAGGCCCAGGCCATGCGGAAGATCCCCAAGTTCGAGGGCCAGCAGATCGACGCTCTCGGCGCCTACATCCAGGCCAACGGTGGCGGACCCGTCGTGCCGCGCACCGCCGACGGAGAGGTCGCCACCGCTTCGCTGCGTGGCAACGATCCCGCTCGCGGCGGCGAGCTCTGGCGCCAGAACTGCGCCTCCTGCCACAACTTCACCGGCCAGGGCGGCGCTCTCTCCTCCGGCAAGTGGGCACCCTCGCTCGTCGGCGTGCCCGAGCCCGACATCTACACCGCCATGCTGACCGGCCCGCAGAACATGCCGAAGTTCTCGGACCGCCAGCTCACACCGGAGGACAAGCAAGACATCATCGCCTTCGTCAAGTCCGTCCAGGAGACCCGCAATCCCGGAGGCTACGGCCTCGGTGGGTTCGGCCCGGTCTCCGAGGGCATGACGATGTGGGTACTCGGCATCTCAGTGGTCATCGGCGCCACCATGTGGATCGGAGCAAGGTCATGAGCGACGCTGACCGGAACACTCCCGGGAACCTGAATCCCTCGGAGGAAGAGCTGGCCAGCATGAGCCAGGAAGAGCTAGCGAGACTCGGCACGAACCTCGATGACGTCGACGTCATCTTCCGCCGCAATCGCTGGCCCGCGAAGGGCACCAAGGCAGAGAAGCGCGCGGAGCGCCAGATCGCATTCTGGTTCGCGCTGTCGGGCATTTCCGCCCTTGCCTTCGTCGCGGTATTCCTCTTCTGGCCGTGGGAGCACAAGAGTCTCGGCGAGGAGGGCTACAACCTCTACAACTGGGCCACCCCGCTCTACGGGCTCACCTTCGGCATGGCGATCCTCAGCATCGGCATCGCCGCGGTGCTGATCGCGAAGAAGATGATCCCCGAGGAGATCTCCGTCCAGCAGCGCCACGACGGCCCGTCCGATGCGGTCGATCAGAAGACCACCGTCGCGCTCCTCAAGGATGCCTACGACACCTCCACCATCGGTCGCCGCAGCATGATCAAGCTCTCGGCGATCTTCGGTGTGGGCACCTTCGCCGTCGCCGCCCCCGTCGCTCTCGCCGGTGGCATGGTGAAGAACCCCTGGGCCGACGGCGACGATTCGCCGATGTGGACCTCCCCGTGGGATCCCGACTACCCGGGCCAGACCGTCTACCTGCGTCGCGACACGGGACGCATCGACGACATCGTGCTCGTCCGTCCCGAGGACCTCGACGCCGGCGCCATGGAGACCGTATTCCCCTTCAAGGAGGAATGGCGCGGCGACCTCTACAAGCTGCGCTACTCCCTGCGCCACCAGTACGCGCCAGTCATGCTGATCCGCCTGCGCAGCTCCGACACCGCGCGCGTCGTCAAGCGACAGGGCCAGGAAGACTTCAACTACGGCGACTACTTCGCCTACTCGAAGATCTGCACCCACCTCGCCTGCCCGACCTCGCTGTACGAGCAGCAGACGCAGCGAATCCTGTGCCCCTGCCACCAGTCACAGTTTGATGCGCTCCAGTACGCCAAGCCCGTGTTCGGACCGGCGACCCGAGCGCTCCCCCAGCTTCCGATAACCGTGGACGAGGAAGGCTTCCTCGTGGCGCGCGGCGGCTTCATCGAACCCGTCGGACCGGCCTTCTGGGAACGGCCCGGCTACACGGAGATCCCAGACCTCGGGGAGCGTGAATCATGAGCACGAGTCAAGCGATCCAGGATCGCGCCAACAAGGAAGCCGCTAGCGCCGCGATAAACATGGACCAGCGGTATCGCATGGCCGCAGGCATGCGCCGCCAGATGAACAAGGTGTTCCCCACCCACTGGTCCTTCCTGCTGGGCGAGGTCGCGCTCTACAGCTTCGTCATCCTCCTCGTGACCGGCGTGTACCTGACGCTGTTCTTCGACCCATCGCTCGCCCACATCGTCTACGAGGGCCCCTACCAGCCGCTGCGTGGCGTCGAGATGTCCCGCGCCTACGAGACGGCCCTCCAGCTGTCCTTCGAGGTCCGCGGCGGCCTGTTCGTCCGGCAGCTGCACCACTGGGCAGCGCTGCTGTTCGCCGCGTCGATCATCCTGCACCTGCTGCGGGTGTTCTTCACCGGCGGATTCCGCAAGCCGCGCGAGGCCAACTGGGTCATCGGCTCCATGATCTTCGTCCTCACCATCGCCGAGGGCTTCATGGGCTACACCCTCCCCGACGACCTGCTCTCCGGCATCGGCCTCCGGATCACCTCCGCGATCATGCTCTCCCTCCCCGTCGTGGGCACCTGGATCCACTGGTTCGTCTTCGGTGGAGAGTTCCCCGGCGAGCTGATCATCCCGAGGCTCTACGTCGCGCACATCCTGATCATCCCGGGATTGCTCCTCGCGCTCATCGCCGCGCACCTCGCGCTGGTGTGGTACCAGAAGCACACCCAGTTCCCCGGCCCCGGCCGCACCGAGAACAACGTTGTCGGTGTCCGCGTCCTCCCGGTGTTCGGCGTGAAGGCCGGTGGATTCTTCGGCATCATCTTCGGCATCCTCGCCCTGATGAGCGGATTCCTGCAGATCAACGCCATCTGGAACCTCGGGCCGTACAACGCCTCCCAGATCTCCGCAGGCTCCCAGCCGGACTTCTACATGTTCTTCACCGAAGGAATGGCGCGCATCTGGCCAGCGTGGGACATCTACATCGGCGACTACATGATCCCGTCGGTGGTGGGCGTCGCTGTGATCCTCGGCATCATCTTCATGCTGCTGTTCGCCTACCCGTTCATCGAGGCGAAGCTCACCAAGGATGATGTGCACCACAACATCCTGCAGCGTCCCCGCGACGTGCCCGTGCGCACGTCGCTCGGCGCCATGGCCCTCGCGTTCTACGCCGTGCTGTTCCTGATGGCCATGAACGACATCATCGCGTTCAAGTTCCACATCTCGCTCAACGCGACCACCTGGCTCGGTCGCATAGGCCTGATCGTGCTGCCGCCCCTGGCGTACATCATCGCCTACCGCTGGTGCATCGCCCTGCAGCGTTCCGACCGCAAGGTCCTCGAGCATGGCATCGAGACAGGCATCATCACCCGCCTGCCGCACGGCGAGTACATCGAGCTGCACCAGCCGCTCGGACCCGTCGATGAGCACGGGCACCCCATCCCGCTCCCCTACCAGGGCGCGACAGTGCCCAAGCGGATGAACCTGCTCGGAGCTGCAGGAGCCCCCGGTTCCGGTGGCTTGCTCACAGCGGATCCCGCCGACGAGCGCGAACTGCTCGAGCACGAGGAGCACGAGGCCCACGTCAGGCAGGCCCAGGCTCTCCGCGCCCTCCAGCAGCGCGCTATCGAGAAGGGCGACGACGATCACTGATCCGTCCTAGCCAACGCCATACCGGCAATGAGAGAAGGCCCCCGGGAGATCACCTCCTGGGGGCCTTCTTCTATTGCTGCCGCTTTCCTTTCCGCTGCGGGAAGATGATCTCCGCCAGGTCTCAGTTGGCGGCAGGGGCGACGCGGCGGGGCCCACTTGGCGGCGGGGCCCAACTGGCGAAGTCTCAACGCGAATCCTGGGGAGGAAGCCCCACGCGCACCTCTGCACGCGGAAGCGCCGAGCGAGGCATGGCCGTGGCGTGCATGCCGCCGTAGCAGCCCGGGCCTCCGCCCGCCGGTGCCGACTGGCGCGTGATGATGGCCGCCTGTACCGGGCGTGATGATCGCTGGCCGCCCAGATCCGGTGGTGGCTCCTTTGGTGTGCGAGCCGGGCTAGTTCAAGGTCGTGGGGCCTGGATCGAATGCGACGCGCAACCGTGGGAGCATCTGCCCCGCCCCGATCGCGCTCTGTGGCTGCGCCGTCACAGTTGACCGAGAATCGTGCTTGCTCGGCCTAGATTCGCCCCTACGGCTCCTTCTAGCGCCCTCCCTCGCGTTGGAGGCCTGGAGACGAGTCGGCTCTCGCTGCACGCCGTGAGGAGCGTTTCCGCTGCACGTGGTTGGCTGGGCCTCCATTGCCACCGCGACGGGAAGGGGTTTCTCGCGCCATCCGCTAGCGTGGGGATGCCAGCATAGGGATGCCAGCTCGTCGCGAGGCAGTGAAAGCACCCGCGAGTGTGCGAAAAACGACTGCATTCCGCGATCATCCTGTCGTTTCTCGCACACTCGTGGGAGCTCTCGCACACTCGCGGGTGGCCGTGGGAGCTCTCGCACACTCGCGGGTGGCCGTGGGAGCACGCGCACACTCGCGGCCCCGCCCGCACTCGCACGCTCGCAGGCACTCGCACGCTCGCAGGCACTCGCCGGCGGAGGATGACCAGTTCCGCCAGCGGAACGTGACCCCTTTGCCGGAAACGGCAAACGCCCGCCCGTGCGCGGTGTTGCGCACGGGCGGGCGTCGGCGTGAGCTAGAGCTTCTCGGTCAGTGCTTCTCGGGGCCCCAGTGGTACTCGAAGACGAGTCCTGCGGCAGCGACGAGGACGACGACCGCGGCGACGGCGATCAGCCACATGTAGAAGAACGCTACGGCGATGCCTGCCAGCGCGGCGGAGAGAGCGAGCAGCACCGGCCAGTAGCTACCAGGGCTGAAGAAGCCAAGGTCGCCGGTGCCGTCCTCGATGTCGGCTTCCTCGTAGTCCTCGGGGCGTGTGTCGATGCGTCGTGCGACGAACCGGAAGTAAGTACCGATGATGAGGGTCAGGCCCGCGGTGAGCACGATAGCGGTGAGCCCTGCCCATTCCAGCCCGGCACGGGAGGTGTAGGTGAACACCCCGTACAGGATGGCGGTGAGGAAGAAGAACATCGTGAGCAGCTCGAAGAGCTTGGCTTCGATCTTCATGTCAGAACACGTCCTTGTTCAGTGCGGGGGCGTCAGTTGCCGGAACGGAAGGGGATCGCGGTCTGTGCCTCTCGCTGCGTGTTGAAGGGCACGGTGCTGGTGGAGAGTGGCTCCTCGCCGATGGCTTCGAGAGCTTGCGCGTTGGACAGGCCCTGGCCGCCGTCGACGGTGGGCTTGCGCAGCTCGATGTACTCGGCGAACCGCTCGGGGCTCACGGCGCGGACCTCGAAGTTCATCATGGAGTGGTAGGTGCCGCACATCTCGGCGCAGCGCCCGACGAACGCTCCTTCTTCCTCGATCTCGCTGATCTGGAAGGAGAAGTCGGAACGGTTTGCCTCGGGGTTCGGCATCACGTCGCGCTTGAAGAGGAACTCGGGAACCCAGAAGGAGTGAACGACATCCGCGGAGGCGAGTACGAACTCGATGCGCCGGTTGGTCGGCAGCACGAGGACGGGGATCTCCTCGCTGGAGCCGAGCGTCTCAATGGTGTTGTAGGTCAGGTAGTCGAGCTCGCCGCGCTCAGCGCCGTGGATCGGACCGACGCTGCTGCCGTGGTCGTCATCGCCTTCGTCGCTCGCGGAGCCAAGCTGGGGACCGCCGTCGGGATCAAGCCCGTCGTAGCTCGGGGTACCGTCGCCCATGTCGATGGTGCGGTAGCCGAACTTCCAGTTCCACTGGTAGGCGGTGACGTCGACGACAACGTCGGCCTCGCCGTGCTCCTTGTCGTTGACATAGTTCTGCACAACGACGGTGAAGTAGAACAGCACCGCGATGATGATGAAGGGCACCGCCGTGTAGAGCAGCTCGAGGGGCACGTTGTAGCCCGTTTGCCGCGGGAAGTCGGGGTCGCCCTTCTTCTTCCGGTGAAACACCACCGTCCAGAAGGTAAGTCCCCAGACCAGTACACCCATTACGAGAGCAGCGACCACCGACCAGGTCCACAACTCGCGCATCATCTCGGCCTGCGGGGTAACGCCCGAGGGCCAGCCGAATCGAAGAACCGTATTGTCGATGGAGCAGCCCGAAAGGAGCACGGCAGCGATACCGAGAGTCGCCGCTAGCCCAGTCCGTCGCGCAATCCGACGCCGACTACCGTGTGCCACGTTCACGCCTTCCTGGTTGCCACACCTTGTGCAGACCTAACCTGTTCAGACCTACCGTGTGCCGACCCCGCGAGCGCGCGGATCCGCACGGATCAAACTCTTGAGCCTGAATACTACGCAGCGTAGACCACGCGTTTGCAGCCGGCACTATCGGGTCTCCTCATGCGGGCGAAAGTTTTGCGGCATACTCCCTAGCGGAAGAGTTTGCCCAGCTTGTCCGGGGGCGCCCTGGTGGCCCCTGCGCTGATCGTGGATTGAGGTGTTGTGCGCTGTGTGTGGCCTCCTGGGAATTCTGACTCCGGACGGGTGCGCCGCGGAGGTGGCGCCGCGGCTGGGAGAGGCGTTGCATTGCATGCGCCATCGCGGTCCGGATGAGGCAGGCACGTGGCATGACGCTGATCTGGCGCTGGGCTTCAACCGGCTGTCGATCATCGATATCGCGCACTCGCACCAGCCGTTGCGCTGGGGCCCGCCGGAGAACCCGGAGCGCTATGCGCTGACGTTCAACGGGGAGATCTACAACTACCTGGAGCTCCGCGACGAGCTGGCCCGCGAGCATGGCGCGGTGTTCCGCACCGAGGGTGACAGCGAGACGATCGTCGCGGCGTTCCACCATTGGGGACCGGGCGCGGTGGAGCGCTTGCGGGGCATGTTCGCTTTCGGGGTCTGGGACACCGAGACGCGCGAGCTGTTCATCGCTCGCGACCCGTTCGGCATCAAGCCGCTGTTCATCGCCGATGCCCCGGGTGGATTCGGCTTCGGCTCGGAGAAGAAGAGCCTGCTCGAGGCCGCGGAACTGTTGAAGCTCGACCTCGGCATAGATGCGCGCGCCACCGAGCACTACCTGGTGCTGCAGTACGTCCCCGAGCCCGAGTCGCTGCATACTGGCATCCGGCGGCTCGAATCAGGCTGCTACGCCTGGGTGCGGCCGGGCGAGGCGCCACGCATCACCCGCTACTTCAAGCCCTCGTTCCCGGTGGTGCCGTTCGCCAAGGGCAAGGATGCCGCGCAGAAGCGCTACGACGAGATCGCGGCCGCGCTCGAGGACTCCGTGGCCAAGCACATGCGCGCCGATGTGACGGTCGGCTCGTTCCTGTCCGGGGGCATCGATTCGACAGCTATCGCCGCGCTCGCGATCCGGCACAACCCGGACCTGATCACCTTCACCACCGGGTTCGAGCGCGAGGGCTACTCGGAGGTCGATGTGGCCGCGGAGTCCGCCGAGGCGATCGGCGCGCGGCATGTCGTGAAGATCGTCGGCCCCGAGGAGTTCGCCAAGTCGATCCCCGAGATCGTGTGGTACCTCGATGACCCGGTCGCCGACCCTGCGCTGGTGCCCCTGTACTTCGTGGCTCGCGAGGCCCGCAAGCATGTGAAGGTCGTGCTCTCCGGCGAGGGCGCGGACGAGTTGTTCGGTGGCTACACGATCTACCGCGAGCCGTTGTCGCTGCGGCCGTTCAGCGCGCTGACCCCTGGAATGCGCCGCGCCGCTGCTCGCCTGTCGGACCGGATGCCGGAGGGCAAGCGCGGCAAGAGCCTGCTGCAGCGCGGCTCCCAGCGGCTCGAGGAGCGCTACTACGGCAATGCGCGCAGCTTCCAGGATCACCATTTGCGCGCGGTGCTGCGTGACTTCCGGCCCGAGTGGACGCACATGGACGTCACGGCACCGATCTACGCCCGCTCCGAGGGCTGGGACCCGGTGGCGCGCATGCAGCACCTCGACCTGTTCACCTGGTTGCGCGGCGACATCCTCGTCAAGGCGGACAAGATGACGATGGCGAACTCGCTCGAGCTGCGCGTGCCGTTCCTCGATCCCGAGGTGCTCGCGGTGGCGGAGAAGATCCCTTACAAGCAGAAGATCACCCGCGAGACCACCAAGCACGCGCTGCGGCAGGCGCTCGAGGGCATCGTCCCCCACCATGTGCTGCATCGCGCCAAGCTGGGCTTCCCGGTGCCGCTGCGGCACTGGCTGCGCGGGCCCGAGCTGTATGAGTGGGCGCGCGACCAGATCGCGGAATCCGGTACCGATCACATCCTCGACCTCGCCGCGGTCAGCAGGATGCTCGAGGAGCACCGCGAGGGCGTCTCCGACCACAGCAGGCGCTTGTGGACCCTGCTCACCTTCATGGTGTGGCATGGCATCTTCATCGAGGAGCGGATCACCCCGTCGATCGAGGACCACGAGTACCCCGTCACCCTGTAGGGCGCTGCGTGGCCTCTAGGCGTTCTTGCCGTGCGCCTCGTTGTAGCGCTGCCTCTCTCGCGCCTGGCGCTCGAGCACCTTGGGGTTCTGCAGATCGCGGGGCAGGCCGTGGCGCTCGAGCCGCCGGGCCCGGTTGGGCTCCATGTAGGCGGCCGAGTAGAACAGAGCGAGCAGCACACCGAGGAGCACCACTGCGCCCCGTAGGACGAAGGGGCCGGGCAGCAGGAATCCCAGGGCGAATATCGGCAGGTACGGCACCATGCTGCGAACCAGGTGCCGGGGCACGGCGCGGTCGCCGGTGAGATCGTTGCGCACCCAGTCCTGCATGCTCGGCGGGAGGGTGCGACCGAAGCTGTAGCTGATCCATTGCAGCGGACTGGGCCGTGTGGCGGTGCTGGTCATGAGAGGGCTCCTGCCTTGAGCGCGGCTGTGTTGATGCGGGTGAGGACATCGTGGAGCTCGGTGACCTGCGCCTCGGTGACGCCAAGGCTGCGCATGACGGCGGGCGGGATCTTCTCGGCTTCCGCACGGAGTGCTCGTCCCGCGCTGGTGAGGTGGACCTCGAGCTGGCGCTCATCATGCTGGCTGCGGGCCCGGGTGAGGAGTCCGGCGGCCTCGAGCCGCTTGAGCAGCGGCGAGAGCGTGGGCGAGTCGAGCTGGAGGGCTTCGCCGATGTTGCGGACCGACCGTGGCTCCTGCTCCCAGAGGGCGAGCATGACGAGGTATTGCGGGTGCGTGAGCCCCATGGGCTCGAGGAGTGGCCGATAGACGGCGAGGACGGCACGGTTGGTGACCGCGAGGGCGAAGCAGACCTGGCGGTCGAGGGCGAGCGGGTCCGGTGCGGGCATGCCTTAAATATAGCGCCCACTCTAATCGCGCACAACTACTTAGTGCACTATCTATTAGGGCACTCGTCACATGTGGTCGCTGGCCTCGTCGGCACAGGGCTCCCCTAGACGCAGGCCCCCAGCCATGAAAAAGAGCCGGGCACCTCGAGAGGCACCCGGCTCCGGATCAGGCCATCAGCTGTCAGGCAGGCAGGATGTCGCCGATCTCGCGCGCTGCATCCGCGCCGTAGGCATTCTTGATGCGATCGAGCGCCTTCTCGCGGTTCCACTCCCATTCCTGGGTACCGACCGTCTCGAGAACCAGCACAGCGACCAGCGAACCGAGCTGGGCCGCGCGCTCGTGATCCAGCTTCGACATGCGCGCAGTGAGGTAGCCCGCGCGGAACGCATCGCCCACGCCCGTGGGATCCACGCGACCCTCGTCCGGCACGACATCGACATGCACGGGGTCCTCGCCCCGGACGACGATATCCACGCCGCCCGCGCCCAGGGTGGTCACGCGGATGCCCACCATCTCGGCGACGTCCGCCTCAGTGAGACCCGTCTTCTGCCGCAGCAGTCCCCACTCGTACTCATTCGTGAACAGGTAGGCCGCGCCGTCGATCAGGTCGCGCGCGGTGTCGCCATCGATGCGGGCGAGCTGCTGCGAGGGATCAGCCGCGAAGGGAATGCCGAGCTCGCGACACTCGCGGGTGTGCCGGACCATCGCTTCGGGATCGTTCGCGCCGACGAGGACCATGTCGATGTCTGGCCGACCATCCACGAGGCCCGCGATCGAGATGTCCCGCGATTCACTCATCGCGCCTGGATAGAACGAGGCGATCTGCGCCATCGCGGTATCCGTCGTGCATACGAAGCGTGCTGTGTGCGCGGTCGCGGAGATCCGAACCCCATCGCAATCCACGCCGTGCTGCTGCAACCACGTCCGGTACTCGGCGAAGTCCGCGCCCGCGGCACCCACGAGCATGGGGTTGCCGCCCAGCACGCCGATCGCGAAGGCGATGTTGCCGCCCACCCCGCCGCGGCGCACGACGAGGTCATCGACGAGGAAGCTCAGCGAGATCTGGCTGAGCTTGTCGGCGACGAGCTGCTCCTCGAACGTGCCGGGAAACGTCATCAGATGGTCTGTCGCGATGGAACCGCTGACCGCGATCGCCACATTTGCCCCTTCCGCGCTGGTGAGCAGCGCGCCGGAGTGTGGCGCGCGCCGCACTACAGTACCCCGGCTCAGCAGCGCTCACGCAAGCACGCGCACCAGGCGATGCTGCCAGCTGCCGCTCGGCGCCCGCGTGCTCGCGGCATGGCAAGAGGCGGCCTGACTCTTAGCCAGACCGCCTCGCCACGTTCTCAGCGTGTCAGTTGAACGAGTCCCCGCACGCGCAGGAGCCCGTTGCGTTCGGGTTGTCGATCGTGAATCCCTGCTTCTCGATCGTGTCAACAAAGTCAATGACAGCACCATGTAGGTACGGCTCGCTCATCCGGTCCACGGCAAGCGTGACGCCCTCCACCTCGAGGGTGTGGTCGCCATCAAGCGAGCGGTCATCGAAGAACAGCTGGTAGCGCAGGCCCGCGCAACCGCCGGGCTGCACCGCGATGCGCAGCGACAGGTCAGTGCGACCCTCCTGCTCCAGCAGCGCCTTCGCCTTCGCCGCAGCAGTGGTGGTGAGCGTCACGCCCTGGGTGGTGGTCTCGTTCTGCACAGTCATGCGTTCTCCCTCGGGTCCTACAGAATTACCGTGCACATTCCGGTGCTTGATCCAACGGTACTCCAGTTCCGGATATTCCCCTACCCGTCCCGAGGACCATCCGGCCCGCCCGCTCCCTGGCGGCACCGACGCGCGATCATCGCCATGGCCTCCGCCAGCGCCGCCGGGGCATCACGGATCGCAGCGCTCGCCGAACCACGCAGAGCCGCCAGCGACACTACGTCATCGAGCCCGATCCGGCGCCAATCCTGCTCGCTGAGCTCGCAGCTGCCCACCACCGCGATCACCGGCGCGCGATCCCTCCCGGTCGCCGCGAGCGACCAGCCCGCCACCTCTGCCACGACTTTCCCGGCCAGTGTCTGCGCATCCAGGCGCCCCTCGCCAGTGATCACGAGGTCTGCCGCGCCACCCCCGCGGCCTTGCTCCAGCACATCGGCCAGACCCGTCGCGCGGGCCACTAGGCGGGCGCCCGAGATCCGCTCGGCCCCCAGGGCGAGCAGGGCGGCCCCGAGCCCCCCGCCTGCCCCCGCACCCTCGCGCTTGGCCACAGCGCGCCCCTGCCCGTCGATCAGCCCCGCGCTGGCCCGGGCAAGCCGCTGCTCCAGCCGACCGACCATCCCGGCATCGGCACCTTTCTGCGGAGCGAACACCCGAGCAGAACCGTGCGGTCCCAGGAGGGGGCTCGTCACATCGGTCGCGGCGACCAGCGCCACCCCCGCCAGCGCCTTCCGTCCAGCCTCCACCCCACCGAGCACGTCGAGCATGCCCCCGCCCCCGTCCGTGCAGGCCGTGCCGCCGAGCCCCACGACGATCGATGCAGGCCCCTGCCCGGCCGCGCGGAGCAGCAGCTCGCCCACCCCCGCGCTCGTGGCTGCCCAGGCCGAGGCGGGCGAGGGCGGGCCCTGCAGCAGGTGCAGCCCGCATGCCTGCGCGGCCTCCACATATGCCACCGCGCCACGCGCCCTGTCCGAGTTCGCCAGCAGCCATCGGGCCCGGACGTTCCCGGCCATCGGGCCCGGCACGGTCGCCTCGAGCACCTTCCCGCCCCCGGCAGCCAGCGCGTCGATGAAACCAGGGCCACCATCTGATTGCGGGAGCGCCTGGACCCGATCGCCGGGCCGCTCCCCCAACCACGCCTCGCCCATCACGAGCGCGGCCTCGCGCGCCGAGAGCGTGCCCCCGTAGGAGTCCGGCGCCAGCACGATCCTCATGCCTGCCAGTATCGCTGAGCCCGGTCGCCGCAGCGCTCGTGCCCGTGGCGCTATAGGCCCGCTAGCGTGCCCTGGTTTGCCCGGATCACCGGATCGCTTACCCTAAAACCCGTGAAACTCTCCGGACGTGGCAGCAGTGGCAGCAATCCTGATGATCCCTCCGCGCAGGAGGGTCCTGCGCAGGAACCGTCGGCACAGCCGTCCGGGCACACTCCCGGCAAGGGCCGCCCCACGCCCAAGCGCAACGAGGCCCGCCGGGGCGCGCGCGCTCCCCTCACGCCTCCGCCGATGACGAGGGCCGAGGCACGGGCGCGCAGGAAGGCGCTCAAGGCGGAGCAGCGCAAGAAGCCGAAGATGTCCAAGGAGGAGCGCAAGCGCTTCAACGCCGAGAGCCGCTCGCGGGCCAACGAGCGCCGCGCCCGCATGATGGCCGGCGACGAGGACTACTTGCTGCCCAGGGACCGGGGCAAGACCCGAAAGCTCGCCCGCGACTACGTCGATGCGCGCCGCAACCTGGCGGGCATGTTCATGCCGCTGGCGCTGCTGGTCCTCCTGACGTTGTTCATGCCGCCGGACATCCAGGCCGTCATCACCCTCGGCATGATGGTGTTCCTCATCTTCATGATCGTCGAGGGCATCGTGCTCGGCAGGCAGATCAGCAACCGGGTCCGTGCCCGATTCCCGGACAGCGACGATACGGGCCTGGGCATCGGCTGGTACGCGTTCGTCCGCGCGACACAGATCCGCCGCCTGCGGGTGCCCAAGCCGCAGGTCCGCCCCGGCGACGCGGTCTAGCCCGCCATGCGCTGCCTGGTCCTCGGGGGCGCGCGATCCGGCAAGTCCGGGCATGGCGAGCAACTGATCTCCGACTGGGCCGCGCGCCAGCAGGTCCGCTATATCGCGACGGCACCCGATCGTCCCGGCGATGACGAATGGGCGCGGCGCGTGCAGGCACACCGGTCGAGGCGGCCCGCGCACTGGATCACCGAGCGCACCGATGACCTTGTCGAGGCGCTCGACCGTGAACCGAACACTCCCACGATCATCGACGACCTGGGAATGTGGCTCGCGTCCGTGATCGATCGCCTCGACGCGTGGGCGGAGCCGCAGCGAGCGCGCGCCTCGATCGATGGGCTCGTCGACGCGGTGGCCCGCTACCCGGCGCCGCTGGTGCTCGTCACCCCCGAGGTAGGGATGGGCATCGTGCCCGGGACGCTGTCGGGCCGGGCATTCCGCGACGAGATCGGGGTGTTGAACGCGCGCATCGCGGAGGAGTGCGAGAAAGTTGTCCTGGTGGTCGCGGGAATCCCGTTGCCGCTGAAGTGATCCCCGCCTGTCGCGCGGCCGGCGAGAAAGGCTCGAGCAGTTGACTGACCAGGAACGCCCGGACGATCCCAGCTTCTTCGATCCGATCCCGCAACCGGATCGCGAGGCGCGGCGCGCGGCCTGGCGGAGGCAGGGAGCGCTCACCAAGCCCGCTGGCTCGCTGGGCAGGCTCGAGGAGCTCTCCACCTGGATCGCGGCATGCCAGGGCCAGTGCCCGCCCGTTCCGTTCGCTCGCCCCCGCATCGTCATCTTCGCCGGTGACCACGGCATCGCCCGCCACGGTGTGTCCGCCTACCCCTCTGAGGTGACCGTGCAGATGGTGCGGAACTTCCTCGACGGAGGGGCCGCGATCAACTGCCTCGCCGAGAACGCTGGGGCCACCGTGCGTGTCGTCGACCTCAGCGTCGACGGCGACACCCCGCCCTCGGTGCGCTCGCACAAGGTCCGCCGCTCGAGCGGACGCATCGACACCGAGGACGCCATGTCCCACGACGAGGCCGTGGCGGCGGTCGCGGCGGGGCGCGCCATCGCGGACGAGGAGATCGATGCGGGCGCGGACCTGCTCATCGCCGGCGACATGGGCATCGGCAACACCACCCCGGCAACAGTGCTCATCGCCACGCTGACCCGCACCGAGCCGATCGCGGCCGTGGGCCGGGGCACCGGGATCGATGACAATGCCTGGATGGTCAAGACAGCCGCCGTGCGCGACGCGATGCGCCGCAGCAGGATCGTGGAGCGCGATCCCATCCGGTTGCTGGCGACGAGCGCGGGCGCGGACATCGCGGCCATGGCTGGATTCCTCGCCCAGGCAGCGCTGCGCCGCACACCCGTGATCCTCGACGGGCTAGTGGTAACCGCTGCCGCGCTGGTCGCCGAGGATCTCGCGGCGGGCGCGCGCGACTGGTGGGTGGCCGGGCATCGTTCCACCGAGCCCGCGCACTCGATCGCGCTGCGGAGACTGCAGCTCGAACCGATCGTGGACCTCGGCATGAGGCTCGGCGAGGGCTCCGGCGCCGCGGTGGCGCTGCCCGTCCTCGCGGCGGCGGTATCGACCCTGGCCGGGATGGCCACCTTCGAGGAGGCCGGGGTGAGTGATCGATGAGCGACCGTCGAGCTCGTGGCCGCGCGAGCAGCAATCCCACTATGGACGGGGCACGCCTGGCATTCTCGTGGCTGACGGTGCTGCCCGTGCGCGGACCGCGGCTCGTGGACCGGCAGGCAGGCGCATGGGCGATCGCGGTGACCCCGCTGATCGGCCTGGTACTGGGAATCGCCACGACGCTGCTGCTATGGGGGATGCTGGCGGTTGGCCTGCCCGCCATGCTCGCGGGAATCCTGGGGGTGGGCTTCCTCGCCCTCGCCACGCGCGGCCTGCACATCGATGGCCTCGCCGATACCGCTGATGGACTAGGGACTTTCGGGCCTCCGGACCATGCCCAGCGAATCATGCACGCCGGCGGTTCGGGGCCGTTCGGCATCGCCACCCTCGTCATCGTGCTCATCGGGCAGGGCCTGGCCCTGGGCGCGCTGGCCGGGGCCGGAATGTTCGTCGCCATCGCGGTCGCCGTCGCCGCCGGGCGGGTCGCGGTGGTCATCGCGTGCCGTCCCGGGCTGCGGGCCGCGCGTCCCGAGGGGTTCGGGGCCCTGGTCGCCGGGAGCCAGTCATGGGCGACGATCGGCTCATGGGTAGCGGCGTCCCTGTTCATCGCGACCGTCGCCGTGCCCGGCAGCCCGCTGCACGGAGTGATCGTGCTGGTGCTGGCTCTCGCCCTGGCGCTGCTCTTCGTGACGCACTGCGCCCGGCGCCTCGGCGGGATCAACGGCGATGTGCTCGGAGCAGTGCTGGAGCTGACCGTACTGATCGTCGCCGTGGGATTGCTGCTGGGAGCGTGAGGGCCTGGCCACCTCGCGGGTGGCCAGGCCCCTGGCTTGCTTCGTGGCCCACAGCAGGCGGGCCCAGAGCGGGCGGGCTCAGAGCAGCCGTTGCATCCAGCCGCGCGTGTCCTCGAACGTGCCGCGCTGGATCCCGGTGAGGGTATCGCGCAGGGCCTGCGTCACCTCGCCCGGCTCCCCGTCAGCGATGATGTACTCGCCACCGGTGTGCTTGACCCGGCCGACCGGGGTGATCACCGCAGCCGTGCCGCACGCGAAGACCTCGGTGATCTCGCCATTGCGGGCCTTCTTCTCGACCTCCTCGACCGAGATGCGCCGCTCCTCGACCGGGATGCCGGAGTCCTCCGCGAGGTGGATCAGGGATTCCCGCGTGATGCCGGGCAGCAGCGAGCCGGAGAGCTCGGGGGTGACGAGTCGCGCGTCCGCGCCGGAGCCGAACACGAAGAACAGGTTCATGCCGCCCATTTCCTCGATGAAGCGACGCTCGATCGCATCGAGCCACACGACCTGGTCACAGCCCTGCTCGGCGGCTTGCGCCTGGGCGAGCAAGGAGGCGGCATAGTTCCCGGCGAACTTGGCGGCACCCGTGCCACCAGGAGCTGCGCGCACGTACTCGGTGGACAGCCAGACGCTGACCGGCCGGATGCCAGCCTTGAAGTACGCGCCCGCTGGCGATGCGATGAGGAGGTACTGGTACTCCGCGGCGGGACGGACGCCAAGCCCTGCCTCGGTGGAGAACATGAACGGCCGCAGGTAGAGCGACTCCTCGCCGCCCGCTTCGGGCACCCACGCCTGATCGACAGCGAGGAGCTCCTTCAGCGAGCCGAGGAAAAGCTCGTCGGGCAGCTCGGCCATCGCCATGCGGCGCGCCGAGGAACGGAAGCGCTGGGCGTTCGCGTCGGGACGGAACGAGGCGATGCTGCCGTCCGGCTGCCGGTAGGCCTTCAATCCCTCGAAGATGGCCTGTCCGTAGTGCAGGACCATCGCTGCTGGATCAAGGGTGATCGCGCCGTAGGGCTGCACGTGGGCGTCATGCCATCCACGCTGCCGCGTATAGCGGATCGCGACCATGTGATCGGTGAAATGCGTACCGAATCCCGGTGACCGCAGGATCTGCTCCCGATCGGCCTGTGGCCTGGGGGCGGGATGGGCGGAACGGGTGAACTCGGGCAGCGTCGTCATGAGCGGAAATCCTATCGCGAGAAGTCACTGGGTTCTCGGAGTGACAAACGGGGGCCGGACGACTTCGCAGGGAATGTGGCGTCCCCGTACGTCGACCGTCACGGTGGCGCCCGCGGTGATATCCGCGGAGGTGTCGAGGAGCGCGAGCGCGATGCCGGTTTTCAGCGTTGGTGAGAAGGTACCGGACGTGGTCGTCCCGATCACCTCGTTTTCGGCGCCCAGGACAGCCAGGCCGGGGCGCAGAACGCCCTTGCCCAGTGCCTTCAGGCCCCACGACGAGCGGACCGGACCGGCCTCGCGCTGCCGCTGCAGGACTTCCCGCCCCCAGAACGCGGGCTTGCGCCAGCCCACGGCCCACCCGCAGCGCGCCTCGACCGGGGTGATCTCGAGGGATAGCTCATGGCCATGCAGCGGGTAGCCCATCTCGGTGCGCAGCGTGTCGCGCGCACCAAGTCCGGCCAGCCGTCCACCGAGCTGCTCGGCACGATCGGCGAGCCGCTGCAAGGCAGCGCTGGCATCACCGCTCGGGAGAACGAGCTCGTAGCCCTGCTCCCCGGTGTAGCCGGTGCGGCAGATCCGTACGGCAGAGTCGCCCGCGCCCGGCCAGGAGGCGTCCGCGAACGCCATGTACGGCATGGTGGTGGGCAGCTCCTCGAGCTCGAGCAGCTCCGCCGCGCGCGGCCCCTGCACGGCGAGCACAGCATGGTCACGGTGCTGGTCCTGCACGCTCACCCCGGCCGGAGCGGTGGCCTCGAGGCGCCGCGCCACCTCGGAAGTGTTGGCGGCATTGGGGATGAGGAACACCTCGCTCTCGCTGACGAGGTAGGCGATGAGATCGTCGACGACGCCACCGGTCTCGTCGCAGCACAGCGTGTACTGCGCCTTGCCGGGGCTGATGCGCTGCAGGTCGTTGCTCAGCGTGCGGTTGATGTACTCGGCCGCGCCGGTGCCCGTGACGAGGATCTTGCCGAGATGGCTGACATCGAAGATCCCCACGGCTTCGCGGACAGCGTTGTGCTCCGCCACCACGCCACCGTACGAGATGGGCATGGACCAGCCCGCGAACGGCGCGAAGGTGGCACCCGCGCGCTCATGGACATCGTTCGCCGGACTGGCCAGCAAGGAATTTGAGGAAGGCTCGGGACTCACGACGTCCACGCTAGCCGGCGGCACGAGCGGTAGCCTCTAGCCACGGGGCGTCCATGGCGCGGCGCGGCCCCGCCGGGCACCCCGCCGCGCTGGCCCAGCGCACCCTATTCGCATTGATCATCCCGAGGAGCGTCACGTGAGCGACAAGCCGAAGTCCACCGATACCCGGTCGACCGACCACCGGGCCACCGCCCCGGTGGTCGGCGTGGCCCGCAAGATCGCCAAGCGGCATGAGGTGGTCATCGTCGGCGTCACCCAGGGCAAGAAGTCCATCTCCGTCGATGGCGCGGACTCCGTGTGGGACAAGGACACCCAGTCCGCCGTGGTAGCTGCGCTGAAGGCGGCCGGCGCGACGGGCAAGGCCGAGCAGGTCACCCGGGTCCCCGCGCCGCAGGGCATCGCGGCACAAGCGATCCTCGGAATCGGGCTCGGCGCCACCCGCCGCGATGACATCGGCGCCGAGCAGGTCCGCCGCATCGCCGGCACCGCCGCCCGATCCTTGACCGGCGTCGGCTCCGCCGCGACGCTGCTGCACTCGCGCGGAATCGCACCCGTGGTGGAGGGCCTCTGCCTCGGGGCCTACTCGTTCACCGAGTTCCGCTCCCCCAAGTCCGCGCCCGGCGCCAGCGCCGCTCCGCTCGGCTCCGTGGACCTCATCGTTGCCGAGGGAGGCGCCAAGAAGACCGAGAAGGCAATCGCGCGCTCCGTGGCCATCGCCGACGCTGTCGCTATCGCCCGGGACTTCGTCAACACACCGCCGAGCCACCTCTACCCGGGCGCGTTCGCCGAGCGGGCCGCCACGCTCGCCGCGAACGCCGGGCTCGACGTGGAGGTCCTCGACGAGCAAGCCCTCGAGTCCGCCGGTTACGGAGGAATCGTCGCCGTGGGCAAGGGCTCGGAGCGCAAGCCCCGCCTCGTGCGCATCGCCTACCGGGGCGGGCCGGAGAGCGGCGGCAAGACCGTATCGCTCGTCGGCAAGGGCGTCACCTTCGACACCGGCGGCATCTCCATCAAGCCCGCCGCCGGGATGGAGAACATGACCTCCGACATGGCAGGCGCCGCGGCCGTCATCGCGACCATCCTGCTCGCCGCCCGGCTCGAGCTGCCCATCACCGTGATCGCCACCGTGCCGATGGCCGAGAACATGCCATCCGGCAACGCGACCCGCCCGGGCGATGTCATCACCCACTACGGGGGCACCACCGTCGAGGTCCTCAACACCGACGCCGAAGGCCGGCTCATCCTCGCCGATGCCCTCGTGCGCGCCGCCGAGGATGGCCCCGACTACATCATCGACACCGCCACCCTCACCGGTGCACAGATGGTCGCGCTCGGCACCCGCGTGCCCGGCGTGATGGGCACCGACGCGTTCCGCGACCGCGTCGCTGCGCTGTCCCAGCAGGCCGGCGAGAACGGCTGGGCGATGCCCATGCCCGCCGAGCTGCGCGCCGACCTCTCCTCGCGGGTGGCAGACCTCGCGAACGTGACCAACCACCGCTGGGGCGGAATGCTGTCCGCCTCGCTGTTCCTCAAGGAATTCGTCGCCGACGGCACCGACTGGGCACACATCGATGTCGCGGGGCCGGCGTTCAACACCGGCGGGCCGTGGGGCTACACGCCGAAGGGCGGCACCGGGGTGCCCGTGCGGACGATGCTCGCGGTCATCGAGGACATCGCCACCAACGGCTGACCGCTGGAGGTGCTGCGCTGGCAAGCCGTCGGCGTGGGCCAATGCGCGGGGGCGCCGTCGGGCGCGCGCGCCGCAAAAGCACCGGAAACTACTAGACGCGATAGAAGCCACGCGGGATTCCCGGTGGCTTCTATCGCGTTTGCGGGGGCGGCCCTGGACGGCGTTTGCGGCCCTGGACGGCGTTTGCGGCGGCGGCCCGAAGGCTGAGCAGCCCACAGACCCGGGCCGATCGTGGCGCTACTCCTGGTCCCGTTCCCGCCGGGCACGCTTCTCGAGGATGCGCTGCCGCTCGTTGTAGTCCCTCATGCGTTGCGGATAACCGGTCTTCTGCACGTCATACATCGGGATGCCCAGCTTCTCGCCGACCTTCCGGGCGATCTTGGGGTTGTGGACGCGGCGGCGCGTCCATTCGCCGTCCTTGGCCACGAGCACCGCGGTCATCTCGTTGACAAAGGTAGGTGGCTCGACGAAGCCCTCCACTCCGGTGCGCGCCGCGGCCCATTCCGCGAGGTGGGCGAGGTCGCTGTCGCGCATGCCGCGCACATGCGCGCCGGCGCCGCTGCCGCGTGGTTGACGAAATCGTCCGAAGATTCCCATATCCCGATGCTGCCAGGAAAACCGCCCGAGCACCTACCTGTGGCAGGTAGCGCGACAACGGCACGGGCCGCCACCGGGACCGGTCGTGCGCGCGGGAGCGAGGGGTGCAAGGATGGGTCGTGGTGGACGTCATGGGATTTGCGTCGATCTGACCATCTGCCCACATAACGTCTGCGCCACAAGCAGAATAGAGATCGCCTCGCTACGGCCGCGAAGCGATCCGCCATACACCCCATCGAGCGCCGAGGAGTCGAAGGATATGGCCTTCTCCGTTCAAATGCCCGCCCTAGGTGAGAGCGTGACCGAAGGCACGGTCACGCGCTGGCTCAAACAGGAAGGCGATACCGTCGAGGTCGACGAACCGTTGCTCGAGGTATCGACGGATAAGGTTGACACCGAGATCCCCTCCCCCGCTGCGGGCGTGCTGACCAAGATCGTCGCGCAGGAGGATGACGTCGTCGAGATCGGCGGCGAGCTCGCAGTGATCGGTGACGCCGACGAGTCCGGCGGGGACGATTCCGGCTCGGGCTCTGACGACTCCGACGACACTGCCAGCGAGACCGATGAGGCTCCCGCGGAGGAGCCTGCCTCCGAGGAGGCCGGGAGCGACGAGACCGACGATGCTGAATCCGACAACGGTGCTTCCGAGGACGACGAGCAGCCTGCCGCATCGGGCGGCGGGGGCGACGGGACTCCCGTCACGATGCCCGCGCTCGGCGAATCCGTCACCGAGGGAACCGTTACCCGCTGGCTCAAGGCCGTCGGGGACGAGGTCGAGGTCGACGAGCCGCTGCTCGAGGTATCCACCGACAAGGTCGATACCGAGATCCCCTCGCCCGTGGCTGGCACCTTGCTGGAGATCACGGCGGAGGAGGACGAGGTAGTCGAGATCGGTGGCCAGCTCGCCATCATCGGCAGCGGCTCCCCCGCCGCGAGCAAGCCCGCTCCCGAGAAGAAGCCCGAGCCTGAGAAGAAGCCGGAACCGGAGCCCAAGGCCGAGTCGAAGCCCGAGCCCGAGAAGAAGCCCGAGCCAGCCCCCAAGGCCGAGACGAAGCCGGAATCCAAGCCTGCCGCCGCGTCTTCGGGCAGCACACCGTACGTGACGCCGCTAGTGCGCAAGCTCGCCACCGAGCACGGCGTGGACCTCTCCTCGGTGAAGGGCTCGGGCGTTGGTGGACGCATCCGCAAGGAGGATGTGCTCGCTGCCGCTGAATCGGCGAAGAAGCCTGCTGCGGCGTCGGCGCCCAAGAAGTCCGGCACTCCTGCTGGCGTCCGTCCGGAGCTCGCGAAGCTGCGGGGCACCACCCAGAAGGCCAACCGCATCCGGCAGATCACCGCGAAGCTCACGCGCGAATCGCTGCAGGAGACCGCGCAGCTGACCCAGACCCACGAGGCCGACCTCACCCGGGTCGCCGCGCTGCGGGGCCAGCAGAAGGCTGCTTTCCAGGACAAGCACGGCGTCAACCTGACGTTCCTGCCGTTCTTCGCGAAAGCTGCGGTGGAGGCATTGCGCCTGCATCCGAACATCAACGCCAGCTACGACGAGAGCGCCAAGGAGATCACCTATCACGGCGCCGAGCATCTTGGTATCGCGGTAGATACCGAGAACGGGCTGCTCTCCCCCGTCATTCACAACGCTGGTGACATGTCGGTGGCCGAGCTGGCCAAGGCGATCGCTGACCTCGCCAAGCGCGCGCGCTCCGGCGGCCTCAAGCCGGACGAGCTGACCGGTGGCACGTTCACCGTCACCAACATCGGCAGCAACGGCGCCTTGTTCGATACGCCCATCCTGGTACCGCCGCAGTCGGCGATGCTGGGCACGGGCGCGATCGTCAAGCGCCCGGTGGTCACCACTGACGAGTTCGGCAGTGATGCGATCGCGGTGCGCTCGATGGTGTACCTCCCGCTCACCTACGACCATCGGCTCATCGATGGCGCTGATGCGGGCAGGTTCATGACAACGATCAAGGAACGTCTCGAGGACGGCGACTTCCTCGCCGATCTGGACCTCTGAGCGACCGGGCCCTGGCACTCCACGCCGGGGCCCGGCCCTTCGGGCACGGGCTCGCCTGGGGCAGCTCGCACATGGCTCTGCACGTAGGCCGCTGCATGAGGGACGTTGCACAAGGGGCGCTGCATGAGAAGGAAGGCGGTACGCGATGCGCGTGGCAATCGCGGGATCATCAGGATTGATCGGCACGGCGCTCGTCGCGGCGCTGCGCGCTAGCGGGCATGACGTCGTCCGCATGGTGCGTCGCGCGGCGCACGCCCCGGACGAGGTGCGCTGGGACCCCACGACGCGGCTCGACCCGAGTGTGCTCGCATCCACCGATGCAGTGGTCAACCTGGGTGGCGCGAGCATCGGTGACCGGCGCTGGACGGGCGCCTACAAGCAGGAACTGCGCGATAGCCGGATCGGCCCTACCGAGGTGCTTGGCGAGGCCGCGGCCGCGGCGGGTGTCAGCACCATGATCAGCGCGAGCGCTGTCGGCTTCTACGGCGATACGGGCAGCACGAAGGTCGATGAGTCCTCGCCCGCGGGGGAAGGCTTCCTCGCGGACCTCTGCGAGGAATGGGAAGCAACAGCTCTGGGGCACGCCTCCCCGGCCATGCGGGTCGCCTGCATCCGCACGGGCGTGGTCCTCTCCCGCGCGGGCGGCATGCTGCCCAAGCTCGTTCCCCTGTACAAGCTCGGCCTCGGCGGTCGGCTCGGAAATGGCCGCCAGTACTTTCCCTGGATCAGCCTCGAGGATCATGTCCGGGCCGTCGAGTTCATCCTCGGCAACGAGGACTTGGATGGACCGGTCAACCTGACGGGGCCCGCTCCTGTGACGAACGCCGAGTTCAACCGGGCCTTCGCCAAGGCCACGCATCGCCCGGCGCCATGGATCGTGCCCGGCTTCGCGCTCAAGGCCATGGTGGGAGAGTTCGCGTCGGAGGGCATTCTCGGTGGCCAGCGCGCCATCCCGGCCAAGCTCGAGGCCGCGGGATTCGACTTCGTCCACAACACGATCCGCGAGGCGCTCGATGCCACTCTCGCCCCGTCGAGCCGATCCTAGGCACCGCGCAGCACGCGTGCGACCGCACCGCAAGGAGTACGGTGGCTCCCATGAGTGAGCGCACCGCTTCCGCCCGGTCATCAGCGACCTCGCTGGAGTTCGTCGAGGCAGGAACGATCGACTACTTGGTCGCCTGGGACCAGCAGCGCGAGCTCGCTGGGGCGCGCGCTCGTGGCGAGGGAGCGGATACCGTGCTCCTGCTCGAGCACCCCCCGGTCTACACGGCCGGCCGGCGCACCACGGATGCCGAGCGGCCCACTGATGGCACGCCCGTCATCGACGTGGACCGGGGCGGGAAGATCACCTGGCACGGCCCAGGCCAGCTCGTGGGCTACCCCATCGTGGCGCTCGCCGAGCCCATCGACGTCGTCGGCTACGTGCGACGCATCGAGGAGGCCCTCATCTCCGTGGTCACAAGTCTCGGCGTGCCGTGCGGGAGGATCGACGGACGATCCGGCGTCTGGCTGGCGGCGGGCACGCAGCAGGGGCCCGATGGCCAGGACCGGTTCGTGCCGGAGCGCAAGATCGCCGCGATCGGTGTGCGCGTGGCCCGCGGCGTGACGCTGCACGGGTTCGCGCTCAACTGCAACAACAAGCTCGACGCGTTCGACGCCATCATTCCCTGCGGCATCACCGACGCGGGGGTCACGTCGCTATCGCGCGAGCTTGGCCGCGAGATCACGGTCGAGGACGTCATTCCTGCCGTTACGGACGCGGTGGCCCGGGCGCTCGATGGGGAGCTCCCGGTCTCCGAGCATGCCGTGCCCCGGCCCATCCCTGCCGCCACCGGCGATGAGGCCCCGGGCCCCCGCGTGACAACGTATAGCTTCACCTAGCCGCGTTTTCCCCTAGCCGCGCGCGGCCTCGCGGCCATAGATGACCACTGAACCCAAGCGTAGGATCGAGATCGTGACTGTCGCACCAGAAGGACGCAAGCTGCTTCGCGTCGAGGTTCGCAACGCGGAGACCCCCATCGAGCGAAAGCCCGGCTGGATCCGCACGCGCGCCACGATGGGCCCCGAGTACACCGAGCTCAAGGGGCTCGTGCGCCGCGAGGGCCTGCACACCGTCTGCGAGGAAGCGGGCTGCCCGAACATCTTCGAGTGCTGGGAGGACCGGGAGGCGACCTTCCTCATCGGCGGCGACCAGTGCACCCGGCGGTGCGACTTCTGCCAGATCGACACCGGCAAGCCCGCAGCGCTCGATCTCGATGAGCCGCGCCGCGTCGCCGAGAGCGTGCAGGCAATGGGACTGCGCTACTCCACCATCACCGGCGTTGCCCGCGATGACCTCGACGACGGTGGCGCGTGGCTGTATGCCGAGACCGTCCGGCAGATTCACTCGCTCAACCCTGGTACCGGCGTGGAACTGCTCATCCCGGACTTCAACGCGGACCCCGACCAGCTCGAGGAGGTTTTCTCCTCCCGCCCCGAGGTGCTCGCTCACAACGTCGAGACCGTGCCGCGCGTGTTCCGCCGCATCCGCCCGGCATTCCGCTACCAGCGGTCGCTCGACGTGATCACCATGGCTCGCGACGCCGGGCTCGTGACGAAATCGAACTTGATCCTGGGCATGGGCGAGACTCCCGAGGAAGTCACCGAGGCGTTGTCGGACCTGCACGAGGCCGGCTGCGACATCATCACCATCACCCAGTACCTGCGCCCCTCGCCGCGGCACCACCCCGTGGAGCGCTGGGTGCGGCCCGAGGAGTTCGTGGCGCACTCCGACACAGCTCGTGAGCTGGGATTCGCCGGGGTCATGGCAGGTCCTCTCGTGCGCTCCTCCTACCGGGCCGGGCGCCTGTACGCGCAGGCCATCGCGCATCGGGGCGAGAGCATCCCCGAGAACCTCGAGCATCTCGACCGCGGCGGCGCGGCGGCGCAGGAGGCCAGCGCAGTCCTCGCCCGATACAAGGGGTAGGAACGGGCCCACCTGGCTCGCCCGCGAGCGCCGACACCGTATCCTGGAGGCATGGCGAAGGCGGAGAAGCTCGACAAGGAGCAGCGAAAAGCACTGAAGGCTGCCCGCAAGGCACGGTCGCGGGAACGGCGGTCACAGCTGTGGCAGGCGTTCAAGATGCAGCGCGAGCAGGACAAATGGCTCATACCGATCCTCGTGGGCACGATCGTCGTGACCACGGCCGTGATGTTCGGCATCGGCGTCCTGCTCGGCGCGCAGTGGCTGTTCCTGCCGATGGGCCTGATCCTGGGCGTGCTGCTCGCCTTCATCATCTTTGGCCGACGCATGACCCAGTCCGTGTACAAGAAGGCCGACGGCCAGCCCGGAGCGGCTGCCTGGGCGCTCGAGTCCCTGCGCGGCCCATGGATCGTCTCCAACGCGGTGGCCGGCACCACCCAGCTCGATGCCGTGCACCGGGTTCTCGGTCGTCCCGGCGTGATCCTCGTGGGTGAGGGTGCGCCGCACCGGGTCAAGAGCCTGCTCGCCCAGGAGAAGAAGCGCGTGGCCCGGCTCGTGGGCAACACGCCCATCTACGAGATCATGGTCGGCAACGAGGACGACCAGATCCCGCTCTCCAAGCTGCAGAAGGCCGTCAACCGGCTGCCCAAGAACATCAACCGCAAGCAGATGGACGCCCTCGAGAGCCGTCTCGCGGCGATCGCCTCCCGCTCTGGCGGTCCCGCTATGCCCAAGGGCCCGGTTCCTGGTGGTGGCCGCATGAAGAACGTGCAGCGCACCATCCGCCGCCGCTAGCGGACGACTCCCCCTAGCGGGTGCGGACGACAACGGTGTCGGTGACCCGATCGTGCAGCCCGCGGCCATCGCGATCCCAGATGGCGGCCGGGATCAGCATGAAGACGAGGATCGATCGCACGATCGCGCGGCCGAGCCCCACCGCGGCAGGGCTGTGCGCTCGTTGCACGCGCAGCCCGAACATCGCTTGTCCGGGGGTGAAGGAGAACAGGAAGACGGCGAGGATGGCGACGGCGAACCAGAGGAGCAAGCTCCACTGGCCGGGCGGGTCCGGCAGCGTGAACAGGCCCGCGACCAGCGCGGCCATGATGATGTCGGCGAAGAACGCGCCGCTGCGCCGCAGCCAGGTCGGCGTCGAGCCAGGTCCATCCTCGGGCAGCCCGAGGCTCTCGCCGCGGTACAGTTCCTCGTTGCCGGTCTGGCCCTCGGGCAACGCGGCCGAAGGTCCATAGAGCCAAGATCCAATATTTCGGGGCATAGTCACTAGGATAGTGACCGAACCGCGCGGTCACGCCCGGGGAAGCATCGCATGAACCGGGCCCGGGACGGCCAGGATCACACGGGGCCGGGAACAGCTCGTGTCGATTCGTCGAACTCGCCGGATTTGGTAACACGGGTGAAACATCCGGGTGACCGCGGGGCAATACCAACTTCATACCGTTCCCATTGATTACCCGCCACTGAGCAACCGATCGCGGCGGGGCCTTGACTGAAGGAGCAGACGCGTGGCGTTTTCCAATGCCGAAGAAGTCTTCAAGTTCATTAAGGATCAGAACGTCGAGTACGTCGATGTTCGATTCTGCGACCTCCCGGGCGTGCAGCAGCACTTCTCGATCCCGGCGTCGACGTTCAACAAGGACGTCATCGAGGAAGGTCTCGCGTTCGACGGCTCGTCGGTGCGTGGCTTCCAGTCCATCCACGAGTCCGACATGCTGCTCCTCCCGGACGTCACCACCGCGCGCATCGACCCGTTCCGCGCCGCGAAGACCCTGAACATCGTGTTCTCGGTCCACGACCCGTTCACCCGCGAGGCCTACAGCCGCGACCCGCGCAACGTTGCCCGCAAGGCCGAGGAGTACTTGGCCTCGACCGGCATCGCCGACACCGCGTTCTTCGGCGCCGAGGCCGAGTTCTACCTCTTCGACTCGGTCCGCTTCGACTCGCAGGCCAACGGCTCGTTCTACGAGATCGACTCCAAGTCCGGCTGGTGGAACACCGGCGTCGACCGCGAGGCCGACGGCTCCCCCAACCTGGGCTACAAGGTCCGCTACAAGGGTGGCTACTTCCCCGTCGCGCCGTACGACCACTACGTCGACCTTCGCGATGAGATCACCACCAACCTCACCAACGCCGGGTTCGAGATCGAGCGCGGCCACCATGAGGTCGGCACCGGCGGCCAGGCCGAGATCAACTACAAGTTCAACACCCTTCTCCACGCGGCCGACGACCTGCTGCTGTTCAAGTACATCGTCAAGAACACCGCCTGGAAGGCCGGCAAGTCCGCCACCTTCATGCCGAAGCCCCTCTTCGGTGACAACGGCTCGGGCATGCACGTCCACCAGTCGCTGTGGAAGGACGGCAAGCCCCTGTTCCACGACGAGGCTGGCTACGCCGGACTGTCCGACATGGCGCGTCACTACATCGGCGGCATCCTGCACCACGCGCCGTCGCTGCTCGCGTTCTCCAACCCCACGATCAACTCGTACCACCGCCTCGTGCCGGGCTACGAGGCCCCGATCAACCTGGTGTACTCGCAGCGCAACCGCTCCGCCGCGGTCCGCATCCCGATCACCGGCAACAACCCGAAGGCAAAGCGCCTCGAGTTCCGCGCGCCCGACAGCTCCGGCAACCCGTACCTCGCGTTCGCGGCGTGCATGATGGCCGGCCTCGACGGCATCCGCAACAAGATCGAGCCGCCAGCACCGGTCGACAAGGACCTCTACGAGCTCCCGCCGGAGGAGGCCAAGGGCATCCCGCAGGCCCCCACCTCCCTCGAGGACGTCATCGACAACCTCGAGAAGGATCACGACTTCCTCACCGAGGGCAACGTGTTCACCAGCGATCTCATCGAGACCTGGATCGCCCTCAAGCGCGAGCAGGAGATCGACCCGGTCCGTCTGCGCCCGCACCCCTACGAGTTCAACCTGTACTACGACGTGTGATCCGCGCAGCGTGCTGAGCAGCTCCTCGGGCCGCTCATCCACGTGCTAGGCACGCTTCAGGTCCGCCCGCCCCACGATCGAGGTCGTGGAGCGGGCGGGCTTTTTTGATGCCTGGCTCCTGGCTGTGCATGGTGCGGTGCCCTCGGCGGGTTGGGTGCCCGGTGTGGGTTGGGCGCCCGACCCACGGCCAAAAGCACCCGCAATCGCCAAACGCGATAGAAGCTGGCCCGCTTTCCGAGCAGTTTCTATCGCGTTTGCGGCTCGGAGGGCCCGGAAAACGGCACTCGGCCCGGCGCGCCCACCGGCCCTGCGCGTGGCCCAGCGTGGTTCGCGGCCCAGTGACCCCCTGGCCTATAGCTCCCACCCATCGCCCACACGCGCCACGGCTAGCACTGAGCTGCCACCGATATTTCGGTGGCAGCTAGGCCTAGGGGTGGCCGGAGCCCAGCAAGCGTGGAGGATGACCGCTACCGGGGCATCCAGCGCCCCCGCGCATGGCAGCGCTCCGCGCATGGCAACGGCCCGCGGGGGTTTCCCGCGGGCCGTTGCGTGTGTTGAGTTGTATCGCTGGGGACGGTGGCTACCGACTCCCTGACCCCGTTATCGGGACAGGGCCAGTTGTCGGCGCCTGGTCCTCAGTGGCTGGGCTCAGCTGTCCTGCCCGTACTTGGCGAGGATCTTGTCCCGCTTCTTGGGGTCGATGTTGGCCAGCGTGATGTCGCCGTCGTAGTGATCCAGGACCCGCTTGTCCATCACTGCCCGCCA
>NZ_VSSO01000007.1:0-3509 GCF_008312885.1 Lolliginicoccus suaedae
GCTTGTTCACATGTGTTTGCCCGGCGGTGTCCTACTCTCCCGCACCCTGTCGGGTGCAGTACCATCGGCGCTGGAGGGCTTAGCTTCCGGGTTCGGAATGGGACCGGGCGTTTCCCGCTCCGCCAAGACCACCGAGGCAAAGCTCATCAAGGCATGGCCACCCGCCCCCTCGCGGGGATGGGTCGCGTGCTGCCTCAAACAGCCGGATAGTGGTGCAGCCACCACCCGCCCCCGGGAGGGCGTGGTGGTGCTGGTGCGCGAAAAACCTCTGTGCTCGATCGAGAAGAACCATGCGTGCTCGTTGGGCCGTGCAGGCCGCGCGCGAGGCGCGGTCAAGCCACTCGGCCTGTTAGTACCGGTCACCTGCACCCATTGCTGGGCTTCCAGTCCCGGCCTATCAACCCCATGGTCTGTGGGGGGCCTTACCCCGCCCAAAGGGCGGGGGAGAAGCCTCATCTTGGAACAGGCTTCCCGCTTAGATGCTTTCAGCGGTTATCCCTTCCGGACGTAGCCAACCAGCCATGCCACTGGCGTGACAACTGGCATACCAGAGGTCCGTCCGTCCCGGTCCTCTCGTACTAGGGACAGGCTTCCTCAAGCTTCTAGACGCGCGCGGCGGATAGAGACCGAACTGTCTCACGACGTTCTAAACCCAGCTCGCGTGCCGCTTTAATGGGCGAACAGCCCAACCCTTGGGACCTACTCCAGCCCCAGGATGCGACGAGCCGACATCGAGGTGCCAAACCATCCCGTCGATATGGACTCTTGGGGAAGATCAGCCTGTTATCCCCGGGGTACCTTTTATCCGTTGAGCGACACCCCTTCCACTCGGGGGTGCCGGATCACTAGTCCCGACTTTCGTCCCTGCTCGACCTGTCGGTCCCACAGTCAAGCTCCCTTGTGCACTTGCACTCGACACCTGATTGCCAACCAGGCTGAGGGAACCTTTGGGCGCCTCCGTTACTCTTTGGGAGGCAACCGCCCCAGTTAAACTACCCACCAGGCACTGTCCCTGGACCAGATGATGGCCCGAGGTTAGAAGCCCGATCCGGCCAGAGTGGTATTTCAACAACGACTCCACCACCACTAGCGTGGCCGCTTCACAGTCTCCCACCTATCCTACACAAGCCGAACCAGACACCAATACCAAGCTGCAGTAAAGGTCCCGGGGTCTTTTCGTCCTGCCGCGCGTAACGAGCATCTTTACTCGTAGTGCAATTTCGCCGAGCCTGTGGTTGAGACAGCGGAGAAGTCGTTACGCCATTCGTGCAGGTCGGAACTTACCCGACAAGGAATTTCGCTACCTTAGGATGGTTATAGTTACCACCGCCGTTTACTGGGGCTTCAATTCCCGGCTTCGCTGGCAAGCCAGCTGACCGGTCCTCTTAACCTTCCAGCACCGGGCAGGCGTCAGTCCGTATACATCGTCTTGCGACTTCGCACGGACCTGTGTTTTTAGTAAACAGTCGCTTCTCCCTGGTCTCTGCGACCACCCCCAGCTCCCGCCGCGAAGGCGTTCACCAGGCGTGGCCCCCCTTCTCCCGAAGTTACGGGGGCATTTTGCCGAGTTCCTTAACCACAGTTCGCTCGATCGCCTTGGTATTCTCTACCTGACCACCTGTGTCGGTTTGGGGTACGGGCCATGCGGGAACTCGCTAGAGGCTTTTCTCGGCAGCATAGGATCACAGGCTTCGCCGCAACGGCTCCGCGTCGCCTCTCAGGCTTGTGTGACAGGCGGATTTGCCTACCTGTCGCCCTACCGGCTTGCACCAGCACTACCATCGGCTGGCCCTGCTACCTTCCTGCGTCACCCCATCGCTTGGCTACTACCGGATCAGGTCCCGCGCATCCACCGGCCCGGACACCGAAGCATCCAGGCCGCCTTCAGGGCGGTTAGTCTCACCGATTCACCATGGACGCGCCCGCACGGGTACGGGAATATCAACCCGTTGTCCATCGACTACGCCTGTCGGCCTCGCCTTAGGTCCCGACTCACCCTGGGCGGATTAGCCTGCCCCAGGAACCCTTGGTCATCCGGCGGCAGAGTTTCTCACTCTGCTTTCGCTACTCATGCCTGCATTCTCACTCGCGCGCCCTCCACGCCTCGATCACTCGGGCGCTTCCCCGGACGCACGACGCTCCCCTACCCATCCGCGCCACTGCACCGCCCCCGCGAAGGGGGCGGCGGATGTATGCGCGCGGATGCCGCGGCTTCGGCGGTGTGCTTGAGCCCCGCTACATTGTCGGCGCAGGATCACTAGACCAGTGAGCTATTACGCACTCTTTCAAGGGTGGCTGCTTCTAAGCCAACCTCCTGGCTGTCTGAGCGATCCCACATCCTTTCCCACTGAGCACACGCTTGGGGGCCTTAGCCGGCGGTCTGGGCTGTTTCCCTCTCGACCAACGAACCTTATCGCCCGTAGTCTCACTGCCGCGCTCTGGCACCATGGCATTCGGAGTTTGGCTGACGTCAGTAACCCGGTGGGGCCCATCGGCCATCCAGTAGCTCTACCTCCACGGTGGAACACGCGACGCTGCACCTAAATGCATTTCGGGGAGAACCAGCTATCACGGGGTTTGATTGGCCTTTCACCCCTACCCACAGCTCATCCCCTCAGTTTTCAACCTAAGTGGGTGCGGGCCTCCACGACGTCTTACCGTCGCTTCACCCTGGCCATGGGTAGATCACCCCGCTTCGGGCCTAGGACATGCCACTGCGACGCCCTGTTCAGACTCGCTTTCGCTACGGCTACCCCACGACGGGTTAACCTCGCGACATGCCGCTAACTCGCAGGCTCATTCTTCAAAAGGCACGCCATCACCCCACGACCACCACGAGGGCGGACGAAGGCTCTGACGGATTGTAGGCGCATGGTTTCAGGTACTATTTCACTCCCCTCCCGGGGTACTTTTCACCATTCCCTCACGGTACTAATCCACTATCGGTCATCAGGGAGTATTCAGGCTTACCGGGTGGTCCCGGCGGATTCACAGCGGATTCCACGAGCCCGCTGCTACTCGGGAGCACGCAACGACCCTCACCCATGCTTTCGCGTACGGGGCTCTCACCCTCTCCGGCGCGCCGTCCCAGGCGCCTTCCGCTAGCACGAGATCTCTTGGCCGGCCATCGCGGTGGCGACGGCACTGCATGTCCCACGACCCCGCATGCGCAACCCCCACCGGGTATCACGCGCACACGGTTTAGCCACCATCCGCTTTCGCTCGCCACTACTCACGGAATCACTGTTGTTTTCTCTTCCTGCGGGTACTGAGATGTTTCACTTCCCCGCGTTCCCTCCACGCCGCCTATGCGTTCAGCGGCGGGCAGCACCACATCACTGGTACTGGGTTTCCCCATTCGGACACCCTCGGATCACAGCTCGGCTGGCAGCTCCCCGAGGCCTATCGCGGCCTCCCGCGTCCTTCATCGGCTCCTGATGCCCAGGCATCCACCATGCGCCCTTACATGCTTGAACCCGCGCTCGCGCGCGGCCAGCACGATCCAACGA
>NZ_VSSO01000007.1:3628-5892 GCF_008312885.1 Lolliginicoccus suaedae
CTTCTCGGCACAAAAAATAATCGCACATCGATCAAAGATGTTTCGCTACACCACTATCCAGCTCTCAAGCAGCACGCCCGCCACCGATCCCGCCACCGATTCACGGCAGCAGCACCCAACGACGGGCCACCAGAGGAACGCGCGCAACAAAGCGTGCGGCCTCAGAACCCCAACAGCATGCCAGCCCCGCAGAAGGACGAGAACCAAGGAAGACGACGATCGCTCGGGTGTTCCACCCGCATGCCCGCCCGCGGCACGAACGGCCACGACGACGAGCACATGGCACCCCACGCCCACCGAATGGGCGGGATGCGCATGCTCCCTAGAAAGGAGGTGATCCAGCCGCACCTTCCGGTACGGCTACCTTGTTACGACTTCGTCCCAATCGCCGATCCCACCTTCGACCACTCCCTCCCCGAAGGGTTGGGCCATGGGCTTCGGGTGTTACCGACTTTCATGACGTGACGGGCGGTGTGTACAAGGCCCGGGAACGTATTCACCGCAGCGTTGCTGATCTGCGATTACTAGCGACTCCGGCTTCACGGGGCCGAGTTGCAGACCCCGATCCGAACTGAGACCGGCTTTAAGGGATTCGCTCCGCCTCGCGGCCTCGCAACCCTCTGTACCGGCCATTGTAGCATGTGTGAAGCCCTGGGCATAAGGGGCATGATGACTTGACGTCGTCCCCACCTTCCTCCGAGTTGACCCCGGCAGTCTCTCACGAGTCCCCACCATGACGTGCTGGCAACATGAGACAAGGGTTGCGCTCGTTGCGGGACTTAACCCAACATCTCACGACACGAGCTGACGACAGCCATGCACCACCTGTGCACGGGCCACAAGGGAAGCCGTGTCTCCACGACCGTCCCGTGCATGTCAAACCCAGGTAAGGTTCTTCGCGTTGCATCGAATTAATCCACATGCTCCGCCGCTTGTGCGGGCCCCCGTCAATTCCTTTGAGTTTTAGCCTTGCGGCCGTACTCCCCAGGCGGGGTACTTAATGCGTTAGCTGCGGCACGGACCCCGTGGAATGGGGCCCACACCTAGTACCCACCGTTTACGGCGTGGACTACCAGGGTATCTAATCCTGTTCGCTCCCCACGCTTTCGCTCCTCAGCGTCAGTTACTGCCCAGAGACCCGCCTTCGCCACCGGTGTTCCTCCTGATATCTGCGCATTTCACCGCTACACCAGGAATTCCAGTCTCCCCTGCAGTACTCGAGCCTGCCCGTATCGCCTGCACGCCCGGGGTTGAGCCCCAGGTTTTCACAGGCAACGCGACAAGCCACCTACGAGCTCTTTACGCCCAGTAATTCCGGACAACGCTCGCACCCTACGTATTACCGCGGCTGCTGGCACGTAGTTGGCCGGTGCTTCTTCTGCGCCTACCGTCACTTCCGCTTCGTCGGCGCTGAAAGGAGTTTACAACCCGAAGGCCGTCATCCCCCACGCGGCGTCGCTGCATCAGGCTTGCGCCCATTGTGCAATATTCCCCACTGCTGCCTCCCGTAGGAGTCTGGGCCGTGTCTCAGTCCCAGTGTGGCCGGTCGCCCTCTCAGGCCGGCTACCCGTCACCGCCTTGGTAGGCCATTACCCCACCAACAAGCTGATAGGCCGCGGGCCCACCCCATGCCGCTACATAGCGCTTTCCACCCAGCCCCATGCGGGGCCGGGTCGCATCCGGTATTAGACCCGGTTTCCCAGGCTTATCCCGGAGCACGGGACAGATTACCCACGTGTTACTCACCCGTTCGCCACTCGTGTACCCCGAAGGGCCTTACCGTTCGACTTGCATGTGTTAAGCACGCCGCCAGCGTTCGTCCTGAGCCAGGATCAAACTCTCCGTCAAGAACCATCAACCCGCCCGCGCCCCCGCCCCGGAGGACAAGGAGCCACGGGCGAATCAGTACTATCCGAAGACCAAACTACTGGCCTTGCAAATTGTCTTGCTCAATCGGCGCCCCAGCACGACCAGGCGACCACCCCGACGAGGAGGGGCCCACCCAGGAGCAAGGACGCCACGCGCAGAAAGATATGCCACCAACAGCGGCACACCAGACCGAAACCGGCCCCGCGCGCTCGCGGCACCCACGCGATCATCACCCGGCCACCCACCACGACCCGCCCCGACTAGGGGACCGATCACGGCGACAGCCAGGATCCATTCTCACCAAAAACAAAACTGGCACACTGTTGAGTTCTCAAGCAACACGCCCACCAGGCACCCCGCCGAACACGGCGGGGAAGCTCCCCCAGGCACAGCCA
>NZ_VSSO01000008.1 GCF_008312885.1 Lolliginicoccus suaedae
TGGCGATGGCGAGGATGAATCCGGCGAGGCCGGTGATCACCGCTACCAGACGAGCCATACGCACACGCTTCTCCGTCACCGAACCATCCATCCCCGAAGACAACAATCCGACTGCCACGACCCCTGATGGTATTCGCAACCGCGGGGCAACCTTGCCAGTAAACCGTGATTCACAGGAACAGAAGTGAGAACAAACTCAGTTTCGTTCCGGTGAGTAACACCGGGCTACCGCATCGGCCCAGGATTCCATAGCCCCGACCGGCGCACCGTTTCATGCTCGGTGCTCGCCGGGACCGCCTCCTCCGAGTACGGGACAAGACGTTGCAGGGAGCCCCAGTCGCGGCCCCAGTCATCGCTCAAGTACGTGGCGACCTGCTGTTCCTCCGCCAGCATCGACGTGATTCCGACGGGTCCGCCGCCGGCGCTGCCCTGCGCGATGTCCGTACCGAGCTTCAGCTCGAAATCACCCGCGATCCGGTACTCGGGCATATCGATCACGCCATTGCGATGCACGAAGGGCTGCTGGCAGGGGAAAGCGAGACCAATGGACCAGTCGATCATCACTGGCGTGTCGCTGCCCACCACGTCCTGCAACGTATCGACGACGGGAACGCGCGGCGGAGTCACCACCAGCCATTGCGACGGGTCGAGATCGGTATCGCGCGCGACGATCCGCACCGCGGTCGCGTCGGCAGGCACGGCATCGAGCGGCACGCGCAGGTTCCGCCAGGACGGGAAAGGCCCGGTATCGAGCGGGGTGGCGGCATGGACCACCGCGAAGCCGTCTTCGTGGGGGATCCCGAACTCCACCCGCAGCTCCTGCCCGCGGATCGGCCGGTCGAAGGCGTCGGTGCCCGCGATGCGGCCTGCCGCGGTGATCGCGACGAGGGGCCGGTCATCGGATCGCTCGGGCAGCGCGTACCAGTCGCTGGTCAGTTCCGCCGAGCGTTGCTCGCCGCTGCGGTAGCTGCCGAGGACGGGCACGCGGGCGGGGTCGAGCCCGAACGGCAGGGGCGCGGTGCTGCCATTGATGCCCTCCTCCTGGCGCTGGTCGTCGTCGAACCCGGTCGGGTTGAGGGTTTGCTGCTGTCCCCCGGCATCGGCCTCGCCCGCCGCGACCAGGGTGGACGGGGCATCCTCGCCCGCGGCCTGGTCGGGAGCGAGATCCGGGGCTAGGCCATTGGGCGTGAACCCCTCGTTGCCACCACCACCGAGGGCGGTCGCGGGATCACCACCGTCGACGGGATCGAGCAGGCCGGCGTTCGGATCCTGCTCGACGAGGACATCATTGGCCAGCCCGCACGGCGACCCCAGGATCGCATCGATGTTGGACCGGCCCACCGAGTACGCCGGATACTGCCTCGCCGCGCCCAGCGCGAGCGACGCCACTTGCGCGACCACCACGATCGCGGCGATCACCAGGATCGGGGCCGCCGTCAGCCAGCGCAGCCATCCTGGTGCCGCGACCGGGCGCCCCCGCATGCCGAGGTAGTGGTAGAGCGCGGCCGCGGCGAACACCATCATTGCCAGCAGCAGCAGCCAGTTGGCCACCCCGCGGCCGAGGAACAGCGGCGGGCGGTCCCCGAACGGCACCCCATAGTTCGACACATGCCACCAGCGGTTGGTGCCGGTCATCGCGAACGCGGTGATGAGCAGCAGCACGGACACCAGCACCAGGCGATCACGCGCCGACCGGACCAGCGCCGGCCCCATCGCCACGGCCGCGATCGCCGCCACCGAGGCGCCGATCCCGGCGAACGCGCCGAAGTGATGCGTCCACTTCGTCGGCGTCAACGTCAGGAACAGGAACGAGGCGACGGTCAGGCCCAGCATCCGCGACGCCGGCCCCGTCGGCACCCCGGGAATGCCACCGCGGCGCATCAGCATTGCCCCGGCCACACCGATCGCGAACACCAGCACCAGCACGGCGAAGCGTCGGCCCAGCGATCCGTCGGTAGCTGGCCCGAAGAGGTCCACGTACCGCGTCATCTCCTCGTACCAGGCGAGGGAGGGTCCGATGGCGGTGCGGAGGCGGGAGGCCTCG
>NZ_VSSO01000009.1 GCF_008312885.1 Lolliginicoccus suaedae
CTCCTCGTACCAGGCGAGGGAGGGTCCGATGGCGGTGCGGAGGCGGGAGGCCTCGGTGACGGTGGCGAGGGTCTGGTCGTAGAAGATGATGAAGAGCACGGCCATGCCGGCGGCGAGGATGGGGGCGGTGACGGGGATCCAGCCGTGCTCGCGGGCGCGCTTGATGAGGATGGCGAGCAGGGGCCTCGAGCCGGCGAGGAGGGCGGCGACGGCCATGAGGCCGGTGGGGCCGGCGGCGAGGGAGAAGGCGGCGATGATGACGGCGGTGGCGGCGGGGAGCAGGCGTCCGGTGGCGATGGCGCGCTCGATGCTGATCCAGGTGAGCAGGGCGCCGACGGCGATGATGGGCTCGGGGCGCAGGCCGTTGTTGTAGGGCAGCCAGAAGGCGAGGAAGACCGCGGCGGCGGTCCAGGTGACGGCGGGGGTGGTCCGTGCCCGGCGGCCGAGGCGGGGGATGACCTCGCGGGAGATGATCCACCAGCACAGCAGGGAGGCGATGAGGGTGGTGATGCGGATGAAGGGGCTGGCGGTGGAGATCTGGGCGAGCAGGGCGGTGATGTCGTAGAACCAGCCGAAGGGGGCTTCGGAGACGCCGAACCAGCGGTAGTAGTTGGCCATGTAGCCGGCGTCGTTGGCGACGCGGGCCATGGTGAGGATGTAGCCGTCGTCGGCGGTGTTGGCGCCGATGAGGTACCAGATGGCGAGGATGGTGGCGACGATGCCGTCGAGGGGGCGCAGGCGCCACCAGCTGGGGGGGAGGAAGCGGCGGTGGCGGCGGCCGTCGGTGGTGTCGAGCTGGTGGAGGGCGGTCAGGGCGAGGAGGGTGGCGAGGATGCCGGTGGCGATCGCGGCGAGCTTGAGGGGCGTGGGGTGGGTGGAGAAGCGGGAGTCGATGTCGATGGTGAGGTCGAGGCCGGTGGGGGTGGTGTCGAGGTCGGTGAAGACGCCCACCACCTGCGGCATGAAC